>CAVVTI010000001.1:0-3949310 GCA_963751205.1 uncultured Cytophagales bacterium | reverse complement strand
AAATGGTAGAGTCGATGTTGCTTACCTGGTAGTTCTGTTCTTTTAATAAGCGCATTACTTCTTTGAGTAGGATTTTGCTGTCTACGCCTTTGTATTTCTGGTCGGTGTCGGGAAGTGAAATCCAATGTCTCTGAGGTTGGCGGCACCTAATAACGCATCGCAGATCACATGTATGAGTACGTCGGCGTCGGAGTGGCCCAGGGCACCGTGGGTGTGGGGTACTTTTATGCCGCCGAGCCAGAAATCTAAGCCTTCTTTTAACTGGTGTACGTCGTAGCCGAAGCCGGTTCTTATTTTCATTTTTAATTATTTTTCAATTTTTTATTTTTCCTGTCATCTCGACCTTAGGAGAGATCGCATCAGGTTGATAGTAACCTTGGCTAATAAAATCTAACAAATTATTGCGTCATCCTGAGCACAAGTGAGCGCAGGAGCGCGAAGCTTGCGGGCGTAGCCCTGAAGGAACTTGTTGGCGGACAGCAGTTTTTAAGCTACAAAGGCTACCATTCTTTCGTAGGTAATTTTCTGCTTTATCAATTAGTTTCTATTTCATAGCTGATTTCCTTGTTCTTTTTGTCTTGACACAAAAAGAATCAAAAAAGTCAAGTCAAACGCAAACTCCCCGAAGGCTTTCGGGGCAGGCGGCCCACCGCTCAAACAGTGCGTTTGACAAAAAACGCACTGTGATACTTTCTGCTTTTCATAGTTAACGGTGCATTGCATAGATAGTAGAGGGCAGTGGCTAGGCAAACGGCTAAATTTGCTGCCGTAAGCGCAAATTTAGCTTGTATTTCATAAAGCTTAATTGATCTTACTCCGCTCCGCGTTCGAGTACTATTTTATTTCTCCTCACCATTCCTCACTCCTCAATCCTGACTCCTGACTCCTTTCCTCACGCTTCTGTTTCGTTTTCCGCAGTTGCCGCTACGGTTTCGGTTTTGGGTTGGGCGTGATAATAGAGCGTAGAGCAGTTATTGAGGTCTAATACGATCCGGGCCTGTTCTAAAAGCGATTCGCGGGTTACGGCCTGCACTTTTTGGCTTTCCTGGTTTATTAAATTGGCATCGCCTTGTAATTTGAACATGGCCAGGGTCATGGCGCGGTTCAGCAGGTCTATTTCAGAGAAAACCAGACTGGTTTCGGCCTGGTTCTTTACTTTGGTAAGCTCCACTTCCGAAATCCCGGTCATCATGAAATCGGCATTAATTATTTCAATGGCCCGGTTGGCGGTTTCCAGGTCTACGCCTTCGTTCAATTTACCCTGGATGATCAGCAAGCCCGGCTCCATAGAACCCATAACCGAAGCGCTGATCGAGTTGAATAGTTTCTGCTCTTTCACTAGTTTGTCGTACAGGCGGGAAGATTTGCCGCGGCCCAGAATATCGCTTACCAGATCAGCAGCGTGGTAGTTTTCATCGTCGCGGGCCGGCATGTGGTAGGCTTTGTAAAGGGCATTTAGCGGCACATCGGCGTACATATCCAGCCGGCGGGCTTCGGTTTGTCTGGGCTCTGCCGGAATGTTGCGTTCATATTTTATGCCGGAAGGAATTGGCCCAAACCACTTTTCGGAAAGTTCTCTGGCTTTTGCTACCGTTACGTTGCCGGCTACCACTAAAATGGCGTTTACCGGCGAATAATGTTTGTTGAAAAACGCCCGTACATCGTCCATTACGGCATTTTCGATGTGCGAAACTTCCTTCCCGATAGTTGCCCATTTATACGGATGTTTCTGATAAGCCAACGGCCGGAGGTTAAGCCACACATCGCCGTAAGGTTGGTTCAGGTAGTTCTGCTTGAATTCTTCGATCACTACTTTGCGCTGCACTTCCAAACCATTTTCGCTGAATGCCAGACCCAGCATCCGGTCGGATTCGAGCCAGAAACCGGTTTCAATGTTTTGGGCCGGAACGGTTAAGTAGTAATTCGTGATATCTGGGCTGGTAAAGGCATTATTTTCGCCGCCTACCTTCTGCAAAGGTTCGTCGTAGCTGGGAATGTTTACCGAACCGCTGAACATTAAGTGCTCAAACAAATGCGCAAAGCCGGTATGGTTTTCGTCTTCGTCGCGGGAGCCTACGTTGTAAAGCACATTCACTACCGCCATGGGCGTGGTGAAATCTTCGTGCACAATTACGCGCAGGCCGTTATCTAAAGTAAATTCTTCGAAATGGATCATGGTTGTTGGTATCTGGTAGCTTGTACTTGGTATCTGGACTTTTTTGCCCGAAAAGCCTACCGTTTTACGACAGTTTTGGCCGAAGTTCAGCTTTTTCAGGGAAATAATTAAGGAATTGGTTGAAAAATATTGTTATACCACGTAGGGACAGGGCTTGACCTGTCCGCCCGCATATTGCGATAAATTGTTTGAACACGATTTTAAGGATTTTTAAGATGAACAGAATTTTCAGGCAGAGTAAGGGAATGGGATTGCGGAGACCATTCATAAAGGAAATCCTGATCATCATTTTAATCCCTGAAATCGTGTTCAGAAATTATTGGATCGGCAATGTTTGATAAGGAATGCTTTCGAAGGAATTCCATCCCGAAAAGCAATCCTGGTTTCGGTTTAATCTTTAAAATCGTGTTCAGATAATTTGTCGCAATAACGTGCGGACAGGTCAAGCCCTGTCCCTACTGAAAAAACTCCCTCCCCTGAATTAGGGGAGGGTTGGGGTGGGGTTAACACAAATACCAAAAAATAAACCCTTAATTCTTTCCCTCTCCTTAGAATTAGGTTAATTTTGCGGCGCAATTAATTGCCATCAAAACTATGAATTTCAACCGCAAAGAATATTCCGACGACGACCTGATCCGCTTATACCGTGGCATTTTAATGCCCCGCATGATCGAAGAGAAAATGCTGATCCTGCTGCGCCAGGGCAAAGTAAGCAAATGGTTCTCCGGAATCGGCCAGGAAGCAATTTCGGTAGGCTCCACCTTAGCCCTGGAAGAAGACGAATATATCTTGCCGATGCACCGGAATCTGGGCGTTTTCACCTGCCGCGACATGGACCTGGGTCAGCTGTTTGCGCAGTTCCAGGGCAAAACGACCGGTTTCACCAAAGGCCGCGACCGTTCTTTCCACTTCGGTTCCAACCCGCACCACATTGTGGGCATGATTTCGCATTTAGGTCCGCAATTAGCGGTAGCCGGCGGAATTGCCTTAGCTGATCTTTTGGAAAACCGGGAAAAAGTAACGCTGGTTTATTCCGGCGACGGCGGTGCTTCCGAAGGCGATTTCCACGAAGCATTAAACGTAGCAGCGGTTTGGAATTTGCCGGTTATTTTCATGATAGAGAATAACGGTTACGGACTTTCTACGCCAAGCAACGAACAATTCAAATTCAATTATTTTATAGATAAAGGTCCGGCTTACGGCATGGATGCGCTGCAGATAGACGGCAATAACGTGCTGGAAGTGTACGACACCGTGCGGCAGGCCGCTTCCAGCATGCGCAAAAACCCGCGCCCGATGTTGATCGAAGCCATGACCTTCCGGATGCGCGGCCACGAAGAAGCCTCCGGTACCAAATACGTGCCGCAGGAATTGTTCGAGAAATGGGCCAAGAAAGATCCGGTAGAGAATTTCGAAAAATACCTGCTGGACGAAAAAGTGCTAACGCCAAAATCGATGGCTGCTATTCGGGAGGAATTTAAAGCGGAGATCGAAAAAGGGCTGGATACGGCTTTCAACACGCAAATGCCAACGGCAAATGTGGAGGAAGAAATGGCCGATATGTACAAGCCGTTCGAACAAAAAGTAATTAAGCCGGCTTCCGATAAAACCACCGAAAAACGCTTTGTAGATGCCATTTCCGACGGTTTGCGTCAGAGCATGGAAAAATTCCCGGAACTGGTTCTTATGGGCCAGGATATTGCCGAATATGGCGGGGTTTTCAAAATTACCGAAGGCTTCGTGGAGAAATTCGGCAAAGAACGCGTACGTAACACGCCGCTTTGCGAAAGTGCCATTATCGGTATTGGCTTGGGCATGTCCATTAAAAAGAAAAAGACCATGGTAGAAATGCAGTTCGCCGATTTCGTGACCTGCGGTTTCAACCAGATCGTAAATAACTTAGCTAAAAGCCACTACCGCTGGGAGCAGAACGCCGATGTGGTAGTTCGGATGCCTACAGGAGCCGGAGCTGCTGCAGGCCCTTTCCATTCGCAAAGCAACGAAGCCTGGTTTTTCCATACGCCGGGCTTAAAGATCGTTTATCCATCCAACCCAATAGATGCCAAAGGTCTGTTAAATGCGGCTATTGAAGATCCGAACCCGGTTATGTACTTTGAGCACAAAATGCTGTACCGCTCCATTTCCGGCAACGTGCCCGACGATTATTATACCACAGAGATCGGAAAAGCGGCCTTAGCACAGGAAGGAGACGAGTTTTCAATAATAACATACGGCATGGGGGTGCATTGGGCAACAAATCTGCTAAATAAATTGTCTATTAAAGCAGACGTGCTTGATCTCCGGACCTTATTGCCCTGGGATAAAGAGGCCGTTCGCCAGACAGTTGAGAAAACCGGCCGTGTAATTGTGCTGCACGAAGACACGGTAACCGGCGGTATTGGCGGCGAAATTGCGGCCTGGATCGCGGAGAACTGTTTCGAACGTTTGGATGCTCCGGTTTTACGCGTGGGTGGTCTGGATACGGCTATTCCGTTCTCCCCACCGCTGGAAGCGCAGTTCCTGCCAACGCAGCGTCTGGAAGAAGCAGTTGATAAATTACTTGCATATTAATTTGGTTTGTTGTAACTTAGTTTAAATGGGGAGAATTGTGCGGGATTTAACTAAAAACGGTATCCTTTTCGGCTCAAAAACTGCTTTGCTGCTGATTCTGGCTATGGTGCTTAACTTCTCTGGGGGGTGCAGCCGCAAAATGCCCTGCCCGGAAGTAACCAAAGCAACCGCCAAAGCTAAAAAGCAAAAGAAGAATAAAGTTGTAAAGACCAAAGCAGTAGCCACCGATGGCGCCGATGACGGAGGTGGAGCCGATAATGCCATTGCTTCGGCCAGCGAAGAGCCAACCGAAACGGAAGTTAAAAAGCCTAACCTGAGCGGTTCTAAAAATAAGTATAATAAGAACGGCCTGCTTCAGAAAAAGAAATACAAACAGCTGCGCAACAATGCCAGTAAAAAAACGGCGCGCTCCAAAGGCAATTTCTTTTCCCGGTTATTTTCCGGCGGCAAGACCAAAACAAAAACAAAACGTAAACCGAATGTTGAACCTGTAGCTGAATGATTATGAAAAGGTATTTACTTACTTCATGTAAAATTGGCCAGCTTTCGCTCCTGACCTTTATTTTAATGGCCCTGGCCTGTACCAGCAGTTTCGCCCAGATCTCTTTTAACGACGATTCCAAGCCCGATAGCCGGAAGATCCGCCGGGAAATGGCTAAGTATGATGCCGAAGATGTAAAGGATTCGCATTTAAAAGTCCAGAAGGCTTCTTTTAAGAAAGGCGAAGCCGCCCCGCGGCCGTTAACCGAAGAAATGGAAGAAAGCGTTATTTATTACGGCCCGAACCCCGTAAAAGCCGAAAAGAATCAAAACAAAAGAAAGCGCTAATTCCGCAAAAGCAAAGAACAGAATATGATGGAGTGGCAAAAGCTTACCGATATTAAACAGATTGAAAACCTGGCCGAAGAATCTAAAAACCAGCCGGTAGTAATATTTAAACACAGCACCAGTTGTTCTATTAGCGCTACTGCCAAAAACCGCCTGGAGCGCCAGTGGACCGACAACCAGTTAGGCAATCTAAAGCCGTATTACCTTGATCTGCTGGCTTACCGGCCCGTTTCAAACGAAATAGCCAGTTTTTTCCAGGTTCGGCATGAGTCGCCGCAGCTTTTGCTGATCCAGGATGGCGTTTGTACTTATAACGGTTCGCATCTGGGTATAAATATCAGCGAAGTAAAAAAACGGGTAACCGCGAATGCCTAAGAAAAACGATACCTATTTTGGTGAAAAAAGTAGAGACGCAAGATTTTGCGTCTCTTTTCGTTTAAATGGTAGCTGAACAGCAACAAGGTGGTGGGTAGCAGGCTATCAGCAATTGCTGATTTCGGAATAGTTTTCCCGTCGCAAAAAAAAACGCAGCACGGTACGTTTTTGCGGGGTTCCGGGTTTACGCCGAATAATTGAACGTTACGGTTTGTTTAATATCCGGGTGCAGGCTTAAGGCTACCGGGCAGGTTTTGGCCGCATTTTCCAGCAGGGCTTTTTCTTTGTCAGAGAACGTGCTGCCGGTTGGCAGGTTAAAATCAATAATTACTTCGGAAATCCGGCGCGGATCAGCAACCATTTTTTTGGTTATCTCCATTTTAGCGCCTTCCAGGTTAATGTTATTTCTTTCGGCCACAATCCCCATAATGGTTAGCATGCAGCTTCCCAGTGCCGCACATGCCAGATCGCTGGGCGAAAAAGCTTCGCCGCGGCCATTATTATCTAACGGGGCGTCGGTAATAACAGCATTGCCGGAGGCATTATGAATGGCCTGGGTGCGTAAATTACCGGAGTAAGTGGTGCTGATAGTGCTCATAGGGTTGAGGAACAAAATTTTAAAATGTACGTAAATTTATTACTTTTAAGGAAATTATTTTGCTTTTCCAGTGTATAAAACATTCATACTCCTTTTCCTTGTAATTTTCCTTTCCGGAAGCACCGTTACGCTTGCGCAGGAAACCGAACCGCGTAAAGAACTTACCTACGGCATAAACTGGAATACCAACGGCGGGATAATTGGCGGCCTTTCTTTGCGTTCTTCGCATACCATAAAGGAACGGTGGCAACAATTTTGGGGAGTAGATCTGGTACAGGTTAAACACCCCAAAGAATTTCCGGAGCCGGGCCCCGAAGGCGACTTTTATTTGAAAGGCAAAACCAACTACCTGTTTGTATTCCGGCCCGAAATGGGAAGGGAATATACCTTCTTCCGGAAAGCGGCGGAAGCCGGGGTGGAAGTAAACGGGATTATTGGCATCGGGCCTTCTATTGGTTTGCTGGTACCTTATTACATAAATTACGATTATACTGATTACCGGGGACTACCTTCCGGGCAGATCATTCCGGATGTTCGGACCGAACGGTATGAGCCCAGAGAGAAACACCGCAATGGCGATCCCCGCATTCTGGGCAGCGCCGGGTTTTTAACCGGCGTTAACGAAACCAACGTTAACATTGGCGCCCACTTAAAAACGGCTATCAGCTTTGAATACGGCCGCTACCGCGAAAACATTACCGGCATAGAAACCGGCTTTTTGCTGGAAGCTTTTCCTAAAAAGCTGATCCTGGTGCCGGAAGCCCAAAATTCCAGCTTTTTCACTTCCGTTTACCTTACTCTGTACTACGGCCGCCGGAAATAAATAAACTGTGGCTTAGCGCTTTGCCCTTCCGGTGCATCTTTCGTACCTTTGCCTTATGGATGAACTTGTAATGTTGCCGGTTATTCAGCCGGTAGTGGAGCAGCCTAAAAACCGCAAGCCCGATTGGCTGCGCGTAAAGCTGCCTGTAGGGAAGGAATATGCCAAAGTCCGGAGCTTAGTAGACCAATATAAACTGCATACCATTTGCGAAAGCGGCAACTGCCCGAACATGGGCGAATGCTGGGGCGCTGGTACTGCTACCTTTATGATCTTAGGGAATGTTTGTACCCGCAGCTGTTCGTTTTGCGCCGTAGCCACCGGCCGGCCGAACGAATACGATCAGGACGAACCCCGCCGCGTAGCCGAAGCCATTCAGTTAATGGGCGTAAAGCACGCCGTAATTACCTCCGTAAACCGCGACGAACTAAAAGACCGCGGCGCCTCCATCTGGCACGAAACCGTAGTACAGATCAAGAATCTTTCGCCGGAAACCACCATCGAAACCTTAATTCCGGACGTGAAAGCGAACTGGGAAGCCCTGGAAACCATGATCTCTGCCGGGCAGGAAGTGGTGTCGCATAACATGGAAACCGTAGGGAGCCTGTACCGCATGGTTCGCCCGCAAGCCAAATACGACCGTAGCCTGGAGCAGATAAAACGCACCAAAGCCTACGGCAAACGCACCAAAAGCGGCATTATGCTGGGCTTAGGCGAAACCAAAGACGAAATGTACCAGGCCATGGACGACCTGGCCGCCAACGGACTGGATATTTTAACTCTAGGCCAATATCTGCAACCAACCAAACGCCATATAGAAGTAGCCGAATTCATTCACCCGGATCTGTTTGCGCACTATAAAGAAGAAGGCTTGCGCCGCGGCCTGAAATACGTAGAATCCGGCCCGCTGGTACGGTCTTCCTACCACGCCGAACGCCACGTACACGTTTAGAAAACGCTACGCTTTAGCGCTAAAAAAGTCATTCCCGGTTAAAGGAATGACTTTTTTTATGAATCCAAATTAGTGAAATCTCAGGTTTCAGAGTTAATTACTTCTTTTCAGCTCCCGGCGGGTATTTTGCCAGAATGTTCGTTACGATCTTCATTACTTCTTCCTCCGAAATATTAGCCTGGTCTACTTCCATTTGTCCCCAGCCCCGCCAGAGCAGCTGGTTTTCTTTGGGGTCTACCAGGTCAATAATAATGGTGCCGTCTTTGTATTGCTCTATTACCATGGGCCGGGTGCCGAAACGGTTATAGCCGTAATTGTAGCGGTAGCCATACCAGTAGCCATAGCCATACCCTAAGCCCGGCCCGGCGGCATAATCGGGGCGGGCCTGCTGGCGGGTTATAACTTTCACATCATACGCAACCAGGATATCGGCATTGCCTTCTACTTTGGTCATGCCTTTCTGGGTAAGCTGCGCTTCTACCGCCCGCCGGATACGCTGGTCCAGGAACGTGTTGTATTTATAGGCAGAATCGCGGCCGGCTTCGGGTTTATCCTGGAACCATTTAAAGGTGCGGTACTGCGTAAAGTTTACATTCCGGTCGAAATCGGTGCTTACATCTACGGGGGCGGTAACGGCGCAGCCAGATAGAAAGATTATTAGCACCAAAAAAAGATTCAGCAGATTTTTCATAACAGGTTTGGCTTTAAACGGAAGGACAACGCTCTTTTTCGGGGATCCCGAAAAGCTGCTGGTTTATACGGGCAATTCCGGATTAAGTCGCTTTTTCCAATCATCCCTTCTTTTAACCCGTTCGCCGAAGCTCGCCACTATTTTATTACCAACTTTCATGGTTCATCGGCAGAAAAGCCCGGTTCATCTGAAACTTTCTGGCAGGCGGGCTGGAGGCAGTAATTTTGAATAATTAAAATGCCCTAATTTTTAATTTAAAATACTGCCGTTCAGAGAGGTGCATTGCCGTTGTTAACTTGAGGTTTTACCGGATCTGCCAAAAACAGTGCAATCCGGGCTTTTATTTTTCTCCCGAAATTTCTAATTTGCATAACCTTCAGGGAATAGATTTCGCTGAAGTTGCTGTTTTCAATTACCCGCCTGTTTTTAAATAAAGCAGGGTTGTAATTCCGCCTCTTAGCTTTATGCCACCCACTGCTACCCCTGGTTAACTTGCTTTTTGAGAGCAATGCTACCAGTTTGTACGTTCCTGAAAAGTAAAACCAGTACCACCTGCGTTTTTAAATTGTAGCATTATGCTGAACATTAATTCTGTTACCTGCCAGATCGGCAACGAAGAAATTCTTTATATAAGCTGGCACGATTATGACCCTTTCATGAAGGTTAATTTTGAGCTTTACTTTTTTGGCTTAATTGAAGAAATTACCAGATATGGCATAAAAAAACTGATCCTGGATGTCAGCTGCCGTCGTCACGACCCATCAGAAACGGAATTTAAAGAAATAATCTCCCTTTTTCTGAGCGGCTTATCGGCTACGGAACTCCAGAAAATGGCCCGGATCAGTCCGGCTACCAATGCTACCAATGCAAATTTTACGCAAATTCTGGAAGAAATGAAAGAAGACCTGGCTCTTGGTTTTGAACTCTGCAGTTTTATGGACCGCGAAACAGCAAGTGCCTGGTTGCAGAAAGAGGAATCTGATTTTTCCCACCAGTTTCAGAAGTTTGCCTGACTCCATTGCAATCCGGGGTTCTTCCCTAACTTATAAAACCTAAACGAATAGAAAGGCCGCTCCGAAATTTCGGAGCGGCCTTTCTATTTAAAAATGGTAGGCTTTTGGCCTTAAAAACTAAAATAAAAATCCGTCCAGGATATTTCCTGGACGGATTTCAAAACCCTTTAGCAATTAAGCCATTTAACAATTTAATTATTCAATGCCAGTAGCTGTCTGCGCCACTTCCGGATTGGCGTAAGCCTCAAGCGGGGTACAAGAACAGATCAGGTTACGGTCGCCGTAAGCAGAATCGATGCGGGAAACGGTTGGCCAGAATTTGTTTGTGCGGCTGAATTCGTATGGATAAACGGCTTTTTCGCGGCTATACGGACGATCCCAGTTTTCAGCTAAAGCTAACTCAGCAGTATGCGGTGCGTGTTTCAATACGTTGTTTTTCGCATCGGCAGCACCACTTTCTACTTCCTCAATTTCTTTGCGGATGGCAATCATTACATCGCAGAAGCGGTCCAGTTCTTCTTTGGCTTCAGACTCAGTTGGCTCCACCATTAACGTGCCAGCTACCGGGAAAGAAACGGTTGGCGCGTGGAAACCATAGTCCATTAAACGCTTGGCAATGTCTTCTACTTCAATACCAAATTTCTTGAACGCGCGGCAATCCAGGATCATTTCGTGGGCGCAACGGCCGTTCTTACCTACATAAAGTACCGGATAATGTTTCTCCAGACGGGCTTTGATGTAGTTCGCATTCAGGATCGCAACTTTGGTAGCTTCGGTTAAACCTTCGCCTCCCATCATTGCAATGTACGCGTAAGAAATCGGCAGGATAGAAGCAGAACCCCAAGGCGCTGCCGAAACCGCGTTAATTGCTTTATTGCGACCCATATCTACCACGGCGTGACCCGGCAAATAAGGAGCTAAGTCTTTCACTACACCGATCGGGCCAACACCTGGTCCGCCGCCACCGTGAGGAATGCAGAAAGTTTTGTGCAGGTTCAGGTGGCAAACATCCGCGCCAATGTTAGCCGGCGAAGTTAAGCCAACCTGGGCATTCATGTTGGCGCCGTCCATATACACGCGGCCGCCGTTATCGTGAATGATCTGGCAAATTTCGATGATGCTTTCTTCGTAAACGCCGTGGGTTGACGGATACGTTACCATTAAGCAGCTCAGTTCATTTTTGTATTGCTCGGCTTTCGCTTTCAGATCCGCAACGTCTATGTTGCCGCTTTCGTCGCATTTCACGATCACTACTTTCATGCCCGCCATAACTGCCGAAGCTGGGTTAGTACCGTGGGCTGAAGATGGAATTAAAGAAATGTTACGGTGATGATCGCCACGGGCTTCGTGGTACGCCCGGATTACCATTAAACCAGCGTATTCGCCTTGCGCACCGGAATTTGGCTGTAACGAAACCGCATCGAAACCGGTGGCAGCGCATAACCAGGCTTCCAGGTCAGAGAAGATCTGCTGGTAACCTTTGGTTTGGTCTGCTGGGGCGAATGGGTGCAAACCGACCGATTTCCGCCCAGGTAACCGGCATCATTTCGGCAGTAGCGTTCAGTTTCATGGTACAAGAGCCCAGCGGAATCATGCCGTGGGTCAAAGAGAAATCTTTGTTCTCCAGGTACTTCATGTAACGCAGGATCTGGTGCTCCGAATGGTGCGAGTTGAACACATCATGCCGTCAGGTATTCCGACTTACGGATCAAAGCTTCCGGCCAGGAAATGTTGGTTTCTTCGGCAATTTCTAACTTAGAAGTATCGGCTTTTTTACCGGCCACTTTGGCAAATACTTCTACGATCTCTTTTACTTCTTCCACATCCATGTTCTGGTGCAGGGAAATACCGATCTGGTTTTCGCCGAAATAACGGAAGTTCATCTGCGCAGCTTCGGCTTCTTTGCGGATCGCATTTACCATTTCGGCGCTTTCGGCTTTAATGTTCAGCGTGTCGAAGTAGTTTTCGTTCAGCTGCTCAAAGCCTAATCCTTTCAGTTGTTCGTCCAGCATTTGCGCCAAAGCATGCGTGTTCAGACCGATGTATTTCAAGGCGACGCGGACCGTGATAAGTGGCATACATACCAGCAATTACGGCCAATAAAACCTGCGCAGTACAAATGTTGGAAGTAGCTTTTTCACGACGGATGTGCTGCTCACGGGTTTGCAAGGCCATCCGGTACGCTTTTTTACCCTGCGCATCGATACTGACTGGCCAATGATACGGCCCGGAATTACGCGTTTGAAAGCATCTTTGGTAGCAAAATAAGCCGCGTGCGGTCCGCCAAAGCCCATTGGCACGCCGAAACGCTGGGTTGTACCCACCGCAACATCAGCGCCCATTTCGCCCGGAGAAGTAAGCAACGTTAAGCTTAAGAATATCCGCAGCAACGGCTACGAACATATCGTTTTTGTGCGCTTCGGCAATGAAGTCAGTATAGTCAAACACTTCACCGTCGGCAGCCGGGTATTGTAAAATGGCACCGAATAAGGTTTCGTCGTTCAGGTTGGCTTCGCGGTGATCGCCGATTACCAGCTCAATGCCAATTGGCGTAGCGCGGCTCATCAGTACGTCGATGGTTTGCGGCAGCATCTGGTTTGAAACGAAGAAACGGTTGGCGTTTTTGCGCGAACCTTTGCGGTTAGCGAAAAGCATTCCCATTGCTTCGGCAGCGGCAGTACCTTCGTCCAATAAAGATGCGTTGGCGATCTCCATTCCGGTCAGGTCCATTACCATCGTCTGGTAGTTGATCAACGCCTCTAAACGGCCCTGCGCAATTTCCGCCTGGTATGGGGTGTAAGCGGTGTACCAGCCCGGGTTTTCCAGAATGTTCCGCTGAATTACCGGCGGAATGATAGTATCGTGGTAGCCTAAACCGATGTATGATTTGTAAACTTTATTTTGCTTGGCTATGGCATTTGAATTTCCGTAAGAAATCGCGCTCCGTTAGACCAGCCGGGATATTCAGCGGTTTTTTCAGGCGGATGGCCGGCGGAATGGTTTCGTCGATGAGGGTATCTAAAGAATCGGTGCCGATGGTTCTCAGCATTTCCTGCATCTGCTGCTTGGTGGGGCCGTTATGGCGCTCTTTAAACACATCGGCAGGTTTGGTTTTGAATATCATAAAAATACTATTTAAGGGAACAGCGTTTAGGATTTCGTTCTCAATTACTTACCGGTTTAAATACGGTAGGGAATTTGGCTACAAAAGTAACTTTATTTATTCTGATTTAATAGCGGGGGAATTGGAATTTTACCCCACCTAAATCCCTCCTAATTCAGGGGAGGGAGTTTTTATTTTCTGAACACGATTTTAAGGATTTAATGATGTTCAGGATTTTTGCCTGAACCGCTAATGGGAATGATGGAAAGATTTTTTTGTAGGGACAGGGCTTGACCTGTCCGCACGCATTCCCGATCACGCATATCTGTTCACGGATTTCCGATCACATATTCCTGATCACGTATTTATAATCATGAATACCAGATCAAACATTCCTGATAAAAATCCTGACCTTCAAATGAATCCTTAAAATCGTGTTCAAATAATTTATCGCAATGCTGTGCGGACAGGTCAAGCCCTGTCCCTACGCAGGATTTAAATTCTGAAAATCAATATTCATCCAGAATAAAAAAACTCCCTCCCCTAAATTAGGGGAGGGCTGGGGTGGGGTTAAATTTTTCTTAAATTTACCACGCAACTCAAGCTGCCTCTACCATGACTAAACATAAGATCGGAATTGTAAAAGAAGGGAAAGTGCCCGTAGATAAACGGGTGCCGCTTACGCCTAAGAAATGCCAGGAAACCCTTCAGGCTTACCCGGAAGCAGAAATTGTGATGCAGCCAAGCCCGATCCGGTGTTTTAAAGATCAGGAATATTCCCAGCTCGGAATCAAGCTTCAGGAAGACCTTTCGGATTGCGATATTTTGTTGGGCGTGAAGGAAGTGCCGTATCGAAGATCTGATCCCGGATAAAACCTATCTTTTCTTTTCGCACACCATTAAAAAGCAACCGCATAACCGCAAACTGCTGCAGGCCATGCTGCAGAAAAATATTACGCTGGTAGATTACGAAACCCTCACCGATTCCAAAGGCAACCGCATTGTGGCTTTCGGGCATTGGGCGGGTATTGTGGGGGCGTATAACGGCCTGCTGACCTACGGCAAAAAGTGGAGCTTATTCGACCTGAAACCGGCTTACCAGTGCGTTGATCTGGAAGATATGCAGGAGGAATTCTTTAAAGTGAAAGCGCTGCCGCCCATTAAAATTGCCATAACCGGCGGTGGCCGCGTAGCCAACGGCGCCATGGACATTATGGATATGATGGGCATTAAACGCGTAAGCATTTTCAATTACCTCTACACCCAATTTCAACGAACCGGTTTACGCCCAGCTGCATTCCGCACGATTACAATGCCCGCAAAGACGGTAAGGTTTGGGACAGTCCGGATTTTTACACGCACCCGGAAGAATATAAAAGTACGTTCGATAAATTTACCAAAGTAACCGATCTGCTCATTGCCTGCGCGTACTGGAATCCGCAGGCCCCGAAACTCTTCACCGAAGAAGATATGAAGGAGCCGGATTTCAAGATCAACACCATTGCCGACGTAACCTGCGACATCGACGGTTCTATTCCCTGCACCAAACGTTCCAGCACCATCGAAGATCCGGCCTTTGATTTTAACCCCTGGACTTCGCACCTGGAGCCGCCTTACAACAAGCAGGGCAACATTACCATTATGGCCGTAGACAACCTGCCCTGCGAACTTCCCCGCAACGCTTCCCGCGATTTCGGCCGCCAGTTAATAGATAATGTTTTCCCGTATTTGCTGGGCGAAGATGATGGTACCATTGAACGCGCTACCATTACGAAAAACGGCAAGCTCACGGAAAAATATGCCTACTTACAGGATTATGTAGATGGTGAATAGGTTGTTATAATGTTTTGGTTTATATTGGAACATAAAATATTGTTCTAAAAGCTAAAGCGTTAACTATGGATTTCATTGATTTGATTAAAGCTTTGGGCGAAAAAGTTGCCCGAATGAAGGAAAGCATCCAGACCGAGGAAGCTACAAAAATGGCTTTTATTATGCCATTTATTGCTGCACTTGGTTATGATGTATTCAACCCGCACGAAGTAGTTCCAGAGTTCATTGCTGACCTAGGAATTAAGAAAGGCGAAAAAGTTGATTACTGCATTCTGAAAGATAATAATCCTATTATCATTATTGAGTGCAAGCATTGGAAAGAAGATCTGAACGTTCATAATTCCCAGCTTCACCGCTATTTCCACGTTACTTCTTCACGCTTCGGAATTCTTACTAACGGCATTATTTATAAATTCTATACAGATCTGGAAGAATCGAACAAGATGGACGACAAACCATTTTGGGAATTCAACATAACAGATATCAGCGAAGCCAATATTTTCGAACTGAAGAAATATCAACGGAATGCTTTCAATGTTGAAAATATTTTAAGTTCTGCTACCGAATTAAAATACGCCAAAGAAATTCGCCGGATAATGCTGGAGGAATTAAATCAGCCAACGGATGCCTTTGTAAAACACTTTGGCAAGCAAATTCACACCGGGCCAATGACTGCAAAAATTATGGAGCAATTCACTGCGGTTGTAAAGAAAAGCCTTAATAATCTGATAAGCGATATGATAAGCGACCGGCTTAAATCTGCTTTATCTAATGAAACACGCCGCGAATTAGCTACTGTTGCAGAACAAGTAAACGAAGATGTAACTGTTGCTCCAGTCAAAGAACCTGAAATTAAAGTAGTAACGCACGAAATCGAAAAAGAAGCTTTCTTCATTATCCGTTCAATTCTACGGACTAAAATCGACGCGAATAGAATTGTTCATCGCGATACGCAAAGCTATTTCGGAATTTTACTTGACGATAATAATCGTAAACCGATTTGCAGATTGTTTTTAGAGGGAAGCAAAAAGCAAATTGTAATGTTTGATGAAAACAGGAAAGATGTGAAAGTTGAATTGTCGAGCCTTGATGATATTTATAAATATGCCGATAATTTGATTGCTACTGCTTGCAGTTACGATACCAAGAAGGAATTAGCATCATAAAATTAAAAGTCAGTAGTTGTTTAAGAAAAAGCAGCTACTGACTTTTTTCAATTCAAAACCCTACCGTTTCCAACCTCAACCTCCAATCAATTCCACCCAGCCTTTTTTCTTTTTCTGCTGGCCCCGGAAGTCCCTGTATTCTACCAGAAAGTAATAAACCCCATCGCTACTTTTTGATCCGTTTATCTTACCGTTCCAGCCTTTGCCAATTTCGGAAGTTTCATAAATAAGCTGGCCCCAGCGGTTGTAAATTTTCAGTTTTCCGGAAGCAATGCCGCACATTTCCATAGGCGTAAAAGCATCGTTCCGGCCATCGTTGTTGGGCGTGAAAATGTTCGGCATCAGCAGTTTTTCGTAATCGCCAATGTTTACGCTGAATTTTTTGGTGCAGGTCTGGTAAGTAATTTCTACTTCGTAAGTTCCGAGTTTGGTGGCTTGGTAAATGGCGTTGGTGGAGCCGTCCTGCCAGCGGTAGGTGGCGCCGGGCAGCGTGGCGTTTATCAGGACGGGGCCGTTTTGACAAATGGCTGTATCGGAAATTAATGTGGGTTTCGGGAAAGTAATTTCGGTTACTATAACAGTATCGGAAACAGTTTGCGCTCCGCAGTTAGCGCTTGCGCGCAGCCAGTATTTTCCGGGTTTGTTTACGACGATGGTAGCGGTAGTTTCGCCGGTGCTCCAGAGGTAAGAATCCAGGGCAATGCCTGACCGGTCGCGCAAAGTTAGCGGCGAATTTCCGCACAAAATACTGTCCTGGTGGATGTTTATTTCAGTTGGTGCATTCCTGCTGCAAAGCGTGGTAATTACGCTTGGAATGGTTTTTACGCTGAATGGTTTATTTACTAAGCTGAAGTTATGGGAAATGCTATTCGCAGTATGGCCTAAAGTATGGGCTATTGGTTCTGTTACTATATTGGTGGCAAAAGTAGTGTCGCAGCCGGTGTGAAGCAGGCTATCGGTTTTGGCAAAGAATAATTTCGAACCGGCCGCATTGGCAAGTACCAGGCCGGCTAAAAGGGTACTATTTTCATCGGAAAAACCCACATTCAGGCCTTGTAAGGGAAAACCTGCTGCTACATTGTTCAGCGTACTTTGGTGGATGCCGTTCAGGTCTTTATCGAATTCAATAATCGTTGTATAATTCAGGCCGGCAATTGTTTTATTGAAAATGCTCAGAAAATTGCCGTTGTTTTTCTTGTAAAGTACCTGCGGATTTCCGGTAAAATCAATGTTTCTGCGATCGCCGCTCCAAAGGAGGTGGCCGGTTTTATCAATCTTATAAAAACAGATTTTATTTGAAGTGTTATTAATGCCGGTATAAATATAACCATCGCTTACTTCTATTGGAGCCAGGTAATTAGTGGTGTTGTATGATTCAGATACCCATAGAGGATTACCAGCATTATCGGTTTTAAATAACGTACTGCCAACCCGGGCCAGAATTCCCCCGTCGGAAGTTGCAATGGCGCCACCCCAAACCGGTCCGAAAGTATAGAACTTCGACCAAAGCAAATTGCCATTCGCATCGAGCTTGATAAGGGCATTATAATGGATTTGTTGGTTTGTGTGCCCGGCATTTGCCTGTATTACAAAATTACCGTTGCTGTCTTCGCTAATGGTATACGGAAACTGGCTGTAATTCGGGTCATCCAAAGATTTGCTCCAGATTATTGCCCCGTTCGCATCTAAAACAGTGATAACCGAATGGTAAATAGCGCCGCTGGGAATCCGGTTCAGAAGAGCAAAGCCGCCGGTTTTAGTTTTGATGATGCTGCCCGGATAAGGGCCGATGGGAATGTTATATTGCTTCGCCCATTCCGGATTTCCGCAGCTGTTGAATTTGTAAAGTTTCAGGCTGTCTAACGAAAAGACGGCAATTCCCTGGTCGTTGGTTTGAAATACCCGCGTATTCCTGCCGAAATGCATGCCGTCTATCGTTTTCACGAAAGTGCTTTGGCCAAACGTGATATAGGGAAAAAGCAGGAGGAAAACGCGTAACAGATTTTGCATAGCAGGTGGCGGAAAAAGCTTTCCCTAAAGACAGCAAAAGTGCCTTAAACGTGCCGGCTCCCATAAATTTTTCCAAAGCTCCCGAAAATCTTGATTATCGTCAAGGTTTAGGAAAGCTGGTTGCCGGAAATTTGCAATATACTTTAAACAAAAACTATGAAAAAGCAAAAAACAATTATGCTGGCTGCCAAAGGATTTATTTTACTTTCGGCGCTGAGTTTATTATCGGTAAGTTTAATGGCTTTTGCCAGCCCGCAGGCCGTTATGGATCTGGTGCAGGTAAAACTCGGCAACACCGATGCCTACAGTTCTATTCGCGGCGTGTACGGTGGCGTAGGGATGACGCTGGTAATTTCGCTGGTTTATTTAATGCTGAAAGATGTGCGGAAGGGCTTAGGGTTTTTAATGCTGCTCTGGGGTTTTTATGCTTTGTCGCGTTCCATTACCATTTTCGCGGAAGGCAGTTTAGGCGCTTTCGGTACCCAATGGCTGGTAATTGAATCGGTATTTTTCCTGATTGCGGCTAGTTTATTTATCAGCACGGGCAAACAGGAGCGGAAAGATAGCGCATTTCAACTGGGCGTTACTTCCTGAATAAAATAACCGGCCAAAAGAATAAGCCAGTAGTTTTTTCGATCAGAACCCTACCGTTTTGCCAACAAAAAAGCCCCACCAAACGGTAGGGCTTTTTGCTTAAAAACTCAGATGCTTATTTTGCTACTACCAGCCGTTCGCGGTGGATTTTGCCGTTCAGCTGAATTTCGCAGACGTACAGCCCGTTGCTCATGGCGCTGGCATCTATCTGCTGCTGGTGTTCGCCGGCGGCTACGGAACCGTTAAAAACTTCTTTCACCAGCCGGCCCTTCAGGTCATAAACCTTTACAGTAACGTTGCCGGCTTCGGTGGCTTTAAAATGCAGGTTGGTAACCGTGGTAAAAGGGTTCGGGAATAACTGGTAGCTGTTCTCGGCGGTGAGCTTTACGTTTGGTGCAATGCCCGCCGAAGCAGTTTTATGGCCGTTTTGCATACCGTTCATATCGCCAACGTAATAGGGCCGCATCATGTCGTGGTCTTCGTGCGACAAGATATGGCAGTGCCAAACGTACAGTCCTTGCCGGTCGAAGGTGGCTATAAATCGGGCTACTTCGCCAGGTTGGATCGGGTAGGTATCTTTTAAGCCGCGCTGGCCCATTTCCGGCTGTTGCGGTTGGCCCAGAAGCTGCACACCCGAAAGCTTTCCAATGGCTTCATCGGCGGCTGAGGCATACTTCGGTTTGAATTTCTGCGTGCTAAGTACCTGGAAGTGAACCAGGTGCAAATGGATTGGGTGAGCATCTACCGTCTGGTTGTATATTTCCCAGATCTCGGTGCTGTTCATAGCCGGATTTTCGGTGATGGCATCAGTATAATCGAATGCACCGCCGCTAAAGGTCCCAAGCTGCGCTTTCAGACGGCCAAAATTATCGGTTCCTTCAAACAGGATCAGTTTGCGGGTATTGGCCACCGGCGAAGGCGTTACCAAAGCCGGCCGTAAAGTGGCCGGAACCGGAGTTAGGGGGTAGGTATTATAGGCAATGATATTGGGATTGGTATTGGTATTGGGAATACGATCGGTAGTGTTAAGCGGTTTTACCACTTTAAAGGCCATGATCTGCCCTTCGTTCTGCGGATTTGGCGTAGAGCCTTTTGGATAAGGGGCTTTAGCATTGTTGCGCATTATAATGGTTTTACCCCAAAGCGCCGGGTTACTGAAATCTATCATCACATCTTTGCGTTCGCCGTTGGCAATAAGTAATTGGTCGGAACCAACCGGCGCGGGTAATAAACCCAGGTCGGAGCCTATTTGCCAGAATTTTATGTTTTCCGAGAAGAAAAGGTTGTAGAACCGGGAGTCGGAGCCGTTCAGTATCCGGAAACGGTATTGGCGGGGTTCTACATCCAGCACTGGCCAGGCTTTGCCATTAACCAGTATTACGTTGCCGAACATTTCAGGGAGTACGCTTGGGTCTGGGGCGCCCGCCACTTCCGGCATGGCCGGGTAATAAAGCTGACCAGTGGAAGTAAACAACCGGTCCTGGATGGCCAGGCCCAGATCGTAGGGTGCAGCCGGTAACTTATTGTTTGACTTTAGGTTCTGCTCCACGTTGTCGGTTAGCAGGTAAAATCCGGCAAGGCCGGCGTAAACATTCAGGCGGGTAATGCCCAGCGCATGATCGTGGTACCAGATGGTGGCGGCTTCCTGATCGTTGGCGTAATGGTAAGGCTGCACATCGCCTTTAACAAAACCATGACCTTTATGGGTGAAATTGGGGGTGAACCAGGCATCTGGCAAGCCATCGCTGGCCGATTCGGTATGGCCGCCGTGCAGGTGCGTTACAATTGGTACGCCAACCGGTACCGGTGTATGGCTGAATGCGGTATGAATGGATCTGTCTACTGGCAATAAATGGGGAAGCGGCTGGCCGTTTTCATCTATCAATTTATTGTACCAAAATACATCTAAAGGAACACCGCGTTTGGCTACAATGGTTGGTCCAGGGTATTCTGGGTCTGTGCTGCTTCCTTTCTGTTGGTAACCCCATACGGTGGTCTTGGTTACAAAGGGGTGTCCAGTTGCTGGATCTATGAGCCCCAGATCTTTCGGAAACTGTACTATTTCCATTTCCAGCGGCTGGGAAAACCCATTCCTGGCATCTATCACGCTGGGGGCTTTAAGTTCGTTTACAAAACGGGGCTGCGTGGCCGGGTTCAGTAATAGTTGCGCCGATGCTTTATTGTTGATTGTAACGGTGCTGGAAGCCAGAATAAAGGCAAAAGCCAATTTGCGTAAATGTATTAAATCCATAATCTTCCGGGTTAAAAAGCTGGTAATAAACAGATAAGAACGGAAGAGGAGGATGGGAGAGTAGGTAGTTTATGTACGAATAGTTATATGGTAATGTTGGTAAAACAATATTTAAAGGTCGTTTTAATGATAAATATCATGTAAGCTTAGCTTTTTTACCGGTGAACTCTGAAAAATCAATTTGCCAGGAAAGCATTGGTACTATATTTTATCCTCCAGATCATCCACGTTCTTCTCCGATCCGAAAAGCCGCAAATTCTGTTCTTCTTCCAGTTGCTGCAGGCGGTACCGAATCGTTTCCAGTTCGGAGCTCAACGAAACCAACTGGTCGCGCATGTTCAGAATAATTTCCAGGCCTTCTTTATTGATGCCCAACTCCGAATGCAGCCTGATCATGCGTTCCAGTTTCTCAATTTCTTCGGCGGGCACCAGGGCTTTTTGTTCCTGTTCCTGCAAATGCACCAGCCCAAAATCCGCAAACTCCCGCACCAGCGTAACCTGAATGCCGTGATGCGTGCAAAATTCTTCTATTTCGATGTAGTTCATTTTTTTTGGATTTTAGACTTAAGACATAAGATTTTAGACTTTCGGAAACGCTATTGTTTGAACAGGGAAAACCGGGTTGGCAGGAAAAAAGTCCCCCTTTGAAGGGGGTAGGGGGATGACCACAGTATTTGATTAAATGCCACCATTTTCCTCAATCCAAATCTCCAAGGTTCGCTGCACATTCGGTAGATCCTGCATTACTTCTTTATCCGAAAACCGAAGTACTGTAAAACCCATTTCCTTTAATTCATTATCACGTTTTTCATCGGCTTCGGTTTTGAAATTATGCGAATAGCCATCTACTTCAATTATCAGTTTCAGCTCTTTGTTCATAAAATCAGCGATGTGATTTCCAATTGCCCGCTGCCTCAAAATCCGAAGCCTTTCAATCTTTTGCCTGATAATAATTCGCACCACAACCTGATCTCTGCCTTGGTAGAATCGTGCCTTAAATTTCTGGCCAATGGTTTCAGATTAATGTTGTAGTTGTTAGTGTCCGGCATTTTTTATCGGCTAATGTGGTCATCCCCCTACCCCCTTCGAAGGGGGACTTTTCTTCGCAGTGCGTAAAACGCTATGATTTAAGGTCCGAAAAGTCAATCAACAATCAATTGGGTCGAAGCTCAGCAAGTTGCCGGAACAGGTCCTTTTCCTTATCCGTAAGTTTTTCGGGTAAAGTGAGTACCGTTTTTATATAAAGGTCGCCGTGCTGGCCGGGCTGGTTGTAAACCGGGAAACCTTTGCCTTTTAAGCGCAGCATTTTGCCGTTCTGCGTTTCCGGCTGAATTTTGATCTTGATCTTTCCGCTGAGCGTATCTACTACTTCTTCGCCGCCTAACGCTGCTTTGTAAACACTTACCGACGCATCTATAAAAAGATCATCGCCTTTGCGGGTATATTTCGGGTCGGAATTGATCCGGAACGTAATATATAAATCGCCGTTTTCAGCACCGTTCATCCCCGGCCCGCCCTGACCTTTCAACCGAATGGTTTGCCCGTCGGAGACGCCCGGTTTGATATTGATGCGCAGGTTTTTGCCGTTTACGGTTAAGGTTTTATTGCCGCCGCGGTACGCTTCTTCCAAAGGCATTTGCAATTCGGCGTTGTAATCCTGGCCTTTAAATGCCATCGAACTTCTTCGGCCGCCTTGCGAACGCGCTCCGCCGCTACCGCCCATACCGCCAAAAATTGAACTAAAGAAATCGGAGAAATCGCCTCCACCAAAATCACCTTCAAAATGGGTGTAACGGCCGCCACCTGGTCCGCCCGCACCGGCATATTGGCTCCAGTCGAAACCGCCTCCGCCCTGGCCGCCGGCCTGTTCGTAGCGTTTCCAATCGGCGCCAAGCTGGTCGTATTTTTTGCGTTTTTCATCGTCGCCCAAAACTTCGTAGGCTTCCGAAATGGCTTTGAATTTCTCTTCGGCTTCCTTGTTGTTCGGATTCACATCCGGATGGTATTTGCGCGCCAGTTTTTTATACGATTTTTTAATTTCGTCTTTGGTCGCTGTTTTCGAAACTTCCAGAATTTTGTAATAGTCCTTGTATTCCACAGGTCAGAAATTTTAGACTTCAGTTTGCAGTTTTATACGGGAATAAAAAGAATGGTTGAATGATTTTTCATCGTAGGGACAGGTCGCGACCTGTCCGCACATTATTGCGAAAAGTTTTTGAACACGATTTTCAGGATTTTAAGATGGACAGGATTTTTAGGCAGAATAAGGGAGTGTGATTGTGGAAATCTTTAATCAGAAAAGAATCCTGATCATCATTTTAATCTCTGAAATCGTGTTCAAAAATGCGTGATCGTGAAAACGTGCGGACAGGTCAAGCCATATCCCTACAAAAAAAACTCCCTCCCCTGTTTTTAGGGGAGGGCTGGGGTGGGGTCAAACTTTTTCCAGATCTTCTTCGCCAAAAATACCCGGCAGGCGTCGTTTGCGGAGCACCAGCGCGTAATAAGCTTTCCCTTCGCGTTCGTTCCAAAGCACATCGTTTACTTCGGCGGGGTAATTTGGGATTTCGGGTTGGTTCAGTACGCGTACCCAATCGCCGTAGCGTAGCGGCGGACGGTCTACTTCCACGAAAAGCTCCGGTTTTACTTTGTACTGGCGGTCCTGGTAGCGCAGTAAAAGCCAGCCATTGGCGGTTTCCAGCAGTTCAAACACTTTTCCGGCAGGCTGAATGTCTTCGAAATCGCGGCGGTTGGCGGGGTGAACGTAGGTGTAACCGTGCTCCGGAAACCAGTTGTAAAGTCCAAAACGAAGGGGCTGACGGCGCATATTTTTAATTTGGAGATTTGGAGATTTGGAAATGATTTTTCGTTATGCGCTTTCTAAGAATGAAAGCTTTCAGGAAAATCGATTCCATTATAAAGGTATAAACCGTTTTAATTAATCGGAAACGGCAGTCGGTAATTTTAAATGTTAGAAACATTTATTCGGTCATTTTCAAATTCCTTTATCTTCAAATTTTCAAATCTGCAAATCTCCAAATTTGGTAAAAACCCATACGCCTTTGCCCCGTAGAAACATTACTTTTTGCCGCAGCACTGCTCTGGCAGCTCGTGGCGCAGCTTCCTCCCTCAACAACTAAAACTATGGCTGAAATCAACATCGAACGCAAAAAAAACTCCGGCTGGGGTTGGTTAATTTTGCTCATCTTACTGGCATTAATCGGCTGGGCTGTTTACCGTTTCTTCTTCCAGGATACCACACATTACGAAGACAAGAAAAATCTGGAGCAGGCCCCGGTAGGTATGCTGATAACCCAAGAAGAGCCCATTTACCGCACATAATTCCCGAAAATAATTTCCGCTTAAATGTCCTGCTTAAACCTTTCAGTTGTTGAAAAACGCTAGGGTTTCAGTCCGAAAAACTGCCTTTAAAGTATTTGATAAAAATCCAACAATCGAATATCGAACCATCGAACCATCGAAATTATGACGACGCATTATACCGATAACGACAACTTTACCGGCGATCCAAGCGCTACGCTTTCGCCGCTTAAAACTCTCAAAAATTTCAAAGTTGCCAAAGATAACCTCGACGTGCGCGGCTGGGAAGTGATGGGCGCCGACGGCCGAAAACTTGGCGTAGTAGACGACCTTATCGTAGACGAAACCCTGATGAAAGTGCGCTATCTGGATGTAGATCTCGACACCAGTTTAGTTACGAACAACGATGATCATCATTTGCTGGTGCCAATTGGTTCTGCAAGATTGCAGGAAGACGGCGACAAAGTTTACGTGAACCACCTAGACCAGATGACCTTACCGCGTTACCCGCTTTATGCTGGCGGCGCGGTAGTTCCGGAATACGAACGGTTACTGCGCGAAACAATGATCAACCCGGGCAAACAACAGGCACCCATAACCGAACAAAGCAACCTGCCTATTCCAACCGATTTCTACAAACACGAATATTTCGACGAACGCAAATTCTACGATAAGCAACCAGCCGGCTCAATAAATACCAATCCGGTGCATCACGATCTGGATACGATTGAACGCCTAATTAAAATGCGCGATAGCGGCCATTTAACCGAAGAAGAATTCCTGCATTTGAAGCGCCGCGCCATCGGTTTATAAGCTGTTTTACTTTTTTGCCCCGAAACCATACCGTTTGGAAAAGAAATTTCCAAACGGTATGGTTTTTAATTTGCTGATTTACAGATTTATTCGTGAATGCGAATATGTATTTTAAAGTAATATAGGTAATTAGTATCTTTGCCTTCATCCACTACTTATTCAAATTCCGAATGGATCAATATTCATATATCGCCAATGCGCACGGAGCCTACATCGATGAGTTGTACAAAACTTATCAGCAGGACCCGGAAGCCGTAGATTTCGGCTGGCGCAAATTCTTCGAAGGCTTTGAGTTCTCCCAAACTTATCCTTCCGAAAACGGGAACGGTCAGGAAACTGCCGTTGCTGCCAAACCAACCACAACTGCCGGAGCACCAACCATTTCCGATAAAGAAGTTAAGGTTTTCCAGTTAATTCACGCGTATCGTTCACGTGGCCACCTGCGTTCTAAAACCAACCCGGTTCGCGAACGCAAAGACCGCCACGCAATGCTCGATCTGAAAGATTTCGGTCTTTCCGAAGCTGATCTGAACACTACGTTTCAGGCTGGTTCTTTAATTGGCATCGGCGCGGCACCGTTAAAAGACATTGTAGCGGCGCTGCAAAAGATCTACGAACGCACCATCGGTTTCGAATATATGTATATCCGCGACCCGAAAGTGCTAGCCTGGATCCAGGAAAAAATTGAAAAAGATTCCCTGAATTTCAACCCGGGCATCGAATACAAAAAACGCATTCTTTCCAAACTGAACGAAGCCGTTGTATTCGAGAACTTCCTGCATACCAAATTCTTAGGTCAGAAACGCTTCTCTCTGGAAGGCGGCGAAACGACTATTCCGGCGCTTGATGCGATCATTAATAAAGGTGCTGAACTGGGCGTAAACGAAGTGGTAATTGGTATGGCGCACCGCGGTCGTTTGAACGTGCTGGCCAACACAATGGGTAAAACCTACGAACAGATCTTCTCCGAATTTGAAGGTACCGCCGTTCCGGATTTAACGATGGGCGATGGCGACGTGAAGTACCATATGGGCTACAGCTCTGAGATCGAAACCACGTCTGGTAATAAAGTTAATCTGAAACTGGCGCCGAACCCAAGCCATTTGGAAGCGGTGAACCCGGTAGTTGAAGGCTTCGTTCGCGCGAAACTGGATACAATGTACGGCAAAGATTACAATAAAATTCTGCCGATCTTAATTCACGGCGATGCGGCTGTTGCGGGCCAGGGAATTGGCTACGAAGTAACGCAGATGAGCCAGCTGGAAGGTTACAAAACCGGCGGTACGCTGCACTTTGTAATTAACAATCAGGTTGGTTTTACCACCGATTTCGAAGATGCCCGTTCTTCTATTTATTCTACCGATCTGGCTAAAATCATAGATGCGCCGGTACTCCACGTAAACGGCGACGATCCGGAAGCGGTAGTTTTCGCGGTGCAACTGGCAACCGAATACCGCCAGATGTTCCACGCCGATATCTTTGTAGATATGGTGTGCTACCGTCGTCACGGCCACAACGAAGCCGACGAACCAAAATTCACCCAGCCTTCCCTTTACAACTTAATTTCCCGCCACAAAAACCCACGCGAAGTTTACAACGAGATCTTAATTGGTCGCGGTGAAATTGATGCGAAACTGGCGGAAGAAATGGACAAGCAATTCCGCGATACGCTTCAGGCCCGCCTGGATATGGTAAAGCAAAAACCGCTGCCGTACAACTACCAGAGTATGGAAAAAGAGTGGCAGGAATTACGCCGCTCCAAGCCGGAAGACTTCGAAAAATCGCCGGAAACCGGAATTTCGCAGGACGTGATCGATAAAGTTGGCAAAGCCTTAACGGTAGTTCCGGAAGGTTATAAACCGCTGAAGCAGATCGAGAAATTGCTGAAAGATCGTCAGGATATGTTCTTCGGTAGCAAAACCCTGAACTGGGCCGCTGCTGAATTATTAGCCTACGGTTCTATTTTGCTGGAAAATAAAATTGTGCGTTTAAGCGGCCAGGACGTGCAGCGCGGAACGTTCTCTCACCGCCACGCCGTATTCCACGATGCGAACTCCAGCGCGCCTTACAACAGCCTGAACAACATCGCCGAGAAACAAGCCCAGCTTCATATCTACAACTCGTTGCTTTCGGAGTACGGCGTTTTAGGTTTCGAATTTGGTTACGCAATGGCCAACCCGAATGCTTTAGTAATCTGGGAAGCCCAGTTCGGTGATTTTGCCAACGGCGCGCAGGTTATGATCGACCAGTTCATCACGTCTACCGAATCGAAATGGCAGCGAATGAACGGCGTAGTTATGCTGTTGCCGCACGGCTACGAAGGACAAGGCCCGGAACACTCCAATGCCCGTCCGGAACGCTTCTTGCAACTTGCTGCCGAGTACAATATTTTCGTAACGAACATCACCACGCCGGCCAACTTCTTCCATATGCTGCGCCGCCAGCTGGCCTTGCCTTTCCGCAAGCCTTGCGTAATGATGTCGCCGAAATCGTTGCTGCGCCACCCGTTGGTTTCTTCTAAAATTGAAGAGTTTACTAAAGGCAGTTTCCGCGAAGTGATCGGCGATGAATATGCTACTGCCAAATCGGTAAAAACGGTACTGCTTTGTACCGGAAAAGTGTATTTCGACCTGCTGGAAGAACAACAGAAAACCAAGCGCAAAGACGTAGCCATCGTAAGAATGGAACAACTTCACCCGTTCCCGAAAACGCAATTAGCTGCTGAATTAAGCAAATACAAAGGCGCGAAAGTATATTGGGTACAGGAAGAGCCACAAAATATGGGCGCCTGGATGTACATCCTGAATGCGATGCGTTCGGAAGTAGTAGATGTGGTTTCCCGTAAAGCAAGTTCTTCTCCGGCAACCGGCTACAACAAGGTCCATCAAAAGGAACAAAAGGAAATTGTAGAACGAGCATTTGCGCTGTAATTAATAATTTAGGGACGCAATATTGTAGAGACGCCCTATTAGGGCGTCTCTACACCAGGCCCCCAGAAAACAAAAGAAACGAATTAATTCTAAAGCAAAATATATGAGTTTAGAAGTAAAAGTACCGGTTGTCGGCGAATCCATTACCGAAGTAACCATAGCCAAGTGGCTTAAAAAAGACGGCGACCAGGTTGCTATGGACGAAATCATCTGCGAACTCGAAAGCGATAAAGCTACCTTCGAGTTACCAGCCGAAGCCGCCGGTATTTTAAGAATTGTAGCCCAGGAAGGCGATACGGTAGAAATTGGTGGCGTACTTTGCCGCATTGAAGGCGATGGCGCAGCTTCAGGTTCAGCTCCAGCTGCTTCTGCTCCGGCCGCAAGCCAGGCACCAACCGAAACCAAAACGATTTCCGATCCGCAAAGCACGCCGGTAGCGGAAAACATTCCTTCTTCAGGTGCGCAAAACCAACCGCAAACGCCAGCTTCGGCGCCGGCAACGGGCGGTGGTGTTAAAGAAATCAAGATCCCAACCGTTGGCGAATCCATCACCGAAGTTACCATCTCCAAATGGATGAAAAAAGACGGCGATCAGGTTGCAATGGATGAGGTTTTATGCGAACTGGAATCGGATAAAGCGACTTTCGAATTGCCTGCGGAAGCAGCCGGTATTTTAAGAATTGTAGCGCCGGAAGGTTCTACCATCGAAATTGGTGCGGTTATCTGTAAAATTGAAGTGAACGGTGCGTTAACTGCATCGCCGCAAGCTACGCCAGCACCATCTGCTGCCGGTGCGCAAGCAATGCAAGCCCAACCTTCCGGCGCAACTTCCGGTGCTTCAACTTACGCTTCCGGAACACCTTCGCCGGCTGCCGGTAAAATTCTTTCGGAAAAAGGTATCAACGCTGCTGACGTACAAGGTTCCGGCCGCGATGGCAGAATTACCAAAGAAGACGCAATGGGCGCGCAAGCGAAACCAGCGCAAGCTGCTCCGGCCGCTACAGCTGCCAAACCTGCAACTTCAGCTCCGGCTGCTGCCCCAATTGCCGCGGCAGGTACGCGTAATCAGCGTCGTGAAAAAATGAGCAGCCTGCGGAAAACCGTAGCACGCCGTTTAGTAGCGGTGAAAAATGAAACGGCAATGCTTACTACTTTCAACGAGGTAGATATGAAGCCGATTATGGACATCCGCAACAAGTTCAAAGACAAGTTCAAAGAGAAACACGAAGTAGGTTTAGGCTTCATGTCGTTCTTCACCAAAGCCTGTACCGTTGCCCTGCAGGAATGGCCGGCCGTAAACGCGATGATCGATAACGGCGAAATGGTATTCAACGATTTCTGCGATATCTCCATTGCCGTTTCTTCGCCGAAAGGCCTGGTAGTTCCGGTTATCCGCAACGCTGAGCAATTAAGCTTAGACGGAATCGAAAAAGAGGTAGTACGTTTAGCCAAAAGAGCCCGCGACGGTAAATTAGGCATCGACGAAATGACCGGCGGTACCTTCACCATTACCAACGGCGGTATCTTTGGTTCCATGATGTCTACCCCGATCATCAACGCGCCACAATCAGCTATCTTAGGTATGCACAACATCATTCAGCGCCCGGTTGCCATTAACGGACAAGTGGAAATTCGCCCAATGATGTACTTAGCGCTTTCTTACGACCATAGAATTATTGATGGTCGTGAGTCGGTTAGCTTCCTGGTACGCGTGAAAGAATTGCTGGAAGATCCGATGCGTTTATTATTAGGCGTGTAGGCTAATTATGAATTAGAAATTAGAAATTAGAAATTGTGGGGGAGGAAAAGCGGGAGAATGTAATCTGTGATAAAAGCTATGCTTTTGCCCTAAGGATAATCAAGATGTACAAATACTTGACCGGAGAGCAAAAGGAGTTTGTACTTTCTAAGCAATTGTTGCGAAGTGGTACATCTGTTGGAGCAAATGTTGAAGAAGCAATCGCCGCAAGTTCTAAAGCTGATTTCATTCATAAATTGAATATTGCCGCGAAGGAGGCCCGGGAAACTTCATATTGGCTCCGCTTATTGAAAGACAGTCAATACATTCCGGAAAATGCTTTTGAATCAATTCATAAAGATTGCGATGAAATCAGAAAGATCATCAGCAAAATCTTAATTACAATGAAAACAAAAGCATAATTTCTAATTTTTAATTTCTAATTTCTAATTTTTAATTAATATGAAATATGATGTAACGGTTATTGGTTCGGGTCCGGGCGGTTATGTAGCGGCTATCCGCTGTGCGCAATTAGGTATGAAAACCGCGATAATCGAAAAATATTCGGTGCTGGGTGGTACCTGCTTGAACGTGGGTTGTATTCCTTCCAAAGCGCTTTTAGATTCTTCGGAGCATTTTCATAACGCTTCGCATACGTTCAAAGAGCACGGCATCGAGCTGGACAATCTGAAAGTAAACCTGGAGCAGATGATCAACCGCAAATCCGGCGTAATCAAATCGAACAACGACGGGATTGCTTATTTAATGAAGAAAAACAAGATCGATGTATTTAACGGCCTGGGTTCTTTTGTAAGCAAAAACCGTATCAAAATTGCTTCCGAAAGTGGCGAAGGTCAGGAAATTGAAACCGAAAAAGTGATCATTGCTACTGGTTCCAAACCTACCGTTTTACCTTTCCTGCCGGTTGATAAAGAACGCATCATTACTTCCACTGAAGCTTTAGGTCTGAAAGAAGTTCCGAAACATATGATCATCATTGGCGGTGGTGTAATTGGTTTGGAATTAGGTTCGGTTTATGCCCGTTTAGGAGCAAAAATTACCGTGGTTGAGTTTATGGATGCCATCATTCCTACAATGGACCGCGCTTTAGGTAAAGAATTGCAACGCATTTTAAAGAAAACCTTAGGTTTCGAATTCTTCTTCCAGCACAAAGTAACCGGCGCTAAAAATACCGGCTCCGGCGTAACTGTAACCGCGGAAAACACCAAAGGCGAAACCGTTACTTTCGAAGGCGATTACTGCTTGGTTTCCATCGGTCGCAAGCCTTATACCGAAGGCCTGAATTTAGAAGCCGCTGGCGTACAAATGGGCGAACGCGGTATGATTGCCGTGAACGACCACCTGGAAACCAACGTACCGGGCATCTTCGCCATCGGCGACGTAGTTCGCGGCGCAATGCTGGCGCACAAAGCCGAAGAAGAAGGTGTATTGGTTGCCGAATATATGACCGGACAAAAACCGCACATCAACTACAACCTGATCCCGGGCGTAGTTTATACCTGGCCGGAAGTTGCCGGCGTTGGTTTCACCGAGGAGCAATTGAAAGAACAAGGCCGCGCTTACAAAACCGGTTCGTTTCCTTTCAAAGCTTCCGGCCGCGCCAAAGCTTCTATGGATACCGACGGTTTCGTAAAAGTATTAGCCGATAAAACTACCGACGAAATCCTGGGTGTACATATGATTGGCCCGCGTATTGCCGACTTAATTGCCGAAGCCGTAGTAGCAATGGAATTCCGCGCTTCTGCCGAAGATATTGCCCGTATGAGCCACGCGCACCCAACCTACACCGAAGCAATGAAAGAAGCGTGTTTAGCTGCTACGGAAAACCGGGCGATTCATATTTAGTCGATTTGAAAAATTTGGAGATGTGAAGATTTGAAAATGATCTTCAGTTTCTAAAACGGTATCATATTTAGCCAAAAAGTAGCGTAGGGTTTAAACCCTACGCTACTTTTCTTTTTATGTGGCTGGAATTCATTACAGATCCTGTAGAGACGCAATATTTTGCGTCTTTCACATTATTGCGTCTTTCCAATTCTACGGTAATAATTTATTTTTTCTTACAGCCTTGGATTCAATTTCTTATTCAATTCTGTATCTGCTACCCAGAATGGAGATGCAAAATATTGCGTCTCTACAGGATCTGTAAATAATTTATTGTTTCGGTTTGACCTTCAATTGCCACGCCTTTTAAGGCATGGAGCACTACAACCCAATCTTCTTAAAAACGGTATGCAATTAGACCAAAAAAGTCAACCAGACTTTAGTGTAATTGCAATCTATGAAAAAACATCTCCAGCTAGAATTCGACAAAAAACTGAGTATAAACGCTGACGGTAAACACGTGCGCGATGGCCTTTCTACTTCCATCATTTTAGGCGATAACCTCTGGATCGCCTGCGACGAACGCAGCAGCCTGGAACGCTTAACCCGTATCGATAAAGAAACTTACGGCCATCATCAATCTTTCGACCTGAAAAAATACCTGGAACTGCCCGAAGGCGATTGTGAGATCGATATTGAAGGCATCGGCTTTCAGGACCATTATTTGTGGCTGGTGGGTTCGCATAGTTTGGCGCGGAAGAAACCAAAGAAGAAAGACTCGCCGGAAAAACAGATCGAACGCCTGGCCAAAGTGAAAGACGATCCGAGCCGGTATTTACTGGCGCGCATTCCTATGGTAAAAGATAAAAAATCCGGCGAATACGTGTTGGAGAAGAAATGTGAGCACCCCGATAAACCTAAAGTAAAACTGCACGCTGCGCAGCTGGTGAGCCACGGCGATAAAAATAAATTGTGGCAGGTGTTAGCCAACGATATTCACCTGAAACCTTTTATGGAAATTCCGGGCAAAGACAATGGTTTCGATATTGAAGGCCTGGCGTTGAGTAAAGAAAAAATTTACATTGGGCTGCGCGGTCCGGTATTGAGAGGTTGGGCGATGATCCTGGAAGTGGAGATTGAAGAAACCAAATCGGAACATTTCAAACTGAAACCTATTGGCGAAAACGGTGCCTTTTACAAAAAGCATTTCTTGCATCTGGAGGGAATGGGAATCCGCGAACTTCGGGTTATAAAACACGATTTGCTGATTCTGGCCGGGCCTACAATGGATCTGGATGGTACCATTTCGGTTTACCGGTGGCCCGATGCCGTGAAGCAGGAAAAATCCAGTATTGTGCATCGTAAAGAATTGGAGCGACTGTTCGACGTGCCGCACGGCCACGGTAAAACTTCCGGCCAGGATAAAGCCGAAGGAATGGCGCTTTACGATGATAATCACGTTCTTATCGTTTTCGATAGTCCAACCGAAAAGCGCAAACAAGGCGATAATGGCGTAAAAGCCGATATTTATAAACTTTGAAAAAACTGTTGTTCACGGAGTAAACACCGGTTAAATCCAAATTTAAAAGGTGTATTTCAGCTGCTATCCGCCTGAAACGTAAGTATAAATACTAAAAAATACTACGTTGGGCCGCAAAACTACCATTATAGTCCTGTTTCTTTTTCTTGTTAGTTCTTCTAACCTGCAGGCCTATTCTTTGCTCACCCACCAAGCCATAATAGATGGTGCCTGGCAGCGTTCTATGGTGCCGGTTTTACAGCAGAAATACCCCGGAATTAGCGAAAAAGAATTACATACTGCCCGGGCTTATGCTTATGGCGGTTCCATTATTCAGGACATTGGTTATTACCCGATGGGAAGTAAAATATTCACCAACCTTACGCATTATGTACGCACCGGCGATTTTATAAATAACCTGATCTCTGAAGCCCAAAATGCCAGCGAATATGCTTTTGCTTTGGGAGCGCTTTCGCATTATTACGCCGATATTCACGGGCATTCGCTCGGAACAAACTTAAGCGTGCCGCTGATTTACCCGGAAATGGGAAAAAAATATGGCCCGGTGGTTACTTACGAAGAAGATCACAAATCGCATACCCGTACCGAATTTGCTTTTGATGTTTTACAGGCGGCCCGGCACGAATATGCCCCGGAAGCTTTCCGGAATTTTATCGGCTTTAAAGTTGCCCGGAACCAGTTGGAGCGCGCTTTTCAGAAAACCTATGGTTTGGAGTTAAAAAATACCTTTCTTCTTCAACCCCTTTCGGAAGCCATTTTTCATTTTTCGGTTAAATCGCTGATCCCGCAGTTTACCAAAATGGCCTGGTTCAGCCATCATAAAAAAATAGAAAGTAAGCCCGCCGTAAGTTCCAGGCAATTGGCAAGCACCAGAAATAAGGATCTAACGCAAAAATTCGAACCGGAATCTCCCGGTTTTACGGCCAGAGTAATGTCGGTGGTGTTTCGGGTCGTACCCAAAGCCGGACCTTTAAGTGTCCTGAATTTCAAAATTCCTTCCGCCGAAGCTGAAACGTTGTTTGTGCAGAGCATCGATCATACCATCCAGCTTTTTGAGGAAAGTCTGTTTAAACTCCGGAGCCAGCCACACTTGGAACTGGCCTCTTACGATCTGGATACCGGTTCGCCAACCGTGCGCGAAGAGTATAAACTGGCCGATGAAACCCATCAGGAATTGCTGAACCGCCAAAGCAAGCACGATTTTCAGTTCACTTCGGCACCCTTAAAAAATTATTTGCTTACCTATTTCGCCGGACTTCCACCGCCAACCGGGAATTCCGAAAAAAAGAAAGAGCATCAGGAAACTTTACAAAACCTGAAAAAACTTCAGCAACACCAGCCCAAAACAGAAAAAGCAAAAACGGTAGCCTTTGAGCCGGAAAACCCGTAAGAGGTCTTCAAAATACCAGCTCACAAAACCGTTTTTATTTTGGAATCCAGTTCTGAGGAAAAAGAAAAATCCAGCAAACTCCCGCTTTACATTACTTTGGGCGTCGTGGCCAGTCTGCTGGCGGCCTATTTTTTCTGGCCCGAATTCGGACAAACCACCCGCGAAGGCTGGCAGGTGCTGCGCACCGGCGACCAGGATAAAATATCGGCCTGGGTACAGCAATTCAGCTTTTGGGGACCTGCCTTCATCATTGCCTTTACCGTTCTGCAAATGTTTGTGGTGGTGGTAAATGTAGTAGCGTTAATAGTTATAGCGGTTTTAGCTTACGGCCCGGTTTGGGGCTCTTTAATTGCATTTGCGGGTATTATGCTGGCTTCCTGTATTGGGTATGCCTTAGGGCGCCTGGCCGGGGCCGCGCTGGTAGATAAATTGCTGGGCCCCGAAACGGCGGCCAAGGTAGAAGAGCAGGTGCACCGGTATGGGGTTTGGGCCGTTGTAATTGCCCGGATCTCACCTTTCCTTTCTAACGATGCCATCAGCTTTATTGCCGGTTCCACCCGCTTACCTTTCCTGAAATTTATCCTGGCCACTATTGGGGGCATTTTACCATTAATTGCCTTGATCGCTTACCTGGGAGAAGATACAGATCGCCTGAAAACCGGCCTGATCTGGGTGTCGGTAATTGCCATTGTGGCTTTTGGTATTTATTATTTTTATGACCGGCAGAAACATAAAAAAGCCGGTGGCAACCCATCTGGCTCCGGAAAACGGTAGGTTTTAGGCATAAAAAAGTCCCGGAACTTTCAATAGGAAATTCCGGGACTTTTTAGTTTATAAATAGATTAGTGGCTGCCGGCTGAACTGCCTTCAACATTCGGGTCCTGGCGGGTTCTTGGCGGGAATTCGCCGCCGTGCTGGTGTTCGCCGCCGCTCTTAAATTTATCTGGAGGGGTGCCGCCATCGTAGCCTTTGTAATTTTCCGGGTTACCATCGGTGCCGGAGTTTTCCTTTTTGGGAGTGCTGGCTTTGGCGCTGTTGCCACTATTATCTTTTCCGGAATTCTTGTTGTCTGAATTACCCTGCGGGCCGTGGCCGGCGCCACCGCTGCTTTTACCACCGCCGGCACCATCTGCATCGCCGCCTTCGTGGTTGGCGGTTCCGGTCTGGCGCCGCACATTTTCATCCTGTTCACCCGTTTCATTATGGATCCGGAAATCATCGCCAAGATGTAAGCTGGTACCCTGGCCGCGTTCTTCTACGGGTTGGTCTTTGCTGGAACCTTCTTTTAAGGTGCCGGCGCCGCGAACTTCGCCTGCCTCCGTATGCGAACGGGTGCTTTTACGTTCTTCTTCGGCTTTGGCGCCCTGCTCACCGGCCATACTTTGTCTTTCCGAAGGCCCGCCGCCCTGACGGTCGCTTTTGGTTCCTTCGCCTTTCGTGTGGTCACGGTGTCCGCGTTCACCGCTTTCGTGCTGATTATCTTTCATAGTTTATGGGTTTAGTAAATGTACATCAGGCACTGATTTGCCTGCATAGGAACAATTTACGCTAAGCCGCCCCGGAGGTTCGGGATGGCAAAGCAATGACCTGTAAATTCTGGGTGGGGTGAAAAATAAAAAGTTGCCTAAATTGTAACAAAGCGGGCTTAAATCCGAAAAAGAAGGTCCGGGCCGCTGCCATTGCGGGGCCGGGAAAATAATTTTTAAATTTAATTTTTTAGAAAATACTATGGAAAATCAAAGCAATTCTTCAACACAAAATACCTCTTCGAACCAATATTCCGGTTCAGGGCAGAGCAGCTCCGGCGACAAAGGCAACGGCTTTAACATGGAAAACCTTACCGGCATGTTGGGCGGCGCTAAAATTCCGGAAATGCTGAAAAAATACAGCGGCACGGCTACTACCGCCTTTAACCGCTTAACCACTACCCAGAAAGTTGTGGGCGGTGCCATCCTACTGCTGGGTGCCACTTACCTGGCCCGCGGTTCCAGAGGCGGCTGGATGAAAAAAGCCGGTTCGCTGGCCAAGGCCGGCCTGGCTAAAAAAGCCAATAAAGGTTATAAATCTTAAAGGCTGTTACACAGCAATTAAAAAAAAGCCGGGGCAATTGCTCCGGCTTTTGTATTTAATTATAAGCTATGACCGGCATTAGCTGGCAGGTATGAATTCCCCGTTTTTCCAGGTATTGCTGGTGGTATTCTTCGGCTTTGTAAAAAGCGCGGGCCGGCGTTATTTCCGTTACAATGGGTCTGCCCCGGAATTTTTCGGTTTGCTGCAAAATAGTTTTAAAAGCCAGCGCTTCTTCTCTTTGGGTTTCGTTGTGGTAAAAAATAACCGACCGGTATTGCTCCCCAATGTCGGGGCCCTGCCGGTTTAAGGTAGTTGGGTTATGGTTTTGCCAGAAAATATCCAGTAATTCCGGGTAGGAAAGTAAAGTAGGATCGTAGGTAATTTCTACGGCTTCGGCATGGCCGGTTTTGTCGCTACAGATCTGTTCGTACGTTGGGTCCAGCGTTAGGCCGCCTGAGTACCCAACCGTTGTATTTATAACCCCTTTAACCTGACGGAAAATAGCCTCAACCCCCCAAAAACAGCCTGCCCCAAATATAGCTTTCTCCATGAATATATAATTATTTAAATGTATTTTATAAGTAAATCTGTGGCATTTTACGTGTTTATATCAGGAAAAGATTCGCATAATTGTACCTTATCCGTATAAAATCAGCAACTTTCTTTAAAAATTCTGCTTTATATAGGTGGGGTCTTTTTTTTGTGGAAGATATATTAATATAAGTAAAACAAGTTTTATTCAGTGTAAAGAATTTTAATATAAGCCTGATGATGGAATTTTTAGATACACTTATTGGACCAGATTCGGACCAGATAAAATGGTGGCAAATGGGTGTTCGGGGAGTGTTCGTTTTTCTGCTGGCAATTTTGCTGGTTCGGTTTGGCGACCGGCGTATTTTTGGCAAAAGCTCAGCTTTTGATATCGTGTTAGGAATAATTTTAGGTTCTATCCTGAGCCGGGCCATAACCGGTAATTCTCCCTTCTACCAAACCATTTTCACCACCTTGCTGCTGGTGGCGCTCCACTGGCTTTTTGCTTACTTATCTTTCCGGGTTAAAAACTTTGGCTATTGGGTAAAAGGCGGGAAAACAGATCTTATGAAAGAAGGCAAGTTGCTGGAAACGAATATGCGCAAATTCAACATTACTTATCACGATATCTGTGAGGCTTGCCGGAAAAATAATATTGCGGAAATTGAAGATGTGAAAGAAGCATTTCTGGAACGAAGCGGCGACATTAGCTTAATTGCCTTCGAGAAAAAAGGCTAACCGGCAGCATTTACCGGCTGCTTGCGTATTACTGCTTAAACTCAAAATTAACATGAAGAAAAAAACTTCAGCTGCTTTATTAAGTGCCGCCGGCGCTGGTATTGCCGGGGCCTGCGCCGTAACCCTGATCCACGAAACGATGCGCCGTTTTGACCCGGATGCCCCCCGGATGGATGTTTTGGGCATGCGGGCAATTGCCAAAATAATGCGATTTGCCGACCACAAGCCCCCCGGCCAAGATAAATTGTTTGGAATTACCATGGCCGGCGACCTTTTATCTAATTCGCTTTACTACAGCCTTACCGGGTCGGGAAAGAATGCCTGGTTGCGGGGCAGTCTGCTGGGTTTAGCTGCCGGCATTGGCGGGGTAGCATTGCCGGGGCCGCTTGGCCTGGGAACCGCACCCAGCGGCCGAACCACTAAAACCAAGGTCATGACGGTGGCCTGGTACCTTCTTGGTGGGTTAGCAGCGGCGGCCGCAGCCAAAACATTAAAACCAAAACGGTAGGAATTTACCCTAAAAAACTAAACCAAGCCCGGAAATCAGAGAATTTCCGGGCTTGGTTTAATTATACCTATTTATTTAGGTCCGCCTTTACTGCCGCCTTTGGCTGAAGAGGAGGTATCTTTTCCGGCTCCCCGACCGGAACCCGATTTTTTGCCGCCATGGTCCTGTTTATTTACGGTAGCCCAGGCGCGTTTTTCAGCTTCTTCTTCGCTGACTCCTTTTTTCTCATAACTTTCTTCAATGTGTTCTGCCTGCCGTTTCTGTTTATCGGTGTAGGCAGATTTGTCTCCTTTTGGCATGATCTGAACTTTTTTGATGGTTGAAAATGTATTCAGGCCTATCGGTTAAGCCGGTTTTCTAATTTTAAGGTTATACGAAACCTATAAAAATTGGAGCTGGCAAAGCGTTAAATTCAGTATTTGCCGAAACCTGGAGAAATCAGCTTAGAAACCTGCTTCAGAGCCTGGAAACAGGGGGCGGAAATAAAAATACAGAAATTTTAGTGCAATTTTAATTCGAAAAGTGTAATTTTGTTCCCGTTAACCAAAAATATAATAAACATGATGAAAGCATTTAGCTCCTTTTTACTGCTTTTTGCACTTGCTTCCACTCAGGGTTTTTCGCAGGCAAATTCTAATGCTGGTGAGCAAAAACAAGAGATCCAGAGCCAGCGGTCAGATGCCGGCGATCTGGAAGCCAACCTTTCTGCCCAGGAACAAGCCGAACGCGATCTGCTGGTTCCGCGCAAATACCAGGAACAATTAGCTGCCGAAGCGGCCAAACCTATTAAATATGGTCCAACTACAGCGGCCCGTAAAAAAACATACCACCGGAGTTCTGCCGCCCGTAAAAAAACGTATAGCAAAGGCCGGAGCACCAAGCGTCGCCGTTAATGTAAATTCGGTTTCAACTGAATTAAAAAAAAGCTGCCCGGTAAACAGGCAGCTTTTTTAGTTCTGGGCTTGCAAAGGCTTTTTTTCGCCGTTCAGGCTGGATTAAAGTGCAAAAAGGGAAAATATGGCTGCGTATAGCAAAACAATACCGGTTCCCAGACCGGCCGCGGCGTTCCCCAGTTTTTTCTTTTTAGCCTGATTCTGATAACCCGCCAGATAACTGCTGTGTTGTTTTAAAGCAGGTTGCGGCGTTACAATTTTCCGTTCCGGAATCCGGGCAGTGGTTAGAATTACGCCGGCGCCAAGGCCCAATATTGGCCCGCCCAAAGGCAACAACAAGGTGGGGCCTAAAGTACCAAAATAAGTGCCGGTAGCATTATGAAAGTGTTTGGCATCCCGCTGGCCCTGCAAATACAACGCAGATTCGGAAAGCACGGCAGGTTCTTGATAATTATCATTGCTCCTGTTATTACCAATAATTTCGGGTTCTTTCATTACCTGTTTGCTGCCATTCTGGTACGTGATCATGAAAACCGCAGCTTTGGGGGTAGAAACCATTTTTTTTTGTGCAGAATCGCTAAACCCTATAAAGAAAACAGAATCCGGCGAAACCTCTAAAACCTTAACCAGTTCTTCCTGCCCGTTTTGGTAAAGCATCTTATCCTGCCCGAAGGCCGGCAGCAGAAACGGTAGGAGAAAAGCTGTTAAAAGTAAAAGTCGTAGGGGCATTTTCCGGGAATTCAACCTGCTTATAAAGTTAAAGCAGGTAAAGATAACAAAATGCTATTGGAGATCAGAAACAATTTTTTGCGGCTCAGCTTTTGTTGCTTTAACGGTTACTGACCCCATTTAAGATCGCTATTATTGCTGCTCCCAGTACAACCGTTCCCGCCCCGAATCCGGCCGCTGCGTTGCCCAGTTTTTTACTTTTAGCCTGTTTCTGATACCCTTCCAAATACCCGGGGCTTTGTTTGAATTCCGGGTTGGAAGCTATAATTTTATTGTCCGGTACATTGGCATTACTCATAACCCCTCCGGCGCCCAAGGCCACCAGGGTGCCAATGCCAGGCAGAATTACGGAAGAGCTAACGGTAAATCCCAGGGTCGTCCAAAAAGCATCTCCGGCTTTGTAATAACTCCTGGCATCGGCCCGGCCCTGGCGGTAAAGGGCTTCCTCTGTGTAATATAATTGCTCCGAAGCGCGATCTGCTAACAGACTTATTTTTCCGTCCTGATACTTTACAGAGAATACAGACCCTGCCGGAACCGCCTGAGATTTTGTATTCGTGGAATCAGTCAGGCTTGTGTAACGTACCGAATCCAGACCCACTTCCAATACCTTGACCCATGCTTCCTGCCCATTCCGGTACAGGATCTTATCCTGGGCAAAAAGCGGGCCTTGCAAAAGCAGCAGGCAGGCCATTAGCAGGAAGAAATATTTTGTCATCGCTTCCGGTAATTAAAGCCGCACATTAAACTAAACCGGGCGCCATCGCGGGAAGGTACCACCGCAAAATTGAACGGGAAATGCACATTACCGGTAGTAAAAGAGGTACCGGCCGCAATTACCACCCCGGTGCCGGCCGCCGAAACGTTCGGGCCAAAGCCTATTTCCAGCCCGGATTTAGCGCGAAGGCCGCAGATAAGGCTGGCACTGGGTAAAAAGATGCCCTGATCCAAGCCGCCAATTAAAGGTACAAATTCTATTAAACCCGAAGGGCCGCCATCAATATTAAAGATCTGGGTTTCGAACTGCCAGCCGAACTGGGTAATTACCGGGCTGCTTATTTCATATTCGTCTTCCAGGCGGCGGGTAAGTTTGCCTTGAGAAATGTAGGTTACGCCAAAGCGGGGACCGTTCAGCTTCATCATGTAGGGGGCCGGTTCTTCCGGCTCCGTTGGCCCGGCTACGGGCGTAGGGGCAGGCATTGGTATGGGCTTGTAGGGGCTAACCGGGGCCGGCTGGGCTGGTTGCGGTGCCGGGTTAAGAATTTCTTTTGCGCCGTTGGCATATTTGATCATAAAAACTTCCCGCTTGTAAACGGAAACCAGCGGCCCTTCCAGGTTGTCGGATCGTTTAAATTTTACCATATCAGGCGTAATTTCCACTATTTTAACCTGGAGCTCTTCGCCGGTCTTCTTTACCAAAGTATCCTGCGCCAGGCACCAGGCGGCGTTCAGCATTGTGAAAAGGAATAGTAAAAGCTTTTTCATAAGTGTAGGTATTTTAGCGTTAAAGCGGTTAATTGTCTGGTTGTAGGGTAAAGGTACGCGGCCCGGTACCCGGGGTAAAACCCGAAATTCTGTAATTAAGACTTTTAGGGCTACCTCTTTTGATCTGTAACAATCAGGTTTACAATTGTTTAAAGGTTAATATTTGTGACTTTCGGAAACCGGATTATTTCTTAACTTTAGGCAGAAGATTCTTTTAGCCCGGGAAATTTTATGGATGATTTGAAAATTACGATCGATACGCTGACCGCCGACCAGAAGCGGGAGTTCCTGGATTTCGTGAAACGGCAGAGCCAGAACAAAGCGCGGAAAGATGCGGAACTGTTTCAGGTTTTGCAGCAAAAGAAAACGTATTCCCCCGAAGAACTGCAGCAAAAGCTTTACCCGAATGCCGAAAACAGCATGGCCTATTATGCCCTTCGCAAACGGCTCATGCGGCAATTATCGGATTTTATTTTGCTCAAACGGATGGAAGAAGATACCACATCGGCATCTTCCATAATGGGTATGGTTAGTTTGGCCCGTTATTTATTTGAAGCACAGGTAGACCGGCTGGCCTGGAACTTGTTGCGCAAAGCCGAAAAAGTAGCTTCTGAAAACGAACAATTCGACCTGCTCAATAACATTTACAACCTGCAGATTGAAAAAGCCGATAATGAATTTGCCGATGAGCTTGGCCTGATCATTCAGAAGCGCAACGCCAACAAAATTGCCGCCGACGAAGAAGAACGCGCCAACATTGCCGCCAGCCTGATCCGGGAACAACTCCATCAGGCCCGGGCCCAGGGCCGCGACATGAACTTCGATGCCATTATTCAAAAGGTATTGCAGGAATTCCAATTATCGGAAATTGTAAGCCGGCGGCCGTCCATTTTTTATAAGCTGATGACCATTGCCCGCAGCGCGGTATTGGCCCGGAAAGATTTTCATCATTTTGAACCCTACATTATTGCCCAGTACGCCCAGATCAAAGCCCAGACCGGTTTCTCCAAAGCGCAACTTGCCTACAAACTGAACCTGGATTACATGGTGGCCCACGTATTGTACCGCAACCGGAAGTTTGAGCAATCCATCCATTACCTTGATGCGATCTATGCTGACCTGCAGGCCAATACCAAAAGCATTTTCCTGCAATTCTACCCGCGTTATATTTTCCTGAAAAGTGCCAACCTGGCTTTTCTGAACCGGCTGGAGGAAGCCACTGCTTTAATGGAGGAACTGCTGGAAAACCAGGGTAATTCCCTGGGAATCAGGAACCTGTTAACGGCTCAGCTGGGTTTAAGCTTCTTCAACTTTGCCCTCCAGAATTACAAAAAAGCCAACCTTATCCTGATAAGAATGCCGCATTCCGATAAATTCTGCGAAGACAAAATGGGGAAGGAGTGGGTGTTGAAAAAGAACATGGGTGAACTGATCCTGCAGATAGAACTGGATAACCCCGAGCTGGCAATGAACAAGATCCGGACCATTGAGCGCTCTTTTAAAAATCTTTTGGCCCAGGATGCTTACCACAACGTAAAAGGCTACCTGCAGCTCCTTAAAAAGCTTCTGGACGACCCATACATGCTGGAACAACCTTACTTTGTAGAACTTATTGACAAAGAGCTGGAATTTGTTCCTGTGGAGCAGGAAGATCTCCAGTCTATCAGTTTTTATGCCTGGCTCAAAGCCAAAATTCAAAAACGGCGGTATTACGATGTTCTGCTGGAGTTAACGGCCGGGAAAAAGGCCCAGCCGCAATCCGAAACGGTATAGTTAAACCTGAAAAAAGCTGCTTCCATTAAAGAAAGCAGCTTTTTAGTTTTTTAGCCCGAAAGGCTACCGTTTTTAAAGTTCGGAACTCCGGATTAAGAAGAAAGCCAGCCCAGTTTTTTGCCGCTTTGGTTATAGATGTAGCCGGTTTTGCTGATATACAACGGATCGATCTTGGAACCCTTAAACACGAACGGATAAGTCGCATCAAACGTCTGCGACAGCGCCCCGATCACTTCTACCTGGTTGTCTTTTACCCGAACCAGATTACCGCGGGTGGTAATGTAAAACGACTCACGCGGCGCATTTTTAAAGGTAACTTTGGTTAGAATATAGCTGCTGTTTAAAGTAGTTTCTTCCATAACCGATGGATACGTGGCAGTTACCGGGGCATGACCGCTTGCCTCAACCTTTCGCGCCGAAGTAACCTGTACCGGTTTATCTGATACCGGCGAATAAGCTGCCATCATCTGGGTATTCGCATTTTTCCAGCCGGTACTGATCGCGGCCAACCGCATGCTGCGGCCCGGATGCGTGCTTGTTTCGCGGTCATCGGAAAGTACGGCCATGGCGGCCTGCGCATCGGCTAAAGAAGCGCCCATTTTACGCAGTACGAACCCGGAAAATTCATCGGCTTCCAGCTCATCGGTACGGTTGCTGCCGCCACTTATTAAAGTATGGCCGTTCAGGTGGTGCCCGATTTCGTGGGCCAGAATGCTAACAGATGCCCAGTCGGTTTTGGAAGCGTTGTTTACCGCATTCAGGAAGTTGGAATTATATAAAATGTACCGGCGGCCGTTGGCAATTACCGCGGCTGCGTTATCGATGTTGGCTTCGCGCATTTCGAAACGGGCGGTTAAACCAACCACGTCAATAATTTCTTTTACAATATCGCGGGCACCCCGGGTTTTAGTTGTAGCAACTTTATTCTGGGCATCGGCAGTTTGCGGCAAACCCGCCATAACCGAAATACCAAAGAAAAGCGCCGTTAAGTAGTTTTTTATCTTCGTATTCATAGCCTTCAGTTTTTTTAAATCTGTACGGCAAAACCGGTTAGGGCAGCCGTACTCTTAAAACGTTTTCCTGCAGCTATAAGTGCAAATTTGCGGCCAGAGTTTTCAGACTTAAAAGCTTGTGGCCCGAAATTCCGGGTAAATCAAACTTTTAAGATTAAAAAAAGCTGCCCCAATTCGGAGCAGCTTTAGTTTTTTAAGCGGAAAGGATACCGTTTTTTATAAGCCTAAAGAGCGAAAGAAAGCTTCCTGGTTTGGTTCCCGGTTCAGGAACTGTTTTACCAGCTCGAATTCTTCTTCGGTGCCGCCTTTGGCTAAAATAATGTCGCGGTAACGCAGGCCGGTCTTCTGATCCATTATGCCGTTTTTCTCAAACACAGAGAACATATCTTCAGCGTAAACCTTGCTCCACAGATAGCCATAATAGCTGGCGCCGTAGCCGTTCAAATGTCCGAAAGCAGCCTGCATGTTGGTGCCTTCCAGGTAAGGGTAGGGCATGAGCTGGTTTTGCAAACGCTTCAGCACATCGGTAGTGGTTTCAGTACCATTCGGATCGAATCTATCGTGCAGGGTCATGTCTAAGGTGCCGTAGAAGATCTGGGCCGATGCGGCAATGCCGGAACCTACGTTGCGGGCCGCCCACATTTTCTGGTGCAGTTCTTTTGGTAATACTTCGCCGGTCTGGTAATGTTTGGCGAACAATTTCAACGCATCGTAATTCCAGGCCCAGTTCTCCAGGATCTGCGACGGGGCTTCTACGAAATCGCGTTTAACGCTGGTACCGCTCTGCGAAGCAAGTTCGGCCTGGGTGAGCATGTTGTGCATTACGTGGCCAAATTCGTGGAAGAACGTTTCTACCTGGCCGTGGCTCATTAAAGCCGGTTTTCCCGGAGTTGGTGCGTTAAAATTACAAAGCAAAGCCGCCGTTGGAATTTGATAACCTTTGGCTGAAGCTTTACCTTTCACGATCGGGAAGCAGGCGGCGTGGGTGTATTTGTTGTCGCGCGGGTGCAGGTCGATGTAGAAGCGGCCGATCAGATTGCCGTCGCGGTTTACTTCAAACATCCGGGCTTCTTCGTGCCACACCGACGGGTTTTTAACTTCATTGAATTTCAAACCAAATAAGTGCTGCGTGGTCTGGAAAAGGCCGTCGATTACGTGGTTCAGTTCGAAGTACTCTTTTATCTTTTCGGCATCGAGCTGGTATTTATCGCGCATTAAAATGTTGTTGTAGTACGAAACTTCCCAGGGGTTCAGGGTGGTAATTTTCGGATCTTTTAAATGCGCCTGTTTTACCGCTAACAATTCGGCTACATCCTGCTGGGTTTTTAGCTTTACCTTGTCTACCAGTTTTTGCTCAAAATCCCATACCGTTTCCGGGTTTTTGGCCATGCGGCCTGCCGTTAAGTATGCCGCGTATGATTTATATCCCAGTAGCTGTGCATTTTTCTGCCGTTCGGCCAATAGGTTTTTCAGCACATCCAGATTCTTATCGGCGGCGCGGTTGTTGTATTTTACGAACAATTGCCGGCGGGCTTCGTCGCTCTCAGAATATTTCATGAAGGTGCCGTAAGCCGGGCCATCCAAGGTAATTTTGTATTTATCGCCTTCCTTCGGGCGGGCTTTTTTATAGTCTTCCGGCAGGCCTTTCATGTCGGCTTCGGTTACCAGCAGGTAATCTTTATACTGCGCAATGTTGGTGTTAAAAGCCAGGCCCAGTTCCGAAATTTTATTATTGATCTTTTTCAGGTCTTCGCGTTTTTCCGGGCTTAACGCAAAGCCGCTGCGCTCAAAATCTTCTACCGTTTCGGTAACGAATTTTTTGCGGGCTCCTGTAAGCGATTGCGCTTCTTTGGTTTTTGAATAATCTTTAACGGCGTTGTATAATTTTTCATCCAAACCCAGTTCATTGCCGAATTTGCTCAGCTGCGCTAGGCTTTTCTGGGTCTGGTTTCGGATGGCCGAATCGGGGCTGGCGTTAGCCAGAATGTTGATGCCGGCGGCAACCTGGCTGAAACGGTCGTACAAGTTATCCAGTGCCAGCATGGTGTTGTTGAAGGTACGCTTTTTGGGCTTGATTTTGTAAACGGCTCCCAGCGAAGTTTTGGTTTCGGCAATAACGGCTTCGGTGGCATCTTTTACGTCGGCTTTGGAAACGCTTTTGAAATCGATTACTTCGTTGAAACCGATGAGCAGCGGATTATCCGATTTTTTTGGTTTTTCTTTGGCCATTGCGCTGAAGGTAATGCTCAGGGCAAGCAGCAACGTGAGCCCCCGGCGAAAAGGGCTGTTAATTAGAGGTGCATACATAAATTGACAGATGAAGTTTAAGATGAATTGCAATTCGGTTTAAGTTGGTTCAGTACCGGAACCGGGCGGAGCAAGCAGTGTGCCAGCCCCCGAAAAGCCGCTTTCCGGGATGGAGATGAAGCTTTTTTGTATTTAGTTGTTCAGAAGCGTACATAAATCCGTCTGATTACGGACAACGCATTTACCGGTCATTCTATTAAAGTGAAAACCCGGCAAGCGAAAACTGCCAGGTATTAAAAGTGCCGCCATTTTGTTCTTAACGCAGCTTTGATCCAGGTAATTTTAGCTGGAGTGGTGGCTGGTTTATTTCCAGGTTTGATGCCAGCGGCCGGGCCATCGGGTATATTCCGGGCGCATATCCGGAACATGGAAGTATTGCCATTTGATTTACACCTGTTAACCTTTTATTTCCAGACGCTAACAAGGTTTATGCTTTTATTTGGCTATTATTTTATATTTTGTGCCTAAATTAGGCTCACACGATCACTACTTTCATAGTTTTCTGGTTTCATGGTTCGGTTGAATTTAGAATTGAACTGCATGCGTTCCGCGATAAAATGAAGGTGTTAATTAACCCAAAAACAACATGAAAAAAATCTTATTAACTGCCTCTGCCCTAATTACCTGTGCAATTCTTACTGTAAATACAGCGGCTGCGCAAAACCGGCCCGGAATGGCCGCCAAACCGGTAGCTGGTCCGCCGGCTACTTACAAAAAGATGCTTGCCAGCCATGTACAATGGGAAACAGCCCCCAATTCTTTACCGGATGGTGCTAAAATGGCCATTCTGGACGGCGACCCAACCAAAGCCGGACCCTTTACCATCCGGTTACTTTTGCCGCCAAATTACCAGGTAATGTCGCATACCCACCCGGCCACCGAATACTTAACCGTAATAGAAGGTGAATTCTTTGTAGGTGAAGGCACCACCATGGATGAGAAAAAAATGACTGGCTACCCGGCCGGAAGTTTCATCGTTTTCCCGGCCAAGCAGGCTCACATTGCCACTACCAAAAATAAAACCACGGTGGTGCAGATTCAGGGTACTGGTCCCTGGGATGTAAACTACGCCGATGTAGCCAACGATCCCCGCAAAAAGAAAAAGTAATTAATTGTTTCAGGTTTTAAATCCTGGGCAATAAGTAACAAAAAAGACCAGCCGTAAAGGCTGGTCTTTTTTTGTTTTCCGGATAAAAGCAGGGGCTTATTTATCGTCTTTTTTTCCTTTGCCGGAATCTTTCTTCGCGCTGCTTTTGCTGGCGGAAGCTTTTTTGTCGTCAGATTTGGAGGTGCTTTTTTTAGTACTTTTCTTTTCTGATTCGACTAAACCCGGAACCACACTTTTGGCAATTTTTTCAGCCTTTTTCTCTACCGTTTTTACCAGCTTTTTGGTGCCTTTGCGGGCCGCATCGCCCACGGCGTCGGCAATTACGTCGGCAATTTCTTTGTTCTCGGTTTTATCCTTTCCCTTGGTCATGATCTTAAAAAATTTTGGAAGTTTATGATGAATAATTTTATTAGTTGCTGAAACGCAAAGCGGATTTCAGGGTTGTTATAATGCGTATTTACCGTATTAATTCAAAGAAAAAACCGGTCCTTAAAAAAGACCGGTTTTTATAATACTTTTAAATGATCTGCATAGACATTAAGGCGTTTTGAATTCCTTATTTGCCTGAAGCTGCCCGCTTTTTAGAAGCCGTAGTGCCGCCCGCTTTTTTAGTGGTAGCGCCACCGGTTTTGGCGGTTTTAGCGCTGGCTCTCACGGTTGTACTGGTTGCGCCTGACTTGCTGGTTGCTTTTTTAGCGGCTGGCTTGGCTGCAGTGCTACTGCCGGCTTTCTTAGCGGTAGCGCTGGTTTTTGGGGCCGCTGCTTTCTTAGCAGTAGCGCTGGTTTTTGGAGCTGCAGCTTTCTTAGCGGTGGTTCCTGATTTAGCAGCGCCGGCAGATTTAGTTGCTGTAGCTTTAGCCGCCGGTTTTTTGGCCGCAGTAGCAGTACCCGATTTTTTGGTGGCTGCACTTTTAGTTGCCGCAGTTTTGGTAGCAGAGCTTTTGGTGCCAGAGCTTTTTGCGGCGGTGCTTTTTGCAGCAGGGCTTTTAGAGGCGGTGCTTCCGGAAGCTGCTTTTTTAGTGGTTGCGGAAGCTGCTTTGGCTTTGGTGCTGCCGGCGGTTCCGGCTTTCGCCTTGGTGCCGGCCGATGCCGATTTTGCTTTTGCCGAAGTGGCTTTAGAAGCAGTTGCTTTGGCGGCGGTTGCTTTAGATGCAGTGCCGCTGGCTTTTTTAGTTCCGGTCTTGGAAGCAGTGCTGGTAGCTTTTTTGGAAGTCATTCCGTCGGTTGCTTTCGCTACTTTCCGCACAACTTTGTTTACTACCTTCGTTACAGCTTCGGGAACAATGTTAGATTGTGTTCTTTTGGTCGTTGCCATTTTAAGTGTTATTAATAGTTAAACAATTCGGCCGGCGGCGGTAAATTCCTGTTTGAAAACGGAAAGTGCGCTAACCTATTACTTTTCAGTCGGATATATAAACGCATATATATGATTAGAGTTGTATTAAAAAGGTGATTTTCCCGGAAATAGTGCAAGATTTTTTTTGTGTTTCATTATCGTACGGCCTTTAAAGCTCTTTTTAGTTTGGTTTTGTCTAACTTATCACGAATAATGGTTGAAAATTTACCTGTTTTCCCCGGATCTGAATACTTTGGGCGCATGGATGAAAATGGCTGTTCCATAATTATTCAATACCTTTAAGGCAGTTTTTAGCTGATCAGAAATGCAAAAAAGTACCTTATTTTATATCTACGACGGCCTCTGCGGCTGGTGCTTCGGTTTTTCGCCGGTAATTAAAAAAATAGCAGCAGATTTCAGCAATAAATTAAACCTGGAAGTGTTAAGCGGCGGCATGGTAACCGGTCCACGGATCGGCCCGATAAAAGAAATGGCCAGCTATATCCGGCAGGCTGCGCCGCGGGTAACCGAAATAACCGGCGAAACTTTTGGCGACGCTTACCTGAACGATGTGCTGAGCTCCGATTCCATTATCAGTAATTCGTTGCCGCCGGCCATTGCCCTGGCTATTTTAAAAGAAAAAGCGCCGGATAAGCAGGTGCATTTTGCGCACAGCATTCAGAACCTGATGTTCCGGGAGGGAAAGGATCTGAACCAGCCCGAAACGTACCTGGATCTGGCCTGGGAAGCGGAAATTTCGGAAAGCGATTTTAAAAAGCGGTTTAAGGATAAAAAGTATCAGACCGGTGCCGAAAAAGAATTTGAGCTGGTCCAGAATTGGGGCATAACGGGTTTTCCGGCGGTGGTTTTAGAAAAGGAAAACAAGCTTTATCTGCTGGCGCAGGGCTATCAGCCGTACGAAACGCTGGCACAAACCATTACCGATATCCTGGCGGGGAATGTCGAAAATAAAGCCGGGGCGTAAGCAGTTTTTTGCCCTAAAGCCTACCATTTTTGGCCTAAGTTCTTTTGCAGAATAAAGGCTTTTAACGGGGTGCTTTCGAATGATTTCGGGTTTTCGTTTGTTAAAAATTACGCCTTAATACTAACCAGAACCAAAGCCCGGAAAATTGCTGCAGCCCAAGAAAAATAAAACGTATACCCCCAAAGAAGCCCTGATAAAAGCGGCGGCTTATTGCGCTTACCAGGAACGTACCCAGCAGGAAGTACGCGATAAATTATACACCTACGGTTTAGAGCCTGAAGAAATCGAAGACCTGATCGTGCGGCTCTGCGCCGACAATATGATCGATGAGGAACGCTATGCGGCTTCGTATGTGCGGGGAAAATACGGCCTTAAAAAGTGGGGCCGGCGCAAAATTATGCAGGGTTTAAAAGGAAAACGCATTTCCGATTACTGCATTAAAAAGGGCATGAAGGAAATAGACCCGGAAATTTACTGGGAAAACCTGCTGCACCTTTTAGAAAAGAAACTCCGCACCGAAAAAGAAAAAAATCCCTTTGCCCGGAAGCAAAAGATCAACATGTTCCTGCAAAGCAAAGGTTACGAAGCGGATCTGATATCGGATGCGTTGAAGACGTTAGAGCCGGAGAAATAGGGGATCGTCTTTTTACTAATGGGTGTTAAGCAACCACGATCAAGTCCCCCTTTGGAGGGGGTAGGGGGAGGACTTTTACGTTATTTGATTCTCTTCCCTTCAGGAAGTAGGAAGGGTGTTTATGCCTGCAAATAAAGTATCAGGTTATTGGAATGTGGTAGCAAATGCTACAATTTATCCGGCATCATGATACACCCGTCATCCTGAGCGATAGCGAAGGACCTTGTCGGCGGACAGCAACAAAGTTGCTATGAAAGAAATTACTAAATGCCATCCAATGCTAAGAGTCAAATTACAACCTCATATCGCTAATCGACTCTTGGCATGATCACCAGCTCTGGCTTTTCTACTAACCGCCAACAAGTTCCTTCGCTATCGCTCAGGATGACAGGTGTATTTTAAGTTTGTAATTGATTAGTCAGTTTTAACGTCGGTCCGTTTGCGGCATTTGCATTCTGTCTGACTGGCGGCGCAGGATTACTTTTCTCCCCGAAAAACCTTCCAGCATTGGTTTCAGGATCTTTTCGGCATTCACTTCGGTTTGCTTTAAAATTCCGGAATGGTTGGCACTGCGGGCAATGTTTCTTTCGGCGTATTTGTAGGCGTCATCCACCAGTTCGGCATCGCGGAAATACGTGTTTTCCATGAGCAATATCTTCGACTGGGCATGATTTACTTTGGAGTAGCAGATCTCCGGTTTGGGTAAATAAACAACCATGGTAGTATCGTCGGTAAACACAATATCCTGCTCCTGGATTTTTCTCAGATCGAGGCAGCCAACTGCTTCGCCGGCTACGATTAAAACGCTGCGGGAATCGGGCAAAAATTGGATGGCTTTTTTATATTCTACCACATCTTTAAAGTTGTAGCGCACCAGTTCTATTTTACCTAAAGCCTCAATTTTGTGCAGCACGGTGTTGTGCGTAACCGTAACTTTCGGTTCTTCTTTCAGCCAATCCGGCCGGCACTTTTTCCAGAGAAAAACGGTAACCAGAATAAGTAGGAGTAATGGTAAAAACGTACGGATCAGGCGGGCTAAAAGCATAGATAAAAATGGTAGAGATCAGCTTACGGAAACAGGTGCCGGAAGGCTTTAATATTAAGACAAATGTTACCTGGTAAACGTTTATTCTGCTGTTCCGGTATTGCCTGTTTTAAGTTGAAAACTGAATTGGTAGGTTTGGAAGCCTAAAAACTGCTTTAGAATTTCCCGGCAAATCCGGCCCGGCCCTGCAAACCGCCGGTGTGAATAGCCATTATTTTCGTGCCGGTAGAAAAATGATCTTTCCGGATCAGGTCGAATAAACCATAGAACATTTTTCCGGTATAAACCGGCTCTAACGGAATCTGGAACTGGCTTTCGAATTCGGAAATGAAAGCAAATAATTCCGGTTTGGTTTTAGCATAACCGCCGAAATGATAATTGGTTTGCAGTTGCCAGTTTTTATAGGTTTTACCGTAGCATTCCTGCGTAAGCCGGTTTATCTCTTCGGTCAGAAAATTGCCTTTTAAAGCCGAAAATGCTACTAGTTTTTTGGTGTCATTCAACCCATAAAGTATGCCTGCCGCCGTTCCTCCGGTACCAGCCGCGCAGCATAAAACATCGTAAGGTTCGGCAATTTCAGAAACTATTTCAGAGCTTCCTTTTACGGCCGGGCAATTGGTGCCGCCTTCTGGAATAAGATAAGCCGGTCCGTGTTTTTTTAGCAACGTTTCTAAAAAATCCGGTTCATGTTTACGGCGGTAGGTTTCGCGGTTTACATACTGCAGTTGCATGCCGTTTTTAGTAGCCTGGTGTAAGGTAGGGTTCAGCGGTAACGTTTCTTCACCCCTGATCAGGCCAATGGTCTTAAACCCGAATAAATTGCCCGCAGCAGCTACCGCAGCAATATGATTGGAATAGGCGCCACCAAAGGTCAGCAGAGTGTCAGAGCCAAGTTCAGCAGCAGCCAGAAGGTTGTATTTCAGCTTCCGCCATTTATTGCCCGATACTTCCGGATGCAGCAGGTCTTCGCGCCTGACAAACAAAGTTATTTCCTTTTCCTGAAGCAAATCGCTTTCCAGGTGCTGCACCGGCACCGGAGACGTTTGCTGGAAAAATTGCCGGATGGCTTCTCTGGAAACAGGCATTTTGGAAAAACGATAGGGTTTGGCGGGTTAAAAGTAAAGCAAAGAAAAAACCGGCAGCCTTCAGGCCAGCCGGTTTTTTTGCTTTAAAGCATAGCATTTTAAATCCTTTCTTCGGGTTTAGTTTTTACCGCAAACGCAATAGCGCCAATAATTACCGCAAACATCAGCAAAGAAGAGATCAAAGAAACGGTATTCCCGATCGTATATTCTTTTGGCTCAAACTTAAATACCACTTTATGCTGACCGGCCGGAACTTCCAGTGCCCGAAGTACATAATTTGCCCGCAGGTGCGGTACTTCTTTGCCGTCGATATAAGCGTTCCAGCCATCTTTGTAATAAACTTCGGAGAATACAACCAGCCCATTTTGCGCGGCATTTACGGTGTACGTCAGTTCGTTCGGGGTATAACCGGTAAGTTGTACCGTAGAGCCGGCAGCGCTATACGTGCGGTTCTGTAACGGGAATTTTGAAACGTCTACAATTGCTTCGGAGGCCGGATTAAAGTTGTTTAAAGCAGCTATTTCTTCGTCGGCGGAATTAACCGGCCTTACCGTAGAGACAAACCAGGCATTGCCCAATGCAGCCGGGTTTGGCAACGGTGCTGCTTCCGGGTTATAAATTATGTATTTGGTATTCAGCATGTTCAGGGCCGGTTGCTGCGCAAAAGCTGCCGAAATGGTGGCTTCGGTTGGTTGGTTTTGCAGTGCCCCAATAAAGCTTTGCATTTCCGGTGCCAGTTTCTGATCGATCAGATCCTGGTAGCGGCGGAGTTTGGCCCCGTGGTAACCGCCAATCGATTTATGGAAATAGGAGGTACGGGCATCGTTAAAAGGGTTTTGGAGATTTAGGACGCGGTAGCTTAGTGTTTTATCTTTCAGTACCTGCTGATCGGCAGCGGTAGGCTGAAAGTGGTCTTCCAGAATCTGGCGGTGAAAATTTTCGTTCTTTAAATACCGTTTATCAAGGGTCCAAAGATCGACTAAGATCAGCAGGCCAACGGCTAAAGATGCTACCGTAGCGGTTAGTTTTCCTTTCAGGTAAAAATAAAGCACTGCGGCAGCTGCCAGGATAAAGAAAATGGTCCGGAAGGTGTCGGTGCGCATCATGGAAGCCCGGTCTTCGCGCAGCGCATTCACCACCTGCACCGGGTAACCGCCACTGGCCAGTTGCGCATCGGCGGGAGCGGTAAAGTCCGACATACTGCCTACGATCATGGCCAGCAAAGCAATACCGGCCGTTATGCCTGCCGAATAAAGTACGCTTTTCTGGTAATTGATCTGGCGTTTGCCGTAAAATACTTCGTGCAGCGCTAAAATGCCTAAAAGCGGAATGGCTACCTGCGCAATAACCAAGGCCATAGAAACCGCCCGGAATTTATTGTAACCCGGGAAATAATCGAACATGAAATAATTAAAGGCTTCGAAATTCTTACCCCAGGCCAGCATTAATGATAAAATGGTAGCTGCCAATAACCAGTAGCGTATCCGTTTATCGACCAGAAACAGGCCCAGCACAAACAGGAAACAGATAATGGCGCCTACGTAAACCGGTCCGCTGGTAAACGGCTGGTCTCCCCAGTAAAGCGGCAGGTTTTTGATTATGTCTTTGGCCTGGCTTTCCGGCGCTCCCACCTGTACCAAGGCTTTATAGGTTTCAGATTTATCGGTTAAGCTGTAGGTGCTGGCGCCGCCGTAAAAATCCGGGATCAGTAAGGTAATGGTTTCGCCTACGCCGTAGCTCCAGTTAAAAGCATAATCGCGGTCCAGGCCGCCCGATTCGCTTTGCGGTTTGGCGGCGGTGCTAGTTAATTCCGATTTTCCGCGGATAGAATATTTGCCGTATTCATAAGTCGCATACAAACGTCCGAAACTTACGCCCACTGCCAGCAAAGCGCCCAAGCCTAAAATTGCTACGCGTTTAAAATATTCGGGCAGCCATTTTTCTTTTATTGCATAAACCAATTCCACAATTCCAAAGATCAGGATAAGCAGCAATAAATAATAAGTGATCTGCAAGTGATTTGCCCGGATGTGCATGGTAAGGCCGAAAGCAAACAACGCTGCGCCCAGCCAGAAATTGCCGCATACCTCTCCGGAACGTTAAAATAAGACCGGCCAAAACCAACGGAATGTAAGCAATAGAAAGCGATTTGGTGTTGTGGCCCGCTTCCAGAATAATGAAATTGTAGGAAGTAAACGCAAATGCAATGGCCCCCGCAATGGCCAGCCAGGTACTCATGCCCATGGCCACAAATAAAATATAGGCACAAACCAGCGTCAGGAAAATGTTGGCAACCATGGCCGGTAAATTCAGGGTAATGGCCTGGTGGACAAACCGCATCAGGTCGCCGGAAAAGCGGGTGCTGATCAGGTAAGTTGGCATGCCGCTGAACATGGAATTGGTCCAGAGAGCTTCTTCGCCGGTTCTTTCCCGGTAATTCTTTTGCTTCCTGGGAGCTGCCGCGGTGCTGCAGAATATCGTTCTGGGCTAAACCTTTTTTCTCGAAAAGAACCGGAGAAAAATAAGTAGCCGTAAGGCCGAAAAAGAAAAGAACCGCAGCCAGGTGCGGTAGGAGGGTTTTAAAAGAAAAAGTACGGTTCATAGTCTGTTCAAAAGCGTCCGGATAAAAACGCCTGAAAGATAGAACTATTATTTTACTTCTTCATAATCTACGTATTGGCCGCCTTCGAAATCCTTTTTAGGTTTCTGGTGCTCTTCGGGAATATAATCTACCCGCACGTTGCCGGCCGGTTTCTGGTAACGGTGCTGGTGCTGCTGCGAATCGCCAAAAGGGTGATGCGGCGCCCCAAACCCGCCGTTGCGGATCGTCTTTTTAACGAAAAATCTCACCAGCCAGCGCAGCAGAAAAGGTGCCACCAGCCGGAGGAACATGATAATGAAAAAGGTAACAATTATAAACTTAAGCATGCTTCAAAGATTTGAAATAAAAGTCGCCGTGGTGGTTTACAATTTCTGCACCACGGGCAGGTTTCAATTCATTTTCTGCCGAAAGGACACAGGTTTGGTATCCCAGGCTTTCTAATAACGCAATTACGCTGTCACGATTGTGGTCGCCGTTCAGTTCGGTCTGAATAAGTGGCAGGTGCTTGGCTAAAGTCTGCTGCATGTTGCTGAAAACCTGAAACTCAAATCCTTCTACGTCGCACTTCACAAAATCCAAACGTTTCAGGCCGGCAAATAATTCATCCGGCACTTTCATGGCTACGTCGTAAAAATGCGCGTATTTTTCTTCGGCGGAGCTTACCACTTTCGTCATGCCGTGGTGCAGCAAACCATTCCGTTCCGGGGTTCCCATCTGTATGGTTGTGTTTTCAGCGCCTAAGGCATACGGAAACAATTCCAGGTTATCTATGCCGCTGGCTCTTACATTGTCTTTCCAGATCTCCTGAAATAACGGTATCGGTTCTACGGCTAAAACTTTTCCTTTGGGGCCGGCCAGCTTCGAAAGAAAAGTGGAATAATAACCCAGGTTGGCGCCAATATCAATACACGTAAAACCCGGACGAATAATTTTTTTAAGGAAGAAAAGCTCCGGGTATTTTTTCTCCATCAGCCCGGCGCCTACCATAATTAAGTAGGTTTTGCTTACCAGCCGGAAGTAGCCCTTAAAGCCCAGGATATTTTCTAAAAGTTTGCGCAGTGCTTTCAAATGGAAGGAGTAAGGCGTTTGGGCAAAGGTAAGAAATTTACCACCCCACCCCAACCCCTCCCCTAAAAACAGGGGAGGGGCTTTTATCTGGAATGTTTGTAAAACCTTAGGAATTAGAGCGGAAAAAGTGAAATGCTATTAAGCTGCTTCAGACTTTAAGAAAATATCGGAAATTTGTTGTAAGACTTCGATTATATTTTCAAAAACTGTTTGATTTGAAATTCTTAAGATCCGGTAATTAAGTTGTTGTAAACGCGCTTCCCGAACACCATCATTGAAATATGTTTCGCCCTGAAAGTGATGACTGCCATCTAACTCAATTATCAATCTTTCAGAAGCGCAGTAAAAATCTACAATGTAGTTTTCAATACTATGCTGCCGCCGGAATTTTCTTCCCGCTAATTGTTCTTTGCGTAAATATTGCCATAATTTTTCTTCCGCCGGTGTCTGGTTTTTTCGAAGTTCCTGCCGGTTTAATTTTAAGTGAGGAAGGTTCTTTAATTGGTCTTTGCACATAATAATTAGTTTTTGCGACAACAGGTACAGGGTGTTTGCAGTTCAATTTACCCCGCCTAAATCCTCCCCTAAAAACAGGGGAGGACTTTTATCTGCACAAGTGACTATTTATGACTAAAACGCTATGCTTCCAGACCAAAAAAATCAGGATAAAGCTGACTTATGAGCCTGCGAAGCAAAAAAAAGCCCCTCCCCTGTTTTTAGGGGAGGGGTTGGGGTGGGGTTATCTACTCAAATACAAATTCCGCTCGGAATAAACTTTAAGGAAATAATCGTCCTGCAGGTCATCGATGAAATAAATGGCTTCGCCAGTCGATTTCATTTCGGGACCCAGTTCTTTGTTCACTTCCGGGAATTTGCTGTGGGAGAATACCGGCACTTTAATGGCGTAACCTTTTTTATACGGTTTGAAATTAAAATCCTTTATCTTCTTCTCGCCCAGCATTACTTTGGTAGCATAATTTATATAAGGCTCCTGGTAAGCTTTGGCAATAAACGGCACCGTGCGGCTAGCCCGCGGGTTGGCTTCGATAATATAAACCATTTCGTTTTTAATCGCAAACTGAATATTAATTAAACCAACCGTATCTTAAAGCCAGGGCAATTGTTTTGGTATGCTCTTCTATCTGCCGGATTACGTTCTCGCTCAAGTCGAACGGCGGCAACACCGCATAAGAATCGCCGGAGTGGATACCAGCCGGCTCGATGTGCTCCATAATACCAATAATGTACACGTCTTCGCCGTCGCAAATGGCATCGGCTTCGGCTTCAATGGCGTGGTCCAGGAAGTGGTCGAGCAGTACTTTATTGCCCGGATTGTCTTTTACAATATCTACCACCTGGGCTTCCAGTTCCTTTTCGTTGATCACGATCTTCATGCTCTGGCCACCCAATACGTAGCTTGGGCGCACCAGCAGCGGAAACTTCAGGTCTTTGCAAACTTCTAAAGCTTCTTCGGCGCTGGTAACGGAGGCAAACGGCGGATACGGAATATTGTTATCTCTCAACAAGCTGGAGAAAGCACCGCGGTCTTCGGCTAAATCCAGCGCTTCGTAGCTGGTTCCTAATATTTTAATGCCGTAGCGTTCCAGTTTTTCGGCCAGTTTCAGAGCCGTCTGGCCACCCAACTGCACAATTACGCCTTCCGGTTTTTCGTGCAGAATAATATCGTAAATATGCTCCCAGAATACCGGCTCAAAGTAAAGCTTATCCGAAATATCAAAATCGGTAGAAACGGTTTCGGGGTTGCAGTTGATCATGATGGTTTCGTAGCCGCACTCGCTGGCCGCCAGTACGCCGTGCACGCAGCTGTAATCGAACTCAATTCCCTGCCCGATGCGGTTCGGACCGGAACCCAGCACCACCACTTTTTTGCTGATCGGATACAATGCTTTCGTTTTCGCCTTCGAAAGTAGAATAATAATAAGGCGTTTTGGCTTCGAACTCGGCGGCGCAGGTATCTACCAGTTTAAACACCCGGTTAATGCCCATTTCGGTGCGTTTCTTGTGCACTTCGCTTTCTTTGCAGCGCAAACAGGTAAGCAATCTGGCGGTCGGCGTAGCCTTGCTGTTTGGCTTTGCGCAGCATTTCTACCGGTATGGTTTCCAGAGTGTATTTGCTGCAGTGTTTTCTCCGTATCGTTCAGTTCTTCTATCTGGTGCAGGAACCACGGGTCTATTTTGGTTATTTTCTGGATGGTAGATGGTAGGAATACCGAAACGCATGGCATCTTTAATGCTGAACAAACGGTTCCAGCTGGCGTTGGTCAGGCTGTCGATCAGCTGGTCGTAGTTGGTCATTTCTTTGCCGTCGGCGCCAATGCCGTTGCGCTTAATTTCCAAACTCTGACAGGCTTTCTGCAAGGCTTCCTGGAACGTACGGCCAATACCCATTACCTCGCCTACCGATTTCATTTGCAGGCCCAGCGTTTTATTGGCGCCTTTAAATTTATCGAAGTTCCAGCGCGGTATTTTTACAATTACGTAATCCAGAGCCGGCTCAAAGAAAGCCGAAGTGGTTTTGGTAATGGCATTTTTCAGTTCATCCAGGTTATAACCAATGGCCAGTTTGGCCGCAATTTTGGCAATCGGGTAACCGGTAGCTTTAGAAGCCAGCGCCGAAGAACGGCTTACGCGCGGGTTAATTTCAATGGCAATAATATCGTCGTCTTCCGGGTTTACCGAGAACTGCACGTTACAGCCACCGGCAAACTGACCAATACCGTTCATCATTTTAATGGCCAGATCGCGCATTTGCTGGTAAACGGTATCGGGTAAAGTCATGGCCGGCGCTACCGTAATAGAGTCGCCGGTATGAATGCCCATCGGGTCGAAATTCTCGATGGAGCAGATGATGATGATATTCTGGTTGTTGTCGCGGAGCAGTTCCAGTTCGTATTCTTTCCAGCCCATAATGCTTTGCTCTACCAGTACTTCGTGGGTAGGCGAAGCGTGCAGACCGCGGGTTAAGGCTTTATCAAAATCAGCGGGTCGTTTACAAAGCCGCCACCGGTACCACCCAAGGTAAACGAAGGCCGGATTACCAGTGGGAAACCAATTTCCTGGGCAATTTCTTTTCCTTCCAGAAACGAAGTAGCCGTGTCGCCTTTACAAACATTTACGCCCAGTTCCAGCATTTTCAGCCGGAATTTCTCCCGGTCTTCGGTGGTTTCGATGGCTTTAATATCTACCCCGATAATGCGGACACCGTACTTTTTCCAGATGCCGGCATTTTCGCAGTCGATGGCCAGGTTCAGGGCCGTCTGGCCGCCCATGGTAGGCAGTACCGCATCTATCTTGTGTTTTTCCAGAATCTCGATGATGTACTTTTTCTCCAGCGGCTTCAGGTACATGTTATCGGCGGTTACACTATCGGTCATGATAGTGGCCGGGTTGGAGTTGATGAGCGTAACTTCAATGCCTTCTTCGCGGAGCGAGCGGGCGGCCTGGGTGCCGGATAATCGAATTCGGCAGCCTGACCAATAACAATGGGGCCGCTAGCCAATAATTAAGAACGGATTTAATACTGGTATCTCTGGGCATGATGGCGTAGGTATAAATTGCGCAAAGTTAGGGAGTGAAATTTAAAATGCGAATTAAAAAGCGCAGAATCAGCATTTTATTTGAAAGTTTCAACAGTGGCCCGGCAAAACGCAAACTCCTGGCTTTTGCTGGTTCACCGGAATATTTTATGTTTTCGCCCTAACCAAAGGGGTTTTAATCTGCCTTTTTACAAGTTTTTGCGTATCATCATTTCAGAAGTTATATATTTACCTGACCAGTAATTAGAGTTTACCCTGAAATCCAATGAACCTTAGCTCCGAACCGGATAACATTTATTTGCTGGAACAGCTGGCGGAGCATTCGGAATATGCTTTTTTTCTTTTTAACGTAAACCAGCGGAAATTCAAATACGTGAGTCCGGCGTTCGAAGCCATTTGGGAACGCAGCCGCTCCACTTTTGAGACCGATTTCCATAGCATTTTTACGGCTATTTATCCTTTAGACCGGGCTTTTGTATTACGTTGCTGGAACTGGTACCGGAATCCGCAGCGCGGAAATCATAAGGCCTTTGAGTTCAGGCTGGAATTTCCGGACGGAGGCATAAAATGGCTCTATGCCGAATTGTTTCTGGTGCGGAACGAAGATAATAGTTTTTGTATTTCGGGTTGGGTAAGAGATGTAAGCGAACGGAAAAATTACCTGGAAGTGCTCCGCAAATATGCTTCCCGGAAAAATGCCACCCTGGAGGTACTTACGCACGATCTGAATGGTTTCCTGGCTTTAATTGGTAATCTTACCGCCGGTATTCCCAATAATTTACAACATGTAGATAATGCAGAGATCGCTCATAAACTGGATCTTATAAAGCAAACCTGTGAGCGGGGCGCAGCTTTAATTACCGACCTGGTAAACCACGAATTTATTGAATCTGCGAAGGTAAAAGTTAACCGGCAGCGGCTCAATCTGGTTACCAAAGTGGGCGATATTATTGCTATGTTTCAGGCCGGAGAAAGAGAACTGCGCAAAACTTTTATAATTGAAAAAAATGCCCCGGAAATTTACGCCGAAGTAGACGATGTAAAGTTTATGCAGGTAATTAATAACCTTATTTCTAACGCTATAAAGTTTACCACGGAAGGCGGCCAGATCAGGATCTGGCTGGAAGACCGGCCAAAAACCGTGCTGATACAGGTTTCTGATAACGGCATCGGCATTCCGGAAGCTTTACAGCCAAGGCTTTTCGACCGGTTTACCGAAGCCCGGCGGCCGGGTTTGCGGGGGCAACCCTCTGTTGGCCTGGGTATGAATATAATAAGGAGTATAGTAGAAATGCACCAGGGAAAGATCTGGTTTAACAGCCGCGAAAACGAAGGCACCACGTTTTATATTGAGCTCCCGAAAGATTAAAAAACGGTAGGCAAAATGGCCTGAAAAGTAAAAGCCCTGATCCGTTTAACGGATCAGGGCTTTTTAATGATAAAACCTGGGGTTTGTTATTTCTTAATAACTTTCAGGGCAGTTATGCCGCTGGCAGATACCAGTTTTACGTGGTATAAACCGGCTGGCTGGTTCGCCAGGTTGATCTCAGCTTTTTCAGCGCCTTTGGCAATTGTTATTTCAGTAACTAAACGACCGGTTACATCCATTACCTGTACGGTAGCAGTTTCTGTTAAGCCGGCTACCAGAACGTTTACTTTATCAGTGGTTGGGTTAGGGTAAGCATTTAAGCTAAGCGCCAGCGCCCGGTTGGTGATCTGGATCTTTACGATCTGCGAATAAGCGAAAGTACCATCCAGGTCAACCTGCTTTAAGCGGTAGTAAGAAATGTTGCTTAACGGATTCTTATCTGCGAACGCATAGTTGTTGGCGTTGCTGGTAGTACCGGCGCCTTCTATCTGACCAATTGCCATAAAGTTTTTACCATCGGCAGAACGCTCAATTACAAAGTAAGCATTGTTCTTTTCAGAAGCCGTGGTCCAGGATACATTCACAAATTTCTCAGCCTTCTCAGCTTTGAAAACAATAAGTTCTACTGGTAACGGGTTCAACGACTGGGTGCTACCAAAACGGAACGTGTTGTTCAGGTTCGTTACTGACAGGTCGGTGCGGGTCAAAGAAGGATTAGAAGTGCTTCCTGAAGCAAAACCGTGCGTACCTGCTGCGCCGCCGGTAGTAACCAGGCGAATTTCGTTCAGGTCGTTGATCGGCGCTAAACCCTGTCCGTTGAAACGTAAATTGAAGGTGCCACCCACAACGCCGTCAGTATTTACTTCCCACGAAGAAGGCAGGAAAGAGCGAATAATGGTACCGTTATCATTAATATCGGCGTTGCCGCTGCTGGTGTTAGCAATATGGCTTACTGAGATCGGACCACCGGTAGTTGGAGCAGCGCTGGTAGAAATATAAACCGGACGATCAACGGCATCGGTTCCCAGCGGGAATAAAGCGCTTTCGCCAATGTTTACAATGGTTGTGCCATACCAGCGGCTGAAAGTACCGTTGTATAAACGGCCGTTCAGATACGATAAAGTACCGTTGGTTGCCGGCGTAACGCCATAGCCTAAAGTAAGCAGCTTGCCGGTCATATTGATATTACCGCCAGCCATGGTCAAGGCGTTGCGCACGTTTAGATTTTCTGAAACAGCCAGTACAGATCCGGCTGTCTTCTCAATAATAAGGTTAGGGATATTTGCAGTAGTATTTGCAGTAAGGGCCTGAGCAGCATTTCCGGATACCGAAATTGTTCCGGTGCTGTTATCTGCTAAACCGCCATTGTTCATAATAATATTCTTTTTAGCATCCAGGGTACCGGTTCTCAAAATTACGGTTGCACCTGCCGGAGCATCAAAAGTAAGGTCGCCGGCCACAGTTATTTTTGAGCCGATGGTATAGTTGTGCGTAGCTGATGTAGAAGGAGCAAAGGTCAGATTATTTAACGTGTGGGTACCAACCATAACGGTTCCGTTGTTGGCAACAACTACGGTAGAAGTTCCGGCATTAAGGTTACCACTGGTATAGGTCCAGTCTGCACCGTTACCTAAACTGATAAAGTTATTTAAGGTTAACGTACCAGCTGGTTTTTCAATTACGATGCTTGGGAAACGGCCTTCGCCGGCAACCATACCACCCGTAATCGCTTGGTTCCCGGAACCTTTCATGGTCATAATAGTTGTTCCGCCACCATTGGTGCCAGCGTTCAGGTTAGTTACATTGCCGTCTACGTCAATTCGGCCGCCTGAAAAAGTAACGTTTGCGGTACCGCTAACCTCCAGGTTTTTAATTGGTAAGGTTGGGAAAACGTTGGTGGTTAAAACAGTATTAGCCGTGCCAGGAATTACAATGTTATTCAGGGAATACAAGCCACCTTCAATTGCTAACGAACCGTTTACAACCATGGTAGAAGTTCCGGCAATTAATGCACCTTTAATAAAATTCCAGCCACCCCGCAGGTTGATCAGGTTAGTCAATGTCAAAGAAGTGCTGTCTGATTTGTTTACTTCAATAGCCGGAAGCTGACCAATTCCTTCGGAAACGGAACCCGTTAAGGTCTGAGGGCCGGTACCGTTAAACAGAAGCAGAGCAGTTCCGGTATTGGTAGTTGCAGAAGTATTCGTTATTGCAGCATTTCCTTTAATAGCAATCGTACCGTCGTTTAATAAAGCCCGGGCGGTGCCGGAATACGTAAACAGGTTCTGTGCAGCAAGGGTAGTAAGCTGGTCGATGTTAAATGTAGTGTTAACAGTTGGAGCAAATTCCAGGGAATAAAAAGAGGTGTTGCCAAAAATACCAATTGTAATGATGTTACCGCCGGCAAGACCGGTGCTGCCATTCATAAAAATAACCTTTGGCAATGCTGTTTGAGCATCTACACTATTGGTAAGGTTGGTAAAGTCGTTGCTGAAAGTTACCGAGTTATTAAGCGAAACCAGGCCAGAGATCTTGTCTATCATAACGCGGGGCAAACGGCTGGTTTTTTCGGTAGTTGTACCGTTAATGTTCTGGTTGCCGGTACCGGTAAAGCTAATAAGCGCACTACCGCCTCCGCCTGAACCACCATTCAAGAGGGTAAGATCGGCAGTATTTAGTAAATTGATAGTACCGCCATTCAGGAAAATATCGCCGTTATCATAAAGCGAAAGTTCGTTGGTTACGGTTAAAGAATTTCCAATAGTGAATGTTCTTTTAGCGGCGGCTGTAAACTGCAGTTTATAGAATGTAGGCATACCATTTATAGTGGTGTTACCTCTGAAATCGGCAGTACCATTATTAGGAATGAAAGTTCCGGTAAAAGTATGGGTAGTATTAGCACCGGTAAAGATCAGGAAACCCATGTTGCTGGTAAAAGTACCACCGGTAATGTTCAGATCCTTACGGATAGTAATGTTGGTAGAGTTGCTGGACGCGCCAATAAAGCTTCCGCCATGAACATTAAAATCATCTACCGAAATAGGCCGGTTGCTTTGTTGGGTTACGCTACCCAGATAATCTGCCCCGATTTCGATCAGGCTTAGGTTTACGGTAGCGTTAATAATGCAGGGCCGGTTGCCGCTCAAAAAGTAAACCGAATCGCGGTCTACGTTAGATGGCACACTCCCGTTGGTTGATCCGTTAGGTGAGGTAGACCAGTTTGCTGCCGCATTCCAGAAATTCGAAGCTCCACCAACCCAGTAAAGCTTTCTGGCTTCCGAATTAAAATTTAAGGTGAGTAGAAGAACGCCAATTAAGGGTAAAATTCGTTTCATAAAGGTTTGTTAATATAAAAGGAGTAAAATTAAATTTAAAATGTGCTGGTCTGATCTCCGGCGGCTCCGGTCAAAAAAACTGCACTTAAAATGCTGTTTCAAAATGCCTTTAGCTATTGCTAACCTTTTAAATGAAGGTTAAATCTGCTCTACCCGGAGGTGTAGTAATAGCCAAGGAATTAACTAACTTTAAACGCCATTATCCGGGCCAGCCTTTAACTGAGACAAACAGAAAATTGTAATTTAAAGGGTTTTAAAATCAATGGTTGTTAAAACGCGTGCAAAGGTACAACAAATAAAGGGTTATAAAAAGGTAACATTTATATTATCAGTAAATTCGGTTAAAAAAATAAGTGCAAATCCGTTTCAATGCCAGCTTATTTTTGGTTCAACCCAAATTCCAGATAAACTTCGGAGTTGTTACATTCCTTAAACCTGTTTAGTTCAATAGAAAGCGGTTTGTTTTATATGAAAATTTAAAGATAAAAATATAGTTCCCGTAGTTTTAAATATTTTCTTCAGGCATTTTATGTAGCGCTTTTAATGATGACGCTTAAATTTTGAAAACCGTTGCCAGCTATGTTAAAAATATTTCGATTTTTTTAAAACTATCGGTTTCAGGGTGAGGATTGAATGTTTATGGGTGAATAATTTATTTAACAGGGTGAATGGGCGTTCGGAAAATTGAAGGTTATAACCTGATAGTTAAAATGTGTTCGGTATTAACAGGAGGGAATGGTTCGGGATTTGTGATTTGGTAATAGGGGCTTTAATTAAATAGTAAATTTGAAATTTAACTTTCCCAATAAGTATGCGGAAAATTCTATACTTAGTTTTTTTACAGGTATTAGTCTTAGTTGTTCAGGTAGATGCCGGGGTTTTACAGGGTAGAGTAACCAGCGACCAGGGAGAACCTTTGCCGTTCGCTAATATTTATGTCCAAAATTCTACGAATGGTACCAATGCCAATGAACAGGGTTTTTATGTTTTTAAAATTCCGGCCGGAACCTATGAAATTGTATTTAATTATATAGGATATAAACCGCAGGTACATACTATTACCCTTGGCGATGGCACGCAACAATTTGATGTAAAGCTGCAATCCGAAAATTTAAGCCTGAAGGAAGTAGTAGTAAAGGCCAATGCCAAAGACCCGGCTTATGCTATGGTAAAAGCGGCCATAGACCGGCGGCGCTACCATTTAAAAGAAACCGAAGCCTATAAATGCCGGGTATACATTAAAAATCTGCAGCGCCTGACGGAAGTGCCTAAAAAAGTGCTGGGCCTGGTAAAAGTAACCGATATAAAACCGGGAATCGTTTACCTCTCAGAATCGGTTTCGGAGTTGAGCTTTCAGCAACCCGATAAATACCGCGAAAAGATCCTTTCCTCCAAAGTAAGCGGCAGCAACAAAACCATCAGCTTTAACCAGTCCACCGATTTTGAATTTAATTTCTACCAGAACCTTATTAAAGTAGAAGGGCTCACGCCGCGGGGTTTTGTTTCGCCGCTGGCTGCCAATGCTTTCCTGTTTTATAAATTCCAGTTAATGGGCAATTCCGAAGCCAACGGAAATATTATTCATAAAATTAAGGTAACGCCCCTACGTAAAAACGACCCGGCTTTTAAGGGCTTTATTTACCTGGTAGACGGCGAATGGCGGCTCCACAGCCTGGATCTTACGCTCAATAAAAACACCCAGCTGGAGTTTGTAGATTCGGTGCAGATGCAGCAGGTTTTTGCGCCCATCGGTAAAACCGGGGTTTGGCTGCCCATTTCTAAAAAGCTTACCCTGCGGTTTTCCGGGATGGGTTTTAAAGGCAACGGCTACGTGAACGTAATTTATTCGCAATACCAGGCCCAGCCGGCCGCTTATGTAAAAGCCGATCAACTGGCCCGGGTCCGGGAAACTACCCCATTGCCGGTAGAAACCCCAACTACTGAAACCAAAACGGTAGCGGAAACGCCCAAAAAAGTAAAACGAAAAGCCAAAGCCGAAAAGCCCAGAGAGGAGCTATTCGATAAAAAGCATTTTAACAACGAAATTCTGGCCGTAGAAGAAGCAGCTAATAAAAAAGACAGCACCTATTGGGAAGATGTGCGCCCCATACCATTAACCGAAGAAGAGATCTCTGACTACAAAACCAAAGACAGCCTGCAGGTAATTGTAGAATCGAAACCCTATAAAGACTCCATTGACCGGGTCAGAAACAAATTCAGCATCTCCAATCTGTTTTTCAACGATTATACCTATTCCCGGACCTTCGAACGCAAATTTTACAGCATCGATCCGTTGGTTGGGGTTCTGCAGTATAATTCGGTGCTGCAGTATAATACGGTAGAAGGCGTGGTTTTAAACCCGGAGATCCGTTTCCGGAAAAGCTGGGAAAACCGTAAATACTATGAAGTAATCCCGACGGTACGATATGGTTTCAGCTCTGAAAAGGTTTATGCCAATCTGAAAGCCAGTTACCAGTATCACCCGCTTAAACGGGGCATTATTTCGCTGGAAGGCGGAAAATTCGTAAGCCAGTTCAACAGCAACAATCCCATTTCTACTTTCTGGAATTCGGTTTACACCCTCACTGCCGAACGCAATTACCTGAAGCTCTATGAAAAACGGTATGTAAAACTCGAAGAAAAGTCGGAGATCATAAACGGCATGAATATTACGGTAACGGCAGAGTTTGCCGACCGGCACGAACTTTTTAACAACGCCGATTTTAAATTCAAAGATTTCAGGGACCGGAATTTCACCCCCAACCTGCCGGTTAACGCCGAACTTACCGATGCTTCTTTTGGCCGGAACCAGGCCTTAACCACCAATATCAACCTAACCTTCCGGCCCGGGCAGCAATATATCAGCCGGCCGAACCGCAAAATAAACCTGCCTTCCAAATACCCGACCTTTGCGGTAGCCTATACCAAAGGCTTTAAAAATGTGCTGGGCTCCGATGTGGATTTCGACCGGGTAGCGGGTTTTATCAGCGATGAGGTAAATATGGGCTTGTTGGGAAGTTCGGAGTATTGGGTTTCGGGGGGCACCTTTCTAAATAACTCCCGCATGTGGCTAATGGATTACCGGCATTTTAACGGCAACCGTACGGCCTACGCCGGCGGCTTCGGCGGTTTCCAGTTGCTTGATTATTATTTGTACAGCACCAATAATTCCTATTTCGAAGGCCACTACAGCCACCACTTCAATGGCTTTATTTTAAACAAGCTTCCTTTTATCCGGCAGGGTAAATTGCAGGAAGTAGTAAATATAAATTATCTGCGAACCCGGGAGTCTAAAAATTACCTGGAAATTGGCGTAGGATTGGAACATATCTTTAAAATACTACGGGCCGATATTTACACCGGCTTCGAATATGGCAATAAAGTGAGAACCGGTTTTCGGTTCGGATTTGGTTTTTAGGCTTAATTAATAGCATTTTGGGCGTATTTGGAAATTAAATTAATTTACTTACCTTGGCAAAACAACATTTAAAGGTTGCAAGACGTTTATTAATTATCCAATTAACCTTTTTAAGCGCATTAATATGGCATTTTCAACAAATCTTAGAGGCTTGCGCTCTTTAGCCATGGCCGTTATTATTCGCAATACCTACAGTATTGCTGACCAGGCTGCGGTAGCGGCTCAGGCAAATCAGAATCTATCTGATAAATCTGCCGAAGCAGCGCCAGAGGATGCGTATTTTAGTCATCCCCATTCAGGTTTGGCCATGAAAAGGCTCAAACTGGTCTGAAGCCCTGGCGCAGGTTTAAATTGGTTTTGGCTTTTAGATCTGTCTGGTTTTTACCGGAATAGTTTTCTTCTTATTTGCTTATTTATGGTTTCCAGCTCCCAGGAGAAGAAGCCGGTTTTTCTGCGGCCTTGAACCGGAGATTGTATAAAATTATGGAGAGGAAGATCAGCACGTAAGCAATGCTTTGCTGAACAGTTGCTTTTTCGCCGAAATACAGAAATGCCAGCAAGAAATTCAGGATCGGGTTCAGGTACATCAGAATGCCAATGGTACCGGAAGTCAGCTCCTTTAAAGCAAATAAATTCAGGAAAAGCGGCAGCACAGTAAACACCAAACTCAGCACCGCAATAAACCCGAAAAACTTCAGGTCCGGAATAACAGCGCCCTCTGCCTGAAAGTAACCGTAAAAAGGTCCGATCAAAATAAAGGCCAGCAACAGCTGCAACGTAAGCAACACAATCTTATCGTAGTCTTTCAAAACCCGCTGGGAGATCAGGTAAAAAGCATACGTAGAGGCAATCAGTAAACTAAAAAGCAGATTCATTACCGACGAAACTCCAATTAACCCACAACTCAGCAAACTCATTCCAATGGCCAGCCACTGATTCGTGCGGAGTGGTTCTTTTAAGATCAGGAAGCCCAGCACCGCCGTTAAAATAGGGCAAAGCAGGTACGAAAAAGATGCCGTCTGAATAGAAATATGGTTGATCACGTAAATAAAAAGCAACCAGTTAGCCGTAAGCAAAAGCCCACCCGTTAAAGTTAGTAACAGAAATTTTCTTTTCGCCGCAAACCGGCTGGTTTTAAAGTTCTGCCAGGTCTTGTTTGCTTCCTTTCTTTTAAACGTAAACAAAATTGCCAGCAAACTAAGCACCGAAACCAGGATCCGAAAATAAAGGATCTGTCCGCTTGGGTACCCGGTTAAAGCCCGTAGCGGCAAAGGAATAAATCCCCAGATCACGAAAGCCGCAATAGCTGCCGCGTAATACTTATTGATATTCAAGTTGAAACGCTATTAAAATGGGCTGCAAAAGTACCGCATACGCAATAGATTAACTAACAGCCGCAAAGTTTTAGTTTCAGGAAGGTCTTCACCCGAAAAATTAACGATAGCGCCCTTACAATTGTTAATCAAAACCTGTTGTTGAACAACCGAATTTACCCCATTTAACCCATTTAACCTTTCCTTTCTGCCCACTTCAACAGACGGTTTAAACCAAATTTTAACGCCATCCTGACTTCGAACGCGGAGCGGAGTACGATCAACGAACGCTATGAAAAGCAAGCTAAATTTGCGCTTACGGCAGCAAATTTAGTCGTTTGCTTAGCTATTGCCATTTACTATCTATGCAATGTTTAGTTGACTACAAAGGAAAAATGCGTCACGGTGAGCCTTTTGTCAAACGCGCTGTTTGAGCGGGGGACGCCTGCCCCGAAAGCTTTCGGGGAGTTTGCGTTTGCTCCCGAAAGCTTCCGGGACGTAACGCTTGCTCTTTTTTGTTCTTTTTGTAGCAAGTGGAACATCCCGAAAGCCTTCGGGAGCAAAAAGAACAGGAAAGAAAGCTATGAAATAATTTAAGTTCCTAATTAGGGTAAAAAGAAGCTATAAAAAATGGTAGCCTGTGTAGCTGAAAAACTGCTGTCCGCCAACAAGTTCCTTCGCTAACGCTCAGGATGACGCAATGATGTGTTAGAGCTTTAGGTGTAATAAAACGAAACGTCAAACAGCAAACAACTTTCATTAAACCAACCCTAACCAACCAGAATTAACCTGAATAAACCCTCCAGCCACGTTGCATTTCGTATCTTTGCAGCAACTGGATTTCCACGGATATTATGCTTCATTTTTCGCAGCTTGCTTCTATAACCAACGGTACAACCCTGCAATTTGCCCACGACCTACCCGTGCTGCATTTGCTTACCGATAGCCGTAAACTTGCCCAACCCGCCAGTACGCTGTTTTTTGCCATAAAAGGGGCTTTCAATAACGGCCACGATTACGTAAACGCGCTGTATGCCCGTGGGGTCCGCCAGTTTATTATTGAAAATGCGAAGGAAATTCCCGGAGTAGATGCTACCGAAGATCTAAGCCTGAGTTTCCCGGAAGCCAATATTTTACAGGTGGAAAGCAGTTTAGAGGCATTGCAGCAAATTGCCGCCTACCATCGGTCTCAATTTATATTGCCGGTAATTGCCATAACCGGTAGCAACGGAAAAACCATCGTAAAAGAATGGCTTACCCAGTTACTTTCTCCCGACGAAAAAATTGTTAAAAGTCCGCGAAGTTATAACTCCCAGATCGGGGTGCCGCTTTCGGTTTGGCAAATCACTCAAAGCCACACCTTAGGCATTTTTGAAGCCGGAATTTCCCGGCCGGAAGAAATGGAAAACCTCGCAAAGATCGTCCGGCCAACCATTGGCATTTTTACCAATATCGGCAACGCTCACAACGAAGGTTTCGAAGATGCCAACCAGAAAATTACCGAAAAATTAAAGTTGTTTGCCAACGTAAAATTGCTTTTTTATTCATCCGACGACCCTTTGCTAAATGCCGCCATTCAAAAGCAGGAACTGCCAACGTTCGCCTGGGGCAAAGACACAGCAGCTGATCTGCAAATTCTGTCAACTTCGGTTTCGGGTAATAAAACGGTTGTAATGTATCAATTCGCCGGAGAAAGCCAATCCGTTCAACTGCCTTTCACCGATCCGGCTTCTGTTCAGAATGCGTTACATTGCCTGGCCATTCTGGTGTGGCGCGGGGTAGAGCCAGATACCTTACAGCAGCGTTTCGACAAGTTACACGCCATTGCAATGCGGCTCGAAATGAAGGAAGCCATTAATAACTGCTACCTCATAGACGATACCTATAACAACGACCTGGCTGGCCTTTCTACCGCTCTAGATTTATTGGCAAACCAAAAAAGGCACGTTAAAAAAACGGTTATTCTTTCCGATCTGCTGGAGTCCGGCTTAAGCGAAGAATTGCTTTATTCCGAAGTTGCTGAAGCCTTAAATAACCGGCCGGTAACGCGGCTTATTGGCATTGGTTCCGTAATCGAAAAGCACCGGCAAAAATTTAAAGCCGAAACCGAATTTTACGAAACAACTGCCGATTTTTTAGCCAATTTCAAACCATATAATTTTCAGGACGAAACTATTCTGGTTAAAGGCGCCCGGGTATTTGGGTTTGAAAAAATCGTAGCCCTTTTCGGGAAAAAAGTGCACGGCACCGTGCTGGAAGTAAACCTCGATGCGCTGGTGCATAATCTCAATTTTTACCGCTCCCGCCTGGAGCCCGAAACCAGCTTAATGGTAATGGTAAAGGCCTTTGCCTACGGCAGCGGCAGCTACGAAATTGCCAACCTTCTGCAGTTCCACCGGGTAGATTACCTGGCCGTGGCCTATACCGACGAAGGCGTTTCCCTGCGCGAAAACGGCATCAGTCTGCCCATTATGGTAATGAACCCGTCGCCGGATAGCTTTGCCTTATTAGTGCGGTACCACCTGGAGCCGGAAATTTATTCCCTGCATCAGCTGCATAGTTTTATCCACTTTATTCATTCCGATCTGGGTGCTGCCTATCATATCCATTTAAAACTCGATACCGGGATGCACCGGCTGGGCTTTACCGAAACTGATTTAGAAGAATTGCTTGCCATAATCAGCTCAGAACCACGAATAAAGGTAGCTAGCATTTTCAGCCACCTGGCCGGCGCCGATGAAGCCCTGCACAATGATTTTTCGCAGCAGCAGATCAGCAACTTTCGGAAAATGGCCGATGAAATTGAAAGGCAACTGGGCTATTCGGCTTTAAAGCATATCCTGAATTCGGCGGGCATTGTTCGTTTTCCGGAGCACCATTTAGATATGGTGCGGCTCGGAATCGGGCTTTACGGCGTAGAAGCTACCAATACGGAGCAGGATGCTTTGCACAACGTAGGCACGCTAAAAACCACCGTTTCGCAGGTAAAGCAAATTCAAAAAGGCGATACCATTGGCTACAGCCGCAAAGGTATAGCCGAAACCGACCTGCAGATCGCCACGCTGGCCATCGGGTACGCCGACGGCTACGACCGCCGGTTCAGCAATGGTATTGGTGAGGTATTCATTAAAGGCCAGCGGGCGCCCATTATCGGCAACGTTTGTATGGATATGTGTATGGCAGATGTAACCGGCCTGGGAATTTCGGAAGGCGATGAAGTGCTGGTTTTCGGCAAAGAATTACCCATTACCGAGCTGGCAGCCCGCATAAAAACCATTTCTTACGAACTCCTCACTAACGTAAGTCCCCGCGTAAAACGCATTTTTTATTCAGAATAAAAGAAGAAAGAATACCGGGAAATTATTTCGCAGATTCCTACTCCAAGGCCTGTCCCCGACAGGCCTTGGAGTAGGAAATTAATGCAGTAATTTCAGGAAGATAACCTACAAAGGCTGCAATTTTCCGGTTTTAACTTCTTCCGTAACGTCTTTAAAGTCATAGCGCTTTTCCCACCCGGAATAGTAATTCTTATCGGGCAGCAGCGGCAGGTTTTGCTTAAAGTATTTATTTAGTACCACCCTGAAATTATTCACTAAAGTAATATCCTGGTACAGGCCGGTAGTATCGTTATTTGGAAAATGGTAAGCGCTTAAAACCGAATGCACTTCCCGGTGCCGGGTATTTTCCTCTTTATCCCAATCCAGCCCGATCCGGGCGCTGTGGTCGCCCTGCAGGATAATAACGGGCGGATTTTTGGCCGTGGCCAGAATTTGGTCTACCGCTTCCAGCACCCGTTTATTCATATAGGTTACCTGATCGCGGTAACCGGTTTTGTATTCGGCTACTGAGCCGCCCCGCACCAGGTAATGCGTGCCGTCGTAATAAGAAAAAGGCCGGTCAGAATGAACCGGGTTGCCTTCTGCATCGAAAACAAAAGGGGCGTGGGGCGAAATAATGTGCACGAACGCAAATTTAGGCGAAGGCACTTCGGTGGTTTCCGGCAACTTGTCGAAAGAAAATAAGATCAGCTTGCGGTGCAGGTTGTAGAAATAATCTTTGTTCAGGTAGTAAATTACAAAATCCGGCAGGGGGGTGGTATTCAGCATCGCTTCCTCAAATTCATCGAAATAAATAGACAAATTCGATTCCCAATAATAATCCGCATCCTTAATTTCAGTAGCAAAAAAGCCCGAAGAAATATTCATGAACTTGTAGCCGTATGCCGCCAGTTCTTTCCGGATGGCGCTCTGACTGATCAGGCCGGTAACGGTGGCATAATCGTCGGCCAGCAGTTTAGGGAATTGGGGCAGGTCTGGTAAATAATTAAAATTCAAAGAAGAAGCCAGCGATAAAATGGTCTGGTTGTAATTGGAGGTACTTTCCCGGGCAATATAAAAACCCCGCTGCTCAAGCGCTTTCAGAAAAGGTTCGTTATCCTGTTCAAAAACCTCCTTTAAAACATCCTGCCGGGCATAGCCATCCAATACAATGTAGTAGATATCGGGGGCGTTGGGCGGTAAGGGTTTTTGTTTTAAAGCTACGCCGGAACCTTTATTACTGGTAAAAAGCTGCGTTACAAAGTGACGGCTAATGGTAAAAACCGAAGGCAGGATCAGGAAAAGCACCATTACATTTACCACGTAGGTCAGCTTCAGAAAAGGCTTTCGCGATCTTAACAGCAAAAAAGCAATAATGGCCAGCACCGCTAAAAACAGCATAGCCAGTTGCCGGTGACGGTTCAGGTGTAAACTGACCAGCAAAGGTTGTTCCTGCAGCGTTACAAAAGAAGGCCGGTACAAAAAGAAAAACACCACGCAGGCCGAAGTCAGCAAAGCCGCTTTCCGGGCATTCCGGAACAAGAGCAGGTTCACCACAAAAATGGCGGCGGTAATTAAGAAGGCAATGCCAATGGGTTGCCAGATCTGGTGTAAGGTTACCCGGGTAATATTATCGGCAAAAAGGAACAGTACCGGGAAAGCGGCAAAAAGAAACGGGTGGAAGTAAGGGGAGCTTTTTAACTTTTCCATATTAGTTTCGGACCCGCATAAAATACAAAGTCCTTTCCGATTCCGCCAGCGGATACGTGCCTTCTATGGTAAAAACGGTACTGAAAATGGCTTCAAAACTGCTCTGGGTATACTCCGGGAAAATGTCGGGCCGGCTGGTCAGCAATTTCTGCACCTGCGAATCGGTTTTCGGCACAAATTCAATAATAAGGGTCTGGCAGTTCCTCCGGAAAAATTCAGCGATCCGCAGCAAAGGTAGGTTGTTGGAAATTGCCAGGTGATGCACTAACGCCAGCGCCAGGATCATATTGGCCGGCCCGCGTTCGGTCAGGCTTTTGCGTTCGCTGTTTTCCCAGCCCAAAGCCGGGCTCGGGTTGGTCAGGTCCAGCAATAAAGGTAACACGTTAGGCAGCCGGTTTTCGCGGTAATGTTTTTCTACGGCCGCCGGGTCTATGTCAAATGCCAGCACTAAGCCCGCTTTTTCGGCAGCCAGCTGGCTGAATTCCCCTTTATTAGCACCCAGATCCCAGACAATGTTTGGTTTTTCTTCGGAAGTAAGTAATCTTATCAGGCGTTTTTTGTGGGCAAAGCTGCTGCCGGAGTAATTGGTTTCGTCGTAATATTCGGCCCATTCGGTACCTTTCGGCGACCAGTGCAATTTATTGATGGCCGTTTTCAAATGGTCGGTTAAATGTAATACGCCCTTATCGCCAACGCTTAATTTTTTGTTTCCGGAAGCTGGTTTTGCGAAAGTTGCCTGGCTTTTAGCGTGTAAATGAATATGGCTGAGTAAGGTTAAATGCAGCCAGGTGTACCAGGGCAAAAGTTTACTGGTTAAGTCCAGCGGAATGCCATCCACGTGCACTCTTAATAACTGGCCCAGTCTTATATCCCGGAAATGCATTAACGCCAGCGGCGCCAGGAAATGCCGGCAGAACTGCCCGTAAGCTACCCAGGGTTTCCCGGGTTCATATATTTCAAAAGACAACGTATCTATCAGAATGGCTTTGCCCTGCCGGAACTGGATGTTGTAGGCACTGGCATCTTTTAAAACCATTCCGTGCGCCAAAGCAATGTCCTGTATCCGCAAGGTAATCACTGCCGCTTCCTGCAATTGCCCGAAGCTCCACTCATACGGGTAAGAAATAAACGGTATGGTTTCCGGCTTTAAAACCCGGAAGGAAGTTGCAGGGAAAGGTGGGGTAACAGAAACTTCTTCGTGCGGAATAAGCAAACCTTCGGAAACCAGTTTGTGGTAAAGGCCGGAAGAGTTCAGTATTTCGTAATGCAGTTGGTAGGCTGAATTAACCTGCCGGTAAAGCTGGCCATCGGCATAAAAAATAAAACCGGCCGGATCGCGGAAAGATGCGGCTTCAGCCTGGTTATTCGGCATCCTTCGGCGGTTGGTTTTTCTTTCCAAATAAGGCTGTAAAAAAGGCTTTCACGCGTTGCCAGAAAACTTTTATAGCAAACAGACCGCCTAATAAGCCGGCCAGGATAACCTGCAGGATCATACTTCCCGAACCCGGATCGATATAAGCCATTGCCGGCCGGGCAAATGCCAATAAGATAAGGGTAAGTTGCAGGACGAAGATCTTTTTCATTTTAATAAAGCTGAATTTCAGAAAGCATTAACACAAAGTTACAATTTTTGCCGCAAACCTTTATAGTTAGATTCTCTCCGTTTTTTCTACTTCTCTCAAAAACAAAAAAAGCCCCCGAAAATTCGGGGGCCTTTTCAAAATAAAGGAATTTCAGTTCTTACTGGATAACCAGTTTCTGAATGGCGGTATTTCCTTCAGAAGAGATCTTCAGCATATACACGCCCTGCGCCTGACCTTTCAGGTCAAGTTGTGTAGCATTAGCCTTAACAATCTGCTTCATAATTACTTTACCTGTCAGGTCTGTAACTTCCATTTCAAACGTTTTGCCTTTAGGTAAAGAAACCGTGAATAAACCAGCAGAAGGGTTTGGATACACGCTTAAGCTGTTAGCTAAAACGTTGTTCTTCACACCGGTCGGGTCAGCACGTAATACCCGTACGTTATCGATCAGGTTAGCCGGGCCGGCGCCTGCTGCAAACGGAGCACCTACGCTGGATTCTAAACCGATCTGAATGTTCGGCAGGTTTTTGTAAGGTGTCAGGTCAATATAAACCTTGGTCCATTCGGTAGTACCACCAACACCGTTGAAAGGCGGACGGTACGTGTTGGCCGGAGAAGTCTGGTTGCCACCAACCGCAGTACCATTTATAGTTACACGGAAGTTCGTGTTAGCATTGGCAGTATTAAAGGTTTGCTTAAGGTCGAAAGATAACCACAGCGGGGAATTCGGGTTAGAAGCACCCTGCGGATCAAAGCACATATAAGCAGCAGAGAAATGTTCCGGGTTGTTGGTCCATGGATCTGTTAAACCAACCGGCATTATCCAGCCTGTAGTAGAATTAGATTCCATCAGCATACCTTTGGTAGAAGAAGCTGGCTGGCCGTTGAACGGTAAGCTGGCAACATTACTTTCCTGGATGTTAGACTTGCCATTGGTTACAATGCGTAAAGCACCAATACCATTAGCAGGCGTTTCGAAAGTTAATGCAGGCATACCAGCCATTAAGGAATTCGTCACATTCAGGGTTAAGCTGTTGTTGCTGGCATCGCTGTCGCCGGTCATCAGGGTATTCGCGATTATGGCGTAAGATCCGGCAGTTGCTAAGTTAGCTTTTGCCGTAAAGCTATAGGTAGTAGTAGCATTCGGGGCTAAAGAGCCAGTCCACACTTCCGGAGTAGGAGTAAGATCCACACCATTTAAAGATAGCTTCACCGGAATAGAGGTCTGGGTAGCTGTACCGAAGTTCTTAATGGTAACCGTAATAGTTTCAGACCCCGTTAAGCCACAGCCCGAAACCGGACCCGATATGGCGGTAATACCTACGTCGTTCGGGCTCAGTGTGAATTCGTAAGCACCCAGGTCTGGCGTGGTAGTACTGCGTGGATTGCCCAGGATATCGTTTGGCACAGCGGTAAGCGGAGTACCAATGTTGTTTACCGCAACCGAAGTAGGCTGCAGGTCACCGGTAGCCGGGTTAGCGAAGATCGGATCGGCCGAAACCGAGTTCTGATCGTAGGCGCCGGCGTTGGCAGTCTGCCAGTTGGTCAGGGTTGTGAAAGCTCCGCCATAATATCCAACATCGCCAACCGGCACGTAAATGTCGTTGTAGTTGCTGGTAATGGTAGAACCGGTTGTTCCAAAATAAAGACCGGTTTTGGCTCCGGTACCGCCGGTTATGCTGATAATGTTGTTCTGGAATTTTACGTTAGAAGCAGCCGTAGTCTGATAAACACCCCGTACAGTACCCGTATTATTCGCATTGTCCAGATTAATGGTGTTGTGGTAGTAGAACGCTCCGTCGGTTCCAACGCTGTAAATGGCATAGGTCGTTCCGGTATTGTTCAGGTCGTAGATCAGGTTGTTGCTGAAGATATTTTCAGAGCCAACCGTTGCATCGGAGCTGGAGGTATAGATACCATAAATAGTAGAGCCGCCAATTCCGTGGATCCGGTTCTTTCTGAAAGTAATACTAGGTGAATAGTACTGGTACATAGCATAGAAGGTGGTTCCGTCGGTACGGCCCAGGCGGTTTATCGTATTGCCTTCTACCAGCATGTCGCCGCTGTAGTACAGGTAAATGCCATAATAGTACGGGTCTTTCACCTGATTGCCGGTTATTTCATTGCCATCAGAGAAAACCGTAGTAGAAGTACCGTTCATCCGGATGCCATAATAACCACCATTAATGATGTTGTTCTGGATCTTGGAGTGGTTGGTATGGTTTCCGTAAGTGGAGTAAGTAATGCCGGTACCAATACCCAGGAAATTAGTGCTGGTTGAGTTGGTCGGCATGTTGATCGTGTTGTTGGAGATCGTGTTGTTGTCAGCTGCATTCATGAACTGTACACCCCAGCCCGTAGTTGCCGCAGCATCCAGGGTCAGAATAAAGTTGTTCACTTTCACGTAAGTAGCGCCATCCAGGGTTACCACGCCCAGAGTGCCTGCGCTTGGAGTAGCCGAAATGGTATTGCCGCTGCCTTCAAAAGTCACGGTGTTGGTAGCGCTGGCGCCGCTGATCGAACCCAGAACCAGTTGTTCCAGATAAGGGCCGGAATTAGCCGCTACGGTAAACGTAACCGGGCCGGTAATGCCGCAGCTGGTAAGGCGTTGGGCGGCTTCGGTTAAGCTGGCAAAGTTAGTACCCGCAGTTGGCAGACCTTTATTGATGGTATAGTTACCAGCCAGGGCCGTGCAGGAAATAATTGGGGTAGTAAAGCAATCGTTGCCCGGGTTTGCATCGGTAACGCCGTTCGGCATGCTGGTGCAAACGTTGAGCGTGTAGCTGCCGTTCGGGAAAGTAAAGTTACCTAAAGTAGCATTCGCGGTCTGGTTATTGGCCAGGTTACCGGTCCAGTTAAATGTAATGGTCTGGGTAGAAGAACCGGTAATGGTAGCTGTAATGGTAGCGCTGGTCAGCGGGCTTAATCCGAAGTTCTTAATAGTAACCTGGATCGGCTGGTTTACCGTTGGCTGTACCGGGCTGGTTGGCGAAATAATAGCCAAAATACCAGCATCGTTGGCCGCCGGAGTGAATTCATAAGCACCCGGGTCCGGAGCAGTAGTGCTGCGGGTAGCGCCGGTAATATCGTCGGTAACTGGTGGTGTTAATACTGCACCAATGCCGTTTACGGTAGAGTTGGTTGGCCTCAAAATACCAGTTGTCGGGTTCACGAACATCGGATCGGCCGAAACGGAGTTAGCATCCTGGGAGCTGGCAGTTTGCCAGTCAGATAGCGTTGCTTTGGCACCTGAATAGTACCCTACGTTCGCGCCGTTCGTAACGTGGATAACGTTATTGTTGCTGGTAATGGAAGAAGTAGTAACCCCGTAATACATACCATACTTATTACCAGAAACGCCGCCATCAATAGAAATGATGTTGTTCTGGAATTTCAGGTTGGTTGCTGCCGTGGTCTGGTAGAAACCATAAACCGAACCGGTATTAACGGTATTATCCAGGTCGATGGTATTATGGAAGAAGTAAGACCCGTCGGAACTGGCGGTGTAAATTCCATAAGTAGTACCAGTATTGGTCAGATCGTAAACCAGGTTATTCTTAATAATGCCTTCAGAACCTGTTGGCGAATCGGAGTAGTAATAATAGAGGCTATAAATGGTAGAGCCACCTATCCCGTGAATGCGGTTTTTGCTGATAGTATTGCTGCTTGAATAACCGTTATAGAGCGAATAGAAAGTAGTTCCGTCAGAACGCCCCATCCGGCTGATGTCATTTCCTTCTATTAGCATGTTGCCGCTGTAGTACAGGTAAATACCATAGTAATACGCATCTTTCACCTGGTTGCCGGTTATCTGGTTGCCGGTAGAATTTGCCGTTGCAGAAGTACCATTCATCCGGATTCCATAATAACCACCGTTAATAATGTTGTTCTGGATCTTGGAGTTGTTGGCATGATTGCCGTAAGTAGAATAAGTAACGCCGGTACCAATACCCAGGTAAACAGTGCTGGTAGAATTGGTCGGCATATTGATCGTGTTGTTGGAGATCGTGTTGTTGTCGGCTCCGTTCAGGAACTGTACGCCCCAGCCGGCAGTTGCTGCCGCATCCAGGGTCAGGATAAGGTTATCGAATTTTATAAAGTCAGCGCCATCCAGGGTTATAACCCCTAAACTACCGCTTGGGTCTGCCGAAATCGTATTGCCGTTACCGTTAAAAGTCACGGTATTGGTTGCGCTGGTTCCCGGAATTACCGGTACCACTACGTGTTCCTCATAAGGGCCGGAACCCGGGGCCACGTTAAATACTATAGGTCCACTGGCGCCGCCGCACTCAATAGAAGCAATGGCCGCCGCAAATGAGGTGAAAGTAGTAGCCGATGGTGTCCCGTTCTGATCGATGGTAAATGTACCCGAAACCGGGGTTGCATTGGTAGTAACCTGTACTGGCAGGGAGTTAGCTGTCTGGCCGGAGCAGGTTAATACAGCGCGGTACCAGGTAGTAGTGGTTTGCGTAGTGGTTACGTTGCCATTGTTCAGGCCGGTTACGTTGGTCCAGCCGGTAGTTCCGTTGGCAGAAGACTGCCACTGGTAGGTCATGCCCTGACCACCGCTGGCGCCGGTAAGGCTCAGGTTGAAGCTGGTGTTCGGGCAAACGGTAGGTACTGTGCTAACGGCCTGGCCGCCGGTTGGCGGTGCCACGCAAGGCGTAGCCGGCATAAAATGGATCTGGCCGGTAAAGGAACGAGGGCTGTTGGTAGAAGTTGGAAAAGCGCCGGAATATCCTACATCCTGACTTGCAACTTTCGCATCATGAACCTTTAAAGATACGCCGCCGGAAGTAAACGTATTCGGGTTAGGCGTACCTGCTCCGGAGCCGCTATAGCTTATGCCATTGGTAGACACCAGCGCAAAACGGTATTGGGCACCTGCCGGAATTACAAAGTTAAGATTGGTAAAACTTGGCATAAAGCCGTTGGCCGTAACGGTCAGGGCTGTGCCGGTTGTAATGTTGGTCCAGGTTGGGGTAGCAATACCCGGCGAAGCAATAGGGCCGGATAAGGCAGTGGTAGTATACCAAAGCGATGGCACTGTTCCGGTATTGCCAGTCTTCCAGAAATTGTCTACCCCGGTTAAGATTACGTCGTAGGTATTGGTGTTTTCCACCACGAACGTAATAAAAGAATTACCGGATAGGCCATTGGCCGCATCAAAACCAGTACCTGCAGTGGTAATAGTGGTGGTTTGGGCATTAGCATGCTGTTGAAAACCCAGCAGGGCTGCCATTAAAAACAAAAAAGGCAAAATCCGGTTCATGATGAAGCCTTTTTTTGCCTTGGGTGCGGGGGTCGGAGATTTGAGAAAGGTCTGTAAGTTTTCGTGCATAGGTAAGTTGTTTAAGTTATATAGGTTGAGCAATTTAAATTCGACCTAAAGTTACAGTTTTTTTAAAAAAATTCCTAACTATTAGCAATAAAAAATTATTGAATGCTTTGATTTATAATAAATTACGGGAAAAATATTTTAAATTATTTATAAATATATTGTCAACAATCGGCCTTATAAAACATAGTCAATTCCTATATTTAGTAATATTTTGGGTTTATGATCCTGAGAAAAACAATGCAATTTTCTTTCTGAAACAGCAACCGGTTAGTTTGAAACGGTATGGTTTTAGCCCGAAAAACCAGCGGGTTTGAAAAGAATTCCTAACAAGTTGGTCAGGTAAAAACGGCCAAAAAAAAGGCCCCGAAATTATTTCGGGGCCTTTTCAATGTAAAGCAGGTTTAGTTCTTACTGGATGATCAGTTTCTGAACCGCGGTATTTCCTTCCGAAGTAATTTTCAGCATATACACACCCTGCGCCTGACCTTTCAGATCAAGTTGAGCGGCATTGCCTTTAACTACCTGTTTCATAACTACCTTACCTGTCAGGTCCGTTACTTCCATTTCGAAAGTTTTGCCTTTTGGTAAGGAAACGGTAAACATGCCATTCGATGGGTTCGGATAAACGCTTAAGCTCTGGGCTAAGGCATTATCCTTCATACCGGTTGGGTTAGAAGAATGGAAGCGGATATTGTCTACCATGTTAGCCGGACCGGCGCCTGCCGCAAACGGAGCACCAACGCTCGATTCCAGACCGATCTGGATGTTGCCTCCCGTATAAGCCGTCAGGTCAAGGTAGATCTTGGTCCAGTCGGAAGTACCGCCTACGCCGTTAAATGGCGGCCGGTACGTATTGGCCGGAGAGGTCTGGTTGCCGCCTACCGGCGTGCCGTTTACCGTAACCCGGAAGTTGGTATTGGCATTAGCCGTATTAAAGGTTTGCTTCAGGTCGAAAGATAACCACAGCGGAGAAGTTCCGGTTGGCGGCGTAAAGCAGATGTAAGCAGCAGAGAAGAAGTCCGGGTTGTTGGTCCACGGATCGGTAATACCTACCGGCATAACCCAACCGGTTGCCGTAGTAGCCTCCATCAGCATGCCTTTGGTAGAAGTAGCCGGAGCGCCAATCAATGGACGGCTGGCGGCTGCACTTTCCGTAATAGCCGATTTGGTTCTGGTTACCGTGCGCAAAGCTGCGATGCCCGTAGTTGGCGTCTCAAAGTTAAATACCGGCGGCAGGCCAGGGAAGGTAGCGTTGCTGATGGTATAGGTTACGGTGTTGTTGCCCGCTTCCGGGTCGCCAGGGTTGGTTACCGTTACTACAATGGTATAAGTACCCGCAGCCGAAAGGTTCGCACCCGTTGGGAATACAAAGTTGGTTGGTACGCCCGGAGCTAAGGCAGGGCCCGGAGCGGTAACGGCAGCGCCGCCATTCACGGTGTAGGAAACGGTATAGCCCGTTACCGGTAGGCCGCCTAAGTTCTCCAGCACTACTTCCACTTTCTCATTCGTTCCGAAACCGCAAAGTTGGGTAAGCGGCACAAAAGAGGTAATGGCTAAGTTGTTGGTATTGTCACCAATCCGGATGTCGTCGAAAGCAAAACCATCGTAATGTACAGAAGCATCAGAACCAAATGCGATCCTTAATTGAACCGAAGACTGACCGCCTAAGCCGGTTAATTTATGCTTGGCAGTAACCCAACCGCCGGAAGAAGCAGTACCGGTACCGGCCCAGCCAATATCCTGACCACCCGCGCGGCCATCTAAGGAAGCATCGTTGTACCAGTTGTTCGGGTCATTTAAAGCGCCTACGTTCGCCCAGGTAGTTCCGCCGTCGATAGAAGATTGCAGTACAGCACCATCCCAGCCACCTTCAGAGTTCCACCAAACTTTCATTTCAAAGTCAGGATCGCCTAAGCCGGTAAAGTTAAAGCACGGGCTAGTTACATGGGAGTTTTCAGAAGCGTTATACGTGCCGGTCAGGCCGGTTACATAGGAGTTGGAGCCAGCACCGGCAGAGTTGATCACCGCTTTAGCCGGTGTACCAATGGCCCACGAAGAGTTCGTGCCGCCGGCAATCCAGCCGCCGTTACCATTCTCAAAGCCTTCGGTATAAGGCAAAGTAGAGATAGAAGGAATAGCCGTAACTACTTTGGTTGTCGCGTTATTAGCCGTTAAAGCATCGCCGGTCAGGTTGGTTTGTGCTACAATGTTATAGGTATTTGGCGTAGCCAGGTTAGCCGGAACGGTAAAGGTTACCGTAGCCGTAGCACCCGGGGCCAGCGGACCGGCAAACGTTTGCGTTACCGGCGTACCTCCGTTAATGGTATAGCTGATCGGGAAGTTGCTCTGGGTGGCTGTACCGAAGTTCTGGATGGTAATTACGATATTTTCTGAAGCGGTCAGATTGCAGCCCGAAGTAGGAGAGGTAATGGCAATTACCCCAACATCGTTGGGTGCCGGCGTGAATTCGTAAGCGCCCGGGTCCGGAGTGGCCGGACGGGCAGCGCCGGTGATATCATCGGTAACGGCTGGGGTCACAGCTACGCCAATGTTGTTCAGCGCGCCGGAGCTAGGCTGTAAGTTGCCGGTTGCCAGGTTCACGTACTGCGGGTTAGCCGAAACGGAGGTAGCATCCTGCGAGCTGGCCGTGCGCCAGTCTGCCAGGGTAACCCGGTTTGCGCCGTGGTACCCTACGTTGCCGTTCGGCGCATACAGGTTGTTGCCATTGCTGGTAAGGCTGATAGTTGCAGAGCCTGCATAGATAGCGTGTTTAGTAGTAGCATTACTTCCTAAGCTGATGTTGTTGTTCTGGAACTTCACGTTGGTGGAAGCACTCAGGAAATACATACCACGCAGCGTAGAATAACTCACGCCCGGCATATCCGCCGAAACCGTGTTGTGGAAATAGTAGGTATTATTACCGCCTGAATTATAAAGGCCATAGAATGAACCGCCGTTTGCATTAATGTTGTAAAGAACGTTGTTCTTGATGATGGTTTCGGTACCTAAAGTTCCGGCTGTTCCTACGTAAATACCATAAACGGTACCGCTTGTAGTTGTCGCGGCATCGTGGGTATTGTGGATGCGGTTCTTGCTGATGGTCATGCCGGTGCTGCCGGTAGTTACATAGATAGCATACATGAAACCAGCATTGGTCCGGGTAGGACGGCTGATGTCATTTCCTTCAAACATAGTACCTGGTGCATAATAATTATAGCTTCCATAATAATAGAAGTCTTTAATGGTGTTGCCAATAAAGCTGTTGTTAGCCTGCGTGGCAGCAGCGGCACCATAGTTGTAAATTCCATAATAACCACCAATAATGGTGTTGTTCTGGAACATATTGTTATTGTTGCTGCCGGTATGAATGTAAACCGCATAAGAAGTAGAAGTTGATCCAAGGCTGCCAACATGGTTAATGGTATTACCATTGAAAATGTTATTGTCAGCGCCATTCGTTAAATGCATAACCTGGCCGGCCGTAGCAGTAGCTTCACTTTCGATTGTTAAGTTATTTATCCGGATAAAATCAGCGCCATCCAGTTTCAGGGCTGGCACCCCGGCGGTAGAAGTTCCTCTAAGGGTATTGCCGTTACCGTTAAAAGTCACGGTATTGGTAGCGCTGGTTCCCGGAATTACCGGAATGGTTACCTGTTCGTTATAAGGGCCTGAGCCGGCGGCCACGTTAAATACGATCGGGCCGTTTGCACCACCGCACTCAATAGAAGCAATTGCCGCGGTAAAGCTCTGGAAGTTCGTAGCCGAGGCCGGATTGCCTTTATTAATGGTAAATGTACCCGAAACCGGGGTTGCATTGGTAGTAACCTGTACTGGCAGGGAGTTAGCTGTCTGGCCGGAACAGGTTAGAACGGCGCGGTAAAAAGTAGTGGCGGTCTGCGAAGTGGTAACGTTCGCATTGGTCAGGCCGGTTACGTTGGTCCAGCCGGAAGTTCCGTTGGCAGAAGACTGCCACTGGTAGGTCATGCCCTGACCACCGCTGGCGCCGGTAAGGCTCAGGTTGAAGCTGGTGTTCGGGCAAACGGTAGCAACTGTGCTAACGGCCTGGCCGCCGGTTGGCGGTGCCACGCAAGGAGTAGCCGGCTGGAAATGGATCTGGCCGGTAAAGGAACGTGGGGAGTTCGTAGAAGTTGGAAAAGCACCGGAATATCCTACATCCTGACTTGCAACTTTCGCATCATGAACCTTTAAAGATACGCCGCCGGAAGTAAACGTATTCGGGTTAGGAGTACCTGCGCCAGAGCCGCTATAGCTTATGCCATTGGTAGACACCAGCGCAAAACGGTATTGGGCACCTGCCGGAATTACAAAGTTAAGATTGGTAAAGCTTGGCATAAAGCCGTTGGCCGTAACGGTCAGGGCTGTGCCGGTTGTGATATTGGTCCAGGTTGGGGTAGCAATACCCGGAGCAGTAATTGGTCCGGATAAGGCAGTGGTAGTATACCAAAGCGATGGAACTGTTCCGGTATTGCCAGTCTTCCAGAAATTGTCTACTCCGGTTAAAATTACGTCGTAGGTATTGGTGTTTTGAACCACAAACGTAATAAAGGAATTTCCTGTCAGGCCGTTGGCTGCATCAAAACCGGTACCGGCTGTGGTAATAGTAGTTGTCTGCGCAATAGCATTCTGCTGAAAGCCCAGCATGGCTCCCATTAAAAACAAAAAAGGCAAAATCCGGTTCTTCACGAAACCATTTTTTGCCCTGGGTACCCGAGTCGGAGACTTGAGAAAGGTCTGTAAATTTTTGATCATTGGAAATTTATTTAGGTTATAAATTTGGGTAAGTTAAATTTGACCTTAAGTTACAATTTTTTTTTAAAATATTCGGATTTTTTTTTAAAAATACATTTCGGAACTTATTGATTTATAGCGGGTTATTTAAAATAAATTCTTGTTGTTATATTGCTTTATTATAGCCAGGGGGAATAATTAAACATAGAAAAAAGCTATATTTAACCAGTAGTCCCAATAAAAAGTCGCCGGAAAACATCCTTTTTTAATCCCACAAAAGCCCGCCAGTAGTAGTTCTTTCTAATAGTATCTGCTCAAAAAAAATGTGCCCATCTTTATTCCCCGGAAAGCGCCGGAAGCGTTTAAGACAGGCTTTGGGCGGGAGCCAGATTTTTCAGAAAAATTATGGGAAAATTGTTTTGGCTTCTTTAAAAACGGTAGGGTTTATGCCTTTTAAAACAAAGATGGTTTGGACTTATAAGTGGAAGAACTTGAAAATAAAAAAGGCCCGGCAATAATTACCGGGCCTTTTTAGTGCAATAAACTGAGAGACAATTATTCCAGGATCAGCTTTTGAACGGCAGTATTTCCTTCGGAAGTGATCTTAAGCATATAAACGCCTTTAGCTGTTTCTTTCAGGTTTAATTGGGTAGCATTGCTTTTCACGGTTTGTTTCATAACTACTTTACCCGTCAGGTCGGTTACTTCCATTTCGAAAGCTTTGCCTTTCGGTAACGAAACTGAAAACGTGCCATTAGACGGATTCGGGTAAACGTTTAAGCTGGCGGCCAAAATGTTCTCTTTCGTTCCGGTTGGGTTCACCCTTACGATCTGGATATTATCGATCAGGTTAGCCGTGCCCGCGCCATTGGCAAAGCTTTCGCTTACGCTCGATTCGAAACCGATCTCAATAGAGGGCAGGTTTTTATAAGGAGTCAGGTCTATATAAACTTTCTCCCAGTCTATCGGCGTGCCACTAAACGGCGGACGGTACGTATTGGCCGGCGATGTGCCCTGGTTGCCGCCAACCGGCGTGCCGTTAACCGTTACCCGGAAATTGGTATTGGCATTAGCGCCTTTGAAGAGTTGTTTCAAATCGAAGCTCAGCCAAAGCGGCGTGGTCGGGTTAGTCGCCCCCTGCGGGTCAAAGCAAATGTATGCCGCCGCAAAGTGTTCCGGGTTCGTAGTCCACGGATCGTTGATGCCAACCGGAATAGCCCAGGAAGTGCTGGTCATCGCATCCAGCACCAGGCCTTTGGTAGAGCCGGTGCCCAGGCTGGCGGCCGGATCTTCAAAGATATTAGAACGGGTGTTGGTTACCAGGCGCATGGCATTGATGCCGGTGGCCGGGGTTTCGAAGTTTAGCTGCGGCAACGTGGTAAACCGGGCATTGGTTACTACTTTGGTGGTGCTGTTGTTCGAGGCGTTCAGATCGCCGGTCAGGTTGGTGCCGGCCACAATGGTATAACCGCCTTGTGCGCTCAGGTTTGCCGGCGTGGCAAAGTTGTAGGTAAGGGTTGCCCCCGGCGCCAGCGGGCCCGGAATAATAGCTGTTACCGGGGTGCCGCCGTTAATGGTATAGCTCACCGGAATGTTGCTTTGCGGCAGGGTGCCGAAGTTGGTAACGATAACCGTAATTACTTCCGAAGCGCTTAAGCCGCACAGCGAATTAGGCGAAGTAATGGCCGTAATGCCAATATCGTTGGTCAGGTTCAGGAATTCGTAAGCTCCCGGGTCCGGGGCGTTCGGGTTGCGGGCCAGGCCGTTGATATCGGTGGTAACGCCGGTGCCGGGCTGGCCAGAGTTGTTTACCGCTACGTTGGTCGGCGTAAAGTCGCCGGTAGCTGCGTTGGCAAAAACCGGGTCTGCGGAAACGGAGTTGGCATCCTGGGAACTGCCGGTCTGCCAGTCAGCCAGGGTTAACCTGTTGCTGGTGTAGAACCCGATGCCGCTGGTGCTGGCCCCGCCCGCCAGGTGCAGCACGTTGCCGTTGGAAGTAATGGTAGAAGTAATGGTTCCGAAATAAAGGGTATGTTTAGCACCCGTTGCCCCGGCATTTATGCTGACAATGTTGTTTATGAAGCGGATGTTGGAAGCCAAAGTGGTCTGAAAGAATCCGCGGTTTATCCCCGTATTCAGGGCATTGTCTAAACTGATGGTGTTGTGGAAATAATGGGCGCCATCGGAGCTGGTGTTGTAAATGCCGTAAATGGTACCGGTATTATTAATATTGTAGATCAGGTTGTTTCTGGCAATGTTCTCCGAGCCAACCGGCGCATCGGCAGCAGTAAAAAATAAGCCGTAAACGGTTCCGGTTTTAGAAGTAGCGCCGCCGTGCGTATTATGGATGCGGTTTTTGCTGATCAGGGTCATCTGGGAGTTTCCGCTCACTTCAATGCCGGCAAAAGTCGTTACCGCGCCGCGGGTTGGGCGGCTGATGTTGTTTCCTTCCACCAGCGTGCCTTTGGCGGCATTCACTTTAATGCCGTCGGCATAAAAATCGGTAATAATATTGTTGATCAGCTGGTTGTTGCTGGCCGTGGTAATTTCGTGGTTCAGGTGAATGCCTTTGTAACCGCCGGTAATTGTATTGCCGGAGATCACGTTGTTGGAACCGGTATTGCCGGCCACGGTTACGCTGGTGGTGGAGTTTGAGAAAACCACGCCGGCCGAGTTTGCTTCGGTGGTGCTAGTAGAAGCAATGGTTATGGTGTTGTTGGTAATGGTATTGTTATCGGCACCGTTGAGCAAATGTACGCCCCAGCCATACACCAGGTCGGAAGGCTGAATGTTGAAGCCGTTCAGGTTTACGAAATCAGAACCATCCAGGCGGAAAACCGACCGGTTGGAAGCCGTGTTGGCAAAGGTTACCACGTTGTTGTTACCGTTAAAGGTAACCGTATTGGTAGCGCTGGTACCCGGAATAGCCGGGATAACTACTTCTTCGTTGTAGGGGCCGGTGTTGGCAACCACGTTAAATACAATTGGGCCGCCGGCGCCGCCGCACTCAATAGAAGCAAGGGCTGCCGCAAAGCTCTGGAAATTAGTAGCCGAGGGCTGTGCGTTCTTGTTTATTGTAAAAGTGCCAGTTACCGGCGAAGCGCTGGTAGAAACCTGAACTACCGTAGAGTTAGCGGTCTGGCCGCTGCAGGTAACGGCAGCGCGGTAAAATCTGGTGCTGGTCTGGCTTAAGGTTAAGGATGTTGAAGCAGAGGCCGTGCCAACGGGTGTCCAGGGGCCGGTGGCGCTGGTAGCAGATTGCCATTGGATCGTAAGTCCGGCCCCGGTAGAGTTACCGGTCAGGTTCAGGGTGAAATCTACGTTCGGGCAGGTTATAGCCGCGGTAGTAGATGCCATGCCGGCCGTTGGCGGAGCTGTGCAGGGACCGGAAGGTACAGTAGTTATCTGGATCTGTGGCCTTACGGTACGCAGGTTAGGCAGCGTAGCGCCGGGAGCGGTGGCGCCTACATACGAAAGGGTCCGGTCCGTGATCGGGTCTTTCTTCCAGGAAAACCCGGCGGTGGTCCAGGGGTTCGTTCCGGCAGAAATATCAAAATTTACCGAAATTTCAATGGCACCTCCGTTATAGAGGAAAGGGGTATTAAAATTAAATTCGTGCCATTGGGCCGGGGCTGCCATACTTAAGGCCGTATTATTATAAACCTGGGTTGATCCCTGAATAAGGTCTGCCCAGTTCTGGCCACCAGATCCCACGGTGGTTTTAGTTGAATTTTTGATCCAGATCTGGAACGTAGCCGGGCTGTTGGTAGCTGCATCCAGATCTTTGTTCCAGGCCAGTTTGGTAATGTTCACCCCGCTGGTAATACCGGCGGCGGCTAATTCTGCCTGGGTATACAAATAATGATGGCGTGAATAAACAAAATTACTGGCTGCACTGGAGCGGTACATTGGCCCCGGATCGCCGGTAGCGCCGTTAGATTGCGTACCGCTCTGGCTGCCAGCCCCAATGGTAACGGTGGTCTGGGCATTTGCCAGCCCCGAATACAGAAAGCCCGCGATCAGCAGGAACAAGGCGAAAAATTGCTTTTTAAAAAGGCCGGAAAAACAGCTTTTTTGCCGAAGCCCGGCCGGAAAATTTCCTGGTAATAGATTGTGCATACGTTTATGTTTTAGATAGATTAAGAATTATGAAGGCGCTATAAAAAAAATACCGGGTTTAAATCATATAATATTTAAAATAATGCTATATTTTTATTGTTTAAATGCTATTTAGCCCGATTCTTCTAAGACGAATATTTTGACTAAACCGTTGCTTTATTTTTTTCGAATGGCTGACTTTTTAATTAACAGTGAGCACTTTATGAAAAGAGGTTTTTTGAATGTCATTAAAGCTTAAGTAGCGAAATAAATCTGATTTTTAACTTTTGATCCCTGTTTTCAAAACGGTATTGTTTTGCCCCAAAAAGTCAGTTTCCTATTCCTTTCATGGCAGGTAATAAAATAACCCCAAACCTTTCATTTTGCCCGAAGTAAAGGCATAAAAAAAGGCCCCCGATAATTCGGGGGCCTTTTCAATATTAAAGCTGATTGAGTTCTTACTGAATGATCAGTTTTTGGATAGCAGAAGCTCCTTCAGAAGTGATCTTCAGCATATAAACGCCCTGCGCCTGAGTTTTCAGGTCCAGTTGCGTAGCGTTTCCTTTCACGGTTTGCTTCATGATCGTTTTACCTGTCAGGTCCGTAACTTCCATTTCGAAAGCTTTGCCTTGTGGTAAAGAAACGGTGAACAAGCCGGCTGATGGGTTCGGATACACGCTTAAGCTACGGGCTAAAACATTATCCTTCACGCCAGTTGGGTTCGAACGCAGAATGCGGATGTTATCAACCAGGTTAGCAGTTCCCGCACCAGCGGCAAACGGCTCAGCCACGCTCGATTCCAGACCGATCTGAATATTTCCGCCTTTATAAGCAGTCAGGTCAATATTCACCTTTGTCCAGTCGGTAGTACCACCGGTTCCGTTAAACGGCGGACGATAGGTATTGGCCGGAGAAACCTGGTTGCCACCTACCGGGGTGCCATTAACCGTTACGCGGAAGTTAGTATTGGCATTAGCAGTTTTGAACACCTGCTTCAGGTCGAAAGATAACCACAACGGATCGTTCGGGTTACCGCCGGCCGGGTTAAAGCAGATGTAAACAGCAGAGAAGAACTCAGCGTTATTGGTCCACGGATCGGTGATACCAACTGGTACAACCCAACCGGTAGTAGAGGTAGCTTCCATGATCATACCTTTGGTAGAGGTAGTTGGCTGACCATTTAACGGTAAGCTGGCTGCTGCTCCTTCGGTAATAGCCGATTTAGCATTAGTTACCGTGCGCAGAGCTGCAATACCGGTAGTTGGCGTCTCGAAGTTAAATACCGGCGGCAGGCTGGTGAAGGTAGCGTTGCTGATGGTATAGGTTACGGAGTTGTTAGCTGCTTCCGGATCGCCTGGTTTGTTTACCGTTACCACGATGGTATAAGTACCCGCAGCCGAAAGGTTAGCACCTGTTGGGAATACAAAGTTGGTTGGTACGCCCGGAGCTAAGGCAGGTCCCGGAGCCGTAACGGCAGCGCCACCATTCACGGTGTAAGAAACAGTATAACCGGTTACAGCTACGCTGCCTAAGTTCTCCAGTACTACTTCCACTTTCTCATTGGTTCCAAAACCGCAAAGTTGGGTAAGCGGTACAAAAGAGTTAACAGACAAGTTGTTGGTATTGTCACCTATCCGGATGTCATCGAAGGCAAAACCATCATAATGTACTGAAGCATCAGAACCGAAGGCAATGCGCAGGATCACGGAAGACTGACCGCCTAAGCCGGTTAGTTTATGCTTGGCACGTACCCAGCCGCCGGAAGAAGCAGTACCGGTACCAGCCCAGCCAATATCCTGACCACCCGCGCGGCCATCTAAGGAAGCATCGTTGTACCAGTTGTTCGGAGCATTTAAAGCGCCTACGTTCTGCCAGGTAGTTCCGCCATCAATGGAAGACTGTAGTACAGCACCATCCCAGCCACCTTCAGAGTTCCACCAAACTTTCATTTCAAAGTCAGGGTCGCCTAAGCCGGTAAAGTTGAAGCACGGGCTGGTTACCTGCGAATTTTCAGAAGCGTTATACGTGCCGGTTAAGCCGGTTACGTAAGAATTGGTACCTGACCCAGCCGAGTTGATCACCGCTTTGGCTGGTGTACCAATGGCCCACGAAGAGTTCGTGCCGCCGGCAATCCAGCCGCCGTTGCCGTTCTCAAAGCCTTCGGTATAAGGTAAAGTAGAGATAGTTGGTACTACCTGAATGGTTTTGGTTTTGCTGTCGTTAGTAGGCAAAGCATCGCCAGCTAACATGGTAGTAGCAATAAGGTTGTATGTTCCAACTGCGCTGAAATTAGCTTTGGTGTTAAAGCTGAACGTTGCAGTGGCACCCGGAGCAATTGCCGTAGTTACGTTTTCCTGAACCGGGGTACCGGTTGCGCCAATCTGGTATTTAACCGGGAAAGGAACAGCGGTTGCTGTAGTACCATTGTTTTTGATTGTGATGGTTACGGTTTCAGTTGCGGTAAAGCCACAGCCACTGCCGATAGGCGCTGTAATAGCCACTAATTCAACATCGGTAGCAGGGGTTTGGTAGATCGAAACATCATCGAAAGCAAAGCCATCATCCTGAACCGAAGGATCGGAGCCAAATGCTATGCGCAACATAACCGAAGATTGTCCGCCTAAACCGGTTAAGGCATGCTTAGCTGTAACCCAGCCGTTGGAACCGTTAGTAGTTGAAACCCGGCCAGCCCAGCCAATATCCTGGCCACCAGCGCGTCCGTCCAGAGAGTTGTCGTTGTACCAGTTAAACGGATCCTGGTAAGCTCCCACATTCTGCCAGGTAGTGCCACCGTTAATCGAAGATTGCAATACCGCGCCATCCCAGCCAGCTTCCGAGTTCCACCAGATCTTCATTTCAATGATTGGAGCCGAAACCGAGCTGAAGTTGAAAACAGGACCTAATACCTGTGAATTTTCGCTTGCATTATAAAAACCGGTTAAGCCGGTAACCCAAGAGTTGGTTCCTGAGCCTGCCGAATTAATAACCGATTTAGCCGGAGTTCCCAAAGCCCACGAAGAGTTGGAGCCGCTGGCTACCCAGCCACCATTTCCACTTTCAAAGTTCTGGAAATACGGGAAAGCAGAAATAATAGGAATAGAGTTCACCACTTTGGTTGCAGAATTGTTTACCGCAATGGCATCGCCGGTAAGGTTGGTATAAGCAATCAGGGTATAAGTTCCGGCAGCTGCTAAGTTAGCAGGTACCGTAAAGGTATACGTAGCGGAAGCGCCCGGAGCTAACGGACCGGCAAACGTTGCGCAAACCGGTGTTCCGTTATTAAGTGTATAACAAACCGGAATATTTGATTGCGCAGCGGTACCATAGTTATTGATCGTAACCGAAACAACTTCGGTAGCTGTTAAGCCGCCGCCTGAGTTTGGCGTAAGAATGGCGCTGATCCCAACATCGTTGGCAGCCGGCACAAATTCATAAGCACCCGGATCCGGAGTAGCCGGACGTGGAGCGCCGGTAATGTCGTCGGTTACAGCTGGAGTAGTTGGTGCTCCAATGTTGTTAACGGCACCAGAGCTTGGCTGTAAGTTGCCGGTAGCAGGGTTTACAAAGATCGGATCCGCAGAAACGGAAGCCTGGTCATAGATGCTGCCGTTAGCAGCTTTCCAGTCGGCTAAAGTAGCGCGGTCGGCTGTGTAGTAACCAACATTTCCACCCGGAGCAAACAGGTCGTTGTTGTTGCTGATCAAGGTAATGGTTGCTGAACCCAGGTAAATAGCGTGTCTGCTGCCTGTTGGGGCTTTAATAGAAACGATATTATTCTGGAACTTCACGTTGGTAGAAGCACTCAGGAAGTACATACCCCGTAAAGTTGAACCGGTAAAGGCCGTATTATCAAGCGAAATCGTGTTGTGGAAGTAGTACGTACCGTTACCACCGGTATTATAAAAACCATAAACAGCGCCGGCATTATTGTTGAAATTATAAAGGGCGTTGTTCTTGATAATATTTTCAGCCCCAACAGTTGCCGCCGAAGAAGTATAGATACCATAAACAGTACCGGTCAGGGAAGTAGCGGCATCGTGGGTATTGTGAATGCGGTTCTTGCTGATGGTCATGTTGGTATTACCGGTGCTCAGGTAAATAGCATACAAAGATCCCGCATTGGTCCGGGTTGGCCGGCTAATATCATTGCCTTCCAGCAGGGTGTTGTTGGTATAATAGTTATAGATACCGTAGAAATAGGAATCTTTTATCATGTTGCCGGTGAACTGGTTGTTGTTCAGGGCTGTAGCAGCTGTACCCGTAGCATTGTAAAGGTAAACACCATAATAGCCACCATTAATGGTGTTGTTGCTGAAGGTGTTGTTGTTGCTGCCGGTATACACATAAAAACCATAAGAAGTAACCGTAGAGCCTAAGCTGCCGGTGTGGGTAATGGTGTTGTTGTTGAAGATGTTATTCTCCGCGCCATTCATTAAGGAAACAACCGCACCTGCTGTAGCCGTAGGCTCAGTGCGAATGGTCAGGTTATTAACCCGGATATAGTCCGCACCGTCCAGTTTGAAAGCATCGCCGGTAGTAGCAGAACTTACCAGGATATTGGCATTACCGTTAAAAGTAACGGTATTGGTAGCGCTTACGCCCGGAATAGCCGGAATAGTAACCTGCTCAGAATAAGGACCAGAACCAGCTACCACGTTGAATACGATCGGGCCGCTGATACCGCAGGAAATGTGGTTGATAGCCGCTGCAAATGAAGCAAAGTTAGTTCCGCCGGTAGGGTTGTTCTTATTAATAGTAAAGGTATTAGCCGGAATAAGAGCCGGCGTAGTTACCTGAACTGTAGTAGAGTTAACACTTGAAGTGCCGCAGGTTACAACCGCGCGGTAGAAAGTGGTAGCTGTCTGGCTGGTGGTGAACATTGGTCCGTTAGCAGACGGGCCAACGTTGGTCCAGCCTGTTGTACCGTTCGGAGAAGACTGCCACTGATAGGTCTGACCAGCGCCAAAAGAGTTACCGGTTAAGTTCAGCATGAAATTTATACCAGTACAGGCATTTGCCGCACTGGCAGTGGCAGTACCTGGAGTAGGAGGCGCCACGCATGGGCTGCCTGGTATGTACGTGATCCGTAAAGTAGGTCTTCTGTCGCCGTAGCTGGCAGTGCTTAAAGTGCTGGTAGCAGTAAGGGCCGTGCCGCTTGCATTACCAAGGGCCTGGCCGGGAGCCGGGTTGGTTACAAAGTTTACAGCTGCAGTTGCTGTACCGCTTTTTACATGGTCTGTCAGAACTAACAGGTTACCGCCGGTATAAATAAAGTTGGTAGTACCATTGGTTGGCACACCAAAATAAGTGCCGGCAGCCCCGGTAAAGTTTTGGGAGGAAGAGCTGTAAACCTGGGTAGCATTGGTGGTCAGCGTTCCCCAGGTGGTTCCGGTGGTAAGCGCAGTTGCGGTGGTGTTTCCTAATAACACGGTGAAGGTGTTATTGCCGGTAAGTTCACCGGCATCAGATTTTAACCATTCCAGGTTTGTAATGATTGCTCCCGTTGGGATGCCCAGTTCGGTGGCTGTGTAAAGATGTGCATACTTCGACCAGTCAAAGGTAGAAGTGGAAGCTGACCGGTAGATCGGCCCGTAAAAATAAGAGCTGGTTGCCGGGGAAACTACCGGAACCGCGGTAGAACCAATGGTTACAGTTTGCGCATTCGCAATTCCTGCCCAGCCGGCCAGGAGCAGACCAACAGCCATTAAGGAGGTTTTTCTGAAGGCGGAACTCCGGAGGGATTTAGATCCCGTCCTTTCTGCCGCCTCCGCAACTCCTACCGACCCTGAACGAAGGACTGGCTTTTTAAAGAGTGAGAGAGATAAAAGTTTTTTCATAAAAATTGTTATACAGTGGGTATATAATTATGTAGCCGTAAGATACCTCGTTTTATTTTTATAAGCAAGTATTAAATAGCTAAGGATTAAGGTATTATGGCCAGGGTTTATTTATATGTTGTTAGGTTTGCATGATCCCGCTCGTGTTTTAGCAAATAAATGTGGTGATTGTAAATCCACTATTCTGGCTTTCAATAAGTTGTAATAAAATTAATTTGAAATATAAGAATTCCGGATCGTAGGTCCGAAATTAGAAGTTTCAATTCATGATCTATCTTCCGGAAGCATTCAGTCAGTTTGTTCTTACCTTTCTAATCTTCCCGTTCTTATTTGCAGGTCGCTGTTTATGTACTTCAGATTTTTGACCATAAAAAAAGGCCCCCGATAATTCGGGGGCCTTTTCAATATTAAAGCTGATTGAGTTATTACTGGATGATCAGTTTCTGGATAGCAGAAGCTCCTTCAGAAGTGATTTTCAGCATATACACGCCCTGGGCCTGAGTTTTCAGGTCTAATTGCGTAGCGTTTCCTTTCACGGTTTGCTTCATGATCGTTTTCCCCGTCAGGTCCGTTACTTCCATTTCGAAAGTTTTGCCAGAAGGTAAAGAAACGGTGAACAGGCCAGCTGATGGGTTCGGATACACGCTTAAGCTACGGGCTAAAACATTATCCTTCACGCCAGTCGGGTTCGAACGCAGAATGCGGATGTTATCAACCAGGTTAGCAGTTCCCGCACCAGCGGCAAACGGCTCAGCCACGCTCGATTCCAGACCGATCTGAATGTTTCCGCCTTTATAGGCAGTCAGGTCAATATTGATCTTGGTCCAGTTGGTAGTACCGCCGGTTCCGTTAAACGGCGGCCGGTAGGTATTAGCCGGTGAAACCTGGTTGCCACCAACCGGCGTACCGTTAACGGTAACGCGGAAGTTGGTATTGGCATTGGCAGTTTTGAACAATTGCTTCAGGTCGAAAGATAACCACAACGGATCGTTCGGGTTACCGCCGGCCGGGTTAAAGCAAATGTAAACAGCAGAGAAGAACTCAGCGTTATTGGTCCACGGATCGGTGATACCAACTGGTACAACCCAGCCGGTAGTAGAAGTAGCTTCCATGATCATACCTTTGGTAGAGGTAGTTGGCTGACCATTCAGCGGCAGGCTGGCTGCTGCTCCTTCGGTAATAGCAGATTTAGCATTGGTTACCGCGCGCAGAGCTGCAATACCGGTGGTTGGCGTCTCGAAGTTAAATACCGGCGGCAGGCTGGTGAAGGTAGCGTTGCTGATGGTATAGGTTACGGAGTTGTTAGCTGCTTCCGGATCGCCTGGTTTGTTTACCGTTACCACAATGGTATAGGTACCCGCAGCTGAAAGGTTAGCACCCGTTGGGAATACAAAGTTGGTTGGTACGCCTGGCGCCAGGTTTGGACCCTGAGCAGTTACCGGATTACCACCGTTCACGGTGTAAGAAACAGTATAACCGGTTACAGCTACGCTGCCCAGGTTTTCTAATACTACTTCTACTTTCTCATTTGTTCCGAAACCGCAAAGCTGGGTAAGCGGTACAAAAGAGTTAATGGCTAAGTTGTTGGTGTTGTCGCCAATGCGGATATCATCGAAAGCAAAACCATCCATCTGAACGGCTCCATCGGCACCAAAGGCAATGCGTAGTCTTACGGACGACTGACCGCCTAAGCCGTTAAGTTTATGCTTGGCGCGAACCCAGCCACCACTGCCCGGGCTTCCGGCCCAGCCAATATCCTGACCACCCGCGCGGCCATCTAAGGAACCATCGTTGTACCAGTTGTTCGGGTCATTCAGGGCCCCAACGTTCTGCCAGGTGGTTCCGCCGTTAATGGAAGACTGCAATACTGCACCATCCCAGCCGGTTTCGGAGCTCCACCAGATCTTCATTTCGAAATCAGGATCCGGCATGCCGGTAAAGTTAAAACAAGGGCTTAATACCTGCGAAATTTCAGAAGCATTATACGTGCCGGTTAAGCCGGTTACGTAAGAATTGGTGCCGGAACCGGCTGAGTTGATAACTGATTTGGCCGGTGTGCCGATAGCCCAGGAAGAGTTCGTGCCGCTTGCTACCCAACCGCCATTACCGTTCTCAAAACCTTCGGTATATGGCAAAGTAGAAATGGTAGGAACTACCGTAACTACTCTGGTTGCGCTGTTATTTATAGGATTACCATCGTTAGGCAGGTTGGTAGTTATGGTAAAGTTATAGGTTCCAACCACGCTTAAATTAGCCTTTGTGGTAAAGCAATACGTTCCGGTGCCTCCGGGAGCAATTACCAGGTTGGCTACTTCATTTACGGCGGCATTTGTACCAATCTGGTAGCTAACCGGAATAGTGGTTGTTGGCGTTGTGCCTAAATTGGTAATGGTGATACACACATTTTCGGTGGCCGTAAAACCACAACCGCTCGCAATAGGAGAAGTAATAGCTACTATGCCCACATCATTAGCCGGCGATTCAAAAATTGAAAAATCGTCGAAAGCAAAACCATCCATCTGTACTGCTCCGTCGGCGCCAAAAGCAATGCGGAGCTGAACCGAAGTCTGCCCGCCTAAGCCGGTTAAGTTATTCTTGGCAATAACCCAGCCGCCCGAAGAAGCAGCGCCGGAACCAGCCCAGCCAATGTCCTGGCCACCCGCACGTCCGTCTAACGAAGCATCGTTGTACCAGTTATTCGGGTCGTTTAAAGCCCCAACGTTCTGCCAGGTGGCACCGCCGTTAATGGAAGACTGCAATACTGCGCCATCCCAACCGCCTTCGGAGCTCCACCAGATCTTCATCTGTACAATAGGCTGCACCAAAGAGGAGAAGTTAAAACACGGTGCCAAAACCTGCGAAATTTCGCTGCTATTGTAAGTTCCCGTTAAATTGGTAACCCAGGAATTTGGCCCGGAAGCAGCAGAGTTAATTACAGTTTTTGCCGGAGTTCCCAGCGCCCACGAAGAGTTGGTGCCGCTGGCGATCCAGCCGCCGGCGCCGGCATCGAAATTCTGCACGTAAGGGAAGGTAGAAATGGTAGGAACCACCGTTACCGTTCTGGTTGCGCTGTTATTAGAAGGGTTGCCATCGTTAGGCAGGTTAGAAGTAATAGTAAAGTTATAGGTTCCAACTACGCTTAAATTAGCTTTGGTTGTAAAGCAATAGGTTGCAGTTGCTCCGGGAGCTATAACCAAATTGGCAACTTCGTTAACGGCCGGGCTGCTGCCGATCTGGTAGCTTAACGGAATAGTAGAAGTAGGTACGGTGCCAAGATTAGTAAGGGTAATACACACATTTTCGGTAGCCGTAAAACCGCAGCCACTGGTAATTGGAGAAGTTACCGCTACAATGCCTACATCGTTCGTTGGCGATTCAAAAATGGAAAAATCATCGAAGGCAAAACCATCTTCCTGAACAGAAGGGTCGGAGCCAAAAGCAATGCGCAGCAGCACGGAAGACTGCCCGCCCAAACCGGTTAAGTTATGCTTAGCCGTAACCCAGCCGCCGGAAGAAGCAGCACCGGTACCGGCCCAGCCTATATTCTGACCGCCGGCACGTCCGTCTAAAGAGTTGTCGTTGTACCAGTTATTCGGGTCGTTTAAAGCCCCAACGTTTTGCCAGGTTGTTCCGCCATTTATTGAGGATTGTAATACAGCGCCATCCCAGCCGCCTTCGGAGCTCCACCAGATCTTCATCTGCACAATTGGCTGAACCAGCGAAGAAAGGTTAAAGCACGGACCTGCCACCTGCGAAATTTCGCTGCTATTGTAAGTTCCAGTTAAACCGGTAACCCATGAATTTGTGCCGGAACCTGCTGAGTTAATTATTGTTTTTGCCGGAGTTCCCAGCGCCCACGAAGAATTGGTGCCACTGGCTACCCAGCCACCGTTGCCGCTTTCAAAGTTCTGGAAATACGGGAAAGTAGAAATGTTTGGAACTACGGTAATGGTGCGGGTTTTGGAATCATTGCTTGGGTCGCCGTCGGCACCTAACATAGTTGTAGCAGTCAGGGTATAAGTTCCGGCCGTTGCCAGGTTTGCTTTGGTTACAAAGCAGTAATTGGCGGTAGCTCCCGGGGCAATGTTACCAGTAAAAGTTTCGTTAACAACCGGGTTAGTACCGATCTGGTAGCGTACCGGCATAGTTGTAATAGCCGCTACGCCGTTATTTTTAATGGAAATACAGATGTTTTCGGTAGCCGTAAAAGCACAACCGCTGGCACTGGCCGGGGAGGTTATTGCTACTAATTCAGCGTCTATTGTAGGTAAGTTGAAAACCTTGAAATCATCAACTGCCATGTCGCCTTCAAAATCAAAACCACCGGTTGGCGGACTGGCGTTTTTAGTGCCTTTAAATCTGATCTTAACGGTTTGGCCAATATAAGCGGTAAGGCTGATTTGTTTTTTCAGCCACGGATCGTTTTGGGCAAGTTGTTGCGGACCGGTAAACGTGTGAAGGTTCGTCCAGGTAGTGCCGTTGTTAGTAGAAACATCAATATTCATCGGGCCCATACCGGCACCAGCCATGTGGTACCAGAACTCAATACCCGGATTGGTAAGACCCGTCAGGTTAAAGCAAGGCGAAATAAGCTCGGTTACATCGTTTCCTACGCCACTGGAAGCCTCCGTGAAAACATATTTTCCGGCAGCCGTTCCCAGGGTATGATCTATATTGGGACCTGTAAGGGAAGAAGGGGTGCCGCCTGCATCTAATTCCCAACGGTAAGTTGAAGAAGCCGGAGTAGAGGAAGTGGTCCAGCCAGCGGGCAATGTGCCCGGAGAACCCGTAACGCCGCTTTCAAAATCCTGGACATGGGGAAATACCGCCACCGTAGTGGGGCAGGTCTGAGCCTGGGTTTCAACCTGAAATCCTAATAAAGCCGTTAACAGCAAACCAGCCGTTCGCGAACCGGTTCGCTGCCAACTTGCTTTTGTAAAGGTTCCCCATTTAGGAAGCCTGACTGTTGTGAATAGAAGTTTTGACATGAAGGGGAGGGTTAGGTTAGAGAATAATAATCTCCCAATATATAAATTATTTATTGAATCGCAGATAATTCTCCGGTATGTTTTAATGGTGGTTTTGGCCCGCCTGTTATAACCGGTTTTCGGAGCAACGATCCTTTTTAAATATTGACAGATTTTAGGAAAAACTCCTCTTTAGTTTTTTACCCAAAATCGATACCGTTTTCGAACGCCTCCGGAATGGAAGTTAATTTAATGCATTATAAGTAAAATAAATCTGAAGTAAAGGCATAAAAAAAAGGCCCCGAAATAATTTCGGGACCTTTTTCAGAATTAGGAATTTAAGTTCTTACTGGATGATCAGTTTTTGGATAGCAGAAGCTCCTTCAGAAGTGATCTTCAGCATATACACGCCCTGCGCCTGAGTTTTCAGGTCTAATTGGGTAGTGTTTCCTTTCACGGTTTGCTTCATGATCGTTTTACCTGTAAGGTCCGTTACTTCCATTTCGAAAGCTTTGCCACTTGGTAAAGAAACGGTGAACAAGCCAGCTGATGGGTTCGGATACACGCTTAAGCTACGGGCTAAAACATTATCCTTCACGCCGGTCGGGTTCGAACGCAGAATGCGGATGTTATCAACCAGATTAGCAGTTCCCGCACCAGCGGCAAACGGCTCAGCCACGCTCGATTCCAGACCGATCTGAATATTTCCGCCTTTATAAGCAGTCAGGTCAATATTCACCTTTGTCCAGTCGGTAGTACCACCGGTTCCGTTAAACGGCGGACGATAGGTATTGGCCGGAGAAACCTGGTTGCCACCTACCGGGGTGCCATTAACCGTTACGCGGAAGTTAGTATTGGCATTAGCAGTTTTGAACACCTGCTTCAGGTCGAAAGATAACCACAACGGATCGTTCGGGTTACCGCCGGCCGGGTTAAAGCAAATGTAAACAGCAGAGAAGAAATCCGGATTGTTGGTCCACGGATCGGTGATACCAACTGGTACAACCCAACCGGTAGTAGAAGTAGCTTCCATGATCATACCTTTGGTAGAAGTAGCAGGAGCTCCATTTAACGGACGGCTGGCTGCTGCACCTTCGGTAATAGTAGATTTAGGCCTGGTTACCGCGCGCAAAGCTGCAATACCGGTGGTTGGCGTCTCGAAGTTAAATACCGGCGGCAGGCTGGTGAAGGTAGCGTTGCTGATGGTATAGGTAATGGTGTTGTTGCTTGGGTCCGGATCGTTCGGGTTATTAATAGTTACCACGATGGTATAAGTACCCGCAGCCGAAATGTTCGCGCCAATCGGGAAAGTGTAGTTAACCGGCGTATTTGGAGCCAACGCAGGTACCGTACCACCAGAGAACGGACCGGTGGTTGTGGTGCCGTTGTTTACGGTATAAGAAAGTGTGTAACCACCAGTTACCGGCGTGCTGCCCAGGTTCTCGATCACTACTTCTACTTTTTCGTTCGTACCAAAACCACAAAGCTGGGTAAGCGGCACAAATGAGTTAATGCCTAAGTTGTTGGTGTTATCGCCTATCCGGATATCATCAAAGGCAAAACCATCGTCAACGCCGGAACCATCGGAGCCGAAAGCAATACGCAGCAATACCGAAGACTGTCCGCCTAAGCCGTCAAGCCTGTGCTTAGCAGTAACCCAGCCGTTAGAACCGTTACTGGATGAGGTGCGACCGCTCCAGCCTAACTTAACGCCGCCACCTACGCCTGGGCCAGAAGTACTGGCGTTGTTGTACCAGTTGTTCGGGTCGTTTAAAGCACCAACGTGCTGCCAAGTGGCACCGCCGTCAATAGAAGACTGTAAAGCTGCCTTATCGAAGTTGTTTTCCATGTTCCACCAGATCTTCATTTCGAAGTCAGGATCTGGTTTGCCGGCTAAGTTAAAGCAAGGGCCCATTACATACGATTGTTCGTTGTTGTTGTAAGAACCAGCCAGGTTAGTAACCCATGAATTTGTTCCGGAGCCGGCTGAGTTGATTACAGATCCGGCCGGAGTACCCAATGCCCACGAAGAAGCAGTGCCACCAGCTATCCAGCCGCCGTTCCCGTTCTCAAAGCCTTCGGTGTAAGGCAGGGTTGAGATAGATGGAATAGAAGTAACGGCCTTGGTTAAAGCATTGTTCGCTACAATAGGGTCTGCAGGTGCATTTGTACTGGCCACAATAGTGTAGGTAGCAGGAGTAGACAGGTTTGCCTTGGCAGTAAAACTGTAGTTTACCGTTGCGTTTGGCGCCAGCGGGCCTGGAATAACTTCGTTCACTGCTGCGCCAGCGTTTATAGTATAGCTAACCGGAATGTTGGTTTGCGCGGCAGAACCAAAGTTTTTAACGGTAATAGTTACCGTTTCCTGGTTGGTAAGGGCACAGCCGGAAACCGGGGCAACAATGGCAGTTACTCCCAGGTCTACAGCCGGCGATTCGAAGATGGAAACATCATCGAAGGCAAAGCCATCATCCACGCCGGAACCGTCGGTACCGAAAGCTATGCGAAGTAATACCGAAGATTGTCCGCCTAAGCCCGTTAAAGCATGTTTGGCCGTTACCCAGCCGTTAGAACCATTACTGGATGAAGCCCGTCCGCTCCAGCCTTCTTTATACGTGCCGCCAACGCCGGGACCAGAAGTACTGTTGTTGTTGTACCAGTTGTCCGGATCGCCAAACGCACCTACCTGCTGCCAGGTGGCACCACCGTCAATAGAAGATTGCAGGGAGGCTTTATCGAAGTTGTTTTCCATGTTCCACCAGATCTTTAACGTGATAAGCGGCTGCGCCAGCGAAGTGAAGTTAAAGCAAGGGCCCTGTACAAAGGATTGTTCGTTGTTGTTGTAAGTGGTGGTCAGGTTGGTGATCCAGGAATTGGTGCCGGAGCCAGCCGAATTGATGATCGGTTTAGCCGGGGTGCCTAAGGCCCAGGAAGAAGCCGTACCGCCAGCAACCCAACCGCCGTTCCCGGATTCGAAGTTCTGGAAATAAGGGAAAGTTGCCACATTTGGAATTACGTTAATTGTTCTGGTTTTAACGTCGTTGCTTGGGTCACCATCAGATGGCAATAAAGCGGTTGTAGTTAAGGTATAAGTACCAGGAGTAGTTAAGTTAACTTTAGTGGTAAAGGTATAGGTACCGGTAGCGCCGGGAGCAATGGTAATGGCAGCGGTTTCGTTTACATCTGGGTTTGTGCCAAGCTTGTAACGTACCGGAATAGAAGTAATAGCCGCGTTGCCGTTATTTTTAATGCTGATCGTTACGTTCTCGGTAGCAGTAAAGCCGCAGCCGGCAACGGCCGGAGCGGTAATGGCTAACAGTTCGGCATCAACCGCAGGAATATTGTAGAACTTTATATCATCAATAGCCATATCGCCGGTAAAGCTGGTGCCACGGGTGGCTTTAAAGCGAACCTGTACTATGCCGGTATGACCAGCTAAGCTAACGGTTCTTTTCAACCAGGGGTCGGTATTTGCAGTTTGCTGCGGGCCGGTAAGCGTAGTTAAAGTAGTCCAGGTGGTGCCGCCATTAGAAGAAACCTGGGCTTCCATGGTGCCAATAGTGGCGCCGTGCATATGATACCAGAAATCGAAACCGGGAGTGGTTAAGCCCGCTAAATTGATACACGGAGAATTTAAATAAGCAATATCGCCGGCTGCACCGTTAGAAGATTCAGTGTAAACATAGCGGCCAGTGGTTGCATTACCGGTAGTATGGTCAACTGCCGGGCCGGAGCCGGTACCGGAAGAAGGCTGATCGTTTTCAACTTCGAAACGGAAGGTTGACGTAGTGGCAGAACTGATCGACCAGCCGGCTGGAAGCACCCCCGGAGCGCCAACGGTAGCAGATTGGAAATCCTGAATGTGCGGGAAAGTAGAAACCAGCGGGTTTACAATTGTGCGGGTCAGGGTATTGTTGCTTGGATCGCCGTCGTTAGGCAGTGCCGTGGTAAAGGTAAAATTATACGTGCCGCCGGCAGCCATATTCGCCTTAGCTGTGAAGCAGTAAGTAGCCGTTGCACCTGGCGCTATTGGCGCAGTAACGGTTTCGGTTACCGGGGTTCCGCTATTAAGGGTATAGCTTACCGGAAACGTTGTAGTAGCTGCCGTACCGAAGTTCGTAATGGTAATACAAACGTTTTCGGTGGTAGTGAAGCCGCAACCGCCTAAAACCGGCGAAGTTAAAGCCACAATTCCAACATCGTTGGCTGGCGTTTGGAAGATAGAAACATCGTCGAAAGCGAAACCATCGTCTACGCCGGAACCATCGGTACCGAAAGCAATACGTAACCGTACCGAAGCCTGTCCGCCTAAGCCGGTAAGCGCGTGCTTTGCAGTAACCCAGCCATTAGAACCATTAGAAGAAGAATTACGGCCGCTCCAGCCTAACTTAATGCCGCCGCCTACTCCAGGACCGGAAGTACTGTTGTTGTTGTACCAGTTGTTCGGATCGTTTAAAGCACCAACGTGCTGCCAGGTAAGACCACCATCTATAGAAGATTGTAAAGCCGCCTTATCGAAGTTGTTCTCCATGTTCCACCAGATCTTCATGGAGATGACTGGCTGAGAAACAGAAGTTAGGTTAAAGCAAGGGCTTTCTACCTGCGACTGTTCGTTGTTGTTATAAGAACCAGCCAGGTTGGTAACCCAGGAGTTTGTTCCGGAACCGGCGGAATTGATTACAGTGCCGGCCGGAGCACCTAATGCCCAGGAAGAAGCAGTGCCGCCGGCTACCCAGCCACCAGCCCCGCTTTCAAAGTTCTGGAAGTAAGGATAAGTAGAGATCGTTGTACCACAAGGCGCCTGCGCCTGAGCCAGCGTTCCACTTAAAAGCATACCCAGCAATAAGTAGATCTTTTTCATTAAAAATAATTAAAGGTTGTAAATGGTTAGTTAGATTGGGGCTGTAATTTACAATTAATTCCATTAAAGTACAATGGCTAATTAATTAAAGATGAACATCTTGTAAAGAAGGGAAACCAAAGTTGGCCTGGATTTTTAATTTGTCTGGTGTTGAACCTTTCATAATAAATGATTTAACCGGATATGACCCGCCCTGAAATTCCTTAAAATTATTCTTAAATGGATTCTATACGCTTACGGCAAAGCAGGCCCGGGTGCAAACCGCCCGAATTGTAAAGTATCCGGTAAATGATTGTTATCATGTTTCCGGATAAAAGCCCGCCAAATAACAGGAACCCTTATAAAAACGGTAGGGTTTTTTGGTAAAAAAGGAAACCCGTTGTACCTTGCAACTGTTTATACTGAGTCTAAATAAGAATAAGCAGGGTGGAAAGAGCAGAAAAAAGTGTGCGGGATTTAAAGATCGGGGAAAAAGGTACTATCTGTTGCCTGAAAGATCCGGAAATGGCGCTGAAACTGCTGGAAATGGGCTGCATTCCGGGTACGCAGGTAAAACTTAACAGCCAGGCTCCGCTAGGCGATCCGATCACCATTATTGTAAATGATTATACCCTTTCTTTGCGTTTAGACGAAGCAGAAACCATTATGCTGAAAAAGTAGTCTATGGCAGAAGTCTGATCCGACCGGAAGAAGCAACGGCGGTTCAAAAACCACCGGTAACGAGCAGCATTGCCAAAATTGCGCTTATCGGAAACCCTAATTCCGGCAAATCTTCTTTATTTAACCAGCTTACCGGCCTTAACCAAAAAGTTGGTAATTTCCCGGGCGTTACCGTAGATAAAAAAACCGGTATCAGCCAGCTTACGCCCCAGTCTAAAGGCGCAGATCATCGACCTGCCCGGCACGTATTCAGCCTTTACCCCAAATCGCTGGACGAAAAAGTAATCATTGATCTGCTTTACAATAAAAAATCGGCATTCTACCCCGATCTTATTATTGTTACGGTAGATGCCTCTAACCTGAAACGGAATTTATTGCTGTTTACACGCAACTGGCCGATCTGGGTATTCCGGCGGTGCTGGGCCTGAACATGATGGATGTGGCCGAAACGCACGGCGTAAAAATAGACATAGAGCAACTGCAGCAGGATCTGGGCGTGCCGGTTATTCCCATGAATGCCCGCAAAGGCATTGGCATTGCGGCGCTTAAAATTCTGGTTTCGCAGCAACTGGCCAAACCAGCCAGAAACTTTCTACGAAATTCCGGAAGAACTGCTGGCTGCTGGTGCGCCAGATCCGGTATTATTTTGAGCTGAAAAACGATTATCTGGCGCTGCATTACGCACATCAGTACAAAATTAAGCTTTCTTTCTGAAGCGACCGATAAAAGCTTACATCGAAGAACTGCTGCAGCAAAATAAGTTTGATTCCAACACTCTGCAGGCCACCGAAACCATTGAGCGCTATACCGTAATCAATGAATTGCTGCTGGATTCGGTGCAAGTAACCAAAGCCGAAATCGAACGAAAAATTCAGCAATAAACTCGACCAGGTTCTAACGCATAAAGTCTGGGGTTATCTTATTTTTTTTGGGGTGTTGTTTCTGATGTTTCAGGCCATTTTTGCCTGGGCCAGCTATCCCATGGATCTGATTGATGCCGGCATTGGCTGCCCTGAATGGTTTTATTCAGGATCGATTTCGATGCGGCCGCTGGTAAATTTGCTTACCGAAGGCGTTATTGCCGGTTTGGGCGGGGTCCTGATCTTTATTCCGCAGATTGCCTTGCTTTTTGCCTTTATTGCCATTCTGGAAGAAACCGGTTATATGGCCCGCGTTACGTTTATGATGGATAAAATCATGCGTAAATTTGGCCTGAACGGGAAAAGCGTTGTGCCGCTTAATTTCGGGGGTGGCCTGTGCCGTACCGGCCATTATGGCTGCCCGCAACATCGATAACTGGAAAGACCGGATGATTACCATTTTTGTGACGCCGCTCATGAGTTGCTCGGCCCGTATTCCGATTTATACGGTTTTATTGCCCTGGTAGTGCCCGAAAAGTATTATTTCGGTTTCCTGAATTTGCAGGGAATTGTGCTGATGGGCTTGTATTTACTGGGTTTTCTGGCGGCAATTTTCTCGGCTCTGGCGCTTGAAATTTATCCTGAAAACCAAAGAGCGCAGCTACTTTATTATGGAGTTCCCGGTGTATAAAATGCCCCGCTGGAAAAACGTAGGCTTAACCATTGTTGAAAAAGTAAAAGCCTTTGTGTTTGAAGCCGGTAAAGTAATTGTGGCTATTTCTATTATTCTGTGGGTGCTGGCCTCTTACGGACCCGGAAATGCTATGGAAAACGCCGAACAAAACTGCACGAACAAGAAGCACCGGAAACAGAATTTAACCGACAGCCGAAACCGATAACCTGGTAGCTTCGCATAAACTGGAATCTTCTTATGCCGGCATGTTCGGCCATGCCATTGAGCCAGCCATCCGGCCTTTGGGCTACGACTGGAAAATTGGCATTGCCTTGCTTACTTCTTTTGCCGCCCGCGAAGTTTTTGTAGGTACCATTTCTACTATTTACAGTGTCGGCGACGAAGAAAATGATCAGCACCATTAAAGAAAAATTAGGCGCCGAAAAAGATGAAACCGGAATCCGTTCTTTACACCCGGCCCGGGCTTTTCGCTGCTTATTTTTTACGTTTTGCCATGCAGTGTATGAGTACGCTGGCCGTAGTTTACCGCGAAACCAAATGCTGGAAATGGCCGATCCTGCAACTGCTTTATATGACGGGCCTGGCTTATCTTTCGGCCTGGGCGGTTTATAGTTGGTTGTCGTAGTTTTCCTTTTCTAAATATCGCGTCATCTCGACTTTAGGAGAGATCTTATCAGGTTGGTATTTAAATTTTCTAAAAAAATCTGACAAATTATTGCGTCATCCCGAGCGTTAGCCGAGGGAACTTATAGGGCTTCATTCCTGAGTTTTTGAGCTTAAAAGCATATCGTTTTCAAACTAACTTTTAACCCTAAACTCATAACTTTTAACTTTCAATCAAGCTTTCTCCCTCAAGCCGGGTGGCTTCGTTTCTGCGTTCGCGTCTTCTATTTAAACTGGCCCCTTCAGGCCTGCCTCCTGCGTCGGCACCGTATAAATAGGAGGCCGCTCACGCAGAAACTGGTGTCGGTTTTACTTCGATTAAGCTTTTTTATCAGATAAACTTTTTCAGGAGCGCTGCGCTGGCGATATCGTGAATTCGTGGAGTGGATTGAATGCAGCGATAGGAGAAAAAGCTCCCCTCCTTAGCAAGGAGGGGCAGGGGTGGTTAAACTTTAAGCTCCCTTATAAATTAAAAACACCGCAGGAATTTTATGCAGATCGGGGAGTTTTTGTTTCCATTCGGCTACCGTTTTGGTTTGTAACAATTCATCCGGAGCGGTAATATTTGCTGCAATACACAACCTGGTTCCCGGACTTAAGGCGCTCATTAGGTCGGTTAGCATTTGGTTGTTGCGGTAGGGCGTTTCCATAAAGATCTGGGTCTGGTCGCGTTTGAGCATTTCCATTTCCAGGTTTTTTATGGCCAGAAGCCGCTGCTTTTTTTCGATGGGAATGTAGCCGTGAAACGCAAAACTTTGTCCATTGAAACCAGAACCCATAAGCGCCAGCAAAATGGCCGAAGGTCCAACCAACGGCACTACTTTTATTCCCAACTGGTGCGCATATTTTGCCAGTTCTGCTCCCGGATCGGCGATTCCCGGGCAACCGGCTTCCGAAATTACCCCACCGTTTTTTCCTTCCAGAATTGGTTGCAGGGCTTTCTTAACTTCGCCCTGCGGCGTGTCTTTGTCTACCACCGTAAACGTTAACTCCTCAATTACTTTTTCCGGGGAAATGGTTTTCACGAACCGACGGGCCGTGCGCGCATTCTCTACCAAAAAATAATCGAGGCCGGCAACGCAACTTATAACCTGCGGCGGAATTACTTCTTTGGCGGTGTCTTCGGCTAAAACCGTAGGGAATAAGATATAGAATGCCTTTGTTCAAGTGGAGATAATTTTTAATAAGAGGAAGTAGTTAATCAGATAAAATTTCCAATCTGAAAACAAATTTTGGTTATAAATTTTGGTTATAACTGAAAGATGAATTATTATGTCATTCTGAGCTTGTCGAAGAAACTTATTCGTACTTCTATGGCAAAGCAAGCGGAGCAAGCTTTGCCTTGTACGCTAATCCAGAATGCGGCCTCATAAGTTCCCTCAGAGCTGCGCTCGCAAGTTTCGTGCTCCCGCACTCGCTTGTGCTCGGGATGACAGGTTGGGTACGCTTCGGATTTAAAAGTACTGTAGTAATTTTAATTCTGACTTTATTACCCAAAAACGCTATCGTTTTTACATTAAAAAGTCTTGTGTCTTGCTACCTGATACTTGTGTCTAACTACTTTACCAAATTCAGGAAATTCATCACGATCTCATAGAACCGGTCCGGGGCTTCGGCGTGCACCCAATGGCCGGCATTTTCGATGGTTTCTATTTCTACGTTCGGGAATAAATGGCAGATGGAATTGAATTCGTCTTCCGGTTTAATGTATTTCGATTTTCCGCCCCGGACGAACAAAGTAGGTTTCAAAAACGGGGAATTCGAATGGATGGCTTCGCCCATTTTTTCGATATTTTCGTCTATTGCTTTCAGGTTTACGCGCCAGGCAAAAGTGTTGTCTTCTTTGCGGTACAGGTTCTTCATTAAAAACATCCGCACATCCGGTTCCGGAATGTAAGGTTTCAGTTGTTCATCGGCGTCGTTGCGGCTTTGAATACTGGCTAAGTCTATGGATTTTAGGCCTTCAATGATCTGTTCGTGATGTACCGGGTAAGCTTTGGGGGCAATGTCCACCACAATTAACCGTTCCAGTTTATCGGGGTTTTGCAGTGCGAAATTCATGGCCGCTTTGCCACCCATACTGTGACCCATAATAATGGGGTTTTGCAGGTTTTCACTTTCCACAAATTCTTTTATATCGTCGGCCATTAGCTGGTAATCAAATTCGTGGCTGTGGTCGGTGCGGCCGTGGTTGCGCAGATCTACCAGGTAAACTTTGTGCGTTTCGGAGAAGCGGCGGCCTAGGGTTTGCCAGTTATCGGAAGTGCCGAAAAGGCCGTGCATAATTACGAATGGCTGGCCTTCGCCAATGGTGCGGAAATGTAGTTTCATAGTTGCGTTACTTAACTTGTATCCGTTCGGTTGCGCCGGTGGCTGCGACCAGTTTGCCAAACGGTTCTAATTGCAGTTCAAAATTCCTCGAAAATCTGCAGCACTTCTTCCCGGTTTTCCGGTGCAACGGCTACCAGCAAACCGCCGGAAGTCTGCGGGTCGCAGAGGTAATGTTTCTGTTCGTCGGTTAAGAGACCAACTTTATGGCCGTAGCTGTCGAAGTTGCGGTTGGTGCCGCCGGGAATGGCTTTCTGCAAACGATATTCTTCGGCTTCGGCGTATCTTCGGCACTTTGCTGAATTCAATTTCGGCGTTCAGGTTGCTGCCTTCGCACATTTCGGTTAAGTGACCCAATAAACCAAAACCGGTTACATCGGTAAGGGCTTTTACGCTTTTCAGTTTCCCTAATTCAGCCCCGATTTTATTCAGCTGCATCATTTGCTTTGGGGCGATCTGAATGTGTTCCGATTTTAAAATTCCTTTTTTCTGCGCGGTAGTTAAAATGCCTACGCCCAGCGGTTTGGTCAGGTAAAGTTCGCAGCCTTCGGTAGCGGTATTGTTCTGTTTCAGGTTTTCGATCTGCACCATTCCGGTTACGGCCAAACCAAAAATGGGCTCTGGCGAATCGATGGAGTGCCCGCCGGCCAGCGGAATTCCGGCCTGGTGACATAAATGCGCGGCTGCCTTCTATTACGCGTTTGGCAACTTCCGGCGCCAGTTTATCTATAGGCCAGCCCAGAACCGCAATGGCCATCATTGGCGTTCCGCCCATCGCATACACATCGGAAATGGCATTGGCCGAAGCTATCTGTCCGAAGTCAAACGCATCGTCTACGATCGGCATAAAAAAATCGGTAGTGCTGATAATAGCCTGGCCGTTACCGATGTCGTAAACTGCCGCATCATCGCGCGAATCGTTGCCTACCAGCAGATTTTTATCTTTCGGAATTTCGATGGCGGAATGCAGAATTTTATCGAGGACTTTCGGCGAAATTTTGCAGCCGCAACCGGCGCCGTGGCTGTATTGGGTAAGTTTTATTTCGGCTATTTCTGTTTCGGTCATTGGTTCTAGTTTAATTTTATCTTTCCTATTTAATTCAAAGGAAAGCCTTTGTATTTTTTATTCTCCCCTTGAGGGGAGTAAGAGGGGTGTTTATTTCTATAGATTAAATTATCAGATATTGTAAACACCCCTCCGCCCCCCTCAAGGGGAGAGTATCGGCTATCGTGAAAATCTCATTCCCAATTCTCCCTTAAGGAACAAATCACCTTTACTTTTTCAGCCCAAAAGCATACCATTTTTCTTTGCTTCTTCCAGCACAATTTGGGCATTTTCGGCAGCATTAGTGGTTTCCAGCGGCACTTTTATTATTTGAATATTTTCTTTGTGTTCCAGTTCAAAGGTGTAGGCTTTATCGTAATACACCAACGCAATTTCCACCATTTTTTCCATATCGCCGGTTTCAATGGCGGCCAACGCTTCTTTGGTTGCCAGGCCGCCCAGGCGTTTCTGGATTTTAGTAATGGAAGCAGCCAGCACTTCTTTTTCGACTTTGCAATATTCTTCGGCCAATTTTTTAACCCGGGCTTCCTTCGGAATCTCGACTTTCAGAACCGGCGCAGCCCGCATCTGGTCATAAAAGGGTTTAGGCAGGTTTACTTTACCAATGCTGCCGCTTTCGTCTTCGAGCCAGGTTGTTCGGTTCAGGTTTAAAGCGGCCAGTTCCAGCGCCAGGTCGTTTTCGAATTGTTCAATACTTCCCTGCGGCGGCATACCGATGGTGCCGAACGCGGAGCCTTTGTGGTTGGCTAATTTCTCCAGGTCAATGGTTTGTTCGTTTAGCTTTTGCAATTCGGTTAAAATTTCGGTCTTGCCGCTGCCGGTGGCGCCGCCTAAAATAAGAATAGGGTAGGTTTGAGCGAAAGTTTCCAGCGCAAAATGGCGGTAGCTTTTATACCCGAAATCCAGCAAATGCACGTTGAACCCGGCCAAGTCTAACAACCAAGCTACGCTTTGGCTCCGCATACCGCCGCGCCAGCAATGCAGCAAAATTTCTTTCTGCGGCGCCAGCTTTAAGGCCTGTTTCACCATTTTGCTCATATTCGGACCGAAAAAATCCAGCCCTTTCAGCACCGCTTTTTCCTGCGAAACCTGCTTGTACGTGGTGCCGATAATATGCCGTTCTTCGTCCGAAAAAAGGGGAAAGCTGATCGCGCCCGGAATATGGCCCGCCGCAAACTCTTTCGGCGAACGGATATCCAGCAGCGGCAGGCTTGCTTTTAAGTGAAGAACTTCGGAAATGGGAATTTTAGTTATCGGCATAAGTTTACCCCACCTAAATCCTCCCCTAAATCAGGGGAGGATTTTTATCGGGAATGTAATTTATTTTTTTGCTGGCGCAAGTGTTAAGCTGAAAGCGTCACTTGTGCCTTTTAACATTTGGAAATCTTCAGACTTCCGTGAAATCAACATCTTATCATCAGTTTTCCTGGTTACGCAAGTCTGGAGACTTGCTTTTGTTCTTTAGTCACAAGTGACGCTTTCAGCTTAACACTTGCGCCAGAAGAAGGTGAAAAAACTCCCCCCCTGAATTAGGGGAGGGCCGGGGTGGGGTTACTCCAACTGCCGTAAATAAAGCTGAATGGTATTTTCCAGTCCAAAGTAAAGCGCATCACAAATCAGCGCGTGGCCAATAGAAACTTCCAGCAAACCGGGTAATTGTTGTTTTAGATATTTCAGATTTTCTAAGTCCAGGTCGTGGCCAGCGTTTAAACCGAGGCCGAGTTTTTGAGCTAAAATGGCTACCGTTTTATATGGTTCAACCGCAGATTCGCGGTTTTTATGGTAATTGGTGGCGTAGGCCTCGGTGTAAAGTTCAATGCGGTCGGTGCCGGTTTCTTTGGCAGCTTCCACCATTTCGGCAACCGGATCTACGAAAATAGAGACGCGAATTCCCAAGTCCTGTAGTTCCTGAATGGTTAGTTTAAGGAAGGCCTGGTGTTTTACGGTGTCCCAGCCGGCGTTGGAGGTAATGGCGTCGGGCGCATCGGGCACTAAGGTTACCTGTTCGGGTTTTACTTTTCTTACCAACTCCAGGAAATCAGGAGTGGGGTTGCCTTCTATGTTGAATTCGGTAGTAACTACTTTTTTCAAATCTAAAACGTCCTGGTAACGGATATGGCGTTCGTCAGGGCGGGGATGAACCGTAATTCCCTGGGCGCCGAAACGTTCGCAATCAAGGGCTACTTTTATGAGGTCGGGGTTATTGCCGCCGCGGGCGTTCCGGATGGTGGCAATTTTGTTTATATTTACGCTCAGCTTGGTCATTTTTTTCGATTGTTAGATTGTTCGATATTCGATTGTTCGATTATCTTCAAATTTGTTTTCAATTAAATTCGACGAATAATCGAATATCGGACATTCGAATTATCGAAATCAAAAATACGGCCTTTTATTTATATCTTTCACGGCTTTCTCCGTACTTTTCCCAAACGGTAGGTTTTTCGGCCGGAAAAGTAAAAGAATTGTTGATTGTTAATTGAAATAAACTTAAAATCTGGAAATGCGAATTCATTTTCAAATTTCCACATTTTCAAATCTTCACATTTAAAGAACTATGAGCTTAAAAGAAAGAATCGAAACCGATATTAAAGCCGCTATGCTGGCCAAAGATAAAGTGCGTTTACAAGCCCTGCGCAGCATAAAAAGCCAGATTTTACTGGCCGAAACCGAAAAAGGCGCGCCGGAAGCGCTAACCCCGGAAGCCGAACTGAAACTGTTGAACAAAGCTGCCAAACAGCGCCGCGAATCGGCGCACGTGTATAAACAACAATACCGCTCCGATCTGGAAGAAACCGAATTAGCTGAACTGGCCATTATTGAAGAATACCTGCCGGCACAATTAGACGAAGGCGATCTGCGGGCGAAAATCTATGAGATTATTCAACGCGTTGGCGCTTCCGGACCTTCGGATCTGGGTAAAGTTATGGGTGTTGCTGCCAAAGAACTGTCCGGTCAGGCCGATGGAAAAGCAATTTCCAATGCCGTGAGCGCGCTTTTAAATAATACCGACGTTTAATTTTTTATTTTTTCTGAAGTGACAACATTTGACTGGTTTCTGGCAGCGCCAATTGCGTTCGGCGCATTTATGGGCTACCGCAAAGGGCTGCTGTTGGAAATTGTTTCCCTGCTGGCGTTAATTATCGGCGTTCTGGGCGGTCTCAAACTCCTGAACACCGCTATTCCGGTAATGAAAAGCTTTATCGGTGATGTGTTTGGGTTGCTGCCGATTTTTACGTTCCTGGTGGTTTTTGCCCTGATCATTTTCGGGGTGAGAATGGTAGGTCTTTCACTTAAAAAAGTGATTGGACTTACGCCGCTGGGACTTTTTGATAACGTTTTAGGTGCCGGAATTGGCGCTTTGAAATGGTGTATGGCAGTTGGCTTGTTGCTTTACGTTTCGCAAATGGCCGGTATCAGTGTGGCTGAAAATGCTTCCAAAACTTCGGTAATTTATCCGTATGTGGTAAAGGCTACGCCGTTGGCGCTGGATCTGATTGGGCACGCGTTGCCTTTTGCGAAGTCGCTGCTGAGTGTTTTGAAGGAATTATTGTAAACCAGACTGCTTTATGAAGAAAATAAAGTTGCCCGTTCAGACAACTTTATTGTAAATTGCTTTGTTTAATATTTGGTTGTGGTAGAGAAAAGGCGAACTATAATTTTTTATGAAAATTACTTTGAGCAATTCTTTATAAAGCAGCGGCAAAAAGTAAAAGATAAAATTATCTGGACGCTAAGTCTGATTGAAGAACTTTCACAAGTACCTGAAACATATCTGAAGCATCTTTCCGGAACTGAGGGTTTATATGAAGTTCGGGTTCAGCAAGCGAATGATATCTTTCGGATTTTTTGTTTTTTCGATGAAGGAAAACTGGTTGTTTTAGCCAACGGCTTTCAGAAAAAAACGCAGAAGACCCCACAGCAGGAAATAGAAAAAGCATTAAAAATAAAAGCAGCGTATTATGCCGGCAAAAAGTAGTATCCGTACCCTCGATCAGTTCAAAGATGAACATTATGGAAAAAAAGGCAGTCCGAAAAGAGAAAAGCTTGAACAAGGTTATCAGGAATTTCGGTTAGGGGCCCTGATCCAGGAAGCACGATTAGAAAAAGGAATGACGCAGGAGCAGCTTGCCGAAAAATGCGGTACAAATAAAGCATACATCTCGCGGGTTGAAAATAATATTAAGGATGTTCGTATTTCCACCCTTCAGAAAATTATTGAAGTTGGTTTGGGAGGTCATTTACAGCTTTCAATTAAATTATAATTACCAGAAAGTGCCAGGGTATTTCAATTTTCTCATTTCCACATTTAAGAATTGCTTCTCCTCTTAGATAACTTCGATTCCTTCACCTACAACCTGCGCGACTATTTCCAACAATTAGGGCAGGAAGTTCTGGTGTTGCGCAACGATGTTTCTTTAACCGAAATTCAGAAGCATAACTTCGAAGGAATAATTTTATCGCCAGGACCGGGAAAACCGGAAGATGCCGGGGTGTTAATGGAAGTAATTAAATACTACCACGACAAACTTCCTATTCTGGGCATTTGTTTAGGCCACCAGGCCATCGGTGAATTTTATGGCGCCAACCTGGAAAAAGCTGCAAAACCAATGCACGGCAAAATCTCCGAAATTTCCTGCGTGAACGATTCGCTGTTCAAAGACCTGCCCTGCGAAATGCCGGTTACCCGTTACCATTCCTTATTATTAAAAAATCTTCCGGAAACTTTAAAGCCGTTAGCTCAAACAAAGGAGGGAGAGTTAATGGCTTTCCGCCACGTGGAACATCCGGTTTTTGCGGTACAGTTTCACCCGGAAGCCCTGCTTACTACGTATGGTTTGGATATACTCCGAAATTGGCTTAGTATTGCAAAAATTGTCCGGTAAAAGCTTTAAAACGGTATCGGATTTAATAAAAAACTGCCCCGAAAAAAGCCCTCCCCTGATTTAGGGGAGGGTTGGGTGGGGTAAATTTTTTTCGAGATGGAACTCACGATAAAACAGGAAGGCGATTTTCAATTCATTGACGAAGGCAAAGGTGAAGTTTTGCTGCTGCTCCACGGTTTGTTTGGAGCGCTAAGCAACTGGCAGGGCGTGGTGAATGGCTTTTCTGAAAATTACCGGGTAGTTATTCCGCTTATGCCCATTTATGAAATGCCGCTTTCCAAAGCCGGGGTTTCGGGGTTAAGCAACTTCATCGAAGATTTTGTAGCCTTTAAAAACCTGGATAACCTTACCTTATTAGGAAATTCCCTGGGTGGCCATGTTGGGTTGGTTTATACGCTCAACAATCCGGATAAAGTAAAAAGAATCGTGCTTACCGGCAGCTCCGGTTTGTTCGAAGATTCTATGGGCGGCACTTTCCCGAAGCGGGGAAATTATGGCTTTGTGGAAGAACGCACCAAACATACTTTTTACGACCCGAACGTAGCCACCAAAGAACTGGTTGACGAAGTTTTCGATATCACGAACAGCAATTCCAAGTGTCTGCGCATTATTTCCATTGCCAAATCTGCGCAGCGGCATAATATGGCTAAAGACATTACTACCATAGAAAAACCGGTGCTGTTGGTCTGGGGTCTGAATGATACCATTACGCCTCCAATTGTAGCCCACGAATTTAACCGCCTGCTCAAAAACTCCGAACTTCACTTTATAGATAAGTGCGGGCACGCCCCGATGATGGAGCACCCCGAAGAATTTAACCGGGTGTTAGCGAATTACTTAGCCCAAAATCCGTAGAAATCGGTAGCAATTCAGGTTAAAAAATTAAACATTCCGTATTTACTTCCGGTTATAAATGCCGACCTTTAATTGAACGCCCGCCGTATTATACATATGATCGCCGAAGAACTGATAAATCCGATGATTCCCCCGCTTAAGCTTTCCGATTCCACGGAGAAAGCAGTTAAGTGGATGGAAGAATTCCGGGTTAACCAGTTGCCGGTAGTAAAAAATCGTCATTATCTGGGTTTAATTACCGAAGACGATATCATAGAAAAAGACCAGAATTACACCAGCCTTGAGAACGTAAAATTCGGGCACGACGACGTGTACGTAATGTACAACCAGCATTTTTACCGGGTTATGGAAGTAGCCATAAAAAATAAAGTGCAGGTAGTTCCGGTCTTAGACGAACATCAGGAATTCTTCGGAGTAATTACCGTAAACGATACCATTGCTGCATTCGGCCAGATGTCGGCATTGCAGGGGCAGGGCGGCATCCTGGTGCTTTCCATGCCGGAGCGCGATTATTCTTTAAGCCAGATAAGCCGCCATGTAGAAAGTAACGAAGCCAAGATTCTGAGCGCCTACGTTTCGCCGGATGAAATGGACCCTTACAAAATAAAGCTGACGCTTAAAATTAATACCACCGATCTTACCCGGATTATTGCCACGCTTGAGCGTTTCGATTACCGCATTATTGCCCAGTTTCAGGAGCACACCGATACCCAGGCCGATAAAGACCGTTTCGACCTGTTGCTGAAATACCTGAATATGTAACGCCGTTTTTTCGTGCTGAACTGCCTCTTTGCTTTTCTTCTGACTTTTTTGCCCCAACCCGATACCGTTTCCCGTTTGCCGGGCAGCCAGCCAACCGCGCCTTCCCGGCTGGAATTATGCCCCGATACTTCTTCCTTCGAAATTGCCTCCATTGCATTTGTAGGAAACCGTAAAACCAAAGAACGGGTGCTGCGGGCCGAACTGGATTTTACCGAAGGCGAAACCGTAACGGCCGGCGGCCTGGAGAAACGGCTGGAGCAAAACCGGTTAAGGCTTTTCAACCTTCAGCTTTTTTTATGGGTGCGTTACGAAACGGTTTGTCAGAATGGCCGCCTTACTATTATTTTTGAGGTGCAGGAACGCTGGTATTTATTTCCGGTGCCCATTTTTTCTTTAGCCGACCGTAACTTTAATGCCTGGTGGGAGAAGAAAGATTTTAACCGCATAGATTATGGCCTGCATCTGGTTCAGAATAATTTCCGCGGAAGAAATGAATTACTGAAAGCAAATTTCCAGCACGGCTTCAACCGCAAATACGAATTATTTTATACCGTTCCGTATTTCAATAAAAAGCGCGATCTGGGTTTCAGCGTGGGCGGTTCCATTTACCAGAGCCATTCTTTAGATTATAACACCGTAGAAAACGAATTGCTTACGTTGCGCCAGGAAGATAAATTTCCCATTCAGCGGCGGTATGGGTACGGTTCTTTGATCTGGCGCGAAAATGTGCAGAAGCAAACCAGGTTTACCGCCTCATACCACCAGGAACAGATCTCCGATTCGGTTTTTATGCTGAACCCGGAATTCCTTAGCCGCCTGAAAAACAGGAAGTACCTTAAATTTGAAGTTTCCCGCACCTTAAATTTCCGGAATACCTTTGCCTACCCGCTGGCCGGGCATTTCCTGCAACTCGGGTTAGGGCAGCAGGTGGCAGTAAACGGAAATCAGAACAATACTACCGCTTTCGCAAAATTTGCCCATTACCTGCCGCTTAAGCATAATTTTTTTTACAGCTATACCCTGGAAGGCCAAAGCCGGCTGGCCTCCAATTTAGCTTATTCAGATAATGTAGCTTTGGGTTATAAATCATACATCCGCGGCTATGAGCTCTACGTAATAGGGGGGCAGCACTACGGTGTTTTTAAAAACGGTTTGTCGCACCAGCTGTTAGATCTGAACCAAATAAAACTAAATTTTATCCGGAACCCGAAATTTAACCGTATTCCTGTTACTTTGTACCTGAATTGGTTTGCCGACGCCGGTTACACATTCGAAGACCGCTTTGCTGACACCAATTTTCTTACCAACCGTTTGAACATGGCCACCGGATTAGGATTACACATTGTAACGTACTACGACCGCGTATTAACCTTGGAGTATTCCGTTAACCGCGAAGGTGAGCGTGGTTTGTTTATCCATTCCGTATTTCCGTTCTGAAAAATGAAGATCGCAATAATTGGCAAACCTTTTAATGAGGAAATAGTACCGTTTATGCAGGGAATGTTCGACGACCTGATTTCCCGGCATGCGGAAATAGCGATTGTTGAATATTTTAAAACTTACCTGGAAAATCAGCTGCACTTACCCGAAAATGTTACTACTTTTACGCGGGGCGATGATCTGAAAGGTGTAAATTTCGTTTTCAGTATTGGCGGCGACGGAACACTGTTAGATACCATCACGTACGTAGGAGCCCGGGAAATACCAATACTGGGTATTAATACCGGCCGGCTGGGTTTTTTGGCTAATGTTGCCTTCGATAAAATTCCCCTGGCCATAGACGCTTTATTTAAGGGCCACTTTGTTATCGACGAACGTTCGCTGATCCGGGCCGATTCAGATCAGGAAATATTTGACGGGGTGAATTTTGGGTTAAATGAATTTTCAATTCAGAAGACCGATACGTCATCCATGATTGTGGTACATACGTATATAGATGGCGAATACCTGAATTCCTATTGGGCAGATGGCTTAATAGTTGCTACGCCAACGGGTTCCACTGGCTACTCATTAAGTTGTGGTGGCCCGGTTTTATTGCCCCAGACAAACAATTTTGTGATATCGCCCGTATGTCCACATAATCTGAATGTGCGGCCGCTGATCGTGCCTGATAAGAGTGTGATCTCCTTTGAAGTGGAAGGCCGGAGTAATAATTTTCTGGTTGCCCTGGATTCGCGCTCAAAAATTGTGGAGGCCGGGGTTCAGGTAGCCGTACGTCGCGAAACCTTTAATGCCCGCCTGGTAAAGATCAACCAGGTTAATTTTTTGTCTACTCTCCGGAATAAACTTAACTGGGGGCTTGATAAAAGGAATGAATAACAGTGAACGATAAAAAAAAGTTCGTAAAACACTTTTTTATTATCAAACAAAGCCCTTACTTTGATGGGTATTTATAATAGGATAATTATTAACCGGATACAGTAAATTTTAACATTAACAACTATGAAGAACTTTTGCTCCATCACCATGCTGGCGCTGGCAATATTTGCGCTTGCCACTAAAGATGCAGAGGCACAGCGGTTCACTAACAAAAAGACGTATAATACGGTTGGTGTCCATTTGAATGCTATGAATTATTTTGGCGATATCGTGCCGGAATCAGACTTTACCAGTTTACGGTTCAAGTCTACGCGTCCAAATCTTGGTATTTCATTTGGCCGTCGTTTTAGCCCGCGGTTTTCAGCCAGAGCAGCTTTTGCCTGGGGCCGTATTACTGGTGACGATTTAAAAAGTGCTTCTCCAAACGAAGCTGAAAACGCCCCACGTTACATCCGTAACCTGCGTTTCCGGAACGATATTAAAGAATTAAGCGGCGTTATTACCGTAGACCTTTTTGAGAACCGCGGTACTTATTTAAAGCGTCCTGATTTCTCTCCTTATGCTTTTGCCGGGGTAGCCGTATTTGCGCATAACCCAAAAGCAGAAGATAACTCCGGAAATTTCGTAGAACTTGCAGCCGCTTGGCACTGAAGGCCAGCTTGCCGCTAACAAAGATGGTAAAGACTATCCGGATCAATATTCAAAGTGCAGATCGCCATTCCTTTCGGAGCAGGTGTACGTTATAAACTGGATCGTAACTGGGATCTTGGCTTCGAAATTGGCTGGAGAAAAACCTTCACCGATTACCTGGATGATGTAAGCTCTAACTATGCAGATCCTGCCGATATCCCTACTGACAAAGGTCGGGAAATGGCAAACCGTGCCAATAACCCAGGCCATGCCCCATTCCAGCAGCGTGGTGACCAAACCGACAAAGACTGGTACATTGTTGCCGGCTTTAACTTAACTTACATTTTACCAACCAACGTAAAAAGTCCGAAGTTCAGATAATTCTTATGGTCTGATTTCGTTACCAATACATGAAATTAAATTCTCTCAGAATAGCACTCCTTATTTGTATGCAAATAGGGAGTGTTTTTTTTATCCAGTCGGCAAATGCCCAGGCTCCTTCTACCAGTGAACTGGGAATTGGCTTGGGTGGTATCAATTATAAAGGTGAAATTGCCCCTAAATACCGGTTTGGCAACAACCAGCCAGCCGTTACGGTTTTTTATCGCCGCGACATCTCTAAGCCGGTAACTTTACGGGGAAGTTTACTGGCCGGTGGCATTTCCGGCACCGATAATTATTTCGACATCCCGCTAAATCAGTTCCGGCAGGCCCGGCTACGAGGTACCTTACTGGAAGCTGCCGCAGGTTTGGAATATAATTTTCTGGATTATTATGACCTTCGCCGCCGCATCCGCTGGACACCCTATTTTTTTGCCAATGTGGCCGCCTATTATATTTCGGCAGAAACAGAATCAAGTACCAATAGCCAACTAGACCAGAATAACACATTTATTTCCTTTGCTATTCCGGCCGGGGTTGGTATTAAATATGCGCTTTCCCAACACTGGAACCTGGGTTTTGAGATAGGAGCAAGAAAAACCTTTACCGATTCATTAGACAACCTGGACCAGGCCGCCATTGACAGAACCTCCTCTTTTGCTTTAATAAATCCCCACAACAACGACTGGTATTTCTATAACGGCCTCAGTATTTCTTATACTTTCTATAAAATAGAGTGCGCTAAGATATATAAGGGCAAGGTAACCCCCTTGAACTAGCACTTTTTTGTAAGAAATTGCTACCGTTTTCCTAACTTGCACGGAAATACTGTTTGGATGAGTCTTCGGGAGAAAATAGATCAACACAATTTACCTAAACATGTTGCCGTTATAATGGATGGCAACGGCCGTTGGGCAAAACAAAGTGGCGGAATGCGCATTTTCGGGCACCAGAGCGCTATAACGGCGGTTCGCGAAACCGTAGAAGGCGCAGCTGAACTGGGAATTGAATACCTGACCTTATACGCTTTTTCTACCGAAAACTGGAACCGGCCGCAATACGAAGTAAATGCGCTGATGCAATTACTGGTTTCTACCATAAGCAAAGAAACCGCTACTTTAACCAAAAATAATATCCGGCTAAAACTATTGGCGATACCAAAAGTTTGCCGGCAAGCTGTCAGCAGGAATTGGCAGAAGCTATGGAGGCTACCAGTAATAATACCCGCATGACCCTGGTTTTGGCTTTAAGTTACAGTGGCCGCTGGGATATTACCCAAGCTGTAAAAAATATAGCCAACGCTGTTCAGAATGGCAACCTTTTACCAGAAGATATAAACGAAAGCAATTTTGCTACTCACCTGGCTACCGGCGGCATGCCCGACCCGGAATTGCTGATCAGGACCAGTGGCGAACAGCGGATCAGTAATTTTTTGCTGTGGCAGCTGGCTTATACTGAATTATATATTACCGATTTGCTTTGGCCGGATTTCCGGAAAGAAAACCTTTACGAAGCGCTTATTTCTTACCAGACCCGGGAAAGACGCTTTGGTAAAACAAGCGAACAATTATTAAAATGAGAATAGTTATTAAATTTTTCGGGTTTTTATGCCTGGTTTTACTGGCTGGCCAGGTGTTGGGTCAAATCAGGATGCAGGGCAGCCAAAACCTTGTTTTAGATTACAATAATCCCCAGAAATACGAAATTGGCGGCATTACCGTAAGCGGAACCAAATTTCTGGATCCGGCAACCCTTATTGCCATTACCGGTTTAAAAGTTGGCGACCAGATAACCATTCCCGGCGAAGATCTGAGCAAAGCCATTAATAAACTCTGGGACCAGGGCATTTTGGGGAATGTAGAAGTTTCGGCAACCAAAGTGGAAGGGCGTTACATTTTCCTGGATTTCTATTTAACCGAACGTCCGCGTCTTTCAAAGTTTGCCTTTACCGGAATTAAAAAAGGTCAGGCCGATGACCTTCGGGAAAAGATTGACCTGATAAGGGGCAAAGTAGTAACCGATGCCGTTATTAATAATACGAAAAATACCGTCCGGAAATATTACCTCGAAAAAGGGTTTATGAATGCGAAAGTTAATATTACGCAGAAACCCGATTCTGTTTTGGCTAACAGCGTTATTCTGAATATTGACATTGAGAAAAACGAAAAAGTTAAGATAGAAGAAATTACGTTTACGGGTAATAATGCCATTGCTGAAAGCAAGCTGCAGAAGCAAATGAAGAACACCAAAGAGAGTAAATTCTATAAAGTATTTACGACCTCTAAGTTCCTGAAAGCAGGTTTCGAAGCCGATAAAAAGGCCATTGTAGAATATTACAACAGCCAGGGTTTCCGCGATGCCCAGGTCCTTTCCGATAGCATAGTCAAAGTATCAGATGATCGGATCCAAATATTTTTAACCGTAGACGAAGGCCGCAAATATTATTTCCGGGACATTTCCTGGACTGGAAATTACGTTTACGACGATAAATTCCTGGCCGGCATTTTAGGTATTAAAGAAGGCAGCGTATACAGCAAAGAAACCCTGGACAGCCGCTTAAGCTATAATCCGTCTGGCCTGGATATTACCTCGCTTTATATGGACGACGGTTACCTGTTCTTCAACATCGATCCGGTAGAAGTATTGGTAGAAGGCGATTCTATTGATATTGAAATGCGGATATAGTGAAGGTGCACAGGCGCGTATCAAAGAGATTACCGTAGCCGGCAATACCAAAACCAGCGACCACGTAATTCTGCGCGAATTGCGGACTATTCCGGGGCAGAAATTCAGCCGGGCAGACCTTATCCGTTCCCGGAACGAAATTGCTAATTTAGGTTATTTCGATCCGGAGCAGATCGGGATGAACCCGATACCAAACCCGCAGGATGGTACCGTAGATATTAAATATACCGTTGTAGAAAAACCAACCGACCAGTTTACACTTTCCGGCGGCTGGGGTGGTATTCAGGGATTTGTAGGAACGGCCGGTTTTGTATTTAATAATTTCTCTTTACGAAAGGCCGGAAATTTTAAGCATTGGAGCCCGGTTCCGGCCGGCGATGGTCAGCGCGTTTCCCTGAATGTTCAGGCTAACGGCTACCGCTACCAGTCTTATTCTATTTCGTTTACGGAGCCTTGGTTAGGGGGCCGGAAGCCGAATTCGCTTTCGGTAAGTTTGAGTAAGACCATTTCGCGGCAGTTAAGCTTTAGCAGTGCCAAAGTATCAGAAACCGATCCGCTCATTAAGATTAACGGTTTAAGTGTTGGTTTAGGCCGACGGTTAACCTGGCCGGATGATTATTTTGTGCTGTCGCATTCCCTGGCTTATTACCAGTACGTTCTGAGAGATTACCAGCTTACCCCTGATTTCAGCAACGGAACTTCTAACAGTATTTCCTTAACCACTACCCTGGCCCGTACCAGCTACGATAGCCCGATCTTTACCAGAAGAGGTTCTTCTGTTAGCCTGAGCGCGAATTTAACCCCACCGTATTCGCTTTTCTCCGATTCCCGGAAAAACAATTATGAGTGGCCTGAATTCCATAAATGGATGTTCGACGCTTCGTGGTTCGTTTCGCTGATCAGCGGGAAGGAACGTGCCCTGGTATTAAGTGCCCGTTCACACTTTGGTTTCCTGGGTACATATAATAATAAAATCGGTATCAGCCCGTTCGAAAGATTTAAGCTGGGTGGTAATGGTATGGGCGTAGGTACGATGCTGGTTGGTACCGAATACATTGGCTTACGTGGTTACGAAGATGCTACAGTTTCGCCAACGCAGGCTGGCGGGGTAGCTTACGATAAATTTGTAATGGAAATGCGTTACCCGATCACCCTGAACCCAAGTGCTACGGTGTTTGTTTTAGGTTTTGCGGAAGCTGGTAATAACTTTGCCAACTATCGCGAATACAACCCATATAAGCTTTACCGTTCGGTTGGGGTAGGTGCCCGGGTGTTTATGGCGGCCTTTGGTCTGTTAGGTTTTGATTATGGTTATGGCCTCGATAATTATCCGGCAACCCCGGGTAGCAACGGAAGCCCAAGAGGTGGTCGTTTCCACTTCATGATCGGTCAGCAGATTCGTTAATTTAGTTATTTTAACATGAAAAAGATTTTAGGTATACTTTTTGTGTTGCTGCAGACAGTGCCGGTGGCGTTTGCTCAAAAGTTTGGGTATATCGATTCGGGCTTTATTCTGAGCAAAATGCCGGCCTATGCTACAGCCCAGCAGGATCTGAATACCATGGCCGGCAACTGGCAGAAAGAAGCCGAAGGCATGAATCAGGAACTGGAAAAACTTCGGAAAAAATTTCAGGCGGAAGAAGTGTTGCTGACGGCCGAAATGAAAGCCAAACGCCAGGCCGAAATTGAAGCCAAAGAAAAAGAGGCCCGCGAATTTCAGAAGAAGATATTTGGCTTTGAGGGCACCTTATTCAAAAAGCGCATGGAACTGATTCGGCCGGTTCAGGACAACCTCTGGGAAGCCGTTGAAAAAGTTTCGAAGAAAAAAGGTTTGCAGATAATGTTCGATAAATCGGGCGACCTGGTGATGATCTACACCAACCCGGTACACGATTATACCGAATTTGTGCTGGAAGAATTAGGGCTGGCTTCTCCGGAGCAGAATACTCCGGGCAAACGGCCAGCCGGCGCCCTGGTAGATAGCCCTTCGGATACGCCGCAACGGCCGGAAGAAGGCATTCAGGAAGAAGAAACCGGTAGCCCGGCGCCCAAAACCCCGGCAAAGAAAGCCGTACCGGCCCGTGCAACGCCAACCAAAGCTGCAACACCAAAGAGAAAGTAAAAAATAGTATATAATTAACCCGAAAAAGTAAAAATGAACAATCGTAAATTTTTCGCCGCTGTAGCGTTCTTCCTTGTGAGCGCTGTTTCTTTTGCCCAGTCGCCCGTTAAAATTGGTTATACCAACGTAGATTACGTATTAAGCCAGATGCCGGAAAGCAAGCAGATAGAATCTGACCTGAAAGCTTACAGCAGCCAGTTAGAAGCCCAGCTTAAATCTAAATATACCGAATTCGAAACCAAAGGCCAGGCTTACCAGAAAGGTGCTGCCACCATGACCGATGTAGTGAAAGCCGATAAAGAAAAAGAATTGATGGCCCTGCGTTCTTCAATTGAAGAATTTCAGAAAAATGCCGATGCTTCTTTACAGAAAAAGCAACAGTCTTTAATGGAGCCGGCCCTGGATAAACTGCAGAAAGCCATTGATGATGTAGCCAAAGAAAATGGTTATACCTATGTATTCAATTCCGATGCCGGTTTTGGTACTACCCCGGTTTTATTACATGGTCCGGAAGATGGTAATATCTCTGACCTGGTTTTAAAGAAAATGGGTGTTACCCCGGGCAAACCTGCTCCGACTGCCGATGTAAAGCCTTCCACACCGGCTGCTTCGCCAGCTACTCAAACCAAATCTAAAACCAAAGCCAAAAAGAAATAAGCAGCTAAATTTTGCTAACCAAAAGCCAGTGCATAAGCGCTGGCTTTTTGCGTTTAATACTATTCCAACCAAAACAGATTCCTGCCGGAAAACGGTATGGTTTTAAGCCCGAAAACTTACCTTTGCGGTATGATGGAAGATTTTGAGGAAGATCCGCTTTTAGAACATACCGATCCGGATTCGGATGAGCTTTATGAGCACCACCGCATTGTGATCGATAAAAAGCAAAGCCTGCTTCGGATCGATAAATTTCTGATGGACCGGCTGGCCCATGCTACCCGTAATAAAATTCAGAACGCTATTGAGGCCCACACCATTCTGGTAAATAATAAGGCTATAAAATCGAGCTACAAAGTAAAGCCGTTCGATATTATTACCATCACGCTGCCAGACCCGCCCCGCGATACCGAAGTTATTCCGGAAAATATTCCGCTCAACATTATTTACGAAGATGAAGACTTATTACTGGTAAATAAACCGGCCGGCATGGTGGTACACCCGGCTTATGGCAACTGGACCGGTACCCTGGTAAATGCACTTTCTTTCTATTTGAATAACCTGCCAACCAGCCGTAATGGCACTATCCGGCCGGGGCTGGTGCACCGCATTGATAAAGATACTTCCGGCTTACTGGTTATTGCTAAAACTGAATTTGCCATGACCTACCTGGCGCGCCAGTTCTACGACCACAGCATTGAAAGAACTTATTATGCCCTGGTATGGGGCCTGCCAAAAGAGTCCAAAGGAACCATTACCGGCCACGTTGGGCGCAGCCTGAAAGACCGCCGGGTAATGAGCGTTTATCCGAACGGAGAGCAGGGGAAACACGCCGTTACGCATTATGAAGTGCTGAAGTCATACAAATATGTGTCGCTGGTAAAATGTAACCTGGAAACGGGGCGTTCGCACCAGATCCGGGCCCACATGAAGTATCTGGGCCATCCGCTTTTCAGCGATGCGGTTTACGGCGGCGATAAGATCCTGAAAGGGCAGCCAACCGGTTCGTATAAAACGTTTGTAGAGAATGCTTTTAAACTGATGCCGCGGCAGGCTTTGCACGCCAAATCGTTAGGTTTCATCCACCCCAAAACCAAAGAGTTCCTCCAGTTCAATTCAGAGATTCCGGAAGATTTTGAGTTGGCGCTGGCCAAATGGGAATTGTATGCGGAGTAAGGCTTTACTTTTTCAGGATGAAATGATACCGTTTTTACAATGCCTCCGCTTCCAAAACCTGAACAATAAAAAAGCCCGCTGAAATACAACGGGCTTTTTTATTTATAAATAAACTGAATGGTTTATTACTTGGTTTTAACTTTCGTTTTGGTAGTGGTCTTACCGGAAATTACATCGCCTAAAGTTTTGGCTTGAACGTTGGCCGGATCTAAAACCCTAACTTCTTTAATATAATTAGCAGCTTTGGCCTTATCGTTTTTCAGGTAATAGTAGTAGGCTAAATAATAGTTTGCTTCCACCAGGCCGGATTTGTTTTTCTCTTTATCGGCAGAGGCCAGTTCAATGTATTTTTCGTAGTGCGGCTTGGCCAGACCTGCCTTCGACTCCGGATCTAAGTTAGCATTAGACCGGGCCCGCCAGATGTGCGCCGTCGGGAAAGTTGGGTTATTGGCGGTAATAAAGGCATACGTACTATCCGCAGATTTATATTGTTTGGCATCGTCGAATAAGTTACCCAGGTTCACGTAATCCATATTCGAAGGCTTGCCACGCTTCATATTAGCGCGGTACAGGCTGATGGCTTTCGGTAAATTGTTCTGTTTTACGTAGATCTGTGCGATCTCATTCCGCAGGTCGGCCCGCGTAGAGTCCAGTTCCAGAGCCCGGGTATAGCTGGTTAGCGCTTCGTTGTTCTTATTGGAACGGGCATAAATTCTACCCTGGTATTCATAATCAGAAGCGATCAGTTTATCGGCCGGGGCAGATTTGAAATAGTCCTGGATGGCAGCCAGTGCTTTGGTATCATCTTTCTTTTCGTGGTAGGAATAAGCCAGAAGGCGTTTCATTACCAGGTTATCCGGGTCTTTTTTAAGCACACCTTCAGCTTCCTGGATGGTGCCTTCATAATCTTTGGTTAAGAAAAGGAAAGAAGCATATACCGCTTTGGTTTCCGGGGTATTTTCGGCTAAAGCAACATATTTTTTATAGTTTTCCAGGGCCTGCGGGTATTTGCCTACAAAGTAGTAAAGCTCTCCCAGGTCGCGATAAGCAGGGGCGTAGTTTGGATCTATGGCAATTACGGCATTGAAAGCCGTCTGCGCCTCGTTGTAGCTGCGGCTGCGTACGTTTAACTGTCCTTTCCGCAAATGGCCCAGGGCATAATTGTTGTTTACCCGGATCGCGTTTTCATAAGCCGTCATGGCTTCGCCGCCTTTATTTTGCTTCAGGTAAGCGTCGCCCAGCATTACGTAGGTTTCGGCCTGGGCCTGAGGGGATTTTAACTGCCCAACTGCTTTGTTTAAATTTTCTACGGCTTTGTCCAGGTCTTTATTGGTGTGCAGATACGCAGAACCAATAACCCGGAACACATCACCGTCTTTCGACTTGGAGCGTTTTAAGGCATCGTTGAACTTCGCTTCAGCTTCGCCGGTATTTCCTCTAACCAAAGCAGCTTTACCAGCGGCCGCCATTCCTAAGGCAGATTTGGCATCTTTGGAAGCGGCCTGGTTGTAATAAATTACAGCAGAATCTGCCTTGCCCGAAAGCAAATAAGCATCGCCGAGAACAATATTATTAATTTCGTTATTGCTAGATTTAACTACTTTCGAAAGGGTTTTCTTTGCAACCTGATACTGTTCCATTTCTAAGGCTTTTTTGCCGCTCTCTAACGATTGGCCAACGGCAGAAGAAACAGAGAAAATGCCCGTTATCAGGAGCGCATACTTCCAGTTCTTTTTTGTCATGGGTGTTTGTTTTATATTAAAATGAAAAATGGTGTAACGGTAGTTTGCCAGCTAAGTTATCTGTTTACTTTTACCAACCGCACTACCCCGCGGGCAGGCACAAGGCCGGATTTAAGTACGATCCGCTGGCCTTTGTCGCCGGCAGAGAAAGATACAAACCCCGTGCCAAGACCGGAGCGGGCTTCGCGGCTTATAATATAAATCTCTCTGCGAAGCGGATAAGTTCCCTGCGCCAGGTATGCCTGGTATGGCTGTAAGTAATTATCAGGGTTTTGCGGGGTGGTCTGGCGGCTGATTGCGGCTACCTTCACCCGGTTTATAAAACCAACCACGGTACTATCGTCGAAATCTGAGATCCAGTTATTGCCAATTACGCCAATAGCATTCTTGTTTTGCGCCACATAATCAATAACCGCCGGAATAGATTTAGAGGCGTACGTATTGGTTGCAAATGGCTGGCGATCGGTAATGGAGTCTTGCACGAACCGGGCCGAACTGGAGTTGTTGTTGTCGAACACAATGGTAATATCGCCCAGGTTCGATTTCGGGTTTAAAGCTTTCCAGGTTTTTGTTTGGCCGGTGAAAATAGCCTTTAACTGCGGTATGGAAAGCAGCGTGTCCTTGTTATCCGGGTGCAGGATCAAAGCCAGCCCGTCGTAAGCAATTTTGGTAGCCTTAATAGCACTTTTGGTTAACTTGGCACTCCGTGATAGCGATTCCAGTTCGCCGGCTGTAAGCTGGCGGGTAAGAATTACCAGGCGGGCCGAATCTTCCAGCAGGTCCTGGATCACTTCCCCTTCAGATTTATAGCTGGCCGTAACCTTAGCGTTCTTATAAAGCTTATGGAAAACGTTAAGTTGCGAATCGATAATAGGCTGGAACGATTCGTCTACACTTATCCGAATGTCGCCGGAAGTTGAAGTTTCCGGAGGGGTATTGGTTTTGGGTTTCTGGTTGCAGCCGGCCAACGTTAAAGCCAGAAGGCTGCCAGCTAGAATAGGAATTCTGATTGCTGCTTTTTTATTCATGGTGGTAAAACGTATTTCCGGAAAGTATGGTGGCACAAATCTAATAATTCTGGACAAAAGTAGGGCTGATTGTTTTTGGTTAAAGCTTGCAGCACTTTTTAAAGCATAAACCCTAGCGTTTTCTCCTTAACTTATAATGGGCGGTCGGGTCTGCGTGGTTTGCCGAAATACTGCTTATATGAACGCGTAAAGCGGTAAATTCCATATATGATCAGCACAATTCCCAACCCGATCCGGATCTTCGGATCCAGCAGGCTTACCCTTTCATCGGAAGATAAAAGCAGGTAAAGCCCCAGCGCCGGATAGATCAGCGCCATAACCAGGGTAAAGTATTTTATAAATTTGGTGAAGTTGTTTTGGGGTGGTTCGTTTCTTAAAGGCATATGTAGTTTATAGCTTTTTATTCTTTCAGGATGCAGATTTAAGGTCTTAATTTTTAAGTCAACTTGTTAATTTGACCAGGAGTAGTCCAATCCATTAAAAAATTCCGGTTAAAGTTAGTCCCGGGTTTCTTTCAAAGGTAAGATTTTCCGGGTAATCATAAAATCAGGGTATTAAATCCCGAAGCCTGGTAAAGTAAAAAACTCCGAACCTTTTGGAACGGAGTTTTTTTAACAGATAAAATAAAGCCTACCTGAGCGTAAATTTAAAAGGCACTGTAAACCGAACGTTTACCGGAATACCATTATTCTTCCCCGGATTCCAGCGGGGCATGCTTTTCAAAACCCGGATCGCTTCCGCTTCAGTGCCGCCTCCCAGGGGTTTTAAAACCTGGATCCCCGAAATCTCTCCCTGCGTATTTACCACAAAAGATAAGATAACTGTACCCTGCAGACTGTTCCGGAGCGCAATATTGGGGTAAACCAGGTTTTCTGACAGGTACTTCTGCATGGCAGCATACCCGCCCGGAAATTCCGGCATCTGATCGGCAATCGGTAAAATTACGGGAGCTGGCTCAGCGGTACCGGCACCGGTATTAACTTCGGGGCCAACTGCTACCGGCGGTTTTACATTGGCTTCGCCATCGCGGTTTTCCTTCCCAATTTCGGTATGTTTCAGGATTTCCTGCTCCGGAACATCGGTGGGTTTAACTGTATTATTAACAATTACCGGGACCACAAACTTCGTGATCTTAGCTTTGGTAGCCTGCGTTGGCGCAGTTTCTTCGGGTGGAATTATCTTGGGAACGTCCGGAATAGGAACATCAATAATTTTGAATACCGGCTCTATTGGCTTGGCAGGAGCAATATACACTTCCTCCGGCCAGATCTTGGCTACCAGGAGCGGCACACTGATAAAGAGCAAAAATACGGAGCTGGCCGTGACCAGGGCACGCCATAAATTGCGGGTGTACACTTTGCGGAGCAGGTAAGCACCATACTCGCGGTTTCGGCCTTCGAAAACAATGTCATCGAAGGTCTGATAGGCATAATTGCTACTTGTCATAAGAACGGACCGTTTAAAAGTGAATATATATAGTTACTGAGGTCGCTCAATAGCCCGAAAAGGGAAGTAGAAATTACATCAAATAGACAGCCGTTAAAAGTTTAGTGGTGATTGTATTAAGAAAAACGTGCGATTTATTCTTTATGTTGTTATAAGTTATAAGTTTATTTTATTGGTTTGGAAACCTGCGGTGTACAGGGGTTTGGTTTTGGCTGTCAGGGACATTGTTTTGCGGGAAGGTGTTTTTATCAAAATGGAAGTTGATTGGTAGCGAATACCGCACATTAACGGGAGAATTATTAACTTCTCCGGGTTTCCAGGCAGGCATAGCGCGTACTACCCTTCTTGCTTCTGCATCCAGGCTGGGCGATGCACTTTTTATGGTGGTCACATTTTTTATTTTACCTGTTTTATCAACCACAAAAGACACCACCGATAACCCTTCTATACCTGCAAGCCGGGCGTCGGGTGGATAAATAATATTTTCCTTTAGGAATTTCATCATAACAACTTCGCCACCCGGAAAATGTGGGGCCCTGGTTAATGTTTTTCCATTAGTAATTGGATCTTTAATAGCCGGATCATCTTCAGCAAAATCCTGTGATAATGGAGTGCGTTGCGCTAACTGAAAACGTACCGGTAAGGTATACCTAACTGCAACAGACCGGCCATTTTGTTTGCCAGGGTTCCATGCCGGCATTGTGCCCATTACCCGAATAGCCTCCGCATCTAAACTTGGCGTAGCACTTCGGATAACGGTTGGTTGTTTAATCTTACCAGCCGGATCGATGATGAAGGAAATATAAGCTATGCCTGCTTCCTCATTCGCTAAAGCCTCCTGCGGGTAGCTGATATTTCTGGCAATAAAGACCAGCATGCTATCCTGACCACCCGGAAACTGAGGCATTTCTTCTGCCGTTACAAAAATCTTTTCTTCAATGGTATTGGTTGGGGTTTGGCTCAGGGCTATGGAATACTGCGTTGCAAAGGAAAATATTGAAAGAATGCTAAAGAGGAATTTCATGAAATGGAAAAGGCCCGATTTAATAAATGGAGATATTAAATTTTGAACCTCAAAGATACCGCTTTAGGCATAATCTTAAAAGCTATGTTATCCATTTTTTAAACGGTATGCTTTTAAAGCAAAAAACTCCGGACCAACCGGCCCGGAGTTTTTAAATATTGAAATAAAAGTAATTTAAGCTTAGCGGAGGCTGAACCGATATGGTAGCGTATAGCGAACCTTTACCGGTACGTTATTCTGTCTACCCGGAGACCATTTAGGCATCGCTTTTACAGAGTTTATTACTGCTTCTGTAAGACCGCCTCCCAATGGTTTCAAAACCGTAATATCGGTAACTGAGCCGGTTTGGTCTATCACGAACTGTATTACCACCATACCTTCCAAACCATTACGCATGGCTACGGCCGGGTATTTGGTATTGTCACGTAAGAACTTCATCATCGCTTCTTCGCCGCCCGGGAAAGTTGGATTCTGACCAACCGATATGTAGATTTTATCGTCGATCACGTCGGCAACCTCTTCTTTACCTTTACCTTCAAGACCGGTGAGATCGTCTTGGGTAGTAGTACCTTCCTGGGTTTTGGTAGAAATGGCGGCTTCTTTTACCTTATCGATGTCCGGAACTTCTTCCTTTTTAACCAGCTCATCCTTTTTAATTACCGGTGGCGTAAACTTAATGGTTTTTTGTACCGGTGGTGGCGGTGGCTCCGCAGGCGGTGGTGGCGGTGGCGGTGGTGCGGCTTTATCGATCGGCGGTGGCTCCACCAGGCTATTTACGTCTATAATCTTTTCTTCCGTAATTACTTCTTCCTTAGGAGAGATGTAACGCAGAATAATAGGCATAGTAAGGAACAGAATGAACAGGGCACTTGCAATGATCAACCCCCGAAGCAGGTGCTTCTGGTAGATCTTACGCAGTAAGTAGGCACCGTATTCGCGGTTCCGGCCCTCAAAAACAATGTCATCGAGGGAGGCGTTGGCATAATTCTTATTTTCCATCTGGCGAGCCGGTTTCATTTTCTAATAATTTCGTATCAAGGGGGCTCAGGTCTACCAGGGCATAACGCCGGGTATTCGTGATGTTCATTTCGTCCAGAATATCTACAATATTCTTGTAACGAGCAGTTTTAACCGGTTTAATAAGAACGGTTAACTTCGGGATTTTATTACCCAGGTCTAACAAAACGTTGCGGATCCCTTTGTCTGAATAATCGGTTGTAAGCAGTTCCGGTTGAACAGTACCGTCGTTAAGACCCTGGTAATAATAGATCTTGTCGTTTTTACCCAGGATCACAGTCAGGGCCTCAGATGCTTTCAGCTCCGTTGGGTCCTTGTTTTCCTTATCTTTCACAGGCATGTTTATTTCCATGGTCTGCGGCTTGTTGAAGGTGGTGGTAAGCATGAAGAAGGTAAGCAAAAGAAATGCTAAGTCTACCATGGGCGTCATGTCGATCTTAGTCGACATTTTCTTTGCCCGTTTTCTTGCCGCCTTTCCCGCCGCCGTCGCCTTTTGGTTGTATTTCTGCCATCTACTTATCTTGGTTTATAGTTAGAAGGTTTCATTTCCATGTCGGTTATCAGGTTAAACCGGTTTACCTTTTTATCCTGCAACATCTCAATTACCCGCTGAATAGTAGGTACGTCGGCTTTGGCATCGCCTTTAATAGCAATCTACCACATTCTGGTTAGAAAGTCGGGTTTGCAGCACCCAGTCGCCTAATTCGTTTTTAACCGAATCGACTGGAATACCGGGCTGGGTAATCTTTTTACGCTGTTCCGGGCTCATGGCCAGGTACGCTTTCAAACCTCGCCATCGGCACGCCAAAACTATTCATCAGTTCGAAAGAGCTTTCTCTTTTTCGGTAAAAGTAACGTTGTATTTAGCCGCCATTTTATCGAGCAGTTTTCATCTGGTATGTCTGGCCTTCTACGCCGTAAAAAACCCGGTTATCTTCGCCTATACTTATAGTAATAACGTCTGTTTCCGGAAATTTAATATCCGAAATAGAAGAAGGCGTATCGACCACCAACGGTTTCTTCCGGCGCAAATTTTGCGATAAGCATAAAGAAGGTTACCAGCAAGAACGCCAAGTCCACCATGGGAGTCATATCCAGGGAAGGATTGGTCCTATGTATTTTAACTTTAGGCATATTTTAATATCTGCAGTTTATGTAAATTAAGCGTTAGTAAGGGGCCTGGGTACGTTGTGGTGGTGGTACCGCATTTCCTGCTGAAGCAAACGTCTGGATGATCTAGAAACCGGCTTCGTCGATGTGTAAGTAAGTTCATCGATTTTGCTGGTAAAGTAGTTATAAGCAATAATAGCAATAGCAGAACCAGTAATACCAAGAGCCGTGTTAATCAAAGCTTCAGAAATACCGTTTGCCAGAGCTACTGCATCAGGAGCACCAGCGGTTGCAAGAGCCGCGAAGGCCTTGATCATACCAAGTACCGTACCGATAAGACCTACCAGGGTAGAGATAGAAGCAATGGTTGAAATAATAACCAGGTTTTTCTCCAGCATTGGTAACTCCAGGGCAGTAGATTCTTCAATTTCTTTCTGAATAGCCAATATTTTCTGATCTTTTGGTAATTCGCGTATCGGTAAGTCCATTTCTTTGTATTTGACCAAACCGGCTTTAACCACGTTGGCAACCGAACCTTTCTGCGCATCGCAGGCCGCAATAGCGCCGTTAATATCGTGCTGGTTTAGTTTCTGACGGATAGTGCGTACAAATTGCCTCAATACCTTTAGAGCCTTTGGCTTTGCTGATGGTTAAGAAACGCTCAATAGCAAAAACCAATACCATAAGGTTAAGGGCGATCAGGATTGGTACAATAAAACCACCTTTATATACAATGCCTAAATAATTACCCGGAAGCGGGTGATTGGTCGGTATCGCCGCCTTCAAAGTTATGCTGGGTTACCTAAAACCAAATAGTAAATTACATACTGCTACTAATAATCGCTATCGGAATAACTAATGCTTGCGAAAATAGAGCCTGCTTTACCTTGCTTTCTTTAGTAGTTGCTGCTGGTTTGGATCATTTGTATTACTGCAATTCTTTTTTTCCATTGTTGTTATAATTAAAGTGTTAAGTTGTTTGTGTTTGTTTGTTTTTATAAATTTTAATTTTTGTAAGTACAGGGTTTGCAATATGTTAAAAATCCGTTTTCGGGTTTTAAAATCTTTTAATCGCCTTATTGCTTCTGCAAACTATGTAAAACAGAATTTTGCAAAATCAAAGACTATATTTGGACAAATATACTTATTAAATTTGATATTTATTTAACCATTGCTTCATACTAAACTAATTAAAATCAATTATATCCCTTGCACTTTAAACGTTAATAAGTAGCGTGTTATTTATGTTTAGCAATCGGAAAGTACTGGTTCAGACTAGACGCTTAACTAATACCTGACTGTGTATCAGTAAATTTGCTTATCCTGAACAGAACTATTTATTGCAATAAATCAGCTTGACTAATCCGGCTAGGTATTAACTTAAACCTTTTCAGGCCTAATAACTTTCCCGACCGTACGCATTGTTGATCTGGCCGTAATCACTATTTACGAATTTAAGCGATAATCGGTAAATTTATGCCTGCATTTATGTTCCGAAGATATAACTTTATTTAGATATTTCTTTGCTTTTATCCCAGTATTCATCCATTTCGGCCAGCGTCATGTCGCGCAATTGTCTACCTTCTTTTGCCGATTCGGTTTCCATGTAACTGAAAACGTCTTATAAACTTTCAATTTGGTTTTCTCCAGCGCTTCTTCCGGGTTAATATCTATAAACCGGGCAAAATTTACCAGCGAAAACAAAAATCGCCAAACTCGCCGGTGGCTTTTTCGCGGTTTAGCTGGTTTCGGGTTCTGTTAGGTTAAATTCGTGCTTTAAATTCGTGCGAGTTCTTCTTCTACTTTTTCCCAAACCTGCTCTTTTTCTTCCCAATCGAAACCTGCGCCGCGGGCTTTTTCCTGAATGCGCATGGCTTTTACCAATGCGGGTAACGAAACCGGAACGCCGCCCAACACCGATTTATTGCCTTCTTTTAATTTTAAGTTTTTCCCAATTTTGTTTTACCTCCTCTTCTGTATTTACTTTGGTATCGCCATAAATATGCGGGTGCCGGAATAATAAGTTTATCGCATAAGCCGTATCCAGTACCTCAGCCAGATCAAACGTGTTTGTTTCGGAAGCTATTTTGGCGTAAAAAACCATGTGCAGCATTACATCGCCGAATTCTTTTTTCAAGTTCCGGCATATCGTTGCGCATAATGGCATCCGAAAGCTCGTAGGTTTCTTCAATGGTTAAGTGGCGCAGGCTTGCTATGGTTTGTTTCTTGTCCCAGGGGCATTTTTCCCGAAGTTCGTCCATTATATCCAACAGCCGGTTAAAGGCCTGCTAACTGGTTCTGCCTCGGGTTCGTCTTTTCAATAACGGTATTTTCCATTACGTATAAATTACAAGGTTAATAAAGCAGCTATTTATTTATTAAAAACAGTATACTTTATACCTTAAAAAGCCCGCTTGAGCAATTTATACTATTAAGATCAAGCTTTGATAATTCCGATAAAACTTTTTTAAAAAGATATTACGTTCACTAGACAATCTTGCCTTACCAGGCTGTATTACGCTAGAAACGACGCCGTTGGTTCAAGCTCAAGGTTTATTTAATTTATTTCAGGTTTAATATTGAAATTGAGTACTTTTGCACGATAAAAACTATAACTAGCAGTGGCATTAATAAAATCAATTTCAGGAATTAGAGGAACCATTGGGGGCAAAGCCGGCGAAGCATTAACGCCGTTGGATGTGGTTAAATTTACGCGCCGCTTTTGGTACCTGGGTATTGCAAACCACTCAGAACAATACTATTGTAATAGGCCGCGATGCCCGCTTATCCGGCGATATGGTGAATAAGCTGGTTTGCGCTACCTTGCAGGGCTTAGGCATTAACGTAATAGATCTGGGCTTATCTACCACGCCAACCGTAGAAATGGCGGTGCCGGCCAAGAAAGCGGGCGGCGGTATTATTCTTACGGCCAGCCACAATCCTAAGCAATGGAATGCGCTTAAAGCTGCTGAACGATAAAGGCGAATTTATTTCGGATGCGGAAGGCAAACTGGTACTGGAACTTGCCGAACAGGAAGCTTTTGAATTTGCGCCGGTAACAAACTGGCAAATATAGCCACAGCGAAAATACCTTGCAGCCAGCATATTAAAGCCATTACTGGCTTTGCCGCTGGTAGATGTAGAAGCCATCAAAGCCCGAGATTTTAAAATAGTGGTAGATGCGGTAAATTCCACCGGCGGTATTGCGGTGCCGATGCTGCTGGAAGCCTTGGGCGTAACCCAGATAGAAAAACTTTACTGCGAGCCCGACGGCAATTTTCCGCATAACCCGGAGCCTTTACCCGAAAACCTGCGCGATATTTCTCACATTATGGAAAAAGGCAAATTTGATCTGGGCATTGTGGTAGATCCGGATGTAGACCGTCTGGCCTTATTTGCGAAGACGGCAGCATGTTTGGCGAAGAATATACTCTGGTAGCCGTAGCCGATTATGTATTGCAGCATACCAAAGGCAATACGGTTTCTAATTTATCATCTACCCGGGCCCTGCGCGATGTAACCGAAAAAGCCGGTGGCCAGTATTTTGCTGCGGCCGTAGGCGAGGTAAATGTGGTAAACATGATGAAAGAGCAGAAAGCCGTAATTGGCGGCGAAGGCAACGGGGGCATTATTTACCCGGAACTGCACTATGGCCGCGATGCTTTGGTGGGTATTGCGTTGTTCCTGACGCATCTGGCCAAATCGGATTAACGCACCAGCCGTCTGCGGGCACTTATCCCAACTATTATATCTCTAAAAATAAAATAGAGCTTACCCCCGAAATAGATGTAGACGAGGTGCTGGTAAAAGTGCAGACAGAAATACGCCAAGCAGCCTATTAATACCATTGACGGCGTAAAAATTGAGTTCGATAAAGAGTGGGTGCACCTGCGCAAATCCAACACCGAGCCTATCATCCGGATCTACGCCGAATCGGATGCCATTGCTACCGCCGAACATTTAGCCAATAAAATTATTGCCGATATCAAAGAGATCATTATCTGTTAAGGCGTAGCTTTTAATTAGAAATTAAGAATTAAAAATTAGAAATTAATAGTCCGTTGCGGAAAAGCGGCGGACTTTTTTGCTGTAAAATGCTACCGTTTTTTAAGTTGAGGGCGTTCCGTTGAAAGTAAATTATGATTTTCAGCTAAGTTGTCATTCTGAAGGAAACTTGTGGGTTCTGTGCTACAATGTCATAGGTTTCTTTCAGAAGGACATTACCGGATTGAAGCTTACTTTAAAAAAAAATACTGCATTTCAGAAAGTTATTGGGTTGAAATGGAACGATTTAGGCCCAATAACCTTATATTTGTAAATCTTTAATTTCTGGTTTTTGGTTCAGCTTTCCACCTTTGAATGGCTTGGCCTCAATTTCTAATTCGTAATTTCTAATTCCTAATTAAATAAAAAGTATGCATGTTTACCTCGATAATGCGGCTACCACTCCTTTAGACAAAGAAGTATTTGATGCCATGGCTCCTTTTATGCTGGAGCATTTCGGCAATCCGTCCTCTATTCATGCGCATGGCCGGCAGGTTCGCTCTGCCATAGAAAAAGCCCGCAAAACCGTTGCCAATTTATTAAATGCTTCCCCTGCGGAAATTTTCTTTACTTCGGGCGGAACCGAAGCCGATAACGCTGCTATTTTCAGTACGGTCCGCAGCATGGGCATTAAGCACGCTATTACTTCCAAAATGGAGCACCACGCCGTGCTGCACTCCTTAGAATGCCTGGAAAAAAACAACGATGTTAAGATAAGCTATTTAAAGCATGATGAAAAAGGTGCCTTAGATCTAAACCATCTGGAACAATTGCTGGCCAATAACGGCAAAACCATCGTTTCTATCATGCATGCCAACAACGAAATCGGCAACCTGAACGACATTCAGGCCATTGGGGAGATCTGCAAAAAGTACGATGCTATTTTTCATTCCGATACGGTGCAAACCATGGGGCATTACAGACACGATTTGCAAAACCCTGCCGATCACATTTTCTGGTAGGTTCTGCGCATAAATTCCACGGACCTAAAGGGGTTGGATTTATCTATACGTAGACGGTAACCTGAAAATGCCGCCGCTTATTCATGGTGGTTCGCAGGAACGCAACATGCGCGGCGGCACCGAAAATGTGTACGGCATTATTGGCTTGGCCAAAGCCCTGGAAATTGCTTACCGCGACATGGAAGCCCACCATACCCACATTCAGGGCCTGAAAGACCGGATGATCGTTAAACTGAACAGAGCAAATGGACGATGTGCAGTTTAACGGATATTCGGACTGAAGCGGATAAAAGTTTATACACCGTGCTGAATGTAAGTTTGCCGCCTTCCGAAATTAACGAAATGCTGCTCTTTAACCTCGATATCAATAAAATATCGGCTTCGGGTGGCAGCGCCTGCACCAGTGGCGCCAATGCCGGTTCGCACGTATTGCAGGCTTTAGCTGCCGATCCAAGCCGCGGCGCCATTCGTTTTTCTTTGAGTAAATATAATACCGCCGAAGAAATTGATTACGCTGCCGCTACGCTGGCAAAAATGTATCAGAACGTACCGGCATAAAAACGGTACCGCTCAGGCATAAAAAAGTCCCGGCTTCTGAAAAGAGGCCGGGACTTTTTGGTTTTTAGCGAAGGTTAAGCTAAGCTACTTTCAGGGTACTGTCAGCGTTATTGTTTCCCTTTTTATCTTTAAAAGAGTTTGCAGCTAAGCCTGATGCATCAGGCGAAATGGTAGAGCCATCTTTAATATTATTTAACAAAGCAGGGTTGTTAATGACCGCATTTAAAAACTCAAGCGATCTATCAAGATTATAGTTTATTTTTTCTTTTTTAGTCATTTCCTTTTGGCTTGGTTTTTAAAAACCGGGCTTTATATTTTCCCCAATTCAACTTCAAATCATTAATACTGTACGTCAGGGCAGCATTTAGGTCCGGAACTTCAATAACTATTTTCTCAATCTGGCTTCCGGAAAAATCCATAATATCCTGGTGAAAGAAACGGTGTGCGTTATCGTATCTTACAACTGGTAACCATCTTTTTCTATACCAGGTTTCGTATTGAACAACCAGATAAATTACTTTTCCTGAATCAATAATAGCTTCAACCCGAAGTCTTTCCTGTTCCTGGCCCTTGGCCTCTGTATCTAAAGGTATAAAAAATATTTTTGGCTTAACATTTTCAGAACCTGCTTTTTTAGGATCGCTTTTATAATAGCGGAATAGATACCTTCTTTTTCCCATACGCAATGCAACCTACGCCCGCAAAACCATATCTTTCACCGCTTCCACCCAGATCGGATTCGTATTCAAACTCTCAGCTAACTGCCAGTGTTCGCCGCCGGCTTCCTCAAAAATCTCTTTAAATTCAGAGCCTACTTCAATAGTGGTTTCCAGACAATCGGCCACAAAAGCCGGGCTGAAAGCCAGTACGCGCTTAATGCCTTTAGCCGGCATTTCCGCAATCACTTCATCGGTATAAGGTTTTATCCACGGGTCTTTGATCCGGGCCTGTAATCTGGACTGGAACGCAACAGTATATTGATCTTCCCGCAAACCTAATTCTTTGGCAACCAGCCGCGTGGTTTCGTAGCATTGGGCGCGGTAGCAATAGCGGTTTTTCTTGTTATACGTGCTGCAGCACTTATCGGAAAGCTGGCAATAACCACCGTTAGAAGCTTTTAAGATCTGGCGTTCCGGCAAACCGTGGTAGCTGAAAACATAATGATCGTACTGCTCTTTTTCCATATAACTGCGGCCAATGGCAGCAATGGTTTTAATAAAACCCGGATCGTCGGCAAAGCGGTTCAGGAACGAAATTGAAGGAATAACTTCCCATTTGCTTATAAGGTCCATTACCTTCTGGGTAGAAGTCCCGGTACTGGCCGAAGCATATTGCGGGTAAAGCGAAAGCACTACAATTTTATCTACGTCTTTCGCTTTTAATTCTTCCAGAGCACTTTCAATGCTGGGGCTTTGGTAACGCATGCCTAAGGCAACGTAATAATCTTTACCCAGTTTTTCCTGAAGCAGTTTCTGAAGATCCTGGCCGTAATAAAGCAGCGGCGAACCGCGTTCATCCCACAACTCTTTGTAGATTTTAGCCGATTTCGGGGCCCGGAACGGCGCAATAATGCCATTTACCAACAGGAAACGCTGGGGCGCCGGCATATCAATTACCCGGCCATCCATTAAAAATTCCCGCAGGTATTTGCGCACATCCGGAACTTCGGGAGAATTGGGGGTGCCAAGATTTATAAGTAATACGCCGGTAAGCGGAGTAGTTGCCATAATTTGATGTTTCGGAAGTAAACTGTAAAGATAGGAAATAGTTACCCCACCCCAACCCTCCCCTAAAAACAGGGGAGGGAGTTTTTGATCAGGATTTTCTGGATTAATGGATTTTCAGGATTCCTGTAGGGACAGGGCTTGACCTGTCCGCACACATTCCAGATCGCACATTTCTAAACACGTATTTCAAATTGTACATTCCAACCCACGAATTCCAATTCTCTTATTCCCTATAATACCTGCCAATAAAATCCTGATAATCTTGGTATATCTTTAAAATCGTGTTCAGTTAACCTGTCGCAATACCATGCGGACAGGTCAAGCCCTGTCCCTACAGCCTCATAATTGGCCTCAAAACGCTATCCTTTTCCCCTGAAAAAGTCGAACAATCGAATATCGAAAAATCGAACCATCTATTTTCGTATCTTTGCAAGTTCAAACTTAACCTATTAGTATTTTGGAAACGCCACACAAAGCCGGATTTGTCAGTATTATCGGGAAGCCGAACGTCGGGAAATCGACCCTGATGAACGTGATGGTGGGCGAACGCCTTTCCATTATTACCAGCAAAGCCCAGACCACGCGCCACCGCATTATGGGCATTCTGAACGGCGACGATTTCCAGATCGTGTATTCCGATACGCCCGGCATTATTCAGCCCAAATACGAACTCCACGAAAGCATGATGGAATTTGTGCGCAGCTCTTTGGAAGATGCCGACGTGGTTTTGTTTGTAACCGATATCTACGAAAAATACGACGAAGACGACGTGATCAAACGCCTGGAGAAATCCAGCGCTAAGATCCTGTTGCTGATAAATAAAACCGACCAGGCTACGCAGGACGAAGTGCTGGAGAAAATAAATTACTGGAAAGACAAAGTGCAGGCCGCGGAAATTATTCCCATTTCGGCGCTGAAAAAGAAGAATACCGACCGGGTTTTTGAAATGATCCTGAAGTATTTGCCGGAGCACCCAGCTTACTTTCCAAAAGATGAACTAACCGACAAGCCGGAGCGTTTCTTCGCAGCCGAGATGATCCGCGAAAAGATCTTTCTGACCTATAAAAAAGAAATTCCCTACAGCTGCGAAGTAACGGTAGAAGAATTCAAAGAAGAAGAAAATATCATTCGGATGCGCGCCGAAATAATCGTGGAACGCCGCAGCCAGAAAGGTATTATTATTGGCCACGGCGGCGAAATGCTGAAACGCGTTGGTTCGTTGGCTCGGGTCGATCTGGAAGAATTCTTTCAGAAAAAAGTGTTCCTGGAGATCTTCGTGAAAGTAAAAGAAAACTGGCGCTCCGACCCGAAATCGTTATCGCGGTTTGGGTATAAGGGAAGTTGAAACTGTCTGAATTAGGATTTATAGGATTAGGGGATTTTAGGATTTCAATAATTCAGAACTGGCGCAAGTGTTAAGCGCTAGCGTCACTTGTGACTAAAAGACAAAAGCAAGTCTCCAGAGCTTGCGGGTACCCAAATAAAGAGATCAAATAATGATTTCACGGAAGTCTGGAGACTTCCGAAATGTAAAAAGGCACAAGTGACGCCTACGGCTTAACACTTGCGCCAGAAAACTGGAAAAAACGCTAGGCTTTCAGGCCTAAAAAGTCTGAACCAGGATTCTTAGGATTAACAGATTAAAGGATTTTCAGAAATTGAATCCTAAAATCCTATAATCCAATAAATCCCAGTTCAGACAAAAATATTACCGGACTTTGGTCCAAACTTGGTTCTGTTGTAGAGTTCAGGCAGCAGGATTACCATTTTATTTATTCGGATACTCCTACGAAGAATGAGGGGCTGAAACATTACCAAAATTTTTACAACAATGGCAAACATTGTAGCAATTGTAGGCCGGCCTAACGTCGGCAAATCAACATTTTTTAACCGTTTAGTTGGCTCCCGCAAAGCCATTATGGACGATGAAAGCGGCGTAACCCGCGACCGCCATTACGGCTATTCGGAGTGGATCGGCAAAAACTTTACCGTGATTGATACCGGCGGTTATGTGCACGGCTCCGACGATGTTTTTGAAGAATCGATCCGGAAGCAGGTAGAACTGGCCATTGACGAAGCCACCGTAATTCTATTTATGGTAGATGTAGAAGCCGGCGTAACCGGTTTAGACGAAGAATTCGCCGATGTATTGCGCCGTACCAAAAAACCAATTTACATTGTAGCCAACAAAGCCGATACCTTCCAGAAAGGCCACCAGTCGGGTGAGTTTTATGCGCTGGGTCTGGGCGAAGCAATTTTCCCGATCTCTTCGCAAAGCGGTTCCGGCACCGGCGATCTGTTGGATGAAGTGGTAAAGCATTTCCAGACCGAAGATGTGGAAAATCCCGATGAAGGTATTCCGAAAATTGCCATTATGGGTCGTCCCAACGTAGGGAAATCTTCGTTTGCGAATTTACTTTTAGGCGAAGAACGGAACATCGTAACCGATATTGCCGGCACCACCCGCGATTCCATTCATTCCCGGTACAAAGCTTTCGGGAAAGAATTTATTCTGATCGATACCGCCGGTTTGCGCCGGAAAGCCAAAGTGCACGAAGACATCGAATTCTATTCCGTAATGCGTTCCATAAGAGCGCTGGAAGAAGCCGATGTATGTATTGTGATGATCGATGCTACGCGCGGCATGGAAGCGCAGGACATCAATATTGTTGGCTTAGCGGATAAAAACAAAAAAGGCATCGTGATTCTGGTAAACAAATGGGACCTGATCGAAAATAAGGAAACCAACACTACCAAAGAATTCGAAGAGCAGATCTACGAAAAGCTTGGTTCCATGACCTACATGCCGATTATTTTCACGTCGGTATTAACTAAACAACGGGTGCATAAAGCCATCGAGAAGGTAATTGAAGTGTATGAGAACAAAATGAAAAAGATTTCGACCTCGAAGCTGAACGACGTGATGCTGAAAGAAATCGAAACCTACCCGCCGCCGGCGATTAAGGGTAAGCACGTCAAGATAAAGTACGTTACCCAGTTGCCGACGCACAACCCAACGTTTGCGTTTTTCTGTAATTTGCCGCAGTACATCCGCGAATCGTACACCCGTTTCCTGGAGAACAAAATCCGCAAACATTTCGAATTTGAAGGTGTGCCGATAAATGTGATCTACAAGAAAAAATAAATTTTCAGGATATTGTTTGAATGAGAAAAGTTAAGCTACCTTTGCAGCTCAATTTAAAAATTCAATTAAACTTTATCATGAAAAAAGTATTATCTCTTGTAGCTGTTGCTGGTATGTTCGCTTTCGTTTCTTGCGAAACTAAGACTACTGAAACTACAGAAACCACCAACACTGAAGAAACTGTTGTTGAGCCAACTGAAGATGTGATCGTAGACACTACTGCCTCTACAACAACTATTACTGACACTACTGTAACTGCAACTCCAGCGAAGTAATTTCAGTTTAGAAATTAGTAGCCGGCGCTTGGCCGGTTACAATTAAAGGTCTCCCGCAAGGAGGCCTTTTTTATTTAACCCTATTAATTCTGAAGGTCGTTTATTGCAAATACTTTCAGCAGGAAAACCGGATTACAGGGAGTAAACGCTATTTATCCTGATAAAAAAGTATTAATACTTAATTATAAGCTAAGATAAATTTTTTTCTTAAAACGGCAGGTTACCTTTTATTTGCTTTGGTATTAAACCACGTTCGGGAGAATTTTCAGGATTACAGAAAACACCACCGAAGAAAAAATTTTATAAACCAAACAACCAAACAACAAAATGAAAAAAGTATTATCACTTGCCTTAGTAGCCGGTATGTTCGTTTTCGCTTCTTGCGAGAAAAAAACCACTGAAACTACAGAAACCACCAACACCGAAACTACTGTGTCTGAAGACATGGATATGGATGCTACCATGACCGACACTACCGGTACTATGGGTACTGATGCTTCTACAACTGGTACAACTCCTGCTGGTACAACTGGTACTACAACTACTGGTACCACTACCACTGGTACTACAACTACCGGTACAACCACCACTGGCACAACCACAACCGGAACTACTTCTGGTACTACTACCGGCACAACTGGTACTACAACTGGTCAGTAATTTTAATTGCTTCCGGCCTTAACCGGTTGCATTTGAATGCCCCGTATTTTTACGGGGCATTTTTTTTTAATTTTTATTATAAATACCGGGTTACCTTTTTTAAAAATAAGTATAAAACGCAAATTGCAAGTTTCAAGCCCATATTTACCAGGGCGGCAAGCGGCATTTTTAAAGAAATTATAATTATAAATTTAACCACTCCCAAAATGAAAAAGGTATTATTTTTAGCACTTGCTGCTGGTATGTTCACTTTCGCTTCTTGCGATTCTAAAAAAGAAAATCAGGCAGAAGAAAATGCTGAGCAGGTAGAAGGTGCTGCTGAAAACCAGGCTGATGCTATGGAAGATGCTGGCAACGAAGCTGGTGCTGATGCGGTAGAAGATGCCGGCGAACGTCATGCTGATAGCGTTGATGCCGCTCACTAATTTTTGAATATGTTTTGTTAAAAAAGAGGCGCTGGGATCAGCGCCTTTTTTTTGTCTTTTCCGGTAGCTGCCAATGCTGGTTTTACCCTAATCTTTTCCGGATCAGTTTATCTACCCGTTTATACAATTGGCGCGGATCCAGGGTGCGCCACGGGATCTCCTCCAGGCTGCCGCCGAAATTGATATAATAATCTAAATTATACTGCTGCATTTCGCGCACCACGAATTCAGGAAAGTTGATCGCGGCAATCCAGCCTTCTTCCACGTCTTCGAACCACTCTTCGTAATAACTGTCGTCGGAACCGTGGAAATTAAAAACGTTTTCGCCCACCAGAATAAAGTATTTTATGCCTTCCTGAATCAACGGGTCAAGAATATTCCGTTTCAGGTGCATGATATCGTTGTGCAGGGTGTCGTTCCATTCGCCAATAAATTCCAGTACTACAAAGCCGGTTTCGTAATCGGCAAAAAGGATCTTGATAAAAAGCGTTTCGGAACCAATGGGGTCCCATTGCGGATGAATGTAATAACCGTAAATATCGTGGGTAAAGTGGTTCAGGTCATTCTCCGCTTCAAAGAGCGGGGAACGCGGGTCTTCGGAAGCGGCGTAAAGCTCTATCCAGTTATAAAAAGGCTCAATGTTGTGCATGAAGCGATGCGGTAGTTTGGGTAGCTTTTGCTTACTGTTTTTCAGCGGTAATTGTTGATTGTATTTATACCTAAACGGCGGCTAAGGTTAACTTCGGTTTTCCCGGGCTTTGTAATAATCTATTGCCGCCCGCACATTACCTTGTTTCTCCAGTAAGTCGGAAGCTTCCTGGTGCGAAACCTGCAATTCTTCCATGAGCATGCGTACGCCGCGGTCTACCAGTTTTAGGTTGCTCAATTGCATATCTACCATTTTATTGCCTTTTACCCGGCCCAGCCTGATCAGGGAGGCTGTGGTAAGCATGTTCAGGACCAGTTTTTGCGCCGTGCCCGCTTTCATGCGCGTGCTGCCGGTAACAAATTCGGGCCCGGTAATTACTTCTACCGGAAATTTTGCGGTTTCCGCTACTTTAGAATTAGCATTGCAAACAATACAGCCGGTAGCAATGCCCTGTTCGTTGCAGGTCTGCAAGCCGCCAATTACGTAAGGGGTGCGGCCGGAAGCTGCTATGCCCACCACAATATCTTTTTCGGTTATTCCTGCGTTTTGCAGATCTTTCCAGGCTTGTTCAAAATTGTCTTCGGCAAATTCTACCGCTTTCCGGATGGCGCCATCGCCGCCGGCAATCAGGCCTTGTACCAGATCGAAAGGCACCCCGTAGGTTGGCGGACATTCCGAAGCATCTACAATTCCCAAACGGCCACTGGTGCCTGCTCCGATATAAAACAAATGACCGCCGTTGCTAAGTTTTTCTACAATAACCGCTACCAGTTTTTCTATCTGCGGAATGGCTTTTTCTACCGCTAAGGGTACCGTTTTATCTTCGTTATTAATATTGGTCAGCAACTCCTGAACCGACATTTTTTCTAAATTATCGTAATGCGAAGCTGTTTCGGTAGTAGCCATTTTGGAATTTGAAGATTTGGAAATTTGGAAATTTGGAGATTTGGAAATGAGGGAATGAGAAATTAGAAAATGATTGGGGTGGTTTTTTTAACAATCAACAATCAACAATTAACAATTTAAGGTTAATCATTCCTCAGTTTAAGGTGATATTGCAGCAAGCCATCCATGGGGCTGCGGTTTATATGGCCTACAGTAACGCCGTGCTCAGCAGCCACTTCTTTGAGAATATCGGCGTTATAAAAGGCTACCGAACCAATAAAATGAGCGGGTAATGTTTTGTGTTCGGGGTAGGTGCCTAACTGCCGTTTAAAAAATAACCGGAAGCCATCGCGGAGCATATCCTGAATAAACGGGTGCTGGTTATGGGCTGCCATAAAGGTAGCAAAAGAAGCCATGTAGCGGTTGGGGTAGGGTTTCCGGTAAACATGTTCCATTACTTCGGCATAATTCAAATGCGGAAATTCGGCTGCAAAAGCGGTCTGCAGGTCTTCGGGCAATTCTTTATTCATGTACAGGATAACCAACTGCCGCCCCAGGAAACCGCCGCTGCCTTCGTCGCCGAGCCAGAAACCCAGCGACGGCACATTGGCGGTAATTCTGGCACCATCGTACACGCAGGAGTTGCAACCGGTGCCCAAAATGCAGGGCAGGCCGGGTTGGTCGCCGCAAAGGCCGCGGGCAGCGCCCAGCATGTCGTGCTCCACAAAGATCTGCCCTTCCGGAAAAGCCAGTTTTAGGGCATCGGCTACCTGTTTTATTTTTTTTGGGGTGCTGCCAGCCAGCCCCGTAAAAATAAACTTTTTCGGGCTGTTTACCGGCCATCTGCGGAATCAGGCTGAATTTCAGCTCTTCGTAGATACCGGCAGTATCCTGGTAGTCGGGGTTAAAACCTACAGTTCTTATCTGCCCGATTTCGCCGGTCTGATCTATCAGCCGCCAGTCGGTTTTGGTGGAGCCACTATCTGCAATTAATATCATTTTCTGAATTGTTTAATTGTTTAATGGCTAAATTGTTGGGTTTCAAATTCTAAACAAAGCGTTTTTAATCAGAACAATTAAACCATTTAGCCATTAAAATTTACTTTTTAATCCGGCCGATTGCCGTGAATTTATCGAATACGTAATCGGTGTGCGGGGCGTCTTTTAATTCGGAAGTTAAATCCTGGCCGGCCCAATGTTCGTAGTGGTTGCCCCGGGCCCAGAGCCGCGATTTTTTTACGTCGTAGATCAGGCCGTTGTAACCTACCCAGATCTCTTCCCGGTCCTGGCCGTTGCGTAGCGCCAGTTGGTTTAAAGTATATTCCGGTAAAAGCTGAAGTTCCAAAGGTAGAATTGTTAATTGTTGATTGTTAATTGCTAATTGTTGAATTAGAAACGATTATTTTATTTCCGCCTTTTCAAATCTCCAAATCTCCAAATCTCCAAATCTTCAAATTAAAACTTACTGCTTGAAAACCTGTTTTTCGGAAAGTTCGCCGGTCTTTAAATTAATGCGGTGCAGGTTTATGGTTTTCCCTACATCCGGCGACGTTTTGATGATCCAGTCTTTGCCGTCGGTTTCCACGAAATAATCTACGTTGTTGGTAATAATGTTTTTGCTGCGGGCCAGGGCCAGGGCTTTATCTTTGGTAATTTTAAAACCACAATCGGGCAGGCCATTGCATTCTGGTACGAAAGGCGGGTAAATGATGCTCAGCGAATTATCGGCTTTGGGGTAAAAAGTAAATTTTAGGGGCAATACTTCATACTTAAACTGCATGTAACCCTGCTGTTTCGGGTTTTCCAGGTTAGGCAGCTGCAGAAAAAAGGTTAAGCCAAATTCGTTTGTATTGTCGGCATTAATTTCAAAGCTGTGCAAACTCATTTCTACGTAATTGCAGAAAACTTCCCGCCCCAGTTTCTGGATCAGGAATTTCTGGGCATGCCAGTAGGCTGTGTCGAAATTAAGGCCGCGGGTATTGTCGTAAAAGTATAGTTTCCAGTCTTCTTCTTCTATCTGCGGCGGTTTGCCGGTACGTTTTTCAAAATCCTGGCGCACCGACTTCACCAGCGCATCTGCCGAAACATGAATTGGGTATTTGCATGGCTTTTCCTGGGGTAATCCTGGCCCTGTAATTCCCTGCGCACAAGTTTCGGGGGCCAAAATCGGTAGGCAAAACAGTAATAAAAGTAAAGGTTTCTTTAATTCAGAAAGTAAAATTCCCACGTTCCAACAATTATTTTTTATTATAGATCTCAACCAACAATCAACAATTTAACAATTCAATTAACCCATCCGGGCCTGCGTCAGCATCCACCGGTTCGGAATTTCGCCGGAATTTGCCAGCAGGTAATCGTCGTAAGAGCAGGGTACAATGTGGTTGTCTTTGTCAGGCGTCAGGTTTTCTACTTCCATCCACCATTTGTCGCTTACATTGCTTTTGTAGAACGTCATTTTATAAGGGTTGTCGTGAAAGGCAACGGCGTATTTGGTAAAACGACGGCTGGTAAAATCTATTTCCTGTTTGCGCTGATAATAGCCTTCAATAAAATACCACACCATGGTAGCCAGCGTAAAAGCGCCCAGCCGGTGCGGGTCGTAGGAAGGTTCGTATTCGTAAAGTCCGAAGGAAGTCAGCTGATCGTTCAAACCCGCGTACCAAGCCAGTTGGCAGGCTTCTTCGCCGGTCAGGCCAAACGGATTGGCTGGCGCATAACCTGGCACGTCCTGAAACCGGATGGCCGAAACATCAAAACTTACCAGGTCGGCGTGGCGGATGAGCGGTTCGGTCTTTTGCAGATCGGTATGCACTTCGCCAATTCTAATGGTTTCAAAATGCAGCTTTTCCAGCACGCCCATGGCTTCCGGTTCGGTTAAATAACTCTGGTGGCCTATCTGGCTGAAACTGAATAAATAGTTCGGCTCATGCATTAAGATCTTATGCAAATGGGTTTGGTTTTCCGGTGCTTCGGCGCCTTCCGTCATGTCCATTTTGCTATCTATAGAAACCAGGTTTACCGGGCGTCCCCAGGTTTCGTAAGCCATAAACTGACCATAATCCTGATCGTGGCTGCTGCCCAGAATAACCGGTACGGTGTTGTTGGCAATTAACGTTTCAACTACTTCCCGGATGCGGAAATGCGTTTCTTCCAGCGTTATGCCGGGCCGCATATTGCCCAGATCTACGATACGGTAACTGCCGGTGCCTTTTTTTAACTGGTAAAGTTTACGGCGGATCTCATTGGCCGGATTTTCTTCCGAAAACCCTACCGTTTTGCCCCGGTTGTCCAGCACCCCGAAAATCGCAATATCAGCTTCCTGGTAATCGGGGAATTTGTAGAGAAAAGCATTTATGTTGGCGCCCACCGTCTTCAGGTCGTGAAGGGTAGGGGTTTCAAAAGCTTCCGGCAGCGGCTCAAAAAGAATTCCTAAATTCATACGTATTTCTATGGCAGCTTCAAATTTAAGAAATTAACCTGAAAGCTGACCCGTTCATTCAATGGCTTTCGCCCGGAAATTTTGCTTTTTAATCAGAGAATTGCTTTATTTAAGAAACAAACAGCCATCACGCAAATTCACGTATCCATGGAATTTACCCGCGCCTTCGATATTCTTACGCATCAGCTGAAAAAATACCCGCAGCCCGATTGTCTGGCCGCGAAAGCCAACGGCGAATGGACAAAATACAGTACCCAGCAAGTATTAGACATAGCCAACCAGGTAAGTTTAGGTTTGCTGAAGCTGGGAATAAAAAAAGGCGATAAAGTGGCCATTGTGTCCATGAACCGTCCGGAGTGGGTTTTTGCCGACTTTGGCATTCAGCAGACCGGCGCCATTAGCGTACCTATGTACCCTACCATTACCGAAGAAGATTACCGCTATATTTTCAACGACGCCGAAGTAAAAGTGGTATTTGTTTCCGATGCCGGCTTGTATAATAAAGTACGCGCCGCTACCGCCAACATTCCCGGAATTCAGGAAATCTACACCTTCGATGACGTAAAAGGCGCTAAAAACTGGAACGAACTTTTAAAGCTGGGCCAGGCCGAAGATGCCTCGCGACTGGAGCCGATTAAAGCAGCGGTAACTCCGGAAGACCTGCTCACTATTATCTATACTTCCGGCACAACCGGCAACCCGAAAGGCGTAATGCTCACGCACAATAATATTGTAAGCAATGTGAAAAGCGTAAGTCCTTATGTGCCGGTAAATAACGACCACCGGGCCCTGAGCTTTTTGCCGCTTTGCCACATTTACGAACGCATGCTGCTGCACCTGTACATGAGCTTCGGGGTTTCTATTTATTTTGCCGAAAGCATGGAAGCCATTGCCGATAACCTGCGCGAAATAAAGCCTCACGTATTTACCACCGTGCCACGCCTGCTGGAAAAAGTGTATGATAAGATCGTAGCCAAAGGTATGGACCTGGACAGGCGTAAAGCGTAGACTCTTCTTCTGGGCCCTGGAATTAGGTTTAAAATACGATACGCAGAAAGATCAGGGATTCTTCTACAACACGCAGCTGAAGCTGGCCAATAAAATTATTTTTAGTAAATGGCGCGAAGCCCTGGGCGGTAATGTAATTGCCATTGTTTCCGGCGGTGCGGCGCTGCAACCGCGACTGGCCCGGGTTTTCTGGTCGGCTAATATCCGGGTAATGGAAGGCTATGGCTTAACTGAAACCAGCCCCGTAATTGCCGTAAACCGCCACGAACCCGAAAACAACGTGATTGGCACAGTAGGTCCGCCGGTAGACAATGTAGAAGTCAAAATTGCTCCGGATGGCGAAATATTAACCCGCGGCCCTGGGGTGATGAAAGGCTATTACAACCGGCCCGATCTTACTGCCGAAGTGATCGATAAAGACGGCTGGTTTCATACCGGCGATATTGGGGACTTGGAGCAGGGCAAATACCTGAAAATTACCGACCGGAAAAAGGAAATGTTCAAAACTTCCGGCGGAAAATATGTGGCCCCGCAACAGATCGAAAATAAGCTGAAAGAAAGCCTGGTAATTGAGCAAGCCATGGTAGTAGGCGACGGGCAGAAATTTCCGGCTGCGCTTATTGTACCTTCCTTCGCCGGCCTGCAGGATTGGTGCAAGATCCACGAAATTCCAGTACACCTCCGATGCCGAAATGATCAAAAAACCGGAAGTGCTGGATAAATTCAAAAAGGAAATCGCCAAATTCAACGAAGGTTTTGCCCAGTTCGAACAGATCAAAAAGTTTGAGTTGGTACAAAACCCCTGGACCATAGAAACTGGTGAACTAACCCCTTCACTTAAAGTAAAGCGGAAAGTGATCAGCAAAAATTACGAAAGCCAGATAAACGGTATGTATTCTTAACAAAAAACCCGGCTGCTTTCTGCGCCGGGTTTTTTGTTTTTGAACACGATTTAAAGGATTAAAGGATTTTCAAAATTCCGTAGGGACAGGTCGCGACCTGTCCGCACGCATATTGCGATTTTGTTTGAACACGATTTTTTTGTCTGAACACGATTTTTAGGATTTAAAGATTGTCAGGATGCTTTGTTCGTTTTTTTGCCTGAAGCAGGATTTATAGTAAAAAGGAATTTCCTGATTCTAATTTTAAAAATCCTATAATCCTTTAAGCTGACGAATCCCAGTTCAGACAAGAAAAGGGAAGTGTGGGGAAAATATTTTTTCAATTTAGTATGCAAGCATAACAAATTTTTCGTTTATTTGGTATAACTATCTAATCCTCCCTTTGCTATGAAACCTGAAGAAACCGTAGATTATAATATAAAGGTATGCTGGCACGCCATTTCGCGAATGTACAACGTGCAGGCAGCTAAACACGACATTACCACTTCCATCGGGTTTGTGTTGCTGAATATCGATCCAACGGAAGGCACCCCGGCTACGAAAATCGCGCCGTTATTAGGTCTGGAAGCCCGCAGCCTGACCCGCATTTTAAAAAGCATGGAAGAAAAAGGCCTGATCTACAAAATGGCCGATGAGAAAGACAAACGCTCCGTTAGAATAATGCTGACCGAAGTTGGCCTTCAGAAAAAAGAAGTGTCCCGGCAAACGGTACGGAAATTCAACCAGAAAGTGCGCGAAACCATACCACAAGCAGAGCTGGATTGCTTTTTTAGCGTGATCGGCCGCATTAACGGATTAATTGAAAGTAAGAGCGTTTTCTAAAAATGTGAAAATGAGGAAATATGAAAATGGCTGAAGCATCCTCTATTCGTCATCCTGAGCGATAGCGAAGGAACTTGTCGGCTCTCAGTAGTAAAGTTAACTATGAAAAGAAAATCAGAAGCACTTTGGTTTCAAAAACAAAAAAGCAATTAGAAGTCGAAGCCAGAATAAGCATTGTACTGGAAGCCAACAAGTTCCTTCACTATCGCTCAGGATGACGCAATAATTTTAGAAAAAAGCACTATGGTTTATGCCTGGAAAACTAATAAGAAAGTCAATAGTTATCGTGCTAACGCTTTGCTAATTACAGCTTAAAAGATCATACATCCTGATACCGGTTTTTGATACTTGTATCTAAATAAACGTCTGATAAATGAAAAGAATTATTAAAAAAGTAGCGGTGCTGGGCTCGGGCGTAATGGGTTCGCGGATTGCGGCGCATTTTGCCAATATCGGCGTGCAGGTGTTGCTGCTGGATATTGCCCCCAACGAACTCTCCCCCGAAGAAGCGGCAAAGGTCTAACCCTGGAAAACCCGCAGGTAAGCAACCGCATTGTAAACACGGCTTTGCAAACGGCTATTGGTTCTAACCCGGCACCGCTTTATAAAAAGGATTTTGCCAAACGCATTACTACCGGCAACTTCACCGATAATCTGAAGGATATTGCCACCTGCGACTGGATCATTGAAGTAGTAGTAGAGAACCTGAAGATCAAGCAACAGCTTTTTGCGCAGGTAGAACAATTCCGGAAACCGGGAACGCTTATTACCTCCAACACTTCCGGCATTCCCGATTCACCTCATGGCTGGCAGGCCGCTCCGAAGATTTCCAGAAGCATTTCTGCGGCACGCACTTTTTTAACCCGCCCCGTTATTTAAAGCTGCTGGAAATTATTCCGACGCCGGAAACTGATCCGGAAGTAGTGAAGTTTTTGATGCATTACGGCGATCTTTATTTAGGAAAAACCACCGTTCTGGCCAAAGATACCCCGGCTTTTATTGCAAACCGGGTTGGTATTTACGCCATTATGGAGGGCCTTTAGATCAGATGCAACAATTGGGCCTGAACGTAGACGAAGTAGATCGGATTACCGGCCCGGCCATTGGTCGCCCGAAATCGGCAACCTTCCGCACGCTGGATGTAGTTGGCTTGGATACGCTGGCGAAAGTAGCGCAAGGCTTGTACCAGACCGGCGAAAAAGACGAAAGCCGCGACTTGTTCCAGTTGCCGGGTTACGTGCAGCCAGATGCTGGAGAAAAACTGGCTCGGCGATAAATCGAAACAGGGCTTTTACAAGAAAACCAAAACCGAAAGCGGCGAAACCGAAATCTTAACCCTTGATCTGAACACGCTGGAATACGGCCCGAAGCAACAAGGTAAAATTCGGCAGCATGGAAACCATCAAACCGATCGAAGACCTGCGGTCCCGCCTGCAAAGCATTTGCCGGTGCTTCCGATAAAGCCGCCGATTTTTTCCGCGCAACTTCCCACGGTTTGTTTCAATATTCTCCAACCGCATTCCCGAAATTTCCGACGAACTTTATCGCATCGATGATGCCATGAGAGCCGGTTTTGGCTGGGATCTGGGTCCGTTCGAAGTTTGGGATGCCCTGGGCGTGGAAGATACCGTAGCCAACATGGAAAAAGCCGGTTATAAACCAGCCGCCTGGGTTGCGGAAATGCTGGAAAACGGTACCGAAACCTTCTATAAAAGTGAAAAAGGCAAACGCTTATTCTACGACATCGCGAAAGCAAAACCTATAAACCAATTCCGGGAACCGAAAGCTTTATTATTCTGGATAATTACCGCAGCAACAACGTGGTCTGGAAAAACAAAGGCGCTACCATTTTTGATATCGGCGACGGCATTCTGAACCTGGAGTTCCATACCAAAATGAATACCATGGGCTAGCGAAGTGGTGCAGGGAATTCACAAAGCCATCGAAATTGCCGAGAAAGATTTCCGCGGCCTGGTGGTTGGCAACGATGCTCCTAATTTCTCGGCCGGCGCCAACCTGGCTTTGGTGTACATGAATGCCCTGGATCAGGAATACGACGAGATCAACCTCATGATCCAGCAGTTCCAGAACACCATGATGCGGATGCGCTATTCGGCTATTCCGGTAGTGGCGGCGCCGCATGGCTTAACCTTGGGCGGCGGCTGCGAAATCAGCCTCCACGCCGACAATGTTCAAGCCGCGGCTGAAACGTACATTGGCTTAGTAGAATTTGGCGTAGGTTTGATTCCGGCCGGCGGCGGCACCAAAGAAATGACGCTCCGCACCGCCGCCGCTTTGAAGAAGGCGACCCGGAATGAACCGTTTGCGCAATGCCTTCCTCAACATTGCCATGGCCAAAGTATCGACTTCTGCCCACGAAGCTTTTGATTTGAATTACCTGCGCCCCGGCGATGAGATCACTATTAACCAGAACCGCTTGATTGCCGAAGCTAAAGCATGCCGCCATTGACTTAGCCGAAACCGGTTACACTAAACCTACGCAACGCAACAGATATAAAAGTGGAAGGCCGCAGCGGTTTGGGTATGTTTATTACCGGCGTATACGCCATGTACGAAGGCAATTATATTTCGGAGCACGATAAAAAGATTACGGAAAAACTAGCCTTGTCATGTGCGGCGGCGATTTGTCGGCCCCAACTGAAGTATCAGAGCAATACCTGCTGGATCTAGAGCGCGAAGCCTTCTTATCGCTAACCGGCGAACGCAAAACCCTGGAGCGGATTCAAAGCATTCTGACCACCGGTAAACCGCTAAGGAATTAATATGAAATGGCTAAATGCCCGATTGCTCTTTCGGATTTGTAATCCGAAAGTACTGAGACAGAGGAATTGCAATCCGACTTTTTCAGCCGAAAAACTTAGCATTTTATAGCAGGAGGCAGTGCAAGGCGGATCACAGATCCGCAGCTCTAAACTTCCGGATTGCAAATCCGGAAGAGCGGAAGCGAAGTAAGCGAAGAAACCGACGGAAAAATAAACATTAACCCAAACCACTCGAAAAGTCCCCTCCCCTGAATCAGGGGAGGGTTAGGGTGGGGTAAACAATTAAAAATATGAAACATGCATATATCGTTAGCCGGCTTCCGGACGGCTGTTGGCAAAGCAACCCGGGGTGGTTTCCGGTTTACGCGCCCCGATGACCTGGCCGCCGAAGTGATCAAGCATTTGCTGGCTTCAGTACCGCACTTAGACCCTGAGCGGGTAGATGATCTGATTGTGGGCAATGCCGTGCCGGAAGCGGAGCAGGGCTTGCAGATGGGACGCATGATTTCGCTGCTTGTCGTTGCCGGTAAGTGTTTCCGGGCATGACCGTTAACCGGTATTGTGGTTCCGGGCGTCGAAACCATTGCCATTGCCTGCAGCAAAATTGCCGCCGGTCATGGCCGATTGCATTATTGCCGGCGGAACCGAATCTATGTCGCTGGTACCCACGGTAGGTTGGAAAACGGTTCCCAATTATAACATTTCGGTAAAGCATCCGGAATATTTTCTGAGTATGGGTTTAACTGCCGAAGCCGTAGCCAAAGATTATAAAGTTACCCGCGAAGACCAGGATGAGTTTGCCTACAATTCGCACCAGAAAGCCATTAAAGCCATTCAGAACGGTTATTTCAAAGAGCAGATTGTGCCGATAACCGTGGAAGAAACTTACGTGGATGAAAACGGCAAAAAGAAAACCCGCAGCTACGTGGTAGATACCGACGAAGGCCCACGGGCCGATACTTCGCTGGAAAAACTAGCCAAACTAAAACCGGTTTTTGCGCAGAATGGCACTGTAACGGCCGGTAATTCTTCCCAGACTTCCGATGGCGCTGCTTTTGTGCTGGTTATGAGCGAACGGATGGTAAAAGAACTAAACCTGGAGCCGATTGCCCGCATGGTTACTTACGCTACCGAAGGCGTTGATCCACGCATTATGGGTATGGGGCCATTGCAGCCATTCCCAAAGCGCTGAAAATGGCCGGCATGAAGCTCGAAGATATTGACCTGTTTGAAATGAACGAAGCCTTTGCTGCCCAATCCTTTGCCGTGATCCGGCACCTGAATATTAACCCGGAAGAAGCTAAACGTGAACGGCGGCGCCATTGCCTTAGGTCATCCGCTGGGTTGCTCAGGCGCCAAGCTCAGCATTCAACATTCCATGAACTCCGCAGACGAAACAAGAAATACGGCATGGTTACGGCCTGCGTAGGCGGCGGACAGGGCGTAGCGGGAATCTACGAACTTTTAAGGTAGCAGGTGCCGGAATTCTCTTAATTAGTGCGTCATCTCGACGTCAGGAGAAACGAAGTTCGGCGGAGCCAAATCTCATCGGGCTGGTAGAAATGCCAGAATAGAAGGTACTACCACACTAATGAGATCTCTCCCTGCGGTCGAGATGACCGGATAAAAAATAAAAATCGAATAATCGAACCTCGAAAAATCGAAAATACGAATATGGAAACTACACAGAAATCACTCAAAGGCGGCGAATTCTTAATTAAAGAAACCCAGGCGGCCGATATTTTTACCCCGGAAGAATTTAACGAAGAGCAGCGAATGATGGCCGAAACCACCGACCAATTTGTGCGAACAGAAGTGACCCCACTCCTGGATCGCCTGGATAACCATGAAGAAGGCCTGATGGAAGGCCTGATGAAAAAAGCCGGAGAACTGGGCTTGTTCGGCATTTCCATTCCGGAGGAATACGGCGGGTTGGATAAAGATTTTAATACTTCCCTTTTAGTTACGGAAGCGGTAGGCGGCGGGCATTCTTTTCCGGTGGCTTTTGCGGCACATACCGGTATCGGCATGCTGCCAATTCTGTACTTCGGTAACGAAGAACAGAAAAAGAAATACTTGCCCAAACTTTCTACCGGCGAATGGATCGCCTCTTACTGCCTAACCGAACCGGGTTCTGGTTCGGATGCGCTGGCTGCCAAAACCAAAGCGATGATGCCGGAAGGTGATAACTACATTCTGAATGGTCAGAAAATGTGGATCACGAATGCCGGTTTTGCCGATGTATTTATTGTTTTTGCGCAGGTAGACGGCGATAAGTTTACCGGTTTTATTGTAGAAAAAGGCGCCGAAGGGTTGAGCTTGGGCAACGAAGAGCATAAAATGGGCATTAAAGGTTCTTCTACCCGGCAGGTATTCTTAACCGATTGCAAAGTGCCGAAAGAAAATGTACTGGGCGAAATTGGCAAAGGCCATTTAATTGCTTTTAATATCCTGAACCTGGGACGAATTAAGCTGGCAGCTGCCACCCTGGGGGCAGCTAAAAAAGTAGCCAACCTGATCGGTGAAATATGCCAACGAACGGATCCAGTTTAAAATTCCTATCTCTAAATTTGGTGCTATCCGGCATAAACTGGCGGAACAGGCCATTCGAATTTTTGCCCTGGAATCGGCCCTTTACCGCTGCGGCAACGATATTCATTTAAAAGAAGAAGAGCTGATAGCCGAAGGGAAAAACTATACCGAAGCTTTATTAGGCGCGGCCAAAGAATTTGCCGTAGAAGCGGCCATTCTGAAAGTAGAAGGTTCCGAAGTGCTGGATTATGTGGTTGACGAAGGCGTGCAGATCTACGGTGGTTACGGTTTTTCTGCCGATTATCCCATGGACCGGGCTTACCGCGATTCGCGCATCAACCGCATTTTTGAAGGCACCAACGAAATTAACCGCATGCTCACCGTAGATATGCTGCTGAAAAAGGCCCTGAAAGGTGAACTGGATCTAATGGGCCCGGCCAAAGCCATTCAGGACGAACTCATGAGCATTCCGGATTTCGGCGATGAAGAAGAAGCGCTTATTTAGCCGCCGAGAAAAAAGTAATCCGGAACATGAAAAAAGCTATTCTTTTGGTGGCCGGTACGGCGGTGCAAAAATTCATGATGACCCTGGAAAAAGAGCAGGAAATACTGATGAACATTGCCGACATGGCCATTAAAACCTACGTAGCTGAATCGACTGTTGCTGCGCGTGGAAAAACTGGTGCAACAAAAAGGCGAAGAAGAAGCCGCCCGCAGATGATATGCTCGCGTTTACCTGGAGGAAGCTCTGAATACTACTTACCTGGCCGGTAAAGAAGCCATTGGCTGCTATGGGTGAAGGCGATGAACAAAAGATGCTGTTTATTGGGCTGAAACGCTTTACCAAAACTTCAGAATTATTCAACGCCAAAGAAGCCAGAAGGAGAGTAGCTGCCAGACTAATCAGCGAAAATCGGTATGCTTTTTAAGCTAAAAAGTGCGCTATAATTTTAGAAAGCCGGTTCGCAAAAGCAGCCGGTTTTTTTATGTACTTAATTTAATGGTTTGAAAGGTAGAATGTTATAAATTTGTTTTCAATCAATTGAAATCCAAATCTATGAAACGACTTTTACCAGCAATTTTAATAGCGTTTTTATGTGCGCAACCTTATTTTGGCCTTGCCCAGCCAACGCTAACGTCTGCCAATACCAACCTGCGTATCGGCGATCAGTTTTTAGTGAATCAATGCCTTCCAACTGCCGCCAACCTAACAGCCGCCGGAACCACCGGGGCCAACCTGACCTGGAACTTCGCAACGCTTAGCCCTTTAATGCAGCAAACGGCCAATGTATTAGCCCGCTCTGCAGCGCCCAACCCAACCAGCTATCCGGCTGCCAATATGGTGGTTAAAGTAGATACCGATTACGAATATGTAGACAATAATAACATCATAGTTAAAGAATACGCCCTGGTTCAATCTTCCCAGAACAATTCGGTGGTAAACACCGATCCGGCCAACCGGATCTCTTTCCCGTTTACTTATAACTCCACTTTTACCGATCCATTCGCCGGCAGTGCTACTATTAGTGGTACCACCATTCCCCGGAACGGCACCATTACGGTAATTGCCAACGGCTACGGCACGCTGGTAACGCCGGCCGGGACTTTCCAGAATGTATTGAAAGTAAGAGCTACTGAAATTGCTAACCAATTAACCCCGTTTGCGGAAACCACCATTACCTACGACTGGTTTATGCCGGGTGTGCATTTTCCCCTCCTGCGGCTTTCGGAGCGCACCGTTCTGGGTACTACCATTTACAACGGCTTTTACCTGGATCAGGCCAGTTCTTTAGGTTTAAAAGAGGACTTTGGATCAAAAATCGGTTTCCAGGTTTATCCGAACCCGGCAACTTCCCAAACCATTTTAGAATATAAGCTGGAGAAAGCCGGACCGGTTAACATTACGCTTTTAAATGCTATCGGTCAGGAAGTGCAGGTGCTGCAGAACGGAAACGTCCCCGTAGAAAAACAGACAACCAGCATCCCGGTTGGCACATTGCCTAAAGGAATTTACTTCATGAAATTAACTACCCAAAACCAGGTTGCCGCCAGACGTTTGGTTGTAGAATAAAGTAAATCTGATTAAAACAAAAAGGCCATTCCTGAAATGTAGGAGTGGCCTTTTTGTTTTGGGTAACCCGGGGATTATTTAATTTCTACGTCCGTAAAAATTCCATTTACGGCCCGTATGGTAGTTGTATCAGTCTGGCTCATAGGGTAAGCCTTAAAGGTGAAATTTCCGGAAACTTTACGTTTTATAGTATCTAATTCGGTAATGTTTATTTGGCAATAGCCTCTGTCTATGGTATCCCAATATTTGCCCGAATTAATGCCTTCCCGCTTAAAACCGGCCCATGAAGGTGTTGTGAAGGTACCGGACCCGGTAACATTTTTTAAATTAAGGTTAATAGTTCCCTGAATAGAGCTGGTGGTAGAAAATGAAAACCCTTCAATGTAAAGGTCTGAGTTGTGAAAAACAGCCGAACGCGTAACAGATTCCCACGCCGTGCCATTGATGGTAGCAGACATGCTGCCTTTTTTGCCGGTAACAGAATAGTTAAAAACTACATGGCCTAAGTCAGCCACTTTACCAGATTCAATATTTGCTCTCAGGTAGTAATCGGCAGAAAAACCGGGAGCAGGAATAAAAGTAACAAAGTAGTTATCCGGTTTCAGGTCATTGGCTTGAAAAACTCCCGAATCGGAGTAAATAATTTTTACGGGAGCACCATGGAGATTTAAGCGCATTTCTCCGGTAGCTTCGGCCGGCGAAACCGTAACCCGTACCCCACCTTCTCCGGCCGGTACCGGTCTGCTGTCTTTTTCTTCACACCCAAAGAAACATAAACAGGTACAACAAAATAGCAGAAAGCAGAATAGATTTTTCAATTGCAGGAAATTAACCTTAAAGTTCGGCAAACGATTCCGCTCCTCCAATTTTAAAACAAAGATTACAGGTTTTTCCTGCCGGAATTCTATTAAAAGAAAGTCAACTTTAATTACAGGCAATTCCGCAAAAAGCAAAAGGCCACTGCTTTTTAGCAATGGCCTTTCTGATAAAGAACCTAAACCGGACCTTACTGAATATTCAGATCGGTAAAAGTGCCGCCGGTTACGGTTTTTATGCCGGAAGCCCCGCTGGTAGGATCAGCATTGGCCCGGAAAGAGAAAGTACCGGATACCTTCTTAGTGGCCTGATCGAATTTGGTTAGGGTTACGGTGCAGTTACTGCCGGGTCCAAAAGAAGCCCAATTGTTCTGAGTGCCGCCCATTAGAGAGGCGGACGTAACAATCCCTATGGCGTTTGACGGGCCGTTAAAGGTGCCCGGGCCGGTTACGTTTGTCAGGGTCAAAATAATTAATTCAGTAGAACTTGGAATTCCGCCGGCCATATTGATCATGGTTCCGGTAATGGTTAGTGAGGTAGTGTCCAGCCTGGCGCCATGGATGGTAGAATTCCAACCCTTACCATCTACCGTAGCAGAGAATGACCCCAGGAATTGGTTTCCCGGTTGCGTTAAAGTGATAGTTCCCAGATCGGTTACGTTGTCGCTGGTAACGGTTACATTGCGGGCCGGAGGGGCCTGAAAGCCGGTGGCTGGCGTGAATGTAACGGAATAAGACCCCGGAACTAAATCGTTGATCTGGAAAACGCCTGCGGCATCTGGGGTTACTTCTTTGGTAACCGAACCTTGGGTGGCTCGCATGTTGGTGGCAGAATTAGGCGGCGAAACCATGGCTTTAATGCTGCCGGGTTTAATTACCGGATCGGCAACTACGTCATCGTCGTCGTTTTTGCAACCGGTAAAGGCCAGGGTGCTGATGAGCAAAAAGGTGAATAAATAATGTAATCTTTTCATATAGGTATTTGAGTCCCTAAATTCCGCAAAATTTCCGGGGCTGGCAAATTCTTAGTAAACCTTTTATTCTTAATTTGTTATAAATTTTATAAAGCAGGTAGCCCTAAGATTTTACAGGATTGAAAACTTTGTTATTTCTTTATTAAGCTTAACTTTGTTAGAAGAACTTTGAAAACCCTTTTATGAAGCACTATTTTAAAAAGTACCGGCCTCTGTTGGTTGCTTTCTTATTTCTCTTTCTTACAGGCTGCGGCGGAGATGATCCAAATCCAACACCAGATAATTCAACTAGATACGCGCTACAAAAAATTTCGGGCGATAACCAAACTGGGTTTTCTGGAATAGCCTTAACCGATCCGTTAAAAGTTAAACTGCTTGACCAGGACGGAATGCCAGCCGTAAATAAATCTGTGAATTTTGCAGTAGCTACTGGAAATGGAACAATAAGTGCCAGCACCGCTCTTACAGACCAGAATGGCGTAGCCCAAATAACTTGGACACTAGGACCTACTGCTCCTAAACAAACTGTAAATGCTCAACTAGTGGATGCGAATAACCAAACAATTCTTTCCGGTCAAGTTGGATTTACTGCAGATTTGAATTTTACAATAGTTGGCGGGAATGGTTACGGTAATGCTATGAATCAATTAGCATCACCTACTGGTGTTTTTGTAGATGGAAGCGGAAATATTTTTGTAGCAGACGGTAGTAATGATCGAATCCAAAAATTTGCACCAGGGGCTACTGTTGGGGTAACAGTAGCTGGCGGAAATGGACGGGGCCCAGCTGCAAATCAATTTGATAAACCTACTGATGTTTTTGTAGATGCCGCCGGGAATATATTTGTAGCAGATGGTAGTAATGATCGTATACAAAAATGGGTTCCTGGTGCTACCAGTGGCATAACTGTAGCAGGCGGCATTGGCCCTGGAAATGGTAGTAGTCATTTATATAGCCCTAAAAGTGTTTTTGTAGATACAAACGGAAATATATTTGTAGCAGACGGTTTTAACCACCGAATTATGAAATGGGCTCCTGGAGCATCATTTGGACAAAGAGTGGCCGGAGCGGGAGGAATTAATACAGCTGGTTCAGGGCCAGATCGGTTAAACGCACCTTCAGGCGTTTTTGTGGATGCTGCCGGAAATATATTTGTAGCGGATGGTTTAAACCATCGTGTACAGAAATTTGCACCTGGAACTACTATAGGCGTTACAGTAGCCGGTGGAAATGGAAGTGGTCCAGCAGCTAATCAACTTAATGGCCCTTCTGACGTTTTTGTTGATATGAATGGAAATATTTTTGTAAGTGAAGAAAATAATCATCGTATTCAAAAATTTGCTCTTGGAACAACCACAGGCGTAACGGTAGCCGGCGGTAACGGTAAAGGTACTGCGGCGAATCAATTGGATAATCCCTACGATATTTTTGTAGCTCCAAGTGGAAATATTTTTGTAGCAGACTTTGTTAACAATCGCATTCAAAAGTGGGAGCAATAACTTATTAAACCCTTAAAGTTAATATCGACGTAAATTATTTAAACAGAAAAAGCCGGTTCTAAAACCGGCTTTTTTTATTTCTTTTAAATTGAAATCAATGCAGGCTTTAATTCTTTACTTCCCTACTTCTGCGTAAGCTTATTCAACTGCAGCGCCGCCGCTTTCTTAGAAGGCCGGCTTACCACGATCAGGTTCTTGTCATTCAGCCAGGCGGTAAAATCTTTGATATAGGCCACGCTTTTATCGTTGGCTACGTTCAGGCCCAGGGCTTTGGGGTTTTCGCCGGCACCGTTGTGGGCGTTTATGCGGCGGTTGTACAGGTCGGTTTTGCCGTTAATGGTTTCCAGGGTAAGAATGTTGAGAGCCCCGCTAATGTACCTGGCCAGGTAAGAAATGCCGGTAAAGCCTTCGTCGGGAGGGGCAACCTGATTTTTCATGATAATGGAGCGCCAGGCCAGGTTCAGGTATTCGTCGTAAGTAAATAAATGCAGCTCTTTGGCGGTGTAAGGGGTATTTTCGCCTTCGGTATACCGTTTTTCGGCAATCAGCACAATGTCTTTTTCGGGGGTAACGATCATTTCTGAAAGCTCAATGTCATCCAGGCGTTTTACCGGTTTATCTGCCGGGTAGAATTTATTCAGGCTGTCTATGTATTCCGGGGTAAACTTGAATTCCGGGGCAAATGCCATTTCCACGGCATCAAAATCGAACCTGGCAAGTTTCAGGCTGTAGTATTCGGCGGTATTTCTTTCCATACAGATAGCAGCCGCCAGCAGCAAACCGTTCTGGCCCAGGTAATACTGGGTTTGAAAAACATAGACCTGTTTGCCGGAAAAAGTGCCTCCCAGCTGAACCGACATTACTTTAACGTCTTCGGAAGCATTGGTGTATTTCCGCACAGTAAGTTTGGTGCTGTGGTCGCTCATAAGGCATAAGAACTGGTCGCCCCGGTTATCGATCCGGATACTGGCCGAAAGATTGGTAGCAATGTCGCGGAGGTTGTAAGTGCGGTCTTTCAGCTTTTGCAACCGGCCGTCGTACAGGCTGGCGTTTATGGCTTTTATCTTTGCTTCATTCATCAGGAACTGAAAGGCTACCAGCTTATTTCCGTCGTCAGAAATACTAACGCCTACTTTCCGGCGGTTGGTGGTTTCATAAAGCTTGCGGGTTTCCAGTTTCCGGCCCGACTTGGCATCGAATAAATGGCCGGTGAGGGTTTGCAGGTAGGAGATAGGGTTGGTATAGTGCGTAAGCACCAGAATGCCGCCTTCGTTTTTAGTAAAAGCTTCTACGGTTTCGCCCTCTGTAAGCGGAATTATTCCGGTCCATGCTTTTGCCAGGCTACCGTCGTACCGTTCAACGGCATATTCCTTATTCGATTTTTTACTCAGAATTACGAAATCGGTTTCGCTTACAGGAAGGGTTTTGTGTTTCAGGCGCTGGTTATAGCGGTCTTCCGAAGCCTCCGGGAGATAGGTAAAGGGCACAGATTTGATCTTGACCTGGGCCAACGTTGGAGCAACAGGTGCAATTAAGAGCAGCAGGCTTAAGAGCAAAAAGAGGGAGCGGTTAGTCACAGGTTAACGGGTAAAATTTTATTGGTAAGGCAAATATAGGACTTTCTGAACCGAAATACAGGATTTAGAGTATGTCTCTGAACGAACAATTTACCAGCTGATTGTACTTTTTGGTTTCTGAAACGGTTAACTTTGGACCAAATTTAAAAGAAGTTTAAACGGCTTGATTTTCTGAGCAAAACCCGGTTATTTAAAGGTAAAGCAAAAAAACAGATCTGTTAACAAACTGATAGTAAAAACTTAACCTGTTTTATGAGTATGATTTTACCATGTTCTGTAACTTTGGTTCAGCAATACCAGTAAAAGATTTTTGTTCTCATCTACTGAAGTACTTTTTATTATATGAAATTTGCATTAAAAGTTTTAGTTTTAGGTTGCCTGGTTATTTTAAGTAAGCTTGCCAAAGACGATGCTGTTGCTTTACACAAACCAATTGCCAAAGAAGCTGAGGCTCAACCTGTTTATACCCAACAAGCGGAGCTTGTTCCGGCGGTAACCGAAAGAAAGGCATCTTTCATTTCGGTAAAATATGAAAAAGGCTCTTTACAGTTCAACTAGTAGTTTTTTAACGTAAAACCCTACCGTTTTCTAACTTATCCGGCTTTCCTTTATTGTAACCTTTTTCAGGATGCAAAAAGAAAGCCGGATTTTTTTTGCGTTATTTAGAGCGATTTGATTGGCAAGGGAAGTCTGATTGATTCTTCATTAATTTTTGACATTTAATTATTTAAGGTGTTAAGTTGGCTATTATTGTAGTCTGATAAATTGAAAATTTGCCTTTGTAACAAAATTCTTTTGCCGTAACTAGCTTTTAGTATTTCTACTTTATGGAATCCTAACCTTATGTGGCGTTCCCAATATATTATTTACGGATTATTTATTTTAGTATTCTGTTCCAGCTGCCGTTTAGACGGTGATACATTAGTTGAAGGGAAAGTTGTGGATGCTTTTTCTAATCAGCCTGTTCCTAATGCTTGGGTTAGTGTTTATGGTCATAGCCGGAATTCTGGGGGCAGTAACAGTATTATAGGATGGGGAGGAGGTGGAATTCAATTTGAATTTTTAGGAGAAGGTCGTGCCGATGTGAAAGGAAGATTTAATTTTCAGGTTGATGGTAGCGGGGTGGACGGGCCTTTTGAGCTAAGAGCAGGGTTGGCCCAAGGAAATTTTTTGGGGTATACTGAAGATATCGAAGTAAAAAAAAGGCGGAATAATAAAGATCTGGTGGTGAAATTCAAACAGCCATGGCCATCGGTAATTCACATGCAGGATACCGGCGCCCGAACCAAGACAAGAATAGATATCGGCGATTTTCACCCATTTCCTAAAGTTTATTTTTACAATGTCCAGGATACAATTTTCCGTACTACGCTTGTTCCTTACCAGAATCCATATCCCTTTTATTATTATTTCAGCAATTTTTCAGCAGGCATTTCTGAAGAGCGAAGAAGAATTAATATAAACCTTCCAGAAAATACAGGAGATACCGTTAGAATAAATATTAAGTTTTAGATTAATCTACTTAACTAAAGCCTGTAAGAGTAACTTTACTTTTGCCGCCTAGCCCTACTGTTTTTCTAACTTATCCGGCTCCAGTTCACCGCGTTCTTCGTTAAAGAACGGATGTGCAGCCGGATATTTTCGTTTTCGGGCTTTTCCATTTTCGGGTCTTCCTCCAGCAATTGCATGGCCGCATAGCGGGCTTCCTGCAGAATTTTGGCATCTTTGGAAAGATCTGCAATAAGCAGATCTAAAACGCCGCTTTGCTGCGTTCCCATCAGATCGCCGGGGCCGCGCAGCTTTAGATCAATATCGGCAATTTCGAAACCGTTGTTGGTGCGTACCATGGTTTCAATACGCACTTTGGTGTCTTTGCCCAGTTTATAATCGGTCATTAAGATGCAGTAGCTTTGTTCGGCGCCCCGGCCCACCCGGCCCCGGAACTGGTGCAGCTGGCTTAAGCCAAACCGTTCGGCGCTTTCAATAACCATAACGCTGGCATTCGGCACGTTTACGCCCACTTCAATAACGGTAGTTGCCACCATGATCTGGGTTTCGTTCCGGACAAAGCGCTGCATTTCAAAATCTTTATCGGCAGGTTTCATGCGGCCGTGCACAATGCTGATCTCAAACTCCGGGAAAGCGCGTTTAATGCTTTCGTAGCCATCGGTCAGGTCCTTAAAATCCATGGTTTCCGATTCTTCGATTAACGGATACACAATGTAAACCTGGCGGCCTAAATTTATTTGTTCGCGCATAAACCCGAAAACCCGTAGTCGTTTGCTATCGAACCGGTGCACGGTTACAATTTCCTTCCGGCCGGCCGGCATTTCATCTATTACCGAAACATCCAGGTCGCCGTAAAGCGTCATAGCCAGGGTGCGCGGTATGGGTGTGGCGGTCATTACCAAAACGTGCGGAATTACCCGCGGATTTTTCTGCCACAATTTAGATCGCTGCGCTACCCCAAAACGGTGCTGTTCGTCTACAATGCAAAGCCCTAGATTCTGAAACTGCACCACATCTTCCAGCAACGCATGCGTACCCACGATCATTTTCATTTCGCCGTTCTGCAGCTGCTCATGGATAATTTTGCGGTCCGATTTTTTGGTGGAGCCGGTCAGTTTTCCCAGGTTAATTCCCAGCTTATCGGCCAATTCTTTTAAGCCAGTGTAATGTTGTTCGGCCAGAATTTCGGTAGGCGCCATTAAGCAGGCCTGGGCACCGTTATCGATGGCCATGAGCATGGCAATAAAGGCTACAATTGTTTTGCCGGAACCTACATCGCCCTGCAGCAGCCGGTTCATTTGTTTGCCCGAAGTAACGTCTTTGTAGATTTCTTTGATCACCCGTTTCTGTGCCCCGGTCAGATCGAAAGCCATGTGGTGCTGGTAGAATTCGGTAAGGGTAGCGGTGTTTTTGAAAACCTGCCCGTACAGGTCGGCTTTCCGCACCACTTTCTGCCGCAGTAATTTCAGCTGGATGTAAAACAGTTCTTCAAATTTCATCCGGAAGCGGGCGGCCTGCAGTTTGTCGGCGTTTTCGGGAAAATGAATGTTTACCAACGCTTCCTGCTTCGAAATTAATTTGTACTGATCGATCAGATGTTGGGGCAGGGTTTCCTGAATGTGCGGTTTGGCCATGTTCACCAAAACCTGCGTGATCCGGCTGAACGCTTTGCTATCGAGCCGGTGCACTTTCATTTTTTCGGAAGTATGGTAAACGGGCTGCAGAAATCCGGTTTCCTGTTTAAGTTCAGCCGTGTCTTCCATTTCCGGATGCGCCATATTTATGCTACTATTGAATAAGGTGGGCTTGCCAAAAGCCAGGTATTCCGTGAAATTTTTAAGGGTTTTATCGAGCCACTTTACCCCCTTAAACCAGACCAGTTCTATTTCGCCGGTATCGTCTACCAGTACGGCAGATAAACGTTGTTTTCGGCCTTCGCCCAGTAGTTGTTTTCGCTTTAAAATACCCTTTATCTGCACCATGGGCAGGTCTTCGTGCAGTTCGCCAATTTTATAAACCTGGGTGCGGTCTAAATAACGGAAAGGGTATTTCTGAATAAGATCGCCATAGGTAAAAACTCCCATTTCCAGTTGCAGCAAACCTGCCCGCTGCGGACCTACGCCTTTCAGGAATTCTATTTTGGTATGGAAGAAATTAGGCGTCAAGGCGGGTGAAAAATGGTAGGGTTTGGGGCCGGAAAAGTGCTGCACCGACGATTCGTAAAATTAACGAAAATTCAGGAAGGGTTCAACCCACGGGCATCAGTAGAGACGTAATATATTACGTCTCCATATATTAGGTTTCCTTTCTGGAAAGCATGGTGGTTGGTGATTCATGAAGTAGTTAAAAGGTCAGATTGAGGGAGACGCAATAAATTGTCGCAATGCTGTGGAAGACGTAAAATATTACGTCTCTACCGGTAACCATTTACAAATAACTTAACTCCCGTTGCAGATTCTTCCTGGCAGCCTCTTCGTGGAGCTGATAAAAGCCAGCGGTTTTGTAAATCCGCGGATGGTTCAGGATCTGCTGCAGGATCTTTTTGCGGCCGGGTTTGTAAAATAAGTCCGGAAAAAGGCTGTATTCCTTGCGGATCTGGTGGCGGTACTGGTCGTATTTTTGCCAGTCCGAGGCCAGAATATGAAGGTCCAGATCCAGGAACAGGTTGATATCCGGATCCGAATGTTGTTCGTGTTTTTTGGTAGCCAGGATTGCTTCGGGAATAAAATCGAGCTGCTCCCGGGTCAGGTCAAAGTTTTCCAGCGATAGTTTTGCCAGTTGGGCGCTTTTTTCTTCGTTATGGGTGCTGTTCACGTCGTAAACGGCATCGTGGTAAAAGATCGCAAAAAGGATCTCATCGTAGCGGCTGAATTTTTCCCGGTTTTCGGCGGCCAGCTGCAGCAGTTCCTGAATATGATCCAGATTGTGGTAGAAGCGGTGAGGGCCGGTGTAATAAACCTCAAGGTCCTGCCAGCGTTCCCGGATCAGGTCCTGATCTTGGGTGTAGCGGCCGGCCAGTTCCTGCCATACTTGTTCCGGGTTTTGCTCAGGGTTTTTCATGGTTCAGGAATTCTGCTACGTCTGCGGTTCCTTATTTACGGCAACGGGCTAAATAGTTTTCGTGAGTGGCTGAAGGGTAGGTTCTTAACGTTTTTCCCTTTTTTCTATTTTAGTTTTTCAAAAGTAGCTCAGGGTTTAAACCCTGAGCTACTTTACGCTACCGGAACAACAGCATTTCATCTTCAAAACTGATGTTGGCATGCTTCATTTCCTGCTCCTGAATATACTTTCTAACCTTTGGGACATTAGTTTTGCTAACGGAAAAAGCGCTGAAACCATTCTGCCATTGGAAGGCTTCTTCTGTCAACTCATTTTCGTTCAGCCATCGCGAAGATTCACCTTTAATATGCTTTACCACCGAACTGACCGAAAATTTAGGATTCAGGCAAACTAAGATATGGACATGATCAGCCAACCCGTTTATAGAATCAATTGGAAACCCTTTTCGCTCTGCTTCGCTGCGAATGTGCCGAAAAAGTTTTGAACGAACCTCCTTGGTAAGAATAGGGTTGCGATTTTTAGTAGCCCAAATCAAATGTATCCATATCTGATGGTAAGTTTGAGCCATGATATTAATTTATTTCTTGTTTTCCAGTAGCGCAGGGTTTAAACCCTGCGCTACCTGAAGTATTAACTATTTTTTCTTCGTTTTCCCCAGCGTTTCCCCACCTTTCACATCAGTCCACTGGAGCGTATTCAGCATGTGTACCACGTCTTTTTTAATGTATTCAATAACGGGCGCTAAAGAATCGTTGGCGGTGGCGGTGCGAAAATAAAGGGCGCCGCGCAGAAAATGGTTGGCAGTATCGGAAACGTAGAACTGGAACTGGCTGGGCACTTCCCCGGAAAGCTCGAACACAAAAGCAGTCTGTCCAGTAGGAGTTTTCAGGGTAGTTTCGTCTATTGAGTAAGCTTTAATTTCGTGCTTGGAAGTAAGTTTGCGGGCATCGTTTACCAGGTCGAAGAAAACTTTTTGGTTGCCGTTAATTGCCTTGTAAGTTATTTGCACGTTGGCTTTGTGGCGCGGATAATACACGTTTATCCAGTGCGGTTCGGTCAGGCGGCTGGAGTCGCGCAGAATTTTAGCGTAAGCCGAATATTCAAATTTATATGGGTGTTTTTCTTTTAAAGGCTGGTATTTGGCCGGTTGCAGATCTATGCGGTTATAACCTTTAGGCTTGGGCGTATACTCCGGATCGCAGGAAATTAAAAACGGTACCAGCGCCAGGCAAAAAAGAGAAACAGGTTTAAGAAAGAAATTTTTCGGGAGCAACATGCACTTTTACGGTTTTAACTTTTTTGCTGTCGGCAGCTTCTACTTTGAAGTGGTAATTATTCAGGGTGGTTTCGGCGCCAGTACGCGGTATCCGGGAAAATAATTCCAGCATCAGGCCGGCCAGGCTTTCGTTTTCACCTTTGGCCTGTTCCAGTTTTTCGTAGGGCGTACCGGTAATTTTACAGAAGCTGTGTAACGATGTTTTACCATCAAAGATATAGGTATTTTCGTCTATCTGCGAATAAACCAGTTCGTCTTCGTCGTCGAATTCATCTTTAATATCGCCAACAATCTCTTCAATAATATCTTCCAGCGTAACCAACCCGGAAGTGCCGCCATACTCATCTACTACAATTGCCAGATGAACGTGCATTTCCTGGAAATCTTTCAGCAGATCGCCAACTTTTTTGCTTTCGGGCACAAAGAAGGGCGGCCGCACCAGTTTCTGCCAGTTAAATTCGGGGGTAGCATCCAGGTAAGGCAGCAGGTCTTTGATGTACAGAATGCCTTCTATGGTATCTATGCTTTCGCGAAAAACCGGCACCCGCGAATAATTCCATTCTTCAATAAGCGGCACCAGTTGCGGCAGGGTAAGGGTGGCATCGAAAGCGGTAATATCTACCCGGGAGCGCATGATCTGTTTGGCCGAAATGGTGCCGAAAGTAACCAGCCCCTGGAGAATTTCTTTTTCTTCGGTGGTGGTTTCGTCGCTGATGGTGGCTTCCAGGGCATCCTGCAGGTCTTCTATGGCGCTCTGGTTCATTTTAAGGTTGAACTTACGGCCCAAAGCGCTTTCAAAAGCCAGGAACAGGCTGGTAAACGGTGATAACAGAAGCTGGAAAATATTTAAAGCCGGAGCCAACAGGCGGGCCAGCTTAACCGGATGATGCGTGTAATAAACTTTTGGCAGAATTTCTACCAGGAAAATAAGGGCCAGAAAAAGCAGGAAGGAAACCAGGAAAGTAAAACCGCCGTTGGCCGGCGAAAGCCCGAACGCCCGCCAGCTAAACCAGAATACCAGGCACAACAAACCGGCATAGGAAAAGCTTTTGGCAAAGAAAATTGTAGAAAGGGTCCGCTTCGGGTCTTGCAATAAATTCCAGACGCGGGCGTCGGCTTTAGCCGAACTGTTCCGGAGATCTTCAACAATGTTAATGGGTAGGGAAAAATATGCCTTTTCGGCCCCCGAAAGCAGGGCCGAAAAGAACAATAAAAACGGTATTAAAAGGTAGGTGAAAACCTGAATGGTGCCGGCATGTAAGAATAAAGCGGCCAGGTTGTTCCAACTATAGGGGTCTGGTTCCAAAATGTAATTGTTAGGTAAAAAATAGGTTAGAACGGAAGATCATCCGGTTCTTCTTCGTAAGAAGGCGGGGTATGGCCAACCGGGGCCGCTGCGTTTTGCGCCGCTGTGCTCTGGCTGCCGGAATTCGAGGCATTGCCGCCCTGACCGTTGCCACCCTGGCTGCCACCGTCCGGACGACCGCCCAACATGGTCATTTCATCGGCTACAATTTCGGTGGAATAACGGGTCTGGTTCTCTTTGTCCTGGTATTGCCTGGTCCGGATCTTTGCCTTCTATGTAAACCATCTGGCCTTTTTTCAGGAATTTCTCGGCTACTTCGGCCAGGCCGCGCCACATTACAATATTATGCCATTCGGTTTTTTCTACGCGCTGGCCGTTTTTGTCTTTATAACTTTCGCCGGTTGCCAGGCTAAAGGTTGCCACCGTGGCACCGCCTTCCAAATGACGTACTTCCGGGTCTTTGCCCAGGTTACCAACTAAGATCACTTTGTTTATTCCTGCCATGTTTTTAATTAATAATTAAGAATTAATAATTAGGAATTTTCTATATAATTTGAGGTTTATACGTTTCGGTATTTGTAATGTTAAGAAATCTGGCGCTTAAAAAGCGGTTTAATTTAAAATCTTTTCAGCAGACCGGTTAACCAAAATACAATAACGCACTAAAACCTTATTTTCTCCCGCAGCGCTGATTTTTTTTGCTCTGAAACCTACCGTTTTTTTGATTAAGTTTTGCCTGGATCCAAGCCATTTTATTCCGGGTTCAACTAAGTAAATATAGTTAAAAGATCGCGTCTTTCAAATAATTATTTATTAAAACCGGCTTGGGTAATTGCTCTATTTCCGCTAAAGAATATAAGCTTAGACCCGTGTAGCGCGGCTACATTTTCATTTAACGGGCTTTCTAGCAGAATCAGGTAAAAGGTAGCAAAAACCTTCTGGTGGCTTAACACATGTTTATAAGCCGGCGACGGCATCTTAATGTTCGGCATGGGAACGTCCTGCTCCAGCATTCCCAGTTCCGCGATCATTTCATCCAGGCTCAGGGCTTTGGTATCGGATTCCAGCAAATGAAAATCATATAGGCCCTGCCAGATATCGCCGGGCAGGCGTTTCTTTAAATAGAAAGCTTCGCGGAACTGGAATACGAAATAATGGAAATGGCGTACCCGCGGGGCTTTGGCTTTGGTTTTGTGCGGCAACGCTGCACTAGGCCGTGGCGGAAAGCAAAACAATGTTGCTGGAGCGGGCAAAATAAGCAATCGGGCATAAGCGGCGTGCATTGAATGGCCCCAAACTCCATAATGGCCTGGTTGTAAGTATCGGGTTGGTCGGCGGAAATCAGTGTGTCGGCCAGTACCTGAAAAGCTTTTTTGCCAGTTGGGCTCAGCAATATCTTCGGATATGCCAAATACCCGCGCCAGCACCCGGAACACGTTGCCATCCAGTACGGCTACCTTTTCTTTAAAAGCAAAGTGAAGCAATGGCAGCGGCCGTATAAGGTACCAATACCTTTTAACTTTAGCAACTCAGTGATAAGTTATCGGGAAAAATACCGCCCAGTTCCTGAGAAATATATTTAGCAGTTTGGTGCATGTTGCGGGCCCGGGAATAATAACCTAAACCTTGCCAGTGCCGCAATACTTCGTCTTCGGGTGCGTTGGCCAAATCGTGAACGGTAGGGTAAGCTGCTGATAAAATCTAAATAATAAGGAAGTCCTTGGCTTACCCGGGTCTGTTGTAGAATTACTTCGGAAAGCCAGATAGCATAGGGATCGGTGGTTTCGCGCCAGGGTAGGGCACGCGGTGTTGTTGTGGTACCAGTTGATAAGGCGTGCTGGCAAAAAAATCAGGTTCGGGAGGAAGCATTATGACGTATATTTGCTAAAAATATAACAGAAGGTTCCGATATAATCAGGAAGATATGGTTATCACGTAAATTTTTTTAGCTAAATAGTCTTTTAGTTCTCAAAAAGTAAAGTTACCTTTGTGCCCCGATTTGACAGACTATATGATGACAAAGCGAGTTTGGGCGATAGAAAGATGAAAAATTATATATTAACTATAAACATTTAAATCAAGTGACTAAAGCAGAAGTAATATCAGAAATTGCTGATAAAACAGGAATTGAGAAAGCTGATGTGCAGGCTACCGTAGAAGCGTTTTTCAAAGTAGTGAAAGACTCTATGGCCGATGGAAATAATATTTATGTGAGAGGCTTTGGTAGCTTTGTGAATAAAAAACGTGCTAAAAAAGTAGCCCGTAATATTTCTAAAAATACTTCTATCATCATCGATGAACATTTTATTCCTAGCTTTAAACCTTCTAAAACTTTTGTTCAGAAGATCAAGAACAGCAAAAAAATTAAAGAAGCAGTAGTATTCTTAAGTATTTTTCGTACCTTTGCGTTTTCTGAACTGATTGTTAAATAATTAATAATCGGTAAGAATGAAAATGTCTACGACCCCAAATTATGGTAATTGTTGTTGCGCTAGCTGTTGGTTAGCAGGTATGTTCTTTCTGCCTAAAGTAATTATTAATAAAGATAGAAAAAGGATCTGGCTAGCTGGTGCCGCTGCGGCGAACCGCGATAAACCAGCATGCAGAAGCACGGACGAAGACCACGAACGGCCATGGTCATGCGCGGCGAAGGCTGACGCGGTGAGAAGTGGCCCATGCTGCAGCTACGCCGGCCCAGCATTAGATGAAATTTCAGACTCTGCGCAGCCAGTTTGAACAAAGCAGCCAAGATGCAGCTAACAAAGCTGAAATTGCTGGCGCGAATTAGGCGCAAAATATACCAGGCTGTCAGCAAGTTCGATAGCGCCGGGTATTACTACGAAGCAGGTAGCCAATGCCACGACCAGGCGAACAGAACTTATCAAAAAGCCGGCGATCAGTATTTTGAAGCTTTTAGCTTTGCCGCTACCGAAGAACGGGCTAACGTACTTAGGTGAAAAAGCCCGAAGCTATGTACGAGAAAGTGCTGAAGAATAATCCGTCTAACCTGGATGCTAAAACCAACCTGGCCATGACCTACATTGCCAGCGACCAGCACCCATGCAGGGCATTACCCTGCTGCGGGAAGTAATTAGCAGACAGACCCGAACAACGAGAAGGCGTTGTTTAACCTAGGTATCTTTCTATGCAATCGCGGCAGTACGATAAAGCGGTAGACCGTTTTCAGAACCTGGTGGAGGTAAATCCAAAGCACGTGCAAGGTAATTTTTACCTGGGTGTTTCTTTAGCCGAAACCGGTAAGAAAGAAGAAGCCAGAAGGTATTTAACAAAGTGAAAACCATGGAGCAATGACCCGGAGTTTCAGGCTCGGTAGACGAATATCTGAAAAAGCTGAAGTAATAACAGTTTAGAAGTTAAACTTATTTTAAATCAATTTAAATTAAACCACAAATTATGCCTTGCGGAAAAAAAAGAAAAAGACATAAGATCTCTACTCACAAAAGAAAGAAACGTCTGCGAAAAAACAGACATAAGAAGAAGTAATTTATTGCTATTTTCTAATAAGCCCACCTTGCTATTGCAAGCGTGGGCTTTGGTATATTTTTTCATACCTAAATCCTTAAAAAATTGAGTAACGAATTAATTATCAATTCTACTCAAGATGGAGAACGCATTGCCCTTTTACAGGACAAACGCCTGGTTGAGTATCACTTACGAAAGAAATGATACCAATTATACCGTTGGAGATATTTTCCTGGGTACTGTTAAAAAAGTAATGCCGGGCCTAAATGCTGCTTTTATTGATATCGGGTACCAGAAAGATGCTTTTCTGCATTACCACGATCTGGGCGTACAAATTAAAGTCGCTTAATAAATTTGTAAAGTAGCGCAGACCCAGAAAAACGCTTCTGCCAAAACTTAACGGGTTTAAATTTGAGCCTGAAATAGATAAGCTCGGCAAAATGGCCGATGTGCTGAAAAAAGGCCAGCAACTGTTGGTGCAGATTGTAAAAGAACCTATCTCTACCAAAGGCCCGCGTTTATCCTGCGAGATTTCGCTTGCCGGTCGTTATTTGGTGCTTGTTCCGTTTTCAAACACGGTAAGCGTATCCAAAAAGATTGTCAGCAAAGAAGAGCGCACACGCCTTAAAAGGCTTGATCACGTCTATCAAGCCTGAAAACTTTGGCGTTATTATCCGGACGGTGGCCGAAGGCCGCGAAGTGGCAGAACTCGACAAAGACCTGCGCAGCATGGTTGCGAACTGGGAAGAAGGTTTTAAAGTTCTCCGAACAGCAAAAGAACGCGATAAGATTATCGGCGAACTAGGACGTTCGTCCTCCATATTGAGAGATATTTTAAACGAAAGTTTTGACAGCATTATGGTCGATAATGCCGAACTGTACGACGAAATCAAAACGTACATTGAGAAAATTGCGCCCGGATAAATTAAAGATTCTGAAGCATTATACCGGTAAAGTAAAAACCTTTGAACACTTTGGCATCGAAAAACAACTGAAAGCGCTGTTCGGCAAAACGGTAACTATACCGGGCGGCGGCTATCTGGTTATTGAGCATACCGAAGCGCTGCACGTAATAGATGTAAACAGTGGTAATAAATCGAATACCGAAACCGATCAGGAAGCCACGGCTTTGAACGTAAACATGATGGCCGCCAAAGAAGTAGCGCGGCAATTGCGCCTGCGCGATATAGGCGGCATTATTGTAATCGATTTCATCGATATGAAATCGGCGGAAAACCGCCAGAAAGTATTTGAGGTGGTGAAGGAAGAAATGAAGCACGACCGTTCTAAATCCACCATTCTGCCGCTTTCGAAATTTGGGTTAATGCAAATTACGCGGCAGCGGGTACGGCCGGAGCAAAATATTGTAACCGGCGAAGTTTGCCCTACCTGCAACGGTACCGGTAAAATTACGGCCAGTATTCTGGTAACCGATGAGATCGACAATACGATTGACGATTTACTGACGAACCAGAACCAGCGCGGCATTTCGTTATTTGTGCACCCGTTCCTGCACGCGTATTACACCAAAGGGTTTATTTCGCGGCAGATGAAATGGTACACGCGCTACCTCAAATGGGTAAAAGTAATGAAAGATACGTCGTTAGGGCTCACCGATTTCAAAATTGTTGACGACCGCGGCGAAGAAATCGAACTCCACTCCAGCGCCGCCGAAGTAAATTCGATGCAGGATAAACACGTTGAAATTGATTAATATTTTCGATTGTCCGATGTTCGAATTTTCGATTTAAAATTAAAAGCCGCCGTTCTGAAGAAGAGCGGCGGCTTTTTTATGAAGGCTTCTGGCGCCCAAAACTGGCACTTTAAGACAGACTCTGGCGCAAGTGTTAAGCGAAAGCGTCACTTGTGACTTTAAGACAAAAGCCAGTCTCCAGACTGGCGTATTCGGAAATTCATATTATTGGTTTTCAAGCTCACGGAAATCTGGAGACTTCCCATTGTTCTTCAGTCACAAGTGACGCCTTCGGCTTAACACTTGCGCCAGCGCGCCACTTGCGCCAGCCGAGCCAAATTTTAAACCCTTCAAATTCAGGAATGGCGGATTTTCAGCACAAAAAAGCCGTTCCGAAGAAATCCGGAACGGCTTTGAGTTTTCAGGCAAAAAACGCTACCGTTTTAGAACTTAATACCCAGGTCTAAAGCAATAGTGTAATTTTTAATGGCAATATCGTTGCTGTTGGAATATATCTTCTTGTAGTAGTCTTCGAAATAATTATCCATATCGGTTAGGCCGTGGTGATACGAAAGGCCGCCAAAAACCTTGGTGCTGGAGCCCAGCTGGTACTCAACGCCGGTTCCAAGTACCGCATCGGCTTCAAAAATGTTAAAGCGCTTATTCGTTTTAATGTTTTCGCCGGTATAATCGCTGAAGAATTTTTCATCGTTCACTTTAGAAGCCAAGCGGAAATTAAGAGAAGTACCAACCTGAAAGTAAAGCCGCACATCGGTAGCAATTTCGTTGGTGAATAACTTCAGGCCAAGCGGTAATTGTAAGAATTGCACGTTAAATTCATCTTCTACCCGGTTAGCTGTAAGATGGGAACCATCGGCCGAATTATCTTTTTTAACTTCGTTATAGGTAACCCCGGCTCCTTTCACGGCAAATTCAAAGCCGGTATTAAAGGCATAATTTTCTCCGAAAAAATAATCTGCTACAATGCCAACGCCAATCCGGGTTTTGGCGCCTCCCTTTGTAATACCAAATCCTGGGGGAGCAATAACTCTTTGTCCGGTAATGGCCGGCGAAACTTTTAATCCAATTTCAAGGCCCGTATTCTGAGCCTGTGCTGTAAATATGCCGAAAACAAAAACGGCTAAAAAGGAGATTTTCTTCATGTTTATATTTAAAGTGTAATTATAAGTTAGTCTTCGTAATTTCGTTGCTAATTAGCGCTAAAGATATAAAATAATGCGAATTCCGATACTGTTTCTCTTTACTCTCTTTCTGGCTTTTGGTTGTAAGCAAAAACAATGCGACATTCCGGAAGAAGTATCTAATATAAAGGTGAATGTAGCGGCCCAGCGTTTAGACAGAGAACTTTTTAAAGCCAATTCCCGGGAAGATGTTGCCGCTATGCTACAGCGTCATCCCAAATTTGCCGATAATTTCCTGCAACGGAGAAATTATCCTTCAGATTCGGCCCTGGTAAATGCTATGTACCGCATGGCTAAAGAGCCCAACCTGCAGCAACTGGCTGCTCAGGCCGATGAGCGGTTCAGCAATATGCAGGAATTGGAAAATGATATGGAGATGGCATTTAAACACCTGAAATATTATTTTCCAAAAGCTAAGATCCCGCAACTGGCTACTTTTATTACCGGCCTGGATCAGGACCTTTACCTGGATGATGATTACCTGGTCTGGAGCCTCGATTTTTTTATTGGTCCGAAAGCAAAATACAAACCCCGGTTCCCGGCTTATATTCTGAAGCGCTACGACAAACCTTACCTGGTGCCAACGTCGGTGTTATTGCTTTCCAGCAAATACAACGAAACAAACGAAACCAACATGCTTTCCGAAATGATCGCCAACGGGAAGTCGTTATATTTTGCCCAGAAACTGCTGCCCTGCACCCCCGATTCTTTACTGATAGGGTATAGCAACCAGGACATGGCCAACGTGTACCATAACCAGGAACGGATCTGGGCGCATTTTGTAGAAAAGGGTTTGTTGTTCGATACCAACCAGTTCAAGATAAAAAAATACGTGGGCGAACGGCCGAACGTGCCGGAGATCGGGAAAGAATGTCCGGGCCGGATCGGGGCCTGGGTGGGCTGGCAGATCGTGCGGAAATACATGGAAGAACATCCGGATGTAACGTTGGCGCAACTCATGGATGAGCAGAACGCCCAGAAGATCCTAACCCAATCGAAATACAAGCCTAAGAAGCCGTAGGAATTTGCGCTTTTGTTGATGCTTTTTCTAGCAGATTTTCATTGTTCTCCGGGACCGGAATAAAGCAATAATCTTCCCTTTGGCTTTTCTGCTGACCGCCGGCAAGTTCCTGCATCAGCGTTCCCCGAAATGCTTCGGTGCAGGCACGATGACAGGTGTAGTTTGAGATAGCTTCTAATCAAATAACACCTTCACCTCGGTTTGTGCCCCCACAAACCGAAGCACCGGTAATAAAAATTAGCAGGAACGCAACCGGCAGTATGGTGTCCGGTGAGGGCACCGGCCACGGTATATTTCTTCCGTCATTTTAACTTTCAGAAATTTTAAACCAAAATTTTCTTCCACTCAGGATGACAGGCTTATTTTGAGACAGCTTCTAATCAAATAAGGCTACAAATTTCCTGCTTAGCAATTCCCGGGAAAATTCGGTTTCGGCCAGTTCGCGGGCGTTTTCCTGGTAAAGGCGCAATTTTTCCGGGTCGTTTAAAAAAGCTTGTAGCTGCTCCGCAAACGTTTCGGGCTGAAGCGGGTCGGCGTAGAAGCCGCATACATAGTTTTCTACCAGTTCCTTCAGCCAGCCTTTCGTATTTACAATGCTTAATTTGCCGGCGGCCAGCCCATCGAAGAATTTATTAGGGCTGTTGGTTTCCAGAACCGGTAGCTGGTCGAAGGAAGTATAGGTAGCATCGGATTTTTGCAGCAATTGCTGCACTTCCTGGCGGTTCAGGTGGCCGGAAAATTCTACGTTGGTAAGTTCCTTTTCTGCGGCAAGCTGCTTTAAATAACTTTCTTCGGCTCCGTTACCGGCTATTACAATTTTGACCTGTTTCAAGCCTTTTTGTAAACACGCTGCGGCCGCTTCTAACAAAAACGCCAGCCGGTTGGCCCGGCCCAACGTGCCGATGTAACTGATCAAAAAAGGGGCTTCCGGAGTTTCCCGATAGTAATTAGTTGGTTCGTAAAATTGGCAATCGGCTATGTTTGGGATAAGATAAACGGGAACTGGTAACTGGTATTTTTTAATTCCCTGAACCATGCCTGGCGAAAGCGCAATTATTTTAGAAGCATTCCGGTAAAGGAGTTTTTCCGCCCAGATCAGTACCGTTTTTAGAACATTGTTGCGGATATAACCAAGTTGGATCGGCGCTTCGGGCCACAGATCGCGGACTTCAAAATAATACGGAAGGCCCCGCCATTTTTTTAACAAAAGCGCCGGAATTCCAACCGTAAGCGGGGTAGAGGTAGCAAAGCAAATGTCAATATTTTTAAGCCTGAATGCCAGCCGGGTACTTTGATAACTAAACTTCAGAAAGGCCAAAACGCGCGCAAAAAAACCGAATTCGTTGGCGTATGCTACCGGCAGATAGTGCACTGTTACGCCTTCAATGGTTTCGGTTTTATAACTTTTGCCGTTATAAGCGGTGATCAGTTCTACCTCATGGCCGGCTTTTACCAGGGCCTGGCTTAAATAGAAAGAACGCAAAGCGCCACCCTGTTCCGGGGTCTGGAAATATTGATGCAGGTACAGAATTCTCACTAACCGGAAATGCTTTTGCAACCAGAAGGCTAAGGTAATCAAAGCCCAGAGCTCTACACTATAATCCTGTTTGCTTTTCTGGTGTTTATAAAGTAATTGCTGCACGGCTTCAAAATCCAGGTAATCAAAGATGATCTCCCGCCGGTTTTTCAGGGGTTCCAGCAGCCAGCTGTTGGTTGGTTTCCGCAGCCACAGTCCAATGGGCATGCCAAAACCCTCTTTGGAGCGGTTAATGTAGGCATTTCCTTCGTTCTGATTAAGCAATTCCTTTAAGATCCATTTCTGCCCGAATTTGAATAGCAGGTCCGGCCGGAGGCTGCTGATAAAGGCGTACAATTCATTGTCCAGGTATGGCAGGCGCACTTCCAGGCTGTGCCGCATGGAAGTCTGGTCGGTTAAGGCTAATATATCGGAAATTAAATATTCGTGCTGGTCCTGCTTCAAGGCCCAATCCAGCCATTCATTTCTTTTACCCGGCAGGCTTTCTGATTTTGGCTGGCGGGTGTGGTAATGGGTTTTAAGAGTGTGGCACAACTCCGCATCCATGGCGGTAAACTGCCGGAAGGTAAGCTCCGGATCGGCTTTAATTTTATAGGCTATTTTACGCAGCAGCCGGAAATTCTTGCGCAGCGGGTGGGCAAAACCAACCGGCAAAACCGGCGCAATACCGCGCAGAAAAGGCTTGGCAAATAAAAGCAGAGGCCGGTTCCGGATGTATTGGTAAAAAGCGCGGTGCCGGTTATAGCCGCCAAAGAGTTCATCGGCCCCGGCCCCCGATAAAGCCACCTTGGCACTTTGGTGCGTTTGCCGCGAAAGAAAATCGGTGAGTAAGGTAGCGCCATCGGCAATGGGCTGATCCATGCATTCGATTAACTGGCCGAAATTTTTCAGAATAGAATCGTCGATCTCAAATACGGTGTGACGGGCGCCGTATTGTTTAGCTGCCTGCCGGGAAAAAATAAAATCGTCGGAACCGAAAGAACGTTCGTTGGCCTGGTTTACAACAGAGAAGGCCGGAAAATTAGCGTAACCGGCTTCAGCCAGCAAAGCCAGCAGCAACGTAGAATCTATGCCGCCGCTTAAAAATAAGCCCACCGGCGCATCTGCCTGGATCTGTTTTAAAACCGACCGCTGTAAAAGCTCATGGGTGTGCATTACGATCTTATCGGCTGGTAAAACGGTACGTCCGGGGCCGGAAGAAACCGGCAGGTAGGATTTTGTCCGCCATCCGGAATCATCGTAAATGCCGCAATTTCCTTCTTCTAACTCATAAATGTTCCGGAAAAAGGTCTGGGGCTTTCGGGCGTGTTTATAAGCCAGGTAATTTACCAGTTGTCCTTCGTTCAGCTCTTTTTTGATCAGCCCGGTAGCCAGGATCGCTTTTATTTCCGAAGATATAATAAAGACATCATCGGTTTCGGCGTAAAACAGTGGTTTCTGGCCGAACCGGTCGCGGGCCGCCAGCAGGGTATTGTTTTCCAGATCGTAAAAGACCAGGGCAAACATGCCTTCCAGTTTATCTAACCCCGCTTCGCCCTGTTGGATCAGCAGCTTCAGCACGACCTCCGTATCCGATTCGGTACGGAAAGTAAAGCCCTGTTTCTTCAAGGTTTGTTTCAGTTCCCGGTAATTATAGATTTCGCCGTTATAAAGGAGCAGGTACCGGTTGCTTACCGAAAAAAAAGGCTGGTTCGCGGAATCTGAAAAATCGATGATTTTTAAACGGTTATGGCCGAAAAAAACGCTTTGCGTGGAAGTGCGGTGAAAGTACAGGCCGGTAGCATCGGGGCCCCGATGATCCGTAGCTTTATTCATCCGGGTAATCAGGTCCGGAGAGAAAGCACTGTTCTTATCTATAATAACATTCAGACCGCACATGTGGCAATAAGCATTAAAACGGTGGAACCAGTATTTTTAAAACCTGAAGCTTAAATTTTATAACCGGTTTTCCGGGTCATCGGGAATATTGGGCCAGTTTTTCTGGTAAAATGCACAAAAACCGGTAAGCGGGCAAATTTCGCATTTTGGCCTTCGGGCTACGCAAATGTAGCGGCCGTGTAAAATAAGCCAGTGGTGCGCTTTGGGAACAAGTTCAACCGGCGTATGTTTTACCAGTTCTTTTTCTACCTCCAAAGGGGTTTTAGCCGTTTTCGGCGCCAGCCCGATCCGTTTCGAAACCCGGTAAACGTGCGTATCTACGGCCATGGCCGGTAAATTATAAATAACCGACGCAATTACGTTAGCCGTTTTGCGGCCCACGCCCGGGAGTTGCTGCAGTTCTTCAATGCTGCTGGGTACTTCCGAATTAAACAGCGTTACCAGCTTTTTGCCCAATCCGGAAAGGTGTTTGGCCTTATTATTCGGGTAAGATATGCTTTTTATGTACGGAAAAATTTCTTCAGGTTCTGCGGCCGCCAGATGCTCCGGCGTGGGGTATTGTTTAAGCAGTTCCGGCGTTACCAGGTTTACCCGTTTATCGGTGCATTGGGCGCTCAAAACTACCGCTACCAAAAGTTCATAAGCATTACTATACTGAAGTTCGGTTTCCGGCTCCGGAAAATTAGAAGTAAAATAATCGATCAGCAACCGAAAACGTTCGGATTGGCGCATAAAACGGGTTTTAGCTAACGAAGATAGGCGTTTTTTACTTATCCACAGGCGGAATGTTTATAAATTTATACCAAAAATATATACGAAACTAACTATTTATTAATTACATTTAAGCATTATTTTTTATAATTAAACCCTAATAAGTTCCGGACAAACTTCGGGAATTGTTAAGATCGATTTGTTCTTCCATGACAAAGGTTTTATACCAATACCAGTCCTTTATAATCAAACACGATACGGAGAAAAAGCTTCTCTGTCTCCACTGGGAAGAGGATGTGGTTGAGGAAGTTTATGCCGATGTAATGAAAATGCTTTACCAGTATACCCGGGAACTGGACGTTGAACTCTGGATAATTGATGCCAGCGGAGCTTATAATTTCCAATCGCTGGCCACTTATGGCATTCCGCTTTTTTTAGATTCCAAACTAACCCCGGACCTCTTAGCCAAAGTGCTTAAGAAAACGAAATTAAAAAAGATCGCCCGGGTGGTTTCGCAGGATATAGCCTTTGAAGCCAAAATCAACACGTTTATCATGCAAAAGCAATTGCCGGTGCGTTGCGCCTTTTTTGCTACCGAAGCCTCAGCGGTAGAATGGTTGTACCGGGAAGAAAAGCAGACCGCTTAATCCAGAAAAACAAATTAGCCTTTCAGCAGTGAAGGGCTTTTTTTTGCTGTTTAGCGGATGCAATTACCAATTAAATTTCTGCATCAAACAACCATTTTCAAATAGCATGCATCTTAAAGAAAGTACGGTTACCTGCTGCCATTATACATGCCTTTAATATGAAATTCCTTTGCCCGGGCTTAATTGTCCTATTTATATTGTTTGGTTTTACCTGCACCGCGCTTTCCAAAGAAGATCAACCAGCAAAAACGCATCCCTTAGCCGGAACCTGGTTCATGCATTTAACTACCAGCGATGTGGGCAGGGTAAGAACCATTATGAATCTTGAAGTAAGTGAAAATGGATTTGAAGGTCATTCCCGGAAAAACGCCGATAAAGCCATAATCGGATTACCCAAAGCTACCCTGGCCCGCATCTTTACGAAATCGTTTAAACACGGCGCCCTGCTGCATTTGGAGAAGGGCAAAATAAAGCAGCTTTCCGAAAATGAATACAAAGTGGCGGCAATTCTGGCTTCGGCTTCCGGCCGTTATTTATTCCAGGGAAGTCTGAAAAACAACCGCCTGGAAGGTAAGCTTACCAACGGAAAAGGGGAAGACCGGGGAAGTTTAACCGGCGAAAAAGGCGACTTTAAATATCCGGTTGACGATTACAAAACGGTAGCAGAAACGGCCTTAAAACTCACCAAAGCTAAAATTTTTAATAAAGAGCAGGTTGAAACGAAAGCCTGGCAGAACTTTGAAAAAGCAATTTTAGAAACCGCCGGAAACGCCCGGGATGATCTGGATCTGGTTTTTGGCTTCTTTTACTTTGCCCAGGATCTGCCCTTCTCTCATTTTGCTTTGTACCGCGAAGATCCGGCTGTAAAAGATCAGGATTCGGCGGAAGTTAAGCCCAAAGAACGTTATGTAACCCTGGAAACCCTGCAGCCCAATGTTTCTTATCTGAAGATCGCTTCTTTTTCCGGAACTGCTACCGAAATAGATAGTGTTTTTACTATTATTAAACAGCAGCAATTGCCAAACCTTATTATTGATCTGCGGGGAAATTCCGGCGGCAATATTTCCGGTTTGAAAGTAGTAACCAACTTAGCCGATAAACCTTATTCCGGCGGCGCATTTGTAACCAATAAATGGTTCGAAAAAAACAAAAAAGCCCCAACCGTAGCCGATTTCGGAAATTTTCAAACCTTAACCGAAGCTAACTTAGCTTTATTATGGGATGGCATTCATAACCTGGAAGGCTTGGCCATTAAAGTTATTCCGGAAACTACCATTTATAAAGGAAAAGTTTTTGTGCTTACCGATGGGGTTACGGCCAGCACCTGTGAGCCAATTGTTTACGGATTGAAAAACTACCAGCTTGCTACCATTGTAGGCGAAAGAACGGCCGGCGCCATGCTGAATGGCGAAAGTTTTAAAGTAAAGGAAAGCTGGCAGATAACTATTCCAACCGCCGATTATTTTACCGCCGATGGCAAACGTTTAGATAAGATCGGGGTAGAGCCGGATCATAAAGTTAAGGCTTCAGATGCCCTCACGTTTGTATTGAAAAAACTGGTAAAGTAAGTAGCGGTGGCCAAGATCCAACGCTGCTTACTTTACCAGTTTGTAAAACCAAAAAACCTTTAACCTGCAGGCTGGTTAAGCCTGGAGATTAAAGGTTTGGGAATAAATTAAAATGTTATTAATGCAAACTTCGCTTGGTTGCGGCGTTAGCTTATCAAGCTTTCTTTTGGTGGCCAGCAGGTCAGCGCAGACTTCGGCCAGCGGTTGATCAGTTTGCAGGGCTTTTTCAAGCGGTTCTTTCAGCTCAAATGGCAATTCGTTGTAAACGTACTGGATGAGCTCATTGTGGGTAAAGGTTTTGGTCATAGACTTTATTTGAGGTTAGCATTTTCTTCCGAAGGTTGATCAACGCGTAACGCATTCTTCCCAATGCCGTGTTGATACTCACTCCGGTAGCTTCTGCAATTTCCTGAAAGCTCATGTCCGCATAGTGGCGCATTATAAGCACCTCTTTTTGATTTTCGGGTAAAAGCTCAATCATGGCCTTTAACCGGGCAAACGTTTCTTCCCGAATCTGCAGCGCTTCCGCGGAGTCTTCTGCATAACTTAACGAGTTGAACGCTTTTATATTGTCTTCCAACTGGGTTGTTGGATTTCTTTTTTCTTTCCGGAAATAATCGATGGCCAGGTTGTGGGCAATGCGGCTGATCCAAGAAGAAAACTTCCCTTCTTCGTTATAGCGGCCGCCTTTCATGGTGTGGATGGCTTTAATAAAAGAATCCTGTAGCAGATCCTGGGCTACATCGGTATCTTTTACAATAAGCATTATAGACGTGAAAACACGATTCTTGTGGCGATTAACCAGAATTTCAAATGCTTTTTCATCGCCGGCAATATAGAGCGATACCAGTTCGGAATCGTTGCGCTGAGAGATATTCATATAAACCTACAAAATAAAGTAAAGTAGTGGTTTATATCATAGATTGCCGTTTAGAGGGGGTTAGTGAATTATATTAAGGGATTAACCAAATTTAATAAGCATTTTCTAAAAAAACAAGAGTCAACGCCAGATTTCTTAAATTATTTTAAAAAAATATTTTTTAAAAAGTTTCTGTCCGCCCTGGAAGACTCCGTTAAGTTAAAACTACCGCATCGTACCCGTCCGGATCGTGTCGTGAACCGCTTTGCGGCCGGTGCTGTCGTTTATTACTATTTTCGTTTTTTCAGTAACGGTAAAAGTAGTGGCTTCTTTGCCGGTTACTTTTTTCTGGTGGCTGCGGATGGCATCCGGGGCGATCATGTCATCGGCAAAGATCACTTTTTCGCCTTCCATATTTACCGCATAGCCTTCAGCCAGTTTTTCCTGCCGCCCACCAGGGTACATTACGATTCCGTTGGGTTTTACTTTGGTGCCGTTAGGGGCGGTAAACGTATTAACCAGCGGTCTTTCTTTACCATTTTTAATTTCTATCATTTTCCCGGATCGCATAGTCACCCCATCGCGCATGGAATAAGGAGCATTTTTGCGCGATTTGGAAGCCTGGGCGGAAACATCCAGGGTGGAGCAAGCCAGGGCAAAAGTCAGGAAAAGGGCAGTTAGTAATTTCATAAAAGATCAACCATTAGCGGTTAGGGTTTAATTCCTGGATCCGGTGGTTTTAGAATTATACGGAGGCATTCTTTTTTAGGTGACAGTTTAAACCTAAAATATTCCAATTTCCGGAAAATTATTTTCCGGATCACTTAAACAGTATTATAGATGGCGTAACAATTAAAGAATAGCAGGAGCATTAATATTTTAAAAACCGGCTTAATGCACCGCCACCGGTTCCGGTCGGGCTGGCCGTTTCGTGGTTGCTGGTAAACGGTAGGATTTCAGAGCCAAAAACTAAAATTGTTTTAGCGGAAAAATATCGTACCGGTTTACGTAGCTTTGCGGCCCGGAATTTAAACAGAATATGGAAAATACACCTTCGGAAAAACACGACGCCTACGCAGCGCTTAAAATTCCGGAATTCAGATTATACGTTGCGGCCCGGTTTTGCATTACCATGGCGTTGCAGATCCAGGCTACCATTGTGGGCTGGCAAATTTACCAGATAACCAAAGATCCGCTTTCGCTGGGGCTTATCGGGCTGGCTGAAGCATTTCCTTCTATTGTGGTTTCGTTGTATGCCGGCCACGTGGCCGATAATAAAAGTCGCAAAGGCATAATAATAGCTACGGTTAGCATTCTGGTTTTATGTTCGGCTTTGCTTTGGGCGTTTACTTTAGATGCCGGCGCTTTTGTGCTGGCCATAGGCGTGCTGCCAATTTATGCCGTAATTTTTTTAAGCGGCATTGCCCGGGGTTTTATGGGGCCGGCTACTTTTTCTTTTATGCCCCAACTTATGCCCGAACGGCGGTTTTACGCAAATGCCATTACCTGGAGCAGTACTACCTGGCAGGCAGCTTCGGTAATTGGTCCGGCCATTGGCGGTTTGGTTTTGGGTTTTGCGGGTATAACGGCGGCTTACTTTGTAGATGCTGCCTTAACCGTAGCGGCGCTGGTTTTTTTCGGGTTGATAGCCGCTAAACCGCTTCCTCAGAACGAAGGCAAACTCAGTATTAAGGAAAGCCTGCTATCCGGAATTAAGTTTGTGTTTGGCAACCAGATAATTTTAGGCGCCATTTCTTTGGATCTGTTTGCGGTGCTGTTTGGCGGCGCCATTGCGCTGCTGCCAATTTTCGTAGCCGATATTTTAAAAAGCGGGGCCGAAAGTTATGGCTTTCTGCGGGCTGCGCCGGCTATCGGCTCGGTGCTGATGGCCCTATTCCTGGCCCACAAGCCCATAACCCATAACGCCGGCCGGAAAATGTTGCTTTGCGTGGCCGGTTTCGGGGTTTGCATTATCCTGTTCGGGATTTCTAAGAGTTACTGGTTTTCGTTAACCCTGCTGGCTTTAAGCGGCATGTTCGACAGCATCAGTGTAATTATCCGCTCTACCTTAATCCATACCTTTACCCCGGAATACATGAAAGGCCGGGTTTCGGCGGTGAATAATATTTTTGTGGGCTCCTCTAATGAGATCGGTTCTTTTGAATCCGGTCTGGCGGCCCGCATCCTGGGGGTTGTGCCATCGGTAGTTTTTGGCGGCTGCATGACGCTGTTAGTAGTAGGAATCACAGCGTTGAAGGCGAAAAAACTCCGCGATCTGCACTTATAAAATGGTAGGGTTTCCGGCCAAAAAAGTCAGAAAATAAAAGATCCCGGAAGAAACTCCCGGGATCTTTTTCTATCAGCCTAACCTGGCCTAACTTTATTTTGTTTTATTGAATAATTACCTTTTGCGTGGTAATGTTTTCGCCGTTTTTGGCAGAGAGAATGTAAATTCCTTTGCTGATACCGGTTTGTGGCAGGTTGAAGCTGGCCTGGTCGGCTGGTACCTGCTGGCTTAGTACGATCCGGCCGGTGAGGTCTCTCATTTCTACCGTTAAGGTTTTGCTGGCATCTACCCCCTGCAGCATTTCGCTACAGTTCTGATCGGCGCATGGGTTTGGAATTAACTGTACGCCCAGGCCGGCAAGCCGCTGTTCGGCAGAGATCTTAATTACCTGCGAACGGGCATTGGTGCCATCAAAGTCAACCTGGTTCAGGCGGTAGTAATTTATGCCTTTCAGTGGAGCCTTGTCGATAAACTGGTAGCTTGAAGCGGAGCTGGTAGTTCCTTTGCCCTGCAGGCTGCCAATTCTTTCGAAGTTTTTGCCGTCTACGCTGCGTTCAACTTCAAACCGGTCGTTGTTCTTTTCGCTGGCGGTGTTCCAGTTTAAGGTTATTCCCTGGCTGCCTGCTTTTCCTTTAAATGTCAGTAATTCTACCGGCAGCGGGTTAATTGGAGCGCAGTCTTCTAAAACAATAAAGGTCCGGGTTACAATTACTGAACCGCATTCGTTGGCTACCAGGGCACTGATAGAACCCGGGCCGGCATCTACATCGGCCATAACTTCTACGGTATTGGTTCCCTGGCCTAAAGTAATATTGGCATTTTCGGCAGTCCAGGTAATGGTGGCGCCAGCTGTACTATTTAAAGTGAAAATAAACGGTTCGTCGCTGAACAGGCAAAGGGTATCCGGACCGGCCATGGTGGCAGTTGGTCTTGGGCAGGTAACAGGTCCTTCGCAAAGGTCAAAATCTACCAGTACCTGGCCGGTGCGCTGCTGCTGCCAAACGCGGCCGGCTCTGGCGGTAACTACGGCTTTACGACCACCGGGAGCATATAATTCGGCATTGTTAACTACAAAGTAATAAACTTCAAAACCACCGTAGCTGAAAGTGCCGGCATTGCGGGCGTTAAAGGAAATTAAGGAATCGTTGTAAGGGTTTACCACATTGTGGTTATAACGATTTCTGAAAGTTGTGGTAGGGCTGATAGCAGCGCTGCTGCCGGGTAATTCAAATGTAGCTTGCTGAAAAGTAGATTCGCTGAAATTTACGATCTTATATTTTAGTACACTGGTTCCGTTTCCTAAGTCTTTCGGCCGGTAAAAATCGAACCGGAAACAATCGTCGGTATAAGAACAAATTGGTTCTTCCTGGCAGAAAGGAGGGGCATCGCAGATTCTTAAAGCGGTATTGTCTAAGGTCTGGGCGGTGCCGGTAAAAGTAAAAGTTGCGAAGCTTAATAAAAATGTGGTAAGTAAAAATATACGTTTCATAGTTGTAAAATTTAAATTGTTTGATTGCGTTTGGTTTAAATTCTTGATTTTGGCTATCAGACAATTCAGAGCTTGAGTTTTGGGTAAAATAACCCGGAGCTGTTAACTCCGGGCTTTAGGTTTCAGAAATTATATCTTTCAGATCAGATCTAAACCTTCCGGGCTTTGCTCCTTTGGGGAGAGTGGGTAATGGCCCTGGAATTCAATGGTGGGAACATTTAAAAAACCTGCTGCACTTTGGGTGAGAACTTTGTAAAGTGCAGGCTGGGTGCCGGAGATAAAGAAAACCGGGGCCGGATAGCCCCGGATTTTCTGTTTATGAAAGCGATTACTGAATAATAACTTTCTGGTTGGTTATGTTTTCACCGTTTCTGGCAGAGAGGATGTAGATACCTTTGCTTATTCCGGCTTTTGGCAGGTTAAAGCTGCTCTGGTCGGCTGGTATCTGCTGGCTGAATACGATCCGGCCGGTCAGGTCTCTCATTTCTACCGTTAAGGCTTTGGTGGCGTCAACTCCCTGCAGTTCTATGCTACAGTTCTGGTCAGGGCAAGGGTTAGGAATTAACCGTACTCCCAGGCCGGCAAACCGGTTCTCAGAATTCACTTTAATTACCTTCGAATGTGCGTTGGTGCCATCAAAGTCAACCTGGTTCAGTCTGTAGTAGTTTATGCCTTTCAGTGGAGCCTTGTCGATAAACTGGTAGCTTGAAGCGGAGCTGGTAGTACCTTTACCCTGCATGCTGCCGATTTTCTCAAAGTTCTTACCGTCTACGCTGCGTTCAATTTCAAACCGTTCGTTGTCTTTTTCACTGGCGGTTTTCCATTTCAGCGCTACTCCTTCTGCTACAGAAGAACCGGTAAAGGTGGTTAATTCAACTGGCAGTGGGTTAATACAAGCCGGATCCTGAACATTAAAGGTTTGGTTGATAGTACCAACGCCAGTGGCAAGCTGCGCCGGGATCATGCCGCCAACGGAGTTAAGATAAGCCAGCGGTACGGTGAAGGCAAAGTCAACAATACTACCTAAAGCGTTAAAGGCGGTGCCAACTTGGGTAAAGGTTAAGTAAGTATTGGTAGCATCACTTGTAACAGCTGCGGTCCAGGTTCCATCGCCTGTGCCACTTGCACTGGCTTCTAAAGCGGTCATCTCTGCAGCAGTCATTAATGGCAAGGTAAATCTGATAGAGCCTAATTCTGTGCCGGTATCGTTGAATATGGACAGACCTACTAATTCTGGTGCAGAGGCCCGAAGGTCGAGCACGTAAGTAAAGGCACAGTCTGTTCTTTCGCAGTTATTTCCGGTGGTAGGGCATTCAGTTGGTTCGCAATCAAAATCTATTGGGGCGCAGAAAATAGGTACTAAGGTTTTGTGTGGCTCCGGGTGTTTAGGGCTTAATTCCACGCAAATTTCTGGTACCGGGGTAGCTCCTGCTGTGCTTAATCTGAGGAATTCCGCATCGGTAACTTTAAACCTTACTACTTCCGATTGATAAGTATCGAAGGCCAGAATATGATGGTTATTGCGCTGGTCAAAAACGAATGCATCTTTTGGACCAAAAGCATAAGGAACAGTGCCGACCGTATAACCAGGCAATACCGGACTTAGCTGATAATCAGAGCGCATCTGGTAAGGCGTATTATTTTTGGTGTGCGTTGGAGTAATGCCAGAGAACAGGATATCGCCAACCAGTGGAAAGGTTTTAGTGCCTATCATATAAGGAGCAGTTGTCGTTCCGTTGGTATTTATAACGTGGAATAACATTTCCTTTTCGCCGTTTGGCAGGTCAATTACTTCTAAAAGCCGGGTATGAACATAATCGTTAGGGGTACCACCTATAGCAGGGCAGCTTTCGCAGACAGCTCCCGCTGCACCATCGCCAAAAGTGAAGCCAAGCACCAAGTTGCCACCTACGCTATTAGGGTCGCTGGCTCTTAAAGTAACGCCATCAGCTTTATAGGCATAAGGATTGCCTCCCGGGCCATTTATCAGATCCTGAGGGCCGGATGCCATGAAAGTTGTTACCACAGCGCCTTTAACAAAGTATACTTCCCATGGGCAATTAGTAGGTACCAACACCATTTGCTGATTGGAGTTGCCTTGTACCGGGGCGCTTTGATTATAAATATTACTTTGATAATCAAAAATGTTCCGGGTGCCATCTGCTGCCACAGTATAAGAAACTAAGCTATACCGGTTGGCTATATTCTTATTTACATTAAAGTTAACATCTACTAAAGCTCCGGCAGATGCATAACTGCCACCTTTAGCAGTATTTCCGGGGTTATGCAGTTTATTATGAGGCTGCTGGCCTACAATATTGCCGTTTACTTTAAACCAGATAGGTGATGTTTGTTGATCCAGTGGTTGTAAAAGGCCTTCATCTACCCCGCCAGCTACACCCCAAAGGGGAGCTCCTTTAATCGGGTACTGCGCAAAAGCATTCTGGTTAAATAGCATGGCGATACTCAGTAGCGTCAATGCAAAAAGTTTTGTAATTGTTTTCATAATAGTGTGTTTAGAAAGATTGGAATGGTGATCTTGGGCAATACAAAGCCCTTGAGTCTTTTTTGGACTTTGAATTGCATTTAGAAATAAATGACAGTTAGAATAGAATTATTCTACCACCAACTCCGGAAAGCCAGTGGTGAACACGCTATTCTCGGGGAAGGATATTATGAAAGAGTGAGTTAAAATGGGAATTGATTAGTAAATAAGTTTTCATAGTTCAGAAAAGCTGCGGGTATTCGGGTAATCAAAATCTAGGGAAAAAGGTCAGGCATCAAAAGTATGCCCTGCAGGAGAGAGGTAATAGACCCTGATCTGCAATTTCAAGGCCTTTGGAAGTTTTGGTTGGTAATAGGGGCGGTACTAAATAATCTGAATTGTAATTAAAAAATAAAACTGATTTTTAGATTTTTTAAGTTTTTAATTCTGATTATTTATTGTATTATTCTTGTTGTATTTAACGCCGCTGTTTTAATTTAGATACAGGAATACTTCAAATAATATAGGCCTAAAATAGGTCAAAATAGTATTTTCATACATAAATATTTATAAAGTACAATTTCTGTCGATAATAGCTTGGTATTTAATTATAGCATAAATTGAATTTTGCCGTTTTTTTGGTTGGAGGATAAGTTGTAATGCCTGAGACTTTCTGCTTTTATTCTAATAAACTTTTCAGGATGCAATTCACAATCTGTAATTTTACCAAATCTTTCCGGCTTCATTTGGTAATCCCAGAACGGTATCTTTTCAGGCGAAAAAACTAGTTTAAAACGCTAAACGTTTCCCCTGAAAAACTCCCGTAAAAACGGTATCCCAAACGCCGCAAAAAGTCTTTAGCAAAACGCTATACTTTCGGCACGAAAAAGTACCCGGAAACGTTAAGAACAACTATGGCAAAAGCAAAAACATCGGCTTCCGAAAAAGCTGCTAAAAATACTTCCGCAAAAACTAAAACTTCCGCTTCCAAAACCGATATCACTTCGCCGGAAGTAATGGAAGAGCGGGAAGGAATCGACACGTTAAACCCGCGGGAATACATTATTATAAAAGGCGCCCGCGTGCACAACCTCAAAAACCTGAGCGTAGCGCTGCCCCGCAATAAATTTATCGTCATCACCGGACTTTCCGGCTCCGGCAAATCTTCTTTGGCCTTCGATACGCTTTATGCCGAAGGCCAGCGGATGTACGTGGAAAGCTTAAGTTCTTACGCCCGTCAGTTTTTGGGTAGAATGGACAAGCCCGATGTTGACTATATTAAAGGTATCAGTCCTGCCATTGCCATTGAGCAGAAAGTAAACATCAAGAATAACCGCTCTACCGTTGGCACCAGTACCGAAATTTACGATTACCTGAAGCTGCTTTACGCCCGCATCGGCCAGACCTTTTCCCCGGTTTCCGGGAAGCAGGTGCGCAAAGATTCCGTTTCCGATGTGGTAGATTTTATCTTCAGTTTGCCCGAAGGCAGCCGCGTAATGATTCTGGCACCGCTGCCGTTAGACCGGCAGCGCGATATGAAACGCGAACTGGAATTGTTGCTGCAGAAAGGCTACACTAGAATTGTAGTAGACGAAGAAGTGCTTTTCATTGAAGAGGCCCTGGAAAACGCTATCCCCAAAGCCGGAAAAAACCTTTACATATTAGTGGACCGCGCCATTGTGCAACCCAACGACGAAGACCTGCAGTTCCGCATCGCCGACTCCGTACAAACCGCTTTCTTCGAAGGCCATTCCGAATGCCACGTCCGCACCGACGAAAAGAACCACGTTTTCTCCGACCGTTTTGAACTGGACGGCATTGTTTTCGAAGAACCAAACGTGAATTTCTTCAGCTTCAATAATTCTTATGGCGCTTGTCCGCGTTGCGAAGGTTTTGGCAGCGTGCTGGGAATAGACGAAGACCTGGTAATTCCCGATAAAAGCCTGACGGTTTACGAAGGGGCTATTGCGCCGTGGCGAAGCGATAAAATGAACGAAGAATTCCAGCAGCCGCTCATCAAGAACGGCATCCGCTTCGATTTCCCGATTCACCGGCCGTACAACGAACTTTCCGAAAAAGAACAGCAACTGCTCTGGACCGGTAACAAATATTTCAAAGGTCTCGATGCGTTTTTCAAGTACGTAGAAGCGCAGAGCTATAAAATTCAGTACCGCGTAATGATGAGCCGTTACCGCGGCCGCACCGTTTGTCCCGATTGTCGCGGAACCCGTTTGCGCAAAGATGCCGGTTACGTGAAAATAAACGGCGTAAACATCATGGACCTGGTGCTGAAACCGATCACCGAAACCCTCGATTTCTTCGAAAATATTCAGCTTACCCAGCACGAAACCAGCATTGCCGAACGCCTGGTGCTGGAAGTTACCAACCGCCTCAATTATTTAAAGCGCGTTGGTCTGGGTTACCTAACCTTGAACCGTTTATCGAATACCCTTTCCGGCGGCGAAAGCCAGCGCATTAACCTGGCCACGTCGCTGGGTTCGGCGTTGGTGGGTTCGATGTACATTCTGGATGAACCCAGCATCGGTCTGCACCCGCGCGACGGCGAACAACTCATTGGCGTGCTCAAATCGCTGCAAAAGCTGGGCAACACGGTAATTGTAGTGGAGCACGACGAAAAAATGATGGAAATTGCCGACCAGATCATCGATATTGGTCCGGAAGCGGGTACCGGCGGCGGCAACCTGATGTTCCAGGGCAAATACGCCGAAATTCTGAAAGACAATACCACGTATACCGGCAAATATCTGAGCGGAAAAATGGGCGTGCCCGTGCCGCCAACTCGTCGCAAAGCCCGAAACTTTATAGAAGTGAGCGGCGCCCGCGAAAACAACCTGAAAAACGTAAGCGTGAAATTCCCGCTGGGCGTCATGACGGTGGTAACGGGCGTAAGCGGTTCCGGAAAATCTACCTTGATCAAGCGCATTCTGCACCCGGCTTTGCAGAAACACCTCGGCGGCCATTCCGACGCTACCGGCAAGTTCGACAAGATAGGCGGGGCTACAAACAAAATTTCGCACGTGGAATTTGTGGACCAGAACCCGATCGGGAAATCGTCGCGCTCCAACCCGGTAACCTACGTGAAAGCCTACGACGCCATCCGGACGCTTTTTGCCGACCAGCCGCTGGCCAAAGCCCGCGGTTTCAAGCCCTCGCATTTCTCGTTCAACATTGAAGGCGGCCGTTGCGAAGTGTGCCAGGGCGAAGGCCAGGTGAAGATCGAAATGCAGTTTATGGCCGATATTTACCTGACCTGTGAAAGCTGCAACGGCCAGAAATTCAAGCAGGACATTCTGGACGTGAAATTTCAGGAGAAAAGCATTGCCGAAGTGCTGGATATGACCATTGCCGACAGCCTCGATTTCTTTAAAGACCAGCCGAAAGTAGCCGAAAAAATGAAACCGCTCGACGATGTTGGTCTGGGTTACATCCGTCTGGGACAATCGAGCAACACGCTTTCCGGCGGCGAGGCGCAGCGCGTAAAACTGGCTTCCTTCCTCACCAAAGGCGCCACCACGCACAACGAAAACGTGCTCTTCATCTTCGACGAACCAAGCACCGGCCTCCACTTCCACGACATCAGCAAACTGCTCTCCGCCATCAACGCCCTAATAGATAAAGGCAATTCCGTGGTCATCATCGAGCACAATATGGACATCGTAAAATGCGCCGACTGGATCATCGATATGGGCCCCGAAGGCGGCATCAACGGCGGTTATTTACTCTTTGAAGGCACCCCGGAAGATATGGCAAAGCTGGATGACAATTACACCGCGCAGTATTTGAAGGAGAAGTTGTAGGGATTTTGAAATGTATTAAATGGAAATATTCGGATTGACTAGCTTTAATCTTTCGGAAAAGGATTTGACAAAAAGCCTTTTAGAAGTGCCAATGTTGGTAAGTGTTTACAATATTTACTACCCTGAACAATCAGTGCTTAAAGTCCTCGCTCCAAATCAGCGATGGAAAATAATTGCTGAACAATTACGGAATAAATACAAGCAACTTGTTTCTATTTGGCCTTCAAAAGATTTTGAGAGATTGGGTTCAGTAATAAAGCCAAGAGGAGTTAAAGGAATATTAACAGGAAAGCAAATTTTGGAGGTTTCAAAATCGGGCTTTATTGACTGGATTTCTGTAAATGAAATTCCTGGTAAAGAGAAGATTGAAAAGGTTGAAGAACAGTTTTTTAGTGTAAAAGCTCTTTTTGCTGCTGAAGTGGAAGGATTTGATTATTCTGATTCGGTACAGCTTTTAGAAGAAAGGATTTTGTTGATAAAGGCATTTCATAGAAAAGAAGCAATAGAAAAGCTCAAACCTGAGTTTGAAGCTTATGAAGAAGAGCATTTAAATATCGATAAACGGTTTGTAAGATGGCGTTTTATTGAGATTCAGGATGTTTTTGAAGTTGGAGTTTCTGAATTAGATCCTAATGGTACCGAGATTTTCAGTGTAATGAAGCATCAGAAATTAAAGAATGCAATAACTGGTTTCTCAATTTAACTCTTTCTGAGTCAACTTACTCAAAGTGATTCTTAATTAATGGCTATCTTTAATCGTTTTAAAAGCGCATTTTATTCTGATTACCGGTTTTAAATAAGTTGAAAATATGAATTGGCAGGAGTTTATTGTTTCGGATAAGGCCATTTTGTTGGGGAAACCAACCGTTAAAGGCACCCGCATTTCCGTGGAATTGATCCTGGAATTGCTGGCTTCCGGCTGGTCTGAAGCGCAAATACTGGAAAGCTACCCGCATTTAACGGAGCAACACCTGAAAGCGGTTTTTGCCTATTTAAAAGATTGCATTCAACAGGAATTATTCTTCCCTTTGCCTAAATCTGCCTGATGCAATTCCTTGCCAATGAGAATTTTCCTATTCCGAGCGTAAAGCTTTTGCGGGAAGCTGGCTACGATGTTAAAAGTATTGCCCAGGATTTTCAGGGCATTTCCGATCCGGAAGTAATTCAGATTGCCCAAAAGGAAAACCGTATCATTCTTACCTTCGATAAAGATTATGGCGAGTTGTTATTTAAAAATACTACCATAAAACCTCCGGCCGTAGTATTTTTCAGGTTTAAAGGAATGGAGCCGGTTTATGCTGGTTCGTTATTGAAATCTGTTTTAGAAAGCCAGAACTTTGAGCTAAATAATTGTTTTACAGTAATAGACGAAAACAACATTCGGCAGCGAAAATATTAGATGGGATTTTCAAAGTAAAACTTCAAAGTAGCCATCTCCAAAATAATAGTTAAAACTCAAGCCTCTTAATTGAGGCTTTTTTGTTTTACTTTTAAACGCTATTAAAAAGGCCTCCAAAAGTCAAGAAACAATGCAAGAACTCCTGCAAGAGCAGCAAACCTTCGAAAAGCTCGATTATTCCGAAAAGAAACTCAACGGCCGGGAGTTCATCGACTGTACCTTTAAGCACTGCAATTTCGCCTCCGCCGATCTTTCGCGCAACGAATTCACCGATTGCGTTTTCGAAGACTGCAACCTCAGTATGGCCAAATTCGCCAACGCCAAACTTAACAACGTCCGGTTCCTGAACTGCAAACTCATCGGCGTAAGCTTTACCGCCTGCAACGATTTCCTCTTCGAGGTCAGCTTCGAAAAATGCGCCTTAGACCTCACCGACTTCTTCAAAAAGAAACTCAAGAAAACCACCTTCCAGGATTGCAGCATCAAAGAAGCCAACTTCGCCGAAGCCGACCTCACCGAAGCCAAATTCCTGAACTGCGACCTGTTTCAAACCACTTTCGATAGAACCAACCTAGAAAAAGCCGACTTCCTTACCGCTTATAATTACACCATAGAACCTGAACTCAACCGCCTGAAAAAAGCAAAGTTCTCAGCAACTGGCCTGGCTGGTTTGTTAGGCAAATACGGTATCGATATCCGGTAAAAAAGTGCTTCAGAATTAATGAAAAACGAAAACGTAAAACCCACTATTTCCTGCTTCCAATGCGGTGCTGAATTAGTTTGCGGCGCGGTAAACGGCGCTGCAACCTGCTGGTGCAATAGTTTGCCGAATATAATGCCGTTGAACGAAGAAGCTACAAGTTGCTATTGCCGGGATTGCTTAGAAAGCGCAATGCAGGAAAAAGCAGGTGCTTTACCAACAGACCCCGACATCAGGCTTGAGTAATTTAATCTCTGCTTTTGCTAAGCCGGATAAGATTAATTAATTCTTTATACTTTATATTTGGTAAATAAAACAGAAAAACTATGAAAAAACTTTTTACCCTAATCGCTCTGGCTTGCATTATTTGCTTGGCTTTCGGAGCAAAAGCTCAGGTCGTAACTATTACCAATGGTACAAACGGGTCAGCATCGGCTCCTTTAAATCATTCCAATCCTTATTCGGCCAATGAAATGATCTACCTGCAGACCCAGATCAATCAAGCCGGCAATATTGGCAAAATAGCTTTCGAAAAAGCTGGTGGCGCCAATGTATCGCCGATCACGAATGTTTTCATTTATATGAAGCATACTACTTTGAGCGCGCTGACAGCCGGGGCTTTCGATACGACTGGCTATACCCGGGTTTATAAAGGGGATTTCACTAATAACAGCACAACCGGCTGGATGGAAGTAGTTTTAAATACCCCGTTCGTATATAATAATACCAGTAATTTATCCATTATTTTCTTCAAGAATAACGGCTCTACCGGCACAAGTCAAACTTATAAATATGGTTTTGTAACCAGGTTAGCTACCCGCCGGGCAAACAACGCTACCGGCATTACCACTGCCACCAATCTAACTACGTCCGATGCCCTGCCAAACCTGCGGTTGGAATTTGTTGCACCTACCGGTATGGCTAAAGCAATTGATCCGGCTGCTTTTTCACTTACTCCAAATCCTGCTACCGGTTTGGTTGTAATTAAAAACGCTGAAAACGCATCTTTGATCCAGGTTTTGGATCTGACCGGTAGAGTGGTGCTATCGCAGAAAGTGCAGGAAACCAATTCGGAGCTTGACCTTACAAAACTTCCGGTAGGAGCATACCTGGTTCAGGTTCTTACTAAAAATACTGTTTCGGTACAGCGCTTGATAAAACAGTAGGAAATATTACCATAAACTAAAAAAGCAGCTTTTTAAATAAGCTGCTTTTTTAGTTTATAATGGCCTGAAGTATTTTAAAAAAGCCTCTTTTTTCAATAATAAAACACCTTTATATGCCGCCTATGGAAACTGGTTGGCGGAAAAACTTTTAAATGACAAGAATCATCTCTCTTTATTTGGACTAATTCTAAATTGAACTTATATTTGCAGCAGATTCGTTTAAAAGGAACCTCACCGCTTACAGAATATGGGAACTGCTGCCAATACATTATCAGAAATTTTCCGGACCGAATTCGGCGCTGTATTTCAATGCAACCGCTATAACGTGTACTGGGTAGAGTTTTCCGGCGGCTTTTCTTCTTTCAGTTTCAACGATTTTTTTCACTTAAAGCAAACCGTAGAAGCCATCGATCTGAAAGCCATGGCCGAAGATCCTTCCCGCTTTGCCGATGTGGTGGTTTTAATGCCGCACCGTTCCGACCGCTGCTTTGTGCTTACCTTAACCGATGTGATCCGGTTCCGGGAATTGTTGCAGGGCGCCAAAGCCATGATCGAGCTGAACAGCATTATCTATGAAAGCCTGCACGCCATGGCGGTTTAGTTTGGTAGAAAGTAGAAAGATTAAAGAAGAAAGATTTTTTATTCATAATTTTCAAGGTCTGTGGCGCACAGGCCTTTTTTGTTTTACGGCATATTAATTAGCGGTAATAACTTTGTTTGATATTCCGGAAGAAGCCTGAAGTTCCCGTGCTCTTCATTCAGAAGTCTCTTTCAGATTGATAGAATCTTTTTAATCTTCTCATTTTCAAATCTTCAAATCTTCAAATCTTCAAATCTTCAAATCTTCAAATTTCCACATTTTCTAATTTCCAAATTTTCACAGTTGAAAAAGTAATTTAGACCAATTCCGTATTGAGCCAATTTCGGGGAGAAGAGTAACCTAATTCGGGAATATCAGTTAAATTTAAGTCAGGTATTAAGCAACTAATGCCTGGCTTTTCTAATTAACCCGATACGAAAATGAAAGACTTACTCCGCCTGAAAACTTCCCTCACCGAAGAAATGGAAACGGTATTAAATGAACAGATAAAAGTAGAGGCCCATTCTTCGGCCCTGTATTTAGCCATGGCTGCCTGGTGCGACCGCAACGGTTTTGATTGCAGCGCCAAATATTTCCAGAAACAATCCGGCGAAGAACGCGAACACATGCTCAAGCTATTCAACTACGTTAGCGATATGGGCGGCCGCGCCATTTCCCCGGAAATCACCCAGATTGAGCAGGAATTTGAATCGTTCCGGAACGTATTTGAACAGGCTTTACAGCAGGAAATTTACGTAACCCAGCAATTTAACCGCATGGCGGCCAAATGTTTGAAAACCAACGATTTCGTGACGTTCCAGTTTATTCAGTGGTTCCTGAACGAACAGATAGAAGAAGAATATGTAGCCCGCCGCGCCCTGGAATTATTCGAAGTAATTGGCGAAGAAGGCACCGGCCGTTACGAAATAGATAAACGCGTACCAAAGATCAAGTACGGTAAATAAATTTGAAGATTTGGAAATTTGGAGATTTGAAAATGATCTCCGGATTTAACTTCTCTAAGCATTAAGTAAAAAGGTAGCGCAGGGTTTAAATCCTGCGCTACCTTTTTTTACGCCATTTTAATTTGGTCTTCCGTTCGTTGTGTTTTCACCAGCAACTTAATGTTGGTTATCCAGATCAGGAGCATTTGAAATTTTGCCGGAATTTAAGATATGCTGTTGGAAAAGGTTCTGCACTTTATATTCACTCACCTCATATAGCCACATATTTTGCGGCTGAATGCAAACCACCGGAGCCAGTTTACACCGGTCGGTGCAGTCGGTTTTAATAATTTCTACGTCGTTTTTCAGCCCGAAATTTTTGCATAATTTCCCGGAAAGCTTTGCCCAGGTCTTTGCCGCCGCGCTTTTTGCATTTGCTGCCGGTGCACACGTAAATTACCTGTTTCGGGGTTTTATATTCTCTGCTCATGGGGAGTTGGTAAGCGTAAAACCATTTTGTACGAATAATGCGAATATAGCTGCCTTGCAACAATCTGTGTTTAGTAATTTCTGCCCTAAAAACGGTTATAAAACGTACTGATAAGCAATTTAAGGCCAAATTTTAGGCATTCCCGGGCAAAATTCTTAACTATGCAACCAGAGAAAACTGCTATTAACATTCAAAAATAAAATAATGAGAAGACAAATTGTTGCCGGAAACTGGAAAATGAACAAAACGTACCCGGAGGCTTTAGCGTTGGTATCCGAAATTGCTACCGATCTGCAGAACAACCCGGCCTACGGGGTTGAAGTAATTGTAGCGCCGCCCTTTCCGTTTCTGGCCGGCGTAAACGAAAAGAAAGGCGCCAATATCCAGCTGTCGGCGCAAAACTGTCATCAGAAAGAAAGCGGCGCCTTTACCGGCGAAGTTTCGGTTGCCATGTTGAAATCGGTGGGTTGCGAATACGTAATTCTGGGCCACTGCTGAGCGCCGCCAGTATTTCCAGGAAGATAACCAGTTGCTGGAGCAAAAACTGAAAACCGTTCTGGCCGCCGGTTTAAAACCAATTTTCTGCTGCGGCGAAAGCCTGGAACAACGCGAACAGGACATCCATTTCGATTTTATTGCCACCCAACTGAAAGAAGGGCTGTTCCATTTAAGCAACGAAGAATTCGACCAGGTAATTATTGCTTACGAACCCATCTGGGCCATAGGCACCGGCCGCACAGCCAGCGCCGAACAGGCGCAGGAAATGCACGAATTTATCCGCGAACAGGTTTCCCGCGCTTACGACGCCGAAGCCGCGCTTAAAACGCCAATTCTTTACGGCGGCAGCTGCAATGCGCAGAATGCCAAAGAGTTATTTGCCAACAAAGATGTAGATGGCGGTTTGATAGGTGGAGCAGCCTTAAAAGCAGCCGATTTTCTGACCATCATCCGTTCGTTCTAAAAAACGGTAGCATTTTTAACTGAAATGCACCCAACCCTCCCCTAAAAACAGGGGAGGGCTTTTTTTTACCTGGTGCAGTTCGTTAGTAAAATTTACCTAATAACGGTAGGATTTCAGCTTTAAAAACCATTATTTTTTAAAAAAGGTTGAAGAACCCTCCCCTGTTTTTAGGGGAGGGCAGGGTGAGGTGAAAAAAGCAACGAACTGATTTATATTATATTTCCATAGTTTTTCGTTAATTTTAAGGTTTAAGACTTTTTAATGCGCATACTTCCGGTTTTCTTCTTTTTATTATTGGTGCTGCCCTTTCTGCCGGTGGCGGCAGAAAAACTTTCCTTTCCCGGGAAGCCAGCGGTGGCCGCGTCTAAATATTGCCGCATCTACGGTTCGGTTTACCTGGAGCGGGACCCCCGCCGGAAAAATGCTACCCAATTTACCATTTACGAAGAAACCGAAGAAGCTTTTGCCAACCTGGTAGTTTACAAAGAAAGCAACAAGCTTTTTGCCGATGCCGAAGGTCTCTGGTACATAACGCCCAACCGCGATTTTGCCGATTTTGTTTTGTTTGTTTCGCCAAACCGTAACCTAGCCGATTTCGGCGTTCATTTTACCACCATCCGGTCGTTTGCCGGCTGCAGAGATTAGCCCGTTTTACATGGATTTTATAGAAGTTGCCGTAAAGGCGCCCCAGGATTTTACCGATATTCTTACCGCTGAGCTAAGCATTGTTGGCTACGATACCTTCATGGATACCGATAATGGTTTCAACGCCTACATAACCGAAGATGTTTTAACGAAAGCGAACTGCAGGAAGTAGTAGCCAAATACGCCGGCATGGCCGCTATTTCCTACGAAACCAAAAAGATAGCCAAACAGAACTGGAACGAAGAATGGGAAAAGAACTTTGAGCCCCTCATCATCGGCAACAACGTTTCGGTGCGGGCTTCCTTTCACCCGCGGCCCGAAAACGTGGACTACGATATCGTGATCAACCCCAAAATGACCTTTGGCACCGGCCATCACGAAACCACTTCGCTCATGATCGAAAACCAGCTTAACAATAGATCATAAAGGTAAGCGGGTGCTGGATATGGGCACCGGAACCGGCATTCTGGCCATTATGGCCTGCAAACTGGGCGCTTCGGAAGTAGTGGGCGTTGAGATAGAAGACTGGAGCGTAGAAAATTCTCTGGAAAATGCGGGAACTGAATAACTGCCCGAATATTGTTGTGCATTTGGGCGATGTAACGGCGGTGCAGAACGATGAGCCTTACGACATTGTGCTGGCCAATATTAACCGCAACGTGCTGCTGGCCGATATGCAGGCCTATACAAACTTGCTTAAAACTGGTGGCCCCCTTATTTTAAGCGGTTTTTATACCGAAGACCTGCCCATTTTGCAGGAAGCAGCAGCACAATGCGGCCTGATTTTTGAGTCGGACCGCACCAAAAACAACTGGGTTTCTGCCATTTTCCGGAAACCGCTAAAGTAGTTCCCTTTTAGTTTTATGAAGTATTTATTTCTGGTCATAATTTTCTTTGCTGCTTTTTTTACGGTAAAGGCACAGGTTCCTAAATTTTCGGAAGATCCGGCAGTTTTTGTTTCGGAAGTTTCGCAGATGATGGCTACTACCCGTAACCAAAACGCCATGAACGTGGCTAACCTGCTGGAGATGGCCTGGAACAGTGGTAACTTAAGCCAGGACCAGAAAGCGCACATTATAAAGTTCTCCAAAAACCTGCAGGCCAAAAAATACCGCCCGCGCCCTCACTTCGAAAATTATTATGCCGCTATCGGCTCGGCTGTTAATGTGCACGATTTTAAAGGCGCCCAGATAAACCAACTGCTTGATGTAATTGATAAGACCTACGAAAAAGAAGATATTAAAACCGTTGAGAACTTTATGGCTACCACGGCCCGGTTCTTAGCTACTAAAGCCTTATACCGTACCACCACCAACAGCCTGCGCATTGTAGGCGGTACTTTTAATTTTGAATACCGCTACGGCAACGAAGTAGATGAGCCGGAACCGGCAAAGGTAGCCCCAAAACCAGTTCCCAAGCCTGCGCCTCCAAAACCAGTTGCTAAAGCCCCTGCTAAAAAAACGGCGTCTAAAAAACCTGCGCCTAAAAAGAGCAGCGGCTGGGACGATTGGTCGGGCTGGGAAGAAGAAACCGGAACCACCGATAAAAAAGACGATGATGCCTGGGGCACCATTCCCGATAACGAAGTAAAAACCCCGTCTGGCCAGGCGTTGGGCGTAGACCGATATTTAACTGAAGAAATGCCGATCCTGAAAGGGCCGGTAATTGTTATTAAAGATGCCGATATTTCGCTGGCCAGCCAGTACGATTCGGTAACCATTCAAAAGACCAGCGGGGTAGTTTCTCTGTTGCGGAACGTTTTTGTGGGCAAAGGCGGCAAATTCGACTGGACCGTTAATGGCAATGAAGCTTCGGCAGAGCTTAAAAAGTATACCTTCAACATTACCCGGTCCGAATTTAAGGCCGAAGGAGCCAGCATTACCTATCCGGCCGTTTTAGAAGCGCCAATAGAAGGTATTTTCGAATACAAGGCCAAAAAACGCAATACCACCGCCGATACCGGTTTTCCCAGATTTGCTTCTTTTACCAACGATGCTAAGATCAAGAATTTAGGTCCGGACCTGGGTTACCGGGGTGGATTCTCATTGGCTGGCGCTAAAATTATGAGTGCGGCCCTGGACGGCAGCTTTTCGTATTTGTCGGCCAAAATAGGGGAGGTTAAAAAATTCAAAGCCAGCTCCCGTAGTTTCAGCCTGGGCGATACCGTGATCACTTCCGACCGGGCCGGTATTACCATTTACCAGGAAAAAGATTCTATTACGCATCCGGGCATGGGGTTCAAATTTTCCCGTGGCCGTAACCTGCTTAAAATGGTGGAAAATAATAACAGCGCCTTTAAGCACAGCCCCTTCGTAGATTCCTATCATAAAATGGAAATTACGGCCGACATGCTGGCCTGGCAACTGGAACAGAAAGAAATTAACTTTTCCATTGTAGGAGCCAAAGAGCAGGTTTCGGCCCAGATAGAATCGTTCGACTATTTTTCCAATACCCGGTACCAGCAGTTAAAAGGTATTTCCAGCTTTCACCCGCTGCAGATGGCCGTTGGCTACGGGCAGCTTAAAAAAACTGACCGGTTTTATGCTGTAGACCTGGCCCGCGATAATAAAATAAAGGAAATTGCCGTGAAAAGGGCCATGGCCAGCCTGGCCCGCGATGGCTATATCGATTATAACAGTACTACTGGTTTTATAATTCTGAAGCCCAAAGCCATTCATTACGTTAATGCGCATCGCGATAAAAAGGACTTCGACCACATTTCTATTAAATCGCGGTCTCCGGCGGGTAAAAATGCTACCCTGGACCTGGAAAGTAAGATCCTGATGCTGCGGGGTGTCCGGCAGTTTGCCTTTAATGCCGATTCGGGCGCCATTGTGGTGCGGCCGGACAGCGGTATTGTGCGCGTGAAGCAAAACCGCGACATGGATTTTAACGGCCGGGTAGTAACGCCAAACTTCATTTTTAAAGGTTCCGAATTTAAATTCAGTTACAACAATTACTGGATCGATATGGTGAAGATTGATTCCCTGATCTTCCGGACCAGTAAAAAAGGCAAAAAAGGCAAAGAAAAAGTTGATGTAGCTGGTATGGATCCTGCCAAAGCGGAAGCTGCTCAGAAAGCGGCCGAAGCAAAAGCCCGGGCCACCGCCGATTCGCTGGCTATGGTTTCTGCCCCGGAAGATTTCCCGGAAGACGATTCGGTTAAGATCAGAAAGGCCCAGGAACTTAAAATGCAGAAAAAGCTGGCCAAGCAGAAAGCCAAAGAAGAAAAGAAAAAGGCCAAAGCTTTAGCCAAAGCTAAAAAGGCCAAAAAGAAGAAACCGCAGCTCGATGAGTACGGCGATCCGATAATTGAAGAAGAGGAAACGGCCCTGGCCGATGCTTCGGAGGTAGCTAAACCGGTGGTTAAAAAACCAAAACCTACCGGACCAACCGAAAAGGCCTTAACCGGCCTTAATGGCAAGCTATACCTGAACAAACCAAACAATAAATCCGGGCGGAAGAAAATTCCGGGCTACCCAATGTTCGATGCCTCTACCGGCGCCGTGGTTTATTTTAACAAACCCGATGTGCTGGGCGGCGCTTACGACAGTTCCGTGTATTTTACCATTCCGCCCTTTAAGCTGGACAGTATCAGCAGCACCAGCCAGAGCGCGGTAAACTTTAAGGGTACATTCCATTCCGGCAATATTTTTCCGCCAATTGAGACCCGGTTAACCGTAATGCCTGATCAGTCGCTGGGTTTTGATTACGTAATGCCGAAAGAAGGTTTAGCGCTGTACGGCGGGAAGGGAAAAGCAACGGGTAACATTATTTTAAATGAGAACGGCCTGCAAACCAAAGGTACCATCAGCTACCTTACCACAACCCTTAAAGCCGATACCTTTACCTATTACCTCGATTCGGTAAGTACTACCAGGGGTATTTCGGGGGCAATTGCCGCCAGCAATATTTTCCCGGATGCCAAGATCGACCATTTCTCCATGAACTGGCACGTAAGCGAAGACCGCCTGGCTTTGAACAAACCAGATACGTTGTTCAACAAAGAGACCATGGACCCGATCAAGTTTTACAAAGATCAGTTTGCCTATTCCGGCCAGGCTATAGTTACTCCAAATGGCGTTTTAGGAAACGGTACGGTAGAAAGCGACGAAACCAGGATAAAATCGCCGCTGTTTAATTTCCAGCAAGGCCACTTTAAAGGCAATAATGCCAACATGGAAATTAAATCTTCCAACCCTGATAAACCGGCCTTATTGGCCAGCGATGTACAATTAGATTATAATTTACAGAAAGGTTCCGCTGATTTTGCGCCGGAAAAAGCCGGTTTTGCCAGCACCGAATTACCGTATTCGCAGTTCAAAACCTCGCTTAGCGGGGGAAACTGGGATTTTAAAAAGAAGATCGTAACCATGAAGGAACCGGCCAACCGGGAAGATCTTACCGGCTCTTACTTTTACTCTACTAACCCGGAACAGGATACGCTAAGGTTCAATGCGGCCAATGCCTTCTACGACCTGAGCAACTATACCCTGATTGCCGGCGGCGTGCCGCACATTGCTTCTAACGATGCTTACATTTACCCTTCCGAAGGCAAAGTGGAGATCGGGGAAAATGCGAAGATCAAAATGCTGAGCAATTCCCGCATTGAAATGGACAGCCTGAGTAAATACCACGAACTCGTTAACGGCGAAATTGAGGTAATGTCGCGGAAGGAATTCCAGGGAACGGCTACCTTAATGTATAAGAATTCGCAGGGCAAGGCTTTCCCAATACCATTCAGTGCCTTTACCCGCGATTCCGTAAAAGTTGCCAAGGGCGAACCTAAGGAGTATTTTACTAAAGCTACCGGTTCGGTTTATGAAGAAAATAAGATGGAGCTATTGCCTAAAATTCTGTACAAAGGCGATGTTTATATGAGCTCTAACAAGCAATTGCTGGATTTTGAGGGAGAAATGAAACTGAACTTCGGCAGCGAATCTTCTTCTGATTGGTTTCCTTATAAAAATACCGTTAATCCCGATTCGATCCGGATAACTATAAAGGATATGAAAACGGCGGAAGGAGAGCCACTGATAACCGGATTGCACGTTTCAAGCTCTAATTCGCAGATCTACAGCACCTTCGTTTCGCAGAAAGGCGATCCCACAGACCTGGATCTTTTCCAGGTAGACGGCCTGCTATCTTACGATAAAGACAACAAGGAATTTATTCTGGGAGATGCCGGAAGAGCGTACGGCGAATCGTACCAGGGCAACATGATGACTTATAACGATGTGTCTTCAGTTTCGAAATACAGCGGCTCCTTTAACCTGATTAAATCTGATAAGGATTTTAAACTGAAAGCCTCCGGCGAAACCCGGGCCAGGCTGGATAGCGGCCGCTTTTCTATGGATTCGTTCCTGGCCTTCGATATAAACCTGCCGGCAGCGGCCTGGGTCCAGATGGGATCTATGATTGCCGATAATGCCGGCGGCGCTCCGGAAGCCGTGGTAAACAGCACCCCGCTATTCTATAAACTGGGTGAATTTATTGGTAATAAAGCTGTGCAGGACTACGCCAACCAGACTTCGAGCAATTATGTGCCGTTCCCGAAAGTTTCTGCAAAACTGATCCATAGCCTGGTTTTTAGCGAAGTACACCTGAAGTGGAGTAAGAAAAACAGTGCCTGGTATAGCGTAGGCAGTTTAGGATTAGCCAACATCGATAAAAAAGATATCAACTCTCAGATGGGAGGACACATTGAGATCAGGCGAATAGGCGAAACCGATAACGTTACTATTTATGTAGAAGTAAACCCAACAACCTGGTATTACTTTAACTACTACGAAAATGCGCTTACGGTAGCATCTTCCGACCATAAGTTTAACCAGATACTGGCGCCAAGGCTGAAACCGGCCGGCACGATTGCTACTACTTTTACGCCAATTGCCGGCGAAACCATAGACCGGAATGTGTTTGTTAAATCGTTCCGGGGTTCATACCTGGGTGGTAAAGGAGCACCGCTGGTAGATGTACCGGCTCCGATAATAGACGATGCTCCGGCCGAAGAGGAAGACGCCGGTACAGCCAAGAAAAAGAAAAAGAAGAAAGGTACAGCTACCGAAGACGAATTCAGCGATACGCCAGCTGAGGAACCGGCCGGCGATGTGCCAACCGAAGAGGCTCCGGCCAAAAAGAAGAAGAAAGAGAAAGTTAAAAAGGAAACCGAAGGCGATATGCCGGTAGACGAACCGGTACAGGAAGCTCCGGTGGAAGAAAAACCGAAGAAAAAGAAAGAAAAAGTTAAAGTAGAGGAGGAGCCGCCACTAGATGAAGCGCCGGCTGAAGAAGCTCCGGTTAAAAAGAAAAAAGAAAAGAAAAAGAAATCTGACGAAGAAGATACTGACATGGACATGGCCCCGTAATCACGGGGCTTTGCCTTTTTAGGAGGTTGCCGGTTAAAAAACGGTAGGGTTTTTACGCCCAAAAGTCGGCCTCCAAAAACTTTTCCAGCTTAAATGCAGGCGGGTTAAATAAAAGCTGCTATTTTCGAATATTAGGTTTCTGCTTTTCCAGTTCAGAAACCTGCAGGCGGCAGGTTGCGGCTGGTGCCGGATAGCCATTAATGGTTTCTGCGATTGCCGGTTCGTTAGACAGCTTCTTTTTAGTTTTTTCACCTTTAACCGTAACTATGAATTATTTCCTGATCGGGATCCTGGGTTTGGCAGCATATTTAATTGGCGCAATTCCTACCGCGCTCTGGGTTGGCAAAGCGTATTACGGCATCGATATCCGGGAGCACGGTAGCGGGAATTCGGGTGCTACCAATACGTTCCGGGTGCTGGGTAAAAAACCAGGCTCCATCGTAATGGCGGTAGATATTTTTAAAGGCTGGGCTGCTACTTCGCTGGTTGGTTTGCTGGTAATTTATAACGCCATTCCCACCGAATATGTGGTTCCGTGCCAGCTCTTATATGGCTTTCTGGCCGTTATCGGACACGTATTTCCGGTTTATGCCGGCTTTAAAGGCGGTAAAGGTGTAGCAACGCTTTTGGGAATGGTGCTGGCCATCCAAACCGAAGTTGCGCTGGTTTGCCTGGTTATTTTTTTAATTGTACTGCTTACCACCAAATTTGTATCGCTGGGGTCTATGCTGGCGGCCATTGCGTTTCCGTTGCTGCTTTTACTGCCCTGGTTCCGGCCCGAACATTCTTTCTACCTGCTCCTGGGTTTCGGGGTTCTGGTAGCCCTGCTGGTCGTTTTTACCCACCGCAAAAATATTGGCCGGTTACTGGCCGGCAACGAAAGCAAAGCCAACATCAGGTTCGGGAAAAAGACCAGCGCTTAGCGGTTACGTTATAGGCTTTTATTCATGATTTTTGGTTGTTTTTTCTAAAAGTTTAGGAACTTAAAGCTACCTGATGCCTGGCGACCTTTCTGGAACTACCAAACCTTTAGTAGTTGCCAGATAAGGTTTCCTGACAAAATTTCGGAAAAAGCCATTGCTGCAACTGCGGGAATGGCTTTTTTCTTTTAAATTTAACCGTACAAACTTCTGAACCATGAACGATTTCCTGACCACCAATAAAGACCGGTTTTTAAACGAATTGCTGGAATTGCTGCGCATTCCCAGCGTAAGCGCCGATCCGAAATTTAAAGACGATGTATTGCGCACCGCCGATTATATTACGCAGAAACTGGAAGCGGCCGGCGCCGATAACGTAGAACTTTGCCAGACCGCCGGTTACCCGATTGTGTACGGCGAAAAAATGATCGACCCGAACCTGCCTACGGTGCTGGTTTACGGCCACTACGATGTGCAGCCCGCCGACCCTTATGAGCTCTGGACATCGCCGCCGTTCGAGCCGGTTATTAAAAGACGAAAAGATCTACGCCCGCGGCGCCTGCGACGACAAAGGCCAGATGTACATGCACGTCAAAGCTTTTGAAATGATGATGCAGAAAACAAATTGCCCTGCAACGTGAAGTTCATGATTGAAGGCGAAGAAGAAATAGGCTCCGAAAACCTGGGCATCTTTGTAGAAAACAACAAAGAAAAGCTGAAAGCCGATGTGATTCTGATCTCCGATACCGGTATTATTGCCAACGATATGCCTTCCATTACTTCGGGCCTGCGCGGGCTGAGTTACCTGGAAGTGGAAGTAACCGGGCCCAACCGCGACCTGCATTCCGGCTTGTACGGCGGCGCGGTAGCCAACCCGATCAACATTCTCTGCAAAATGATTGCCAGCCTGCACGATGAAAACAACCACATTACCATTCCGGGTTTTTACGACAATGTAGACGAACTTTCGCAGGAAGAACGCGCCGAAATGGCCAAAGCCCCCTTCAATCTGGAGGAATATAAAAAAGCTTTAGACCTGAGCGATATTCACGGCGAAGCTGGCTATTCTACCAACGAACGCAACTTCCATCCGGCCAACGTTGGATGTGAACGGCATTTGGGGCGGCTATACCGGCGAAGGCGCCAAAACGGTAATTGCTTCGAAGGCTTTCGCCAAAATTTCGATGCGCCTGGTGCCCCACCAAACCTCCGAAGAAATTACCGAAAAATTCCAGAAGCATTTTGAAAGCATTGCCCCAAAAAGCGTAAAAGTAGTGGTAAAGCCCCACCACGGCGGCGAACCGGTAGTTACCCCCACCAATTCGGTAGCGTACCAGGCCGCCAGCCGGGCCTTTGAACACACCTTTGGCAAAAAGCCGATCCCGGTGCGCAGCGGCGGCAGCATTCCTATTGTAGCCATGTTCAAATCGGAGCTGGGTATCGATACCGTGCTGATGGGTTTTGGGCTCGATTCGGATGCGATCCATTCGCCGAATGAAAGCTACGGTTTGTTCAACTTCCTAAAAGGCATTGAAACCATTCCGTACTTCTTTCAGTTTTTTGCCGAAATGAGCAAAGAAAAATAAGATCTATCAGCCAGGCTGCCTGAAATAGGAGATAGGAGAATTTGAATTGCGAAGCTTGATAGATTAAGAATTGAATTGCCCCGGCCTGCAGGCCGGGGTTTATTTTTTTTCAGATTGTGGCTTCAGCCGAATATGTTTTAAGTTTATCCGGCAATTCTGGCATTCTGGAAGAAACTTAAAATTTCTGGCCTGCTCAGCTATATGGGTTCCTCCAGAAGGAAAATAGTTGCATTTTGATTTTCTTTGTGTTAATACCATTCAAACCAGAAAACCGCAACCTTAACCTTCGGGGTTTTGGTTTAAAAATCTATGGTTGAGCAATATCTGCTGTTAAAATGGTAGGGTTTTAAACTCAAAAAGTAAATAAATCTTTCCTGTTTGCTTAGCGTATTGACAAAAAGCTATATTAGCGAAATTTACCAATTAGCCCGAAACCTAAGTTCATGCAAAAAGGAGCAACTGCCTTAATTACCGGCGCCTCAGGAGGAATTGGCGCTGATATGGCCCGGATCTTTGCGCAGCATGGGTATAACCTGGTTCTGGTGGCCCGCTCCGAAAACAAATTGCAGGAACTGGCTGCCCAATTGAGCACCGAATTTAAGGTGAAAGCAACCGTGCTGGTTTATGACCTGGTAGATATTACTGTTCCGGAAAAAATCTTTAAAAATTTGGCCGCTCAGGAGATTTCTGTACAAATGCTGGTAAACAATGCCGGCTTTGGCGAATACGGGTTTTTTGAAGAAATTAACCTGCAGCGCGAACTGGACATGATGCAGCTGAACATGGGCGCCTTGGTGCAGCTCAGTAAGTTATTTTTAGAACAGCTCCCCAAAGGAACTCCCGGAAAAATAATGAATGTAGCCTCTACAGCCGCATTTCAACCAGGCCCTTTAATGGCGGTTTACTACGCAACAAAGGCTTTTGTGCTTTCATTTTCGGGGGCTTTGGCCAACGAACTGGAAAATCGTAACGTAACCGTAACAGCCCTGTGCCCCGGACCAACCAAAACGGGTTTCGAAAAAGATGCCAATTTAGATGGCTCCGATCTCTTTGCCGGAAAGATAGCCACATCGGAAGAAGTAGCGGAAGCAGGTTTTAAAGGGTTAATGGCCGGCGATACCGTGGTAATTCCGGGCACTAAAAACCAGGTAATGGCTTTTGCCGTCCGGCTGGCGCCCAGAAGTTTTGTTACCCGCTTAGTGCGGTTTATGCAGGAGAAAAAATGAAGCAGATAATTACAAACGAATCGATTAATGCCGGCCTGGATGACATTAATTTCAAGATCTCCAGTTTTATCAACACCTTTACTACCATTTTATATGTGGTAATTGTAATGGCGGTAGGCGGCATTGCCATGAAATTTTTTCAGATGAACGGCGCCAATTATGTGTTCATTTTTTCAGTGCTGATCCTCACGCTAATGTTCCTGGTGCAGATCGGGCTTTCATTCTTTTACATTGTTTCGCACATAAAACTGGCTCTGATCGGGGCTTTTGGTAGCCTGGCGTTGGCACTGGCTTTTATGGCTATTTTATTCCGCTACCAGGGCTGGATGGGCTGGCAGATCATGTACATTATTGCGCTGCCTATTTTCCTGATCACCGCTTTTTTCCTGGGCAAATACCTGATTAACCACGAAAAGCTGCACCACAACCAGAATAAATTCCTGCATCGCAACCTGCTTTTCCCTTATGTGCTGGCTTTTGTACTGGGCATTGCCTCTTTTGTAATGGATACCCGCAAACCCAATCGCAACATTATTATGGATGCTGCCCGGCAAAACGAACTGAACGAAACTCCGGTCCAATAATTCTCCCCTGAAAACGGTACACTTTCAGCCTGAAAAACTGCTTTAAGGTTACTTACAGCTTTGGTCGGTTATCTGAAGTTTGGAAACATCGAAGCCTTTGGCAGCAGCCCGGTTTACGATCTGCTGGTAAAGAGTTTTATCCATTTCCGGTTTCCGGCTTAAGATCCAGAGGTATTCGCGGCTTGGTTCGCCTACTACGGCATAAGAATAATCTTCGGCCAGGTCTATGATCCAGTAATCGCCTTTAAAGGGCCAGAAGAATTGTACTTTTAATTTGGCGTTGGTTTGCTTGTCTGCCACAAAAGCTTTTCCGGTTACAGCCTTTAGCTTGCCGGTTGGGCTGTCTTTCCGGCACGAATTCCGGACTTCAATATAACCATCGGGGTTTTGCCCGTATTCGGCTTGGCTGCAATGGCAGCCTTTCTGGAACCGTTGCGGAAATGAAGCAATTTCGTACCAGGTGCCGGTGTATTTTTGCAGGTTTACGTAAGGCACAGTTTCCAGAGGCGGATAATTGGCGGCCTGGCAGGCTATGAAAGTAAGTCCGGCAACCACAATTGCTGCTCCAAACCAAATTTTTGCGTGCTTATTCATTTGGGTTTTTAATTTCCGCTTTTAGCATTTTTTTCATCTGGTAATGCTGAATGCTGCCAAAAAGCAAATGCGTTTTCTGAATTACCTGGTACCCATGGCGTTCGTAAAACGAAACTGCCTTTTCGCGGGCCTGCAGCGTTATGAATTTACAACCCAGTTCCAGGGCTTTTGTTTCCAGATATTTCATTAAATGGTTGCCAACGCCTTTTCCCTGCAGATCTTCCCGGATTGCCATAAACCGCAATTGTCCTTCTTCGGGCGTTTCCAAATGCAGCCGGCAAACCCCGGCAGCTTCACCCTGATCGTCTAAAAGGAGGGCATGAATTGCCGTATCATCGTCGGGCGCTTTTTCGGAGCCGCGGGGTTGTTGCCAGGGAGCCCGTAAAACATCAAAGCGCAGGTTGTAATACTTTTCAAAATCGGCTTGAGTAGCGGGAGCAATTACCTTCATAAAACGGTAGGGTTTGCGGGCGAAAAACTTATTTATTGACCTAAAATACTAACTTTGCTGCGTAATTTACGTCTTAGTTTTCACAAACCATTTTTGCTTATGCCCTCCTTCGATATAGTAAGTAAAGTAGATCCGCAAACCCTGGATAACGCCCTGAATACCGTTAATAAAGAAATTCAGAATCGCTACGATTTCCGGGATACCAAAGGCAGCATCGATTACGATAAAAAAACGAACATGCTGCTGGTTACCACCGAAAATACCATGCGCCTGGGCCAGATCGAAGACATCATCATCAGCAAATTCGTGAAGCAAAACATCGACGCCACCGCGCTGGATTTCTCCAAAGATGAATACGCTTCCGGGCCTATGATCAAAAAAGAAATTAAAGTGCGGGCCGGTCTGGATAAAGAAGATGCCAAAAAGATCGTAAAGATCATCAAAGATCAGAAACTGAAAGTGCAGCCTGCCATCATGGACGACCAGATCCGGGTTACCGGCAAAAAAATAGACGACCTCCAGGAAGCCATCGCCGCCCTCCGCAAAGCCGAAGTAGGCATTCCCCTTCAGTTTGTGAATATGAAAAGCTAAATAGTGATTAGTGATTAATGATTAGTAAAGAATTTACAAAACACTTTCATTAATTCTCAACTGCTAATCACTAATCATTAATCACTAATCACTAATCACTAGATTAAAATGTTCGACATATTTACCAGCGTCGATACCTGGATCAGTTTGTTTACCTTAACGCTGATGGAGATCGTGCTGGGCATCGATAATATTATTTTCATTTCCATTGTCGCCGGTAAGCTGCCGGCCAGCGAACAAGGCAAAGCCCGCACCATTGGGTTAATGCTGGCGCTTATTTTCCGGGTAATTCTGCTGCTCTTTATTTCTTACATCGTAGGCATGAAAGACCCGCTCTTTAGCCTGGATCTGCCGTTTATGGAAGCTCACTTTGATGTAACCGGCCGCGATCTTATTTTACTGGGCGGAGGTTTGTTCTTGATTGCCAAAAGTACCACCGAAATTCACGGCAAACTGGAAGGCGAAGAGGAAGACCATACCAAAGTGCAGAAAGTTGTTCACAGCCTGGGCAAAGTTATCTTCCAGATCATCCTGATCGATATCGTTTTCTCTTTCGATTCTATTTTAACTGCAGTTGGCCTGGTAGATCACGTAACGATCATGATCATTGCGGTTATTATTTCCATGGGCATTATGCTGGCGTTCTCTAAGGTTATTTCCGACTTTGTAAACAATCGGCCTACCATTAAAATGCTGGCCCTGGCCTTCCTGATCATGATCGGGTTTATGCTGGTACTGGAAGCCCTGCACCAGCATGTGCCGAAAGGCTATATCTATTTTGCCATGGCTTTCTCTTTAAGTGTCGAAATCCTGAACCAGCGCCTGCGTAAAAAAACCACCCCGGTAGATCTGCGCGATACCGACTATACCGATATTGATTAACCCCTCCCAACCCTCCCCTAATTCAGGGGAGGGCTAATTACAAAAAAGCCCGGTTCAGAAGTTTGAACCGGGCTTTTACTTTTTAGGGCTAAACAGATAGCGTTTTGGAGAATTTCCTGGCCCGTATTTCCTGGCGCAAGTGTTAAGCCGCAGGCGTCACTTGTGCCTAAAGAACAATCGGAAGTCTCCAGACTTCCATGAAGCCAATAGTAAAATTACATTCCCCAAAAGTCCTCCCCTGTTTTTAGGGGAGGATTTAGGTGGGGTAAAACCCGCGAGTCTGGAGACTCGCTTTTGTCTATAAGTCACAAGTGACGCCTTTCGGCTTAACACTTGCGCCAGGTTACAGGTTTATTACTTTTTCAGCCCAAACCGATACCGTTTTCTAAAATCCGGCAGCAAAAACGCTATGCTTTAAGCCAAAAAAGTCCAGTGTCTTAAGTCCTGCTTCTTGTGTCTGTTTAAGAAAGTTTACTTACCAGATCCCAAACTACAATACCCAGCGCCACCGAAATATTCAGCGAATGTTTCGTGCCGAATTGCGGAATTTCTAAAACCGTATCGGCCAGAACCAAAGCAGCTTCTTCCACGCCAAAAACTTCGTTGCCGAAAACCAGCGCATATTTCTGATCTCTTTCCGGCTGAAAAACCTTTAACGAAACGCTGTTGGTAACCTGCTCCACTGCCAGAATTTTAAAGCCTTCTGCTTTTAGCCTTTGCAACAAAACAGCCGTATCGGCAGCATGATCCCAATTTACCGATTCCGTAGCGCCCAGAGCCGTTTTGTTTATTTCTTTATTGGGTGGCGTACCGGTAATGCCACATAAATAGATCTTTTCAACCGCAAACGCATCGCCGGTCCTAAAGGCTGAACCTACATTATTCAGGCTGCGCACATTATCCAGAACCAGCACCAGCGGCGATTTCGGTTTCTCCTTAAATGCTTCAACCGAATCGCGGTTCAGTTCATCCATCGAAAGTTTGCGGGGTTGGTCAGATTCGGTCATTTTATTGTTGATTTTTAATTGTATTTACACATTCCCGAAAGTCCCCCTTTGGAGAGCCTGTCCCGAACTTGTTTCGGGAGGGTAGGGGGAGGACAGGAGATTATGGATTAATCTCAGTAGCGCAGGTTAAATTCCGCGCTCCATAAATTCAAACGAAAATTCCTTTTCCGGCCTTAAAATTAGTTTAATTGCCCGTATCTTGCATCTTAGTTTCCGGAAACGCTATGCTTTTTGCCCGAAAAACTGTAGAGACGCAAAATTTTGCGTCTTAGGTTACTACGAAAGAATTTCCAGCTACCAAATACCGATTACCAGATACCCATTAAAATGAAAGTCGCCGCCGAAGAAGTTGTCGTTACCCCTTTAATGAAGCAATACAACGCCATTAAAACCCAGCATCCGGGGGCTTTGTTGTTGTTTCGGGTCGGCGATTTTTACGAAACCTTTGGCGAAGATGCGGTTAAAGCCAGTAAACTCCTGGATATTGTGCTCACCAAACGCGGCGCCGGTTCTTCCTCCGAAACGGCTTTGGCCGGATTCCCGCACCACAGTTTAGATACTTACCTGCCCAAACTGGTGCGCGCCGGCGAACGGGTAGCCATCTGCGACCAACTCGAAGATCCTAAATCGGTTAAAGGCATTGTAAAACGGGGTGTAACGGAACTGGTAACGCCCGGTGTTTCTTTCAACGATCAGGTATTGGAGCGCCGCAGCAACAATTACCTGGCCGCCATTCACTTCGGAAAAAATGAGACCGGCATTTCTTTCCTTGATATTTCTACCGGCGAATTTATTGCGGCTCAGGGCGATCTGAATTATATCGGCAAACTGATCTCCAGCTTTTCGCCCGCCGAAATTCTGTACTGCAAACAAGCCAAAGGGCAGTTCCAGGAAAACTACGGGCCGGAATTTTGCTCTTACGGTTTGGATGATTGGGTTTTCAGCTTCGATTATACCTACGAAACCCTTATCAAACATTTCGGCACCACCTCCTTAAAAGGTTTCGGTATTGAAAACCTGAAAGCGGGTATTATTGCCGCCGGCGCCATTCTGCATTATTTAGCCGAAACCCAGCACTCCGAAACCAAACATATTGCCACCATTTCGCGGTTAGAGGAAGATAAATACGTCTGGCTCGATAGGTTTACGGTCCGGAATTTAGAGCTGATCAATCCGCAGCATACCGAAGGCGTGCCGTTCATTCAGGTGCTGGACCAGACCATTACGCCTATGGGTGCCCGGTTGCTCAAGAAATGGGTAGTGCTGCCGCTAAAAGAAAGCGCTCAGATCCGCCGGCGCTTAGATACGGTAGAAGCCCTGACCAAACATCCGGACCTGCTTTTAGAGATCACCCGCAACCTGAAACAGATAAACGACCTGGAACGCCTGATTTCCAAAGTAGCCGTGCGGCGCATAAATCCGCGGGAAATGCTTCAGTTGAGCCGGGCTTTAGATGCCATTCAGCCGATCCGGGAATTAATGCTGGGTAGCGAAATTCCGGTTTTAGCCAAACTGGGCGGCCAGCTTATTCCCTGCGATGAGATCCGGGAGGAAATTAAAACCAAGCTGAAACCCGAAGCGCCGATGCTTACCAACCAGGGCAACATGATACAGGACGGAATTCACCCGGAGCTGGATGAGCTGCGGAAGATCGCTTTTTCGGGTAAAGATTTCCTGTTACAACTGCAGCAGCGGGAAGTAAAAAATACCGGCATCAGTTCGCTTAAAATTGCTTACAACAAGGTTTTTGGGTACTATTTGGAAGTTTCGAATGCGCACAAAGACAAAGTGCCGCAGGAATGGATCCGGAAACAAACGCTGGTAAATGCCGAACGCTACATTACCGAAGAGCTCAAAACCTACGAAGAAAAGATCCTCACGGCTGAAGACCGCATTTTTGCCATTGAACAGCAGCTTTACAACGAAATCGTTTTAACGGCCCAGGATTACGTGATGCAAATCCAGCAGAACGCCAAAGCCTTAGCCATAATCGATTGCCTGAGTTCTTTTGCGCAAACGGCCATCCGCCAGAAATACGTTAAGCCCGAAGTAAACGACACCAAAACCCTCAACATTAAAAAAGGCCGCCACCCGGTAATTGAACGCCAGCTGCCGCCCGGCGAAAGCTACGTACCCAACGATATTTTCCTGGATACCGAAGAGCAGCAGATCATCATTATTACCGGTCCGAACATGGCCGGTAAAAGTGCGTTACTGCGGCAGACCGCTTTAATTGTGCTGATGGCCCAGATCGGTTCTTTCGTACCCGCCGAAGCCGCTGAAATCGGCATCATCGATAAAATTTTCACCCGTGTAGGCGCTTCGGATAACCTGAGCAAAGGCGAAAGCACCTTCATGGTAGAAATGACAGAAACCGCCAGTATTCTGAACAATCTTTCCGAACGCAGCCTGGTTTTAATGGATGAAATTGGCCGGGGCACCAGCACCTACGACGGAATTTCTATTGCCTGGGCCATTGTGGAACATTTACACAACGTACCCAAAGCCCGCGGAAAAACCCTCTTTGCTACCCATTACCACGAACTAAATCAACTGGCTGAAGACCTGCCGCGGGTAAAGAACTTTAATGTTAGTGTACGCGAAGCCGGCGGCAAAATATTATTTATGCGGAAGTTGGTGGAAGGCGGCAGTGCGCATAGCTTCGGAATTCATGTTGCGCAAATGGCTGGTATGCCGAACAGCGTAGTAATTCGGGCGAATGAAATAATGCACCACCTGGAGCAGGAAAAAGTAACCCACCCGGAAGAAGCCGAAAAAATGCAGCACGTGCCCAAAGCCAATATCCAGCTCAGCATGTTCGAGCCCGCCGATCCGGCTTTGGAAAAGATCAGGGAACAGTTGCAACAACTGGATGTAAATGGCTTAACGCCGGTTGCCGCCTTACTAAAATTGAACGAACTGCAAATGCTGCTGAAAGTTAAAAAGTAAAACGGTAGGCTTTCTTCCCAAAAAAGTAAGAAGGAATGTTTACGATGCTTCCTAAATAAAAAAGCGGCTCCTGTTTAACAGGAGCCGCTTTTGCTTAAAAACTTATCTTGAAATTAAGTGCCTTAGTTTTTAACCATTTCTTTGCTATATTTCTTTATGGCTTTTGCGGCCCGCGGATCTTTGTCAGCAATTTTAGACCAATCGGCTAAGGCTCCTTTGGTATCATAAGATTCATACTTCAGAATTCCGCGTTCATATAATACGTTGGTATTGGTTGAATCCAGGGTTAAAATTGTAGTATAATCCTTAATGGCGCCTTTGTTATCGAATAAGTAAGATTTGCAAACAGCCCGGTAAAATAATCCTTCCTGATCCGTTGGGTTAATTTTCAGAGCTTTGTTAAGGTCGTTCAAGCTGCCCCGGAAATCTCTGGTTTTCATTTTAGCAACTCCACGGTTGTAAAGAGCATTATAATTCGTTTTGTCTTTCTTAAGCACCTCATTATAATCGGCGATGGCTTCTTTGTAGTCTTTCAAAGCCAAGAAAGCATCAGCTCTTTTCAGAAAAATATCGGTGGTGCCGGCAGTGCTTTTAATCGTTTCGGTGTACTCTTTTACCAGATTCCGGTAGTCGGCATTGGAAAGTGCGGCTTTAGCAGCCGGTTTCATTACGGCGGCTTTAGAAACGTTGGTATTAGATTCTGCTTCCAAAGCAATAAGGCCTTGGGAAAACGCCCAGATACCATTAAGTAAAAGGGCAAGGGTTAGGATAGTTGTTTTCATAGGAATTAATAAAAGAAGTATTTTAAGATAGCTTAGGTACACCTATATTTACGATAGTTGTAAAAAAATATTTTTGTACTTTATATAGAATGTAGTTATACTAAAATCTTCTTATGTGTTTTGTTTTGCATCTAATGGCTTCAATTCATCTTATTATTAACTAGTTGCCCGGCTTTTAATGAGTAAATGGAAGAGATTGCTTTTTTGGTTAAATGTAATTTTAGAATGATTGCCCCTTGAATCCGGGTTGTATATTGAAAGATAAGTTAAAGTATAGGCAGGTCTGCCGGGTTGGCAAAACGTCAAAAAAAATACTGCCTGTTGGTTACAGGCAGTATTTTTTAGAGATAAGCGAATCAAAAGCACTTGGATGCTCCCGGAGGATGCAGGAACGGCTGTTATTTGCAATACCGTTTTATAGCTTTAACCGCTCTCGGATCGTTAGCGCTTATCCGGGACCAGTCCTCGCAGGCGCCTTTTGAATCGTAGGTTTCGTAACGGAGAATGCCACGCTCATAATAAATATTAGCTTGCGTTGAATCCAGGCTTAACATAGTGGAATAATCCTGAATGGCCCCCGGGCTATCGAATAAGTTGGTTTTGCATACGGCCCGGTAGAATAAGGCATCCTGGTCGGAAGGGTTGCGTCTGATAACCTTAGTCATATCGCTGATAGCCCCCCGGAAATCGCCTAACTTCATTCTGGCTAAGCCCCGGTTATAGTAAGCTCCTTCATGCTCAACATCAAGGCTTAGGATCTTATTGTAATCGGCAACGGCTGCTTTATAGTTCTTTAAATTAAGATAAGCTTTAGCCCGATTCTCAAAAAGGCTGATATCGTTGGATTTTACGGCAATAGCTTCAGTATATTCTTTAACCAATTCTTTGTTGTCTGCAGTGGCCGCAAAGGGGTTGGTAAAAGTTTTTTTCGTGGTGCTGGCTTCAGAAGTAGTTTCTAAGGCAATCAGGTTTTGCGAAAAGGCTGCATAAGAGCAGAAAAATAATGCGAGAGATAGTAGTGTTGTTTTCATAGCTGATTTTTGGTTAGGTTAATTATAGTATTATTTACGGGTATAATTTTATTTTGTAAATAAATTAATGTAATTAAAACAAGAACGTGGTATCACTTAAATGATTTTATCACAATTTCAATAGTAACATTTAATAAATTATAGAACTGCTTAAATAACTGTTTAATGTTAATTACGTGGCTATTAACATAAAAATATTGAAAGTTATTATATAGGAAGTTATAAGTATAATAGGAATCAACCCGACCAGGCTTTGGTTTGCAGTTTTATTTAAATTGTATTTTAAAAAGTAATGAGTTTTGGTTACTATATAACAATAAAAAGAAACGCGCTTCCAGGTTTTGGTTTTGCGATTGGCAGGTCTTTTAAACTATAAGGCTAAGTATTGCCTGGAGGAAGTAGAACCGGTTTTCATGAAAAAGAGGGCGGTTTTTAAATCAGGTAAATTTTTTTGCCTGACAATCAGGGAGAAAAGCGCGATCAGAAATTTTTTTTAAAAAAGTTATTGACATCTTTAAAAAAGCTTGTACATTTGTATCACAATTCGCCGCTAAGGAGGTTGTAAACGCGAAAGTAGCTCAGTTGGTAGAGCGCGACCTTGCCAAGGTCGAGGTCGCGGGTTCGAACCCCGTCTTTCGCTCCAAATCTTGAAGACGTTGCGCAAGTAACGTCTTTGTTTTTTGATATGGTCTGAGGGCTTCCACCTTCGACTATATGCCGGGATGGTGAAACTGGTAGACACGCAAGACTTAAAATCTTGTATACGCAAGTATGTGCGGGTTCAAGTCCCGCTCCTGGTACATTTGAAAAGCCCTTAACTTTACGGTTAAGGGCTTTTTTGTTTCCATCATTTCCCGGCAGTTTTTCTGCCCGTTTCCCTGCCGTTTTAATAATTCCTTCCAGTTCCGGAGTTATCAGTCAGTGCAAAAACCAGGTACGTTTTCCCTTCTCCCTTAAGTTTGGAACCGGCTTAAAATTGCTTTAATTTAACGGTCTTTAATTTCATGTAACCAAAGCTTTAATGGAAGGCAGAATATTATTGGAAGAGCCGCATATAACGATCATCCACAATTTAGAGAACGACTGGCTTTACGTAAATTGGAGCAGTGAGCAAACCAAAGAAACGGTTATGCGTGGCTGCCAGCAAATGCTTGAATTCTTAAAGCGCGAACGCATTCAGAAAGTGCTCAACGATAACAGCCAGGTTAGCACCATCTGGTCCGATGCTGCCGAATGGGGCGCTAAAGTATGGTTCCCGTCTATGTACGCCGCCGGCTGTTGTTACTTTGCCTGGGTGTATTCGCCAAATATCTACAGCAAATTATCTACCGACTTTACCTTAAGTTTCCCCATTCCGCATTTAATTATTGCCACCTTCGACGATATTGAAACCGGTAAAGGCTGGCTGAAAGCAGTTTAACCTTCAGCGCTGGCCGCAACAATAAATGCCTGAAAAAAGAGTTTCTAAACCGGACAACCTTTGGGGCCTTTGACTTGTTCTGTCTTTTAAATGGAGGAAAACTATCTGCCGGAAAACTAAAAAAGAATCCTGTAGATCTTTCTAACCCTTATTGGCTTTTTATTGAACAAAATTAGACCTGAACAAGTCAATTGAAAATTCATTATTACCAATAAAAGAGTTTCCATAATAATTTCTATAAACTTAAAAAGATTACTATAAAAACAGGTTGGTACAAAAGAAAATGCTTAATTTTAGGCAGCAGAAGGCCGGCTTTTAAGACAGCAACCGCTAATTTAATAGTGCTTTCTAAGCTATTTTTACATTTGTAAAATCTAATTTTTAGCTTATAGAATTAAATTTCGAATATTATTGTAAGATTATTTAAGTAAAGGATATTATAAAAGGAGTAAAGGAAATGGTCAGTGTTTTAATTCATCGTAACTTTACGGTGTTTAAAATGGCACTTTAAGCCACATAATTTAAATGGAGCAAACCACAGTTTTAAATCTTCAAGGCACCCGTACCTTCACTGAAGCAGGTACAGAAGCGCATACATTGATCTTTGATTCAATGTTTAACGGAGTATTGTCTGGCTGGTCTGGTTTTGTTACCAAGAAAACCCTCATTAAAGGCGGAATTGATTCTCTTAACCTGATCTCTGAGATAAAGTGTAAGAACCTCCTGGTAGACCATCGGAAGATGCATGGCACTTGGGCCGACATGAGCGATTGGGAAATAAATATCTGGTTGCCGAATGCTGTTCAGGCCGGTTTAACCAAATATGCGCTGGTTGCTTTTCCGGGTAGTTATTCGGTAATGGCAGCAGAAGCCTTATTCTTACACTTGAACGCCCATCCTGCCTTCGAAATGATGATCTTTTCTGATCTGGATGAAGCGAAGAAATGGCTTAACTCTTAAGTCATAAGCAATCCCTGGAATTTAACTTATCTATAGCAACAGCAGGCTTTTCTTCCCGAAAGGCTTTTTTTGTGCCCGGGAATATTGGAACAAATCCGGGTTCAAAGGAATTGATCCATTAAACCGTAAAAAACGGTAGGGTTCCTGGCCTTAAAACCGGCAGTTTTTAGCGCTTCTTAAAACCGGCAAAAACTGCCAGTAATAAAATTATCGGGAAAGGCGACACGATCATTTCAATTAGCCGGCGGCACAGCAAATAGGCCCAGGCCATACCCGGTATAAATTTCCCGGCGGCAATAAGGATAAGGCATAACACAAACAGCGCCAGGTAAAAAAGGGCCGATATTTTAGTTTTCCAGAGGTTGTTGAAATACACATGCAGAATAGCAAACGAAAGAGCCGTGTAGATCAGGCCATACGTTACCATGGTGGGCCAGCTCCGCATGGTTATTTTAGAGGAAACTTCGGCCTGAGAGGTATGCAGGAAAGATAAAAAACTCACCCGCGAAGCCAGAGAATAATAAAACCGGTCTAAAAGCAGATAGATCTGCTCTGTATAAATCCCAAAAAGCAGCAGGAACAGAACAAGCACGAAAAGAAGGGCTTTTCTTTTGTATGAAAAGGCAAAGTTTCGCTGCCAGAAATCAGGACGTGGTAAGGGTAGCAGTTGGTTGGGCATAACGTTTTATCCAGAGCATCCAGAAACCAAAAATACAGGCGTAAACCACAAACGCAAAGGTGTATTTGTGGTTGAACTCCAGCGTGTGCCGGCTATGAAAACTATTTAAAGCCAATGCCATTATCCGGAGCACGTTTAAAATATAGATCAGAAAGATACCCACCGGAATATAAAACAGTTTCGCTTTCCACGGACCCGGGTAAGCCAGAATAAAACCGGCAAATAAGGCAAAAAGTACCATCCCGTTACAGGGGTTGCCTACCAGCACTACCGGATACTGATCAATAAAAACCGAATACGCATTAGAACTGCCGTTATAGCCTATCAGGCTTAAACCTATTCCGCTCAACCAGGCCTCTTTTACAGAGAGCCAGCTATCGAGCCGGCCATCCGGGAAAAGCCATAGGTCATAGCAAAGGTACCAGGCAATGTATAAACCAAAGGCAATAGCCAGGAATCGGATTATTTGTTTGCTATCATTCATAATAAAGACGGAAGCAGAATTGCTTCGGGTAATGACATGAATTTCTGATTTCATATAAATGAAAATGAATAGAAGCAGTTTAGGTTAACTGCTTCTATTCATTTCGGTATTATCTGGCTTTCCGGCGATCGCGAAGCTTTTTAAGCCCGTATGCCACGCCACCAGCAATCAATAAGCTGGCCCCACCATCTATCGGGATCTCCGTTGGGTCTGGTGGGTTTGGCGGGGTCGGCCCGCCGTTATCCGGCGGGTCGTTCTGAGCAAGCGCATTCATAATTCCCAGGCTTAGCACCAATGCCACTAAAAAGGCATTCCTGATCAGTTGTTTCCCTATTTCTCTCATATATTATAATTACCTGAATGGGTTATTCAATAATAATTTTACGTTGTACCGGTCCGGCATTGGTTTCTAAACGCAGGGTATAAACGCCGTGCGGCAACTTCTGGGTAGTAATAGTTTCTTTTAAGTATACCCCTTTGGTTTCTAGCGATTTGCTCCAAACTTTTTGACCAACGGCATTGAATAAGGTAGCCTCAACTACCGGGCTGTTGAACGATGGCATGCTTAGCGTGAACTCACCTTTGTTCGGGTTAGGATAAACCATCACTTTGGCTGCCAGATCTGCTGCATTTACCCCGGATACCGCACCCGGACCAAATCTTAAGAAGAAGCGTCCGGTCAGATCGGTCTGGGTTGTGCTGAACGTGTAAACGCTTTGTTGGCTCAGGTTGTGTACCGTATTGGTAACTATATCTTCCAGGTAAACTGATTGGTTCGGCTGGAAGTTCAAAAGCTGATCTGCCTGGATCATCCAGGTGCCGGCTGCTGGTACTTTACCTCCCAATGGAATGGTAGTTGTACTGTTAGTTAACGGCAAACCATTAATGGATAGTTGTTCTGAACCTACTATGGTATAGATGGCAGGTACTGGTCCGGAGCTAGGCATTTTGAAAGCATCGAACTGGCCGTCGAAATTGGCGGTAGCTCCCTGCTGGAAGTACACATAGGTCTGGTCCTGGTTAGCAGCGCTATTGGTCAGAGTAAGGGCCAGTAACGGACGGGTTTCAGCTCTTCTGTGAAGTTTCGGATCTACATAATTCGTTGCCCGGTCGTCGTTTTGGAAGGTAATAATTGCTGAAGTAGCAGTTGCTCTTACAAAGAAACCTTGCACCGCCGGAATAAACTCTCCGTTGCCCGGAATGCCGTTTACATAGGCTATGTAACTACCGGTATAGCGACCTGAAGGCTTATAAATATAGGCAGCTGCATCAACACCGGCCGGCAGGGTTACTTCATCCCAGTTAAGCGGAGCCGGGTAAGGGTTGCCTAAGAAATTCCAGCCGGATTTAACCAGGCCAGGATTGTTCCGGGTAAGGGTACGGTTAATCGGTCCGTTGTTCAGAGTACCGGTAAAGTCAACCTCAACAGGCAGCATATTTACCGTGTAACCTGACTGCAGGGGCCATTGGCTCATTCAGATCGTTTGGCGATACCCAGCCGGCATCAAAAGTTGGGTTGGCAGGCGTTACGCGGGTTTCGTCGTAGCGGAAAATAGTTGGGAACGGATTAGCCGTAGCCGGATTCGTATTATAATCAGGGTTAGTGATTATTGGGAAGTCATCGTGGATCTGGCTGATCATAGCGTTAGATACCGGCGAAGTCAGGTGACGGTAGCCTTGTCCAGCAAAACCTGGCGAAGTTGGGTCTATGTATTTTTCGAATGTTGCTGTTCCGATTACGGCTGCAGATCCGTTATTTACTACCATGGCTTGTAATGTTTGATCAGCTAGAAGCGTCAATTCATTTCCTAAGGTAGTTAAATTGCCATTCAAAGTCAACATTCTTTTAACTCTAATCGGACCACCCTGGGTTACGCCTCCAGGCCCAACGGTCAGGTTCAGGAAGATTAATGTCTGGCCAGGCTTACCCAGCGTTTGCGGCGATGAACCAGTAAAAGCAAGAGAGCCATCACCATTGTCGATAAGCGTTCCCTGGTTTGAATAAATGCCGCTTACAGTTAGTAAGCCAGAAGCGAGGGTTAACGTAGCATTTGCTTCTATAAGCAGGTTGCGGGTGAAAGCATCTGCGGAAATAACCGGATAATTCAGCACAGGATTCAGCGCAGTGTTTGCCGGGATACGCACATCGGTATTAATATCCGGAACCATATTGTTGCACCAGTTAGAGGCGGTATGCCAATCGGAAGAGGTAATTCCCAGCCAGGTGCCATTTGAACAGGCAACCGGGGCCCCGATCACGATAACACCGCTGCCGGTTTGGGTAACAGTACTTTGAGTGCCGTTACAATCTTTATAAACTGTATAGCTATATGTACCAGCCGGAACACCCGTAATGGTCTGCGGATTAGTAGATAACGCAACTGTAGTAGGTGAGCCTACCGCCGGTGTATAAGTAAAGAAGTAATTGCCGGCAGCACCGGTGTTATTCGGAGTGTAACTTACGGTTAATTCATTAGTACCACCGGTTACAGTAGCTGAAGTAGGGCCTTCGCACACAGCCGGATCAGATACTACTATGCCGTTGCCGGTTGCCGCAGTACTTGGCGTGCCATTGCAATCTTTAGCCAGGCTAAAGCTGTAAGTGCCTGCCGGAACCCCGGTAATGGTTTGTGGATTATTGGTCAGGGTTATAGTAGTAGGGCTTCCGCCGTTTGGTGTATAAGTAAAGCTATACGTGCCGGGAGCGCCGGTTGTGCTGGCTGTATAACTAACAGTTAGCGTATTTGGACTGTTGCTTACCACCGCAACGTTGGTTGGCGATGCACAGTTAGTACTAAAGGTGGCAGGACCAACTCTGGTGCTTAGGTTACCAGCATTAAAACAATTCTTGGTTACAAAAACCCGGTATTCCGTATCCGGATCCAAGCCGTTATAAGTTACCGGCGTGGTAGTAACATTCTGGCTGTTAACAGGGTCCCAGGTAGTACCGTTAAATTCTTCCAGTTCAACAATGTAAAAGTCTCCGGCGGTATTACCGTTCATGGTAAAGTTAACCTGAGCCGAAGTAGTCGTTAAGGTGGTTGCCGTTAAGTTGGTAGGAGCATCGCAGACACCAGCAGGATTTAAGGTAGTAAAATTACCTTTTGCGCTGGTAGTAAAAGTAGTATTACATTGTCTGATTACATAATAATCGTAAGCAGTGCCGGCAGTAAGGCCGCTTATAGTTTGTGGCGAAGAGGTGATTGACGTTAAAGAACCAGTATTAGCCCCAGTATTAGGAACAAATCCTACCGGGCCCCACTCTATAGTATATGTATCGCCAGGGCTGTTTATTGTAAAGTTAATCCGGGCAGAAGTTTGAGTGATCATGTCGGCAAACAAACCGGTGGCAGCCGCGCAGGTTGGGGCCGGATCGCTTACTACCACGTTGCTGGTGCTGTTTGCCGTTGCCGTGCTTCCGCCGCAATCTTTAGTAATGCTATAAGCGTAAGAACCTGCCGGAACCCCGGTAATGGTTTGCGGATTGGTTGTAAGCGCGATCGGGCCAGTGGTTCCGTAAGTGAAAGAGTAGCTTCCGGTCAGGCCGCCGCTCGGCGTATAAGAAACTGTAATGGTGTTTGGCGAATTGCTTACTGCACTGATGTTGGTTGGTGCCTCACAGGTTTGGGCCGGATCGCTTACTACCACATTGCTGGTACTGTTTGCCGTTGCCGTGCTGCCGCCGCAATCTTTGGTAATGCTGTAAGCGTAAGAACCTGCCGGAACACCGGTAATGGTTTGCGGATTGGTTGTAAGCGCTATCGGGCCAGTGGTTCCGTAAGTGAAAGAGTAGCTTCCGGTCAGGCCGCCGCTCGGCGTATAAGAAACAGTAATGGTATTTGGCGAATTGCTTACGGCGCTGATGTTGGTTGGTGCCTCACATGTTTGGGGTGTAGGAGCAGCAGCTATTATAAAGGTATCTACCGCGCTGAAGCTGCTAACTACATTATTGGTACAAGTAGTGCGCAGGCGGACGTAATAGGTTCCCACATTTAAACCACTCAAGGTTTCCGGCGAAGTTACAGGCGAACTGGAAAAAACCCCGGTAGTGAAGGTCTGGTCGGTAGTATACTGAAGTTCGGTTGTGCCAGCCGGAGCCGTGAAATTGATCACAGCATTACCAGAAGTAGAGCCGTTAGCCGATGTAATTGTTGGAGCCGCACAGGTTGGAGGCGGAGGGGTAGTGGTTGGAACAATTGTTAACTGAATGTCAGGGTTATAAGGATAAACCTCGCCTTGGCTACCTGAAGGGTCTGTTGCGCCAGAAAAGAATATAAATCTGTCTGATACGGCATCATAAAATTCAAATTGTTTAGCATCAGGAAACGTATTCGATTCGCTGCCTTGCCCTGCCGTTGGACAGTTGTTCGCTGCGCAGGAGGTCTTAACTGTAACCTGTAAGTTTTGGGTTGGATCAGTAAGATCTATTGGAAAATCAGTTATATCAATAGTAACCCAACCGGTACTGGTAACATTAAAAGTTGGATTAGTATATACAGTTGTTGAACCAGCAGTTAATGTTGAAAAAGTCTGAGCGCTTTGGAAATCTTCACCGGGGTCCTGATCCCGTTGGAAACTAGATTCAGTTGTTAGTTTAAGGCTTATTTCTACATTTACCGGCTGCGGATTATTTAAAGCTTCTGCAAAAAAAGCTAAATGAGTTATCGTGCCCGTTGTAAGGGTATTACCCGAAGTCGTGTTATAAGCAGCTTTTATTTCACTATTCGTATAAATGAAGGTGGTATATTGGAAACGGAAAATATTTCCAAAAGGGCTGGTTTCAATAAAACCTTCTCCAGTAGAAAAATTACTACTTGCTGTGTTGGGTGGAATGGTTGCAACAACAGGGGTTTGTGCCTGAACCGAAAAGGCAACCATCAGATTAAGGATAGCAAGGCAAAGTACTCTTAAAATACCTGCCTGCTTTCGTCCATTATTTTTTCTGGATAGAAGTAAAGTTGTTATCATAAATTATTAGAAATAGAGGTTCTTAAAATCGCGTTCTTAAATTATCTTTCTGTAAACTCTATGGAGGAGGGTACGCCAAACAAAATAGGGCGCAGAAAGTTTGCCCAAACATTTTATACCTATAATCCAATACTTAGTTGCACTAAATCCAAAACCTTTTTAAATTTTTTTCCAACTTAGCTCCCAAAATGGGCTTTAACTTCACTTTGCTATATCCTAAATAAAAAACGTTATAATTCTTTATGAAAAGCATTACTACCATTTTATTACTCACGCTTTCCAACGTTTTTATGACCCTGGCTTGGTACGGGCACTTACAATTTAAGAAGATTTCCTGGCTGCAGGGAGTAGGTTTGGTTGGAGTAATTCTGATCAGTTGGGGGTTAGCATTCTTCGAATATATCTTTCAGGTGCCCGCCAATAAAATAGGTTTTCGCGAAAATGGCGGCCCGTTTTCCCTATTCGAGCTTAAAATTTTGCAGGAAGTTATTTCCTTAACCGTATTTACCCTGGTAGTGGTTTACCTTTTCCGCACCGAAAAATTGGCCTGGAATCACCTGGTAGGGTTTGTATTCATGACCCTGGCCGTTTTTTTCATCTTTAAAAAATGGTAGGCTTTCAGCAGAAAAAACTAACTTTAACGTTCAGATGAAGCAAATGCGGATCTGATTCGCGTTTTGCTGTTACCTGCTTTTTATTATAAAGTATGGCAATAATTAATAGAGAACCACACCTGAACCGAATATCGAAAATACGAACATCGCATAATGGAAACTGAAGAAATATCGTATCAGGAGCGCATCCGGGAACACCAGCTTAAAATAAAACAGGTTTTTACCGAAGTAGGAAAAGTAGTGGTGGGTCAGCAATATATGGTAAACCGGCTGCTGATTGGGCTATTTACCGGCGGCCATATTTTACTCGAAGGGGTGCCGGGCCTGGCTAAAACCCTGACCATTAACACCCTTTCCAGGGCCTTGCACCTTAATTTTCAGCGCATGCAGTTTACCCCCGATCTGTTGCCTTCCGACCTGATCGGCACCATGATTTACAACCAGAATTCTTCGGCGTTTGAAGTAAAAAAAGGGCCGATTTTCGCCAACGTGATCCTGGCCGATGAAGTAAACCGCTCGCCGGCCAAAGTGCAGTCGGCGCTTGCTGGAAGCCATGCAGGAAAAACAGGTAACCATTGGCGAAACCACGTTCAGGCTCGATCTGCCTTTTCTGGTGCTGGCCACCCAAAACCCGGTAGAGCAGGAGGGAACCTATCCGCTGCCCGAAGCCCAGGTAGACCGGTTTATGATGAAAGTATATGTAGACTACCTGAAAAAAGCGGATGAGCTGGAAGTAATGCGCCGCATGGCCAATATGGCGTTTACAAAAGCCAGGTAAATACGGTGCTCACCAAGGAAGACATTTTTGATATCCGCGACGAAATAAACCAGGTGCAGATCTCCGAAACGCTGGAAAAATATATTATTGAGCTGGTATTTGCCACCCGCCGCCCGGCAGAATACGATCTGACCGAATTTGCCGACTACATTCAGTTTGGGGTTTCGCCGCGGGCCAGTATTGCTCTGAATCTAGCCGCCAAAGCCGTGGCGTTTTTTGATGAACGCGATTATGTTTTGCCGGAAGATATTAAAGAAGTAGCCGCCGATGTAATGAACCACCGCATTATCTTAAACTACGAAGCCGAAGCCGACGGCATAAAAACCAAAGATTTTATAGAAGCCATATTAAGGAAAGTGCCGATCAGCTAGTTTAGTATCAGGTATCAGGTATTTGGTATCAGGTATCTGGACTTTTTGAATTGTCCCTAGCTTCAGCCAGGGGTTTGCAGATTTAATCTCTATATAAAATTGCCTTGCTGAAGCCAGGGGCAATTCAATTTTAAAATTCCTGAATTGTCCCTTCCGAAACGCTATACCAAAAGCCTGATAAACTCCTTCTCCGGGGCTGTTTCGTTGCCGCAGTTAATTAATTTAAGTGGCCAGAAGCTGTTTTTGCCGGTGTACCATTTAGTTTGCAACGAAGCGCCGCCCCACATTAAACACCTCTACCAGACCCGCAACGAAAAACTTTTCCGCCAGGACCTGGATTACCTGCTTCGCCATTTCGAGCCTTTGACTTTAGATGCCCTAAACGCTACCGTTTTAGAAGGAAAAAGTCTCCGGAAACCCGGCTTCTTCCTGACTTTCGACGATGGCCTGCGGGAAATTTACGACGTTGTTGCCCCGATCCTGAAAGAAAAGGGCGTGCCCGCGGCATTATTCCTGAACTCCGCGTTTCACGACAATAAAGCGCTTTTTTACCGGTACCAGGTTAGCGTATTAATAGAAAAACTGCAACAAAAAACGGTATCAGAATCAACTAAAAAACTGGTGGCCCAAACCCTCCTGGAAAAGCAAATGCTGAAGCCCGGCGATCTGAAAAACAGCCTGCTGGCTATTAATTACAAGTCCCGGGAAATTCTGCCGGAACTGGCAAAATTGCTGGAAGTTGATTTTAAAGATTACCTTCAAACGCAGCAACCTTATCTAACTACCGCCCAAACGGAAGAACTCATTGATCAGGGGTTTTACATCGGCGCACATTCCCACGATCATCCCGAATACCGCCTGGTTTCGTTATCAGAACAATTAAAACAAACATTTACCAGCATCGATTTTCTGACCGCTAAATTCAATTTACCTTACCGCTGGTTTGCGTTTCCGTTCACCGACGAAGGCGTTTCCCGAAAATTCTTTGATGAAATATACCACGAAGAAAAAATCCAGCTTTCGTTTGGGTCCGCCGGGTTAAAACATGATTCTTTCCGGCAGCATTTGCAGCGCTTTCCCATGGAGGGCACGTTGCAGCCGGCAGAAGAATTAATTAAAAACGAATACCTATATTACCTGGCCAAAATCCCTTTCGGGAAAAATAAGATAACCCGCCGCTGATATGGAATTACGCGAATTTACGCCCAAAACCTTAGCCGAATTTATTCAGAGTGAGGAGTATGCGAAAATGCCGGTAGTGCCTATTTCCCGCCACCGGGCCTGGTCGCATATCCGCAACCCAAGGGTGGCCGAAAACGATGTAATTCTGGTGCTGGCAATTGTTGAAGGTAAAATGGCGGGTTACCTGGGTGTGCTGGCCGATCATATTTACTTAGATGGTCAAAAGGAAAAAGCCGGCTGGCTGAGCTGTATGTGGGTAGACCCCGACGTGCGCGGCCAGGGCATCGCCAAAAAACTGCTGAACCGGGTGTTGGAACGCTGGGACAACCGCATTTTAGTTACCGAATTCACGCCCGCTGCCAAAGGGTTATACGATCGTTCGGGCCAGTTCCAGGACCTAAAGGTGGCAGAAGGGTTGCGTTGTTTCCTGCGGTTTAATCTGGATGAATTACTGCCAAAGAAATTTCCGGCGCTGGAAAAATTCAAACCGATAATAAGCCTGAAAAACTGGGCATTGAACCTGCCCAACGAACTGCGCCTGAACTTCTGGAAACCCGCAGCAGCAACTGAAAATTACCGGGTTGAAACCGTAGTTCACATAAATGAAGACCTGGCCAGTTTTATAGCAGATCATCAGCAAAATCAACTCGAAAAACGCAGTGCTCCCGATTTAAACTGGCTTTTGAATAATCCCTGGCTATTGCCAGTTTCCCAAGACGATGGTACCGGTAAAAAATACCACTTCTCTGCCTTCGCCGAAAACTTTGAATTCCTGCCCCTGGCTATTTACACGCCGGAAAATAAACTGGCGGCCTTCGTAATGCTGGCTATTCGGGGGCATGATCTGAAGGTGCCTTATTTTTATGCTGAGCCGGAACATGTAAAAGCAATAGCAGAAATTATAGTGCAACAAATGCTGCAAAAAGAGCTGCGTACGCTCACCGTTTTTCACCCGGAACTGGTAGCCAATTTCCGGCAGCACCGGGCGCCATTCATTTACCTTCATCCGGTTAAAAGGCATTACATAATCTCAAAGAAATTTGCGGATCTAATGGCCCGCCAACCCACCATAAACCTGCAGGACGGCGACGCCGACTGTGCCTTTACCTAAGCTGAAAATTAAAATGATAAAGATCCGGACCGCTGAAATAGCCGATGCCGAACTGGTGCTTACCCTGAGCCGGGAAACGTTTAGTCAAACCTTTGCAAGCCAGAATTCGGAAGCTGATATGCAGGCCTATCTGGCCGAAAATTTTACGTTGCCGAAGATCCGGCAGGAAATTGAGGAGCCCGGCGCAACTTTTTTATTGGCTTTTGTAAACGAAGAGCCTGCCGGTTACGCCAAATTAAACCAGGTAACCAACCCGGAATTACCTGCATATTCAAAACAAACCGAATTGGCCCGCATTTACGTGTTGCAGGATTTTCAGGGGCAAAAATTGGGTAAAGAATTGCTGGAGTTAAGCCTTTCCCGGGCGCGGCAATCGGGCTCAGAAGTGTTGTGGCTGGGCGTGTGGGAAAACAACCGGCAAGCCATCGACTTTTACCTGGAATTTGGTTTCACCCGGTTTGGGCAACACCACTTTAAACTGGGTTCAGATCTGCAAACCGATCATTTATTGAAACTGGAGTTATGAGCTGATTTTTCGTATTTCAAACACCCTTTATGGGTTACCTTAAAGGCTTTTTTCGATGAGGTAATCTAAGCGGTAATGGGCGTAGGGCAGGTTGGCAGGTTGCGGTAAAGCTGTTCCTTTAACCTTCAGTTCGCGGCAAATAGCATCCAGTTCCTGCTCTTTCCAGAATTTGCCCATCAGGTTGGCGCCGGTAAGCGAATGATACAATAAATAAACCCGCGAACGCCAGGTCCGGTAAAAATCCCACCTTTTTTTATGGTCCGGCACTTCCCCAATAAAAAGCAGACCGCCGGGTTTTAAAACGGTCAGCAGGCCGGCTACCACATCGCGGCCGGTCTGGTAATCTTCAAAATACTGAAAAGAAAAGTTTAAGCAGATCTTATCGAAAGGAGCACCGGGGAGTTCAGGAAGGTTCCTTACATCGCCTACAGTGTAAGTTATATTGGCCTGCGATTTAAGCTTCCTGGCCAGGGAGATCATGGCCGGGCTGAAATCCAGGCCGGTGGTATGCCGGCAATGCTGTGCTAATTGGAAAGTAAGTAAACCGTTGCCGCAGCATACATCTAACAGGTGGTCGGAAGCAGAAAGGGCCAGGCGGTCGGCAATATAGCCGGCAACTGCACCCAGCGGTTGCTTCAGGGAACAACCGCCCGCAGAAACCCGGCCCACCTGTTTCAACGGATCGGGGTTTGAAATAGCAATTGAATCCCAGAGTTCTTTCCAGTTCATAGTTGTTAGCAGCCTGCAACAGTTACCGTTTTTCCAGCAGTTCTTTTAAGGCAATAAGATCGGTTTTGGCCGGAAACAGATCCCGCAGCCGGAAACTGGTTTCCTGCCGGTATTTCCAATACAATACCCCGAAAGCCGTAAGGTACGAAAGCGTAGCGGCCACGCCTGCACCTACCGGACCAAACCGGGGAATAAGCAGCCAGCAGGCCGGAACGGTTACCGCTAATCCGCCTAAAGCCGCCCAGTTATTAATATGATATTGCCCGCGCCCGCCAAAGTAATGACTGAATATCATTCCCGTACCGGTAGCAATTATTCCCAATCCCAACGACCAGATTACGTGATTTGTTGTACCGAATTCTTTGCCAAAAATAAACTGAAAAACTTCCGCCGGCAACATGGCTAAAACGACCACTGCCAAAAGGGTAACCATAAAGCTCAACCGGACCAGCTGGCCGGTTAAAAGCTGCGCATCTTCAGCCAGTTCGGTATTTATTATTTTTGCGTATTGCACCGTTGCCAGGCTTTTTCCGATCATCCAGATGGCCTCCGATAACGAAACGCCTACCGAAAAAATCCCCACTGCCTTGGAATCTGATAATGTATTGAGAAAGTAATAACCGAGCCGGTAATTTAGAAATGTAATAATATTGGAAAGTTGCGCCGTAGCTCCCAGCCGGAATAATTGGTCCAGGTTGTTAGTGAAATTTGAAAAATCAGGCTTTTCTTTTAATTGAAGCAGGGCCAGAAAGCTCAGCAAAGTAGTTAATCCGTAAGCCAGATAAAGGGCGGTAAAATAAAACGCTATTGTTTTAACCTCTAAAAGTAAAAAACCAACCACCAGCACCAATGCCGTTACCAGGCTTTGCAGGAAGGTTAAGTAGTTGTAGGTTTTAACTTTTTCCTTCCCCAGTAAAACGGTAGTATTTATGGTGAAAAAAGCCAGCAGCAATGCTAACCCGAACAAATGCCCGGAATATTCCGGTGGTACCTGGCCCAGTAGAAAAATTGCCAGCGTTACCAATCCGCTAACTGCCATGGCCCAGACATAAGCCGGTAAAATTAACTGGTAAAGGTTGGTGCGGGGCGAAAGGTAAGCCAAACCGGTGCCACCCAGAATGCTGGTAAAAAGCAATACCAGGGCAATATTGGCCACAAATAAACTGATCTCCCCCCGACCGGCGGCGCCCAGGTTTTGAGCGGTTAAAACTACCACCAGAAAATTCAGCCCGGCAATGCCCACCCGGGAAGTTAACGTATGCAGAATTTTCTGAAACATCAGGCCGGAACGGGAAGGGAATCTAAAACCGATTCGTAAAGCGCTGCAAACTGGTTGTTAACGGCCGCATAACTAAATTTATTTTCGGCGTACTCACGAAGCTTTTCTTTGGGAAATTCCTGATGGTTTTTGGCCATAAACTGCAATGCCTGCAACAATGCTTTTTCATCGCGCGGTGGTACCAAAATTCCCTGCTCCCGGCCGATCATTTCTGATATGCCGCCCACGTTGGAGGAAATAACCGGCAAACCGCTGGCCAGCGCTTCAATTAATACGCAGGGCAGGTTTTCGAAATTACTGAACAACACAAATACCTCCGAATTGCGCATATATTCGGCAACTTCCGGGGTTTCTTTTTTGCCTTCAAAAAATACAGATGAATTCAGCAAGCCTAATTCCTTTGCCAGGTCTTTCAGTTTTTCTTCCGCTTCGCCAAACCCGATTATGTGCAGCTCTGCGTTTGGTTCAGATTTTATTAATTGCTGAAAGGTGCGAAGTAAACCGCTTAGATTTTTGGCTTTTTCGTTGAAAACCGCTACGTGCAAAAACCGGATCTTACCTGCAAAATCGGTATGCTTTTCCGGGTAAAAAGTGGCGGTATCTACAACGTTGGGAATTACCGTATAGTTTTTATTCTGAAAGCCCAGGTTCTGCATGGCCTTTTTAAGATCCTCCGAAACCGTATTTACTGCCGCCGCATTTTTTACGACCCACCACGTAAGCCATTTTCGCAGCAAGCCAATCTTGTAGGCATTCTGCTGCAGATACAAAGTCCAGTGTTCAGTAATAATATAAGGTAAGCCGGTAGTGAGGCATTTGTAGCGGGCAAAAATACCGGTGCGCAGAAGCACGTGCACATGGATCAGATCCGGCCGGCCATAGATCCGGCTGGCGATCCGGAAACCCCGCGAAAGGCAGGAAAAATAAAGCACCATTTTGATCAGCTTGTCAATAAACCCGATGCCGGTAATATGCTGTTTGTAATAGAACAGGAACGTAGGAATGCCGCCATCTTTTTTGAATTCGAACTGAACCAGCCCGCCACCTTTAAAATCGGAATGGTTCGCATAAACTACCACCACGTTGGCATACTGCGCAATGGCTTGGGCGTGCTGCTGAATGAAATTGCCGTTCTGATCCTGTTTCCGGTCAGGATACCACTTGGGCAGGAACAGGACGTTGCGGCGATTTTCGGCGGACATTTTGTTGGAGATAGTATTAACAGAACGTTCAAAGATACAAGTTTCGCGCACTTTATCAGGTTTTGTTTTAGAAAACGGTAGGATTCTGCCGCTAAAAACCCGAACAAAAAAAGCCCCGCCTTGCGGCAGGGCTTTACCCGGAAAACAGGAGACTAAGCTGTTGGGCGGGTTTAAAAGTACATCAGGGTTTACAAGCTGTTCAATGCACTGTTAGGTTTAAATTAGTAATCGGTGTTCTGCGGATTGAAGTTTGCCCAGCCGGCGGTCCAGTCGGTAGTTCCGAAAGCGCCGATGTAGCCCACATTTTCAAAGAAACCATCCATTCCGGCAAAAGAAGCGCCGCTTAATAAAGCAGAACCGGCACCCGGTTTAAAATCGGTAGCGTTCGGGCCAAAAGCCTGGGCTAAATTTACGGTGGAAGCTTCTGCTACGATCTGGTTGTTATTACCGGTAGCGTTGAACCAGGCATTTACATCGAAAGTACTGCCGGCTTCTACGGTAGTGGCTTTGCCGTTTGGCGTTCCAACAATATAAGTGTTTTTGATCTTCAGGTTATTGGCCGTAGCGTTTGCCTGGGATTTGGTACCATCTAATAATAAACCTACCGGCCAGCCGGCAATAACCGCGTTATGAACCGAAATAGAACTGTTGCGGCGAATATGCATTCCGCGTTTAAAGTTGTTGTTGAAACCAGTGGCAGTAGAAGTAGCCATCGGGCCGAACAAACTTACGTTGGAGAACATCGCAGAAGTTTTTGGGGAAGCATCGGAACCCTGGGCATCGCCGTCAGATTCAAAACCGTTGGAACCCGAAGCATCGGCTACGTTTGGATCGGCAACGCCTAATACGAACTGCAGTTTGCCCGAAAAGCCATTGTCAGTATCGAACATATCGTCTACGGTTTTGTAGGCAATTAAATGTTTCAGGTTTACCGTACCGCCGAACATCTCAAAAGAATCATCGCCGCAATGCGAAACCTGCACGTAATCGATAACCGTTCCGTTACCAACGCCACCTAAAGTAAGCCCGTTAATTTCGTTATCCGGCTGGAAAGCGATACCAGCATATTCAATACGCACATATTTCAGGATACCGGAATTATCAGCTGCATTTGTTCCGCCGTATTCGCGGTCAACGCCGCCTTCAATTTTAGCTTTGTCGCTTGGCAGGTTGGTAGGTGCAGCACCAAGAATGATCAGGCCGCCCCAGTCGCCGGGCTTCCGGCTGCCTTTGGCTTTAGCCGAAGTGAAAATAATTGGCTTCTGAGCCGTTCCTTCGGCAATGATCTTCGCGCCGCGCTCAATTACCAAAGTACCTTTCGAGTTTTCTTCGCCCATAATTACGGTACCCGGTTCAATGGTTAAAGTAGCGCCCGATTTTACGTACACGAACCCTTTCAGCAGGTATTTGCTGCCGGCTTTAAAAGTGTAATCTTTTTCGGAAGATCCCGTTACGGCCATTTTATCGTTCTCAGGCGTAACTTCGAAAAGTACTTCCGGATCAACTTTCTCATCGTTGTCGCTGCCGCAGGCAAAAGAGAAGGCTGCTATACAACCCACTAACATTACGTTTACTAACTTTTTCATTGTTTTTGTTTATTGTTTTTTGAGTGATGATTTTGCTTTGATTTTTTTGTTGTCCCCCTTTGGAGGGGGTAGGGGGAGGATTTTTTTAAGTTATCCGAAACTCTCCCCTTAAGGGGAGCCGGAGGGGTGTTTGGTTATCTGATAATTTATTTTCAGGTGTAAACACCCCTCTAACTCCCCTCAAGGGGAGAATCTCCTTTTCATCTCCAAACGGAACCTGCTTCCCTGGCCTGTCCCCTGACAGGCTGGCAGCAGTTACCGGCCTGTCAGGGGACAGGCCGTGGTTAGTATATAAAAGCCCTCCCCCAACCCCTCCAAAGGAGGACCTTCTTTTAAAATTTATAGGTCAAACCAATGGTAGTGTAAGTGCCGCGTTTGTAAGACAGGATCGATTCGTCTATATCCGTAATTTTTGAATCGCCGTCGGAATCCTGGGTTAATTGGTATTTCTGGTTCAGCAGGTCCTGTACGCCGGCTTTTACTTCCAGGCGTTCGCCGAAACCTTTGGTAACCGTTAAGTCTACCTGGTTGCGGGGCATTTCGTAAATAGTTGGGTTGGCAAAATTGCCTACAATGAAGATGCGTTTGCCTACAATATTGTACAACAGGTTGGCCTGGAATTTCTGGTCGTCGTTGGTATAGTACAGGCCGGTATTGATAATGTAAGGCGACTGGCCCATCATCGGCCGATCCTGTTCCTGACCGATAGCTTTTTCGCCTAACTGAACCTTGGAATTAATAAGCGAAGCATTTAAAACCAAAGACAGGTTCTGAATGAATTTCGATTCCGACATTTCCAGCAACGATTTACGGATCTCTGTTTCCACACCGTAACTCACGGCGCTTTCTGAATTATCGAAAGTATAAGAGTTACCGATGTTGGTTACTTCGAAGTAGTTCTCTATCGGGTTCATAAACTTCTTATAGAACGTTCCAATGCTTACAATTTCGGTTGGGGTTGGGTACCATTCGTAGCGGACATCGGCATTAAAAATGGTTGGGGTTTCCAGCGCCGGGTTACCTTTAACTTCGAAATTGGTATTGAAATCGTAGTAAGTAAACGGGGCCAGTTCCCGGAATTCCGGGCGGTTCAGGCTTAAGCTGCTGCTGGCCCGCAGTAAATGCTCTTCCGATAAATTATAGGTCAGGTTCAGGGAAGGCAGCAACCGGAGGATCGGGTTATCTACCACCACTTTCTGACCGCCCAGCGTAGCGCTGTTAAGTTGCTGATGATTGTATTCTAAGCGGGCGCCACCGGCCACTAAAATGCGGGTAGAAACCGGAATAGAAGCTCCTACATAACCGGCCGCTAAAGTATTACTGGCAGCATAAGAATCGCTGGGGCTGGTGCCTTCGGCTAAAACAAAGCCGTTTACATCGTTAATATTTTCCGGAGCAAAGATCTGGTCTAAAGGCAGGTCGCGTAAAGCCGGGTTCAGGTTTGCCGAAGGCGTGTAGGAGAAATACCGGGAAGAGAAATCACGGTTCTTGTTTTCCAGGTAAAAACCGGTGCGCACTTTTAAACGGTTAGTTCCTACCGAATCGGCTCCGAATTTCTGTTCCGCATCGCCGCTGGCCATAAAAGTGTTCTCATTCATTTCGGAGAAGTACCGGCTGGCATCGCGTAAGCTGGGGGTGTTTTGTACTGCTACCAAATACGGATCGTTGGTGCCTAAACCGCGTTGGGTTCTTACCCGGCGGTAATCTGGTTCGTTGCGGTTGGAATTGGAATAACCGGTGGTCCAGGTAAAAGTGGTATTGTCGTTATTATAGTTATGCGAACCCTGTAACTGGCCCGAATAAATACGGCGGCTTTCGTAGCGCAGGGCATAATTGCGTTGCTCCAGGCTGTTGCCAAAATCTACGCCTTCCCGCACGGTGGTCTGGTTTGAACCTAACTGGTTGAACAAATTCCGGAATTCCAGTTTATGGTTGTTGTTAAACCGGGCCGACCAGTTATGAATTACGCCCAGGCGCACATTTTCGAAAGAGCGGTTATCGGTATAACTGTTTTCCAGGTCGCTTTTGCCCTTTTCTTCATTAAAGCTCTGGTATTTGTTGCGGGTAGCCACATCCGAAACGCGGGTATTGCTGTAAGTAATTGCAGAAAGGTTGCTGATCTTCACCTGACCAATATTGAAGCGGCGGGTCAACCCCAGAGAAAGTCTCAGATCCGGCGCGGCTTTAGATTGTTCCGGCAGCCAAACATTCTCCAGCGATTTTCCTAAACTGGTTACCTGGCTTTGGTTCAGGCTTTTCAGGTTTTCCGGAAATTCGGTTGGTAAAGCCCGCGTGCCGTTATCGAAACCCAGGAAATCGGTTTTACTGCCCTGGTAACTGTTAAAATTTTTGAAAGTGGTTCCGTTGCGGTAAGACGAAGAAATGTTTAATGTATTGGTGTTTTCGTCGGCGTAATTCTTGGTGTACACTTTAATAATTCCGCCCGCAAATTCACCCGGTAATTCCGGCGAACCGCCTTTGTAAATCATAATTCTGTCTATCGCGCTGCTTGGTAAAATATCGAAGGAGAAAGCTTTGGCGTCGGTTTCGGTACTTGGCGTAAGGGCATCGTTGAGCATTACCGTGTTGTAGCGTTCGTTCATCCCCCGGATCACGATAAACCGGTTATCCATAATGGTAATGCCCGGAATGCGTTTCACGGTTTCGGCGGCATCGCGGTCCAGAGATTTGGCAATTTGTTCCCCGGAAACCCCGTTGGCTACAATTTCGCTGGATTTCAGCGAGTTCATCAACGATAGTTCGGTGTTGGTCTGGCGCGTGCCTACAATGGTTACGGCGTTTAATTTGGTCGAATTTTCTTCGATGGTAATATCCAGCGTGGTAGTTTTGCCGGTTTCGATCTTAATATTATCGTGGTTGGTTTGTTTGTAAGCCACGTAGGTTACGGCAATTTTGTAAATGCCTTCCTGCAGCGATATGGAGTAGTTTCCGTTAATGTCGGTGGTGGTTCCTTCGGAAGAACCGGTAATAAAAACAACCGCGCCGATGATGGGTTCCTGGGTTTCTTTGTCGGTAACCCGGCCGGCTAATTTACCGGTGCCCTGGGCAAAAACGGTATTAATACAACTGAAAAAAGTGAAGAGCAGTAATAAACAGGTTTTCATAAAAGGTATTATTTAGTCTCGATACAAAAGTACCGCGGCACTTTAATGCCAGTATTAACCCATTATTATGAAACTGTTAAGGAAGGGATGTTAAGGTTACGGGAATGTTAAGCAGGGCTGGTGTTTCCTTTTCGTCATCTCAATGATAGGAGTGATTTCATCAGGTTGGAAGTGAATTTAACTATGTAAGTCAACTCACATTATTGCGTCATCCTGAGTGGTAGCGAAGGACCTCATCGGCGGCCAGCAGTTTTTATACTTAAAGGATACCGTTTTCATAAATGATCGGCTAACGTGCGGACAGGTCAAGCCCTGTCCCTACAGAAGTAATACATAAAATAATCCTTTAATCCTTTAATCCTACGAATCCTAGTTCAGACTATTAAATCCCAATGCCGCCAAAAACGGTAGGATTTCCGGCCGAAAAACTCCTAAACCTGATAATTGTCATTCGGGAATAAAACCGGTTTTAGTGTTTTTCGAGATTTTTCTGTTGTACCTTTGTGGCAAAGTTGTAAAACGTGCTGCTGAGAGAGGTTATATATTTGGTGCAGAAAGATTTTATTCTGGAATGGAGGCAGAAATATGCCTTTAACGGGATGTTATTGTATGTAGGCAGTACCGTTTTTATCTGTTATCTCAGCTTTGGTATGCGGTTCAGCGGCCTGCAGGTTCCGGTCTGGAATGCTTTGTTCTGGATCATTCTGCTCTTTACGGCGGTAAATGCCATTGCCAAAAGCTTTATGCAGGAAAACCGGGGCCGGTTACTTTACTTTTACAGTCTGGTAAGTCCGCAGGGCGTTATTCTGGCAAAAATCGCTTACAACGCTGCCTTAATGCTGGTGCTGGCTTTGCTTTGTTTTTTGTTTTACGCGGTTGTTATTGGTAACCCGGTGCAGGATGTTCCGATGTTCCTGCTTTCGATTTTGCTGGGCGCTATTGGGTTTTTCTACTTCCTTAACCATGATTTCGGGAATTGCCGCCAAGGCGGCCAACAGCAGCGCGTTGATGGCCGTGCTGAGTTTTCCGGTTATTGTGCCCATGCTTTTAATGCTCATGAAGCTTTCCAAAAATGCCATCGATGGCCTGGACCGGACATCTAATTTAGATGAACTGGGAGTGCTGGCGCCATAAATGTGATTGTAATTGCTACTTCTTACATCCTGTTCCCTTTCTTTGGCGGAACCTGAATGTTAATGATTAGGGCATAATGATTAGTGATTAGTAGCAATCGAAAGAGCGATAAAAAATTAAAGGATTAAAATTTCGAAGAGTCGAAAGATCGAACATACGAAAAATCGAAAATACGAATATGAAAAACTGGTGGAAATTGGTAACGGTGCTTTGCTGGTTTATACGGTGGTGGCTGGCTTTCTGAACGATGTGCCGCGGCTGGCCATTCTGAACGAAAGCATCCGCAACACTGTATTTTCACGTGCCCATGTGGTTTGGCATGATTTGGCTATTCTGGCGGTTTCGGTGGTTTACGCCATTAAATATTTAAACAACCCCACGCTGCGAAACGATATTATTGCCAAAGAAGCCGCGCAGGTAGGTATTCTTTTGGCGTTCTGGGTTTGTCACCGGCATGGGCTGGGCCCGGTTTACCTGGGGCGACTTGTGGAGTAACGATCCGAAACAAAATGGCGCCGCCATTGGCATGCTCATGTATTTTGCCTATTTGGTTTTGCGCAGCTCTTTTGCCGAACAGCAGCAGCGGGCCCGCATCAGCGCGGTGTACAATATTTTTGCCTTCGTCAGCCCTTATTGCCTTTGTTGTTTATTCTGCCCCGCCTTACCGATTCGCTGCACCCCGGCAACGGCGGCAACCCCGGCTTTGGTGCTTACGACATGGATAGTAAAATGCGCATGGTTTTTTACCCGGCCGTTCTGGGCTGGATCGATGGGGATCTGGATCTTGAACGTGAAGTGCGCTTCGAAATTCTTAAACATCGCTTATATGAAAATGCTTAAAAAATACGCTGCTTACTCTTATTGACGCCATTTTATGCTGGCTGTTACTGGGCATTCCGGCAACTTTGGCCCAGAATCCGGCGGACATTGAAATGGCCGACCAACTTCGCGGCGACGGTAAAATTTACGTGGTAGTAGCCGTGTGTAATGGTGATGCTGGTCGGGATCTTTATTTTCCTGATTTCTGCTCGACCGGAAAGTAAGCCGCCTGGAAAAAGAAATAAAGCTTAGGAAAATAGATAATAGTAGAAAGTATAGGAGAAAACGGTATCAAGATTATTTAAAAAGTCCCTGATCTTTATCCTTCATCTGTTATCTTAGAAATATTACAGAGTAAAAAGTGCCGCCGCTGAATTTTATGCCTGTTTCGGGTGTTCTCAGCAAAAGCGCGATAAGTTTAATCAAAATGAAAAAAACGCATATTATCGGGATCGTGATTATTGCCATGGCCATTGGCATTATTATGACCACTGCCGGCGATGCCAGCACTTATGTTTCGTTTAAAGAAGCCAGCGAGCTGGCCCAGGAAGGTAATAATAAAAAAGTGCACGTGGTGGGCCGCCTGAAAAAAGATGCCAACAAGCCATATTGTAGGCATGCAATACGACCCGCTGATAGACCCGAATTATTTCACTTTTATTCTTGTCGATACCAACCAGCTGGAGCAACACGTGGTTTACTTCAACCCTAAGCCCCAGGATTTTGAGCGTTCGGAGCAGGTGGTAATTACCGGCAACATGCAAAAAGACATGTTTGTAGCCGATAAAATCCTGCTTAAATGTCCGTCTAAATACACCGAGAACGAAATTAAAACCGAAGACGGGTAAAAAGTTAAAGTTATGGTAAGCCTTTAATCGTAATTAAAAATTAGATAATTAGAATTATTAGTTAAATTCCTGATTTAAGTGGTAGTTTCAATTTCTAATTTTTAATTGTAATTTTTAATTAGAAAAATAATGATAAATACTTTTATCGGCGACCTGGGGCATTTTAGCGTTATTCTGGCGTTTGTGGCGGCTATTGTTGCGGCGCTTTGCTTATTTTATGGCCTCCTGGAACGCAGCCGCTTGGGCCAGGACCGATGCTCGACTGGAAAAAGCTGGGCCGGGGCGCTTTTTATGTGCATACAGTTGCGGTATTGGGCATTATTATCTCGCCTGTTCAATATTATTTACAACCACCGCTACGAATACCATTACGCCTGGAGCCACTCCTCCAACCACTTGCCCACCCATTACATGATTTCCTGTTTCTGGGAAGGCCAGGAGGGAAGCTTTCTGCTCTGGATCTTCTGGCACACGTTGCTGGGTTTAGTGCTGATAAAGTTTAACCGCAAATGGGAAGCGCCGACCATGGCAGTTTTCGCCTTTGTGCAGCTTTTCCTGACTTCCATGATTCTGGGCGTAGTGATCGGCGACCTGAAAATTGGTTCTTCGCCGTTTATTCTGCTGCGCGATTTTATGGCCGATGCGCCGGTATTTAAACTAGACCCGAATTTTATTCCGAAAGACGGTACCGGCCTGAACCCGCTGTTGCAGAATTACTGGATGGTAATTCACCCGCCAACCTTGTTCTTAGGTTTTGCCGCTACCTTGGTACCGTTTGCTTTTGCCATTGCCGGTCTCTGGAAAGGCGAATTACAAAGAATGGGTTAAACCGGCTTTGCCCTGGGCTTTATTTGCCGGCGATGATCTTGGGTGTTGGTATCATGATGGGTGCTTACTGGGCTTACGAAACCCTGAACTTTGGCGGTTACTGGAACTGGGACCCGGTAGAAAATGCCGTTTATATTCCGTGGCTGGTGATGATTGCGGCTATCCATACCATGGTTATTTACAGGCGGAGCAAAGCGGCTTTGCGCACCACTTTTTTACTGGTAATTGCTTCTTTTTTGCTGGTATTGTACGCTACTTTCTTAACCCGCAGCGGTATTTTAGGCAATGCTTCGGTTCACTCTTTTACCGATTTAGGTTTATCCGGGCAGTTATTTACCTACATGGCGGCCTTTGTGGTATTGGCCATTGGCTTACTGGTTTGGCGCTGGAAAAAAATTCCGGCCACGCAGAAAGAACTTACCACTTATAACACCGAATTCTGGGTATTTATTGGGGCGGCAGTGTTGTGCTTAGGTGCTTTCCAGGTTTTGGCTACTACTTCTATTCCGGTTTATAACTCCTTTATGGGCTTTATCGGCATTAAAACCAATGCTGGCCTTGCCCGCCGATCAGATTGCGCCATTATACCAAATTCCAGCTTTGGGTTGGGCGTGGCTATTGCGGCACTTTCGGGTTTTGCGCAGGTGCTTTGGTACCGGAAAAACGACAAAGAAAACGTCAGCAATGCGCTGGCTATTCCGCTTATTCTTACTTTCTTATTCAGCGCATTATTCCTGTTATTAGGTAAAATTGGCTGGATGCCGGCGGTAGATATTACCAAAGAATGGATGTATGTAATTCTGTTACTTACTTCATTGTTTGCTATTTTCTCCAACCTGAGCATGATGTTCACGCTTCTTCAGAAGAAAGTTACCCTATCAGGCGGGGCCATTGCGCACATTGGTATGGCCATGATCCTGTTCGGTATTTTATATTCGGCGGGTTATTCCAAAGTGGTTTCCGAAAATATGTCTGGCCTGCTCTATTCCCGCGAATTCCCCGATGAAATGAACCGCGATAACGTGCTTTTATGGCGCAACCAGACTACCGAAATGAGCGGCTATAAAGTTACCTACAAAGGCCAGTTCATGGAAGTGAAAGATGTGCCGGAATATGTGAACAAACAGGTTCTTTTTCCGCTGGCTGATCCTTATAAAATGCTGGCCCGCGCCGAAATTAAACAAAAAGGCAAAACGTATTTTAAGACCGGCGATACGGTAGAAGTTTCCCCGGAAAACACGTATTACCAGGTTGAATACAAAGAAAAAGACGGTAAAACCTTTATGCTGTGGCCCCGCGCCCAGGTAAACGAAGAAATGGGTTTGCTGGCTTCTCCGGACATTAAATCGTTTGCTAACCGCGACCTGTATACCCACGTTTCTTCCATTCCGCAGCCCGATGAGGAAAAAGAGTGGAGCGAAAGCAAAGAACACCTGATCGGCATTAAAGACACCATCTTTATTAACGATTATGTAGCCGTACTTTACGGTCTGGAGAAAACCAATGCGGTGCAGGGCATAGACCTGAATTTAGCTGCCGGCGACGTAGCCGTACAGGCCGATATGAAGGTTTTCGGCGAAAAAAGGGAATACCACATTCATCCGGTTTTCGTGATCAAAGATAAACTGATTGGCCGCATCCCGGATGAAGTAGAAGACCTGGGAATCAGGATCACGTTCAACAACATCGATCCGGTACAAAACAAATTCAGCTTTGGCGTAGAAACCACCCAGAAAGACTACATCATTATGAAAGCCATGGAAAAACCGTTCATCAATATTATGTGGATCGGGGTTTTTGTAATGACGGGCGGTTTTATCATGGCCATCGTTCGCCGGCAAAAAGAAAGCAAAGACCAACCGGAAAGCACCGACCGGCCTAAGGTTATGGCCAAACACCGGAAACGGATGATCGCTTAAATAAAGCCTCGAGAGCAAAAAAAAAGCCGCTCTGAAGAATCTCGGAGCGGCTTTTTGTTTGTGGCTTTTTCTGTTTTATAGATACGGGTTAAAGAAATAGTATCAATTACGGTTTTATAAATTCACGGCAGAGGCGAAATTGCCAGGCACTTTTCTGAAGGTTTCTGATAGCGTTTTGGCTTCTTCAATAACTTCTTCCGGGTAATTATTCAGTTCCAGGATCCGGATGGCGTTAGTGGTTTTCAGGTTACCGGTTTTAAGTTTATAATCGAATAAAATGCTTCCGTTTTCTACCGTTTCGGTAAAGTGGTAAAGGTTATACGTTTCTTTTAAATAATCCGTCAGTTCCAGATCGTGGGTGGAAATGAAAACAAAATTTGCCTTTTGGTTCAGGTATTTTAGCACCGCAGTACCGGCTGCAACGCGTTCTACCGTATTCGTGCCCTTAAACAATTCGTCGAGCAGGAAAAGGTTTGGGGTAGTTGCCTGGCTGGCATCGAGCATCTGCTTTATGGAATTTACTTCTTCAAAATAGTAGCTTTTTTCACTTAAAAGGTCATCGGAAATTCTAATGGCCGAATGAATGTTCAGGCGCGGAATTTTAAATTCCCGGGCACAACAAACTCCCAGGGTTTGCGCCAGGATGGCGTTTATGCCAATAGTCCGGATAAAAGTGGTTTTACCCGACATATTGGACCCGGTAAGCAAAGCCGAACGGTTTTCCAGGTTTATGGAATTTGGCACCGCCTGCGGAATTAAAGGGTGGTAAATTTCCGAAGCGTTTAAATGTTTGTCTCCAGCGTTACTGAATTCCGGGCAGCAGAAATAAGGCAGGCCCGTGCGAAATGCATGGATGGCCAGAACGGTATCGATTTCGCCTACAAAAGTAAATAGCTCCTGTAGTTGTGAACGATGATTTTCCAGTTTCTTCAGCACGTGGAACAATACGATTGGTTCTATTAAAAATATTGCCTTAATTAGTTCGACAATAAATTCAACTGCCTGAGCCATATCACCCTGCATTTTTGCTTCAAACTTAAAAAAGCTCATTTTCCGGCTTAGTTTGTCCATGCACGCAATAGCTGGTTTAAGTTTATGGGAAGGTGAACTGAAAGCATTTGTTTTAAAAATGTTTTTAGCAACCTGGTGGAGCAAAAGTAATTGGGGAATGGTGGCGGTATATTGAAAAAGATTGTTCTTGTTCCAGTAATGGATAACGAAATTTCCGGCCAGCAAAAAGACCAGCAGAATAAGCAATTGCGGATAAAAAACGCTAAGCAAAACCGTTAAAAAACTCAGGCCCGAAAGTACCGGAACCACCCAGAACCACTTCGGTTTTTGAATTTGCGCTTCCTGAAATAGGGCCGCAATGTAATAAGCTTCGGGTTGCCGCAGCCGGTAGAGTTCGTTTAAAACCGTTTGTTTCAGCCCGTCATTTTCCTGAAAAATTTTAATCAAAGCTTCAAATCTTTCGCTGCGGTTTCCGTTATTCGGAATTGTGCGGAAGGTATTATACAGGAATTGCTGCCCAACTTTGGAAACGGTGCGGTCGGCTAACATGAACACTTCATCCAGATCCAGGTCATTATACGTTTTGTCGGAAATTACCTGAGCCAGATTTGCCTTATCGGTTTTTAGAAAATAGCGTTCAATTTTTCCGAAGTTAAAACTTTCGGTTTTTGGCTGATGGCAATTATTCAGGAAGCGGGCTTTTTCTTTAGATCGGAACATGGAAGAATGAAAACCGGAAGTTAACGCCGGTTTTCGGTTTGAGCGGTGGGTTTGATTTTTCTTTAGGCGAAAGTAACTAAAAAGGAGAAAAGAGTTTAATCAATCCTGTTTCTGAAAAATTGAAGCTCTTAGCCGAATGCTACCGGTATTCTTCCGGAATTTCGGTAATTGGCCGGATCTGAAGATTGCGGTAATAAGCTTCTGCTGCTTCAGATTGCAACTGGATCTTTCCGTTTATCAGCGGCTCAGCTCCACCGTTTGGCAGATCGTTGCGGGAGTTTTCCAGAACCATAACTACAATGCCGTTTACCACGTGCATACTTTTGCTACCCAGGCAGATCAGTTCCAGGGTGTTCCATTCGCCATTCAGCTTTTCCATATTCCGGCCGCGCCGGCACCGGTTCCCAACCCCATTGTCGCCGAAAGCTTTCAGGCCAGCCTCCGGGTCGTAGATCCAGTTGGTTTCGTTATCGGTTGTTTTATGCGTTGCCCGGATGTCCATTTCCGGACCCAGGGCAAAGTAGTCGCCCATATCTGCTTCCTGTATCTGCATTTCCTGCGACAGCATCCACACGTTCCAGAAGGCCCCGTGATTTCCTTTGGCATGATAAAGAATACCGCTGTCCCGTTTATCATTCAGCCGGGGTTCGTATTTTCTGGTTCCCCATTTAAATTCGGTTTTAAAATGGTAATTCCCATACTCCAGTTTGGTGCTAAGCCCGCCGTAAATTTCGCCCGAAACATGCAGTACCGGTTGGCCGTTTTCTTCTTCTACTTTAAAAACCTGTAGCGGATCATTATTTAAACCAACCGGGGTGCCGTTTATACCATCGCCTTTGGGGTAGCCTGGCAGGTTTACGGAGTAATGGGGAACGCCAATAAATTTATCCCATTGGGTCAGGTCCTTATCTAACAGGTTGGTCCAGGTTCTTTCCGGCACCGGGGCTGGCTGCGGAACCGGAGCCGGATCAGGGTCCTGGCAATTTAGCAACCCGAAACTACATATCAGGAGCAAAAAGAAATTCAGAGCAGATCTTTTCTTCATAAGGCCGGAAATACGTTTTAAGCCTGGTTATAGCTGGTTTAGTTGCCAATGGCGTACTGAATGCCCCCTAAAATATGCTGTAAGAATAAGGGTTCGGAATAGCTTTCATCGGTATGGCCGCCGGCGGTATAAAATGCCCGGCCGCCGTCAAAATTATGGTACCAGCTTATGGGGTGGTTTGGGCCGTTCGTTCCGCCGGTATAGCTTTGTTCGTCTAAAGTGGCCAGTATGTTTATAGCCGGGTTTATATCTTTGAAATTATACCATTCGTCGGTGCGCTGCCAGGTGTCCGGCAGGTTTCTGGTGGCGGGGTGGTTTTTATCGGTTACCCTAATGGTGGCAGGCTGGATATGAGGGTGGCCGTTAAAATAGGCGCCTACCAATTGGTTGTACCAGGGCCAGTCGTATTCCGTATCGGTTGCAGCATGAATTCCTACAAACCCATTGCCGGCCCTGATATAATTCTCGAATGCTGTCTGCTGGTTATCGTTTAATATATTTCCGGTTGTGCTTAAAAATATTACCGCCCGGTACTTTTCCAAAGAGTCAGAGCGGAACCGGGTTGAATTGTTGGTGGTGTCTACCTTAAAGTTGTTTTCTTTTCCCAGTTTCTGAATAGCGGCGATCCCTACCGGAATAGAAGGATGAAAATAGCCGGCCGTTTTATAAAATACCAGGATCTGTTTTTGCGTTTCCAGGCCCGGTTTAACCTGGTCAGTTTCCCGGCCGGAACAACCAAAAAGCAATAAAATGGAAGTAAATAAAAAACAAACAACGCGCATCATTGGAAGCCGGTTTAAGGACTTTAACCTTTTACGGAAGAAGCCAGGCCAGAGCTCAATTTTTCAGGAGTCTTTGGGTCTGGGTTTTGCCGTCTTTTGAAACCAGCTCTATCCAATAAGCACCAGCCTTAAGGGAGCTCACATCAATTTTAGAGAAGTCTTCATTTATAACCGGGTATTTCAAAACAGCTTTTCCGGTTAGGTCACGAATAGTAAGGGCCTGAACTTCCGGAGCTTTCAGCATTAAATAATCGTTAACCGGATTTGGGTAAAACCACGGTTTAAGACCATTAGAGGCAGGCTTTATTCCGGTGGGGCCGCTGATTAAAAAGGGTTGGATCTTTATAGCCGAAGCTGCGCTATTGCAATTGAAATTCCCGGAAGCATTAACCATTTTAAAGTGTACCGTAGAAAGCGGATGGCTAATAATTCCAACCGGAATAGTATCGGTGATCTGTAAAGCTACTGTCAGCGGACCGGTTTGGTAACAGGCGGTAACGTAAAGCGTATCGTTGCTGGTTCGGGCGCTATAATTTACGCGGTTAGCGGGCCCGGAAGTTAATTGGATCCGGGCAACCAGTTCAAGAATATTGGTAACCCCCGGGTTTGCGTATTGAAGATGCATCTGGTAAATTCCCTGGCCTTTACTCAGGAAAGGAAGAATAAGACAAGTTAAAAGGAAAAGCAGAAGTAGTGGTTTACGCATAGCCGGATTGTTAAATGAACGGTCCTGATTTTTAGGCAGAAGGCCTCTGTTTCTAAGTCGTAGATTCAGGCCGGAAAGTTGCTTTCTGGTTTAAATATTTTTGAGCTTCCTTACCCGGAAAACAAAAAAGGTGTAGTAAAAACTACACCTGTCTATTTAAAAGCGGAAAGTAAAATGGTTAAACCAGCTTTACTTTTACAGCCGTCGGACCTTTCTGACCCATTTCCACTTCAAACGTTACTTTGTCGTTTTCTTTAATGGGGTTAGCCAGGCCGTTAACGTGCACGAATACACTTTCCTGCGTTTCAGAATCTTTAATAAAGCCGTAGCCTTTGGAGTCGTTAAAGAAGGTTACGGTTCCTTTCCGGAGGGTATCTACCGGGGCCATATCTTCCTGCTTGGAAATGCTGATCCGGATATCTTCCTGTTTGATCTCCCGTTTTTTGCGGCTCGGATCCGGCGGGGTAGACGTAATGTTACCTTCGTCGTCTACGTAAGCCATCATATCGTCCAGGCTCTGGCCTTTGGAAGCACTGGCTTTTCGCTCTTCCTTTTTCTGCTCTTTATCCTGCTTTTTCTTAGCGCGTTTTTTTTCGTTTTCTTTTTTATTAAAGGTTTCCTGCGATCTGCCCATAGTTTAATTTAAATGATTTATAAGTAATTAACGGATACCGGCCGGTAAAAGACGGATTTACACTAAATAATATGCCCGCCCGGCAAATGAAATCCGGAGGTTTAACCAGACATCATACAAATAATTGGCAGGCAGTCAGCACAAAGGTACCATAACTTATACAACTTTCTTCAGAAATTCAACTTTGGGCGCTTTTCTTTTTAAATGTTTATTACAATTGCCAGAAAGCAAACAATTCCATAAGCAACGCAATGCCAACGTGTACCATAATACCGCCGTAAATATTGTTGGTCCGCAAAGCTACAATTCCCAGAATATAGCCGCCAAAAAAGGAGCTAACCGCTTCGCCGGCCGGCTTTCCGAAGTGCAGCACACAATAAGTAACGGCCATAGGCAGCACCACATCGTCGCCTAAAAATTTTACCAACCCAAAGATCAGGAAACCCCGGAAGAAAAGCTCTACCACAAAAAAGCTGAACGCATACGCCGTTTCGAAAAGGATGATCGCGGACTTTTCGTTAAGCTGCAACGCACTGGCAAAATCGGCCCCGCCGGCGCGCTGGTAAACGGGATATTGCTTTATAAAATCGGGTTGAAAAGAAGCTAAGGCTATAAGCGGCACCATTAAACCCAGCAGCACAAAGTAAGGCTTCAGGTTTACATTGTACTTCTGAAGGCCGTAAAAATGCGAAAACTGCTGCCGCTGAAAGATCAGGTAAAACCCCAGAAGCGGTAAAACCATGGTAACCAGCGGCTGCAGTTTGCCAATAACTTTAAAAATAAAGGTAATGGTCTGCTCACTGCCTGAAAGGGCTTCGGCCAGCGGATAAGCAAAGTAACTGCCGCGATTTAAGGCCAGCACCAGAAACCCGAACCCGCTCACCAGCCAGAATCCGGGCTGCCGTAAAAATGCCTTGTTACTGGTAAAGAAATAAACGAACAGGCAAACGATGTAGTAAGGCAAACCCTGGAAAAGGAAAAACCATAAAATGCGTAACGGGCTGCCGTAATAAGAATCGATCACGGAATCTTCGAAGTCGTACTTAAAATTAAACCAGATAAGCAATGCCGTAAAAAGGATAGTGGCCAGGTAAAGCTTTCGGTTGAAGTGCGTTTTCAGGTAGGCCTGCAGGTATTTAAGAATGATTCTCATGGGTCCGAAATTTCCTTTATTAAAGGGAACGAACCAAATTAAATTTCTTAAAAAACGGTATCTTACGGCATGGAAAAACCGGGATATAGAATTGTAATGCTGGGCGCCGGTAACCTGGCCTGGCACCTGGCGCCGGCCCTGGAAGCTGCCGGCCATCAGCTGGTTTCGGTGTACAGCCGCACGCCGGAAACTGCCAACGCGCTTACCCAAAAACTAACCAACACCCGCGCCACTACCAGCCTCGATTTTAGCAACGACCCGGCCGACCTTTTCCTCTTCGCCGTAAAAGATACTGCCCTGCCCGAACTTTTAGAGCAGGCCGTTTTCCCGGAAAATAGTTTGGTAGCGCACACTTCCGGCACCCAGCCTCTCAGCGTATTTAACCCGAACCCGCAGATAAGGGGAGCAGTTTTTTACCCATTGCAAACTTTTAGCAAAGAAGTGCCGGTAAATTTCCGGGATATTCCTTTTTGTCTGGAATGCCACGATAAAAACGGTATGCTTTTGCTGCAAAAAACTGCTTTAAGTTTAAGCTCCCAGGTTTACCAGGTTTCTACCGAAGAACGAAAAGTTTTGCATCTGGCAGCGGTTTTTGCTTCGAACTTCACCAATCATTTGCTGGGCATCAGTGCTGAAATTCTGAAAGCGTCCGGCCTGGATTTTAATTTGCTGAAACCGCTGGTAGAACAAACCATTGCCAAAGCCTTTACCCAGGATCCTTTTTCGGTACAAACCGGCCCGGCTGTCCGCCGCGATGCTGCCACCATTCAAACGCAGTTAAAAGCGCTGGAAGGCCGGGAAACTTTCCGGCAGCTATACGAACTTTTAACCCGCAGTATTCAGGAAATAAAGTAGTTCAGGCCGAAAAACGGTATGCCAAAGGCCTTAAAAAGTGGCGGCAATAAACCGGTCGGGGTTTGGTTTTGATTCGGGCGGGGCGTTGCCTACCTTTGCACCTGCATTAACTTACCCGATGAAAGTAGTAAATATTACCTTTAAGTTTTCCGACGGGCAACCCGACCAGACGCTCACCGGCGTAGAAGGCGAATCGGTGCTGGATGTGGCCCTCGATAATCATATACAATTGCAACATAACTGCGGCGGCGTTTGCGGCTGCAGCACCTGCCACATTTACGTAGAAGCCGGCTCCAACGACCTGCCGGAAATTAGCGATAAAGAAGAAGATTTTATAGACCGGGCCATCGATCCGCGCCTGAATTCCCGGCTGGCCTGCCAGTGCGTAATTCAGGGCAACGAAGACCTGGTAGTAACCATTCCCGATCAGGATTTCCTGGGACACTAAAATATTATTGTTGATTGCTGATTGTTAATTGTTTAATTGAAAAAAATTAAACGAAGAGATCAATCAACAATCAGCAATCAACAATTAACAATTCAAAAAGATGAACAGCTTTGAACCGCCCATTAACTGGAACGATTACGAAGATATAGCCATGGCGCTTTACGAAAAGTTTGGCGACGATTTTACCGAATCCAAGATCTACCGCATCCGGTTTACCGATCTGCTGGAGTGGGTTTTGACCTTGCCTAATTTTGAAGGTACCCGCGAACAAGCCAACGAAGGCCATTTAGAGCAGATCCAGGCGGCCTGGGTGTATGAATGGCGCGATAACCAGTAAAACGGGTAAGTTCAGGAAACCATTTTTCTGAGATGGAAGGTGCAAGGCCTAAACTAAAGATTCCGCTAACCACTTTAGATAAAGTGATCGAAGCCCTTTGCTGGAGCGGTTTAGCAGCTACCTGGCTGGCAGCCTTTATCGCGTTTTCGCAGCTTCCCGAAATAATTCCTACCCACTTTAATGGTTCCGGCCAGGCAGATGGTTACGGTTCTAAAAGTACCATCTGGTTGCTGCCGGTAATTCCAACCATTTTAGTTGCCGGCCTGAGTTTTTTAAACCGGTTCCCGCATACGTTTAATTATTTAGAAGAAATTACCCCGGCCAACGCCGAAAAGAATTACCGCTGGGGAACCCGTTTGCTACGCTATTCCAAGCTTTTTGTGGTATTGCTTTTCGGGGCTATTTTGGGGCAGGTAATATTTGCCGCCCGCCAACCTTTGGCAGCCGCAGAAAATACCTGGCCCGTAACAGCCATCATTGTAACTGCCCTGGTTTGGCCGGTGGCGGTTCTCCTTATTGCCTATATTCAGACCCGGAAAAACAATTAAATTCATGCGTAAATCCTTTCCCGATTTCAGCGAAATAACCACCTTCGTTTTCGACGTAGACGGCGTGCTCACCGATGGCACCATGCTGGCCTTTGCCAACGGCGAACAGGTGCGGGCTTTTAATATTAAAGATGGCTACGCCATTAGGCATGCCCTCAAAAAGGGGTATAAAGTGGCTATTATTTCCGGGCGTAATGAAGTAGGCGTGCGGCGCCGGCTGGAATCTTTAGATGTAGAAGATATTTTCCTGGGCGTGGAAGACAAGCTGGATGTGTTTCAGAACTACCTGTACATGCAGGAAGTAGACCCGGAAAACGTAATTTACATGGGCGACGACATGCCCGATCTGGAAGTGATGCAGCACTGCGGCCTGGCCGTTTGCCCCGCCGATGCAGCTCAGGATATTTTAGAGATTGCCGATTACGTAACCAATGCCGGCGGCGGTAAAGGTGCTGTGCGTGAGATAATTGAACTGGTACTTAAAAATCATCAGGAGTGGTAAAACGTACATTTACCCGGAATATTATAACGTTTACCGAAAATAATATCTAAAAAAAATGGTGATCACTTGCTTTTTTGAATAATACGCCTAAATTTACATTCATTAAAATTCATCATTCACTTTTTTTATTCATCATCATTTTTTTTAAGTTTATTTTTTATGAAAACAGGAACAGTAAAATTCTTTAATGAGTCAAAAGGCTACGGCTTCATTACTGATGACAACACCAAAGAAGACTTTTTTGTGCACGTAACCGGTTTAAACGGCCAGATCCAGCAGAACGATAAAGTTGAATTTGAAACGCAGGAAGGTAAAAAAGGAATTAACGCGATCAACGTAAAGCGCGTTTAATTACCCAAACATATAAACATCATCACGCTTGAAAAAGCCCCGCGAAAGTGGGGCTTTTTTTTATTATTGCTGCTTTGTTTTCGTAGGTTTGCGATTGGGAGCAGAGCCTTTTTTTCAGTTTCGCTTATGATCTTTCCTAATTTATAATTGATTAGATAGATCAGGTAAATTGATCAGATAAATTTTCCTCCCCCTACCCCCTCCAAAGGGGGACTTGATCGGATAATTTACTAACCCCAAATTAAGCATATTGCGATTGTCCCCCTTTGGAGGGGGTAGGGGGAGGACCAACGTAAAGTTAAAAAAAGACGAAACTTTGCTGCCGAACTACCGCCGGATCACCAGAAATTCCTTAAAAACAATTTAACCATTTAGCAATTAAACAATTTAAAAAGTGCGCAACCTGCTAACGCTTATCCGGTTTCCCAATCTGCTGATCATTGTGCTGAGCCAGGCGCTGGTGCAGGCGTGTTTGCTTTTTCCGGAGCTACCCGTTTTGGAGGCATTGCATACCCGTTTCTGGCTTTTAACCTTTTCTACAGTTCTAATTGCCGCGGCCGGCTACATCATCAACGATTATTACGACATTAAAATAGATGCCATCAACAAACCCGACCGCATCATAATTGGCAAAGACCTGACCCGCCGCAAAGCCATGCTGGGCCACCTGTTCTTATCGGGTGCCGGGGTAGTGCTGGGAGGGTTGCTTTCTATAAAAGTAGGGCTGGTAAATTTGGGGGCCGTGTTGTTATTGTGGGGTTATTCCGCCGATCTGAAAAAAAGGCCCTTCTCCGGAAACCTGACCATTGCTTTCCTGGCTGCCACCATGGTGCTGGTAGTTTCGGTGCTGGCCGGTAAAGATAATCTGGGCATTTGGGCTTACGCTGCTTTTGCGTTTTTAAGCACCCTGATCCGGGAAATAATAAAAGACCTGGAAGATATGAAAGGCGATGCCGCCCACGATTGCCGCACCCTGCCCATTGTGCTGGGCATTGCCAGAACCCGGCCCGTAGTTTATACCTTCCTGTTCCTGTTTTATGCGCTGGTGCTGGCAGCCACTTTTTATCGTCAGAACGATACCTTTTTCGGGGTCTATCTGGGGTTAGCCGTTTTAGCTCCTGGTCTTATGATTGCCTGGCAGCTCCGGCGGGCCGACCGGAAACGCCATTTTGCCGGCATCAGCGCGCTGTGTAAATTTATGATGCTTACCGGTACCCTGAGCATGCTTTTCTTCCGGTTTTAACTTCCTTTTCAGCAACTTCGGCGGATTAAATTTCCTGTTCTCAGACCGGGGTTTGGGTTATTTTACGTTTTTAACAGTTTGATTATAAATGCTTTATAAGTATTAAAATCAGACATCTTTGATTTTTTGCTTTTATTGAAATCATAATAATTTTTCAGAAAAACTGCCTACCTTTCTTTAGGGAATGGACAAAGACCCCTTCTTATTTCAACAGACAGGCTTAAACTGCCGAAGGTAATTATCTGAAAACGCTATGGTTTTGAACATGAAAACTAAATTGTACTTCCTGGCATTAGCCGGACTGATTTTTTTCGCCGCTCCAACCCAGGCGCAGGATGCGGTGGAGCCTGCCCCTGAAAAAAAGAAGCTAAGTATAACGCCTTTCCCGGCTTTATTCAAATCTCCGGAATATGGCATTGGTTATGGCGCTTTGGTAATTCCCGTTTATAATTTCGGCACCGATTCGCTCACGCGTAATTCCTCCGGGCAGGTGCTGGCCTATTACACCACCAAAAAACAGGCGTCTTTTTCTATTTCTTACACCGTTTACACCAACCGTGAGAACTGGGCCATCCTGGGCGAAACTCGCGCCGAAAATGCGCCTATCTTTTACTATGGCACCGGCAACGAAAATACCGAAGAAGATAAAGGCCTGATCGATCACAAATTATTCTTTACCCAAAACCGCATCCTCAAACAGCTTAAACGCAACGTATTTGCCGGCGGCCAGTTCCAGGTAAACCGGATAAGTAAAGTAAAGGCCAAAAATATAGAAGATTCCGAAAGAGAAAACCTGATCCTGCAGCGGCCCAGCCAGGAACTTGATGGCTCCACCGTAGTAGGCCTTGGCCCCAGCTTCCTGTTCGATAGCCGCGATAATGTAATAAATGCCGCCTCCGGAAGCTATCTGGAGCTTGGAAGTTTTTTTAACCATAAAGCCTTTGGCAGCGAATTTAATTTTAACCGGTATGCCTTAGATGTCCGCAAATTCCTGTCGCTGGATGAAAGCAGTAAGCACGTTTTAGCCCTGCAGGCCCGCAGCGTAGTGGAAACCGGCAGCGTACCTTTCCGGGAGCTGGCTTTTTTTGGCGGCCACCGGACCATGCGGGGTTTTTACGAAGGCCGTTTCCGCGATAAAAATATGGTTATGGCGCAGGCCGAATACCGGCTTCAGGTTTTAAAACGCCACGGAATCGCCCTTTTCGGCAGTGCCGGCCAGGTGGCGCCAACTTTCAGCAATATTGGGTTCGCTGAAAATCAATACGCGGGTGGTTTAGGTTACCGGTTTATGCTGAACACTAAAGAAAAGATCAACATCCGGATAGATTATGCAGTGGGTTCCGGCGGCACCAGCGGCCTGTATTTTGCCATCGGCGAAGCATTTTAATCCGGATCGGACAGCCGCCTGAATAAGTAAAAAGAAGGTTTTCGATTTCCATATTCTGAAGGTCGGTAAGGCACAGGTTTACTTTGGTAGCTGGATCTGTGGTTTGCTGACCTTTGGCTTTGGAATAGTTGTTGCTGAAGGCAAACCAACCGTTAATTACGGCCGTACAGCGATTGCGCCTTTGGGCCTTTACCTATTCCCGATCTTTTTATGAGCACCAACCTAAAATTTCCAGGGCTGAGAGTTGCCTTCTTCTTATACCTGATCCCGCTTTTCTTCCTGGCTTCCTGTTCCAAAGACGATGAATCGGACCCATCGGATTTTAACCGCAACCGGGCTTTAAACAAACAACGCGTAGGCGATAGCGCCCACGACCTGCTTTCTGCCGATAAATTTAAACGCGTTATTGTGGAGATCCAGTACGTGCAGGGTTTTGAACCGGCCGCCGCTGCCGTAAATAACCTGAAAACCTTTATGGAACAACGGCTTCATAAACCGGACGGTATAACCGTTAAAATGAAGGAGTTACCGGTTATCGGGCAGGCAGCCTACAGCGTTACCGACATTTCCCGCATAGAAGAACAGTACCGCGAAGAATATACCACTCCGGACCAGCTGGCTATTTACTTTTTCTTTGCCGACAGCCATTCTTCTAAAAATACCAGCACCGGCAGGGTTTTGGGCCAGGCCTATTGGAATACTTCCATGGTGCTGTTCGAAAAAACCATTCAGGAACTTTCCGGCGGTTTGGGTCAGCCTTCGCGGGCCAACCTGGAAACCGTTATTTTTCACCACGAACTGGGCCATATCTTAGGGTTGGTAAACGTTGGTACCAAAATGGTTACCAATCACCAGGATCCCGACCCCGACCACGGGGCGCACTGCGACAACAATGCCTGTTTAATGTACTGGGGAATAGAAACCGGCGACGTGATCAAAAATCTGATTGGCGGCACCCTTCCCCAGCTCGACCAGAATTGCCTGAACGACTTGCAGGCCAATGGCGGAAAATAAAAACGGTAGCTTTTTTAGCAGAAAAAGTCCCGGTCTGGCTGCCACGATTTTTTTGTTTTGCCTCAGTTAAAAACTGACGTTTGTTGTTTCATCTTTTTATATCGCCTTTTTCTGAAAACACCGGAATTCCCGCCATAAATCTTTTATATTTGTGCTTGTCTTTTCATTCATGGCAGACACGCATTTTAAGAACATTGTCCTTTTCGCCTCTGGTTCCGGAAGCAATGCCCAGCGCATTTTAGAATACTTCGATAACCACCCAACTATTCGGGTTGCAGCCCTTTTTTCTAACAACCCGGAAGCGCATGCGCTAAAACGGGCGGCTAATTTCATGATCCCGGGCATTACCTTCACCCGCCCGGAATTTAAAGACGGAACGGTACTGGAAAAGGTAAAAAGCTACAATCCAGAATTAATTGTGCTGGCCGGGTTTTTATGGCTCATTCCGGATCATTTTATAAAAGCATTCCCAAATAAGATCATCAATATCCATCCGGCATTACTTCCCGGATATGGCGGTAAGGGTATGTACGGCCACCATGTGCACGCCGCGGTGGTAGCTGCTCAGGAAAAAGAATCGGGCATTACCATTCATTACGTAAACGAAAATTTCGACGAAGGCGAAGCCATCCTGCAGGAACGGTGCCCGGTTTTGCCGGAAGATTCGCCGGAACAGGTGGCCGCGCGGGTTTTAGAACTGGAACATAAGCATTTCGCGCCCACCATAGAAAAATTGTTAAATGGTTAAATTGCTGAATGGCTAAATGGTTGAGAGGCCTTTAGCCATTTTTGTTTTTATAGATTTTCGGTAACGAAGTCCGCTGTTCCGGATTTTTTAATCCGGAACTTACCTGTAGCGGGTCTATTGACCCGCGGGTTCGGGATTGCAGATACGGGGATTAATAAATCCCCGGCAGGTTGCTTCTGGATGAAAACATCCGAAAGAGCAGATTTTTGTTTTGATAGATTTCCTGTAGCGTAGGGTTTAAACCCTACGCTACAGGAGGATAAATAGCACATTAGCACATTAAATAATTAGCACATTAATAAAATGAACAATTCTGTTAAAATTAAGTCGGCGCTGGTTTCGGTTTATTATAAAGATAACCTGGAGCCACTTGTGCAATTGCTGAAAGCGCAGGGCGTGCAATTTTATTCTACCGGCGGCACGCAAACTTTTCTGGAAGAATTAGGGCGCCAGGTTACGGCCGTAGAAGACCTGACCCAATACCCGGCTATTTTTGGCGGCCGCGTAAAAACTCTGCACCCGAAAGTTTTTGGCGGAATTCTGCACCGCCGCGATCAACGAAACCGATCAAGCAGAAGTAGCAGACTTACGAGATTCCGACCATTGATCTGGTAATTGTAGATTTGTATCCGTTTGAAGAAACCGTTAGCTTCCGGCGCCGCCGAAGCACGACATTATTGAGAAGATCGATATTGGCGGTATTTCTTTGATCCGGGCGGCGGCTAAAAATTTTAACGATGTGGTGATTGTTTCTTCGCGCGAGCAATATACCGAAGTGGTGGAGATGCTGCGCAAAAACAGAACGGCGATACTTCGACTGGAACGACCGGAAGACAATTTGCCGCCAAAGCCTTCGATATTTCTTCGCACTACGATACGCATATTTTCAATTACCTGAACGCCGTGCGCGAACGGCCGTATTTTCAAGCAAAGCTCTCCGCGAGAGCACCCCTTTGCGTTACGGCGAAAACCCGCATCAGCAGGCCACGTTTCTTACGGCGACCTGAAAGCTTTATTCGACCAACTGAACGGCAAGCAATTATCTTACAATAACCTGGTAGATGTAGATGCCGCCGTAGCCATTGATGGCCGAATTTACCGATAGAACCGGCTGTTGCTATTCTGAAACATACCAATGCCTGCGGCGTGGCCGTTGCCCGATTCTGAAACGAAGCTTACCTAAAGGCGCTTGCCTGCGACCCGGTTTCGGCGTTTGGCGGGGTAATTATCAGCAACAAACCCATTGATAAAGAAACCGCCGAAGAACTGAATAAACTGTTTTTTGAAGTTTTGATTGCGCCGGATTTTGCTGCCGATGCGCTGGAAATTTTGACAAGCCAAAAAGAACCGCATTCTGCTGCGCAGAAACCAGTAGCTTTGCCCGAAAAGCTATTTAAAACCTTGCTGAACGGCGTAATTGAGCAGGACAAAGACCTGAAAACCGAAACCGAAGCCGATTTTAAAGTGGTAACCGAGCGCCAGGCTACCGATGCCGAGAAAATGAGGCGTTGGTATTTGCCGGCTAAAGTTTGCAAGCACACCAAATCCAATACCATTGTGCTGGCCAAAGAAAACCGGCTTATTAGCCAGCGGCGTAGGCCAAACCTCCCGGGTAGATGCCCTGAACCAGGCCATTGAAAAAGCCCGAAACTTTGGCTTCGATCTGAAAGGCGCCGTTATGGCTTCCGATGCTTTTTTCCCGTTCCCGGATTGCGTGGAAATTGCCGATCAAGCCGGAATTACAGCGGTAGTGCAGCCCGGCGGCTCCATCAAAGATCAGGATTCTATCGATCTATTGCAATAACCACAACATGGCCATGGTGTTGACCGGCGTTCGGCATTTTAAGCACTAAGATCTGAATTCTAGCATTTGAACCAAAGCCGTCCTCAGGTCTTAAAGCAGCCGGGCTTTTGAGGTTTTATTACTTAAAATAGTAAAATAACGCTGACGTTTGAATTAGGTCTTAGATAAAGTATTACTTGTCATTTATTTTAACCTGACTGATTATCAATTTTAATCCTGACTTACTTTTTGCTGATTTCATGCTGTAAATAGCCGGTTAGCCAGTAAGGTTTAATAAAATTTAAGCAGTTTATTTTGGAAGATTTATAAAAATTGGTGTAAAATACGTAGTTTTGCACCGAAATATTGTAGACCACTTTGGTTTGAGCTAAAATATTAAAATTTAACAGCCACGGGCCTGATAAAGAATGGGATTATTTAGTTTTCTTAACCAGCGATATAGCCATTGATTTGGGTACGGCCAATACCCTGATTATTCATAACGATAAAATTGTAGTTGACGAGCCTTCTATTATTGCCATTGACCGCACCACCAATAAAGTGCTGGCCGTGGGCCGGCAGGCCATGCAAATGCACGAAAAAACCCACGATAATATTAAAACCATCCGCCCTTTAAAAGATGGGGTAATTGCCGATTTCTACGCGGCCGAGCAAATGATCCGGGGCATTGATCAAAATGATCGATACCGGCAGCCGGTTGTTTCAGCCTTCGCACCGCATGGTAATTTGTATTCCGTCGGGCATTACCGAAGTGGAAAAACGGGCGGTGCGCGACTCTGCCGAACACGCCGGCGCCAAAGAAGTCTGGATGATTCAGGAGCCGATGGCCGCCGCAATTGGCATTGGGATTGATGTAGAGCAGCCTATTGGTTCTATGATTGTGGATATTGGGGGCGGAACTACCGAAATTGCGGTAATTGCCTTTCGGGTATTGTGTGCGACCAGTCTATAAGAAGTGGCCGGCGATGTGTTTCAACCAGGATATTCTGGATTATATGCGCCGCCAGCATAATTTGCTGATTGGCGAACGTTCGGCCGAAAAAATTAAAATTGAAGTAGGCGCGGCCTTACCGAACTGGAAAACCCGCCGGCTGATTACGAAATCCGCGGCCGCGACTTAATGACCGGTATTCCGAAAGTAATAAAAGTAACTTACACCGAAATTGCCATTGCCATTGATAAATCGGTTTCTAAAATAGAAGAAGCGGTACTGAAAGCCCTGGAAATTTCGCCGCCGGAGCTTTCGGCGGATATTTACGTAAACGGCATTCACCTGACCGGTGGCGGTGCTTTGCTGCGGGGCCTGGATAAACGCCTGGCGGCCAAAACCAAATTGCCCATTCATATTGCCGAAGATCCGTTACGGGCGGTAGTAAGCGGTACCGGTGCCGCCATTAAAAATATTGAAGGCTTTCAGGAATGTACTGCTGACTTAAAAGCGTTCGATGCGCAATTTATTTCCTTTATTTACCGGTTCCGGGGTTTCCTGGTTTTTCTGTGCTGGAAGTTCTATGGTTTATCTGATTGTGCAAAACAATACGTACCAGGGACGCGGCTTTTTATAATTCGGCTAATGCTTATGTGGGCCAAGTGCTGGAATTTCAGCAGCAACGTTACCGATTATTTCCGGCTGGTAGAGGTAAACCAAGTGCTGGTTGCAGGAAAACGCAGCGCTTAAGAGCAAGAAGGTCTTCGCCCGTATAGAAACTGGCCGCCGATTCGCTGTATGGCCGCGCTGACAGCGATAGTCTGGTTAGCCCGGCATTCGGCTGATACCGGCCGGTGCCTTATCCGCTTTATACAGTGCCAAAGTGATTAACAATTCGGTGCGGCGGGTAAATAACCATTTTACCCTGAATATTGGCCGGCAGCACGGCGTAACTGCCGGCATGGGCGTAGTTTCGCCGCAGGGCGTGGTTGGGCGGGTAAAAGCCGTTTCGGAAAATTATGCCACGGTTTACTCGCTGCTGCATTCCCAAATGCTGATTTCGGCCAAAGCTAAAGCGCGACCAATACCTTTGGCACCATTAAATGGGATGAGGCGATGATGACCGAACAGCCGGCTCTGCATTATATTCCGCTGCATGTAAAGGTTTTTAAAGGCGATACGGTAATTACTTCGGGTTATAATGCACTTTTCCCGGAAGGCATCATGATCGGCAGGGTAATGTCGGTTAAGAAAGAGCCCGATAAAAGCTTTTTCACCGTTAAAGTGCGGCTGGCAGTAGATTTTACTAAACTGGGTTTCGTGTATGTAATTAAAAACGAACGGCAGGCCGAACGGGATTCGCTGGAAATTAAGGTAAGCGGGATAAAGAAGATGAGTAAGCTCGGGATAACCCATTTTCTGCAGTTCTTTGTTTTTATTGCCCTCCAGATATTGCTGATGCAGAACCTGGTGCTGTTTAATACGGCTTTCTGCTTTATTTACATTGCGTTTTTGCTGTTTCTGCCCATTCAGTTGCCAACGGTAATTTTGTTGCTGCTGGCTTTTACCACCGGCTTTACGGTAGATATTTTTTACGATACGGTGGGAATTCATGCGGCGCCTGCGTGTTGCTTGCCTATTTGCGGCCGCACGTTTTGCGGTTTCTCACGCCCCGCGACGATTACGATGCCAACGACTCAGTGAATGTGCACCTGATGGGTTGGCGCTGGTTTGTAACCTATGCCCTGTTTTAATTTTTTTACATCATTTTGCTTTTGTTCTTTCTGGAACTGGGCAGATTTAAAGTGGTAGGGTTTACTCTGCTTAAAGTGGTGGTCAGTACTTTGTTTACCTTTACCGTAGTAGTGATTCTGCAATTGTTGTTTTTCTCTGCGCGACGGGCAGTTCGATGAAATATTTAGAAAACCGTAAATACGTTATCCAGGCTATTTTTATTGTAGTAGCCGTTATTTTTGCCTTGAAGCTTTTTTACATTCAGGTTATTGATAACAGCTATAAACTTGCCGCGGAAAACAATGCCATTAGAAAATTATCGAGTACCCTTTCCGGGGCTTAATTTATGACCGGAACGGGAAACTGCTGGTGCAGAATATGCCGGTTTACGATTTGATGGTGGTTCCGAAAGAAGCCAAAAATACTGATACGCTGCGGTTTTGCCGGACTCTTTAATATTCCGTTAGAAGAATTCCGGGAGAAACTTAAAGCCGCCAAAGCTTATTCTTACGTAAAGCCATCGCCGTTTTTACAGAAGCTTAGCCACCCAGGAGTTTGCTTCCATTCAGGATAACCTGGTCGATTTTCCGGGTTTTTATGTGAATGCCCGTACCGTACGGGGCTACCCGCACCAACAGTCTGGCCCATGCCCTGGGGTATATTGGCGAAATAAGCCCGGCCAAGCTGGAAAAACCGGAATATGCTAAATACCTGCCCGGCGATTACTTGGGCATTAGCGGCATAGAACAGAATACGAGAAATTTTATGGGCAGCAAAGGGCGTTAAATACCAAATGGTAAACGTACGCGGTTTTGATAAAGGACCGTTTAAAGAAGGGTAGTACGATACCATGGCCATAGCCGGCCAGAACCTGGTAAGCACCATCGATCTGGAGTTGCAGCAGTACGGCGAAAAACTGATGAAAGGCAAAGTAGGTTCGGTGGTAGCCATCGAGCCTTCATACCGGCGAAATTCTGGCGTTTATTTCGGCGCCGTTTTACGATCCTAACCTGCTTACCGGTAAAGAATTCGGTAATAATTATATCAAGCTGCAGCGCGATTCATTAAAGACGCTTTTCAACCGGCCCATTATGGCTACCTATCCGCCGGGTCGATCTTTAAACTGGTTCAGGCGCTGGTTGCCTTGCAGGATGGCGTTATTACGCCAAAATTCCGGTTTTCCCTGTAACCAGTCTCTGGTTAAATGTTCGCACGGCCACGAAGCGCCAACCAACCTGCGCATTGCCATTGAACATTCCTGCAACCCCTATTTTTACCAGGTTTTCCGAACGAAATGAACCAGGGCAGATCGCGTAATATTTTTGTGGATACCCGGCTTGGGTCTGGATAACTGGCGGGAGCAAGTGGTTTACTTTTGGCTTTGGCGAAAATCTGGGGATTGATTTGCCATATGAGAAAAAAGGCATTGTTGCTTCTTCTAAACTTTACGATAAATATTACGGCGAAAACCGCTGGAAATTCTCCAACTTTTATTCGGTGAGTATCGGGCAGGGCGAAATGGGGGTTACGCCGCTGCAAATGGCTAACTTAATGGCCATTATTGCTAACCGGGGTTATTATTATACCCCGCACATTATCCGTTCCGTTGGCGAAAACGGCAAGCCGCTGCCCGAATATTCAGGAAAAGAATTATACCTCCGTAGATCAGAAATATTTTGAACCGGTAATTGAAGGCATGGCCGATGTAGTAGCCCGCGGGTACCGGTTTTTTTGCAAATTTAGAACATGTTGGCATTCAGGTATTGGGTAAAACCGGAACTGTGGAAAACCCGCACGGCGAAGACCACGCCGTTTTTGTGGCTTTTGCCCCCCGCCAAAATCCGAAAATTGCCATTGCTGTGTACATTGAAAATGCCGGTTTCGGGGCTATTTCTTCGGCGCCGCTGGCCAGTCTGATGATCGAAAAATACTTAACCGATACCATTTCGAAACCGCGGTACGCTGGGAAGAGTGGATTTTAAGCGGAAAATTTAAAGTCAAATAAACACTAACCAGTATGATACGCGCTCCCAAACTCCGCGCAAACATCGATTGGATTACGGTGTTGATATATTTCTTAATGGTTATTCTGGGTTGGGCTAATGTGTACGCCGCCGTTTACAGCCCCGATAACGTGGTGAATATTTTCAGCTGGGATATTAACTCCGGAAAGCAACTGGCCTGGATCGGGACCTCCATTATTCTGATTATTGTGCTGCTGGTTGTTGATTATAAAGTTTACGATTCGCTTGCCTACATTATTTATGGCTTTATGATCCTGCTGTTGCTGGCTACGCTCATTCTGGCCGGCCCATTGCGGGTTCGCGGTCGTGGCTGGAGTTGGGGCCGGTCCGGATGCAGCCGGCAGAGTTTGCCAAATTTGCCACGGCGCTGGCGGTTTCCAAATTTCTGAGTACGATTAATCTGCGGCAGCAGAACTGGCAGGACCACGCCATAGCTGGCTGGGTTTAACTTTGTTGCCGCCATTGCATTATCTTAATGCAGAACGAAACCGGTTCGGCGCTGGTATTTGGGGCTTTTTTGCTGGCTTATTTCCGCGAAGGCATGTCGCCGCTGATCTTAATTATTGGCAGCAGTCGCCGTAGCTATTTTTATTATGACCCTGCTGTGCCCAAGCTTTATCTGGTTGGTACCATTACCGTTTTGTTTGGGCTCTGGCTCTGGGCTAAATCAGCGGATGTTTAAACGCGAAATGGCCTTTGATCCTGCTGATTTACAGCCGTGCTATTGGCATGATCTTCAGCGTAGATTTTTTTGTAAATAATGTGCTGCAGGCACACCAGCAAAACCGGATTAAAGCCCTCATCAATCCCGGAGGCCGATCCGCTGGGGTTTTGGCTGGAACGTAACGCAATCTAAAATTGCCATTGGTTCCGGGGGCTTAATGGGTAAAGGTTTTCTGGAAGGTACCCAAACCAAATTTGATTTTGTGCCGGAGCAAAGCACCGATTTTATTTTCTGCACCATCGGCGAAGAGCACGGCTGGATTGGCAGCGTAATTGTTAATTGGGTTGTTTATGGCCTTGCTTTTCGCGGATAATATTTATTGCGGAACGGCAAAAATCGGTCTTCGGGCGGACGTACGGCTATTGCGTGGCTTCTATCATTTTCTTTCACTTCCTGGTAAACGTTGGCATGACCATTGGCCTGGCGCCGGTAGTAGGCATCCCATTGCCGTTTTTTAGCTATGGCGGTTCTTCGCTCTGGTCGTTTACCATTTTGCTGTTTATTCTGATTGCCATAGATGCGAACCGGAAACAGGATCTAACCCGTTAGACTTTTTTACCCGTTTTGGCTACCGTTTCTGAATACTACTACCTTGGCGACCGCCAAACCGACCCAAGCTTACGGAAAGCAAAATGCCGGGCAGTCCGAAATGCATCAGGCAAATGCATCAGGGGCAAAAACGGCAGCATGCTGGTAGTGTTTGAAGACGGCCGGAAACAGGTAATTATTGGCCGGTTGCTCCGGAAGATTAAATAAAAAAAGCTCCCTGATTCAGGAAGCTTTTTTAGTGTTTAAATAAGAATGAGCCAGCTGCTTATTTTCTTTTTCGCTGGTTCGATTTTTTAATGTCGGCCATGTGCTTTGAACGCTCTTTAGTCTGTTGCTTTCTAAGTTTAGCGGTGTTTTTGCTAACTTTCTTAGGTTTCATTTTCAAGGCCGAATTCTTGGAATCCCGGTCCTTGTCCCGGTCTATTAAATTGGAATCCCGGTCTATATCCTGGTCTGTTAAAGCAGTAGCCTGGGAATCTGTTAAAGCGGTTGCCTGAGAGTCTGAAGGCAAGCTTGCCATACTAAACATTCCCAGTAATGCGAAGATAATGAATCGTTTCATCGTTATAGCTCCTTATGTTTATTGCTGTTAATTTCAGACCTGCATGTTTTGCGGGTCATTACTTTTTATATTACGAACAACAGCATTTAAGTATTTGGACTATAGCGATATAGATATGGTGCTTTGAAACGATGAAGTTTTAAATAAGAAAGCCGGCCCTTATAATGGAGCCGGCTTTCTGTTTGTAAATAGTATGGTTTAAGCGAATTTGCGTTCTATCAGGCGAATCAGTTTACCCAGGTGTTCTTCCTTTTTTACCCAGTTGTATTTGGCTGCCAGGTCATTTACTAAGAAATTTTTAGCGCTATCGGCATCCGTAAAAGCATCGAGCTTTTGGATGGCTTCGTAATACTCCAGGTTTTCGCCGTTAAACAGTTCGTTTATAAATGAGAACCGCTGGTTAATAGTAATAGACTCTTTCAGGCTTTCAACTTTCCGGTGGTCCTTTTCGGCCAGGATAGGCGCATCCGGTTTTTTAAGCGATTCGTTCAGGGTTGGCTTATCCGTTTTGAATTTTTCATAAAGCTTTACCTCCGGAGCCTGTGCCGGCGAAGATGTAGCGGTGCTTACCGGTTTCATTTCGGGAGCGGGTGCCGCTACCGGAGCAGGGGCCGGTTTCTGAACTTCTGCCGGGGCAGGCTCCGGAAAAGAAGCCGGTCCGGTGGGGCCGGAAGCGGGCACCGGGGCAGTTTCGAAAGGAGCATTAACCGGCGTTTCCGGAATATTATACATGGGCCCCGATGCCGGTTCCGGCGCCACGTTCAGCGTTTCTGCCGGTTGCGAAGCCGGACTTTCTTTAAAAATATCGCTTTTCGAAACCGGAAGCATGGCGTTCATTTCCTTCAAAAGATCATCTGAAGTAACAACGTTGGCGGTGTGGGCTTGCAGGTACTGGCGGAATTGCTGCTGCACGGTAAAGCGGTTCAGGTTGTCGGCCGGCAATGTTGCCAGGAAATTCGTGAAAACGCTTTTGTTCAAATCGATGTATTTCAGGTGTTCCTGAAGTTTAACCGCCGACGGGTTTTCCTGCACATTCAGGAATTTTTCTTCCAGGATATGAACCGGGTTCAAAACCAAACTAAAGGTATCTTTAATGGCACGTTGCAACAGGGGCTCAAAGTGTGGCCGCTTGATCAGGATCTTCCGGGAAAGCACGTTCATGAATTGCTTGAGGGCATCTTTCACGTCCTGGTCTTCAAAATCGAAGTACGGACTCTTTAAATTAGCCATTTCCTTATTCCAGGAGATCAGCAATTCCTTTATTATAAAAAGGTTGATCTGTTTAACCGGTGTAAAGGAAATTAACTGTTGCCCGTTAATCGTTTGATTTGCAGCAAAGTACCGGTCGCAAAGGTGTTTTGCAAGGTTTCGGCTGTACTGCTCTATGCTTAATTGATTATATTTGTCTTCCATTGCAATTGCTTTCGCGGGTAAAGATATAAAAATATGGCAAAAATCACCGTGCAAAACCTTGGGGGGCTCACGGTAAACGTAAGCGCTCCGCAAACAGTTTTGCGCGCCATTCAGGAAACCGGCCTGGATTGGATGCACGCCTGCGGGGCCAAAGGCCGCTGTACAACCTGCCGGGTAGAAATTTTGCAGGGCATGGAAAACCTGAGCGCCGAAACCGCGGCCGAACTAAAATACCGGGAAGCCGGCCGCCTGAAAAAGACCGAACGGCTCACCTGCCAGGTCACGGTTTTGCAGGGCGATGTGCAGGTTAAAGTGCCCAGACAGGTGCAGCTGCCGCATCAAAAGTATAATTGATTTGAAGATTTGGAAATTTGAAGATTTGAAAATGGAAAACAAAAAACGAAACTGTTTGGATATTAATCCTGAAACACTGGGCTTGCGACCTTAAATTATATCATAATCTGTAAGCTCTAATCTTCACATTTCCAAATCTTCAAATTTCCAAATCTTCAAATTCCCAAATCTCCAAATCTCCAAATCTCCAAATCTTCAAATTTAAAAAATGTTTATAGAACCCCGTGTTGGTAATGCCGGCCATGCAAATCGCCGCGGCTGGATAGAAGTGATTTGCGGTTCCATGTTTTCGGGCAAAACCGAAGAACTTATCCGGCGGCTGAACCGGGCAAAAATTGCCAAACAAAATGTTGAGATCTTTAAACCGGCTATAGATACCCGGTACCACGAAATAGATGTGGTGTCGCATAATGCTACGGCCATACGATCTACGCCCATAAGTTTTGCCCACGATATGCTTTTGTTAGCCAGCAGCTGCGATGTGGTAGGCGTAGACGAAGCCCAGTTCTTCGACGAAGCCCTTACCGATGTTTGCGTGCAGTTGGCCAACAGCGGCGTGCGGGTAATTGTGGCTGGTCTGGATATGGATTACCTGGGAAAACCTTTCGGGCCAATGCCGGCGTTAATGGGCGTAGCCGAATACGTAACCAAAGTACACGCCATCTGCATGCAGTGCGGCGATATTGCTTCCTATTCGTTCCGGAATGCCGTTTCGGCGCAGAAGATCTTATTAGGCGAAACCGATTCGTATGAAGCCCGCTGCCGCCATTGTTTCCTGGAAGGCATGAAAGCCAAAAAGTAACCTCAACCTTTTAGGGGCACTTTTTTAGGCATTTTTGCTACCGTTTTTATAATTTTATACCCGTGGCACTAAACCCGAACATTAGCCGTTAACAAACCAGAAGCTTTCTTTATTATGATGCACCTCCTCCGAATTTGTTGCGCGGTTCTTTTAGGTTTGAGTACAGGCTTTACGGCTTTTTCGCAGGGTTCCAATACTGCTATCGGGCAGTGGCGGACCTATATTCCTAACAACCATGCCCGCTCCGTAGCAGTGGCCGGCGATAAAATTTACTGCGCTACAGATAAAGGCCTTTTTTTCGTAGATAAAGCCTTTAACAGCATCCAGACCCTTTCCAAAACCGATGGCCTGCACGATATTGGCATTAGTACGCTGGAATACGACCCGGAAACGGCTACGGTACTGGTAGCTTTTCAGAATACCAACCTGGACCTGATAAAGGGAGATAACATCATCAACATTAACGATATTCTGCGTAAAGAGATTTCCGGGGTAAAAACCATAAACCATATTTATTTTAAGAATAAGCTGGCCTACCTCTCCTGCAGTTTTGGTTTGGTGGTATTGGATATGGTAAAGCTGGAAATTAGAGACAGTTATATTTTTCAGAATACCAATGGCTCCATCCGGCAGGTGTACGCCGCAACCATTCTCAACGATCAGATTTTTGTGGCAACTTCCAGCGGCCTGATGGTAGCCCGTAACAGCCGTACCGTAAACCTGAACGATCTTAAGAACTGGACCCTTTACGGCACAAACTCCGGGCTGCCGGCCGCTGGTTCCGATAACTTTCGGACCCTGGCAACTTTTAACAATGCTGTATTTGCCGGGGTAAACCGCGAAGGCGTGTATAAGCTGAACAGTGGTACCAATTCCTGGAGCAATGTGGTAGGCACGCCCGGCAACTTTGTAAATCAGCTTACAGTAGGGCGGGATGGGCTGATCATTGCTACTAACCTTAACTTTAGGGTTTACGATGCTGCCGGTAATACTAAAACTTACAACGATAACTTAATTTCTTTTCCCGTTAAAACGGTACAGGATCGCGATGGTATTTTCTGGAGCGCCGATGTGGATAATGGGCTGATCAGAACGGAAGGGAATACATTTGAAAGCATTATTCCGAACGGCCCGGCCAGTGAAGCTGCTTTCCGGATCTGGGCCGACAATGAAAGTGTACTGGTAACGGCCGGAGGCTATAGCGGACCAAACCAGTTAAATTCTAAAGCCGGGTTCTATGAATTTAAAAATGGCATCTGGGAAAATTTTAACTACAAGCGCTTCAACGACCCTGCTAAATACCCGGATATCCAGGACCTGACCGATGTGATCCGGAACCCGGTTACGGGAAAAGTATTTTTTTCAAGCTTTGGCTATGGCCTTATGGAATGGAGCGGTCCGGGAAATTTTAAAACCTGGAATTTAGGCAACAGTCCGCTGAATTCTTCCATAACGGGCAGCCCCCAATATGTCCGCTTAACCGATATTACTGCCGACGAAAACGGGAATATCTGGGTTGTGAACCCATCGGATTTTGCCAGTCTGCCCTCCATTCATGTTTTGCAAACCGATTATACCTGGAAATCTTTTTCGCTGATTCAGGCTTCTAACGGTACTTTTACCAATGAGAACGTGCTGGAAAAGATCGTGATCGACGATAACGGGTATAAGTGGATAACCGTGAAACCCCGCAACGGAAGCGGCCTGGTAGTTTTCGACGATGTAAATAACCGCCTGCAATACTTAAACAGTAACCCAACTACCGGCAATCTGCCCGGCAACCAGGTTTACAGTATTATAAAAGACAGAAATGGTGAGATCTGGGTAGGAACCGAAGATGGCATAGGTGTTTTCTTCGATCCTTCGGCCGTGTTCGGCTCATCGCGGACCATAGCCGCCCATACGCCCGTAATTGGCAACCGTCCGTTACTGGAAGGCCAGATCGTTAGATGCATGGCTGTAGATGGCGCTAACCGTAAATGGGTGGGTACCGAAACTGGCCTCTGGCTTTTTAACGAAGATGGCGATGAAGTGATCCATAATTTCACCGATAAGAACAGCCCGCTGCCTTCAAATAAAATTCAGGATATTGCGGTAAACCATGCTACCGGCGATGTCTTTATCAGTACCGAAGCCGGCCTGGTTTCTTACCGTGCCGGCGCTACCATTACCGAAAAGAAACTGGATTGTGCCAACGTTTACCCAAACCCGGTACGGCCGGGCTACACCGGGCAGATCGCGGTTTCCGGTATTGCCAATAATGGTCCCGTTAAAATTACTGATATAACAGGTACCCTGGTTTACGAAACCAAATCCTTAGGCGGTACTGCCATCTGGAACGGCCGCGATTACAACGGTAACCGCGTTCGATCAGGTGTTTACCTGGTTTTAAGCAGTAATCCGGAGGGCGGCGAAACCTGCATAAGTAAAGTTGCCGTACTGGAGTAGATGTTAGTAAAAACCCGCGGCATTGTTCTCAACTACCTGAAATACCGGGAAACCTCTATAATTGCCCGGGTCTATACCGAAACCCTGGGCCTGCAAACCTATATCATCAACAGCATCCGGAAAAAAGGGCCGGGCTCCCGCATTGCGCTTTTTCAGCCGCTTACCCTGTTGGAGATGGTAGTTTACAGATCGAATAGCGGGGGCATAACCCGTATTTCGGAATACAAATGCGCCCACCCGTTCAATACGCTGCTTTACGATATCCGGAAGAGCAGCATTGCCTTATTCCTTTCAGAAATAATTGCGTCTTCGGTTAAAGAAGAAGAAGAGAATCCGGGCTTATTTGCTTTTTTGTACCAGTCTATTGTAGCGCTGGATAACCAGGAAGAGAACTTTGAGAATTTTCACCTGAGCTTTCTGGTGCAATTTGCCCACTATCTGGGTTTCGGACCTGCATCGGCGACAGAAATTACCGAACAGGTTGCTTTTTCGGCGCCAACGGCCAACAGTACCAAGCCATCGGTATTGCATTTCCAGATGTTTGAAAGCTTCCTTACCGAATTAATGGAAAGGCCGGATGTGGCAATTGTCCCGAACGGAAAAGTAAGAAAAGAGCTGCTGAATATCCTGATCCGTTTTTACCAGCTGCACGTAGACCGTCTGGGCGAAATAAAATCGCTGAATGTGCTTTCGGATGTGCTTTCCGATTAAAACGGTTGAGAAAATTAAAGCCGGTAGCCTTAAAAAAGGGTAGGGTTTTATGCCTAAAAAGTGGGGCGCGCCGGTAATTATTTAACTGAGATACCCAGAGCTTTTTGTGTTCCCTTTTGGAGGCAGGGTCGTTTCATTCTGGTAAAAAAAGATTGCTCTTCCGGGATCTGTCGATCCGGAAGCCACCTTTTGCGGGTTTATTAACCCGCGTGAGCCACTTTAAAGCTATTATCCGGGGATCAATAGATTCCCTACAGAAAGTTTTCGGATAAAAATATCCGAAAAAGACATTTTATTTTAGAATGAAACAACCCTGCCTTTGGAGGGTGCCTACTGCCAACAAGTTGTTTCGCTACGCTCAACATGACGCTCTCTTGGCATGGCATCTGGTGAGTTAAACTCCTTCCGGTTAAAAACGGTAGGGTTTTAGACTAAAAAAGTCTGAGGGGTATTCCAAACCTATTTCAAAACTTTCACCAGTTTCATGCGGAAATAAAGATCGGCGTCCGGGGGGATCAGGTAAGTTTCATCGTCCGGATTTTTAACGCCGCGTTCGCCGTAGGCTAATTTAGCCGGAATAATAACCTCAACTTCATCGCCGGAGCGCATTAAAAGCAGCATTTCGTCCCAGCCTTTAATAACCCGGCCCACCCCAACATTAAATTTCAGCGGTTTGCCTTTTTCGGAAGTATCGAAGATCTGTCCGTTGGCCAGCCGGCCGGTATAATGTACTAGCACTTTTTCTCCGGGAGCAACCGCCCAACCTTTGCCTTCTGTCAGCAAAATGTAACGCAGCCCTGATTCTAATTTAACCGTATCGGATTGCGCCTGGCTTAAAAAAGGCAAAAACAGGAAAAAAATTAATGCCGGTAACCTTCTCATTTTTAAAATTTAAGGGTTAACGTCTAACAGAGTTATGTCAAACACCAGGCTGGCATTAGCCGGAATGCCGCCTCTGCTGCCGCCCGGGCCATAAGCTAATCCCGATGGAATGTAAAACCGGGCAGTTTCGCCTTCTTCCATTAACAGGATACCTTCCTTCCAGCCGGCTATTACCCCGGTTATGCCCACTTTAAAGGAAAAGGGCGAATTGGTGCTGTAGGAACTTTCAAAAACCTGGCCATTAAGATATTTGCCAATGTAATGCACAACAACCAGATCGCCGGTTTTAACTTTTGTGCCGTTGCCTGCAATACGTTTATTATAAAACAAGCCGGAAGGGGTTCTTACCGGGTTATGCACGGATGTATCTTTGGCTATGTATTCCCTTATCAGTTTATCGTCGGCTTCGGCTTGGGCAACCGGGTCATGAGGCTGTACCCGTTCTTCCTGGCAGGCTGAAAAAAGGCCGGTAAAAGCAAAAAATATTAAGAGGTAAATAAAAGTATGTTTCACGGGAAAAAGCTTCTTTAAAAAGATTACTAATTTAAGTTAAATACCTGATGAATGCAATAGAAACCGCTTCCGGGCTTAAAAAAAGCAGCAACCCTCCTTAGAAAGTTGCTGCCATTAGTAATTGGAATTGAGCTTAAAACTACTTGATATCTACCAGTTCAACATCGAAACGTAAAGAAGCATCGGCCGGAATATCGGCGCCGGCGCCCTGCTGGCCGTAAGCCATAGTAGAAGGAATAAGTAAGGTAGCTTTGGAACCTTTGTTTAACAAAGCAATGCCTTCGTCCCAGCCGCGGATAACCTGGCCCTGACCGATCTGGAATTCGAAAGGAACACCGCTTTTTGCCGAAGAATCGAATTCTTTGCCGTCTAAGGTAGTGCCCCGGTAGTTAACCGCTACGATCTGACCTGGCTTAGGTGTAGGGCCGGTACCTTTCTGGGTAATGATATAGTATAAGCCCGATGGCGTTTTCTGCGCGGTCAGGTTTTTTTCTTTCATGTATTTCTGCAGATTTTCATCGTCTACCGCAATTTGCTTTTCCGCGTGGGCAGCCATTTCTTTCTGCATTTCTTCCTGCATTTTCTGCTGATCGGCCATGGCCATTTCTTTGCTCTGGATCTTTTCAACTTTTACATTGAAAGTTATCTTGCTGCCTTTTTTCAGGAATGGCGGCAACGGCTGGCGGTAAGATTTGGTAAATAAGGTGTCGGCGCTCAGGCGGAAAACCCCGCTATCGCCGGGTTGTAACATTAACAAAGCGCTTTCCAGGCTGCCTTTGTAAGGAGAGGCCTGAATAAGGGCCATAGCCGGACGCTTGGTAGTGTAGGTGCTGAACAGAACGGAATCTTTATCGTTCTTAACTACCTGCTGCATGGTCATTACCTGGCCAACTTTAGAAGTATCGGTGGTAGAAACGTTTTCTTTGATTTCGTATTTACCGTCTTTGCCTTTAGTATAGACCTGGTATTCCAGGCCGCCTTCGCCCTGGTTAAATTCGCCTTTTTTTGCTTTGTCCTGGCAACCCTGCATCAGGAATAAACCGGCCAGAACCGGGATAAAAAATTTCGCTTTAGTTAGCATGTTGGTTATATAGTTTGAAAAAATCTTATGGTTAAGCAGAATGAATTAGTTGTTCGGCGTATTGCGGCAGCAGGCTTTCCAATTTGGCCACGGTAGCTTCCAGGCTATCGTAAGAAATGCCGCCGGCCGCATTGTGGTGGCCGCCGCCGTTAAAATGCTGCCGGGCAAAATTCGTTTACCGAAAAATCGCCTACCGACCGGAAAGAGATCTTTACCGCCTGTCCCCGGTCTATAATAACAGCCGCAAATACAATACCTTCAATAGAAAGCGCAAAATTTACCAGGCCTTCGGTATCGCCGGTTTTGGAATCGTATTCCTTTAGTTCTTCCTGAGTTATGGCAATGTAAGCGGTATTGTATTCGCGGTGCACCACCAGTTTGTCTTTCAGGGCGTATCCTAAAAAGCGCAGGCGGGTTTAGGTATGGCTGTCGTAAATAAGGCGGTGAATTTTAGCGGTATTTACGCCGATGTGCAATAAGTTCGGCAATGATCAGGTGCACGTTGCGCGATGTGCTGGGGTGCCGGAAAGAGCCCGTATCGGTCATGATGCCGGCGTACAGACATTCGCCGATCCCGGCATCTATCAATGCTTCATCGCCCATGTCCCGGATCACCTCAAAGATCAGTTCGGCGGTGGCAGCGGCTGTGGTATCGGAAATGAAAATGTCGGCAAAATCCTCCGGGTACATGTGGTGGTCTATCATCACCTTGGTGGCCTTTGATTGCAAAACCATGTCGCCCATTTCGTTTATGCGGCTGATGGCCGAAAAATCGAGGCAAAAGATCACTTCGGCTTCCGCTACTAGTTCCCGCACCAGCGCATCATTGCTGTGCCGGTCGTAGCAATAACCGTCTTCGTGGCCCGGCATCCAGTTCAGGAAATCCGGGTAATCTGAAGGGGTAACAACCGTGCACCTGGTGGCCTTTCTTTTTCAGATAGCCAGCCAGACCCAGAGACGAGCCTAAAGCATCGGCATCGGGTTTGTGGTGCGTGGTAATCAGTATTTTTTTAGGCGTAGCCAGTAATTCGCGGATAGCCTTTATTTCTTGCATTTCTTTCATATAGCCTTTGAGGCCAAAAAAATAAACCGCAAAATTCTGCATAAATAAAATGTAAAGCAAATAAATAGACGCAAGTATCAGGACGTAAGTCTTAAGATTTTAAGGAATTGTTAAGTTCTGTTTCAATCTGAGAGAATTTAAGTCTAATAAGCAGATTTCCGGATTTCTGTATTACTTTTGCAGCCGGACCCCACCCAACCCTCCCCTAAAAACAGGGGAGGGCTTTTTTTGGGAAACGGCCCAATTTTTAATTTCTAATTTTTAATTTCTAATTGACATAAAAGAGATGGCAACTAACAGAACGTTTACCATGATCAAGCCGGATGCGGTGCAGGATAACCACATTGGCGCAATAACTCAAATGATGGAAGAAGGCGGTTTCCGCGTGGTAGCCATGAAAAAAACGCGTTTAACGCAGGAGAGGGCCGGCAAATTCTACGAAGTGCACAAAGAACGCCCGTTTTATAACGATCTGGTTTCTTACATGAGCAAAGGCCCGATCGTGGCCATGATCCTGGAAAAAGATAATGCCGTAGAAGATTTTCGTAAACTGATTGGCGCTACCAACCCGGCCCAGGCCGAAGAAGGTACCATCCGGAAGCGTTTTGCCAAATCCATTGAATCTAACGCCGTTCACGGTTCTGATTCCGACGAAAACGCCCAGATCGAAGGCAGCTTCTTTTTTGGCCCGGATGAGCAATTTTAATTTTTATAGAAACGCAATGTATTCTGTAGAGACGCCCAATTTGGGCGTCTCTACTTTTTTAGGTGGAAACCTTACCGTTTTATGCGGGAAACCTCCCAGGTTTTTATAACCTGTGAGGTTTTTTGTTTTCTGCCGTAACCCTTTTCGCCCTAACCAACCTAATTTTTTTTATTCTGAATGTAACACTTTGTTAAGGTTGGAGTTTAAAGCTGTGGTATGTTAATTAAAAGGAAATCTGTTGTTCCGGCTCTAACCAACCATTATCCGGAGCTAACAATTTAACAATTAAGCCATTTAACCCTTAAAAATGCGGAAGCTCCGGTTCTGGATAAGGCAGTATTTCGGCTTTTCGCAGCGCGAAACTTCGGGCTTTCTGATACTCCTGGTGCTGATGGCAATTTTCCTGGTGCTGCCTTTTCTGATCAGACCTGCTTATGAGCCTTACAATTCCGCCAGAGACCAGCAGATCCTGGATAGCCTGGCCCTGATCCTGGACGACCGGGAGGAAACCCGGCGCAGCAGCTTCTCTTCTAAATCTACCACGGTAGCTTTGCGCCCTTTTAACCCGAATGCATTAACGGAGCAGGAGTGGATCGCTTTCGGAATGAAACCCTGGCTGGCCAAACGCATTTTGAATTACCGGAACAAGGTAGGCGATTTTAAAACCAAAGCTGACGTAAAGAAAATCTACGGCCTGCCCGATTCGGTTTACCAGCGTTTTGCGCCCTTTATTTTATTGCCCGAAACAGTAGAAAACGGTAGCTTTTCCAACGAAAAAACTGCGGGTAACTTTGAAAACCGGAAAGCTGAACCAGCCAAAAAGACCTTTAAACTCCAGGCCTTCGATATTAACCTGGCCGATACCACCGAGCTGAAACGCATTCGCGGCATTGGCTCCAAACTTTCCATCCGGATCCTGAAATACCGCGATCAATTGGGAGGTTTTACGTCCGAAGAACAAATAAAAGAAGTGTTTGGGCTGCAGCCGGAAACGCTTGACAGCCTGAAGAAATACACCTATGTAGAAAATAACTTCAACCCCCGGAAAATAAACCTGAATGCAGTAACGTTGGAAGAATTAAAGACCCACCCGTACCTGAAATTCAACCAGAGCCGCGCCCTTATTGCTTACCGCGACCAGCATGGGCCGTTCCAGAAAATTGAGGATATAAAAAAGATCAAGTTAATGGACGAAACCACTTTTGCGAAGTTGCGGCCGTATCTTGCGCTTTGATCACTATTAGTTACTGCCATTCTGGCCCAAATTATAGCTAAGGCCTGCTTTAAACTGTTTGGTTACTTTACTATGAAGATTATCTTTTGCGATTCCGAAAGTTCCTTCAAAATCTAAATTAGAAAATAAGGCTCGGGGAGCTGAAGCCCGAACTCCCAGCGAAGCAATTTCCCATCGATGAATTTTCTGAATAGCGCTATTTTGAAATCCTCCGAAACTGTAACCCGTTTGAATAAACATGGTGCCACAATGCGCCTTTTCGTAAAAATTATAACGTAACCGTTCACTAATGGTAAGTAAGGTCTTTTGGTTATATAATTCGGTTTCCGGAACATTGCTTTTAAGCAGTGTATAATGATGGCCGGAAACTGCAGTTTCTAAGCCAACCCGGTTTAGCAAGTAGTAAAATACCCCTAACTCCCCGCCAAAGGTTCGGTAAAAATTATTCTGGATATTATTCTGGTTACTCCGGAAAATTGATCCGGTTATCGAAAGGTCGCCTTTATTGATATAATTAGGGCGCTCTTCCTTAGCTCTTTCGGAGATCAGGTTTTGACCATTTGCATTATTTATAAAAAAACAGCTGAAAAGGAAAAGTATGAAGGCTAGCTTTTTCATAGTATTAAAGATGTTATTACCTGTTAATAATTACGACCATCCTGCTGAATTAGTGTAAAGAATTCAGGAAATTTTAAAAATTTCAGGCAATCTGAATTGGAGGAAAGTAATTAGGTAAAATGCCGGACAATTTAAGAACTTAGCCTCCTGAATGGAGCACATCTTAAAATCGTATCAGCGGCGGCTAATAAACCTATCGGCCAACAACCGGGCTTTGGTGCTCCGCCGGCTGGCCGCTGGCTTACACCTCGATCTGCAGGCTTTCGATTTTATAAATTCTGAACCCGCTTTTGCGCTGCTGCGCCACTTAATTGCCGGGAAAAAGAATCTCACCCTGGCACCCTTTGCCGATCCGCGGCAGGCCGATGTGGCGCCCCTAAGCCGGAAGCTGAAAGCGATCTTCCGCCGGGCTGCTTTATTGCAGGAAGAGCGCGGCAGCCAGGAATTATTTATTGGCTGGCCCTTTGTAGCCGGCAAACTGAACGATGGTACCGTTATTCGCAGCCCACTTTTATTCTTCCCGGTTGCCTTAGAATTAAATAAAAAACAGGAGTGGATCTTAAGCCGGGAAAAAGCCAGCGCTCCCATTTTCAACCAGAGTTTTTTACTGGCTTACGCGCATTACAACCAGCTACTGCCTGATGAACAACTCCTGAATTTCAACTTTGATGATTTCCCGCAGGATATTTTAGAATTCCGCACCCGCCTTTACGAATTACTGAAGAACAGCAGCCTGCAGCTCAATTTCAACCAGGAGCTTTTCCAGGATAAAATTATTCCTTTTCGGAGCTTTACCAAACCGGAGCTGGAAAACCAGTTCAAGCCCGGCGAACTGAAATTATTTCCGGAAGCCGTGCTGGGAATATTCCCGCAGGCCGGTTCTTACCTAATGGCCGACTACGATGAAATGCTGCAGGACCCGGCTTTAACTTCGTTTGAGGACCTTTTTAAAACCACCGCTGAATCTAAAAATCCGGCCGGTAACCTGGAGCAGAATACCTTTGCCGTTTTCGATCTGGATGCTCCGCAGGAAAGCATTTTGCAGGAAGTAAAAAGCGGCCGATCCGTGGTGGTGCAGGGCCCGCCCGGCACCGGGAAATCGCAGCTGATCTGCAACTTGGTTACGGACTTTGTAGCCCGCGGAAAAACAGTGTGGGTAGTGTGTCAGAAACGCGCCGCTTTGGATGTGGTTTACCAACGTTTGGCTTCTAAAGGTTTCGGGAATTTTGCCGCGCTGGTGCACGATTTTGAAGCCGACCGCCGCAATATTTTTGCTCAACTTAAATTGCAGATAGAGGAAACAGAAACCTACAAAAAGCAAAACAACCAGCTGCCCATCGTTTTCGCCGAACGCCAATTCCTGGAAGCCAGCCGCCGCATTAACCAGATCCTGCAAACCCTTACCGAATTCAAAACCGCCTTATTCGACACTTCCCTTTGTGGTTGGTCGGCCAAAGAACTATACCTGCGATGTTTCCTTAAAAAAGATACGATAGCCTTGCCGGAATTCCGGGTTTTTACTGCCCAAACGCTACCGTTTTTTCTGCCAAAACTAAAGGCCTGGCTGGAAGGAAGCGAACAATTCAAGAACCCGGATTTTTTATTAGCCGACCGGAAAAGTTTTGCCGCCTGGGGCTGGCCGGAACAGCAGAAAATGAAAAGCCTAGCAACTGAGATCCCGGAAATGTTGCAACTTTTCCATGAGCAATTACCTCCCGAAATTCAGGAAAAGAAAACTCTCTTTCAAGCCTGGGAAATGCTGCAAAAAGAGAAAGAAAATTTAACCACCTTCCTGGAACTTTTGCAGGCAAACCACCCCGTAACTGCAATTTTTGAATCCCTATATAATCTTCCGGTTTCGCGATTAGATCAGGCTGTAAAAACGCTGAAACAATTCCAAAGGTCTTTAGCGGAAGAGCCGGTTTATCTGAAGGTTTCGGATTTGAAAAATGCTTTGGCAGTGCTTACCAATTATGAAAATAGCCGGGAAAGCGTATGGGGAAAGGCCAAATGGCAGTTGAACGCAAATTCAAAAAACGAACTATCCCGGCTGTTGGCTATTTTTGAATTACCAATGTCGGAAGCCGGCGTTGCAGCGCTTAAGGTCAGATTGGAAAAACTACAGCAACAGAAAGCCTGGCAACGCGAATTGGAAGAAATCTCTGGAAATAATATTTTCGAATTTACTGGAGAAAAAGCGGAGCGAAAAGACCAATTATTTTACTGGAACACCGCAATACATGCAGCGGAAATAGCCCGGAAATTATACCGGAAGAAGTTGCTTCCGGCTAAAGCAGAATTAGTAAAAGTTCAGGCAGAAAAAATACTTGCCGGGTTACACAAAATGGAACTTGAGGTAGTTGCCTGGCAGCAGTATTTTACTGGAAACCAGCTACAAAGAATCGCCGGAGAAAAAAGTTTCCGCCAGGAATTCTCAAAAACGCTGGACCTTTATTTCGACCAAATTGCGGCACAAGACCAACGGTTCGAACAGTTTTCGGCAGCGGAAAAAACGGTAGCGGAAACCCTGCAAAAACTCCCGGGAAACGTTTCGGAAAAGCTGGAAATCTTTCAAAATAGTGTTTACCTGAACTGGCTTTTTTACCTGGAAGATAAAGATCCGGTTTTGAAACTGGCTGGTCCGGAAATAGCAAAAATGGAAGCGGAATTGCAGGAATTGGTGGTGCGTAAACAACAGCTCAGTCACGAAATTGTGCTTACCCGTCTGCGCGAAAAAACCTACAGCAGCCTGGAGAAAAACCGGCTGGGCAACGTGGTATCTTACCGGAAACTTTATGCGCAGGTAAGTAAAAAACGCAACCTGTTTTCGCTTCGCAAATTGCAGGCAACTTTTGGTCAGGAAATTCAGGATCTGGTGCCCTGCTGGCTGGCTTCGCCGGAAACCATTTCGGCGGTTTTTCCGCTGAACCAATCGCCCGATCTGGTAATTTTTGATGAAGCTTCGCAGGCGTTTGCCGAAACCGGGTTGCCGGCCATTTACCGCGCCAAACAGGTAGTAATTGCCGGCGACGAACACCAGCTTGGGCCCACCGATCTGTACCGCGCCCGGTTTCAGGAGGAGGAAACGGAAACCGAAGAATTGTTCGTTGAATCGTTGCTGCAACTGGCTGATCTGCATTTGTCGCGGCACTGGTTAACCCAGCATTATCGCAGCCGTTTTCCGGAGCTTATCCATTTTTCGAACCAGCAATTTTACCAGAATAAGTTACAACTAATACCCTACCGCCAGGATTTGGCAACCAGCACGCCCGCCATCAAATTTTTAAAAGTGGCAGGCCGCTGGGAAGATCAAAGCAACCGGATAGAAGCCGAAGCAGTGGTGGCTTTACTTTTCGATCTGATAGCGGAAGGGCAGCAGGATATTGGTATTATCACCCTCAATTACCCGCAACAGGCCCTGATCCAGGATTTGGCGGAAAGCTTGGCTTTGGAAAAAAAGGTAGTATTACCGGAAGCCCTGCGCATAAAGAATATTGAGAACATGCAGGGCGATGAAAAGCAGATCGTAATCTTTTCCATTGGTTACGCCCCGGATAGCCAGGGAAAGATTTTAGCCCGGTTTGGGAGCCTGAGTCAGGCGAAAGGGGAGAACCGATTGAACGTGGCAGTAACGCGGGCAGTTTCGGCTATCTATGTAGTTTCCAGTTTGTACGCCGAAGAACTTCCGGTAGAAAGTGCCCGGCACGAAGGGCCAAAAATGCTGAAGGCATTTCTGCAGTATGCCCGCCAGGTTTCTGAAGGAAAGTTTAACTGGAAGCCTGAAGGATCAACCCAACCCGAAAAGTATTTTTACCTCAAAGACCAGCTAATGCCGGCGACAAAAACGGTAGGAAAACTAACTAAAAAACTGCCTTTCACAGATCTGATCTTAAGCAAAGAACAGCAGGATTGCCACCTCATCCGGACCGACGATGACTTGTATTTCGGGCAGCTTTCAGCGCGGCAAACGCACTTCGATGTACCTTTCCGGCTGCTATCACGTAACTGGCCGTATACCACTTTTTATAGCCGCCAGTTCTGGCAGAATCCGGAAGCGGTGATTCATGCAATCAGAAATTTACCATGTTGAAGTATAAACTTTTTACCATTTATATTTTCCTGCAAACTGCCCTTTGCGGCTGCCAGCAAGATAAGAACCGCGCCGATTTTGAAACGGTAGACGGGGCCTACGAAATTACGCAGCTGGCTAAAATGGATAAAGCGGAAGTTGCCGAAAGCTCCGGCTTTGCCTGGGCCGACGGCGACAGCACTCTCTGGACGCACGACGACGGCGGTGGGGCCAATGCGCTTTTCAAAGTGAACCTAAAGGGCCGGTTACTGCAAACCAAAACCATTCCCAACACCACCAACGCCGACTGGGAAGACCTGGCTAAAGATAAGAACGGCAATATCTACATCGGCGATTTCGGCAACAACAATAATAAGCGCCGTAACCTGCGCATTTTCAAAATAAACCTGAACGATTCCACCAGGGTAGATACCATCCAATTCCGGTACGACGATCAGGATGCTTTTCCACCCAAAAAGAAAAACCGTAATTTCGATTCGGAGGCTTTTTTCTGGCACAACAATAACCTGTATCTCTTTACCAAAGACCGCGGCCGCGAAGAATTGGTAAAAGTATATAAAATGCCGGACCAGCCCGGTGATTACGTAGTTTCGGTTATCGATAGTTTGCAGATGAATACCATGATCACGGCTGCTGATATTAGTCCCAACGGAGAGCAGTTCGCGTTGCTGGGTTACGGAAAGATCTACCTGTTTGAAATGCCTTCCGGCGACAAAGTTTTTGATGGTAAAAAGAAATGTATTCCCGTTGGGAAATCCGGGCAGGCCGAAGCGCTGGTCTTTAAAAATAACCAAGACCTGATCTTCAGCAATGAGAACGGCAAAATATTCAGCGTAAAGAAGAAATAAGAAGCTACGGTTCCGGCAATTTAAAATCTGACCAGGCCTAAATTTAGTTCCGTGTACAAAAACCTGAATAATGCGCAACGCGAACTGGCTGAATATATGAGTCATTTATCCGAAGAAGCGTATTATGCTTCCTGGATGAAAGATCTTGAATTTGACCTTTGGGATGCCCTGGAAGGTAAGTTGAGATCTTACGGCAGGCTAACGTTCAATCAGGAAATTATCAGCAATCTGAAAAGGCTTTCGCAGGCTTCTAACGGCTGGATCTTTTTTGATGAACAGGAAGAGGAAAACGCTGTGACTTTTTTAGAATGGGAAAAGATCAGAGCGAAGAAAAACAACTGAACGTCTTCTGCCTGCCTGATCTTTAACTTTCATCTGGCGACACGGTATGGTTTCGTGCTTAAAAACTAAAATAAACTGAACGTTCTTCCTGACTCAAATATAAAAAAAGCCCCCGAAATTCTTCGGGGGCTTTTCCGTTTAAGCATTTAGTTATTAATAGTCATCGTTGTTGTTTCGGCCGCCGCGCGATGAGGAATAGCCATAATCGTCATCGTTATAACCACCGCGCGAAGCATTACCACGGTTGCCCTGCGATCTGCCCATATTAGAAGATTGGTCGCCGTAAGAAGCGCTGCCGCCGTAGCCGCCCTGCGATCCTCTTCTGGAGCCCATTTCTTCGTTATAAGAACCGCCCCGGCCCTGGCCGCCTTGTGAGCCATAACCGCCCTGGTTGCTGCGTCCCTGGCTGTAACCGCCCTGGCCGCCCTGTGAGCCGTAACCGCCCTGCGACTGGTTGCCGTAAGAACCGCCGCTCTGCGAACCATAACCACCGCCCGAGCCGTAGTTACCGCCCCCCTGCGAAGAGCCATAACCGCCCTGGCTGCCGTAGCCGCCACTGCCATAGTTGCCACCGCCTTGTGAGCCATAGCCACCACGGGAACCGTAGTCGCCGCCGCCCTGAGAACCGTAGCTTCCGCCTTGGTTACCCCAGCTGCCGCGCTGCGAAGTACCGTAATTATCGTTATCGTAACCGCTGCCACCACGGTTTGAGGAGCCACCCTGGTTGCCGTATTGGCCGCCACCGTAGTTGCCGCCGCCCTGTGAGCCATAGCCGCCCCGTGAGCCGTTTCCACCACCGCCTGAGCCGAAGTTGCCACCGCCTTGCGAAGAACCATAGCCGCCTTGCGAACCCCGTCCGGAAGAGCCATAATTATCATAGTCGCTCATGTTGCCGTAGTTCGAAGAACCGTAGCCGCTTTGTGAACCCTGGCCGCCGCTGTAAGTTCCACGGCCTTCACCCTGCGATGAACCGTAACCATACTGGCTGCCGCCGCCCTGAGAGCCGCCGCTCATGCCCCGGCCATAGTTGCCCTGGCCGCCGGAAGTGCCGCCCCAGTTACCCTGGCCGCCAGACTGGCTGCCATAATCATCGCGGTCGGAACCATAGCCACCCTGGGTAGAGCCGCCATAGCTCATCTGGTTTCCATAGCTGCCATACTGATTGCCATAGCCGCCGGAATTGCCCTGACCCTGTGAGCCATAACCACCGCCCTGAGAGCCGTAGTTACCGCCGCCTTGTGAACCATAATTTCCGCCGCGGCCATTATCCTGATCTCCCATGCCGGAACCTCCTCTGGAAGAACCGCCCTGGCCACCCCAGTTCTGGCTGTAATCGTCATAATCGCCGCCGGAGCTCATGCTGCCGTAGCCGCCATCGTTTTGCGAGCTGCTGCCAGAAGATTTACCGGAAGTGGATTTGGATGAACGGGATGAAGTTGAGCCGGTAGACTTACCGGTAGATTTACTGCCAGTGGTGGTGCTGCCGGCTGAAGATTTTCCGGAGGCAGATTTAGAAGTGCTTGCTTTTGCTTTGGTGCCGGTGCTGCCGGTTGAAGAACCGGATTTGCTGCTGGTTGCAGAAGAGCTGCGGCCGGTAGAAGAAGAACTTCTTCCTGAAGCGCCGGATGACATGCTGCTTGGGTTGCCGGTATTACCAGCGGAGCCGCTCTGCGCACCACCCGTCATCATAGATGAAGAGGCTTCCATGCTGCTGCCTGGCTGAGATGATGAAGATTTTGACCCTGAACCCGAGGTTCCGGATGATTGACCTGAGTTGTTTTTTTGATTGTCTGCCATACTAATTTTTCTCCTTTAATTGGTTTGAGGTTAGGTAAAAAATGAAAAAGCAAAACCGGCAGTCTGGAACAACTACCGCAACACCGCAACTAAATTGCAAAGGTACCACAACGTAAATTTGCGGAGCGTTTAACCTATACGCTTAACATTCAGGTTGGTTCAAGGTCCTTTAAAAATATTTGCAGAAAAGCATCATTTGTTTGCCTTCTTTTTTTAAAGTCTGTTACCGGTATTTTCTACCACATTCCGAAAGCAGATTAACGCCTGGCATTGTGAATGAATTGCCCCTAAAACAGAGACCAGCTACTTAAGAATCCAGCCCATTAAATATTAGCCCAACTACCAGCAGCAAAAGGTTTTTTGACCAACTGGTTTTGAAGATATGCCGGAGAAATAAACCTTAGAAAAAAAGATAAATGCTATTGCTTACTTAACCCATTAACCGAAACCGGAATTAAAATTATTTTTCCTGAAACCGCTGTTTACAAAAAGAAGCCTTTGAAATCCGGAAAAAATAAATTAACTGTAGCGCTTTCCTGGTTTAATAAAATTGTTTACCTTTGGTTTATTATTAATATTAACGTTTTTATGAAAACAGGTAAAGTAAAATTTTTCAATGAGTCTAAAGGCTTTGGTTTCATCGTTTCTGATGAGAATAGCCAGGAAATCTTCGTTCACCAGAGCGGATTAATCCACGAAATTCGCGAAAACGATCGCGTTTCTTTCGAAGTAACTGAAGGTAAAAAAGGTTTGAATGCGGTGAACGTTGAGCGTATCTAATTTCGCCCACGTTTTTGGATATATATCCCTAAAGTGAAAATTACATGAGCCGGTCCTTCCAATGGGGGCCGGCTCATTTTTTTTATAATTCCGGATGGGTCTTCAGTACCTGCGCTACTTCTTCCGGCTTTCTGCCTTCGGTTCCCAGGCAGATCATCTCTTCTGCTTCCTGCACATCTTCTTCCTGCACCGCAGTTACGTCATGTTCATTAGCTTCAAGCGGTTCGTAGTTTAACCGTACCAGAATAGGATAATGGTCTGAACCAAAAAAGGGTAACCGTTTCATCCGGATCAACCGGAAAGCCGGGTCATAAAAAATGTGATCTAAGGAGTACCTGAAAAACGGGATAAAGGCATTATAAGTATTATAAAATCCGCGCCCTATTCTGGGGTCCAGCAATCCGCTTATCCTCCGGAACAGGCGGGTAGTATAAGACCAGGCCACATCGTTCAGGTCTCCGGCTACAATGCTGGCGTAAGGTGTTTGTTTTGCCATTTTTGCCACTACCAGTAATTCAGCTTCGCGTTTATCGGTATGCTTATCGAAGCTGGGCGGTTGCGGGTGTACCGAAAAAAAATCGAAATGCTTTCCCGTTGGCAACTCAATTACGCAGTAAAACGACGGAATATCCTGTTCAATTAAAAACCGTATTTCGTATCCCGTTATTTTAAATTTGGAATACAGGATCATTCCGTAAGTGTTTTCCAGTGGTTTCTTAATGCCGTATTTATAAATTCGCTCCAACCCGGCAATTTCGTTTGCCCAGGTCTGGTTCGGTTCGTTCACCAGCAAAATATCCGGGTCGTTCTGCCGCACTATTTTCAGGAAACGGTCGTAGCGGTTGTTCGACATCCGCACGTTAGAGATCATGATGCTGAAAGAATTTTTAGGCGCTTTTATTTTACTCCTTAACGCTTGCACCGGCGATAGGGGAGTATAGCGCCAAACGTGCAATATTTCGTTAATTAAGGCAATGCAAAGCAGTACCACGAACAGGATCTCCGCCCGGTGCCTGATCTGATGATTTGAAAAATATAGTACCAGGGTAACGGCAGCAAGAAAAGCTACCTGCATCCGCGGAAAATCCAGGATCCGGATCCACCAGTAATGCGTTTTTATAAGCGGCAGCAAAGAGAGCAGGATCAAAAGAGCGCCTGCTACCTCTAAAAATATCTTCATATTACGGACTAGCTAATAATGCAAAAAGAAATACTGAAGCAGGCTATTTAAGTTGTACTCTTATTACCGGTAAACGGTAGGATTTTAGCAGGAAAAACTACCCTGTGGCCATAAAAAAACCGGCCTACCTTCATAAGCCGGTTTTAACAGATCTCACTTTTCAGTTTATTTCTTATTCCTGAGTTTCTACCCGAATGCCTACCGCCATAACGCCCGGCAGCGGATCGCGGCGCATGTATTGCTGCAACCGGATGGTATAAGTGCCAGGGCGGGTAAAGGTCTGGTTCTTTAAAGCCAAAACCTGGTGGTCAAAAATATCGCCGGCTCCGTCACCCAAGGGTTTGCCGGTCTTTTTATCCATCAGGAAAAGCTCATGCAGGTTCGTAGAAATTGCTTTGCCATCAGGGCCCATAAGCGTATGCTTCAGGTACAGGTTGTAATACTCATAAAAGATGGCGTTGCGAACGTTAAAAAAGATCGCGTATTTTTTAGTAGTATCCTTTATTTCGAACCGGAACTCCTGGATATCGGCAATGGCCCAGGCGTTGTCTTTAAAATCCTGGTTCTTCTCAAAAACCCGGTTACTATCGCAGCTGCCCAAAGCCAATGTCACCAAAAGCCAGGGAATCAGGACGTATTTTTTCATGCTTATTCTGTCGGTTTTGGCGGACGTGGTTTCTGATTCCGGTTTCGGTTTCGATTGCGGTTATTTCCGGTTCTTTCGGGTCTTGGCGTACCGCTACCTTCGCCGCCGGCGTTTTCGGCTTTCGCTTTCATAACCGGTCTGTTTTCAGTGCCACCTTCCGGGTTTTCAGCGTTAGCCGGTCTTTCCGGCCGCGGACCGCGTTCCGGCCTTGGGCCACGATCCGGTCTGGGGCCGCGTTCCGGCCGTGGACCCCGGTTGTCGCGGGCAGGCCGCCGGTTTTCCGGGCTGCGTTCCGGTTTTGCTTCGCCGTTAGCTACTCTTTCGGGTTTATCACTTCCTGACTTATCACTTCCTGCCTTATCACTTCCTGACTTTTCACCTCTTGCCGGGCGATCAGGGCGTGGCATTTTTGGCCGGTCGAGCTGCTTCTGCTGGGTGGCTTGTTGTACGCCTTCTACCAGGCTTTGCAAACCGGCCGGTTTCTTTTTCTTTTTCTTTTTAGATTTCGATTTGAATTTATCGTCTAACCGTTCCAGGCTGCCTTCTACCTGGGCCGCAACTATTTCTTTCTGGGTTGGTTCTTTTACCAGTTCCAGTAAAGTGTCAGGCTGCACGCCTTTAGAATTCATTTCCTGAATTTCTTTAACCCGGGCTACCGGAATGGCGTGCCAGTTATTATCGCCGCGCATGCCAAACCACATCATCTTTTTAAAGATATCGGTCTTCTGCAAAAAAGCATCGCCTTTGGTGGTTTGCAACGGCCGGTTTACGCTTGGAATATCTTTTAAAGCATCCATGTACGTTTCCAGCTCATAGTTCAGGCAGCATTTTAAGCGCCCGCACTGGCCGGAAAGTTTACTTGGGTTAAGCGATAAATTCTGGTAACGGGCGGCGGTGGTAGAAACGCTTTTGAAATCGGTAAGCCAGGTAGAGCAGCAAAGTTCGCGGCCACAGGAACCAATGCCGCCCAAGCGGCCGGCTTCGTGGCGCAAGCTGATCTGGCGCATTTCTACCCGGATCTTAAATTCATCGGCCAGTTTCTTTATCAGGTCCCGGAAATCTACCCGGTCTTCTGCCGAATAATAAAAAGTAGCTTTCGATTTATCGGCCTGGTATTCCACATCCGATAATTTCATTTTAAGCTGCAGCTCCTGGATAATGGTGCGGGCCCGGTACATGGTGCCGCTTTCCAGTACTTGTACAGTATCGAAACGCTCCAGGTCTTTTTCGGTAGCTAAGCGCAGAATGCTTTTTATTTCTTCGTTATTATCTACCTTCTTTTTGAGCATCTGCAGCCGCACCAGTTCGCCTTTTAAGCTCACGTAGCCAATGTGCTGCCCGTTCGGAACTTCCACTACCACGGCTTCGCCGGTGGTAAGGTCTAAATTATTCGCGTTACGATAAAAATCTTTGCGTCCGCCTTTAAATCGAACTTCTATTATATCAAATTCTTCAAACGACGTTGGCAATTCCATGTCGCTGAGCCAGTCAAATACATTGAGTCGGTTACAACCGCCGGTACTACACCCGCCGTTGCTTTTGCAGCCGCCCACTTTCGTGCCGCAGCCACCCCCGCTCGAACAAGAACCACATCCCACTTTAAGTCTCCTTTATATCGTTTAGGGTTATTTACAATTTCAGCAATTTACAAATATACTTAAAAATACCATTTCCCGGAAGAGATTATACCAGAAGCCGGATCGGACTGTATGCGGCTAAAACGGTATGGTTTTAAGCCTGAAAACTGTTGGATTAAAAACAAAAAGAGGAGGCCCCCTGGCCTCCTCTGGTATTTTTTGCAAGCAGTGAAGAAGTTAAACAATAATTTTTCTAAGGTACTTTTACGCAGTTGCCTTTAATTGGGTTGAAGGTAGCCCGGCTTTTAATTTTAAGATGAAAGGGCCAGCCCAACCTTCTGAGCCATTATTCTTCTTCCTTTTTTTCGGCTTTCTTTCTTGGCTTTTTTTTATCGGTTAACTGATTGACCGACTCTTCGAACTGCAGCCTTTTCTGATCCCGGGAAATTTCCGTCAGTTTATCGTCCAGGATGGCTTCTATAGCTCCCTGCAAAAGCGGAAAATATTTAAGGCATTCTGCTTCAGAAAGTTCGTGTACATCTTTGTTCAGAATGGAGAAAAGCTCGCGTTTTTCTACCAGGAAAGCCGGCAGGTGGTTCTTCAGTAATCCGATCCGTTTTTGCATGGGCGAAGCCAGGTATTCCAGTTCGTTCCACTTTTCGTTGGCAAAAATTGCTTTGTGCGCATCTTCCAGCAAATGATCGAAAATACGCTTCAGGTAAATAAAGGAACCCAGGCCCACATTCAATGCCGCCAGGCCAATAGCCCGGTTAAATTCCTGGTAATGGTCGATCCCCAGCAGGCGTTTATACTTTTTAAGGGAATGGTGCGCAATATCCATCAAAGACGGGTACTGACCAATCTTAATCAGGATGTTCTCTTTGATGTAGAAATTAAAGAGCATTAAGTGGTTTTCGTTGCGGGAGCATTTTAACTTAACCGTAAACACTTTTTTATGGGCAAAATATTTGGGCAGGGTAAATACCCGCTCCATAAGTCTGGTAGACCCGGAAGAATAACGCACCCCGGGCACGTAATCGGTAAGGTTATCGAAGCCAATAAAAGTGCTTTCTTTGTTGCAACCCACACAGAACATATCAAGCTTGCCGCTGAACCGCAGAACGTCTACAAGCTTATATTCCAAAGCCGAATTTAGTTCGAGCTTATCGTAAAGCGGCATTCGGAGGAATAGATCTTCTATTTTTAAAGTGTGGTTGTCCATAGCGCAATTGCCGGAAGTTTAGTGCGGAGGCCGGCAGGTTGTATACGAAAACGCTATGGTTTGGGTAGGAAAAAATGGGGAGGTAAATGTTTTATTACTTATTAACTTGATGAACCTAAGGTAATAAAACCTATTTCGGTTTCTTCTTAGTTTGTTTTTTTAAGAGTACTTCAAGTAATTCTTTCATTTCATCGGCGGTGCTCACGTGCCGACTTTCTAACAGGCGGCCCTTATGGTATAAAGTTACTATCGGTTGTTTTTTTTGCAATATAAATTTTTTGGCTATCGGATTATCGTCAGCATCAATGCGCAGAAATACAATATGATTATACTTTATTTTATCAGATAGCGCTTCGTACTCGTGTAAAAGATTTATGCAGGGTTCGCCGCAATCATCAGTGTGGTATTTTAATATTACCGAAGGATGACTGGCTATTTCAAGAACCAGGTGGGCATCGGTTGTGTGCGTTACGGCCATAAGTCAGTTTTTACATTAAATTAAAATCATAAAGCCAGTTTTTAACCAGTTTTTAAATTCTTATAAACATTGCCCTTAGAGAATACGCCTGACATTGCTTTTAAGCTCTTTTAAAAACTGAATTAATTTTTTTTCGGTTTTAACTTCTTCGCACCTCAACAGAAAACCTTTTTTATAACTTATAAAAAATGGATTTCCTGTTTCGCCTACAATTTTTGCAGCAACCACACTTTCAGCGGCATTAATCTGTAAAAAAATAATTTTTTTATATAGAGGATCTTTAGAATACTTTAAGTATAAAGGCGTGATGAACTTACACACCGGGCAATTTATTGCCAGGTACATTACAATAATCATTTCGTACTCGAAAATCAGGCTGCGTAAATTAGCATCGTTCACTTTACTTAAAGCCATTTGAATTTAAAAGTTAAAGCAGTCTATAGAATTTATTTAGCTGAAGTGCCATGCCCGCATAGTTCTCTGTTACGGGATTGGTAAATTGGTGTTTTAGAAACGCAATTATATTTAGGAAAGGTATGAATATTCTTATAAACAGATATTAATAGAAAGAATAGGAACGGAATAATATCTATTATTATCTAAGCAATAGACAGGGTTTTAATAAATGGGAAGTTAGGAGGTGAAATTTTATGCTCTTGTATTATTTTTTAGTCAGGTAATAGCTTCAGCATCAGTACCAAATGTTTGGATCTGGAATTGCTGATGCGCGTTTTTCTTAAATTCCTGAAAAGAACGCCTGCCAAAAATGCCTGGCGCCAGCATCCGAATAAATTGCTTTACCTCCAGGTTGCCGGGTTTTGGATTGTTGTTGTTTTAATTCCCGTCAACGTTCCAGTGGAAACGGCTTTGCAGGGCGGGCAGTTTTTTCCAGGGCAGGGCTTTGGCTTTTAGCAGGTATTCTTTCTGGCGGTAGAAGTATTGGAGGTCCAGCAGGCTGTCTTTTTCGGAGAAGTTGTATTTCAATTTTTGCTGGTTAAGATCGTAATCGGTAAGCACAAAAAGCCCGGCCGGTTTATGAATGTATAATTTGAAATCCTGCATCCGGTCCTGCTGGTCCTGAAAAATAAGATAGCCATCCCGGTGAATGAAAAATCGCTTTATTTCTATTGGCTCTTGCCCGGTAGCGTTGTCCTTACTTAAGATATCCTGCACTTCATAAGCGCCGTGCAGATAAGGCCGGGTAGCGGAATCGTCGTTAAAATTGCCACTTTTCAAAATCGGATAAAAAGCTTCCAGCAGGATAACTCCTACCACCAATACTTTCAGCAGCGCCTTAGCTCCCGGATTTTTGGACCAGGTAAAAAGGTGGGGTTCCGGAGAAAGGCTGGCTGGCTGGCGTAAGATGAAAAAACGGTAAAGCTGCCCCAAATATGGTTGCAGCAAAAGGCCGGAGAGAAAGAGCAGAAAAAGGGAAAAAAGTTTAACGGAAATATCGAAGCTGAAATTTACAGCTACCACCTGAAGCAATAACCCGGCAGCCAGCAATAAACCCAATACCCGCGTTTTTCTGAAAAGAATGAACCCGGCAGCCAATATTTCGGCGGCTCCTAAGAAAACGTTGTAAGAATAGGAAATTCCCATGATGCTCCAATACAGAATATCTTTATCCAGTTGGCCAAGCGGCGTATATAACAGGTTTGGTTCCGGTAAATAGAACTGGCTTTTAAAGACCTTATCCAGGCCATATTGCAGGAGTTGCAAAGCCAGGTAATAGGAAAACAGCCTGCGGGAAAAAGCAAAAAAGGAGGAAGCGTTGAAATTAACGTTCCGAAGAAAAAGCCACAAGGCGGTAATGATAATGGCTAAAATAAAGAGGATAAAAAGCAGCGTAAACATGGCCCCAGAATCGGAGGAAATTTCCGGATCGAACTGTGAAAGACCGAAAATATGCAAAGCGCCAAACCGGATCAGGTCCCCGAAAATGAACTGCGTAAAGTGCTGCTGGTAAGGGAAAAAATGAAATGGAAACGGTAGGAAAATAATGCCTAAAAGTCCGAAGCAATGCAGGAGGGTTTTCAGGAATTTTCCCATTTCTTCGCTTCGGCGCTGAATTGCTTTTGGTAACGGGTTTACCGGTTGCCCTGAGGTTTTAACTGCAGCCGGTTACGGAGCAGCAGGCTTACCGCCAGAAAGCAAAAACCAATAGAAGCAATCAGGGTTAAAGCCATTTTATAAAAAGGCGGCATTTGGTTGGGCAGTTGGAACGGGAAAAGGAAACCTTCATTCTTTTTAACCGCTTTGCTTTTCTTATTATCGTAGCCAATAAATTTTACTTTTTCTATAGGGTTCTGAAAATGATATTCTTCGTTCAGGGTAGCCTTTATCGCGTCCAGTTCGTGCTGCCGGGAAAACAGCGGATGGTTATAAACGGTATCTCTGCCGGCTTTCCATATTCGCTTATCATCTTCCCCAAAATCCTGGCAATACTTACTGGTAACCATAATAGCAACTGCCGGCGATACATAAATGACGCTATCCAGTTGTGCCGTTCTAATTGTTCTTTCCGGCGCCCGGCCAAAGTTGGAATTTTTCAGATCAGCATCGTTATTCCGGAGGGCTGCTTTGAAGGTTGCTGAGCTGCCGCTGTGGCTTTTGTGCGCAATAAGTTTGGTCTGGGCCTGAAGCTGACTGGTTAAACCAAAAAAGAAGAAGATAAGAATAACGATGAATCGCATAAAACGAAGCTTATAAAAAACTTTACAGGCATTAAAAACAGTTCGGCCTGACTTCTAAGATAATAGGTAAAGCCGAGAATTACAAGGGTTTAGGAAAATGAAGTCAATTCAGGCTCTTGGTAGTCTTCCGCAGGAGGACTGCAAAGTAAAAATGAAATAAGCCGTCTACGAAGGCGCGGCTACAGGCGAATAAGAATATCCTGAAAATTCGTGGTAGTGTAGGGAAGTCGAAGACTTCCATTTTCATTTAAAGTTTGCAGTCCACCTGCGGAAGACTACAAACAGCGGGGCCGGGGTTCTTTAATATTTATAGGAACAACAATAGGTGTAGATTAATGGTTAGAGGTTAGCGCTGGTAAAGCTGATAAATATTATTATCGTTATTGGCGTAAATAATTTTAACCTTTTTACCTTCTGAAAGTTTAGCGTTTTCCTGAACGTAATTTATAAGCCGCTTGCTTTGTCTTGACATATACCGGTTCCAATAAACAATTACATAATAATCAAAATCGCTATTTTCAAAATTATGTTGCTGGCTGTTTACCGGAACTAGGAAAGGTAAATGCTTTTCCAAGGGAAGAATAGAATCTAACGGCGCTTGTTGTTTGGGCAGAAAGGTTTCAAAAGTTGCGTTTCTGTTCCAGTTTAAATTGGGAAAGCCTCCAGCAAAACAGTTTATGTGAAAAGAAAGCAACTTTCCGGAAGGGTCATAATAAAGTACCTGCAACGGCTGATAATGATTTTTCTGCTGGGCCTTGAATTTTGCTGTATCTAAAGAAAAAACGAATGCCAGGTATGAGCTATCAAGTTTAAAACTGCTTGCTTCCGGAATGTTAAATTTTGCCGAATATTTTAAGATTTGCTGATCCGACAAAGGCTTACTTTCTTTAATCCCATAAGCGCCCATAAATATTTTGGTACAGGAAGTAGTAAAAAGCAGGAATAGACCAGAAAGAAAGACTGCGCTAATTTTCGCAAAATTAATGACCACCAGTTTCGGATTTAAAATTTCAGCTTCAAAATAACATAAAATATTAATAGATTAAAGCATAAACTGGTAATAGGTTTTAAGATTAGCACTTTTAATTATTGCTAATCCCAACCTTACTCAAACTCATAAAGATCCAAACCGCTTTCCGACAGCAGATAAACCAGTTCCTGGCCTGCCAGTGCCTGCCGGTAAACAGGTACCGGCGGTACATCAAAAGCGCGTTCGGCAAAAGAATAGAGGTTGAAAAAACGCATTTGGCCGCCTTTCAGAAAATACATTTCATCGCCTTTAAAGCCAATGTAGGAAAGCTCCGGGAACGGCAGCGTTTTTTTGTAATTGCCCAGGTTGTCGAACACGTAAATGCCGGTGGTTTTATCTACCAGGTAAACCATATTCTGATATTCGCGGATGTAGCGGATATCGGCTTTTTTCCGGTCGAAGGTGAGGTTCAGTTGGGTGGTGCTTATCGTTTCGGAAGTGCGCGGGTCGTATTTCAGGAGGGAAAATTCGCTTTCGTTGAAAAGCCAGAGCTGTTCGGTAGCGGAGGTGGTAGCCACTTTGATCAGGCCGTTGGTAATATCCCGCAGCTTAATGGTAGCAATGTTGTTCAGGAAGCGGTCCAGTAAGGTAATCTGCTGCTGGTCGTCGTAAAAGAGCATTACTTTCATGGCGTTCCAGGCTTCTATGTTAGCTATGTTGCCGGTGCGGGGCGGGGAATAAGTGTTCACCAAACGGCCGGTAGCATTGAACTGGTGCACGTTATTTTTCCGGTCGGTCAGGTAAATATTATCCATCCGGTCTATAGAAATAGCAGCCGGCTGGCTTACATCCAAATGCTGGCGCAGCGCAATGGTTTGGGCATGGCCGGGAGTAGCCGTAAAAAACGGTAAGGTAAAAGTCAGAAAAAGTACGAACGCCCAATTCTTACTTTTCGAAATGTTCCAGTTTAAGGTCTTTCCCATCATAAACGGCATAAGTGCAATAATTGACCCATTCTCCTAAATTCAGATAACGGCTGTTTTCGCTAATTCTGATATCCAGAGGCAAATGGCGGTGCCCGAAAACGTAAAAATCGTGATGTTCGCGGGCTTCGGTTTCTTTGCAATAAGCAACCAGCCACTCTTCGTCTTCGCCATGAAACACTTCATCCTCTTTGGTATTGCTGATGCGGCTTCGGCGGCTCCAGTAATTGGCCAGGCCAATGCCCACATTGGGATGCACGCGGGCAAATAGCCATTGGCGAGACCGGGTTGGCAAAAACCTTCTTCAGCACTTTGTAGGTGTGGTCTTTGGGGCCTAAGCCATCGCCGTGGCCAATATGGAATTTCTTGTCACCAATCTGTAATGGAAATAGGCTTGCGTAATACCGGAATATTTAGTTCTTGGGTAAAATAATCGAACATCCACATGTCGTGGTTGCCCGTGAAAAAATAAACCGGAATGCCGCTATCGGTCAGCTCGGCCAGTTTGCCCTGAACCTGATAAAACCTTTGGGAATGGCGTGCCGGTATTCAAACCAGAAATCGAAAATATCGCCTAGCAGGAAAATAGCCTGCGCTTCTTGCTTTAATCGTATCGAGCCAGCGCACAATTTTTTTTTCCCGGGCTAAACTGCTGGCCGCATCGGGCACGCCTAAGTGAAAATCAGAGGCAAAATATATTTTTTTGCCGGGTTCCAGCTGTTAATGGCCGAGGAGTATCATCAATCAAGAATAAGATAAGTTGTTTGGGGCCGTGGGCGCCCATTACCAAGGTTTTTTCAATATCAGCGGTTCGGCTGGGGCCACTTACCAGACTGATACATGGAAGGCATTTTACCTTCGTATTTTTCGCGCAACAAATGCAACCCGTCTTTAATATCGGGCACCAGCTGCGACGCACGGGCTACCACCAAATGTTTCTCCGGGTAAATAGCTTAAACGGCGGCCGCTGGAAGTGGCAGAACTAACCAGAATGCTGCCGGTGCGGGCAATTAGGGCTTCGCAGGTGGTTAAACCAGCTTCGGCTTTTTTAATGAATTCTTTTTCTTCGTCAATAAAATTAATGCCGGCCGCATGTAAGGTTTTTTTCAGGATACTGTTCCCAGACAAATAAATGCTGAATGTTGTTTTCCTGTTTGAATTCAAAAAGCTGGTCGTAGAAATGTTCTTCGGTTTCGCAGTAAATAAAAGTACCGGCAGATTCAGGAAATTTTCGGCAAAGGCAATAGAAAGATCCGGATCCTGGGGCGGATAAATAGGCTTGCTGAAATCAGGGGTGGGAGGCACAAAAGGCGCTGACTTAGCCAGCGCCTCCCTTACTTTCCGTAATACAATATCCTTGGATCTTGCTTCGTACACAGCTTAGTTTTTCGGCAGCAAACGCTACGTTTTATTTATCGAATGAATAAGTCTGGCCCGGGGTTACACCTGGCGTAGCACCTTGTCCAGGACCGGTGTTCGGCCGGGTTTCGGTTTCGCCGGAACCGGGATGTTGCCGCCAGGTTCGTTTTCAGGAAGATCGTTTGGAGCTTGCCCTGGATCATTGCTTCGCTGTCCGGAATCTTTGGTTCACTGCGGATGAGCCGTTTCCTGTTCTACTTCGCTCAGGCGTCTTGCTGCGGTCGGTGCCGGCGGTATGCGCCTGGTAAGTAGTTAATGCAGCAAACGGACGCGGGCCAACCAATCGCTCCAGGTCAGTCTGGAACAGGATCTCTTTCTTAAGTAATTCCTGCGCTACAATTTCCAGTTCGTTCATTTTATCGCGTCAGCAACTGCTTGGTGCGCTCGTAAGCATCCTGAATAATCTTGCGAACTTCTTCGTCTATGGTTTGGGCAGTGGCTTCGGAATAAGGCTTGTTGAAGGTCATTTCCGACTGCTTGGAATCGTAGAAAGAAACGTTGCCAATCTTATCGTTCATACCATACATGGTTACAATGCTGTAAGCCATTTTGGTAATGCGTTCCAGATCGCTCAGAGCGCCGGTAGATATTTTACCGAAGACCAGTTCTTCCGCGGCGCGGCCACCTAAGGCCATGCACATTTCATCGATTAACTGCTCGGTAGTATACAGGAACTGCTCTTTTGGTAAATACTGGGCATAACCCAAGGCAGCAATACCGCGGGGCACAATACTTACTTTTACCAACGGATCGCAGTGCTCCAGGAACCAGCCCGCAATGGCGTGGCCGGCTTCGTGGTAAGCCACAATTTTCTTTTCTTCCGGCGAAATGATCTTGTTCTTCTTCTCCAAACCACCAATTACGCGGTCGATGGCATCGTTAAAATCCTGCATCTCTACCGCCTTTTTGTTCCGGCGGGCAGCAATTAAGGCAGCTTCGTTACAAACGTTGGCAATTTCGGCACCGGCAAAACCAGGAGTTTGAGCAGCCAGTTTTTTCGCATCTACGTCATCAGCTAAGGTAATCGGCTTTAAGTGTACTTTAAATATTTCGGTACGGCCATTAATGTCTGGTTTATCAATGCTGATCTGGCGGTCGAAACGGCCCGGACGCAATAAAGCAGAATCTAAGGTATCTGGGCGGTTGGTAGCTGCCAGAATAATTACCCCGGAATCGGTACCGAAACCATCCATTTCTACCAGTAAAGAGTTCAGCGTATTTTCGCGCTCATCGTTACCGCCCGGCACCTGTCCGCGGCTGCGGCTGAACGGCCAATGGCATCAATCTCATCAATAAAGATAATACAAGGCGCTTTGGCTTTGGCTTGTTTAAACAAGTCGCGCACCCGGGCCGCGCCCACCCCCACGAACATTTCTACGAAGTCGGAACCGGATAAAGAGAAGAACGGAACATCGGCTTCGCCGGCTACGGCTTTGGCCAATAAGGTTTTACCGTACCCGGAGGGCCTACCAATAAGCGCACCTTTCGGAATTTTACCGCCCAGGATGGTGAATTTGGTCGGGTTTTTCAGGAATTCTACAATTTCCTGGATCTCTTCTTTCGCTTCTTCCAGGCCGGCTACATCTTTAAACGTAATTTTTACTTTGTTTTCGGCATCGAAAAGAGCCGCTCTAGATTTGCCAATATTGAAGATCTGGCCGCCTGGCTCCGCCGTGGTAACGCGGCGCATCAGGAACCAGAAACCAACCATCAATAAGATCAGGAAAGCCCCAGCTTCAAGAAATCGCCGAAACCGGTACGGGTTTCGGTTTGCAGGTCTAACCATTCATCGCGCGGGAATCTTTTCGTTCGTCTGAAACTTCTCAAGTCTTCTTTAAAACTTCCGGCGAAATAACTTGGTAAAGCTGAAATGGGCGCCCTGGTCTAAAGCAAAAGCACCGCGTTCTGTTCAGTTCGTTTTTGTATTTTTCATTCTTCAGGGCTTCATCCTTCAGCGTAACCTCAACCGTTTTGTCGTTTACAATGGTTACGGCTTTTACATCCCGGGCTTAGCACCATGTCTTCGAACTGCCGCTGGTGAATTGGAACGGTGGTGTTGCAACGGTTAAAGTACAGCAATGCCGAAAATTATCAACATCAGCGCGGCCAGCACCCACATTTGCATGGTAGGGCTTAGGCGGCGTGGTAGGAAGATTTATTTTCTTTTTTTTATTATTGGGATTGGGACTTTTATCTGCCATTTGATTTTTATCGGTTCAGAGACTTAATAGGAACAGCCTGGCGGGTAGTTTGTTCAGCAACATAACGCCCGCAATGGCAAATTATTGGTCTGCTATCTGGCGGATCTTGGCGTCGCCCCATAGCTCTTCCAGGGCATAAAACTGACGTTTGTCTTTCAGAAAAATGTGCACTACCACATCTTACGTAATCAAGCAGGATCCATTCTTTGTTCAGGCGGCCTTCACTTTGCCAAGGGTTTTCCTGGGAAATTTTATATACTTCCTCCTCCACAGAACGCGCAATGGCATCGAGCTGGGTATCGGAATTAGCCGAGCAGATTATAAAGTAATCGGAAACGGCATTATTTAATTATTTAAGGTCAATTATTGCAATATCAGTAGCTTTCTTTTCCTGCATGCCCTTAACAATAAGGTCTGCCAAGATGTCCGATTCGTTTTTAACTTTCGGTTGTGTCATTTTAGATTATTAGATTTGTTCTGTAAAATTAGCAAATTCTTTGGAGAATCTTTCCCCTCAAACCCGCTTTACGGGCCGGCAGGTTTTATTTTTACCGGTTTGTACGTCTACCAATACGGTAGCTCAGGAGCTCTTAAACAAAAATGAGGCCACGGAGGGCTTTGTCATAATTGCCGGAGAACAAACAGCAGGGCGGGGACAACGGGGTAATTCCTGGGAAGCTACCGCGGGTTTGAACCTGATGCTTTCGCTTATTTACAAGCCGGTTTTTTTAGCAGCTTCCGATCAGTTTTTTCTGAACATGGCCATTAGCCTGGGCGTATCTGATTTTCTGAAACGGTTTTTGCCCCCGGGGGTTGTTCTGAAATGGCCAAACGACCTTTATTTCGGGGAAGAGAAGCTGGGCGGAATTCTTATTGAAAACACCATTAGCGGCGCAAACATTCAAAATTCGGTAATTGGTATTGGTCTGAATGTAAACCAGGTCTTTTTTCAGAATACCCAGGCTGTTTCCATGAAGTTAATTTCCGGCCACACGTTTGAGCTGAAAGCTTTAGCCGAAAGCCTTTTGGAGTGCCTGGAAAAACGGTACCTGGAGTTGCAGAAAAACCCGCGACCCGTTTTGCAACAGGAATACTGGAGCCAGCTTTTAGGTATGAATGAACCGCGTTTTTTTGAAGTGAAAGGCAACCGGTTGGCTGGCACAATAACGGGCACGGATCTATATGGCCGGCTGATGGTAGAAACAGAAAAGGGTTTACAAACCTTTGATCTAAAGGAAATAAAGTTTTTGTTTGAGTAATTGGTTTCCGGTAATGTCATTCTGAGCGTGAGCGAAGAACCTAGTTGGCGGCCGGTAGAATGTTTTTACAAAGAATTTTTTTTGAGGGTGTTTTATAGCTGATTTTTCTACTGTCAGCCGATGAGGTCCTTCGCTCACGCTCAGGATGACGGATTTTTTTCCTACCGACTTTTTCTTCTCCAAGCCCTACCATTTTAGATAAAAAAAACCGCTACCCAGGAGGCAGCGGTTTTTTGGTTCGTTACTACTTAACTATCTTTCTTATCTATTTCTTAATATTTATTGCAGAATAATTTTCTGAAAAGTTGCATTAGCGCCAGACTGCACTTTTACCAAGTACATGCCCGCTTTCAGGTCCTGAGCATCCAGGTTCAGTTTCAGTTCCTGGCCACCTTTCATTTCCTGCTTCATGATCACCCGGCCGTTCAGGTCAGTTAAAGTTACTTTGGCAATTTCATTCTGGTTCATGGCCTGCTCTAATCTTACGTTCAGCTCACCACCGGTTACCGGGTTTGGATAAACTACCAGGTTTAAAGCGGAGGTCTTAACATCTTTGGCTTCAACCATAATTACTTTGCTGTAAGCTGTAGTACCGTCTAAGTCAACCTGCTTAAGTCTGTAGTAGTTCTTGCCGGCAGCAGGGTTAGCATGTTTAAAGCTGTAAGCAGAAGCCGAAGAAGTTGTTCCTTTACCCTGAACCATACCGGCAGATTCGAAGTTACGGCCGTCTTTAGAATGCTGGATAGAGAAATAATCGTTGTTCTTCTCAGAAGCCGTGGTCCAGTCTAAAGCAACCCCGGTAGAAGAGGCGGCACCTTTAAAGGCAGTCAGCTCAACCGGCAGGGGAACAATGATCATGTCTTCGCATTCTTCCAGGTTAAAGGTAACGGTTCCTACCAAGATACCGGCTTTGGCTACGATCTGGATAGTGCTGTTATTGCCATTGTTGAATTCAGCGGTGTTAACTGTGTAGCGGAACATATCAGCCTGGTCATAACGGAATGTAGAAGTGTTCAGGCCCGTGAATTTAATTAAAGAGTCGTTGAAGGTATTTTGTACCGAATAGGTATAGCGGCTGATGTAAGAGGCGATTGGCGAAACGGCCGGCAGGTTCTGGCCTGGCAGTTCGAACATAACGTGCTCAAAGGGATAGCGGGCGGCGTTGATTACGCGGAATTTAAGTTGGGTTGTTCCGTTGCCCTGGTCCACAGCGCCGAAGTATTCGAAGCGGAAGCAGTTGTCTTCCAAAACGCAAAGCGGATCGGTGTCGCAGCCGGCCGGGCAGGGTGAGGTCTGGGCCGAGGCCGAAACCGTGAACAACATTAAAATAAAAGTAAAGATCGGAAGTAAGGTTGATTTCATGATTGTAGGTTGTAAAGTTTATAAGCTATATTTATTCGCTAAAAATTTTTAAATTATATTTTATTGCTTTGTAGTCTTTAACGCCAGGTTGTGTAAGCAGTTTTGCCTAATGCAGTGTTGAGAAATAAGGTCCTATACTATTATTGAAATAGTATAATTTATCTCTACAAATTGGGTTCAAATGGTCTAGAAATGCCTATGTTGATGCCCAAAAGTAATATTTTGAGCAGGGTGTTTTTATGAATGGCATTATGAAAAACTTCACAAAACGATAAAATGACCGGTTTTTGAAAATATAATAAAACAAATAAGTTAATTTCTGAGAAGGGCGGCTGTAGTACTTTTTTCCGGGGGATTTTCGGGGCGATTTGGACAGGAATTTTGGCGGAAGAGTTGTTGCAAAACCAGCCGTTTGGAACTTTTAGTTTAGAAAAGAAGCATGAACATAAACGCCCGTTTTGGGCTTCCTGACCGTTAACTAAATTTCTTTTTTGAAACTAAAATTCAGGCATAGAACTTGTAATAGTAGAGAAGGCAGCCAGTTTAGATAAAAGTCTGCCAAATTGTTAGTGCCAATTTAAAGAACCTGATGATGAAAATCTTTACCCGCATATTTTGTATAGTAGCATTCCTTACCGTTAATATGTTCGGATTTGCTGCCACGTATACCGTTTCGGTTAACAATGCCACTTTTGCGCCGCAGAACCTGACAGTTGATCCGGGCGATGTCGTGATCTTCCAATGGGTGGCCGGCAGTCATCCGGTTATGTCCGATAATAATGCCTTCCCGATGTTCGATATTAACAGCGCAACGCCAACCAAAACTCTGGTAATGAATAATTCCGGAACGTTCGGGTACCATTGTATGGCCAAAGGCGGACCGGGAGTTGGGATGTTCGGTAATATAGTGGTGCGTACCGTTTCCGGGGTGAAAGAATTTAAGAATGCTGCCACCTTGAGCGCTTTTCCTAACCCAACCCGCGGCGAAACTACCATTACCTTAAATCATGCTGCCAACGAAAACTATAAGATCCGGATCTCTAATGCCATTGGCCGGGTTATAAAGACCATCGATATCGATAAGCAGGCCGTAGATTCTAAAGTAGAGGTTGACCTGAGTAATTTACCGGCCGGTTTTTATTTTTACAGCCTGTTGGCCAACGATAAAATGGTAGAAACAAAACGCCTAATTCTGCAACGATAATAGTTTTCTGCCTTGATTTTCTGCTATAAAAAAGCCCCGGCTACCACCGGGGCTTTTTTCTGGAGAAAATATTTCCGGAAGTTCCTGCGTTTAGAACCCGTAATATTTTATTAATTTCGGCGGTTCAATTAAACCCAACTTAATGCGTACTTATAAACGGATCAACGACCTGGCTGGCTGGATAACCTTTCTGGTAGCCACTTTTGTTTACGTTAGAACTTTAGAACCTACTGCCAGTTTCTGGGATGCCGGTGAATTTATTGCCTGTTCTTATAAGCTTTTAGTGCCGCATCCGCCGGGAGCTCCTTTCTTCTTAATGGTTGGCCGGGTATTTTCCATGTTCGCCTCCGATGTAACGAATGTGGCCTATATGGTTAACCTGCTCTCCGGACTTTCCAGTGCTTTTACGGTACTGTTTTTATTCTGGAGCATTACTTTACTGGGTAAAAAACTGATCCTTACGCATCCTGACCAAGAGCCAACCACCGGGCAAACCTTTTTGCTCATCGGTTCGGGTCTGGTAGGGGCTTTGGCCTTTACTTTCACGGATTCCTTCTGGTTTTCGGCGGTAGAAGCGGAAGTTTATGCCATGTCTTCTTTCTTTACAGCCATTGTATTCTGGGCCATGCTGAAATGGGAACAGCGTTCCGAAAGCCCAACTGCCGATAAATGGCTTATTTTTATTGCGTACCTGACCGGCTTATCTATTGGGGTCCATTTGCTGAACTTACTGGCTATTCCGGCCATTGCTTTTATTTATTACTACCGCAAACACAAAGCTACCCGCAAAGGCGCTATTATTACGTTTGTAATTAGTGCTTTTATTATTGTCCTGATTCTTTGGGGTGTTATTCCGGGCCTGCCGTCTCTGGCGGGAAATTTTGAAGTGTTCTTTGTAAACAGCATGGGCCTGCCTTTCGGCGCTGGTATCATTATCTTCCTGTTGTTTTTCCTGGCGGCGCTTTATTTTGCTTTCGGCTATTCTTACCGCAAGAACCTGCGCTGGCTTAATACCGGTTTGTTATGCTTTGTCTTCATCCTGATCGGTTACTCTTCTTATTTGATGATCCCGATCCGTTCTTCTTATAACCCGACCATCGATGAGAACGACCCGGAAAATATTGTGAGCTTTGTATCTTACCTAAAGCGCGAACAGTACGGCGACCGGCCTTTATTATATGGCCCGCAGTTTACTGCCCAAGTGATAGATCAGAAAAAGTGGTAGGCAAAACGTACGTAAAAGGCAAAGACAGATACGAAGAAGGCATCACCAAAACAGAACCGGTTTACGACCCGAAAGACATGGCTTTGCTGCCGCGCATCTACAGCAGCCAGCCGCAGCCATATTTCAGGAATATAAAAAATGGGTGGATATTCAGGAAGGCGAAAAAGCCAACCATGGGCCAGAACCTGTCTTTCTTAATGCGTTACCAGTTTGGGCACATGTACTGGCGTTATTTCCTCTGGAACTTTGTAGGCCGCGACAGCGATGTGCAGCAATGCCGGCGTATTGTGGCCGGGCGAAAGTAACGACAGACCTGCCGGAACGGGTTGCCGAAAGTAAAGCCCGCAATAATTTTTATGCCTTGCCGCTAATCTTAGGTTTGATCGGTTTATTCTTCCAGATCCGCCGGAACGGCTCGATGCCTTTATTGTAGGCTTGTTGTTCTTCTTTACCGGTATTGCCATTGCGCTTTACCTGAACCAGCCGCCGATTGAGCCCCGCGAACGTGATTATACCTTTGCCGGATCTTTCTATGCCTTTAGCTATCTGGATTGGGTTAGGAGTTATGGGCATTGCCGCGCTGCTGCAGAAATTTATTGGCCTCCGATACGCTGCGGGCCGGCATTGCCACCGCTTTGGGTTTAACGGTGCCGGTAATTTTGGCCGCCGAAGGCTGGGACGATCACGACCGTTCTGATCCGCTACCATTCCGTAGATTCGGCCAAGAACCTGTTAAGCTCCTGCGCTCCGAATGCAATTTTATTTACCAACGGCGATAACGATACTTTCCCGCTCTGGTATGCGCAGGAAGTAGAAGGTTTCCGGACCGATGTGCGCGTAGCTGTTTTGAGTTACCTGAATACCGACTGGTACATCGACCAGATGAAACGGCAATCGTATAAATCGGACCCGTTGCCGATTTCGCTGGAAAACAAAAATTACCGCCAGGGCACCAACGATTACCTGCCATATGTGGAGAAAGAACAGGTGAAAACCGGCATGGACCTGAAGCAATTCATTAATCTGGTAAAGCAGGACCATGATATCTTAAAGGTACAGTCGCAGGGCGGCCGGAGCTTTACTTCTTTCCCAACCAAGAACTTCGTTTTAAATGTAGATAAGAATGAAGTTGCCCAAAACCAGGCCGCTCCGGCTAACCGGATGGCTGAAGTAACCCCGCAAATTGCGTTTAACGTAGGAAAAGGCGCCCTGGAGAAAAAGCACCTGGTAATCCTGGATATTCTGGCTACCAATAACTGGAAACGTCCGGTATATTTCTCTACTACGGTTAATACTTCAGATTTCATGAACCTGGACCCTTATTTACAGCTCGAAGGTTTGGCTTACCGAATTGTGCCGGTGAAAAACCCGGAAGCAGGCGGCGAAACCGGGTTTGTGCAAAAAGATATTATGTATGATAACATGATGAACAAATTTGCGTGGCGCAACATGGATGACCCGGATATCTTCTACGACGAAAATTACCTGCGTTTCCCTTCCAATGCCCGCAACATGTTCGGCCGCCTGGCTACCGAATATTTAAAAGCCGGCGATCAGGCCAAAGCCAAAGAAGTAATTAACCGCTGCTTAACCGTTCTGCCGGATAAAGCCATTCCGTACGATTATTTTACGCCGCCATTGCTGGTGCCTATGGCCCAGGTTGGCGAAAAACAGCGGGCCGTTGAAATTATAGACATCATGGCCAAACGCGCTGATAAAGCCCTTAATTATTACTTTACGCAGGGCAACCGCTTCGAAAATGAAATTCAGCTTAACCTGTTTACGCTGCAGCAACTTTTAATAGCCGCCCAGGAAATGCAGATGCCGGATAAAGCCCGGGAGCTGGAAACGGTGTTCCGGAAATATTATACGGCCGCCCAGCAGGGCTGGCAATAATTTATAACACCAGTAAATTTTACCAAAAGCCGGCAGCAATGCCGGCTTTTTCGTTTAACTTTCGGGTCTTATTTTAAAGGCTTATTATGCCATGAAGATGAAGTTATTGCTGCATTTATTTTTCGCCGGTTTTCTAATGGCCGGCTTGGAAGGTTGTACTCAAAAGCTGGTGCCTCAGCGGCTTAATCAGCAATTTGAATATAAAACCGCTACGGCCATTTTTCACGATACCAGGCGCGAAGGCGATAGCCTGCATATTTTCCTTAAATTTAACGATCTGGCTTTGTTTGCATTCCCGCAAAATATGCAGCTTAGTTACGCCGTTTACGCCGATTACAGTACCCACGATAAATACCTCATGGAAACCCAGCCGCAAAAAACGTCTGGTTTTAAAAAGACCAAAGATGCTGTTTTTACCGATTTTAAGGTTCCGGCCGCCAAATTAAAAAATCAGGCCGTGCTGGTAATCAGGGTAGTATCGCAGACCGATGGGCAGAATGTGGTTTACAAAGATATTCAGCTAACTCCGTCGGTTCTTACCAAACCCTATGTATTGGTTCAGCCGGAAACCGGCCTGCCTTTCTTCCGGAATTACATAAAAGTAAATGAAACGGTGCGGGTTGCGCAGGCTGGCGTAGCTATGCCGGGAGAGTTGATCCACTACGAAACCGATTTTGAAGCAGCCCGGCCCCCCATGGCCACCCAGGGAAAAACGGTAGCCCCGGGCCTCAAAAAACTCGGCACCATTTCTTTCTTAGACCAACCCTTAATGCTTATCGAACCTGGGTTATTTGCTGTGGAGATAGGTGGCAAAGCTGTAGGCGGATTTATTGTAGAAACCGGGTCTTTCCCCGAAATAAGTACTGCCAAAGACCTTATCCAGCCGCTTATCTATTTAACTACCACGCAGGAACGCAATAAGCTTTACCAGGCCTCAAACCCCAAAGCGGCAGTAGATAAGTTCTGGCTCGACATAACCCCTAACCAACAGGAAGCCAGGCAGTTGATAAGGATATTTTACGAAAGGGTAACGGCGGCCAACCAGCTATTTACCGCGCACAAAGCCGGCTGGCAAACCGACCGGGGCATGATCTATCTGATCTACGGGCCGGCCAATCGGGTTAACCGTTTCAACGACCGCGAAGAGTGGCTTTATTTTGTAAACGAAGATCATAACGAAACCCGGTTCGTTTTCTTAAAAAAAGACAATACCTTTACACAAAATTATTATGAGCTGTTGCGGAGCCCTTATTTAGAGGATGCCTGGTACAGCATGGTAGAACAATGGAGAAAAGGAACTATCGCGAAGTAGGCAACCGCCGCCCGCCGTTTAAAAAAGAAAGCGCCGATAAAATAGAAATGATCTTTGGCTTACGCCCCATCCTGGAAGCGTTGGCCGCCGGCAAAACAATTGAGCGCATTTACCTGCAGAAAGGACAGAAGAACAGCCTCACTGCCGACATGACCGAAATGGCCCGCAAAGCGCATGTACCCATTGCCAGCGTGCCCATAGAAAAGCTCGATAGCCTGACCCGCAAAAACCACCAGGGCGCCGTGGCCTACCTTTCTATGGTAACCTACCTGCCGCTGGGCAACATCGTTACTTCTTTATTCGACGAAGGCAAAGATCCATTGATATTGGTTTTAGACCGCATTACGGATGTACGTAACTTCGGCGCCATTGCCCGGAATGCCGAATGTTTAGGCGTAGATGCCATTGTAATTCCGAGCCACGGCGCCGCCCAGATAAACGGCGATGCGGTTAAAACTTCGGCCGGGGCTTTAAATAGAATTCCGGTTTGCCGGGAGCACAACTTAAAAGAAACCTTAGATTACCTGCATAACTCCGGCATCCGGATCGTAGCTTGTACCGAAAAATCGGAGCACAGCCTGGAAGAGAACGTAGACCTTACCGGGCCGGTGGCCATTGTAATGGGCTCCGAAGAAGACGGCATTTCGCCGGAATACCTGAAAAAGGCAGACCTGCGCATCAAGATTCCGATGGTTGGAAAAATTTCTTCCCTCAACGTTTCGGTGGCTAGCGGTATCATGCTGTTTGAAGTACTGAAACAACGGTTGGCGCAGAAATAGATTTGAAAATTTGAAGATTTGAAGAATTGGAAATGTTTTCCCGGATCTGAAAACGCTACCATTTTAACGCAAAAAAGTCAGGCTGAAGGGCCTGATTTTTTTATTTGTTCTGAAACATGATTTTTATCCTGCTGTTTGTAGTCTTCCGCAGGAGGACTGCAAAGCATTAATGAAACAAGGCGTCTCCGACGGCGCCACTACACCTGCAATTTAGCAGGTTGTAAAATAAAGATGGTGGTACCGTAGGGAAGTCGTAGAATTCCGGTTTCATTTAGAGTTTGCAGTCCTCCTGCGGAAGACTACAAACAGCGGTGCTGGTTGGAAGGAATAAAATAAACGGTACCGTTTTAACGCAAAAAATACCGTTTATTATTTTTCGCCACATGCTTTACAAAATGGAACGCCGGTAAGAAAACATATACATCTGTTTCCGGCGCTCAAAATTAAATTTCCAGGAAAACTTCTCCAGATTTATCGATTCGAAAGAAAAACAATCGCGGTCGAAATTCGCCTGCAAACCGAATTTTAAAGCGTCTTTGGGTAGCCCGATTTCTTCTTGTGTGGAAAATTGACCGCCGGTTATCCCAAACCAGTTATCACGCTCAAAGCCTAAATTGGTCTGGAAAAGCAAATGCCAGTAAGAACCGGGATTAATATTCTGAAACCTGCCATCTTTAAAATCAGAAACAATAAAGCCATTATATGAAAAACCAAACCGGAACTGCGTTCTGCCCGATCTGGGTTGTTGGGTAATTCTGAAAATAAAGTCATAGCTAACTAAAGGGCTTGGCATACTTCCTAATAATAACACTCCTATATAGGCCTGGCCTTCTGTTGAGAAATGAGTTGTTTTAGAGGGATTACGGCTTTCAAATCCGAAACCGGTTTTTTCCAGCCGGTAAGTTGATAGGCCAATATGTTTTTTCCGGTCTTTTTCCAGGGCTTCTACGGCAGCATTAAGCGAAGTATTAGCAGCTATGCCTGTTGCATCTAAGTCTTCCAGGAAAAAATGGATCTCTATATTTTGAGCCAGATCGTAAACGGTAAAATGCAAAGGCGGTAGGTCTAATACCATCCTGTTTTTTTCGTAAGGGAGGTCAAGTTTTGCCGCTACATCTTCGTTTAATTCGGCTTTTAAGCGGCGTTTTCCCTGCTGGCTAACAAAATAATGGATGCGCTTTGGGGTTTCCGGAAAGGAACCGCTTTTTAATGCTGTTTCCAGGTCGGTAAAGAATATTGTTTTAAGCGAATCAGCCCGTTTATATCCTGCCACATTTCTCAGCGATTTACCGGTAATGAAAACCTGATTGCGGCCGTCCAGGCGAATAATAAGGGTGTCGGCTGAAGCGGATGGTTCTGGCGTTTGCGCCCATAACGGTACCGAAAAGGCAATAGAAGCCAGGCACATAAATAGCTTTATGTTTTTCATCGCAAATAAGAAAATTTAATGGTTAGGAGTATCTAAAAGGTATGCTGCAACCGGAATGGTTTTTCAGCCTGAATCAGGGTTGGATGTGTTTCAGCAGTTTGGGGCAATAATTTAAGCCTGAATTGAACCTGCGCGGTCTGGGTTTCCTGAAAAGGAATCTTCGTTTCTACCGGGGCCTCAAAGTCCATTTCCACGAATTTTGGTTTTCGTTTTTTGGCTGGTTTAACTGCTTCAGAAGCCAGTAATTCGGGCTCTGGTTGCGCAGTTAAAATTGTCTGTTCAGCGGCAGGTTCAGGGTTTTTAACAGCAGTTATTATTTCTTCCGAAGCTTTAATGGTTCGAGTTTTTTCCTGCTTTTTGCTACCGTTTTTTACAGCGCCGGCCCTAATGTTAGAAGTTGTAACCGGCATAATGGCGGCAACTTCGGTTTCGGTTTGCATGGTTTCTGGTTTTGCCGAAACTGGTTTTTTGGCCGGAGCCGTTTGTTGCGCTACGGTAGAGATAATCTGGTTATTAGCAGCCGGCCAGAACAAATATCCAAATGTTAAAAGCAGTACCACCGAAGCCGCAGCGGCGTACCAGAAATACGGCTGGCGGGTTTTTTTCTTAGGTTGGCCTGCCAGCAATAATTCCCACTTCGAATCCAGCGATGGGTTGTAACCTTCCGGCAACGTATCCAGCGAATCCAGTTTCTCCCGTATTTTCTTATCCTGCGTAGTTTCCATAAACTTCATTCATTTTTACCACCATTCCTTTTAACCGGTTCCGGGCCTTCATTAACTGCGATTTGCTGGTACTTTCACTGATATGCAGCGTTTGGGCAATTTCCTGGTGTGAGAAACCTTCTACCACGTACAGGTTAAAAATGGTGCGGTACCCGGCAGGCAGTTCCGTTATCAGGTTAAATAATTCTTCCGCCGATAGTTGGTCGATCACGCTTTCAGCTTCAGCTTCTTCCGGCAGGTCTTCGCTTTGCACAATAAGCAGCGGGTTGTTGCGCCGGATCTCCATCAGCGCCTCATTCACCACAATCTTCCGGATCCAGCCGAACAAACTGAATTCGTTCTGCCATTCAAACGTATCCAGTTTCTGAAACGCTTTCATAAAGGCCCGCATCAAACAATCTTCGGCTTCGAGTTGCCGGCCTACGTACCGGAGACTTACGCGGTAAAGACTGGCATACAGTTTTTCAAAAAGCTCTTTTTGGGCCTTTTGGTCCTGTTTTTTGCAGCGGGCGGTAAATTCTTTACTAAACGATATCATGCAATGGCGCTTATAACTGTCTGAATGCCAAAAGTAGTTTTCAGGTTGCCTGCCGTAATTATTTTTTTCGGGTTTAAAGTTAATAAAATTCAGTTGCGTTAAAATCAGGGGTTTAGCTTCTAGATTTCCGTTTAAGATTTAATTTATTTCTGGACAAGTCACTTTTTTGCGACCAAACCCTACCTTTTATAATCATAATTTTACCTGAAAAGATAATTTCCGGGAATTAAAAAATAAAAACCAAAAGCATAATTTAACAAAAGGGGATAAACCAAAAAGGTAATTTACGAAGGCTTTACTTTACTTATTGGATTAATTATTGCTATTTTGTAGTTGATTTATTTGATTTTAGTGGCTTAATGGCTGGTAATGTAGCAATTGTAGACTATGGAATGGGAAATCTTCATAGTGTTTTCAGGAAGTTAAGCCGGTTACAGGCCCAACCGGTTATTGCCGCTACTCCCAAAGAGATCTTATCTGCGGATAAAATAATTTTGCCGGGCGTAGGGCATTTTGAAATAGCTTTAAGAAACCTGAAAGATCAGGGGCTTTACGATGCGCTCAATGAAGCCGTATTGGTAAAGAAAACCCCAATTCTGGGAATCTGCCTGGGTATGCAACTGCTGGCTAAACACAGCGAAGAAGGCGATGTGGCCGGTTTTGGCTGGCTCGATGCCCGGGTAAAAAAATTTGATATTCAGAATACCCTGAAATTTAAAGTACCGCAAACAGGCTGGAATACCATTAGTATTTGTAAAAAAAGTAAATTGCTGACCAATATTTCCGACCAGAGCGAATTTTATTTTTTGCACAGTTTCCATTACGAAGCCACAGAGCCAACTGCTATTTTAACTACAACAAACTTTGAATACGAATATGTGTCGGCGGTGGAAAAAGACCATATTTTCGGAACCCAGTTTCACCCGGAAAAAAGCCACGAAGCCGGCACCCAATTGCTGCAAAATTTTATTCAGCTTTAAACATGTTCCGACCCAGAGTTATTCCGGTTTTGCTGCTTAATAAGGATCATTTAGTAAAATCGGTAAAATTTAAAGATTACCGCTATATTGGTGATCCCTTAAACGCGGTCCGGATCTTTAACGAGTTTAAAGCCGATGAACTGGTATTTTTGGATATTTCAGCCTCTAAAAATAACCGGAGCATTTCCCTGGAGTTGATAAAAAGTATTGGAGAAGAAGCTAATATGCCTTTTTGCGTAGGGGGCGGCATCCGGGAGTTGTCCCAAATCCGTAAAATTATTTCGGCGGGAGCCGAAAAAGTAATTATTGGCAGTTACGCGGTTGAGAACCCGGATTTTATTAAAAAAGCTACCCGTGAATTCGGTAGTTCAACCATTACCGTTTGCCTTGACATAAAAAAAAAGCTTTTTGGCAAAGAGCAGGTTTACCGGTTAAACGGCACGAAGGCTACAGGCCTCGATCCGGTGGCGTTTGCGCACCTTATGGAGGCAAACGGCGCCGGCGAAATAATTGTGCAGGCTATTGCAAAAGATGGCAAAATGGAGGGCTATGATCTGGATTTGATCCGGCGGGTCTCCGAAAAGGTTACTATTCCAACCATTGCTTTGGGCGGAGCCGGATCGGTAGAGGACCTTAAAAAAGCGTTTACCGAAGCGCATGCTACCGGCCTGGCTGCCGGAAGTCTTTTTGTTTATTATGGCCGGAATAAAGGGGTACTTATAAATTATCCCGAAAAGCAGGATATTGCGTTTTAATATGAAGAGCAGAGCTTACCAAATGTGTACCCGATGTGTAATGGACACCACAGACCCCGAAATTCAGTTCGATGAGAAGGGGGTTTGTAACCATTGCACCGGTTTTATGAAGCAACTGGAAGAAGTTAAAGCTTTAAAAAAATACGGCACCGAACACCTGGGTGAAATTGTTGGAAAAATAAAAAAGGATTCAAAAAACCGGAAATACGACGTTCTGCTGGGAATCAGCGGGGGAGTAGATAGCACCTATGTTGCTTATTTGCTTAAAAACCTTGGGCTGCGAACACTGCTGGTTCATATGGACAATGGCTGGAATTCTGATGATGCTACCCTTAATATAAAGAACGTGGTTAAAACGCTTGGCTTCGATTATGAAAGCTATGTGCTTGACTGGGAAGAATTCAAAGAGATACAGTTAGCCTTTTTACGGGCTTCGGTGGTAGAAGCAGAAACCCCAACCGATATTGCCATCCAGGGGGCATTACATAGTGTAGCGGCTAAATTTGGGATTAAGTATATTATAAGCGGCGGCAATATGGCTACCGAAGGAATTCTGCCCAAAATGTGGCATTATAACCAAAAAGATACGAAGTACTTTAACGCCATTCAGGAAAAATTTAATCCGAAAAAAGTCCGCAAATTCCCTAATTTCGGTTTCGAGAAGGAGTTCTACTATAAGTTTATAAAAGGCATTAAAATAATTTACCTGCTTAATTATGTAGATTTTAATAAGGCCGAAGCTACAAAATTAATTCAGGAGAAATTAGGCTGGAAAAACTACGGCGGCAAACACCACGAATCGCGATTTACCAAGTTTGTGCAAGCCTATTTACTGCCCAAAAAATTTGATCTTGATTACCGGAAAGCCACGTTGTCGAGCCAGATCTGTTCCGGCGAAACAACCCGTGAAGAGGCAATTGAAGCCCTGAAAGCTCCGATCTACAACGAAGAAGTGATGGAACGCGAAAAGGAATTCATCGCCAAGAAACTGGGTATCAGCAAACCGGAATTAGATAAGATCATAGACCTGCCGCCCAAATATTATTATGAGTATCCGAACGATGAAAAAAAGCTTAATTTTATTTACCGGATCTACCGGAAGTACTTTTCTTTTCTGGCAATCGGTTTCTTTTCCGGCCTCAAAACGTTTATGAAAATGGAATCTGTTTTAATGGTTGAAACTATACCATTTTAGTTTTTTTTCTTTTATTTTAAATTAAAAAAGTCAGGCAATTCGCCTGACTTTTTCTGTTAAAAACGCTACCATTTCCGGCCGTAAAACTGCTAAATATAACCAACGCCTTTTTTGGCTTTTACATCAGATACAAACTCTTTAACCCGCTGCTCTTCTTCCTTTTGGCAGATCATCAGCACATTATCGAATTCGGCTACAATATAACCTTCCAGGCCCTGTACCACCACCAGGCGTTCTTTCGGAGTTTTAATAATGCAGTTTTTAGTATCGTAGATCAGCACATCGCCGTCTACAACGTTGCCGGCTTCGTCTTTCTTTCCAATGCTGTAAAGCGAATTCCAGGTGCCCAGGTCAGACCAGCCAAAATCGCTCAGCAATACAAACACGTTATCGGCTTTTTCCATAATGCCATAATCGATGGAAATGTTGCGGCAGTGGGAATAAGCTTTGGCAATAAATTCTTCTTCGTGCTGCGTATTCAGGTAGCCGGCGCCATCTTCAAAAATTTCTGACAATTTCACTCAGGTAGGTTTTAAAGGCCTTCAGAATAGCATCTGGCGTTCCAGATAAAAATGCCGGAATTCCACACAAAGTCGCCGCTGTCCAGGAACATCTTGGCAATCTCCAGGTTGGGTTTTTCGGTAAAGGTTTTAACTTTCTTCAGCTCACTGCCGGCTTCGCATCAATGAACTGGATGTAACCGTAACCGGTATCGGGGCGGCTTGGCTTTATACCCAGGGTAATCAGTATATCATCTTTTTCGGAAGCCTGTAAACCCAGGCTTCACCGATTATTTGTAAAGGCTTCCTCTTTTAAAACCACGTGGTCGGATGGCATTACCACAATATTGGCCTTCGGGTTTAAATTCGCAATTTTATAAGCAGGCATAGGCAATGGCCGGAGCCGTGTTGCGGCCGATCGGCTCGCATAAGATCTGGTCGTGGGTTAGGAAAGGCAATTGTTCGTTTACCAGGTTGCGATAATCGCGATTGGTTACCACATAAATATTCTCCTGCGGGCAAATGCCGGTTAAGCGGTTTAGCCGTCATCTGCAGCATGCTTTCACCTACGCCCAGCACATCATGAAATTGCTTGGGGTTATTGGTGCGGCTAAAAGGCCAGAAACGGCTGCCGATGCCACCGGCCATTATTACCACATATGTATTCTTGTTCATGGTTTATATCAATCCTTCTTTTAGTAAATCGTGCAGATGCACAAAGCCCTCAAATTTACCGGATTTTGTGACAATTAACTGCGTAATATTTTTTTTCTGCATAATGGCCAGTGCTTCAGCGGCATATTCGTCCGGCGTCAATGGTCAACGGGTTGGCAGTCATGATATCGCGGGCCGAAATTGGCCAATGGCAGAAAGGTCGTATTTATTGAGCATGCGGCGCAAATCACCGTCGGTAATAATGCCGGTCAAGGCTCTGGTTTCCGGATTTAAAACGGCGGTAGCCCCCAACGCTTGGAGGAAATTTCAATAATTATTTCTTTCAGATTAGCGCTTTCCGGTACCCCAGGCGCGGCATTCTGGGTATAAATATCGCCTACTTTCAGGTATAAGTTGTTTACCCAGCGAACCGCCCGGGTGCAGGCCGGCAAAATCGGCACTGCTGAAATTGCGGCATTCCAGCAGGCATACGGCCAAGGCATCGCCTAAAGCCAGGTGCGCGGTGGTGCTGGTAGTAGGAGCCAAGTTGTTGGGGCAGGCTTCGCGCTCTATGGTAGCATTTAGGATAAAATCGGCCTGTTGGGCCAGGTAAGAATTGGTGTTGGAAACCAAAGCAGCCAGTTGGGCGCCTTTGCGTTTGAGAAGCGGCACCAGCACTTTTATTTCCGGCGTATTGCCGCTTTTAGAAATACAGATTACAAAATCTTCAGTCTGTATCATTCCAAGGTCGCCGTGAATGGCATCGGCGGCGTGCATAAACAGGGCAGGGGTGCCGGTAGAGTTTAAAGTGGCTACAATTTTGGCGGCAATGTTAGCACTTTTGCCAATGCCAGTTACCACCACGCGGCCTTTTATGGCTAAAATTGCCTTTACACAGGCTTCAAAATCTATCGTCTAAATAATCAATAAGTTTCAGAATTGCGTCTGCCTCATTTTGTAAGACATTTTTTGCAATTTTTTTATATTTTTCGGTATATTCAATTTAAATTTGTATTAAGAGTACACAGTAAGTTACAGTTATATGGAACATCAGAATTATTAAAAGTTGACTCTACACAGATGAAGTATTAGTGAAAGCAAGACGTTAAACTGAAAGACAAATTAAAGGAAGTTTTTGGGTATAATCAATTCAGAGGAAACCAGGAGGCGATTATTAATAATATTATGGAAGGTAACAATACCTTTGTGATTATGCCTACGGGGCCGGCAAATCGTTGTGCTACCAGTTGCCTGCCTTGATGCTGCCGGGAACAGCCATCGTAATTTCGCCTCTGATCGCCCTGATGAAAAATCAGGTGGACCAGCTGAATGCCTTTGGCGTGAATGCCCAGTTCCTGAACTCCACGCTTACCAAAGTCGGAAATAAACAAGGTTAAAAAAGAAACCATCAGCGGCGAAGTAAAATTGCTTTACGTAGCGCCCGAATCTCTGACCAAAGAAGAAACCCTTGACTTTTTGCAGAAAGCCAATATTTCTTTTGTAGCCATCGACGAAGCCCACTGTATTTCGGAGTGGGGCCACGATTTCCGGCCGGAGTACCGCAACATCCGGGGCATTATCGACCAGTATCGGCAATCTGCCCATTATTGCCCTTACCGCCACGGCCACGCCCAAAGTGCAGCTCGACATCCAGAAAAACCTGCAGATGGACGAGGCTTCGGTTTTTAAATCTTCGTTTAACCGCACCAATCTGTATTACGAAGTTCGGCCGAAGCACAACACCAAAAAGCAGCTGATTCAATACGTTAAAAAGCATAAAGGCAAAAGCGGTATTGTGTATTGCCTAAGCCGCAAAAAGGTAGAAGAAATTGCCGAACTGCTGCGGGTGAACGATGTGAAGGCTTTGCCTTACCACGCCGGCCTGGACCCGCACGTGCGCATGGCCAACCAGGATGCTTTCCTGAACGAAGATGCCGATGTAATTGTAGCTACCATTGCTTTTGGGATGGGCATTGATAAACCGGATGTGCGCTTTGTAATTCACTACGATACCCCGAAATCCATTGAAGGCTATTACCAGGAAACCGGCCGTGGCGGTCGCGATGGCCTGGAAGGCAATTGCCTGATGTTCTACAGCTACGACGATATTGTAAAGCTGGAAAAATTCAACAAAGACAAACCGGTAACCGAACGCGATAATTCCAAGCTGCTGTTGCAGGAAATGGCCTCCTACGCCGATTCGGCGGTTTGCCGCCGGAAGCAATTGCTGCATTATTTTGGCGAAGCTTACGAAAAAGACTGCGGTTTCTGCGACAACTGCGTGCACCCGAAAGAACGTTTTGAAGCGCAGAAGGAAGTATTGCTGGCCTTAAAAGCAGTGGTGCAGACCGAGCAGCGTTTCGGCATCGATCATATTGGTGGCGGTGCTGACCGGCATGAACAACCAGTACGTAGAAAGCTACGGCCATGACCAACTGGAAGTTTACGGCAAAGGCAAAGACCACGATGCTGCAATTCTGGAGTTCCGTAGTGCGGCAGGTGTTGCTTATCGGATTACCTGGAAAAAGATATTGAGAATTTTGGGGTGCTGAAAATTACCCAGAAAGGTTTAGACTTTATTGAGAATCCGCACCCTATCAAGCTTTCCAAAGATCATAACTTCGAGGAGGAAGTACAGCAGGAAGAAGAAAAAGAAGAAATCCAGTCCGCGGCCGGCCACGACGACAGTGTTGTTTGATATGCTGAAAGCGCTTGCGGAAGAAACTGGCCAAAGAAAAGAACCTGCCGCCTTACGTGCTTGTTCCAGGATCCGTCGCTGAAGGAAATGGCCACCACTTACCCTACCAACAAAGAAGATCTGGCGCATATTGCCGGGGTGGGTATGGGTAAAGTGCAGAAGTTCGGAAAGCCGTTCCTGGATCTGATCTACCAAATACGTAGAAGATAACGATATTGTAACGGCAGCTGATGTGGTGGTAAAATCGGCGGTTAATAAATCGAAGATCAAGATCTACATTATTCAGCAGATCGATAAGAAAATGGACCTGGAAGAAATTGCCTCTTCCAAAGATATTACCATGCCCGAACTGATCGAAGAAATCGAACATATCTGCTACTCCGGCACCAAGCTTAACCTGAATTACTACATCGACGAGCGTGCTGGACGATGAGCGGCAGGAGGAAATATACGATTATTTTATGCACGCCAGCTACCGATAACATTGCACGATGCCTTAAAAGAACTGGGCACCGATGATTATACCGAAGAAGATCTGCGCCTGATGCGCATCAAATTCCTGAGCGAATACGCCAATTAAAAGTTTAATGCTGCCTTAAAACGGTAGGGAAAATAAGCGAAAAAGCCGGTGTATAGAACGCCGGCTTTTTTTATTTGCTGCCGGAATTTCAGAACTGACCTTACATACTCAGAAGAAAAGTCTCCTTTGGAAAGCCTTTCCTGACGGAGGAAAGAGGGTATGGGGACAGGAGCATTATTGGAGTTTTTTATTTGATCTTATCCCCGGCCTGTCCCCCGACAGGACGGTTGCAGCTTCCGCCCTGTCGGGGGACAGGCCGGGGAATGGGAGGCAGGGTCGTTTGATTCAAAATAAAAGTGCTTTTTCGGATATTTTTATCCGAAAACCGGCTGTAGCGGATTTATCAATCCGCGTATTGGGCTTTAAACGGCACAGGCGGGTCAATAGACCCGCTACAGGTGGCTTCCGGATTAAAAAATCCGGAAGAGCAAGTTTCCTTTAGAATGAATCAACCTTGCCTCCAAAGGGGAACAAACAAATTCTGCGTAAAGTCAGTTACTGAAATAAAACGAACAGCTTCCGTATAAATTGGTAAATTCGCGGCACCAGTTAATTTCTTTGCAAACGGCCTTTTCCGGCGGAGGCAAAAAAATAAATTCGTAACTTAAACAGGTTTATTTAAACCAGAACCACCATGAAAGTTCTCATAATCGGATCCGGCGCCCGCGAACATGCCCTGGCCTGGAAACTAAGCCAAAGCCCATATTGCGAAAAAATCTACGCAGCGCCCGGAAATGCCGGCACTGCCAAAGTTGCTACCAACGTGGCAGTCTCCGTTACCGATTTCGATGAGATCGCCAAATTCGTGACCGATTTCAACGTTATGATGGTAGTAGTAGGGCAGGAGGCTGCTTTGGTAGATGGCATTCACGATTATTTTCAGGCTTCGGAATATTTAAAAGAGATTTTGGTGGTAGGGCCTTGCAAAGCCGGTGCCCAGCTGGAAGGCAGTAAAGATTTCTCCAAGAATTTCATGCTGAAATACGGCATTCCTACCGCTAAATCTAAAACCTTTACCGCCGAAAATTACGACGACGGCTTAGCCTATCTGCAAACCCAGCAATTCCCGACCGTTTTAAAAGCCGATGGTCTGGCTGCCGGCAAAGGCGTAATTATAGCGCAGGACATAGAAGAAGCCAACTACCATTTCAAAGACATGCTGCAGGACCACCGTTTCGGGAAGGCCAGCGCCAAAGTGGTGGTAGAAGATTTTATGACCGGCATCGAACTTTCAGCCTTTATTTTAACCGATGGCAACGATTACGTGCTACTGCCCGAAGCCAAAGATTACAAACGCATCGGCGAAGGCGATACCGGACCGAATACCGGTGGTATGGGTGCTGTTTCGCCGGTGGTTTTTGCGGATGCCACCTTTATGGAAAAAGTAAAAACCCGGATAATAGAGCCAACTTTAAAAGGCCTGCAGGCAGAAAATATCCCGTATTCCGGTTTCCTGTTCATTGGTTTAATGAATGTTGACGGCGATCCGTTTGTGGTGGAATACAACGTGCGCCTGGGCGACCCCGAAACTGAATCTATTTTGCCGCGCATTAAATCCGACCTGTTTGAAATGTTTCAGGCGCTCCATGACCATACCTTGAGCAGTTATCAGATAGAAATAGACCCCCGGACGGCAGCCACTGTGGTATTGGTTTCGAATGGGTACCCGGATAATTATACCAAAGGCTTTGAAATTACGGGAATGGAAAAAGAAACAGATGCTTTCCTTTTTCATGCCGGTACCACCCTTAAGGAAAATAAAAAAATAGTAACCGATGGCGGCCGCGTAATTGCCGTAACCGCTTTAGGCCAAGACCTGACCGAAGCACTGGAAAAAGCGAATGCTACTGCCAAAAGCATAGAATGGCAGGGTCGTTATTTCCGCAAAGACATAGGCCTGGATCTACAGGCTTACCCCAGAAAAGGACAAACCATTTTGTAGAAAAGGAGTCAGGAGCCAGGAGTAAGGAATACGGCGATTTAAAATAAAAAAGCCGGCTGAATATTTAGCCAACGGTAGGGTTTAAGCATAAAAAAGCCGGAACAGTTTCTTGTTCCGGCTTTTTGTTTTCTGATTTTACTGGTAAAAATGGTAGGTTCTTAACCTGAAAAAGTCCAGATACCAAATACCTGCTACCAGATACCCAAATTAGCAATTGGCTTCGAAAGCACCTTTCAGGTTGTCTACAATGCGCACCAGGTCGTTGCCTTCAATGTGATGGCGTTCGATCATATGCACCAGTTCACCGTTTTTAAATAACGCAATAGACGGCGATGACGGTGGATAAGGTAACATGTACTCCCGGGCTTTAGCAACTGCTTCGCCTTCCATTCCGGCAAAAACGGTTACCAGTTTGGCCGGTTTTTTATCTGCCGAAGAAACGGCCATTTTCAAAGCCGGGCGGGCTTTGGAAGCCGCACAACCGCAAACCGAGTTAATAGCTACCAGTACGGTTCCTTCTTTCGAAGAAAGTGCTGACTCTACTTCTTCCGGGGTCATTAATTGCTCAAAACCAGCAGAAGTCAAATCTTCACGGATCGGCGCTACCATATATTCAGGATACATTCCCATAATCTTAATTTTTTAGCTGAATAAAATTTACTTCTGCAAAATTACAAAACCCAAGCCGGAAAATGGTAGTGATTAGTGAATAATGATTAGTGATTAGTAAAAATGGAAGAAAATATTAAAAAAATAGCCAGTTGAAAATTCAGCCGGCTATTTTTAAATCATTTATCTGAATACTAATCACTAATCATTATTCACTAATCACTAATCACTAGTTATACACCTTCACCATAAAGATAAAGTCCTTCAGCTTTTTAAGTTGCTGTTTGCGGCCCCGGCCGGCTAAGGTATTCTGGCGGTTAAACGAAACCCGGGTAGCAGAATCAGATTTTAAGGCTTCGGCCATATTCATCAGATAGGTAGATTTGGTAGCAAAGGCAGCGCCCTGTACGTCTAACTGCTTGCCGCTGATAATCCCGATAAGGTTGCCTCTTTCGTCGAATAACGGGCCGCCGGAGTTACCCGGGTTTAGCGGAATAGAGATCTGGTAAGAAGCTGTATCGCCTTCAAAGCCCGATTGCGAACTTAAAGAACCTTCGCCAAAAACCATGTCGTCGCGCGGGAAGCCCAGAGTATACACTTTTTCGCCTAGTTCAGCGGCGGCTTTGTCTACAGTATAAGGCAGGGTGCCAAAAGAAGTAAAGTTCGGGTCGTCTACTTTCAGAATGGCCAGGTCATTATCCAGATCCTGGAAAACGCGGGTGAGCTTATAACGGCTGCCGTTCTTATTTTCAATATAAACCGAATCGGCGCCTTTAATTACGTGGTAGCTGGTAACAAAATAACCGTTTTCGGTTAAGGCAAAACCAGTACCGCTAAACGTGCCGGGATTAACTTCGGTCTTTGGCGTGATCTGGTTGAACACCCGGTTAATGGCCCGCTGGTTCTTTTTGATCTTTTCTACTTCGCGGCGTAATTCGGTGTAGCGGATGGTTTGTTGTTTACCCATTGCGTTCCAGAGCTGAATACTCAAAAGCGTACTGAAAACAGTTAAAATGGCTACACTGGCAGCTACCGCTACGGTAGTGGAATGGGCATTCCAGAATACGCGCCATTTCGGGGTTTTGGCCAGCGGACGCATAATTGGTTCCGCCACTTTTTCCATTTCGTTATGAATGGCCTGCAGCTTTTTCTTAACCTGGCGGCGCTGGGCTTGTTTCTGCAGGGTGGTAGTAAGTTCTTCAAATTCGCGGGCCTGCCGGGCCAGCACCGGATCGAGCCGGAGTTGCGCTTCAAATTCCAACGCTTCCGGCATCGGCATTTCGCCGGAGAGGTAACGTTCAATAAGGGCGTAAGCTTCTAATTCAGTCATGGTTTTGGTTCCGCCTGGCGGAATTTCGGTGGCGCCTAAAAAATGTCCGGCGCGACGGTTTTATAAGCAGCAAAAAACATTTTCTTTAAACGCACCAGGCATTTATACTTTTGGTTCTTTGCGTTGTCGGCATTGGTATAACCAAACTTTTCGGTTATATCCTGCATAGAGCTGTCTTTAATGTAAAAGTCTTCCAGCAGTGTGCGGCAGGGTTCGCCCAGCATGTTCATGGCCCGTTCCATTACCGCGTACTTTTCTTCGGTTTCTTCGGGCAGCTCGGTTTCAGCTTCCAGGCTAATAAAATTATCCGAATCGATAACGCCGGAAAACCGGTTCTTTTCAGCTAACTTCTTCAGCCACAGCCTTCGGGCAACAGAATACAGGTACGTTTTGATCTGGCAGGTTAACGTTAGGCTGCCGTCTTTTATTTTTTCATAAAAGATCAGCACCGCCTCCTGAAAAATATCTTTGGCATCGTCTGGCGAGCCGCTGTTACTTAAAATAAAATGCGAAACCATGGGGTAATGCATTTTATACAAGTCAGCCAGGGCCTGGTCGTCATCGTTTCGGATGCCGGAGATCAGTGCTTCGTCTGTATTTACTGCCGCTTTCTGCATGCACTTTCAATGGTTAATACCCAAAGGCTGTTTTTGTAACCCAAAAAAAATAAAATTTTATATTGGGTTACTTTAACGGGGTTCTGGTATGAAGGTAAGATTTAAATCTAAAACTCTTAAACGTATAAACAAAATGAAAAACACTTTCAAACTGGCTTTCTTAGCTTTAGGCTTTGTTGCCTTCACAACTTCATGCAATAAAACTGAAAAAGCAGCTGAAGATGCAGGTGAATCTATCGAAGCTACTACCGATGAAGCGATTACTCCGGAAGCCGGCGATACTGCTGTAGTTATTGATCAGGAAGCTGACGCAGTTATCAAAACCGATACAACTGTAACTACTCAGGCGAAATAGTTTTTACATACTTTCTAACAGAAAAGTCGCTGATCTTAACCGGTCAGCGACTTTTTTGCTTTTGCACTGGGTTTTATAATTTGCACTGGGTATTATAAACGTTCTCTGTCATCTCGACGATAGGAGAGATCGCATCAAAGTAGTAGTACCGTTAACCAATAAAGCCAGCAACATTATTGCGTCATCCTGAGCGTTAGCGAAGGAACTTGTCGGCGGATAGCAGTTTTTTGGCTACAAAGGCTATCATTCTTTCGTAGACACTTATCTACTTTTTATCAGTTCTTTAACTTTTTCATAGTTATCTTCCTTGTTCTTTTTGTCTTGACACAAAAAGAACCAAAAAAGTCAAGTCAAACGCAAACTCGCTGACCGCTCAAACAATGCGTTTGACAAAAGGCCCACCGGGATACCTTCCTGCTCTTCGTAGTTAATTGAACATTGCATAGATAGATGATTGCAGTGGCTTGGCAAACGACTAAATTTGCTGCCGTAAGCGCAAATTTAGCTTGTGTTTTGTAGTCTTTGTTTTATCGTACTCCGCTCTGCGTTCGAATACTTCTTTTGCTTTCCACTTCATTATCTACTTGTTTAATGCTGGTCCTGGAAAAAAAAATACTCATCAATTAGAGAAGCTTTTTTGCGATGAAGCTATTAATCTTGCCCCATTTCTGTTACTTTTCCTGCTTAAAACCCTACCATTTTTTGTAAGGATTAAATATTAAAACGGGAAAGCCAGCTGGTGGCCGTGGCGTTCGTCCTGTTCCGAAAGCAGGCCGGAAACCGAAATTCCTAAAAGGCGAACCGGCAATTGGGGTACAAACGGCGTGCGCAATAATTCTTTAGCCAGGTGCCAGAGCAGGTCCGCCGACTGCACCCCGGAAACAAAAGTTTTACTTCGGGTATTCTGCGTAAAGTCGGCATATTTTATTTTGAGCGTTACCGTCCGGCCGGCATTGTTTTTTGAGGTTAAGTAATCGCCAACTTCTTCGGCCAGCGGCTTCAGTCGTTCATCCATTTCTTCGGCAGTGGTCAGGTCTTCGGCATAAGTTCTTTCTGCCCCCACCGATTTCCGGATGCGGTTGGGCTCTACCAGCCGGTCGTCGTGGGCCCGGGAAATGTGGTAATAGTAATGGCCGGATTTTCCAAAGTTTTTCAGCAGGTCTTCCAGCGAACGCCGCTTCAGATCGAGCCCGGTGCGGATGCCCAGGCTGTGCATTTTTGCGGCGGTTACCTCACCAATACCATAAAATTTTTCAATGGGTAAGGTTTCCACCAGCGCCTCAGCTTTTTCGGGAGGAATAACCGTTAAGCCATTTGGTTTCTGAAAAGCCGAAGCAATTTTAGCCAGGAATTTATTGTATGAAACGCCGGCTGAAGCCGTAAGACCGGTCTGTTCAAAGATGCGCGCTTTAATTTCGCGGGCAATAAGCGTAGCCGATGGGATCCGGAATTTGTTTTCGGTAACATCCAGGTAGGCTTCGTCTAAAGAAAGGGGTTCTACCAGATCGGTATACGCCAGGAAAATTTCCCTTATCTGCCGCGAAACGCTCTCATACACGTCGAACCGGGTTTTGGTAAAGATCAAGTGCGGGCATTTGCGCTTAGCCACACTTCCGGGCATGGCCGAATACACCCCAAAGGCCCGGGCTTCGTAACTGGCCGCAGCCACCACTCCTCTGGGGCCGCCGCCGCCAACCGCCACCGGCTTGCCCCGCAGTTCCGGGAAATCGCGCTGCTCCACCGAAGCAAAAAACGCGTCCATATCGATGTGAATGATCTTACGCAAGCGAGTAGGTTGTTTCGGTAAAGATACGCAGGAAAAAAATCCTCCCCCTAACCCCCTCCAAACGGGGACTTTTATCAGAAAACGTTCAGAAGAAAATTACGCATTTCCGGTTAGTCCCCCTTTGAAGGGGGTAGGGGGATGACCTTCCGTTTTAATAATTACTTTCAGTACTACAACACATCTTTCAGCACCTGCCATACGTGTTTCGCCATAACTTTATGACCTTCGGTATTCGGATGAAAACGGTCGGGTAGGTTTAAGTGTGGCACGCCAACCACCCCTTCCAGTAAGAAAGGCACAAAGGTGAGGTTATTTTTTAAAGCCAGTTCCCGGAAAATAACCCGGAATTCGGCGGCATAACGGCCAGGAAAAATTGCCGGGATTTCCATGCCGGCCAACACAACCTTTGCTTCCGGATGCTGCTTTTTTACCACGTCTATAATTTCCTGCAGGTTCTGGCTGGTTTCCCGGACTGGTATGCCGCGCAGCCCATCATTAGCGCCCAGTTCCAGCACAAATACCGCTATCGGCTTTTTTACCCAGTTATGAATGCGGTATTTGCCCCCGGCCGACGTTTCGCCGCTAACGCCGGCATTAACCACCTGGTAATCGAGGCCGGCTTCGGTAATGAATTTCTGGATCAGGGCCGGGAAAGCATTTTGCTGGCCAATGCCGTAACCGGCCGTTAAGCTGTTGCCAAAAAACAGTATGGTTTTCATCTGAAAAAGTGCCTGGTAGTTTTGGGTGACTATACGGGAATCTGCCGAATAAAGCAGCCCGGATCGTGGTTTTCTTTCTATGGATTTCCGGTAAAATGAATTGCGTTCCCGGCATTACGCAGTTGCCTGAATACAAGTGGCTGTTAGGTAAAAAAAAGAGGAAGCTATTGCCTCCTCCTTCTGCAAAATAAACTTAAATGGTTATCGGTTTCCCATTCTGCCGGCGGCCTGACCTCTGTCGGTCTTATCGTGGCCTTCAAGTTTAACCAATTTGTTATATAAACCCAGCAATAAGAATGGCGCCGGCCACTGGCCCACAAACAACGCTTCTTCGTCTTTTTTCATGATCTTCAGGGTAGCCGAAATTGCCATAGAGCCTAAAGCAGCCCATAAGAAAAGGTCGGAAGGTAACTTGGCGGTATATTGTTCAATTGCGGCAGCAACCGGCCCTTCTTTGTGTTCAGGATTAAAATTGTCTGCTTTGTTTTTCAGATCTTCCGCTTTATTCTTCAGATCTTTTGAGGTATTCTCCATAATTCTGTTTTGTTAAAAGTGATAAATGTCCCCTATAAACGCGGAAGGTATAGGTAATGTTTTAAAAAAAAATTATTCCCGCCAATAGGATGTTCCACAAGAAATATAAAGTGCTCCGAAAAAAAGTTTACCCTGCAAAAGCCGCAAGGTAATTTTAAACATGCCCGGCCGGTGGGTTTTGCTGTCCTAAAAACAAAACAAAAAAAGCCGCTTCCGGCGTTTATGATTTAAGCTTTTTGTAATTTTTCTACTCTTAATGTAATGTAAACCAGATAGATAAATTTCTTTCAGTAATTTTATTAATTTCGGAAAAAATAAGGCTCTTATAAGCTTAACGTTTATTTTTGTTTAAACTGGTGCCTGCATGAAATACCTGATCCTGATTAATTCTTCGGTAACTTCCCAGGAAGTAGCTGGCTGGTTAGAAAAATGTGAAGCCGAAAGGAAACCTTTTATCCTTGTTATTCATAAAGGAGAACAACAAGGCAAATGTGCGGTGGAATTGCGAAAGCTTTACGCCGGCCATGGTAAATACCTTAAAGGAAAATAAAGAAGCCTTTGCCACTGCCGTTGAAAGTATTTACCTGAAATATGCCGATGAAGATTCAACCCTGGTGCTTTCCTACCTGACCTGTTCCGTTTATTCTCTAAATCAGGATGACGCCGGAGCTTTTGCCAACGACCTCTACAATTTGCTAACTGCCACCTTAAAATCAGGAATCTCACCCCATGCATGAAGAAGCCGAAGTTCTGGTTTTTGAACTGGAAAACACCCGCATTTATTTCCATCACAACCACAAAACCCTGCACCTGAAATGGAAGGGCCCGGATTGTAAAAGTATTTACGTTGAAGTTATAGAAGCCCTGAAACGCCTGACTTTAGAGCTTAAAGCAGAAGGCTGGCTATTCGATCTGAGCCAGTGTAGCGCCATCCAGACCGATATTGGTACCAGCAATATGGACCAGTTAGCTGAAGCCCTTAAGGGCAGTAACCTGAAAAAGTATGCCCGGGTAGTTTCCAAAGACCAGGAATATGAGCAGGCGATCAGGCAACGCATTCCAACCCTAAACCGGATCTACAACCTTGATCTGCAAGTAGGTAATTTTGAAACCGAAGCAGAAGCATTAGCCTGGTTGTTCGATGCCAGCGAAGGAACGTTGGTGGAGGAGTAGTTGGCAGCAAGGTAGTTAAAGGTCTTTTGAAAAATTAGGAGTGGTTTGTAAAATTGACGCTTTCATCTCTTGGCCCACCGGAGGACCGCAAACAGAATTTTTCCGGTCTGTCAGGAAACAGACCAAGGTAAAAAGAATAAATATAAAATAACACTGCCAATTGGAAGAAAGGATTTCTCTGTAGGGACAGGGCTTGACCTGTCCGCCCGGTATTGGGTCAAATTATCTGTTCAGGAATTTACGACCAAGTATTTCGAATCTTAAATTATCTTAAAATAACGTTGACCGGAAATGTTTTATCAGGAATACCGGCGGACAGGTCAAGCCCTGTCCCTACGCGGATATTCTTGCCAAAATCGTCCGGAAACTCTCCAGCCCCGCTTCTAAATTCTCAATAATATCTTCAGCCAATACATCCGGATCGGGAAGGTTATCCAGGTCAGCGAGGGATTTATCTTTTAGCCAGGTAATGTCGAGACTGGTTTTGTCGCGGGCGATAATTTCTTCGTAGCTGAATTTGCGCCAGCGGCCTTCGGGGTTGGTTTCGGGTTGGTAGGTTTCGGTGCGCTTGTGGCGGTTTTGCGGGTTGTAACAGGTAATAAAATCGCGGAGGTCTTCCAGCTTCAGCGGGTTCTTTTTGAGGGTATGGTGAATGTTGGTGCGGTAATCGTACACCCAGATTTCTTTGGTCCAGGGGTCTTTGCTGCTGGGTTTGTTGTCGAAGAAGACTACGTTGGCTTTTACGCCGTGGGCGTAGAAAATACCGGTGGGTAAACGCAGGATGGTGTGCACATCGGTGGTTTCCAGCAGTTTTTTGCGCACGGTTTCGCCGGCGCCGCCTTCGAAGAGCACGTTATCGGGCAGGACCACGGCAGCCTGACCGGTGGTTTTGAGCATGCTGCGGATGTGCTGCACAAAGTTGAGCTGCTTGTTGCTGGTGGTGGCCCAGAAATCCTGGCGGTTGTAGGTGAGGTCTTCTTTTTCCTGTTCGCCTTCGGCGTTGGTAAAGGTCTGGCTGCTTTTTTTACCGAAAGGCGGATTGGCCAGCACGTAATCGTAGCGCTCCGGAGAAGCGGCGATCAGGGCATCGGCGGGGGAGATGAAGTTGTCGCTGTCGATGTCGCCGATGTTGTGCAGGAACAGGTTCATGAGGGCCAGGCGGCGGGTGCTGGCCACGATTTCGTTGCCGAAGAAAGTTTTGTACTTCAGAAACTGCTTTTCTTCTTTATCCAGCTCGTGGTGGTGCTACCAGGTAATCGTAAGCGGCCAGGAAGAAACCGCCAGTACCGCAGGCCGGGTCGGCAATGGTTTTGCATGGGTTGCGGGTTTACGCACTCCACCATGGCTTTAATTAAAGGACGCGGGGTGAAGTACTGGCCGGCACCGCTTTTGGTGTCTTCGGCATTTTTCTCCAGCAGGCCTTCGTAAATATCGCCTTTGTCTTTTACGCCCATCATCAGCCAGTTCTCGCTGTCGATCATGGCGATGATCTTGGAAAGCTTGGCGGGGTCCTGGATCTTGTTCTGGCTCTTGGTGAAGATCTGCCCCAGAATGCCTTTTTCTTTGCCCAGCTCGCGGAGCAGGATAGTGTAATGCGCTTCCAGCTCGGCACCTTTCAGGTCGGCTAGGCTTTCCCAGTTGTATGCTGCCGGAATGGGCAGCTGACGGTTGTAGGGCGGCTTGGTATATTCATCGGCCATTTTCAGGAACAGCAGGTAGGTAAGCTGCTCTAAATAATCGCCGTAGCCCACGCCATCATCGCGGAGGGTGTTGCAAAAAGACCAGACTTTAGAAACGATGGCGGAGTTGTTATTGCTCATTTATAAAAGAATTTTAAACACGTTATTAAGACTGAATATAACTCTGTCTTATATCTGACATAACTCTGACATATATCTGACATAACTCTGACATATATCTGACATATATCTGTCTTATATCTGACATAAGATATAATAACTAAAGAGTTCTCCACTTTTCTGCTAGCTCATAAAATCCAAAAGAATCGGATGATTGCAGTATGCCAGCATCTAACAGAATAATAAAGTCTCTATGAATTGTTCGATAACTTAACCCAAATAAAGTAGCTAGCTCACTGGCTGAATGGTTATGGCCATCTGCCAATATAGCTATCTCATGTCTCATGCGTTCTCGGATAGGTTCAGGTACAGGGATTCTATTAACTTCCTTTTCAAGCTCTTTAATCAATAACGCACTTGTTTCAGGCTCAATTTTCCCTTTGCTAATACTTTGGACTGGAATAATTGCCTTGAAGACATCTTCTTCAATGAATTGTGCAGCTTGATGGGGAGTGTAGAATTGTATCAGCTTAGTAACATTGCGTATTCCTGATCCTAATTCTTCGACACGCCCGAGCTGAACAAAAAACTTAGCAATAGTTGGATTCTTTGGAAAAGGAGAAAACCTTTCAGGATCTATTGGACCAAAGCCACTTGGTTTGTTGGCATTTTCAGTTTCTACTCTATCAGAATAGATTATAAAACGGGCTGGTGTAGCATTGCTATATTCCCTGTGGACTATCAGATTAGCTACAATTTCCCTGAAAATAGTATCTCGAAGATCTATTCGCACACCTCCTTGTAAAAAAAATCTATCAGGTAGATGCTTTGCCACAAAAGCCATAAGCATATCATATGCCTCAATCAAATTTGTTCTGATATCAACTCTATCGTCATATCGGTCAGTGTTTTCTCTCCGTACTATAGCATCAATCCGATAGTGTGGAAGAATGCTAAGAATTACATCGTCACTCCCCAATAAAAGTGCTGATGCCAAAGTATAACCTTCTTCGCCTGTGTGAAAGTCCTTGCGATGTAGGCCAGCACTTCGGAGTAATTCAGTATCAGACAAAGTTAACCATGGGTGACTTGAGGAACGGCTGCGAATCAGTTGACGCACTTTATCTATAATACCAGGTTTGAAATCTGAAAATGTAAGGTAAGGATAAATGCGACTCTCTGAATAAAAGCTACTTTTTCTGTTATAAATACGGCTAATACTAGCACTATCCACAACTTTGAAATCACCTTCATGGCTGCGGTCATACACGATATTATTGCAGCGATGCGCCTGCGAGCTTTCTGGAACATAGACATATAGAAGCGTTTTTCCATTTAAGGTAACTTCTGTAAAGTCTAATAGAAAGGGTGGGTTTAACTTCGACGGGTTATTAGAATTTGTCGTGAAATCCCTTTTCAGCCGGTCCAGATTGTCCGGATCTATTCCTACAATAGAGCCATTATCCTGAACGCCTAAAACCAGATGCCCACCGTTCCGATTTAGAAAAGCACAAACAGTTTCAAACAAATCGCGAGGCAATTCATTTCTGGCTTGCTTAAATTCTATATTCAGGCCTTCACCTTGTTTTATTATCCGTTCGAGGTCGTTAGGAATCATGTATGCAATTTAGCGAAAAAGCGGGGAAGGCTAAACTTCAAGTGTTAGGTTAAGTCCTGAAGATAGTGTCTTACATCTACGAAAAGATGAGACACAAAATTTCTTGTGTCTCATTCAAGGTACACAAGTAAAGCATAATTAATCGCCGTAGCCCACGCCATCGTCGCGGAGGGTGTTGCAGAAAGACCAGACTTTAGAAATGATGGCGGAGTTGTTATTGCTCATGAACAAGTGATACTAAAGAATAATTTTTAAGCTTTGACCGGATTGAGTTAATAAAATCATAAAGGACCTTTTCTTCTGATGGGAAAAGGAACTGCTTTTTCCATCTTTCACCGTCTTGGTAAAAATTATCAGTAATATTTAAATCATTTAATAAAGTGGTAACAGGATTAATTCCCCTTTCCTGAATAGGTGTATTTACATAAATTCTTTCAAAAAATTCTATAACATATCTTTCTTTCTCAACCACAATATCCATTGCAAAGCTGTATTCATTCAAAAAAAGCTCACTTATAACAGCGCAATTCTTCCATTCGAATACACTTTTGAAAGGAGAGCAATCAAATTTATAGGTTTCAATAAGTTTAATTTTCCGGTAATTAGGCAAATCCTGCAACATTAAATCTAATGCAGTCGCAGTTTTAAAATTTTCTTCAACTAACATGTTTTGAAGAAACTCTTCCATTAATGGTTGGTTCATGTTTTTTCCTCCTAAATAAGCGATGAGATTATTATATTGTCTAATTAAAAATAATGTATCAACATTTTGAGCTTGCCTTTCACAATTAACTAACCAACCATTATATAGATCTTGGGAAGTTTCATTGTATGCAGCAATTGGTAAAATTTTAGGACATATTTCCTCTCGTTGAGATTTTGTCCAATCATGAGTTGGTGGTTGTTTATTGCCACTTAGAACCAAATAGACAATCAGATCTATAGTATAGCCTTGGTTTTCAAGATAGGTAACATAACGGGGAATTTGTTTCACCATATCTGGAGCATTATTAATTTTGTTTTCAATAATAATTGCTCTTTTTGAATTTTCATCTTTAATGGAAATGTCAATTCTGCCAACTTCCCTTTCAACAGTAGCAGTAGAATAGTTTTCAATTTTTAAATTAAACTTTTTGGGTTGGTTATTGACAAATGTTAAGAAATAATTTAAAAACTTCGATCCCTCTTTGTGTAAACCATTCGGATCAAGAATTTCTTTTAAAATATCACTATGAAAATTCTCTTTGTAATATGTATCTGAAATTAGGTGAAAAACATTTAATCCAATTTCTATTTTCCTTTCTAGAAATTGCAAATAATTATAAGCAAGACTTTTATTTCTTTCCTTGGAATGGTATTTAACTATTCTTTCAAAAAAAGTTCTATTTAATATCTTTAAATCCTGCAAAGGCTTTAATATTTCACCTTGAATCATTTTTTGCTTCCTCGTTTATTATAACAATTAGAATTAATGCTTAAGAGGTTAATAATAGATTAGTATTTGTCTGACAAAACTTTAGAAGTCATATCGAATTGCTGATAATAAAGCGGAATATTTAAGGTGGTTCTTAAGTGCGCCATGTATTGCTGTATAGTATTGTCAGCTTTATGTTGAGATACAATTATCAGTTCTTTAGCAACTGATTTTGTTGGGAAATAGGAATATTCTAGAATTTGACCAATTGCCTCCCTAATGCAAGCCTTAATAGAACTGTAGGTTTTAATTTCGTAAAATAAAAAATCTGTATTTTCCTGAACTACAATATCTATTCTATTACTTCCTGTACCAGCAGGATGTTCAGCCTTTACATTTCTATTCCCATAAATTGTCCTTAAATAAGTGCACAAGTTATTGCTAATTCTTTTGTGGAAAAGATCAATTTCAACAGTTTTTGGCGCTTGATGAGATACAGTTCTATAAGATGGCTCCTCTTGGTCTGATTCTACATCTGTTTCACTTGGAGTTTGGAAATGGAAGGGTTGAATTACTTTTGGTGCCTGAAACTTACTTTCATTCTTTATAAATGTATAACGTGAAGCTTTTACTAATGGATTATCATTATCAATTTCGATGTACTCGTCGTAAATTTCAGCATCCTCTGGTTTAAAGCGAATATTAAACAATTCAACACCTTGCCAGTCAGAAAAGCCTTCTTCATTAGCACCCGAAGCAACTATCTGGTCTTCCATTTCCTGGAACCACCCTAATCTCTGATATTCCGCCTTTACTAATTCGGCAGCCCCGCTATCTAAGACCTCAGTATTCTTAATTTCACCAATCCAGTACCTTTTTTTTGTTTCTTTATTGATAGAGTATAGTTGAATGTTAAATAATTTTCCTTCATAAGCCCCTTGCTGTTTTCTCAGCGGTTCCAGAAAACCATAATGATATCCATCAATAACTTTACTTAAATCCAACAACCATTCTTCGTGACCATAACCATAGCTACCTTCATGTGAATTAATATCATTGCTTTTCCCCTCTGGACCGGACGGCATTACCCAACCATTAGTATTCCATACAAGCCGTGCTATCCGGTTTTTGCTACTTATTGGTGTAAGTAAATTTAAGACTGATAAATATTGTTCTTCGTGCTCCTTAATGAACTTAGTAGTTAAAGGAATTAAGTTATTCCAATTAAAATCTGTGAGATTTTCTAGAGTTATTGCTTGAATATATTTCCAGCCACCATTATTATTCATAATGTTTAGACTACAAATATTTTTTTGATCATCCGTTAAACTTGTAGTACCTAATCTCTGGTAATCTAACTTAATGATAATAATGTTTAACGTAGCATCTATACCTACTGTAAAATAAACATCACGATTAGCAGCATTTCTCTTTACGATCCTTGCCCAAGTGTAAGGTTTAAAAATAGAAGAGGTTTTACTTCCTCCTCCTTTTCTTTGGCTCCATACTTTCCTAAAAGCATCAACCTGATAATCAGGTAAAGCCGCTTCAACTCTATTAGCCCAATATTCTGTTTTTGCCCAGACCCCAGCCATTAATCTGTTTTTGGCTGTAAGGTGATTTGGATTACCCTTTATATATGGTTGGTTTGCAATTGTTGCAAAATGTGTAAAATCATCGTGAGTAAAAAAAGCTGGTGCATTCATATTTATTTTTTTAGGATGATTACATGAAAATCAGGTTTGTAAGTAAAATTAAAGCGCAATTATTATTTATTCGAATTCCAAAATATCAATTGCACAGCAAGCCTCCCTAATAGCTTTTGCCACGGACGTGGTATTGTAGTTGTTTTTGAAAATATCTAAAAGATATTCTCTTGACCGCTGTGAGTTAAAATCTTCTTTCTCTAAATGAAGAAGGGCTTCACAAAAAATAATATCATTCTTGTTATCTCCGCAACTATAATCTTCACCATTCTTTATTTGCTCAAAATAAATCATCCTTGATTTAGCCTTAGGGCCCAATTGTGAAAGAGGTGCAGACTGTTTGCGTTTCGTAATCCAACCTCTATAATCTTTGAGCATCTTCTTTATAAAAGGAGTTTCTTCTGAAAACTTAGGTTTAGAAATAAGTTGATTAATCAAATCCTCTCTTGTTTGGCCACACCTATTTAGAAAATAAAAAAATGGATAGGCAAAGGAAGGGAAATTTGGAATTCGCTCTAGGATAGATTGGTATTCAAAGTTTCCTTTCCTTTCAAGAAATTCCTGAATAACCTCAAACTCTTCGATTGTTCTGTTCTGTTTGATAACTCTTGCTGATCCATCAAGTGTACCAATTATTCGAATGCCTGGTTCACCATCTGATTTCTCAGAATATTTATCAATAACTTTTATATCCTTAAGAATTTCTTCACTTATTAAAAAGGATGAGTTACTTAAGTTTAAAAGACCTGTTGCTGTATTAACAACTCCAATATTTGAAATTCCAGCACTTGTAATGTGAGACAAAGTAGAAATCCATTTTTGATTAATTTTCTCTTTAGCGCCTTCTATTAAATTGATTAAATCTCCAGACTTAATCTCACTTGACTTTCCCGCATAGCGATAGTAAATAAGACCTTCACGCAAAACAAATTGATTTTTGGAATTCTGTCCGTCCTTTATACAGATAACTGGTTTTCCTGGGCATTCATGTACTGCAATAATTCCAATTTCTTTTCCATTAATTATTGCTAATTCTTTTTCAACTGGGATATCGCAATGGAAATACTTTTGAATAGAATCAACAATGTGCGCTACATCAACATTGTCAAAGCCGGAGCATCCGACTAACTTGTGCGGTTTCTTATCTATACCAAAAATTAAATACCCACCTTTGCTATTAGCAAACGCTGCTATAGTTTTAAGATAGGCAGCCTTCCATTCATTGCTATTCCATTCAAACGTTAATTTAAATTCAATGGTCTGGCCTTCTCTTCTTTTTAATATTCCTTCTGAATTAAGCGGACTAAAAAAGTCATCAATCCATTCCTGAGAAATTAGATGTACGTGTTGATTCATTATTTCGACTTTTTACGCAAATTCCGCTACCGTTTTTCCAGCCTTAACCAACTTCCCCTCAAACGCCTGCTTTAATATACTTTGGCGGAGGGTTTCGGCTTGTTGCAGGCTTTGGTTAATGGTTTCTTCTACTTTATCGCAAACACTCAGGCGGCTTTCTATTTCCTGAACGATTTGTGTTTGTTCTTCAAGTGGCGGAAAAGGAACTTCGGTTTTCTTAACTATTCCTAAGTTAAGGTTTGGCTGAACTCCACCAGAAGACAACCGGCGAATGTCATTGTAATTCTTTAGAAGAAAGTATTTGAGGTAAGGCTTAACTCTAATATCATGCTTTTCAAAATGGATCGCAGCAATTGCTTGATTTGTGGATGCCTCAATTAGTAATTCTGAGCATTTGCCTCTAGTTTTCCCTTCGCCATACATTGCTAGCAAGAGGGTATGTTTAGGATAAACTCTAAGGTTAGTTTCTTTTAAAGCTTTTTCAGTTACAAAATCTGTCGCTTCTCTTACAAACTCATCATTTAAAGCTCCACTTGTAACCCACGCAAACTTTACCGTTTTCGTAAAATTCTTTATTGCTTTTAAGTGGGGTTGCTCCAGTACCAACTGTGGCAATATCTTCAATCTTCACCCACTTCCAACCCTCAGGCAATTCACCATCCTGAGTTTTTTGCTGGTTTTGGATAGCGTTTGTAAGCTTGCCTTCAAAAGCCCATTTTAAAACAGCCTGGCGGTACACTTTTAATTGCAGCCGGGCAGTTTCTAATTGTTGTTTGCCTTGGTCTAATTCGCTGAGCAGTTCCTCAATTTTAGCAACGATTTCTTGTTGTTCGGAAAGTGAAGGAATAGGTAGTTCAATATGTGCTATCTCACCCTTTGAAAATCCATTTTGCGCCGATCTAGAAAGCAATTTTAATGGACCCTGGAAGATTGGTGTTTTTAAAAGATAAAAAATAAATCTCTTTTCAAATACTTCCTTTTCATCTATAACTTTAGCTAAAGCGACATTATAGGCTCCCTCCAAACCAGTAACAATTCTGCCAAGTGAAGCACCATATCTTGCAATTAAGATGTCATCCTTTTTGCAAAATTTAGATACAGATTTAACTGGGACAAATGTTGGTACACCCTTTTCGCCAAAATCTCTGATTTGTAAAAGCTGAACAAATCCTTCTTTAGGCTCATATAAAAAATTTGATTTAGGTGGTTGGCTACCGCCTTTTATATCTAAAACCTCACCTAACTTCTTTACTTCCCAACCTTCCGGAAGTGTATTTTTATCAGTCATTCTACGCTGCTAACTCCTCGTTTAATTCGTTCAAAATTTCGTTCGTCTTATCGCCGAACAATTGCCACATTTTCCCCAGGCCGCCGTGGGCGTTAAATGGGCTCAGGTCAAAATCGTCGGGCTCTATCCGGAAGCTGGTGGCCACGTATTCTTTTATCATCCGGAGCCATTGCATCTGGGCTTCGGTAAAGCGGTTGTGCTGCCCGGCATTTTTCCGGAAGATCCACTGCTGGAAGTTGCGGTCTACGGTTTTGTCGTAAGCCGTCAGGGTTTCGTCAAGGCCACTCACTTTCCGGATCAGCGCAACCAGGGCCATCAGTTCGTTTTTGGGCTGGCCGTTTACTTTTTCCAGTTGCTCGTAGGCCTTCCAGATGTTTAAAGGCGCCAAGGCGGGTTTGGCCGCTTTAATGGTTTCCACCAGGTCTTTCAGCATCCGGTAGGTAAGTTCGCGGCGCTGGTAAGGCTGCCCGTAAAAAAGCTGCAAGGCGGTAATCTCGGTTTTGTGCGCTTCTATCCAGCTCCGGAAATCGTGTACCAGGTTTTCGGCTTCGGCTTTGTTGTCTTTCACCCAGCCAATGTTTACCATCTCGTCGGGGTTAATGTGGTCTATCAGCTGGTCGTACTTTTTCCGGACCTCGATCACAAAATTGCGCAGCTCATAATCGTGAAAAACAGCCACGGCCTGCTCAATTATCTGCTGGTGCCGTAGCTGCACTTCGGCTTCAATTTCGGCGGGCGCGGCCCCAGGTTTTTGGCTCTTAACCCATAGCGTTTCCTGTTCCAGCGTGTCGGGGTCGTAGGCATGCAACAACTGCTTTACCACCTGGTTGATGGTGTGGCCGCCGGCTTTTTCGGCAAAGGTATTTTTTTCTTTTTCGTTCATCTGCTTATCTAGCCGGATCAGGCGGTTGGCCAGCGTGGTAAGCATGGCTTCTTCGGTGTTGCCGCCAATGGCAATTCCTTCCAGCACTTCCTTTAAACTCAGGCCCGGCTTTTTCTCCAGCGGACGGCTGTCGGTCTTCTGGCTTTTCTCCACCCCAATGGCATCTATGATTACAAAATGGTCTTTGGTGAATTTGGCGCTGGGGTGCCGGAAGCGCGCAGTTCTTCGAGGCTGCATGGTGCGGGTGCCGCGGCCTTTCATTTGTTCGTAATAGCTGCGGCTTTTTACGTCGCGCATAAACAGCAACACTTCCAGCGGCCGGATGTCGGTGCCGGTGGCGATCATATCTACCGTAACGGCAATGCGCGGATAGTAACTGTTCCGGAAGCTGGTAAGGGTGCCTTTGGGGTCTTCTGGCGCGGTATGTTATCTTTTTGCAGAACTTGTTTTTCGGCAAACTCTTCCCGCACGATCTGGATGATGTCGTCGGCGTGGCTGTCGGTTTTGGCGAAGATCAGCATTTTGGGTACTTCGAAATCGGAGAGGTTTTTTTCGGAAATGTGTGGTCCACCACCCCCAACCCCTCCTGTCCAGGCGGGGAGCTTATCGGGAATGGGGGCGGACAGGTCAAGCCCTGTCCCTACGGGATTCGTGTACCGGTCGGGGAACATGTGGGGCAGGTTGTTCGCGGACGGCTTTTATGATGAGGCGGATCTGGTTTGTGTTTACCACCTTGTCGTCGAGCTGCTGGGTTTGTATTCAACATCTTCGTCCAGCATATTCCAGAACTGTTTCCGGGTTAGTTTTTCCCGATGGTCTAATGTATTCGCCTAGTTCCATTTTAGCGCCCTGTTGCGTAATTTTGGTTTCGATTTCAAACACGTTGTAAGGCACCAGCACGCCGTCTTCCACTGCTTTCTGGTAACCGTAATCGCAAACCAGGTTCTGGTTGAAATAACCAAAGGTGCGGTTATCGGGTGTGGCGGTTAAGCCAATCTGGAAGGCATCGAAATAATCGAGCACCTGTTTCCATAAGTTGTAAATGCTGCGGTGGCATTCGTCAATCACCACGAAGTCGAAAAACTCCATCGGTACTTTCTCATTGTACACCACCGGCAACGGTTCTTTGGGTTGCCATTTGCCCCTTCGTTCGGGATTTTCTTCTTCGTCGCGTTCGTCCAGCGGCGTTTCTTTCAGGATTGAATACAAGCCGCTGAATGGTGCTGATGTATACTTGGCTGTCGGTGGGAATAAAAGAGCTGCTCAGGCGGGTTACGCCGTAGAGTTCCGGGAAGAGTCGGTTATCGTCCTGGGGCTCGTATTTCTTAATTCCTGTTCGGCCTGTTCGCCAAAGTTTTTAGTATCGACGAGGAATAAAATGCGCTTGGCTTTGGCAAATTTCAGCAGCCGGTAAATAAAGGTAATGGCCGTAAAGGTTTTGCCCGAACCAGTTGCCATTTGTACCAGCGCTTTGGGCCGGTTTTCCCGGAACGATTTTTCCAGGTTGGTGATCGCCTGGATCTGGCAATCGCGCAAACCGGTAGTTGGTAGTTCCGGAATATCAGAAAAGCGACCGCGCAGGGTTTTGCTTTCTTTCAGCAGTTTCTGAAACGTTTCCGGTCGGTGGAAGGTGAAAACGGGGCGGGAGCGGGGCTTTGGGTCGCGGTAATCAGTAAAGCGGGTAACATCACCGGTGCTTTCGTACACAAAAGGCAGCGGGTCGTTGTTGATGTATTTCAGTTTGGCATTGGCGTATTGCTTCGACTGGTCTTCTATCTGGGTCAGGCGAACGCCTTCTTCTTCGCGCTTGGCTTCAATAATGCCTACGGGTTTTTTATCTACGAACAGCACGTAATCGGCAGGGCCCACGTCGGTTTGGTATTCCCGGATGGCTATGCCAGAGGCGGCTGCTAAATTAACCTGTTTCTTATCCTGAATTACCCAGCCGCTGGCCAGCAAAAGCTGGTCGATCTGGTCGCGGGCTATTTGTTCAGGGTTTTGGTTCACGAAAGGGTTTAAAAAGGGAGACCTAAATATAGGGTTTTCCAGTTTAAAACTGTAACAGGGCAGGTATATTTATTTAGAGGAAAGTTTTGTTTAGGCTTTTTTTTCTTTTGCTGCCTGGCAGGCTTAGGAATTGTTTTACCTATGGTTTGTCCATAAAAGAAAAAGCCCTTAAGATGTTGATTCTTAAGGGCTTTAGGCAAATGGTGGTGGTCGCGTAGGGACAGTTTTTAATATACCTATGCAGGCCTATATATCACCTAAAATCCATTGAACGACTGAAAACCGGGATTTTGTATTTTTAATCACCTAAGCAGGTATCGCTAAACTTGCTTTTTCTGCTCCCGTTTTTGCTCCCGAAGCGTTCACAGATTTAGAACGGAAGGCCTGGACCAGTTCTTTCGTATCTACGCCCAAATACCGGTTAAAATCCTTTTCCGACTGGTGAGTAGTAGCCTGCATGATTAGGCGTGCCGGCACGCCCTGGTAAGTCTTCATCGTTACGAATGTCTTGCGGCCTATCTTGGTACTAAGTTCGAACCTGGTTACTTTGGCCAGCTTCTGAATCAGCTTCAGATATTCATTAATTTTAGGGCATTTAGGGAAAATGCGGTCTTCCTGGCCGGCATACTTTTCAACCATGGCAACCGGTTCAAAAATGTCGTCGTCGAAATAAGGAATATATGCCGTGCCAGCAGTTTTAATGGTATTCTCTACGATGATCAATTCGCCAACAATCCAGGACTTACTGAAATTTTGGCAATCAGAGATCCGGAGGCCGGTATAGCAGCACATCAAAAAAATATCACGGGCTAATTCCACGCTGGAAACATAAGCCTCGAAAGCCTGGGCTCTCAGGTCTTCCCGGAGTTTATTCGAGTAGCCTGCATCCAGTTTTTTCCGGATATCTTCTGACTTAAAGTTAAGATTTTTTATGGAAAGAAACTCATCTAAAAGCAAAAAATCTACACCAATATAAATGGAAGGGGTTTCAAAATTCCGGTAGTGTCGGTGCACCTCCAGATCGTGCTCTTTTTCGCACCATCCCAGGAATTGCGTAAGGTGGCCAACCACTTTTCCGAAGTAATTAATTTCGTGCTTTTTTTCCTCCAGCATGTAATCCTGGAATTCCTTATAAAAAGCCGAGGTCATGCCGTTTAAGGTAAGCGTTTTTTTGCGGTCGATCTGGAAAGCATTGAATTTGTTTATGGATGCCTGAAAGCTTTTAATGGTATTGGGTGAGCGCTTGCGGCCGGTCTTCATATTTACCCGGCGCTTTTCATCAGCTACCCACAGATCCATTAATTGGAAAAAGTTTGCGGTTTGTGCCTGGCTTGCCGGCTCCTGATCAGCCGGCGCAGCGGGCGCTTTCGGATTTATGTACTCTTCCCACGCAGATTTTAAAAGCTTTTCGGAGATCTCTTTTTCCCCTGAAACTTCCACGCATTTCCGGACCGCCTCAAAGCCGGCTTTTAAGGCTTCTTTGGAACGGGCAGCTGCATGCTGGTAAACGAACTGTAGGATTGTTTCTAAGTTGTCCAGGCGGTTGTTAATGAGCAAATAATAGGGTTCAGTGCCTTTGGCTCTTTCCCGTTTGCTATCCCAGCCTTTATCAGATACTTTTTCGCCGGTGCTCAGCTGCAGCCGGAGGTTATTGGCATGCAAAACCAGCCTTACCTGGTAGCGGCCGCTCGCATCCGGGCGATCGGTGCGGAGGTACTTATGAATTTCCATTTTTACGTCCTAAGAAAATTTAAAGCAGAGAGTTAGCTTTATAAAAAAAATAAAAGCGATGTATCCAGATCCATATAAAGGAGGAAAGATTAGATCATTCTTTCGAACACTAGTTTTAAAATGCGACCTGTTCCCATGGAACTGGCGATTTCAATATTCTAACCAATTAAAGCTTTCCGCACGTTGGAAGTGCAGGCTTATTAGTTTTCAGTTTCTTGGTCTTTATTTTTCGTGCACAATTCTGCTTCAAACGAAATCTTATCAAAGCCGGGAAGAACTGCGTAAAGTGATTCTTCAATTGAATAAAGGTACACTGCGTCTGGACGAGCTGTATAAGTAAGGCTTCCTAATTTGGCTGATTTAATATTGTCTAGGAAAAACTTATAGTATAGCCCGTTGTGAGGGATGTAACCCCAAACAAACCTATATTGGTATGTGTCATCACCCTGAATATAAGGCTGGAGGATTGTGTCAATATAATCTCCATGCCCGTGCCTGGCTGAAATGCGCAGTTCCGTGGCTAGTTTAATCGCTTTTTGAATTGTTTCTATAATATCCATTACTTTTTCCTTCTAAACCCCTACCATTTTATGTCAACTCTTTTTAAAACCTTTATTCAAAACCCGGTTGATGGCCACTTGAAGCTAGTTTTCGAAATCATTGACCAGGTTGAGGTTGGTGAAAACACTTTTTTTGTGTTTTGCCATACCGTTGTAAAATGTACTTCCCGCCTTCGTGGTCAATACCCAGTTCAACTGCCTGACGAAATTTGGAGATTCCAGATGGGTTTTCCGTTGGAAAACTTCCATCGCTTTTTAGAGCTTAATTGCCTGAAATCTGATTCTGAATTGTTGAATGAAATTGATCGCAGCAGGCAAGAATTTCTATTTAATTCTAACCAACATGATTAAAACGACCCAAGCTTTCAGTACTCCTAAAGACGATAATCTAATCATTCCCGGGGAGCTTTTAAAAATTGAAATAAACTTCAATTCTTTTTGCGTGCATTATCAATTGCCTTGTAATGATCACCATGTGTCAGCTTCCTATTTAGTGTTTCAGAGGTATTACCCATTGGCTTATTTAAAAGCGTTTTTTCGTATAAATGGCGAAGAAAATGGAAATATCTTTTGCCACAGGCCAGCCGAATGTACTCTTTGGAGTATGATTAAATAGGTTTGTCAGAAGCCTCTTTTATTCTTTGCTCAAAGTCTGCGCAACAGGCATTGATGCGGTAAGCTGCGCAATCAGTTGATCTTCATAGATAATATTTACCGGGTGGCCAGCTTCTTGTAAAGCTAAGATCTTATCCATTTTAGAAGGGCCGGCATTTTCACCAACTATTACAAAATTGGTAACCTTGTTGATGGAAGTATTTATGTCTGCTCCTAAAGCTTGAATTTTTACGGCGGCTTCCTTCCTGGATATGGTTAAGAGATCTCCGGTAAATACTACTTTCTTGTTGTAGAATAAATTATCCTTGTTTTCTACTTCCAAGTTGGGCTTTAGCAAATTAGAAGCGATTTTTTTCTGCCCAAAGAATACAGACCCATAACCGGTGTTTTTCTTTTCTGAAGAGGGTTTCCTTTTAATATGTTTTGTTAAATCGGAATTTTCGAAATAAAATTCAAAATCTTTGCCTGTTTCCAGCGCTTTAATGGTAATGTGAGCGCATGCTTCAGCATCGGAAAGGCTGTTGTGATGGTTGAAAGTAAAATTCAGAAAGTCGGCAACATCGTTTAGCCTGTAGTTCGTCAGTTCGCTGAAAGCTTCCTGCACCAATTTTTGAGAACATATCGATTTGAATTCCGGGAGTTTCCAAATAGCGTGTCGCCGCGACGTCTGGTTTAAAACATCTAAATCGAAAGAGGCATTATGAGCAACAATAATTTCATTATGAAACAAATGCTCTATTTCGGCCCATACTTCAGGAAAAGAGGGAGCATCTTTAAGCTGTTCTTCAGAAATGCCATGAATTAATTGGTTTTCCCTGGTTACAGAAAGCTGCTTTATAAGCTTATGCCCTTTATCTACAACTTGGCCATTTCTTACTCGCACATACCCGAAAGAACAAGCGCTGTTTCTTTCTTTATGAGCCGTTTCAAAGTCTATTGCTGTAAATGAAATTTCCTGAAGTAGGTTCTTATAATGCTCCATTACTTTTTATCTTTAAAATGTTACCGTTTTAGGCCCGGCTTTGCAGCTGTGCAATTAATTGATCTTTAGAAGCTAATAACTGTTGCGTTAAATCTAACTCGCGTTCTAAGCTTTTTTTCTCAAAAAGGCAGGCTTGTAAGTCGAATGTTATTTTGGCTATATTACCCGTAATTCCCCCTTCTGAGCCCTTTTCGCCTCCCGGCATTATTTTTTGCTTTATCTTATTTCCAGTAGTATTTCCGGAAAAATTGCCAATCCCGCTTTGATAATATGAATTATTAACATCAGAGTCTTCAAAAAAAGAGGTAATAGGAACCTTCAAAAAGTCGCTTATTTTTTTCAATAGCTCTGTATTTAGGTTTTCTGACTTAAAAATTTTATAACAATTCTGTTCAGTCATCTCTAAAGCTTCAGCAAACGCCCTAACTGTTAGGTTTTCAGTGTTTTCTACTAGCGATTTTACCTTTTTTCCTATGTGCATAAACTTTTTGTTTATAAAAAATTAGAAAATTAGTTTCTAATTCTAAACTTTTTGTTTAGTATTGCGATATATATCTATCAAATCTAAAGAAAATAGATAAGAAAATCCAAAAAATAACGGTAAAACTTTTAAAGATATGGAACCAGCAAACCGCTTAGCAAAAATCTTTGCAGATCTAGGGTTCGATAAGCCGAAGCCTTCGGAGGCTTTATTAAAGCAGTGGGGGATGACCACTTACCGCTTTAACCAGCTGGTCGGAAATCGAGCGGTTTCTCCAATGACCGTTTCGGAGATGAACAATATAAAAGCCTGGCTGAAAGCTAAATTCAAAGGCAATAATATTTTCCTGTTCGAATCGGAATTACACGCCTACGGCGATAAAACTGCGCAGCAAACCCAATTACCACTGAACTAATGGGGCCAAATGATTTTGCTACCGTCGGCTTTATAAAGCAGCAATTTGAGGGGGTATTATCCCAGCTGTCTAAGCTTCAAACGCAACTTGAAGAGGCGTCTCCAAAGCTTGAGAAGTTCTACTCTATAAAGAAAATTGCCGAGTTCACGGAGTATTCTGACCAGACTATTTTGAAATGGATTAAAGAAGGGAAAAAAGCTCCTGACGGGCGCTCCAAAATAAAACTGCCTTATTCGGAATTAGCGCCAGGTGAATACCGCATTTTATGGTCTGATGTAATTGCTTTTGGCAAAGTCGGCCAGATCGAATTACCGGCGCACATGCGCATTGCTATGTAAAATTACTCTTATGGATTTAGAGAAAAAGACACCAGCTGATCACATATTCAAAGAAGCATTTTGCCTGATGTATTACGAGAATAAGGAAACTGGTATGGGCTTTAGCGTCTGGAACAGCCGCAATGGTGTTACGCCATTCAACGTGTTCGAAGACGGTAAAGAATACCAGCACCAGCATTGGTGGTGGGATCGACCTGTTCGCCTTGAATGGCAAAAAGAAGGCTTTGTTAAACAATTCCTAAAACCTGGTCAACGCATTTTCCGGGATGTAACTCCGGAGGAGGCCCGCGAATTCGCAATTAAGCGGATTGCAGCTTTTAAGGGCACAGAACATGAAGTTGAGGAAGGGTCTGAAGGGTACCAGCAATTGCTCGAGGATCTTACCAAGAGTTTCGGAAAACCAGGTGAACCGCATATGGTCAAAGTTACAATTGCAGGGGTCATGCCCTGAAAACGAACCAGGCCAGCCGGGCCTGCAGCAGCTAATTTTCAATACATCTAAGGGTAAAGCTGCTATACAGCCGGGAAAGTACCGGCGCTTATTCGCCGATTGCCGGTCTTCCAGTGGGGTTAAGTGATGATAAAACTACTAATACGGCATAAGGCACTGCGGAGTAGAGCAGCTGGCAGCTCGTTGGGCTCATATCCCAAAGGTCCCAGGTTCGAGTCCTGGCTCCGCTACAATTTTTTTAACCTTTTAATCAAAATTTTATGGCAATTAATTCTCGACATGTTGCAAAGATTGAGGAAAGCTTTAATGAAGCATTTCCTAACGTGAAAATCAATAAAACACCCCCTCAGGAAGATGGGAATATTGAACGGGTAGCCATCACTACTCAAGTGCTCAATAGTTCCCAGATCTGCAGCTTGGCGATACTGGCTTCTGATATGGTTTCCAATGAATTTTCAATTAGGAGAAGTGGTACCGGGCTTACAGTTACAATAGTTTAAGATTATGGCTATGGTCGTGATTTATGATTGCCAGGATTCTGACGGGAGTTGGAAGGCAGATTCGGTGGAAAGAATCAAAGCGTTTGCCGAGCTCTGGCTGGGGCTGGAAAATACCAAGTGGCTGGATAAGCTTAAAAAGAAAGGCGATATGGTAGTTTCCAAATGCGGCCGCTATGAAGCTGCAATAAAAGATGGCCGGCAGCTCCGGCAAATCGATTGGGCTTATTAAAAAATAGGATAGCACAAGCCCTGGATTCCACATGCAAATTTAACTCTCACAGTCCAGAAACAGCTATTAAAATGCCGGATATGTTCCGAAGGACACGAAACTGATTTTATGCAGCGTGAGCGCCTGAAAATATACCTAAGCCAGCCGGGTAAGAGCTGGCAACCCACGCGGGTAGCTCAATTGGTAGAGCGTCGGTCTCCAAAACCGAAGGTTGCAGGTTCGATGCCTGCCCGGCGTGCCATTTTTAACATCTAATTCTCGATAACGATGACAACACAAACAGAAATGCCGCAACAGCTCCAGGAGCAGGTAGCCGCCACCCAAATTCCGATAAATCTAATCCTCCAATTTTTAAGCAAGTACCGGGAGTTTGAAAAAGCTACTTATGACGAGGGTAAGCATATAATTAATTCTGCTTTTCCGAGATCTATGACGGCAAGTTATTTAGTAGATCGTTGGCGCTATAACAAGAAAAATTTCGGAGGGTTCTTTCTTAACCTGGATTCAGTCAACCAAATTACGCTTCTTCATTACTGGGGAATAAAAGGGGATGATGACGCTAAATTTCTTGAGGAATATAAAAAGAATCAGATGGTGGCTCTTTTTACTTCCCCGCGCCTTCGGACCCTGATGCACAATGTGGTTCTGTTCTTCAATAACCAGGGCATTACAAAGAAGATTTGGTTTAGGGAATCTGAGCCGGTGGATTTTCAATTTTCTGTATTTCCGAAAGAGGCTAAATGCTTCGGCAACTCAGCCAACTGGGCCGATTTCGTGCTTTCCCTGCCGCGTCCGGAGCAGGTAGCCCTTTTATCCAAAATAGCTTCTCACTATAAAGGCTAATCCTATGGCAGAAATCAAAGAAATTCCCTCAGTTACCCTTCAAGCCAGCAAGCTCCGCCTGATAGAAGCATTTGTGCGGCAATATTACGTGGAAATTGCCATCCTTACCAGGTTGGTAAATGCCCACGAAATTTCTGAAGATGAATACAACCTTGCCTGCGCTCATATTGATAAGGATCTGGACCATTTGATGGTAGAAATAGAGGATTTACGCAAAGCTTTGCCTAATGCCCCTTTCTCGGAAGAATTACAGGAAATATTGAAAGGGCTGAACCGTGGTTAAAACGCTACCAATACCCTCCGCTATGACCATCCAGGACCAGATAAAAGAGCTGCAGCGCCACATAAATGGATTCCAGGGCGAAGCCTTGGATCTGACGGCTGAAATTCAAATTGTAAAAGACCGGGAGGTATCGGGCAAGATCTACGGTACCGAATCCGATGAGATCCGGAAGTTTGAAAACCGCCTGGAGCAGATCCGGGAAATTGTTGCTAAAAAGCGGGCCGAGATCCAGTGCCTGCAATCTCAAACCCAACAAACCCTTTTCGATCATGGCAACTGAACCGACCTTAGCAATTTCTAAAGTTTCCCGCCCTGGTGTTTGGGCTTTGAATAAGGAAGAAGATGAGGTGGGTATTGTCTGGGATGCCAGGTATGAGCATCCTGCCGGATTAGCCCTATTAGATGCTTACTACGAGATTGAAAAACCGGAGCATGACCGATCTTATATCCGTTTCATTTATGACGGTAGAAATTACCTCTGGACTTTTACCAGATATTACAAGCCCAGGGGCCTGGCCCGGATTGCCTTTAACCTCATCAATAACTTAACGGCAGGAGGGAAGTAGCATGTTTATCCAGTTCTTTAAGCTCGAAACCCCTGAACAGCAGCAATACGTGCTGCAAACCGATCAGCTCCGGCTTACCATGGTAATTAACCGGGGCACCGTTTCCCTTACCAAGCTTTTTCCCCGGAATAAAGCTAAGCCTTTGCCTTCCGTCATGCTCGAGCCCGGCTTCAGTCCGGGCTCGGCAGAAACCTTCTGGAAGCATTACCACCAATACCATAAGGACTTGTTCACCGCAACGCCTTATGAGCAGATCTTATCCGACTATCTAATAAAACGCTAGGTAGTCTTATGCAAAAACTATTTAAAACCAAAGAAATAGGGCCTGCAAGCCAGGCATCGGGGAAGCCACCGGCAGACATGCCGGCGGCCAACCGCTGCCGCAGGACATAAGAAAGACCAGATCTGACCATATGGAACTTAAACGCATTATTCCGGCCCAATCGCAGGCCGCATGGTATCGCTTTGCCAAAAAATTAAACCAGCAGCAGCCCGTTCTAGAGCGCAAAAGAACAGTTGTTGTAGACAAGAAAACCGGCGAAAAGGCTGAAAAATCTTATTTCCAAAAGCTCTCTAAAATTCCCGGCCAGGTCATGGATACCGGCCGGCATCTTATTTCGCTTTATATCGAAAATTACTTCCAGATTTTGAGTTCCCCGGTGTTGACTGCAGCTTACGCTGATGGCCAGCTGCCCAGCGTATTTATCAATAATGTCCGGGTTGGGGAAGACCGCGGCCGCACAGAAAAAACCATCTACAACCATATCAAACGCCTGAAGGAAGTCGGGTTGATCAGTGGTTATAACTTTATGGCACCAAGCATGATTTCGAGATCTGGATCGATCCGAAATTCCTTTGGCCGGAGCCCTTTGAAGCCGGCGCCCAGCGAAAATTTCAAAAATCAAAAAACGCCGAATCGGGGCCGGGGGAGGCCCCCCTTAATACAAATTTTCCGCTTACTACAGTTCTAGAACTTCCAGAGACTAAAGAAATAGTAATCGGGAATGTTGATAAAGGAGTTGCTGCGCAACAGAATGCCTTGCCGGCCGGCGAAGGCAATTCCGGCGGCACTTTTTCCGGCGAACATAGGGCCGCATAGCTGGGTGGAAAGGGCGCAAAAGGCGGCTGCCGAGCCCCTAGCCGACAGTTCTCCGGAGCCGCTGCGCACACCGGGGGGGGGCGCGGCCGAAACCCCGCCTACAGGAAAAATTCGTGCAGCTGGTCGAAAATTTCTGGTTTTACGCCCGGAAAATGATTTACTCCGACTACAGCTTCACCGATCGGGAAGAGAAAATGGCCAAAAATGCGATTTATGCCGGCGTATTCCGCGGCTTTTCGGCCTCCTGGAGCGTGATCAGGATTGGGAAAAATTCTATGAAGACAAGATCGAGTGCTTGGATTTGGCGGCAGCCTACTACCGGAAGCATCCGGATAAGCACCCGCCTTTGCCTTTTGCCGAATTCGTGCCTGGCGCCGGGTACTTCGATTGGGAAAATACCCGCGGTTTCCGCAAAACTCACGACTGGCTGATTTCGCGCCTGGCCTGGAGGGAACAGCAGCGCCAGGAAGAAGCGCTCCGGAAGGCCCGCCGGGAACTGAAGGCCCACGCGGCCGGCGCAGCGCCGAAGCGGCAGCAGGAAAAAGGGCTGCTGCAGGTCTTCCGCGAACATGAAGCCCGGATCCGGAGCTATGGGCCCAACGCCCTGGAGCGGTTCTACGCCCAAAATAAAATTTTTCACCGCAACTTAAACAAGCATAACGCCTAACCGACCATGAATACCGCTTACGTGCGCACTCCAAAAGCGCAAAATTTCACCGAAAATGCCTTAACCAAAGTTATCGTTTATTTTAAAAATGAGCCCAAAGGGTTTAAATACCATAGCCGTGACAGGCTCCGGGAGCATAGCCTTCCGAACCGGGATGTTGGAATAATCCGGTTAAAAAAGATGGTCGAAAAATTCCAAAGGGAAACAAAAGGTGGCGGAGTAATTCGTGCCATTTTAATCGATTGTACTACCGAGGTTGAATTTGAAAGGTACGAAGATGGTATCTGGAAATCGTCATGAAACTGGAAAAGCAAAAAGTTGAATTCTGGTACCAGGATGCGAAAGCTCTTACCATGGGAATTGAGCTTTACCTGCAGCAGCAGCTGCTGCCCGGTATGAAGCTGTTGCCGTGGGAGGTGCTGGCCATTGGCCATTTGCAAAAGGCCTACCGGAAACTTTTTGTGCGCTGGCATTCCGAAGCCATGAAACCGGTTCGGAAGCCGATTTCCATTACCCTGAAGCCAGAAGAACTAATTGCCATTTACAAGTGCCTGCCGGCCGCGCTTTTTCCTGATCAGAGCGTGGCCCTCGGGAAGATCCATCAAAAAGTATTGAATTACGATCAAATTATTCACTTATAACTAAATCTCGAAAATGGAAAATTTTGAAGAATGGACACCTGACCAAAAAGAAGCTGCATCAAATTTGGTCCGAAATATTTTCTCTGAAATAAAAAATTTTAAAACTAACATCAAAAACCTAAATGAGGAAAAATTTAAAATGGTTTTTGGCGAAGTAGAAGGAAAAAGGCACTGGAGAAACCTTGAGGAAAGTGGTCAAAATATTACCAAATATGGTACTGAAAACTTTACCGAAGAACAGAAAAAGGCTATGGTTTCTTTTTTAAAGCAGGACCAAAATTAAACGCCATGGAAAGGAATACTATAACAGTTAGAATGTCTACCAATGGCACTAACGGCGTAAGTTTAAAACCAGCAAACGAAGCTGATCCGGATTACAATACCGTTTTTGAGTTATCTGAAATTTTGGATCCAATTTTCTGGAGAAACATAAATGGTTTCCTGGAAATTGAAAAGCTCCAGGGCCATCGGGAGGAGTTAGGCAATGGCCTGATCCTGTATAAAATGAATCTTGATGAATTTAAAATGATGGCTTTATTGGTAGCCTTAAACCAGGTGATTTTTAAAGTTAACCCTTCAGAAAATTAAAATTATGTCTTATAAAGATATTCCTATCAGTACTGCAACCTCTATTTTAAAGGAATTTAATAAGGATGAGGTGATCATTTTGTCTTACGATTCTGAGACAGGCTCATTTACTTTTACAACAGATGGAACAACCGAGGCTCACAAAATTAACGCTGCCAATGGTGCTAAGTTTCTAATTGATAAGCTTCAAAAAAGCGGCACTTTCGGTACCAAATCAACCCACACAATTGTTGAAGATCCAAATAACCGGTTTAGTAAACCTTAATAAAACTTTTAATGGCGACAGATAAAAATAAAATAGATTTTTTTTTAGGTTATAGAGGTAAAGATAAGTTCGATCTTACCCACACTGGCCAGGTCGGAGTTTACAACGGATATTGCTTCCGCAGCTCCTGCCAAAAAGAAGGAGCAACCTGGTTTAACCGTTCAACCCAAAAGTATTACTGCCGGGAATGCGCCCAGATTTTAAATGAAGCAAATAAAGTGGATGCCATGCGGTTATTCGGCCTGGATCTATGCGTCGAAGTCGGTAATCCGGAGAATACTCAAATTCCCCAACTCATAGTTTTATTTCCAATTAAAATAGATCCTTGGAAGTTTAAATCAGTTATGGAAGATGGCGTTAAATCCCAATCTCAATTTGCAATAGAGGTTTTCTTTATGTTTGAAAAGGAAGGAATGAACCATTACACCATTATTTCCCCAAAAATTGAAGGTATTTACGTAGCTGGCCTGCTGGCAGGATCTATTTTAAAAAATATCGGATGGCCATACTAAACTATACCACCAAAGTACCGGCAGAAAAAACGGTGGCCCTGATCATGCAGAAACTGGTCGAGTTCGGGGTTCGCAATGTAAGCCTGGATTACGACGAAAAGAAAAATGCCTCAGGCATTCAATTTACCTTCCTTTTACCGGATGGAAAGCCGCTTTTATTTAGGTTGGAAGAGAACAGCCCGGGCGTTTTAAAAGCTTTAAATAATGCTGCTAATGTTCCTCAGAAGCTTTGCACCATTGAGCATGCCCGCAACGTAGCCTGGAGAATTAAGAAAGATTTTATCGAGGCCCAGCTGGCGCTGGTGGAAGCCGGCATTGCCAGCCTTCCGGAAATGTTTATCGGCGACCTGGTTGATAAAAAAGGATCCAGGTTAATTGAAGTTTTTGCTCAGAATTCCGATCACTTTTTACTTAATGAATAGTTTAATCTTGTTTTGAAGTTAAATCGTATAATTGTAGGAGGATAATTGAATCGTTGGGCCCCGGGCGGATCTGAAAAGTCCAGTCAGGATAGTTCCAGCAGTTCTTTTATCCTCTTTTTTTTATTAAAAATAACTTAAAAACCAGGCTAAACACCTGGTTTTTTTATTTCCTAACGCCAATAGAAATCTGTCCTAAAAAGTTGCATTTTTTGCACCGAAATTTACACCTATTGAATGAAAAGCTAATTTATTTAGTTAATTTGTGAGTAATAAATCCCCCCTCCCTTTCATCTATGAGTAAATTTACCGTCGTGTCTATTCCGGTAAGGAAACACACGAAGCAATTCCTGATGATGGAATTCGGCAAAGATAATGACCCGGTTATTTATCTGCACCAAAACAATTTATTAGGCAAGGCAGTGGTTTTAGGGCTTCAGAAGGAACCCTACCGGCAGAATAAACCTAAAGAAGCAGCTGCGCACCGGGCCGAACTGCAGGTAGCCTTACCTTCCGCTTTAAAGCACCACACCATGGGAAAAAAGGAACGGAAGGAGCTTGGCGAATTACTGGACAAAATGTTTCAGTATTGCATGATTTTCTTTATAAAAGGCCAGCTTCTCATTACCCAGAATGAGCGCCATGCCATCCGGACCTTCCTGGATAAATATGAGATCGATCCGGACAGCTACGACGAGGAAACCGCCCGTAAAAGCTGGCGTGATTACAAAGACCGGATTTTAAAGGCCAACCGCCAGCTTGAAAGCGAAATGGAAATTGCCGCATAAAACCGTCCTGCTTCTGCTGCTTTCTTTAGCTTTTCTTTGCTAGTAAACCTTACCAGCATGGAAGAGAACCTTTTTATTACCTACGTTTCGTGTTTTAAAAACCTGCAGCAGGAGCATAAGCAACTGCAGGACTTTGTGCACGGTACCACCAACCGCATCCTTTCCAAAAGCCGCAGCGAATTAGATTACCCCTGCCTTTGGCTGGAAACGCCTAATTTTAAGGTAAAAGATAATGGTGCCGGCGGGATCACAGCCGGCCATTTCGGTGCTTTCGTGGTTATGAAGAATGCCAGCGCCGACGACGGCAATAGCTTAAGCCAGGATCAGGAAGACCAGATCTGGGCGGAAACCCATTCCATTACCATGGACGTACTTAGCCGGCTGAAAGAAGATGAGCGGGAAAGCGGCCTTCGCATCGATTTTAATACAGTTTCCATCGACCCGATATCGACCATTACGGCCGATAAAGATTACGGCTGGCGGGTAGAATTTTCCCTGGAGAAAGAACTGGAAATTTGTTACGACGAATCTAAATGGAATTAAAATGGCAGGTCTTTCAATAATTAATCCGGAAGCGGTTCCCGGAACAATAAAATTCTCCCAAAACTCGATCCCTTACACCGTTGAAGCATCAGCGCCCGGGAGAGAAGTGCAGTTTAAATTGTACGTGGAAACGGAGCATTATAAACGGGATTACCAGCTGGTGATCACCACCCGGAAACCTGCCCTGGCTGACCGGTCCTGCACCTTTATGCTGCAGGGAATCCTGGACACAGTTCTCAATAATCAGGCAGAAGTCCCGCAGCTGTTGCAGGAGCCGATATCCGCATTCTGTAAGCAGGGGATTTTAAACTATGTAGTTACCTGGGCTGAAATCGATCCGGAAACCGGTTTAGCCGGCGTTCTAATTACCAGTGAACTTAATACCGTAATCCGCGGCGGCCTGCCGGAGGAATTGCGGCATTCGGTAGCGTTTTTTAATGACCATTTACCGGCCAGTAAGCAGTTCATGACCTGGGCGCCACCGATCCGGAAAGTAACGCTCGAGCAGCCGGAGTTCCTTTATTTTTTAAACCTGGAAGAGGAAGAAACCGAGCTCCGGGTGCGGCGAACCTATACGGCTGAATCGGGAATTGAAAGCACGGAAGAAGTAGTGCCGATGGCAGCAGCATTCGATCGTAAATACCGGCTCTTGCAGATCCCGGCCCTGGCCGGTATTAATGGTTTTCACCGGAAGATCGAGGTTTTTGTTGTGAAAGAAAATGATACAGCGATCAGCGAAACCCGCGTCTATAAAATAGAAGAGAACCTGGCTGGCACGGATCGTTTTTTTCTGTTTGAAAATTCACTAGGCGGCTTCGATACCCTCCGGACCACCGGGGATTCAGAAATTTCGCTGGATGGCAAAGATGAATTGGCCGAACGCGATCCAGGCAACGATGCCCATTTAGGCCAATACTTTGTTTATAGCCGGAACATTGACCGGAAAATAAAGCAAGCCAGCGGCTTCCATGACCGGAGCTTTCACGAATACCTGCAGGATTTCCTCTATGCCAAACGGCGTTTTGTCCTGGAGAGAAACCTGGTGCCGGCAGACCTTTCTGCGCGGCTGGTGCCGATCATTTTAAAGAAAAGATCTTACACCTTCCAGCCACAAAGGCGCTTGCCTATAGGGTTCATTTTTGAATACGATTACGCTTTTGAAACTACTGCTTACGCCCGGTTCTAATGCTGCAATTATATGTAAATGACCGGCTGCTTGATTTGCTGCCGGATACATCGATTGCCTTGGAGATAAACAACCCGATCTTTTTCGATGACCTGATCCAGGGCAGCTTTTCCTACCCGTTCACCTTGCCGTTGACGCCAGCCAACCGGATCATCCTGGAGTTTCCGGACGTGATCGAGAATATGGCTGATGTGCGACAGGATTTTCCGTGCCTGCTGCTGGATGATGAAGCCCAGATCCGGGGCGTGCTGAAGCTTCGGAAAATTATCGGCGACAAAGCCACCGTAAACCTGCAGGTGGGGATTAGTGGTTTTATGGCCAGCCTGCAAAATAAAAAGATAAGTGAATTCGAGTACGGGGGTGAACGGCAGATGGGAGCCACCTGGGAAGACGTTGTTGAGCATATGCATGCGGCAATTAATAACCCAGATCAGTTTGATTACATTTTTGCCCCTTTCCGGAATAATTACGCCTATGCCGAATCGGAAGAAGAACTGGATGGGCTTTCTACCTACGTAAATAATTTTGACTATTTTAACGTGCCGGGCGGTGGAGTTGAATACCGGTTTTCCGGCGGTTCTTTTCATGATTCGCCTCGGATCACCCATCACGGAAGCGTAACCCCGTTGGTGTGGCTCAAATACGTTTTCTTTAAGATATTTGAGGAACTGGAAGTGCGGGTAAGTGAAAGCTTTTTCGATGCCGAACTGGAGAGCCTGGTAATTGTCAGCAATGTGCTGCTGGATGAGAAGATCCAGGGCGGTAACAGCTTGTTCAATGACCTAAGAAAAAGCTTCACCATCGCGGAGCTCCTGCCGGAGATCACGGTGGTTGATTTCCTGAAAAGGCTTTCCCAAGCCTTCGGGCTTTCGCCCCAGGTTTCGCTTAGCAACGAGCTGGTAATACAGCGGCTCAAAGATGTGATCGAAAGTCTTGATTATATAGAAATGACCCACAAGGCCGGCTTGGTACCGGAGCAGGAAATTAAAGAAAAAGAAGGGATCACGCTGATGTATGCACCGGAAAGCGGTGATATGGAAGCCGGCGAAAAAATAAAGGAGATCGACCCGGGGCAGCTGAAGCCGGCCGTGGCCACGCTGGCAGATCTGCCGGTAGTAGCAAAGAGTAACGACGTGCGGCTAGTAGTTTCCTTGAACCAATATTACAGCTATTACATCGATGCGGCGGTAAAAGAATGGCGGTTTTATTCGGAAAATTACTTGCCGCTGAAAATAGCAGGAGGCGGCAAAGAACTTCCCCAGGGCATTGCTACCACGCTGGTCAAGAAGATTAAGAGGTACGAGAAGCAGGGGCCCAGTAATCACTTCTGGAAAGTGCCTTTGATAGGCGTGGAAGGATTTTCCCCGGCATACGGGCACTTTAATAAATCGGAGGCGCTGCGGCTGCTCTTTTACCGCGGCATGCACCCCTGGGATTTTCCGGACTATCCGGCTTCGTACCCGCTGATCACCGATGACAATTTCACGGGCCAGGGCGTGCAAGTCGGAAATTATTCCTTACGCCTGGAGGGTGAGTTCGGCACCTATGAAAAATTCCTGAAGCCGTGGCTGGATTTTAAAATTAATCATAAGACAGTGAAGTTGCAGATTGCCCTGGATAAGATCGATATGGGGAACCTGAACCTGAACCGGAAGTGGAATATTTCCGGCAACCGGTACCTGGTAAAAAAATTGAGTTTAACCTTGCCTTTACGTAAACCTGCAACGGCTGAGTTGTGGAAATGTAAAATTTAAATTTGCCACTTTGTACCCGCAATTTGCCAGTTTACTCCCAACTTATACAAATCCCGGAAACGTTTAACTTTTCCGGGTTTTTTCTTCTTACGATGCTGGCAATTTCCGGAAATTGCCAGGATGGTGAAGGTAGCGGCTGAAACTGCTAATTGAAGCCCTCCGAATGAACTACTCAATTCCGGTAAAGCCTGTCCTACTACCAGGCAGCCAAATGCTTTTCCTTTACCACCATGGAAAAGCATTTAGAAAAACCCCGGTCGGCAACTGCTCCGGCTCCAACTCCGGTAAACAAAGCTTCCTTATTGGTATTGCGCGAACCGTCTGCAGATGGCCGCACCTTTGGCAAGTTATTTCTTAACGGTAAACAATTCTGCCATACCCTGGAAGACCAGGTGCGGCCGGCCGGTGAGGCAAAAGTTTACGGCCAGACGGCAATTGCTGCCGGCACCTACAAAGTCACCATCAACATGAGTAACCGCTTCAAGCGCCTGATGCCTTTGCTTTCGAAGGTTCCTGGCTTTGAGGGCGTGCGGATCCATGGCGGCAATACCGAAGCCGATACGCTGGGCTGCATTCTGGTAGCTTATAAACGCGGTCTGAAAAAAATTTGGGAATCGGCTGAAGCTGACCTGACGCGCAAGCTGCTGGACTATTCGGAAATCGAAATAATAATTAAGTAAGCATGATCCTGCAATTGCCAAACCTTAACGCGAATTGCGGGGCAGTACTCGGCGGTATAAATACGCTGAGCATTATCCCTGTTGGTTCGGTGATTGCCATTCCGGATCCGGTCTACCAGGTAATTGAAGATCCGATGGAGCTGGCCAATGGTACCAGCCTTACCAATCTCTTTTTCCCGGAAGGTGCCGGAGAATTCACAGAAGCCCAGGGCGAATCGGAGCACGGCGAATTTTATAAGCAGAAACTTACGGTTTTCGTGCCCAAAGATACCCCATCAAAATCCGACTTGTTCAGCAAGCTTGGCCAGATCGGGCACTGTATTGCAGTTTACGTCGATAATAACGGGTTGCAAAAAGTCGTGGGATCAGTAGAATACCCGCTGAAATTCTCCAGTGAGCTGGAGACCGGCAAGGCAGCCGGTAATAAAAACGGACACACCTTGACATTTTCCGGCGAAAGCACTCACAAAGCTTTCTTTTACCTGGCTAAAGAATCCGGCAACAGTGGCGGCTCCGGAGCGCCGGTTACCATTAAGAGAGGGGATGGTTCCGTGGTAACCCTGGTGCAATCGGGCCAGACATTTGTAATAAGCTCACCATTCGACTGGGGCTTTGAAATTATATAATATGACCTTAGCTGCATTTTTAACGAAGTATAATTTAGCTTTTGCCAACAACGTAACCGGTAATATTAAACCGGTTAACCTGCGGGATTTTGTGGCTGACCTGGTTACCCTATTCAACGTGCAAGCCAACTTTAAAGGCGCCTGGGTTGCCGGTGCTAAAAAGACCGGTGAATTCTGGGTTGCTTCCGAAGTCCTCTGGAGAGCAAAACAAGACTTCAACAGCGCCACAGCACCAACAGTTGGCAACGCCTACTGGGAGAAGGTTCTTGCCGGGATAAACGATATAGTGGTTCTGACCAATAAATACAATGAATTTACGGAAGAACAGGCTTTCCTTCATCCTTCAGACCAACCAAATCAGACAATCATAGGATTTTACCGCCCTGGATATATTGGGGCCACCCGATTTCAGTTATTAAACAATGGCAGGCAGGACTTTGGCGATGGGGTGAACCCTACCGATGTATCAACTTACAGAATGGGGCCTGGCGTTTATGGAACTGATGGTAAATTTAATGCAGAGGGTGGATTGCAGGAAAATGCCGTTGAACTTTCGGTGAAATATGCGCCTAAGACCCGGCCAACTAAAACGATAACCGGTCACCATACGATCACCGCGGATGATAACGGCTACAATATTCTTTACGACTCCACTTCTCCGGGAATAATTACGGTTCCAAATTCTCTTGCCGGATCAGATATAGCCCTTTTCCAGGTAAATACCGGCAGCTTTGAATTCCAGGCCGGTTCCGGGGCTACGCTGGAAAACTTCGGGAGCAAGTTTAAGAGCGCAGGTCAGAAAGCAATTGTAACCGTAGTTTCTCGCCAAAACGGCAGCTCGGTTGTGTGGCACCCTAACGGAGATCTGATAGCATGAGCGGCGTACTATTAACAACTCATGGTATTTTAGGAGGCAATGCTTCGGCAGACACCCCTACGCTGGACCTAAGCGGATTAAGCACTCCGCCAAAGTTCTGGCTGGATATGTCAGGTCTTAACAATGCGACACTTACGGCCGAAAATTACGCAATCGCAATTCCTAATAAAGGAACGTTTGTAGGGGATTGGATCGGGTCTAATGCGCTGGGTTCAGTTCTGCCTACAGTCCGGCAGGATGCCGGTGATAATTACCTGCAATTCAACTCGCATGGGGCAAAGATGCAAATAGGAACCCCGGCTGATGCCAGGTTCCTGCACACCAATACGCCTCACCTTCATCTTTCGGTTGCGGCGGTAGCTGGCAGTGGAGAGCCGCTTTATTCAACGGTTGCCTGGGATGACGGCTCCGGAATCGGCGTATTCCTGTTTGCCGGTTTCTGGGGTTCCAGTTGGAATAACTCCTTAGTAAAAGGCTGGAAAAATCCGGGTCTTTCCTGGGTTGGAGCCTTATCGGAAGAAAATGTGATGCCCATAACCAACCCGGCAACTTACCGGGTTGTAACCAGCGTGATGCGCGGCTGGAACGTGGTAGGCCGCAACAAATGGGAAGCCCTGATAAATGGCAGCAATACGCCGGCTCCCGGCAACTACAGCAATAGCTTTGACAGCCACATGGCCGGACTGGAAAACACCGATCCATCCAGGCCCTTTACCATCGGGCTTTTAGGTGATTCTGGGGATAGCTACATAGGTATGAATTTAAAGCAGAGCATTACAATTCCTTACCCTGGAACACCTTCTCAGGCTACTATTGATAGCGATATTACCTACGCTCTAAACCAAATAACAGACTTTTATCCAAGCATATATTAACATGGCAGTAGACATTATTCACCGCATTTATGAAGGCCGCCCTTATATATTTTATAAGGGTATTGATGAAACCGGTTTGTACGGTGAGCCCGGTGGTTTCATTGAATTTATTGAGGAAGGTATTAAGTACGAAAATGGCCTTACCGGGCGGTTCTATCCGGACCTGCATATTCAGCAGCACAACACTGGCAATTGCGTAGGCAACGTATCGTGGATGAAAACCACCTACCTTTTTGCGCTCTTCATGGATAACGGCAAAATGGTTCCCAATACGAAGCCAACCAATTACCACCCGGTTTTAGGGCAATTAACGGTTAATACTAATACCAAGGACAGGAAAAGTTTTGAGCTGCAATTTCACGTTCCAGTTGGTTCATTTAGGCTAAACGGCTTTGTGCGGGGTGTATTCGGCCAGAATGGGTTTCCGGTAATAAACACCAATCCGGAAAGAACCGATGTGCCAATGTGGGCAGTAATTCCGCAAACGCTGGCAGAAGAAACGATTGTACCTACCCACGATTACCGAACCGGCCCCGGCGATATTACCCCATCCATTCCCAATCCTGCTTAATCGATGAAACCAACTACCGGCCGGGTTTACCTGATGTGGAATTATTGGGACTGGCATAATATCAAGGAATCGGTTTTGCCCCTGCTGATCCGGATCGTTACATCCGGCCCGAATCATGCCGCATGGGAGGAGAACGGCATTATAAAAGAAATGCAGGGGAGCAACTGGCGATGGATATTAAAGAAACTTTTAGGCCTTCCGGTTTCCTATGCCGCTAATGAAGGTTCCGGCTATACCGAAACGCCCCTGGATGAATGGCTTCTGAAGCGGAACCGGCGGGTTAAAGTCATGATCCCGGTGGTGCCGGTTCATGAAGTTGAAATAACGGAAGGTTACGGCTTTCTGGATCTACCTCAGGGTTTGCTGCACCATGCCCGGACGAAGTGGTTTCTTTGCGGTAATAACTGGAACGGCAAATCCGGCACCCGCATCTGGAAGGGCATGGTTTGTTCGGAATACCTAGCCAGAAAGCTGGGCAAAAAATTAGCCCATCTGTTTTTTCCTTCAACTCTTGAGCATGATCCGGATCTGGAATTTGAATATGAGTTTTATACCGAAAAGTAAAGATTTAACCCTTTTAATTAATAATCATGTCACAAAAAACAATTTCCGAAAACAAGTATGTTTATAGTTGGAAGAATATTATCGTATTGGTGTTCGTCTTCGGCATTGCCCTGACTGGCATCCTGGTTGCCCTCTTCGAAGCCGAAAGCGGCAATGAGGTAGCGGCTTCCCTGGCCGTTACCGCTTTCTTAAGCGGCATTGGTATAGGCATTGTCTGGAAAGACAAATCCGACTGGGAAAAAGAAAAGCTCGGCGGTAAATAATGCAGCCGGTTTACCTGGTTTTAATTCTGGCCTTGCTGCCCGGCCTCACCGCTGAATTATTTGCCTTTTCGAATAAGGAGCAGATCGACCGGGATGGCAGCCTCCAAAGCTTGATGCGCAATTTCCATTTTAAGGAAGGCGCTTTCCGATCTTTTTTCCTGGTGGGCATACCCTTCCTGCTGCTGCCGGACTGGAAGCAGCTGGGGCTGGACTTGGTATATAACGGCGGGGTTTTCCTTTTTTGGTTTAACCCCAGGCTTAATATTCTGCGCGGCAAAGACCCGGATTACGTTAGCACCAATAAGAAAAAGCCCTCTTACCTGGATGGCCTGGTCAGTAAGCTCGGAAAAGGAAATGCCAGTGCATTGCTTAAAAAAGTCCGGTACCTGGCACTGATCTCCGGCGTGCTCAGCTTCAGCGTCTTAATCCTTCAGTTTTTAAAGCTCATTTAAAAAAAGCCCTTAGCTGTTTGCTAAGGGCTTTTTTATTTCCCGTCCTACGCTCAGGCACCCCGATAATCCATATTTGCTTCAGATACGAACGAAGCAATGCAGGAAATTTTAGACTCACCTTTTTGGGCAATCGATACCCGGTATTTCAACCGGTACCAGAATATACTGATGGCCATGCTCAAGAGCGGCCAGATGAATACTTCTTTGGTAGCCAAAAAGAAAGAAGATCGCCCGGTTATGCAAATCGCCATGGTTGATACCAAAGGCGTGGTTTGGCGTCCACTCGGAGCTAAAGGCGATACTGCCCAGGCTAATGCAGCGGCCCGGGGCAAATCTAATAATTCAACTGGTACCGCCGTCGCTGTCGTTCCCTTGCAGGGCCCGATGAGCAAAAACGGCGGCATGTGCTCATTCGGTACCAAAGATGTGGTTGCGTGGGTTAACCAGGCTAATTCCGATCCGGAGATCTGCGCGATCGTGTTAAATGTCGATTCTCCGGGCGGTGCCGTGGATGGTACCGAAGAACTGGCCAACGCGATCAAGAATTCGGCAAAGCCGGTTGTCGCTTATATCGATGGCATCGGCGCCAGTGCTGCCTTTTGGACTGCCTCCCAGGCCCAACATATCATTATTAATTCCGAAACCACGGCTTGGGCCGGATCGATCGGCACCCTGATCGCTCACGTGGACCGCTCCGAGCAGCTGGCCAAAGAAGGCGTTAAATACACCTTCGTAACGGCGGATGCCAGCACCCATAAAGTTTTAGGCAATGGCACCGAACCCCTTTCCGATGAGGCAATGGCCATGTTCAAAGCCGACCTGAATGCCATAAACGACACGTTTATTGCCGCCGTAAAGGCCGGCCGCGGCGATAAGATCAGCGCGAAAGAAAATGTTTTTTCGGCCAAAGTCTACAACGGCCGAGATGCCAAAAAGCATGGCTTAGTAGATGCTGTCGGCACCTTGAACGACGCGGTTAAAAAAGCTGCTTCCCTTTCAAAAACCAATTCAACCAATAATTCAAATTCTAAAAGCAATTCCATGTTTTCATTAAAAGACAGCCCGCTCCTGGTAACAGCCTTGGTAGCCCTGGGCGTAATGGCTTCCGCTGAAGCGGAAACCCCCGAAGCCGATGCCGTGCTGAAAGGCGCCGAAGATGCCCTGAAAGCATCGGACGAAAAAGCAGCCGGGATCCAGGCTAAACTGGATGAAATTACTACTGCCAAAGCGGAAGTAGATACCAAGTTAGCCACAGCTAATACCGATCTGGCCACTGCAACTACTGCCCTTACTGCCGCTACCGAAAAAGTTTCCACGCTCCAGGCCTGGAAAGATCAGGCAGCCGGCGTGCAGGCTGCGACCGAAGACGAATCCAACAAAAATGCCGGTGGCCAGAAGCCGAAAGCCGGTTACGAGCTGGAGATCGAAAAAGAGATCGCGAAAGCTAAAAACCGCAAATAAGCGCCTGTTGCGCCAATCCAAAAACGAACCTAAAACATCCTTAAACTTTAAAATTCAAATAAAATGGCAGTAGATTTATCAGCCTTGCCGGGCAAAATGAAGGATTACGCGCTTGCTGAAAACGCTACTATCCTGGAAACCCTCTTAATTGACGGGTTAGGCTTTTTAGATTACATGAGCCTGTACGATAACGTAACGGATGAGCTGCCGCTTACCCAGATGTTTATCGATAGCGTGCTTCAGCCAGGCGGCAAAGATTCTTACACCCCGAAAGGTACCGTGGGTTTCAAAGCCCGGGTTGGTAAAGTGCGGCCGTGTAAAGTCGATTTTCACATTACTCCAACGCAGCTGCAGGCGATGTACAAAAGCTACATCGGTAAGGTGAAAAAAAGCAAAAGAGACAATGTTTACGATCTTCCGCTGGAGCAGGATATCCTGAACCGGATCATCAAAAAAGCCAAATCAGAGATTCGCCTCCTGGCACTCTTTAAAGGCCAGTACAATCCAGACACGCAATTGGCTCAAAACACGATGGAAGGCCTGTTGCGCTTATTCGCTGGTTCTACCAACGATGGCGGCGTTCCTAACGGCAACATTTTCAACGGCGCCCCGATCACCGCAGTTAACGCCATCGACCAGGTTGTTGGCGTAGCGGATCTTGTTCCGGACGAATACGCTCAGGAAGATCTGATCTGTCTGGTTTCGCCAACGGTTTCTAAATTCTACGACCGCGATTACCAGACCACCCACGGCAGCCTGCCTTACAATACTGAGTTCAAAAAGAAAATGCTGGATGGTACCAACATCGAGATCATTACGGAACCAGCTTTGAGCGGCACGCACGGCGTTTTCATTACCCCGCGTGAAAACTTTGCCTGGTTAGCGGATTCCACCGCCAAAACCGATTCGGTGATCATCGAAAAATCGAAGCGTAACATCGATATCATGATGGACTTCGAGTGCGCTCCGGAAGTAGCGATCATGGAGCTGGTTTGGTGTAACGACATAGCCCTGCCAGTATTATAATTAAAGCTCCGGGCCCGTAAGCCCGGCGCTTTAATATTTATCAATTGAAACTTTTTAAAAAATTGTAAAACCCTCTTATTTTAAAATAAATGAAATTCCCTAAATTATTAATGGCTGCACTCTCCTTATCGCTTCTGATCCTGGGCGGGCTGCAGTTTGCCGAATCGCATGGCTTAGTTCATCTCGGCCTTTTTGAAACCGTAGGTTTCGGCGGTGCACCGATGCTAGGCTGCGTTTCGGTAGCCGGTATCTCCAAGATCTGCGGCTCGAACCCGGGCGGTTTAAATGAATTGTTCGTTATTGCAGTTTCAGATCTGGAGGACTTCGTTGAGCCGGCCGAGGGTGAAGTGAATATTCCAGCAGCTTCAATTGTACCTAAAATTGGTAAAGGCTTCGTCCAGTGGGATTTTGCCCAGGATACCGGGGAACTGGGCTTAAAAGGTTCCGGTGAAGACGGCTCCCAGTCGTTCGAGCAATCCGTTTCTACTTTTATCCCGCGGTTTACCCCGGCGATTGCTGCCGTAGTGCAAAATTCCCTGAACAATAAATTTATTGTAGCCGTGCGCGACGGTAAAGGCCAGGTAATGATCGGTGGCACCTTAACCCGCCCGATGACCTTCGAAATGGACTACAAGTCCGGTAAGAAGTTCAACGACAAGAACGGCGGCGAGTATACCTTTAAATGCGGTATCGGTTCGGTACCTTTCTTTTTAACCGGCACGTTGCCAGTAGTGGGAGGAGCCGTTTAAATGGAAAAAAACACCAAATTAACCCGGTTTAAATTTACAGGTGACGAAAAAGTTACCAAGCTGGTTACCCCGATCGGTACCATCAAGGTTTCAAACCTGACGGATGCCCAGGCCGAAAAGATCCTGGAAAAAGATCCGGAATGCCGCTACCTGGAGAAGGCAGAGACAGATAAAAAGGCTACGGCCAAAGCTTCATAGCTATTCATAGTAAAAAGTAAGATAAAAAGCCGTGCAGATCTGCGCGGCTTTTTTTGCGTCCTATTCCCACCCTTGGCCAGGCAGTAGCTTTGTATTCTACGAAAACCTGAAAAGAGGAAAATTAAACAACCGTTATGGAAGAAATTAAAAATTGGCTGGAATCAGAAGAAAAAGATTACCAGCAAGGCATTTTATTGCTCACCAAATATGGCCGTAACCGGGTGCTGGCTAACATCCTGAGCCGAAAGCAAAATAATGCTAACCAGCAGAAACTTACCTATGAACTAGGAAAAATTGCCGGCCGCCCGTTCACTCCGGAGGAAGTAATTAAACTGTTGCCGGCCGTCGAATTAAAAGTTGTAGCTGATGTAGGCACCACCGGTAAGAAAATCGAAATAGCCTTGGGTTCGGTTAGCGATACCGCCGAAAAAATGCTTGACGACCTGGTTGCTGAAATGCAGAAACTGTACACTGATTCGGCTTTGCTTTCAAACACGCTCGCCGATCAGACCAGCGATGAGGCCCGCGCGAAGGTTGCTTCAGATATCTTAGGCATGAAAGACCGCTATAACTCACTGGCTGAAACCAAGCGTTATTTCGAAGAAAACGGCAAATTCCCTCCAGCGCCGGCCGCAGCTCCCGCTCCGGATGCCAGCAACGATAAGGGCGAGCTTTTTAAAGTTCGGAATAACCTGCGTAGCCAAAGAACAAAAGCCCAGGCTGCAGTCGATAAAAAACCGGGTGATGTGGCCAAACAGGAAAAGCTGGCCAAAATCCAGGTTGAGTTAAATAATGTGGAAGCTAAAATTAAAATATTAGGGTAGTGGGGCAAACTGAAATAGCGTTATCCTGGCATGTTGAACAGCGCCGGCTAAACGACCTGGTTCCGCTGGAGAAAAACCCTTTCGGTAAAATTGATGCCCGGAAGAAAAAGCGCCTGGAGGAAAAAATCAAAGCCCTGGGCGTTTTCGAAGCGCCAACCATTGATACCGATAATGTGCTGCTTACCTTCAATAAGCGGCACATGATCCTGCTGGAACTCGGCCATGGAGAAGATCTCTTCGACGTAATGGTACCGAACCGGCCCCTGACTGAAAATGAGCGGAAGGAAATTATTATTGCTTCCAACATTCACGAAGGTAACTGGATCGAAGAGATCCTGAAGGAAGAGTTTGGGGAAATGGATCTGGCCAGCCTAGGCCTCGAACTTGACTTTGCCGATGCGATCCTGGAAGAAACTTCCAAAAAGAAAACCGATCAGGAGCCCGTATTTCCGATTGTGGCCCAATTTTCCGAAAAACACGATGCTATTATCATTGTTTCCGATAACGAGATCGATACCAATTTCTTGAAGCAGATCCTGCAGGCTGGAGAAAATGGCCAGCTACAAATCGGAAGCAGTGGGCCAGAGCCTTGTGATCCGGGCAAAAGACTTTATCAGCCTATGGAACTCAAGATCATAATCGTAAGCCATAAGCGCCCGGACCGGGTGATCACCACCCGGGCCGTGGCCGGCTGCGCCATCTGCGTTCCGGAAAGCCAGGCAGCCGATTATACCAGGCATAACCCGGGTGTTGAAATTATAGCGCATCCGGATTCGGTAGTTGGTCTGCCGGCAAAGCGCCAGTGGATCCTGGAAAACTTTTCGGACGTGTTCATGCTCGACGATGACCTGAAAGAAATGCGGGCCGTTCACCGGCCGGCCGGCGAAAAGCAGAAAGTAGATCCGGAAACAGCCCGGCAGATTATCTTGGCTACCGCCCAGGCCGCCCGAAACGCCGGCGCTTACCTTTTCGGTTTTAACCAAAGCGTTATCCCGGCCGCTTACAACGGGCTTCAGCCTATCAGCCTGACCGGTTATATGATCGAAGGCTGGATCGGCGTGCTCTCCGGATCGAAATTGTTTTACCCGCGGGATATGCGGTTGTGCGGTGATTTCTGGATCAGCTGCCTGAACGCTTATTACCACCGGATCTGTTACAAGGATCTGCGCTTCAGCTTCGTGCCTACCAATACTTTTTGCAACCAGGGCGGCCAGTCGGAGTTCCGGAACATCGATGCCGAAAAGCAGGCTTACGAATTTTTAGTGGAGCATTTTGGCGGCGACGTGGTGCAGCTGAAAAAAGATACCGGTTTGGCTAAGCGAAAACACCAATACCAGAAAACACTTAAATTGCCTTTTTAATTATGAAATCAAGAGTGAAAAAAATAAGGTTTGAGCCGATTATTCTGTTTCCCTTGGAATACCAGAAATATAAGGAAAAATTTAAAAATTGGTCTGCCAAAAGGCTTAGGATTTGGCTTTACCATTATTATAGAAAAGCCTGGCAAAAACATTATAGCTGGAAACAGTTTAGCCAATCAAGTTGGAGCCGTCCTGATCTGGTTTGTTGGGTGGGTCAAATAAAGGATGAAAAAGCCCGGAACTAACCGGGCTTTTGTTTTATTACGTATTCACGGTAATTTCGCAACCATGGAAACGGTATCAGAATTCGACAAAAAACCCTTTAATCCGGAAGCTGCCGTAAAAGCCTATTTTGATCCGCACGGCTATTATGTTACTATAACCAGGTTAGGGTATTTCGTCAATATTTTCCTACAGTCCAAAGAATCAGCTCACCACCATTTAAAAGCTTCCTGGGATTGCCCGGCAGAAATATTTAAGGATCCTGCAAAACTAAAGCTAGATCTGGATGATCGGGCCGTCCGGACGATGGGCTTAAAAATATGAACCCCCAGGGGCCTTGCCCCACGAGCGCAGATGCCGCCCGGTTACGATCTTGTAACCGGGCTTTTTTATTTAATACATTGGGTCTTCATCTTCAACTTCAGGAAACTCAGCCCCCCTTATTGACTGGGAAAGTGAGGTAAGCATTATTATGTCCAGCCGCTTAAACCTCTTGAAAATTTCGGCCAGTTCTACGAAAACCGCATGCCGGTCAATGATAACGCTACCGCCTCCCTCCTTAATTGTCTTTTCAATTTCGTCAAAGGTTTTTCCATACTTTTCGGTTTTAACGGTCAGAATTGTTAGCCCTATCAAACCAATTGCCCCATTTACTTCTGGCAAGCTTGAGTAGTGAGAAAGCTTTAAACCAATCGGGAAGTTCTCCTCAGTATTAACCTTACCAATTTTACAAAGGTGTTTTAATTCTAAACCCCCGTTATGGAAATCGACACCAGCAATGCCTTTAAGGTCATTGTACTGGGTATTAAGCTGTTCATCTAAAAATTTCATTGCTAAAAATTAAAATAAATTGCCCTTTAAGGCTTTACTGGCTTGTTTTTATTGCAGAAACTCGAAGATAATTAAAAATAAACATCTTATGAGTTACAAGTTATCAACAAAGAAAGGCTACGACTTTTTCGAAGCCTCCAGCGCGCTGCAAAAAAGCATAAGACGCGGCCTGGAAGAAGAAGCCATGTATTGGGCAGCTGAGTTTTACTTCAGCAATTATGACGAATATGTTTGGAAGCGCCTGCGGGTGATCACCTGCGAGGATATCGGCCTAGCAGAGCCTTACCTGATGACCACGATCCATGCGCTGCACCAGAATTACCAGGAAATTAAAAAGAAGCGTGCCGGCAAGGGCCAGCCGTCGGAGCGCTTATTCCTTACCCAGGCAATTTTCCTTTTATGCCGGGCGCCGAAGTCGCGCCTGATCTGTCATGCCTCCATTTACCACTTCCGGAACCATAACGAGTTCACCCGGGAGATTCCGGATTATGCTTTTGACCAGCACACCAAAAAGGGTAAAGCCATGGGCCGCGGCATTAAGCATTTCTGGGAAGAAGGCGCCAAGCTGGAGAACCTGGTTCCGCAACCTGGTGAAGATCTTTATCTGGAACGCGCCAAGCAAACCCTTAGCTCCCCGCAGACCGAATTATTTGAAGAGGAATAATTTAAAAATAATTGCTTTCAGGCTTTACTGGCTTGCTTTTATTGCAGAAACTCGAACTATCAAATTAACCATAGTATCACTAAAAATTCTCGAAAATGGCCAAAGGCGACAAGAAAAAACAGTTTATGGAGCGGACCGGAAAAACCGAAGAAGAATACTACCGGCACTCTAAAAAAGTATGTGAAAAGCGGCATTTTAACATGCGTATTACCACTCTGCTAAAATGCTATGGTTTTGAGCCGCTAAAGTTTATGGAAGAAAAATCGGCAGATCTGCAACCCAAAGAACCGTTGCTGGATCGTGATCATGCTCTCTGGCTGGTGCAGGATTGCCGCTGCCCGGTTACCTTGCTGAATGCTTACCTAACTTATTACTCAGACGATAGTCACGAGTTTACCAAAGAAGCCCATATTGCCCGGCTGCTCCGCAAGTTTCCGGAAGAAAGTTTCCGGCGCTTCGGGGATATTAACCTGGTAGATAAAAAGTTTTTTAAGATCTATGCTAACGAAAGGGGAATGGCCATCGACGTGCAGGCCATGGAAATGAGCGAGATATCTGGCTTGGAAATTACCGAACAGGATATCGTAGATATTTACGGTTGCCCATCCCAAGGGCAGGAACTCTATAAACCGGTTACCATGCGCGAAAAGCTGCAGATGGCTTATTACCAGGTAACCGGCATGAGCTTACCGCGGAATTTGCCAAAGGCCTCCAGGTATTGATGACCCAGCGGCGAAAAATACGTGCTGGATGAGGAAGCGCCGTTTTAAAATTGAGAAGCGCCGGTGATCACCGGCGCTTTTTTTATGCGAAAAGCCCGGGTATTACGCCGGGCTTTTCAAATCAAATCATACCACCGCTAACCACTTCTCGAAAATGGAAAGCAGCTCTGCAAAGGTATAAAAAAACTTTACTTTTATTAAAAAATATTTGATTTCAGGCTTTACTGGCTTGTTTTTAATGAAGTAAACTCGAACTATCAAAACAATCAAATTAAACCTTGTATCACACTTTAATTCTCGAAAAATGAAAGTTTTAGTATGACTTATTCCAAAACAAATCGCCGTTTTTATCGGAAGTGCAATTAATTTATAAAATCGAAGATCCTGCCCAGCGATCGCACGACAATTACCTGCTCAACGGATTCTTACAATTACCTTAAATCCATATACGGGGATAAATTGAGCACGGATACATTTTTATGCGCCCCTTTTAAACCGGGCAAATCAAATATTAGGGTGGCACCAGGTTTCCAAAGGCGGAGTTGCCGGCACCGTGGCAGATCCTAAAGCAATCACGGGAGGCCGCTTTGCTGGCCAATGCCTCCAGCGTATCTGGCCCACAATCACCCATCCGGAAATTATAAGCCTAGCGCCGCCGATATTAAGCTTACCAAAAATTTAAAAGGAAGGCGCCAAAATGCTGGATATCGTGGTCATGGATCACATGATCATAACCACGGAAACTTACTACAGCTTTGCAGACGAAGGGGAAATTAAGCTGAGGAACAGAAATGGAAACCAAAGCAATGCAATTGAAAAAGGCCAGACTTTCTAAAATCTTTAAATGTGCGTGGCATATTAAGCGCTCCGAAGCCCTGAACCTCAGCAAGTCCCTTCGGAAAGCCTGGCTGCTTGCCACCGCCCTGGATGGCAATTACCGTTTTATCCCGAATATGTTCGACCCGCAAAGCGTCGATATCGTTTTCAAAAATGATTTTATTGGCTCAGCTCCGGCGTCGGCATGAAGCATTTATCCAGGGAAAAAACCGGGTGCAAAGTTCCCAGGTCTTCCGGAACCGGCACGAAGCCATAAAATTTGCCCTTTCTTCCCTCCGGAATAAATCGCTTACCCAGCTACCGCTTTTATAGCCGTCCTACCATCGGGAAAAGCTTTGGCCCTTATTGGGTCAAAGCTTTTTTTATGAAAAAAATCGGTAAAGGCGATAAACTCGACAAGTATCGCAATTATTTAATGTCAACGATGAAGAGCCGGTATCCAGAGAACCCGACCTGGTTGATAAGAAGTGCCCGCTAAAGCCCCTTGAATAAGATTAATGCTCTCCAGGTACCGGCGTTCCAATGCCCTGATGAGCATGGGCTATTCTAAACTTCAGACCATCACTTTATTGATCCGGGAACTGAACATCAGCGAACCCCAGGCATACGCCATCCTGCGTGATTCCATCCAGCTTTATGGCGATGTAAATAAGGTAGATAAGGAAGGTATGCGCCATATTTTCTATGAAAATTACATGCTAGCTGCCAGTTTGGCCCGGAAGAAGGAAGACTATAACGCCATGAACCGCGCTTTAGACAGCGCTTCCGAGATCCTAGTATTGAAAATCGATCAGCAGACGGCATCGACCCGAACAAGTTCCTTCTTGGTTTTTCAATTATCATGTTCTCCACGGATCCTAACGTGCTTAAGCAAATGCAGCAGGAGGAAAATCCGGAAACCTACGACGTGGACCATGAAGAAGCCTAAGAAGCCCAAAAAACTGGTTTACGTCAACCCTAAGCAGGTTGAGTTCCGTACCCGCGACCCAACCTCGCTCCTCTCCAGTTGCGTGGCCGTGGTTCGGGTAAATCCACAGTTTACGGCCATAAAACCGTTCTGAATTTCATTTCCTGCCCCGGGCCAAGTTTTTCCTGGCTGGCCTCACTTCACAATCAAATGCTTACTAAAACGCTGCCCAGTGCCATGGACGCCGGGCAGCGCATGGCCTTAAGGAATATGATAAGAAGCTGGGGTATGGCCATTATGTTTTGGGGTTAAAACCACCCGCAGACTGGATTAAACCTTACCAGGCACCCCGAAATTACGAGAATGCCATAACCTTTATTAATGGCTTTACCATTGAGATGCTTTCCATGGATCGACCTGATACAGCCAGGGGTGGTAACTACTACGGCGGCGATATCGATATGTATCGGCGCTGATGAAGCAAGAGATGAAATTGCCAAGGTTCTGCGGCCAATTATCGGGGCACCTTATTCCGTTTTAGTCATCACCTTCACCAAAGTTTTTGCGATTACTCATCAGCTGCCCGGTCGCCCTCAGGGCAATGGATCTATGAAACGGAAGAGCTGGCTAAAACTAATCCGGATGAGTATTTATTCATTGAATCCAATGGGCAGTAGACAATATCGTTGTTTTAGGTCAGAAATACCTAAATGACCTGAAAAGGGAAATGTCGGAGATCGGGTACGCGGTCGAGGTAATCAACCGGCGCCTTACCAGGTTGCCCAGCCGATTTTACCCTTCCTAGAAATCTGAAAGGCACATGGTTACCAATACCTACAGGTACGAATACAACGAGGTCACCGGGATAACCACCCCGACCAGCAATTTCCACAGCCCCAGGCTACCCATTCAAACCAGTTGGGACTTTAACGCCAAGTTTACCTCCATGACCCTGCACCAGGAGATAGGGAATGAGTTCAAAACCTTTGATGCACTTTGGGTAAAGGAAGATGTTGAGGGTAAGAGTAAAGAGTAGCTCTGACTGATATGTTCTGCAACAAGTACCAGGGCCATGGCAAGAAGGAGATAATTATTTTATGGGCGATAAGAATGGAAATAATAAATCACCAGGTGATACCAAAACCTTCTATGAGAAGATAATTACTAGCTCAGGGTTAGGGGGTGGGAGGTAACGCTTATGCCTCTGGGCCTTGACCCTGACCATAGGCTAAAACATTTCATTATTAATGAAATGTCTGCGGCGGAAACCAACCCGCGTATGCCTAAGTTCCCGCATGGATCAAAACCAACACGGTTGCAAATTCGTGGCAATTTCCATTCAGAACTCACCTATTACTGATGATTGGAAAAAGGATAAGAAGAGTGAATCCCAACTCGATCCAGCAGGAGCGCGCTACCCACTTATCCGACTGTATTGACAACATCGCCTATCGGTAAGTACTCACACCTATACGGTGTGGCCTGAGCCGGTGATCTACCAAGTATACACTATCTAACCACCTACCTACACCATGGCAATTGCCATGGCCATCGGCCAACAATGGCCAGTGAGCCCACTTCGGTCCGACCGGGCTGTTCTTCGATAATTCCCTCAATTTCCAAGTTGGCAATTTCCAAAACGCTATAGGGCGCGCAATGAGTTGTCGGCAGGATAATAAAAATTTGGGGTTTCGGACTTTAACGGGCATTTTTTCAGGCACTTACCCTGAAAACGCATAATAAAACGCATCAAAAACATTCCCGCTCCGACCGCTCCGGAGCTGCTAAAACTATCATCGTTTAAAACGATGGAAGAAAAGCGCATAAAAATTTCTCACGTGCTGCACGAAATTGACCAGGTAGAGCAAGGCGGTCAGCTGCATTATTTTTCCCTGGATCATCCAAAGGTAACGGGAAGAAGGGATATAAAGGCCGGGTACGGAAAGCCGGAACTTTTTTATCCCTTACCAATGCTGTAAGCACTTCAAAATTTAAATACAACGTGAAGGAAAACGGGGTGCTTTTGCTGGTTGACGACACCAATAACCAGACCTTTTCTTTAAAAATCTGTTTGCTGACGCACTATAACGGGATCAGAATTTCAACATTAATGGCACGTAGAAAAGGAATTGAGGCCGGCGAAGGCTATTACATTTTAAAGGATTTCGGCGCTGTGAAGAATTCACCGGCGGCAAGTCCAGAGATATCTTATACGCTGAAGCTGCCAGCGCCGGCGGAGCGGATTTTAAGCCTGCCAAATGGGGAGCAGATAACCTGCAGCCACAAAAAATGCTGCAGCTGGTAGCTGAGAATCACATCAAGCCGCAGCTAATCGAAACTGGCCTGATATTTCCTGCTCGGCAGCCGGTTAGGTATTTTCCGGCGCGTAATAGATACAGATATGGAAACTGGGCATAAAAAATTACGCATTGAACCTGAGTTTAATCCAGATATCGAAAGACTGGCTGGAATATATTGATTTAGATAATTACCTCCGAAGTGACCGTTGATATGACCTGGAATATTCAGGAAACACCTTTACCAGTTTTTCTCTGGCATCCAAAACGGAAATCGACCATATCTGGAGTTGGGATTTTTTAAATGTGCGTGCCCGGCAAATGGAGGGTAAGCAATCGCGCCCCCTTCCATTATTATTTGCATCCTGATTGGGCAAGAGTCAAGGCTTCTGAAGTTACAATTTTGCCAGTCTATGATAGGCCTGACCCTACGCGTTTCGCGATCTGATGTACCATGGCCGTGATTGGATCCCCGGACAGCCATATTATAACTGGGCGGCTTGGTGGGGTACCCAAAGCTGGACAGTAGTTTCTAATCTGATCCCAAAATTTCACGTGGCCGGCCTGAAAAACGGTTATAATATTAAGTATCACATCAAGATCCCGATTGATTATTTCAATCAGTACAAAGAGCCGGCAGAAAAGCTTGCAGCAGAACAGAACCTGATGTAAAGCCGATGAACGAAATGCTTTCGGACCAACGAATGCGGATAAGCTTTCGTTTCCAAATTTGGAACAGATCAGTTTGGGAAACCAATGGCAGGCTGGGCATTGAGCCGATTGAAAATAAAATGAGTGGTGATGCCTATTCCAATGTTAACAACCAATCGAATATTGCGCATACGTCGGGGCATGGCATTGATCCTTCCCTTGCTGGTATCGATACCGGCTGGCAAGCTTGGGGGCTCAGGTAGCGAGAAAAGAATTAGCTACCAGTTGCACATTGCCCTCCGCACCCCTAATAAGCGCAAAGACCCTGGTGGAGCCGATCAATGTAGCCAAAAAAATAATGGGGTGGACTCGATATGTTTTATCGGGCTCGAGGAAACCGATATCACTACCATTGAAGAGAATCCTAACGGGTAAAGCAAAAAGTAACCAACCAGAACCAGTAAGATGTTAATTAACAATCAGCAGGAATTGAGGAAATTCTGGGCGGGGCCATCAATAAAATCCTGACCGGGTTTCCATCGGCAACGTCCCAACGGCCAGGCCGAAACCAAACATATTATCCCAGTTATCGGCCGGGAATTATATAACGAACTCGATACCACACCTGCAGCTCATCTGTACCTCAAAATACAAAAGTTGCTTTAGGCCTTTTAGGGCAATCCCTGGCTTATTATGGTTTGCTTGAGGCGCTACCTTTTTTGAATACCCAGATTGGGGATGGCGGCATCCAGGAAAGCTCTTCACCTGCCCGGCAATGGGTATTTGATGAAATGCAGGAAACAGCCAGTTCCAACGCCGATACTTTCCTGGACCAGGCGCTTTCATTTTTTGAGTTTAATGCTGCAAAATTTAATTCCTGGACTAACAACAAGGCTTCCACCATCAGTAAGGAATTATTCATTTCAAGCACGGAAGAACTTTCCCGCTACATTATATCGAGGTAGCCGCCGCACGTTCCTGGCCTCTGGGGGTTTTGCTCCGGGCCCAACAGATCGTATCGTGCCGGCACTCGGGGAGGAACTGGCTGCCGAATTGGAAGCGGCCCCGAAATCCTGGCTCGGGACTTCCTGCAGATCTGCAAAAACTTTTAAAAGTGGTACAGCCGGCCCTTGCGCATTTCGCTTTGTGGGCAGGCGGCTCCGGAACTAGCCATTGCCATTACTTCCGGAGGTTTTAAAGTCCTTAGTGAAAATGAAGGCATTCGGCAGCGCCTGGGCGCTTCAGGTTCTCAGCTAAGCGCCTTGCGCAATAATTCGGAAAGGTTGGGGAGGGATTCCCACTACCAACCTGAAAAAGTTACCTGGATTCTATTATCGAGGTAGGGGGGACGGATCCTGCCGATAAACAACAATCATTTCACCGCCCGGACAACTCCGGATCAGCCTCTTTTTGGGTATGAAAAATCTATTTATTAAAAACGATTTCCTGAACTTTACCGAGTACAGCAACCGGAAAAAACGATTATTTATATCCGGCTGGCGCTGATCGTAGGCTTTCTCTATTTGCGAACGCCTCTGATTGGTGTTCCTGGAGCAAACCTATTACATGGTTCTTGCCTTGGTTGCAATTGATTTTATTAATGGAGAATCAGTCGGACCATTGCAGCCCGGTAGGATTTTTGAAACCAGAAAAGCCAAAAAAGCAATTCCAACCCTTATTGCCTATACCGGCTGGATGGGTTGTGCGGATAAGTTTTCTGTTGAACCTGGTCTTTTTTGGATGCCTCTAAATGGTTCTACTGCCAATTGTGGTAATCAATTTTACTTCTTCCGTGAAAAATTGCTCCCTGCTTGGTTCGGCTTCCTCATTTCCATCGCCGATGTACTTTATAAGAATATTGACAAATATAAAAACCCTGAAAACCTAAACAACCCAACCAATGAGAAGTTATTAAGAACAGTGATGCTTAGCTTATCTGGCTCGTTATACTCCCAGCTGCGTGACGTACCAAAAGTGCACCAAGAAATACGGCACCGGTCAGGAAAAACCAAAAGTGGATGCCAACCTGGATGCGGAATTACCAGGTAATGAAAACAGCCTGGGATTTTCCAAAGATGATCTGGAAAATATGCCGGTCGGCAGCACCAAAACTAAACCTGTACGGCACTGGTAAGAGCGCGTTCGAAAACCCCGTAAACACCTCCTTAACCCGCACAGGGGCTAATAGTTGGGACTGTACTGGTAAAACGGAAACCAAAACTATTCCGATTACAATACCCTGCGATTGCCCACCGGTAAATAATTTCCGGCCTACCTGGCTATTACCCTGGAAACTCCTGTCTGGAACTGGTTGCTTATCGGTTTTTTAGGCTCTGGCATTGCCGTGCAATCCTTCGCAGGGTTTGGCGGTATAACCGTAAATATGCTGCTGATGATAAGAAATGGAGGGTTGCTTTCGATGATTGGAAACAGACTTTTGCTGATTATAAGAGCGAAAAAGACAAACCCTCAATGCTACCATGCAGGATAACGGCCTGCCTTCGTAAAAATGCAGCAATTTAAAATCTACGGTAAACCCTGCCATATCCCTACCGATTGGCCGAGCTGAGCGCCGCTCAGGTCCTGGCAGTGGTTCCGTTTTTATACGCTGATCGGGATTCGGAAAAGGTAAGGCTACAGCTGCTGCAGCTTTTATTTCCGATGAAGAAAAGCCTGCTTAAAAAGTTCGACCGGGAAAACCTGCTCCGGCTTTTTGAACTGTGTGATTGGGTTTGGGAAAAACCGATCCAGGGCACGGCCATCCGGAGCTTCGAATTTGAAGGAAATACTTATCTGCTTCCGGAAGAAAATCTTTCGGACCTGGTTTTGTTCGAATATGGTACCGCCGATCTTTACTTTCGGGAATTTACTAAGGCGGAGCCTAACCTGAAGGCGCTGGATCTGCTGATCGCCACCGTTTGCCGGCCGGAGAAAAAGGATCTTAATATAAATGATCCGGCCTGGGATGGTGACCGGCGCGAACGATACCACAGTAAAATAGCCGAGCGCCGGGCGATGGATTTCTCCAGGCTACCAATAAATGTAAAAATGGTGGTCCTGCAAAGCTTCATTGCCGGCCAGCGTACCATTCACCAGGATTACAAAGAAATTTTTGTTTCGGCCAAAGGTGGCGGCACCGGCAGCAGCAGCCCGGATTTCGGTTGGATCGGGTTAGTAGATGACCTGGCAGAACAAAGTATTTTCGGCGATTGGGAGAAAACGGCTTACACTAACCTGCACCTGGTTTTGTTTCACCTCAAGAAAAAACACTACCAGCTAAAGGAAATTCGCATGAATTCTTAAGGAGCCATTAAGTAAAGGAACAGGCCAAAGGCAAACAACAGCCCATAAAAAGTGATTACTTCAAATGTGCTGAATTTTGCTTCCCCATTTTCACCAGGGAAAACCATAGCCATTAATGATTCCAGTAGTTCACGCATTCTCGAATTTAAATAATTATTTGCCCTAATTAAAACTTTTTCGCACCTTTGAAATGCGAAACACCATGGCGGCCAGATACCGCTTAAAATATTATCTGAATATTTCCGGGCGGTATTTTTATTTTAAAGCGTTATGTTAATTTTTTAACCATAACGTAAAGCCCGTATCGTGAGGAGTGGTGGCTTCGGCCGCCGTCACAGTTTTCGCTGTGGTGTTTCGCAACCTCCTTCGATACGGGCTTTGCGCTTTAAAAAACTGTAAAATGCGAAACACCACAGTAAAAAAACAATCAGTTCCGGTAGGGAGCTGGAAAGTAAAAGGGCTCCCTAACCTACGCGCCTATGTCCACAGTACCACCTCTAACGCTGCTGGCCATGCTAAGTGATTCAGGGCTGATCCCGCTTCGTGATTTTCTGAAAAATTACGATTTCGACGCGGAAGCTTTCGAAGAAGCAATCGCAGATCCGGAAGACTTCGGTAGTTTTTTCTTAAAAAACTTTGAAACGGCTCTTTTGGGATATATAGTTGAAGGTTCCTTAATCCCGGACCTGCACGCCCATCCTGAGCAGCTCATGATCGTCGAAGATTGCAAACGTTTCTACTTTATTTTGACGGGGGAGTGGCCCACATTTAAGTAATTTACCTCTCACATTTTTAAAGCCGTGCAGATCTGTACGGCTTTTTTTTGCGTCCTACCGCTCCGGTACCTGGTAAGCTATTTTGCTTACATGAACGTGATCTCCACTGCACAGCTTCAGGAAATGGTTAAAGAAAGCCTGGACCTTTGGTCGCATTACACTATTTCGGTTTTTAAGGAGAAAATGGTAAAACAGAAAATTGTTTTTACCGAGCAAACCCTTAATTCTCTCCAGGCCCAGGTAATGAATGGCTCCGGGGAGATCACCGGCAAGATGCTGCTTTCCTTCCTGGAAGCCGGCCGCTTCAAAGATATGAAGCAGCTCACTTATAAGAAAATGCCGCCGATCGAAGTTTTTGAAGATTACATCAAGCAAGTAGGCATTAGTAAATTTTCCTATGTACCCGGCTACAAAAACGGCCAGTTCCCAACCAGCCAAAGCAAGGCTATAAACCGGATTGCTTGGGGAATTGCTAAAAACCGGGAAAATAACTACGCCCATAAGCCGGCCCGGTGGTACAATATCACTTTCAAATCGGCATACAACCGTCTCATCGATTCAATCCTAACCGATTACCAGAACGCAACCGGCAACATTATGTCTGCCGGCTTTAAATACAATTCCTAAAAATGGCAAGTGTAAGAACCGATAAAGTTCAGCTGGAGCTGAACATTGCTGCCGAGCAGGCCCGCACCGAACTTGATAACCTTTCCCGCAAGCAGCAGATCCTGATCGAGGAGCAAAAACAGATGCGGAAAGGCACCGAAGAATACATAAAAAGCAATAAAGAGCTGAAAGAAGTCAATTCTAAAATTGCCGATCTCCGGAAGGATCTTGGCTTAACTGGTATGAGCTTAAATCAGCTGGAGAAATTGACCAAGGAATTAAACCGGGAACTGAAGGGCCTTACCCCAGGTACCGAAACTTTCATTGCCAAATCCAAAGAACTGCAGGAAGTTGAAAACCGGGCTAGTCAGGTAAAAAAAGCCATAAAAGGAATTGATGAAGAACTCAATAAATCGAGTGGAGGCTTCAGTGAATTTGCTAAAAAAGCCCTGGCTTTTACCGGTATAAATATGGGTGTCGAAGCTGTGGTGGATACCTTGGTTAATGCCGGTACCGCCGTGAAAGAAACGGTGCAGGAGTTTCAGAAAATGCGGTCTGATATAAATTCCCTAACGGGCGCCACTGGTGAAGATTTGGACGGCCTGGCCACCTCCATCCGTGCCATAAGCCAGACTTTTGATAAAGACTATAACGAAGTTCTCATCGCTTCCAATGCACTGGCAAAACAAATGGGTATTGGCCAGCAGGAAGCAATAAATCTGATAGAAAAAGGATTTGTGGCCGGTGCGGACGCTTCTGGCGAATTTCTGGACCAGCTCCGCGAATATCCTGGCCAATTCAAAGAAGCAGGCCTGAGCGCATCCGAAATGATTGCGGTTATAACGCAATCTACTTCACAGGGCGTTTTCTCTGATAAAGGCGCCGACGTTGTAAAAGAATTTGGCTTGCGTATCCGGGAACAGACCCCGGCCGTGCAGGAAGCTTTGGAAGGTGCTTTCGGTGAAGAATTTACTGGGAAATTATTTAAAGGATTAAACGATGGTTCAGTTTCCACGGTAGATGCACTGAAGCTGGTTTCCGAAGGACTAAATAATACAGAGCTTACTGCAGCACAGGCCCAGCTGGTAATTGCCGATGTTTTTGGCGGCCCGGGTGAAGATGCCGGGATGGATTACCTGCTTTCCCTGCAAAATATTGGAGCAGGCGTAGATGACCTGATCGATAAGAACAATGTCTTTATCCAGCGCCAGCAAACCTTACTGGCTTCGGAAAAAGAACTTGCTGCCGCACAAAACGAGCTTTCTCAAAGCTTCGATAGTGGTAGTACTACTTTGGAAACCCTCACCAATGAAGGGCTGACTTTTCTCTATACCCTCTTAACAGGACTGATCGGAATTTTCGCTGATCTTTTTGCGCCGATCAGCCGGATGTGGGGTGCTTTAGGCAGTCTGGCCGAAAGTATGGGATTAGTGAGCAAAGAAGGCAGCCTCCTGAAAACGGTAAGTGAAATTCTGGTGGGAATATTTAAAGCGTTGGTTTTCCCAATCCAATTAGCGTTCGATGCAATTTCAGGGCTGTATGTAGCCATTTCCGAATTCGTGCAGGAAAGTCCTTCATTACGGTTCGCAGTTTATCAGATTATAGCGCCTTTTCAAGCATTATTTGACCTATTTAGAAATGCGCCGGCGCTCCTATCAGGTTTACAAGCTGCTTTTAAACAAGCCTTTTCTAATATCGCCCAATTAATAAAGCTGGCTCTCTCGGGCGATATGGATGGGCTAACTGAATTCTGGAAAAACCGGGGCGCTTCCGTTTCAGATGCCTTCAATAAAGCTTATGCGGCTGAACAGAAAAAAGGCCAGGACGCTCGCACAAAATCTGAGCAGGAACAGACTGAAAAAGAACTGGCGGAAAAGAAAAAAGCGGCCGATGCAATCACGGCAGAAGAAAAGAAAGCCAGGGATAAAGCTGCCGAAGAGCGCCGGAAGGAACGCGAAAAAGAAGCTCAAGAACGTGAAAAAGCTGAACTGGATGCTGCTCGTAAAATTGCAGATCTTCGAAATGGAATCATTGTAAACGAATATGAACGGAAAGTTTCGCTCCTTAAAACGCAACGTGACCGGGATCTGGCTGATGCCCGCGGGTCAGTGACGCAAATTGATGAGCAGAAAAAGCTAATTAACCAGAAATATGCCTTGGATAAAGAGGTTCTGGATAAGGAAAAAGCTGCGAAAGAAGAAAAAATAGCAGAAGACACAGCTAAGAAAATAACTGATATCCGGCATAAGGCTTTGCTTGCATATGCGGAATTCGAAGTTATTACGGCAAAAAATGCAGGCGTTGGCGTTTTAGCCGCGAAAATGGCTCAGCTGGATGTTCAAAAGCAGGTTGAGTTGGAGAACGCTAACTTGACAGCGGAAGAAAAGCTTTTGATCGAAGCGCAATACCAGGAACGGAAAAAGGAACTGGCAAAACAAACGGCCGAAGAAACTAGGAAAACGGAGGTTGAGCAGCATGCTTTTGCAATTGGTCAGTTTCAGGTTGGGGTGCAGACCTATTCCGATTTCAAAAAAATAGCCAGCGATCGGGAATTGCTGAAAGAAGATAAGGATAAGGAGCGCCGGCTGAAGAATCTGGAATCTGAATATAAAGCCGGCCGGGTCAGCAAGGAGACTTACGAAAGCCAGAAAACGGCAATTGAAACCAATTACGACCAGAAGGCCAGATCAATAAAACGACAGGCGGCCGAAGATGAAAAGAAAGCTAATATTGCCCAATCCATCATGGCAGGAATTCTGGCTGTAATTAAAGCTGGGCCACTAACTCCAATGGGGATTGCAACTGGTATCGCTGCTGCTCTAGCCACTGCTAAAATAATCGCCACTCCTGTACCAACATTCGGCAAAGGCGGTATGTTCGGCAACTTAAAACGAATGTTTTCCAGCGGCGGTAAAATTAACCCGGTTGCCGGCGTGCCTTCAGTGGGCCAACTCCACAGCAACGGCGGCATTAAAATGGTTGATGGCGCTACCGGAGAATATTTAGGGGAGTGGGAGCGTGATGAGCCTTATATGATCCTGAGCCGGGAAACCTATAAAAATAATGGCCCGATTATCGACAGCCTATTGGATAGCAGCCTGCATAGAGGTGGTGCACCGGTTAAAATGGCCAAAGGTGGTATTTATGAAGATGGTGGAATAACCAATGGGTCAACTGTAAGATCTGCTGCCAACCAGGCCAAAGAAAGTTCCGGATCTATTATTTCAGAATTAAGGGGAATTCGTCAGGCAGTTGAAAGCAAACCTGATTTAGTGAAGGCTTACGTGGTTTTAACGGAAGTTGAAAGCGGGCTTTCGGAACTCCAGGAAGTGCGTGATGATGCGGCCGCTTAAAAAGTATTTGCTCCCATAACTGCTCCCATTAGCAATAAAAAAGCCCTTAGATTGCTCTAAGGGCTTTTTCTGTGGTCGCGTAGGGAGTCGAACCCCAAACCTTCTGATTCGTAGTCAGATGCTCTATCCAGTTGAGCTACGTGACCATTTGCGTGATTGCGAGTGCAAAGGTGGGAAAATAATCCGGCACGTGTCAAGCCGGAGGCGAAATATTTTGCTGGTTTTTTTCGGAAGACCGCTGTAACGCTTTCTTTATAGCATTGTTCAGCAGATAATAGATCCCAAAAATGGAAATAATAACCAGACCGATTAGCAGGGCTTTGCCGAATAAACCTTCGTTGGGGTCTTTTAAGAAGGTCCAGTAAATTGCTGGCCTGGGTGCCCACCCAGAAAAAGAAAAGCGTGCGGGGTAGCATACCGGCCATACTGGCGATCAGGAATTTCCTTAAGGGTACCCGTAATATTGAAAGCACAAAGGTCATGAAAGCAAAAGGCAGCACCGGCGAAATCCGCGACAAAATGATCAGTTCCCAGCTGTGGTGTTTCAGTTCTTCCATCACCAGGGCGGCTTTCGGAAAATGATTGATAAAGTTGGTCATGCGGCCGTGGTCAATAAGCTGGGCAACTTTATAACCAATGAGCGCGGCAATGCCATAGGAAATAACCACCCCCGGAAAACCGATCCAGCCCAGGAAAAAACCGGAAATAAGCGCTACGAACGTGGTAGGGGTAAGGGCGAAAGCCAGGTAAAGAAGCAACCAGGAAAATAAACGATCATTTGCCAGGCGTTCAGGTTCAGAAAGGCATTCCTGGTGTTCGTAGAAAAAGTAAACCAGCACCGAACTGGCCGCCACCGGTACTGCAATCAGCAGGAAAAGCGAAACCAGCGTAGACCGGTTTTCCCGGTAAAGTTCTTTTAAAGCGTTTATTGCCATGTAATCAATTTGAAGATTTGGAAATTTGGAGATTTGAAAATGCGGAAAAAGGGATATTTTGATTGTTCCGATCCCGGATCATCAGATCTTCAAATTTGTAAATGGTAGGGTTTCTACGCTAAAAAGTAAGTAACGACCGAAATGTTTCCGTTACCGATGTTCGGGTAAAAGTTTTTAACTTGCAACCGACTTGAGGAAATAATTGAATTAGTGCATAAAGCAATGACGGCCTACGTCCCCCTTTGGAGGGGGTTGGGGGAGGATTCCACGCATTGATGATGATTCTCCCCTTTAGAACAAGGCAAACGGGAATTAAGCTTGCGGGCGGAGCCCATAGAGGGGTGTTTACATTGGTGTAGATTTTATTATCGGATCACGTGTAAACACCCCTCCAACTCCCCTCAAGGGGAGAGTATCCGGGAAACGTGAAAATCTTCTCCCTACCTCCCCTGAGGGGGACAATCTGGAAACCTGGCATTTTTTCAAAAGTCGAACGATCGAATATCGAATAATCTAACATCTAAAATAATATCGAAATAAAAATGAAATTCGGAACCAAAGCCATACACGCCGGAGTAGAACCGGACCCAACCACCGGCGCCATCATGACGCCTATTTACCAGACCTCTACCTACGTGCAACGCTCGCCCGGCGACCACAAAGGTTATGAATATTCCCGTACGCACAACCCAACCCGCACCCAGTTACAGAATGCCTTGGCAGCCCTGGAAAACGGCAAGCACGGCCTTTGCTTTGCTTCTGGTATGGCAGCCATCGATGCGGTTATAAAAATGCTGATGCCCGGCGACGAAGTAATTTCCACCAACGATCTGTACGGCGGCAGCTACCGCATTTTTACCAAGATCTTCCAGAATTACGGCATTAAGTTTCACTTTATTTCCATGGCCGATATTTCGAACATTGAAAAGTATGTGAATGAAAATACGAAGCTGATCTGGGTAGAAACGCCAACCAACCCGCTGCTGAATATCATCGATATTAAAGGCGCGGCGGCCATTGCCAAAAAGCATAACCTGAAACTGGTAGTAGATAATACTTTTGCCACGCCTTACCTGCAAACGCCATTAGATCTAGGGGCCGATATTGTCATGCATTCGCTTAACCAAATACATGGGCGGTCACTCCGATGTGGTAATGGGCGCTTTAATTGTGAAAGACGACGAACTGCACGAAAAGCTGGCCTTTATTCAGAATGCCAGCGGCGGCACGCCGGGCCCGCAGGATTGTTTTCTGATCCTGCGCGGTTTAAAAACCCTGCACGTGCGCATGCAGCGCCACTGCGAAAACGGCCGGGCCGTTGCCGAATATTTGAAATCGCACCCGAAAGTTGAAAAAGTTTTCTGGCCGGGTTTCGAAGATCATCATAACCACCATATTGCCAAAGAACAGATGCGCGATTTTGGCGGCATGATTTCGTTTGTTCTGAAAGGCGATAAAATGGAAGATGCTATTAAAGTGCTGGAAAAACTGAAGTATTTTACCCTGGCCGAATCGCTGGGCGGGGTAGAATCGCTTGAGCGGCCACCCGGCCAGCATGACGCACGCCAGCATTCCGCGCGAAGAACGCATGAAAGGCGGCCTTTCGATTCCCTGATCCGGTTGAGCGTAGGCGTGGAAGATGCCGAAGATCTGATCGAAGATCTGAAACAAGCTATCGGGTAGTTTTTTGCCCGAAAACGGTAGCGTTTTAAACCTGAAAAGTCTCCCGGAAGATCTCGGGAGACTTTTTGGTTAAAAGGCTTTGCTGGCTGTTGTTGATCGGGTAGTGATAAGTTTAGATTTAGTAAAAAGCTCATTCGGATTTGTAATCCGAATGCGAAGGGCCGCGGATTTGCAATCCGCAATAAGAGCAGGTATACGTAGGGTTTGCGGATTACAAATCCGCAGCTCAATGGTTCCGGATTACAAATCCGAAACAGCGGAAATAAGCGCTAATGCTGTGCAGACCGTTACCAACTTTGGATGGATTGGAATGAAAATTTCACGTTATAAGATGATTCTCCCCTTAAGGGCAGGGCCGTTTCATTCTAGGTTTTTACTATCCCCTTGAGGGGATTATAGGGGTGTTAACACGTTATTTGATAAAAATCTGCAGGTGTAAACACCCCTCCGGCTCCCCTCAAGGGGAGAGTATCAGATAATGTAAAATTCTACTCTCAATTTTTTTAATGAAGGAATAAGTAGTAATCAGGAATTTTTCGTTAAATGAACCTTTTACCATGCAAAACCGAAACCGCCATTCATGATCATACGCCCTAAACATAACTGGTTCCGGATGCTGTTCGTGGTGCGGGGTTCGGTATTGCCGGAACTGCTGCCCCGGCTGGCGGCTCTGTTCGTGCTGACCTTACTGATCGTGTTTTTCAACGGGCGTTTCTTTGAGTATAAAATTTCGCTTAACCCGGCGCCGTTTACCATTATTGGTATTGCCCTGGCTATCTTTTTAGGTTTCCGGAACAGCGCCAGTTACGACCGGTTCTGGGAAGGCCGGAAACTTTGGGGCGCCCTCCTGATCGATTCCCGTTCGCTGGTGCGGCAGGCCCAGACCATGACCGGCTATCCGGAAAATTCGGCAATGGTTAATCATTTCGTAAACCTGCTTATTGCTTTTACCTATACCCTGAAACACCAGCTCCGCCAGACCGATGCCGCTGTTGATCTGGAAAGATTATTGCCCCGCGGGCTGGCTTCCGAAATAGCGAAAGCCAAATTTCAGCCTGTTATGCTTCTGAAAGAAATGGGAAAGTGGTTGCAGCAAGCCCGTAACGATGGCGCCATCGATACCGTTACCCAGGCCGCCTTCGATCGTAACCTGAACAAGCTTTCGGAAATTGTGGGCGGTTGCGAACGTATTGCCAGCACGCCCATTCCGTTTACCTACCGGGTTTTGCTGCACCGCACGGTTTACATTTATTGCTTTTTATTGCCCTTTGGTCTGGTAGATTCCATCGGTTGGATGACTCCCATTATGGTAGTATTTATCGGGTACACCTTTATTGCTTTAGATGCCATCATCGATGAAATTGAAGAACCATTCGGCACCGAACCCAACGATCTGGCCCTGAATACCATTAGCCACACCATCGAAACTTCGTTGCTGGAAATGACCGGCAAACCTGCCCCGGAATTTCCGGAACAGCTAAACAAGTATTTCTATGATTAACTTTTTGCCGGGTTTAAGACTCTGAAATTCCTAAGGATTAATTTGTTTTCTGCCCTGAAACGGTAGCGTTTTAAGCTAAAAAAGTCCCGGAGTAATTCGGGACTTTTTTAGCTTAATTCTTAATTATTTTCTGATAAACCAGGTCTTCGTTCGTTTTAAAAACCAGGAAGAGCATTTGCGGCGGATATTTTTCTACCGAAACCTTGAACCGCTTAACGCCCTTCGGAAACTGCTCTTCAGCAATAGCTTCCAGAAGTCTGCCATCGGCGGAATAGAGGTGGAGCTTGCCGTAGGTTTTATTTCTGGTCTTCACTTCGATTTGCACCACCGTGCTGGCCGGGTTTGGCGATACGGTTAATTTATGCGTTTCCGGTTCTGCCTTCTTTTCCCGGATGCCGTTAATGTTGCCGGTCCGGTGTTTGTAACGGTAAATCCTGGCGCCGGAAAGCATGGCGGTGCTGTCATTTAATTTCAGGAAGCGGTTGAAATTGCTGCCAATTGAAATTTGCTGCCAGGTTGTGCCGCCGTCTGAGGTTTCTAGCAAAACGGTTCCGCCGGTAGGTCCCCAACCGGTGCCGCCGGTCCAGCCTTTCAGGGAATCTATAAAGCCAATTGTCTGGATGTAGGCATAGGTATTTCTGACTATTTGCGTGGTCCAGGTAGCGCCTTTATCCGTTGATTTTACCATTCTGACATTACCGGTAGTTGGCAGCGATTCTACAGAGCCGTAATAGTGTTTTTTATCCGGAGACTGAATTTTCCAGATAAAATCTTCATTTACCATGGTTTTATGTTTAACCGACCAGGTAGTGCCCCCATTGGTGGTATAAAGAATGATGCCGCCGTCGGCTATTGGGTTAGCCGCTCCGGCCACAAAGCCCGTGTCGGCGCTAATAAAATGGATATCGACCACAGCACTGGCATAGGCAGATAAATTCAGGGTAGTCCAGGTAGTGCCGCCATCGGTAGATTTAATGACATAAGCCGGCGATGACCAGATGCCGCAGCCGTAAATTACCGTTGGCGTGGGCGCCGAAATACCGCAAATTCCCGGCGGAACGGGGGTAATGGTAGGGGCAATATCGGTCCAGGTAACGCCGCCGTCGGTGGTTTTGTAAAAGGAAGAATTTAAAGAACCGCAGAACCCTAACGTTGGGGTGGCAAATTTAAGGCTCCGCAGGTACTTGGGGCCGGCAAATTGCTGGGTCCAGGTGGTACCGCCGTTTGTTGTTTTTAAGATTCTGCCGGAGTTGCCGCCGGCCGCCCAGCCAACCGAATCGTTAATAAAAAAAATATCGTCGTAGCGCCCTGCCGGAGGAATATTGAGGACTGACCATTGGCCGTAGCAGGTGGAAGAAATTGCTAAAAGAAGCAGGAGGAACAGGTTTTTCACGAAAAGTAAAGCGTTTAGATTTTAGGTTTATTAACACCATCTGAAAACTTCCGGCAAGGCTCCGAAACCAGGCAGGAGGGCTTAAAGACTTATGGTTCAACCCTCAAATATATTCGAAGGCCCGGTCTTTTACAAGTTGTTTAGGATGAAAAAAACCGTCATTTCAGGAAATGGCCTTTTTGCCTGAATAAAGGTTTCGCGTAGTTCGCAATCAGAATGCTGCCATTCACGAATTTCTCCCAACTATAATTCCCGGCGGCTGTTCCTCAGAAAAAGGGCTGACTTTTTAAGTCCAAAAGCCTATCGTTTTTTTTTAAGGAAATTCAAAATTACGAACCTATGGAAAAGTCCCAATCATTACCACCCGGATTTCAGGATATGCTTTCTTTTGGTTTGGTAGAGGCTCTGCTGGGGCGCCGGTCGCGCCGGTTCTTTATGGGCGCCGAAATTCCGGATGGCGTATTTGCCTATAAATCGAAACACGCGCCCGTGCCGCTCAGCGAACTGGAGAAATTGCTGGTAGTTATGGCCTGCGGCGGCAATACCGGCTGGCATCATTTAATTTACCGGGCGCAACGGTATGCCCCGCATCTTTCTAATTATGCCGGCGCGGCCGGTGGGCGCACATTTCCTTCGGCGGCCGGGTTTCATACCAGCAAAACCTTCTTTACCGACGATGAAGGCGTTTATTTACTGGATGTGCGCGATTCTCCGGCGTTGGCGGAAAGAGAAACTGATGGCTCTCTGAACCTGCAGGAAATAGTAAAGGAACTCAAAAAGCACGTGGTAAAGATCCAGGATGGCCGGTTAAAATTACCCGCCGAAGTTCCGTACGTGGAAGCGCATAATACTTGGGTAACCAATAAACCGGGTACGCTGCTGGTGATGCCGGTGGGCGACCTGGCGCAGCACGTCCTGCTGGCCTTATGCTACATGCTGCAAAACGGCCAGGTTGTTTACGACGATCTGAATAAACGCGCGGTTCCGGGAATTGAAAAGTTCAGCCACCTGGTAGACATAGAAAATGTTTTACCACTTTCGTTTGTAGACCAGCTATGCATGACAGAACTAACCGTTGAACTGGGAACCAGCTGCTACGCCGGTGCGCTTTTATTGCAGGCCATGGGCCTGGGCGGCTGGATGTATGATGGTATCGATCCGTTCAGTTTGCTTGGCGCCAGCGGTAAGCCCGAAGCGCCGGGGCTGGGTTTTCGGTTTGATATGAAAGAAGGCTGGAGTGTACCCAACGTAACCGGTTTGCCGGGAATTATGGAAGGTTTTTGTCCGCCGCACTTCAAAGACATGCGGGCCGCGGTAGAAGCCTTATGCGAACGCAAATTCGGGAAAGGCGGGCCGTTCAATGCGCATACGCCGGGACCTTTCAAGGACTCCGGAAAAGTAAGGGCGGCGGCCCAGGTGCACAGCGAAGAATTCCGCGAATGCGTGGCGTTGCAGGCGCAATATATCTTTGATACCTTCGGGAAATTCCCGGCAACGGTGCCTTCCATTTTTACTACCATGTTCCTGCAGGCCCACCACTTAGACCTGGATCATTACGATAAGTTCTACCAGCCCGGCGAATACCTGCATACCCATGCTAACCACATGGAACGCTGGCACCCCAAAGATTAATCCCACTGGTTTTGTTTTTTCTGAGTTCAATGGTTGTTCCTTTGGCAGCAGCACCAAATATTTCCTTGATTCCATAACCCGTTTTGAATTAGTTTGTTAGCACAGGAGTTGTTACTTTAGCGTAGAAAATAATTGCTATGAAACAATTCCGGATCTTATTATTTGCAGGCTTACTGGCTTTAGGTTTCAGCGCCAATGCTCAGGTTTTTATAGAAAAGACCCCAACCGATACCCTTACCTTTAAGGATCTGCAACGCCAGTTCAATAGCTGGAAACGCGATAAAGATATCAGCAAAATTAAGGGCTGGAAATATTTTAAGCGCCTGGAAATGGAAATGGCGCTGCACACCGATACCAAAGGCGACCCGGCCGATCCGGCCATTTTTATAAACGAAGCCCTTAAAGTAGCCCGTGAAAAGCAAAACCTGCCCTCTGGCCGCTTTGCCAATGCCTGGTACCCGGTTGGGCCCAACGCTGTACCTAATAACCAGACCGGTTACATGGAAAATGGCGTAGGCCGCATCAATTGTATTGCTTTTCACCCTACCAACCCAGGTACTTATTTTGTGGGCGTGGCGCAGGGCGGCCTCTGGAAAACCACTAACAACGGCACTTCCTGGACACCGCTAACCGATAACCTGCCCATTACCCGCATCAGCGATATTGCCATCGATCCGAATAACCCGAATACCATGTACATTTCGGTTTGCGATTACGCTTATATTGGTGCCGGACTTTTCCTGGACGGCCGCAAACGAAATACCCATTATGGGCTGGGTGTTTACAAAACCACCGACGGCGGCCTTACCTGGAACCCAACCGGCCTGAGCTTTCAGCAAACGAACCGCGATGCTTCCCTGATCAAGAAAATAATGGTGAATCCGGCTAACAGCAACAATCTAATTGCCTGCGGGGTTAGTGGCATGTATGTTTCCAACAATGGCGGAACTTCCTGGACGCAAAATGTAACCGGCCTGTTCTGGGACATGGTGCAGCACCCAACCAATGCCAATATTTTATACGCGGCCACCGGTTGGGTACGGACCGCCAATATCGGGCAGGCCGGTATCTGGAAATCGACCGATTTTGGAACCACCTGGAGCCAGCTTACCACCAATATTCCGCAGACCGGCGCAGTACAGCGCATAAAGCTGGCCATTGCGCCATCCGACCCGAATTACGTTTATGCCATTGCCGTAAATATTGCCAATGGCCTTTATGGAATTTATAAAACCACCAATGCCGGCACCAGCTGGCAATTCATAAATCCTGGTTTGAATATTCTGGAAGCCGGCAGCGGTGCCAACACCGGCGGCCAGGGAAATTACGACCTGGCCCTGATGGTAAGCGGCACCGACCGGAATATTGTTTACTCCGGCGGGGTGAATATCTGGGGTTCCATAGATGGCGGCCAGACCTTTAAGCCGGCCAGCCACTGGACCACCGGTTACGGCCCTACCTTACACGGCGACATTCAATTCATGGAACGTCAGCCCGGCACCGGAACCATTTTTGTCTGCAACGATGGCGGCCTTTACCGCACCAGCAACATCCTGCTCAGCGATTGGAATGCCGCTACCACCGGCACGCCCTGGCCAACCCAATGGACCAACATCAGCAACGGCATGGCTATTACTTCTTTTTACCGCATCTCCAGTTCTAAAAATACCGCCGGCAGGATTGTAGCCGGGGCCCAGGATAACGCTACCTTCTATTTTGACGGCACCAGCTGGAGCACCATTTTCGGGGGCGATGGCATGGATAACTTTTTAAGCCCGGTAAACAACAATGAGATAATCGGTTCGTGGCAATTCGGAAGCTTTCAGATGTCGGTTAATAATGGGAACACTTATACCAACGTTACGCCTTCTTTAACCGGTGAGGTGGCCGAATGGACCGCCCCTTTGGTGGTGAATTACAGCCAGCCGAATACGCTGTATATGGGCCGGGAAAACGTTCACAAATCGGTAAATAACGGCAGTACCTGGAGCATGATTTCCAACTTCCCCAGAGGCTTCAATGCTTCGGAAATTTCTGCTTTAGCGGTGGCTAATTCCAACAGCAATGTGCTTTATGCGGCCCGCCGGGTGCGTTATGAATATGGCTTGCCCGGCAGCATTTTCCGAACCAGTAACGGCGGTACTTCCTGGACCAATATTACCGCCGGTTTACCCGATTCCCTGTATTATACCAGCGTAGAGGCCAGTGAAAATAATCCGGATATTGCCTACGTAACCATGGCCGGTTTCAGCGCCGGAAATAAGGTTTTTAAAACCGTAAACGGCGGCACAACCTGGCAGAATATTTCTTTTAACCTGCCGAACATTCCGGTAAACTGCGTAAAATATATTCCGGGTCAGAATTATATCATGGTAGCTACCGACCTGGGAGTTTATGTTCTGGAAAACGGTATGGCTAACTGGGTAAATCAAAGCCAGGGGCTGCCCAATGTAATCGTTTCCGACATAGAATTTAACCCGGCGCTTAATAAGATCTACCTGGCTACTTTCGGCCGCGGCATCTGGGCTACCGATCTGAACGTGTTCGTTTCCGGCGTAGCGAAACCAAACCAAACCGGCGCAGGAATTTTATTGTACCCATCGCCGAACACCGGTAGTTTCACCCTGAAATTCCCGGCCGCCAAAGTTGCCAAAGAAAACTACCAACTCGAAGTGATCGATATAACGGGTAGGATAGTGCACAAAGCTTCGCTTTCCGGGCAGCAGGAATTCGCGGTTAAATTGCAGGTTCCTTCCGGCCTTTACTTTGCTAAAATTACCGGTAAAAATATGTACAGCGTAAACCGGTTCCTGGTAGAATAGCAAAAAAAACGGTATCATTTTAAGCCAAAAAAGTCCCGGAGAGATCCGGGACTTTTTTGGTAAATTATGGCGGCACGGCATTGGTTAATTCCCAGCTAATTCCAGACGCTTTTATACCGGCTTGTTTAACGCCATTACTTTTTTTAATTCCCGGCGGGCACTATACCATTTAAAGGTTTCCATTACCAGAACAACAATGCAGGCGGTTCCCAGCAATTTCAGCCAGTCTGCCCAAACTACCGGTTCAAGTTGCAGCAGGTTTTGCATAAACGGAATGTGCATGGCCAGCACATGGATGCCCTGCGCCGCCAGGATTCCCGGAATAAGCACCCGGTTGCTGCTCAATGGTATCCGGAAAATAGATTTTGTTTCTGAGCGGCAATTCAGGGTTTGAAAATTCTGCAGCAAAACCATGAGCAGGAGTACCGTATTGCGGGCGGAAGCTTCACTCCAGCCCAGGTGGTTAAGCAAATGGTACCACAAGCCAAAGGTAAGCAGGGCAATGGTAACGGAAGCAACTACTACCTGTTTTATCATCAGGCCGTTGAAAACGCTTTCTTTCGGGTCGCGGGGCGGGAGCTGCATTACCTCTTTTTCGCCGGCCTCAAAGGCCAGTGCTTTGTCCTGGATGCCGTTGGTTACCAGGTTCAGCCAGAGTAATTGCACCGGTAAAAATGGCAGCGGCAATTGAAAGACCAGGGCCAGGGCGATCATCAGAATTTCGGCAGCACCAGTGGAAATAAGCATGTAAATAATTTTCCGCAGGTTGCTGTAAGTGTATCTGCCTTCTTCAATTCCCGCGGCAATAGAAGCAAAATTGTTGTCGGAAATAATGATGGAAGCGGTTTCTTTGGCTACATCGGTACCGTAACCCATGGCAATGCCGATGTTCGCCGATTTAAGCGCCGGGGCATCATTTACGCCATCGCCGGTAACCGCAATAAAATGTCCGGCCGCTTTCAGGCTCATCACGATCTGCTGTTTCTGCTGCGGCGATACCCGGGAGAAAACGGTTTTCCGGGAAATGATTTCTTTAAACGGTTTTTCTCCCTGCTGAGAAATTTCCTCCAGTTCTTTGCCCGTTATTAATTCATCCTGGCTATTGGCAATTCCCAATTCCGAAGCAATGAAAAAAGCGGTTGCCGGATGGTCGCCGGTGATCATGGCTACTTTTACCCCGGCTGCGTGGCAAAGCGCTACCGCCGGTTTCGATTCGGGCCGCAACGGGTCAATTAAGGCAGCTAAACCCAGCACCTGAATATCAGGTATGCCTTCCGCTGGAATTTCATTTACCGCATTTCCGCCGATGGCAATTACCCGGTAACCGGCTGCTGCCAGTTCGTTTGCTTTATCCAGGAGGGCCTGCTTATCGGCGCCGGTTGCTTTTTCAATAATCCTTTCGGCGGCCCCTTTTATGGCTATTTTCAGTTCTCCGTTTTCCCGGTAATAGACCGCCGAAAACTGGCGTTCCGATTCGAAAGGAATTTCTTTTTCGATAGTAACCTGTTTGCGGATTTCGGCAGGAGAATATTCCAGCTTATAAGGCAATGCCAGAAAGGCTACATCTATCGGATCCCCGTTGTATTCCCAGGCATTGGTTTCGAAAGTGAGCGACCCTTCGTTGCAGAGGGCGGCCGCTTTTACCATTGCGTCCAATTCTGCCACGTTGCCAATTCCCAGGGTTTTTCCGGCTTCTGAAGTAATGGCGCCGTCGCCGTTGTAACCTTCGCCGGCCACCAGCCATTTTTCGCCGGAAGGAGACACCAGCATTTTTACCGTCTGCTGGTCTACCGTTATAGTGCCGGTTTTATCCGTACCGATCATGGTGCAGCTTCCCAGGCCTTCTACAGCGGTAAGTTTCCGGATGATGACGTGGCGTTTAGCCATTTGGGAAGTACCAATGGAAAGCGCTACGGTCATGGAAATAGGCAAACCTTCCGGAATGGCCGATACCGCTACGGCTACCACAAAAAAGAATATTTGCGTTAAGGGAATGCCGTTTACGTAACCAATTCCGCCCAGCATGATACAGGCAATTATCGTTACAATGCTGATGTTGCGGGCAAAGATCTCCATCCGGTCCACCAGCGGCGCTTTGCCGGTTTCCATTTCTTTTAGCGACGTGGCAATTTTACCGATCTCTGTTTCGGAAGCTGTAGCCACTACCACGCCGGTAGCCCGGCCGGTTACCACGGTGGTACCGGCAAAAAGCATGTTCACTTTATCGCTGATGGGCAGACTTTCATCCGTTAGTTTTTCGGGGGTTTTCCCTACCGGTACCGATTCGCCGGTGAGCAGGGCTTCTTCGGCGGCCAGGTTGTTGCTTTTTAAGATCCGGATATCGGCCGGGATTTTATTGCCGGATTCCAGCAACACAATGTCGCCGGGTACAATTTCTTCGCTGTCGATGGTTTGTTCTTTGCCGGCCCTTTTTACGCGCACTTTTATCCGGATCATGTCCTGCAGGGCAGAGGCCTGGCTTTCGGCTTTCCATTCCTGCCAGGTTCCGATCAGGGCATTGATAAGCAGCACCAGGAAAATGAATCCGGCATCGGTGTATTCCTTCAGGATTATGGAAACAATGCTGGCAGCCAGCAGAACATAAATAAGCGGACTCAGGAACTGGTGCAAAATAACCTGGAGCAGGGTGACCTTTTTCTTTTTGGTAAGAATGTTCCGGCCGTATTGTTCAACCCGACGGGGAACTTCTGCTGCATCCAGCCCATCGTGGCCCGACTGCAATTGGGACAGGGTTTCTTCGGGAGTGTGGGTATGCCAGAACATTTTTTCCATAAGAGCGCTTTGGTTTTAAAGTTATAACTATTGGACAGTACCCCTGCTAAAGAAAATCTTTTCAATCTTTTAGCAGGAATAGAATTCGTTAGTAATAATATTGTTATTGATAGTAATGCTATTGCAGCAAAAGTGCCTTTGAAGCTGATTTTAACCCAGAACTTTGGTCATTTTATATACTGATAGTTTTCTGAAAGTTTAAAACAAAAAAAGTCAAACCTTATAGGCTGACTTTTTCAGGTGAAAACTATACTGTTTTCCGGAGTTCAATTCTTCTTCAGGATCTGGAAAATGGCCTGATTCAGCGGGAAATTCTCCTTACCATGCTTCGGTGTCCTGTTTATTTTTAAGATACAGATATAAGATCAGACTACCTGTTTGAAGAAATAAAAGAAAGTATCCCGGATATTTAAGTTCTTCGTGATAATAACTGTAATCGGCCATTACAATGATCAAATTCAAAAAGAAAGAAACCGTCAAATAAATAAAATATCTTGAACTTAGTTTTAATCCGGCATTTCCCGCCAAGAGGAAAAACAACCAGGCTAAAAGCAAGGGAATTCCGTTTGAAAAAAGATAAAAAGCACACAGGCCGCCATCGCATCCGCCATCACCATAATGGTTAACAGAATACATGAAACTGAAAAAAGCTCCGCAGGCAATTAAGATGCTAAGGGTCAGGCGATTTGGCATAAAGTCGTGCTTTATACGGGTTTAGATTTTTCCTGAAGTTAATTAATTATTTCCGAAGAAGTAACAAAAAAGCCAGACTTCGCAGCCTGGCTTTTTTTGGAATAAAACAATACCGTTTTCCGAAAATTAATTCTTCTCCAGGATCTGGAAAAGTTCGTCCAGTTTCGGGGTTAAGATTATTTCGGTCCGGCGGTTCTTCTGGCGGGCTTCTTTGGTTCTGGCAGCCTCCAAAGGTACATTTTCGGCCCGGCCGCTTGGGGTAATGCGAGACCCCGGCAAACCGGCATTGTTTAAAATACGGGTAATTTCGGTGGCGCGTAAAACGCTCAGATCCCAGTTGTCGGTCATGCCGGCAGTTCCTTTGGCAATCGGAACATCATCGGTATGGCCTTCCACTACAACGTTCACGTCTTCCTGATCCTTCAATACTTTAGCCAGTTTCTGTAAAGCGTCTTCGCCTTTGGCATCTACTTTGGTGCTACCCGATTTAAATAACAATTGCTCCGAAAGCGAAACGTAAACTTTGCCATTTTTAACGTTTACGGTCAGGTCTTTGGAGTTGAAACCAAGCAGCGCATTGTTAACTTTGGTTTTCAGGTTGGCCACCGCTTTGTCTTTTTCTTCCAGAATGCGTTGTACTTCTTTCAGCTTTTCTTCGCGGGCTTTCAGATCGGTGCTTAACTGGTCTATCTGGCCTTTGCTTTTATTTAAAGACGCGTCCAGGGCTTTCAGTTCCGATTCACGGCGGGCCAGGTCGCCGGAAAGCTTGCTGGTTTCGGAAGCGCTGTTGGCCAGTAATTTTTCGTGGTTTTTATTTAACCGTTCGTAGGTATTGTTCAGGTCGTTGTAAAGCTGCTTGGTTTTGCGCAAAATAATACCGGTCTGGATTGAGTCTGCTACCAGCTTGTTGTTGCTTTTAGAAACTTCGGCAAATTGTTCGTCCAGGCTTTTTTTCTGGATCATGAGGGCTTCCAGGCTTTTGTCGCATTCAGCTTTTTCGCGCTCCAGGTTCAGTTTGTTCGTCATCAGGTCGTCGTACTTTTTGGAAGCCACGCAGCCTGAAAGCAGCGCGCCGCTTACCAGAACAGTACAGGCACTACGGATAAATTTTGAGTTCATAGGTATTTAGATGAAAGCGTTTTTACAAATATAGAAGTAAAAACCAAAAGGGCAGGAGCCCGGCCTCAAAAAATCAGATCGCATAAAAGGGTAGTATCAGGGCTTTAAAAAGTAAGTTTCGGCATTAAGGGCTTAAAAATCAGCGACCCATGCCGGGGCAACCAGTTAAAGGTTTCTTACCGGGCTATAATAGGCTTAACCTGACGAACTAATACGGAAAATGTGGTTGGGTAAAATAATCCAATTATATTTGCAGAGTTTTTAACAAGCCATTCAATTCCTTTAACTCATTTTATACCAGATGAATCACGATAATCTTGTTTCCCTGCTTGGCTCGGATGCCGAAAGCCTTTTACAACACGAATGTAAAACCATTTCGAAAGAAATGCTGCACCTGCCGGGTCCGGACTTTGTTGACCGTATCTTCAGCCAGAGCAACCGTACGCCGCAGGTTCTGCGCAACTTAGGCCAGTTATATAATAACGGCCGTTTAGCTGGTACCGGTTATTTGTCTATTTTACCGGTTGACCAGGGTATCGAACATACTGCTGGCGCATCTTTTGGTCCGAACCCGATCTATTTCGATCCGGAAAACATTATTAAACTGGCCATTGAAGGCGGTTGCAACGCCGTTGCTACTACTTATGGCAACTTAGCCATGATGAGCCGCAAATACGCGCACAAGATTCCGTTCATCGTAAAAATTAACCACAACGAGCTTTTAACTTACCCGAATAAATTCGACCAGATCATGTTCGGTTCGGTAGAAGAAGCCTGGAATTTAGGGGCTGCTGCCGTTGGTGCTACCATTTATTTTGGTTCCGAAGAATCTACCCGCCAGATCATGGAAGTTGCCGAAGCTTTTGAGCGCGCGCACCAACTGGGTATGGCTACCATTTTATGGTGCTACGTTCGGAACAATGCTTTCAAGAAAGACGGCGTTGATTACCACGTTGCAACTGATATCACTGCTCAGGCCAACCACTTAGGCGTAACTATCCAGGCAGATATCATCAAGCAGAAATTGCCGGAGAACAACGGTGGCTTTACCGCTATCAACTTCGCAAAATCGCACAAAGCAATGTACGACACGCTTTCTTCCGACAACCCGATCGACCTTTGCCGTTACCAGGTAGCTAACTGCTACATGGGCCGTGCCGGTCTGATCAACTCCGGTGGCGAATCGAAAGGTGCTTCCGATATGGCAGATGCCGTTCGTACGGCAATTATTAACAAACGTGCCGGCGGTATGGGCTTAATTTCGGGCCGTAAGGCTTTCCAGAAAGACATGAAAGTTGGCGTAGAATTACTGAACGCCATTCAGGATGTGTACCTGGATAACCAGATCACGATTGCCTAGTTTGGTTGTTAGTTGCTGGTTGTTAGTTGTTGGATTTTCAAACAATTAAACAATCGGTATTGAATTTCAATAAAAACCGAAAACCCATCGTTTGCTTTTAAACGAACTGGTTTTCATAATAAAAAAACGGCCTGTTGCCTTGCTTCTTTTGGAGCTGCAACAGGCCGTTTTTAACCACAGAATAAAGATTTCTGCCTCCAGATTTATTGCGGACAATCGTAATTCTAAAATCGTAAATCGTAAATAAGTAAGTATGTCTTGGTTTAAACGCGTAGAAAAAGGGATTATAACGCCCACCGAAGAAAAGAAGGAAACCCCGGATGGCCTTTGGTACAAATGCCCGGGTTGTAAAACCGTTACCAACACGGCCGAACACCGCAAATTCCAGTACACCTGCCCGAGCTGTAATTACCACGCCCGCATAGATTCAGCCGAATATTTTGAAATTCTGTTCGACGATAACCAGTTTGAAGAACTGGATGCCAACCTGACCTCCGCCGATCCGCTGGATTTTGTGGATACCCAGGCTTACCCGGCCCGGATCGCTTCTACCCAGAAAAAAACGCAGTTAAAGGATGCCGTACGGAATGCCCACGGTAAAATGAACGGCGTAGACCTGGTGGTTTCGTGCATGGATTTTAAATTTATTGGCGGTTCTATGGGCTCAGTAGTAGGCGAAAAAATTGCCCGCGCCATCGATTATGCCCGCCAACACAAAATCCCGTTCCTGATGATCTCCAAATCGGGTGGTGCCCGCATGATGGAAGCTGGTTTCTCTTTAATGCAGATGGCCAAAACTTCGGCTAAACTTGCTTTGCTTTCCAATGCCAAAGTTCCGTACATTTCGTTGTTAACCGACCCGACTACCGGTGGGGTAACTGCTTCTTATGCCATGCTGGGCGATTTCAACATTTCGGAGCCGGGCGCTTTAATTGGTTTTGCCGGCCCGCGGGTTATTAAAGAAACCATTGGTAAAGATTTGCCGAAAGGTTTTCAGAGCGCCGAATTTGTATTAGATCACGGTTTCCTGGATTTTATTGTGGACCGTAAAAAACTGAAAGAGCAATTAACCACGCTTTTGGTAATGCTGCAGCCGGAAGAAAAGGAAACGGTGGAAACAGAGCAAACCGAAAAGGCGGCTAAAAAAACTAAAAAAGTAAAATAAAACCTGCCGGAAAACGGTAGGGTTTTAAGCTAAAAAACCGGACAGATCTTTTTCTGCCCGGTTTTTTTTACAGACTTTTTCCGGGATTAGAATTTGTAACCCAGTTGGATGTTGGAAACAGGTGAGAAATTCATATTAAAAGATCGTGTGTTTGCATTTCTCAATTCTTTGGTAACCGGTTCACTTTGACCTTCAGGAAAAGACGTTTCAAAGGTTTTATCCTTTTTTCGGATATAATTAAGAGATAAACTAGATTCTAACGCAAGATAAAATCTTGGATTTACATCGAATTTAATTCCGGCCATGGGCTTTAAAATATAGGTTTGGGTGGAAGCTTTATAATTTTGAAAAGTTGAAAAGGTTCCAGGGGTTGGCCTTACATCTTCAAAATCATAATCAGAAGAATTTTTTCCGTATCCAAATCCTGCATCGGTGCCATATAATAAGGTCCATTTGTTGCCTACCTGCCGCTGCCATTCATAGCCTATTAATGTTTGCAGGTATAATCCGGATTCTTTGTAAGTGTAAAATATATCACTGTTATTTTGGGCAGTGGGGTTTGCATAACTATTGTAATTTCCGGATTGGGTAAAACGCCAGGCTGCATCCGGTTTTACCTGTCGTTTGTAAATAATTCCTATTGTTCCTCCCTGGCCGCCAATAATCCCGATCTGGTTTTTATACGACACTGAATCTGAGGTTTGACAAAAAGACGGTATACTAATCGTTAGCAGAGCTAAAAGTAACAGAAAGTTGTTTTTCATAGGTTTTGTTTATGTTAAAATTGAAATGAAGCAGAGCGGCAGGGATTTTCTGAAATATAACAAGTTTTAGTGAAATATATTGTACTGCTATATTCAAGTTTTCAGGTTATTTAAATTAGTTCTGGGAAAAAATAAACGATAAAATAAATGAAAGCAATAGACCTGAAAAGAAAAGGGAATGGCTTTAACAGAAAATTGTTTGCCTGGAACAGTCAAAAAATAATAAAAAATTTAACTTCTTGAAAACCAGGGCAGGTACGTAATAACACCCTAAGAATAGATAAATTTCTATATTGTTCTAAACATTTTGGCACGATTATGAGTATGAGTAGCCTGTAAACAAATATTTTAATACGAATAACTTTAATTCACCCAAACAATTTAAAACATGAAACTTCTGAAATCCTATTTGTCGCTTTTCCTGGTAGCGCTGCTTATTTTCTCTTCTTGTAGTTCAAGCAAAAACACCATGCCAACCGGCGGCGACAGCACTTACAGCAATGAGCCTGAAAGAACCGGTATGAGCAAAACTGCCAAAGGCGGAATAATTGGGGCTGGTAGCGGCGCCGTAATTGGTGGCGTTATTGGTAAAATGGCTGGAAATACTGCTGCCGGCGCTATTATTGGCGCGGCCGTTGGTGGTACTACCGGTGCGGTTATTGGTCGCCGGATGGATAAACAAGCTGAAGAATTGCGCCGCGACATGAAAGGCGCCCGCGTAGAGCGCGTTGGCGAAGGTATCAAGATCACCTTCGACTCCGGAATTTTATTTGCTACCAATTCTGCCGATCTGCGTCCGCAATCGCAAACCGATATTCAGACTTTAGCGGCAACGCTCAAGAAATACGGCGATACCAACGTAATTGTAGAAGGCCACACCGATAATACCGGTACCGATGCTATTAACCAGCCATTATCCGAAAGAAGAGCGCAGTCGGTTGCAAATTATACCATTGCGCAAGGCGTTGAAGCTTCGCGGGTTACTACCCAGGGTTTTGGATCTACCAAGCCGGTTGCCGATAATTCTACCGAAGCCGGAAGACAAGCTAACCGCCGCGTTGAAATTGCTATCTTCGCAAACGAAAAACTGAAAAAAGCTGCTGAAAAAGGCGAGATCAAATAAGTTAAAATTTATGCTGTAGAAAGCCATTCCGGGTAACCGGAGTGGCTTTTTTGTTTTCCGGGCTTCCGCTTTCCTACCAACTTTAACAGCATGATAGAAAATAAAAATTTGCTGATGACCCATTCTTTCATTTTAGAAGAGCCTGGAACACCAGTAACCAGTGGCTTACTATTATTCTTTTTCTTCCTGTTTTTTTAGGTGAATTCAAAAACTGGCACAACCCTTGCCTGCCACTAACTAGAACCTGGTTAAAAATACCCGTAAACAAGCCAACCGCCGCGTAAAGATTGCGATCTATGCCAGCGAGAAACTAAAAAAGGCGGCAGCGAAAGGGCCAGATCTGAGTTTGAAAGATTAATTGTAAAAGTGATACTTATTAAAGCTGCTCCGGTTCGGGGCAGCTTTTTTTTATGCCCTTACTTTTTAAGGCCAAATCCATAGCGTTTTTTATTTCAAACCCGTTAATTTTACTTTCATGAAACAGCAGCAGCTTTCCGGTTTGTTAGTGGTTATATTTAGCGCCTTTTTTTTACTTTCCTGCGAAACCCGGCAGCCCGAAACGGTAACCCAACCTACTCCCCAGGTATTTACGCCCGGAGCTGAAGAAGATTCCGTTGCTGCCGGTTCAGATACTGTTTCTGCCACCCCATTGCCTGCCAGCCCGGAAGAAAAAACTGCAGCGCCGGAACCAGCGCCCAAACGCCTGCCAACCGTAGCCGAATTAAAAAAAGTAACCCCTGGCCAGGAAGCCAAACGCGCTTTAAGCAACGATGCCATGCAGATCTACCGGATGAAGCCGGATGCCTTTCAGGATTACATGGAAAGCCGCATTCCGTATTACCGCGGAAAAGGAGATTTAAAAGCGGAGAACGACCTGGTACGGCTGGAAATAACCGAAAAAGAAATGCGGATCCAAACGCCCCGGGGGCTTAAAACCTTTCCAATGCAATAGCCTGGCCTTTTTTAAAAAACTTCCGCCGGCGGTAAGTTAAAACAATTGTCATGGTAATAATTGCCCCAACTGCTGCCAGGAACATATCTTTCTGAGAATCCCAGATATCGCCCTGCGCCCCCAGAAAAGCCATTCCGGCTTCCGGGAAAAATACCCCTGCTACCAGCCATTCCACTATTTCGTAAAAGGCGCTCAGCGATAAGGCCAGCTCTACCGGAATAAGGTACAACCGCCAGTTCCGCTGCCCGAATACCTTAAACAAAACTTCCTGAAAGGGATAAGCCAGTAAAAATCCAAAACAGAAATGCACAATCCGGTCGTAGTGGTTGCGGCTGAAACTGAATTGTTCCTGCAGCCAGAATCCGAAGGGGTTTTTAGCATACGCATTCTGGCTGCCGTATAAATGCAACAGCAAGAAAATAAGGATCAGGGTGTAACTGGCATTGCTGAAGGGCATGATGCGGTAGAAGTAAATTATAAAAACTACCGCCGGAATGGTAAGCGAATTCTCCATGATCCAGTTGGAAAGATCGGTGGCGGTAACGCCGGTAAAAACCCAGAAAAAAACGAACAGCCCGATGTAAACCTTTAGTAACGGGTTTTGGGCAAACGGTCGGGGTGGGCCAAATTCGGGGTTGGGAAAGTAAGTGGAAAGGCGGAATGCCATAAAAAAAATATTTACGTAAACCAGTAACCGGAAACTACCGCTGTTGGTTATGAAGAAAAACGCTGCCCAGGAAAAAATCGAAAAAACGCACCAGATCCTGACCGGTTTTTACGGCAAACTGAAACTGGAACCCCGGCGGGAGCCGCTCCGGGAACTGATCTCCACCATGCTTTCGCACCGGACCAACCACGCCAACGAAGAAAAAGCCTATTTTCAAATGCTGGAAACCTTTGGCGATTGGGAGGGAGTGCTGAATGCCCCTTTCGAGGCCCTGGCCGATAGCCTGAAGCCCGCCCAGTTCCCCGGCCAGAAAGCGACTAATATTCAGAGGGTTTTAAAAATAATAAAGGAGCATCCGGCCAATAAAGGCAAAGTAAGTATCGATTTCCTGGAGAAAATGGAAACCGAAGAAGCGCTGGCCTGGCTTACCGGTTTACCGGGCGTAGGCCTAAAAACGGCTACCTTATTATTGCTTTTCAACTACAAAAAACCGGTAATGCCGGTAGATACGCACGTTTTTCGGGTCAGTCAGCGGGTTGGCATTTTAGGCGCTACGGATACTCCCGGAAAAGCGCACAATATTTTACTGGAAATGCTGCCCAAAGATCCGGTAGAACTTTACAATTACCACATCCATTTGCTCTGGCACGGCCAGAAGATCTGCGTCTGGCGCAAACCCAAATGCGAAAAATGCCCGCTGACCGAAATTTGTAACTATTACCAGGAGGTGGTGGAACCTGATTTGAAGATTTGAAAATTTGGAGATTTGGAAATGAGAAAATGTGGTAATTCTTTAATTTGCTAATGTGCTATTTAAAATTTTGCATTAAAAAATGGCAGAAATTGAATTGAAATTTGATTAATTGAAATTTTATTCAAACTCAATTCCAAAGGCGAAATTCAATTTATTAAAGTAATTTCACGTAGAAACCGGAAATCCATTTTTCATTTTCAAATCTCCAAATTTTCAAATCTCCAAATCTCCAAATCTGAGAAAATGCGTCTTGTTCATCACCCGGTTTTGTGTAATTACTATGTAACGTACCGTTGCAACGCCAAATGCAGCTTCTGCGACATTTGGGAAAAGCCTTCGCCGTACGTTACCCTGGAAGATGTGGAACGCAACCTGCGCGACCTGAAAAAGCTGGGCGTAAACGTGATCGATTTTACCGGCGGCGAACCGTTGCTGCACCGCGAAATAGATAAATTCCTGGCCCTGGCTCACGACATGGGTTTTATTACTACCCTTACCACCAACGGTTTGCTTTACCCCAAACTGGCTCAGCGCCTGAAAGGGAAAGTAGACATGCTGCATTTTTCCTTAGATTCTTCCGAAAAAGAACAGCACGATACCGGCCGCGGCGTAGCCTGTTTCGATTTTGTGATGCAGAGTATTGAAGTGGCTAAAAGTTTAGGCGAACGGCCCGATATTATCTTCACGGTATTCCGCGAAAACCTGGATCAACTTGAAAAGATCTACCAGGAAATCATTCTTCCCAACAAGCTTATCCTGATCATAAATCCGGCTTTTGCTTATAACGAGGTGGCTTCCGGCGATAATTTGACGGCGGAAGAACTGACTTATTTATCGGAGTTCGGAAAGCGCAAATTTGTGTACCTGAACGATGGGTTTATTGCGTTGCGGCGCGATGGCGGAAACCACATTGCAGGCCCGGTTTGCAAAGCAGCCAGCACCACATTGGTTATTTCCCCGAACAACGAACTGGTTTTGCCCTGCTACCATTTAGGCGAAAAGAAATTCCCGATAAATAACCAGCTTTTTGCGCTTTATAATTCAACCGAAGTAAAACAACAGATCGCTTTGGAAGGACGTTTGCCGGCCTGCGAAGGCTGCACCATTAACTGTTACATGCAGCCCAGCTTTGCCGTAGAAATGAATAAATATTTCTGGAAAGCTTTGCCCAGCACGCTGAAATATAATTACCGGAAAGGAACCTGGAAGCGGTTATTAGCCTGAGGGGTTCAATTTCGGTTAATAGCTGCCTTTAAAAAATAATCCTCCCGGATTAAACTATAAATTCCTTCTAAAATATTGTTTGTTAGGAAACTTCCTTACATTTAAGAAAAGTATAATTATTGTTAGATTGCTTTTTTAACCAGACTTTTCATAAAAATATGAAAATACTCCTGCTATTTAATTTTAAGTTCCTTAAAGCTTTTCTGACATTTGTTTTCAGTTCAGTTTGTTTAGTTTCTTTTGCTCAGGCTCCGGTTAAACAATGGGATAAAACTTTTGGTGGAACCGTAGGAGACAATTTTCGAACCGTTCATCAAACAGCAGACGGGGGGTATATTCTTGGGGGATATTCACATTCAGGTATTTCCGGTGATAAAACAGAAGCTCATTGGGGTTTTCATGACTATTGGGTAGTTAAAGTAGATGCAAGTGGTGCGAAAGAATGGGACAAAACCTTTGGAGGCAATTTCGGTGAAACTCTTTTCAGTTTATTTCAAACCGCTGATGGTGGCTATATTTTGGGAGGATATTCGCAATCTGGAATTTCCGGAGATAAGACTGAGGCAAATAGAGGTGATGTTGATTTCTGGATATTAAAACTAAACGCCAGCGGGGCTAAAGTTTGGGATAAAACAGTAGGCGGAAATGGAAATGATAGGCTCCATAGAATTATTCCTACGGTAGATGGAGGCTTCATAGCAGCAGGGGCTTCCGATTCGGGGATTTCTAATGAAAAAACAGAACCTTGTAAAGGTTTTGACGATTATTGGATAGTAAAATTTGACACTAATGGAAATAAACTTTGGGACAAAACTTTTGGTACATCTACAAATGATGTATTGGAAAGTATTATCCAAACAAGTGATGGAGGTTATTTATTAGGCGGCTCATCAGCTTCCGGAATTTCTGGAGATAAAACCGAGGCTTCAAAAGGAGGATTAGATTATTGGATAGTTAAGGTTAACAGCAATGGAGCAAAAGTATGGGACAAAACTATCGGCGGTTTGGATGAAGATTACTTTTCCAGCTTAATTCAAACAGCCAACGGAGGCTACGTCTTAGGAGGCAATTCATTTTCCGGTATATCCGGCGATAAATCTGAAGCAAATAAAGGAGATTCGGATTATTGGATAGTACAGGTATCTCCAATCGGGCATAAACTTTGGGATAAAACTATTGGGGGGAATAATAACGATTTTTTAAGTGCCATTTTACAAACCGGAAACGGAAATCTAATTTTGGGCGGCGCATCATTTTCAGGAATTTCCGGAAATAAAACCCAAGCAAATGCAGGTTCAGATTTTTGGTTGGTGAAATTGGACAGCACCAGGACAAAAATATGGGACAAAACCATTGGAGGAAGTAATTCTGATTTCCTTTACGATATAAAACAAACGTCAGATAATGGCTTTATTCTGGGTGGTTATTCTGATTCAGGTATTTCAGGCGATAAAAGTGAGACAACAAGGGGGTTTAATGATTATTGGATTGTAAAATTAGATGCTGAAGTTACCGGAATTCAAGAATATTTTACTGGTTTCAACCTTTTAGTATCCCCAAACCCCAGCCAAGGTAATTTCAATGTGCAACTGGATGGCCTTTCCGAAAAGCAAATAACGATCTCTGTTTCTGACCTTTTAGGCCGGGAAGTGTATAAACAGGAATTATTGTCTGCGGGTAAACAGGTTTCTCAGGAATTAAACTTACCGGTTGGCAAAGGAATATACCTGCTACAAATTAAAGCCGGAAATAAGATCAGTACCCAAAAGGTCATTATAAACTAGTATTAAGACCTTGGTAAATTGTCATCTTAAAAATACGGCTGTCATGTTGAGCGACAGCGAAACAACTTGTTGGCTTTTGGCAGAACCGTTTCTACTGCCCGCCGAAAAGATCCTTCAGGGCTTCGCCCGCAAGCTTCGCGCTCTCGCGCTCACTTGTGTTCAGGATTACACCTGATTTTTAAGATAGCATCTACTAAGTTTCCAAACCTTCAATGGCTTGCAGCGCCGCTTTAAAACGGGCATCTTCGGAACCGGAAATTACGCGGTAAGGAAAATTCAAACGCTCCAGTTCTGTTTTATAAAGATCGAAAAAATACTGGCGCAAATGCGGGTGTTCGCGTTGCGGATCAGGCTGCCAGGGCAGGTCAATATCCATTAACAGATACAGGTCGAAGCGTTGGTTTTGCAGTTCGGTTAAGATCCAGGTGGGGCAGCTGCCAAAAGCGTTTTCGCTCCAGATCTTCATTACCAGCATTTCGGTATCGGTAAGTAAGATCGCCGGATTTTCGGCTTCAGCTTTTTGAATGAAGGCCAGCTGGCCCCGGGCAATGGCTTCCAGGTCGGTTAAGATGTATTCCCGATTCAAACCATCCAGGTACTGGCGGGCAAATTCCGGCACCCATTGGGTGTTGAAATGCGCGGCTAACTGGCTGGCAACCGTAGATTTTCCGGTAGATTCCGGGCCGGTAATAGCTATTCGCTTCATTCGGAGGCGGCTTTAAGTTCGCGGCGCCAGTTTATAAAACCCTGAACGGCCAGCCCCAGGAAAACAAAGTATAGCCCGGCCGTTAAGTAAGCCTCTTTCTGAATGTAGAGCCACACGTACACCACATCTACCACAAACCATAAAACCCAGTTCTCTATCTTTTTCCGGGTAAGCAGGAACTGGCCTATCAGGCTGTAAGCTGCCAGACCGGAATCTAAAACCGGGTAGGAGGCATCGGTGAATTTCTGAAAGTAAAAGCCCAGCAGCATGGTAAATATCGCGCCGGCAAATACCAGTAAGGTTATGGTACCAGTAGAAAGCCGCGATACGGGCAATTCCGTCTTATTCCGGCCGCCATAGAGCCATTCGTACCACCCGTAAAGGCCGGCGCCGGCAAAGAATACCTGCAAACCCATATCGGCGTAAAGCTTTAACTGGTAAAAGAATACGGTATAAGCCAGCACGCTAACCAGGCCAACCGGCCAGGTCCAGACGTTTTGCCGCGTAGCCAGCCACACCCCGGCCAGCCCGAAAACAGTACCAATTATTTCAAATAAATTCAGTTCCGGCATAAAAACGCTAGGGTTTCGGCATTAAAAACCCGGACAAAGTAAAGCCAAATTTCAGAAATTAACGTGTCTTTACTTTTATTTTCCCGGTTTTAGAACCTGCTTTAACCTGCTGCGTTGTACCTTTGGTTTAAAATTCAGAATAATGCTTTTCCGCGAAATTACCCCTCAGGACCTTCAGCAAAAGATTGCCGCCAGCCAGCACCTGCAGTTAATAGATGTGCGCGAACCCGAAGAATTTGCCATTTGCAACCTGCCGGGCAGTACCTTAATTCCCTTAGCCGAACTCCAAAAGCGTTACCCGGAGATCGATAAAAATGCCGACGTGATCGTTCTGTGTCACCACGGTTTCCGGAGTGCCCAGGCCATTCAGTTCTTAAGCCAGCGGTTTGGCTTTGTGAACCTGATAAATTTAAAAGGCGGCATCCACGCCTGGGCAGAGCAGGTAGATCCGGAAATGGCGGTTTATTAAATTGTTGATTGTTAATTGTTGATTGTTGATTGTTATTATATTTGTTGTCATCCTGAGCGATAGCGAAGGAACTTGTTGGCGGGCAGCAAAATCGTTAGCTACAAAGACACAAACAACGCAATGGTTTCATGCAAAGAAGCCTGTGAGGAATAAACTTTTCTACTGGCCGCCACCAAGTTCCTTCGCTATCGCTCAGGATGACGCAATAATTTTTTTCGCTGCTTTTCAAAAAACAATCAGCAATCAGCAATCAACAATTAAACAATTCTTAAAACGGTAGGATTTTAGATTGAAAAAGTGCGGCCGGAATAAAAGTTTTCAGATTTATAGCCGAAGCAATTAAAATGTGACGGATTATAGTACCTTTGCATTGCAAATAGAACCCCTTAAATTTTATTTGCTATGCGCTCAGATCAGCCTAAAGTTCTTTTTGAAGCCCTTACCTACGACGACGTCCTGTTGTTGCCCGCTTACTCCGAAGTACTTCCCAAAAACACCGTAACTACCAGCCAGTTAACCCGCAACATTCAGCTGAATGTGCCTTTGATTTCGGCTGCTATGGATACGGTTACCGAAGCTGAAATGGCCATTGCCATGGCGCAGGAAGGCGGCCTGGGGATTATTCACAAAAACATGACCATAAAGGCCCAGGCCGAACAGGTACGCAAAGTAAAGCGATCTGAAAGCGGCATGATCCTGGACCCGGTTACGTTAAACGAAGATGCCGTGGTAGCCGACGCCCTCCGCCTGATGAAAGAAAATAAGATCGGCGGCATTCCGGTAATCAATTCCGAAAACAAACTGGTTGGCATTATCACCAACCGCGACCTGCGTTTTGTAAAGCAATTCGACCGGCCTATTTCGGAGATCATGACCGCCGAAAATATTATTACGGCTCCCAAAGGCATAAGCCTGGAAGAAGCCGAAGATATTCTGCAGGAATACAAAATAGAAAAGCTGCCGGTGGTAGATAAACATGGCGTGCTGATCGGGTTAATTACCTATAAAGATATTCTGAAAAAGAAAAGCCGCCCCAATGCCTGCAAAGACGAATTTGGCCGGTTGCGCGTAGGCGCTGCCGTGGGCGTTACCGCCGATATGTACGAAAGGGTTACCGCCCTTTCCGAAGCCGGCGTAGACGTTATTTCGTTAGATACCGCGCACGGGCATTCCAAAGGCGTGATTGATGCGGTGAAAGAAATTAAAAAGAAATTCCCGAAACTGGAAGTAATTGCCGGCAACGTAGCCACCGCTGAAGGCGCGAAAGCCCTGGCCGATGCCGGCGCCGATGCGGTGAAAGTTGGCGTTGGCCCGGGAAGTATCTGTACCACGCGGATTATTGCCGGTATTGGCGTTCCGCAATTATCTGCCGTAATGGAAGCAGCCAAAGGCTTGAAAGGAACCGGTGTACCGTTAATTGCCGATGGCGGCATAAAATTTTCCGGCGATATTGTTAAAGCCCTGGCCGGCGGCGCCAGTTCGGTAATGATCGGTTCGTTGCTGGCCGGTACTGAAGAAGCTCCCGGCGAAATGATCATTTACGAAGGCCGGAAATTTAAAAGCTACCGCGGCATGGGTTCCATAGAAGCCATGGAAGTTGGCTCCAAAGACCGGTATTTCCAGGATGCTGAAGACGACATTAAAAAACTGGTTCCGGAAGGAATTGTAGGCCGCGTGCCTTATAAAGGCCTGGTAACGGAAGTAATTTACCAGATGGTGGGCGGTTTACGGGCCGGTATGGGCTACTGCGGTGCCGCCAATATCGGAAAAGCTGCAGGAAGCCCAGATGGTGAAAATATCGGCCGCCGGCCTGCGCGAAAGCCATCCGCACGATGTTCAAATAACCCGGGAAGCTCCAAATTACAGCCGGTAAAAAGGTGAACGTATTTGGCTTTCTTAAAAAGCTGTAGCTAAGATATTAATAATCAGGTAAATTAGATTTGCCGCTTAAATATTTAAGCGGCAAATTTGTTTATATTTAACCTTTTTGCTATATATCAGTATTGGAATCAGTAACTAGCACCTAATTTTAGAAGCCGGCTTAACGCACAAATGCCCTATACCTCTCGTTTTAAACGATCCTTTTCTATTCTGGCTGTAGCCAGCTGGTTCCTGTTGGTAGGCAATATTACCTTGTATATCCAGGCTGGCGCAGATGCAGTGCAGACTCCTATTTACAATCACTTAAATAACCTCCTTACCGTGGTGTTTATTTTTGCTACGTTTATGTCGCAGCAAAATAGTACCGACCATTTTAAAGGGACCGATTTTCTGAGCTATCTCTGGAAATTATTCGGGCGGGCGGGCATAACGGCTTACGTTTGCCTGGTAATTCATTTCGGCTATATTTTTATAAGCCGGCAGTGGCTCCCGGATAATATGTACCTGCAGAATATTATCTACAATTTAAATTTTGCGCTCTTTGTTTATTTCCTGGCCAAAGCCTTTAATACCTGGAAACGCCTTATCCTCTTTCAGAAAAGCAAGACCCTGAATGTAGAATGGCGGTGGTTTGAGTGGCTTATGTACGGAAGTCTGCTGCTTACCCTGTTCAATATAAATTACGTAACCTATATTTTTATCCCGCTGCTTTGTTTGCTGGTGCTGTATGTGCTTTTTGTAAGCATAAACCTGCGCTGGGTAGCGTACCTGAACATTGCCAAAAAATGGCGCTCCATTATTTTGCTGGGCGCTATTCTGCTCAGCGTTTTTCTGTTTGCCTGGTATTTCCGGGAGCAGGCCGCTAACGAACAGCTGGTGGTCGATCATTTCGATCATTCGTTTATTCTGTTAATGCTGTTCTTTGTGTTTATGTATGCGCTGGCATCTTTGCTGGTTACGGTTTTCAGTTTGCCTACATCTTCGGTATTTGAACAGAAACGCGAAGACCTGCTCAACATTCAGAAGCTAAGCCAGTCTATCCAGCAGGGGCAAACGGAATCGCAGGTTTTTGACATGCTCTTCGATAGCGCCATCCGGGCTTCTACCGCCGATGCGGCCTGGCTCGAGATTCCCGGCGAAGAAGAAACCGTTACCCACATGCTGAACCTGGACCCGGTGCAGGTAGACCGCATCCGGCAGATCCTGAAAAGCCTGAACCTGGGCAACGTAGATTATATAAACAATAACCTGGAGCTGAATAACCATTTCCGGGAGCTGGGCTTGCCGTACCGGTCGCTGCTGGTGGTGGCCTTAAAATCGAATAAAGAAACGTTCGGCGTTTTGTACCTGCTCAAAGAGATCGAACATGGTTTTGACCGGGAAGCCATGAATACGGTGCGCACGTTTACCAACCAGACCATTCTTACCATTGAGAATTTAAGGCTGGTAGAAGATTCGTTGCAGAATGAGCGTTATAAGGAAGAACTTAAAATTGCCAGTTCGGTACAGGATAGTTTAATTCCGAAATCGTTCCCCAGCGATAGCTGGTTCCAGATAAGTTCGTTTGCGCAGGCCGCTAAAGAAGTAGGCGGCGATTTTTACGATTTCCTGATGCTGAGCGAAAGCCGCATTGCCATTATCATCGGCGACGTTTCGGGTAAAGGTATTTCGGCGGCTTTTCACATGGCCCAGATGAAAGGTATTTTCCACGCCCTGATGCAGGACGATCTGGACCCGGTGGTTTTTATGGTAAAGGCCAATTCGGCGCTGAGCCGCTGCCTGGAAAGAACCTCATTCATTACCTCTTCGTTATACATCATAGATTATAAAATGCAGGGGCTCATGTTTGCGCGGGCCGGCCATTGCCATACCTTGTATTACAACTCTATGACCGAAGAAACGTTCTATTTCCAAACGGAAGGTTTAGGCCTGGGAATTATCCGGGATGCGTCGTATGCCAAAAGAATTCATAAATTGTACTACGATTATAACCCCGGCGACGTAATGGTAATTTATACCGACGGCGTTACCGAAGCCCGGAGCCCTTCCGAAGACGAATACGGCGAAGACCGCCTGCGGGAGATGCTCACCCAGACCTACCACCTGGAGGCCGACGATATTAAATATGCAATAATAAATGACCTGAAAAGTTTTATCGGCGATGCCCACATCCACGACGATCAGACTTTGCTGGTAGTTAAATTTAAAAATGTTCAACCTAAATTTCAGATGTGACGTAAAGGAACCCCAAATGAAAATTACACACGAAATCAAAGACAATACCATCACAATTAGCCTGGATGGCGAATTGGATGCCAGCTCATCTGTATTGCTGGATGAAGAGTTATCGAACCCGGCAATCATGAAGTACAGCAAAATTTTAGTGGACTGCGCCAAGCTGAACTATATTTCTTCAGCCGGTCTGGGAGTTTTCATCTCTCATCTGCAGCGGTTCGAAGATTCTCAGATCAAGCTTATTTTCTACAACATGCAGGAAAAAGTGAAGAACGTGTTTGAGATCCTCGGTCTGGACCTGCTGATGACAATTGTTTCTACTTACGATGAAGCAATTACAGTCGCAAATGACTAACTCCATCCAGATTGGCTGTAGTAAAACAAATCTTAAAACCATTCGGGATTTCGTTACGCAGTATCTGAGCCAGTACGATCTGTCAGAAATTATTCTGAATCAGATCGTGCTGGCCGTGGATGAGATCAGCGCAAACCTGATCATTCACGCGAATAAAGAAGATCCCAGCAAGCTCCTGGATCTGGAAATGTCGCGGGTAGGCAACCAATTGCTTATAGAGATCTCCGATAGCGGTATTTCATTTCAACGTTCCAATTACAAAGAGCCCGATATTGAGGAGCACATCCGGATCGGGAAGAAGGGCGGCGTAGGCATAGCCATCGTTAACCGGATAATGGATAAAGTTGAATTTGTAACCGAAAATGGCCGCAATATTTGTCGCTTGTATAAAACTATTTTCTAAAACCCGCCAGGTACTGGTGGGTTTTTGCCGTTAAAACCATAGCGTTTTCTTTTTCAGTCAATTTTAACCGTGTCTCACCCACGGTTTTTTTGTGGAAAATGGTACCGTTTTTTATGGCAAAAAATCCTGAATTACCGGCAAACGCCAATACGTTCTTTCAAAAAATCGCGTTAAAATTGCGGCGCTCAATAATACCTTCTATATTCGTACATTCATTTCTTTGCCGAATTTTAAATAGACAATGCGTAACTACTTTTTAGCTATCGGGGCGGCTGCCCTTCTTGTTACCGGCTGTAAAACTTCAAAAGAAGTAACCTCACAGCAACCCGTTCTGGAAACCATTGGCACCACGCCGGTTTATACTTCTGAGTTCCAGTATGTTTACAACAAAAACAACGCGAACGCTGAAAACGCTTACACCAAAGCCAGCATAGAAGAATACCTGAACCTGTACACCAATTTCAAACTGAAAGTTATGGAGGCCGAAGCCAAAGGGCTCGATACCACCGATGCTTTTAAGCGCGAACTGGATGGTTACAAGCAACAACTGGCCCAGCCGTACCTTACCGAAAAAAGCGTTACCGATAAACTGGTGCGCGAAGCCTACGACCGGATGCAGAAAGAAGTGAATGCTTCGCATATTCTCATTTCCGTAGCGCCGGATGCCGAGCCGAAAGATACCCTGGCCGCCTATAACCGCATTATGGAACTGCGCAAACGCATAGTAGCCGGCAATGATTTTGAAAGTATGGCCCGCGAAACTTCCGAAGATCCGTCGGCCAAAGATAACGGCGGCCGGTTAGGTTATTTTACGGCTTTACAAATGGTTTACCCGTTTGAGCACGCCGCTTACAACACCCCAAAAGGCCAGATATCGCAGCCGGTACGTACCCGTTTTGGATACCACATCATTAAGGTAAACGATGTGCGCAATGCGCAGGGCGAAATTAAAGTGGCGCACATCATGGTGCGCGCCACGCCAAACATGCCAAAAGCAGACTCTGCCGAAGCCAAACGGAAAGTAGACGAAATTTATAAGCGCGTTCAGAAAAAAGAGAACTGGGAAAAGTTAACGTCGCAATTCTCTGAAGATGCCGGCTCGGCCAGCAACGGCGGCGAACTGCCGTGGTTTGGAACCGGCCGCATGATCCCGAGCTTCGAAGAGGCCGCATTTAACCTGAAGGATATAGGCGATATTTCCGCCCCGGTACAAACGCCTTACGGCTGGCACATTATTAAATTGCTGGAAAGAAGAACCCTGCCTACCTACGAAGAAACCGAACCAAGCCTGCGCAACAAAGTAGCCAAAGATTCCCGTTCGGAATTAAACAAAACCGCATTCCTGCGCCGCATTAAAACCGAAAACAAATTTACCGAAGTTAAAGGCGCCAAAGAAATGGCGTTCAGCAAAGCCGATAGCTCCGTAGTAAAAGGTAATTTTAAATACACGCCGGCCGGCTCAAAAGACAAAACCCTGGAAACAACCTTATTTACCATCCAGGATAAGAAATACACCAACAAAGAATTTTTTGAGTACGTTACTGCCAACCAGCAGCCCCGCAAAAACATCAGCCCGGCCCACTACATGCAAACCCTTTACGACCAGTTTGTAGAAACCAGCCTGATGAATTACGAAAAAGCCAACCTGGAGAACAAACACCTGGATTACAAAATGCTGGTGAGAGAATACCGCGACGGCATTCTGTTATTCCAGTTAATGGACGAAAAAGTGTGGAGCAAAGCCATAGAAGATACCACCGGCCTTAAAAACTATTTCGAACAAAACAAAGAGAAGTACAAGTGGGACACCCGCGCCCAGGCTACCATTATCAGCGCTGCTTCTAAAGACCTGCTGAACCGCACCAATAAAATGCTGGCCGGCGGTCGTTTCGAAGATAAAAAACAGGAACCAAGAACCCTGAATTTTGATTCCGGCAAAGATACTTTTACCAAAGAAACCCAAACCAACATCGATAACCTGGTAGCGGCCATGCAGGAAGACAGCACCCTTACCGTAGAAGTAAGCGGTTTTGCCGAAGCCAAAGAAGCCGCCAAAAACAAAAAGCTGGCTGCTACCCGGGCCCAGAAAGTGGTAACTTATTTAACATCTAAAGGCATTGCCGGCAACCGGGTAAAAACCGTAGCCAACCCTAAAGGAAAAGCCAGCCGTACGGTAGCCTTAAACTATTATTCTTCAAATCCGGCCGTATTGGAAAGCACCCTGAATGCCACTAACCCGCTGGGCGTGCAGATTACCAGCAAGAAATTCCAGAAGGGCGAAAACAAAGCGCTGGATGGCGTGGAATGGAAAGAAGGAACCTACCCGGTAGAAAGAGACGGCCGCTACATGCTGATCAAGATCGAAAAAATATTACCGCCGGCTTATAAAACGCTTAGCGAAGCCCGCGGCATTGCCACCTCCGATTACCAGACCTACCTGGAGCAGCAATGGATAACAGAACTGCGCCAGAAATATCCGGTAAAAGTAAACCAGGCCGAAGTAGATAAGCTGGTTAAGAAATAAGTTTTTGTAAAGAAGGAAAAAGCGTTGCTACTTCAGCAACGCTTTTTGTTTTTATAGGATCTAGGATTTATTAGTCAGTCAATAATTAAACTTTTACTTTGAAATGGTGAGTGCTATTTTGATTATTCTGGTAATGGCTGGATATTTCATAGTCACTTATTTCACAATAAAATTTATCGGAAATAGGAAAGGGGGTATAAATCCATTCTTTCGAATTTTGATAATCTCATTTTTGGCTGCTTTATTATGGGGAATTGGAATCGCTGGTACTGATAGTGAGCCTGGTTTTGCCTTGCCTGCTCCCAATATAATTGCAATTACCTTAATGCTGAGTGAAGGATATTTCCGTGGGGTATTGAACGGAATTTACATTCTTGTTTTTTGGTGGGTATTTCTATTTATTATTTTGGTAATCAGGCATTTAATAAAGAGTAGAAGAAACTTGAAAATGAGTGATCAATAATTTTGAAAAATCAGGCTTAACAACTAAATATAAACCGAAGTGTTGCGATAAAAAATATGTGATTTTAGTTTTAAATTCAAAATTACTACAAAACCCTACTTTACTTTAAAATGATTCGGACTATAATTAAACTTGTTTTATCCTTCAATTTAAAGCAATCCAAAATTTCCGGACAAAAATCAAATTAACGCCGTATTTTTGCGTTATGGCTTGTAGGTTTTCCTGCGTAAAGCTGCCTTACCCTATTTCATTGCAATGACACTTTCTAAAAACAGTATACTTTTTACCCTTAAAACTGCTGCCTTTCTATTATCCTGGTTTCTTTTGGTTCCGGCTTCGGCCCAGCAAAAAAAGAATACCGTCCTGGATGGCATCATTGTAAAGCTCGATAACCAGATCATTTTGCGGTCGGAACTGGAAATAAACCACGCCCAGGCCATTGCCGGCGGCGAAACCCCGTCTCCGGATCTGAAATGCCTGATCCTGAACCAGCTGGTTTTAAATAAGCTAATGCTGGCCCGCGCCGAAGCTGACTCCGTTGTTGTGCCAGATGCCATGGTTAAAGGTGAATTAGACCGCCGCATGGCTTATTTCGTGGCCCAGGTGGGTAGCGAACAAAAACTGGAAGAATACTACAACAAAACCATAAAGCAATTAAAAGACGACCTGAGCAAACAGGTGCGCGACCAGCTGGTAATGCAGAAAATGCAGGATAATATTACCGGCAACCTTTCAGTTACGCCGGCCGAAGTAGCCAAGTATTTCAAACGCATTCCACAGGATAGTTTGCCTTATTTTTCTACCGAAGTGGAAGTTGGTCAGATCGTGAAAGTGGGTAAACCAAGCCGCAAAAACCGCGATGAAGCCCGCGCCAAACTGGAAGATATTAAAAAGCGCATTGAAAAGGGCGAAGATTTTGCCGTTTTGGCCCGTAAATATTCCCACGACCCTGCCTCCGCTGCCGATGGCGGAAATCTGGGCTTTTTCAAAAAGAAAGAGCTGGTGCCCGAATACGAAGCCGCGGCTTTAAGATTAGAGCCTAACCAGCTTTCCGGCATTGTTGAATCGCAGTTCGGGTTTCACTTAATTCAGTTAATTGAGCGCCGCGGCGAAGAATTCAACACCCGCCACATTTTAATTAAACCGGCTGCCAGCGAAATAGACATGGCCGAAACGGCCCTGGCCCTGGAAAAGATCCGGGTAAAGATCCAGAAAGACAGTATTTCGTTTGCCAAAGCCGCTAAAGAAAATTCCGACGACCGCGACACCAAGAACAGCGGCGGTTTATTTGTGGATCAGAACACCGGCAGCTCCTTTATTCCGCTGGATAAGATCAATCCGGCCATTTTCTTTACCATAGATACCATGAAAGTAGGGCAGATAACCAAACCATTGCCATACCGCACCGAAGATGGTAAAGATGCCGTTCGCATTATTTACCTGAAATCGAAAACCCCGCCCCACCAGGCAAACCTGAAAGACGATTATCAAAAGATTGCAGTAGCGGCCCTGGCCGAAAAACGCGAAAAGGCCCTGGACGATTGGTTCGAAAAAAACCGCGGCCAGGTGTTTATGGAGGTAAACCCTGACTTCACGAACTGCAACTTACTACAAACGCCGAACTAACCATCTATGAAGCAATTTACGTCTGATAAAGAAGCCGCTGACGCGCTGTTTCAAAGCTTTAAAAACCTGAACCAGGAAATTTCGAAAGTAATTGTGGGCCAGGATGAAGTTGTCCGTCTGGTATTAACCGCTATTTTCTCCCAGGGCCACTGCCTTTTGGTTGGCGTGCCAGGGCTGGCTAAAACCCTGCTCATCCAAACCATTGCTTCTTCCTTAGACCTGAGCTTTAACCGCATCCAGTTCACGCCGGATCTCATGCCTTCCGATATTGTTGGCTCCGAAACCATGGACCAGAACCGGAATTTCCAGTTCGTGAAAGGCCCCGTTTTCTCCAATATTATCCTGGCCGACGAAATTAACCGCACGCCGCCTAAAACCCAGGCCGCCCTGCTGGAAAGCATGCAGGAATATTCGGTAACCGTGGCCGGCCATAAATACGAACTGGAGCGGCCTTTCTTTGTACTGGCCACCCAGAACCCGATTGAGCAGGAAGGTACTTACCCGTTGCCGGAAGCGCAGCTGGACCGTTTTATGTTCAATATTACCTTAGGTTACCCGTCTTTTGAATCCGAAAAGCAGATCGTGAAAAATACTACCAGCGGCCAGAAAGTTACGGTAAACAAAGTGCTGCACGGCGATGATATCCGGGCGTTCCAGGAACTGGTTCGCCGGGTACCGGTGGTAGACAACGTAGTAGATTATGCCGTGAAGCTGGTACACAAAACCCGCCCTAATACCGAAATGGGGGCCGCAGCTGCCACGCAGTTCCTAGAATGGGGCGCAGGGCCAAGAGCTTCGCAGCACTTAATTGTGGGCGCCAAATGCAACGCCTTGCTTAACGGGAAATATTCGCCGGATATAGAAGATGTACAGGCCGTAGCGTTGCCAATTCTGCGCCACCGCATTGTACGGAATTTTAAAGCGGAAGCCGAAGGCATTACCACTGAAAAAATTATTAAAGACCTGCTTTAAAAAGGGTAGGGTTTTAGGCTTAAAAAGTCTGTTACAGGTAACTGTGGCAGACTTTTTTGTTTTTCAGCTTCTTTAGAGCCTGCCAATGGCAATCAGAAAAAAAAACAAAGACTCCGTATTTATGGCAACTTTCCGGAAAAATATTTGTAAAATTAGCGTTGTAAAAAAATGTTTGTGCCTTAACTCACCCTGGATACCAAGCTTCATGGCCTTCGAAAAATGCATAACAATTATTGGTGGAGGTTTTAGCGGAACGCTTACTGCGGTGCAGTTGCTGCGGCAATGCCCGTTTCCTATTGGGGTTAAGCTGATCAATGCCGGCTACCCAGTTGCCAAAGGCGTGGCGTATTCATCGCAGGATCCGCTTCATTTGCTAAACGTTCGGGCCAACCGCATGAGCGCCTTTCCGCATATTCCGTTGCATTTTGCCAACTGGCTGAAAACCCAGCCCGATGCCGAACAATTCTGCCAGCCCGGCGAAACGGTAGCTACTGCTTTTATGCCCCGGCAGGTTTACGGCCGGTACCTGGACCACGTGCTGGAACATGCCATAGAAACCATTCCGGCCGGCTCTAAATTCGAACTTATAGAAGACGAAGCCCTGGCAATAGAACAACTCAAAAATAATAAATACCGCATTTCTCTTAGGAACAGGCCCGCCTACGAAACCGAAAAAGTAATTCTGGCCCTGGGTAATTTCGAACCGGAGCCGCTGAAAGGAATTTCGGAAGAAGTTAAAGCCAGCGGCCTGTATTTCGGTAACCCCTGGCTGCCTATCATTCCGGAAGATTTAGATCAGCATGAACCGGTTTTGCTCATCGGCACCGGCCTGACCATGATAGACGTGGTTTTGAGCTTACTGGAAAAAGATTTTAAAGGCCCTATCTATGCCGTTTCCACCAAAGGTTTTTTGCCGATGGTGCATAAACAAACCAACCCGTACCCCGACATCCGGGAAGAACTGAAGCCGCCTTATGACCTGGGGAAACTATACCCGGCCGTAAAGAAACACATTCGCAAAGCCAATAAGCAGGGCAGCAGCTGCGAAGCCCTGATCGATACCTTCCGACCGCAAACCCAGGAGATCTGGCAGGGCTTAAGCTATAAAGACAAAAAGCAGTTCCTCCGGCATTTAAGTTCGTTGTGGGGTGTTTTCCGGCACCGCATATCGCCCCAGGTTGCCGTGCGCATCCAGGCAGCCCGCGATAGCGGCCAGTTGCAGATAATCGCCGGCCGGCTTAAAGCTACCCAATTGGTTTCCGGCCAACTGGAAGCAACCATAAAAGAAAAAGGCCAGCCGCAATCAAAAAGGTTAACCGTGCAGCGCCTTATAAACTGTACCGGTCCGCAAATGAATTTTGCCCGGATTGAAAGCCCGCTGGTGCAAAGCCTGCTGGCGCAAAACCTCATCCGGCCCGACGTGCTGCACTTAGGCTTGCAGGCATTGCCCGACGGGCGGCTGCTTCAGCCCGATGGAAAGCCATCTTGTTCTTTTTTTACCATAGGGCCGGCCTTACGCGGCGCTCTTTGGGAATCTACGGCCGTTCCGGAAATAAGCGAACAGGCAGCCCACCTGGCCCAGGCGGTTCTGCATGCCTTTCTGCCCGATCCGGAAACAAAAACCGAAAATACCAAAACCCAACCTGAAAAGTAAAAAGCAATTCTGTATTTTTGTGCCCGAAACCTTACCGTTTTTTAGAACCTGAACCAAAATTTATGGAAGCCTCTACGCTTTACCAACGTTTTAAAGATAACTTAGAAACCATTATCGTGTTACTGGATAAGGGCATTGAAATTCGCACAACGGCCTATAAAACCACCATTCCGCTGGAAGTTAGCCTGTTCTGCGAAATATTAAGCCACGTTGGATTAGACCTGAACGTAAAGGCCGAAGGTTTAAGTGCCATAGGGGAGTTGCAACGGGCTTACAAACAGCATGAAAATGCCGTTTTGAAAGCTATGGAAAAGATCCTGAACGATAAACGGACTGCTATGAAAACCCCGGAAGGAAAGATCCTGATAAAAGAAATGCTCATCCGGCGGCTCGAATACTTTAACGAAACGGCCCGCTCCATGATGGTAATGGCCAACCAGACCACCTTAAAAAGCCCGATCCAACACATCCACCCGCACCACCGCGAAATGCTGATCCATCCGCCGCTTAAATAGTGATTAGTGATTAATGAATAGTGATTAGTTTTCGCTGAATACGAAATATAAAAAGCTGCCCTTCGGAAGGAGGGTGGCTTTTTGCTTTATCAGCCTGCAGTTTTTTCCGGGATCTGGCTTTTGGGTGTAGTTCGAAACATTAAAAGGAAGGTGTTTTTCCTGCGGCAAATTCAGGCATTTTAAACAAGTCGCAAATTGCCGTAACTTTGCCGGATGAATTCTGAATTTTTTTCTTCTCAAAATAACGATCCTGCCTTCGACGAAACCATGCCTACGGTGGCGCCGGCCTACCTGCGTTTTTTTAATTACCTGATAGATTGCATGATGCTGGCCCTGGTGGCATCGGTTTTTATCAGCAATTTTATACCCGAAGCAATGCCTAAAAACCTGAGCGATGTTTCTTCCGGCCTTTTTATTAGTATTCTGTACCCGTTGCAGTTCGTTTATTACCTGGTTTCGGAATTTTTCTTCGGTAAAACCCTGGCCAAACTGATCACCAAAACCTACGTTACCACCGAATACAACGAAAAACCCGGTTTCCAGGCCATCCTGATCCGCACCCTGTGCCGCTACATTCCTTTCGAATACCTTTCGTTTTTATTTAACGGCATTGGCTGGCACGATAAATTCAGCAAAACCTACGTGGTGGGGCAACCTAAACAGGCTTAACCTGAAAAAACGGTAGGCTTTGGTCGCTAAAAAGTGCCTTTAATCTATTATTGGGGTTGGATTTTTGAGCTTCGGTTTACCCAGGAAAAAATCGGTATCGAAATGCACGTAAAAACCGGTAGAGAACTCAAAAGAACCTTTATTCAGATCGAAGAACGGCTCAAAGCGGTTGCTCAACGTAACGCCTTCGGTTAAATGGTACGTGGTCAAATGCCGGAAAATTAAAAGCTCCCGTTTCTTTTCAATATAATTCGGGTTCTTCACGGTAGAACTTACCGATTGGTACAATCTTCCACCGAACTCATTGATGTAGCCGTTACCGCGCCAGTAGCTCACCATAAATTCTCCGAACCGGGTAGCGGCTCCAGCATTTAAATAAATACCGCTACCGCGCTGAAATGGCAATTGGTGCTCAAAGGAATAATCGTCGTAGCCTACGAAATAGTTTTTGGTATAAAGGGTATGGAGGAAAGGTTTCTTTATATCAGAAAAAAAATATTTTACTGCATCTATTCCAATTGCACCATTAAAGATTGTTGTTAGCGGTGAATCATTTAAATCAATCTGACCGCCCTTATGTTTACCAGTAAATTGAATTGGAATTGATATACCAAAGTGTTTTGTGCTGGTGATATAAGAGTCATATCCAGATCTCCACCCGTATATGTCTTTAGATTTATCTAGAACATAAAATCTGGTTAAGAAACCTCCACCCACTTCTTCCTGCCGCGTGTCACGTGGATATTGCATTACTTGCCAGTCGATAAAGGCCTGAAAGTTAAGTTTATTGCCATTGTAAACATATTGTACGCCATTCTGTAAAGGTACCAGCAATTGGCGTTCAAAATCCCACATGGGCTCAATGTAATTGAAATTCAAATTCCCGTTCAGGGTTCCAAATAGCAGCGTATGCGCTCCGGTAGAATATGTAAGCGTAAAAGTAGGCTGGAGCCGGTTAATTTTAAAACTGCCGAAATCTTTCCATAATAATGCGCCAGCTTCTACTTTTACTTTTTCCGACGGGTAGTATTTCAAACTCGGCATAAAATGATAGCCAAAAAGGGTGTAGCCATCGGCTATCTTATTGAAATATTCGTTATTTTTAAAAAAGCCTAACGTGCGGATGCCGAGTTCTAAGTTTCCTTTAGGGTAAGCTTGTATGCTATAAAAGTCGCCACAAACAATCATTCCAGGAATCTGTTTAGGACCAACTGCAACCTCAACTTTATCATCCTTTTTAAAGAACGCCTGATTCGGCAATTGCGCAAAAGAAATATTTGCTAAAAATATTAGTAAAATGCCGGAAAATAATCTGAAAAAAGGCATAAAAAACGGTAGGTAGTTGGCACTAAAAAGTAAGTTGGTCTGTTACAAATCGGCAACCGGAAGCAGGTAAGGCGGTATTAAAATAGAATACTAAAAATACTTGCAAAGCATTGCTAAAAATTGTAATTTAGGCCTGAAATTACGGAATATAAAACACATACAAGCTATAAATAAAAAAGACAAAATGAGTGCAACCGACAAAATGAAAGCATCCAGCGAAAAGTTAAAAGCCCTGCAATTAACGATCGACAAGCTCGACAAAGCCTACGGAAAAGGTAGCGTTATGAAACTGAGCGAAACCAAGGTAGACGATGTGCCGGCTATTTCAACCGGATCGCTGGGTCTGGATATTGCCCTGGGCATTGGCGGTTTGCCAAGAGGCCGGGTAGTAGAAATTTACGGTCCGGAATCTTCCGGTAAAACTACCTTAACCATGCATTGCATTGCCGAAGCGCAGAAAGCCGGCGGTTTAGCGGCTTTCATCGATGCGGAACACGCTTTCGACCCGGCTTATGCTAAGAAATTAGGAATTGATGTAGAAAACCTATTGATCTCTCAGCCGGACAACGGTGAGCAGGCCCTGGAGATTGCCGATAACCTGATCCGTTCGGGCGCGATCGATATTATTGTAATTGACTCCGTTGCGGCTTTAGTGCCAAAAGCGGAATTGGAAGGTGATATGGGTGACAGCAAAATGGGTTTACAGGCCCGTTTAATGAGCCAGGCCCTGCGTAAATTAACCGGTACCATCAACAAAACCGGCTGCTGCTGCATTTTCATCAACCAGCTGCGCGAAAAGATCGGTGTAATGTTCGGTAACCCGGAAACTACCACCGGTGGTAACGCCCTTAAATTCTATGCTTCGGTTCGTTTAGATATTCGCCGGATTGGCCAGATAAAAGAGAACGCCGATAGCATTACCGGTAACCGCACCAAGGTTAAAGTGGTAAAAAACAAAGTTGCCCCTCCGTTCAAAGTGGTGGAATTCGATATCATGTACGGCGAAGGTATTTCCAAAGTAGGAGAGATCCTGGACTTAGGCGTGGAACTGAACATTATCCAGAAGTCGGGTTCATGGTTTGCTTACAACGGCGATAAACTGGGCCAGGGCCGCGATTCGGTTAAGAATTTGTTGTTAGACAACGAAGGCTTAATGGATGAGATCGAAGCTAAGATCCGTGCCATGGTAAAAGGTGAGCCTGAAAAAGTTGCTGCGGCGCTGGAAGACGTGGAGAAGTAATTTAGTAGTTCGAATTTTCGAATTTTCGAATGTTCGTATATTCGATGAAATCTTTATTTAATGCGAAAATTCGAATTACGAATATTCGAACCTACTAATATTCGAACAATCTAAAAAGGGTGCGGTGAAAATCGCACCTTTTTTATTTCATTTGAGTTTTAAAAATGATCCTTACCTTTTAAAAATTTTCTCGTAAAAACTTGGTACAGGATTTGAATTACCGAAAGCACTAAGACCCTAATAATACCTATGAAACGATATTCTTTTCTTCTATTCCTTTGCCTGCTGGTAGCAATTGGCTTTGGGTTTTCTGCTTTCGAAAGCCGCGATACCATGCGCAACATCGATAACGAAAGCTTTACTTCCGGCGAAAAGCTGGATTACAAAGTCCATTACGGATTAATTAATGCCGCCGAAGCCACTATCGATGTCGATAAAGATATTCAAATGATCAATAACCGGCCGTGCTACAAAGTGAACGTGTTCGGTAAAACCACCGGCTCTTTCGACTTTTTCCTGAAAGTGCGCGATACCTGGCGTTCTTACATCGATACTACTTCCATTGTGCCGCAGCGCTTCCACCGGAATATTGAAGAAGGCAAATACAAAAAGAAAGAGAACATCATGTTCGATCATTATAAAAATCTTGCCACGGTAGAAGATAAAAAAGAAACCCAGACCTTTAAGGTACCCGATAACGTGCAGGATATTGTAAGCGGCTTTTATTACCTGCGTACCTTAAACTACGAAAAGCGGAAGATTGGCGAACAGATCCGGATCCAGGGTTTCTTCGATGATGAGGTTTTTGATTTTACGGTATCGTACCGGGGAAAAGAAACCGTAGAAACCAAAGCCGGTAAAATAAGAGCCATTAAGCTGGTACCAAAAATGCCGAAGAATAAATTATTCGACGGCGAAGATGCCGTTACCGTTTACCTTTCCGACGATAAAAATAAAGTTCCGGTATTGATCCAGGCCGAAATGTTTGTAGGCGCCATTAAAATTGACCTTTACAAATATAAAGGTCTGAAAAGCAGCCTGAACCTGGCCAGTAATTAAACGGGTCCATATTATAAAAAAACAGCGCTGCTTTAAAACTGCGCTGTTTTTTTATGCCCTCACCTTATGAAGATGGTGGGTGTTAGAGGTAAAGCAATGCCTTGTCTCTACGGTTTAGTGGTTTTTAATTTCCCCCGGAAATACTTTAAAATTAAAAACCCCGCAAACATTGCGGGGTTTTTTTATAGCAATTGCGGTTTCGGTTTTTTGGGTCCGCGCCGGTTATAATCGGGTTCAAAATCGTTTATAGGTAAGGAAATGCCAGGGGGCAGATCCAGGTCCGGAAGGTCGTCCTGTAGCGGTTCGCCGCCATCGTCGTCGTTATCGCCGGAAGAAGGTCGCTGGAAACGCCTGCGGGGAATTACCGCAAAATAAGCCAGCATTGCCAACACTACCAACGAATAAAAAAGGCTGATCATATTCACGGTACTTCATTAAGGTAAAACAAAGCGGATCAGAGGCCTAAGGAGAAAGAGCCTGTTTCCATAAAACGTAGAAGTCCGGTATCTGGTTTTCCAATAAATACAGAATTTGGGTGGCGGTAACAAGAAAACTGGTCAGGATAAAAACAGTAGCATTTTGATTTAAAAAACCAGCAACCTACCTTTGCAGCAGTTTAGGGGTGCCTTAATAATAACGGGCTGAGATCATACCCATTGAACCTGATCCGGGTAATGCCGGCGAAGGGAAAACAGGTAAATTCTTATTTTATGACAGCTGGTTACGCAAGGCCCTTCGCGTGCTGTATGTTTTATCTATTTCATTTAAATTTTTTATGATAAAATTTTTACTTGCCTGGTTGCTTTGTGTTTTGCCCGTCTTGGCTTTTGCGCAATATCTCTGTTACCGGGCAGATTACCGATGCCGAAACCCAGCAGCCGCTTTTGGCGCTTCCGTACAGGTTTCAACTACCAGTACAGGCGCTACCACCGATGCGCAAGGCACATTCCAGTTTGCCAATCTGCCTGCCGGCAACTATACCCTTGGGGTTTACTTATGTGGGTTTCGAGCCAGTTACGCAAACAGTGACTGTTAAACCACGACCAGGAAATTTACCTTCCGATTTGCTAAAAGCCTAGCCTTCCGGACCGAAGAAGTAATGGTAACGGCCACCCGCGCCAACGAAAAAACCGGCACCACTTTTACCAACGTAAGCAAAGAAGAAATAGCAGGAACGCAATTTTGGCCAGGATTTGCCTTATTTGCTGGAACAAACGCCTTCGGTAGTGGTAAATTCCGATGCCGGCGCTGGCGTGGGTTATACCGGTATCCGCATCCGGGGCTCCGATATTACCCGCATTAACGTAACGGTAAATGGCATTCCGATTAACGATGCCGAATCGCACGGCGCTTTTTTTGTGAACATGCCCGATTTGGCTTCTTCTGTGCAGGATATTCAGGTGCAGCGGGGCGTAGGAACCTCTACCAACGGGGCCGCAGCTTTTGGCGCCAGCCTGAACATCCGCACCACTGGCTTTAACCAGGAAGCTTACGCCGAAGCCATTAACACTACGGTTCTTTTAATACCTGGAGACATACGGTTACTTTTGGTACCGGCCTGATAAAAGATAAGTTTACCTTCGATGGCCGGTTGTCCAAAATTATCTTCCGATGGCTACGTAGACCGGGCTTTCTCCAATCTGAAATCTTATTATTTGTCGGCGGGTTACCTGGGTAAAACCGGCATGCTGCAATTTGTTACCTTCTCGGGCCAGGAACAAACCTACCAGGCCTGGAACGGCATTCCGCGAAGATAAACTTAAAACCGACCGCACTTATAATTCTTTGACCTACGAAAACGAAACCGATAATTACCAGCAAGATCATTACCAATTGCATTATTCTAAAATCCTCGGCAAACATTTCGATTTTGGCGGGGCTTTTCATTTTACCCGGGGCCGGGGCTATTACGAACAGTATAAAGACAGATCAGAAGATTAGCGAATTATAATATTACCGGCCGTAATTATTGGGCGATACCACCATTAGCCAGCACCGATCTGATCCGGCGGAAATGGCTCGATAATTATTTTTACGGCGCTACTTATGCGCTAAATTACAATGCTCCGAGAACGGTAAATTTACAGCTACTCTGGGCGGCGCCTGGAACAAATACGACGGCGACCATTTTGGCGAAGTGATCTGGGCCCGATTTGCTTCCAACAGCGAAATCCGGCAACGGTATTACGATAGGCGATGCCTTAAAAACCGATTTTAATATTTTACGGCAAAGCTACAATTACCAGTTAACCGATAACTTAGGTTTTTTCGGCGATTTGCAGTACCGCACCATTAATTACAGATCAGCAGGCACCGACGATAACCAACGTGAATGTAACCAGCCAAAGCCGACTTTTAATTTTTTTAATCCGAAAGCCGGAATAACCTATGCTTTAGCGGATAACCAGACCTTGTATGCCTCTTACGCCGTAGGCAACCGCGAGCCGGTCGCAGCGATTTTGTAGACCAGACAATGAGACCGGGAAGCCATAAAGCCCGAAACCATGTATAACCTGGAAGCCGGTTACCGCTTCGGAAAAACAAAGCAGAGTAACCGGGCAATGAATTACGCTACAGCTTAGATGCCAATTATTATTACATGGATTATAAAAACCAACTGGTGCTAACCGGGCAATTAAACGATGTAGGCTCGCCGTTGCGCACCAATATTAAAGACAGTTACCGCACCGGCGTAGAACTGGCCGGGTTACTTAACCTGAACGATCTAGTAGAAGTTAGCAGCACGTTGACCTTAAGCCGGAATAAAATTCGGAATTATGCCGAAACGGTTTATGTGTACGATGCAGATTATAAGCCGGAAAACACCCAGTAAATAATTATGCCGAAACCGATATTTCCTTTTCGCCCAATGTAGTTTCGGCCCACAAACTGGAAGTGCAGCCGCTGAAAGGGTCTAAAAGTGGCGCTCTTTACAAAACCGTAAGCAAACAATATTTAGATAATACCGCCAGCGAAAACCGGAAAATAAACGGCTACCAGGTTACTGATCTTGCGTTTGCGGTACGTACTTAAACCAGTCTTTATGCGCGAACTGGAATTGGCTTTACTGGTAAACAATGTGCTGAACAGAAAATACGAAGCCAATGGCTATACCTTTAGCGAACATTATTCCGGCGACCCTACCCGCTACGATTATAATTATTATTATCCGCAGGCCACCCGCAATTACTTACTTTCGGTAGCTTAAGATTTTAGGGTGAGTTATCTGATTACCGGAAGTTAAAAACCTGCTTCTTTACCGGAGCAGGTTTTTTGCTTTACCACACCCCAGCCCTTCCCTAATTCAGGGAAGGGAGTTTTTAAGGATAGATTTTGATAATCAGGTTTAAATTGTAGAGGCATCCTTGGTGGGTGCTCTTTCTTTCCCCGGGTATTCTAACCCAAAACCACGCATTCCCGATCAAAGTCCTCCCCTGATTTAAAGGAGGATTTAGGTGGAGTCAACTTCTCCAAAGCTGCAGGTCACCAACAGGAGGGATAGCGAGTCGGGCGCTTAAAAAACGATTTCATAAATTGAGTAAACAGATTTTTTCCTAAAAGCCAAACGGTTACCTTTGCGCAGCAATTATTCTGAACAATTATGGCTTATAACCCTACCGAATTTTTAGATTACTTCAACATCGATGACCTGCTGACCGATGAGCACAAACTCATCCGGCAAGCCATGCGCGATTTCGTGAAACGCGAAATTTCCCCAAACATCGAAAAATGGGCGCAGGATGCGTATTTCCCTTCTGATATCGTGAAGAAATTTGGCGAAGTAGGCGCTTTCGGCCCGACCATCCCGGAAGAATACGGCGGCGGCGGTCTGGATTATATTTCCTACGGCATGATTATGCAGGAAATTGAGCGCGGCGATTCCGGTATGCGTTCTACGGCTTCGGTGCAGGGCTCTTTGGTTATGTACCCGATTTATGCCTATGGTTCAGAAGAACAGCGCAAAAAATATCTTGCCGAAACTGGCCAGCGGCGAATGGTTGGGTTGCTTTGGTTTAACCGAACCTGATTATGGTTCTAACCCGGGCGGCATGCTGACCAATATCAAAGACAAGGGCGACCATTATTTGCTGAACGGCGCTAAAATGTGGATTTCCAATTCGCCGGAATGCCAGGTTGCCGTAGTTTGGGCGAAAAACGAAGAAGGCCGCATCAAAGGTCTGATTGTGGAGCGCGGCATGGAAGGTTTCTACTACGCCCGAAATTCATAACAAATGGAGCTTACGCGCCAGCACCACCGGCGAACTGGTTTTTGAAGACGTAAAAATTCCGAAAGAAAATATTTTGCCCAACGTCGACGGTCTGAAAGGACCATTGGGCTGCTTGGATTCTGCCCGTTACGGTATTGCCTGGGGAGCCATTGGTGCTGCCATCGATTGCTACGAATCGGCGCTGAATTATGCCCTGCAACGCATCCAGTTCGATAAACCCATTGCCGCTTTCCAGTTAGTCCAGAAAAAACTGGCCGAAATGCTGACCGAAATTACCAAAGCCCAGTTAATGGTTTGGCGTTTAGGCGTACTGAAAAACGAAGGCAAAGCTACTACCCAGCAAATTTCTATGGCCAAACGCAACAGCGTAGACATGGCCCTGCACATTGCCCGCGAAGCCCGCCAGATCCACGGCGGTATGGGCATTACCGGCGAATACCCGATTATGCGCCACATGATGAACCTGGAATCGGTGATCACCTACGAAGGCACCCACGACATTCACCTGCTAATTACCGGCGCCGATATTACCGGTATTCAGGCATTTAAATAAGATTGTTCGAATTTTCGATTTTCGATTATTCGACTTTATTTGCTTCAAAGCATACCGTTTTATACCGAAAAGCAGCTCAGCAATGAGCTGCTTTTTATTTTTAGCATTATATGATTTTGTCCCCCTTTGGAGGGGGTAGGGGGAGGACCTTTACGTTAGCTGATAACTCTCCCCTTGAGGGGAGCAGGAAGGGTGTTTTCACTATATCAAAATCTGCAATTGTAAACACCCCTCCAACTCCCCTTAAGGGGAGAATCATCAAATAATGCAAATATCCTATCCCAGCCCTTGAAAGAATATCATGGCTGTTTCGGACATCTATGTCCGAAACTAATCCTGCGGCGGACATCTGTGTCCGCGGGTGCAGGAACGGGGACACGGATGTCCCCGGTAGCATACTTACGGACATAGATGTCCGAAAGAGCAGTGAGAGTAGTGAAAAAAAAACACTCCTCCCAGAGCTACGCTCGCAACTCTGAAACTCTCGTTTCAGGTTGCCCCCAAGGGGAGAGTCATATACAAACGTGAAAAAAAACCTTTCCTAATCCCTCAAAAGTGGAACCTCCCTCAGATTAATAATAAATCAAAAATATTTTTCTTAAAACCTGTAAGAAAACCAACGCTTCGTGCTCTAATATATAAATGGTTCCGGAACCAGCATTTGCTAAACCATTTAAACCTTAGATCATGAAACGAAAATTATTCTTAGCCTGCTTTTTATTGCTTTCCTTCTACAATTTTGCTTCTGCGGCCGCTTTTAAAGTAGAAGTGACCGGCAAAGGCCAGCCTTTATTGCTGATTCCGGGCCTGGGTTGCTCCGGCGAAGTCTGGCAGGAAACGGTAGCGAAATACAGTAAAAACTACCAGTGCCACGTTTTTACCCTGGCAGGTTTTGCCGGCGTTCCGGCGCAGAACGGACCTTTACTGCAAACCGCCAAAACTGAAATTCTCCAATACATAAAGCAGCAGAAATTAAAGAATTCCATCGTTATGGGGCACAGCATTGGCGGTTATTTAACCCTGATGCTGGCAGCCGAAGAGCCAAAGCTGTTTGCCAAAACCATAATTGTAGATGCGCTGCCCTTTTTTCCGGATACCTTTTCGCCGCCGGTTTCTGAAGCTGCCATGCAGCAGGCGCCCGTAGAAGCCATGGTAAAGCAAAGCGTTGCCCTGAGCCCGGAAGTTTTTAAAGATTATCAGCGCCGAACCATTCAAACCATGGTCTCTGATCCGGCCCGGATTGAGCAAGCCTTAAAATGGAACCTGGCCAGCGACCGGGCTACTATGGTCCGCGCCGCCTACGAAATGATGCAGCACGACCTCCGGAATGAAATAAGTAAGATTACAGCGCCAACGCTGGTGTTAGGTTCCTATTACCTGAAAGATCAGCCGCAACAAACGGAACAACCTGGACTTTCAACCTTTAAGCAGCAATATGCTAAATTAAATAAGTCGAAGATTTTGGTAAACAATAATGCCCGCCACTTCCTGATGTACGACGACCCGACCTGGTTTTTCAATCAGATCGATCTGTTCCTGAAAGAAAGCTAAAATAAAGTCTTAATTTTCTGTTGATTCCTACCGTTAAGAGCTAATAACTGTGTCTGAAAAGGAACATCTTTTTGAACTGATCGTCCAGGAAAACCGGCACCGGATCTACCGGGTCTGCCGCGCCTACCTGCCAGACCCCGACGATGCCAACGATCTGTACCAGGAAATTCTCCTGAAAATATGGCTGAACCTGGATTCGTTCCGAGGCGAAGCGCAGCAAAGTACCTGGCTCTTCCGGATTGCTTTAAATACCGCCATTGTGTACCGGAAAAAGCAACAGCGCCAGCCGGTTCCTTTGCCAAAAGATATTCTCCAGTTTCCGGAAAACAATTCTGATAAAGCGCATAAAGAACAGCAGGAGCTGCTATTAGAAAAATTGCACGCCTGTATTACGCAACTCGAAAACCACGACCGGCTTCTTATTTCGCTGGTGCTGGAGGAAATGTCTTATAAAGATATTGCCGAAGTGTTAGGCATTACCCTGAACCATGTTGGCGTAAAAATCAACCGGATAAAGCAAAAGCTGGCTGACTTAATGGAACCACAACCGAAACAAACTTCCGTAATCTCAAAAAAATAAAAGCCATGAATTTCGAAGAACTGCAACAAGCGTGGCAAAAACAGGAAGCACCCGCCGCAGAAAAGCCTGAAAATTTTCCGGCCGGAAATGAGCCGACACTGGACCAGGTAAAAAAACTGCAACGGAAAGTAATGGTTTCCAATATCATGATGTCGGTTTGCCTGGTTTTTACCTGCGTGTTTTATGTATACCTGTGGCGGAATATCCAAAGCCAAACCATTTGGTTCGATCTGGGGATGACCGTAGTTTTTTGCGCCATGATCCTGACCGGGGCGTTGGTTTGGCTACGGTCTATTCCGTGGGGGAATTTAAAGCCCAACCTGAGCAGCCGAGAATACATAAAGCAGGCCCTGCAAAGTTTCCGGTTCCGCCGTTCCACCCTTAAAATTGTGATGCCCATTTACATGTTCCTCCTTTACCTGGGTATTAATTTTATTTATCTGGATATTTTCCGGGATGGTTCGCTCCAAACCCGGATCTGGGTCCATCTTGGCCTAACCGTTTTTATGATTCTTTTAGGAGGACTATCGTTGTTCTACCACCGCCGGAAATACGATAACGATTTCGACCCGGTTGTAAAAGAACTGGAAGCCTTACAAAAAGAATTTGAAGAATAGTTTTCATTACGAATTCTGAAGCAGAAAAGCAGCTTAGCAATAGGCTGCTTTTCTGTTTTAAACAAATCACCCCAGCAGGTCATCTCGACCAAAGGGAGAGATCCCCTCAGGCTGGTAGTAATGTTTGAATAAAACCTACCTAACTTTCAACGCTTTCATTTTAAAATAATCTGAAAACCGATGAAAGGATCTACCAAAACCCTGGTTATTAATCCTGATTTCATAGGTTGCGATTCTACTAACCCGATGAGATCTCTCCCTTCGGTCGAGATGACCGTAAGTGATAATCGTTCCATTTGATCTTTTGCTAACCACGTTAGATAAATGCCTTTTTATAGCAATAATTTTAGTAAAAAAGCGTAAATTTGTCTAGCTGCCGGGACTTATTTCGGGCGCAGAAACGTTACTGAAAAGCCGAATGGAAGGGCTGAAATAGCCTTAAAAAACGGGTATCAGAATTGGGTAAAAAAGTATGAGAGAAGAATATTTGACCGGTTCGGACGACCACATGTCGCCGGCCGAAAAAGAGATTGACAAGGCGCTCCGCCCGCTCGATTTCAGCGATTTCACCGGCCAGGAAAAGGTGGTGGAAAACCTGAAGATCTTCGTGGAAGCAGCGCGCCGGAGAGGGGAAGCTTTAGACCACGTTTTACTCCACGGACCTCCGGGTCTGGGTAAAACCACGCTGTCGCATATTATTGCCAACTCGCTTAATTCGAACATTAAAATTACGTCGGGCCCGGTGCTTGATAAGCCCAGCGACTTAGCTGGTTTGCTTACCAACCTGGAGCAGAACGACGTGCTTTTCATTGACGAAATTCACCGCCTGAACCCGATCGTGGAAGAATATCTGTATTCGGCCATGGAAGATTACAAGATCGATATCATGCTGGATTCCGGCCCGAATGCGCGTTCCGTGCAGATTAGCCTGAGCCCCTTCACGCTGATCGGGGCAACCACGCGTTCCGGTTTGCTTACAGCGCCTTTGCGGGCCCGTTTCGGCATCAATTCGCGTCTGGAATATTACGATTCAACGTTATTGACCACCATTGTAAAGCGTTCCTGCGAGATCCTGCAAACTTCCATCCACGACGATGCAGCTTTTGAGATTGCCCGCCGGAGCCGCGGTACGCCGCGTATTGCCAATAACCTCCTGCGCCGTACCCGCGATTTTGCTCAGGTTAAAGGCGATGGTACCATTACCGTAGAAATTGCCCGTTTTGCCCTGAATGCTTTAGATGTAGACCAGAACGGTCTGGATGAAATGGACATCCGCATTCTGACCACCATTATCGATAAATTCAAAGGTGGTCCGGTTGGTTTAAGTACCATTGCTACCGCCTGCGGCGACGAAGCCGAAACCATTGAAGAAGTGTACGAGCCATTCCTGATCCAGGAAGGTTACATCATGCGCACTTCCCGCGGCCGCGAAGCCACCGAAGCTGCCTATCGGCACTTAGGTAAAATTCCGCCGCAACGCATCGGTACTTTATTTGAAAACCAATAAGTTTTGAAAGCTAAAACCCTAGCGTTTTGAGATGAAAAAGTATAGCCTCCGGCAGCAATGCTGGAGGCTTTTTTATCGCTTATTCCTTTATTTGAATTATTTGAATCAAATTATTTATTTAAATCAAATTATTGCGTCATCGTGCCTGCCCCGAAGGATTTCGGGGAGCGTTAGCGAAGGAACTTATCGGCGGACAGTAGTTTTTTGGCTATAAAAGCTACCGTTTTATTCCAAAATCTCGACTTCAGGAAAATCCCAAGTTCGGCGTAGCCAAATCTCATTAGTTTAGCAGTTCAGTTTGCTGTAGAAGCTTAACAGAATATTGCGTCATCCCGAGCGATAGCCGAGGGAACTTATAAAGCCGCATATTAGCCTTTAAATTATTATCAATTTTTCTGATCAGCCCGAACACAATTTAACGTGGGAGCAGGAAACTCGCGCGCGTAGCGCTAAGGGAGCTTACAAGTACCGAACCCGCACGATATTTACTCATGTCACTTGAACGCAAGGAATTTATCGCTAACCCGCTCAAAATTCCCTTGTAATTCCGCATAAGTTTCCTCGACAAGCTCAGAATGACCAGATAAATTGGTTCTGCCCTGGAAATAAACTTTCCCTCAACCAACAAAACTCAAAAACTTAACCCGGCATTAAACTTTAAAAACCTGTAATTTTGTTCTCCTGAAAAGAGCTTCCCGTTGCATAAATCCCAATACACCCATTTCATTAAGCAGAAAGCAGCTGAACTTGGCTTTTTCTACTGCGGCATTTCCAAAGCAGAGTTTCTGGAAGAGGAAGCGCCGCGGCTGGAGAACTGGCTGAAGCGGAGCATGCACGGCGAAATGGGCTACATGGAAAACCACTTCGATAAACGACTGGACCCCAGAATTCTGGTTCCCGGGGCAAAATCGGTGGTATCGTTGTTGCTTAATTATTTTCCGGAACAAACCCAGCCGGAAGATTCCCTGAAAATTTCGAAGTACGCATACGGCACCGATTACCATTTTGTAATTAAGGATAAGCTGAAAAGCCTGCTGGCCGCCATAAATGAAGAAATTGGCGAAGTAGGAGGAAGGTGTTTTGTAGATTCGGCGCCGGTTTTGGATAAAGCCTGGGCAAAGAAAAGTGGCTTAGGTTGGGTTGGCAAGAACAGCAATTTAATAAACCCCAAAAGCGGCAGCTTCTTCTTTATTGCCGAATTGATTATAGATCTGGAGCTGGAATACGACGGTCCGATAAAAGATTATTGCGGAACCTGTACCCGCTGCATAGATGCCTGCCCTACGGATGCCATTACCGAAGCCTACGTGGTAGACGGCAGTAAATGCATTTCCTATTTTACCATAGAATTAAAAGGCCATATCCCGGAAGAAGTGAACGGCAAATTTGGCAATTGGGTATTTGGCTGCGACATCTGCCAGGATGTTTGCCCCTGGAACCGCTTTAGCAAACCGCATAACGAACCAGCTTTCCATCCGCACGGCAGACTTACGGAACTAAAAGCTTCCGACTGGCAGGAGATAACCCAGGAAATTTTTCAGGAAATGTTCAGAAAATCAGCGATAAAGCGGACCGGTTTCGCCGGTTTGCAGCGTAATATTGCTTTTGTAACGAAGAAATAAAGACAGATCAGGCGCTGGCAAAAACGCGGTTTAATACAACCGGATAAACGCCGGCAAACTGGCTGTAGCACCAGTTCTTTAATTCAGTAAGTTCTTCCTGTAATAATAAGCTAAAAGCCTTACGTAATTCTTTTTCAAAAAGCATTCGGTCGAAACTAACTTTAACCAGAATGGTTTTAATGTACTCTAACATGGTGATACTTAAATAATCGGAACTATAAGAGCTTACGGTTTTACTACTACTAAGATACAAAATTATGACCCGTAAAGCTGCTTCCGATTAAAATAGCCGTTATTTTATTTAGTTAAAGCGTTCATTTTAAGGGTGAACGTAAAAAAGCTGCCTCAGGCAGCTTTTTTACGTTCAGGCTTTGCCTTAAGAAAATTAAATAAATTATTTGATGAACGGCATTACAATTGCTTCTACCTGCGCCTTGGTTAAAGGTTCATCAAAAGCTTCAGAAGCGGCCGCCGCAGAAATTGTAATACCGCCAAAAGTACCGGTGATAGGTTTAGTAGCCTGGGTGGTAATTTCTTCGCCATCATAAACCGGCTGCACCAGGGCCGGCAGGCCACCCAGTTCTTTTCCGGTTATCCAGGGTTTCTGGTTGGCCATAATTGGTGGGGCATCGCGCCGCATCCGGCGGATGTGGGCCGCGTGGCGGGCTTCTACGGAGTGGATCCGGAGCGCAGCCTGCAACACATCGTTGTTGCTGATTAGGTTACCAGCCTGGCCTTTGTAGGCCCGCACGCCTGTATCTTCGAACGCCTGGGCAATGGCCAGCATGGTACCATAATTGGTCAGGTAGTTGCTGAAGTTGCCTTTAGCCGTAAAGTCGAAATCGGCGGCCGTTTTGGTTATGGGCGTCCCGCCAAGCTGGGTAATGGTTGCCCGCAAAGCAGCAACGTGGGCCACTTCATGATCGCGGATCAGGGTAAGGGCTCCCAGAGCCGGCCCCACCGGAACTACCGGATTTCCAACCGCCACGATCTGCTTATAATATTCAGATTCCAGGTACTCCAGCAGCAAAGCAAAGTTCAATACATCTACAATGGCCGAACTGCTTTGGCCGTAGGCTTTATTGAACATAGAACCCATGGCTAACGGAACCGCGGCGGCGGCCAGTTTTTTTCCAAAACCGCCGAAATTCTTAAAAATGGCCCGTCTGGAATCCAGGCGTTCATATACTTCCGGATCTACTTTTTCAATTTCGGTAATTATGCTATATATATTCATCGTTATTTTTCTCCTTTATTAAGATGTTGGTAAATTATCTGCATTAAGTTTCTCCATGATAAACCCGCCGGCCAGGGCTAATACTTCGGCCGGGGTGCGTACCACATCCAGGCCGTTAGCGTCTACGGCCGTACTATCGGCAAACGAACCGTTCGAAATAATATCGCGGATCTCAGCGGCGTGGCGGGCTTCCACCGAAACTATTTTACCGGCTAAAAGCAGGTTTCCCGCATCGCTTAATAATTTACCCGCCCCGTTGTAAGCAGAAACTCCCAGATCTTCGAAGGTTTTGGCCGTGGTTAAGACCGAATTCCGATCGTTAAAATTTATGGCTGAAAAATTTGGGGTTAACCCCGGAATGGCGTTGGAACCCAGCGCCGCTTTAAAGAATTCGCGGTGGGCAATCTCATGGTCGCGAATTTCGGTTAAAGTAGTTCTTTCCTGAGCATTGGGAAAGGTTGTGGCAAAGGCGGTACTGGCTACTACCTGGGTGTAAAAGGCGGCTTCCAGTTGCTCCAGCGCATAGGCGTAATTCAGAATACCGGTATCGCCGGAGCCCAGGTTTATCCGCTGATCGGTTACCGGCGGTGTCGGGACAGTGTCATCATCGTCGCCGCAACCGGTTAAAAACAGCCCGGTTAAAGCCACCGTGGCCCCCGCAAATTTAAGGAAGCTGCGCCGCTCCAAGGGCTTTTCTACAGCAGAAAGCAAATTGCTGTCCGTTTCTACATCAGGATTTTTCTTGTTCAACATGCCATTAGCGTTTAGAGATGAATAATTGGTTTAAAGCGTGATCCCGGAGCTTTTGAGAAGCAGGTGCCTGGCCGAAAAATCCGGAATGGCATACATACGGAGGCATGGCCGCTATTGGATTTCAGGTTTGTTTAATATTTCTGAAATAAATTTTAAACAAACTGAGCGTCCAGGCAAAATGCTATAACCTGGCTAATTGCAGAGCAGGAGGCTGGTTTACTGAAGGAATAATCTAGTTTTGGGGTGGCAGAAATTTTTTCGGGAATTAAAATTGAGGCGCTTAGATTGCCTGCCAGTTAAAATGCGGGTAATAATTTCTGAAAAGTGTAACTTTGGAACTGATGCCGGCTTACCCTTTCATGAAGACCTACTGTTTACTTTTTTGCCTGCTTTTGATACCGGTTTTCTGTGCGCTGGCGCAGGAAGCTACCATCACGTTGGGAAAAAGCCCGGTGCCCATAGATGAATACTTTACCATTTCGGCTACTATTAAAAACCAGCAGTTAAAAACCATAGGCAAATTTCCGGAGCTGGAAGGGTTTGAAAAAAGCAACCGGTTCTCTTCTACCACCACCAACATTGTAAACGGACAGATCTCCACGGAGCAAACCATAACGCAGAACTACGCCCCGCTGCAGGAGGGCGAATTTGCAATAAGGCCTTTCACGCTGGAAATAAACGGAAAAACGGTAGCTTTTACCGGCGGAAAAGTCAAAGTCGGCCCTGCGGCGGCCAATCCGAATGCTTCCCGGCAGCCGCCGGTGCAGGGTTTTGGGTTTCTGGATGAATTATTTGGCCGGCAGAAACCCCAGGAATTTGTAGATAAGCAGGAAGACGCTTTCTTTTCCTTCGCCACCGATAAAGACCAGGTTTTTGTAGGTGAAGGCCTGGGCGTGAACCTCTCTTTTTTTGTGGCCCGCGCCGACCAGAACCTGCTTGATTTTTACCAGTTCAACCGGCAGTATCCTAAAATTTTAAAGACCTTAAAGCCGGCCACGGCCTGGGAAGAAACCTTTAGCCAGACCAGCGTTGAGCCGGTAATGGTAACGTATCAGGGCAAAGAATACCTGCAGTTCAAGCTGTTCGAAGCCGTTTATTTTCCCATTAATACGCAACCGCTGCTTTTTCCGTCGGTGGGCCTGGAAATGGTGAAGTACCGGCTGGCCAAAGAGCCCGGCTTTTTCGGCGATAACCGCCAGGCCAGCCGCAAAATGTTTTATACTGCCCCAAAGATCGTTCAGGTTAAACCATTGCCGCCCCACCCGTTGGCCGATGCCGTGCCGGTAGGGGTTTTTAACCTGAAAGAAGGGCTGGACCGTTCTAAATTTACGGCCGGAAAAAGCTTTAATTACCTTTTCGAAATAAGCGGCGAAGGCAACCTGGCAATCCTGAAAGCCCCAACCCCCGATACCATTCCCAACCTGGATTTTACCGTTCCCGATACCAAAGAAGACATTATCCGGCAGAACGGCAAAGTAACGGGCCAGAAGAGTTTTCGCTATTTTGTAACGCCTAAAATTCCCGGCAATTATGATCTGGGGCAGGCCTTCAGCTTCATTTATTTCGATCCGCAGCGGAAGCAATACGATACCCTGCGTTCGGAGCTTAAAATTAGAGTAGCCGGCCAGGCCGATAACGATGCTGCCATCCAAAGCAAAGACATGGGCGAATTTTACGAACGCATTCCCAACGAAAGCAACACCCTGGCCGACCTGAACCAATTCAGCAACATAAAATTATATACCAACCTGGTAGTGCTGTTTTTGCTGCTGGTGTCCCTTTACCTGTTTTACCAACACCGCTTATGAGCAATTCCTACGGCACCCTTTTCCGCATTACCACTTTTGGCGAATCGCATGGCCGGGGCGTAGGTGTAGTACTGGATGGCTGCCCGGCGGGGCTGGAAATAACCCGGGAAGAAATTCAGGAAGCGTTGAACCGCCGCCGCCCCGGCCAATCGGCCTTAACATCGCCGCGCCAGGAAACCGACCAGGTAGAAATTTTATCCGGCATCTTTGAAGGTAAAACCTTGGGTACGCCAATAGCCTTACTGGTTTACAACCAGGATGCCGAAAGCAAAGATTACAATCATCTGCAACATGCTTTCCGCCCATCGCACGCCGATTTTACTTACACCGAAAAATACGGCCACCGCGACCACCGGGGCGGCGGCCGCAGTTCGGCGCGGGAAACCCTGGCCCGGGTTGCGGCCGGGGCCGTAGCTGCCAAATTACTGGCCGGCCGGCAGGTTAAAATTGCCACGTACGTGTCGCAGGTTGGAAATATAAAGATCCGGAAACCGTATCAACAGTTAGACTTCAGTAAAATAGAAAGCAATGCGGTACGGTGCCCCGACGGAAAAACGGCCAGCCGCATGGTCAGCCTGATCGAAGAAACCCGAGATAAAAACGATTCTATTGGCGGGGTGGTAAGCTGCGTAATTAAAGGCGTACCGGCCGGCTGGGGCGAACCCGTTTTCGATAAACTCCACGCCGAACTGGGCAAAGCCATGCTGAGCATTAACGCCGTGAAAGGGTTTGATTTCGGTTCCGGTTTTGAAGGTATTGGTATGACCGGTTCGCAACACAACGACCAATTCTACCAGGATGAGAACGGCCAGGTGCAAACCAAAACCAATTATTCCGGCGGCATCCAGGGCGGTATTTCCAACGGACAGGATATTTATTTCCGGGTAGCTTTTAAACCGGTAGCCACTATTCTGCAAACCCAAACCAGCATCGATGATCAAGGCAACCAAATTCAGCTGGAAGGTAAGGGCCGCCATGACCCCTGCGTGCTGCCCCGGGCCGTGCCCATTGTAGAAGCTATGGCCGCCTTGGTTTTGGCAGATTTTATGCTGCGGGCGCAGGTTTCAAAACTCTGAAGACGGTTGGGTTTCAGGTGAAAAAAGGAAAGCTCCGGAATTCATTTTTTGGAGCTTTTTATTGTTGCGTGTAATGGCCTCTGCAGGCGCTGGCTAGGCCACCGGCCGAAGCATGTCTCTTAGAATTTATGCACTGCATTAATCCAACATTTTTACAGGTGTTACCTCATTAAGAAAGAAAATCGCATCATACAGCTCTATATGTTTTCCTTTTACCACACCCACATTATATTGCATACCTTCAGCATTAGCTAATACCGCTTGATTTGCTGCCGTGAAGGGAATAAAGCAAAGTTCATATTTTTCACCATCTAAGAGACGGGCAATAGTATGTAATTCATGCGCAGCAATCGTTTTTGGTTTTTCTCTTGGATGAGGATATATGTAGGTACCTTGATTGAAATCGAAACCAATAAAGTACGCCTGCTTACCGAAGGTATTGTTCAAAAAAGAACCCATTGAAATTTCCCGCATGCTGGTATTATTTTTCTTCTGGATGTGCGAATTATGCGCCCATACAAATACTTTACTATCCGCTTTTAAGCTACCGTATATCCAGGCTACATTGGCGGCCATACAACTGTCCCTATAGGAGTCACGGAAATTACTACGCGCTTTATATAACTCCAGGATTTTCTTGTGCATTTTCACCACTTCCAGACACCGGTTAAGGATCGGTTGCTTATCGGGGCTGGTCGTGTTTACCAGTTGGGAAAGTCTGGTAAAAATGGAATCGTCAACGGTATATTGCATTTCTTCCATTTGATTTTTGAACGTAGGAATAGCAAGAACCTCATGCCCGCAGTTTTGGCTAATTCAGCCTGTAGTACTTTTAGTGCCGGATACGCCTGCTGCATATCCATTCCCCAGATGTTTATTTGCTTTTCGGACTTTTTATTTTTGTTGAACTCCCGCATCCAGGAAATTAGGTCTAAAAACTCCTGGGTTCGGTAGGGCCACACATAAATTAACTTAGTTAAGTCTTCTGGATTTGCATCCGTTTTCCAGGTAACGTAATCATTTATTATAAGGCAGTTGGCAAAGTTTGCCTCAATTATCACGTCTTTTACCGCACCGTCTTTCGCCAGATATTTTATAAATGACTCTTTCACTTTAAACATCTCATGCGAGCCATGGTTCGCTTCCCCTACAATAATTAGCTTTTTATCTTTTAAGTAAGGCTTTAGTTGCTTGTAGCTAGGGTTTGCTGATGAAGAGGGTGGTTTTAGATAAACCTTTTCTTTAATAACCTGACCTAAACCATCTTGGATGAAGAATACAGTTAATAAAAAAAATAAAAGGCAGGGCTTCATAATTTCTCATTTTTGGTAGTGCATAACGTTTAGTGTAGGCGATGCCCGAACCGAAGCAAGGGTAACGGCTACACCGGGTTACGGGGTAGTAATTCTTTCTAGAGTTCAATGGAAATTTTTACTTTCCCGCCTAAGCCTTTTTCTACAATATCAAATAAGGTTTTGAGGGTAAGGTTACTTCCGTCATTTTCAACTCTGGAAATATAAGTCCTCTTTTTGTCAATTATTTCTCCTAATTCCTGCTGTGTAAGATGTCTGGCCTCACGGGCTTTTTTTAATTCAATCCCAATTTTAAAGGATTCGAAATCCCTTTCAAGGTTATCTCGTCTCTCCGTTCCCTTAACGCCGTACACCCTGTTCTTTATGTCTGCCCAGGAGCTAACTTCAGATTGTTTATCTTTTTCCTTCATAATATTCAGCCATTAATTGTAGTGCTTTATCAATTTCTTTCTTTGGGGTCTTTTGTGTTTTCTTCTGAAACCCATTAAGCAGTATGACCAATTTGCCTTCATCGAAAAAGCAGAACACCCGCCATATATTAGAGGCAAGTTGTACCCTTGCTTCATAAAGTCCATCTGTGCCTGCAAGGTGCTTCAGGTAATTTTGAGGCACCCGCTCAAGTGTTTTTATTGCTTCTAAAATCTTAAATATCTTGTCTTGCACTTTCGTTGGTTGCTCCTTCAAGAAATCCTCAAAATATTTTTTATAAGCAATGATTTCTCTGATTTTCACCATCTGCTTTATTTCAAACAGTAAATGTAACTTAAAAGTTACTATATAGTATAAAAAAATTCCCTTTTTTATAATTCCTTATTTCCGTAACGTCTAGTATTTACAATGCCTGCAGCGTAGCAAAGGTTATGTAAATGCCTTGTTATATCGTGTTTTTCTTTTTTTTCTTTTCTATTTTATTCATAACGAATGAAATTGCTCCACCAGCAGCTCCAACACTGACTAAACTGTTTATTCCTGTAAAATATGCTAGAATACCTGCTGGTATCCCTACAATCACAGCTCCCATAATCGCAGGTTTAATATAGTTTAGATTACTTTTATAGGTAGACCTTAGATGTTGCTTATTCTCAGTTGTATAATCTAAGTTCGTAAGCAGAAATCGCTTATAATTTTGGATGAAATTTTCCCACAATTGTTCTTCTTTTGGGGTTACTGTTTGACCTGTTGTATCAATGTCAAAATCTCCAGTTATGGTTTTTGGGTTAAATGTAATAGTTATGATACTTTTCCAGGTTAAGGGATTAAAAGTAATCATATTAAATAGCAAACTACCCTTTTTGAATATGAGCTTATCTATACTTTCCTGTTCTAATTTAAACCCTTGGGAAAGAAAATAAGTCTTAGTGGATTTCATTATATCCTTCTCAAGTAAGGAAGTCTCAAATTCTATTTTCTTTTTCATTTTAAATGTGATATAACTACTGTATACACGTAATAACTCCGTTTATCCCACCCTCATTAACGGGATAAACGGAATCGGATTAACGAATATACTATATTCCAACAACAGAATATAACACCTTAAAAGAATAAGTTAGAAGACCCGCTGGGCCAACCTATTAAAAGCCTTGAAAAGTAATTTGGCTCCCTAGGCAATAATTTAGAAAAACAAAAGGTAGTTTGCCTGGAAGAAACCTCTTCTAAGCAAACTACCTTTTACCAAAAAGCTTTCAGCCGGCTTTTTTTGCTTTTTAACCTACCGTTTTCCTAAAGAATAACCAATAGCCAAACCAGCACCAGCACCGGCAGCAGGAACGGGATAGAGTAAGCAAAAATGTATTTAAAGAAAGTCGGCATTTTAACCCCGGCTTCTTCGGCAATGGCTTTTACCATAAAGTTAGGGCCGTTACCAATGTAAGAAAAAGCCCCGAACAACACCGAACCAACCGAAATAGCTTCCAGCAAATGGTAGGTAGATGGTTCGGTAAGGCCGTAAGCAAAATCATTCACATCGGTAAAGTTGCTGTAATTCAGGCCGAATTTGGCCATGCTCAGCGACAGGAAGTTGGCGTAAGTAGGCGCATTATCCAGGAAACCGGAAAGCAAGCCTGCCGCCCAGTAAGTATTGCCGGCCGTTAACAGGTGGGCAAATTCGGGTTTGGAGGCCAGTTGGGCCGTGTACTGCAAGGCGGGCATCATGGTAAAAAAGATCCCGAAGAAAAGGAAAACCACTTCCAGAATAGGCGCAAAGGTAAAATGGTTGCCTTGTAAAGCCGTTTTACTGGCGTTGCGGTAGCAGAAAAAAGCGGCCGCCAGCTGAATGATCTCCCGCACAAACGAAATTTTCATTTCGCCGAACGCAATATACGGCACCCCTTCAATAACCTTCGGATCGATAAAGATCGCGATCAGGATAATGGCCAGCCAACCCAGGTTGCGTTTGCCTTTTACATAAAATTCGGTTTTGGCTTCGTTCTTTTTTACGGTTTCCGCTTTTGGCTTGTATTCACGCTCTACATTGCGGCGGTCCAGGAAATAAAAAATGGCACAAAGCCCCGCCACGGCAATTAACCACGGAAAAATAAGATGCTCCAGCGTCCAGAAAAAAGGCACCCCTTTCAGGAAACCAATAAAGAGCGGCGGATCGCCCAGCGGGGTTAACAGGCCGCCGGCATTGCTCACAATAAAAATAAAAAGCACGATCTGGTACGGCTTTATGCGGTGGTTATTGATCCGGATAAACGGCCGGATGAGCAGCACCGAAGCCCCCGTAGTACCGATTATATTCGCCAGGCAGGCGCCGGCAAATAATACCACCACGTTTACAAACGGACGGGCATTCATGTTCACGTTTACGTAAATGCCGCCGGCGGCCACGTATAAAGCAGTAAGCTGAATGGCAAAGGAAGCGTAATCGGCAAGGGTTTCCACCGGCATGTGCGAATCGTGGAGACCGAACAGGTAAACGCTCAGCATAATTAAACCCAGCGCTACGGCAATAACTTTGTAATATTTATGCCAGAAATGGCTGAAAAGCACCGGCCCGGTAGCAATCATGCCAATAAGTAAAAGAAACGGAATAAGCAGGTAAAACGGGATCTCAGGGGCAATGGCAGAAAGAAACAGCATAAAGCTATGGTGGGTTTTAAGCGTGAATAAAGCAGCCCGGAACAGAAAACCTGCCAAGTTGCCAGCTTTTCATTTCGGGAATAGTTTCTGTTAGCTTCTCCGGGAAGCGCCGAAATTTACGCAAAAAAAACAGAAGTGGCGGCTTACCCCGAATTTTCGTAACTTTGAAACTATAATCAGTACCCACCGGTTTTTACTTAAACGCCGTAAGATCATGACAGAAAATAAAGAAAAAAATATTTCGGTTTATGCCGAAGCCAGCCCGAATCCGGAATCTATGAAACTGGTTTTAAACCAGGTTGTATTGCCGGATGGCGTAAGCGTAGATTACCCCAACGTAGAAGCTGCCGGCAATTCGCCGTTTGCGCAGGAACTGTTCAACTTTGAATATGTGTCGCGCATTTTCATGGCCAGCAACTTTATAACCATTACCAAGAACTCCACCGATTCCTGGGCTCAGCTGATCCCGGAACTGCGTACGTTCATTAAATCGTATCTGGAAGCGGGCGGACCGGTATTCTTAGAAACGCCAACTGCCGGTAAGAAAAACGATGCGCCGAAAGATGCGAACCAGACCGAAGAAGATGCGGCTATTTCGCAGAAAGTGATCGATTTGCTGGAAAATTACGTGCGTCCGGCCGTAGAGCAGGATGGCGGTAATATTACCTTCAAGTCTTACTACAAAGGCGTGGTAACGGTAAACCTGCAGGGTTCCTGCTCCGGTTGTCCATCGGCTACCATTACTTTAAAATCAGGCATCGAAAACCTGCTGAAGCGCATGGTGCCGGAAGTAACCGAAGTTGTTGCCGAAGGTTTGATCAACCAGGAACATTAATTTCGATTGTTCGATATTCGATTGTTCGAATTTTCGACCTTAAAAATGGTATTGTTTTAACGCAAAAAAGTCAGGCTTTTCAGCCTGACTTTTTTGCGTTTTGGCTCTCCTGAACTTAAGAAATTTCATAACACCGCGTTGTAATATTTTTAAATATTACTACATTTAGTTTCCCTAATATTTTAAACTGCTTATGAAAGTTGGGTTCCCCTTTTTAATTATTTGCGGCTTGTGTTTTTTGGTAAACAGTTTTTTTTTATTTCACCTGAAAGCTCAAACCGCCCCAACGAAACATTGGGACAAAACGTTTGGAGGGTTTGTAACTGAAAGAATGCTCTCTTTGGAGAAAACTTCCGATGGCGGCTATATACTGGGCGGTTATTCTCATTCTGATGCTAACGGCGATAAGAGCCAGGCTAACAGAGGCCCTGCGATTACGGCTGATTTCTGGATTGTAAAAATGGATGCCGGCGGAAACAAACTATGGGATAAAACTATTGGTGGCAGTAATGATGAATATTTTGCCATGGTTCAGCAAACCACCGATGGGGGCTTTATTGTGGGCGGTCGTTCCAGTTCCTCAATCAGTGGTGAAAAAACCCAGCCTTCCAAAGGTGATAATGATTATTGGCTTGTAAAATTGGATGCCAATGGCAATAAAACCTGGGACAAAACTTTTGGCGGTAGTGAAGCAGATGCCTTGGTATCCCTGCAGCAGACATCGGATGGCGGCTATATTTTGGGCGGATTTTCTCAGTCTGGTATCGGTGGCGATAAAACCCAGGCTAATAAAGGATTTAGCGGCACAAATGATTACTGGGTTCTAAAGCTTGATGCCCTTGGTAACAAAGTATGGGACAAAACATTTGGGGGAGAATGGGATGACATGCTGATAGCCTTGCAACAAACTGCCGACGGTGGTTATCTCTTGGGTGGCTATTCCCAGTCGGGGATTGGAGGCGATAAAACCCAGATTTCAAATGGAGATTATGATTATTGGGTGGTAAAGCTTAACGCAAGCGGTAATAAAACCTGGGATAAATCTTTTGGAGGAAATGAACTGGAAGTTTTTTCTTCTTTAAAACAAACTTCCGACGGAGGCTACATTCTGGGTGGGTCATCTTCCTCCGGTTTTGGGGGAAGTAAAACGCAGGGCTCTCAAGGATATACTGATTACTGGATTGTGAAACTAAACGCCAGCGGCAACAAACTTTGGGATAAAACTTTCGGCGGTAATGGTTATGATGTGCTTGAATCGGTGAAACAAACTTCGGATGGAGGCTATATTCTGGGTGGTATTTCTTCTTCGGGTTTAAGCAGCGATAAAACCGAATCTTCGCGAGGTGGTTCCGATTATTGGATAGTAAAGCTGGATGGCAGCGGCAATAAAACCTGGGATAAAACCTTTGGAGGAAGTGAAGAAGACTGGCTTTATTGCCTGCAGCAGCTTCCTGATGGAAGCTTTATTTTAGGCGGCTCTTCCGATTCCGGCGTTAGCGGAGATAAAACAGCGGCATCTAAGGGATTTCAGGATATGTGGGTGGTAAAATTAAATCCGCCCTGCCCCGCGAAACCAATAGTTGCTCCTAAAAGTAATTGTGGAGCCGGTTCGGTTACATTAATAGCAACAGGAGCGCCAGCTGGCGGCAGTTACGTATGGTACGATGCTGCTACCGGTGGGCAAGCCTTGCATACCAGCTCTTCCGGAACATTTACCACGCCTAGTTTAAACATAACTACCACGTATTACGTGGCTGCAACCAACAATTTAGGTTGTGAAGGACTCCGCTCGCCAGTAATCGTTACAATTAAAACCCTTGCCGTAAATGCCGGATCTCCGGAAAAATTTTGTTCAGGTAGCGCACCGGTGCAGATCACTGGTTTCAGTCCGGCAGGTGGCATTTGGAGCGGAGCAGGTGTGAGTCCTTCCGGCGTATTTAAGCCAGCCAATAACCTGATTGGAAATCAGGTATTGACTTATTCCGTAATTCAGAATGGCTGTTCATTTTCCGCTTCGAAGCAAATTGAAATATATAAACCAGCAAACCTTGGTCCTGATATTGAAGCCTGTGATGGGGAAGAAGTAACCTTGCTTGGTGAATTACCTACCGGAATTTTCTTATGGAGTGATGGAAGTGAAAACGCGTTTTTGAAAGTTCAGCAAAGTGGCACTTATTGGTTGCAGCATAAACAAGATGACTGTGCAACAGCAGATACGATCCGGGTAACTTTTAAGAAATGCCTGAACCCATTCATTCCCAATATTATTACTCCAAACCACGACGACAGGAACGATACTTTCAAACCACAGAATTTGCCGGAAGGGAAATGGGAGTTGCAAATATTTAACCGTTGGGGAGCGAAGTTATTCGAAACGGACGATTACAAAAATAACTGGCCTTCTACTAAAATAGCGAACGGGACGTATTACTATCTTTTAAAGAATTCTGAAGCAGGTAAACAATATAAAGGCTGGATAGAAGTTGTTCAGTAACCAATAAAAAGGCTTTGCTTTCCACGTAAGGAAACCAGGTTCACCATTCTTAATTTTTTCGTTAAAATGATACCGTTTTTGATCTGTTTTTTTACCAAAGCCGGTTTTCAGGAGAAGAAATGTACCCTTAAAGCATCACCTGTTGAAGTAAATTACAACAGCAACGATTCCCAGCGGTAATACTTAACTAACTTATGTATTCAGAAACACCTGATTTTAATGACGGTTATCGCAATAAATGTAAACATCGGTACAGGCTTTATCTAAAACCGTAATTTCGGGGCAGCCAAAAGAAAAGCTTTCAAACGAAAAAATAACGGGCGGCTGGTCTTTAAAGAGCTTTCCGGTCCATTGATAAGTTGCATTGCCATGACTGTATTCCACATGATTCAGCGGAACAGGACGAATGCCGTCGCTCTGAACAATTGTTCTTTCACAGACCAGTTCCTGCGTGCCCGCTTTAAAAATGAGCAAATGCCTGGCAAGAACTTCGGTATATTCTTCGCGTTTCAAAGAAAAGCTTTTGATGAAATACCGGAAACCTTCTCCCTCATATTTAAAGGCCGTGGTAAGCACCTGCTTATCGGTTATGGAAAAGTTATTGCCGAAAATGAATTCCCGCAGTTGGGTATTTATGGCTGAATAGGTTTTAGCATCGGTGGGGGTAGCGGGGAAATCTTTAACTGGCATTTTCTCCCATTTAACCGGTTTTAATTGCCCCCGCACAAACGGACTTTCTTTGCCAATATAAACCAGCGTATGGTCTAGGTATTCGCCAAATGGTTTAAGATCTGCGGCTTTTATTTCAAACCCGATCATGAAATTCTCCGGCGGAAAAGGCCAGTCTTCCTTACTTTCATAAACGCTGGGGGTAGCCGTAACATGCAGGCTGCTTACCGGGAAAGCGGCCAGCACATCGGCAACGTAATCGTAAATAAAGACTTTATCGGATTCAGATACCTTAATTTTAGCCAGGAATAGTTTTCGGTTTTTTGAAGGAAATTTCAGGTATTGAACTTCTTCAAACGTTTTGTCCTGAAGGTCCGGAAACACCAGCGAATCGGGGTGCTCTCCTGAAGAATAAACATCTGAAAGCGAAATAAAACCGAAACTGCCTTTGGGTTTATTTTCAATAATTCTTAAAGCAAATAGTTTCAGGTCTTTTGCCTTAATTCCAGTATCCGGCGTTTCAGGCTGCTTCTGGTTTTTGATCTGCGCTACAGTATCGGTTTTTGGTTTTTCAGCCGGCGCCGGTTTTTCTGGTTTGTCGGTTCTACCTTTTCCGTTGCAGGAGATCAGCACCGCAAAAATTAAAAACAGGAAGCGCTGTTTTAAAAGCGCCCGAAACCGGTTTATGAGGGTTGATTGATGCATTTTAGTTTTCGGGTGGTTTTGAATTTGAGGTAAGCCGGGTTGGTAAAGCAACAATTTAGTATTTTTCAGCAGTTGTTTTGCTGTTTTAAATTGATCAGGGCTCATTTCCGAAAGCTGATCTACAGCTATTTTGTATTTTGAATTTTTTGGCAAAATTTACAGGCTTTTCCTGGGTTCTATTTAAGCTGGTTTTTAAATTCTGGCCGCAGGAGATCCGGATATTTATCAAATTCAAAAATAACCGGCTCAGCCGCGCTTCTGCCGCCATAAGAAACCCCCAGATAGAAAATTATCATCTTTTTGTTTACCGCGAAACCATTTTTTAAAACCGAGCTTTCAAAATGTTTATAGAAATAACAATCCGGGTCCTCTTCCTGATCGCAAAATCCGCCGTTAAAACCAATATTCCAATTTCGCTCTTCTACCAGGTTTTTGGTAATAGTGTAGAGCAACTTCTTTTTATCCTTTCTGATAACATCTTCAAGGTTTAATATTTTGTAATTAACCAGATCGAATGTTAAGGGATCGTGGAGATGACCTGATCCGCTTCCTACCCCGGAAGAGCCCCCCTGGTTAATGGTTATGCTTAATAAGGTTTCGCCGGTAAAGTTTTCTGTGTAACTAAAATAAGAGGAATTTGGGGCTTGGTCGAAGCATTCTAAACTGTCATAATCTATCGGGTTGGTTGGGTATTTCAAATCGCTGACAAAAATGGTTTTCCGGATAGCCTGGTTTACAAAATTCTCTAACCTGAAATTCGTTGATCTTACGATTGGATAAACCCCTTCCGTTACCTGGTCTGCAGTTATTTCGGACTGGCTTCCTTTACGGGGCCTGCGGTTTTTAACCAGTTTCCAGCAATCGTCTGCATCAAAATCATACTCCACATAGCTTTGTGGAAGTATTTTGTAATTGGTAACCAGGGTCCTTTCCTGGCAACGGTCTTCAAAACTATTCAGGTCATCTTTATTTTCCTGCAAACTATTTAACCAACCGGTTATACTGTTGGGTGCTCCTTTTAATACCGTCGTTTTACCATTTTCTGTAACCATAATTCCGACATGAATGAGGTCCAGCGCATTTTCTCTGATTTCGAATATTTCATATCTAGCCTTATTATTTGTAAAAATGAGCTTACTGGTTAAATGGTCATCCAACTCATTCGTAGCAGGGCATTCCGCCATATAAAAGCTAAACTTCTTCCACGACGTTCGGTCCAGTTGTTGCGGGTATTCCAGTTCTATTTTGTTCCTGGTGCCGAACCGGTAAACCAGATAAGCTCCGTTCTTCTCTTTGCAAATACTGGCTATTTTCCCGTTAGTTAAGGCAAAGCCAAATACCAGTACTTCGTTGCTGCTGCAATGAGCCGAAGCACCCGTGGCAAGCGTATCCGGAGATTTGCTCTTTTCGGGCCTGGAATTTTGCGTTTGGGCGGGCGGCCTTTTTTCTGCCACTTCCTGTTGATCGTTCTCTTTTTTGGGGGAACAACAAACAAGACCGAAACAAAGGAATAATAGCTGGAGCCTTTTCATTTAAAAATTAGCGTAAGTGCTTGGCTAAAGTTGCTTTTGGGTTCTTTGGTTAGGGCGGTGCAAAGATTTGGATTTCTAATTTTATTTTGAAAAGAATTGCCCCCTAAACTTCTTTCCGGGCAGATTCTAATTTTTTAATCAAACTGGGGTTTCCCACAATCCAGACAATATCGCCTTTATCAAAGACCAGTTCTGCTTCCGGATTTAATATTCGTTTCCCGTTTTTTTCGATGCCCACGATCAGCCCGTTGGTCTTTTCCCGGATTCCCGATTGCCGGATCGCTTTTCCTAACAATGCGGAATCTCCGGTTAGCTGGATCTTCTGCAGGCTGAAATTTTCTATCCCATCTTCTTGTTCATGTTGAACCAGCGAATCCCGCTGAATAAACTGAATAAAGCTTTCTAACTGTTCTTCGTTACCAAAAACGTACAGTTTATCGTTCGGGAAAATGATCTCATCGCGGGTAGGAGCCATAATGGTGCGGTCGCCTCTTTCAATTACGGTTACGTTAAGCCCGTATTTTTCTCTTACCTGAAGATCGGTTAAACTCTTTCCGGCTACCAGCGAATTCCCGGGCACTTTTACGTGGGTTAAATGCACATTCCAGGGCGTAAGGGTGTGGTAAGCATTGGCAGCTTCCTGTTTGTCGCGGTCATGCAGGTTTTGCATAAACCGGTTTTCAATCCCGATATAAAACGCCTGGATCCGTTTGGAGAAAATGATCATGATTGTAATAAAGACCAGCCCTACCAGGCTTGCCATTTTTATGGAAAAGAACTGGTTCAACAAAATACCAATAAGCAGAATGGCAATGCAGATCCGGGTAAATTCCAGCACAATTATCAGGCTGCGGTAATTTTTGTTTGCCCAGATAATTCCCTGGGCTTCTTTCTGAGGGTGGTTAACGGCCAGGGCCCAAAGAAAAGGAGCCATAAAAACAAACGTAACCGCCGTGGTCAGCAGGTCGCCAAAATTTCCGGAAAGAATATTCTCCTGAATAATTGGGTTGAGATAACGATCTGCCAGTAAAATAATGCCGATTATAATTACCGAACACACCGCTACGTTAATAGCATACGATTGTAAAACCTTGCGCCAGTTGCTGGTCGTGTCAACGGTTTGGGCTCCGGAACTGTATTCCGAAAGCGAAATTTTCCATCTTCGGGGGAGCCAGCTTTCCACCTTTTTGTAGGCAGGTTCCGCAAAACGGATCATGTAAGGCGTAGTAAACGTGGTAATTGCGGAAACGGCCACGGCTACCGGGTATAGAAAATCGGAGGTAACTTTGAGCGAAAGACCCAGCGTAGCAATAATGAAGGAAAATTCCCCGATCTGCGATACGCTCATGCCCGACTGAATAGAAGTTTTTAAATTCTGCCCGGAAAGTAAGCCGCCGCCGGTAATGCTGATAACTTTTCCAATAATGGTTACCACCGTAATGATGGCAATCGGGCCGGCATATTCCAGGATCATAGCCGGGTTAATCAGCATGCCCACCGAAACAAAAAATATTGCGCCAAACAGATCTTTTACCGATTTATTCAGGTGTTCTATTTTTTCTGCTTTGGTGGTTTCGGCCAGAATGGAGCCCATTATAAAAGCACCTAAGGCCGGCGAAAATCCGGCCCGCGCCGCCAGCACCACCATTAGCAGGCACAGCGCAATCGAAACGATCAGTAAGGTTTCGTCATTCATTAACTTACTGGCGCGCCGCAGGAAAGTAGGAATAAGGAAAATACCGCCCAGAAACCAAAGCACCAGGAAAAAAGCCAGTTTCAAAACCGCAGAAAGCATTTCGCCGCCGGCAAATTGCTGGCTAACGGCCAGGGTGGAGAGCAATACCAGTAACAAAATAGCCACCAGGTCTTCAATAATGAGAATGCCAAAAACCAGACCGGCAAAGCGTTGAGTTTTAACGCCCAGTTCATCAAAAGCTCTGATGATAATAGTAGTAGAAGAAATAGAAAGGATCCCACCCAGAAAAATACTATCCATGGTAGACCAACCCAGCAGCTTACCGGAGAGGTAGCCCAGCAATACCATTACCACCACTTCCGTAAAGGCCATTACCGAAGAACTAGCGCCAACTTTTACCAGTTTCTTAAAACTGAATTCCAGCCCTAAACTGAAGAGTAAAAAGATAACACCTATCTCTGCCCAGATCTGAATATTGGCAATTTCTATTACGGTTGGAAAAAAAGCAAAATGCGGCCCTACCAGCAGGCCGGCAATAATGTACCCCAGCACCAGCGGTTGTTTTAACTTTTTAAAAAGTAAAATAATAAAACCGGCAGCGCCAAGAATTAAGGCTAAGTCGGTTACTAAGTGGGGGAGGTGGGCCATGTTGATTCTGTTTTTTTTTGCCTGGCAGGGAGGATTTTTAGATTAATTTATAGGTGAATTGTAAAGGCTGCTCTTCATTAGAATTTGCATACGTATCCAGGACAAAATCTTTGAAGAAAATTTAAACGGTGCGGCAACTTTCTTTAAAAAATTAATACTTAGAGCTATTTCAACTCTGTTGCAAACCCCGTACAATATTACGGTTTATCAATAACGGCAACACAGATTTTCTGCCAAAAACGGTATCCTTTCAGCCCTAAAAACTAAAAAGCCTCCGGAATTTTCCGGAGGCTTTTTAGTTAAAATTAAATCGAACAATCGAAAATTCGAAAAATCGAACCTATCGGGTTCTCGGCTGGCCAGCCTGGGCTGTTACCGGCGTTGGAACCACCGCAGCCAGACGTTTGTCACGACGCTTATCCGGATCCGTTTCCATAGTAATTGGCGTAGCAATGAACAGGGAAGAATATGTACCAAACAACACCCCGACGATCATGGCAAAAGAGAAGCCACGCAGGGTTTCACCACCGAAAATGAACAGGATAACCACCACCAATAATACCGTTAAAGAAGTAATAATGGTACGGCTGAAAGTATCGTTCAGAGCCGGGTTCACGATATCTTTCGGAATTTCAGCTTCGGGTTATCGTTCAAGTATTCCCGGATACGGTCGTAGATTACTACGGTATCGTTAATAGAGAAACCAATAATCGTTAAGATAGAAGCAATAAATACCTGGTCCATTTCGTAAGTTAAGACCGAACAAACGGGCAATGGCAAAGAAAGCAATAACCATTAGGGCATCGTGAATCAATGCCACTACACCGCCCAAGCGTAATTGCCATCCCGGAAACGCATGCATCACGTAAAGGAAGATACCGACAAACGACAGTAAAATAGCGATCAAAGCCTGTCTTCTGAATATCATCGGCCATGGTAGCACCCACTTTAGATGAACTTAGAACCTGTCGGGTTCAGGTTGCTGTATTCTTGCAAACCGGCTTGTAAAGCGGCTTTGTACGGTTTCATCGGCCTGGGCAGATTCGTCTTCGGCCAGGTAGCTGGTAGTGATCTTTAAGCGGTTAGAAGCACCAAAAGTTTTAACTTCCGTACCGGCTCTTTAAATTCTCTGGTTAAGGCAGCTCTGCACATCATCGAAGCCGGAACGGCCTGGTCGAAATTAACTACGTAAGAACGGCCGCCTTTAAAGTCAACGCCCAGGTTCGGGCCGCCCTGCATGGCCATTACGCACAAAACCCAAAACAATTACGGCAGTAGAGACAATATAGGCTATTTTGCGGTATTTGATTACGTCGAAGTTGAAGTTCTTGAACAGGTTTTTCGAGAATACCGGTAGAGAAGCTCATGTTCGAACCATTTTTGCCTGAAGTCAACCACTCAACAAATAAACGCGAAATATAAACGGCAGTAAAGAAAGAAGTGGCAATACCAATCATCAGGGTAATAGCAAAACCTTTAACCGGACCGGAACCGAAGAAGTAACAGGATAATACCGGCTAATAAAGTAGTAACGTTGGAGTCAAAAATAGAGCTGAAAGCTCGGTCGTAACCTTTGTGGATGGCATCTTTCATGCTCAGGCCATTGCGCAGTTCTTCCCGAATACGCTCAAAGATCAGTACGTTCGCATCCACCGCCATACCAATGGTTAAGCACAATACCCGCAATACCCGGTAAGGTAAGCGCAGCATTTAACTGCGCCAGAATACCAACAATAAAGAACATGTTGAAAATCAAGGCCAGGTCAGCAATAACACCGCCTTTGCTGTAGTAGAGGATCATGAAGAACATTACCAGCAATAAAGCCGGCAATAGAAGAAAGCAAACCCTGGTTAATAGCTTCCTGACCCAAGCGAAGGACCAACAATGGCTTCTTCCACAATGCGGGTAGGAGCCGGCATTTTACCGGCTTTCAGAATGTTGGCTAAATCCTGCGCTTCTTCCATGGTAAAATTACCGGAAATAGAAGAGTTGCCACCGGCAATTTCGCATTGTACCACCGGAGCAGAATACACATAATCATCGAGCACAATGGCAACCTGACGACCAATATTGGCGCCGGTTAAGCGCTGCCATCTTTTACGGCGCCGGCAGTGTTCATGCTCATGGTTACTTCCGGGCGACCGGTCTGGTCAAAGTCCTGACGGGCATCGCTGATATGAATTCGCCGGTAACCGGAGCTTTGCCTTCGCGGCCTTTTTTAACAGCATAAAGCTCCAGGAATTCCTGGCCATCCTGGCCAGCAATTGGTTTTACACGCCCATAAGAACTTCATGTTCGGCGGGAAAATAGCACGTACTTCCGGCTTGCGGAAAATAGCATTTACTCTAGCCGTATCGCGCACGTTAGCACCAATCCGCCCGGCAACTGGGTAAATAAGCGGGCCAATTACGCTGCTTTGGTTAGCGTCCACCGAATCGGTTTTAGCAATTCGGTTTTGGCAGTATCGGCCGTTTTAGCCGCACCGGTCAACTGGATCAGTGTCAGTAGTCTGGTATGCCTGGGCAGCGGGTCGCTGGCCGGAGGTATCGGTGTTGTGCGGCAGTTTCGGTTTGAGCATTGGCTTTTCGGCGTGGTCAGGTTTAATTTGCCGGCTGCTTCCTGCTTGGCCAGGTAATCGCTCATCTGGCTGAAGTAAGGCGAAAATTCTTCTGGCTTCCATACTTCCCAGAACTCCAGTTTGGCCATGCCCTGCAATAATTTACGCACCGCGGTCCGTCGGTTATCAACGCCCGGTAATTCTATCTGAATGCGGCCGGTACCTTTTAAACGCTGAATATTTGGCTGGTTCACCCCAAATTTATCGATACGGGTACGCAAGATGTTGAAAGAACGGTCGATGGCGCCTTCTACTTCGGTATTAATAGCAGCAATAACTTCGTCGTTGGTAGACTGCGTAGCTGATACTTGCCACGGTTGGCAGTGTTGGAGAAAATGCGGCTTAACTGACCATTTGGGTTCAATTTCGCGGTAAGCCTTGCCAAACAGGGTGGTAAAGTTCTCCTGGCTGTTTTTCTGCAATTCGCTGGGCCCGGTCCAGGGCTTTCAGGAAGTTAGGGTCTTTGCTGTTGCCCGACATTGACTTGATAATTTCTACCGGCGAAACTTCCAGGGTTACGTGCATGCCGCCTTTTAAGTCGAGGCCTAAGCCCAGTTCGATTTACGAATTTCCTGGTAAGTGTATTCGGCCCCTAAAAAGTTGAATACCGGCTCTTTCCGCACCGAATCCAGGTAGGTCTGTTTGCTGTTCATGTTTACATTGCCTTTGGTATCGGTGGCAGACGCTTCGGCTTTTTGCTGCACGCCTCTGGAAACCAGCGTGAAAGAAAGGTAATAGGCGCACAGAACGGCCACTATTACCGTGAGAATAATTATAAAAGGTTTATTACGCATTGGGGTTTTATAAATTGAAATGAAAAAAATCTTGTTTAGGATTCAGGGGTTAGGAGTTAGGAGTCAGGATTGAGGAGTGAGGTTTTTCTTTTTTTACCTGGCCTTTACCTTCGGGAATAATTCATGCTGAAAGCAGAAATTATTCAGATTCCGAAACCTGCACTGAAATGACAATGGGTTTACCGTTGCCGGGAATGGCTGAAAAACGGTAGGAAAATAAGGGAAAAACTCAGGGAGCGTTGGGCGAAATGGAAGTTGCCAATAAACGCTGATACGTGGAGGATACTACCGGCACGGCAAAAGCAACGAATTGCTTTGGGGCCGGGGCAATAGAAAAATCGAAGGAAAAAAGATCCGGGAAGATTGCTTCCGGGAGCACAATAAAAGAAGTAACTGCTTCAAACGAAACCTTTTCTTTAATTACGAATTGCTTCGCCGAAGATTTTATGGTTTGTTCGGTAGCCGGTTCGCCCAGGTAAATAGCCACTTCGCGTTTGTCTAAAGACAACACAGAAAGCAACGTTAGCCCCAGTAAAAGGAAGCGAAGTTGCAGCGATATGGATTTCAGGCGGTTCATCTAGCTGGCAAATTTAATAGATTTTTCCGGAACATCAGAATTTGCCCAAAATGAATTAAAAATTTTGCTGAAATTAGTTACCCCACCCCAGCCCTCCCCTAAAAACAGGGGAGGGAGTTTACCGGCTCTTCCGGATTGCAAATCCGAAAGAGCCGGAGAGTTGAAGCAGCAGTAGCGGAAACGTCTTTTTTTCAGCAATCGTGTTAATTACAGTGTTTCTTTGATTTGCCTTTAAAGTTTGTTAGCTTTAATATTCAATCTTTTGCCTTTCTTTATGCCTGCTTTCTTTAAAAATAAATTCTGCGGAACCCTGCTTTTGCTAACAATACTATTGGTTTTCGGGCAGGCTTTGGCGCAGGGTTTGCCGGTAAAAGATTTTGAAAAAGCCTATAAGTGGCGGGACAAAGATATTCCCAAATTATCGCTACAGACTTCCGACGGAAATTTTGTGCTGGCTGGCATTACGCGCGATGTTGATCATAAAACCGGCCAGAAAGATGAATATTTGTTTATCAAGCTCGATCCGCAGGGAAAGGAACTGGTGAAAAAGAACTTTGGCTGCAATTATTCCGAAGAACTGGAAACTATACAACAGACAGCCGATGGCGGATTTATTTTGGGAGGAAATTCTTCTTCGAGCCCGGGCGGCAATAAAAGCGATCCCTCAAAAGGCGGAGACGATTTCTGGCTGGTAAAAACCGATGCCGATGGCAATAAACTCTGGGACAAAAGCATTGGCGGCAGCGGCACCGAAACGTTGATCGAATTGCACCAGACTCCCGATGGCGGTTTCCTGCTGGGCGGCACTTCAAGTTCCGGGGTAAGCGGTAACCGGAGCATGGCCAATAATGGCTTTATCGATTACTGGATAATAAGCCTGGATGCAGCCGGCAACAAACGGTGGGACCGTAATTTTGGGAGTAATTTTAATGGCAAAGCCCTTTATTCGCTTTACCCCACACCGGACGGCGGTTGTTTTCTTACCAGTTTTATTTTGCAACCCGGCTCCGCCACCAATTACGATATTTATCTCCTGAAAATGGACGCTGCCGGCTATATGGTTTGGGAGCGAACCTACGGCGGGAATAAAGGTGATGGGTTGTATTCGCTTCTACCAAGCGCAAACGGCGATGTTCTTTTAATTGGTTCGTCAGATTCCGGGGTTAGCGGCGATAAAACCACTGCCCACAAAGGCAACAGCGATATCTGGCTTTTAAAGATCAATGCCAATGGAAACAAACTCTGGGATAAGTCTTTTGGCGGCCGTGGCTATGATAACCTGAAATCGCTAAAGCCAACCCCTGATGGCGGCTATGTAATGCTTGGCTACTCCTCACTTTCCAGGCTGGGCAAAAAGATCATGGTTTCCGGCCGGTGCGGATCTAAACGGGAAGTGCGGCGGTCAGTTGATTACGGCAGAGGTTACTGGGCCGCCAAGCTGGATGCTAACGGAAAGCGGGAATGGGAAAAGACCTTCGGGCTAAAAAAGGTCTGGCTTTCTTCTTTGCAGCCAACCCCCGATCAGGGTTACGTGATGGTTGGGAATTTAAACTACCGGGGCAATAAACACCGGAACGTGAACCTGATAAAGTTAAACAGCAAAGGCCAAAAAAGCGGGGAAATGGTAGCTTGCCACAAAGAGTATCAGGTAAGTTACGATATGCAGGTAACGCCAAACGGAAGCTGCATAATTGAAGGCCGGGCCGGTATTGGCGGCGCATCCTTTCAGACCGAATATTATATGGTGAAATTAGGCCCCGGGCCGGGTAAAATAGCCGCTGCCGCGAAAAAGAAATAAGAACTTTAGTGGAGCTCCGTATCTTAAAAACATGAAAGCAGGCGTCCGGTATTCCTTATTCGTCTTCTTCTTTTTCCTTTTCTCTTTTGAATTAGCCGCCCAGGAAAAGTTAACCCCGGAGGAAAAAGCGCTGCATGAAAAGTTGGTGCAATTGCTTTTCAACTTTGATGCGGTGGCGTGGGAGCACCTTAAAACCGAACTCAGACATAAAAACTTTCCGGTTTATTCTTTAGCCCATGAAGCTATAAGAGAAGCTATAGTCACTAACAGAATTGAGGAAAGTTACGTTTTTTCAGAAAGCGATGGGCCAGACGTTGTTGAAGCCAGATTTGCTAATCATGAGAAAATGCGGCGGGAGCTGGGCTGGAACTCCTGATATTCCTGCAGAAATACCTGGAGGAAATTGCCATGCCCCGGATAAAGGATGATTACCAAAGAGCGGTAGAAATTGTAAAAATTTACCGGCCAGAGATCAGCAGGCCTGGCAACCTGAATTTTCAACTCGATGAGAACCGCAGGGTCCGTAAGATCTCATTTTCTAAAAAGTTTAAGCCACTCCCGCCGGAAACGGAAGCCGACCTTCTGAATCTGCTGCGGGAGCATAATTACCAAGCTTTCGAAACAACAGGCTATATAAATAGAGTTAAATCATCTGTATTCAGGACTAAGGCTCAGAACTTTACTCAAAACTTTACGCAAAGCATTAGCTATAAAGCCCACCGCTTTTATAAGAAAACCAAACGGTTTATTAAGAGAACCAAGCGCCGTTTATTTAAGCCTTAGGAAAGAAGGAATTTCAGGCGTTGCTGAAAATTGCCGTGACCGTATTTATTGGGGCCCGCTCTTCCGGATTTGTAATCCGGAAGCATTTATTATAAGGATTTGCAATCTGCCATTTTTAGCTGAGTTTCCGTCTGATTACTGCTGCTGACGCAGGCGGATTGCAAATCCGCAGCTACTTCCTTCCGGATTACAAATCCGGAAGAGCCGGGAAAATTTCTTCCGGATTGCAAATCCGGAAGAACAGGAAGAGCAGGATGTTGAACGGTACCCCGCTCACCCCGCTCATCCGGATTTGTAATCCGGATGCCCTTGCTATAAAGATTTGCAATCCGACTTTTTAAACCGAAAAGCATAGCATTTTAAAGAAAGCTGCTTGCGCAGGCGGATTATAAATCCGCGGATAATTTCTTCCGGATTACAAATCCGGAAGAGCAGGAGAGATTACAAATTCCAAGGAGCCGGAAATAAGTGGGTATTACCATAGCCGAAGAAATGCTGCACCTTACCAAATGAAAAAGGGCACCCATAAAGGGTGCCCCTACAAATCCAAATGAACCTGCGAATTGGGGTTGTTTTTACTAACAACCAACAACTAACAACTACTTCCCAATTTTGGTATTCAGAAAAGAAACCAGCACTTCCAAACCTCGCTCAAAATGGTTGTTATTGGGCACAATGATGTCAGCGTCGTTCTTAAAAGGTTTGATGTATTTTTCGTAAGTAGGCGCCACGTGGTTGGTATAGCGGTACAGCACATCTTCAAGGTCGTAGCCGCGCTCCACTTTATCGCGGATTATGCGGCGGTGCAGCTTTACGTATTCTTTGGCGTCTATGTAAACCTTCAGATCTAAAAGTTTGGCTACTTCTTCGAAATAGAAAACGAAAATACCTTCTACTACCACAATGGGCGCCGGTTTAAAGACCAGTTGTTTGGGAACTACGTTTGGGTTATTATAGGTATATTCGGTGCGGGTAAACGTTTCGCCGCGGCTGATTTTCAGCACATCTTCCGCGTATTCGTGACCGTTTATGCAGCTGGGCAGATCAAAGTTGATAACGCCGTTTTCATCGGTTACCTGTTTGTCGCGTTCGTGGTAATAGTTATCCTGAGAGATCAGGCAGATGTCTTCCGGGGCAAAAGATGCCAGCAGCTTGTTCAGGAAAGTGGTTTTTCCGGATGCGCTTCCTCCCGTAATTCCAACAATAAAGGGCTTTTGCATAGATGGCTTGAATTCAGCCTGCAAAGTTAACCGAAAATGCGAAAAATCTTTAGCAAAAGCCCCAGAAAAACAACTGCCGGTTTTTTCGGATCAAACCCTACCGTTTTTTCGTTAAAGCCCGAATAAATTTATTTGAGAAGAATACCCGGGCTAACCATAATTATTTAGTTTCATTTAGGGGATTCCCGTATAGAGAAGGCAATAAAATGGCGGACTGCCGTTTTAGTTTGTAATTTGCGGCCCGTTTTGTCAGGAAAAAGCAATTAATGGAAATAAAGAACGACGATAAAAAACCTTCCCGGCCGGCCGGATTTGTGCTTTCCCGCAAACTGGACCGCATGTTTCTGGAGCTGTATAACGTTTACGCGTTCATTGCCCGTTTTTTTAAAGAAGTATTTTTGCCGCCTTACGAGTCAAAGAAATTATAAAGCAGTGCTACGAAGTGGGCGTAAAATCTCTGCCACTTATTTCGCTTACCGGCTTTATTATTGGCATTGTTTTTACGAACCAGTCGCGGCCTTCTTTGACCGAATTTGGCGCTACTTCCTGGCTGCCTTCTTTAATTTCCATTAGCTATTGTGCGGGCATTGGCTCCCCTGGTTACGGCCCTTATCGCGGCCGGCAGGGTGGGTTCCAGCATCGGGGCCGAATTAGGCTCCATGAAAGTAACCGAACAGATCGATGCCATGGAAGTTTCGGCTACCAACCCGTTTAAATTCCTGGTGGTAACGCGGGTGCTGGCTACTACGTTCATGATACCCATGCTGATGATGTACACCGTTTTTGTGGCCTTGATGGGCGCTTACGTGAATGTGACACCAGAACGAACAAACCAGTTTTACTACCTATTTCGTCAGTGTTTTCGACGCCATCACTTTCCTGGATATTTTCTCTTCCGTTATAAAATCGTTTGTTTTTGGTTTTACCATTGGCATTGTGGGCTGCTACAAAGGCTATAATTCTTCTAAAGGCACCGAAGGCGTAGGCAAAGCGGCCAATTCGTCGGTGGTAACGGCCATGTTTCTGGTGTTTATTGAAGAATTGCTGGCCATGCAGGTAATTAATGCCATCCGTGCCCTGTAAAGCATTTTAGTATGAAAAAAACAAATCCGAACATAAAAAAGAGAACAAAGTATCTCCATCCGGGGACTGAGGAAATCTTTTGACGAATATATTTTGCTAGGGGTGTAGATCTGGATCTGTACCAGGGCGAAAACCTGGTGGTGCTGGGCCGGTCAGGAACCGGGAAATCGGTATTGATCAAAATTATTTCGGGATTGCTGATGCCCGATGCCGGTTATCGTGAATGTGCTGGGGCAGGAAGTAAACAAAATTTCGCAAAAGAACTAGATAAATTGCGGCTGAAAATTGGTTTCTCGTTTCAGAACAGTGCCCTTTACGACAGTATGACGGTCCGCGAAAACCTGGAATTTCCGCTCATCGCGCACATTCCCGCAACCTGACCCGCAAAGAAATAGATCAGCCGGTGGAAGCTGTGTCTGGATTCGGTAGGGCTGGCTGCAAACCATTAACCAGATGCCGTCGCAGCTTTCGGGCGGGCAGCGCAAACGCATTGGAATTGCCCGCACCTTAATTCTGAAACCCGAAATAATGCTTTACGACGAACCCACTGCCGGCCTGGACCCGAAATCTAGCATTGCTATAAACCAACTGATAAACGATGTACAAAAGCGATTACAATACATCTTCCATAATTATTACCCACGACCTGACCTGCGCCCGCGCCACCGGCGACCGGCTGGTAATGCTCCTGGACGGGCAATTTCAGCGGCAGGGCACCTTTGAGGAAATTTTCGCAACCGACGATGAGCGGGTGCAAACGTTTTACAATTACAATTTTACAGACTAAATGAGTGCGGCAGAAAATAAACGATCCGTTATAGTTGGCATTTTTGTGTTGCTGGGCCTGGTGATTTTTGTGGCCGGCGTGTTCACGCTGGGCGGGCAGCAGAAACGCTTTGTGCAAACGGTAAAAGTAAAAGCCATTTTTAACAGCGCCGAAGGCCTGAAAACCGGTAATAACGTGCGGTTTTCCGGCGTAAAAATTGGCACTATTAAAGACATCAGTTTCTACGGCGATTCCCAGGTGGAAGTGCTAATGACCATCGAAGAAAATGCCCGGCAGTTCATTCACAAAGATGCCCGCGCCAAAATTGGTTCCGAAAGTTTGATCGGGAATAAGAACGTGGAAATTGTGGGCGGCAGCCCGGAAGCCCGACCGGTAGAAGACGGCGATGTTCTAGCCGCCGAAAAAACCGTTAGCTCCGACGATATTATGGCCACCCTGCAGGAAAACAACAAGAACCTGGTAAGCATTACCGCCGATTTTAAGGCTATCAGCGCCAAAGTTGCCGCCGGTCAGGGTACGGTTGGTGCTTTAATCAACGATTCTACTATGGCCCGCAATTTTCGGTCAACTATAAACAGTTTGCAGCAGGCGGCCGCTACCACCGCCCGGGCTTCCGGGGCACTGGCCCAGTTTTCGGCCCGGCTGAATAATAAAGAAGGCCTGGCCAACCAGCTTTTAACCGATACCGTAATTTTTAACGACCTGAAGCATTCGCTGGCGCAGCTGGAAAAAACCACCGAATCGGCGCAGGGTTTAGCCGATAACCTGAAAAAAGCCAGCGCTAAAATGAACGACCCAAAAAATACGATGGGCATGATGCTCAACGACGAAGAATTTGCCACCACCCTGAAAAGTACGTTGATCAACCTGGAAGCCGGTACCGAAAAATTCGACGAAAATATGGAGGCTTTGCAGGAAAACGTTTTCCTGAAAGGTTACCTGAAAGTAAAAGCCCGGAAGGGGAAAAAGAAGGCGTTGGAAAACCCAGCCAAACCGGAAACCAAAGCGGCAGTTCCCAAACAACCGGAAAAACAACCCGAATTCAGGTAAAAAACGGTAGGTTTTTGGCTCTTAAAAGTACTGGTGATTTTTAAATAAGCATCAAACCAAATTTACATCTAGCTGTTATTTTCCCTCTGAAAGAAACTTGGGATTTCTGATATATAAGCCGCTAATTTCCTTTCCTAAGGATCAGGAGGTATAATTTCAGGATGATAATTTGGGTAGTTTAAATTCTTCTAATTTTAAGCTTATTACCACTTTACTTTAAAGTGGTTCTTTATTTTTTAAAGCTGAACGGAAAATTAAAAAATAGGGAATTGAGATGATTATGAAATTAAGAACCATCGTCCAAAGGGTTTCATCATCCAACGAAATATTAAAGGTGAATTTAGCGTCCCTAAAGGTTCGAAAGAAAATATAAAGGATTACCGAAATACATAAAATAGAAACAAATACCCTTTTTTTATTGCCCTTAAAAAGTTTGCTTTTAAGAAAAATATAAAGGATCAAAGCAACTAAATAATACGGCAAGGCAATTAGCAATAAATAGAAAATAACCATTGATCCGATCTTTAGAATAATAAGTAATACCTCAGATTTGCTAATAGTAATTGCTTCTGTGTCTATACCTAATAACAAATGCCCGCAGCTTCCGCCGCGGGCATTTCTTTTAACCGATAAACTGAAACTATCAGATCACATCGAACTTTTCTCTCAGGTAAGCTACCAGCGCTGCAATTGCCCGGCCCCGGTGACTGATTTTATTCTTTTCTTCGGCTGTCATTTCCGCAAAGGTCTTATCGTAACCGTCAGGCACGAATATTGGGTCGTAGCCAAAACCCTGGGCGCCCCGCGGTTCTTCAATGATCCGGCCTTCTACCGCGCCTTCAAAAAAGTAATATACATCGTCTAAAACCAGCGCAATTACGGTCCGGAAACGGGCTTTGCGGTCTGTTTTGCCTTTAAGGTTTTTTAGTAACAGGTTTATGTTGTCTTCGGCGTTTCTTTGAGAACCGGCGTAGCGTGCCGAATAAACGCCCGGAGCATTATTCAGGCTATAAACCTCCAGGCCGGTATCGTCGGCGAAGCAGTTTATTTCAAACTTTTCAAAGATGTAGCGGGCTTTCTGTTCGGCGTTTCCTTCCAGCGTGTCCTGGGACTCGGGAATTTCTTCGGTACTGCCTATTTGGGCCAGCGTTTTAAGCGTGATGCTTTCGGGCAGCATTTGCTGCACTTCAGCTAATTTATGTTCGTTGTTGGTAGCAAAGCAGATTTCCATTTTTGGTTGTTAGTTGCTGGTTGTTGGTTTACAACTTTTAGGATGATTAAAGATAGCATTATTATGGAAATGATGCCGGTTTGCCAAGAGATTTTTGTTTTATGAAAATGGAAAATAAAGTTGGAGTGCCTGACAAATTATCCAAAACGGGATTGTTTCTGGTAAAATAATCCTGCCGGAAGGAAAGGAAAAACGCTTTTTAAAAAGGAGAGAAATTATCAGCGAATGCTAAGCCTTGGAGGGAAAAAGCCCTGAAGCAAATTTATAGTTACCCCAATGAGTTTTCGCCTGACGTCGAAATGAGGGAAAACGCTATGATTTTGAGCTGAAAAACCGGCTGAGAAAGGAAAATATTGAATAAAAAAACAATCAACAATCAGCAATTAAACCAGAAAAGCCCCGAAATTACCATCCTGCGGGAACGTAACCTCTATGTGTTCTTTTAAAGTAGTGGCCAGCGAATAACCGGTATACGTAGCAGCTACCGGGAAAGAAGGATGGTGGCGATCTATTAACGTAGCAATTTCAATTTTGCGGGCCTGCGCATCCAGGAAAAGGGGCAGGCTATAGGCCAGGGTTTTACCGGTATTCAGCACATCGTCGGTCAGGATTACTACTTTGTTTTGCAGGTTGCCAAGTTCCGGATTTAAGGAAATAGCTTGCGCCGAAGGATTAGGCTTATTTAAGGCCAGCCGGTGTAAAGAAATTCTAAGCGGGGAAATTTGCTGTAATTCGGTAGCCAAGAGTTCGGCAAAGAAATAGCCGTTTTCGGCAATGCCCACTAAAACCAGGTCGGTTTCTTCGAAGTTGCGTTCGTAAATTTCGAAAGCAATGCGGGTAATTTTCTGCCGGATCTGGGCAGCATTCAGGATCTGGTGTTGGGCGCTGAGCGTAGCCGGCATTAACGGAACATGGATTTTATACTACCCCACGAACGCTCCACCGAAGAAGGGTTGTTGGCAAAAGCGGTGGTAAAAACGGCATCGCCAGTGGTGGTGGCAACAGTTAATTTGTAGGTAATGGTACCGGCCCGGTTTGGCGTGTTGCGCAGGTCCGTATCGATAAACGTGTAGTGCCGGTTACCGTTATTGGCCAGGCCGTTTATCCGCCGGAAGCTTGCTTCGCTGCTCAGTTTGCGCGAAACCTCAAAACCGGTAACCGTACTTTCGTTGGCCAGTTCCCATTCTACTTTAACATCGGTACCTTCAAAACCTGCCCGGAAAAAATTAAGCGATACGCCCAATTCATCGGCAAAAGTGACGGTAACGGTTAAGAGAATAAGGAGGAGCGCAAAAATTCGGTTCATAAGCTGCATTTTTATCAGCAAAACAAATATAAACAATTTCCTGACTAAATATCAATACGACGTGTTAAAAATTATTTTCGTTGCCTGGGTTTTGTAAATTAATTTAAAAGGTTTATTTTTGCAGTCCGAAAAGTTGAAAAATTAATAAGCATTAAATAAAAATGAAAAAGGACCTTCATCCGCAGTACAAAGAGGTGGTATTTCACGATACATCCACTGACTTCAAATTCATCACCCGTTCTACCATGAATTCGAACGAAACCATTACTATGGAAGACGGCAAAACCTATCCGGTAATTAAAGTGGAGGTTTCTTCTGCTTCGCACCCGTTCTACACTGGTAAAAACCTTTTCGTGGATACTGCAGGCCGTATCGAGAAATTCAAGCAGCGTTACGCCAAAAAAGCGTAGTTTTCAGCTGTTAATAATATTAAGAAGTCTTTCTGAGTTTTCGGGAAGACTTTTTTATTTTTGTGCCTATGAACCTTATCCTTTTCGACGAACCTGCCATCCGGCAGAATTTATTGCCCTTACGTTTACCCGCCCGGTGGCCGATATCCGCGTTGGTATTCTTACCATTGCCGAAAAATGGGCGCACTATGCTAAAAAGCCGGTTTCTTTCCTGACCCAGGATTACCTGCAGGCCAAATTTCCGGACCATACTTCGGCCGAAAATATTTACGTGAACGGGGCCGTTTTGCCGGATGCTTCTTTGTGGGCCGAATTAAACGTGCTATTGCCCGGCGAAGCCCTGTTGCAGGAAGGCCGCCTGGTAGCCATTCATACCGGTGCTGATTTTTTTAACCAGCCGAAAGTCTTTTTCAGCACGAACCCAGCACCCGCCGCGAATTAACCGAAGCGCACGTAACGCTGCAAAACGTGTGGGAGATCTTTCGTTTTTAACGGCGCCCAAATAAAAGCCGATTTTAAATTAATTACCGCCGGCCGCCAAAGCCAGCCCGTAAACGATAAGCACACCATTGTTTACGGCGAAGAAAATATTTTTATTGAAGAAGGCGTAAAGATCCGGGCGGCCATTCTGAATGCCGAAGACGGCCCGATCTATCTAGGTAAAAATTCGCAGGTGCAGGAAGGTGCGCTAATAAAAGGACCGTTTGCGCTTTGCGAAGGCTCCACGGTAAACATGGGCGCCAAAATGCGCGGCGATAATACCGTTGGCCCGCATTGTAAAGTAGGCGGCGAAATTAGCAATTCCGTTATTTTTGGCATTCCAACAAAGGCCACGACGGATTTCTTGGGCAACTCCGTAATTGGCGAATGGTGCAACCTGGGCGCCGATACCAACACCACCAACCTGAAAAACAACTACGCCGACGTAAAAATCTGGAACCATGCGCAGGGCAGCTTTAAAAACACCGGTCTGCAATTCTGCGGCCTGATCATGGGCGACCATACCAAATGCGGCATCAACACCATGTTCAATACCGGCACGGTAACGGGCGTAAGCGCCAATATTTTTGGCTCCGGCTTTCCGCGCAACTTCATTCCGAGTTTTGCCTGGGGCGGCGCGGCCGGTTTCGAAACCTATCAGCTCCGCAAAGTTTTTGAAGTAGCCGAAAAAGTAATGGCCCGCCGCAACAAGCCCTTCGACCAGGTAGAAAAAGATATTCTGACCCGCGTTTTTGAAGATACCAAAGTGCACCGGCTGTTTTAACCCCACCCCAACCCTCCCCTAAGTCAGGGGAGGGAGTTTTTATCTGGAATGCGTCGTCAACCACCCCCGGCCCCTCCTTTGAAAGGAGGGGAGCTGCTGACTACCAGCCGTTGGATTTGATTCATTGATTAAGCTTAAATTATAATTACGAAAATGGAGGGTTTTAAACTTGAAAAGTCATATAGAAGCAGGATCAAAAAAGCTCCCCTCCTGGACAGGAGGGGCCGGGGGTGGTCGATTTTCAGGGGAGAGGAATTTTAAGTCAGCAGCAAAGTTCTTTCTGGTCACTTACGGAAAACCAATTAACAATCAACAATCAACAATTCAAACGTGCAGTTCAACCAGATAATAGGCCACGAAGATACCAAGCAACTCCTGATCAATTCGGTGCATAACAAACACGTAGCGCATGCGCAGTTGTTTATGGGCTCGGAGGGCAGCGCGAATTTAGCGCTGGCGCTGGCGTATGCTACGTTTTTGAATTGCGAAAACAAACAGGAAACCGAATCTTGCGGCGTTTGCAGCAGTTGCAGTAAAATGAACAAACTGGTGCACCCAGATATGCATTTTATTATGCCGGTAGTAACCACAGCCAAGAAAGAAGCCCTGAGCCAGAATTACCTGCCCGAATGGCGCGAGTTTTTATTAGATAATCCGTACCAGAGTTTAAACGACTGGCTGCAGTTTATTGGCGCCGAAAACAAACAGGGAAATATCTCCAAAGAAGAAAGCCGGGGTTTGTTGCGCCTGGTTTCCCTAAAGGCGTTTGAAGCGGAATTTAAAGTGGTGCTGATCTGGCTGCCGGAATTATTGCACCCGGCTGCGGCCAATGCTTTGCTCAAATTGCTGGAAGAGCCGCCGGCTAAAACCATTTTCCTGCTGGTATCCAATTCGCCGGAAAAACTGCTGGTTACCATTTTAAGCCGCACGCAGCGGGTAAACATCCGGGCATTTTCGCCGGAAGAAACCATGGCTTACGTAAAAGAGAACTTTGGAGCCGACGAAGCCAAAGCCACCCAGGTAGCGCAGCTTTCCGAAGGAAATTTAAGGCTGGCCGGCCAGCTTTGCCAGGAAATGACCTCCGATTATTTTCAGTTCTTTACCGACTGGATGCGTTTAAGTTATTCGGGCCGGGCCATTACAGAAATTCAGGGCCGCAAATTGGAGCTGATGAAAATGGGCGAAGAATTTCAGAAGTTCGGCCGCGAAAATCAGAAGAATTTCCTGCAATATGCGCTTTCGGTGGTAAGACGGGTGATGCTGTATGGCGTAGATCCGCAGCTGGCTGGTTTTATTCCCCCTGCCGAAGTTAGTTTTGTCAGCGATTTTTCGAAAGTTATTCACCCCAACAACGTAGACCTGCTCAGCACCGAACTGAACGACGCCCACTACCACATTGAACGCAACGCCAACCCGAAAATGGTTTTCACCGATGTGTCGTTGCACCTGGCAAAGTATTTAAAAATAAAGGAATTTTCGTAGGTTCGAATATTCGAATTTTCGTAGGTTCGACATTATTAAGAAAATTTTAATTTGTCAAACTTACGAACAATCGAAAATTCGAACCTACGAACATTCGAACATTCGAACAATCGAAAATATGGAAGTTTCAGATAAACCCATCCGGATAGGTACCCGCGGCAGCAAGCTTGCCCTTTGGCAGGCTTACCACGTAGAAGAAAAGCTGATCGCGGCCGGCCTTCAGACCGAAATCGTGATCATTACCACCAAAGGCGATAAAATTCTGGACCGCTCTTTAGCCAAGATAGGTTCCAAAGGGGTTTTTACCGAAGAGCTGGAAGTGGAATTACGGTCCGGGAGCATTGATTTGGCTGTGCACAGCGCTAAAGACGTACAATCAACCCTGCCCGACGACTTGGAATTGCTGGCTTTTATGGAACGCGAAAACCCCAGCGATGTGGTGCTTTCTTTCGATCCGGATTTCAGCCTGGACCGCCCGGATATTGTGGTAGGCACATCTTCCACCCGCCGCCGGGCCCTGCTTAAACGGTTTTACCCGCACGTTAAAACCGTAGAAGCCCGCGGTAATTTGCAGACCCGTTTACAAAAACTGGAAGACAAACAGTTCGATGCCTTATTACTGGCATATGCCGGCGTGCACCGCATGGATTACAGCAAATGGGTAACGCAGGTGCTTTCCTTAGATAAATTCATTCCGGCGGTAGGGCAGGGCAGTGTAGCCATAGAAACGGCCAAAAACCTGGACCCGGCCCGGAAGGAGAAACTAAAAGCGGTTTTAAATCATCCGGAAACTGCCTATTGCCTCCAGACCGAACGGGCCTTTTTACGCACCATGGAAGGCGGCTGCAGCATTCCTTCGTTTGCGCTGGCTTCTTTACACAAAGGCCATGTTACCATTACTGGCGGGTTAATTAGTTTAGACGGCCAGGAAATGATCCGCGAAACCTTTAGCGGCAACGCAGCAGAAGGTGAAGCCCTGGGGGTTAAACTGGCAGAAACCGTGCTGGCCAAAGGCGGCAAAGAGATTTTAGCCAGTATCCGGAACCAACAACAGCAGATCTAAAGGAAAAATTAATAAGGCGATTTCCGGTATGCCCTGCCATAAATTTAATACCGTATGCAATGCCGGAATACCATCCCGTAGAGACGCCCTAATAGGGCGTCTCTACATTTTTGCGGCATTTTTCCGGTCAGGTTGTACCGTTTTTGCAGAAATCCCGGCAAATTTCAAATCATTTTCACATCTTCACGTTTCAAAAAATAGCACCTTAGCCCATTAACTAATCAGCACATTAAAATATGTTACTTTTTAAGCGTTCTTCCCTACTGTTTTTGTTTGTTTTATTAGCGGTTTCTACCGCATACGCCGCCAAAGATAAACCTTCTAAAAAAGATAAAGTGGTAACCATTACCACCCCGCAGGGCGAAATTAAACTCATCCTGCACGACGAAACCCCGAAGCACAAAGAGAATTTTCTGAAGCTGGCCGAAAGCGGTTTTTACAACGGCACCACCTTTCACCGCATCATCGAGAATTTCATGATCCAGGGCGGCGACCCGAATTCCAAAAACGAATCGCCAAACGATGACGGCGCCGGCTCGAACGGTTATACCATTCCGGCGGAGTTCCGGCCGGAGCTCAAGCACATCCGGGGAGCTGTAGCAGCTGCCCGCACCGAAAACCCGATGAAAGAATCGAGCGGCTGCCAGTTCTACATTGTGCAGAACGAATTCGGTACCCCTTTTTTAGACGGAAATTATACCGTTTTCGGGCAGACCATTGCCGGCTTTGAAGTAATAGATGCCATTGCCAAACAACCCAAAGATTTCCGCGACCGCCCTTTAACCGACGTTAAAATGACGGTGAAAGTGGAGGAAATGAAAAAGAAAAAGATAGCGGAATTATACGGTGTCCAGTACGCGGGTTTCGAAGTAAAAACCAAAGAAAAGAAAGACAAAACAGAGAAGAAAGAGAAGACTAAGTCTTAGTTGTTGGTTTTTGGATTGGTAGAGACGTAAAATTTTACGTCTTTGTCCGGGACAGAATATACAGCATAGGCTTGCAATTTGCTTTATGATCTTCGTAGACAAACAATTCCTGTTTTAGCGTTTTAAACTGAAAATTATGCGTTTATTAATTACCGGTTCCAACGGACTTTTAGGGCAAAAACTGATCGGGCTGCTCCACCAGAATAAAAAAGTAGAGTTACTGGCTACTTCCCGCGGCGAAAATAAACTGGCTGCCCTTTACCCGGAGGTTCAATTCCGGAACATGGATGTAACCAAAGCTGATGATGTAAACGGCGTTTTTGCAGAATTTAAGCCAACCCACGTAATTAATACCGCTGCCCAGACCAACGTAGACATTTGCGAAACGGAGCGGGAAATAGCTTATGAAATGAACGCCACTTCGGTGCAGAACCTGGTAAATGCCTGCCAGGAATTTCAAACCCACCTGACCCACGTTTCCACCGATTTTATTTTTGATGGCGAAGCCGGCCCCTACAACGAAGAAGCAAAACCAAACCCGGTAAATTATTACGGCGAAACCAAACTGGCCGCCGAAGAAATGGTGCAGCAAGCCACCTGCTCCTGGGCCATTGTGCGCACGGTTCTGGTTTACGGCACCGCCCACGATTATGGCCGCACCAACATTGTACTCTGGGTAAAGAATAGCCTGGAAGCCGGAAAAACCATTCAGGTAGTAGACGACCAGTTTCGCACCCCAACCTTAGCCGAAGACCTGGCCATGGGCTGCTGGCTGATCGCCGAAAAGAACGCAACCGGCGTTTTCAACATTTCATCCGACGAATTGCTAACCCCTTACGGGATGGCCATGCAGGTGGTGGATTATTTTAAACTGGATGCTTCCTTTATCAAAAAAGTAGACGCTTCGGTTTTTACCCAGCCGGCCCGCCGCCCGCCGCGCACCGGTTTCATTATCGACAAAGCCCGTCGCGAATTGGGCTTTAAGCCGCATACCTTTAAAGAAGGCATTGAGCTGATCGCCAGCCAGATCTGATCCGGGTAAAACTTCAGGGTTCACTGTTTTTTTATCGTAAATGGAAAGTTCACCTTTAACCAGTTTAGGGGAGGCTTTTTCTAATTTCGGCTAAATGATCATTTCAACCCTTTGTTTCTAATTCCTGTTTTCAGGCAACAAAAGAAGTCAGGCTTCGGAGTACAATTAGGAGGCATTATAAATTCGGGGGATGTTTGGCGGCAGAAATAGCTTATTTTTCCTTTTTCTGTTCTATATTGCTTTTAGTACCAAAGCTGCCGCCCAACCATGCATAACGTCCTGATCTTAAATTATCATTCGCTGGATGTCGGGAAGCGTTCGGCTGAGTACCCCTTAGATTCGGTTTATTCGGTAAAACAGTCCGATTTTGAGCAGCAAATGGCTTTGCTTAAAGAGCTGAAGATGCCGGTAGTTTCGTTGGCCGAAGTGGTGGCCCATGCCCGGCAGCGGCGGCGCTGGCACCGGCACGTAGTCTGCATTACTTTCGACAATGGTTTTGTTACCGATTACGAAGCGGCTTATCCGGTGCTGAAGAAATATCATTTTCCGGCCACCTTTTTTATTACCGTTCAAAACCAGGATTCGCCGGAACGCTGGGCGCAATGGCGCGAAATGGCGGCTGCCGGTTTTTCGCTTGGTTCCCATACCGTTTCGCGTCCCTTCTTATCGCTGCTGCCGGAGCCGGAAATGCGCCGGGAGTTAACGGAGTCTAAAAAAATAATTGAAACTGAAACCGGCGCCAACGTTACGTTTCTGGCGCCGCCAAACGGCCGTTATAACCGCCGCCTGATCCAGGTTGCCCGCGAATGCGGTTATGAAGCCCTGCTTACTACCAATGTTGGGGTAAACCGGCACAACGCCGATCTCTTTCAGCTGAAGCGGTGGACGGTTCGTCGTAAAACCTCCCTGAAATCTTTCCGGCGTATGCTCCTGCGCAACCCCCGCGAACTGCGGTTAAGACAAATGCGGTCGCGCAGCCTGAACCTGGGTAAAAGGGTATTGGGTCATCTTATCTTTGAGAGGCTCCGGAATTTTATTTTAAGGCCGAAAAGCTAGGCGGCACGGGAGCTATTTCCGGACCTTCTTATTTCTTAGACGGAGGGCATTCTTTTAAGGATAATTAGCAATAATAGAAAGTGCTTTTTTGATATTTACATTTATTGTTATTTAATTCAGAAATGAGGCAACCATTAACTCATTTTTTTCGACTTAATATAATAAACCCTCAAAACCAGCACCATATGGAAATAAAGAGAATACTCCCTGTTTTTGGCCTCCTTTTTTGCCTTTTTTCTTTTCCTGGTTTTCTTGATCCTTTATTTGCCCAAAGCCTTCCCCAAAAGGTATGGGAAAAAACCTTTGGCGGCACCAGTAACGACGATTTCAGGGCTTTGGCTACCACTTCCGATGGGGGTTATATTATTGGGGGTAATTCTTATTCCGGCCTTAACGGCGATAAATCCCAACCCTCCAAAGGCGATTCCGATTACTGGATCATAAAGATTGATTCTCTGGGGAATAAGCTGTGGGACAAATCTTATGGTGGTATCGGAAGGGAAATTTTATGGAGTTTGCAGCAAACGGCAGATAATGGTTTTATCCTGGCCGGCACCTCAGATTCCGGAATGAGTTTTGATAAAACGGACCCTGAGAAAGGCGTTTTCTGGATAGTAAAAGTAGATGCCAACGGTAACAAGCTTTGGGATAAATCCTTGGTTGGCGGGTATAATTATCCTGCCATAATTCAGACAAACGATGGGGGCTATTTCTTAGGAGGAATGTCAAGTTCCGGTATAACGCGCGACAAAAGCCAGCCCTCCAAAGGCTCATCTGATTATTGGGCTGTCCGGCTGGATGCAAATGGTAATAAAATCTGGGATAAAACGTTAGGCGGCAGCGACATGGAGGAACTGCATAGCGTAAAACAAACCTCCGATGGCGGTTTCATTCTGGGTGGTTCCTCTCAATCGGGTATTGGTGGCGATAAAAGCCAGCCTTCCATTAGGTTCCATGATTTCTGGATCGTAAAGCTCGATGCTTTCGGAAACAAAATTTGGGATGTTACTTTAGGAGGGAATATGCCTGACATTCTTTATACAATCATGCAAACAAGTGATGGGGGGTATATTGCGGGCGGGCAAACTCAATCAACCAGGTCTGGCGACGTAAGCGATGTGGCAAGAGGGAAAACAGATTTTTGGGTTGTAAAAATAGATGCTTCAGGACAAAAACTTTGGGATAAAACTTTTGGTGGCCCTGAGGTTGAAACCATGTTCTCAGTAGAGCAGTGCATGGATGGTGGATTTGTTTTAGGTGGTTATTCTGCTTCCGGAATATCTGACGATAAAAGTCAAGCCAGCCAGGGAGATCTGGATTATTGGATAATTAAAGTCGATTCCCTAGGAAATAAACAATGGGATTTTGCAATTGGCGGAAATCATGGGGACGTGCTTATAGCTTCGGGGTTGACTAAAGATGGTGGCCTCATTTTAGGCGGAATTTCTACCTCACCCGTATCGGGGGATAAAACCGAGCCTGGAAGAGGAATTATCGATTACTGGGTAGTTAAACTGAAAGGCGGGTTAGGAGAAAATCCAGCGGAGCCAATAACTGCCCCGGCAATTGTTCCCCCAAATAGCGTTTCATTGTCGCAAAACCGGCCGAACCCTTTTAATAAAAACACCAGGATCTATTTCGATCTGCCAGCGGCCGGCCAGGTAGAATTACTTATCTATAATAACCAAGGACAGGTGCTGGCCAGGCATCAGAAGCATTACGATGCCGGAAGTCACGAAGTAAAATGGGATATGCTTATGAAAGGCAAAAAGGCTAATTCCGGAATTTACTACTATAAGCTTTCTACTTCCTCTTTTCAGGATGTTAAAAGTATGATCCTGTTGGAAAATTAATTTACTCCTTCCTCTAAACCAAAAAGCTGCTCCGAAATCTTCAGAGCAGCTTTTACTTTTTCAGGCCCAAACCCTACCGTTTTTATGCCGCTTTTTGCGCAATTTCTACTTCGTGTTCTTCGCTGAATACCCGTTTTACCCAGCGCGGCAGGAAGAACGAACCTAAGATCAGGTAGAGGTAATAGGTTACGATGCGGTAAAGCAAAATAATGATCGCCGTAAAGCCGCCTAAGTAACTACCAAAGAAGGTAGGAAAGGCCACTTCGGCAATACCGGCGCCGCCCGGTGTAACGGCTACCATCAGCACTACTTTATACACGAAATTACGGGCAAAAAGCAGCAGGTGGTCGGCAAAATTAATATCGGTGAAGGCAGCAATGAGGCAGTTAATTAAATAGTAGCGGGCCGTCCAGACGAAGGCGGTGGAGAGACAAGCTTTAATCCAATACCCGTAGCTGTGGCCCTTAATTTCGTGGGAGGCCCAAACCAGTTCGTTGCCGTGGCGGAAAGCCCCGGTCCGCCACCGCCGCAAAATAGGTAAGCTGAAAATTCGGATCAGCAGTCTTTTTACGCCGTTCGGGTTTACAAACAGCGCATAGGTCATAATACTGGCGTAGACCGTGATCAGAATGTAGCTTAATAGCAGAGCATATTCCAATCCGGAGCTTACTGAAAACTGCAAACCTTCTACTTCCGGGAAAATCTGGCCCTTGGCAAAATACAGGATAATGGGCGCTACCACCACAAAATACCAGTTATCCAGCATGGCCGTAACCATCACATAGGCCAACGATTTCCCCAGTTTTATGCCCTCTTTATGCAGCAGGAAGGTAGCAATGGTAGAACCGCCCACCACCGAAGGCATGACGCAGGAAGCAAATTCCCAGAGCATGATCACATCAATGGATTGTTTCCAGCTCAGGAACCGGCCCGTAATGTGGCGGATGCGGTACATATAGCCGAAATCGCGGACCACCAAAACGGCAAACGTGATAAAGATCCAGTGCAGCTTGGCATCCAGGAGCCGGGAAAAATCCTGGGCGGCCGGGTCGCGGTAGATCATATAACCAACCACTGCCAGGCCGATGGCTACCGGGATCGCAATCTTAGCGGGAGTAAAGTGCCTTAAAAAACTTCGTTTATTCAGATCCATTTATTCGGAAGCGGTAATAGTTTCGGGGCTGGCATGAATTTCAAAGTTATTAAAACCTTCGCTAACCTGCACCCAGATCTCATTCGACTGGATCAGTTCCAGAATGGCCAGGAAGTTGAAAATTACGCCAATTTTTTCGGGAAACCCGCTCAGTAAATCAGTAAACGTAACGATCCGCTTTTCGCGTACCTGCGTCTGCACAAAATCGCGCTGTTGCTCAATGGTGTAAGGGTAGGTGTAAACGGTATGTTTGGGCCGGTTCTCTTCTTCCTCAAACCGGTTCATTACCTTCTCAAACACCCGCATCAGTTTGTAAAGGCTCAGGTCCTGCATTTCCAGCTCCACCGATGTTTTGGCCGCCAGGATCTTCATTTCATCCTCTAAATTGCCCCGTTTTTCCTGCTTCAGCCGGTTTTCTTCCATCTCCGAAAGTTCGGCCAGTACGCTTTTGTATTTTTTGTATTCCAGCAGGTGCTGCACCAGTTCTTTCCGCGGATCTATTTCGTTGCCCTGTTCGTCTTTTTCGGTGCGCGGGATCAGCATTTTCGCTTTAATGCGCATGAGGGTAGCAGCCGTGAGAATAAAATCCGAAGCCACTTCCATGTTCAGGTTTTCAAGCTGCTGCAGGTAGGCCATAAAATCGTTGGTGATCTTAAAGATCGGGATGTCGTGGATATCCAGTTCATCGCGCTCAATAAAGAACAGCAACAGGTCGAAAGGACCTTCAAACAACGGTAATTTTATTTCGAAACTCACGGTTTTTGGTAGCAGGTAGCAGGAATTTCAAAATTACGCATTTATTAGACCCCACCCAACCCTCCCCTAAAAACAGGGGAGGGCTTTTTCTCTATAATGTAAAGATGGATTTATTGGAAATTGCGGCCGCAATGCCGCCCGGACAGGTCGCGACCTGTCCCTACGAAATCTGATAAACTCCTTCCCCTGAATTAGGGGAGGGCCGGGTAGGGTACTTTTTCAGGCCTAAAGCATACCGTTTTCTGGCAGCCGCCGTTTAAACTTCATGCAAATTCCGCTTAAATTTAATTTTTGGCTTCTGGTATTTTCTGCGGCCCTGGGTTTAGTTTTCAGCTTTAAGCCTTCTGAATTTCAGAAAAACCAAAAACTGAAGATCGAACTGGGTCAGACCTACCGGAACGACCGGGTAAAAATATTTCTGGATAAAAAACTGGTTTATAACAAACAGGTTATTACCCCGGATTCGGCCTTAATCAGCGATGCCTTTACGGTAAATAAACCAAAGAAACCTTTTTCCATTACCCTAGAAATAAACGGCGCAAAATTCGAAAAAAGCGCTCCAAAGCAGACCAAAGAACTGGATAAAGAAGATTATTCTATTTTAATAGATTATGACCGGGAAGCCGAAGAGATTGATATAAAGCGGAAGATCATTATTATCCTATACGATTAAGTCTGAACACGATTTGAGGGATTTATAAGATTTACAGGATTTCCCCGTAGGGACAGGGCTTGACCTGTCCGCACGCATATTGCGACAAATTATCTGAACACGATTTTAAGGATTAAAGGAGTTACAGGATTTTTTTATGATAAGTTAAAAAAATGGACATAACCTTTTCCAGCGGTTAGAATCCTAAAATCTTTTAATCCTATAAATCATAGTTCAGACAAACTTGGGTGGGGTACTTTTTTAACCGTTTTTCATACCATTTACCCCAGATTCTCGTTTAACTTTTCGGACCTGAACCGAATCTATTCGCGAAGGCAGGAAATTGAGAAAGCAGGTTTACTGAAAAATTCGTAATTTTACCGGCTTAATTGCCGAATAAACAATGCCGGTACCAAACTTTTTCGAGCCGGTTTTGTTAAAATAAAGATCAAGAAATTCACCCGGAATGACCATACAACCAGGACCCCTGTTAGCGGAGATCAATTCGCCCGACGACCTTAAAAAGCTTAGCCAGGACCAGTTGGTGCAGGTTTGCCAGGAATTACGCCAGTTTATTATCGATAATGTATCGATCTATGGCGGACATTTTGGCGCCAGCCTGGGCGTGGTAGAACTTACCGTAGCGCTGCATTATATTTTTAAAACGCCTTACGACCAGCTGGTTTGGGATGTAGGCCACCAGGCTTACGGACATAAAATATTAACCGGCCGCCGCGACGTTTTTCATACCAACCGCAAATACAAAGGCCTTTCCGGTTTCCCGAAACGCAAAGAATGTCCTTACGATACTTTTGGCGTAGGCCATTCCTCTACTTCTATTTCGGCGGCTTTGGGTATGGCGGTGGCTTCGCAGTACAAAGGCGAAACCGAACGGCAGCACATTGCCGTGATCGGCGATGGCTCCATGACCGGCGGGATGGCGTTTGAAGCCCTGAACCATGCGGGCGTTGCCAATGCCAACCTGCTGGTTATTCTGAACGATAACTGCATGAGCATCGACCCGAATGTGGGCGCTCTGAAAGAATATTTAACCGATATTACCACTTCGCGCTACTTACAATAAACTGCGCGATGAGATCTGGAACATTCTGGGTAAGATCAGCAAATTCGGCCCGAATGCGCAGCAGATTGCCACTAAAGTAGAAAGTGGTATTAAAGCTACGTTGCTGAAGCAAAGCAATTTATTCGAAAGCCTGAAGTTCCGGTATTTTGGTCCGGTAGATGGCCACGATATCAATCACCTGACTTCGGTTTTAAAAGACCTGAAGAATATTCCGGGGCCGAAAATACTGCATTGCGTTACGGTAAAAGGCAAAGGCTTTGCGCTTGGCCGAAAAAGACCAGACCAAATGGCATGCGCCGGGCCTGTTCGATAAAATTACCGGCGAAATTTATAAAACCGTTCCTGAAAAACCGCAGCCACCCAAATACCAGGATGTTTTTGGCCACACCATGGTAGAACTGGCCGAGCAGAACGATAAAATTATGGGTATTACGCCGGCCATGCCAGTCGGGTTGCTCCCTCAATATTATGATGAAAGCCATGCCGGACCGGGCTTTTGATGTGGGCATTGCCGAGCAACACGCCGTTACCTTTTCCGCCGGTTTAGCTACGCAGGGCTTGATTCCGTTCTGCAATATTTACTCCAGCTTTCATGCAGCGGGCTTACGACCAGGTAATGCACGATGTGTGCCTTCAGAACCTGAATGTGGTTTTCTGCCTGGACCGGGCTGGTTTTGCCGGTGCCGACGGCCCTACGCACCACGGTTCTTACGATATTGCCTACATGCGCTGCATGCCGAACATGATCGTTTCGGCGCCGATGAACGAAGAAGAACTGCGTAACCTGATGTTTACGGCCAGCCAGCCGGATATGGGACCGTTTACGATCCGTTACCCGCGCGGCGAAGGCGTGATGCCGGAATGGCGGACACCGCTTAAAAAAATAGAAGTTGGTAAAGGCCGGGTAATTCAGGAAGGCGAAGAAGTAGCTATTTTAACCATTGGTCACGTTGGTAATTATGCGGTAGACGTTTGCGAAAAATTAAGCAACGAAGGTATTAAAACCGGGCCATTACGACATGCGTTTTGCCAAACCTTTAGACGAAAAACATGCTGCACGAAATTCTGCCGGAAATACGATAAGATCGTAACCGTGGAAGATGGCTGTCTGCAGGGTGGATTTGGCAGTGCTGTTTTAGAATTTATGGCCGATAATAATTACCATGCGCAGATTCAACGTTTAGGAATTCCGGACAAATATTTTGAACACGGCAGCCAGTTACAATTACAGCACGAAGCCGGTTTTGCCCCGCAGGATATTGAAAAAGCCGTCCGGGAATTAATGCCACAGCACGTTTACGCCCGCTAAAAACGGTAGGGTTTCGGCCCGAAAAAGTAAACTTAAGCCTCCCAATATTCAAACCTCACAGGTCTCAAAGACCTGTGAGGTTTTTTCATAATCTGACTTTAAAGTTAATACTAAAATGGAAAAGAACCAGACGTTAGACCTGATCGCCCAGGCAAAAAAATACACTTATCAAGAATATAAAACGCTTACCGATGATCAGGTTCTGGAAGGGATGACCGATAATCCGCATTTGCTGGATTATACCAAACTAAATGTGCAGCGCATGAAACGGCTGGATAAAACCTTTGAACTCCGGCCGGAAGTTTCGGAAGCCCTGAATAACCTTTCGCGCAAATTAAACTGGGTGGTAATTACCGAAGGCTGGTGCGGCGATGCGGCGCAAAATGTACCGGTTTTGGTTAAAGTCGCAGAAGCTTCTGCGGGGAAAATAAACCTGGAATTCGTTTTACGTGATCAGAACCTGGAACTGATGGATCAATATTTAACCAACGGCGGCCGGTCTATCCCGAAGCTGATCTGCTTCGATGCGGAAACGCAAGAGGAGTTAGGAACCTGGGGACCCCGACCGGCAGAGGCCCAGGACCTTTTTATGCGGTTAAAGGAGGAAGGTCTACCCAAAGAGGATTTTATTACCGCCGTTCATAATTGGTACGCTGCAGATAAAGCCCAGAGTTTGCAACTGGAAATGGCGGCTTTGCTGAAAAAATGGAATACTCAAAACTAATATCTCCAGTCCGGAAACTTTAAACCTCACAGGTTCCCAAGACCTGTGAGGTTTTTTTCGTACTTTCGTTTGCAACTCACTCCCAAAACTATGACCACCAGACCCGCCGAAAATACCCTTGTTTTCCTCCATGGTTTCTGCGAAAGCAAAGCGCTTTGGAACGACCTGATCGCCAAAATGCCGGAAAAATTTAACTGCGTGGCGTTAGACCTACCGGGCTACGGCGAAAACTTGGAGCCGGTAGAAGATTATTCGATGGAAGGCATGGCCGAAGCCATTCATGCGGAACTAAAGAAGCGGCACATTAAAAAATTCATCCTGGTGGGGCATTCGCTGGGCGGTTACGTGAGCTTAGCTTTTGCCGAACATTTTCCGAAAATGCTGCAGGGTTTGTGCCTTTTCCATTCCAGCGCCTTAGCCGATACCGTGGAGAAAAAAGAAGCCCGCAATAAAACCATCGATTTTATAAAAAAGCACGGCGTAGATCTTTTCATGCAATCTTTTGTAGCCCCGCTGTTTGCGCCGGAAAACCGGGATAAGTGTAAAAAAGATATCGAAAAGCTGATAAAAATCGGCAAAGCTACCCCGGAAGAATCGATCATAAAAACCCTGCGGGCCATGCGCGACCGCAAAAAGCGGCTTAAAGTTTTAAAGGAAGCCGTTTATCCGGTTTTATTTATTGCCGGTAAAGAAGACGCTGCCGTGCCGTTGGAAGCAATCCTGGAGCAATGTCACTTGCCCAATAACAGCACCACCGTTTTTCTGGGCGGCACAGCGCACATGGGCATGTTTGAGCGACCTTTCGAAACCCGAAAATCTTTAGAGAAATTTGCTGAGTTGGTATTTGGATAGGAAATTCAAAATTCTGGTAAAATTAAAAGTGCCGGGATATAAGCCCGGCACTTTTAATTTCCGGAAGTTTTAAATATTAATTCGCTTCCGTATACTTTTTAAAATTATTCAGAATGGCCTGCCATCCGTCGCGCTGCATATCTGCCGAATGGCTTTCATCCGCGTCGAAGGTTTCTTTTACCGTGGTTTCAGAACCATTTCGGGAGAATTCAATTTTAACTTTCCGGCCATCGCCCAGAGAATACGTGATCAATTCGTTTGGTTTCACTTCATCATAAACCCCTGCGAAATCAAATCCGAAACTGCCGTCTTTGGCTTCCATGCGGGATGAAAATGCACCGCCGGTCCGGATATCATTTTCAGCTTTGGTGGTGTGCCAGTCGTCGGAAGCATGATTCCCACTGGGTAATGTGCTCCGGCGAAGTCCAAAACTGCCATACTTTTTCTACGGGTGCATTAACGGTAGTTTCCACGGTAATGCTGGTTTTTTCAGAAGTATTCATATAAGGAAGGATAAAACAGAGAAAGGTTGAGGATTCAGGCTTCAAGAAAAGAAATTTCCGACAAATTCGGAACGACTTTCGGGAAGAACCAACGTTTTCCGACCAATTTAAAGGCTTTAATGAAAAAAAAGCGCCAGGAAGTTGTTCCTGACGCCTTGTGGTTTTTAAGCTAAACTTAGGTTGGTTTATTCTGAAGCATTATTTCTGCCTGCCTGCAGCATATTTAAGCCGGCTTTGGCAATGCCGCTTTCGGGATATTCCTGCAAAGCTTTTTCGTAATAAGCTTTGGCCTGGGGGCCGTTCCCGAGCTGCGAATAGCAATAAGCAATATTTACCAGCGCCATTTCTTTGTAAGAGATCCGGGAAGAACTCAGCAGAAAAATTGCCCGGTAGCGGTCGAGCCAGGGTTTTTGCCGGAAATATGCGTAACTCTCTTCGAAGTAGGGGATGGCAGCTTCGAATTCGTTCCGTTTAATGAACAGCATACCGTAGCGGTGGTATTTGGCCAGGAAAAACCGTAAAAGGTAAGCCAGGAGCAGGTAGGCGGCCAGGGCCAATAAGCTGGGTGCGCCAACTTCCAGGAACTGAAAAAAAACTACCAGCCCGATGAACACGCAAAGATGCAGGATAATCGCAAACCAGTTGATCTGGCGGATAACGGGAATGCCGGATGCCATGCTTAAACCAGCTTATGCGCTACCAGATATTCGGCAATTTGTACGGCATTGGTAGCGGCGCCTTTGCGCAGGTTATCGGCCACGATCCACATGTTTAGGGTGCGGGGCTGGGTTTCATCCATACGCACCCGGCCTACCAGAACTTCGTCGCGCTGGTGGGCATCTTTGGGCATGGGATATTGTAAATTCTTTACGTCGTCCACTACTTTCACGCCTTCGGTTTCGCCTAATAAACGGTATACTTCCTCCAGCGAAAAGTCCTTTTCAAATTCTACGTTCACGCTTTCGGAGTGGCCGCCAATTACCGGAATGCGCACTGCAGTAGCCGTAACCTGGATCGAATCATCGCCCATGATCTTTTTGGTTTCGCGCACCATTTTCATTTCTTCTTTGGTATAGCCGTTGTCTTCGAACACATCTATGTGCGGGATCACGTTCATATCGATGCGGTGCGGATAAGCCATGTCGCCGGTTTTGCCCAGGCGTTCGTTCATCATCTGGTCTACCGCTTTTTTTCCGGTACCGGTTACCGATTGGTAGGTGCTTACCACAATGCGTTTGATCTTGAAAGCATCGTGGAGTTTGTGCAAGGCCAGCACCATCTGGATGGTAGAGCAGTTTGGGTTGGCAATAATTTTATCTGCTTTCGTCAGTTCTTTGGCATTGATTTCCGGCACAACCAGTTTTTTGGTTTCGTCCATGCGCCAGGCCGAAGAATTATCGATAACCGTGGTGCCAACAGCTGCAAACCGGGGCGCCATTTCTTTGGAAATGCTGCCGCCGGCCGAAAAAATGGCAATTTCGGGTTTTGCGGCAATGGCGTCTTCCATGGAAACAACTTTATAAGGCTGCCCTTTAAAGGTAATGGAGGTACCCACGGATCTTTCGGAAGCTACCGGCAACAGTTCCGTTACTGCAAAATTTCGTTCTTCCAGTATTTTCAACATTTCGGTGCCTACCAGGCCGGTGGCACCCACTACGGCTATTTTCATTTTATTTTCGTACGCTGTTAAGAATAGAAATTTGCTTATCTTTTTACCGAAAGCCAACACAAATTTAAGCACAAATCCCGAATGCGACCACTTTTACTTTTATGGCTGATTTGCCTACCGTTTTTGGCCAAGGCTCAACTGTTAGATAATTTTTCAGATAATAACTTTACCGCCAACCCTCCCTGGACCGGCGATGCAGGTTTATTTACCGTTAACGCTACCCAGCAATTACAAAGCAATGGTCCGGCCGTTACCACAACGGGTTATCTGGCCACGGCTTCGCAGGTTAATATTGGCGCCGAATGGGAGTTTTTTGTAAACCTGAAATTTGCCACTTCTTCCGCCAACCTGACCGATGTTTACCTGATCTCCGATGTGCAGAACCTGGCGGGAAATCTGAATGGCTATTTTGTGCGCATCGGCGATACCCAGGACGAAGTAAGTTTATACCGGAAAGACGGCGCAACTTCGGTAAAGATTATCGATGGGGTAGATGGCACCATTGCCAGCACCACCAACAACCTGGTAAAAGTTAAAGTTACCCGCAGCCTGACCAATTCCTGGAACCTGCAGATAGACGTAACCGGGGTGGGCACAAGCTACGTTTCGCAGGGAACAGTTACCGATGCCACGCACCAGCGGTCTGAATTTTTCGGGGTTTTTATCCGTTATTCTTCTACCAACAGCACGAAATTCCACTTCGACGATTTTAGGATAACCGATCAGGCGGCCCCGGCTTTACTTTCGGCTACATTAATTTCCCCAACTCAACTCGATATTTTGTTCAATGAACCGGTAAGTACTACCACGGCCCAGAATGCGGTAAATTACTCCGTATCAGGCGGCGTTGGAAATCCGGTTTCGGCGGTGCGTGATGCGCAGAATCCGGCATTGGTGCATCTTTCGTTCAGCAATGCTTTTTCCGGGGGTAACATACAATTTCCGTAACAAATCTGGCTGATCTTTACGGAAATGTGGCATCAACTTTAACCGCTAACTTTAGTTTTTCGCCTCCGGTAATTCCGGTTTACCGCGATGTACGAATAAACGAATTTCTGGCTGATTTCAGCCCGCAGGTTAGCTTGCCGGGCGCTGAATTCGTGGAATTATACAACCGCAGCAACAAAACCATAAACCTGCTGAACTGGAAACTGACCGATGCCACGAATGTGCTGGCTACCATTCCGGCTTACACACTGGCTCCCGGCGCTTTTGTAATTCTCTGTGCCCGCGCCGATACGGCTACTTTCCGGCCTTTCGGGAAAGTATTGGGGCTGCCCAGCTTTCCTTCGCTCAACGATGCCGGCGACGACATTAAACTGCTGGATAATACCGGTAAACTGATCGATAAAATCAGCTACACCACCGCCTGGTACAACGATCCTGCTAAAACGGCTGGCGGCTGGAGCATAGAACTAAAAAACCCAGAAATACTTTGCCCGGCTCCGGAAAACTGGACCGCTTCCACAGATCCATCCGGCGGTACGCCCGGGCGGCAGAATTCAGTTTTTACCAACGCTCCGGATACCCAGGCGCCCTCACTTTTAACGGTAGAAACGGTATCGAATGCGGTCTTGAAACTCACCTTTTCCGAAACCATGGATAGCCTGAGCTTAGCCAATGCAACATACACCATTAGCAGCGGAATTTCGGTAGCTTCCAAAAGCATTGCGCCGGGTAATTTCCGGGAAGTAACCCTGAACCTGAGCCCGGCTTTAAGTTTAGGAACCACTTATTCTATAACCGTTTCGGGGGCTACCGACTGTGCCGGCAATGCCGTGCAGAATACCAGCGTAACCTTTGGCCTGGGCGCAAAACCCGGCTTTAACCAACTCATTATTACCGAAATAATGGCCGATGAAACCCCTTTGGTGGAAGTTACGCCTTTTTTACCGGCCACCGAATACCTGGAAATTTATAACCCAACCAATGTAACCATAGATCTGAAAGGCATAAAGTTATCGGATGGTGGGACGCCGGCCGTTTTTCCGGCCGTATCGTTGGCCCCGGGGCAATATGCCATTTTAAGCAGCACCACCAAAGCTTCGGCCTTTAATTTCTTCGGAAAAGCTATCGGCCTGCCTAATTTCCCTTCGCTAAATAATTCCGGCGAAACCCTTACCCTGCGCAACCCGGATGGCTCCCTTATTTATTCGGTAACTTACTCCGATACCTGGTATAAAAATACCGATAAAGATGATGGCGGCTGGAGTCTGGAGATGATAGACGTTACAAACCCCTGCGCCGGCGCCGATAACTGGATTGCATCGGTTTCTCCCAACGGCGGCACGCCCGGAAAAGAGAATTCGGTAAAAGCCAGCCGGCCGGATAATACGGCTCCGTTGCTGGTAAATGCGCAGGCCACCAGCCCCACCAAACTGGTATTGGATTTCAACGAAAAACTCGATAGCCTGATGGCCCGGCAGGCTACTTACCAGGTTTTAAATGGCCCGGCAATTTCGCAAATTGTGGTTGTTGGTCCGGCCTTTAATCGGGTAGAACTTACTTTGGCCCAGGGGCTAACCCCTAACCAGGTATTTACCGTGGAAGTGCGCAATGTGCGCGATTGTGCCGGGAACCTGGCTTCGGTTTTAAATACCACGTTTTCATTGCCGGTAACCGGGCAGATCGGTGATATTGTAATAAATGAGATTTTGTTTAACCCGCGGCCCGGTGGGGTAGATTTTGTGGAACTGGCCAACCGCAGCAACAATTACATAGACCTGAAAGACTGGCAGCTGGCTAACCTGGAAGACAATATTCCGGCAAACCAGAAAATTATTCCGGTAAATTACATTCTGGCGCCGGGGCAATTGGTTGCCATAACCACGAAACCGGACTTAGTAATGGCCCACTACCCAACCCACAACCCCAATGCATTTCTGACCCTTTCATCTTTACCATCTTACAACGATAGCGAAGGCAACGTACTGCTGTTGAACCCCAAAAACGAAGTAGCCGACCGGTTCTCCTATACCGATAAAATGCATTTCGAACTGCTGGACAAAAAAGAAGGGGTTTCGCTGGAAAGGATCCGGTTAAGTGGCCCAACCACTCCTGCAAATTTTCATTCGGCAGCTTCGCGGGTAGGATACGCCACTCCGGGCCGGCAAAATTCGCAATCGCAGGAAAATGTTGCGCCTGCCTCCGGCCTGACCATTGAACCGAAGGTATTTACTCCGGATGGCGATGGCTATAAAGATTTTACGACATTCAATTTTAATGCTTCGCGGGTAGGAGAGGTGGTTACCATTACCATTTTCGATAGCCGGGGCCGGGAAATAAAAAAGGTAGCCCGCAACGAATTACTGGGAGCCGGAAATTTCTTTCAGTGGGATGGCCTTACTGCCGATGGCCGGAAAGCGCCGGTAGGAAATTACATTGTTTATGTAGAGATCTTCGACCTGCAGGGCAAACAGCAGAGCTTTAAAGAGACCGTGGTAGTTGGCGCCCGGTTTTAGGTAAAAGCAGCGTTTGTCCAGGCTGTGCTCCGGTTCCGGGGCCATTTAATTCTTTTTCTTTTCCGGGCTTTTCTGAAAATAATTATTTTTCAGTTACCTTAGGCAACCCTTTGGGAATAACCTGTGTCTTGTCAGTTGAAAGGCTTTCAAGCATATAATACTTGTTTATCCTGAAGAGAGTAGAATGAAAGATATTATTAAAGTTTTATTGCTTTTATTGGTGGCGGTTATCGGGTTGTTTTCCTGTAACCGGTACGAAGATGATGTAGTACCGCTTAGAATGGCCGGGCAGGTAATTTTAAACCCGGATACTTACACAACCCCTAAAAACCAGGCCGTGCGGTTAAACGTGCTGGCCAACGATTCGGTAGGCGCCGATGGTACCTTAACCTTCGGGCTGCCGGCCCACGGCGCGGTGCTGGCCGATTCTGCCGGCTTCCGGTACCAGCCAAACCAGAATTACCTGGGCCCTGACCGCTTCTTCTATAAGTATTGCTCCGGCGCAGGCTGCGACAGCGCGTTGGTTACCATTCAGGTTATTGATACTACCATCGCCTGCCCTATTAAAGCGAACCGCGATCTGGCAACCGTATTATCCGGCAAACAGGAAGCTATTGTGGTGCTGGCCAATGATAATACCTGCGGCGCCGTAACGGTAAATATTACAACTGCCCCCACCCACGGAACGGCAACCGTTTTGCCTGCCAATAATTTAAGTTATACCTCAACTGCCGGCTACGTTGGCAAAGACAGCCTGACCTACGAATTCCTGACTATAGATGGCCGCCGGACCAGTGCCAATGTGCTTATAACGGTAGGCGCTAATTGTACCCTGACGGCGGTAAACGATAATGCGCATACCAACACGAATCGGACCATTTTTATTAACCCTTTAGCCAACGATATTCTCTGCAATGTGCAAACCAGCCAGATAACCTTAACAGTTAATAATAGAGCAAATGCTAAAGGGTTTGCCTCCGTAGAGCCCGGAAACCAGGTAAAGTACCTTCCTTTGATTAATGCTGTTGGTCGCGACACCGTGGAATACCAGATCTGTAGCGGCGGAAAATGTTCGGTGGGCTATATTTTTGTAAATATTCAGAATGCCCCAGGTACCGTAAACTGCCAGACAAATGCTGCCGCTAATCCCGATTCGGTTTATTTCGCGGCCAATTCAGCTCAATCTACCTTTATGGTAGACTTTCTGAAGAATGATGTTTATTGTCCGGGTTCTATCCAGCAAGCCGTTATTACCTCAAATGGAATTTATGGGTCTGCTATTTTAAGTTCGTTAAATGGTGTTTGGTACGCAGTTTATACGAAAGGCACGCCACCTGCCAGCCCGGTTTACAGCGATGAATTTTGGTATGAAATAACCATGCAGGTAAACGGGGCAATAATTAAAAGGAGTGCCAAAATTTCCATTCACTTTCAGTAAAGATTTATCATAAATTTCTGCAGGTTGCAACCCTAAAAGATCAGCAGTTTTTACATCCGGAACCCTACCGTTATCGGTCCAAAATAGAAAAAGAGGCCGGGGATTTTCAAACCTTAAGATTTTAAAAGGAAACATTAAAACGCGTCAGAAAAGAATATATTTAAGGAAAAACCTTATAAATGAAGGAGTAAAAAACAATTGGCTTATCTGGAAGAAGCAATAATTGACGGCTGCAAACGGGAGGAACCAAAGTTCCAGGAATTGCTGTATCAAAAATACGCGTCCCGGATGATGGCTATTTGTACCCGTTATGCTAAAACCAGGTTCGAAGCCGAAGATATTTTTCACGAAGCTTTTGTAAAAGTTTTTCAGCACATAGATACCTACCAGCAGGGCTCTTTTGAGGGCTGGATGAAACGGATCTTTGTTAACACCTCCATCAACAACTTCCGCAAAAATCAAAAACACTACGGCCACGAACAGCACTCCGACGAAAGCGAAAAAAACGCTTCGGAAGACCTGATCCTGAGCGACATTTCTACCAAAGAACTTATGGATCTTATAAACCAGCTGCCGGAAGGGTACCGGCTGGTTTTTAACCTTTCCGTAATAGAAGGGTACACTCACAAAGAAATAGGGGAAATGTTAAATATTGCAGAAGGCACCTCAAAATCGCAGTTAGCGAAAGCGAAGGCCTTTTTAAAAAAAAGTTTAAGTAATTGTTTGGTTTCAGTTTATGCAAACAGATAAAGAATTCGAAAACTTTTTCCGGGAAAGGTTTAACGGACTGGAGGAAACACCCCCGGCCAATGCCTGGGAAAAGATAAATAAAAAGATCAAACCGCGCCGCACCTATTACCGGGAAATGGCCGCGGCGCTATTGCTATGCCTGCTTTCGGTTTTCACCTACCTGGGTCTGCGGAACCAGGCCGGCGAAACCCAACCGGAAATTGCCGCAAACCATGAAACCGGTACCACCCCGCAAAACCAGGAACCAACCCGCCATGCTTCAGAAAATGTAAACCCGAAAACGCCGGATAATAACAGCCAGGTAGCAATTTCTTCGGCGCAACCTGCTTCCCCGGAAAAACTACAATCAACCCAAACCCCGCAAACCAACAACAGGATCATTTCTTCCGGCGCAACTAAAAACCAGGAAAAACCTGAGAGTAAGAACGGCCAGCTGGCCCTGATAACCAGGAAAAATAAAAAGTCTGAAAAAACGGCCCAGGAAACTACCAGCGAAGAAAATCTGCCTACTGCAACTGCTGTAACCCGGTCCGGTGAAATTAAAAACACCATTGCTTTAGTACCGGAAAAACGCTATGAATTGAACGGGAAAAACCAGGAAGTTAAAACCACCACGAAAGCGGAAGCCGGCAAGCCGGTTACCAAAGAACCTGAAACGCAGGCCGCAGCCCGTTTAGCCCTTACTTCGCCGGATCTTAAAACCTTACCGGTGGAAAAAGATGCCACCACTTCCGGGAATTCTGGAACTTCTGATCAGGGCAACGCTGAAACCCGGGCCGCCGATCAGGTAGCAGCCCGAAACCTGCAAGCCAAACCCGATACCAATACCTTAAAAACCATTCCGGCAGCCCTTTCTGATTCTTTGAAGTTATTGGCTCAGTCTGAAGAACGTAACCACCTGAACGAAACTGCCAATCCGGCCAAATGGGCCATTACCGTTAGTGGTACGCCAACTATTATTTCGCGCCGCTTAATTGCCAACCAAACCGATGAATTGCACCTTCGTTTTTCGGAGGAAACCAAAGGCAGGACGCCGGAAGATTTTGGTTACGATCTGCACATTGCCGCCCATTACAACCTGAAACCCCAAACCACTTTAGATGCCGGCCTGGTATTTTCCAAACTTCAGGGTAAGGTAAATTATACCGTAAACAGCGGCACCGGTACGGTTGTTTCTCAAACCGTAGCTTCCGGAACCAATGCGGCCAACGTAAAGGTACAGCAACGTTACATCGCCGAAGAATTTGCTTATTCATATTCGTACAGCGGTTTAAGAGTAGGTTTAAGCCAGGAATTAATGAAAGGCAATGCCACTGCCATGTTTGTGGGCGGTGGTTTGGGCCTGAATATGTTATTGGGTCACCAGGCTGAAATTTTAAAAATTACCGGCCCTACCGATCCGGCAGTTGCCCCGGTAAACCAGCCGGACGTTTTCCGGAGCCTGAATTCTCATTTTTACCTGAATGCCGGCCTTACCAAACATATCCTGCCAGGGCTAAGCGCTATAATAGCGCCGGCCTTTACGTATTATCTGAATTCTTCTTTCCGGAAAGACCATAGTTTTGAGGTTAGACCCTATACAGTTGGCTTGAATCTGGGCTTGCGTTACCAGTTATAATTTCCGGGCACTTTCGCTTAATTTCCTATTTTTGTAGCCGCAGAATTGGTCTGCGGCTTACAGGCTGCTTTCGTGGAAATTGTTTACCTCTGTTTTTTTGCTTTTCTGGCCGGCTTTATAGATTCTGTGGTTGGCGGCGGCGGCCTGATCCAGTTACCAGCCCTGCTTATTTTCCTGCCGCACATTGCCATCCCAACATTATTTGGTACCGGTAAACTGGCAAGCTTTTCGGGAACGGTGGTTTCTATGTGGCGCTATACCCGAAGCGTGGAAATTAACTGGAAAAGTTTATTGCCGGCGGCCGTTACCGCTTTTATTTTTTCCTTTCTGGGAGCCCGGGCCATTAGTCACCTGCCGCAGGAAGCTCTCCGGCCCATGGTGCTGGTCTTATTGGTTGCCGTAGCGGTTTACACCTTCATTAAAAAAGATTTTGGCTCTCTCCATGCGCCGCGGCTAACCCTCACGCAGGAACGTTTATATGCCATTTTAACCGGCCTGGTCATCGGGTTCTACGACGGTTTTTTCGGGCCGGGAACGGGAAGTTTTCTGATCTTTATTTTTATCGGGATTTTCGGGTTTAGTTTTGTTTCGGCCTCCGCTTCAGCAAAAGTTGTGAACGTGGCTACCAATTTATCTGCGCTAATTTATTTTATGATGAAGGGCCATGTTTTGTACCACGTTGCCATTCCCATGGGTATTTGTAATATTCTGGGTTCGGTGGCAGGCACCAAAGTAGCCATTCAGCAGGGAAGCGGGTTTGTTAGGAGGCTGTTTCTGGTGGTAGTTTCCGGCATAATCCTGAAGTTCGCGTACGATACCTTTTTGAAAGGTACTTTTTGATTTTTACTAAAAATTTTACAAAAAACGGTAGGTTTTTGCCTTAAAAAAGTGCTTCTGCTGCCTTTTGGGTAGTATTTTAAAATTTGTAGCCCGCTTCGTTAAAATATTTTAATTCTGCCGAAATCCGTTTTTACTGCCGTTCCCGTAGGTTGGTCATATCTAAAAAAAATAGAACTAATGACTAAAAAATCGATTTTCGCAGTGGCCCTTGGGCTGACCTTATTTGCTGCTCCGGCTTTTGCCCAAACCAAAGCAAAAGGCAACGCAAAAACTACCGGCATGGAAAAACAGAAAGGCGTAATGGTAGGCGGCGCGTTAATGGTGCCGTCTAAAAACATTGTAGAAAACGCTCTGGGTTCCAACCAGCATACTACCCTGGTGGCCGCCGTACAAGCTGCCGGTCTGGTAGAAACCCTGAGCGGTGCGGGTCCCTTCACGGTATTTGCGCCAACCAATGCTGCTTTCGAGAAATTACCCGCCGGCACGGTAGAAACCCTGGTAAAGCCGGAAAACAAAGCCAAGCTAACTTCCATTCTGACCTACCACGTACTTCCGGGACGTTTAGAAGCCAAAGACCTGAAAAATGGGCAGAAGCTGAAAACCGTTAACGGCGAAACCCTAACCGTAACCAAAAAAGGCAACATGGTCATGATAAACGGCGCCAACGTTACCATTGCCGACGTGATCTCCAGCAACGGCGTTACCCACGTAATAGATGCCGTAGTAATGCCAATTAAATAGATTCCTGTTTGCATTCAATATAAAAAGCCCGGCTTGATCCGGGCTTTTTATATTTTCTGAAGGGTGATAATTCTTTATTTTCTGAAGGGTAATAATTCGGCCGGAATTTCCTGCTACGTTTATTGCAGTAAAAACTTTTGGGTAGCTTTCCCGGCCCGGATAATGTACATGCCGCTGGTTAAATGCCGGACATTAATCTTCAGCTGATTAGAAGCCGGAATGGTATTTTCTAATAATTTTTTACCGGTCAGATCATAAATGGCTACGTTTTCAGCCCGCAAGCCAGCGGCAAATTTAAGGTTCAGGCTGCGTTTGTCATAATTCTGAAAAACGGTGATCTGTTTGTCTAATGCCGCTGCGGTCTTAACGCCGGTAGGGGTAAAGGCCAGGTTTTCCAGTACCACTATTTTGTCGTTACTACCGTTGCTGGTGCCAATGTATACTTTCCCGGCCGGCGAAACGCAGATAGATCGCATTCTGCCGTATGCCCCGCTCAGGTATATATTTTGGGAAACAACAGCAGTGCCGGCATTATTTAATTCAAGTTTTCGCAGCTGGCTGGCCTTCAAAGCAACCATCAGGATATTATTTTGCCACCCGGGAATAGCAGGATGGGTGTAATAGGCAATACCCGCCACTGCCAACGTAGGGGTCCAGGTGGCAAGTGGTTCTTTTACATTATTGGAAGTGCAGAAGCTTTGTTCCGAAGTGGTGTTGCATAAACCTTCCACATTCGGCCAGCCAAAATTCCGGTTCGGTTCAATAATATTGAATTCGTCGTCGTTATTGGGGCCATGTTCGGAACTGTAAACAATGCCGTTGGGTGCCCGCACCAAACCCTGCGGATTCCGGTGGCCGAAACTGTAAATATAACTGTTGGCTATTGGGTTGTTGGCAGGAATGGTGCCGTCTAAATTCAGCCGAAGGATTTTTCCGCTTAAGCTGTTCAGGTTTTGAGCCAGGCTGGCAATGGCGGCATCGCCGGTACTCATTAAAATGGTCTGGTCGGGTAAAATAAGCAGGCGGGAACCGTTATGGATGCCGGCGGCGGGAATATTATCAAGTAAAACCAGCGGCGAAACCAGGGTTGTACCGTTATAGGTCAACCGAACCAGTTTCTCCGTTAACGTACCATTTTTGGTATAAGTATAAGCCACAAAAACCTGCGGATTCTGGCTGAAATTGGGATGCAGCGCCATTCCCAACAAGCCGCTTTCACTGGTCTGCGTTACATCCGAAAGCGTAATTAATGGAAAAACCGTACCGGTAGCGGGATCTACCCGGCTGATCCGCCCGCCGCGTTCCGTCATCCAGAGGAAATTATCCGGTCCCCAGATCAATTCCCAGGGAATCTGTAGATTGCTGGTTAACACCGAAGGCGTAACGGTAACCGCACCTACCTGAAACTGGGCCTTGGCCGCCGCCGAAAAAATCAACACGAAGCCTAATACGGTAATAATTTTTTTCATAGGTATTTAAATCATTTTATGATTTTCGCCATTAACCAGACAATGGATCGCGGTTCCGGAAGCGCCGCCTTTGGTTTGGAATGCAAAGGTATTTAATTAGTTTAGGCCTTGCCTTTAAGAACTTCATACATGGATCTGGTTTACGAACGCCCGCCTTTTACTATTTATACCACTCCCGGAAAAGCCGATGCCGTTGCCATTCATAAATACTTAAGCGAAGAGTCGTACTGGGCAGAGGGCATTCCGTTCGAAACGGTAGTAAGATCGCTCCAAAACTCGTTGTGTTTCAGTTTGTACGAAAAAGAAAAGCAAATTGGTTTAGCCCGCGTAATTACCGATAAAGCGACCTTTGCTTACCTGTGCGACGTTTATATTCTGCCGGAATTCCGCAGGAAAGGGTTATCGAAGTGGCTTATGGAGTGCGTTAAAAGCCACCCGGACCTGCAAAACCTGCGCCGCTTTATGCTGGCTACCAAAGATGCTCACAGCCTTTATACCCAATTCGGATTTAAACCCGTTGCCGCCCCGGACCGGCTTATGGAAATAGTAAACCGCGACCTTTATAAAAATCCCGCTCCAAAGTAATACCGGGAGAAGCAAGCCATCCGGCCGGGTATCAAAATTGCCATTACGGGCAGGAAATCCTTAATGATACGAATTCACCATGAAGCTTATTTTTTCCGGATAACCCTGATTGCGATGCAGTTATCCTGATCAAGTAGTTTTTCTGCTTCGTAATCTGCAATCAATTCCGCTTTCATAGCCGGGCTGCAGGTCAGCACAATTTCTGCGGTCTGGAGGTGATGGGTTTGGGTTTTATCCCGCTTATCAGTAATAGTATATCCTTCGTGGCGGTATTTAAGCAGGTAAAAATCCAGGGAGGAGTTATAGCTGTTTTCGCTTAAGAACGTGTATTTTTTTAACCGGGGAAATTTCCGGTGGAAGGCCTTCATAAAATAAGAATCAGCGGCCGTCAGATCCGTTCTGTCTCTTCTGGGCTGGCTGGCCACCCGGCCAAGAATTAAGCCATATACCGTACCGAAAAGCAGTACCGAAGAAATGAAGATGAACCGGCCTGGTCGCTGCATGTTGAAACGGCCGGTTAGCCACCGGAACGCGTAAAATAACCCTACGGCCACCAACATAGCACCCATAGGATAAAGCGGCGCCGCATACCAGAGCAGTTTAGTTTGCGAAACGGAAATGATCAGCAAAAACCCGAAAAAGAAAGTTGTGGCGAAGAAAGCAAAACGGCGGGTCAGGCCCTGCGCAAACCGGAAAGCCATAAAAATTGCGGGCAGAATAAGCAAAAGCCAGGGCATAAACTTATCGCCGGTCAGATAAAAATACCAGGGCCGGTTGTGTTCTTCCAGGGTTTGTAAAAACCGGCCGCCTAATTCGTTTTCCTGTACCGCCTGCCAGTATCCCGGATTTACCTGTTCCCGGAAATAATAATAACTGCCCAGCACCAGGACAAAACTTATCACCCCTAAATAGATTTCTTTTTTCTTAAGCAGGGGCAGGAATTTGCCGGAAAGCAGGGCGTAAGCCACCAGCCCGGGCAAAGGCAGCAAAGCAGCTACGCTTTTGGTAAGCGCGCCTAAAATAAGCGCCAGGGTAACCAGCAGCCAGTATTTTTTTTGAAAGGTTTCCAGGTACAGAAAAAAAACAAACTGTAAGCGGTAATAAATAAGGTGAGCAGGGCATCGAAATCGCCGGTTAAAATAACGTGTTGCGCCACATAACCCCGGGTAGAAAGTAAGATGAGGGCACTGAAGATGCCAATTAGAGGCTTTTGTAATTTATGCCAGCCAAACCAGAACAATAAGCCTACGGTAAGTAAAGCTGCCACCGCAGAAGGTACCCGCAAACCAACTTCGCTTATGCCAAATATTTTCAAACCTAGAACCTGCAACCAAATAAGAAGCAGGGGTTTGGTATTCCACAGATCCGGGATGCCGTCGAAATAAGTAACCAGGTAATTCCGGTTGAAAAGCATCAGGGTGGCATTTACGGCCTGGCGGCCTTCATCCCAAACCCGGATGGCACTGGAATTAATGTAAATAAGAATAGGCAGCAATGTAAGTACCAGCAACAGCGAAAGAAACGCGAAATAGTTTTTTTTGCTGTTTAAAAATTGATCCATAGGCTGCACCTGCTAAATTCAAAAACAAACTTACGGATATTATAGATGCTCCATAATCCTGTTTAGATTAATTATTTTTTTTCGGCTGGTTGTAAAGGAATTTTCGGTGCTTTTCAAAGAACCTGAAAGCAAAAAAAATAAAATTGCCTGCCAGAAACTACGCTATTTGGTTTTAAACAACCGCCTTCTATAATTTTACTTAAAATAAAAGCCGAAGCTCCTGAAAAGAACCCCGGCTTAAATTTAAAATAACTTCGGTTTTGTCTGGATTGCCTTTCTAAAATATAAAAAATTAAAAAGTAAAGGTAGCAGCCATCCCGTTATACGGGCCCATAACCGGAACAACAGAAACCCCATCCATGCCTTTTTTATGCAGCTGCGGCACCAGAATGCCGGCGCCGGCGCCTATAAAATAACCTAATAAATTATCGCTTAAAAAGTGTTTGCCTGCCCGTAACCGCAGATATCCTACCGTGGCCGGAACGGCTGCCGCTACCCCCCATACTACCGGCCGCATACCTGAATCCGGGTTAAAATCGTGGAATATTTTGGCTGCAAAAAAAGTGGCACTGGCTGCTGCCGCCGTGTGGCCGGCAAAGAAAGAGTTCTGGGCGTGCTTTTTGGTTCTTTCGTGGTCCGGATCGTTTTTCGCATCCTCATCATACACCAAAGGCCGGTTCCGTTCTATGTGGGCAACGCTCATTGTAAACAAAGCGCCGGTTAAGGCCATGGTTTCAACGTACAGTACGCCAACCTGGCCAGCTTTCTTACTTATGTCTTTATCTAATAATAAGAGGAGTGGAGCGGCAAAAGAACCGTAAAAAGGGTAATCGCTGGCTTTCTTGGCATCTAAACTATACCAACCCGCCGAGAACCGGTCGAAGCCGTTGATCTTGTTTTTGGCGCCTTCAATATCGGCGTCTATGGCCGCCAGTTCCTGGGCCGAAGGTCCGTGTTTGTTTTCCTGGATCAGGTATAAGCCTAAAGCGTTAACTCCTACGCCTACCAGCGCAACCGGAGCGTCTATCGCAAAACGGGTGCGGTATGGCGAAGGATTGGCATCGGCAGATATTATCTTTTTTTCAGTGCCAGAAAGATTTACGGCCGCAATCTGTTGCTGGGCCATCACAGTTCCGGAAACCTGGGCCGCCACTACCAACGATAAAAATAATTTTTTCATAGAATTAAGAAATATAGAAGAGAATATATTTTTTCAGGAACGCGGCTTTATTTAAAAAGTTTTCACGCTAACCGGTCAAAAGAAAATTGGTAGGGTTTTCGGTTTAAAAAGGGCACTTTTAAGCTGTTTGCACCGGGGGTTTTTTTGTCTGAAACAATTATAGTAATTTTGGCCTCCTTTAATGCGCGTTTCCAAACGGCGCTTTTACGGTTTTTTATTGTTTTTGTACCTAACATTTAAACGAGATGCCTTATTTATTTACCTCCGAATCCGTTTCGGAAGGACACCCGGATAAAGTTGCCGACCAAATTTCCGATGCTTTATTAGATGAATTCCTGCGCCAGGACCCAAGCTCCAAAGTAGCTTGCGAAACATTGGTTACTACCGGCCTGGTAGTACTGAGCGGCGAAGTGAAAACCGAAGCTTACGTAGATGTTCAGAAAGTTGCCCGGGAAGTGATCAAAAAAATTGGTTACACCAAATCTGAATATAAATTCGATTCCGAAGCCTGTGGGGTGATTTCCGCCATTCACGAACAATCCGGCGATATTAACCAGGGCGTAGAACGGGCCAAGCCAGAAGAGCAGGGCGCCGGCGACCAGGGAATGATGTTTGGTTATGCCACCAACGAAACCGATAACTACATGCCGCTGGCTTTAGATATTTCGCATTTATTACTGCAAGAACTATCCGCTATCCGCAAAGAAGGCAAAGAAATGACCTACCTGCGCCCCGATGCCAAATCGCAGGTTACCATCCGTTATTCCGATAACCACCAGCCGGAAATGATCGATACCATTGTTATTTCTACCCAGCACGACGATTTTGCGGCTGAAGCTGAAATGCTTAAAAAGATCAACGACGATGTATTGAATATCCTGATCCCGCGGGTGCGTCAGAAACTTTCGAGCCGCAACTCCGATCTGTTCACCAACGATATTAAGTATCACATTAACCCTACCGGTAAATTTGTAATTGGCGGTCCGCACGGCGATACCGGTTTAACCGGCCGTAAAATTATTGTAGATACCTACGGCGGTAAAGGAGCCCACGGCGGTGGCGCTTTCTCCGGCAAAGATTCTTCTAAAGTAGACCGTTCGGCGGCGTATGCTGCCCGCCACATTGCCAAAAACCTGGTAGCTGCCGGCGTGGCCGATCAGGTGCTGGTGCAGGTTGCCTATGCTATTGGCGTAGCCGATCCGGTTGGCTTGTACGTTACTACTTACAACTCAACTAAAGTTAAAGACGCCAACGGCGAAGTAATGAGCGACGGTGAAATTTCCGAAAAAGTAGCTGGTTTGTTCGATATGCGCCCGTACGGCATTGTAACGCGCTTCGGATTACAAAACCCGATCTTCGCCGAAACTGCCGCTTACGGCCACATGGGCCGGGCGTCGGAAAAGAAAACCGTGAAGGTAAAACAGAACGGCAACTGGACCGAAAAAGAAGTAGAAACCTTTACCTGGGAAAAACTCGACTACGTAGATAAGATCAAATCCGCTTTCGGTTTATAAGCCGGAAACGCTATTGTTTAGAGACCAGAAACCGGTTGCTGAAATTTCGGCAACCGGTTTTTTTATGTTAAATTTTACCGGATAATTAGAATAGTAGCCATCATGGATCTTTGGGAAAATGAGGAGCCCGGCATTGTCTGGAGTTTATTCTTCGGCTTTATGTACTTTCTGCAGGTGCTGTGGCAATTTGTTGGGGTGGTGGCCTGCCTGTATCTTTACGAATACCTGCTCAAAAACCGCAAAGGGAAAACTGATAAGTTAGGCAATGTAAGTAGTTCAAGCCGCAAAGATTTTGTCTTCTACGTTTTAGGGTGGATCGTTTTAGGGTATGTCGTTTCGTTTATGCCGCTTTTATCCTTATCGCCGGTTTCGCTGGGTGGTTCGTCCTCCTCTCTTTTCGCAGGGTTTTACTTCGGGCTCCTGAACCTGACTTTCTGGTACCATAACGATGCGTATTCTTATTTCGAATTAAGGCCGTGGCGGCAGAATGTAGTTTCCGTAGTGGTATTTATGGCTGTAAATTTTCTGTTGCCCGCCGGCCATGCATTTTATTTTAATACCTTCCATAACCTGCACCCAATTCTCTTCTACTTTCTGCAGCCCATCGTATTTATTTGCTTAACGGTTTATTTTATAAAAAGGAATACCCGGGAGTTTGCAGAGCCTGCTGCAGATTAGCATGAACTGGCGCAAGTGTTAAGCGAAAGCGTCACTTGTGCCTAAGTTACAAAGGGAAGTTTCCAGACTTCCGTGAAAGGAATTTCCAATTTCCGTGAACCCGCAAGTCTGGAGACTTGCTTTTGTTTTTTAAGCACAAGTGACGCCTTTGGCTTAACACTTGCGCCAGGATAAATTAGAAATTTTAATTTCCAATTTGGGCAAACCAGTCTGCACCAAACCGGTTAAAAACCAGGAAAATGCAAAAGGCCATAAAAAGCCCGATAGCTACAAATTCCGTTACGTTGCGTTCGTGCACCGGCTGGAATCTCTTTAGCTCGCGGCGCAGAAAATGAATGGCAATAAAAGCAAAGGCGGCCGAAATTATAGAATAAGGAACCTGATCTTTACCCCAGAATAGCATCATGATCGGGAAAATACCCAGCAGATAGTAAATAAACTTAAGCGAAACAGTTTTTAAGGTATTCATAAAAATTGAAGGCTACGCCGTCAGTAAATTCTTCAAATAAATAACATTCTCCTGATTTTTGCCGAAATCCCAGAAGGTAAGCAGGTTAATGGGTTTGCTTTCGATCATTATTTCGGAAGATTCTTCGTTCAGCTCTTTTATCCGGATCTGTACTTTTTCTCCGTAAGATTTCCAGGTGGAGTTGGTCTTGAAGCTAATGGTATCTGCTCCGGAGGCTATTACGCATTCATGAGCCGGGAAATTGGTTTGCAGTTTGGCCAGGATCTGTTCTTTTTTTAAGGGTGATCGTAAATAAAGCACCTGGTGCACCTTAAAATCTGCTGATGCCAGGCCGCCGCCATGCAGTTTCTTTACTTCCCTGATGTGTTTGTAAACATGATAAACGGTATAGAAAAAGCCCAGAAAAGCCGGAGCTGATAAAAGGTAATCCTGGCTAAAAGTCGGGTTAAAAAGAAAGTTGACCAGATTGATAGAAAATAACCAGATAATAAAGTTTAGTAAGAAGGTCCTGGTTGAAAATAGAATTGCAGCTTTCATAAAACAGCCTGAATGTTTAGCAGAAAGAAACTTTTTTAATAAAATAATATGCTGAATGTTAAATGTCAAGTACTTCAAATGTCCTGTTTTCCAGCGCTTCTACTTTTTTTCGTAATTCTTCCGGGAAGGTTACTTTTTCATGCCGGTTAAAATCGAAGAAAACAATTACATCCTGCGCTTCGGCGGCTAATTCGCCGGCATCGTTCAGGATCCGGTGGTGAATGCCGAAGCTGCTGTTCTTTATAAAATGGATGGAGGCTTCTACTACAATATTGCCTGGGTAGAAAAGCGGTTTTCTGAACTGGCAGGCGGTTGACGCCAGGATCGGCCCGATCCGTTGGGTTTCGAAATAAGTATTGATGCCGGAAGTTTCCCAATAGTTTACCCGCGAAGCCTGAACATATTTAAAATAAGCTACATTATTTATATGGCCGAAAAGGTCCATTTCGCTCCAGTCGAGCCGCAGGTTTAATTTTACCGGGTAGTTTTGCATTTTAGAGTTTTTAGATCTCCTGTAGAGACAAGGCAATGCCTTGTCTCTACGTTTGTGATTTCAGACCTGAAAATATACCGTTTTTTAAACAGAAAAGCCCGGCTTACAGGCCGGGCTTTCTTTATATTTATTCGCTTTTTAGAATTTGATGAGTGGCTTTACGAATATTTTCAAATTTCCACATCTTCAAACCTTCAAATTTATTTTTAATGCGACATCATTTTTTCTTTATGCTTCTTTATCTGGGTTTTTAAGGCGTCTAAAGCCTGATCGGTAGCAATCTCGAACGTAGATGCTTCTTCTTTGGTAAAGAGCGTGGCGCCCGGTACAATCAGCTTTACTTCAACCGTTTTATTCTCAATGCCATCTTTATTATTTAGACGCAGGAAAACTTCGCCGTCCGTAATGCGGTCGTAAAACGTTTCCAGTTTATCGAGCCTTTGTTGAATAAAATCAAGCAGACTCTGGTCGGCGTCGAAGTGGATGGAATGCATTTGTAATTTCATAGTGGTTAACGTTTTATAAGGTGAATATTAGGCTTTGGGATGAGCCTTTTCAAAAATTGCTTTCAGCTTTTCTATCGAATTGTGCGTGTAAACCTGCGTTGCGGCTAAACTACTGTGGCCCAACAGATCTTTAATAGCGTTCAGGTCGGCGCCATTATCGAGCAGGTGGGTGGCAAACGTATGCCGCAACACGTGTGGATTGCGGTGTTGCGAAGTAGTTACCATGCCGGTGTAATTTTTAACAATGCGGTAAACCAGCTTCGGGTAAAGCGGCTGCATTTTAGATGTAACGAGCAGCGGGGCCGGTTGGTTATCAGGAAATTCCAGGGATTTGAATTTGCGGTAAATTTCCAGGCAGGTTTGTAAGGCTTTGTTTAACGGCAGGATCCTTTCTTTCTGGCCTTTACCCAGCACGCGGATGGTTTTCTGGTTCAGATCTATGCTGTTTTCCTGCAACCCGATAAGTTCGGAAAGGCGCATGCCGGTGCCGTAAAGTAATTCCAGTACCAGTTTATCCCGCCAGCCTTCAAAGGTATCGGGGAATTCTATCTGTTCAAAAAGCTGCTCAATAGTTTCCTTTGGCAAAAAAGCCGGCAGTTTCTTGCCCGATTTTGGGGCAATTACCTTCAGCATAGGATTCTGGGTGATCTGGCCTTGGCGGAGCAGGAACTTATAATAGGAGCGGAGGCAGGCAATTTTGCGGTTCACGCTGCGGGCTTCCATTTTATTTTGCAACAACGAAACGATCCAGGAACGGATAATGGTATGGTCGGCCTGGGCGGGGTCTTCGAGTTGGTAAGTATTGGCTAAATAAGCCGCAAACTGGCCCAGATCCGTGCGGTAGGAGGTAAGCGTATGCGGACTGTACCGCTTTTCGTAAGTAAGATATTTAAAAAATAAATCCATAAATCAGCATACCGGGAACTGGCGCTCCGGCAATACTAATTTATGGATTAAATATTAGAAACCTAGTATAAAGTACTAGTAGTTTTCGTTTGCGAAAAGGTTCTGGATATACGCGGCCTTCTGCTTTTGCTTACGACGGGTAATAGATGGTTTCTGGAAGAACGTGCGTGAACGCAATTCTTTTAACACACCTGTTCTTTCGAATTTTTTCTTGAACCGCTTAAGCGCTCTGTCTACTGACTCGTTATCCTTAACGTTTATAATGATCATACTAGGTTTGAATTACTTATTTTAAAGGCTGCAAATTTAAATAGAACTATCCTGAAAGTCAAGACTTTTTTAGTTTTTAGTGATTAGTGATTAGTGATTAGTATCAAAAAACGGGTTTCGGGCTAAAAAACGAAGGTTATATGAATGAAAATTTTCAGGCATTTCGTTTTCTCAGACCAGCTTACTAATCACTGATCATTATTCACTAATCACTATTTCAATATTGCTCTTGAAATTACCAGTTTCTGGATCTCCGACGTTCCTTCGCCGATGGTGCAAAGTTTGGAGTCGCGGTAATATTTTTCGGCGGGGTAATCTTTGGTATAGCCGTAGCCGCCAAAGATCTGAACGCCTTCCGTGGCACAACGCACCGAAACTTCGGAAGCGTAATATTTCGCAAAAGCGGATTCTTTGGTTACGTTCAGGCCTTTATTCTTCATATCGGCGGCGCGGTAGGTTAACAAAGACGCTGCTTCAATTTCGGTAGCCATATCGGCCAGTTTAAAGGCAATGCCCTGGAAATCGGAGATCGGCTTGTTGAACTGGTGACGCTCTTTGGAATAAGCCAAAGCAGCTTCGAAAGCTCCCTGGGCAATACCTAAACTAAGTGCGGCAATAGAAATACGCCCACCATCCAGCACCTTCATGGCTTGAATAAAACCGTCACCTTCTTTGCCCAGCATGTTGCTTTCGTGTACGCGGCAATCGGTAAAGATCATTTCGGTGGTTTCCGAAGCCCGCATACCCAGTTTATCTTCTTTCCGGCCGCCTTCAAAACCCGGCGTACCGCGTTCTATCACAAAAGCCGTCATACCATGCGAATCGCCAACTTCACCGGTGCGCACAATTACTACTGCTACGTTGCCGCTTTTACCGTGGGTAATGAAGTTTTTGGCCCCGTTCAGTACCCAATGGTCGCCGTCTTTTACGGCAGTAGTGCGCATGTTTCCGCTGTCAGAACCGGTATTTGGCTCAGTCAAACCCCAGGCGCCTATCCATTCGGCGGTAGCCAGTTTTGGTAACCATTTCTTTTTCTGCTCTTCGTTACCGAACTGCAGGATATGGCCGGTGCAAAGCGAATTGTGCGCTGCCATAGAAAGACCTATAGAACCGTCTATTTTAGAAAGTTCGGCAATGGCGGTAACGTATTCCAAGTAACCAAAACCAGAACCTCCGTATTCAGTAGGTACCAGCACGCCCATCAGGCCAAGTTCGCCCAGCGCTTTAAAAACGTGGACCGGGAATTCCTGGCTTTCATCCCATTTCATCATGTCTGGTTTGATGTTCTTGGCGCCAAAATCCCGGACCATCTGCGCGATCATTGTCTGATTTTCAGTAAAGCGTATATCCATTTATATGAAGTTAATATTTGTTGAATGGTATGGTTTTGCCGGTAAAAAGTACTGCAAAGCTAAACAATTGTCCGGAATAAATTGGTATAAAGCAGGCAGGAAAGGCTTTAAATTGCAACCGGAAAGACTTTTAAAGCCAATTACCTAGCATTTTATAAAGCCGCTCAGTTCGGGTAATTGTTTCCTGAATAGTTGCAACCGCAGGTAAAATAGAAACCTGTCCTAAATTACCACTTCACGCTCCTCAATCCTCAATCCTGACTATTGACTCCTCAATCGTAATAAAATTCCTGCGGAAGTTTCTTATAAGCGGCAAAGATCCAGCCTACTTTAATGCCATATAGCAGATCCAGCCGGTTCCGGTTATCGGGGCCCATCAGGTCGAAATTATACGAACGGCGGTTGCGGGTAAAAGCCTGGGTAAATTCCAGGTTTACGTAATAATTTATTCTCCGCTTTTTATCCAGGTACATATACCCCAGGTTTTGCGTCAGGGCCAGGCCATTGGTTAGGCGGTCGTAGCCTTTCTTATATTCATCGCGGATCTGAGGAGTATTGCGGCTAACATCTTCGTAACTGATCTTATGCTGTATAAAGCCCACGCCGCCCAGTGCGTACCAGCCGGAATTTACGCTGGCATTGCCGAAAGGCGCAGAAAACAGTTTCCCGGCTTTAAAAATTGGCAATTTGCTGCCTCTTTCCGAAATCCGGATATTGGAATACAATCCGTCTTCACCGATAACCTGCTCTTCGGAGGTTAAAATAAGGCTTATAGGTAATTCTTTTACGGTATTTCCAAAGAGGTAATTCATTTCCAGCCCTACAAGCCAGTTGGTTTTGGTTTTATAAAGAAATCCGCCGCCCACTTCAAAATTATTGCCGAACCGTTTTGCCATGTCGCCGCCGCTAAAGTCGTAGCCGCCGCCGGCAAAGAATAACGGAATATTCATCAACGTATCGGAAGTGGTTTTCTGCGCCTGCAATGGCAAAAAGATCATAAAAAACAGGCCGGAAAATAAGATCGAAAGTCTGCTCACTTGTTAGATTTGGTAGGGTTTAGGCTTTAAAAAGTGCAATGCAAAGTTACCGGAAATTTTGAAAACCGGCTGAAATTAATTTTCTTTGAAGGTTCGTTCTCGTTGTTTTATGCTTACTTTGCAGTTTATTACGTTTAACCATACCGTTAACCAGACTTTCCAGACCCGTTAATGCAAATCACTCTGCTCTCAAAACTCCTCCGTTACATTTGCTTTTTCTTTTTTATCTCGCTTTGGTCGTGCCAGACCTATCGGCAAAATATTATGTTCCGGACGGAAGACGACCTGAATATAGCCAAAATGCGGGCTTCTCTGGCTACCGCCGAACAGAACTACATTATCCAGCCTAACGATTATCTTGATGTTCAGGTATTTACCAACCGCGGCGAACGTATTCTTGATCCAAACGGTGAGATTTTACGAAGCCTTTCCAGCGGCGGAATCCTCCAGAACCAGGTTCAGGAAAGGCCCCGGTTTCTGGTGCAGAACAACGGCGTTGTAAAATTGCCCATGGTAGATTACGTTAAGGTCTCCGGCCTCACGTTGCTCCAGACCGACAGCTTGTTGCAGACCCTCTTCACCAAATTTTATAAAGACGTTTACGTTATTACCAGGGTAATGAATAACCGCATTATTGTACTGGGGTCGCCGGGCGGAAAGGTAATACCTATGGTTAACGATAATATGAACCTTATTGAAGTGCTGGCCCAGGCCGGGGGCATTGATAAAACCGGTAAAGCGCACAATATCCGGCTTATCCGCGGCGATTTGCAAAACCCCAGCGTCCAGATTATAGATCTTTCTACCATAGAAGGTATGCGGAAAGCGGCTCTGAACGTGGAACCAAATGATATTGTTTATGTTGAACCAGTTAGGAGGATATTCCTGGAGGCTTTAGCTGACTACTTACCGGTGTTTGGTGCAGTTACCAGCGTACTTACCACTTACATTGTAATTAAAGACCTTGTGGGTAGAGATTAATTCTTTGGTCTTCCTCAAACTAATTTTGCTTCATTATAAAGATTATAAATGGCTACTGTTCAAAATAAAACGGCAGAAGATTTCGAAACCACGCCAGCCGTTTTAGAAACCGAAGAAGAAAGTGCCGGCTCGGATTTTGATCTCGAAACGCTTTTAATGGTAATGCGCAAGAGCCTTCCCTGGGTTATTGCGCTTATTTTACTTGGTCTGCTAGGCTCTTTCCTTTATATCCGGTATACGCCTAAAGTATTTATGGCCACTTCGCTGCTGAAAATAGATGAGCAGAAAGAAGCTGGTGCGGGTGCTTTGGGGTTAAATAAAATTGGCGGCGTTGAAGGCTTAAAAGGAATCAACCAGCTTTCCGGCGAAATAGAATTGCTGAGATCTAACCTAATCTACGAAAAGTTACGCGAAAGCATGAGCCTGGACGTAAATTACTATGTACGGGGCAAAGTGCTGGACCAGGAAATTTATAAAGCCAGTCCGTTTCAGGTAGTGTTCAAAATAAAAAACCCAGCTATTTACGATCAGAATATTGAGCTGAATGTATTAGATGATAAACGGTTTCGGTTAACTTATCTTATTGGCGAAAGCTCAGAATCTATAGAACAGGCCTTTGGCGACATTATCAGCAATCCTCATTTCGATTTTAAAATTTTAAAAACACCAGGTTTTAACGATCAAGCCTTAAATCAGGATTTTTATTTCCGGATCAATAGTAATGGTGCAATTCTTAATTACCTGGCTTCCAATTTATCAGCTCTGATTGTAAACCCGGATGCCCGTACCATCAGCATTTCTTTTACGGATCATAACCCGGCTAAAGCCCGCGATATTGTAAACCGAATTGATTCGGTATACCTGCACCATAAGCGCGAAAATAAAAACCAATCGAACGAACAAACTATTTCTTTCTTAATAGACCAGCTTGAAGAAACTCAGAATAAGCTGCAAAGTGCCGAAGCCAATCTGGAGTCTTTTGCCATTCGCAACAAATCTTATGACATTAAAGCTGACCTGGCCGCTTCCCGGGCTAAAATAGAACAACTGCAGCAAGAAAAAGTAGATATCCGGCTAAAGATATCTACTATAGATAATATTTCCAGCCTGCTGGCCCGTAATACCAATGTAGAACAAATTATTCCTACCCTGGGCGCTATTCAAGATCCGCAACTGCTTTCTAAAATCACAGATCTGGCCAAAGCCCAGACGGACCTGGCCCGGGTTTTAGCCTCCAACCAGCCCGGCACGTTTGCGGTTACCTCTATAGAAACCCAGGTAAATAAACTGAAGAAAGATATCCGGGAATTGTTGCACCGCAACCGCGAACTACTGCAAAATCAGATTGTAGAGATCAATAACAACTCAGTAAACATCGAATCGGAATTGCTTACCATGCCGCAAAAAGAAACGGAAGCCATCCGCCTCAAACGCTTTTTCGATCTTTATGAGAAATTCTATTTGCTTTTAATGGAAAAGCAGGTTGAATTCGGTATTGCCAAAGCCGGTACCACCCCTGATTTCCAGATCCTGTCGCCGGCTTCTTTGCCTGGAGCGCCTATATCGCCTAATAAACTAATGGTTTATGCCATTGGCCTGGCAACGGGCTTGTTTTTAGGAATAGGGTTAATTGCGGCGCGGTATTTTCTGCACAACACTGTAACCAACGTTAGGGAAGTAGAACGCATTGCCAAAGTGCCGGTGCTGGGTATTATCCCGAAATACGAAAAAGAAAAACTGGCAGTATCTAAGCTTATTGTGGATAAAAATCCGAAATCGGCGATCAGTGAGGCTATCCGGTCTATTCGTACTAACTTAGAGTTTATCAGTTCTTCAAAGCAGAAACGGATGATCTCCGTAACTTCTACCATTAGCGGGGAGGGTAAAACCTTCGTGGCAGTAAATTTGGGCGGTATCATTGCTTTATCAGATCAGAAAGTTATTCTGCTTGACCTTGATATGCGGAAGCCGAAAGTAAACCTGGCATTTGGCGGCGAAAACACCAAAGGGGTAAGTACGATCCTGATCGATAAACATTCGGTTCATGAATGTATTCAGCCTTCCAGTATACCTAATTTGCAGTACATTTCTGCCGGACCTACGCCGCCAAACCCTTCGGAGCTTATCCTGAACCCGAACTTCGACCGGATGCTGGAAGAACTGCACGAAATTTACGACGTGATCATCATCGATACGCCGCCGGTAGGTCTGGTAACCGATGGAATGCTCATTATGCGAAAAGTGGATATCCCTATCTATATTGTCCGGGCCGATTATTCTAAAAAAGCGTTCCTGAAAAATATCAACAAGCTGGTAAGAACCAACGGCATTACCAAACTTGCTACCATATTAAATGATGCCCGCAGCTCCGGTGCTTATGGTTATGGGTACGGTTATGGCTATGGCTACGGGTATGGTTACGGACAGGGCTATTACGACGAAGTAGAGCGTAAAGGCTTCTTGGACAACATAAAGGAGCGTTTCTCCTAAACGCTTTATATGGCTTCATTTTTCAGTAAATTATTTGGCAGCAGTCCGGAAAAGGGCCCTGTTACATCCTTAGCCGACCTTAAAGTGGATATGCATTCCCATTTGCTGCCTGGGCTTGGATGATGGTGCCGAAACGCTGGAAATGTCTTTGGGACTGGTAGAAAAAATGGTAGGGTTTGGGTACGAAAAACTCATCATGACCCCCCACATTATGGGCGATTTCTACAAAAACACCCCCGAAGGCATTCAGGAGAAATTAGCTTTATTGCAATCTGCGGTTACCGAAAAAGGCTGGAAAATTGAATTAGCCTGCGCCGCCGAATATTACCTGGACGAATGGTTTATGGAACGGCTTGCAAATAACGATAAGCTTCTAACCTTCGGCAACAATTACCTGCTCTTCGAAACCTCATACATCAACGAACCCCGGGTTTTGACCGAAGCCATTTTTGCGATGCAATCGGCGGGTTATAAACCGGTATTGGCGCACCCGGAGCGGTATACGTACCTTTATGGGAAATTCGACGATCTGGTAAAGCTGAAAGAACTGGGCGTTTTAATGCAGATCAATCTCAACTCTTTGAGCGGTTATTATTCTGAAGGGGCAAAGAAAGTCGCCGAAAAACTGATAGATGCTAAAATGGTAGACATGGCCGGCTCCGATGCCCACAGCTCAAAGCACCTGCATTTTTTACAAAAATCCGGCGCTACTAAATATTTTGGAAAGCTCATGGCTTTACCTTTGATAAATCCGCAGCTTTAATTTCATGGTAGTGGTTACGGGAGCAACGGGTCTGGTAGGTTCTTTTCTGGTAGAAGAATTACTTAAACATGGCCACCAGGTTCGGGCTATCAGCCGGCGCAGTTTTCCGAGCCCAAACCCTACCGTTTTAGAATGGCTCCAGGGCGACCTGCTTGATCCGCTTTTCCTGGCCGAAGCTTTTGCCGGCGCTACCCACGTTTTTCATTGTGCCGGCTTCATTTCGTATGCTCCCCAGGATAAAGCCTTGCTCCAGCAGATAAACGTTGAAGGAACGGCCAATGTGGTAAATACATGTCTGGAATTAGAGAATATAAAGCTGTGCTACGTTAGCTCCGTGGCCGCAGTAGAAAAGGAAAAAAACAAGACCGAAGCCGACGAAAATTCAAAATGGGACCTGAATGCCGAACATACCAATTACGCCGAATCCAAATACCAGGCGGAACTGGAAGTGTGGCGTGGCATTTCGGAAGGACTTTCGGCGGTAATTGTAAACCCATCTATTATTCTGGGGCCGGGTAACTGGGAGGAAAGCAGCACGCGGTTATTCCGTTATGTTTTCAACGAAAAACCTTTTTATACGGCCGGCGCTGCCAATTTTGTGGATGTGCGCGATGTAGTGGAAATGATGCGGCAATTAACTTTTTCGGAAGTAAAAGGCGAACGGTTTATCCTGAATGCCGGCGCTTTAACTTACGAAGAGTTCTTTAAAGCTGTGGCTACCTGTTTCGGAAAAAAGCCGCCGGGTTTTAAAGTTGGCCCGGGGCTGGCTGGCGTTTTATGGCGACTGGAACACGTTAGGAGCTTTTTAACCGGCAAACGGCCTTTAATTACCCGGGAAACGGCCCGGATCACAAAGCAGCCGCATATTTACCGCAACGATAAAGTAAAAAAAGTGTTAACTTGCAGGTTTCGGCCACTAAATGAAACAATTGCCTGGACGTGCCGGGAATTGCAGCGCCGGAACACATTGGCCCAACGCTAAACTTTTTACTTTGGGGTAATGTTTTGGATGAAGATGCCGGAATTTGAAGCCGGCTGTATGATATAAGGGAAGATGAACGAAGATTTCGAGGACAGAGAAGAATCACTGGAAATAATAAAAAAATTTGAAAATATGCTGGCCAACAACGACAGCGTATTTTTTGATTTAGCCGATTTTGAAATAATTATCGACCATTATACCACTAATTTCAATTATACCAAAGCCATTGAAGCCTGCAATACGGCTATAAACCAATACCCGTTTTCCACCGAACTTCTGATCGATAAATCGCAGATACTGGCCATGAGCGGCGAATTTGCCGAAGCGCTGGAAATTATTAAAGCACCTGGAACTGGCTGAACCGGATAACGCTGATGTGCTCGTTACGCATGGCATTATTTATACCCAGAAAGGCGAATTCAGCGAAGCCATCGATTATTTTAAAAGGGCCGCTGCCTTAGCCGGCGACCGCGACGATATTCTTTTCAATATCGGCCTGACCTACCAAAGCTGGGGTAAATTTAATTCGGCGATTAAGTATTACAAAAAGTGCCTGGAGTTAAATCCGGAAAACGAAATAGCGCTGCAGGAACTGCTATATTGCCTGGAAATTACCGGTACGCTGGAAGAAAATATTCCGTTTTTTCAGGAATTTGTAGATAATGATCCGTATTCGCCATATGGCCTGGTTTAACCTGGGAATGCTGCATTTCAAGCTGGGTAATTTCGAAAAATCAGCCTCTGCCTTTGATTACGCCACTATTATTAAACCCGATTTTGCGATAGCTTATACCAATTTGGCGAATGCTTATGTATGTCTGGGCGAATTTGCGAAAGCTATTGATGCTTTTAACCAATCGTTGGAGCACGATGAACCTACCAGCGATATGTTTTGCAACATTGGCGAATGCTACGAAAAAATGGGGCAGTGGGACCTTTCCCGACGTTATTACCAGAAAGCCATCGATCTGGATCCGGAAATGGATGAAGCCTGGTTTGGCATTGGCGTAATTCTGAATGCGCAGGAAAAATGGTTCGAAGCCGTGCATTTTTTCCGGAAAGCCGCAGAAATTTATAACGAAAACCCGGATTACTGGATCGCCTTAGGCGCTGCCGAATACAATGTGGGGAATATTGTTTCGTGCCTGGAAGCTTACGAAAAAGCCAGTGAGCTGGCGCCCAATAACCGAGAAATGTGGCTGAACTGGTCTATTATTTTGCATGAACAGGGCAATTTCGAAGAAGCCATCGATATCATTGAAAACGCCATTGAGCTTAATCCGGACGATGCCGAGCTGTATTACCGGCTGTGCGCTTATCTGCTTTCGGCAGGAAATTACCAAGAAGCATACAATTATCTGGAAAATGCATTAATTTTGGACTTTGATAAGCATTAGCTGCTGTTCGAATATTTCCCGGAACTGGAATCGCAGAAAGCCCTGGCCCGGATTATTGATCAATACCGTAAATAATCCAGATGAATTATAACCTGAACAACCTGCCTGAGCGGACTGCCAAACCCCGCGAACACGGCTACACCATGGCCATGGATAAAGGCCTGAGCATACGGGAAGTAGAAGATTTTATTGAAGTAGCCGGCGAATATGTAGATATTGTAAAACTAGGCTGGGCTACTTCTTACGTAGTGCCAAACCTGCAGCGTAAATTAGATATTTACCGGGCAGCCGGCATTCCGGTTTATTTTGGCGGTACCTTATTCGAAGCCTTTATTAGTTCGCAACCAGTTTGATGATTACCGTCGGATTCTGGATAAATATAAAATGGAATATGCCGAAGTTTCGGATGGCTCTATCGATCTGGATCACGAAATTAAGTGCGAATATATCCGCACGCTGAAAGAGCAGGTAACCGTACTTTCGGAAGTTGGTTCTAAAGACGATACCAAAATTATTCCGCCTTATAAATGGATCAAACTGATGCAGGACGAACTGGAAGCCGGCAGCCTGGAAAGTAATCGGGGAAGCCCGCGAAGGTGGTAATGTTGGCCTGTTCCGCAGCTACCGGCGAAGTAAGAAGTGGTCTGGTAGAAGAGATCTTAACTAAAATTCCTTTCGAAAAAATTATGTGGGAAGCGCCGTTAAAATCGCAGCAGGTTTGGTTTATTAAAATGATGGGCGCCAACGTAAACCTGGGAAATATTGCGCCCAGCGAAGTTGTACCGTTGGAAACCATCCGGTTAGGTTTGCGCGGCGATACCTTTACCATTTCCTGAATACCGAATTTTCGCCGAAAATGAATGGCGTAACCCAGAAATTAGACTAAGTTACAATTATTTTAGAATTAATGGAAGTTATTAAGTACCTGATCGATTTTATTCTGCACCTGGATGTGCATTTATCGGAGATCATTAATAATTACGGAGTTTGGGCGTACGCAATTTTATTTTTGATAATTTTTGTGGAAACCGGTTTGGTAGTAATGCCTTTTTTACCCGGCGATTCTTTGTTATTTGCTGCCGGCGCTTTTGCGGCTCCGCAAATCATTAACGGCGAGACAGTAGCCGGACCATTTAATCGTTTTTTACCTGATTGGTTTGTTATTTATTGCGGCTTTCCTGGGCGATACGCTCAATTATTCCATTGGAGATTATTTCGGGCCGAAAGTTTTCCAGCGCGATTACCGGTTTCTGAAACGCGAATATTTGCTTAAAACCGAAGAATTCTACCAGAAACACGGCGGCAAAACCATTATTTTTGCCCGCTTTATTCCCATTATCCGCACGTTTGCGCCGTTTATTGCCGGCGTAGGCACCATGAAATACAGCCGATTTATTGCTTATAATATTATTGGCGGATTTTTATGGGTAGCGGTTTTGTAATTGCCGGTTATTTATTCGGTAACATTCCGGCCGTTAAAAAGAACTTTACGCTGGTCATTTTTGCCATCATTATTTTATCGGTTCTGCCGCCGCTGTTTGAAGTTGCCAAGCATAAGTTTGCCCGTAAAAAGGTAAACGCTTAAAAATGGTAGGCTTTTAGCCTTAAAAAGTCAATGGATAAATGGAGAATGGTTGCCGGTTTCTTACCGGCAACCTTTTTTGTTTGTGAAGTTTTAAAAAAAGCTGTCATCCTGAGCGATAGCGAAGGAACTTGTTGGCGGTTAGCAAAAAGCCTGCTATTTTGACTTTTGGTTAAGGGTTCTTGGTCTTATAAATATTTTTCATAGAAAAGGTAACTGCTGTGAGCCAACAAGTTCCTTCGCTATCGCTCAGGATGACATGTGTATTTTTTGAAATAGGCACTAAAAAAATCCTGATTAGAAATTTTGGTACCTTTACACATGCGCAAATTCGGCCTGATCGGTTTTCCTCTAACACACTCCTTTTCCAAAAAATATTTTACCCGGAAATTTCAGGAAGAAAAGATCACGGACGCTGAATTCGAATTATTTGTGATACCTGACGTAGAAGAATTGCCGGCTCTAATGGCTAAGCAGCCAAACCTGCAAGGTTTAAGCGTTACCATTCCGCATAAACAAAATGTAATTCCGTTGCTAACCGAAATTGATGAAACAGCCGCGAAGATCGGGGCGGTAAATTGCATTAAAATTTCCGGCGGCAAACTAAAAGGTTTTAATACCGATTATCTTGGTTTTCGCGAAAGCCTGAGAAATTTTCTGCCCGACGATTTCAGTTCCAACGCCCTGATATTGGGTACCGGCGGCGCTGCCAAAGCCGTTAAAGCTGCGCTGGAAGAATTAAGTATTCCGTTCAATAAAGTTTCCCGTGACCAGTCAGCCGAAACAATGACCTATACCGAACTGACCTCAGAAATTATTGCCAGCCACTTGCTTATCATCAATACCACGCCGCTGGGTACATTTCCGGAAACGGAAAACTGTCCGGAAATTCCTTATCAGCATTTAACGCCGCAGCATTTTTTGCACGATCTGGTTTATAACCCGGAGGAAACGCTTTTTATGAAAAAGGGTAGGGAAATGGGCGCCAAAACTAAAAACGGTTACGAAATGCTGGTCCTTCAGGCCGAAGCTGCCTGGCAGATCTGGAATAGTTAATTCCGGCAGCTTTCAGTTTCAAATTTCGTAGAGGGTTTATGAAATTGCTGCAAAATCTCCGTGAAAAAGCCCGCGCCTTAAATACCGAAGTTTACGCGCTTTACCTGGCATACAAACATCCGAAAGTATCGTGGGTAGCCAAAATCGTAGTTGCTTTAACTATTGGATATGCCCTAAGCCCCATCGATCTTATTCCCGATTTTATTCCCGTATTCGGTTTCCTGGATGATCTTTTAATTGTACCGGCCGGCATTGCCCTTTCTATTCGTTTAATTCCGCCGGAAGTTATGCAGGAATGCCGGCAGCGTTCTCAGGAATTATTTCGGAGTGAAAAACCCAAAGTACGGTATGCCTGGCTGGTAGTAGTGTTTTCCTGGCTTATAATTTTAGCGGCAGCGCTTATGTTTGGTTATAAGTTTTTCCGGAAAGAAGCGGCCCCAGTTGTCTGAACTATGATTTTTAGGATTACATGATTTTAGGATTTATTGTTCGGATCAGAATTTTCAGAATTTATAGCATTCCTGTAGGGACAGGGCTTGACCTGTCCGCACGTTATTGCGACATTTTATCTGAACCCGATTTTAAAGATTTGCCAGATTCCCAGGATTTTTATTGAAAGGAATTATCCGAATACGAAACTGGAATTTGCGTTTTGGAATTTCCGATCTGGAATGCGTGCGGACAGGTCAAGCCCTGTCCCTACAGATATTCTGGGATTCAGGAAATTCCAATTAAAAAACGGTAGCATTTCCAGGCAAAAAAGTAAAGACAGGTAAACTAACTTCCGCTTCGGAATGTTATCATTTGTCTATCTTTACCAAGCTAAAACCAACCTGCATGGATTTTAAATTAACATCTGAATTTAAACCAACCGGCGACCAGCCCAAAGCCATTGCCCAACTTACTGGAAGGCGTAGAAACGGCGAACCCGCCCAGGTTTTGCTGGGTGCTACCGGTACCGGTAAAACGTTTACCGTGGCCAATGTTATTCAGAATACGGTGCAAAAGCCTACTCTGGTGCTGTGCCATAACAAAACCCTGGCCGCCCAGCTTTACGGGGAGTTCAAGCAGTTTCTTCCCGGAAAATGCCGTAGAATATTTTATTTCCTACTACGATTACTACCAGCCCGAAGCTTACATCGCCTCTTCCGATACTTTCATTGAAAAAGACCTGGCTATAAACGAAGAAATTGAAAAGCTGCGGCTGCATTGTACTTCGGCTTTGTTTCGGGCCGGCGCGATATTATTGTGGTGGCTTCGGTTTCGTGTATTTACGGTATTGGTAACCCCGAAGAATTTGGGAAAAACGTAATTTACCTGCGCGCCGGGCCAGCGCGTCAGCCGCAATAATCTGCTGTATCCAGTTTGTGCAGATCTTGTACAGCCGCACCGAAGCCGAATTTACCCGCGGTACTTTTCGGGTAAAAGGCGATACCGTTGATATTTTTCCGGCTTACGCCGATTTTGCGTACCGCATTTATTTTTTCGGCGATGAGATTGAAGCCATTCAGCGCATTGATCCGGCCTCCGGTAAAAAAATTGCCGATGAAGAACAGCATTGCGCTTGTATCCGGCCAACCTCTTCGTGACCGGCAAAGATACGTTGCAGCAGGCCATTCAGGAAATTCAGTTCGATATGGTGGCGCAGCACGATTATTTCTGAAAAGGAAGTCCGCGATGAAGAAGCCAAACGCATAAAAGAACGTACCGAATTTGACCTGGAAATGATCCGGGAATTGGGTTATTGCTCCGGCATCGAGAACTATTCGCGTTATTTCGACCGGCGTGAGCCCGGCGGCGCGGCCTTTCTGTTTGTTAGATTATTTCCCCGACGATTATCTGATGGTGATCGACGAAAGCCACGCTACCATGCCGCAGGTGCGGGCCATGTGGGGCGGCGACCGCTCGCGCAAAACGCAGCTGGTGGAATATGGTTTCCGGTTGCCTTCGGCCATGGATAACCGCCCGCTTACCTTTAATGAGTTTGAAAGCATGATGCGCCAGACCATTTTTGTGAGTGCTACGCCCAGCGATTACGAATTGCAGCGAAGCCGGCGGGGTAGTGGTAGAGCAGATCATCCGGCCAACGGGTTTGTTAGATCCTGAAATTGAAGTTCGGCCAAGCACTAACCAGGTAGATGATTTGCTGGATGAAATTGATGAGCGCATTAAAATGGGCGACCGCGTACTGGTAACCACGCTTACCAAACGCATGGCCGAAGAACTGTCCAAGTACATGGAAAGGCTGAATATTAAAGTAAAATACATTCACTCCGAAATCAAATCGCTGGACCGGGTAGAAATATTGCGGGAACTGCGCCTGGGCACACATTGATGTGCTGATTGGGGTAAACCTGCTGCGCGAAGGTCTGGATTTACCCGAAGTATCGTTTGGTAGCCATTCTGGATGCCGATAAAGAAGGTTTCCTGCGCGACCAGCGCTCGCTTATCCAAACCACCGGCCGGGCCGCCCGGAACGAGCAGCGGCAAAGTAATTATGTACGCCGACCGCATGACCGGCTCGATGCAACGCACCATCGACGAAACCAACCGCCGCCGGGCCGTGCAGATGGCTTACAACGATAGAACACGGCATTACGCCAACCACGGTTTTCAAATCGAAAGAAGAAATCTTTGAGCAAACTTCGGTAGCCGATTCCAAAAAGCCGGAAGTGAAAATGTATGCTGGTCCGGAAGAAGTATCGCTGGCCGCCGAACCGGTTATCCAGTACATGAAGCGCGATGAACTGGAAAAGCTGATCAAGAAAACCGAAAAGCAAATGGAAGCCGCCGCCAAAGATCTTGACTTTTTGCAAGCCGCCAAATACCGCGATGAATTGGCCGAACTGCGGCGAATTCTGAAAACCAAACGCGACTAAATTAAATTGATTAATTATAGTTTGAAATTATAAGCCGGAACAAACCTACTTGTTCCGGCTTATTGCTTTTTATCCTCTTCTGGCGCAAGTGTTAAGCGAAGCGTCACTTGTGACTTATGAACATTTCGGAAGTCTCCGGACTTCCGTGTAATAAATTTCTGAGATTCCGGTTTACGCAAGTCCGGAGACTTGCTTTTGTCCGTCAGGCACAAGTGACGCTTCGCTTAACACTTGCGCCAGAAGGGTCACTTGTGTCTTTTCATGTCAGAAAGTCTTCAGACTTTCGGGAATTCCAATAAAGAATTGTTGCAAAATTTTGTTTGTATTTCCGCTAGTCTGAAGACTTGCCTGCATTTTTTTAGTCACAAGTGACGCTTAAGCTTAACACTTGCGCCAGAGAGGAAATGCAAAAAATAAAAAGCGCTGCTTCTGAGAGGAAGCAGCGCTTATTGAGTAAAAAATGTTATTGTTTAAGTTAATTACTGAATTACGATCCGCTTTATAGCAACATCGGAGTTGGTAGCAACTTTAAGCATGTAAACACCAGAGGCTAATTTGCCAAGGTTTACGGTAGCGCCGGTCTTACTACCGGTTCCGGTGTAAACCACGCGGCCGCTCAGGTCACAAACTTCCAGCGTCAGGGTTTGCCCCCCTTTCAGGTCTTTAGCAGAAACATTAAGAATGCCATTACCTGGGTTTGGGAATACCGAAACCAAAGCCGGGTTAAGATCAGTTTTCAGGCCCATCGTAGTTCCAGATAAAACGGCTTCGATCATAAACCGGCGGTTAGCGGTATTGGCAACTGGTTTGGTTGGAGTGGCGGCCGCCAGGCCCCAGGTATAATAAACACCGGTCCGTTGCGGCGTTTCGTTTTGGAAGCCTAACGGGAAAAACTGGGTTCCGGTGTAAGTAGGTTGGGCTAATCCAACATAATAGTCGGAGTTGGTTACGGTTGGGGCAATACCAGAAGTAGGGGTGGTGGTTATCGGCAGGGTAATGTACCCATCCAGATCGCCGCCGGTTATAACAAAATTAGCTGACCTGCCCAGTAAATTTCCCGATGAGTCTACCACAATTCCGTAAACCGTTTGTCCGATAGAGGTATTGCTGTTCCATAGAAAGGCCCGAACAGAATTTATGGTAACCGGGTTATTACCGGTAGCTTTCAGCTTTACCAGGAAAGATGAATTGCCCGTAGTCCCGAAACCTACACCATTACCTGGGATGCTGGAAGCTGCATAGCTAAGGGTATTGGCTGTAACCAATTGGGTAGCGGTAACCGAATTATTGGTATTGTTGTTATCGGCAGGAATGGTAACAGTTAGGGTATTTGAACCGGCAGCGGTAGGCGTGAAGGTAGCAAAACTAATGGTTTGGGTTGCCCCTGGCGCAAGGGTTGGAATGGTTACCGTTTGGTTAGCGGTGTTCGCGCCGGTTATTGCCAGGGTAACGGGCAGATTGGTGAACGGCGTAGATCCGGTATTTTTTACCACGGCCTTAATAATATCGGAATTAGCCCCCTGGATTAAAGATAGTTTTCCTAGGCTGTAAATCGCCTGTACGGTAGCATCGTTGGCTGGGGTTGGAAAACCCAGATTCAGTACAGGCCGGAAAGCACTGCTGCCAGATAAAGTAGCAACTGCGGTAAGGCTGGTGCCGGTTATGGTTCTCAGGCTGCTGGCCAGATCGTTGTTGGCATTGTAAGTGGCCGATGCCGTAGATTTTGCCGAAATACTGCTCCATTCATATGCCAGGTAGAAATTTCCGCCAGTGTATGCGAAAGGAGTTTGGAGCGTAATATTAAAAAAACCGGTTGCTTTGGGTATTGTTAACGGGCCATCGTAAACCAACGTCATAGCTGTTGGGCTAGTTGTTAAGGTGGCCCAGGTGGTACTGCGAATAAAGGTGGCATCGGTGGTATTCACCATATATAATTTAATATTGCCTACCGTTGCCGTATCGGCGGCCGTCAGGATACTGAAGCCCACTGAATTAATAGGGCCGGCAACCATGCCCGGAAATTCGGACCCTAAATAAATTGCAGCGGTCCGTTGAAAATTAACCGAACCGTTAGGCCCCCGGTTCAGGGCAGAATTCCCATTAGCGGTGGGGCCGGCAATAAAGCTTAGCTGCGCCCAGGCAGGCAGCACAGTTAAAAAACTCAGCGCCAGCCACAAAAAGCTGGCAATTCCTAATTTGGTAAGTTTTCTATTCATGTCTGTTTGGTAGTTATAAGTGTAACGGAGTTTTTTGAGTTCGGTAAGTTAATAAATTACCGGAACCTCACAAGGTCCTGAAAACAATTTCTGATTTCCTGATTTCGGTTAATACAACATCCCGGGTAACGGAGGCCTGGAGATTCGTTTTGGTCAAAAGATCATCCAATGCTTCAATTTACGGATAGTAGGCAATAGTAAAAAGAAGTTCATGCTAACAAAAAGCCCCGCCTCCTTATCGGAAGCGGGGCTTTTTATTAAAAATTTACTGTTTTAAAGCAGCTTATTCAACAACTAAACGTTTTACAGCAATTTCAGAATCGGTAGAGATCTGTAAAATGTAAACACCGGAAGCCATGTTTTTCAGGTCGATAACGGTGTTTTTAGCTCCGGAGATACCGCTGTAAACCAGCTTGCCTTGTAGATCACGAACTTCCATAGCAAAGTTAGAGCCTTTCATATCGTTAACAGCAACCTGGAAAACGCCTTTGCTTGGGTTAGGATATACAGAAACTGCTTTTGAATCTAAATCAGCCTTAACGCCGGTTACGTTGGTAACGTCAGCTTCGATCATGAAGCGGAAACCGTTTGCGGCAGCGCTTTCAGTAGGTTTTACCGGAGTGGTACCAAGAGTTCCGGTATAATAAGCTCTTCTGCGTTGTGGCAATTCGGTTTGAACCCCAATTACGTAAGCAGTGGTTACCGTAGGCGATGGAGCTGTATAAGCAGTTTGAACCATACCAACATAGTAAGCAGTATTTGTCAGGTTCGGGTTACCTTGCGTAATTGCAAATGGATAGTAACCATCCAGATCTCCGGAAGTAAGTACTACGTTCGCAGATCTGCCAATTTCAGCACCTAAAGAGTCTAAAACAATGCCGTATACGGTTTTACCAACTGCATTAGGATCGTTGTAAATATAGGCTCTAACCGTAGAAATTCTTACCGTAGCGGTTCCTTCCGTTTTATAACGGTTTAATAACAGACGGTTTGAAGTAGAAGCCGGGAAACCAACACCGCTGGAAGGTACAGCAGTTGGTGTATACGATATGGTATTTTGCGTAACTAAGAAAGCTTCGCTTTTGGTATTGTTAGAAGCAACGTCATCGGCAGGAATAGTAACAGTAGCAGTTTTAGCGCCTTGGTTAGCGGCTGGATAAGCCGGGAAAGTAACGGTTACACTTGCACCCGGAGCAATAGTTGGAATAGTAACCGGGGCAGGGTTGTATGCTACACCACCAGTTACAGCTAAGGTAACCGGGATATTGGTTTTTGCAACAGTGCTGTTATTCTTGATAATGGCCTGGATAGGATTACTCATAGTGCCGGAAAGCGCTTGCTTACCTAAGGTGAAAACCGCTTCTACTGAAAGATCGTTGGAAGGAGCTACGAATTTCACGAAACGGAACGTACGACCTGGATCAGGCAATGAAGAATTAGCACCAATAAAGGTTGGAATATAATTAGAACCGTTAAAAGTTGTAATGGTTTCGAATCTTGTTTGTGCCCACGGCAGTGGGGTTAAAGAGGTACCAGTAGCTGGCAGGTTGCCCATCCCTAATCTGTCGTTAGATCCGCCAGATGAGCCTTTAAGACCAATGCCGAAAATTTGGGCAGAAGCTGCGTTGGCAGATGCTGTCCAAGGGCCATAAACGAATTCAATGTTGTTAGTGGTTTCAAAAAGTTTAACCTGGAAGTTTATGGTAGCAAACTGGGTAGGCGTAACGGCAGTACCTGATCCGCTGGGTTTATCAGATAAATTTTTGAACTGAATGGTAGTAACCCGGTTAGGGGCAGTACCCGTAGTTACCACTCTGAATTCAGTTGGATTAGCGGTTTGGTCTGCTGCTCCCTGCAAATCTACGCCGGATAACGGTGCAATAATGTTAAGGTCAGGAAATGCAGTAGCGTAGATGTTTGTCTGCGGGCCTGTGGCTGAAATAGCAGTAGTACCTAATTTAATAAAACCATTCGTATTTAATGAAAAGTCAGTAAAGTTGGTACCATTAAAGTTGAAGGTAAAGCCAATAGGAGTTACAGCTGAATTTGCATCATCATTATTTGCAACTGTAAGGGCTGTACCGGTAGTACCCAGATCAGTATATGTACCAGTAGTATTAACGCCGCTGGTAGCTTTATAGTCTAAGTTTGATTGGGCTAACGCCGGAGCCGAGCTGAGGGCTACAAGCGCTACTGCAGTTAAAATACTGCTTTTTAGTTTTGTAAATGTTTTGTTCATTGGTTTTGTTATTATTAGTTATGCATCAAAGCGGTTGCTAAGTTAAATAAATTTTATTCCTAAACCATAGCATAAATTAAGCAGCAAAGTACTTTTTTAAATGTCAGATCAAAAAAAGTAAAATTGAAGCGTGTGGTTCTAGGGGTATTAACAACAAACTAACGGGTATTTTGTCAAAATTCATGATGGTTAAAGGTTGCTTAGCTACATCATGAAATGATATAGACTTTTAATAAAACAGTTTTAATGAATTCATGACTTTTGAAGTTATTAATAAATAGAAAGTCCCGCTTCTGGCCAGAAGCGGGACTTTCTTGCATAAAAAGGAATCGTTTTACGCTATACTATTCAATAACCAAACGCTTAACAGCAATTTGGGCATCGGTAGTTACCTGTAACATGTAAACACCGGCGGCCAGGTTTTTCAGTTTTAGAGTAGCATCGGCTTTAGCAGCAGAAGCGCTGTAAACCAGTTTGCCTTGCATATCGCGAACTTCTAAAGCCATGGTATTTCCGCCTTTCATAGCTGCGGCTGAAACTTTAAAGTTACCATTGCTTGGGTTAGGATAAACAGAAAGCAACATTGAATTCAGCTCTTCTTTAACTCCTAAAGCATTACCCGCAACAACAGCTTCTAACATAAAGCGGAATCCCTGGTTGATTTCTGCTGGTTTGGTAGGAGTAGCAGAGGCCAAACCCCAGGTATAATAAGCCTTCGTACGCTGTGGCGATTCATTCTGGAAGCCCATTGGGTAGTAAGTCGTGGTACCGGTATAAGTTGGCTGAGCTAATCCTACATAATATGCAGTATTGGTTACGGTTGGAGCTACGCCGGAAGTAGGAGTAGTTGTAATTGGCAAATTGATATAGGTTTCTAAATCACCGCTGGCAATTACGTGATTAGCAGATCTGCCGATCAGGTTACCTAATGAATCTACAACTACACCATAAACTGTTTTACCAATAATGTTTGGAGCACTGGTAGCAGTACCGCCATCAATATAGGCTCTAACGGCAGAAATAGTAACCGGAGTAGTGCCGGTAGCCTTTAAGCGTATCAGGAAAGCAGCATTCCCGGTTGGACCGAAGCCTACCCCATCATCTGAGACGTTGGTAGAAACATAGCTAAGGGTATTAGCGGTAACTTCAGAAGTAGTGGTTTTGCTATTGTTGGTAAGGTTAGCATCAGCTGGAATAGAAACGGAAATGTTGTTTGTACCTGCTACTGTCGGATTGTATGGGAACGTAACCGTGGTAGTTGCACCAGCCGCAAGCGTTGGAATAGTAATGGTTTGGGCAGACGGGTTAGCGCCGGTTGCAGCAAGAGTTACTACGAAGTTAGTATAGGCGGTACCACCGTTTTTAATCTTAACCTGGATATCGTTTGCGTTTGCACCCGTAATACGGGAAACTTTACCAAGGCTGTAAACAGCTTCAACTTGTGCATCGTTTAACGGTAGCGGAACACCTAACTGAAGCACAGGTCTAAATCCACTTGACATGGTAAGGGTGGCAGGTAAGGCTGCGCCATAGTCTGTTACAAGGCTAGCAGCAATGCTGTTGTTAGCATCATATATTGCGCCTGTAGCTGATTTTGTAGTAGCGCTCCATTCGAATGCGAAATTAAAATTACCGCCTGTGTAAGCAAATGGAGTTTGCAAGGTTACATTAAATGTACCGGCGGTAGCAGGAATAGTTAATGGACCATCGTAAACTAAAACCATTGGCGTTGGCGTAGTTAAAATTGTTGCCCAGGTAGTACCACGGGTGTAAGTAGTAGCGGTGGTATTAGCCATGTAAATTTTAATGTTCCCAACTGCGGCAGTTGCAGCTGGAGTAAGAATGCTAAATCCAACAGTATTTATTGGACCAGCTGTAAGGCCTGGAAATTCTGAGCCCAGATAAATCATTGAAGCCCGGTGGAAATCTACAATACCATTTGGAGCCCGGTAGTTGTTCGAGGTCGCATTAGCAGTCGGACCCATGATGAAGTTGTTCTGCGCGAAAGCAGGCATTGCCGAGAAAATGGCAATAGCAATTGCAGCAATTAACTTGCTTTTAAATTTAGTAAATGTTTTGTTCATTTTAGGTTAGTGGTTAATTGGTTAATTTGTTTAAATCGAAAAGGTAATTTATGCAATAAAAAATAAAAAAACCATATTCTTTTAGGCGAAAAAAAATGCCTGTAATTAAAATGCCTGAAAGCGTGCACTTTGTACAATTAGCGGCAGCCTTAAATCAGTATTAATCCCTTCTCCCGCAGCTCCTGCCACCAGAGGCTACTTAAAAAGGCGGCAAAATTGAAGGGCGCTTTTTCGGGATAATTTGTTTCCAGATCTTTTAAACGAACCACTTCGGCCGGAGCTGTTACCAGTTTTTCGAAAAGGGATTGCAGCCAATTACCTATCACTTCCGGAACTTCCAATTCAAAATCTTCGGCCTTTTCAAAGAAGGTTAGTTTGCAGGTTTGAAGGCCGTCTGGTTTTTTAGCCTTAAACCCTACCGTTTTTTCCGGCTTGTTCCCAAACCAAAGTACCCGCAGGTTCATTTTTTCGAAGTCCGGTTTGCCTGGTTCGGCAATAGCCTGGTAGATCAGGTTTTTGGGCAGGGTTGCTTTAGGTACCTTGAAATCGAACCAGAATTGCAGGTTTTCTTCCAGCCCGATGCCGTGCATATAATTATAAATAGCTTTGGCTAAACCTTTGCCGAAAAGCTCATGGTCGGCGCCGTGCGGGTCGTCGTGCCACAGGTCGTTATCGGCGAAAGTACCGGCCGGCGGTCCTATTTTCTATTACGCCGAATTTCTCCGGGTTTTTGCCAACGGGGCTGTGCGCCGTCATGGAGAACCGGTGCCAGAAACCCGACTGGATCACATTGTTCTCAAATAGCTGCCGTACTACTTCCAGGATGTCGATTGTTTCCTGGGCAGTTTGGGTGGGGAAGCCGTACATTAAATAGGCGTGCACCATGATGCCGGCCTGGGTAAAACCTTCGGTTACCCGGGCCACCTGCGCAATGCTCACGCCTTTCTCCATTTTCGCCAGTAACCTATCCGAAGCCACTTCCAAACCACCCGAAACCGCAATGCAACCCGAAGCGGCCAGTAAACGGCAAAGATCCGGGGTAAAGGTTTTTTCGAAACGGATGTTGCCCCACCAGGTTATTTTTACGCCGCGGCGTTATGAGTTCAATGGCTAAATCGCGCAAAGCTAAAGGCGGGGCAGCTTCGTCTACAAAATGAAAACCGGTCTGGCCGGTCTGCGCAATGATCTGTTCGATGCGGTCTACGAGTAAAGTAGCCGGGGCGGTTTCGTAGCGCGAAATATAATCTAAGGTTATGTCGCAGAAAGAGCAGCGTTTCCAGTAGCAGCCGTGCGCCACCGTCAGTTTATTCCAGCGCCCATCGCTCCATAGCCGGTGCATCGGGTTCATTACTTCAATAACCGAAATGTATTCGGTCAGCTGCAGGTCGCTGAATAATCGGGCGTGCCGACTTCGGTATGCGGATATGTCTTTTTCCTGACAATTATTTTTATAGGAAACGGTATCGTTTTGCAGCAAAAAAGTGCGCTGCAGGTTTTCAATGTCGCGTTCGCCGTTCAGGTATTCCAGAATTCTTAGCCATGGACCTTCGCCATCGTCCAGGGTTATAAAATCGAGGTATTTAAAAATACGGGGTTCTTTCAGGCTGCGCAGTTCGGTGTTGGGGTAACCGCCGCCCATCAGGGTTTTAATTTCCGGATTAACTTTTTTAGCATGTTTGGCCAGCAATAAAGCCCCGAATAAATTCCCCGGGAACGGCACCGAAAACCCGATAACGTCCGGCTTTACTGCGGTCAGCAATTCATCCATCAGTTCCAGCAGCATTTCGTCGGGAATGGTGAGCGGGGCATGCAGGGCTTTTTCGAGCGGGTCGAAAGAAGTAGCGCTCATGCCCAGCTTTTCGGCGTAGCGGCTAAAACCGAAATGCGGACAAACAGCTTCTACTATAAAATCGGCCAGGTCTTCTAAATATAAGGTGGCCAAATGGCGGGCTTTGTCGGTAATACCCAATTCGCCGAAACCAGCTTCCAGATCGCCAATCTGGTCGAAACGGGAAGCTTCCGGCAAAAAACGGCTGTAGCAAATTTGTTGGGCCAAGGTAGAATCCTGGTTTTGCAGAAATTTAATGACCGGCTCCACTGTTTCGAAATAACTTTTCCGGAGCCGGTAAATGCGTTGCCCGTTATCCGATAGCTTCTGAATTTTCGTGACACCGGCAAACAAACGTTCCAGCCCTTTCCGGGAGAACATTTTCAGCACCAGTTCCAGCCCCAGATCTGCCTGTTTTACGGTAAATCCGCGACTTCCTAAAAAACCTTTCAGGTAAGCCGTAGCCGGGTAAGGCGTGTTGAGCTGCGTGAGCGGCGGGGTAATAAGCAGGATAACCGGAGATTTCAAAAGCAATTAAGCATAAGGATAGCCGGCAAATTTACGAAATATTAAGGAGTTTTTGCCGAAGTTGGCTGCCCTGGGATTTGGCTCTCTTTTTCCAACTTAGGAGCCCTGTTAGTGGAAGTCAGGGACTTCCAGTCTTACCGTATAATTTGGCCGAAGTTGCTTTTTTGTCCTACCAACGGGCTTTCGGTTAGAAATTTCAAACGGTTTAATGGGGAAAGTGCAATTTTATAGATGTCCCCTGCCTTAATAGGGGGGCTGTTTCATTCTATAATTAAATGCTTTTTCGGATATTTTTATCCGAAAACTACCTGTAGCGGATTTATCAATCCGCGAGTTTGAGCTTTAAAACGGCACACTGGGGTCCATAGACCCCAGTCAGGTAACTTCAGGATTTATAAATCCTGAAGAGCAATCTTTCTTTTTAGAATAAAACGACCCTGGCCTTAATTGGGCGGCAATTAAATTTTTTATTTCCGGCGGTTATCGAATTTAGGTGTAAACGACGGCCGTAGATATTTTGCAGAAACGCCTGAAATGTAGAGACGCCCTATTAGGGCGTCTCTACCCAACCCACGGTACAATTCTAAATCAATGGTGCATCTGCATCAGGCCGGGAACCAGGCGCAGATATACCTGTCCGGAAACCGGCACTTTTCCATAAACTTCGTGTAAACTTTTTTCCGGCCTGTAAACTGTTCCCTGCACACCGAATGCCAGGTTCAGGTTCCAGAAATGAGCAATGGTACGGTTGGTTCCCAGAGTTAAGACATGCACGTTAAAAACATCGCCGTGGCCGTGGTCGCCGCTGCCATGATCTTCCACGATCTGCAATTCTTCGGCATCTTTCTGAATGAATTCGTAGCGGCTGTAATAAGCCATGGCCCGGCACTGGTAATTTCCTTCCAGCAAAACGGAATGTTCGGCATGGTCAGATTTTTTATTGTGACCCCAGACCAGCGCCGAGGTAAAATGCCTGACCGGTGTAAATGTTTGGCTTTGCAAAATAGAAGCGGTGGTACGCCTTACATCTACTTCGGGCTGCAGCTCTTCCGGACTTTTCAGGAAGCCCTGCGAAAACTGCAAAACATAATTTCGGGATGGCGCAAAATGCAGGCGGTATGCGTAAGAATCGAAACGCGGCTTATCAAAATTGTAACGGTTCTCATCGGGTTCGCGGCCCGTAAAGTTGCTGCCTTCCAGTTTCAGGTTTTTGTACCGTAAACCTACCGTTGCCACGCCAAACTGAATGTGCGACGCGTCCTGCCAATGGTGGCCCAGGGGCGCATCCGGGTTGTTCATGCTGGAAATCCGGTGCATAAAGGCGGTCGGTCCAATGGTTGGTTCGCCGGGATAACCAAAGTAACCGGTCAGGTCAATATCTTCGGAAAAGGCGTGGGTATAAGCAATGCTGAGTTCGGAAAAAAGATCGTGCGGATGTTGGCGGTCTACCAATGGTTTGCCTTTATAGGTTTCGCCGCTCTGAAATAAAAGCGGGTAACCGCTTTCTTCCGTAATCGGATCCAAAGACATCATCACGTTGAAATTGAAGAGGCCTTTGCCGCCAACTTTTCGTTGGGCCATGAGCATAAACCAGTTGGGGGCATCCAGTTTAGAATCGCCGCGGGTGCCGGCCTCAAAAATATCCTGGTTCGTGTAGCGCAGAAAAATGCCGCCGTGCGCCATGAAATTCCAGTTTGCTTTGGAAAACATATACGCATACATGGGCGTGGCATCGGGGTTCCAGCTGGTGCCGGAGCCGTTGCGGGTCATGGGCAGATTGCGGGAAAAAGCGTGCGTCATGTCCATGCCGGGCATGTTGTGCATGTCGTGGCCGGCGTGCCGGCTGCTGTCGGGAGTCATTTCGTGGCCGGCATGGTCCATTTCGGAATTTTCCTGAATGGAAGGGTCCCCATGCGGGCCGTCACCGGGACAAGATGATAGGTCGTCTTTTATTGGTTCCGGTTGTTGTTTTTCAGTTGGTTTTGCTTTTTGGGGTGCCGGGGCTACCGTTTTGGTTGGTTGGTTTTTTGCCGCTGGCGCTTTCGGTTTTACAATTGTTTTTACCGGTGCCTGATTTTTCGGAGTAACAGGTTTTGTGGCTGGAACAGTCTTTTTAGGTGGCTGGTGGTGTTCATGCTGGGCAGAAATGGTACCGGTAAACGCCCAAAAAGTAAAGATCAGAATATAAACTGGTAGGAATTTCATCCGGAAAAAATTGGTAGCCTTTTCCTAAACGGTTTGAAGTGGCTTTAGTTTTTTTGCCGGGGCGTAGAGACGCCCTAATAGGGCGTCTCTACAATGATCCACCATTTACCGGTTACCGCAGCCGGGTGAAATCCAGAATTAAATTAAATAGTTCCGGATATTTGGTCAAGGGCAGGGTTTCCGGTTTATCATTAACATCGTGGTAAAAGGTAACGCCGCCCAGGGTGTAGAAAAAGAAGGCCGGTACACCTTTTTCTGAAAACGGGAAATGATCAGAATTGGCGGCTTTGCCACGGCTTTTTATTTCCGGGAAATAGTTTTTTAGCTTGTTCAGTTGCTGCAGCTGCCCGAATTCTTTTTCGTGGATACGGCCATTCACTACCATTAATCCGGCATCGCCGGTACCGGTCAGATCCAGGTTTATCAGGAATTTAATTTGCCGCAACGGGAATAAGGGATTTTCTACGTAAAAACGGGAACCAACCAAACCAGCTTCTTCTGCCCCGAAAGCCATAAAAGCTACGGAATAATCGGGTTGGTTTTCGGGTTTGGCAAAATGGTGGGCCAGTTCCAGCAGGAGGGAGGTGCCGCTGGCATTATCGTTGGCACCGGGGAAATACGTTTTATCACCAATCCGGCCTAAATGATCGTAGTGCGCTGTGAAAACCAGGAACGAATCGGGTTGGGTTTTGCCGGGAACGAAGCCGATCACGTTTTGAGTCTGGTAGGCAGGATTGAATTCGGCTTCGGTTTTAAATTTGAGTTTTTTGGGCGATTTGCCTACCGTTTTTTGTAAAATATCGAACTGGGGCTGCAGGATCTGGCTTTTGGCTACCGTATAGGTCATTTTTTGCGGGTGCGAAATCAGAATGGTGGCGGCATTTTGCATTTTCGCGCCGAATTGGTTTGGCAATATGCTGCGCTTCATCCAGAATTTTTCCGGTACCAGCAATGCTTTACCACTCAGGTTTTCCTTTAAAAAAAGTTCGCCCCGCTTTTCGTTTGAAAAAATCAGGGTATCCAACGGAAGAATTTTTAGTTTGCCTTTTCCGGAACAGCTCCCGGCATCGGGAATAAAGTCTTCGCCGGGCTTAAGTTTCCGGCCATCGAGCTGCAATTCTGTTTCCCGGATGGTATTTACCGGCAGCGAAAAATTCTGAAAGTATTGCTGGTTAAATGGTTTTAAGCCGGCTTCCTGGAATTGCTTTTGAATAAATTCCGAAGCTTTCTTATCGCCGTCTTTTACGTAGCCGCGGCCGTGCATTTCCGGAGCGCAAAGGGCATTCAGGTTTTGCCGAACCCGGGCCATATCCTGCGCGGAAACCGAAAACGGGAAAATAAGGAGTATGAAAAGCCAGCTTTTGCGCAGCATAAGGCGAAGTTAATTCCGGCACTTAAAGTTTGGAAGCCCCGGCATTATATTCCAATACAATGGTTTCGATATCCCGGTATTTATAGGTTTTATCTTTAATTTTCCGGGCCAGGTTTTCGTCTGAACCTACAAAATCCAGTAGCTCTTCCTGGTAGTTGTGGCGGCTAATTTTTTTAATCCCGGCACCGTTATCAATGAAAAAAAATGAGTTGTCGTAGGGGATCGAAAAGGCCCGAACTGCCCCAGCAACGGGAACAATTACGGGAGCTTTTACATGTTCGGTAAAGGTGTACAAACTCAGATTGCCGGTAGTAGCTTCCCGGGCTAAATATTCCAGCCGGTCGTTTTCCGGAATGATCTGAACATAACTAAGGTCGGAATAATGGATGCTTTCAATATCCTTTACTTTATAAGTTACGGCTTTTTTTAAGTTGCCATCTAAGGGTATCAGGCTAACCTCTTTCTCCGGAGAATGCGGAAAGTAATAGTACATGAACCCTTCTTCCACGCTTCCGGCTTTGGTGTTGATATTTACCCGCCGCAGTTCCAGGTTCTTTTTTACCTGAAGGGTAGCATTGGCCGGTCTTTGGGCAAAGGCCGCCTCCGTTCCACAAATGAGAAAAAATACAAGAAAAAGGAGAAGCTTTGGAGAAAACATATTTTGCCGGAATAGAAATTGGTAGAAGTAAAGCAAGTTAAAAAGAATAGCCAATTTCTTTAGGACTTGTTATTAAAAACTTCAGAAATTTAAAAAGCAGGTTTCCGGCGGAAAAGATAATACGTGATAATGGCCCCTAAAAACGTACCGATCAGGTCCGCAATTACATCTCCAACTTCGCCCTGGCGGCCGCGTTTCATCACGGTTTGCAGGATCTCAATAATAACCCCGAAAAAGCTGCATAGAATTACAGAGATCAGGATCGCAAATTTCAGGAATTGGGGTTTGCCGTATTCGGAATAAAAGCTGCGGATCACCAGGAAGGTTAAAAACCCAAAAACGCCGGCGTGGGCCAGCGTATCAAAAGAAAGTAATTCCCAGTCGGGAGTTTGGGGCAGCGCCTCTGCGGGCACCAGGGTTAAAAGTAAAACCACTGCTGCCCACAAAATTGCCGGTAAATGAAAACGGATAAATGCCAATGCCTAAAAATTAAGCACCGATCAGTTCGCCGTAGGCTTCGGCACTTAGTAATTCCGCCACTTCGCCCTGGTCTGAAATGCTCATTTTGATCATCCAGCCGTCGCCGTAGGCGTCAGAATTTACCAGTTCCGGGTTAGCGCCCAGTTTTTCGTTTACTTCCTGCACGGTGCCGGTTAGCGGACTGAAGAGGTCGGAAACTGTTTTTACGGCTTCTACAGTGCCAAAAACTTCGTCTTTTGCTACTTCTTTGCCAACGGTATCGATGTCTACATACACAATGTCGCCCAGTTCGCGCTGCGCAAAATCAGTAATGCCTACGTAAGCGGTATCGCCTTCAATGCGGATCCATTCGTGCTCTTTTGTGTATTTCAGTTCGCTAGGTAAATTCATAATTTTAGTTGTTGGTTGTTGGTGGCTAATTGTTGATTGCTAATTGCTAAAAATTATAATAATTATTTATTGCTGGTTAATTTCCGATCAAAAATAGGTATTGAATCCGCAATTAACAATTAGCAATCAACAATTAACAATTTGACAGCAACAATTAGCAATTAAGTTTTTATTGCGATAAACTATACCGGATCTGTACGCCGCCTTCGGTAACCGTATTTTTAAACGAAGTAGAGATCTTTGGATCCGAAATGGTGCGGTTAAAATAAAGCTGGATGTTCAAACGCTGGTTTACGGTATAGTCAATAGTTGGCCGCAGCTGCAGCTGTAAGTTACCATTGGTTATTTCGTTGCGGCTGCTTTCAACCCCATTATCATCTGTCACAATGGAACGTTGAATTATAACATTATCGCGGATAGAAAGATCTAAGCGGGCGGTCATTTCGTTTTTCAGGGTTTTGTACTCCCCGTTTATCCGGAACGGGATCCGGAAATTGGAAGTAGCATAGCCGGCCCCAACAACCAGATCCTGCACATGAATTTCGGTTACCTGCGAATTGCTCAAGTTCAGGCTCAGGTTGCGTTCGGTTTTATATTCTACCCGGCCGGTTACGTTGTTCTTGGTTTTAAAGTTAACGCCCAGTAACGGAGTAAGCCGCTCCATAATGGTAACCTGGCTTACCACGTAGTACGGAATATATTCCCCCCGATCGTTTTTAATAGTTGGGAAATCCAGGTTTGGCGTAAGGTAAGACAGCGAACTGGCAAAATTGGTAACGCCGTAAGTAGCCTGGTAGCCGTGCGAAATGGAGAACGAACTGAAGTACTGTTTGATGAACTCCAGGTTGGATAGTCCGGAATAATCGATCCGCCAGTTTGGTATTGGCAAACGTTTTACCAGGTCGCGGGCTTTGGCTCTTTCCGTTTTGTAATTCGAAACCGGCCGGCCTTCGTACGCCAGCTGGAAAGCCGGAATGAGCACATCCTGGGAGTTTGCCTTAAATACCTCTTCGCCCGGGATCTGGTCTGGGTTGGTTTGCGGGTCGGCTAAGTAACTCGGCTAAAATGGACTGCCGGTTTTTAATAAATTCATCGAACGCTTTAGAACCGTTATTGGCCCGGCTGTCGCCGAACATGGTTTTTATGATAATGGTAGAAACGCTGAAAGAACCGGTATTGATCGGGTTTTGCGGTTGAACGGTGGCGCCTTTTTCCGCGAAACCGGTATTTTCGTCAACCGGCAGGCGGTAAAATACTTCCCGGATCTCCGAAACGTCTTTCTTGGCATCTAACATAATGTTGAAATTCCGGATCGGCTCCAGTTCGGTGCGCAAGCCAAGGTTCCAGGTTTTCAGGTTGCTGAGCGGGGTTTGCAAATAATGGCTGCTATCGGTGTACCAGCCGCGGTTAGCAGCCCGGAAATACAGGTCGTCCAGATCGTACTGGCGGCCGGCAATAAAGCCAACTCCCGGTGCATTAAAGTCTTCATCCATCCCGAAGAAACGGGTGCGCGGCAGGTAGCCCGGCAACATGGTTCCTTCGCTGCGGGTATAGGTTACGTTCAGGTTCCGGGCCGTCATTAAGGCGCGTAAAACCGTTTTCAGGGCCTTCAGTTCCCGGGTTTTGGTTGTGTCTTTTGCCGGTTTCTGGGTTGGGTCGGTTACTTTTGGGGCCGTTTTGGTACCGTTTTGGCGCCCGGCGTTTTCTGGTTATCGGCCTGCTTTGGCTGTTCGTTGTTGATCTTGTTTAAGAACTTACTTTGTTGTAAAGCTTTACCAGGTCTACTTTTCCGTTTACGCTGGTTTCGGTATTATTCTGAATGGTATTACCTAATTGCACCTAAGTAGCCGTATCGGAAATGGCATTCAGGGCGTTGGAACCGGCCGTCCAGGTGTAACCGGCGGCGTAGCGGGCATCGGCGCTTATCCAGTCGGTAAGCGGGAATTTATCGAGCGGCAAGCGGTAGTTAATGGCGGCCAGCTGGTCGAAGTTTGTGTTACGGCCCAAGTTTTTCAGGTTTTCCCAGATACTTCGTTTTCTGCGCTTCGGTTTCATGGTATTTGGCCGTCGGGTTCGTCTACTACAGCCCGGTTGGTGGCGGTATAATCAAAAGTAAGCGCTTTGGTAAGTTCCCACTTCAGGTCGTAGATGCGGTTAAAGAAGAAATATTTCTGGAAAGTCGGATCGATGCCGTTAGTGGTTGGCAAATCGTTAAAGCCTAATCGGCGCTGAGTAATGATTTCGTTGTAACGGCGGTCCAGGTCGGCCCGGAAAGCAAACCGGCTTGGCAGCAGGCGTAACATTCAGCTCCTGTATCAGTTTCAGGTACGGCGATTGAACGGTTTACGTTTGCTAAATGGGGTATAATTTTTTGGCGTGGCATTGTAAGTATAAGCCACGCCGCCGGTATAGATCTTTGGTCAGGTCGCGGTCGGTTACAATATCGGTACGCAGTTGTTCGGTGTAGGCATAAGACAAAGAAAGTTTTCTATATCGTATAGGCCTTCGGCTTGTCTTCCGGGTCTACTTTTTCCTTTCGGACGTTCAGCAAGTTTATACTTTTGGTGGTAGTCTGGTCTACTACTTCCTTTCGGTAATCGGCCCGTTTTCCGGATCTCTTCAAATTTATTCAAAGATTGCTTCAAGGTCCGTATCCGGGTCCAGCGGGTCGTAGCGGGGTTCCTGTTTACAGTACCGTATTGCATGGAAAGCGGCACTTTCAGGCCTAAACGGCGGTAAGAATTTATCGGCCGCAATGTTGGAGTTCACATCGAACTGGGCGGTGTTTTCGCGGGCTCGTTGCGGCAATTTTTTGCTGCAGGCCGCCAAAGCCTACGGTGGTATAACTACCGGTGGCCGTAATGTTGGCAAAGTCGGCCAGTTTGGCGTTTAAGCGGGCATTAGCGGCCCAGCCGGCAGTTTTATCAAATCAGATACCCGCAACTCATTTACCCAGATACAAACGATTTGTCGGCATCGCGGTCGGCTTCGCGGGTTCAATACCCCGATCATAATGCCCTGCACATTACTGAAATCCGGGTTACCCACTACGGTAATGGATTTGCCATCGTTGGGCAGATTTCGGACAGGCAGGGCTGGAAAATATTGCCGCCGCATTGCGGTTTCGCTCGGCTTTGGCATTTACTAAATCCTGGAAAGCCAATATCTATCTCATTTTCCGGTATGGCCAGATCTCAGATGCGTCGGTGGCGCCGTTCGGCGGTAATTTTTAGCGGAATAGAATATTCGTAATAGTTCTGGGTATAGTCGGTACCTATCCGGATAAAAGCCCGCATTTCGTCGTCTGCAGATCTGTTGTTCGGGCTTTGGGCGTGCAGGAAACATTTTCAGGCGCTTGTAAATCAGCATGTCCATGGTTACGTTTTTGTAAACCGCCTTTCCAAAAGAATCTTTCAGGTCTTCTACGCAAATCTGCATACGATTGTTCGTTTTGCCGGCGGTTGTTCTGAGAGGCATAATCGGTCTGCGCGATCGATACCCGGGCGGTAACACGTAAGGAATAGCGTTGCTTCGGTAACTGCGCCGTTTTCTTCCATGTTTACCGTAGAAACCGTAAAAGTTCGGCACATCGGATCGCAGATCACCGGTACACAGGCCGTTATCTTCGGTAATGGTAGACAGGTACCGACGCCACTGGTTAGCTACAAACTGGAACTGCACAAAACGCAATACCACCGGCTCCTCGAAACTGGGTCATGTACATGCGCATAAACCGGATAGATTTAAAGCCGTTGATGCCGCCCACATTGCCGGTAGGCTGCCGTACCGGTATCCGGAACTGGTACCAGGTAACTTGATCGCCGTTATACGTTGTTTCTACTTTATCTACAATATAAGTTCTGGCCTACTTCAAGCTGGCCGGGTCTGCAACGGAATGCGTGTATTCGTAGTAGCGCTCCACATCGCTTACAATGTTGTCTTTGTTCAGGTCTTCTTTATCCGGGTAAGGCATAAGAAGATTCTTGGCTGTTTTCCGGCGAGTTGCCTTCCATGCCGTTGTATTTTTGTAGCGGCCCAGTATTTTTACGTTGCGGTTGGTCGTAATCGGCGTTTAGGTGGTGCTGGAAATTATCGCCGGAAGGATCTGTGTAATTGCCGTACTGGTAAACTGCCCTGAAAAAATGCTCTTTCTTCGCTGTCGTTTAAACCATCCAGACCAATATCCTGATTTGCCGGGCTCCGGCATCGTTGCTGAAAGCATCGGTTAGGAAAGGCAGAGTTGATAACAAGGCCCCAGGTGTGCGTTCGGTATCGGGTTTTCGATCGGTTCACGGTCGATCGGACTGTTGGGCAAGCCGTTTTCAAATTCGTACGGTTCTGCATCTTTTAACAGATCTTCCGAAACTTTCCTAAGTTCAATACCAATTCGCCGCCTCACCATCGGTGGTATTAGGCTGTAGGCGGGTTTTCATTGTCGTTGATTTGCGCCGTTCGGTTGCCGGTAATGAAAGGGTCCATGAGCCAGAACTCCATGTATTCGATATTGGCATTGTCGAAATCGGTATCGAAAGTGATTTCGCGGCTGATACCACCCTAGTTATTGTCCGGAGATCAGTGGCCGGTTGAAATGTTTGCCGTCGGGGCTTAATATTGGGGTTGTAATTATACTGGCCGCGTTCGCCCGGGTAATAAGCCACGTCAAAAGTATATTCGAATTGGTATTGGCAATTTCCGGGTCCCGGTTCGGGAATATCTTCCGTTCCGGTACACGCCCCGGATATAATGGTTTTTTAGGTCGTCGTCGGTAATGTTATCTGGTCGGCTGGCCGCTTGCCGGTAATAAATACCCTGGTCAATGGTATACCAGGCCAATTTTGCCCGGTTATAGGCATAAGCGCGGTCTGGCAGGTTCGCCCCGAACGGTCGCGGGAGCAGGGGTAGCAGCCAAGCGCCAGTTGTTGTTGTTAAAGACCACGCCAAGGTATAAGGCGTTTCCGCGCCTTCAAAATCATCGATATAAGAAACGCCGTCTTCGCCTTGTCAGTTTCGATTTGGCCGGTAATAACTGGGCAAATTCGCGCTTAAATGTTACGGTAGAGGGCTCTTTTGTTTGCACAAACGGCAACATATCTGTCAGTTTGGTCAGGAAACGCGATTCGCGGCGGCAGGTTCATATCCAAGCCGTAAATGGTGTTGTTGCTGGGTTCTTCGCCGATAGCTAACGCGGTTATTATTATAAGGTGTTTCGGCCGAGGTGCAAGACGGTACCGCCCAAATTAATATCGTTGTTGATCCGATAATCGAAGCGGGCGCCCACCAAGGCCCGGGGCTGCAGATTAATAATCTCGGCTTTTTCGAAGTTTACTTTCAGGTTGCTGGCCGAACTCAAATAGCTGGGATTTAATATTTTTACCCGCGCCCAAGTCATAATCTACCTGGTAATCTACGCCTTCCGTAAGCCGGGTTCCGCCCGAATAAACCGTAACCGAACCTTCCGCAATCTGAATGCCCGGCAAGCAATTTCGTCGGTAGAGCTGGCCTGGTAGCGGCCTTTCAGGAAAAATTTATCTTTGTTGGTAAACTGCTGGGCATCGGTTTGGGTAAGTTCATAAAGTTCCTGGTACACGTATTTCTCGCGCAGGGCTGTTCGTTCGTCGGCGGTAAATTTGCTTCGTAAGGTAAGCTGCCAAAAGGCTCTACTACCGGGAAAATAATGCGCCCGTTTTCCGGATCGATGGTAATGCCGGGTAAAAAGTCGAAGTTACCGTCGCGGGGCCGGTCGTTGTTGCGTGTTTACGTTATCCAGGTTGAAAACTTCTACCAGCGGAATATCTTTAATGTTGTTCGCCTTCCTTTAAGCTGGTAATATCTACCCCGGTTTCATCGTCTTTGTAAATAACCTGTAAGCTGAAAATTTTCGCGGGTTATCTGGCTGGCATTCAGCGAGTAAACGTTCTTCATCATCAGATCCCAGGTTGGCAGATCCAGGCGCCGGGTTGGTTGACCGCAGCATTTTCAGGAATATTACCTGGTTTTCGTCGAACGTTCTGGTAATCTTCCTGCAGTTCGCCTACCTTATAGGTTTTGCCATTTAAGGTATATTCAAACGCATACGCCCAATACCTGCTCGGGCAATAAAGCAGTATTTAAGGAAATATAACCTAGCTGCGGATTAAATTTATATTCGCGCGGATCGAGGCGGCGGGCTCGTACGTGTTCAAAATCCATGGCTTTTTCCAGGCCCTGGCCCTGCAAGTACGTCATCTACCTGGATCGTTATCGCGGGCAGGGGCACCGGTTAATAATATTGTTATAAAGCCGGTTAGCTGTTATTGCTGGCGGGAGTGTTAGCAGTTACCGTTAGCACAAATATGTCGCGGTATAAACGGCTGCCGGATTGCCTTCGCCCAAGTCCATTAAAGCCACCATGTTCCGCAGGTTTTCGGTAGCGCGGTTATCGTTGGTAATATAAACTTCCAGGCGGCGGATGGTAATACCGGAATTTACCAGCGGCAGGTTTTGTAAGGGCCTGATCGTACCGATTCGCGGAAAAAATGCGAAAGGAAAAAGTGGCGGTCGCGTTCGTACTGGCTGGCCCGGATCTCAAATTAGCGGTTTTGGGCACCGTTCTGCATATTTACTTCGTCGGTACCGGCCCCGCACGTTAGAGGCAATGGTAGTAACGCCCAAGCGGCCAAACTGCAACTGGGTTTTTATACCGAACAGGTTCTGACCGCCGGTAATCAGGCTGTTATTGAGTGGCAAGCTAACGTTACCGGCTTCTATTTTCCGGATAATTTCTTCTTCGTAACCGGTATATTCCAGCTTCATGTTGTTTTCAAACTCAAAGTTGGCTTTGGTATCCCAGTTAAAATTGAGTTTCATTTTTTCGCCAATCTTGCCGACCACGTTTAGGGTAATGTTCTGGTCGAACTCAAAATCGCCGATGCGCTGCTGCCGGAACGGTAACTGGCTGGTTAAAATTCCGGTTAAAACGGGCGCCAAATTTTAAGCCTACGTTACCGTTGGTCTGAATATCTACGTCGTTGCCGCCAAATATCCGGTCGAAAACGGAGCTGATACGCTAATTTTAGGAATTAACGCGTTTGCTGGCTGACCACGCTTTCGCCGTCCATGCCGCCTGCCGATTTGGTGCGCCAGTAATTCCGGATAGCCTGCTGCTGCTGGTACCTCGAATATTCTTCGAAAGTCATGGTAGTAGGGTTGCGGTAATCTATATCGCCGATCTTTTCCGTAATTTCAAAATAGCTGTAAGCTGTCGTCTATTCTACATTAGTGTTAATGTTGGCCGGGTCGGCCTAATTGCATGGGCGTACGGTTCGGTCCGGTTCGAAAACGGATCGCTGCGCCGGTCGTTAGGCGGTAAACCGGTTGGCCGGCTGGGCTGGTAGCGCCGGTTTTTAAGTGGTATCCTGTAAGATGGTATCGGGGCGGAACAGATTTCTTATGCGCCTGAATGCTACAGGACTGCGCGTACCCATCAGTGGTCGGCCTGCGAAAGCCAGGCCAATAAGGAAATAACAGCCACTGAGGCAGAATCAGTTTGTTTTCTTCCTTTGTTCGAGATCAAGGTGAATTATCGGCTATGATGATTTTAAAGCAAATTTTATGAGTTCTTCCACGCTGAGATTGTTGCCTTCCCGTTTAATAATGGCATCCAGGGTTTTTTCTGCAACGTTGCTGGCAAAACCCAAGGTTACCAAAGCAGATAACGCTTCGCCGCGGTTTGTATTGTGTGATACAGCGCCAATAGCAGCAGCATCGATCAGAGTATTCTTTCCTAAATTTATCTTTCAGTTCCAGAATTATTCGCTGGGCCGTTTTAGCCCCAATTCCTTTTACATTCTGAATGGTACGCACATCTTCCCGCACAATGGCTTGCTGGATTTCCGCCACCGTCAGCGACGAAACAATCATTAAGCCGGTGCCGGCCCACCCCCGAAATAGAGATCAGATGCAGGAATACATTTTTTTCGGCCAGGTCGCTAAATCCGTAAAGCGTATGCGCATCTTCTTTTATGTGCAGGAAAGTATGCAGCTTGCACCGTTCGCCTTCTTTAAGTTGCGTAAAGGTGTTCAACGAAATTTTGATCTGGTACCCGACGCCATTTACATCGATAATTACGTAAGTAGGGTCTTTGTACGTTAGTTTGCCGTCTATGTATGCTATCATTTATAAACTTTTATTATAGTTCTGGGCATCTACTACCGCAATAGCTACCATATTTACAATTTCGCGGATAGAACTACCCAATTGCAAAATATGCACCGGTTTGCGCATTCCCATCAGAATCGGGCCAATGGCTTCGGCGCCGCCAATTTCCTGCAGCACTTTATAGGCAATGTTGCCCGAAGTCAGATCCGGGAAAATTAAGGTATTGGCGCCTTTTTCGGCCAGTTCGCTAAACGGATAATGCTCTTGCAGTAAGTGTGTGGTTTAAGGCGGTATTGGCCTGCATTTCGCCGTCGATAATCAAGTTGCGGGTAACGTTCTTTGGCCATTCGGTGGCCTCGGCGGGCTTTATCCGGAATTTCGCCGCTGTTAGACCCGAAGTTGGAATAGGAAAGCACAGCCATGCGGGGCTCGGTATCAAAGAAACGTACCGCCCGGGCAGTTAAGCCAATAATATCGCACAGTTCTTCGGCGGTTGGGTTTACGTTTACGGTGGTATCGGCAAAGAAATAAGGTTCTTTTTTGCTCAGGATAATGTACATCCCGGCCACTTTGTTTATGCCATCTTCTACGCCAATTACCTGCAGGGCCGGTAAAATAGTTTTGGAATAATCGCGGGTTAAGGCCGGAAATTAGGGCATCGGCTTCGTTTAGTCTCTACCATCATGCTGCCGAAATAATTCCGGTCGCGCATCAGGCGGCGGCTTTCGTACATGCGTCAGGCCTTTGCGTTTGCGTTTTTCGTACAGCATGGTTGGGCAAATTCTTCCCGCAATTTCATCTTCTTCAATAGGGTCCATGATCTTAGCAGTCAGCTAAGGTCCAGCTGGTTTTCATCGATCAGGGCCTCAATTCTTCCTGCGGTTACCCAATAATATAGGCTTGGCAATTTTCTGGTCTTTTACAATCTGGGCCGCTTTCAGAATCTTGTAATGATCGGCTTCGGCAAATACCACGCGTTTCGGGATCTTGCTTGGCCTGCGATAGTGATCCGGTTCATCAGTTTCTGGTCGATGCCAATGCGTTCCTGCAATTCCTGGTCGTATGCTTCCCAGTTCTCGATTGGCCGGCGAGCCACGCCGGAATCCATGGCAGCTTTGGCTACTGCCGGCGAAATGGCCGTGATCAGGCGCGGGTCCAGTGGTTTGGGAATAAGGTATTCGCGACCGAAAGCAATAGTATTATCGCCGTAAGCTTTGTTTACAATTTCCGGAACGGGTTCTTTGGCCAAGTCCGACTAATGCTTTTACGGCAGCCAGTTTCATGGCTTCGTTTATTTCGGTGGCCCGCACATCCAAAGCTCCCCGGAAAATATAAGGGAAACCCAAGCACGTTATTTACCTGGTTCGGATGGTCGGAACGGCCGGTGGCCATAATCAAATCGGCGCGGGTAGCCATGGCCAGATCGTAAGCAATTTCCGGATCGGGATTGGCCAACGCAAAAATGATCGGGTTCGGAGCCATTAGTTTTACGTATTCCGGCGGTAACACATTGCCGGCCGAAAGACCAACAAACACATCGGCGCCGTCCATGGCTTCGGCCAGCGTGGTAATTTTGCGGAGCGTTACAAATTGAGCCCGGTAAATATCCAGGTCGTCGCGGTGCGGGGTTAATAATGCCTTCTTTGTCGAACATCACAATGTTGTCCAGCTTCAGCGCCTAAGGCCACGTATAATCTTGGCACAGGAAATGGCAGCCGCACCGGCGCCGTTCATCACCATTTTAATATCGCCGATCTTTTTGCCTACCAGTTCCAGGGCATTCAGCAAGGCCGCGCCGGAAATGATGGCCGTGCCGTGCTGGTCGTCGTGCATGAGCGGAATATTCATCTGCTCCCGCAAGGCATTTTCGATCTTAAAACATTCCGGCGCTTTAATATCTTCCAGGTTAATGCCGCCAAAAGTAGGTTCCAGCGATTTTACAATCCGGATAAACTCTTCCGGATCGGTACAATCTATTTCAATATCGAAAACATCGATGCCGGCAAATTTTTTAAATAAAACGCCTTTGCCTTCCATTACCGGTTTAGAAGCATCGGGACCAATATTTCCCAAACCCAAAACGGCCGTGCCATTGGTAATTACGCCCACCAGATTGCCTTTAGCAGTGTATTTATAAACATCTTCTTTGTTGGCAGCAATTTCTTTACAGGGTTCGGCTACTCCCGGCGAATAAGCCAGAGCCAGATCGTAGCTGCGTACTCAGCATTTTGGTAGGCACCACTTCAATTTTTCCGGGTGGATTCTGGCTATGGTAATTAAGAGCGTCCTGACGATTTATTTTATTTGTGGGCATAATAGCGTGCTGGTAACCCGCCTCACTTTTTGAAGCTGATCCGGTACCGTTTTTTATTTCGAAATTGGCCTGTTATGGGCCTTAACCTACAAATATAAGGTTTTACCCGGTACCATTACCATAAAAGGCAGCCTGGCCGGGCGGAAATCTTAAAAATTCTGTTCATACGGAACCAGCCGGAAAAAGGAGTAAAAGGCCTGCAGTTCCTGTGATAATTTATAAAAAACAGCGATTCAGGATTTGAAAATAACTCAATAAAAAAGGCCCCACCATAACGGCAGGGCCTGAAAATTCAGGTAAATAATTTTAGCTGATAACCAGTTTCTGGCCAGGCTTTAATTCATCAGACTTCAGCTGGTTTTTCTTTTTAATGGCCTCTACGGAAATGCCGTTGTATTTTTTAGAAATGTTCCAAAGCGTATCGCCGGGCTGAACGGAATGGATAATGATTTTTTCTTTGCTGATGACCCGTGCCGGAGCGGCTTTTTTAACGGCAGCTACTTTGGTAACCGGGGCAGGAGCAACTACTTCTGGTTCGGCAGCTTTTGTTTCGGCTAAAGCCAGAACCTGGGCCGTCTGAAGCGAATCAAGTTTAATCGGGGCCGGTTTAAGGATCACCAATTGCTGGTTTACCATTACGTTGCTGTTTTTCAGGTTGTTCCAGGCAATCAGTTCGGCGGTGGTAACGTTGTGCTCTTTAGCGATCCGGGCCAGATAATCGCCGCGTTTAACCTGGTACGGGATGCGCTGCTGCAATGAATCGGCAACTGGCTGAGTTGTTTCTTCTTTGGCCACCAGAACCGGATCCGGAGCGGGTAAGGGCGTTTTATGAACAGGTTTTGGGGCTTCGTATCTGGCAATCGTAAAGATATTGGAACGGTTCTGAGCCAGGATCTCCCGTTTTTCCGCAGGCACTTTTATGGCAAAATTCCGTACCGTTTCGGGGATGTAATTTTGTTTTAAAGCCGGGTTCAGATCACGTAATTCTTCAGCTGACATATTCAGTTCAAACGAAAATTTACTTAGATCAAGGCCCTGGTTTAACAGCACGGTATCGGTAGCAATGGCATAAAGCAATTCATCGGAAGAGATCTTGTGCTGGTCGGCGAAGTTCATGGCGTACATTACGGCCGTGAAGGAAGGTACGTAGCCCCGGGTTTCTTTGGGTAAATAAGGGAAAATGGCCCAGAAAGTTTGTTTTCCGCCGCCGGCCCGCTTTATGGCTTTGCGCACATTGCCCGGGCCGCAATTATAAGCGGCCAACGCCAGTTCCCAATCGCCGAACATGCGGTGCAGCTGGCGCAGGAATTTGCAGGCCGCAATGGTAGATTGTTCGGGGTCCATGCGTTCGTCGTAAAACGAATTCTGTTCCAGCTTGAAATCTTTGCCGGTAGCCGGCATAAACTGCCACAAACCCAGAGCACCTACATACGATTTTGCTTTCGGATTTAAAGCCGATTCTACAACTGCCAGGTATTTTAACTCCATAGGCATGTTGTATTCCTTCAGGTATTTCTCAAAAAGCGGGAAGTAAAGGTTTTCGCGCTCCAGCATCCGGCGGGTATATTTCCGGTTACGAATGGTGAAATAATCCACGAAATTACGCACGTACGGATTAAACGTTAACGGAATTTCCGATTCCAGGCAACTTAAACGATCCGCGATCACCTCATCGGTTTCGTTCGGGATCAGGTCCATGAAATTCCAGAAACCAGAGGCCGAAAAAACAGTGGAATCCAGTTTCGTTATCAATGAATCTTTCGAAATGCTTTTATCAGGCCCAGTAAAACGACCGGCATTTGCCGAAGCAGTTGCCCAAACGGTTAAAACGAAGGTTAAGATTAAAAGCTTTTCGGATCTCATCAGGTGGAAACTAAAATGTTTTCGGTTAAATAGCTGGAAAAAGCAAGTAATTCCTGTTCTTCAAACGACCGGGCAATTAACTGCACCCCGATCGGAAGGTTGTTAGAGTCGGTGCCGATCGGCAATGATATAGCCGGCACGCCGGCCAGAGATGCTTGTACGGTAAAAATGTCGGCCAGGTACATGGCTAACGTATCGGTAGAATTCTGACCAATAGAAAAAGCGGTTGTAGGCGCAGTTGGCAGAATTAAAAAGTCGAATTGGCTCAATAATTCGTCGGTTTTTTCTTTAATAAGGCGGCGTACTTTCTGGGCTTTGGTATAATAAGCATCGTAATAACTGGCGCTCAATACAAAAGTACCCAGCATAATGCGGCGCTGCACTTCCGGACCAAAACCTTCGGCCCTAGATTTTTTATAAAGCGAAGTAAGGTCGGTAGCTGCCGGGCTGCGGTAACCATATTTCACGCCATCAAAACGCGAAAGGTTAGAGCTTGCTTCGGCAGTGGTTAAGATGTAATACGTGGGTACTATGTAATCTAAATACGGAAAGTCTACGGCTTCAACGGTGTGGCCATCGGCTTTCAATTGCTCTATGGTAGCTTGAACGGCAGCTTTCACTTCAACATTCAGGCCTTCGCTTTCCAAACATTCCCGGATATACCCGATCTTACGTTTTCCGGTTAATTCCAGGTTTTGGCTGTAGGCCGCAACTTCGCGTTGGCTGGCTGTGCTGTCAAATTCGTCGGGCCCGGCCATTATTTCTAAAAGCAAAGCGGCGTCGGCAACGGAGTGCGTAAGCGTACCTACCTGGTCGAAGGAGGAAGCGTAAGCCACCAGGCCATAGCGGGAAATGCGGGAATACGTAGGTTTCAAACCAACTACCCCGCAAAAGGAAGCCGGCTGCCTAACCGAACCGCCGGTATCGGTGCCCAATGAAGCAAAGCAGAGATCGGCCTGCACCGCAACCGCAGAGCCGCCGGAAGAACCTCCCGGCACTTTGGTATTGTCGGCATCGTTAAGCACATTCCCGAAAGAAGAATTCTCATTGGAAGCGCCCATGGCAAATTCATCGCAGTTCTGGCGGCCAATAATAATGGCATCTTCATCTAAAAGCCGCTGTACGGCCGTGCCGGTGTATAGGGAAGTAAAGCCGTTCAGGATCTGGCTCGAAGCCTGGAGCTTGTGGCCTTTATAAGCCAGCACGTCTTTCAGCCCGATTACCATGCCTGCCAGTTTGCCGGCCGTTCCTGCTTTTATTTTCGCATCAACAACGGCAGCCTGGGTTTTGGCTTCTTCGGTAAAAACTTCTAAAAAAGCATTCAGGTGCGCTTTGGCCTGAATGTTTTGTAAATAAAAATTCACCAGATCTACGCAGGTAGTTGCCCCCTGCGCCAGATCGGTTTGTATAGCTTTAAAAGAACGGTAGTGCATTCGGTTATGAATTGGCTTTTGGTTCGTCTTTTATCGCGGAGTCCATTTCATTTTTAATTTCTTTGGTGGCATCCTTAAATTCGCGGATACCTTTACCCATACCTCTTGCAAGTTCCGGGATCTTTTTGGCGCCGAACAATAACAGGACCACCAATAAAATAAGCATGATCTCTCCGGTACCAATGTCACCAAGAAATGCAAAAACAGTGTTAAAAGCCATAACTTTCTGATTTAAAATAGTAAAAAACAGGATTACAAAAATAGGTAATATTTTAATATAAGACCAGAACTACCAATAAAGTTTAAAACCGGCCGGGAAATTCTGCGGTTAGTTACGGACCTAACCCCGCTTTCGGATTTCAAAGTTCCAAAATCATTTAATAAGAAAATTAATAAAGCAAAACCACGATTTTTGGAAGGCACTAATCCAAACTCCTTAGATTTCAGCTTCCGGAGTTTTATGGGTAGCAGGGCTTAACGGTTACGTAAATATCCAAATGACCTATGCGCATTTTACCGGTTATGCCGCCTGCAGGAATGGAAAATAAATGAGCGATCCTGAAGGTTTGTGAGGGTCTATCTGAAGTAATTAACCTGACTGGATAAGGGTAAAGATGCCGGAGGCGATTTGGCCGGGTTAGAAAATGTTGGCAGGGTTTACATCGATTAAGATGGGAAGCCAGGTGTATGTACCATGGGCGGTACTTATAAAGCAGGTTTGGGGTAATGAATTAATCTTATTTAATTTTCTTCAAATTTATCCGGAATTATCAAACCTTTTTGCCGGATTTGAGTAGATAAATTAAGGAATACATTTAAGTATTTTGAAAAATATTGTCTTTTACCCGGAAAAACAGGCCGTTCGTCCTTTAAAATTAGCTGTTCATCGAAAATTTAAACATCCTGCTCAATTAGAAGTTACATTTGTGATGTTTAACCGTACGGCTTACTAATAATTGGTTAGCCGTATATTTAAATAAGTATTATAAGTTTGTTTTCATAGCTCAGAAAGGCATCCTGCAAAGCGGGATGTTTTTTTTTGCCAACCGGTGCCAGTAACTTTCAAAACGGTAGGAAAATAGCCTCAAAAACTGGCCGGCTACTTTTTATAAGTAAACGTTTCGGTAACTATCCGCCCATCCGAAAATTGCTGTTTCGATACTTCGGGATAACCGGCCTCATTATAGGTAATTACGCTGGTAGCTGAGACGGTGCTTTGGTTTATCTCATCGGTGAGGGTGTGGGAGGTTAAGTTTCCGGGCAGGTTATTGGTATTTAATATCGTGGCGGAAAGCGGATGCTGCTTCAGGTCGTATTGGTTTAGGCTGGTAAATTCCAGGGCATTGTCGTTCCGTAAAGATTGCACCTTCTCTGTACTGGCATTAACCACCTGAAATTTAAGGATTTTGCTTACCAGATTATTCTCATTGAATTCCGTTAATTCCTCTACCAGGCCGTTTCCGTTAAATTTATAAGTAACGTAATGATGCAAAGTTGGCGTACCCGAAGCATTTACGGTAGCGTGGCTTAACTTGGTTATTTTGCCGGCGCCATTTGTTTCATAATTGTAGCGCTCAAATTCCTGATTACTGGCATTAAAATAATTTCTTTTTTCCAGGTTTCCGGCAGCGGAATAAGTATACAGGATATACGTTTGCAAAGCGCCCTGCCGAAACTGATCTTCCCGGGTAACCTGATTTGCTGCATTATAAGTATACCGGGTAGTTATGGTGTCGCCGGCGGGAACAATCGTTTTAACCACTTGGGTAGGATAATATTTAACGGAAGCCGGGGCCGGTTCGGCCTTTTTATCCGGATCATATACACAGGAAACCAGGAATAATCCGGAAAGCAACACCAGCGCGGAAATTTTCATAACGAAGATATCAAAAGCTTAAACCCCGCAAAAAGAATCGGGGCAGTTTAATTCTTTAAGAACCAATTAAAACCTAAAATAGTATGTTTGAGCCCGAAAAAGTTTAAAAGCCTTTTACTATTTTGCTATTCAACTTTATACCAAATTCAGGTTGACCATTTGTCCAGCTGAAACGGTATACTTTTTGCCCAAAAAAGTCCCAACAACTAACAACCAACAACTAACAACCAATCTAGTGTGGCGCCAGCCAGCTTTCCGGGTTCAGGTTGGTGCTGTTCTTCCAGATCTGGAACTGAAGTTCGGTGGTGCCTTCGGCGTTAGTGTAAACGGTGCCTATAACGTCTTTTCGCTTTACCGTCTGGCCTTCGGTTACATTTACCGTCCGGAGTTTGGCAAAAACGGTAAAATAATCGCCGTGCTGGATCATCACAATATTGTTCATACCCGGCACGCTGGCAACCGTTAGTACCTTCCCATCAAAAACTGCTCTGGCACTTTCGCCCTGGCCGGTCTGCACATCTATGCCGCGGTTATCTATTACCACGCCTTTTAGTACGGGGTGCGCGTGTTTGCCGAAGCGCTGCGAAATAAAGCCCTTGCTTACCGGCCACAAAATACGGCCCCGGTTTCCGGAAAACGAAGAAGAAAGCATGGCCATTTCCGGGGTCATGGTTACTTTGTTTACGGTAATCTCCGTTTCTTTTTCGTCAGATTTGCCTCCCGGTTTGGCAGCATTGGCGGCATTTTTGGCCCTGGCCGCCCGCGCTGCCCGGGCAATTTCTTCCCGTACCATATCCGCGATCAGGTTCTCCAGCTTGCGCACCGATTGCTGCCGGCGGTCAACTTCCTGCCGTAATTCCTGCTCTTGTTTGCTTAACTTGGTAATTACCTGGTCCTGCTGGCCTTTCAGATTCAGCAGATTTTTGTTTTCGGCCAGCTGTACGTTGAGTACAGTTTTCTTTTCCTGTCGCTTATTGTTCAGGGTTACCAGTTCCTGGTTCAGGTTTTGGGTTACGCGGTTTATTTCGTCTACCTGGGCTTTGCGGGCTTCGGCGTACTGCGTTAAATACCGCAGGCGCATGGTAAACTGGTTAAAAGATTCGGCCGCGAAAAGAAACATGAGCCGGTTGTAACTGTTAGCCGTTTTGGCTGCCGAATAGATCATAACTGCGTATTCGGCTTTCAGTTTTTCCAGATCTGTTTGCAGGGTAGAAACCTGAGTTTCGGTTTTTGCCACATCTTTCTCAATAAACTTGAGTTCGGTAGAAACCGTCCGGATCACGCCTTTCTGAACGTTTATTTTTTGCTTAATGGCGTTCAGTTGCCCGATAGATGCTTCTTTTTTGGCTTTGGTTTGTGCCAGAATGCGGTTTGCTTCTTTAATACGCTTCAGGTTTTCGCGTTTTTCCCGTTCTAAGGTGGTGCGCGATTTAGGCTTGGCTTTGGAACGCTGAGCCACAGTGGTAAATGCAGCTACCAGCAGAAAGCACGAAAGAATAAAAATAAGGAATCGCTGCATGAATTAGCCGGGGCTTCAACCGTCCGGACTGCAAAGATGCGAAATCGGGAAAAGAAGTACTAACCTGAAAGGCAGTTTTCCGGATTTACTTCCGTTGGTAGTCGGCCGGAACAGAAAAAGGGAACTCCAGATTGGCTTCGTTCAGCGAAAATTTATTGTACTTAATAGAAACAGCCGCGTTTTTAGATTTTGGGTTGGTGTTGGAAGACCGCTCTAATAAAATTAACATAGCAGAAGCCAAAACACTGCTGCCCTGGGTTTCAAATTCGTTGTAAGTAGCTATCATGTTGTCGCCGGTTTTCTGGTCGGTTATCTGAATTCGCTTTAGTTTCCGCAGCTGCGTATCTACAAACTGGTTAATAACCAGGTTGTTGCGGGTTTGCTGGAGTTGCTGATGTTCGCCGCCTTTAATTTCTTTGACCATACCCGCCTGGCCGGCTAAATAATTACCCAAAAGCATGGCCTGCAACAGCTCAAAACTGGCGGCAATGTTGTATTGTTTCTGAAGGGTGGCAAAATTGCCGGCAATGTACTGGCGCTGCAAACGATTCAGGATCTGGATGGTATCGGGGGTAATGCGGGCTCTTATGGCTTCTATACCCAGGCCCGGCACCATGGAGATCCAGATAACGCTGTCTTTTTTGATCCGGATGGTTACAGAAGATCCTAATTTTTCTTCGGGGGTTTCCAGCTGCATTTTGCCTTTGGCGCTGAAAGTCGAAAATTCGGTATTCAGCACATTTACGGCTACTCCCGGCTCGGCTGCGGGCGTAGCAGAAGCTACCGGAATGGTTTTCTTTTTGCAGGCAGTTCCTGAAAACAGTAGGGAAAAGACCAGAAAAAGGGGGAAGAGTTTATTCATAAAGTTTTTTGTCGCGGATTTTTTTATCAATCAGTTCAGAAGCATCGCCGGTTTTTTTGGCTTTCTGCCATTGTTCCAAGGCTGCATCTTTCTGCCCTAACCGGAAAAGCACGTCGCCGTAATGTTCAATCACGGTGCCATCCTTTGAAGTTTGCAGGGCTTTTTCCAGGTTGATCTTTGCCTTGTCGTATTCTTTCATCTTATAAAGTACCCAGGCATAGGTATCTAAATACGTGCTTTCGTCAGGGGCCTGCGCCACTAATTTTTCGGCCATCTGCCGCGCTTTGGGCAGATCCTGGTTGCGGATCGATAAGAAATAACTGTAATTGTTCAGTACGTGCAGGTTATTCGGATCAATGGCTAAAACGGCTTCGTAGGCTGCGTTCGATTTTTCGTATTGTTTCAATGAATTATAGGCATCGCCAAGCTGTAAATTGAACTGCGCAAGCAGCTCCGGCGAATCGGCCGCCAGTTTCTTGCCGTATTCCAACGATTTGGCGGCTTTGCTGAAACTTTTCTTTAACAGATGGGCCGTACCGTTATAAAACCAAACCACTGCCTGGTTCGGAAACAAGACGGTTGCTTTTTCGGTGTGGGCCAGTAAAGAATCGTTCTGTTCCAGTTCGGCATCCAGAATAATTAACTGCTGCCAAACCTGGAAATGCGATTTGTCATATTTCAGCGATTTGGAATAATTATCGCGGGCGCCTTTTTTATTCCCGATCAAAGATTGAATATCGCCGGAAACGGCGTAGGCTTTGGCTTCGGTAGGGTGGGCCTGCACCACCAGAGAGGCCAATTCTACAGCGGTTGGTTCTATTTCCGGGTTTGGCAGTTGCTTCATAAAGCCCACCAGGATCCGGATCTTATCGTCTATGTTCAGGGTTTTATTAGCGAATGCCAGCTTCAGCTCCCGTTCCGAATCTTTGGGTTGGTTTTTCTGCCGGTAAAGGTCAGAAAGCAGTAAATGTACCTCCGGATCATCCGGCATCCCGGAATTCAAAACTTTTTTCAGCAGGGCAATACCTTCGTCGGGCCGGTTGTTGGCTGCCAGGATCTGCGCCTGAGCCAGGGCATATCGCGGTTCCTCCGGGTTGCTGTCCATCAGTTTCTGGCCTTCTACCAGGGCTTTTTCCAGGTTGTTTTGCTTTAAATAAAGCTGCTGTTTCCGGAAAATGATCTGATCCTGCTCCCCGAATTGCTTTTCGGCTTTATCGTAGATCTTTACGGCATCAGTTAATTTGTTTTGGGCCAGGTACAGGTCGGCCAGCTGTAAATAAAAAGACTCCTGGTTCGGGAATTTTGTTACCAGCCGGTTATATACCTCCACCGCTTCGTTAAATTGCTGGTTGCCGGCATAAAGCTGGCCCAAAAGCAGATAATAATAACTGTTTTCCGGGTCGAGTTCCAAAGCCGCTTTGGCATAAGGCAGCGCTTCTTTTTCTTTCCGGATATTCAGGTACATTTCCGCGATCTTAAAATTGACCGCCGCATTTCGGGGGTTCATTTTATAAGCCTGCAGGAAAAAACCAAGGGCGGCCGGATAATCTTCCAGCATGGCATTGCGCACCCCATCCAGAAAAAGGGCCGTGCTTACTTCGCTTTCTTTGGCCGTAAGTTCCGCGGAGGGGGCGGATGCTTCGCCTTTTTTAGATTTCCGGGCCTTTTTTTCGCGTTTGGTTTTGCCTTTTTCTTCGCGTTTGCGTTCCCGCTTCGCTTTTTTAGAATCAGAATCCTGGCTTAATGCCGGCAACGCCGAAACACTAAGGCCAAAAAGAATAAATAAAATAAGAATTCTGATGCGGAGCATGAATATTAATCTCTGATAGTGTTGTAATCGCCGACGCTAAGGTCAGACTGCTTTCCTTGTAACGTAACGAAGCTACCCAGCATTGAGTTCGAAACGTTGGCATTACGCAGATCGCTGTTTTCCTGAACGATAGAATTACTGATTACGGTATCGTAAATGCCGGTTTTTTTGCCCACCGAAACGTGCGGACCTACCACTGAATTGGTAATAACAGCACCTTCGCCAATAAAAACCGGCGGAATAATAACCGAGTTGGTAATGGTGGCCAGCGGCGAAACCAGGTCTTTTTCGTCTTTAATATATTCCAGATAGCGCTGGTTGGTGTAAACTGTAGCGTTTTTATTGCCGCAGTCGAGCCATTCCGAAATTTTGCCCGGCACAAATTTAGTGCCTTTGTTTTTCATGTTTTCCAGGGCATTGGTAAGCTGGAATTCGCCTTTATCGGTAATGTTATTATCCAGCAAATACTGTAATTCCGAACGGAGGTAAGCGCCATCTTTAAAATAATAAATACCAATAATGGCCAGATCCGAAACAAATTCAACGGGTTTTTCTACAAAGTCCGTGATCTCATTCTGGGTCATTCATTTTAATTACGCCGAAAGCGCTGGGGTCGTTACCTGCTGTACCCAAATGGTGCCATCCGCGGAAGTATCTAATTTGAAATCGGCTTTAAATAAAGTATCGGCGAAAGCTACTACCACTTTGCCATCTAAGGCTTCTTTGGCGCACATAATGGCGTGGGCGGTGCCTAATGGTTGGTCCTGGTAATGAATGCTGCCTTTGGCGCCAACTGAGCCGGCAATCTCTAACAGTTTAGCTTCTACTGCCTGCCCGAAATCGCCGATAATAAAAGCAACTTCTTCGATGGGTTCGTGGCAAACTTTAGCAATATCTTCTACCAAACGCTGTACGATCGGTTTTCCGGCAATTGGAACAAGCGGCTTGGGAACTGTTAAGGTATGCGGGCGCATGCGTTTTCCCATTCCCGCCATTGGAACAATTATTCTCATAGGATTCAGGTTAAGGCGGTTATCTGCAAACCGGGAAAAAGTATTTTATTAAGGGTGAAATTCAATTTTAGTTTTTAAAGCCAAAACAATAGCGTTTTGTTTTAGCCTTTTCCGGTACTGCCGTAGCCTCCGGCGCCGCGTTCGGTAACCGAAAGCTCGGCAGTTTCGAGCCAGCTCACGGTTTCGTGCCGGGCAATGATCATTTGCGCAATCCGTTCGCCGTCTTCTATCAGGAATTCTTCCTCCGAAAGATTTACCAGCAATACTTTTAATTCGCCGCGGTAATCGGCATCGATGGTGCCCGGGCTGTTCAATACGGTAATGCCGTGCTTATAGGCTAAACCGCTCCGGGGCCGGATCTGGGCCTCGAAACCGGCCGGCAGCTCCAGAAATAAACCGGTAGGAATTAAGGCCCGCTGCAAAGGTTTTAAACGAATGCCTTCCGAAAGGTTAGCCCGCAGATCGAGCCCGGCGGAGAGCGACGTTTGGTAAGCAGGCAGCGGGTGCCGCGATTCGTTGATTATTTTTAGTTGCATGTAACTTACTGCTTAACAGGATAAAACGGTATCAGAGCTTGTTTAAAATTTATTTTTATTAGCGAAAGGCATTAGTTTAGGGTTCTGCGGAAGCCGTTTTTGAGCGGCATAGCACAGCTATGGCTCGAAAAAAAGGTGAACGCAGGTTCCTGAAATGGTGCCTTGCAGCATAAAAGATAAAATTTAAACATGCTCTTAAAAACGGGTAAAAAACTTGGTTACGAACCGGGGTTTTTCAAAGGCAAAAATACTCAGCAGGAATATCCCGCAAAGGGCCAGGTGAAAAATATGGCGCAATATATAATTATCTACCTGGATCAGGAAGCTGGCCGCGGTCAAAATAATGGCCAGCATCAGGTAGCTGCTTATTGCTTTTACGGGGTACGGAACCGGATAATGATGGTTGCCCAGCGCCAGGCAAACGCCCGCCATGGTGAAATAACAGATAAGCGTGGTAATGGCGCAACCCATATAACCCAGCTGCGGAATAAGCAGGTAATTTAAAATAATAGTAAGCGCCGCGCCGCCAAAACTTATAAAAGTGCCATAATGGGTTTTATCGGTAAGTTTAAACCACACCGAAAGGTTGTAATAAGCACCCAGAAATAAATTAGCCAGCAATAAAATAGGCACCACCCGGATACCGGCGCGGTAACTTTCGCGGCCCAGCAGCATCTGGAAATCTTCCAGGTTGGCGGAAATGAACAGGAAAATAAAAGCGCAGGCAATCATGAACCACTTCATAACTTTAGCAAAGGTTTTGGGCGAATTTTTGTCCTGGCTTTGCGAAAAGAAAAACGGCTCGGCGGCGTACCGGAAGGCTTGCACCGTAAGGGTCATGAAAATGGAAAGCTTGTAGCAGGCGCCATAAATACCCACAGCGGCCAGGTTGCTGGTACGCGGGTAAAAATCTTCCGGCAGCCATTCTTTGAGCAAAATCCTGTCTAAAACTTCGTTCACCATGCCGGCCAGGCCCATAAACATGAGCGGGTAAGCATATTTCAAAAGCGGCTGCAACCAGGCCAGATTCAGCTGAAACCGGTAACGCCGGAACTCACGCCACAGCATAGGTATGTATAACAGATTCACGCCCAGGTTTACCAGGAAAACGTAGCCAACCCGCAATTCCGGATCGTAGACCTTCATAATGAAAGGCTTTAAGCCGGGCAGGAAACGCCCTTCGTAAATGTGCTGACAGAAGTATAAAAAGAAAATATTAGCCGCCACGATCATGGCAACATTCAATAACCGCAACGTAGCAAACTTTATGGCTTTGTTATCTAACCGTAACCGGGCAAAGGGAATAGCCACAATGGCATCGGTAGCCAGGATAACGGCCAGCCAGATAATGTAATGCTGCTTATCGGGGTAATCTAATAAAGATGCAATCTGCCCGGAGAATAAGATCAGGATGCCGGAAAAAAGCAAACTGCTGACCAGGATCAGGCTTTGCACATTGTTGTAGATAAAACCTTTATCGATGCCGGGCTTGTTGGCGAACCGGAAGAATGCTGTTTCCATGCCAAACGTGTACACAATATTCAGAAAGGCCACGTAAGCGTAAAGTTCAGTTACGATCCCGTATTCTTCGGGGGCGAACATTTTAGTGTAAAACGGAACCAGCAAATAGTTAAGCGCCCGCCCAACAATACTGCTAATGCCGTATGCCGCGGTTTGCCCAACTAATTTTTTTGCGATTACACTCAAGGGTTGGTAAGGAGTTAGGAGCTAGGAGTCAGGAGTTAGAAGTTAGGAGTGAGGAGTTAGGAGTCAGGAGGGAATAAGGAACGATTATAAAGGGGTAAAAATAAAACCAAATAAATAATCTGTTAAAACGGAATTTCAGAAACCCCATTTTCAGATCAGCGTTTTTCACTAATCACTAATCACTAATCACTAATCACTAATCACTAATCACTAATCACTAATCACTAATCACTAATCACTAATCACTAATCACTAATCACTAATCACTAATCACTAATCAATCCTGACTCCTGAATCCTAAATCAGTGTCCGGTAAATTCGGGTTTGCGTTTCTGTAAGAACGCTTTGGTGCCTTCCCGGAAATCTTCGGAACCGCAGCACCGGCTGAAAGAGTTGGCTTCGGTCTGGAAACCCTGTTCTTCTTTGTCGTAAACGGCATTTACGCAGTCAATAACCAGGCCTACGGCTAATGGCGCTTTGGCAATGATCTTATGCATTAAATCGCGGCATTTGGTCATTAGTTCGGCCGGCGGCACAACGTGGTTTACCAGGCCGTAGCCGTAAGCTTCCTGCGCATCGATCATGTCGCCGGTCATTAACAGTTCCAGGGCTTTGCCTTTGCCAACCAGTTGGGTTAAGCGCTGGGTACCGCCGTAACCCGGTATCAACCCCAGGTTCACTTCCGGCTGGCCGAATTTGGCGTTATCGGAAGCAACCCGGATGTGGCAGGCCATGGCCAGTTCGCAGCCGCCGCCTAAAGCAAAGCCGTTAATGGCCGCAATTACCGGTTTGGTGCAGTATTCGATCATATCAAAGGTTTCCTGGCCGCGTTCGGCAAAACGGCGACCAACCACTTCGTTCAGTTCCGCAATTTCAGCAATATCTGCGCCGGCCACGAAGGCTTTTTCGCCGTCGCCGGTAAAGATTACGCCTTTAATTTCGTCTTCGTCATAAACTTCCTGCATAGCGGTTTTAATTTCCTTTACCGTTTCTATGTTCAGAGCATTCAGTTTAGAGGCCCGGTTAATAGTAATGGTCAGGATACCGTCCTGCTGATCGAGTTTTATATTATTATAAGTCATATTACAATTGGAAGGCTACTTTTTAAAATAAGATAGGCTGCAAAGATAAGGAAGATTCAACGATTAGAAAATAACTGGAAATAATGCGCTTTTACCAAAATCCGTTTCCGCAATTTTTTAATTGGCATACTCCGTAAAAATACCTAATATGCGGCCTTATCCGTTTGTTTTTACTTTATTCAATCCGTATGGGCTTTATTTCAGAATTTAAAGAATTTGCTTCCAAAGGTAATGTAATGGACCTGGCCGTTGGAATAATTATTGGTGCGGCTTTTGGCAAAATAGTAACCTCCTTTGTAAACGACCTGTTAATGCCGCCTTTGGGAATTGTGCTGGGCGGCGTAGATTTTAAAGACCTGAAACTGGTCTTAAAAGAAGGCGTTACGGAAAACGGCAAAGTAATAACCGAAGCGGTTTCGCTGAATTACGGCAATTTTATCCAGACGGTGGTCGATTTTCTGATCATTGCATTTGCCATCTTTTTAATGATCCGGACGCTGAATAAACTGAAGCGCCGGAAAGTTGCTGAAGCGGTTGTGGCCGAAACCGTTGTAGCAAAACTCACCCACGAAGAAGAATTGCTTACGGAGATCCGGGATCTGCTGCGGACCGGTAAACAGCCACTTTAAAGTATTTTTGTTCTGGTTTCCAGGAAGCTCCCGGCTATTTAGGCGGGAGCTTTTTTGTGCCGGACAGGGCAAATTGGGTTGTTTTGACCGGTTAAATCGAAAAAATCGGAACCTGGACCCATTGTAATTAGTAAAGCTTCCCGGAATACTGTTCAATCAAAATTAATTTTCATGAAAAAAAGCTTACTTACAATTTTTACTTTTTTTACCTTTTTACCTACCGTTTTTGCCCAAAGCGGCGATTCTACCAAATACTGGAACTGGGGCGGCGCCGGCACCATTAACGTGGGCCAGGTGGCCTTAAACAATTGGGCTGCCGGCGGCGAAAGTTCTATTAACGTATTAGGTCTGGCCAGCCTTTTTGCCAATTACAAACGTGGCACCAGCGCCTGGGACAATACTTTAACGGTAAATTATGGCGGGAGTAAAATTGGCAAAGGCCAGTTCCGCAAAAACGACGACAAGCTGGAGATGAACGCCAAATATGGCCGCGAAGCTTTCGGGAAATGGTATTATGCCGGCCAGCTGAACGTAAAAACCCAGCTTACGCCAACCTACGATAAAAACCACGATTCCATTGTTTCCGATTTCCTGTCGCCGGCTTTTATTCTGGCTTCCGTTGGTCTGGATTACCGGCCAAACGAAGATTTTTCGCTGTTCCTGTCGCCTTTAACCGGTAAATTTACCTTTGTTCGAAACCAACGTCTGGCCGACCAGGGTGCTTTTGGCGTAGAGCCCGGCTCTTTGAATGCCGCCGGTTTTCGGGTTCCCAACACGGGGGAGCGGTTCCGGGAAGAAATTGGCGCTTACGTTGCCATGAAAGTACGCCGCGACGTTATGGAAAACGTAAAATTTCAGACCCGCCTGGAGCTTTACAGCAGTTATAACAATAACCCCAGCAACATAGACGTAAACTGGGAAAACCGCATCGATATGAAAGTAAATAAATTCATTTCCGTAAGTATTATAACCGAACTGATCTACGACGACGATATAAACATTGGCGTAGACAGCAATGACGATGGGGAAGTGGATCGGTTCGGACCCCGGGTACAGTTCAAAGAAACGCTGGGCGTTGGGCTATCTTATAAATTTTAGGATAATTCCAGAAACTATAGAACCAAAACCAGGCTTTCCGGCGTTAAACAAAATATTGGTATGAATGTTGGTTTTCAATAACTTGCCAACTATTTAAAAAAGGATTCTATTATGAAAAAGATATTTAGTTTACTACTGGTTTTGTCTTTTTTCTGGTCGGGTGAAATTCTGGCGCAAACCGAAGACAATTCTGAAAACGCCGGCCAGGTTATTTCCCGGGTGGAAGAAAAAGATAAAGGCGATAAAAAGAAAATAAAAACGGAAGAGCGCGGCAGCAGCAACGTTTACAGCACCGAAGCCAAACCGGCATCGCCGTACGCCGCTAAAAATGCCGATATTGGCGGTTTTACGGTAACCAAGTTCAAAGAAAGCAAAACCAAAAAGAAATTGCGCCGCGGCGAAGCCCATTCCCGGATGTCGGTACCGGACCCGAAAGGCAAACCGCTGAAACATAAAAAGAAACGTAAGCCTTGGTTTGGCAAACGATAGAAATTAAAGATCCGGTCTTCGAAAGGAAGGCCGGATTTTTTTTGCCCTGGTTTTTAGGCTGAAATGAATAACGTTTTTTGGTTTTAAGAACTACTTACCAATTTTAGGTTGACTTGTAGAATTAATATTATTGAATGAATATATAGTATATTCGGTAATCCGATTACGTTTATCCGCCTAACGGTGGTGGGATAAACGTATGTTATTACGTATATACAGTAGTTGGCAATAATAGAAATGAAGAAATTTAATCAGCTTTTGTGGGTAATCATATTTATTTCAAGTTGTAAACCTGGAATAAATAAAGCATCCTATAATTCTATTGAATTGTCTTCAAGTAATGGATCTCCATTTGCCTTCAGTCTCAGAATAGACTCAAATAATGTAATTAAGAAATGTGATTACCAAATAGTTAATGACATCAACTCAACAAAATGTTTTTGTGACACCTTAAGCCAAAACTTGGTTGACTCATTGAATTATTTTGTTAGTAAAATAAATCAAAATAAACCTGCCTCAAAGTATGAAGAGAGGTGTCACGATTGTGATATGAATTGGGTAAAAATCAAATTACCCGGTCAAACGATAGAATCCTTAATAGTTGGGAACAAGCACAAAGTTGTTATTGCCTCTTTAGTTGAATTTATTAAAAGAAACTCTTCTAATTTAAAAATTGAAAGTGATTCAACTTATAAGTTTTCTTTAACTAAGAATTTAATCCCACCAAAATTGGAATTGGATACAACTACAGTGTTTATTCCACCTACTCAAGAATAGAAAAACTAATCTTGCCAACAAAAGCTAAAAATCATTAAAAAGTTTTTTAGCCCAGCCGTTGTGGCACATTTATAATGACAGATAGAACCTCAATATTAATAGCAACAGGAGTAATAATCTTCAACCTTCTCCTTGGCCATTTTTTCGCTCCAACAGGAATGATGTTGACACCTGTCGCTTTAACTATTGCCACTACTTTAATTGTATTTGGAGCAAAAAGTTTAAAACCAATCTTTAAAACCCTAATAATTTTAGGACTAATAATTCTTCACGATATTGGGCTAAAACTCTACTCTGGCGGAACTCACGATAGTGAAGGACTTGGGTGGTTACATCTAATGCTATTTATTGGACTTGTACCAAGCTATATTTTGACAATTGTTGGAATCTTTCAAAACAAAAAGGCAGATAAGACTGAAAAAATTCTTTCAATAATCATTTTTCCTTTAGTTATAGTAGGCCATCTGTATCTATTTGGTGACCTTGGGTTAGGAAGATATTATTGGTATGATTGGAAATAAAAAAAAGAAAAACACTCCACAACAAAACCTATAGCACATTAAAACGTGCCATAGCCCAGCCGTTGGCATCCATTTAGAGTATGAAATATTTCCTAATTATAGTTGGTGTTATAGCCGTTGTCCTGTTCAGTGGTTACCAGTATATGAACTATAAGTTTATAAAAGCTCAGGAAGCTTCTTTCAAAGAATTAGCTACTCTTAAGTTTGTTGAATCTGCACGTACCTTTCCTGACTCCATAAGAATGAACGACCAACAGTTCTGGAACTTGATTGAAGAGTCAAAAGCAAAGCATCCAAATGAGTTTGATGCTCAAATGAAATATCTGACCCAGCGACTCTCTACCTTAACTAATGAAGAGATTATAGGCTTTGAAGCTACTCTTAAGGAGAAAGTAATTGAGCTGTGGGACTATAATGTAAAGTCGCTTTACCAAATCGTGCAGGACGAATATCTGTCAACAGACGGCTTCATCTATTATAGGTTTTGGATAGTGTCCAATGGAAGAGACTTTTTTCAGAGAGCTACAGTTAACCCTGATTCACTTGTAGATGAAATACAGGCAACCTATGATGGGGAAGGACTGATGGTTGTAGCAGATAATGCCTTTGAACTTAAGAATGGGGAAAACACAAATTTAGAACTGCCAAGAGATGTGACAACTGCTGTGCACTATGATTTTGGGAACTATAAGATGTCTGGCAACTATATCTCTCCAAGTGAATTTAAAGACAAATTCCCAAAGCTGGTGAAGAAATTCTAATAAAACATATGCCAACAAAACCTATAGTGCATAAACGCACCATAGCCCAGCACGTTAGAGCAAATTTCAAATGAATAAACCGTGGGGTTTCTTATTGTTGATTTTGATTCTTACTTCTTGTAAGTCAGATGAGAAAAAAAACTATGGAGAAGGATTTAAGAAGATTTGAACAATTTCTGGCGAAAGTGTTAAGCGAAGCGTCACTTGTGACAAAAAGACAAAAGCAAGTCTCCAGACTTGCGCTAACCGAATTATTAAAGATCAGAAACTGGTTTCACGTAAGTCTGAAGACTTCCGAAGTGTAAAAAGGCACAAGTGACGCCTCCGGCTTAACACTTGCGCCAGGATTTGCCAGCAATTAAGATAGCTTTTGAACTGAAAGCAAGAAACCCTTCTGCTGCCAAGCGGAAGGGTTTCTTGTTTGAAAACGGTACCGTTTTTCGATCTAAAACTACAGTGTCCGTTTTACTTCTTTTTCGGTCGTAGGCTTCAATAATGTCGCCAACATTTAAGTCGTTGAATTTCTTGATGCTGATACCGCATTCGAAACCGGTTCGTACTTCGGCCACATCGTCTTTAAAACGTTTCAGCGCCAGGATATCACCGGAATGAACCACAATACCATCGCGTACGATCCGGATTTTGGAGTTTCGGGTAATGGTGCCATCCGTAACCATACAACCGGCAATCGTACCCACTTTGGTGATCCTGAATACTTCGCGTACTTCTACGTTTGCCACAATTACTTCCTGCACCGTTGGCGCCAACATACCTTCCATCGCGTCTTTCAACTTCGTTGATGGCATTGTAAATGATGGAGTACAAACGAATATCGATCTGTTCCTGCTCCGCCAGTTTACGCGCATTGATCGAAGGACGAACCTGGAAACCAATAATAATCGCATCGGAAGCCGAAGCCAGCAATACATCGGATTCTGAAATCTGGCCCACACCTTTGGTCAGGATATTTACCTGAACTTCGGTCGTAGAAAGTTTCAGTAATGAATCTGAAAGTGCTTCTACCGAACCATCCACGTCACCTTTCACGATCACGTTCAGTTCCTTGAATGAACCAATTGCCAAACGGCGACCAATTTCATCCAGGGTAATGTGTTTCTTGGTACGTATGCTTTGCTCACGCTGTAACTGCGAACGGTTGGAGGCAATTTCCCGGGCTTCGCGCTCAGTTTCCATAACCTAGAATTTATCACCAGCCTGCGGCGCACCATCCAGACCTAATACCTGCACCGGCGTAGACGGACCTGCTTCCTTCATTTTCTTGACCCGGTGGTCGGTCATGGCTTTTACGCGGCCATAATGCGAACCTGCCAGCATAATATCGCCAATTTGTAAGGTTCCGGTTTGCACCAGAATAGTAGTTACGTAACCACGGCCTTTATCCAGGGAAGCTTCAATTACAGTACCTACGGCCCGGCGATCCGGATTGGCTTTCAGTTCAAGTAATTTCAGCTTCCAGCAATACTTTTTCTAACAGGTCCGGAATACCCTGTACCCGTTTTAGCCGAAATTTCCTGGCACTGGTATTTACCACCCCATTCTTCTACCAGAATATTAATCGCAGCTAATTGCTCCCGGATTCGATCCGGATTAGCACCTGGTTTATCAATTTTGTTAATGGCAATTACAATTGGTACACCGGCGGCCTGCGCGTGATTTAAGGCTTCTTTTGTCTGAGGCATTACATCATCGTCGGCAGCAACCACAATAATTACAACGTCGGTTACTTTCGCACCACGGGCACGCATCGCGGTAAACGCTTCGTGACCCGGTGTATCCAAGAAGGTAATGCGTTTGCCGGTTTCGGTAAGTACATCGTAAGCACCAATGTGCTGGGTAATACCCCCGGCTTCACCGGCAGTTACGTTTGAATTACGGATATAATCGAGCAAGGAAGTTTTACCGTGGTCAACGTGACCCATAATGGTAACGATCGGGGCGCGGTCCTGCTAAAGCTTCCGGATCTTCTTCCTGGTCTAACAGTTTTCTTCTTCTTCCGCCGATAAGGAATTCTACATCATAGCCAAATTCATCAGCAATAATGGTAATAGCTTCGGCATCTAAACGCTGGTTAATGGATACGAACATTCCCAGGCCTAAACAAACCTTGATAACTTCGTTTACCGAAACGTTCATTAAAGAAGACAGGTCGTTGGCCGAAATAAATTCGGTCAGTTTCAGGGTCTTCGATTCTGATTGTTCCTGGGCGCGCTGTGCTTCGGTAGCATCCGCAATAGCAGAACGTTTTTCTCGTCGATATTTGGCACGGTTACCCTGGTTTCCTTTGCCGCCGCTTAAGCGGGCAAGAGTTGCCTTGATCTGTTCCTGAATTTGCTTATCGGTAACTTCCTGTTTCGGGTTAGCTGCCTGGATTGGCCGCTGGCCTCCTGGAGCACCGCCACCCGGGCGTTGTCCGCCACCCGGACGGTTGCCGGCATAGCCGCCCCCCTGGTTTCCACCCGGACGATTGCCCTGGGCCGGGGTTACTGCGCGGTTATCAGAAGTTCCGGAAGTTGGGGATTGCGTGATAATGCGTTTCCGTTTTTTCTTATTTCCGGCACCGGCTGCGCCTGCACCCGCAGCACCGGCATTGGCGCTGCCCGGAGCACCCGGACGGTTTTTATTATCGGAAGAAGCAACGGGCTTGCCGCCTTTTTTCCGGAAAGAATCTTTTGGTAATTCAATTTTGCCCAGTACCGTTAAGCCTTTTAACTGGTCGCCACGTCCGGCAATGGTTTCTACCGGCGCATCATCAGAACTGCCGGTTGCCGGGGCTTCCGGAGCAGGAGCCGGGGTAGGAGCAGCTGCAACCGGAGCCTGTGGCGCTGCAGGAGCTGGGGTAGCAGGTTTTTCTGCAACCGGTGCTTTGGGCTGTTCCGGGGCCGGTGCAGGTACTTCTGCTGGTTTAGGGGTTTCTGTTTTGGGCGCTTCTGCTTTCGGCGCTTCGGGTTTAACCGGTTCCGCTTTCGGAGCTTCGGTTTTTGGCACTTCGGCTACAGGAGCAGGGGCAGCAGCTTTAACTGGTTCCGGTTTTTTGGTTTCCGTTGGTTGAGCAGGAATTTCCGGAGTTACTTCAGTTTTTGGGGCCGGGGCTTCAGCTTTTGGCGTTTCGGCGGAAGGCGCAACGGTTGCTTTAGCCGGCGCAGGCTTGCCTTTGGCATTCAGGTCTATTTTACCCAATACTTTAATGCCTGGTAATTTAACGCCGGTTTCCGGTTTTTCTTCCGGGGTGGCTGGCGTTTCAGTTGCTTTTGGTGCAGGAGCCGGGTTTGCTGTTGCTTCCGGGGCAGGGGTTGGAGCCGGTGAAGGAGCAGCAGCTACCGGAGCAACCGGTTTGGCTTCTGGCTTAGGCGCAACCGGGGCTTCGGGTTTTTTGAATTCCGGTTCCGGGGCCTTTTTAACTTTTTCCAGGGCTTCCAGTTTGTCGGCTACAGAAGATTCAAAAGCTTTGAGCAATAACTTAAATTGTTCCTGGGTGATCTTTGCAGTAGGTTTATTCTCTATCTCAAAACCTTTGAGGGTCAGGAATTCTACTACAGAAGAAATACCTATGTTCAAAGTTTTTGCGGCCTGATTTAGCCTCATTGTTTTTTCTTCTGTCATGCTCAACTATGCAGTATTAAATATTTAATGGTTAATGGGTATTACAAAAATAATAATTTGCGCAAAGTTCGGGAAAATTCCCGAATAATGCAGCTTTTAACGCCCAAAGGCTAGCGTTTTAGCCAGCCCCGGGAGTTTAATTAATCGCTTTTTATTTCTCAGTTTCGGTTTCAGAACCTGCTTCCGTTTCCGGTTCAGTTGCTGCTTCATTGTCAGATTCCGTTTCCGGTTCGTTATCTGAATCTGTTTCGGTTTCCGCTTCAAATTCGTGGCGGATGATATTCAGCACATCTTCGATGGTTTCTTCTTCCAGTTCGGTGCGGCGCACCAAATCTTCTTTGGAAACTGCCAGTACACGATTTTGCCGTATCCAGACCGATCTTTTTGAATTCGTTCAATCACCCAGTCTTCAATCTCATCGGAGAATTCGTCGAAGGCAATGTCTTCTTCGTATTCTTCCTGCTCCCGGAACACATCTATTTCCAGGCCAACCAAGCGGCTGGCCAGTTTAATGTTCTGACCGCCTTTACCAATTGCCAAAGAAACCTGGTCCGGTTTCAGGAATACTGACACGCGGCCTTCTTCTTCGTTGATCTTCATGCTGGTAATTTTAGCCGGGCTAAGGGCACGCTGAATGTAAAGCTCCAGGTTATCGGTATAATTAATTACGTCGATGTTTTCGTTTTCCAGTTCACGCACAATGCTGTGAATCCGGGAACCTTTCATACCCACGCAGGCACCAACCGGGTCAATGCGGTCGTCGTAAGATTCTACGGCAACTTTGGCTCGTTCGCCTGGTTCGCGCACAATATTTTTGATCACGATCAGGCCATCGTAAATTTCCGGAACTTCGTTTTCGAACAAGCGCTCCAAAAATACCGGCGAAGTACGGGAAAGAATGATCTTCGGGTTGCCGTTAATTATTTCTACCCGGTGAACTACGGCCCGAACGACGTCGCCTTTGCGGTAACGGTCTTTCGGGATCTGCTCGCCTTTCGGAATAATAAGTTCGTTGTCTTCCTGATCGATCAGCATTACTTCGCGGTTCCAAACCTGGTACACTTCGCCGGAAATAATTTCGCCTACCAGGTCTTTGTATTTCTGGTACAACAATTTCTTTTTCCATGTCCTTGATCCGCTGGATCAAGGTCTGGCGGGCAGTTAAATACCGCCCGGCGGCCGAAATCTTCGAGCTTTACTTCTTCGGCTACTTCTTCGCCAACTTCAAAGTCAGGCTCAATTTTCTGCGCTTCGGAAAGCGGAATTTTATCATGGTCCCAGATATCTTCGGAGTTATCGTCCACGATCTCACGGTTACGCCAGATCTCCAGATCGCCTTTTTCTACGTTCAGGATAATGTCGAAATTTTCGTCGGTGCCCCATTTTTTCCGGATCATGGTACGGAATACGTCTTCCAGGATCCGCATCATGGTTGGGCGGTCTATGTTCTTGAATTTCGCAAACTCGGCGAACGATTCGATCAGAACTGAACTGTTCATGCTGTCTTATTTAAATGATATTACAATATTGGCTTTCACAATGTCGTCGAAACTGATGTTGGCCGGTTCGGCGGCCAGTTTTTTGTTTTTGCCTTTGCTTTCTTCGGTTAACAGGATACCGTTTTCGGTTACTTCTTTAAGATCCCAACTTTTTCGGTACCATCTTTCATTTTTAATTTCAGCTTGCGGCCCACGTTGCGCTGGTACTGGCGGGTGCTGGTAAGCGGCTGGTCCAGCACCCGGCGAGGTTACTTCCAGCACAAAGCTGAATTCTTCGCCCTGCTGCTCTTCGATGCGCTTGGCCAACCGGCGGCTGATGCTGGCGCACTGATCGATGCTGATGCCTTGGTCGCCATCGGCCATGATGGTAACTTTGGGTTTTACCGCCGAATCAGATACCGTTACGCCCACCAGGAACAGGTCTTTGTCGGGTAACAGGCCTTCGAGCATTTTTTCAACTGCAGCAACCGTAAGCGTCATAAAATCAAAAAATCGAAATAATAAAAAACAAAACAGGGGACTTCGTGTCCCCTAGCTTTCCTAAATTTGAACAAAAGTAGTAAAAAAACATTTTACCTGCAAGCAAGCATTATTAATTAAGTGAATGCCGCGTTATTTTAAGTTTCGGAAAGAGCGGCTTTGCTGCGTTTTGCGGGCTATTTTTCCTACTTTTGTTTTTCATTTTTGAATTCTCTTAAGCTGCGTGCGCCGTAAATTTATTATTACCCTTTATTTGCTTACCCTGGCGTGGCTGCTGCTCTGTGTAATTTGCATCAATACGCCTTCGGGTGCCTTCTGGCCGGCCGGCTTCGTTGCCATGACCATGCCGGCGCCGCTGCTTTTAAACCTGGGATTTTTGTTTTACTGGCTTTTTGGGCGGTCGGTGCGGGTTTTAGTGCCGCTGGCGGTTTTGTTTCTGGCCTGGGGCTTTTATAAACGGGGGCTGGCTGTAAACCTGTTTCCGGAAAAAGTTGGCGAAAGTGAAAAAACTTTAACGGTTTTGAGTTTTAACGTGCGCATTTTTAATGTGTATGAGCACCTTCGCCCCGACCGCCGCTTCGATCTTTCGGAGAATTCCATTTCCTGGGTGAAGAACTACCCGGCGGATGTTTTCTGCCTGCAGGAATTTTACAATGAACCCGGCCATAAGGTCTACGGATCGGTAGAGAAGATCTGGAAAGGGAACGGGAAGTATGCGTTTGTTTCCAAATCGTTGGTTAACAGCATTGGCGCCCAGTTTGGCTTGGCAATTTTTTCCAAATACCCCATTGTGAACAAAGGCACCATCCGTTTCGGAAAGCTTACGCAAAACCATGGCATGTTTGTAGATATTAAAATGCGGGAAGATACCATACGGGTGTATAATTTCCATTTACAAAGCATGAGCATTGAGGAACAGGAAATTGTTGACAGTTATTCCGGCGAAAGCGATGTGCGGGTGCAGCGGATAAAGGAATTGGGGCGTCGCCTGAAAGGTGGTTTTATAAAACGGAGTGCGCAGGTAGATACGCTGGCTGCTCATTTCCAGGCTTCGCCTTACCCCGTAATTATTGCCTGCGACCTGAACGATACGCCTTTCAGTTACAGCTACGATAAATTGGATGGGCTCCTGAATAATGCTTTTACGGAGGCCGGTAACGGGTTTGGTTCTACTTATAACGGCAAGCTGCCTTTTCTGCGGATCGATAACCAGTTTTTCAGCGACCATTTTAAAGTTACTGATTTTAAAGTGCATACCGAAATTCCTTATTCAGACCATTTTCCGAATGCGGCTACCTATGTTCTTCGGGAGAAGTAGGGAAGATAATTCGATTGTTCGATATTCGATTGTTCGATTTTTTTAAACGGTTCGGGGATAGTTTTAAGCTAATTCAGGTTTTTCAATAACCAATCCGCGATTTGAAGAGTATCTTTTCAGAACCACGAACCGAACAATCAGGCAAGCCTTTCTGCCAAAATCTAATTAATCTCTTAACTTTGTTTTTTGGTTTTTGAAGGCAAAACCCTACCGTTTTTCCCGTATGCAATTCTTATGAATACGTTTCCGTTAAAAATATACAATACCCTTACCCGTAAAAAAGAAGCTTTTGAACCGTTGCAGGCGCCTTTTGTAGGCATGTACGTGTGCGGGCCAACTGTTTACGGCGAAGCGCATTTAGGCCACGGCCGGGCTTACGTTACCTTCGATGTGCTTTACCGGTATCTTAGAATATGTAGGCTACAAAGTGCGTTATGTGCGCAATATTACCGATGTAGGCCACCTGGTAAACGATGCCGATGAAGGAGAAGATAAAATCGGGAAAATTGCCAGGCTGGAGAAACTGGAACCGATGGAAGTGGTGCAGCATTTTACCAACCGTTTTCACGAAGATATGGCATTGCTGAATATCCTTGCCGCCCGATATTGAGCCGCGCGCCTCCGGCCACATTATTGAGCAGATCGAAATGATCCGGGAAATTCTGGACAACGGGCTGGCCTATGAAGTGAATGGTTCGGTTTATTTTGATGTGCCGGCTTATAATAAAGAACAAAATTACGGCAAACTTTCGGGCCGGGTAATTGAAGATCTTTCTGAATAATACCCGCAAACTGGAAGGGCAGCAGGAAAAACGGTCGCCGCTGGATTTTGCGCTCTGGAAAAAAGCTTCGGCAGAGCATATTATGCGCTGGCCTTCGCCGTGGGGCGATGGTTTTCCGGGCTGGCATTTGGAATGCTCCGCCATGAGCCGCAAATACCTGGGGCAGCATGTTCGATATTCACGGGGGTGGTCTGGATTTAATGTTTCCGCACCACGAATGCGAAATTGCGCAAAGCCAGGCCAGCAACAGCAAAACCGACGAAGCCAAATATTGGGTGCATAACAACATGATCACGATCAACGGTCAGAAAATGGGCAAATCGTTGGGCAATTTTATTACGCTTGGGGAGTTGTTTTCCGGCAAGCACGATGTGGTGGAACATGCCTTATTCGCCCATGACGTTGCGCTTTTTTATTTTGCAGGCGCATTACCGGAGTACCCTGATTTCTAGAACGAAGCCTTGCAGGCCGCCCGCAAAGGTTACGTAAAATTAATGAACGGCTTGCGGCTCTTTGATAAACTGGAAATTGCTTATTCGGAAGTTCCGGAAGCCGAAGAAATTACGCCGGAAGTTCAGAAAATGATTGAAAGCTGCTACCAGAGTTTGGCCGACGATCTGAATACTGCCAAAGTTATTTCGGGTTTGTTTAACATTGTTACTTTCCTGAACGGGAAATTCCGCGAACCAACTGTTTCTGTGGAAGTTTCGAAAGCTGATTTTGATTTTATTCTGAAGCATTTCCGGGTTTTGGTTCTGGATATTCTGGGAATGAAAGATGAAAAGCCCGCCGATGCGGATGCGTTGCTGGAAGTAGTGTTGGCGTTCTATAAAAAAGCCAAAGCAGAGAAAGATTATGCGCAGGTAGACGTGATCCGGGCGGCCCTGAAAAAGCAGAATCTGGTACTTAAAGATTCTAAAACCGGAGTTGATTGGAGCTATGAATAAAAAGATAATACTTGCCACTTTTCTGGCCGTTTCCGGTACCGTTTTCTGGGCTTGCGATTCAAAGAACAAGACGAAAGAAAAACCTTCGGTTGCGGTGCATAGACCCGAAGATATTGACCCGGACAGTCCGCCTTTCAGTGCCGATTCCGCTTATAAATACACCGCCGATCAGGTTGCCTTTGGCCCCCGCGTTCCGAACACCGAAGCCCACCGTAAAGCCGGCGATTATTTAATTGAAACCCTCCGGAGCTTTGGCGCGCAGGTTACCGTACAGGAATTTGAAAGCATGGCCTTTGATGGAACAATGCTGAAAATGCGCAATATAATAGGGGCTATAAACCCGGAAGCGAAGAAACGCATCATGCTGGCAGCGCATTGGGATACCCGCCCCTGGGCCGATAAAGATTACCAGCGGAAAGATGAACCCATAGACGGTGCCAACGATAGCGCCAGCGGCGTGGGAATTCTCCTGGAAATTGCCAGAGTAATTAACAGATCGCAGGAAAAACCGGGGGTAGGGGTAGACATTGTGCTTTTCGACGGGGAAGATTATGGCTACGACGAAAGCACGCAACGCAGTAAAGTAAACCGGTTGGCCAACAGCGGTACCGATTCCTGGTGCCTGGGTTCGCAATACTGGGCCAAAAATAAGCACGTACCGAACTACAAAGCCGAATTCGGTATTCTGCTGGATATGGTAGGTTCAAAAACCGCCAAGTTTGCCAAAGATGAATCGAGCCGGAATTATGCCGGGTCAGTATTAGATAAGGTTTGGAGCGTTGCCAAGCAAATTGGTTACGGCAGTTATTTTGTAAACGTGAACACCCCCGGCATTACCGACGACCACGATTACGTAAACCAGGCCGGCATTCCCATGATCGATATTATTGAGTACAACCCCATCAGCAACGATTATTTTGCCCCTTACCACCACACCCATCAGGATAACATGAATATTATTGAGCGCCGGAGTTTAAAAGCGGTGGGGCAGACGGTGCTGGAGGTAATTTATAGAGAAGGGCAAACGGGAGGGGTTTAGGGATGGGAAGTAGATTTTTCTAAATGGATTTCGTAAATTATCAGGAGTTTTAAAATCGTTTTTATGTCAGCTACCGAACTTTATAAAGCCAAACTCGATCTGATTGCCTGGATCAACCAGCTTTCGGATGTAAAAATGATTGAATTTCTGGAAGGTTTAAGAGCTTCTGAAATGCAAAAAGATGGTTGGGATGATTTGCCGGAAAGTCATAAAATAGAAATAGAAAAAGGTTTAGCCGATATTGAGGCCGGGAACGTATTATCCTCCTCTGAATTCTGGAAAAGGCTAAGGAATGGCAAATAGAAAAGTTCAGCAGGTGGAATGGTCCGTTAGGTCTTTAAAGCAAGTTGAAAGAATTTAAAATTATTTATTGACAAAGTTCGCTGATAAGGAAGTCGCAAATTTTTACCAGCTGTTGGAAGTTTTTGAGGAAAATGTAATGGATTTTCCAGAACTTTTTCCGGTATTCTCAACCAGAAAAAATTTACGCCGGGCTGTTCTGAATAAAAATCTTTCTGTTTTTTATTTAATCAAAACCCAAAAGATTTTTGTTGTTTCCGTGCTCGATTCCCGGATGGATAATACGAAACTATTGTGATTTTTTCTTTAGATAAAACCAAAAAAGCCTGACGCATTCCCGCATCAGGCTTTTACTTTTTTAGGCCCAAACCCTACCGTTTTTAAACGATGCTGAGCTTGATCATATTGGTCTTTTTGTGCGCATTGGTCGGCATGCCGGAAGTACTGATAAATACATCACCGGCTTTTACGTGTTTAGAAGCCAGCAGCACCCGCTTGATATCGGAAATGGTTTCGTCGGTGCTGGAATCGTTGAATTTGTTGTAGTAAAAACCCCGCACGCCCCAAAGTAAATTTAGGACGTTCAATAAACGCCGGCTATCCGTAAAAATAAACAGGTTTGCTTTTGGCCGGTGCTTGGCCAGCTGGAAAGCGGTGTAGCCAGATTTAGATAGACCTACAATGGCGCAGGCATCGGTGTCGCGGCACAGGTTAACGGCGTTGGCCACAATACTGTCGTTGTAAAAAGATTCCGACTGGGGCTTGAAAACAAAGTTCCGGTAAAAGATATCGGCGTGGCTTTCTACGCTCCTGATGGTTTTGTTCATGCTCCGGATGGTTTCTACCGGGTATTGGCCGGCAGCGGTTTCGGCACTTAGCATTAACGCATCGGCGCCGTCAATTACCGCGTTGGCTATGTCGTTGGTTTCGGCGCGGGTAGGGCGGGGGTCGGTAATCATGCTTTCCATCATCTGGGTAGCAATAATTACGGGTTTGCCGGCTTTGTTCGCTTTTTCCACCATCATTTTCTGGATCATGGGTACCTCTTCCTGCCTACTCTCCACTCCCAGATCGCCGCGGGCCACCATAATGGCATCGGAGGCCTGAATAATTCCATCTATGTTTCTAATGGCTTCGGGCTTCTCTATTTTAGCAATTATCAACGTGTCTTTACCCCGCTCATTAATTATTTCGCGCAGGTCGGCAATGTCTTCGACCCGGCGCACAAACGAAAGCGCCACCCATTCCACATCGTTATCCAGGCCAAAGTGCAGGTCTTCCAGATCTTTTTCGGTAAGCGATGGCGCCGAAACCTTGGAATTGGGCAAGTTAATGCCTTTCCGGGGTTTTACTGGTGCCGCCGTAAATTACTATCACATCTACTTCCATGTTCTTGGTCGGTGTCAACTACCCGCAATTCAATTTTACCATCGTCTATCAGGATCTGATCGCCTACGCGTACATCTTTGGCCAAATCTTTATAAATGGTAGTTAAGCGGCGGGTACGCTGGGCACGTCTTCGGCGCACATTATTTTTAAACGTTGTCGCCGGAATAATTTCAAACTGCCGCCTTCCACATCGCCGAGCCGGATTTTAGGGCCCTGTAAATCCTGCATGAGGCAAATATTGGTGCCGTGTTCTTTATTTATCTGCCGCACTTTTTCAATTACCTGCAGATGGTCTTCGTGTTTGCCATGCGAAAAATTAAGCCGGAACACATCGACGCCTTCTTTAATCAAGGCGGTCAGGGTTTCGTAAGTGTTACTGGCAGGCCCAACGGTGGCTACAATTTTAGTTTTATTGAAAAATAATCTGCTGCATTGGTTAAAACATCAGGTTGTCTTTAAACTGAAGGGAATTGGGGTCGAATTTTTTTACGTATTGCACCAAAGGTAACAGGTTTATTTTTTCCAGCAGTTCCTGGGAACACATGTTGGTTAAGCGCCCCGGTTATCTGGATCACGTAATCATACTCTTTTATATCCGGCACCAGAAAAGGTTTCTTCAGGGTGCTTAAGGTCTACGGATTTATTTCGGAACAGGCGGAAAGATACTATGATCGGTGGCGTGCAGGTAGTTAGAAATAACCAGCCGGCCTTTGTTGATAAAATCGTAGCTCAGGTCTTGCTGTTTTATCAGTCTGAATTTAAAGCATGTTATTAAATGCCCATGCAAGTGTATATTCTTTACTGGAAGAAACAATGCCATACAAGTCAAAATCATAATTCATAGTCCACTTCCAGGCTTAAATGTTTTCATAAATAGGTGAGCGGAAAATTACGGGTTTAACAGAAGGATAAATGTAGCAACCTTAGGCGGTATTTAAGAGTAAACGCCGGAAAACATTTATCCACAGCATCTATCCACAAACTAATAAAGTAAATTTTTTTGGAATATTGTTATTTAAATCTATTTATTTGCACTAGTTTTCAAACCAATAGTAAGAAAATGTCAGAAATCGCAGAAAAAGTAAAAGCTATTATCATCGATAAATTAGGTGTTGAAGAATCTGAAGTTACGCCTGAGGCAAGCTTCACCAATGATCTGGGTGCCGATTCTTTGGATACCGTAGAGCTTATCATGGAATTCGAAAAAGAATTTAACGTTTCTATTCCGGATGATCAGGCTGAAAACATTGGCACTGTTGGCCAGGCGATCAGCTACCTGGAAGAGCACGCCAAATAATTCTTCTTTTATTGAAACACTGCTACTAATTCAAATTTTCCTATTTATCCAACCCCTCTGTAACAGCTTATGGAGCTTAAGAGAGTTGTAGTTACAGGTCTCGGCGCACTCACTCCACTTGGAAATACTGTTTCAGAATACTGGAACGGTTTGGCCAATGGGGTGAGTGGTGCTGCGCCTATTACCCGCTTTGATGCAGCTAAATTTAAAACGCAGTTTGCCTGCGAAGTAAAAGGATACAATCCGGAAAACTATTTCGACCGGAAAGAAGCCCGTAAAATGGACCTGTTCTCGCAGTTTGCCATTAGTAGTAGCCGAACGAAGCCGTAAAAGATGCCGGTCTGCTGAAGAAATTGCCGAAGCCGAAGCCGACCGCATTGGCGTGATCTGGGGCTCCGGCATTGGCGGTTTGCGGACCTTTCAGGAAGAATGCGTGGCGTTTGCCAAAGGCGACGGTACCCCGCGTTTCAATCCTTTCTTTATTCCCAAAATGATTGCCGATATTTCGTGCCGGTCATATTTCTATTAAATATGGTTTCCGCGGACCCAACTTTGTAACCGTATCGGCCTGTGCTTCGGCCACCAATGCCATCATCGATTCTTTTAATTACATCCGCTTAGGAATGGCCGATGTTATCATGACGGGTGGTTCTGAAGCAGCTGTTACCGAAGCTGGTATTGGTGGTTTTAATGCCCTAAAAGCCCTTTCGGAGCGCAACGATTCACCGGAAACCGCTTCCCGCCCGTTCGATAAAGACCGCGATGGTTTTGTATTGGGCGAAGGATCGGCTGCCCTGGTTTTGGAAGAATACGAACATGCCAAAGCCCGCGGCGCTAAAATTTACGCCGAAATAATTGGCGGCGGCATGAGTGCCGATGCGTACCACATTACTGCCCCGCATCCGGAAGGATTAGGCGCGATAAAAGTAATGGAAAACGTACTGCGCGATGCCAACATCAAACCGGAAGAAGTAGATTACATCAACGTTCATGGTACTTCTACGCCGCTTGGCGATGTAAGCGAAGCCAAAGCCATTCGAAACGGTTTTGGCGAACATGCTTATAAGCTAAACATCAGCTCTACCAAATCCATGACCGGACATTTGCTAGGTGCAGCCGGTGCAATAGAAGCCGTAGCTTCTATTATGGCCATTCAGCACAACATGGTTCCGCCAACCATTAACCACTTTACCGACGACGAAAGCTTTGACCCGAAACTGAACTTTACGTTTAACAAAGCGCAAGCCCGGAAAGTAGATGTAGCTTTAAGCAATACTTTGGTTTTGGCGGCCATAATACTTCGGTCATTTTCCGTAGAATTAAAGATTAACTTTGCCATTTCCGCCCGGTAACCGGTTTTTTCAACAGGCTCTTTTCGCAGGATAAAGCGTTATCTGCGGCAATCCGGCTGGTTACGGGTATACGAACCCCAAAACGTGCGGTTATACCGTACGGCGCTTACGCATACCTCTGTTTTAAAGCAAACCGCTGCCGGTCGCCACGAAACCAACGAACGCCTGGAATTTCTGGGCGATGCGATCTTAGGGGCCGTAGTGGCTGAATTTCTCTATAAAAAATTCCCTTACAAACAGGAAGGCTTTCTAACCGAGATCCGTTCGCGCATTGTAAACCGCGAAATGCTGAATTCGGTAGCCATCCGCATTGGGTTGAATACGCTGGTTAAAACGGATCTGGGCAGCCAACAACTTTCGCTACAAATCTATAAACGGCAATGCGCTGGAAGCTTTGGTAGGCGCCATTTACCTGGATAAAGGCTATAAAACCACCCGCCGCTTTATACTGGATAAGCTGGTAAAACCGCACATTGATGTGCATACCCTGGTAAACACCACCATTAATTTCAAAAGTAAGTTAATAGAGTGGGCGCAGGGGCAGAATAAATATATCCGGTTCGAAATTGTTAACCTGATACCCCAGGGCAATGTTACCGAATTTACGGCCGAAGTATTTATCAGCGACCAGCCGATTGCTTTGGGCCACGGCCATTCTAAAAAACGCGCCGAACAGGCTGCCGCCGAAAAAGCCATGCAGGCCCTGGACATCTCCTAAGTCTTTTAGCCGGAAACGGTATCCTTTTTAACGGCAAAAGTCAGAACGCCTTTCGTTTTTCCCCAAACCAAGCCTGCAATAATACTGGTATTAAAACTGGCGCAAGTGTTAAGCGTTTAGCGTCACTTGTGACTAATCTATTTTGGCAAGTCTTCAGACTTGCGTGGATCCTTTTCAGATTAGAAGATTTCTTAAATATTGCATTCTTTCATCCGAAGCGCTGGATTTAAACCCAGCGCTTCGGATGAATTTAAATGATAAAATCAGTTTCAGACTACAATCAGGGAAAATTGGATATGCCTTAATTAATTATCTTATCAGTATTCACGAAAGTCTGAAGACTTTCTGAAATGAAAAAGTCACAAGTGACGCTTTCGCTTAACACTTGCGCCAGCCAATTTCAGAATTCATTAATTTCTATACCCTATCATAAAAAACCGACGGCAACCGCTAACTTGCGGACGCGTATTCTGAAATTACGCCAACCAACCCATCCTGCTTATGCTTTTAGCTGCTGCTGCCCTGAACCAAACCCCGCTCGACTGGGAAAACAACCTGACAAATATTAAAAGTGCTATCGAAAAGGCGCAAAAAAGTAAGGTAGAGCTGCTGCTGCTGCCGGAACTTTGCATTACCGGTTATGGCTGCGAAGATTTGTTTTTAAGCCAATGGTTACCGGAAGCGGCCTTTGAAAAACTACTGGAGATAAAAGAATGGTGCGCGAATATTACGGTTGGCGTAGGTTTGCCGATCCGGTTCAGAGATCATGTTTTTACAATACTGCCTGCGTAATCCAAAACCAGGAAATTATTGGGTTTACGGCCAAGCAATTTATAGCCAACGATGGCGTACATTATGAACCGCGTTGGTTTTCTTCCTGGCAGGCCGGGCAAGAAAGTACTTTCGAAAAATATGGCGTTACCTACCGCATTGGCGATATGATTTACGAACTGCAAGGCGTAAAATTTGCGTTTGAGATCTGCGAAGATGCCTGGCGGGGCGATGACCGGCCGGCTGGCAGCCACCAGCAGAGAGGCGTGCAGTTAATTCTGAACCCCAGCGCCAGCCATTTTGCCATGAGCAAAACCGATGTGCGGTATCACCTGGTGGTAGATGCTTCCAAAAAATATAACTGCGCGTATGTTTACGCCAATTTGCTGGGCAACGAAGCCGGCAAAATGATCTACGACGGCGAGATCCTGATCGCGCAGAACGGCAACCTGATCATGCGGAATCATTTGCTGAGTTTTAAAAACGTGATATGGAATGCGGAGAAGTAAATTTCGAAAATCCTTTGCCGCCGGTAGCGCAGGTGGCTCCCCTGGAAACGGTGGATGAATGCAAAGAATTTATTTCGGCTATTACCCTGGCTTTGTTCGATTATCTGCGCAAAAGCCGGAGCAAAGGTTTTGTGCTTTCGTTAAGTGGCGGCGCCGATTCATCGGCTTGTGCGGTGGCGGTGGCCGAAATGGTAAAACGGGCATTTGACGAACTGGGTCTGGATGTATTTGCCCGCAAGCTCAACCTATTTTCTGCCGAAGATCTCCAAAAACTGGAATTCCTGAACGATTTTGAAAAGCAGCAATTCCTGACCGGCAAACTCTTAACCACGTGCCTACCAGGGCTCCCGGAATTCTTCCGACGATACGTTTCAGACTGCCGAAGGACTGGCCAAATCTATTGGCGCGGTATTTTTATAACTGGTCCATCGATGATGAAGTAACGGGTTATACCGGTAAAATTGAAAACGCTTTAGGCCGCAAATTAACCTGGCAAACCGACGATATCACCCTGCAAAATATTCAGGCCCGGGTGCGGGCTCCGGTTATCTGGATGCTGGCCAACATAACAATGCGCTTTGCTAATGGCTACTTCTAACCGGAGCGAAGCCGCCGTTGGCTATGCCACCATGGATGGCGATACGGCCGGCAGTATTTCGCCGCTGGCAGGCGTAGATAAAGCTTTTTTGCGGCAATGGCTGGTTTGGGCCCAGCAAAACCTGGGTTACGAAGGCTTGCAATATGTAAATAACCTGCAGCCAACCGCCGAACTGCGCCCCGCCGAACAGGCCCAGACCGACGAAAAAGATTTGATGCCATACCCAATTCTAAACCAGATTGAACGGCTGGCTTTTTACGAACGTTTATCGCCGGAGCAGGTTTTTGAGAACATGAAAGCCGATGTGCAACCCGAAGATCTGAAATTATACCTCAGACGGTTTTATGCCCTCTGGACCCGCAACCAATGGAAACGCGAACGCTACGCCCCGGCCTTCCACCTCGACGATTATAACCTGGACCCCAGAAGCTGGCTGCGCTTCCCGATCTTAAGCGGCGGCTTTCAGGAAGAACTCCGGAAGCTGGATTGAGTTTTGAAAGCTGAAATCCTACCGTTCTCTTTTAAATAATGAGGAGAATTTTCAGGTCGAAAGATTTATGCAGGATCTTGAATGAGCTCCTTTCCTGGCCCTTTCCTGGCGCAAGTGTTAAGCCGGAGGCGTCACTTGTGCCTATTTACACTTCGGAAGTCTCCAGACTTCCGTGAAATCAGTAATTGTTTTCTTTATTTCGGTTTACGCAAGTCTGGAGACTTGCTTTTGTCTTTTAGTCACAAGTGACGCCTTCGGCTTAACACTTGCGCCAGAAATGGACCAGAATTATTTCCCTAAAAGTGTCAGGTAGATAAATCATTGGCTAAGGCAATATCTCAATGGGCGTGCCTATTGGGGTGTGGGCGTACAATTCATCTACTTCGGCATCGGTCACGGCAATACAGCCATGGGTCCAGTCGGTGAGGCGGTGGAAGAAGCCCAGGTAGCTGGCGCCGTTCCGCATGCCATGTATTTTTATGTCGCCGCCGGTTGGTTTGCCTAATTGCCGGGCTTCGGCAATATCCTGCGCGTTGGGGTAAGAAATGCCCAGATTTTTATGGTAACCGCTGTTCGGATTTTTATCGTTGATGGTGTACAGGCCTTCCGGAGTTTTGCGGTCGCCTTCAAATTGTTTGTCGCCAACGGGGTTGCGGCCCAGCGCTATCTTATAGGTTTTTACCAGTTTGCCGCCGGCAAAAGCCTGCATTTTCCGTTCCGATTTTAAAACAACAAGCTTTTCAATTTCCTGACCTTCGGGCAACGGCGCTGAATAATGCCAATAGAACAAAATAAAGCTAACCAATAAAAGCACCGCCAGGACAGGAATTTTTTTTCGCATTTCTGAATAATTACAACCTTAAAGTTAACCTGATTTAAGCGAAACGCAGTTCGCCAAAACTCTATTTTCCTGCCCGCAGAATTAATTGTAATTTAGCCCCGCATTCAAAACAAACAATGGGAATCTTAGGATATATTAACTGGAACGTAAGTCCGGAAATCTTTAGTATCGGGCCGCTAACCGTAAGGTGGTACGGCTTGCTTTTTGCGCTGGGTTTTGTGATCGGCCAGCGGATTTTATCCAGGATCTACGTGGCAGAAGGCCGCTCCGAAAAGGATGTAGACGTAATTACGCTTTACATGATAGTAGGTACCGTGGTTGGTGCCCGCCTGGGCCACTGCCTTTTTTACGAACCCGAATATTTCCTTTCACATCCCCTGGAAATCCTGAAGATCTGGCAGGGCGGTTTAGCCAGCCATGGCGCTACAGTTGGTATTTTACTGGCTTTGTTTCTGTTTGCCCGGAAATTTAAAATGAATTACCTCTGGGTGTTAGACCGCATTGTTATTGTGGTTGCCCTGGGCGGCGCTCTTATCCGGTTGGGTAACTTAATGAATTCCGAAATTATTGGTAAAGTAACGGATCTGCCCTGGGGTTTCCGGTTTTTGCGCAACACCGAAGTTATTAACGGCGTAGCCGCTTCGCTGCAGCCCCGCCACCCGGCCCAGCTTTACGAAGCCATCTCAACTTTTCTCCTTTTCCTTTTCACGTACTGGCTTTGGAGCAAACGCAAAGCGCTTACGCCCAACGGTTCTATCTTCGGCTGGTTTGTGGTAATTTTGTTTACGCTGCGTTTCCTTTACGAATTCCTGAAAGAAAACCAGGTAGATACCGAAGATTATCTGTTACAATCCATCGGCATGAATATCGGGCAATTATTGAGCGTACCGCTGGTTATTATTGGAATTGTAATTTTAATGCGGGCTTACAAAAAGCCAACCTATACCTATCTGGGCTACAATGCCCAGGAAATGAAAACGAAGATCTAACTGAAATTTATAACCTGAATTAACAGAAAGACCGGCCTTTTTAGAAGCCGGTCTTTCTGTTTAAAACGGTACTGTTTTACCAGTAAAACCTGTTTAATTTCCGTAGCGCTTCACTTCTACTACCGGGGTTTTGTTTTGTTTCAGCGTTACCTTAAAAAAGTAATTGTAATCGTTGTCTGTTACTTCGGCAATAGGGCGGGTTGCGCCTAAGGCTTCAATAGTTTCCAGAACGGTATTGGAGTGGCCAACAATTAAAACCTTCTTATTTAAATTTTCATTTAAAATTTTGGTTGCCAACGCATTCAAACCGGCAGGAATAGTAGGGGTATAAACGATTGGGGTAAGGTTTTTAGCCGAAGCGGTAGGTGCTACCGTTTGCCGGGTTCGTTTATAGTTTGTAGTATAAATGGCTGCCAGCGAATCATTTTGCAGAGAATCTCTTAAGGTAAGGGCTCTTGCCTGGCCGGCGGCCGAAAGGTCAGGATCGGTTGCGCTGTTGGTGCCTTTTTCGCCGTGCCGGACAATGTAAACGATTGTGGCTTTTTCAGCTGGCGTTACCGGCGTTAGGGGAGTTACCGGCGTTACCGGGTCTGCCTTGGCGGGAGCGGGCTGCGGATCTTTCTTGTCGGTACAAGCTAAAAGCACAGCCAAAAGCCAGAAAACCGATAAAAACTTAACTAGATTTTTCATGCTTCAATATACTTAAAAAGCAGGTTTCTATGAAAGATCCGGTTTCCTTTTTTGTTAAGCGCCCGGCATAGCCGAAAAACGGTAGGCTTTTAAACGAAAAAACCGGCTCTGTCAGGAACCGGTTTTTAAAGATTATTGCTGGCAGCTTTAACTAAAAAGTGTATTTGAAAAGCTGGCCGCTTTCGTTCGAAAATACAATAGTATTGTTATCGGTAAATACCAGGCCTTCGGTTTGGCCCACGTTGCCCAAGTTTATAGTTTGCGGATTGGCCTTAAAATAATTATCGCCGGAAACATTTAAAACGTGTAATTTGCCCAGGCTCATTAAGGCCAGTTTGTCGCCGGAAGGGCTCATATCGGCGCTGGTGATCTTATAACCGAAATCTTTGCTGCCGATTAGTTTGGCGGTATGCGAACCCGGCGAATCGGGCACCTGGAAAAGGTGCGCCTGACCGTTGCCGTTGGTTTTTGTAACCAGATATAGATTGCTGTTGTGCCAGAAAATAGCTTCGGCGTTAAAACTGCCGGCTTTCTTCCCTTTGCCTTTACCTTTTTTTCCGGGACCTTCTATTGCATCCTGCATTTCATAACTGAAAGAAATGGTTTGGGCCTTTTCCGGGGAATTCACATTCACTTTGTATATTTTTAATACAGACCGGTTGCCATTGTTGTTGCCGATATCCGCAATGTAAAGGTTGCCGCTTTCATCGCGGGTCAGGTCTTCCCAATCCACACTGGCAGCGCCAGAAACAGAATAAGTTTTCAGTAATTTTCCGGTCTGGTTTATTTTAAATAAGGTGGCCGTGCTATTGCCACGATCGCTGTGCGTAAAAAATGTATTGGCTTCATCGGCCAATTCTAAACCGGAGCTTTCTGCGATTTCGGGTGGCATCTGGCCAAGATTTGTAACCCGTTGCGCTAACGCCCAGGTCCCATTTTTTATGGCGCTAAAACAGTAAATAAAAGGTAGCGAAATTACCATGCAAACTACCAGTGCTTTTAAAAATTTCATATAAAAAAATAATCTCTGTTCCAGATTCAGGTATACGCATTTTTAAACTTTAAGATTGAAAACGTTTTTGGGTTAAATTGCATTATTTTATTTTCAACCTGAATCTGAGGATAATTTTTTTTTATGTTATCTCCGGAGAATCCGCTCTCTGGCTTCAGAAATACGAATTCGGAAAGTCTGAAAGTGTTCCCAGGTTTTTAAGGCGCCTGTTCCAACGCAGTAGAGAAGGGTTGATGAGGTAAAACGGTATCATTTAGGGCAAAAAAACTACTAACCTGCTATGAGGTCCTCCACCGGTTTACAGGATTACAATGCCTGAAAAGGAAATCAACGATCAGCCATCAACAATTTTAGGGAACCGGATCATAGCCGCTGCTGCCCCAGGGGTGGCATTTCGAAATTCGTTTAAGGGCCAGTTTACCACCTTTTAAAGGCCCGTATCTGGTAATCGCTTCTGTGGCATAAGCGGAGCAGGTTGGCGTAAACCGGCAGCTGGGAGGGGTTAAAGGCGAAATCATCCGCTGGTAGACCCAGATGATGGAAAGCAACAGTTTTTTTAAAAAATAGCCCATAATCGAACAGCAAAATCTCAAAATCGAACACCAGAAAGGCCTGCAAAAATGAGAAATTTGGCCTACATTTGTATGAATAACTTAAAAAAGGATTTTGAAGCGGCTTTAGTTCTTTTTTTTCAGAAATAACCCGGAGCATTTTCAAATTTCCAAATTTTCAAATCTTCACATTCAACTTTTTATGACCAAAAAATTCTTTTCCCTTTTGCTGGTAGTGGCCCTGGGCTTCTCCAACCTGGCAAAAGCCGACGAAGGTATGTGGTTGCCGCTGCTGGTAAAGCGCCTTAACCACGTAGATATGCAGAAAAAAGGCCTGCAGCTAACCGCCGAAGAAATTTACGACATCAACAATGCCAGCTTAAAAGATGCCATCGTGCAGCTTGGCGGGTTTTGTACCGGCGAATTTATTTCCAAAGAAGGTTTACTGTTAACCAACCACCACTGCGGTTACGATGCTATTGCTGCCCGTAGTACCCCGCAAGCCGATTATTTAACCAACGGTTTCTGGGCCATGAGCCGCGACAAAGAACTGGCTAATCCGGGTCTTTTCGTAGATATTCTGGTGCGCATGGAAGACGTAACGCCAAAGGTTCTGGAAGGTATTAACGCCCAGACGCCGGAAGCCGACCGCATGAAACTGGTATCGGAACGCATGAAAGCGCTGGCTACCGAAGCCAAAGGAACAAACAACTACGTAACCTACGTGCGCGATTTCTTTGCCGGCAACGAATTCTATTTATTCGTTTACGAACGTTACTCCGATGTTCGTCTGGTTGGCGCACCGCCATCCTCTATCGGTAAATTTGGTGGCGACACCGATAACTGGATGTGGCCGCGCCACACCGGCGATTTTTCTATGTTCCGGGTGTATGCCGGTGCCGATAATAAACCGGCTGCTTATGCAGCTACCAACAAGCCTTATGCGCCAAAGAAACACTTACCGGTTAACTTAGGTGGGGTAGAAGAAGGCGACTTTGCTATGGTTTTCGGTTTCCCGGGTAAAACTACCCGTTTCATGACTTCCGAAGGTTTGAAAATTGCCGTTGAGCAAAGCAACCCGGCCCGGATCAAGCTGCGCGAAAAACGCCTGGCAATCATGAAAGAAGATATGGATAAAGATGCTGCTATCCGCCTGAAATATGCTTCGGAATATGCTTCTACCAGCAACTACTACAAATATTTCCAGGGCCAGAATGCGGGAGTTAAACGCATGAAGACCGTAGAAAATAAAGTTACCAACGAAGGCAGTTACAACACCTGGGCCAGCGCCGATCCAACCCGCCAGGGCATGTACGGCAACGTGTTAGCCGATATTAATAAAGGTTATGCCGACCAGAAAGAATACACTTTATCGCAGGTATATTTAGGCGAAGCAGCTTTGGCCCCGGCCGCTACCAAGTTTGCGCTTAACTTTATTCCGTTGCAGAAAGCTTTAAAAGAAAATAAAGCCGAAGACATTACTAAAGCTACGGAAGGCATTAAAGCCGCCAGCAAAGAATATTTCGAAGGTTTTAACGTGCCTACCGATAAGAAAATTTTTGCGGCCCTGTACCAGATGTATTACAACGATGTGCCGAAAGCGCAGCATCCGGATATTTTCAAAACGGTAGAAAGCAAATACAAAGGCAACTGGTCGAAATTCGCTGATGATGCTTACGGGAAATCGTTCCTGGTTTCTGAATCGAAACTGAATGCTTTTTTAGCTAAGCCAACCCTGAAAGCGCTGGAAGCCGATATGCTTTTCAAAACAGCCAACTCGGTTTACACCAACTACCTGACCAACATCAACCCTAAAATGCAGGCCGCCAAAACCAGCATGGACCGGGCAACCCGTCAGTACGTAGCCGGTCTGCGTGAAATGAATGCTGATAAAGTTTACTACCCGGATGCTAACTCTACCCTGCGTTTAAGCTACGGTACCGTTCGTGATTACGAGCCCCGCGATGCAGTTGCTTATGAGCACTATACTACCGCTAAGGGTATCCTGGAAAAAGAAGATCCAAAAGACGAAGAGTTTATTGTTCCGCAGAAACTTACCGATCTGATCAGAGCCAAAGATTACGGCCGTTATGCCGATAAAAATGGCGAGCTGCCGGTTAACTTTATTACCGATAACGATATTACGGGCGGTAACTCCGGTTCGCCGGTTATCAACGGTCGTGGTGAACTGATCGGTCTGGCGTTCGACGGTAACTGGGAAGCCATGAGCGGTGACCTGGTTTACGATCCGGAATACAAGCGTTGCATTAACATGGATGCCCGGTACTTACTATTCATTATCGATAAATTTGCCGGTGCAACCCACCTGGTAAACGAAATGACCCTGGTAAATTCTCCAAACCCGAACGGAACTACCGCAAGTGCAGCCAACACCGGCAGCGTAGAAGTTAAAACCGAAATGAAGGTGAAGGATGATAAAGTGAAAATCAAGTCCAAACGCGAAGAGAAAAAAGCGAAGAAGAAAAATAAGTAATACCAGATTCGCACCTGCTATTAAAGCCCCGGAGATACTTCTCCGGGGCTTTTTGTTTCCCTGGTAGATTACTTCTAATATTTCTTTCCAATAACCTTCCAATTTTAAATCTAAGCACTTCGATTTAGCAAACCTAAAAGGTAACATTCTACGTAAATCGCAAAGTTATACTCCTGTTAAAAAGCCTTTTTCCGCGCAACATTTTTATACCATTGCTTATAATCATCTCAGATGAAAAAACTGCTACTGTTATTGCTCTTTTTTCCAGGTAGATTTTTTGTAAATGCCGGTAACGATCATGTGCCGGTTGGGGCCCGGGCGGCAGCTTTGGCCAATGCTTCTGTCTGCCTTTCCGATGTGTGGAGTTTGCATAATAATGTGGGTGGCATTGCGCGGCTCGAAAAACCGGAAATAGGAGCCTTCGCCGAAAACCGGTTTAGCATGAAAGCTTTCACTTCCGTAGCCCTGATGGGTGCCATGAAAATTGGCAAATCCGGAGGCGCCGGGGTAGAACTGTACCGTTTTGGAGATGAGCTTTATAACGAACAACGGATTGGGCTGGGTTATTCGCACCAGATAGGACCGGTAAGCCTGGGCCTGAAAGCCGATCTGCTGCAGGTGCACGTAGAAGAATTCGGTACCAAAAGGGTTATGGCTTTTTCTTTTGGCGGACAGTCGGAACTGGTACCAAATTTACTGGTGGGCGCCCACGTGTATAACCTGAACCAGGCAAAATTAGCGGAGTTTGAAGATGAACGGGTGCCTACGGTTATGAAAGCGGGTATTTCGTACCGGCCCGGCAAAAAGGTTATGCTGAACCTGGAAACCGAAAAAGATATTGAAATGGATGCCGATTTTAAAGCCGGCCTGGAATACCAGGTAATTGAGAAATTAGCTTTACGGACCGGTTTTTCTACTTTATTGCAAACTGCTTCTTTCGGGGTCGGGTTTATGGCAAAGAGTTTCCAGATAGATTATGGCCTGAGTACGCACAACCGGCTGGGGTTCAGCAATCACGTTTCGGTAAGTTATAAATTTGAATAGCGGATGAAGAAACGGTTACTTTTCGCGCTGTTTTGCCTACCATTTTGCTTCCCGTTTAAGTGCCTGGCCCAGGAATTTCCCCGCCGCGAAATAAACCTGGAATTCTTTGTGCAGGAGCTTTTTGCCCAGCAACAAGACAAAGACCTGCCTTACGAAGATATCTACGAAAACCTGCTGCAATTTTACCAGAGCCCCATTAACCTGAATCATACGAACCGCGAAGAACTAAGCTCCCTTTTTATTCTTTCGGAAGTTCAGATTACGGCTCTGTTCAACCACATAAACCGGTACGGCGGCCTGCTGAGTATTTACGAACTGCAAACCATAGAAGGCTTCGACCTGATAACCATAAACAAACTGCTGCCTTTTGTAACGGTAGTGGAAATGGGTTTGCACACCGATAGGCGGTCTTTGTGGGAGCGCATCCGCACGGAAGAAAATAATTATTTGCTGGTCCGTTACGACCGCACCTTACAAACCAAAAAAGGTTATTTACCCCCTTCTATTAAAAGCAACGGCCAGGAAACATCGCATTACAAAGGCTCACCCAATAAATTACTGATGCGCTACCGGGTTGCTCACACCCGCGATTTTAGTTTGGGTTTTACCCTGGAACAGGACGCCGGCGAACAATTCATTTTCGACCGGAAAACCCACCGTTACGGCTTCGATTTTTATTCGGCCCACTTTCAGTTATTCGATAAAGGGAAACTAAAGGCCCTGGCCATTGGCGATTACCAGCTTTCTTTTGGGCAGGGTTTGGTATCGGCCTCGGCGTTTGGCATTGGCAAAGGCGGCGAAACCATTACCACCGTGCGGCGCTCCGACCTGGGCGTTCGGCCCTATACTTCAACATTGGAAAATGCCTTTTACCGGGGGGCAGCCGCCACCTACCGGGTAACCAGCACCCTGAACCTAACGGGCTTTTATTCCCACAAAAAAGTGGACGTCAGTTTTCAGCTCATTCAGGATTCTTTGGACCAGCTAAACGAACAGATCTCTTTGGGCGACCTGGAATCGAGCAGTTTGCAGGAAACCGGCTTTCACCGCACCCAAACGGAAATTAACCGCAAGCATAATGTAACCGAACAGATTTCCGGGGCTAACCTGGCGTATGGAAGCAAAAGCCGGAATTTCTCGGCGGGTTTAACGGCTTACAATTCCAGCTACAGTATTCCGCTCCGGCGTGCCGATGCACCCTATAACCTTTTCGAATTTAAAGGCACGAACAACCTGCTTTTAAGCACTTATTATAGTTACAACTGGCGGAATGTTAATCTGTTTGGAGAAGCGGCCCGGTCGCAAAGCGGAGGCATAGGTCTGGTGCAGGGTTTAATGGCCAGCTTAACGCCGCAAGTAGAAGTTGCTATGGTTTACCGGAATTATGCCCGCAATTTTCACACCATTTACGGCGATGGCTTTGGCGAAGGTTCCCGGCCCATAAACGAAAAAGGATTTTACACCGGCCTTAAGATCAGACCGGCCAGCCGTTGGGAAGTTACCGCCTATTACGACCGCTTTCGGTTTCCGTGGTTGCGTTTTGGCGTAAATTCCCCATCGGGCGGCGACGAATACCTGATGCGGGTGCTTTACAAACCAACAAAAGTAGCCACCATTTACGGGCAGTTCCGCACGGAAAACAAAGAGCGCGAAGAGCAGGAAAGCCTTCAGAATATTTCCGGGTTAATTGTAGCCACCCGCCGCAATTACCTGGTTCTCCGCCGATTTTGCGCCTACCGGCCGTTTAAGTTTGCGGTCAAGAGTACAGTTTAGTAGCTACAACCTGGAAAGGGGAGAACGCACTACCGGTTACCTGGTAGCGCAGGATGTAAACCTGGAATTCAAAAGGTTTAGGGTAGGGGTTCGTTATGCCATTTTCGATACCGACGATTCGGAGAACCGCCAGTATATTACGGAAAAAGATGTGTTATACGGGTTCGCGATCCCTTCTTTTGGCGGGGTTGGCACCCGGGTTTATACGGTAATGCAATACAGCTTTAACCGCCACCTGGATTTCTGGCTGAAGCTTTCCCACACGCACTACCGGTACCAGGATATTATTAGTTCCGGACTGGAAGAGATCCAGGGTTCGCGCCGTTCCGATGTGCGGGCCCAGTTCAGATACCGGTTCTGAGTTGGTTGTTGGTTGTTGGTTGTTGGTTGTTGGTTGTTGGTTGAATTTTTGGGTTATCAAGTTCCGGGAAAAATCGCGAAGATTTGCCTACCAACGAAAAAAAAGTATTAATTAATCATTAATCATTAATCATTAATCATTAATCATTAATCATTAATCATTAATCATTAATCATTAATCCTGACTCTTAACCATAAAAAAGCTACCGTTCTGGTTTAGAAAACGGTAGCTTTTCCGGGTTAAAAACTGAAATTATTTACCTGATTTGGTTTCGGTTTTAACCTTAATGGAGCCTGGCTTAGACTCTGATTTAACCTTCGTTTGGGTTTTGGTAGACGTTGCTGGTTTGGTGGCCGGAGCTGCTTTTGGAGCTGGAGTTGCAGGTTGGGCATTTTGTGCCGGCTCAGCCGCTTGTGGAGCAGGAGTTGGCTTGGTGCCGGCTTTGCGGAATTTTACGTTCATGCCGGCATCGTTATAACCACCGGCAATGTAAATTTCGTTGTCGTTGATAGAGATTGGGCCGGTAGGTAGAAAATCTGGCAGGGTCTGGCCTTCATTGGTTTTAAAACGGATTATGGCGTAATCGTTAGGCTGCTGCGTAATATTGTACTGGTACATTCCGGCAAATTTCTTGTTTTCGTAAACGCTGGCCAGGTTATCGGGCCGAAAGGTGATAGTAATGTTCCGGTTCTCAGTTGCCGGGGTTTTTACCGTTGGTTGTACGCCCCGGCTGGCGAACCGGCTTTCAGTCCATTCCCAGCTGCCTGGCAGCATTTCAGAAATTTGGGCAGCAGTTTGCGGGCCATTTTGTGTCTGCTGGGCAAAGGCAGCCGATTGAAAAAGCAGGGTTACAGCCGCAAAAACAAACGTGAATATCTTTTTCATGGTATTAAAAAATTAATATTTGAAATGGTTTAGTGAATATAGACATAATTGATGCCAATTATAAAATTATAAGGGGCGTTTTTTTACAAAAAGGTAATAAAATCCTAAAACCGAAGCCGCTGCTACAATAAGGTAATAGTAAAAGGGCTCCGGATTTTTATTGAGTACTATATCTGTAATGATAGCGTACAGGTTAAAACCGACGATTATTAATAGCAACAAGCCGGTTAAGCGGTAACGCATGTAAAACGGTAGTGTTTCAGTTTGAAAAACAGAAAAGGTAATTAATTGGAAACTAAAAAGGCTTTCTGTTAAATATTATTAGAAAGACATCAGTAACCCGGCCAGCGTAGCGCTCAGGTAGGATGCCAGCGTTCCGCAGATCAATGCCCGGAAACCAAGCTTCGCTAAATCGGTGCGACGGGTAGGAGCCAGTTCCCCGATACCACCTATCTGGATGGCAATAGAGCTGAAATTGGCAAACCCGCAAAGCGCAAAACTGGCGATCAGGAACGATTTCGGGTGAAGCGATTCTTTTAAAGCAGTAAGATCCAGGTAAGCTACGAATTCATTTAAAACCATTTTGGTACCCATTAAGGAACCCGCTGTGAAAACATCCTGGCTTGGAACGCCCATGGCCCAGGCAAAACCGGCAAACAAAGCGCCTAAAATACTCTTCATGCTCAAGGCGCCAATGTTTATACCAACCCCAGAAAGGTCTACGCCGGCAGCAACCAGCAACCCGCCAATAGAGCCCAGAATATAATCGGCCAGAGCAATTAAAGCAATAAAGCCCAGAAGCATGGCAATAACGTTCAGACCAATGCGCAAACCTTCGGAACAACCGTGCGAAATAGCTTCCAATAAATTGGAATGCGCTTTTGTTACTTCCAGCTTTACGGTGCCTTTGGTTTCTGATGGCTCTGTTTCGGGATAAACGATTTTGGAAATTACCAGGGCCGCCGGAGCCGCCATTAAACTAGCCGCGATCAAATACTCAGCCGGTACGCCTAAGGCGATGTAAACTGCCATTACGCCCCCGGCAATACAGGCCATACTGCCCGCCATAGAAGCTAAAAGTTCGGAACGGGTCATGCCGGCCAGATACGGTTTGATCATGATCTGCGCTTCTACCTGACCCACGAAGGCACTGGCCACGTTACTTAGAGCTTCGGAACCGGAAACGCCCATCAGCCAGTGTACGCCGCGGGCAATTACGGCTACTACGCGCTGCATCAGGCCAATATGGTAAGCAATATTTACTAGCACGGCCACGAAAATAATGGTAGGAATAATGTTGAAAAAGAAGATAAAGCTGTTTTCCGGGCCAAACGCTTCGCTCATCACTTCGCGCTTTACCAGCGCCCCGAAAACGAATTCGGCGCCTTTCATAGAAAAATCTAAGAGTTTGGTTACAGCGGCGCCAATTTTGCCGAAAATGATCTTCCCGATCGGGATCTTCAGAATGAAAATGGCTAAACCAAACTGGATCAGTAACCCCACGCCTACCAGACGGTAATTAATAGCTTTGCGGTTATTCGATAATAAAAAGGCAATTCCCAGGATCAGTACAACGCCGATCAGGCCGGTAAAACGGTCCATAGAGTGTTTTTGAGCGAAAAAAATAAGCGCTAAATGCTTAAGAACCGGAAGCAAAGCAGAAACCTCTCAGGCCGGGAACTTTGGTTTTTTAGCTGTCAAATATAACAATTATTTCTTTATTGCACGGGTAGCCGGAAGTTCAATAAAAAAAGTCTTCCCGCCGGAGCGAAAAGACTTTTTCAGTATAAAACGTGAACCGTTTAAAATTAGCTGTTAAAACGACGGTTTACTTCGTCCCAGTTGATCACGTTAAAAAACGCATTGATGTAATCCGGACGACGGTTCTGGTAATTCAGATAATAAGCATGTTCCCATACGTCTAACCCCAGAATTGGTGTTCCGCCGCAGGATTCGGCAAAGCTCATTAAAGGGTTATCCTGGTTGGGAGTAGAGCAGATCTGTACCGTGTTGCTATCTGTTTTGCAAAGCCAGGCCCAGCCGGAGCCGAAACGGGTAGTAGCCGCCTTCGCGAATTCTTCCTTGAAGCTATCGTAAGAACCGAAAGCCTTTTTAATTGCTTCGCCTACTTCGCCGGTTGGTTCGCCGCCGCCGTTAGGTTTCATTATGGTCCAGAACATGCTGTGGTTCCAATGGCCGCCACCGTTGTTGCGTACCGGAGCCGGCAGCGAAGGCTGCTTCATGATCTCTTCAATGCTCATGTTTTCCAGTTCGGTGCCTTTAATGGCATTGTTGAGGTTGGTTACATAAGCCTGGTGATGTTTGGAATGATGAATTTCCATGGTTTTAGCATCGATATGCGGCTCTAATGCACTGTAATCGTAGGGTAAGGAAGGTAATTCAAAAGCCATAGTTTCTTTGGTTTAAGATTAGAAGATAGATTTATGTAAAGCAGTTTCCGGCCGGAATGTTTAGAAAGGGAACCGGGCAATTAAGCTTATACGCATTTAAGCGCAGCGGTTCCGTTTTTTAATTATCGGGCGGTAAACCGGCTGCTTCAAAGGTAATTAATTTCGCTTATTCTGGAAAAAGGAAGCCATCAAATTCGCGCATTCGTGCTGCATAATGCCGGTTTCCAGTTCGGTTTTAGGGTGCAGTAGATTGCCGAATTTCCGGTAACCGCGTTTTTCATCGGCAGTAGCATACACCACCCTTTTTACCTGCGACCAATGCAAAGCGCCGGCGCACATAGGGCAAGGCTCAACGGTTACGTAAAGGGTGCAATCGTGCAGGTATTTGTTGCCCAGGTTATTGGCCGCAGAAGTAATAGCCAGCATTTCGGCGTGGGCCGTTACGTCATTAAGTTTTTCGGTCTGGTTGTAAGCCCGGGCCAGGATTTTATTATTGCATACTACAATTGCGCCAATGGGGATTTCGCCTTCTTCCAGGGCGTATTGGGCCTGTTTAAAGGCTTCCTTCATAAAAGCTTCATCGGAATATAAACTCAGCACGGTCTTTTTAGTGATTAATGATTAATGAATAGTGATTAGTAAGGCGGGATTGAAAATAAGGTTAGAATCCTGACTCTTTTTACCGAATTCATTGCAAAATGGTATATTTTTTACTTAAAAAATTGCGGCTGGCATTAATCTACTTTTATGGAATTCATGACTTCGTTGGCGGTAGCCTGCCACTGGTCTTTGAGCTTAACCGGCGCATTAAAGGTAAAGATCATTAATTTGCCGCCTTTCAGGTAATATTGAATAATGGTGTATTTGCTGACCGGGGGTTTGTTGCTGTTCGGGTTGTCATCTTTCAGCGTAGAAACGAATTCGAACACGATCATTTCTTTTTTATTGATGGTCTTTATTTCCTGCCGGATGAATTTTACTTCCGTGAAGGTGCGCATGAGGGAAGCTTTGTAAATATCGCGCACCAGAGGCAAATCTCTGGCAATAAAGGTGGTTGGTTTTTCGGAAACGCTGAAATCTACCTGGCCGCTTTTGTTGCTGTAAACGCCTAATGGTTTCCGGGCAGCCGGGTATTTGGCAGCAATGCCTTCATCAGGCAAAGCGGTAAATTCTTCGGGAAGCTGCACAGCAACGCGTTTAGCAATGGTGGTTTTCTTCAGCTTAATAGGTGCGGCAATATTGTAGTTTTTCTCCGGAATGTTGTAGGTCCGGCCGCCCTGGGCAAAGGCATAACCGGTGAAAAGGAAAAGAGATAATAGTATTAAAAAAGCGTTTTTCATTCTGAATTTCAATTGAAGCGGCAAGTTAACCAGAAACGTTGGTTTTTATATTTTAGCGTTTGGTTAATTGCAAATTTCCGGCCAATTGTAGTTTAGGTGGAGTTTAGTGAAAGTGCTGGCGGATTTTCAGAGGGAATTCTATTGTTTCCCGTCATCTCGACGTCAGGAGAGATCACTTTAAGTTAGTAGCTCAGCCAACTATAAAAGCCCTTCTACATTATTGCGTCATCCTGCCTGCCCCGAAGCATTTCGGGGAGCGATAGAGTAGGAACTTGTCGGCGGATAGCAGTTTTTTGGCTATAAAGGCTATCATTCTTTCGTAGTTGACTTTCTACTTTATTAGCTTTTACTCTTTCATAGCTCACTTCCTTGTTATTTTTGTCCCCGAAGGCTTTCGGGATGTTCCACTTGTTACAAGACCACCCTGATACCTTCCTGCTCTTCGCAACAAATTGAGCATTGCATAGATAATGAACTGCAGTGGCTTGGAAAACGACTAATATTGCTACCGTAAGCGCAAATTTAGCTTGCTCTACGTAGCTTTCGTTGATCATACGCCGCTGAGCGTTCGAATGAAAAACTTAATTAAAGAATCCTTAAATCCCTTAATCCTAAAAATCCTGGTTCAGACAAAATCAGATAACCTGATCAGAAATGCGTGCGGACAGGTCAAGCCCTATCCCTACACGTTCCTCAAAAAATATTCCGGTAATCTCTTAATCTGACGAATACCAATTCAGATAAAAATCCTGTTCATCTCCCTAATCCTTAAAATCGTGTTCAAAAAAAACCTCCCCTGAATTAGGGGAGGGTAGGGTGGGGTCAAACTTTCGTTACCGATTTCAGATTATCTCCAGGCGTTCGGTCAATCAATTTGTTATAAGGGTCAATTCCAGCTTTACTTGGCTTTTCATTTACGATTATTTCGAATTTATTCTGGCCCGTTTTCAAGCGTTTCTTTTCGAAATAAACCGGAACGTCTTTGCCTTTGGTAGCGCCTTTTTCTTTTTTGTAAGTAAACACGGCAACATCTACCAGGTCATTCATTTTGGCTTCTTTTTCATTACCCAGGCTATCGGCGTAGTATTTTTTGGCGTCCAGGTTCAGGGTAACTTTGTAGCGGCCGTCTTTCATTTGCTGGTAGGTTAGTTCGTCGGCTTTATTTTCGTAAAGCGTAATGTTCTCGAACATATCAGCTACTAAATACTGCAAAGAATCCGGAGTAGCTTTTTTAATGTAGCTCAGGAATTCTACCGATGTGGTATAAGGTGCTTCCTGGAATTTAACTTTCTGTACATATTCTTTAAGCGCGGCATTGAGTTTTTCTTCGCCCAGGAAATCGGCTAAGGCATACATAATTACGCTGCCTTTGCGGTAGTGAATGTATTGCTGGTTCTCTACTTTGTAAAGCGGTTGCTCTTTCAGGCTTTCGTAGGTGCGGCCGCTTAAATACCGGTCCATTTCGTAACGCAGGAATTTCTGCATGCGGTCGGCGCCGTAGGTTTTTTTCATCACCATTAAGGCCGAATACTGGCTCATGGTTTCCGATAAAAGCGTGCCGCCCTGCACGTTGGCGCCAATTACCTGGTGCGCCCACCATTGGTGCGCTACTTCGTGGGCCGTTACGTAGAATGGGTAATCTACGTCTTCTTCGTCTTCGTCGTCGATGTCGGCAATAAAGCCGATGCTTTCGGAGAATGGAATAGTATTAGGGAACGATTGGGCAAAGCTGGCATACCCCGGAAATTCCAGGATGCGCACCTGCCGGTGCTGGTAAGGGCCGAAATTTCGGGTATAATAATCCAGCGACGCTTTCACCCCTTTTATCATCCGGTCCAGGTTATATTCGTGGCCTTTGTGGTAGTAAATTTCAACGGTTACGTCGTTCCATTTGTCTTTTTTAACCTGGTAATCGGCACTTAGGAAGGAATAGAAATTCAGGATCTTGGAATCCATTTTGTAATGGAAATACCGGCGGCCGTTGGCTATCCATTCTTTTTGTAAATAGCCCGGTGCAATCGCGATCTGGGTAGGAACCGTGCTTACGGTAGCTTCAAAATCGATCCAGTCGGAATCATGGGAAAGGTAGGTGTTGCCGTACGCAGCGGTGTCGTATACGGAAGCCATGCGCTCTTTGGGTTTCAGACCATACTCTTTGCGGGTTGCTTCGTCGGTAATTTCGGCTTCGGGATTGTAGCCAATGCTTGGCAGATAACTGCTGTTAAAAAACGAACCGTTGTAAACGATGTTAGTATTGGAACCGGAATTTTCGAAGCCTTTGGTTTCGTGAACCAGGTCCATAACCAGTTTCAAAGAATCGCCGGGTTGCAGCGGCTGGTTTAGGCGGTAAATGTAATAACCGGTCTTTTTGTCGCGGAACACATTTTTATACGACCGGCTGAAACCCAGTTTTTTAATGTCCATCTCCGTATTCGTATTCACGTGAATGGAATCTATGGCAACCTTGGTTTTGTTTTTAAGCCAGAAATGACCTTTAAAACGGAAATTGCGCTCTTCCGGGAAAATATCTACGTTCAGGTTGGAAGCAACAATGCGGGGCTGTGGCCGGCCGTCGTATTTTTTGTATTTCTTTTCGTAATCGGCCTGTTCCTTTTGTGCCTGTTTGCCGGAAGTATATTCGTTCAGCACGTTGGTATTGTAGAAAATAAAGCCGCCGGAAGTCAGGAAAACCAGCAAAGCCAACGCTGAAACCAATCCTGCTGAGCGGGAGAACTGGGTGCGGGCCACTTTTAAGCGCCATTTCAATAGCGTTTCGGTGCCGCGCACCCACAGGGCATTGGCTACTAACGCCAGGAGAATGGCAAAAGCGCCCCAGTAAAGCTTAAACAAAACAAAAGGACCAATAAAATGGCCATAACCATTCATGGCCGAATATTCTACGCCCGGGCTGGAGTTGAAGCGAAGGAGGTTGTGCTCAATGCCCATCTGGCCCTGGAACAGGGTGAACAGGTAATAACCAGCCATGATAAAATGCCCGAGGTATTTGTTATTTACCACTACCTGGATCAGCATGGCCAGTACGCATAATAAAAGCATGCCGATAAGTTTCAGACCAAAAAGCCCTTTAATATAAAGCAGCGGTTCGAAATTATAGTAGCCTTTAAACGTCTGCACGATCATGCCACAAACCATCACCATGACCATTAAAACCACCTGGATCAGCATTAAAGCCGATAGTTTGGAAGCAAAGGGCACCCAGTTCGGAATTGGCAAAGCGTCGTAGATCTGGTTCATCTGGTGATCGCGTTCCCGCCATACCAGTTCGCCGGCGTAATAAATAATGATGATCAGCTGGAATAGGTAAAAGGAGCCGGTCAGGCCGTCCATAATTTCGGAAGTAACCGGGAAGGTATTGGTGTCATACATTTTACCTACCTGCGCCCCGAAGGCCAGCAACGCCGTAACGCCCGCAAAAACGATGGCAATAAAATAAACGCTTTTCACCACTCCCAGAAATTCCAGTTTTACCAGTCGGAAGTACTGATTTAGGCTCTGTAAACCGGTGTAAGTAGGATGGGTTTCCGGTAGTAAAAAGCGGGTAACGGTTGCCACCTGGCTTTTTTCGGTAGTTCTTTTGCGGTTGACTTTTCCTTCGGAAGCAAAAAAAGAAAAGCTGAAACGGAAATAACAGAAAGCCAGAATGGCCAGGCCAACACTTAACCAGATCGCGCGGTTAAGCACAATTTCCAGGTTCAGCGGCAGCAGGTTGTTGTTCTGTTCGGCTACGGTCCAGTATTTGGTGGTAAATTCAATAGCCGCTGACCCCATTGGATCCAATAACGTTACCAGGAACTGGTTGTCCAGATCCTGGGTGAAATTCTGCGAAATGCTGTAAAGCACCAGGAAAATAATAGAGCCGATATAAGTTGAAAGAACGCTGCGGGTGAGCGTAGCCAGGGTAAAAAAGATAGCCCCGATGAAAAGCATATTCGGCCACACAATTAGTAAATACGGTTGCAGGTACGCCATAAAATTGAACGGCCCGAATTTTTCCTGTTCCAGCCACGGCAAAGGCAATTCGCCCAGCATTAACCCCAACCCGATTCCCAGTAAAACCAACATGGTAATTACCAATGAACCCGCAAAACGGCCTCCCAGGTATTCCCATTTTTTAATTGGCGTGGTGTATAAAAGTGCGTGGGTGCGGTGCTCAAAATCGCGGTAAACAGCATTGCCCATAATGGCCGAAATGATGAGCACGGCAACAAAACTAATAGCCAGGATTACGGGAGCCAAAGAAGCCGGAGAGTTTACCAGAACCTTGCTGCCGGTAGTAACGGAAGCCCCTTTAAAAGCCCCGCCCATGATGTTTATAAACAGGAAACCCAGCAGAAAAAGCAGGGCAAAATAAATATAGGTAGCCGGCCGGCGAAGCCGGTATTTCAATTCAAAGGAAAATATTTCTAAAAACATGGTGGTTTCAATTAGAAATTAAAAATTAGAAATTATGAGTTTTTGGGCCGGTTTTGATACCGTTTTCCGGAGTTGTCCCCCTTTGGAGGGGGTAGGGGGAGGACAGGAGAAATATCTGAACGACTCTCCCCTTCAGGGGAGCGGGAGGGGTGTAAACGTTTTCAGATAATCAGGTAACGTGAAAACACCCCTATGAGCTTGGCTCGCAAGCTCAAACTCCCGTTTGGCTTGTCCTCAAGGGGATAGTCAAACCTTCCAACCTTCCGGGAATGGCAAACTTTAACTCATTGCTTTCATTACTTCATTTACGGCCGGAGCGGCCTGGGCTTTGGTGATCTGGGTGAAATACACATCTTCCAGATCCGGACTTACCGATTCAAACGTAAAGTCAGGCTGCAGATCGGAATAAACGTGGATGAGGGTTTTACCGGCAAAAAGGCGCGATGAAATTACGTTGTATTGCAGTTGGTACTCCATCAGTTCTTCTTTGGCAATTATCTTTTTCCAGATCCGGCCGTTCAGGTCATCCATTACCCGAAGTGGGTCGCCGGTAAGAAGCACTTCTCCTTTGTTTATGATAGCCATCTGGCGGCAAAGGTCACTTACATCGGAAACAATGTGGGTGGAAAGAATTACCACGCGGTCTTCCCCAATTTCGCAAAGCAGGTTGTGGAAACGGTTTCTTTCTGCCGGGTCAAGTCCGGCGGTCGGTTCATCTACAATTATAATTTTCGGGTTACCTAATAGCGCCTGCGCAATGCCGAAACGTTGCTTCATACCACCGGAATAACCGCCCAGGTTTTTCTTGCGCACATCGTACAGGTTGGTTTGGTGAAGCAAGGCGGCAACTACGGTCTGGCGCTCTTTTTTATTATGCAGGCCTTTCAAAACAGCCATGTGGTCTAACAGATCTTCGGCGCTAACTTTCGGGTAAACCCCGAATTCCTGCGGCAGATACCCCAGCACTTTCCGCACTTCTTCTTTCTGCTTTAATACATCCAGATTGCCCAGGGTAATGCTGCCGCTATCGGCTTCCTGCAAGGTGGCAATGGTGCGCATTAAAGAAGATTTACCGGCGCCGTTCGGGCCAAGTAAACCAAACATACCGGTGGGGATGGTAAGGTTTACGTTTTTGAGGGCCTGCGTGCCGTTCGGATAGGTTTTGGAAAGGTTGCGGATTACTAATTCCATAGAGTTAAAAGGGTAGGGTTTCGGGTTAAAAAAGTCGCACCGTCTGGTTTTAAGCCGTTGTGCTTACTACAGAGATGCGAAAATCGTAAAAATGGTTGCCTGGCCTTTCGGAGAAATTTTATTTCGAAAAGGTTTGAGGCTTAGAAAGATAATAAGAAAATCCGAAAATTTAGCAATCCGGGAAACAGGTATTTAGTTAAATAACTTATTGTTGCAGGAAAGTAGTGGTGGCTGACAAACAGATGGGTTCAACCGGATTATCAGCGGAGGAAGAACCGGGCCTGAAGGTGGCCAAGTTCGGTGCGTTTATAATCTGTAGTGCCGTCTTTCAGCACAGTCTGACTTGCCAGGCCATGGCCGTATTCAGCGCTGAGCCCGATTTTTTGGTGGAAAATAGTTAAAATAATTTCGATGCCGGCAGAAGCCCGAAGGCCGCTTTCCAGCCGGGGGCTTGACCCCAGACCTGTTCGCTGGTGAAACCTAACTGCTTTTTGCGGATCGTAGCTAGAGCCGTTGCCAAATGGGTTGAAACGAATATCGGCGGTATCGAGGTCCAAGGTAGTTTCTGTATGGGTTAAACCGTGACGGGTAGAAACCCCCCAGGTGCCACCGAGTCGGCCCAGCAACCGCACGGTCCGCAACAGCGGTTTGGTATAGAAAACGTAATCAAAACTAACTTGCGAAATCACATATTCATCATGTATAGAGACAGAATGAAGCCGGATGGTATCGGGAGAAATGTTATACCGGGAATAAGCTGAAAGATAATTGCTGTGATCCTGGAAGGCAAAGCCAACCCTTATTTCATTATGCCTTTGGCCTACCGGCCATGCAAGCTGAAATCCCAGACCTAAGGGCGGTACATCGTCAAGCGGGCGGGTTTTGCTGGTTCCGGCCCCGGGAGGCAGGGTAAAATACCTCGGATCGGTGTTACCAGAGTTTTGGGCAAAATAATCAAAGGTTAACGGTTTAAAGAATTTTTCTGCTCCGTAAGTAGCAAAAAAACCGAATGACTTTAGGCCCCAGGGGTTATTTTCCAGAGGGGGTTCTGTTTGGGCAAAAGTGCTGGTATGCAGTAAACTTACAAATAAGGCCAAAAAACAAAATGATATTATTTTCATAGTTAAGGGTTTGAGGTTGCTTTTGTTACAACGCCTTTTCCGGGCTACAGTGTATTTTTTAAATTAATAATTAAGCTGGGAATTTTCGGCAAACAAAAGGCAGTACAAATTGTTAAAAGCTTGTTTGTGATTTAACTGACTTGCAATCATTTAAATACAGAGCTTTCCAAAATTCAGGAACTTGTTCTGGTTATAAATCATTAAATTTGCTCCCCAAATATGTAATTATGAGCGATCTTCCCCGCATTATATTAGCTAAAGGCAAAGAGCAATCGATGCTGCGTTTCCACCCCTGGGTTTTTTCCGGGGCCATTAAAAAGAAACCCGAAGGCCTTGCCGATGGCGACGTGGTGGAGGTTTATTCAGCTCAGAACGAATTTTTAGGGATCGGCCATTACCAGCAAGGCGGCTCAATTTCGGTGCGCATATTTTCGTTCGAAGACACGCCCATCGATCTGGAATTCTGGGAAAGTAAAATTTACACGGCCTACCACTTCCGCAGTACTATTGGTTTAATTGGCGACCCGAAAACAAATGTGTACCGCCTGGTTTTTGCTGAAGGCGATGGTTTACCGGGTTTGATCATAGATGTGTATGGCACTACCGCTGTGCTGCAGGCGCATACCGTGGGCATGTGGCGCGCCCGAAATGAAATTGCCCAGGCCATTGTAAACGCAATGGAAAAAGAAATAACCGCTGTATACGATAAAAGTGCGGAGTCTTTATCGGCTAAAGCTGCAGTTCCGGCCGAAAATGGTTATTTGATCGGGCATAACGGGGAAGAAACCATTGTGGAAGAGAATGGCAACCGCTTTTACATCGACTGGATAAACGGGCAGAAAACCGGCTTCTTTGTGGATCAGCGCGAAAACCGGGAACTGGTAGCCAAATATTCGAAAGGTAAAAAAGTGTTGAATACCTTTTGCTACACCGGTGGTTTTTCGATCTATGCCTTGAATGCCGGCGCCGAACTGGTGCACTCCGTAGATTCCAGCAAACGCGCCATTGAAGTAACCGACCGCAACGCCAAACTATCCGGCCACGCCGATAAACACGAATCTTTCGCCATCGATACCTTCGATTTTCTGAAACGGCCCCTGGAAGATTACGACGTGGTAATTCTGGACCCTCCGGCTTTTGCCAAACATTTAAGTGCCCGCCATAATGCCGTAATGGGTTATAAACGCCTCAATTCGGAAACCCTGAAAAAGATGAAACCGGGCAGCGTTTTATTTACCTTTTCCTGCTCCCAGGTGGTAGACAAATATCTGTTTGAAAACACTTTAATGGCAGCTGCTTTGGAAGCCGGCCGCAGCATTAAAATTATGCACCAACTTTCGCAGCCCGCCGACCACCCGATCAGTATTTTCTGCCCGGAAGGGGAGTATCTGAAAGGTTTGGTGCTTTATGTGGAATAGATTGATTGCTGATTGTTAATTGTTGATTGTCAATAGGGTTATTGTAAAGGTTAGAGTTAAAGTACCTTTCCCGCTAAAATATTGCGTCATCCTGAGCGGTAGCGAAGGAACTTGTCGGCGGCCGGTAGAAACGCTGATTCCTGAGGCACTTTACCATCCTAAAAGTTTAGCGATTTTTATTTCTCTGAAGTTGAGTTCTCTGCAAATCGCCAACAAGTTCCTTCGCTAGCGCTCAGGATGACGCAATAATTTTTGAATTCATTTTGAAGAAAAATCAACAATCAACAATTAACAATCAGCAATCAACAATAAAAAAAGCATCCCGAAGAAACTCAGAATGCTTTTTTATTGGTGCAGTTTTTAAAAACGATTAAAAATCGTCGTCTTCGTCTTCGTTCGAGAATTCATCCAGGTCGTCATCGGCGTCCAGGTCCAGGTCATCGTCCAGGTCGGCAATGTCGATGTCGTCGCCTTCAAAATCGTCGTCTACCAGCAGTTCTTCATCGCCAAAATCGTCATCGTCGTTCAGATCTGCATCGTCTTCAAAATCATCATCGTCATCCCCGGGCATTGCTTTCAAAACCGGGTAATTCATCATCACGATGGTTGCGTTCGCTCCGAACGGGTTGTTTAAGCTGGTATTGGTGTACATGATTTGTATGTTAAAAATAGAGTTTGTTTTTCGGTTTTTATGTTTGCAAAAATAAGAACTTGAACTTACAAAAAAATTGCTGTAAGCTACCGGAAGGCTATTTTTTAAGGTAATTACGAAAATAATTCCGTGATTGCCATGGTGGCATAAAAAAAAGTAATTTTTAGGTAAATCCCAAACGTGACCGGAAACTGCTTTACCCGGAAAATTTAAAAATGTTTCAGGAAAGATCAGCCGATTTGAGCCTTTAAACCGCGCTTTTTTGGTTTCGGTTCCAGCTTATGAAGCAAAATACGGGCTCTGGCTTTTATGGCTGTACTTTCGGCTTCCAGGGCAGCTTTCAGGGTTTCCAGAACTTCGGGCTTTAACCATTCATTTTTCAGGGAAAGTACGGATAGGGTTTGCAGGCAATTTACCTTTACAAATTTATTGTTTACCGTGTCTAACCACAGGTATAAACAATTCACCGCCAGGGCCAGGTCATCTTCTTCCAAGTCCAGATAACCCAACAGCAAAGCCAGGTGCCAGATTATTTCCGGCTCCTGCCTTTGCTCAGAAGCCGCTAATATTTCGGACCTAAATGGCAAAAGCAAAGCCGGATCCCGGCGGGCAGCTTTTTCCACCGCATTGCCCATCCGCAGCCGCACTTCGGCTTTGGGGTTCTCCAACATTTGCCGGAACATTACCGGAAAAGATTCGGGGTTTTCTTCCAGAAAAGTATAGAGTTGGCCAACCGTTCCGGTATAATCGGAGAGGAAATTCAGGTTAGATTTCATGGTTTAAATTTAGCATTTTTAGTTTTTGTTGGCCAAATAATAGGAAATCCTTCCTGCTGATTAATTCCCGATTAAGAAACTATGCGTACTTTTACTTTTTAATTTAATCTGGAGCAAAAGTTAAATTCTGATATGTTACGAACTCATACCTGCGGCGAATTACGCAGCGAAAATATTGGCGAAAAGGTAGTTTTATGCGGCTGGGTACAAAGAACCCGCGACAAAGGCGGCATGATGTGGATTGACCTCCGGGACCGGTACGGCATTACCCAGCTTAATACTGGAAGAAGGCGTTACCGCTCCCGAAGTATTAACTACTGCCCGCGCAGCTGGGCCGCGAATTTGTGATTAAAGCCGAAGGAACGGTAATTGAGCGTAAATCAAAAACGATAAAATGGCCACCGGCGACATCGAAATTCAGGTTGACAGAACTGGAAATTCTGAATCCCGCCAAACTGCCGCCTTTTTTGATTGAAGACGATACCGACGGCGGCGATGACCTGCGCATGAAATACCGCTACCTGGATTTGCGCCGCAATGCGGTGCGGAAAAATCTGGAACTGCGCCACCGGATGATGCAGCAAACCCGGGCTTACCTGGATTCGCGCGATTTTATTGAAGTAGAAACGCCGGTTCTGATTAAATCTACGCCCGGAAGGCGCCCGCGATTTTGTGGTACCTAGCCGCATGAACCCGGGCGAATTTTACGCCTTGCCGCAATCGCCCGCAAACGTTTAAGCAATTGCTAATGGTTTCGGGTTTCGATAAGTATTTCCAGATCGTAAAATGCTTCCGCGATGAAGACTTACGGGCCGACCGCCAGCCGGAATTTACCCAGATTGACTGCGAACTTTCTTTTGTAACCCAGGAAGATATTCTGAATACTTTTGAAGGCTTGGTAAAGCATTTATTTAAAAATGTAAAAGGCATAGAAATTGCAGAACTGCCGCGCATGACTTACGCCGATGCCATGAAATATTACGGCAACGACAAACCGGATACCCGTTTCGAGATGAAGTTTGTGGAACTGACGGAGGTAGTTAAAGGCAAAGATTTCAAGGTTTTTGACGAAGCCGAACTGGTAATTGGCATCAATGCCAAAGGTGCCGCCAGCTTATACCCGCAAGCAATTAGATGAACTTACCGATTTTGTAAAACGTCCGCAATTGGGGCTACCGGCTTAATTTATGCCCGCGTAGAAGCCGATGGCACCGTGAAATCTTCGGTTGATAAATTTTTTATCCAGGAAGATCTACTAAAATGGGAAGAAGCTTTGAATGCTGAACCCGGCGATTTGTTATTATTGATGGCCGGCGGTGCCGATAAAACCCGCAAAGCGTTATCGGAGTTGCGTTTGGAAATGGGCGACCGCTTAGGCCTGCGCGATAAAAATGTGTTCGCCCGCTGTGGGTAGTAGATTTTCCGTTGCTGGAATGGAACGAAGAAGCGCAACGGTTTTTTGCCATGCACCATCCGTTTACCTCGCCGAAACCGGAAGATATGCATTTGATTGAAACCAACCCGGGAGCTGTACGGGCCAATGCTTACGACATGGTAATTAATGGCGTAGAAGTTGGCGGCGGCTCCATCCGGATTCACGACCGCGAATTGCAGAGCCGGATGTTTAATTTACTGGGCTTTTCCGAAGAAGAAGCGCAGAGCCAATTTGGTTTTCTGCTGAATGCCTTTGAATATGGCGCACCCCCGCACGGTGGTATTGCTTTTGGTTTCGACCGGTTATGTTCTTTATTTGGCGGTGCAGATTCTATCCGCGATTTCATTGCCTTCCCTAAAAATAATTCCGGCCGCGATATGATGATTGATTCGCCTTCGCCGATTGCGCAGGAACAACTTGATGAATTACAGCTCGGTTTAAAAGCCAAAGCCCAGGCTTAGGTACTTTTTTTGGGCCAGCCTGTTGCCCATTTGGAATGAAATTTCCTGAATAGATAGATAGTTTAAAAACAGAACGGCTCCATAATCTGGAGCCGTTCTGTTTTTTTAACAGGAATTTTTTCCGGGCCGGGCAACGGTTTGGAAAAAAAGCCTGTCTACTTGTATGAGAGTTTAATTGTTTTTAAAACAGGAAGCTAAATTCCGGATCAACTGAATGTTTCAGCTAAAACCGGCCTATGGTTTCCTGTTTTTTTTTGCCTTTCCGCGCTATACTTACAATCTTATTTCGATCTTGTTTTTCTTAAACTGAACAACTAATACTCCATTAAACCGGGAACACTTTTTAATAGAAGTTGCTACCGTTTAAAACCCAGAGCCCGGAAGGAATTGCCTTCCGGGCTTTGCGTTTTATAATATTTTACCATTCGGGAACTAGTTTTTAGCTAAAGCAGGACTGAAACGCTCTACTTTATTTTCCAGAACCGGTACCGATTGCAGATAGGTGTATATGGCGCCCAGGTCTTCTTCCGTCATACCGGCGTACATGGTCCAGGGCATCACGGTTTGGAAGCCACCTTTAGGAACAGATGCCGGTTCGGCAGTGGCGTGCATTTTAAACCGGTTCACAAATGCTTCCCGGGTCCAGTTTCCGATGCCGGTTTTAGGATCCGGGGTAATGTTCGGGGAACGTAAGATTTCGCCGGTCGGGAATTTGAATTCCATACCGCCGCCAAATTCCATGCCCGCAATGTTCTGCCCTTTGTCTTTTGGCGTATGGCATTCCACGCAGGCAGCCGCCGTGATCAGGTATTTACCATAAGCCAGCTGATCGGTTTTTGGCGGAATAGGCTGGAATTTTGGTTTGCCGGGAATGGTGTTTATGATGAAATTCATCGGAAAATCGGAAACGGACTCCGGTACTTTGTTTTCTATCGGTTCCAGGGTGCGCAAATAGGCAATTACCGATTTAATGTCTTCTTCGTTCAACTGGCCATAAAGCGGATGGGGCATGATCGGGAATAAGGCGCTGCCATCTTTGCTAACCCCGGAAGTAATGGCCCGGAAAATTTCTCCGTCGGTCCAACTACCGATGCCGGCCGGAGTAATATTTTTCGCATAATAAGAACCCGGAAAGCCCATATTCTGGTCGAATTTTTCGCCGCCTTTGCCAAACGTGCCGGCAATTGGCGGGGCCGAAAATTTACTCCAGTCGCGGGAAGAATGGCAATCGATGCAAACGGCAACGTTGTTGGCTAAATAGCGGCCTCTTTCAATTTGGGCAGTGGTTTTTTCAACGGTAACTTCTGGTGCCGGCCCAACATTTGGTAAGGCAGATTTTACGTAAACCAGCACCCCGGCAAATAGCAGCACGGCTGCCAGCACCACAAGACCCAAAATTTTCGGCCACTTTCTTTTCATAGTTATAAGAATTAAAGTAATAAGGCAATCCGCAAATATAGAATAACCTTAATCTCATAACGTTTTAATGCTTTGTATCTTAGTGAGCAGTGCTTATTGGAGGGCCAATAAAAAAGTCAGGCCGGTAAACAATTTACCGGCCTGACTTTTTGAAGGCAAAATGCTACCGTTTCCGGAGCGACGATCTTACAACCATTCGTTGAACCAGTTCGGGAAAATACCCATAATAAAGGTAAAGATGCTTAAGGCAATCAGCATAAAGGCAGCAAACGGATCTACGGCAATACGTTCGCCGGCCGGTTCTTTCATGTACATGGCAATTACCACCCGGAAGTAATAATAAATACCAACCGCACGCCATTAAAATAGCTACCACAATCAACCAAATAGCTCCTGCTCGAAAGCGGCACTGAAGATAAATAATTTACCAAAAAAACCGCCGGTTAACGGAATACCGGCCAGAGAACACATGGCAATAGTCATAGAGAAAGCCAGCAACGGATTGGTGCGGCCCAAGCCATTAAAGGCTTCGTAAGATTCATCTTCGCGCTGGTCGGCTACCAGTTTCAGATACGCCGAAAGCCGCTACCGGCTACCGAATAAGCCAAGGAATAAAACAAAATGGCATTTTCGGAACGGTCGTTGAAGGAAATCAAAGCAATCATTAAGTAACCGGCGTGCGAAATACTGGAATAGGCCATCATGCGTTTAAAGCTGTTTTGCACCGCCGCGCCAATGTTGCCGATAACTAAAGTAATTACGGTCATGGCAACCAAAGTTGGGAACCAGAATTCGTTAGACCCGGGAAAACAGACCAGACAAGTTTGTAAAAACCGGCAAAACCCGCCGTTTTTACCACTGTGCTCATGTAAGCCGTAAATAGAGTAGGCGTGCCTTCGTACACATCCGGGGTCCAGAAATGGAAATGGGGCAGCGCCGATCTTTAAAGGAAATACCAATCAATAAGTAATACACCAATTTCCATCATCGGCATTAAGCCGGTAGCGTTGGTTTTGGCAGAAGTAACGCCGCAATATCGGTAACTTGAAAGTGCCGGTGGCACCGTAAATAAGCACAATACCAAACAGTAAAATACCGGTAGCAAAAGAACCCATCAGGAAATATTTTAAGGCGGCTTCGTTGGATCGGAGTTGTTTTTGTGGCTGCCCGCCAGCATGTACATGGCTGATAGATAAAATTTCGATGCCCACGAAAAGCATTAGCAGGTTTTCGTAGCCACCATCATAATGGCGCCTACCAACGAGAAAATCAGGATAGAGAATAATTCGGCTAAATTCTTGCCGTTCGGTAATGTAATTTCGGGAAAAAGGCATAATCAGAATCAGTGGTTAAGCACCATAACTACCGTAAAGGCCACCGCAAAATTATCGATGGTGAGCATGTGCTCGAAGTAGTTTGGGGTATTGTTCCAGTCCTAAAGATTAACCCCAAAAACAATGGCCAGGAACAAAATTACCACCGGCAAAATTATTCTTTTGGATTTGCGAAACCGATAAACAGGTTGAGAATACCGAAAACTGATAAAATATTATTGAATTCATTTTTTATTTCAGTTTTAAATTCGAATGTATCGATTGTTCGATATTCGAATGTTCGATTTTCTAAATCAGGAATCAAATCTTGTCTCAGATCGAAGTTCTATTTATGCGTACTTAAATTTTTTAATCCAGGCGTTCCTAATTTTTATTGTCTAAAATTCTAATCTCGAAAATTGAACTACCGGTTTATTATGCTCTAACAAATTGGCTACGGCCGGTTCGGAAATATTCAGAAAAGTGTTCGGGTGCAAACCAATCCAGAAAACCATGATTACCAACGGAATCAAAACTGCTTTTTCGGTTGCCAGTTAAATCCGTAAAAGTAGCGGTTACCGATTTGCTTCGCCGAACATTACGCCCTGGAACATGCGCAACATATAAACCGCACCCAGAATAATGGTTAAACCGGCTACGGCGCCCATCCAGCTGTTGTACTGGAAATACGCCGGACAACAACAAGAATTCACCTACGAAACCGTTGGTTAACGGCAAGGCTACGGTGCCCAACAACAAAATCATAAAGAAGATAGATAAAAGCCGGCGTAGTTTGGGTAATACCGCCCAAGCTTGGTAATCTCGCGGGTATGGGTGCGGCGGTAAATAATATCGATGATGAAGAACAAACCTACTACGTTTATACCGTGGCTCAGCATCTGGATCATACCGCCCTGCAGGCCCTGTTCATGTTAAGGGTAAAAATACCGGCGGCAATCAAACCAACGTGCGAAATAGAAGAGTAAGCAACTAAGCGTTTTAAGTCGCTCTGACGGATGGCAATGATGGAACCGTAAACAATGCCAATAATGGATAATACCAGCACCACATCGATCCCACTGGCTAACGCCTTGCGGTACCACCGGTAATAACCAGCGGATAACGCCGTAAATACCCATTTTCAGCATTATACCGGAAAGCAACATGGTGGCCTGGGTCGGCGATTCGGTATAAGTATCGGGCTGCCAGGTGTGGAACGGGAAAACCGGCATTTTAATCGCAAAAGCAATAAACATGAACCAGAAAATCCAGCTTTGATTTTCGGCGTATTAAGCGCTAAATTAGTAAAAAGCATTAATATCGGAAGTATGGGTGCCCGGCGTCTGGAAGTACAGGTACACAAAACCCACCAGCATGAACAAGCGAACCGAAAATGGTATAAATGAAGAACTTAAACGTAACCGGCAATCCGGCGTTCGCCGCCCCAAATCCCGGCAGATAAAGTAAATCGGAATTAACGCCACTTCCCAGAAGAAATAGAAAACAAAAGCATCGAACGATATAAACACACCGATTAAACCCGTTTGCATAAACAGGATTAAAGCGTAAAAAACATTCGGGTTTTTGTAAGAGTGTGGAAAGACGAAAGAATAATCAGCGGCACCAGGAAGGTGGTTAAGAAAACCAGCAGTAAGCTAATGCCATCCATGCCAATGTGAAAAGTTTATGCCGGCATTCTGATCCAGGGTTGGTTGAAAGCAAATTGGCGTGCCGGCATTGGGATCGAATTGCAACATGGCCAGATAAAGCCAGCATAAACTCAATAAACGCGGCTCCAAAGGCTACTCTTTTGGCTGTTCTGACCTTTTATTAACAGAACCAGTAAACCAGCTAAAGCAGGCCAGAGAAGTAAATAAAGGGTAAGGTTAGACATATTCTGTAATAACTTATCTGATAACAAAGTTCAGGAATAGAATCAGGACAATGCTCATCACCATGGCAAAAATATAAGAAGCCAATAGCCCCGGTTTGCAAAAGCGCAAGTCTGCGGCCGCCGCCCATGGTAACTTTGCCAAAACCATTCACCACCGGATCAACGATGCCTTTTTCTACAAAGCGGTAAAGCCCGGTAGAAAGCCACATGACCGGACGCACAATAATGCCATTGTAAATCTCGTCGATGTAATATTTGTTGTAAACCAGTTTGTGCAGCCGCGATTTCGGTTCTTTCCGTCGGCCGGAACCGCTTTTTTGCTCACATAAAGTACATAAGCAATAATAATCGCTATCACGGCTACAGCTACCGAAATACCCATCAGCATATATTCGGTGGCAGTGGTCCAATGTGCTGCCTCAAACGCATCCGGATTACAGCTCTAGCGGGAGCAGCCTAATACCGGCGCCAGGAATTAGCTAAGCATATGATTTTCGCTGAACACCGCCGGTAAACCCATAAAACCGCCAATGGTAGAAAAAATAGCCAGAATAATCAGCGGAATGGTCATGCTGGCCGGCGATTCGTGCAGGTGGTGGCGCTGCTCTTCGGTGCCCCGGAACGTTGCCGAAGAAGGTCAGGAACAACAAGCGGAACATGTAGAAAGCAGTCATGAACGAAGTCAGTAAACCGAAAGCCCCACATAATTTTGCTGTGCTCGTAAACCTGGGCCAATATTTCGTCTTTAGAGAAGAAACCGGCAAACGGCGGAATACCCGAAATAGCCAGGGTACCGATAAGAAAGTAATAAAAGTAATCGGCAACGCTTTGCGTAAGCCACCCATGCTGCGGATGTCCTGCTCACCGCTCATGGCATGAATAACGCTACCAGCGCCCAAGAACAATCAACGCTTTAAAGAAAGCGTGGGTTAATACGTGGAACATAGAAGAGGTATAAGCCATTACGCCCAACGCCAGGAACATATAACCCAACTGGCTACACCGTAGAGTAAGCCAATACTTTTTTGATATCGTTCTGGAACAAGCCAATGGTAGCGGCAAAAACGGCCGTAGCCAAACCAATAATGGCAATAACTTCTAATGTGATTAGGCGCCAAGGTATACAGAACATTGGAACGGATCACCATGTAAATACCGGCGGTAACCATGGTAGCGGCGTGAATCAGAGCCGAAACCGGGGTAGGGCCGGCCATCGCATCCGGTAACCAGGTGTAAAGCGGCAACTGGGCACTTTTACCCATGGCGCCTACAAACAACAACAAGGTAATAGCATGATCATTACCGGATGATTAACCTCGTGCAGTTGAGCGGCCTGCTCGAAAACTATCGGCATAAGTAACACTGCCGAAAGTCATGAAGAATCAGGAACATGCCCAGCAAGAAGCCTAAGTCGCCGATGCGGTTCATGATGAAGGCTTTTTTAGCGGCGTTGTTGTAAGGCGTTACTTTGTTCCAGAAACCAATGAGCAGGTAGGAGCAAAGTCCCACGCCTTCCCAGCCAATGAACATCATCACATAGTTGGAGCCCATTACCAGCAGCAGCATCGAGAAAATAAACAGATTCAGGAAAGCAAAGAACTTACCGAAACCTGTATCGTGGCTCATGTAACCGGCCGAATACACGTGAATAACAAAACCAACGCCCGTAACCAGCAACAGCATAATAAGCGATAAGCTGGTCGATCTGGAAGGAGAACGGAATGCTTAACGAACCAACTTTGATCCAGTTAAAGATCTCAGTGGTGTAGCCAACGGAGCCCGAAGGAAAGCTGATGAACAGGTAAATGGAAAGCAGAAACGAAATGAAAACCGTGCCGCAACCTACCAGGCTCACCACCGATTTCGGCAGTCTGCCGTTGCCCAGGCCGTTGATAACGAAACCAATAAACGGCAACAACGGAATCAGAAGGCAGATAAGCGCCATGGCTGCGTTGTTTTCCGGTACTTGAATTTGTTGCATTTATAATATTTTAAAAATGAACGTTATAGTTTTCTGGACTTTTCAGGCCTAAAAGCCTACCATTTTAATTTGTTGAGCAAATGCACATCGGTACTTTGCAGGTTCCGGTAGATCATAACAATAATAGCCAGGCCTACGCAAACTTCCGCGGCAGCCACCGCCATAATGAAAAACACGAAGATCTGACCGTTCGGATCTGAGCGGTAAGCGGAGAATGCAGCCAAAAGCAGGTTTACTGCGTTCAGCATCAGCTCGATACACATGAAAATGATGATGGCATTGCGCCGCAACAGAACTCCCGTTACGCCGATAACGAAGAGCGCGGTGCTCAGAAAAAGGTAATAATTCAGCGGAATGGTCCGGATTACTTCTGGTATTTCGTTCATAAGTCCATAATCGCCGGGGCGGTTATTTCGGGTTTACCTATAAAAAATGACGCCGCAAAGTTATCCGCATTTTTCTATTTTACACAATTATTAGCCAATCTTCTTTCGGAACGGCCATAATTTAACCCACTTTTCAGGCTTAAAAGCCTACCGTTTTAATGAACCTTGGCTAACCAGGCTTCCGCTTCTTGTTTATTCAGGAAGCGTTCAACAATTACGTGGTCGTTCACGGCTTTTTCGTAATCGGCGAACTGGTTGGTTTCGGTGGTCAGGTAATATTCCTCCGGCGAAACGACCAGGGCTAAAAACAAGGTGGCGTTTATCACGGCCAGTGCTTGATTAAAAAGGGCTTCGAACATGCCGTGCGGCCTGTCGGAGTTGGTAAGCCTGCGTTTGGAATTATCGATGAGCATGCGTTGGACGGGGTGCTGTTTTAAAACTTCCAGCGCTGCTTCGTAGCCGGTTTTTAATTCCTCCATAGAAATTTCGCCGGACCAATTTATGCGAATAAGGGAATTTGCGGGTTCGAAGCAAACCGAAAAATTTGGTTTTTCAAGTGCGTTTTCAGGCATGGGAGCTGGTTGAGATTTTGATTTAGAGGGTCGAAAATAGTAAAAATTGCGAAAGGAAGTTCAAGTGAAAAATCATAAGCGGCAGTCGGAAAGGTGTTAAGGGCTTGAATCGATGTTTTCGCCAAAACTTTAAGTCCCGGAACTGGTTTAGAACTTAATTATTTGCCGGCATTAATACTTGCCGTAAAATGAAACAAACCAATAACCTAAACCAAAAAACATGGACAGCATTAACCGGGAGCAACCGGAAGATAATTTTGAAAACCTGCAGGGTTCTGCAGCCGGTGAAAAAATGTATGAACTGGCCGGTAAGACCGATACCTGTTATTTTACTACCCTGATCCAAAGCGGTCAGCCTTTACACGTGCGACCCATGGCTGTGCGAAAAAAAGATAAGGCCGGCAATTTCTGGTTCCTGAGCGCCAACGATAGTTATAAAAACCAGGAGATCGCCAAAGACAACCGGGTGCAGCTTTTATTTCAGGGTTCGGCGCATTCCGATTTTCTAAGCCTTTACGGCGAAGCTACCATTTCTACCGATAAGGATCTTATAAAAGAACTATGGTCGCCAATTCTGAAAACCTGGTTTACTGAAGGCCTGGATGATCCAAGAATTACGGCGATAAAAGTTACTGCCCGCGAAGGGTATTACTGGGATAATAAGCACGGCAATGCGGTAGCCTTACTAAAAATGGCAACCGGCGCAATAATTGGTAAAACCCTGGACGATTCTATTGAAGGCAATCTTAAAGTATAGGAAAACTTTAGAAAATATGCACTTTTAAAATTGGCATTGGGCATAACAGAACGTTAGAAAAAACAGGCCTGAAAGCAATTGGGCATCGCTTCCAGGCCTGTTTCCTGAGGGTAAATCTTAATGAAATTTCCGGTAGAAGGCTTTGTCTGCTAATGCCAATAGCGCTTCATCGCCGGCAGAATCGCCGTAAGCGTAGATGTAAGGCTTATCTTTTAACAACCCGGCTTCTAAAATCCGGTTTGCTTTTTCTGGCCCGTAACAATTTGGAGAGCTGAATTTTCCGGTAATTTTTCCATTTTCAACTTCTAAAACCGTAGCCAGCAATTCAATATTGTTTTTGGCGCACCAGGGTTTTAATACCTGATAAAACATGGCCGAAACAATTATTACCTGGTGCCCTTGATCTTTATGCCATTGCATCCTATCCATGGCAACCGGATTTAAAATATGGGGCAGAATCTTCTCACAAAAACTAAGCGCGTCTTGCTCAAAACTGGTTATATCCCGGTTTTTATAAAAATGGGTTGCTACCGTTTCTTTGGCTTTGGCGTTGGTAATTCGGCCTAATTTATAAAGCAGTAAAAGCCCGCTTAATTGTATAGCTTTAACCACAATTTCTTTCATACCATGGGTATGTTTAAGAAATGCGAAAAAGCTATCTTTTAAGGTTAAGGTACCGTCAAAGTCGAAAAAGGCAATATGCCCTTGTTTAGGCTTCGGTATTTTTTTCAAAAGATTTTTGGATCAGATCAAGCATAATAGGAATGAAAACAATGGTAAGTGGTACCAGGAAAAGGCGGGTTTCATGGGCCCATACCAACCAGAAATGGATGCTAAACCAAATCGGTACCAATAACCAAAAGAGAATTTGCAATCTGGCGTCTGCTTTTTGGATGTTTAATAATGTAAATAGCGGTAGGATACTGAGCGTTGCAAAAAGTTGGATAATAGTTACCGGGTTCGTTAAATTATAACTTAACATTGGCCAGCCAGGTTGCATTCCAATTGCATTTGGCGCTTGATAACCATAATACATCCTGATAAGAATAAATATTATGAAATAGATTACTAAGCTACCTAAAAGAACACTCCAGTATTTTTTTTGAGTTTTACTACAAAGAAACTTTTGATATTTAATAAAAAGGAGGAAAGGTATTAAAAGCGAAGTTTCGCGGTTTAAAGCTGCTATTAACATTAGAGGCAAAAACCAATATATATTTTTATTTGCAAAAATGATATAAACAGCCGCCAGAAAAAAAAGAATATCAAAATACGTATTAAATGAAAAATCGCTGACATAAGTTGCTGCTCCCATTGAAGCAGATAATACTATTAAGGATGCAAAAGGTAATAATCGGTTATAGGTAAATAAACTGTAAAATTTATATGCAATACTAAAAATCAATATGTGTTGCATAAAGCGGAAACACTTAAATATTCTAAAATAAAGTTCTGCTTCGTTGTTAGCGTTATTGAGAAACGTTTTTATGGGTGTTGCCACCATTTCAATGAAATAAGGGGCTAATATGCGGTATTGCCAAGGGTTGAAATAAGGTGATTTTCCTTCAATAAATTTAAGATGCCGGTTAAGCTGATCATCTGCTGAGCCATAAAGCAAATTAGTGTAAACAGGATAAATAGCTAACAAAACAATCAAAAAGCCATAGCTTAATCGCTCTTGCCATTTCTTCATTTCTTTAAAATTAAATTTAAATGCGGATAACCAAATAAGCGTTTAGAATAACTTTCCTGAAGCAATAAGGTTGTTTCTGTTGCCAACTTGGTTGCCTTAGCTAAAGATAAGTCATTACCAATCTCTTTAGATAAAGCCAAATCGTGCAGTTTATTGAAATATACCCACAGGCTGGGCGCATCTATATCTTTTAAAATAAGCCTGGCCCCAGGGGCTAAACCAAAGTAAATGTTTTTCAGGAATTGGTGTTGGTCTTTGGCCGGAACATGATGAAGAATACTAATTAGAAAAAAATATCGGAGTGAGCTAAGAACTCAGGGAATTTTAATCCGTCAAAGTCGAATAAGGCTATCTCAGGTTTCCCGGACTGGTTGGGCTGGTTCAAACTCTTTCTGAATTAGGTTTAATACAATTGGAATGAGAATAATAACCAGCGGCACTAAAAAAAGGCGGGTTTCCCGGACCCAAACCAGCCAGAAATGAACCGCGAACCATACCGGCGTTATCATCCAAAACAGGATCTGAAGTCTTTGGTCGGCTCTTTTTATATTAAACAACACAATAAGCGGAAGTACGCTTAAAGTTGCAAACAATTGTAAAATTGTGCCCAGGTTGGTTACGTTAAAACTGAAAATAGGCCAGCCCGTTGGCCTTCCTACCGATGAAGGTGGTATATAACCATAATGCAACCTGATTAGAATAAAAATTACTGCAAATGCCAGCAAACTGGAAAGAATAATTATAACTGTTTTTTTAATATTTCCGGCTGAAAAGTAATGTTTATAGTCTATTAAGGGCAATAATGGAATAAAAATAGAAGTTTCCCGGTTTAAGGCTGCCAGAATTGTTAATGGAAGCAACCAGATAATATTTTTCCTGCCCAGAATAAGCCAGGCTGCCAGAACATAAAACTGGATATCGAAATAGGTATTCAGAGAAAAATCTGACCGGTGCGCGCCAAAACTAAAAGCCCCCGACACAATTACCAAGGCAATTAATTTAAGCGTTTTACTGGAAGTAAAGTAATTATAGAATTTCCAAATGCTGATTAGTATGAATAAATTTTGGAGCGTTCTGAAGACTTTGAAAGTAAATGTATACGGATCGTTGGTTGGCACCAGACTGTAAAGGGTGTGGGCTAAAATCTGATGAAACCCTTCGGATATATATGGCGCCAATACCCGATATTGCCAGGGGTTAAAATAGGGCGAATTATTTTTTAAAAAGTCTAAATGATTGAAAACCTGGGCGTGCCCGTACCCATGAAGCAAATTAAAATAAGTAGGAAAGACACTTAATAAAATAAATATTAAACAATAGCCAGCCTTTTCCGGCCAGTTATTAGCTTCTGATACCATCGGGTAGTTTAAAAATTTAATAAATGAAATTCGGAGGATTAAAGGAGCAGGCTAAGCAATTTATGCTACTGCTTCCTGAATAAAGATACCAGGAATAATCTTAGAATTTAATGCTTTCATTGAAAATTGAGGTTTCGTTGGAAGTAAATAAAATCAGCATTTGCGGATAATTCAGTGGAGATTTAGAATATGATTTTCAAATAAAGATAGCAGAAGAAATAAAAATAAGAGACCACCAGGATCAGGGAATTCATTTTTTAAGAATTAAGGTATAGTGCGGGTAGACAAACATTTGGGTGTCGAAACTGGCAGAAATTTTAAACCCGATATTCTGTACTAATTCGGAAGCTTTATCTTTGCTAAGTTCATCTCCAATTTCTTTCGATAAAAGCAGATCATGTAGTTTGTTGAAGTATACCCAAGGGCTGGCGGCATCAATATCTTTTAAAATAACGGTGGCGCCAGAACTAAGTCCCTGATATAATTCTGTCAGAAAGGTAAGCTGATGCTTTTTCGGAATATGATGCAGCACATCTATCAGAAAAACGGTATCGTAATCTTTAATAAAACCGGGGAAGTTTCTACCATCGAAGGTTTTAAGTTGAATTTCCTTCTGGTTCTGATAAGGTTTTAAAAGCGTTTGCGCCTGGGAGATAAGCGTTTCCGAAACCTCAATTCCAGCCAAGGCTTTTGCATCGGTAAATTCGGCAGCCAGCGTTAAAAACTGGCCGGCCCCGCAGCCAATATCCAGAACCCGGGCCCCGGGCTTTATAAGGTTCAGTAAGGCATCGAAAGGACAGATCAAAGGCCGGTATTGAATTTTTAACCGTTGCAGCAGCGTAGCCGAAACGGTCTGCTTTTTTAGAAAATCTACCAGTTCTTCCTGTTTAATAACCATTCCCTAAAAATAAAGCATATAAACGAAATGGCATAACCAGCTCAATACAATAAACTGAAGCAGCCGGTCGGTTAGCAATTGAGCTACCGGCGATCCGCTTTTTTCATAAACAAAAGTAGCCTGCAAATACCGTAACATTCCCAATAAAACAAAAATACTGGAAATATAAGAGGCTTTTCCCTGTAACCGATTGGTAGCAGGAGCAAGCTCCAGGTATTGGAAATACAGTAAAAACAGCGTGCCAGCCAACAAAGTCATTCCGTGCGTAGTAAATTTCAGATTATAACCATCTAAAGACCTGCGTAGCTGCGTTCCGGTTTTTTCCAGAATCAGCAGATCATCGTGCCGTTTTCCTAAAGCCAGGAATAAGGCCAGCACAAACGTTATAATAACCAGCCAATGGCTGATTTGAATACCGGTTGCTTCGCCTCCCAATAAGACCCTGATCAAAAAGCCGGAAGCTATAACTGCAATATCAACAACCGGAATATGCTTCAGCCAGAAACTATAAAGGATATTAAGCAGCATATAAGCCGAAAGGTATAGCCCGGAAGTTAGGTTTAAATAAAAGGCCAGGCTTAAGCCAATTGCAGCAAAAATCAGCATTATGGCTTTTGCCAATCCTTCCGATATCGTTTTCCTGGCTAATGGCCTATCTTGTTTAACAGGATGAAGCCGGTCGTTTCCTGCATCCACCAGGTCGTTCAGAATATATACAGAACTGGCACACAAACCCATTGCCAGCATGGCCATCATCCCGAATTTTAATTTCTCCCAATCTCCAAACTGACCGGAAAAGAAAAGCGGGGCTAACACAAAGGTGTTTTTAACCCAATGATTCACCCGCAGTAATTCCAGATATTTTTTCAATTCAGTTAAAAAGAGGAGCAAACCCAGAGGATAAATTATGCATGGCAAATTAATACAATTACCCTTAATTAGTTTGAACCCCTTAAAATAAAAAACCGGCTTCGTTTCCAAAGCCGGTTCTCAAAAATGTAAAATCAACTTAAAAATGCCGTTCCCCGGTTTCGCGTTTACCCAGCATTACCGCACCAGCCATAGCTACCAGGAATAGCACCGAAGCCAATTCAAACGGTAGGAGATATTGCTTAAAAAGTACCATCCCTAAGTTCTGCACCATACCAATTTGGTTGTCGAAGCCCGCTTCGGTATACGTACCAGCATCTACGTCTTTCAGAGCCGCGATCATTACCAGCATTAAAAGACCACCCGCAATTACTGCAGCAAATTTCGAGATATTCGATTTCTGACTTTCGGTTTCTTTTTTCAGATTCAGGAACATGATCACGAACAGGAACAATACCATAATGGCCCCGGCATATACAATAATATTAACTGCCGCCAGAAACTGGGCATTCAGCAATAATATAGTGCCCTGAAATAGAAAAGAAGGTCAGGATCAGGAAAAGCACCGAATAAACCGGGTTCCGGGAAAAAACCACCATGCAGGCACTGATCAAAGTCAGGAAAGTAAGAAAGTAGAAAATGTTCTGGATCATTTTTTTAGTGATTAGTGATTAATGATTAGTGATTAGTAATTAATAAATTCAAATTATTTGAGTTTGAAAACGCTATGGCTTAGCGCTTAAAAAGTCAACTTTCTGATCTACTAATCACTATTCACTAATCACTAATCACTATTTTAGTATTGATAATTGATATTGTCTTTGGTGTTTTTGTGGGTATCCGTGTTGAGCGGCTCCAGCAAACGGTCTTTGCCGTAAATGAATTCTTCGCGTTCGTAACGCGGCGGGGCCAATTTTATCGTTCTGCAAAAATACGGCTTCTTTCGGACAGGCTTCTTCGCACAGGCCGCAGAAAATGCAGCGCAGCATGTTTATTTCGTAGGTCACGGCGTATTTCTCTTCCCGGTACAAATGCTCTTCGCCTTTTACGCGTTCGCCGGCCACCATGGTAATGGCTTCTGCCGGACAGGCTACGGCGCAAAGACCGCAGGCAGTGCAGCGTTCGCGGTCCTGCTCATCGCGCTTCAGTACGTGCAGGCCCCGGAAAATCTTGCTACATCGGCCGTTTGCTTCCGGATACTGTATGGTTGCTTTTTTCTTGAAAAAGTGCCGCATGGTAATGGAAAGCCCCTGGAAAATAGCCGGAAATAAGCTTTCTCAGCGAAAGTCATTTCCTTGTTTCCAGTTTTTTTATTCTATTGGTTAAGGGTTGCATAATGCTCCTTATCTAAGTTTAAATTTAAAACAGATTCAGCGTTATTACCAGCTGAAATGGTCTATAACAAAATAACCGCCCCGGTTAAAACAATATTCATGATCGCCAGCGGAATCAAATCTTCCAGCCCAGGTTCATTAATTGGTCGTAGCGGAAACGCGGCAAGGTCCAGCGCACCCACATAAAGAAGAAAATAAAGGCGAATATCTTCAGCGAAGAACACGACTACGTCCCATAATAGTTACCATGTTGTGCGCCAATATGCGGATCGTTGGAAATAATGCTCCCAACTCGTTCTGAAACGGGAAGTTGAAACCACCAAAATAAAGCGTGCTCATTACCGCCGAAGCCACAATAATATTTACGTATTCAGCAAACAAGTACAAACCCAGTTTCATGGAGCCGATATTCGGTGTGGTAACCACCTACCAGTTCGGCTTCGCATTCCGGTAAGTCGAAAGGCGTACGGTTGGTTTCGGCAAAAGCACAGGTCAGGAAAATAATAAAGCCCAACGGCTGGTACAATATATTCCAGTTTAAACCCGAAATACCAAATAAGGCTCCGCTTGCTGCAAGGCAATTTCCCGTAAAGAAAGCGTGCCAGTCATCATCAGAACGGCAATAATAGAAAGACCCATGGCCAATTTCGTAGCTGATATTCTGCGAAGCTGCCCGGATAGCACCCAACAAGGAGAATTTGTTGTTGGAAGCCCAGCCACCAATCATGATGCCGTACACGCCCAGCGAAACTACGCCAAAAATATATAGCATCCCAATATTCACCTCAATGCCCTGCAACCGGATAGGCCCGAATCCATCGGATAAAAGGGTATTGCCAAACGGAACTACGGCGCTGCTCATACAAGCCGTTAACATGGCCAACGATGGACCGGCAATAAACAACCATTTATTTGCCTTGGCCGGAATAAATTCTTCTTTAAAGAACAATTTTACGGCATCGGCCAATGGCTGCGCCAAGCCCCAAGGCCAACCCGGTTTGGGCCCGAGACGGTCCTGCAGGAAACCAGCTATCCTCGTTCGGCCCAGGTACAGTAGTGGCAATTAAAAGGGTAATACCAAATATGGCAAGATATAATTAGGGCCTTGTATGGCTAATTACGGATATCTCCATTTTGTTTAGATAGGTCTCGGAATAATGTTGTAATTCTTTGGTGGTACTTTCGGGCAAGATCGGCAATAATTTGCGGATTTACTACCGGCAATTCGTAATGGTTGGCCGAAATAACCGAAGCGCGGGCAATGTGGCGCGGGCCTTCAATCGTCCAGTCGCTCATTTCCTTTTTCTCGAACCGGCAGGTCATTACAGATAAATTCTTCTACTTCGCCATATTCGTTTTTGCGGGCCGTTACGCGCAATACATCGCTGCCCCGGTTCCACAACACCACTTTACCCGAACATTTTCGGGCAATCGCGGTGCGCATCCACCGGCTTGGTAAACCACACGCGGTTTTTAAAGCGGAAAGTTTTATCGGTTAAAGCACCTACCGGGCACACATCAATCACGTTGCCGGAGAAATCGTTATCAATCACATTCTCGATGTAAGTACCAATCTCGGAAGCATCGCCCCGGCCTAATACGCCGTGCACCCGCTTATCGGTAATCTGGTCGGCGGTATACACGCAGCGGTAGCACAGAATGCAACGGTCATGTGCAGCTGGATCAGCGGACCAATATCTATCTTATCGAACGTACGGCGCTCTTCTTCATAACGGGTGCCCGAAGTGCCATGCTCATAAGAGAAGTTCTGCAGGTCGCACTCGCCGGCCTGGTCGCAAACCGGGCAATCGAGCGGGTGGTTGATCAAAAGCATTTCTACTACGCCTTTGCGGGCTTCCAGTACCTGCGGCGATAAGCGTATTTTCTACCACCATGCCATCCTGCACCGGCGTCACGCACGAAGCAACCAGTTTAGGCATGGGGCGCGGGTCTTTGGCCGAACCTGGCGTTACTTTTACCAGGCAAGCCCGGCATTTACCGCCACTGCCTTTTAAAGGGGTATAGTAACACATGGCCGGCGGCACTATATTTTGCCGCCTATTTTGCGGGCAGCATTCAGGATGGTAGTTCCATCTGCTACTTCTACCTCAATGCCGTCAAAAGTTATTTTAGCCATTTATTTCGTTGTTCGTTATTGGTTGTTCGTTGTTCGAATTTCATAGAGCACTAACGTACTATAACTACTCAGCTTCAGTTTTTCAAATCTATTTTCAAGCATATTAGATACTGAGATGCTAGACTGTTCTCAGATATCTTTACTACTAATTCTGACATGTTTAATCGCTATCGTCTAAGCGTCATGAAGTTAAGCGAAACGCTAAATCTTCCGCGCTCCTGCTGGTAAACGGCTCCCGGTGCAGTTGCTTTTTCCGGGTGTTTCACGTGCCACTCAAATTCATCCCGGAAATGACGCACCGCACTGGCTACCGGCCAGGCCGCTGCATCACCCAACGGGCAAATGGTATTTCCTTCAATTTGCTTCGAAACGTTTACCAGCAAATCGATGTCGTGCATGTGGCCGTGGCCGTGCTCTAATGCGGTGCAGTACTTTTTCCATCCAGCCGGTTCCTTCGCGGCAAGGGCTGCACTGTCCGCAGGATTCGTGGTGATAGAAGCGGGAGAAATTCCAGGTATTGCGCACAATACAGGTAGTATCGTCCATCACAATAAAACCACCGGAACCCAGCATGGTACCGCTCACAAAACCACCTTCAGATAAGCGATTCGTAAGTCATTACGCGCGGCACACCTTCGGCCGTTTTCAGGAATAATTCGGCGGGTAAAATAGGAACCGAAGAACCACCGGCTACAACGGCTTTAAATTTCCGGCCTTTCCAGATACCGCCGCAATATTCGTCGGAGTACAGGAATTCTTCTACCGGTAAGCCTAATTCAATTTCGTAAACGCCTGGGTTGTTGATATGGCCGCCGGCCGAAATCAGTTTGGTACCGGTACTGCGACCAACGCCAATTTTAGCGTATTCGTCGCCGGTGTTATTCACAATCCAGGGCACAGAAGCAATAGATCTCAACGTTGTTTACCACGGTTGGGCAGCCGTAAAGGCCCCAAACCGCCGGGAAAGGCGGTTTATTACGCGGGTTACCGCGTTTGCCTTCCAGCGATTCCAACAAAGCCGTTTCTTCGCCGCAAATATAAGCGCCACCACCCGGGTGCACGTGTAAATCTAAAGAGTAACCGGAACCCAAAATGTTTTCGCCTAATAAACCGGCGGCATAACACTTCGGCAATGGCTTTTTCCAGGATGCGCAGCACGAACATTAATTCGCCGCGGATATAGATATAAGAAGTACGGGCACCCTAACGCATAGCTGGAAGTAATCATCCCTTCAATCAGAGCGTGCGGGATTTTCTCCATCAGCACCCGGTCTTTGAAAGTGCCCGGCTCCGATTCGTCGGCGTTGCAAACCAGGTAGCGGGGCTTGCCTTCGGGCTTAGCCAGGAAGCTCCACTTCATACCGGTCGGGAAACCGGCACCACCACGGCCCCGCAAACCCGATTTTTTTACCTCTTCCACCACTTCTTCCGGGGTCATGGTTTTCAGGGCTTTCTCCACCGAGCGGTAACCACCCATTTTGCGGTAGGTTTCCAGGTTTTAATGCCTGGTACGTTTATATGTTCAGTTAATATTTTTAGTCCCATTTCTTTCGCTTTTTTAGACACTAGTATCTGGACACTAGTATCAAGACTTTAATGTATTACTTTTATTTATTCAGGTAGCTACTTAGCTAATATCTTTTAGCTATAAGTCCTGATACCTGACTTACCATCCAGATACTAATTTTATTGCTTTGCTCAGATCGTCGAGCAGCTGGTCCATTTTCTGCGGATCCAGGTTTTCGTAATATTTTTCCCGGATTTGCAGCATTGGGCCCATGCCGCAGGCGGCTAAGCACTCTACTGTTTTTAAAGTAAACATACCATCGGCGCTGTTTTCGCCTACGTGGCAGCCCAAACGGTTTTCCATGTGTTCAATTAATTGGTCGGAACCACGCAACATGCAAGGGCCGGTGCGGCAAACTTCCAGCACGTGCTTGCCAACCGGCTTTAGGTTGAACATGGTGTAAAAAGTAGCTACTTCGTACACCTCAATTGGCTGAATATCTAATATTTCGGCTACTTTATCCTGTACCTGCCGGGCTTACCCAACCACCAAATTCGGCCTGGGCAATGTGCAGGATAGGCAGAATGGCCGATTTTTTCCGGTCGGCCGGGTAATGGTGAAATATATCTTCTGATTTCGTTCTGGCCGCTTCAGAAAATTTTACCGCGTTTATCTAATATCTGATCCATTAAAGATCCTGGTTAAATTACTTCTGTAAATCAATTAATAATGCCCGGATGGCTGTTTTCAAATCAGGAAGGTCATTTTTGATGATCTTCCAAACCAAATGGGTACTAACATTAAAATATTCGTGAACCGAAAAATTACGGAACGCTTTTATCTTCTGCCATTCAATTGCCGGGTCCAGTTGCTTTGTTTGGTCCGACACGTGAGTCGCCGCTTCACCCATTATTTCGAGACACTTCACACAAGCCAGCTGCATCATGCGGTTACCGGCAAATTCTTCAGACGTTAATCCGGCCACAAAGCTATCAATATCAGCAATGGCATCATCATATATGCTCTAAGCGTTGTTTATCACCGATTTCACCGCGCATAGATCAGCTTTTTATCTTTTTCAATAAAAGGAGCAATCCGCTTCGAAACGCCATCAGAAGGAATTACATCAACTTTACGGTGTAATAATTCGTCTAAATCATGATGCATTCCAAAGAAATTCAAGCCAATATGTACTGAATAATCTAAATCAACCAATAAATCAATATCACTTTCGTGCATCTGCTTCACCGCGGGCATAAGAACCAAATAAATAAGCTTTTAAAACCGGTTGGGTTTTAAAATAATCCCGGTATTTGCTCTAATTCCTGCTTCCTGTGAGTTGCACTATTTTAAGCGTCTAATTCGCCGGCAATTACGTTCATGCTACTCAAAATTACAGATCGCATCGGAAAGCTGCGTGCCGACTCACCATTTCGGGGTAAGCCTGGTAATAAATAAAACAAGGACGGCGGAAGTGCAAGCGGTACGGCGTGCGGCCACCATCACTAACCAAGTAAAAACCTAACTCACCGTTGCCACCTTCTACCGAATGGTAAACTTCACCAACCGGCGCATCAATCTCACCCATCACAATTTTGAAGTGGTAGATTAAGGCTTCCATGTTGCGGTAAACGGCTTGCTTTGGCGGTAAAAAATATTCCGGCGCATCGGCATGGAAAGGGCCTTCCGGTAAGTTTTCTAACGCTTGCTGAATAATGCGGAAGCTTTGCCAGATTTCTTCGTTGCGCACCATAAAGCGGTCGTAGGTATCGCCGGTGGTACCTACCGGAATTTCAAAATCGAAATCCTCGTAAGAAGAATACGGGTTCATTACCCGCACATCGTAATCAACGCCGGCAGCCCGCAAGTTTGGACCGGTAAAGCCGTAATTTAAAGCGCGTTCTGCAGTAATGCGGGCCAACGTTTTTGATCCGGTCCACGAAAATCCGGTTGCGGGTAAACATCGATTCGAACTCCTTCATCACTTTCGGGAATCCGGCAATCCACTCGCGCAGTTTATGAATAGCAACCGGCGATAAATCGCGCTCCATGCCGCCAATGCGGCCCATGTTGGTAGTTAAGCGGGCACCGCTGATTTCTTCGTAAATCTCGTAGATTTTTTCCCGCTCCTGGAATACGTACAAGAAACCGGTAAAAGCACCGGAATCTACGCCCAGAATAGTGTTACAAATCAAGTGGTCGGTAATGCGGGCCAGTTCCATCACAATTACCCGGATGTAATCGGCCCGCTTCGGGGTTTTTACGCCCAATAATTTTTCTACCGTCATCCACCAGCCCATATTGTTAATAGGGGAGGAGCAGTAGTTCATGCGGTCGGTAAGCGGCGTAATCTGGTAGAACGGACGGCGTTCGGCAATTTTTTCGAAGGCACGGTGAATGTAGCCGATGGTGGGCACGCCCGAAATAATCTTCTCGCCGTCCATCTGTAATATATTCTGGAAAATACCGTGCGTAGCCGGGTGCGTTGGCCCCAGGTTCAGCGTGGTAAGTTCGCGTTCATTTTCGTTATATTGAGCAGGCAGTGAATCCGGAATCTTTTCTAATCCCGGGTTGGTTTTCACTTTTTCTGCTGTTTTAAATTCTGCCATTTTGTTTGGTTGTTAGTTGTTAGTTGTTTAGTTGTTGGTTTTTATATAAACCGAAAACCTACAACTGCAACGATTAACTTTTATTTTTATTCTGCTGCTGTTAGTCTTAGTTATATTTCGATTTTACGAACAACTAACAACGAATAACTAACAACTAAATTATCGTCCGAAGAACACGTCTACTTTGTCTTCGCGGGTACCATCTTCCAGCGGATATTCTTTCCGCATCGGGTGATAGGTCATGTCTTCCACGTTTAAAATGCGGATAAGATTCGGGTGACCTTCGAACTGAATGCCGTAAAAATCAAAAGCTTCGCGCTCCATCCAGTTGGCGGTGGCGTAAAGTTTGGTGGCGGTTGGTACCACCGGGTCTTCAATCGGGAAGAATATTTTAATGCGCAGGCGCACGTTGTGTACCAGGCTGTGCACGTGGTAAATCATGCCCAACTCCTGGCCTTTGTTTTCCGGGTAATGAATGCCGCACATGGTAGTGAGGAAATTCATTTGCAGAGTCTGCATCGTTGTACAGATGCGTTAAAAGCGGAATAATCTGGTCGCGGGTAGTAGTTACGGTTAATAAGCCATAAGGCTCGTGCGCATCAAAAATAGCCTCGCCAAATTTTGCGGTAATATTTTCTAAAACTTGCTGTTGGTTAACCCTTGCTCGGCCATGCATTATTTAATGTTGTAAGAAGCTAATAGTTCCTGGTATTCCGGTGAGTTCCGGCGGCGTAACGATTCGTTTTTGGCTAATTCCTGCACGCGCATTAAACCATCCAATACCTGCTCCGGACGCGGCGGACAACCCGGAATGTACACATCTACCGGAATAATGCGGTCGATGCCTTGTAATACGCTGTAGGTATCGAAAATACCACCGAAGCAGGCACAAGCACCCATGGCCAAAACCCAACGCGGCTCGGCCATTTGCTCATACACCTGCTTTACAATTGGCGCCATTTTCTTCGCAATCGTTCCCATTACCATCAATAAATCGGCCTGGCGGGGCGAGAAAGCTGGGGCGCTCGGAACCAAAACGGGCAATATCGTAATGCGAGCCCATGGTAGCCATAAATTCAATACCGCAGCAGGAAGTAGCAAAAGGCAAAGGCCACAGAGAGTTGCTACGGGCAATACCCACCACTTTTTCCAAAGAAGTAGCAAAGAATCCTGCTCCTTCTACGCCTTCCGGCGCTTCCACCATTTTTATATTACTCATATTGAATTGTCATATCTAAGTTGAAGTTAAGAATAGGAAATATCCTAAATCTTAAACACCACAGCACGCTTAAAAGTTTACCGGATTTTAAATTAAATCCAACTTATTCCCACTTTAAAATTCCTTTCTTAATTACGTACACAGAAGCCTAGCATCAGCATAGCCATAAAAGATAATCATCTGAATAAAGCCTTCCATGCCCAAGCCCCGGAAATTTACCGCCCACGGGTAAATGAAAAATAACTTCAACATCAAAAAGTACAAAAAGAATAGCCGTCATGAAATATTTGTAAGATACCGGCGTACGGGCGTTTCCTACCGATTCTACTCCGCATTCCCAGGCGGCATCTTTTACTTTACTGTGGCGTTTGGGGCCAATCATGTGGGTTACGCCCATGGCAAAAGCCACAAAACCCGCCGCCGCCAGAAACTGGACGATGATGGGCAGGTAATCGTAAGGGATATATGCAGATTGTTCCATAAAATGGGTTCTAAGGCAAAATTTGGGAGCAAAATTAGAGATTAATCCCAAACATTACAAGCTTATAGCCGGAATAGAGTGTTTCTAAATAAGCTTCAGTTTGACGGTTTTCGTTAAGTTTGAAAACGCTATGGTTTTGGGCCTGAAAAGTATAACGTTCGGTTTGGGGGTTTATTGAACCGTAAGCTACTGGAATAAAAAAGCTACCGCCCTCCTGTTACAGAAAACGGTAGCTTTAAAACCTGAAAAGTACGACCAAGTTTATTGCTTTACAATACGTTTTACAGTTGTGCCAGCTTCGGTTTGCAGCTGAAGCATAAAAACTCCGGTTGGTAAAGCCTCAATATTTAACAGTTTTTTCTCTTCTGCCGAAAATAGCCTGGTCAATCGGGTTTTACCAGACAGATCTAGGATAATTACTTTTAAGCTACTGTGTTCCTGATCGCCTAAGCCGAAATTCAGAATGCCGGTAGTAGGATTAGGATAAGAAGTAATTACTTTATCCGGACTCTGCCCAAAATATTGGAAATTACTGTAAACAAACTTAAACTCATCTTTAGATGTCATTCCCAGGCTAGTTGGCACAAATCTGTATTGAGTTGTTTCGGTTATATCAAAGTAGTTGTTATAAATGTGGCGCTGGCCATATTCCTCACTAACTACCCATTGTCCCGAAGTTAAATTAAAATTCTCTGCTTTGAAATTAATAAAATTACCTCTGTCATCATTGGTGCTGGTTTCCCTGCGCACTGCACTCCAGGTACTATCAGCATAGTTGAAATTCTCGGTGATTTTTGTTTGGCTTCCATTTGTTCCTAACTGAATGTTGAAGCGCTGTAAATAAATCTCAAGGGAAGTATAAACAGCTGGCGATACGTTAGGTATATGCCAGCTCATATAATTTTCTGTTTTAAGCAGCTCCCATCTGGCAGAATAGAATGTGTAATACTGTTTCTGGATTATTATGCCGTTAGCATCGTTTTTATAAACTATCTTGCTGTGATTTGCCCAATTTCCGTAAAGCAGATCTGAAAAATATACATTCTCCTGAATAAGAAAATTATTTGAATCATAAATGTATTCGGTCCAGAGGGTTTCCCAGTGCCGATAGTTTCCATTCCAATGGTTCGTGTATTTATGGCTGAGCTTATTACCATTATAGAGCAACGAATCACGTCGGCCGCTTTTTAAATCCCACTTTCCAAAGTACCAATAATACCCATAGCTGTTTTTAAAATTTCCGGAGGCATCGTATTGCGTAAGAAAGCGGGCAAAATTCTGATTGGATGAGGCATACTGCTGAAATTCTTCGGTTAGTTGCCCGGCCGCATTGTAAGTAAAGGTAGTGTTTAAATAAGGGTCCCAGGAGTTGCCATTGGGATAATATTTTATACTTTTGCCCGGTTTCGAAAAAGTGCTATTTTGAGCCTTGGCTGTAATAGAAATAGCCGTGAATAAAAGGGTTAGGCCCAGGATTACACACAAGCAATAAGAATGTTTGCAAGATCTTTTCATTGTCGCAAAGATACAACAAAAGTTATTTCTTTCCTCTGAAAATGGCCATTCAATGTTAATAACTAAAAAGCTACCGCCTTCCTTTTCCAGAAAACGGTAGCTTTTCAGGCTAAAAAAGTCGGAAGTTGATTACTGCTTTACAATCCGCTTTACTGTTGAGCCGGTTTCGGTTTGCAGGTGCAACAGGTAAATTCCTTTGGGTAATGCTTCCAGATTTAATTGTTTCGTTTCTGTGGAGGTAAACGATTTCGTTAACCAGGTTTTACCAGTTACGTCGGAGAGGGTGGCGGTTACACTGCCTTTTACTTCCGGCAGCTGAATGTTTAGTATGCTGTAAACTGGGTTGGGATAAACTTTGGCGCTAAGATTCAGGAATTTGTCTGACGTGCCGTTAATGCTGATAAAGTTAGAGTAAACCCGCCTTCTAGCCAGGAATAGGGTATTGAATGGGCTGCTTAATTGATTGAAAACCGTTTCCGTTAATTCGCCGGCAGCGTTATAAGTATGCATTTGTTGAAGCACATATGTAGTAACCCAGCCATTATTAACCCACAACTCCTCTTTAAATCCGGTATAGTTTAGGTGGTTATCATAAGAGGTTGTAAGGCGTTTCAGATTGACCCAGCCGGCATAGATTTGTTTTTCTATGGTTTCTACATAACCTCCAAAGGCGTCGTAAACAAATGTACCTCTTTCCGGATTTACCCATCCGTTATTCCAGGTATTAGAATTATAACTTGTGAATTCCTGCTCATTAAAATTGCGCCACACAATGTTGGTGCGTCGTTCCTCATTTACCCAGGTGCCGGTTAAATCCTTCATCCGGGTAATCTGTTCATTAGGGGTGGCTCCACCGGAAACATAAAAGTAATTAACCTCAGCATATGCTTCCCACGAACTCTGATTATTATCCCACCTTTGGTTAAGGTAGTTTGTTAATTTTCCGTTTGCATAAGTATAAATGGTTTTGTAGGCATTAATCCAGGCGGCATTAGCGTAGTTTTCAACCAGCTCTTCCGTTATTTGTCCGCTTGTATTGTAAACAGTGGAGTACCGTTCACCGGAACTGAATACCCAATGGGAATTTGTATAGTCCCAATAATAATTCCCTCTGAAAATAATCTTTCCCCCTGAATCATAAGCAAGCGAATCTTTTTTCAGAATCTGGTTTGTAGCCGCTTCCCTTTCTATTTCTGATACCAGGCGTCCGGCGGCGTCGTATCGATACTGGCTATTATTTGTTACACCTAGTACCCCGCTTGGCAGGTTATAATAATAATTAATACTGTTTAGCGGCAATGATTTTACCCCCGCTAGCCGGAAATTTGATAAAGGTTTCCCCGGGTTTTGGTAGGTTTTTAGGTTTTTATGAACCAAACTTTTATCATAATGCTGATAATTCGTACTATATCCCGGTTCGGAAATGATTTCAGTTCCCTGGGCATTAACCTCAAAAGCCGAAAGTAGAATCAGCGATAACGCTGCTCTAGAAAAGTATTTTCCTAAAAAGAATGGTTTCATAAAATGTAGGCTATAAATAAAGGTCGTAAAAAGTTGTGAAACTGCAACCTGTCATAACAGTAAAAAAAAAGCTACCGCTTTCCTTTTACAGAAAACGGTAGCTTTTCAGGTTTAAAAAGTCAGAACAGGTTTACTGCTTCAAGATCTTCTGAATGCTGCTCTCTTTTTTAGAGGCAAGCTTTAAGATATAAGTACCCTTAGCCACCTTGGCAACATCGAGCTGGTGTTCGGCGGCGCCATTTATAAATGTTTTGGTTAAAACGGTTTTGCCGGTTAAGTCGGTTAAAGTAGCAGTAACCGGTTCAGCAGATTTAATCTGGATGCGCAAAACGTTTGAAGCCGGGTTTGGGTAAACCCTGGCTTGTAACTGCGGCAGGTTTTTGGCAATTCCCAGTAAACGGAAGTTAGAATAAACTTCTTTGCGCTCATCTTTCAAACTATTGGTCATAGAATCCCAACCACGGAAAATGCGCTCGGTAATCTGGTCCAAAGGATTGTAAGTAAGCACATGGGCCTCTTCGTAATCTACCATCCAGCTTGTTCCCGTCCATTCTTCATCACGGTAACCAATGTAGTTCGATCTAGTATCATAAAGTTCATTGTACTGGTTGGCGTTAACCCAATTCGTGCCATCCCATTCCTGTTGCGTGCCTACAAACCCGCCAAAAGCATCGTAAACTGCGGTGCCGCGGTAATAACTTTCCCAGGCAGTTCCGTCCCAGTCTTGGCCTTCAAAGGTCAGCGGCTCGAATTTATCGAAATCGTGCCAGGTTAGGTTGATGTATTTCTCTGTGTTCCGCCAATTTCCGTTAAAATATTCCTGATACACCATTTCGGTAGGCGGGTTGGTGCTTACCGCGTAGGTAAACATGGTTTTCTCTTCGGGCATCCAGGTATTAGCCTGCCATTCGGAATTAATTATTTCTAAGGGGAAATTAGCCGCATTATAGGTGGTTGTTTCGCGGTTGCTGTTTTGCCATTGGTTAGTGGTTAAGATCTGGCTTATCTTTTCAATAGCTTTTCCGGCCGTATTGTAGGTTATCAGGTTGCGATAGCCCCAGTTCAAAACCCAGTTGCCATTCTGCCAATTGTAACCGGCACTAAAGGTTTCGCTGCCCTGACCGTCGAATAAAACCGAGTCCTTCATTACAGGCTGGTTGGACAGGTCATAGGTAGTACGGGAAGTTTCGCGGCCCTGCGCATCGTAAGTGAATTTAACTTTTTCGGTAAGAACCCAGCCGGCGCCGGAGGAATTCGGTAAGTGTACTTCTGCACTCTGGGGTAAAGAAGTGGCGGCGCTTGCCCGGGAAGCTGCTTTTGGCGCCTGGCTGGCAGTTATGGCCGGTTGGCCGAAACGGTATTTGGATTGGGCATTAGCCGGCCCAGCCGCCAGGGCCAGCATAGAAACCGCTAAGGCACCCTTAAAAAAAGATAACGTAAAAACTGATCTCATAGAATTATTCAAATTAACAATGCGCAAATCTATATAAAAGAATTGGGATTAGTTAAGATATGGTGCAATTTCAGACCAGATTATTTCTTCAGCAACAGCGGATAATTTTTGCCTGGAGCAGGTCAGATCTTTACGAGTTTTCTGGTTACCCAAAGGTGGCCCGTTTTAATCCGGAACTGGTAAATGCCGGCCGGTATATGCTGGAGATGGAAAGTAGCCTCCGTAGCAGATGCAGGTAGTTCCCGGAAAAATACTGCCCGGCCCGTCGCATCCAGGAGTAAAAGCTGGGTTTCCTTCTCACCTGGTGGTAACGATACTATTGCCTGGTCCGAAGCCGGATTCGGGAAGATCTTTATAGCCGGTTCAGCTATCTTTTCCCAAGATCCGGAAATGCCGGCACAGATGCCAATAAGGCTGGTTTTTTGCGCATGTAACTGGCCGTTATAAAAGCCCTGCGCCACTATTTTATAAACGCCAAAATTAATAGGTGCCGGAATTACCTGGTTCTGGTACAAAGGCTGGGTAGCCGGGGTGCCAAGGCCTCCCACAAAGTAGAACCGCGCATAAACGGTGTCGTTGCTTACCAGGTAGTTCTGGCTGCTTAACTGAATACTTCCCGACGACTTTACCCCGAAAACTTCTACATTAAAAACATGGAACTGGCAAATGTAGGGCGGGTTATAAATACTATCGAAGGTAAATTGGGTTGGAGCCTGGGAAAAGCCCTGCCGGGCCAAGGCACAAATCAATAACAGCAGGAAAATTATTTGTTTCATAGGTCAGAAGGCAGTCATTACCAAAGACACCGTTTCCCTGCATAACGTTGTCTGCGGTTTAAAAAAAATCCTTTATCTGTAACCAAAACCGCTCTTTTCTTTTCAGGAATAACAGATCTTGGTTACAGCCGGAGGAGATTTAATTCCGGATAATTTTCTGAATGCTGGTTCCTTTATTGGTTTCGAGCTTCAGTAAATAGGAGCCTTTGGCTAAGCCGGTAAGGTTCAGGCAATGGAAGCCTGCCGGCTGTAGGGCCTGACTTAAAACAACTTTTCCGGTCAGGTCGGTTACAACAGCTATGGCCTTTTCTTTACTTCCTAAACTGATGTTCAGATGATCAGTTGCCGGGTTAGGGTAAACCTTTACCTCCGATTGCGGTAGACTTTTGCTTGTTCCTAATACCATGAAATTAGAGTAAACCTCTTTTTCGTATTCTTTAATGGTATTGGAGCTTGGGTCCCAGGCCTTGGTAATGCGTTCGGTAATCTGGTCGTTGGCATTATAGGTTAACACATACCCTGATTCATAATCGCGTTCCCAGGCGTTGTTCTGCCAGGTTTCACCTTTCCGGTTTACAAAGTTCATTTTGGAATCATAGGTGTTCGTGTTTCTTTCGGAATTCACCCAAGCTAGGCCAAGCCAGTTCTGCGTTATTTCCACTGACCCGCCCAAGGCATCGTAAGTCGTGGTGTTCTTCACGGCATTCATCCAGAAACCACCCAGCCAAACCTGCGCTTCGTAATACGTAAATTCAAACTTGAAGAAATCGTGCCAGGTAACGTTTTGTAACCTCATTTCATTGGTCCAGACCCCGTTATTATAGTTTTGGGCAACCAGCGTAGTTGGCGGATTATTCGGGTTGGTATAACTAAAAAGGATCTTGCTTTCCGGTACCCAGGTATTATTAACCCAATCGTAAGTTATTTGTTCGGTAGGGTAACCAGCGCTGTTGTATACCATTGCCTCCTTCGACATGCCTTGTAAACTGCCATTATAATAGCTTACATAGATTACATCCGTTGGTCTTCCAAACGAATTATAGATGTACTGATTCCGTTCTTCCATCCCTGCAACCCAGCTATTGCTAAGGCTGCTAAAGGTGTAACTGCCGGAATAAATCAGATTTCCCTGGCTATCAAAAAGGCTGGAATCTTTCATTGCCATCTGGTGCAAAATTACCGGCAGGTTGGTAAAAGAAGTCTGGTTGCCCTGGGCATCGTAGGTATACCGGCCGTTGGCAGTCTGCACCCAGGTATTATTGGTTTGATCCCGGTAATAAAGCGTACTGTTAAGTGGTAGCGATTGTACCAGCATTCTGGAATTTGCTGTTCCTGAATAAGTTTTTTTCCCCGACGGCTTAGCTTTAAAAATAGCTTTTAATGTTTGTCGAACCGGTTGCGTGCCGCCCGGTTTTCCGGTCTTCAGATCCTGGCCAAAACTGCTGAAACAGGTTGCCAGGAAAAAGACGGCGGCTATTCCGGTTTTAACAAGCCGGGATGGAGAAGGAAGGTGTAATGCTTTGGCCATGAGCTGAATAGTTAACGTAAAATTTGGTCTGTGACTTGGATATGTTGCAAAGCTATACCGGCAAACTCCCGGTTTAAAACCAATTTTTGGAAAATTCAGACTTTTTGGTAGAAAAATTAATTTGTTTAAATTGTTGTAAATCAATCGTTTAAATCTGGTTAGTTCAGACTTCTTCAGTGTCCGAAAATCCGGGCGAGTAGCCCAGTTTTGGAAGTAAAAAAAAGCTACCGCCTTCTTTTAAAAGAAAACGGTAGCTTTTCAGCGGGTAAAAGGTAGTTTTAATTTTTAAGTATCTTTTGGAAAGTTCGCTTATCACCCATTTCAACCTCTAAAACATACATTCCTTTCTTTAAGCTTGTAAGATCTAAAAATGAATCTTCAGCGGCCTTTAAGGTATTACTTAAAACCACATGCCCGGTCATATCGGTTAAAATGGCTTTAATTTCCTGCTTACCTTGGGTTTGCAGCTTAAGGTAAGAACCGGCAGGATTTGGGCCAATGCGCAATTCAGGTTTTGACGGATCAGGCGCAGGCGCAGGGTAAATAACCACAAAATTTGAATAAATCTCTTTGTAAAAAGAATTATAAGAATTTGTAAGTAAATCAAAGGTACGGTAAACCCGCTCAATAACCTGGTCGGAGCCGTTATAGGTAAGATCGTGAAGGGATTCCGAATTTTTTTGCCAGCTGTTATTTATCAGCCTTTCAAATTTCTCTCCGGTAAAATTCATCCGGTTATCATAGGTCTGGGTTATGCGGACATAATTTTCCCACGTACTTCCTGTCCAGGTGTAATGGTGGTTTACGTTGCCTCCAAAAGAATCAAAAACCACTACCTCTTTTTTAACAGGCTGCCAGGTATTATTGTGCCATTCCTGGTATTCGGAATTGGTATATAATTGCGCCTCAAAATTATGCCAGTTATTGTTGATCCGGCGGGCAATACTTTCCCAATTACCATTATAAAATACCTGGAAAGTTATTCCGGTAGGCGGATTTCCTATAGAAGAATAGCTGTAAACCAACTTTTCTTCTGGTTCCCAGGTATTGTTCTGCCAGGCATAAAGGGTTTCTTCCAGCGGATAATTTGCTACATTATAGTTGGTAATGGTACGCGATTCTTTGGCCCAGATTCCATTATACCCGCTTTCTTCTATTGTTTCAGTAAGTTTTCCGTCCGGGTTATAAGTTCTGAAATACCTGTTCGCATTTAATAAATTCCAGCCATTATTTTGGAATTCATAATAACCGCTAAAGATTTCGTTGTCATGCGCATCGAACAACGAAGAATCTTTATAAAAAGGCTGGTTTAAAACATTTTTATGAATTCTGGCGGTTCTGTTGCCCCTGGCGTCATAAGTATAATCTAGTTTTGAGCTTGGCATCCAGCCAGGCCCGGGAATCTGGGGCTCAAATCCTTCACTTTTTTGGGGCAGCGAAATGGGCGTAGCACCCGTCCGCATGTCACTTCCATTAACCACCACGGTCTTTCCTTTTTTTTCTTTGCCAAAATAATCCAGAAGGTTCCAGGTTGTTTCAGGAAAATTAATAGGGGAGCCGGCTGGCAAATTGATCTGACTGGACTGCCCATATCCACTTAGCCCACATATTAAAAGGCAACTGGTTGCCAGCGGCATTAATAGCTGCCGGCTGCATAAATTAAGTAAATATTTTACCATAAGCTAAGTTTTTGGGTGGTAAACATAATGTATTGGAAATGAAAGCTTAGAAGGAAATTTATGATAAAAAGTTAACGTATTTAAGAATTCATTTAAATTTTTAGTGACGATTAAGATTCTGGTGGTAAACAAAAAAGCTACCGCCTTCCTTTTCAGAAAACGGTAGCTTTTCAGCCCTAAAAGTGACGTTTAGATTTTTATAATCCTTTTTACTGATTTCCCATTCTCAGTTTTTATAGTAAGCAGGTAAATCCCGGGTTTAAATTTTCCAATATAGAGTTGCTTTTGTTCAGTATGTTTGAAATTCTGACTTAAAATTGTTCTGCCGGTTAAATCCGAAAGTTGGGTGGTAATGTCGTTTTCATTACACTCTAAAATCAAGATATTTTGGGTAGGATTCGGATATACCTTTAATTTTTCAAAACTTGAAGATTCTTGCGACAATCCGGAAACCATAGTACAAACCCCGATTGTAGATGTACCTTTGCCTAAAAGCATACCATTTTGAAAACGATTTGAATGAATAATATAAAACCCTGGTTGGGGACTCTGAAATCTTAAAGGTATTTGGAAAGGCGAAAGGACACCAAGACCAGCCCCGAATTTGTAATATAAATTTATTAATAAGGTATCATTTCGATAGGAATGCGCAGTTGAGTCAAGAATATTCCCAGCCATCCAATGCATACCTGAAACCGTCACTGTAAAACTATCTACTTGACAGATATATGCAACATTTTTTAATGTATCTGTTTCAAAAGTTGCTTGTGCATTTGCAGAGAAATTTATTCCAATAGCTATAAAGCAGAAGCTCAGTAGTTTTTTTATCATAGCAGGCAGGTTCATTTATTACAGGTCGTATAAAAATTGTTAAAGGTTGCCTTCCAGACAAAACAAAAAAAGCTACCGCTTTCCTTTTCAGAAAACGGTAGCTTTTCAGCACTAAAAACTCAAACGAATTACTTCGCCAGGAACGGGTAACGGTAATCTACCGGCGGCACGAAAGTTTCTTTAATAGTACGGGTAGAAGTCCAGCGGATCAGGTTGAAAACCGAACCGGCTTTATCGTTGGTACCGGAAGCGCGCGAACCACCGAAACGGCTGCTGGCCCACTACGGCGCCGGTTGGCTTATCGTTGATGTAGAAGTTACCGGCAGCATGCACCAGCAATTTTGGTAGCCTGTTCAATGGCATAACGGTCGGCTGCAAAAACGGCTCCGGTTAACGCGTACGGCGACGTAGAATCTACCATGGTCAGCATATCTTCAAACGGCGTGTTCTCATCGTACACATAAACCGTTAGCACCGGACCGAATAATTCTTCGCACATGGTAACGTAAGCCGGGTCGGAACTCTTGATAATGGTCGGCTCAATGAAATAACCTTTCGATTTGTCGCATTTGCCGCCGGCAATAATTTCGGCTTCCGGCATCTTTCGCCACGTTATCAATATACTTCTTCAGCTTATCAAAAGATTTCTCATCGATCACGGCGTTAATGAAATTGCTGAAATCTTCCGGGTCGCCCATTTTAAACGATTTCAGATCGGCCAACACGTAATCTTTGATCTCTTCCCATAAATTAGCAGGCATATAAGCCCGCGAAGCTGCAGAACATTTCTGGCCCTGGAACTCGAATGCACCTCTGGAAATAGCCACCGCAACTTCTTTGGCATCGGCGGTTGGGTGGGCTACAATAAAGTCTTTGCCGCCGGTTTCGCCTACAATTCGTGGGTAACCTTTGTAGCGGCTTACGTTTTCGCCTATGGTTTTCCAGATGTTGTTGAATACGCCCGTAGAACCGGTAAAGTGAATGCCGGCAAAATCGCGGTGTTTGAAAATTACGTCACCCGCAGTAGGGCCATCCACATACACCAAATTAATTACGCCATCCGGTACGCCGGCAGCTTTAAATAATTGCATCAGCACATTAGCCGAATAGATCTGCGTGTTGGCCGGTTTCCAAACCACTACATTACCCATCAGAGCCGGAGCGGCCGGCAAATTACCCGCAATAGAAGTAAAGTTGAAAGGCGTAAGCGCAAACACAAAACCTTCCAGCGGACGGTGCTCCAAACGGTTCCAGATACCCGGTGCGGATTCCGGCTGAATGGCGTAAATATCCATCATGAACTTCACGTTGAACCGGAAAAAGTCGATCAGCTCACAGGCCGCATCGATCTCTGCCTGGTAAGCATTTTTGCTCTGGCCCAGCATGGTAGCCGCATTCATTTTAGCCCGGAACGGACCAGCCAGTAATTCGGCCGCTTTTAAAAAGATGGCCGCACGGCTTTGCCATGGCATGTTTGCCCATTCTTCGCGGGCTGCCAAAGCAGCATTTATGGCTTGGTTTACGTGGTCAGCATCGCCCTGGTGGAACGTGGCAATAATATGTTTATGATCGTGAGGCGGAGCAATGGTAGCCGTTTTACCGGAACGCACTTCTTCGCCGCCAATGTACATCGGGATATCGAGCTTCTGGCCTTTCAGCTCCTTATACATTTTCTGCAGTTCTTCTCTTTCTTTAGAACCCGGCGCATAGCTTTTTACGGGCTCATTTACCGGAATCGGTACATTAAAAAATCCGTTCGACATATTTTATCAGTTATGAGTTATCAGTTATCAGTTATCAGTTATCAGGTTACATTAAACCTGCCGCAAAGGTACCTATTATTTCGATTGTTCGAATGTTCGATATTCGATTGTTCGGTTTTTCGAAATATTGTTAAGTTTTAAAAATGCTAAGCTTAAGGCCTTGAAAAGTAATGAGCCAAACGGAATACATTTAATCATTGTAGTTCTTCCGTTTTAAAAAAAATCGAATATCGAACATTCGAACAATCGAATCAAAGAATCTGCTGCAGTTCGCTCAGGCAGGAAATTTCGTAAGTGATCTTCAGTGGGTGCCTCTTTCCATCCGGGTTGAAGAAAACCTGATCGATGCCGGCGTTTTGGGCGCCCAGGATATCGGCTTCCAGGTTATCGCCAACCATAATGCATTCTTTGGCTGTTACGTTGGCACGTTCAAGGGCGTGTTGGAAAATGCGTTTATCGGGTTTGGCGCAACCAATGCACTCCGAGGTAATTACTTCGCTGAAATACCCATGTAACTTAGAGGAAGTCATTTTTTGCGCCTGCGAAATTTTAAAACCGTTGGTAAGAATATGCAGTTGGTATTTCTTTTTCAGATAGGAGAGGGTTTCGTGGGTAAATGGAAAAACCGCCGATTTGGTAGGACAAAGCCTTAAATATTCCTGCTCCAGCTCAAACGGAATTTCGCTTTGCGGCACGCCCAGATCGCGGAGGGTTTTGGTAAAGCGCGTTTGCCGCAATTGTTCCTGGTTTATTTTCCCCGCCGAAAAAAGCTGCCACAGCCGTTTATTTACATAAGAATATTTCTTAAAAAAATCGGTGATCGTGAATTCGTAGCGCCCAAGGTTAAAAGCTTCGAACAGGTGTATCAGGGTTTCTTCGGAATTCTTTTCAAAATCCCAGAGGGTATGGTCCAGGTCGAAAAAAATGTGGGTATAGGTTTTCATAATCGGAAAAAAATAGCGCTAAGCCTCTAAAACCAGCTCAACCCGCTAAAGGTTCGGCAAAGGTAAGGTTAAATTGGTAATTGCTGAAGGAGTCGGGAGTCAGGAGTTAGGATTGAGGATTATTTGTCGGAATCAGAATTTTAGAATTTACAGAATGGTTGTGTAGGGACAGGGCTTGACCTGTCCGCACGCATTGCTGATTGTTAATTGTTGATTGTCTGAACTAGGATTTATAGGATTAGAAGATTATAGGATTGTTAATTGTTGATTGTTAATTGAACTCGAACGCGAAGCGGAGTACGATCAGCGAAAGCTATGAAAAGCAAGCTCCATTTGCGATTACGGCAGCAAATGGAGGAGTTTGCCAAGCCACTGCTATCATCTATCAATGCAATGCACTGTTTACTTTGAAGAATTGAATGTATCACGGTGGGAAATTTGTCAAACGCACTGTTTGAGCGGGGGCGCCTGCTCCGAAAGCCTTCGGGGAGTTTGCGGTTGCTCCCGAAAGCTTTCGGGACGTGCCGCTTGCTCTTTTTTGGGTTTTTTTTGTAGCAAGTGGAACATCCCGAAAGCCTTCAGGGACAAAAAGAACAAAGACCTGAGCTATGAAATAGAAATATCTGATTAAAGGTAGAATAGTAGCTACGATAGAATGGTAGGGTTTAGAGCCAGAAAAGTCATTAGTGCTGCCCGCCAACAAGTTCCTTCGCTAACGCTCAGGATGACGCAATAAAATTGTAAACCTACAATAGCAAACCGCACTACCATCATGAAGAGATCTCTCCTGACGTCGAGATGACTTAAACCGAAGGTTAGGAGCTAGAAAAGCCAGAACCTCTCAAAGCCAGCAACTACCTTACCAACGCTCTAAAAAATCAAACCTGCCACCTTCTGCTATGCAACTTACAAACCGCTAATTCCCTGTTCGAATAAAGTACTTTATACAATTCTAGATCTTTCTGCAATCCTGCATCCTTTTCCAGGTAAGAGAATATCTGCCCCACAAAATCTACTGTTTCTTCTTTCAAATAATAATAAGCCCAGTTATCAACCCTCCTAAAGTTAACCAAACCGGCATTTTTCAGGTATATCAGGTGGCGCGATACTTTGGTTTGCGTAAAATCCAGGATCTGCTCCAGATCGGAAATACACATTTCTTTGTGCCGGAAGATCAGGTTCAGGATGCGGATGCGCGATTCATCGCCCAGGGCTTTGAATACTTGTTCGCCAAAAGTTACGTTAAAGTGTTTGAGCCGCATAAAAACCGGGTTGTGCCGCATAAATTTAGCGGGCTTGCATCAATAATACTAGAAATGCGGTATTATTGTACAGGCAGTAAACTTATTGCCCGGTTGCCAGTTTCAATTGTACCAATTTAATGCTTACAATATTGACGCCAATTATACCATCTTCGCATTTTCATAAAAACTTAAAGTATTGCCTTTACCTCCTTATAGGTTTTGCCATGCTGTTGGGTTTCAGCCACAAAGCATCGGCCCAGGGCAAACCGCAGGTAATCCAGCTTACCGGCCTGGTTACCGCCGGCGATAGTTTATACGGCCTGCCCGGCGCCAGCGTGTATGTTCCCAAAGTCGGCCGCGGCACCAACACCAACGCTTATGGCTATTTTTCACTGGCCGTTCTGGCCGGCGATAGCGTAGTTTTCAGTTCTTTAGGGTATAAAAATCAATACATAAAGATCCCGAAAAAATTCCTGGGCAACAGCTATTCCGTAATTATTGAAATGCGCGAAGACCCCACGCTGCTGCCGGAAGTACGGGTGTTTCCGTATTCCACCGAAGAACTTTTTAAACGAGCCTTCCTCTCTTTAAAACTGCCCGACCAAGACCAGAAAGCGGTTGCTAAAAACCTGAACGAAGCCATTATCGAACGGATGATGTCGGATGCCCCCATGTCGCCGAACGCGAATTTCCGGTACAACATGCAATTACAGCAGCAACAGACAGAACGCCGCTACATGTACCCAAGCATTCCTATCACCGCCTGGCTCGACCTGATAAATGCCATTAAACGCGGCGATTTTAAAAACAAGAAAACCGGCGAATAACAGTTTTTCCGTATTAAACCCTACCGTTTTGCAGCAACCTGCTGTCCTTTTTTAGAGTAAGCCAAGTTGGATTACTCGATATTCGATAGTTCGAATATTCGATGATCCACAAGAATCCGGCTTTTGTGAAAAAGTCGAATAATCGAATATCGAACAATCGAAAATTCGAATATCGAATAATCTAAAATTCGAACGTATGAATGTAAACATCCCGGCAACCGATCTGCCCCGTGTGGTGGTAATTGGTTGTGGTTTTGGCGGCCTGGAGCTGGTAAAAAAACTCTGCCGCGCCAAAGTGCAGGTGGTACTTTTAGACCGTAATAATTACCACAATTTCCAGCCGCTGCTTTACCAGGTAGCCACCGGTTCCCTTGAGCCCGATTCCATTGTATATCCTATCCGGAAGATGTTCAAAGGCCAGCGCAACTTCATTTACCGCTACTGCGAAGTAACCGAAATTAACCCGGAGCGCAACGAAGTACAAACCACCATTGGCCCCGTTTCTTATGATTATCTGGTAATTGCAACCGGTAGCCAGACCAACTTTTTCGGCAACAAAACCATCGAAAAAGTGGCCATGCAGATCAAAACCATTCCCAGTGCTCTGAACCTGCGCAGCTTTATTTTCCAGAATTTCGAAAAAGCCCTGCTCATGAACACCACCTACGAAAAGGAGGAACTCATGAACATTGTGGTAGTTGGCGGCGGCCCCACCGGGGTGGAAGTAAGCGGCGCCATTGCCGAACTCAAGGCCAACGTGCTTCCCAAAGATTACCCCGAACTGGATTTCCGCAGTATGAAAATTTACCTCATAGAGGCCGGCCCCGTTTTGCTTAACGGCATGAGCGCCGAATCTTCGGAAAAAGCCAAAAAGTATTTAGATGAAATGGATGTGCACGTGTGGTTAAATGCCCCCGTAGAAAAATACGAAGACGGCCAGGTTTTCTTCGGGCAGGGCCAGCACATTCACGCCGAAACCCTGATCTGGGCGGCCGGCGTAATGGGCACCGCGCTGCCTGGTTTGCAGGAAGCAGCCGTAGCAAAAAATCAGCGCATTAACGTAAACCGCTGGAACAAAGTAGAAGGCCACGATAATATTTTTGCCATCGGCGATGCGGCCCTTATGACCACCGAAGATACGCCCCGCGGCCACCCGATGGTAGCGCCCGTTGCCATGCAGCAGGCCAAATTGCTGGCTAAAAATATTGTGCGCTTAATAAACCGCGAAACCCCGGAAAATTTTGTGTACAACAACCAGGGCGCCATGGCAACGGTAGGCCGGAACCGCGCCGTGGTAGATCTGCCCAAGTTCAAATTCCAGGGTTGGTTTGCCTGGATGGTTTGGCTGTTTGTGCACTTAATGAGTCTGGCCGGCCACCGGAACCGCATTGTAACGTTCTTTACCTGGGTCTGGAATTACTTTACTTACGACCAATCGTTACGCTTAATTATCCGGCCGTTCTGGCGGGAACCGCGGCAGAAAAAAGGCGACATTGGCCTGGAAGCCCCGGGCAACGAAAGGCCCCAGGATAAGCTCGATCCCAAAGAAATAGTTAATGATACCCGGCAGGCAACCACGATGCCGCCGCCGGCAGATACCAGTCCGCCGGAAGCGCCATTAAACCAGGCGCAGCCGCAACCGCCAACCGCCGGCTCGCCACCAACCGCTTAAAAACGGTAGGCTTTTAACAGAAAAAACTCCGCTACCTTATGGCAGCGGAGTTTTTTTTATGAAGGCAATCTAAGGAATGCTGCGCTTAAAATTTTGCCGTAAAATTAGCACTCTGGATCGTATACAAACCGTTGCAGGTAGGATTATAAATGGTACCGGAAAACGTGCCGGTTATGCTGGTGGCAGAAATAGCATTAACTTTTATACTACCGGTTGCAGAACTACAAGCAGTTCCGCCCGCTGTCCAGGTGTTGGTGGAAGTGGTATAAGCCAGAGAAGATGCGGTTGAAGATTGCGTAACGCTATGTGTGCTACCAGCCACAGCACTTGCCGGGAGGCGTATTTCCATAACTATTCCGGAAGAAGAAGTGCCTCTTACAAAAATGTAGCTTCCGGACCGGGTACCGGTAACGGAAGAAGCAGTATAGGTAAAGTTTCCGGCGCCCTGCATGCTGGCTGTAATGCTGGGTACCACAACCGCGTTAGAAACCGTTACTGTTTTAGTTGCCGTTTTACCGGAGCCGCCGGTTTTGCCTGGAAGCTTGCCGGAACCTTCGCTGGAAGAGGCGGTTAAGGTAACTTCAAAAGCGCCGTTGGAAGTATATGTATGCGAAGGCGAAGCTAAAGTTGAGGTAGTGCCATCGCCGAAATCCCAAAGGTAAGCAGTGGCGTTGGCAGCATTATTGGTAAAATTAATTTTACCCGGAGAAACAGCATCAGCGGCAAAAGAAAAATCGGAGGTAACGGCCGGTGCCGGGTTATCGTCATCATCTCCGCAGGCTGCCATCGAAACCGAAACCAGCAAGTAAAATAAATATTTGCCGAAAAATTTAAAAGGTCTGTTCATTTTTTTTATCGTTTAAATAACCCGATCAGCGTTGAAAATTTTAGGAAGGCTGCGGATTGGTTCTGAAATGCTGAGGACAATAATTAAAATTTGACGCCCACAGTTAATAGCAAAGTGGAAGTAGGCATCTTTACCTCTATCTCATTGTCGCCGGAATTAACTGTTGTGCCATTAACCGAAGAATCGTAGGATTCATACAGGGTGTAGCCAACTTTCCCGTAATTATATTCCAGGCCAAGCATCAGGGCTGAATACCTTAGGTTCATACCTAAACTCTTTCTTACCGAAAAAGTAGGTTCGCCGCCATCGGATACAATGGTGCTGTTAGAAATGGAATAATTATAGGAATTAGTACCGGAACTTGAAGCGTAATAAATATCCGGACCTGAACTTATTCCCGGGTTAAGCTTGAAATAAGCGTCGGCAATCAGCTTACCGGCAATATTATAGGAAAACACCGGCCCAACTTTAAAACCGGCAAAGATCATCGGAACGGTACCTTCATTGTCGTAATTCTCATCCATGGTGGTCCAGTCCAGCCTGTTCGACGAAAAAGCAAGGCTGGCATCTATCCCTACTTTATACTGATCGGCCAACGGAACTTCTCTTAAGTAAGAAATAAGGCCCAGTTCGAAAACAACCCCATTCTGGGCGCCTGAACCGTCTTCTCCGTTAAAGCTGGCTACCGCAGATTTGCTCATGGTTGGCGCTTCGCCGAATTTTCCTTTTGGGGAAGACTGGCCCACCCGGATATAAAAAGCATTATCGAAAACGCCCTTATCGGTAGTTTTTTTAGTTACGGTAGGTGCATTATTGGGTTCCCGGCCCGCGCTGCCGCCGGTAAACTGGGCATAAGCATCGGTGCAAAAAGTGGCGCCTAAACAGGCGGCTGCAAGTAAAAATTTCTTCATATAAAGTAAGGGTTATTCGCTTTTAATATCCATTTTCCACACATTCCATAGGCCTTTGGGGTTACCGCGCTGGGCCAGGAAATAAATACTTTTGCCGTCAGGCGCCCATTCCGGCGATACGTCGTTACCCGGGTGGAATGTATGTTGGGTTAGCCCGGTGCCGTTAATATTAATCGTGAAAAGATCCAGGCTGGCAGGTTTGTTTTTACTGGCTTCTGTGGTACCCACACACACGATCTTTTTGCCGTCCGGCGAAAGCTTCGGGCTGGAAAAGCCTTTTTTAACGTCGCTAAGAATAATGGTTTCCTGGCCGGTTTCGGTATTGATGGTCCAGATTTCGCCTTTTTTGCTTTGTTTGTTATTCCGGGTAATTACCACCATTTTAGAATCTGCCGGCGATGGGCTGGGCGTAAAACCTTCTGTGAACTGGGTAAGCAGGGAGCTTTGGCGGTTTATATTCCAGACATAATACCGGGTGCTGCTGGTGCCGTCGTTAAAAGTGGTTCTTTCGGTTTTGGTAAAGAAAATATCTTTGCCATCCGGCGAAAAAGCCGGGCCAGATTCATCGGCGGTAGTAGAAGTTATCTGCTGAATAGCGGACCCTTCTTTGGCATTGATCACGTACACGTTGGCGTTTCCGTCAGACATATCGGTAAAGGCCAAATGCCTGCCATCCGGGGAGAAGGTTACGTCTAGAACCCCGGTCCGGAAAGTACGCTGCACTGTTGCGCGGCCGCCGGCGGTATTTTTAATAAAAATGTTGTTTGTATTATTCTGCCAGGCAATATAGGCTACCAGGTCGCCGGCCGGCGCCACAGCAATAAGCGGAGGGGCATACCAGTAAATATCGGTAGCTGTTTTTTCAATTGCCGGCCCTCTTACGTTTTCGTCGTCCCGGGTAAATTGGGTAAAACGCGTTCCCCCTTCTTCCGGCACGCTTACATCCGAATAATTGATGATCATTTTAGGAGCGCAGCCAGTCAATAACAGACCAGCAATAATAGTGGCGTAAAATTTATTCATAGAAAATGGTTAGTGGTAATTAAATAAATTGATGCGGCCGGTCTGGCGTCCAGGTAACCGGCCGGGCATGGCAAGCCCAGGTGGAGCGGTAAATTGTAATTGAAAAGTTTTAAAACGGCCAAACCTTGGGTTAACAAATTACGTTAAAGGTTTCTTTTTAATCCGTGAATATAGGGGCCTTATCATTGGCCTGTCAATACCTATTTGTAGGTATTTTCATTTACAAAACAGAAGACTCGGGCTGTGATTTCAGATCCCGGAAAAATAGATTGTAATAGGGAAGTTGTATGAAATGTATTCCGGGAATGGCGTATTTTCAGTTGAAAGTTGGATTAAAAAATTGGGACACAAATCTCCCGGCCGCGTTCGGCTGAGGGAAAGTTTCAAATACAGATCAGATTACAAAAAGGCAGCTACTTCTTTTACCCCGCCAGCCGGCAGATCCCTTAAGTGCATATCCCCGATTCGCACGCGCACCAGCCGCAACGTAGGAAAGCCTACTGCCGCCGTCATTTTACGCACCTGCCGGAATTTACCTTCTTTTACCGTAATGGAAACCCAGCTGGTGGGCCCATGCCGTTCGTCGCGTATCTTACGCCGACGAACCGGAAAATCAGGAACGGTTTCTACTTTGAAGGCTTTGCAGGGTAAGGTTTGGTAGGTTTCGGAGCGGTGTACAATGGCAACACCTTGCTCCATTTGGGCAATGGCTTCGTCGGTTATCATGCCGTCTACTTGGGCATAATACTCTTTCTCAATATGTTTGCTGCGGATGTATTCGCTCATTTTACCGTCGGTGGTAAGCAGCAAAAGGCCTTCGCTATCCTCATCCAGCCGGCCAATTGCCATGGTGCCCGCCGGGAAATCGTAGAATTCGCTAACCAGTTTTTTCTTTTTCAATTCGCACACAAACTGGCACAGGTAACCGTAGGGTTTATGCAATAAAAAGTGCTGGTGCGGCATAAGGAATGGTATTCAGGATTGGAAAGCAAAATTACGGAAAAATCCGGAAGCCGTTTTTTATTTCCTTTCGCAAGCTAAAACCTTACGGTTTTATTTCCAGCAGCATTTTCTTTTCGCTGTACTGCTTTTTGTCTTTAATGGTGGCTTCCGCTTTGCCGTCTGTAAGTTTTACAAAAGTAAAAGGCCGCAGGTTGGAGCTATATGCATTTATCCCAAACGTTATGGTGTTCGGATAAAGATACTCAATTTCAGTTTCTATTTTGTCATAAACCGGTTCGGCTAAGATCTTTCCGCTTATATGCACCAGGCCTAATTTCTTAAATCTTTTGTCGATAATTAAGGCTACGTCATTTTTAAAATGCGTGATAAGGTAATGGTTGCCATACTTTATGGATTCGCCTTTTTTATCGATCATAAACGTTACGCAGTTTACCACCACCATGGCAATTCCGTTACGGAAAGCGCCAACCTGTTCGTAACCGCCGTACGGAAAGGGTTTGCCGGTGCTGTCAATAAAAGTGTACAGGGTAGCGTAGCTGGGTTTGCCGATCTGCGACGTAACGGTAGCGCACGGAAAACCGGGCCGGCCATCGTAATAAGCCGCGGCTGCGTAACCTTCGTAGAAAGGAGAAAGTCCTTTGAAATTGGTTCGGAAAAGCACCTTCCCGGTTTGGTCTATAAACCCCGACGAATCGCCTTTCACAAAAACAACCAGGCCGTTGGTGCTGTAACGCAGCGCGTCGTAAATTACGGGTTGCACAACCGTTCCGGTATAGGAAATTAGTCCTGATTTTTGTTGCCGCTCATCCCGGACGATTATGGGTTTGGTTTGAAAGGTGGTGTCGGCGCCGTAATCAACTTTGTAAGTGCCCAGGTCCAGGATGCGGCCATCGGTAAAAAACAGATGGGTTGAATGGCTGCCATCGCGGGGCCGGAATAAAAAAGCGCCTCCACCCAGGTAACTAAACTGCCCGTCGTGTGCTATCGGAACCACAATTTTACCGGTTTTATCAGCTACTCCGGTTTGCGGGCCTTTAGAAACCATGAACCATTTTGCCGGATAAACCAGCGGCTGCACCCCGCTATATTTATAACTCAGGGCTTTGTTGACTTTGAAGGTAGAATCGGCCAGAATAAAGAAATTATTTCGCCGCATTAGGGTTTGGTTTTGGTATACATCCAGAAATTGCAGCGAATCGAAAAGCACTTTTCCGGTCAGGTCCAGGATCTGTTTCTGTTCGTCGGCGGTAGTGGTGGTATTGCTGGAGGCTTTGTAGGTTTTTTTGGCATTTTGCACACGCACTTCCAGAAAAGGCAGGTTCCGGTGCAGGCTGCCGCCTTTGCCATACCGTTGCTGCACCGGGTACATCGAAAGGGCCGTTTTCCGGTAATAAACTTTCTTCGTATTAAAATCGCGTAAGGTAATTTCGGTGAGCGTATCGTTTAGTTTCCGGCCTTCAACCACGCGGTTAAATTGCTGGTAAGGCGTCAGCCAATCGGCGTCAGTTTCGTAGAGCGGCTTAAAATTGGCGTCCAGCAGGGTTAGAATTTTGCCTTCGCGCACCAGGAAATAACTGCACTCCAGAGCAGCTATGGCATTGTATCTGATTGGCAGCACCAGTTCGCCTTTATCATTAGCCAGGCCCCAGATAGTATTTTGGCCTTCGTCTTTATTGGCCACTTTTAAGTATGGCCACCGGAAAGGGTAGGCGTGGTTAAAAATAGCCGGAATTACCACCTTTCCCGTTTTCTGGTCGGCGCCCCCGTATTTTCCGTTTACCTGAACGGTAAGGTACATGGGCTGGTAGCATTGCGCCTGCACTTTTTGGATAGAAAACCCTATCGTTAGCAACAGCAAAAAAATGAAAACGAAGCCTTTAAAATTAGATGGAAGCATAAGGTAAAGTTAAGGGAATTTTCCCACGGCAAAGGTTCGCAGCTTTTATAAAACGGTAGCTTTTTAACGCAAAAAACCCGCTAACCGGAAAGGCAGCGGGTTTTGAAAATTCAGGCTTAAAGACCTTAATCTAATTTGTGGGTTGGTTCCATTAATTTAAAGAACTGATCCAGCTGCGGTAGAATTAAAATGCGCGTCCGGCGGTTCCGGGAACGGTTATCGGTATTGTCGTTGGCGGCCAGCGGCTGGTACTGGCTGCGGCCGGCGGCGATCATCCGGTTCGGCTCAATGCCGTAATTCTGCTGCAACACCCGCACCACTGCCGAAGCCCGCAGCACGCTCAGATCCCAGTTATCTCTGATAAAGCTGGTCCGGATCGGTTTGTTATCGGTGTGGCCTTCTACCATGAACTGGGTGTTGGGCTGGGCTTTTACCACGGCGGCTACTTTGCCTAACACTTCTTTGGCGCGTGGGGTAATCTCATAGCTGCCGCTTTTAAACAGCATTTTATCGGAGATGGAAATGAATACCGCGGTACCTTCCACTTTCACTTCCACATCCTGATCGTTAACGTCTTTCAGGGCACCTTTCAGGTTCATTACCAAAGCCAGGTTCAGCGAATCTTTTTTCTGCATGGAAACCTGCATGTTCCGGATGTAGGCATCTTTTTCGCTGATATTCTCCAACGATTTACGGATGCTTTCTGACTGCTGCTGGGTTAGCAATGAAAAATTGTTCATCTGGTTGAGCAGGGTAGTGCTGTTCAGTTTCAGGTTGGCAATTTCATCTTCCATAGATTTTACCCGCGCCGCACTGGCATCTCTTTCGGTGGTGCAATCCCGTAACTGGGAGCTCATGCGGTCGCGTTCGGCTTCTAAGGCAGTGGTTTTAGCGTTGGCATCTTTATACTTCTTGGAGCTAACGCAGCCCGTAAAAGATAAGATAATGGCTAAGGCAGGCAAAAGTGCTTTTCTCATAGAATAAATTTAAGGTTTGGTGAAGTACGGTTAAAAGTACAAATATATTGTGTTTTACCGAAATATTTCTGGCAAAATCCCGCTTGCAGCGTTTGCTGTTAGGATTTTACAAAGAAATTCAATTGCCAGATATTGTCTGAAGTTCTGATTTTCAGTTGGTAAGTTTATAAATCAAGGCAAATTCAGAACTGCCCAGTTGCCTGGCTTTCTGTATACGAATTTATTCTTAATGGTTTCGAAAAGTTTGCTGCAGCCCTGCGATGGCAAAAAAATCAGGACAAAAGCAAAGGTCAGATCTTACTTATCTTTTAAAACGATATCGAAGTGAATGGCCAGGTTGCCGTTGATATCATCCGGCGTGATGGGAAGGACCCGGTTGGTGGCTTTGGCCGGCGAAGCCCAGGGATCGGCCGGAATATTCGGGTCGCCTTTAAAGTAGATCTGCGAAATAAGCTCCCGGCTTTTCTGCGCCGTAACTCTAAAATGGATGTGCGATGGCCGGTAAAGTTCCCCGTTCAGGTATTTGCCCGGCAAAATGGTTTTAAAAGCATATTCGCCCTTATCGTTGGTCTGCAGCGCTCCCCTTAACCGGAATTCTTTAGACGTATTATCGTATTCGCCTTCGGTATCGCAGTGCCAGATCTCAACCAGGGCATTTTTTATGGGCGTGGTACAATCACCGCGCAAAACCTTTCCTTTCACCACAATGCGGTTTCCTTTTAATCCGGCAAAAGTAAGATCGGAACGCAAAGGCGCATTTGGCCGGTAAAAGGGACCCAGGATATCGTTGGTTGTTTCGCAGTCGCCGGTAAATTCGCCGCTAAGTTTCCGGGTTATGGAGCCGAAAGTAGAAAGCGAAAAAACAGTTAAGGCAGAGCTAATCAGAAATTTTTTGCGGTCCATTTTAATATCGAAACTTCGTAAGCGAATTTACTGATTTTTTGATTTTTTTGAAAGCCATTCCTAACCCGAAAAACGGTAGGGTTATAAGGTGAAAAGCTGAAAAGCTGACCGGAAAATAATTTTCCAGACACATAACGAACTCCTGAAAAAAACAGTATTCCTTTCGAATTAAAAATTCGTTCGCTTAAAAATTAAAAGGCCTGATCTATAAAACCAGATTGTTGTGGAGTCTGGCCAACGTTGCGGCCGGGTCCAGGCACAAACCCGGGTGAACTTTGGATGTCTGCACCACCGTGCTGCGGGTAGCTGTAAGCCACCGGAACCGGCTGGCCAAAGGCAGTTCCCCAATGGTGCCGCCGGTTTTTCCGCCCTGGCAGATCCGCTCAAAAGCCTGCAGCCTTTCCCGGATCTCCGCCAGATCCAGCTCAGCCGAAATGGCCGTTAATTTCGCTTCGTTTAAATGAAAAACGGTTTGCAGAAATCCCCGCGAAGCGCAATATAAGATCACCCCCACGTTCAGAAATTCTTCGCGTTCCACGCAAGGCACTACGCGGATCACCGCGTACTCAAATAAGTGCTTCTCTTGCATGTTGGGCTTCCTTTACAAAAATTTCTGAATTAGCGATCCGGGTGTTTAAAAAACCGGCGTACATTTTCCGGTTTTCTGCCGCATCATCAAAGGCCGAAGTTGCCAGCCAGTCTTCCGGAATTAAATTTACAATGGCCTGAATGCGATCCGGGGTAAGCACTTTCCGGGCTTCGGTATCTATGGTTTCCAGCTCCGAAGCCGTGGGTAATAAAACGTGTTCTTTTACCTGCACAAAAGGCCGCAAAGCCTGCTCTTCCCAATTAAGTCCCGAATGGTGAAAATACAGCGCCGCGCCATGATCAATAAGCCATAATTCTTTGTGCCAGATCAGCATGTTGGTGTTGCGGGCGGTGCGGTCTACGTTGGTAACCAGGCAATCGAGCCACACGATCTGCGAAGCCGTGCGGGCATCCACTTTGTTTACCAGCGCATCGAAGGTAATGGCGCCGGAAAGGTAATGCACCGCCAGGTTCAGGCCTTCGCTGGCGCGCAGCAGGTCCTGGATCTCTTCGTCGGGTTCGGTGCGGCCAAAGGCTTCGTCCAGGTGCGCAAACACGATCTCCGGGACCCGTAAGCCCAGCAGGCGGGCAATTTCGCCGGCCACCAGTTCGGCAATTAACGCTTTCACGCCCTGCCCGGCACCCCGGAATTTCAGGGCATACAAAAAATCGTCGTCGGCCTCAACAATGGCCGGTAGCGACCCGCCTTCGCGCAACGGCGTTACGTAGCGGGTTACGTTTACAGACCTTATTTCCGGCGGATTTTGCATGTAAAACTTAGTAGGTTCAATTTAAATTTATTCAGAAGAAATCACGTTCAACTAATTCTAATAGCATGGGGGCTCCGGCACATCCCAAACGGATCTCCGAAGAGCACCAGATTTTCGGTCGGCCATTTTTAAATTACCGGAAATTTTTGGTTTGGCTATTTTCCGGAGAACAATAATCGGAGAAACAGCTCATTTAACCTAGAAGCTATCTCAAAATAGTTGTCATGTTGAGCGTTAGCGAAACAACTTGTTGGCGATTGGTAATACTCTTCGTTCTGGCTTTTCTACTGGCCGCCGATAAGGTCCTTCGCTAGCGCTCAGGATGACAGGTGTATTTTTGAGATAACTTCTAATCATAAAATCCGGACAGGAGGTGCTCTTTAAAATTAAAAAGATTTAAGCGGTTGGCCTGGAATTTTAATCGATAAACCAAATATTTTCCGGCGCTACCCAAAGGTAAACAACTTCGCCTTTCTCTGCTGGTTTTGCTACCGTTTTCAGAACAATAATGGTTTCTGCCAACGCTATTTCGGTTTCGTAATAACTCCCGAAATAACAAACCGCTCTAACTCTCCCGGGAACAGCGTTCGGACCCTTTTTCACCAGCTGCAAATGCTCCGGCCGGATAAGTAAATGTTTTCCGGTAGCTTTAATTTTTGCGGCAGAGAGAAACGCATTTGTTTGGTCTGCCGGAATAAGGTTGAAGTTTCCAAAAAGGCCCGCGGCATACGAATTTATTGGTTGCCGGTACACCTGTTCGGGTGATCCCTGCTGCACCAATTGCCCGGCCTGTAAAACCAGGATCTCATCGGCCCACGAAAGGGTGTCCAGCGGGTCGTGGGAAACCAGCAGGCAGGTTATGGCAAGCTGATCGGCAATATCGCGAATTACATTCTTTAAGATCTTTTTATGACCGGTATCCAGGTTTGAAAAGGGCTCATCCAAAAGTAAAAGGTCCGGAGCCGTTAGCAGGAGTTTGGCCAGGGCAATGCGTTGCCTTTCGCCGCCGGAAAGTTCGCTGGTTTTGCGTTGCAGTAAATGTTCAATCCGGCAGAGTTTAAAAAGGGCTTCATCTTCGCCGTCCGGCAGGGTGTTGGCATATTTTAAGACCTGCGCTACCCGCAGAAACTGGGGCAATTCAAAATGCTGCGATAAGTAGGCAATTCCGGGTTCGCCGGGTACTAAAACTTCCTGCGGGCCGCGTACTCTTTTTCCGTTAAAATAAACCTGCCCGCCGGTAGGTTGGATCAGGCCGGCCACGATCTGCAGCAACGTGCTTTTTCCGGAACCGGTTTCGCCGGCAATTACTATTTTCTGCCCTTCCTGCTGGTTAAAACTGATGTCCTGCAGAACGGTATGGTTTTGCTCCTGAAAACTGATATTCCTTACTTCTAATAGATCCATTTCCAGGGTTTAGATTTTTGATAAATATCCTGAAAAACGCTGAAGAAAGCGGCCGGGGCGTTTTAGCCCGGAAGCAGGATTTAGAAATAAATATTTAAGGAAAAAATCAGGCCTGATAAAGTTGCACCAGGTTACCGCAGGTGTCTTCAAAAAGCACCTGAATACCAACGTCGGTTTTAGCAGGTTCGCCCCGGAAAACCACCCCTAAGGCCTTCATTCGCTTATATTCCAGATCCATATCGGCAACCCCGAAAACAATTACCGGAATACCGGCGCGGAACAAGCCTTCCTGGTAATTTTTTGCCAGCTGGCTATCGGCAGGTTCCAGCAGCAAACCGGTACCATTGGGTTCTTCCGCCGAAGCCACAATGGCCAGGTTGGCCTGGGGCAGGTAAAGTTTTTCCACAAAACCCAGAACTTCGGTATAAAACCGGAAAGCGTTTATCGGATCGTTAACGTGAATGCTGGTTAGGGCGATTTTCATGGCGGGACTTTATTGAACGGGCTGGGCTGCGGGAGCTTTTTCTAAATATTCCTTCAGCAACTTACCAATAATTTCGGTCCAGCCGGCAACAAAGTTTTCGCGGGCAAAGGCCGCGATACCTGCCTGCAGGGTTTCCAGGCCTTCGTGGGTTAATTTCAGACGGGTTTTTTCACCTTCCGGGAATAAAGCAAACGTAACCAAAGAATTGCCTTCATAACCTTCGTAGCGCCAGGTATAAGCCAGTTTTTCGCCGGGAATAACTTCGGTCACTTCGCAAAGATGCATAAAGGTCTGGCACCCGTCGGTGCCTTCAAACCGGAATGCAAACCCCACCTCCGGCTTAAAGTCTTCCAGATCAAAATACCACAATTTCATCTGGTCTCTATCGGAAATAGCCTGCCAGACTTTTTCTATCGGGACATTATAGGTGCGTTCAATTACAAATGGTTCGGGCTGATTCATGACTTTATTTTTAAGTTCTTTTTGTTTTCTTTTTGAGGGCGGAAGCTCTTTTATGCGGTTTTAAGGGAGGGGCCGGGGTGCTGTTCTGGTTCAGGAAATGTTCCAGCGCATCTAATTTTCCGGTCCAGAAAATGCGGTATTGCTCTACCCACTCCGAAACTTCTTTCAGGGCTTCCAGGTTGGCTTCGCATAACCGTTCGCGGCCATGCTGCCGGATCAGGAGCAGGCCGCATTCGTCCAGGATCTTTATGTGCCGGGAAATAGCCGGGCGGCTGACATCAAAGTTTTCGGCTACGGCATTCAGGTTTAGGGCCTGGTGGGCCAGCAGGTTTAAGATTTCCCGGCGGGTTGGGTCTGCAATGGCCTGAAATACGTCGCGTCTCATGATAGGCTTTTGTTAAGTAACCAGTCGGTTACAAATATACGTGTAACTATTCGGTTACCAAATTTGCTGGTAATTATTTAATCCGGAACATGAAACGAAATGGATTTTTGCTGAAAAACCAATTCTGCCTTTCGGAAAAGGTTTGGCAGGCTTATCGCAAATCCGGGCCAGGGAAATGTTAAGGTTATTTTACCCGCCTTTTTAACCCGGGGCTGTCTGGAGCGGGTTGTTTAAACCACTTTTTAACCCAATGCCCTTTCCAGAGCCATAACCCTGAAAAGATAACTACCGGCACAAATACAAACCGGGTTGCAAAAGCAGCGCGGGGAATTTCGGCTACAGGCCCGTAAATATAACCCAGGATCGGGATGCTTAAGATCAGGTGGATCCAGCGGATCAGTTTGCGTTCGGTAGCGGCCTTCATAAGCTTAATAATTAAAATCTTTACTAATTTACAAAGCCTGCCTTTTTATTTTGAAACGGCCTGTCCGAAATTCAGGTTAAAACGCCGGTTTAATCCGGTGGATATCATGCATAAAATCTTCGAAGGTTACCGCTGCCTTTTTTAGAAGGATCTGATACCGTTTGCTTTTGGTAGCCTGCATAAACCAAAATCTAGAAATTGTAAACGCAGTTTCGAAAAGCTGCAATAAAAAAGCCCCGCAATTGCGGGGCTTTTTTTAAAAAAAGAACTGACTATTTAAGTTAAAAGCCGCTAACATTTAAACGGCCCCCGGTAGTGCATTTGCCGGACATGGAAGCCGTTGGTACGGCGCTGCTTAAAATAGCGTTTTTAATAGTTGCCGCAGAAGCGCCAGGGTTAGAAGCAGCATACAGCGCTACGCCGCCGGTTACGTGCGGAGTAGCCATAGAAGTGCCATTGTAACTGGATAGCATGTTGAATGCCGTAGTAGACCAGATACCTGAACCAGGAGCGGCAATGTCTACGGTAGTGGCGCCATAATTAGAAAAAGATGACCTGGCCCCGGTATTGGTAATTGAAGCTACCGCAATAATATTGGCATTCGGATAATTAGAAGGGTAGTTCGCCACGGCATCGTTGTTATCGCCTATCTGGTCCCCGCCACCATTCCCGGCAGCGGCAATAAATAAGATGTTTTTACCATTGGCCCGCTCAATAGCCGCTGTAACTGCCGATGAATAACCGCCGCCGCCCCAGGAGTTGTTGCTGGCTACAATGTTCATACCGTGGCGGGTTTTCAGGTCAGTTAAATAGTCAATAGCTTTTACTGAATTTGCCGCAGTGCCGCCCCGCCGGCCTAAGAATTTGCAGGAGATCATGGTAATGTTCCAGTTTACGCCTACAACGCCCATGTTATTGTTTTTAGCGCCAATGGTACCTGCTACGTGGGTTCCATGGTCGTCCAGGCCACCGTTTGAACCGCCATCGTAAACTGAATTATTATTGCCGTCAAAATCCCAGCCATTGATATCGTCTTTATAACCGTTGCCGTCATTATCAATACCATCTACTGGGTCGTAAGGATTGACCCACATGTTATCGCCCAGGTCCGGGTGGGTAACCTGAACCCCTTCATCAATAATGCCCACCACTACCGATTTTGAGCCGGTTTTACCCCTGGCCCAGGCTTCTGCCGCCTGGCTGCCAAACTGGTTGGCCGGGCTGCTGGCATCGCCGTACATGCCCCAAAGGTTACCGTTGGTAAAATACGGATCGGTAGAAGTTGTATGCTGGTAAATAAAGTTAGGTTCGGCATACTCAACTCCGGCTTCACCTTTTATTTTAGAAATAGCCTCCAGCGTTCCAAGGGGCGTATTTATTAAATAGAAGCCTTCAGAATCGCCGAAGCGCTCCATAGCCCGGGTTAAAACATGCTCCGTAACCTTTCCGCCAATTACTTCCAGAACCCGGGTTCTAAGTTCAGGGGAGGTACCGGTACGGAATTTCAGCAACACTTCATTCGGTACGTATTCCTGGTCCTGGTTAGGTGCTTTAACTCCGCCAATCGGCGAATCGGCACCGGAAGCGGCGATCTCCTGAGGAGCCTTTTCGCAGGAGGTGAATAAGAACATAGCCAAAGAAGCGGCTACCACGGAAGTTTTAATTGGTAGTGCAGGTAATAAAATTTTCATAAGAAAGGAGTTTAAGTGAGTGATTGATTAAGAATAGACTAAAAAAGAATAGAGGAGTGTGAAGGCACACGGAATTTCCGGTTAACCCAAAAAGTAGCGTTAAGGGTCTACCGGCAAATTAAGATTTTTCAATGGTTGAAATATTTAGGGTGAGTTTGGTATAATTCCGTACTAAAAACGAAAGGTAGAGCCGCAAAGTTGAGTTAAAACCGGGGAAATATTGGTAATATTTTAAAAGTTATAAAATATTACAATTTAATATTCTGCATACTATACTTCTGCTGAAAAGCAGATCCCGGAAAAGTAAGGCTCATTTCAGCATGGCCGGGGTTTCACTGATTTTTTAAATTTTACTTTTCCTTTCTAAAAAGCATTTTAAGCCGCTAAATCAGAAACAGGTTCTTAGAAAATTATAAGTGCTGATTTTAAAGGTTTCAGCCATAAAAGGCAGGCAGGGTTCTTTAAGGGATAAAAAATTACTTCCGCTATTTCTAAATTCTTTCAGGTTTTTTCGGATGGTTTATTTTTCCTTGGCCTATCACCGGGAGTTGAAAGGAATCCCTGTTTTATGTTTGATAAATATGTTTAAACAAGAATTAAAACTATTTCAGGTTTAACCCTTTAATTATGAATAGGGTTTAGCTATATTTATCGGAATAAACCCGATAAGCTATGAGAAAAACGTTAAAGCTGCCCCTGGTGGCAGGAGTTCTTTTATCGGCCTGTTGCTGGCTCAAGCCCGCCTTGGCCCAAACCACCATCAATTTCGGCTTAACGCAGCCGGCTGCGCTGCAGGCCAACGCTGGTGCCAGCCGCACTTTCTGTCCGGGTCAGGTAGTTACTTTACAAGGCACTGCCGCCGGTGGTACCAGTCCGTACACCTATGCCTGGAGCCCAGGCGTAAGTAATCCTACCGCTGCCCAGCCTACAGTAAGCCCGGCCGGAACCACAACTTATACAGTGGCTATAACCGATGCCGCCGGCTGTACCGCAACGGCAACCGTAACCCTGACCCAGGTAGTTTGCAGCGGTATTTCCGAAAACCAATTGGCTGGCCTTCAACTTTTTCCTAACCCGGCCCATGACCATCTCACGCTCAAACTAACTGCTACCAAGGCAACTGCCTATCAATTAAAAGTTACCAGTTTAGTGGGGCAGGAAGTTATTTCGCGGCAAATACCGGTTACCAGCAACCTGCAGGAAACGCTTAACCTGGCCGGGCTGGGTAAAGGGATTTATTTGCTGCACATCAGCAACCAGGATGGCGCTGCTGCCCGCAAAATTATTGTAGAATAGCTTTAACCGAGCCGAATTTATGAAATTATCCTATACTCAGATATTTAAATACCTTGTTGCGGCTGCCGTTCTGGCTTTGCCGGCCCTTCCGGCCCAGGCCCAGATCCAGCGGAACGTGTGCTCCGGTGAAACCCTGACCCTGAACCTGGGGGCTTCCCGCGGTGCCATCCAATGGCAGCAATCTGTTGACAACGTGAACTGGACCAGCATTGCCGGCGCCACGGCCAACACCGCTACGCTGGTAGCCGCCAACCCGCTTTACCTCCGCGCTCAGGTAACCGACGGAACCTGTGCGCCGGTCTATTCGGATGTAACCCAGTTGGTAGTGCAGCCAGCCACCCCGCAGGCCAATGCCGGCCCGGACCAGTTAAACGTAACTGCCACCAGCGTAACGTTGGCCGCCAATGCCCCTGGTACCGGCGCTACCGGCTCCTGGAATCAGATTTCCGGCACGGGTGGTAGCTTTGGAAACCCTAACCTGCCTAACACTACCTTTATCGGCAACCCCGGCGTAACCTACGTGCTGCGCTGGACTATACAAAATGCCTGCGGCACCACCAGCGACGATGTAACTGTTTCGTTCGTGGCCGGCACGGCAGTACCAAGTATTACCTGCCAGGGCGCCCCGCTTTTTGTACACCCTACAGATAACAGTTCCGGAATTGCCTGGGGTTGCTCCGGGGTAGTTGCCGGTGCCATTTCCAACACCGACGGCCAGGTAAATACCGCCACTATTGTAGGAGCCTGCACCGGCAACAGCGCCGCCAAACTCTGCGACGACCTGGTAGCCTTTGGCTATACTGATTGGTACCTGCCCGCCCGGGAAGAACTGGTATGTATTCATGGCGGTCAGGCTACCTTAGGTACTTTTGCACAAAAGAATTTCTGGTCCAGCACGGAAGGCACCGGAATTCTCACGGCCAATGCCTGGTTCCGGAGCTTTACCACCACCACCAGCGGTTTTAACAGCAAATCTTCGCTTAATGCCGTGCGTTGCGTTCGTAAATAACTCGCTAATTGGGCAGTCACTAAAGTTTTGCCTAAAAGATCCAGCTTAATATTCTTAAACCCAAGGGCGCCACAACCGGCGCCCTTGGGTTTTAAGGCGATTTGTTTAATTTTGAATACCTTTATTTGCCATGAATTTTTCAGAACGGTATCTTAAAAGATTAAAAAAGTCCTGCTTCTGGTGGGGTCTTTTTAGCCTGTTGCTTTTAGCCGGGTTTTCCGTTCATGGCGGTTCAATTCCGTTAGAGATAACCGTTTCGGACGGACCCGGTCGAAAGCTTTACCTCCTGGATTTTACCGGTTACAAATCACGGATCATTGATTCGGCCATGACGGATGGTGTAGGAAAGGCAACATTTAATAATTCCGGAAATGCGTACGAAGGCATGTACCGGCTTTTACTCCAGCGGGCGCCAACTTTAGCTGAACAAAAATTTCTGGATCTTTTTTATGCCGGTCAGCCTATTAAAATTGCCACCACACTCCGCAATCCGGATCAGGATACCCGTTTTTTAACGGACGGATTTGCTGCACAATACCGCCAATGGAATAATCAAATGGGGTGCTTAGCCCGTCAGGAGAATGTTTTAAGGCAGACGCTGGCCGATTATCCGGTCCGGGATGGTTATTTGCGGCAGTCAGAAAAGCAATTAGCAAAGATCCGTAAAGAGCAAAACCGTCTGAAGCAAGATCTGGTAAAAGCAGCCCGAACCAATGCCACTGCCCGGTTACAGCTGGCCCGGTGGCCCCTGATTTTCGGTCCGGAAAAAGCCCCCGCAAATTTATCCCAATGGGCTGATTTTTATTTCAAAAATGTAAATTTTTCCGACCCGATTCATTACCGCTACAACCACCTGCCGGATCTGATAGTGGCCTATTTCCAGAAAGTAAAGCAATTGCCGGTTGTTTCGGAAGCTGAACAATTAAAGCGCTACCAGGAGTTTGTAAGCACTGTGCTGGAGCCCGCAAAAGCAAACCAACCGCTTTACCAGATCCTCACCGATTTTCTGACCCTGGGTTTCGAACAAATGGAAAACCTGCCCATGCTTAGCTTTATGCGCGAACGTTTTGCCGGCAACCTGCTTACTTGCGAAAACGAAGAACGCGCCCGGAAACTGGAGCAAAAAATTGCCGCCCTGGAAGCTGTTGCCATTGGCAAACCGGCCCCGGCCCTGCGGCTCCCCGGCCTGAACGGCGAAACCGTAAGTTTACAGCAACTATCAGGGCAACGCATGCTGGTGCTTTTCTGGGCCAGCTGGTGCAGCCATTGTACCCGCGACGTTCCAGCCCTTACCAAATTAACCCGGACTTTCGACCCGCAAAAACTGAGCGTGCTGGCAATTTCGCTGGATACTGATAAGGCTGCCTGGCAAAATTTCGTGCAGAAAGAAGCTACGGCCGGCAACTGGTTTCATGCTTCCGATCTGCGGGGCTGGAACAGCATTGCCGCCGACGTTTTTGCCGTAGCCGCCACGCCCGCCATGTTCCTGCTCGACGAACACAAACAGATCATTGCAAGGCCGCAATCGTTGGAAGAATTGCGGCAGTTATTGGGGCAATTATAAGGTGGAGCAGCGCAAAAAAACTTAAAAAAATAGTATCTTTTTAAACCAAAAAACTCCGCTACCTTAATAGCGGAGTTTTTATGAATTTTCATTTACATAATTGCTAAATCAGATTTTCTAATCAGTTTCTGGTTTGGTTGAAAGCTTAAAAATCAGGGATTTAAATTTTTAGAAAGAAGCTTATACCAACAATTTGCTTTTAACCACCCGCTTCATAGCCATGATATAACCCAGGTGCATACCTTCGTGAAAAGGCAGGAAGTTTAAGGCATCGTCTATCGTTTTCAGGTCTACGCCGTAGCGGGTAGTCCAGGGAATATATTCCGCAAAAAGGTTTAGTTGGTAGTCGGTTTCAAGCTTGTCTAAAGTAGAGAACAGCATTTTTTTAATAGCATCCACATCCTCTGCTTCTACGAAATGCTCCGGCTTGGTTTCCGGTTTAAAAGGCAGGAAATATTTTTCGTCGATGGGTAATTTTAAGCCGGACCGCAAGTAACAAACGCCGTGTTGCGCCGCAACCAGATGGCCAACGTTCCAGATAATGTTGTTGTTAAACCCGGCCGGGATTTCGTTTAGTTCTTCTACTGAAAGCTCCTGGATAAGGTTAAGAAGGGCTGTGCGGGTTTTTCTGATAGTTTCTATTTGTGGGTGCATGGTTTTAAAGATTTGAAGTAGAAACAGATCTCTTTTGATTTCGGTAAGTTACAAAACTTTCTTCTTTTTTTGACAATGAATTTTTAAAATCACCCGATTTGCTTGGTAAAAAATGGATAAGTAAGTCCTTGATTTTTAAGAATTTAGGGAGAGGCTTTCAAATTGAATTGCCAGCAACTGGAAGTAATTTTGCAGGATCTTTAAAAGAATAAGGTTGCCTTTCCCGGAAGCTGGATCTGCCCCAACCCAGCCGAATACCGGACCAGCTTTGGCAAAGTAGGGGCATTTCATGATTAAGGTACGGGAAGAGAGGTATAGGCTTGCGGGTGGAAAACGGTAGGGTTTTAAACCAAAAAACTCCGCAGCATTAATTGCAGCGAAGGTTTTTTACATAACAACGACTTTTTTTCTGCTTTATAAATTTTTGTGCAACGCCAGTTTTTCAGTTCCGGCTCCGGAAGTAATGAAAAGCAAAGTAACCAGGGTTTTGAGTTTCAGTTAACCCGGTTTAGTTTAATAGCAACTTTATTTGTAATCCATCTCCGCTCTTAAAGTAAAGATCTACGTGTAACCGAAAACTTTAATTTATACTTAATAGTATAATGCATAATAATCTTATGTATTATTGCGTTCAATATTTAAACTTCCCCACATGATCTATTCCTCCGAGCTAATAAAAGGCACTTTAAAAACCATTATCCTGAAATTGCTGGCCGATAACAAGCGCATGTACGGCTACGAAATAACCCAGAAAGTAAAAGACCTTACTTCCGAAAAGATCCAGATCACCGAAGGCGCTTTATACCCCACCTTACACGCGCTGGAAGCGGCCGGCCTGGTAAGCACCGAAACCGAATACAATGGCAAACGGATGCGCAAATATTACAGCCTGAGCGCCGACGGGAAAACCAAAGCCAAAGAAAAAATAAGCGAACTGGCCGATTTTATGGAAACCATGAAGTTTTTGTTGGACCCAAAACCCCAGGGAATTTAATGTACCAGCTCACCGACAAACATATTGATTTCATCCTGCACGACATCCGAGCCCGGGGCGTGGAAATGGAATCTTTGCAGCATGATCTGCTCGATCATGTGTGTTGCCTTATAGAGCAAAACCTCGAACCCGGCGGCGACTTCGAGGGCTTTTATTCCACGGCCATTCAGACTTTTTACCAGCAGGAATTAAAGGAAATAGAAGTAGAAACGCTGTTTTTGTTAAACAATAAAAATTATTATGCCATGAAAAAGATCACGCTTATCAGCGGCGCGTTTTCCGCCATTGTTCTCAGTTTGGGTATTGTGTTTAAGTTTATGCACTGGCCCGGTGCAGGAGTGCTTATTGTAACCGGAATTGCGTTTTTCAGTTTGCTCTTTCTGCCTCTTTTATTTACCCTGAAAGTAAAGGAAAAAGAGCAAAAGCAAAGTCCGTTTATTTTAGCCGCCGGTACCCTCAGCGCCATTTTATTTAGTTTGAGCACGCTCTTTAAACTTATGCACTGGCCGCTGGCAAATGTGCTGGGTTTAACTGCTATTGGTATAATGCTGCTGCTGTTTTTGCCGGTTTATTTCTTTACCGGGATCCGCAACGCCGAAACTAAAATGAATTCCATTGTAACATCTATTCTGATCGTGGCCGGTTCCGGGTTGCTGATGTCGCTGGTGCGCTCACCAAGTAATTCTACGTTTATAAACCAGCTCAATACCAATTATTTTGTGCGCAACGAACAGCTATTGGAGCAGGAAAAAAAGTACATGACCCTCATGCTCAAAACCGATCCTTCATCAGTTGCAAACCATGCTTCCAGCCAGCAAATAACGCAGCTTTGCCAGGAATTAAAAACCTACATTATTTCCCGCGAATCTGGCCGCAACCTCTCTCCAACTGATTTGAAAACCAGTAACGTGCTGCTAACCGATGGCTGGGTGCGGGATTATTTCCGGGAGGAAGAACCAGCCGCCCGGAAACTTAAAAATTTGCGGGAAATGGTAACTGCTTACAACCAGGCCAATGCCGCCAAACCAAATTTTCAGCCGGTTTCCACCGAAGGAACGGTTCTGGATAAAAGCGAAGAACGCACGCTGGCCGCGCTAAACGGCCTGACCCAGATCCAACTATTGGTTTTGCAAAACGAACGGGAATTGCTGGCCGCAAAATGAGTTGAAAACGCTAGGATTTTAAAGCAAAAAACTCCGCGGTTTTTACAGCTGGGGAGTTTTTATCCTTCAAACAATTTTATTTTATAATCGAATAGTCTAGCTTGTGAAATGCCATTAATTTCCATCCAATATTTTTTCTGAAGCCAAATCTGTCTGAAAATCCATCGGTTTAGATTACTATTTTCCTTTTGAATATTTATTCTAACCAAGCTATAAAATTTATTCAATACAACTAGTAGTACCGGAGCGGTAGCTGGGTGGTCTGTGCACCACAGACCACGGAAGGAGTTTTTCTCTTACAGATTTGATACTTAACCTCGGTCTGTGGCGCACAGACAGAAGCAGGAGAGCCTGCTTCTGGCCGTTTACCCAAAACGTTCAGTATAGTGGGTAAACAATTCAAACCGGTCTTTCCCCGATTGATAGAACTCAGCCGATGACCAATTATAATCTTCCGGATTTTCTGCTAAATTCCACCTTTCCTGTAATGGGTTTAGATGCAGGTAATGCAGTTTTTGTTCAAGTTTATGTTTGTTATCCAGTAGTACCGCCAGTGGGTCGCGTTGCCAGATCCGGTATTGCCGGGCTTTTTCGTTTACTTTAAAATATGGTTGAACCGCCGGATGGTGCAGCTTCAGATCCTTAATAATTTCATGGCTCGTAATTTTATTGAAACTGGCATGCGGCATTTCCCGGCCATTTTTTCGTAGTGGTTCCCAAACCAAATGCAGGTGGTTTGGCATAATTACCAACCCGTAAACTTTGATCAGATTTTTGTTTTTCAACTCCTGTAATGTTGCAATAATGAGTTGCTTGTATTTTTCTGGTTGTAGCAGTTTTCTCCAGTCTTTCACAGTATTTGTCCAGAAATAAACTTCGCCCAGCACCATACCTGATTTTCGCAGCGGCTGAAAGTAATTTATATCAGGCATAAGTTATTTAAGTGATTTTCTTTAGTATTCGAATTTATGTTAGCAATAGTTTAAGATGATAATTTAAGGGAAGTGCTAAGTGGATCTGCAGCAGGGCGGTCTGTGCGCCACAGACCACGGTGAAAGGTAGTTGCATTGTGATGGTTTTATTAATATTCTTACCCTTACCCTTATTCTTATTGATTATTAGTATCATTAACTGAAACTCAACACCTTGGTCTGTGGCGCACAGACCAACCTACCGCAGCCAGATTTTAGCAGAAAATGGTAGGGTTTTATAAAGAAAAATTCAGGGCTGGATGGAACGGTAGGAGGTGGTCTGTGCGCCACAGACCTTGGGAGAAGAATATTTAAAGTACTTTCTATGTTTTTAAAATACAATAGATTTACTATATTTAAGCCGTAACTTCAAATTTTAATATGGCTTATCCTTATACAACAAGTAAACCCGGCTTGGTAGCTACAATAAATCAGTTAAGGTCTTCCTTCCCAAATGTTGTTAACGCAGAAACTCTTAAAAAATGGAGTATTGCTGCTAATAATGAAGGAACTGTAATAAATGTTTTAAAATTTATTGGGATAATTGATAATGAAGGAAATAAAAATCCGGTAGCTGCTAAAGTTTTCGTCGAACACGATAATAAGGTTTTTGCAGACAAGTTTAAACAATTAATTAAAACATCATATAAGAATTTATTTGAAACTTGGGGAGATGAAAAGGCCTGGAATCTTGAAAAAGCTCAATTGATAAATTTCTTTAGGCATGAAGATGATACTTCTGCTCGTGTTGGACAAGAACAAGCGGCAACCTTTTCATTATTAGCAAGCGTTGCAGGTTATGGGCCGCCAATACCTGAAGGTAAAAAGACTACTTCAGGCAGAAAAACTAATACTTCGAGTGCCAATGCAATTAATGGAACAAAAAAGTCCGTTACGAAGAAGCAAGTTGAAGTAAGTGAGGTTACTTCTGTTAATAATTTAGATGCTAACAGCCCAAATTCCATAAGGAATAATTCTGGCCCAGCTTTGACTGTTAGAATAGAAATAAATCTTCCTGTAGCGGATGACCAAGCAGTTTATGATAGGATATTTAAAAGTATTAAAGAAAATCTTTATCCTTGATGCTTTTATCTGACTTTGAAAAAATAGTGAGAAGAGCTCATTTAGTTAACGAATCTAAAGAGCGGGAATTTAATGGACATCCATTTGATGAAAGAGAAATTCATTCTTCATTACCTAGAGTTGTAAGAGAATTATTTGATAATGCCCATTATTCTCAATCAACTTTTGAGGCTTACAAATTCTTAGATAAAGAAGTAAGTAGGCATGCAAAATTAGCTAAAACAGGTAAAGACTTAATGATGAAAGCATTAAGTGAGACGGATCCTTTAATCAATATTGCTGATGTAAGTAATGATACAGGAAGAAGTGAACAAGAAGGTTATAAATTCCTATTTGCGGGAAGTATGATGGCTATTAGGAATCCTAGGGGACATGAACATTCTGTTGAAGATGATTTGAATACTTGTTTAGACCACTTAAGCTTAGTTTCTCATTTATTGAGAAAGCTAAGCTCTTGTGGTTACTATCCAAAATAAATCCTTTTCCCCTCAAAAACTACTCCGCACTACTCCCCGCCGGCGCACTTCCTCCTTCCCGTTTAAACTGCTCCCGCATCGGGTTCGTACCGCGTTCATTCCGTTCCTTAAACAACTCAAACCGCGAAGGCACCAACCGTCTCGGGAAACTATTATTGCCCATATCAATATCCGCAGTTTCTAAAAACGGGTCCAGCACAAATGTTACCACCGGCTTTTCGGTAATAAAAACCTTGGTTACTTTTTCGTTATTCATCCGCCAGATCTCCGCTGGAATCCGCAGGGTTTCTTCCGTACCGTCTTCGTATTTCATCTGCACCACCAGCGGCATAATTAAACCGCCAATGTTCCGGAAATCTACTTCGTAAAAATGCAGGCCTTTGTCTAAAACTGCTTTTTCGTTGGGCGAAAGCGTGTTGTAATACGTCTGGTACCGGGCCTTATCCGAAGCGGTAGTTTCCAGCGGATTGTAAGCGTTGTAGAAATCTTTCAGTTCCGGTTTTTGCTCTACCAGCGTGCGGTCAATATTTTTGAGGTTTTCCTGCTGCGATAAGGTTTTTGGTTCGGCATTCCGGGCGCTCAGTCTTTTGGCATTTTCGATCTCCGGGTTTTTAGAGTCTATGGTATACCATTTTACGCTTTCCAGGGCAATGTCGGTGTGGTCGGTGGTATAGAACCAGCCGCGCCAGAACCAGTCCAGGTCGACGCCCGAAGCATCTTCCATGGTCCGGAAAAAGTCGGCGGGCATGGGGTGTTTAAAGCGCCCAGCGGCGGGCGTATTCTTTAAAGGCGTAATCGAAAAGTTCGCGGCCCATCACCGTTTCGCGCAGAATATTCAGCGCCGTTGCCGGTTTCCCGTAAGCATTATTTCCGAACTGCTGAATGCTTTCGGAGTTGGTCATGATCGGTACCTGCGTGCTTTTGTCGCTCTTCATGTATTCCACAATCTTATATGGTTCACCGCGCCGGCTGGGGTAATCGCGCTGCCATTCCTGTTCCGTTAAGTATTGGCAAAAGGTATTCAGTCCTTCGTCCATCCAGCTCCACTGGCGCTCATCGGAGTTAATGATCATCGGGAAGAAGTTGTGGCCAACTTCGTGAATTATTACCGAGATCATGCCGTATTTGGTTTGCTCCGAATAGGTGCCATCTGCTTCCGGACGGCCGCCGTTAAAGCACAGCATCGGGTACTCCATGCCACCCACCGGGCCGTGCACCGAAATGGCAACCGGGTAGGGGTAAGGCATGGTGTATTTGGAATAGGTGCGGAGCGTATGTGCCACCACTTCGGTAGAATATTTGCCCCACAGCGGGTTGCCTTCCTTCGGGTAAAAAGACATGGCCATTACCATCTTTCCGTCGATCTTTTACGCCCATGGCATCCCAGATAAATTTGCGGGAGCTGGCCCAGGCAAAATCGCGCACGTTTTTGGCCGCAAACACTCCAGGTTTTCTTTTTGCTGCTGCGGCTTTTTTCGTTCTTTTCCGCTTCCGCCTGGCTCACAATTAATATCGGGTTTTTGGCCGTTTCCGCTTTCTTTAGCCGGCTTTTCATTTCCGAAGTCAGTACCTGGTCGGAGTTTTGCAGTTCGCCGGTGGCAGTAACCACATGGTCGGAGGGAACGGTCATGACTCACTTTATAATCGCCGAAAGGCAGGGCAAATTCACCGCGGCCAATGTACTGTTTGTGCTGCCAGCCGTTCACGTCATCGTACACCGCCATGCGCGGAAACCACTGGGCCATTTCGTACAGATAGTTGCCGTCTTTTTCGAAATATTCGTAACCGCTGCGGCCGCCAATTTGCTTCTGGTTGTTAATGTTGTGGTGCCACTTAATGGTAAAGCTGTAGCTGCCTTTCGGGTTAAGCGTTTGCGGCAGATCTACCCGCATCATGGTTTTGTTTATGGTGTATTTCAGCGCTTTGTTCGTTTTGGCATCGCGTACGCTTTCAATTTTAAAGCCGCCGTCAAAGCCCTGCTGCTGCATGTATTCTACCGCCGAAAAGCTCATGCGGTCTTTAATTTCGCCGGTTTTGGTAAGCGCCGTAATGCTTTCTTTGTCGAAAATATTCTGGTCCAGCTGCACCCACAAATAAATGAGTTTATCCGGCGAAAGGTTGGTATAGGTAATGGTTTCGGTGCCTTTCAGGGATTGGTTTTCATCGTTCAGTTCCGCGGAAATATTGTAATCGGCGCGTTGCTGCCAGTATTGGTGACCGGGCGCGCCGGAAGCCGTGCGGTACGTATTAGGTGTTGGCAGTTCCTGTCCCAATTGCCGGAATTTACTTACATCGGTGTTGGGCTGGGTAGTTTGGGCAAAGGCGGATGAAACGAAAAACGCTATGATAAAAGCGAAAAAAAGTCGGTTACGCATATTTTCAACGTGAAAATTGGAAAATGAGGAAATGTGAAAATGCCGGTTCAAAATAGCAAAACGCATTCCTGAACAAGATACAATTTTTGCCGGAGATTTCCGAACCAGGCCTGCAGCCCAAGGTGGCCTGTCATCAAAGAACGGGTCATTTTAAAAAAAAAAATTAGCCGGGGTTCGTTAGCGTGTATGGTTTCAGCGATCAGGGTTTCCGCAAAACCAGCGTCAGGATCCGGGGTAAGTTCGTTTTGTCATCTCCATCGAAATATTCATTCAGGTCTTCCAGCAGAAAGCCACTCTTCCGGGCGGCCTGCACAAATTCCGAAACGTGGTGGTTAAAACAGGTTACAATTTGCGTTCCTTCCGTTGTTTCAAAACGCGCTTTGCTGCCGGAATATTGTTTAAAAGGATGCAGTTCACCTATGTAAACCAAACCCCCGCTTTTCAAGGCTTTAAAGGCTTCGGTAAAAACCGGAACCAGGTTCTCAATATGCTCAAGCACCAGGCTAAAGGTTACCAGGTCAAACGTTACCTGCCCGAAATGCCAGGGAGCAGTAATGTTGGCCTGCAAAAATGTTACGTTTTGTGTAACTATCTTCTCTTTTGCTTTCGCCAGCATTCCTTCCGAAAGATCTACGGCGGTGATCTTTTTAGCGTGTTGCAATAGCCATTCGGTGTTCTTTCCGGTGCCGCAGCCAATTTCCAGGCAGTGCTCAAACGTAATTTCGTGCAGCGTGTTTTTTAAAGCTACTGCCTCCAGATCGCGGGTTTTATTTTGGTTGGTGTCGTATTGCTGCGCCCACTGGTTGTAAGCCTGTTGTACGTTCATCTGAATTGGTTTTTAAGTTTTCCGGATCAATTAGACTGCCAGAAACCAAATATAATGTAAACAGAAACCATTGCCGTAATTCCGGAAATTACCATTAACCAGATCTTTCGGGGCAGGAACCGGGCAGCCAGGGTATTGAGCAAAAGAGCCAGCAACACGATCACGATCTGGCCGATTTCAATGCCCAGGTTAAAGGCAAACAATTCCAGCACCGGCTTACTTTCAGACCCCAGCAGCTGCTTCAGGTAGTTCGAAAAGCCTAACCCGTGAATGAGCCCAAAGCCGCCGGCCAGCAGATTTTGGGTTCCTAACCCTACCGTTTTTTGGGCCGGCTTAAGTTGCATAAATAGATTGAATAAACTGGTAAGCAAAATAGTAACCGGGATCAGGATTTCTATCAGGGTTTCATTTACAGCCACTATGTTCAGCACCGAAAGCGCCAGCGTAACCGAATGACCAATCGTAAAGGCGGTTGCCAACAATACCACTGCCCGCCAGTTTCGCCAGATAAAGGGTGCGGCCAGCGCCACCAGAAAAGCCACGTGATCGTATGCCTGCAGGTTAAAAATGTGGTGAAAGCCTAATTGCAGGTAAGCCGAAAATACCGAATCGTTCAAAAGGAAGAAGCAATTATTTGGATCACAAATATAGCGGTTGCAGGCCAATCCGGAAGATCATTAAAATTGATTTTGCAGGTTATTACGTTAAATCGTTTTTGCAGGCTGTTTCTTAACTAAGCTAACTTATTTTTGAATTTCGATCTTCAGGCCTTACAGTTTAAAAACTATGGAAACGGTATGATTTTTCCTCTAAAAAGTCAGGCATAAAAAAAGCCCTCCGCGAGTTGCAGAGGGCTTTTTCAGGTCAAATGTTTAGAATGGCTTACTGCACCACTAAACGGGTAACCTGTACACCTTTATCAGAAGTAACTTTCAGCATGTACGTACCTGCTGCCAGTCCTTTGATATCGATGTTTTTGGCTTTGCCATCGGCAGCAACTTTATTCGTAGCGTTCAGCTGACCAGCTAAGTTATAAAGTACTACTGAAGCTTCTTTCTGGTAGCCGTTCAGCTTCACGTTGAAAGAACCAGAAGCAGGGTTTGGATATACCTGAACGCTCATGCCGGCCAGGTTATCGGTCATACCCGAAGTGGTTACGTTTCTAACCGCCGATAAGGCAGAAGGACAACCGTTAGCCGTTACCTGCAGGGTATAGTTACCATTGGCAGTAGTAATGTAGGTCTGGCCGGTGGCGCCTGCAATAGGCGTACCGTTCAGGAACCACTGGTTACCCGTAGCCGAAGAAGAAGTAAGGATACCGCCGTTCTGAGAAATGGTTGGCGTTGCCGGTGTAGGATTAACTGTTACGGTTGTAGCCGTAGAAGCAGCCGAAGGACAACCTGCAGCCGTGGCAACTACGGTATAACTACCCGGAGCGGGAGCTGTAATGGTAGCTGTGGTTGCGGTAGGAATGGCAGTACCGTTCAGGAACCACTGGAAAGTAGCGCCGGTAGTAGCAGAAGCAGCCGTTAAAGCAACGGAGCCGCCCTGGCAGAAAGTAGTAGCACCACCAGCCGTTACGGTTGGCGTAGCAGCAGGAGGGTTAACGGTAACTACCACTGGAGTAGACGGAACACCATTAACCACTGCAGTGTAACTGCCGCTGGCAGTGGCTGTGAAGGTGTTGCCGGTGGTACCCGGAATAGTTACGCCATTCTGTGCAAAGGCAATTGTTGCCCCCGGAGTAGTAGAAGCAGCCGTTAAAACTACCGAACCGCCGGTACAGAAAGTAGTAGGTCCGCCGGCAGTAAGCGTAGGTACAGCCATCTGAACGAATGCCACATCATCAATAGCAATATCTCCGGTAAAGCTGGTGCCTCTCTTGCCCCGGAAACGTACTTTAATGGTGCTGCCGCTATAAGCCGAAAGGTTTACACTAGCTTTTAACCATGGATCCGTAGTAGCACTTTGCTGCTGACCGCCTATTACCAGTACATTGTTAACGAACGTTGTGCCGTTAAAAATGTCAACCTTTAAGGTGTCGATCGTGGCGCCGAACATGTGATACCAGAATTCCAGCATCATATTGCTCTGACCGGTAAGGTTTATACAAGGCGTGATCAGCTCGGCTTCATCGCCGGTGGCACCACTGGAAGTTTCCAGGTATACATAATTACCGGTAGCCGTTCCGGAGGTATGGTCAACCGAAGGGCCTGTTCCGGTACTGGTAGTTGGGCCTTCTTCCACTTGCCACCTTAGGCCGGTAGTAGTACCTGTCCAGCCTTCATTGCCGGCAGCAACTCCGCCAATCGGGGTAAAGGTCTCAAAATCCTGAAGGGCCGGGAAGGTAGCGATTGTGCCATTAAAGATAGAAACCGCAGGGAAGCTGTTATTGCCCGCATCGCCATCGCCGGTAATTGCGACCGAACCATTGAACGTGTAGGTGCCATTGGCGCTCATATTCAGCGTACCCACCGTTACGTTCTGCGAAGCATTTGGGGCAAGCGTACCGGTATTTACCGGGAAGGTCAGGGTTTGCGTTCCTGCTCCGGTTACGTTTACCGTTATGGTAGCTGGGGTGGTTGCAAAATTCACCGGATTGGTACCAAAATTACTAATGCTTACAATAACCGGTTCAGTAGCAGAGAAGCAGCCGGTTGAATTTGGCGAAACCAAAACGGTTGCAGCAAGGTCTACAGCCGGAGGCGTGCCCAGGAACAGGTTGTCTATAAACAGATCATTGTCTTCCGGATCATTAACCGTTCCTTCGGTAGCATATAAAGCTACAATAATGTTCTGGCCGGCGTAAGCAGCCAGGCTTACAGATTCTTTCTGCCCAACATTGCTGATTGGGGTAGTGGCATTATAGGTTTGGATTGCCGTAAAGGTGTTTCCGCAGTTGGTAGAAACCATTACGCGCAGTTCATCATCAGATCCCATTGTAACGGCTGATGTTCCGTTCCAGGCCGTAAGGGCCAGATCAAATTTGAGGGCCGTTGTAGCGGTTGGTGTAATTTTGGGGCTAACGATCCACACATTATCAGAGGCAGCATCCAGGTTTATTTTGGCGGCAGTACCGTTTGCATGGGTAGTATTGTTTATGAAATCGTCAGAGGTCCAGTTGGAAGTGGTGCCGCTTGGGCTGGGTGCTGCTCCACTCATCTCTTTCCAGCCCGGGAATACAGTGGCAAGGTTTGAGCCGGTAAAGCCGGTAAAATCCATGTTCAGCGGCAGGGCTACGATCGGGTCTACGGTTAAAGTTGTAGTTGAGAAATTGTTGTTAGCCGGATTGCCATCACCGGCAATAGCAGCCGATCCATTAAAAGTATAGGTCCCTGTGGCGGTCATATTCAGGTTTCCTACAGTTACGTTCATGGTTGCGCCAGAGGCAAGCGTACCGGTATTTACAACAAACGTAAGGGTTTGGGTTACTGCACCCGTTACATTTACGGTAACGGTGGTAGGGGTAGTGGCAAAGTTAACCGTGTTCGGTCCGAAATTCTGGATTGTTACAATCACCGGTTCAGTTGCCGTAAAGCAACCGGTTGCAGCCGGCGATACCAGGGCCGTTGCGCCCATATCGATGGTAGGAGGTGTACCTAAGAACAGGTTGTCGATAAAAAGATCATTGTCTTCCGGATCGTTAACCGTTCCTTCAGTTGCATAAAGCGCCAGTATAATATCCTGACCGGCATAGGCCGCCAGGCTAACGGTTTCCGCCTGACCGGTATTGCTTATCGGGGTAGTTGCATCATAGGTCCGGATCGGGGTAAAAGTATTCCCACAATCGGTAGAAACCATTACTCTCAGCTGATCATCCGATCCCATTGGAACGGTCGTTGTTCCGTTCCAGGCAGTAAGGGCCAGGTCGAATTTCAGAGCAGTAGAGGCAGTAGCCGAAATTTTAGGGCTCACGATCCAGGCATTATCAGAAGCAGCATCCAGGTTTATTTTAGCTGCCGTACCGTTTGCATGGGTAGTAACATTGCCAAAGTCATCGGAGGTCCAGGTTGAAGTAGTGCCGGAAGGGCTTGGGGCTGTGCCGCTCATTTCTACCCAGCCCGGGAAAACGGTGGCAAGGTTTGAACCGGTAAAGCCGGTAAAATCAACTGCCTGCGGTAAGGCCGCCGTTGGCGTAACGGTAAAGGTTGGTGCTGGCAGAAGCGTGTCGTTACCTAAAAACAGATCCGTACCTAAGGCAGTGTAGGCCTTAATAGAATAGGTTCCGGCTGCCGCCATATTGGCGTTTCCTACAACAACATTAGCAGTAGCGTTAGGAGCAAGGGTTCCGGTAAAAGTACCCGTAATTGTCTGAGGCGCTGCGCCGCCCGTAATTCTGGCTGCTACCGGAATGTTGGTCAGGGGAGAAGTACCGAAATTCTTAATGGTTACCTCAACCGGCTGGCTGGCAGAATAGCAAACCCCGGAAACCGGATTAACCAGGGCAATTGCACCAGCATCTGTAGCAACGATCGGCCGCGGTGTAAACAGATAATAATCATTGTCTGCGTTTCCGGTGGCTGTATTTATCAGCGCTATGTTTGGCGAGCCGCCTACCTGAACTGCAGTAGTAGCATCTTTCTGAACACCTACAGTGTAGGTTCCGCCAGCGCTATTATACATGTCTACTACATACACTTTGTTCGTTGTTTCTTCCAGTACCACTGCATTGTAGGTAAACGAATTTACATCTAAGGTATAGGAGAATGTAAATACCCAATGCTGACGGTTGGGAGCCGTTCCGTACGTTACGGCCCAAATATTATCTCCGGAAACCGGCGACGCAAAGTCACCCCAGAAATAAGCAATGGTGTTTGCCGGAAGGTTGGCATTTGGCATGGCAGTATTTACATCGAGGTTCGCTGCCGAGGTGGTACCCGCCAGCGAAGCATCGAATGATAGCAAACCATTTTTGTTTACCACATAACTGGTAACCGGCGTGCCGAAAAAATTAAAGGCAAATGGCAGCGTTTGTGCCGCAGACCAGGTATTGCCCGACCCGCCGGCATTAAACGCATGAATATTAGTAGCGCCGGTAGTAGAGTTATCAGCAATTGTCCTTAAGAAAACGCTTGGAGTAGTATGCGGAATTGGCCCTGAAACACTATAGGTAACCTGAGCATAAGCTCCCTGCGAAAAGGAGAACAGCATACCGGCAATTAAAAGCGACACTTTTAGCAGGATGGCGCTAAAGATCTTCGAAGCGCTTTTCCCGGAGCCTTTTCCGGAAGGGATCTTAAGAATGTTTCGTAAGAGTAATAGGTTTGCCATAGAAATAGGGTTTAGAAAAGTGAAAAAAAATAAACTGTTTTACTCCCGGCAAATATTGGCTTTTATAAAATGTAACAGGTTGGAAATTTATTCGCCGGGTACTGTTTTATAATAAAAGATTTAACTTTTATCATGTAAAATAAACATTAAAATGCTGACTTCCAAAATAAAACGAATCTTTCCCCTTGCTATATCCTCTTAAACCCCTGCTTAATAAAGGTTATTTATGGCTTCCGAACCCGGAATTTTGTACTTCGGGATCTTTGTTAATTAAACTTTAGGCCGTAAAACGGTATGATTTTGAATCACAAAACTGCCAGTTAAAAACGGTATTGGTTTGGCAGGAAAAAGCAGGGCAAAAAAAAGCCCTCCGCTAGTTGCAGAGGGCTTTTTCAGGTCAAATGTTTAGAATGGCTTACTGCACCACCAAACGGGTAACCTGTACACCTTTATCAGAAGTAACTTTCAGCATATAAGTACCAGCTGCCAGTCCTTTGATATCCATGTTTTTGGCTTTGCCGTCAGCACTTACTTTATCCGTAGCGATCATCTGACCGGTTAATGAATAAAGTACTACCGCAGCATCTTTCTGGTAGCCGTTCAGCTTCACGTTGAAAGAACCAGAGGCTGGGTTCGGATAAACCTCTACGCTCATGCCGGCTAAGGCTTTATTAACCCCTAATCCGATTGCTACGCCCGTTGAAGCTGCAGAAGCACAGGAATTAACGGTAGAAACAACCGTATAAGTACCAAAAGCTGTAGGGGTATGGGTCTGGCCGGTTGCACCTGGAATTAGGGTGCCGTTCAGATACCACTGGTTCCCGGTAGTTGCCGAAGAAGTTAAAACAACGCCATTGCTGGTTACTGTTGGCGTGGCCGGAGTAGGGTTTACCGTAGCAACGACCGCCGTGCGGGAAGATTCGCAACCCGTTGTAATGGTCCAGTCATAGAACCAATAGTAAGCTGCTGAAGAAGTAGCGCTGCCTGCACCGGTTGAGCCAGCTGTAATGCTAACAGCGCCGGAAGGTGAGGTGTAAGGGTAGGTTGAACCCGAAGATTCCCGAACCAAGGCGGTAATACCCGTGTAAGACATCGTCATTTTATACGTTCCGGCCGGTATTGCCAGGTTAACCGGGATCAGAAGTTTCTGAGCCGTAGTAGCGCCGGTAATGGTTACCGGCTGAGCCGTGTATAGAACGTTGTCGGTTGGGTCAGTAATTTTAATGGTAATGGTACCGGTTCCTACTGCATAAACATTTACGCTGTTAATGGTAACCGCAGCGTTTGCTACAAAGTGTAAACCCCAGCCGGTAGCAGCAGAAATAAAGGTGCTGGTTCCGCCGGTTACTCTACCCACATTTTCGGTGGCACCACCTTCTGTAATAGAAGCATAGAAAGTGGTTGTAGCGGTTACGTTCGGAGAGTAAGTTGGGCCGGTGGCTACGGCAGAACCGCCGGTTGCATCGGTATACCAGTTAACGGTTGCACCAGTTGGAGCCGTTGTAGTAAGGGTAACCGGACCGGCGCCGCAACGCGAAACTGCGGCTACAGTTGGAGCGGTAGGGTTGCTAACGGTTACTGTAACCACGTTGGAATTTACGTTATTGGTACCGCAGGTATTTACGGCCCGGTAATAAGTAGTTTGCGTAATAGGCGTAGTTAAAGTAAATGAATTACCGGTTGCGCCGGTAATGTTCGTAAACGGACCAGCTGCCGCAGTAGCCGACTGCCACTGCACATCGCCGCCGGTATTGCCGGTCAGGTTCAGGGTAGAAACGCCGCTCTGGCATAGCTGGGTATTGGTAGCCGAAGCCGTTCCGGCTGCCAGCGGGCTAACCGTTATGTTGGTAGCAGTAAGCGCATTGTTGGCAGCATTGCCGTCTGTACCGCCGGCCGTTATCGCAGAAGTTCCATTAAAGGTATAAGTACCCGCAGCACTCATATTCACAGTTCCAACCAACACGTTCATGGAGGCGGCTGGCGCTAAAGGCTGGCCACCGTTAAAGGCGTTGGTAAGGGTAACTGTTAAAGGGGCCGGAGTAGCCGCCCCAGTTACGTTTACTGTTGCCGTAGCGGTAACTGTACTAAAATCTATTGGCGAAGCTCCAAAATTCGTAACAGTTACAGTAACCGGTTCAGCATTGCTATAGCAGTTCTGCGTTGCAGGAGTAACTAAAACACCTAACCCCAGATCCAGGGCTGCCGGCGAAAATTCATAAGCACCTGGGTCAGGCGCTGTTGGATTTCTGGTAGCTCCGGTAATATCGGTGGTTACAGCAACCAGGGCCTGGCCAATATTATTTACCGCGCCATTGGTAGGCTGGAAATTGCCGGCTGCCGGGTTAACGTAAATAGGATCAACGGCTACGGAATTCAGGTCGAAAGGAGAAGTAGCATTGGCAGCCTGGAAATTGGCCAGCGTGGTGCGGTCTGAACCTGACCAGTAACCGATATGCTGGTTTGTGGCCGTAGGGTCAACGTAAAGTACATTATTGTTGCTGGTAATGGTAGACGTAGCAGTGTTAAAATACAAAGCAGTTTTAACGCCCGTGGTGCCGGCATTTACGGTAAAGATGTTATTTATTACCTTAATGTTAGATGCCAGGGTAGTCTGATACATGCCCCTAACCGTACCGGTGTTGTTTGGATTAGTTAGGTCTATTGTATTGTGGTAATAGAAAACACCGTTGCTGCTGGAGTTATGAATGCCATAAACAGTACCGGTATTGTTGAAGTTATAAACCAGGTTGTTCCGGAAAATATTTTCTGAACCCACCGGGGCATCGTTTGCCGTAGAATATAAGCCATAAGCCGTACCAGTTATAGTGGTGGCGCCTCCGTGAGAATTATGGATCCGGTTTTTGCTTACAATGGTATTTTGAGTGGTACCGCTCAGGGTAATTCCCTCAAAAGTAGTAACCACTGCTCTGCCTGGGCGGCTGATGTTGTTACCATCAACCAGGGTGCCGTTTGCATCGTCTATCTCAATACCGGCCGAATAGAAGTCCTTGATTGTATTGCCAGTGATCTGGTTGTTGCTGGCAGTAGTGGCTACACTATTCAGGCGAATTCCGCGGTAGCCGCCGTTAATGGTATTACCCGAAATTACGTTATTATTTCCGGTATTGCCTACCGTGGTAGCAGCAGTTGCAGAATTTGAGAAGATTATACCGCCCGAATTTATAGCTGAAGTACTTAAGGAGCCAATATTTATCGTATTGCCATTAATAGTGTTATTATCAGCGCCGTTCAAAAGGTGAATACCCCAGCCAAAAGAGGTGGTGGCAACCCCGGTGGTGGCAATGGTCAGGTTGTTGATCGTTAAACGATCAGTTCCATCCAGGGTAATTACTGCCGGGGTGGTTTCCTGTGGATCTGCCTGAAGCGTTCTGCCATTACCGTTAATAGTTATGGTGTTGGTAGCGCTGGTGCCTGTTATCTGCATCAACACAATTTGCTCCGTATATGGACCGCTGGATGCAGCCACATTAATGGTAACTGGTCCGGTAACGCCACAGGTATTTAAGGCAGTGGCCATATCCGAAAACGAAGCGAAATTGGTGGCCGAAGTAGGGTTCGCTGCGTTAATGGTATAGGTTCCGGTCAGGGCATTGTAGCTGGCTATGCTTTCTGTTCTGGCGTCGTTGGCCGGATTGGCATCGCCGGTTAAAGCAGTTGAAGCGGTTATCGAATAATTACCAACGGAAGCTAAGTTCGCTTTACCGGTAAACGTATACGTAATGGTACCACCGGCCGGAATTGAAGTTGTAACAGTTTCGGTAATTTGGGCAGTATTGGTTGGGCCGGTAACGGCGAACCTAACCGGGAAATTGGTTTGAGCGGCTGTTCCAAAGTTTTTAATTACCACAGATACCGTTTCGGTTGCAGTTAAACCACAGCCATTTGCAGGAGCAGTTATATCAAGAATTCCTAACTCATTGGCAGCCAGCGTAAATGGCTCGAATGTATAATAATCGTTATCTGAGTTGGCAGTGCCTGTATTTACCAAAGCAATGTTAGGCGAACCGGCCACCTGATAGGCAGTGGTAGCATCTTTCTGAACCCCGACAGTGTAGGTTCCGCCAGGGTTATTATACATGTCTACCACGTAAACTTTGTTCGAAGTTTCTTCTAATACTACGGCATTGTAAGTAAACGTATTTACATCTAACGTATAGGAGAAGGTGAAAACCCAGTGCTGACGGTTTGGTGCCGTTCCATAGGTTACTGCCCAGATATTATCTCCGGTAACCGGCGACGCAAAATCGCCCCAGAAATAAGCAATCGTATTTGCCGGCAGGTTTGCATTGGGTAAGGCAGTGTTCACATCAAGATTTGCGGCCGAAGTTGTTGCCGCCAGCGCGGCGTCGAAAGATAGCAGACCGTTTTTGTTTACCACATAGCTGGTTACTGGTGTGCCAAAAAAGTTAAATGCAAAAGGAAGCGTTTGGGCGGCAGACCAGGTATTTCCGGCACCACCAGCATTAAAAGCGTGAATATTGGTAGCTCCGGTGGTAGAATTATCGGCAATTGTCCGGAGTAAGTTACCTGGCGTGGGTCCCGTAATGGTATAACCCACCTGAGCAAAGGCATTTTGGGAGAACGCCAGGAAAAACCCGGTTATTAAAAACGATAATACCCGGGTAGTTTTAGAAACCGGCGAAAGCCCGAATGAATGGAGCCGCGAAAATTTTTCGCGGGCCAGATCCATAAAATGGTGCAGTAGTAAATTGTTTGTCATATAGTATAGATTTTGGTAAAAATAGATTTTCTTCAGCGCGGAGGAAACCAAACAAAGTAACCAATTTGCGTGATATTTTCCGAGGGCTAAAGCAATGTTTAATTAAAGTAGGGAAATTAAGGATTTAACCCGGAATTTGCAAGTTAAGGCCCCTAAAAATAGACTTGGGACAACTTACCGAAGCTTTGGACAATAGGGTAATTTAAACTTATGGCAAATTGATAGTTGCAGCGCCAGTAATAATAATTTCCTTGTAAAGGCGGAACCTTCATTTGTCAATCCAAAAATCAAGATTTAAACGGTAGGCTTTTCCCTCTAAAAACTGCTAACAAAATCGGGTGAATATTTCCTGAAGAATTGTTTTTCAGTTTGTCCATTGACTATATCAACACGTAATCTTTGGCAAAAAAAAGCCCCGACCAATTGGCCGGGGCTTTTCAATTTAAGTGATTAGAGCAGCTTATTGCACCACCAAACGGGTAACCTGTACACCTTTATCAGAAGTAACTTTCAGCATGTACGTACCTGCTGCCAGTCCTTTGATGTCGATGTTTTTGGCTTTGCCATCGGCAGCAACTTTATCCGTAGCGATCAGCTGACCGGCTAAGTTATAAAGTACTACGGTAGCTTCTTTCTGGTAACCGTTCAGCTTCACGTTGAAAGAACCAGAAGCAGGGTTCGGATAAACCTGAACGCTCATGCCGGCCAGGTTATCGGTCATACCCGAAGTGGTTACGTTGGTAACCGCAGACAGTGCAGAAGGACAACCGTTAGCCGTTACCTGCAGGGTGTAAGCACCATTAGTAGTTGTAACGTAGGTCTGGCCGGTGGCGCCTGCTATAGGCGTACCGTTCAGGAACCACTGGTTACCCGTAGCCGAAGAAGAAGTAAGGATACCGCCATTCTGAGAAATGGTAGGCGTTGCTGGGGTAGCATTTACCGTCACGGTAGTAGCCGTAGAAGCAGCCGAAGGACAACCTGCAGCCGTGGCAACTACGGTATAGCTACCCGGAGCGGGAGCTGTAATGGTAGCTGTGGTTGCGGTAGGAATGGCAGTACCGTTCAGGAACCACTGGAAAGTAGCGCCGGTAGTAGCAGAAGCAGCCGTTAAAGCAACGGAGCCGCCCTGGCAGAAAGTAGTAGCACCACCAGCCGTTACGGTTGGCGTGGCAGCAGCGGCGTTAACTGTAACAGCAGTAGCCGTAGAAGCTGCTGAAGGACAACCGTTGGCTGTAGCCTCTACCGTGTAAGCACCGGCAGTATTAGCAGTATAGGTAGCAGATGTTGCACCGGTAATAGCTGTACCATTCAGGAACCACTGGTAAGTAGCGCCGGTAGTAGCAGAAGCAGCCGTTAAGGTAACCGAGCCGCCGGTGCAAAGGGTAGTGGCACCACCAGCCGTTACAGTTGGCGTTGCAGCAGGTGAATTTACAGTAGCAACTACCGCTGTACGGGCAGACTGGCAAGCAGGTCTTACTGACCACTCATAGAAGAAATAATATGTTGTAGCGCTCGGTGTGCCGGTGGTTAATTGACTGCCTGTTAATACAAGTTCATTTTGTGAGGTAGCATAAGGAAATGCGCTTCCGCTGGTTTCACGGGTAAGGCTCGTTACACCACCTGTATAACTATCAACGGCTAGTTTGTAACCTACGCCGGGTTGCACAACAAAACCAAGCGGAACATTGGTACGGATGCCCGGGGCAGTTGTTCCCGTCGCATTTATAGTTACAGAATCGAGACGCTGACCGGCTGCATTTTTAAGTACGATCTTTACGGTTCCTGCACCTGTTCCAATCGGGTAGATCTTAACGGAATCAATTCGTGTTATTGAATTAACGGTGAAGATAATGCCGGTATTCAGGTTTGTTGCGCCAGTTGTACTTAATCTGGTACGGCCTATTTGCTGGGGATTACCCAGTACTTCTGCTGCTGCATAATAAGTAGTAGTTTGCATTACGGTTGGACTGAAAGTATTACCAGTAGCTATTGCAGTTCCACCCAAAGGCTGATTATACCAGTTAACAGTGCCTGTGGAAGCACTGGCGTTCAGGGTTACCGGGCCTGCGCCGCAACGCGAAACCGGTGCTATTGTTGGAGCCGCAGGGTTATTTACTGTAACCGTAACCACGTTAGACGTAGCTGAAATTGTTCCGCAGCTTATTACGGCCTGATAAAATGTGGTAGCAGAAATTGGGGAAGTTAGCGTAAATGCGTTACTGGTAGCGCCGGCAATGTTGGTGAACGGGCCAGTGGCCGATGTACCTACCTGCCATTGAACATTACCGCCCGTATTACCATTCAGTATAAGGGTGGTTACCCCGCTCTGGCAGATCTGGGCATTGGAAGCAGATGCAGTACCGGCGGCCAGTGGACTAACTACTACATCGGTAGCCGTCATAGCATTGTTGGCTGCATTACCATCAGTGCCACCGGCAGTAACTGCGGTAGTAGCATTAAAGGTATAAGTACCAGCAGTGGTCATGTTCAGGGTTCCAACCGTTACGTTCATGGTAGCACCAGCTGCCAAAGGCTGACCGCCGTTCAGGGCATTGGTAAGCGGAACCACCAGGGCCGGAGGCGTAGCTGCGCCCGTTACGGTTACCGTTACATTAGCCGTAATGGTGCTGAAATCTATAGCGGAAGATCCAAAATTCTGAATGGTTACGGTTACCGGTTCAGCATTGTTGTAGCAGCTTTTCGCAACCGGAGCTACCAAAGCAGTTACCCCCAGGTCAAGCGACGAAGGCGTAAACTCATACGCGCCGATATCCGGCAACGTTCCCCGTACCGCACCGGTAAAGTCGTCAGTAACGGCTGTTAGCGGCTGGGCTACATTGTTAAGAACCCCGTTGGTTGGCCTTAAATTGCCAGTGGCTACACTTACAAAGAATGGATCAACCGCCACGGAAGCCAGGTCGTAAATGCCGCTGTTGGCTGTTTGCCAGTCTGCCAGCGTTACGTATTGGGTAGCGCTATAGAACCCGGTGTTGCCATTTGGTACGTACAAGTTGTTTTTATTGCTTTCTACGGTAGAGGTTGCAGTATTCAGAAAAATGGCGTGCTGGTTTGTAGCTACGCCACCATTGGAAACAACCACGTTATTATTAATGAATTTAATATTTGTGGCTAAAGTGGTCTGGTAAAAACCCCGGGCAACACCGGTGCTGGCCGGGTTGTCTATATTAATGGTATTGTTGTAGTAATAAACCCCATCGCTGCCGGTATTATTAATTGCAAAAACGTTTCCGGTTCCCGTAAAATTATAGATCAGGTTATTTTTTACAATGTTCTCAGATCCGGCCGGAGCATCGTTGGCAGTAGAGAAAATGCCATAAGAAACTGCCGTTAATATTGGGGCGGCGCCGTGGGTAGTATGAATCCGGTTTCTGCTTACAACTGTGCTTTTGGCTGTGCCGCTTAAAGTAATTCCTTCAAAAGCACCAACCACTAACCGGTTAGGCCGGCTGATATTGTTATTTTCTATCAAAGTGCCGTTCGCACCGTTAACTTCTATACCTACGGCATAAAAATCGCGGATCATATTGCCGGTTATCTGGTTGTTTCCAGGGTTCGTAACCAGGTTGTTCAGCTGGATGCCTTTGTAACCGCCTATTATAGTGTTTCCGGAAATTATGTTGTTGTTTCCGGGGTTACCACCTGTGGTAGTAATTGTAGTAGAAGAGTTTACCATTACAATACCTACCGAATTGCTTTCAGTTGTGCTCAGGGAGCCAATGGTAATGGTATTGTTGCTGATGGTATTATTATCGGCACCGTTAATGAAATGAATGCCCCACCCGAAAGCTGTAGTAGAAGTACCGGTAGTTTCGATGTTCAGGTTGTTGATCGTTACAAAATCAGCTCCGTTTAATCTGATAACAGGACGGTTTCCGGTTACCGGATCGGCGCTAATGGTACGTCCGTTGCCCTGAAAAGTAATGGTGTTCGTAGCGCTTGCACCAATAATCTCAGTGATCTCAATTTGTTCGTTATATGGACCGCTGGTAGGAGCTACCGTAAAGGTAACCGGGCCGCTTACGCCACAATTAAGCCGGTTTAAAGCGGCTGTAAAAGACTGAAAGTTAGTAGAACTGGCTGGTGAATTATTATCTATGGTATAGTTCCCCGAAGCCAGAGCCGGCGAAGTTACCGATACCGGTAAACTAGTGGCTGTCTGAGTACCGCAGGTAACAATTGCCCGGTAAAAATGGGTGCCGGCAGTTTGACTTGTAGTAATAAAATCATTGTTTGAAGCGGTACCAACCGGGGTCCATCCCGTGGTTCCGTTAGGGGAAGTTTCCCACTGGTAGGTTTGATTTAACCCGAAAGTAGTACCGGAAAGGAAAAGGTTGAAATTTGTGCCAGGGCACAGGGATGTTGTACTGGCGTTTGCCGTTCCTGCGGTTATAGGTGCGGTACATGGTGCCAGTACTTCCATGCCAAAGTCATTCCAGGTGGTATTGGCAGTTCCGGTGGTAGCGGTTAACGAAGTTCCGGAAATACGTTTGTTGCCGGTGCTGGTTGAAGTAGTAGTGCTGATTCCATCGGTCTTTGCCGAATACTCTATTTCAATAACCAGCGTCTGGGTAGGGTTATACTGGAAGTATGGCGCACTAAGCGGAATCTCAAACCAACCGCCAGCTACTGCATTTGCCGTTACTGTCTGGGTTGCTGCGGTATGCGCAACCGTTAAACCAGTCAGGTAAGAAGTGTTCGCAAATGCTGTAAGGTTGTTCTGAATAAAGCTAACCTTGAAGTTAGTATAAGTTCCGGAAGCACCGGCGGCCGAATTGCGGAAATAAATTTTGGTAATAGCGCCGGCAATTGGGGTAGTGGAAAAATCCCCTGGGGCATATAAAAGCTGGGTTTTCTGGCTGGTAGTATTAAGCGGAATTGTATTACCGGCAGTGCCGGTTCCGGTTTTAAAGTAAAGGGGAGTTTGCGCCTGCAAATTCGTTAATAAAAAAGATAGAAGGCCGAAAACCAGGAGCAGCGTTTTTCCCTGCCGCAGTTTTCTCCAGGACAAAGATTTTGTTCCTTCTGTTTTGTTTAACCGTAATTTTTGCATCATAAAGAGTAGGTTGAGTGATAAATAAAAGGTATAAAAATGGAATGTGTTTTAAAGGATTTCCCGAAGTTAAAACGGGAACAGGATTGAGGATGCTCTGAATTTTTCCCGGAAAGCGGTCTAATCTTCCTATTCTACAAATATAATAAATTTTTAGCTAAAGAGTTATAAATCAATCCATACTAATTTGCCGGTTCTTTTGATCTTTTATTTGAATCAAAAACCAAGGCAATTCCAGTCCACAAAACAGGTAGAGTACTTTTTCTGAAAGATTCGGGTTAGCAAACAGTATTGGTTTTCAGCCAAAAACCAGAAAAAGCCTGGCACAAAAAAAAGCCCCGACCAATTGGCCGGGGCTTTTCAATTTAAGTGTTTAGAACAGCTTATTGCACTACTAAACGGGTAACCTGTACACCTTTGTCAGAAGTAACTTTCAGCATGTAGGTACCTGCTGCCAGTCCTTTGATATCGATGTTTTTGGCTTTGCCATCGGCACTTACTTTATCCGTAGCGATCAGCTGACCAGCTAAGTTATAAAGTACTACGGTAGCTTCTTTCTGGTAGCCGTTCAGCTTCACGTTGAACGAACCAGATGTAGGGTTCGGATAAACCGCTACGCTCATACCCCCCATTGCATCTTTCACGCCGCTGGTGGTTACGTTGGTAACCGCAGACAGTGCCGAAGGACAACCGTTGGCAGTTACCTGCAGGGTGTAAGCACCATTAGTAGTTGTAACGTAGGTCTGGCCGGTGGCGCCTGCAATAGGCGTACCGTTCAGGAACCACTGGTTACCCGTAGCCGAAGAAGAAGTAAGAATACCGCCATTCTGAGAAATGGTAGGCGTTGCTGGGGTAGCATTTACCGTTACCGTGGTAGCAGTAGATTGGGCAGAAGCGCAGCCGTTAGCAGTAGCCTCTACCGTGTAAGAACCGGCAGCGTTAGCCGTAAAGGTAGCTGAAGTAGCGCCGGCAATAGCCGTACCGTTATTGAACCACTGGTAAGTGGCGCCGGTAGTAGCAGAAGCAGCCGTTAAAACAACAGAACCGCCGGTACAGAAAGTAGTGGCACCACCAGCCGTTACGGTTGGAGTTGCAGCAGGTGAATTTACCGTAGCAACTACCGCCGTGCGGGCAGTAGCACAGCCAGTATTGTAAGTAAGATCAAAGAAGCTGTAATAAGTGGTTAGGGATGGAGCACCTCCAGCACTTAACACACCACCTTCTACAGTAACCGGTAGGGTAACAAACGGATAGGCTGGTCCTGTATATGGGTTATGACGATTCAGGAAAACACTACCGGTATTATTAACCAGGTTATAAGCGCCTGCTGCCGGAACCGGAATGTTAAGCGGAATAAGCGTTTTGTTTCCAACATCAGAAGCAGAAACGGCTACAGTTACCGGGCTGCCAACGGCAACACCAGCTCTGGTGTATAACTGAACAATAACGTTACCGGCACTTACCGGATAAACATAAGCAGCAGAAATAATGCCTGGTTGGGTAAAGTTCAGGGCAAGGCCATAACCAGTTCCGCCCGGGCTTCCAAAGGATCCGTAAGTGGTATTTGTAGAAGTTAAACCAAAGTTTGTAATAGTTCCTCCTTCAAATGGTTCTGCATAAAACGTAGTGGTAGCCGTTACGGTTGGCGTATAGGTAGTACCCGTAGCTAAAATTGAACCGCCTGTTGGAGTTGCATACCAGTTAACGCTGGCACCTGCACTCGGAGTTGCCGTTAAGGTTACAGGTCCTGCATCGCACCGGGCAGCGCCGGCAACGGAAGCAATCTGAGGGTTAAATACCGAAACAGTTACGGTATTTGAATTTGCAGAATTTGTTCCGCAACTTACTACTGCACGGTAATACGTTGTAGCCGAAATTGGGGCAGCAAGCGTAAAGGAGCTTCCGGTAGCACCAGCAATATCGGTGAACGGCCCTGTTGCAGAAGTACCAATCTGCCACTGTACATCACCGCCGGTAGCGCCGGTGGTGGTTAAAGTAGTAACGCCGCTCTGGCAAACACTTGCCGGGCTTGCTGAAGCAGTACCAGCTGCTAAAGGGCTAACAGTAATTGTAACCGGCGTAATGTCGTTGTTAGCAGGGTTGCCGTCTACGCCACCTGAAGTTACGTTGGTAACTGCGTTAAAAGTATAAGCACCTGGAGTGGTCATGTTGATCGTGCCAACCGGAACATCCAGGGTAGCGCCAACTGCCAGCGGGTTACCGCCGTTCAGGGTATTGCTGTTCAGGGTATAAACCGGGAAAGTAGCTGCCGGCGCGCCGGTAGGTACCGTAGCGGTAACAGTTAAGGTTGCATTGGTAGTAGCAAAATTAATTGGCGTAATACCAAGGTTCTTGATCGATACAACAACTGGTTCGGCAGCACCAAAACAATTCTTGGCAACCGGAGAAACCAAAGCAAAAGCGCCAAGGTCTAAAGAAGCTGGTGTGAACTCATCTGCTCCGATATCCGGAGTAGTAGCGTTTCTGGTCTGGTTGTCGAAGTCAGTAGTTATTCCCGCAATTGGCGTACCAACGTTATTCAGAGCCAGGTTAGAAGACTCTAAGTGCAGATCTGTAGGCGACATGAATATCGGCTCCACGCTAACGGAGTTTGCATCCTGGCCGGTGGCTGTTTTCCAATCGGCCAAAGTGAGTCTTTCGGCACCTAAGAAACCAATTATACCATTCGCGCCGCTTACGAAATAATCGTTGTAATTGATATTGGCGAAGGTAGTTCCGGTTGGGGCATGAATGGCAAAGCTTTTACCGCTGGCAATACCGGTTATGGTATTCGCAAAAATATTGTTACGAATATCCAGGCCGGTAACGGTTGAATTTACAACCAGTAAAGGAGCCGAGAAATGGGTAGCGGTAGGAGCGGGAAGGGCACCAGCCATGTTTATACTATTGTAGTATATTTTATGGTTCGTTCCCCCTTCGATCCGGATACCAAACGGGTTCCAGGTAGTAGTAGAATTATTGTAATTAACCATGCTGATGTCAGAGATCATATTATTAGAAACAATATGACCGGTTCCTGCCAACAGGTTAATTCCATAAGCGCCGTAACCGCTGGTATTGGAGTTAAATACTCCGGAAATGGTATTGGCATCTATTCTGGTATCGGTGGCGCCAGCGCCAACTTCAATACCGGCTATATTTACCGATAAAGCGGTTTTAACGCTAATGGTATTGCCGGAGATTAAGGCAGCGGTTGCATTTATAAGGCTGATACCCCGGAAAGCCACATAATCTGCTGCAGTAGCCGATCCAATGGTGTTATTTCGGATAATCAGACCTGTGTTTAAAGAGGTTGCCGGCGGGCTAACCGAAATACCGGTATAAGCTTTGGTAATGTTATTGTTCTCCAGGATCAGGTTTGGGTTGTTTCCTGAATTTGACACAATAGCAGTACTTGCAGCACTGTTTATGCCGGTGCTGATGTTCAGGTTTTTAATGGTAACATCAGTAGCGAATGCGATTTGTAAGGTTACCGGAGTAGTGGTTCCGGTGTTGGTAAGGGTTAAATAACGGCCTGAACCATTAAATGACCCGTCCATAGTAACCCGTTCAGCACTCACAATCCGGATAAGACCCTGTCCCGCAGTTGCGCCAACTCCGGGAAATCGTGCGGTTGGTAGCGGCGTCCGGACGGATGGTAAGGGTATAGTTACCTGCACCTTCTTCAACCCATCTGTTTAATTGATTAAGACCGGTTTCTGGCAGTAAGGTCGCCGGTAATTTCAACAACCACGTTAGATGTCATAACGCCGGCATTAATTGCCGCAAACAAGCCGCCTGCCAGTGTTAACGATGGATAAGTACCCGGAACCGTTACTAAAGCCGGAATAGCTGCTCCAAAAGTATAGGTATTTACGTTGGAACCACCGGTGATCGTATTTACATCAGTACCGATAATACCACCAGGGGTAGATCCGATATTGCCAAGATTATCCTGCGCTACTACATAATAAGCAATCTGATCGGCAGCGGTTACGCCACCCAGTAAGGAATAATCGATGGTGAATGTCCAGGTTCCGTTTGTTCCGGTGCCGGAAGTAAGAACCCCAGGGGTAGAAACGAAGGCGGAAAGAACCAGGCCTTTGCTGAAATAGATGCGCGGAACCAGGTTACCGGTTGCAGGCACTCCCGATGGATCAACGATGGTAGCCGTTAAAGTCCGGTTAGCAAGCGAAGCAGTTCTGGTTAAAGGAGTAAACGTAATTACCGGGCCTGAAAGGTCGGTTGGTACGAAAGTTCCTTCGTCAGCGCCCAGATCAGGCGTAGAAGTATTCCGGGTAGCATTATCGAAATCTGTGGTTACCCAGGAAATAGCACCGCCAAAATAAGATCCGTTGCTCTCAACTTCGGTTGGAGCCGTTGGGCTGATGTGCAGATCGGTAGCCGAAATAAACTGCGGGTTAGATGATTTACTGTTCTGGTCCTGGTTGGTAAATCCTCTCCAGTTACCCAGCGTAGCTCTGTCGGCGGTACCGCCTAAACCTACAAACCCGTTAGTAGGATTTGCAATGTATAATAGGTTGTAGTTAGAAACCGAGCCGGCAATACCGGTTAAAGTAGCCGAAGTGGAAACCCAAACGTAATGCTTTGCAACGCCGGTTTGGGCACCGCTGAAGTTAGCAAAAATGTTGTTTCTTACGTTTATTACCGGACCGGAAGTTGTTCCGATCTCAAAAACCGCGCTGGAAGCTGTATATGCTGCAGCCGGCTCTATTCTTACGCTGTTAAAGTCTATGTTGTGCGTATTGCCAACCCCGGAGCCATTTGACTGTACAAACATACCAATAATGCGGCGGGTTGCCGAAACGGTAGCACTGTTAAAGGCATGGGTTAAACCATAAACAAAGTTATTGTAAACCCGGGTAGAATGCCCGCTGGTAGTGGTATAGGTATTGATCCGCATACCGGCGTTTACCGTAGTGGCAGTTGCCGTAGAAATGGAAAGGTCGTGGATGTTGTTGCGGTAAATTTCAGCTATTCCTAATCCCTGATCTAAAAATAAACCATCTATTGCCGCAGTAGTTGTTGTTATATTGCGGATTTCGTTGTTAAAGATCTTTACGTTGTTCTGTAAGGTAGCTTTAATACCGTAAGCCGTGGTAGTTCCACCGGCTAAATCACCGGCGGTTGCGCCGCCAACGGTGTTGTTGGAAACGGTATTGTTATTGTCGGTAAAAGTGCCTGAACCGCCAACCAGTAACATACCATTGTAAACATTCTGGATAGTTAAGTTGGTATAAGTGTTGTTCTGGTTAGCACCTCCGGCAACGGTTGGCGTTAAACCAACCCCAAAGCTGGTGCTGGAAGTCTGTAGAACCCCGATAGAGCTGGTATTTGCTTTGTTCAGGGTTATGCTGGCGTTGCGGATCGTATTGTTCATGGCGCCATCGGTAGCCGATGCATTCCGAACCAGGTAACCAAATTCAACGGCACTGCCGGTAGCTATGTTAATATCGATACCGTCGAAGGTAAAGTAATCAACTCCTGAAAGGGTGATACCAGCTTCGTTACCTGCGGTAGTTCCGGTAGGGCGAACCATCGGGTTTGCGCCGGTTCCGCTTTTCTGAAACGTAACCATGTTTACCGCAGTGCCGGTTGTGGTAATAGCCGGAGGATTCTCAGTAAAGGACTGACCTGCTGAAACGTTAAAAGTAACCGGGCCGCTAATGCCTTCCGAGTTTAATGCATTGATAGCATCGGTAAAGGAGTTAAAGTTGGTACCGCCGGTTGGCGAAGTATTATTAATAGTATAAATACCGGTTAACGGAACGGCAGTTGCCGAAGTTAAGGTAATCTCATCGATCGAAACAGGTGGTTGAAGGCCATCTGTAGCATCATTTTTCCAGGAAAATACCAATCGTTGGGTTGTACCTGATAAACTGTTAGGTAAGGAGATGGTTGCAGTAGAATAGGCGGTAGCCGAAGAACCGGTATACCAGGCTGCTCCGATTTTATCTGTAGCAGAAACCTGCGTACCAGCTGTTATGGTGGTAGTTGGGCTGGTTAGAAAAACTTTTAAATTATCCCAGTCGCTGGTTGTTCCTCCTTCGGCAACGGTGCGCCATTTAAAAGTTAACAGGATGTTCTTCTGCATTGCCGGAATTACCACATCTTTATAAATGTGGACAACCGAAGAACTGGTATTGGTGTAAGCATTTGTTGCTCCGGCATCATTCGAAATGTAAGCTGATTGCGTACCTGCTGAAGCAGCTGCAGTGCCGACAAAGAACTGGTTGGTTTGGGTGCCGTTTACAATGGTCCAGCCGTTTAGCCCGGACTCAAAGCCTTCTGTTAAGATGTTGGTCTGGGCCTGCGCCGAATAAGCAGAAAAGAAACTGCTGGTGGCCAGTAAACCGGCGGCCATAGCACTAGCTTTCAAGCCAATTCTTACGCGCTTCGCAAATCCAGACATTCTGCTAGATGCAGCAATGTGTAATTGTGTTTGCATAATTTGAAAATGGTTTGTGTTTTTTTAGTAATCAGGAATTATTGTTGGAAATTCTGGCAGGTAATTTACCCAATACCTACCTGTCTGAAATTGGATAAAATTCCAGACAGGCTTGTTAAAACAGGTTGTAAAACCTGTATCAACAAAAAAAATATTGAATAATACTAATAAGTTTGTGTAGGTTTTAAGGAGATTTTAGCTAAAGTTTAGTGTTATATGCACTAAATTCCACAGAAATATAATATGGAATTTTCATTTCTCAATATATTTTACTGTTTTTTTGAGGAATGTAGAAAAATTAAGGGTGAACTGATTTGAAATTATTTCCATACCAAAACAGTGCAATTACTACGTTTCAAAAATCCTTTAAAGGCAGTAATCCCTTGGCTCCCTGTTCCGGATCCAGACTATTGTTTAAAATTTGCAGCCCCTTACAAGTAAATTAATTTATAAAGAGAAAACCTGCCGGCCTTTTGAAACTTTCAGGCTTTGAAACTAACCAAGATTTAATGCGCCTTACTTCAAATGCCAGATTATCCTGAAACAAAAAAAATCCCGCCGGAATTTTCCGGCGGGATTTTTTACTTTAAAACTATACCGTTTTTTGTTACTGGCCCGGCAGCGCCATTTCGAAGTTGTTGAATTTTATCTGGCCGTCTTCTAATAAAAAAGCTTTCATATCATTTTCAGGTCAATTATTTTCCTGTTTTTTTTCAGTTACCGCTAGCTGTTGGTTATGTTTTTTTGATCAGGTAAATTTTTTTCTGGTCAGCACTCCTGAAATTACTTTTTAGATTTTGCTGTTAGAAACCTGATTTTAAATAATAAGTTGCCTTTCTATTCTGGCTTATATTTGATTATTATATTTAAGGCTCAAAAAATAAAGCGTGCATTTAAAGTTATAAACCATTACTTTTAATTTGTAAAGCCTTAGAGTATGCTTTTCCCATAAAAAAGCAATTAAGTCCACTTTCTACTTTTTGCATCATGCGCGCCTGCCTTCTTTTTTTTATTCTTTCGGTAATTTTTCCTTTCGAAAGCTTCGGCCAATGTCCGGTAGCCAATTCCTGCACCCCCGGCAATCCACCCAGCGGCAACGAGGCTTTTGGGATGGGAATTTTAAATGTAACGATTAACCAGGGGCTTATAAACCATACTACCCCGGGCATTACAACGACAACCGGTTACGTAGATTATTCGTGTACAATTGGCGCTACCCTCTCAACTGGCGTAACCTATCCAATAAGCATTCGCACCAATAGCAATGTAAACGAAAACGTAAGGGTGTGGCTGGATCTTAATAACGATGGGATTTTCAATGCTACCACAGAACTGATCTTTAGCTCGAACAATAACCAGTTTCACAACGGTAGTATCAATATTCCGGTTTCTGCTACAAAAGGCGCACCGCTCCGGATGCGGGTATCGGCCGATAATTTTTCTTCCCCGTTGCCTACTCCCTGTTCTACGCCGCAATATTCGCAGGTTGAAGATTACCGGATCACCTTAATAGCCAATACCGTAGCTCCGGTTACTAATTTTTCTGCCAGTAACCCGGTTACCTGTACCAGTACCGTAAGTTTTACAGATTTATCTCAAAATGGGCCAACTTCCTGGCAATGGAATTTTGGCGATCCTGCTTCAGGCGGAAATAATGTTTCTTCTGTACAGCATTCTTCGCATACCTTTTCGGCTCCCGGGATTTATACTATTACCCTCATTGCCGCCAATGCAAACGGTACCGATACGCTTATAAAAACTAACTATATTAACTATCATACCAACGTGCCGGTTGCGGCAACCTGTACTCCGGCTACTGCTAATTATTGCTGCAATTACGGTATTACCGAAGTAAACTTTGGGAATGGGCTAATGATCAATACGTCGGCCAACGGCGTGGCGGGGTATGAAAATTTTACCTGCAGCAAATTAATAAGAGTGGCTGCCGGTTTAAGTTACCCAATTTCCCTTACTACCGGACCAAATTCCCAGGATGCCCGCATTTATATAGATTATAACAACGACGGCAATCTTACCGGGCCGAATGAATTAGTGCTTACCCAATTAAATAAGATAAATCCATCTGGCACCATAACCATTCCTGCATCGGCCGTCTTGAATACTCCGCTTCGGATGCGGATCATTTCGGATAATACCGGCGGCGGCTTTAACAGTTGCTCCGGCATTCAAAGCGGGCAGGCCGAAGATTATACCATGATTATAGGCCCGAATATTCTGCCGGTTCCGCAGTTTACTTCTACTTTTTCCAATACCTGCGATACGATTGTTACTTTTACCGGGCAGAGCACCAATGCTCCAACTTCCTGGTTATGGAATTTTGGTGACCCTGCTTCCGGGGCCTTGAATACCTCCACCCTTCAAAATCCAACCCATATTTACCATAACCCGGGTTCTTATACCGTTACGTTGGTTGCCACCAATGCAAACGGTCCGGGTACGGTGGTAAAAAATAATTACATAAATGTTACCAAGCCTTGTATTGTTTACTGTGCGTCCAAGAATCACAATAATTCCGCTCAATGGATCTCTAAAGTAATTGTTGGCAACCTGAGCAATTCCAGCGGGCCAGACCCGCTTGGTTACGGAGACTACACAAATCTGAGCGGAACCATGACGCTGGGAGCCAGTAATCCGTTTACCGTGGAATTGGGTCAGAATTATTATACCATGTACATTACCATCTGGATCGATATAAATAAAGACGGGATTTTTCAGGCTTCTGAGCGATTTTATAATGGCTGGACCAATACCAATGCTTCTGGTGCCTCTTCTATAACGGATTTCATTGCTATTCCCAATACGGCGCAGTCGGGTTTTACCAGAATGCGGGTTATCGCCACCCCTTTTTATGAGTTTAACAATCCCTGCCTTTCCAGTATGCCCCAGGGTGGTGAAACCGAAGATTATCTGGTAACCCTTTTGCCTAATATGGCGGCCCTGATTGGTGGTTTTTCAGCAGACCTGAATGCTATCTGTACCGGGTCTGTGCCTTTCCGGGATGCTTCGGTAAATGGCGCTACTTCCTGGTTGTGGAATTTTGGCGACCCGGCCTCCGGCGTAAAGAATACATCAACTTTACAGAATCCGCGGCATGCTTACCCCACTGGTACCAGTGCCAGTTATACTGTAAGTTTAGTTGTGTGCAAAGGTGCTCAGTGCGATACCATTACCAAGCCTAACTTTGTAACCGTAGCTTCGCCCTGCCAAACGTATTGTATGCCAGGAACCAACCAAAGCCCGGGGCCATGGATCAGCCAGGTTTCAGTAGGAGGCATGAGTAACACTACCACTGCCGAACCGGGTGGCTATGGAAATTATACTTACCAGCGGGCGAACCTGGTTTTAGGGTCTACGGCTAATCCGGTTTCGATAAGTGCAGGGGGAGGCATGTCCAGCCCTGTAGTGCGCATCTGGATAGATTTAAATCAGGATGGAACATTTAATACAAACGAACTGGTACTGGACAGGCCTTATTTTTCTGCCGCAACCGGAACTATTGATATTCCGGTTAGCGCCAGAGTAGGTTTTACCCGAATGCGGGTGGTTCTTTCGTATACTTCAAACTTTTTAAGTCCGTGTCCGCTGGCAAATGGCTATGTTGAAGTAGAAGATTACACCGTAAATATTTTGCCGAATACCCTGCCTGCTTCAGCCGGTTTCAAGCCCGATATGTCAACTATTTGTTCCGGTTCTGTTAAGTTTCAGGATGCCTCCGTAAACGGGCCTACTTCCTGGTTCTGGGATTTTGGCGATCCGGCCTCCGGAGCAAATAATACCTCCACCCTGCAGAACCCGGTGCATGTTTACCCTGCAGGAACGGCTGCCAATTATACGGTTACCCAGATTGTTTGTAAAAGCGGCCAATGCGATACCCTTACCAAACCAAACCTGATCAGAATTGCTCCTCCCTGCCTAAGCTATTGTCCGGTAATAGGCGGGGCCGGAACCAATAATTATTTCCGGTGGATCAGCCGGGTTAATATTGGAACCATAAACAATGCAACGCTTGGCGAAGCCAATGGCTATGGAAATTATACATATTTGAGTACCGACCTTATGGTGGGTGCCCCGCACCCGATTACCGTTAATGTGGTAAATTTTAACCTGTATATGTACGTGTTTGCCTGGATCGATTTTAATAAGGATGGGGTTTTCAGTCCCAATGAACAAGTTTTTGATAAGTTAACGAACATGAACCCGGCCGGCCTTATAGAAGCGGTTGGTAGTATTACCTTGCCTGGGAATGCCATGACCGGCTTAACGCGGATGCGGATCATTATGAGTCCTTTTTCGAACCAGAGTAACACGTGTATAATGCTTTCTAATGATGCCGAAGTGGAAGATTATCTGGTAAATATAGTGCCTAACCCAAATCCGGTAACGGCAGATTTCAAACCAAACATGAGCGGAATATGCCAGGGAAATGTGCAGTTTCTGGATGCCTCCACCAACGTTCCTACCTCATGGCAATGGAATTTCGGCGACCCGGCTTCCGGAGCTGCCAACACTTCAATTTTGCAAAACCCAACGCATACTTATTCCGCCACTGCGCCCGGTAGTTATGATGTAACGTTAATAGCCTGCAAAGCCGGTTTATGCGATACGGTTGTTTATAGCAAGGCGGTGAATATAACCGTACCCTGCCTTACTTATTGTGCAACGAATCTTAACTCTAATACAAACCAATGGATTGCGAACGTTACTATTGGTAATATAAATAACACTTCCGGAGCAGAGACTAATGCTTACGGCAACTTTACCTACCTGAATACAGCTTCGCACGGCAGCATGCCGCAAATTCCGGTTTCGGTTTCGCTCGGCAGGAGTACCGGATCAAATAAATACATAACTGTATGGGTTGACTTTAACCGGGATGGCGTATTTCAGTTATCTGAAAAGGTTGTAAATACCCAGGCCACCCTCTTAAATGGAAATCTGGTAGCATCCGGATCTTTTGGGGTTCCGCTTAGTGCGGCGGTAGGGCCAACCCGCATGCGGGTTATTATGCAGCCCTATAGTAATGCCACCAATGCCTGCCCAACGAATTCCCCCGATTCAGAAATTGAAGACTATACCTTCATTATTCTGCAAAACCCGGCGCCGCCGGTAACCAATTTCAGCGCCAACAGCATTCTGGCTTGTTTCGGGGAAATGGGTTTTACGGATGCTTCTCTTAATTCCCCTGCTTCCTGGCAATGGAATTTTGGTGATCCTAACTCCGGAACCGCCAATACCGCTACGGTACAAAACCCAACCCACATTTTCTCTGCACCTGGTTTGTATACCATTAGGTTAATTACCACCAATGCCTTTGGCAGCGACACCTTAACCAAGGTAGATTACATTAACTACGACCCGACCAGTAATGCCTGCAGCATTGTGGCCATGCCGGTTGCCGGTACGGTTACCACTAATTTTTTCTGCTACGGAACCTTATATGACAACGGGGGAGCTAACGGTAATTATGCTGATAATACGAATGGGACTGTAGTAATTGCCCCGCCAAATGCCGCTACTGTTTCGTTAACCTTTACGCAGTTTGCTGTAGATTCTCCAAACGATGTGCTCCGGATCTATGATGGGCCAGGTACTTCCTCACCGCTGCTGGGAACTTATTATACAACCAGCCCCTGGGGTAACCCGATTCCGAATGGCGGCGCTCCCATAACGTCTACGGGCGGCGCTATTACGGTACAGTTTACTTCTAACAGCTCCCTAAATTACGCCGGTTTCCAGGCTAACTGGAGCTGTAACCTGCGGGTGGGAGTTAAAGAAAATCTAAACGACCGGCTATTTGAAGTTTTCCCGAACCCAAGTACTGGCCTGGTTAACCTGAAATTGAACGAAACAAAGCCTTCCGAATATAACCTGAGCGTAACCAACGTTTTGGGCCAGGTTATACTCAAGAAGTCGATCGCTTTTTCCGGTTCGCAAACTGAGGCGCTGGATCTGAGTAAATTTGGAAAAGGCGTTTATTTTATCCGGATCGAAAACGATAAAACTACCAGCCAGAAGAAAGTTGTACTTCATTAGAAAGCCAATGTTGATGCGGATGCTTTCGAAAATAAATGAAAGTTGTTTTACTGAATTGCCTTCCGATGTCAGGTTGGCTTTGCCGGAAATAAAAGGTCCCGCCGGAAATTTCCGGCGGGACCTTTTTTGCTTCTAAACCATACCGTTTTTTATTGCCCAGGTATAGCCATTTCTATGTTGTTGAATTTTATCTGACCATTCTCCAGAACCGCTTCCACAATGGCATCTTTGCGGATCTTGCCGCTCAGAATTTCTTTAGAAAGTTCGTTCAGGATCTGGCGCTGCAGCACCCGCTTCAGCGGCCGGGCCCCAAAGGTTGGGTCGTAGCCTTCTTTGCCTAAATAATCCAGCACTTCAGAGGTAGCTTCCAAATGGATGCCGGCTTCTTCCAGGCGGTCCTGGATCTGGCGGAACTGAATGGTAACGATCTGCCGCAGCTCTTTCTGGCTCAGCGGACGGAACATGATCAGCTCATCTATCCGGTTCAGGAATTCCGGCCGTACGGTTTTCTTCAGTTGCTCAAAAACTTCCTCTTTGGTCTGTTCGATCACTTCCTCTTTGTTGCCATCGTTCATTAACCGGAAATTCTCCTGGATAATGTGGGCGCCAATGTTAGAGGTCATGATAATGATGGTGTTCTTGAAGTTCGCGATCCGGCCTTTATTATCCGTTAATCTACCATCGTCTAAAACCTGCAGCAAAATGTTGAATACATCCGGGTGCGCTTTTTCGATCTCATCCAACAGGATCACTGAATACGGTTTCCGGCGAACGGCTTCCGTTAACTGACCCCCTTCATCGTAACCCACGTAACCCGGAGGCGCTCCTATTAAGCGACTTACGGCATGGCGTTCCTGGTATTCACTCATATCGATCCGCACCATGGCATTATCGTCGTTGAATAAATATTCGGCCAGCGCTTTGGCTAACTCAGTTTTACCAACCCCGGTGGTGCCCAGGAAAATGAACGAACCGATGGGGCGCTTCGGGTCCTGCAGGCCGGCCCGGCTCCGGCGTACGGCATCGGAAATCGCGCTGATCGCTTCTTCCTGACCGGCAACGCGTTTGCCCAATTCAGCTTCCAGGTTCAGCAGTTTTTCGCGGTCGGACTGTAGCATTTTACTTACCGGAATACCGGTCCATTTGGCTACCACTTCGGCAATGTCTTCGGAAGTAACTTCTTCTTTCAGCATCGGGTTGGCGTCCTGGTTTTCTTCAACGGCTTTCTGCAGTTCCGCTAAATGTTTTTCCGCTTCCTGAATTTTACCGTATCGCAATTCCGCTACGCGGCCGTAATCGCCGGAGCGTTCGGCCTGTTCGGCTTCCAGTTTGAATTGCTCAATATTTTCCTTTTCCTTCTGAATTTCGCCAATTACACCTTTCTCATTTTCCCACTTGGCTTTCAGGTCGTCGCGGCGGGAGCTGAGGTCGGCAATTTCGCGGCTTAAAGCTGCTTCTTTATCTTTATCGTTCTCTCTCCGGATGGCTTCGCGCTCAATTTCCAGCTGCATAATGCGGCGGTTCAGTTCGTCCAGTTCCACGGGCAAGGAATCGATCTCGATGCGCAGTTTCGCGGCCGCTTCGTCCATTAAGTCAATTGCTTTATCGGGTAAGAAACGGTCGGAAATATAACGGCTCGATAGTTCTACGGCGGCAATAATGGCATCGTCTTTTATGCGTACGCCGTGGTGCAATTCGTATTTATCTTTGATACCGCGCATAATGGAAATAGCATCCGGAATGTTTGGTTCATCTACCATTACCGACTGGAAACGACGTTCCAGCGCTTTGTCTTTTTCGATGTATTTCTGATATTCCTTCAGCGTAGTGGCACCAATGGCATGCAGTTCGCCGCGGGCCAAAGCCGGCTTCAGTAAGTTTGCCGCATCCATCGCGCTTTCGCCGCCGGCACCTGCACCGATCAGGGTGTGGATCTCATCGATGAAAAGCACGATCTCACCTTCGGAATCTATCACTTCTTTAATAACCGCTTTCAGCCTTTCTTCGAATTCACCTTTGTATTTTGCCCCGGCTACCAGCAAACCCATATCCAGAGAGAAAATGGTTTTGGATTTCAGGTTTTCGGGAACGTCGCCGGAAACAATTCTTTGCGCCAGACCTTCCACAATGGCGGTTTTACCAACGCCGGGTTCGCCTAACAGTACCGGGTTATTTTTGCTGCGGCGGCTAAGGATCTGCAGCACGCGGCGGATCTCTTCGTCGCGGCCAATTACGGGGTCAATTTTACCGGCCTGCGCCAGTTCGTTCAGGTTTTTGGAGTAGCGTTTCAGGGAATTGTATTTAGCTTCGGCATTCTGATCGGTTACTTTTTCGCCGCCGCGCAATTCCTTTATCGCCATTTTCAGATGCTTCTCATTGAAGCCCACGTCTTTCATAAGGCCAGCCACATTGTCGGAACCGGCCATGATGGCTAAAAGCATGTGCTCAATGGATACGAATTCATCTTTAAATTCTTTCAGGTAATTGGTAGCTTTTTGTAAAGCTGCCGCCGCCTGGTTCGATAAATAAGGGCTACCGCCGCTCACTTTCGGATAGCCGGCCACGATCTGATCGAGCTTGGTGTTGAGAATGTTGGTGTTGATATTCAGCTTTTTGAAGAGGAACGATGTTACGTTCTCATCGGTCTGGAGAATACCTTTTAGCAGGTGACCGGTTTCTACCGCCTGCTGCTGGTTTCCGCCCGCAATCTCAGTAGCTTTCTGAATTGCTTCCTGGCTTTTGATAGTATAATTATTAAAGTTCATAGTAGTTTTTTACCTGTTTCTGATACCGTTTCCGGGAAGTTATCAAACTACTTACCAAAGCTGAAAAATGTTGTTTTCCGGAAATTATGACAGCTTGTGTTTAGAAATATTTTAGTAAAGCGGACTTTTTGGCGGGTAATGGTTACCGTTTTTAATTACTTCCTGTCCTGAAAATGAGTTGATCGGTAACTTCAGAGTAAGTATTACCCGCAAATAAAACCGTTAAACCACCCGGAATAAGGAGCGTAATTTAAAGAAAGATAGTTGGCTTAAAGCGCTGAAATCCAGTACGATTTTACCAAGCCGTAGGGTGGTTTCTGCTCAAATTCGTACAGGCAAAGAATTAGAAAAAGACCCGATTGCTGACCTGATTAAAAGTGAAGGACCAGATTCAGGAAGTGAAAAGCTCAACCAACTCCACCGGGTGGAAGTTTATAAAAGCATTCGTCAGAGAATTCCGGTAGAACTTTTAAGACCGATGCGGCCAGGCCTGCTTTATTTCTTTGAATTGCTTAGATTCTTAAGTTCAGTTTTATATTTTTTGTTTCACCTTCAAAAACCAAAATTATGGCACAGGACCAAAATCAAAATCAGAACAAAGGCATGTCCCGGCAAACTGCCGGCAGCAGCATGTTTCCCGGATTCGGCTCTCTTTTCAACGATTTCTTCGATACCGACCGGTTCTTTCCGCAAATGTCTATGTCGCCGGGTATGCAGCAAATGCGCCAGCAACCGGCCGTGAACATTGTAGAGAACGACGATGAATTCCGGATCGAAGTTTCGGCGCCGGGCATGAAGAAAGAAGATTTCAGCATTGAGATGGAAGAGAACCGGCTTACCATTTCGGCGGAGCGCAAATATGAGCACGAAGAAAAGAGCGGCGGTAACGGCAATGGCAAAAATAAAGGTGATAAAGGACAAGCTAAAAGTAACGAACGCTATACCCGCCGCGAATTTGGATACAGCCAGTTCAGCCGGAGTTTTATGTTGCCTGAAAATGTGGAACCGGAAAATATCCAGGCTAACTACCAGGATGGTATCTTAAACCTGATCCTGCCAAAACGCGAAGAAGAAAAACAACGCAAACAGCGGCGGCAGATCAATATAAAATAGGAACAGGAAACCTTAAAGAAACGCTTTCAAAAATGGAAGCGTTTTTTTATTTGCCGTACCTGAATTTCCCGCAAAAATTTGGGTTTCAGATCTTTAATAAAACCAGCCAACATTGCTAAATTCGCGGATTAACAAACTTCCTGAGAATTTCGGGCTAAAAATGCGGAAAGATTTTAAACTGTTCTTTCCGGTAATTTTTCTATTTTATCGGCCAGGGTTAGCATTAAATGGTAGATTGCCTGCAGCACCGGCGGGTTAGTAATGCCAGATTCAAAAAAAAGCGAAAGGGAAGTAGTTTCTACCTCATTTTCCTCACTGGTGGTTAGCTTCAGGTCGCATTTTTCCAGCTCCCGGAGAGTGGCCCGGATCTCATCATCGGCAAAAAGCGCTTTCAGGGTTTCCGGTTGATTTGTTTTTACAATGTATACTTTATCGAAACGCGGAAAGCCAAGCTGCACATCTTCCATCCCCAGGAATTTTCCGATCTCCGAAACCCAGTCTTCCGGATGAATGTGAAAGCGTAAGGCCGGCTGCGTAGGTAAGGTCGTGATAAAAGTGGTGGTTTCGTAGCCGCCTTCAAACCCGCCGCCCAAATCAATATCGATCTTAAAGTAAATGGTACGGTCCTGTTGTTTTACTTCGGCAGCATATTCCAGGATATCTCCCTGCTCTTCCATATCGGTGGCAATTTGCTCCCAGAGTTCCGCTTCCGTTTCGCCTGAAAATGTCCGGATTATTTCCATGAAGTTTAGTTTTAAATGAAGGGCATTTTATGGTGCAATACGGGGTGCCCGGTAAAAAGATTAATACCTAAAACTGAATGAAAAATACCGGAAAAACGCAACTGTTAAAAACATGAAGCTAAGGCATAGCAGGTTAGCCATAATCAAAAAAATCAAGGACTTCAGGTTTAGATGTGGTTTTACGTTCCGAAAAATGCCGGGCTGTAATTTTGCGGCAATAAATTTAAGGGAAAAACTGAAAAATTTTAAAATAGTGTTTTGTTACGAAAGAGCCGGTTTTGTTCTTTTTTTAAGTTTCAGATGAAAGTTACCGGAAGCCGGAAGGAAGAGAGAATTTTGCCACTTTAGGTTAAAATGATAACTTTAAAAATTAAAACGGTATTTAACCGGTTGAAAAACAGGCTTAAATATTCGAAAATTAAATATAGGAAACTCCAATCTTTATCTATTCTTACAAACATTTAAACAACCAGTATGCTTCAATTCTTACCACAAAATGATCTTTCCGGAATTTCGGCTAAACGCCGGAGTTTGGGAAGACTTCGCAAAAAATTAAACGTTCAGAATGCTTTCCGTTTGGCCGGAATTTTCCTGGCAATCTTGTTAGCCATTCCGGCCAGCGCGCAATTAACCGTTTCTATTGGGGCTACTTCCGGAACCTCCAGCGTGTATTACGGCCCGGCTTATAATTTCGGCGGAAGCTCCACCACCGATAATTCCCGCCATGCCTATTTGTATACTGCCGCCGAGCTGGGAATTCCGAACGGTGCCCAGATCACCAATATTGAGTGGCTCAAAGCCGATGGGGGAGCTGTAACCGGCGCCAATACCTTTAATGTGCTGCTCAAAAACACCACGGCTACCACCTTAACCACGGGTACCGCCTGGAGCACTTTAACCACCGGCGCCGCCAGCGCGTATTCTTCTGCCAACCAGACCATCAGCGGCGCGGCCAATACCTGGTTCTCCGTTCCGGTTAGCAACTTTACCTACACCGGCGGCAACCTCCAGATCCTTACGGATTGGGTGCGGGCCGTTAACCCCGGCGATGAGGTAGCTTTTTATTCGAATACGGCTACCGGTATGGCAATTGGAACTGCCAGTACGGCAACGCTTACCAATACCTCCACCTTAAGCACCACCACTTATGGCAATAACCGGCCAACCATCCGCATCACGTATGTGGTTGGCAGCGATGTTGGCATAACCGGCATTGTTTCTCCAACGGCCAATGTTTCAGCCGGCACCAGCCAGCCCGTAATAGTTACCGTGAAAAATTTCGGGACCTGCCCGGTAACGGCCGTTACTATTAACTGGAGTATTAATGGTGTGGCTCAACCGGTTAGTAACTGGACCGGAAATTTAGGCCCCCAGGCAACTACTACTGCTACGCTGGGAACGACTACTTTTACCGCCGGCGGGCATACCCTTTCTGCTACTGTAAGCAACCCGGTTAACGGTTGCGGCACAGATCTGAACTCCGCAAACGATGTCTTCTCTATGGTGGTAAATGCCTGTGCGGGCACTCCGCTTGCGGGTAATTATACCATCAATAAAAACCTGCCGGCAACCGCTACCAACTTCCCAAGTTTTACAGCAGCAGCCAACGCATTAAACGGCTGCGGCGTAAGCGGTCCGGTTACCATAAGTGTAACCACGGCAACCGGGCCTTATACCGAACAATTCAGTTTAATGGCCATTCCGGGGGTAAGCGCCACGAATACTGTAACGCTTAACGGCAACGGCGAAACCTTAACGGCCTCACCAACCACCGCCAACCCGGCCATTATCCGTTTCGATAACACTGATCATGTAAAGATTAATAACCTGAATATTGTGGTTAATGCTACCGCTACTATTGGCTGGGGTGTTCAGCTGATCAACGGTTCCGATTTTGCTACCATTTCTAATTCTACCATTTCGGTACCGTTGGTAACCAGCGCAAACCTGAACGGGATCGTGGCCGGTACTGCTCCCAATGCCACCGGTAACCATACCAATAATTCCGCTTTCGAAAACAACACCATTACGGGAGGGGCTTACGGCATCAGCATTAATGGAACAGCGGCCAACCCGGCTTTGAACAACCGCATTACCGGCAATACCATAAAAGATGCAGATGCTTTCATGGTTTTCCTGAATAACGTAGATGGTACGCTGGTAGAAAGCAACGATATCAGCCGGCCAACCCGCACCACCACTTCCAATTTCCAGGGAATTTACATGCAGGGTGCCAACAAGAATAACGTTTTCAATAAAAACCGCATTCACACTTCCGGCGCTTTGGCTACTGCCGCTTACGGCATCAACTTCCGGACCGGAACGGCACCATCCGGTTCCGAAAACCTGGTAAAGAACAACCTGATCTATAATTTCCAGAATTCGGGCCCTACTTACGGTATGGTGAACGTTGGTAACGGTAATGTTAATTATTTTCACAACACCATTTATTTATCCAAGGCAAACCATACCACTACCTCTGTAGTGCAGGGCATTCACCAGAACGATGCGGCGCCGGGAATCAATTTCCTGAATAATATTATCGTGATAGATGTGCCGGGTGCTTCTACCGGACTGAAACATGCTTTGTATTTCAACCAAACGGCTTCCGGTATCAGCAGCAACCGCAACGTATTGTACGTTACCCCGGGTACCAATAACGGCCATATCGGTTATTATTCGGCCACCAACCATACCACTTTAGCAAACTGGCAAACGGCTAATAGCGGCGCTTTCGATCAGAACAGCGTAAGCGTAGATCCGTTATTTACCGGCATAGCAACCGGCAATTTTACCCCAACTAACCCTGCTGTTAATAACGTGGGCCGCGCCACTACTCCAGCAGTAACCGACGATTTCGACGGCGGAGCGCCCCGCAACCCAGGCATGCCGGACCCGGGTGCCTACGAATTTGATATTAACTGTACTGCTTTAAACGGGCCTTATACCATTAACAGCGCAACGGCTACCGGCGGAACCAATTACCAGACCTTTACCGCTGCCATTCAGGCGTTGAGCAATTGCGGCGTGAGTGGTCCGGTTACGTTTAACGTGGCTTCCGGCAGCGGACCTTATACCGGGAAACTGGAGATCTTAGCCATAACCGGCGCCAGCGCTACCAATACCATTACCTTCAACGGGAACGGCAGCATAGTTACCGCAACCGTTACCACCGACGAAGCCGTGATCAGGCTGGACGGCGCCAAATACATCCGGTTAGACAGCCTTACCATAAACGTTACCCCGGCTATAGCTACCACTGGCGGTATTGGCATTCAGTTGGTAAATGCGGCTGACTTTAACATCATAAACCGGAGCACAATCAACATGCCGCTGACTTCTACCAACAGTTCTTTAGTAGGTATTCTGGCCAGCAGCACGCTTACGGCCCGCGGCAACCATACCAACAATTCGGTTTTCTCGAATAACACTATAAACGGCGGTTATTACGGCATCCGGATAAACGGGAATACCGGCGGGTTAAATGCAGTAAATAACCAGATCATCCGGAACCGGATCCGCGATACGTATTTCTATAATATTAACCTGAACGATGCAACCGGCACTTTGGTAGAAAGAAATGACATCAGCCGGCCGACCCGGGCAGGCGTTCCTACTTTCTACGGAATTTACCTGGGTCTTACCACCACGAACAGCATGATCAGTAAGAACTGGATCCATACCACCAACGGCGGCACTACGGCTTATGGTGTTTATATTACAGACGTAGATGCCCCGGTGGGAGCGGAGAATATTATTGTAAACAACGTGATCTACGATTTTACCAACTCCGGCATTACGTATGCCCTTTACAACAACGACAGCGACGGCGCATATTATTACCACAACACCATAGACCTGAGCAATACCGCCAACACTGGTACCGTTCGCGGGTTCTTTCAGACCATTCTGGCATCGAATATCAGGTTTATGAATAACATTGTTACCATAAACTCCGGCGCTACCGGCACCAAGCATGCCTTGTATTTTGGTACGGCAGCTTCCACTATTCAGAGCAACAACAATGTGCTGTACGTAAACCCGGCAAATGCCAACCACCACATTGGATATTATTCGGCGAACGCCACCACCCTGACCGCCTGGCAAGCGGTAAATAACGCGGCTTACGATCAGAACAGCCTTTCGGTAGATCCGCTTTATGCCAGCCCGGCCACCGGCGATTTTACCCCGACCAATGCCGCCATTAATGGTACCGGCGGACCGTTGCCAGCCGTAACTACCGATATTCTGGGCAACCCCCGCAGCGCCACTGCGCCGGACCCGGGAGCGTTTGAGTTCATGAACAATACCAACGATATTGCCGTGAATGCCATTACATCGCCAAACTCCGTTTGCGGACTTTCCGGTCAGGAAATAATAACCATCACGGTTACCAATACCGGTACGGCGGCCCAAAGCAATATTCCGGTAACCTACACCATAAATGGCGGAACCCCGGTAACGGGCACTATTCCGGGGCCAATTGCCCCGGGTGCTACCGTAACGTACAGCTTTCCTACGCCGGCAAACCTGAGCGCATCTGGTGCTTATTCTATTGTTGTTACGGCTAACCTTTCCGGCGATACCAATCCCGGGAATAACAGCGTAACCAAAATTGTAACCAATGCGGCTATGCAGGGTTTACCAACGCTGAATTTCGAAACCCCGGCTACCGGCGTAACCGCCATGCGGGTAACTACCAACACCCGTTCGGCTGTTTATGAAAATGCCGGCGCCAGCCTGGGAACCGGTTCTACCAAAGGTTTGATCCTGGATGGAGTAAACAGTGCTGCCTGGGTTATTCCAAGCGGAATAAACGACCCGTGGACTTCTAATCCGGAACATTTTGCGGGGGCGTATATCTGCTTTAACCCGGCCGGTGGTAACCCGAACGATCCGCTTTGGTTGTCTTTTGATTTGAAGCAATTATTCAAAACCACCAACGCCAATACCAATTTCCGGGTAACTATAAACGGCGTACCAGTTGGAGGGAACCAGGTTTCTCCGGCCAATACGTACCGGCCACCATTCTCCGGTTCGCCAATTGTTTGGGAAAAAGTTTATATCGACCTTACCCCTTATAAAAATCTTGCTTCTATTGAAATTGGTTTTGAATCCAGTGTAAAAGAAGCATATGCTGCCGGCACCGGAACGGCCAACCTGATCGATAACATCCGGGTGGTACGATTCAACCCGACAGGCATAAAAGACAGCCAGTTACAAGCCCTGGTACAGGTTTATCCGAACCCAAATAAAGGCCTGTTCAAAGTAGCATTACCGAAAGGAAAAACCTACGAACTTACCGTAACCGACCTGACTGGAAAGGTTATCAGCAGGCAAACGACTGCTGCCGGCGTAACCCAACTGGAGCTTAAAGCTACCAAAGGAATTTACCTGTTACATGTTAACGGCGAAGCCGGTTCTGCAACCCGCAAGCTGGTTATCGAATAATAACGGTATTGTTTTAAGCTGAAAAAGTCCTGCCGGTATGCCGGCAGGACTTTTTGTTTTCGGATAAATTAAAAATTTTTAAAGCCAGCTTATAGCATTTTACCGTTCCGTTTTCCGGATTCAGCAATGCGTTTTCCCAAACCCGGTTTAGGGTTTATCTACCGGTTCCATTTGTTTGCGCATTTGGGCGGCCAGCATGGCATCGGGCATTAAATTGCCTTGGGCCACGTGCATTTTAGCTTTGGTAGTTGGCAGGATCCGGGCTTCGCCTTTCATTAAACCTTCGTAAGCGGCTTTGGCCACTTCTACCGGCGAATCCAGGTCACCGTTGGCCACTTTGGTGTTTTCGGCGCCGGCCACTCTAAAGAAATTGGTATCGGTGGCAGCAGGGCAGAGTATGCTTAAACTTACGCCCGAATCTTTTAATTCGTTTTGTAGGGCTTCGCTGAAAGACAGCACATAGGCTTTGCTGGCCGCATATACCGAAAGCAACGGAATGGGCATAAAAGCCGCTTCGGAAGCTACATTCAGGATTTTGCCGAAACCGCGGTTGAGCATGTGCGGCAGGTAAAGTTTGGTAAGGTGCGTTAGCGAAGCTATATTCAGTTGGATCAGTTCCAGTTCTTTCCGGAGGTCGGTCTGTACAAAAAAGCCGTGTTCGCCAAAGCCGGCATTATTTACCAGGATATCGATCTTCAGGTCGCGGCGTTCGGTTTCGTCGAAAACCCAGCCCGGGCTTCCCTGCAAACTCAGGTCGCAGGGAATAGAAATAAACTGAACGGTAGGGAATTCGGTACGCAGCCGGTTGGCAGCTTCATTAAGCTTTCCCTCATAATGAGCTATCATTACAATTTTATACCCATTCCGGGCAAAACAGCGAACTAATTCGTAGCCGATTCCGCTGGAGGCTCCGGTTATTAAAACGGTTTGGTCTGAAGGCATAACGTTAACTTTAAAGCGTTTGATTGTATGCTTTTACTTTTGTGCCAGCTTAAAAGTTGCTGATCACGCAGAACCGCCCCCAATAAAAACACCTGCAATTATTAAAAAAACCATAGCCAGGCCATACAAGACCAGCACAACAAGGGTGAGCACGCCAAAGAACTTGAAAAAAGATTTTAGCCGGGAAAATGCCTGGGTAAAGCTGAATTGTTCGTTGCGCCGCAATGCCTGCTGGGTATTTACGCCAAACTGGTGCAGGTATCTGGAAGGGAAATAATAGATAAGGGCAATAACCAGAAAATACGCGCCCATGGCAATTGAAAAGGCCGCGGAATTAAAGGGGGTATCGGCATTAGGGGCGTTACGGGTAATAAAATTCATAAAAGCACCTACAAAAAAGGCGCCCACTACCAGCAGCCCCACAAAAACGTAACCCACAATTCCCATGAATTTGGCCCATTTGGCGGTTTCGGCCAGGTAGTTTTTAATGTCCGGGTTTACGGTCAGGTCATTGAGCGGATCAGGGGTTCTTGCCGGAATTTCGGGATTTTCCATAGATTAAGGGGTTAGGTTCAGAAAAGGAAACTACAGAAGTTTCCAGAAAAATAAAAACCGGTTTCAGATTTTAAAATCTGAAATATATTTATTGGTGGTAAATGCTTAGCTTAGGCAAAATTTTCCCTTTATGAATTACGCAGACTATATAAATCAGATAGCTTTCCGGTACATAAAACCAGCCAGCAAACCTTTTCCGGGGCTTGGTACTCTAAAAAGAACGTTGCTGCGTACGGGCATGCCTCTTGATGTTTTGAACACTACCTTACCGGAAAAGCATTCCGAAATGAAAGACCGGCTGAAAGAAGTCTGCAAAGTACCGCGGATGTCTACGTTTGCGGTGGGCGCCATGATAAACCGGGGCGTATCGCAACTCCGACCTGATGAGTGCTTTGTGAACGTTGGAGTTTGGAACGGATTTACTTTCCTGTCAGGATTGGCGCATAACCCGGAGGTAAGATGCATTGGGGTAGATAATTTTTCTGAATTTGGTGGCCCGCGCGAAGCTTTCTTGGAGCGTTTCAATAAAATGAAAAGCCCGAAGCACTCTTTCTACGACATGGATTACGAAGAATATTTTGCTACCATCCATAAAGAAAAGATCGGGTTTTATATTTACGATGGCGGCCATAAATACGAAGACCAGTTAAAAGGCCTGCAGGTTGCCGAACCCTTTTTCTCCGATAACTGCATTATTCTGGTAGACGACACAAACTGGGATGATCCCCGGGAGGCTACCTACGATTTTATAAAGCAAAGCAAACACGAATACAAAGTACTCCTGGATAAAAAGACTGCCCGTAATGGCCATTTAACCTACCACAACGGCATTATTATTTTTCAGCGGGTAAAATAATTGCGCCTTTATCCTTCCCGGACTTCGGCTTTAAAAACTTCGGCGTAATGGTCGGCCAGCCGGGTTGGTTCCGGCAATTTGTGCTTTACGGCAGTTTTTAAGGCAATTTGGGTAGCGTTTTCCAGGTCCATTAAATGCCCCGGCGACACAAAGACCGGCTTTACTTTTTCCTTGGTGCGGAGCACGTTCCCAATGTGTTCGTTCTGGTGGAAAATAGGAGCGATGGCCCCTTTTTCCGGACCGGGTTCTTCGTGTTTTCCGGTTAGAATTTTTTTAGCCACGCCCATAGTAGGTTTGTTTAAAAGCACCCCCAACTGAGAGGCAATTCCCAGGCGTCGCGGATGGGCAATGCCGTGGCCATCTACCATGATCAGGTCGGGTTTGGTTTGCAGTTTTTCGTAAGCTTTCAGCAGGTTCGGCGATTCGCGGAAGGCTAAGAATCCGGGAATGTAAGGCAGTTCCACCGCCCCGTAATGATACACTTTTTCCAGGATCTCCAGATCGGGCCAACTGAGCAATACAAAAACCGATAAAATATTTTCGCCGATAAAAGAAGAGTCGCAGCCGGCAATGGTCTTTAATTCGAAATCCGGTTTTTGCAGAATTACCCGTTGCCGCATTTCATTTTGCTGTTCCGTAAGCGTTTTAACCACTTCAGGATCGGGAGCAGGATATTGCTGGTACCAGGCCATGTTTTTTGATTTGAAGATTTGGAAATTTGGAGATTTGAAAATGAATGTCTTTAAACGGTAGTAATGCTGAAGTGGTCATACTTTGGCTTTTTCTTGCAGTGAATTAATAAGAAAAATTTAAAGGCATGGAAATCAGCTTTTAGTTATCTGATTTCGAAATTTGAAGATTTTATGCTCACTATGATTCCATTTTCAAATCTCCAAATCTCCAAATCTTCAAATTGAATCAGGCACTGCACGGTATCCGCAGGTCGATAAAAAGTACTTTCCAGGCGTTGTTGAGGTACCCGAAATGGAAGCGGTAGGAACTGGAAGTCTGCACAATGGTTTTAGTAACCAGCGGCAGCGTGGCTTCTATGCTTTTCATTTCGGCTTCGGGCAGGCTGGCGTATTTGTAAATTTCATTTTTCCGGAATTCTTCGGCATCGGCAGCAAAACAACCTGCCTTGCTATAACCGGTATTGCCGTCGGTGGTGCCGTCGCAGTTAAAGGTGGGCAAATCTTCTTCCCGGAGCTGGCAGGTTTTCAAGCGGTCTTTGATGGAAAAAAAAGACAAACCCTGGAACTCCCTTTTAAACTTCCGGATGTCTTTTACATTAGTCATTTTAGGCATGGCGCCCGGGTTCTCTATGAGGTATACGCCGTGCTCCTGGTCAATGAACTGGTTAACCCCATCGGCATCTTCGTTAAAAACGGCAGTCTGAAAATCGAGAAAAGCCTTAGTCAGTTTGCTGACGTAGATGGGTTTTACGGTGCTATCTTTCCCGTTAAAATCCGGGTTCTGAATGGGGGCCAGCACCGAATCTTCGGCGCTTTTCGGCAATCGCTGCTTTTCGGATAAGGGGTTATCGCAACTGGAAACCAGGCATCCTAAAAACAAAGCAACGATCCGGAAATTTTTCATGGAGAGAAGGTTAAATTTTACAGGCTTTTTGCCGTTGGTTCTAGTTGCCTTAACGGCACTTTTGGCGACTGGTTTCCTACCGTTTTCTTTAGTTGCTGCACTTCTCAGGATTTCATGACCAGGATCATTGGGAATACTGATCTGCAGCATTTTGCCGGAAAAGCTTTCTGCTGAAATTTGTATAACAAATCTTCCGCACAAGATGAATAATTTACCCGAACTGATCCAAAAATATAACCTGCCCGTTCCGCGCTACACCAGTTACCCAACAGTGCCGTTCTGGGATCCGCTGGCACCTGATAAAGACCGCTGGAAAGCCATCGTAAAGAAATCGTTTCAGGCTACCAATTCTAAAAGTGGTATCAGCCTGTACCTCCATTTGCCGTTTTGCGAAAGCCTTTGTACCTATTGCGGCTGCAACAAACGCATAACCAGAAACCATGGCGTAGAACCGGTTTATTTACAGGCCATTTTAAAAGAGTGGAACCTGTACCGCGACGTTTTGGCCGAAAGCCCGGTGATCCGCGAAATTCACCTGGGTGGCGGCACCCCAACTTTTTTCAGCCCCGAAAACCTGACCTACCTGCTTACCAATTTGCTGGCCGGCACCCAGATCCATCCGCAGCACGAATTCAGTTTTGAAGGCCACCCGAATAATACTACCCGGGAACATTTGCAGGCCCTTTTTGACCTGGGTTTCAGGAGGGTAAGTTACGGCGTGCAGGACCTGAGCCTGGATGTGCAGCTGGCCATAAACCGGCTGCAGCCTTTCGAAAACGTAAAAAACGTCACCGAAATGTCGCGGGAGATCGGTTACGAATCGGTGAATTTCGACCTGATCTACGGCCTGCCATTTCAAACCCTGGAAAGCATAAAAGATACGTTTGAGCAGGTAATTTCGCTTTCGCCGGACCGGATCGCGTTTTACAGTTATGCCCATGTGCCCTGGAAAGAAAAATCGCAGCGGGCTTATTCTGAAGCGGACCTGCCGCAGGATTATAAAAAATTTGCGTTGTACGAAACCGGCCGGGAAATGCTGCTGCAAGCCGGGTACCACGATGTGGGCATGGATCACTTCGCCAAAACCGCCGACGACCTCTACCGTGCCCGGCTGGAGAACCGGCTGCACCGCAATTTCATGGGCTATACCACCAACAATACCAAACTGCTGATCGGCCTGGGGGTTTCGTCTATCAGCGATGCATATTACGGTTATATGCAGAATGTTAAAACGGTGGAAGAATACTATGAGATCTTAAAGCAGGATGAACTGCCCATTGTAAAAGGTTATTTCTGTTCTACCGAAGACCTGGAGATGCGCCGGCATATTCTGCAGATCGCCTGCGCAAACCACACTGATTGGGAAGCCTCTTTCTGCCGTTCCAAAATAGCAGAGGAGATCCTTCCGAAGTTGAAAAAACTGGTGCAGGACGGATTGATAACGCTGGCCCCAACAGGCCTGAAAGTTACGCCGCTGGGCAGCCGCTTTATCCGGAATATCTGCCATGCTTTCGATCTGAAAATGAACCAGGATCTGCAGCGGGTTAATGGCCCGGAAAAGATGTTCAGTAAAGCCGTATAATTTTGTTGTTTGTTTGGTTGTTGCAAAACGCTGTACTTTCAGGCAAGGGGTACAGCGTTTTCTTTTTTAGCCAGGCATTGGGCTTGTCAGGAGGTGCGTAATTTTTTATAAAGTCTGATGGCCAGCATTAAAATAACGGCAAATAAAACCAACCCAATAATTCCCCAGACAAAGCTCAGGCTGTTCTTTACCACTACCAGAAATACAATGGCAAAAAGAAAAAGCGTAGCTACTTCGTTCCAGATGCGCAGCTGCGTAGAAGTTTGTTTTATGAGCCCCTGCTGTTGCTGCACAAAGATCCGGTGGCAAAGCCATTGGTAAACAAATAACCCGGCCACAAACCCGATCTTCAGCCAGAGCCAATCCGGAATATTTTTCATGCCGGTATACAGGTGCAGGATCCAGGTCCCGAAAAACAGGGTAAGGATTGCGGATGGCCAGGTGATGCCGTACCATAACCGTTTTTGCATGATCCGGAACTGGGCCTGCAGAATGCTTTTTTCCGGTTCCGGTTTGTCGGCGGCTTCGGCAAAATAGATGAACAGGCGCACAATGTAGAACAACCCGGCAAACCAGGTAACTACAAAAATAATGTGCAGGGCTTTTACGTACAGGAACACGCGGGTTAATTGGAAATTAGAAATGAGAAATTCAAAATTAGAAATTAGCAACGGATTTCCGGTAGTAATTTATTTGAAATTAGATCCCGCAGCTTAAAGGATTGCTGGTTCCGCCCGTAAAGTCACCTGGCTGCCGCCCTTTTTGGAGTTTGCTCTTTCCTTTCCTCTCATATTCCCGATCAAAGCCCTCCCCTGAATTAGGGGAGGGTTGGGTGGGGTATCCATTCAACGTTCTTCCTCCGCTGGTCAGAATTTCGAATCAAAACCAACTTTCCCTTTAGCTGCATAGCCAATTTCAAAAACTAGCTTATATTTGCTATCCCGACCGGTAGTTAATTTTTAAAATTTTAAAAAGGCCGGAAACGCTATGCTTTTGTAGCTAAAAACTCAAAAACAATTGAAACCATGACAAAAACCGCCAAAATTGTATATACCATTACCGACGAAGCCCCGGCCTTGGCCACGCATTCGTTCCTGCCCATTGTAAAGAAATTTACTCAGGCTGCCGGCATTGAAGTAGAAACCAGAGATATTTCTCTGGCCGGCCGTATTCTGTCTGCTTTCCCGGAAAACCTGAAAGAAGACCAGAAAGTAAACGACGACCTGGCTTATTTAGGCGACCTGGCCAAAACGCCGGAAGCCAACATCATTAAATTGCCGAATATCAGCGCCTCTATTCCGCAATTACCGCCGCCATTAAAGAACTGCAAAGCCAGGGCTACAACATCCCGGATTATCCGGCCGATCCGCAAAACGATGCCGAAAAAGAAATAAAAACCCGTTACGCCAAAGTGTTGGGTAGCTGCTGTAAACCCGGTATTGCGCGAAGGTAACTCCGACCGCCGCGTAGCCGATGCGGTAAAACAATACGCCAAAGCGCACCCGCACTCGCATGGGTGCCTGGACCTCCGATTCTAAAACCCACGTGCGCACATGACCGGCGGCGATTTCTATGGCATCTGAACAATCGGTTAGATGGAAAATGCCGGCGAAGTGAAAATCGAATTTGTAGGCGCTGACGGCACTACCAAAATCTTGAAAGAAGGCCTGAAACTGAAAGCCGGCGAAGTGATCGATGCTTCGGTGATGAGCAAAAAAGCTTTGCGGGCCTTCTTCGAAAAAGAAATTGCCGATGCCAAAGCTCAAGGCGTTTTGTTATCGCTGCACCTGAAAGCTACCATGATGAAAGTTTCGGACCCGATTATGTTTGGCCATGCCGTTACGGTTTTCTTTAAAGATGTTTTTGAAAAACACGCCGCTACTTTCGAAGAAATTGGCGTAGATCCGAACAATGGTTTGGGCGATCTTGTACACCAAAATCCAAAGCTTTACCGGAAGAACAAAGAGCTGCAATTGAAGCCGATATGAAAGCGGCTTATGAAAACGGCCCGGCCCTGGCCATGGTAGATTCCGATAAAGGCATTACCAACCTGCACGTTCCCAACGATGTGATCATTGATGCTTCTATGCCGGCGGCTATCCGTTCTTCGGGCAAAATGTGGGGAGCCGATGGCAAACTGCACGATACCAAAGCCATTATTCCGGACCGTAGTTATGCCGGTATTTACCAGGAAGTGATCAAATTCCACAAAGAGAACGGCGCTTTCGATCCGTAACCACCATGGGTACCGTGCCAAATATTGGTTTAATGGCCCAGAAAGCCGAAGAATACGGTTCGCACGATAAAACTTTCCAGATAGCGGAAGCTGGTACGGTTCGCGTAGCCGATGCTTCCGGCAATACGTTTAATGGAGCACAAAGTAGAAGAAGGCGATATCTGGCGGATGTGCCAGACCAAAGACCTGCCGATTCAGGATTGGGTAAAACTGGCCGTAACCCGCGCCCGAATTACCAACACCCCGGCCATTTTCTGGCTCGATCCGAACCGCGCCCACGATGCCAACCTGATTAAAAAAGTAGAACGCTACCTGCAAGACCACGATACCAACGGCCTGGAAATTAAAATCATGAGCGCCGGTAGAAGCCATGCGCTATACCTGCGAGCGCGCCAAAGCCGGCAAAGACACTATTTCGGTAACCGGTAACGTGCTGCGTGATTATTTAACCGATCTTTTCCCGATCCTGGAATTAGGTACCAGCGCCAAAATGCTTTCTATTGTGCCGTTGTTAGATGGCGGCGGCTTGTTTGAAACCGGTGCCGGTGGATCTGCGCCGAAACACGTGCAGCAGTTCACAGAAGAAAATTACCTGCGTTGGGATTCTTTGGGTGAGTTTTTGGCGCTGGCCGTTTCTTTGGAAGATCTGGCCTACAAAACCAAAAACGAAAAAGCCGAAGTACTGGCCGAAGCCCTGAACAAAGCCAACGCTGAATTCCTGGAAAAAGATAAATCGCCGGCGCGGAAAGTAGGCGGCATAGATAACCGCGGCAGCCATTTTTACCTGGCACTTATACTGGGCCCAGGCCTTAGCCGAACAAACCAAAAACGCCGAACTGAAAGCTTACTTTCGAACCGCTGGCCAAAGCCATGACCGAAAACGAAAATAAAATTGTAGAAGAGCAAATTGCAGCGCAAGGCAAACCAGTAGATATAGGCGGTTATTACCACCCGGATGCTGCTAAAGTTGAAAAAGCCATGCGCCCAAGCCAGACTTTGAATGAGTTGATTGGTTAATTCAAAATTTCAATTTTCTAAAAAGGCTGCCTGATTTGATTTCGGGCAGCCTTTTTAGTTTGAAATCTTAAAAAAAAATCCCGTCATCCTGAGCGATAGCGAAGGACCTCGTTGGCTCTTTGCAGAATTGTTTCTACTGGCCGCCAACAAGGTCCTTCGCTATCGCTCAGGATGACAAAAAAATTAGAAGTTGAGTTTACTCCTCCAACAGGCTTTTATAAAGTTCGTGTACCTGGGCTACGGTCTTTTCCGGCCGGAATTTTAGCGCATGGTCATGACCCTGTTTTTTCATTTGCTGCTGCAGGTTTTCATCCTGGCTTATTTCTTTAATAGCAGCGGCCAGCTCACCAACGTTTTCCGGGTTCACGTACCGGGAGCCCGGGCCGCCGGCTTCGGCAAAGCATGAGTCTGTAGAAGTAATTACCGGAACGCCACAGTTAAGCGCTTCTAAAATCGGTATGCCAAACCCTTCAAAAACCGACGGATAGGCAAAAAGCGTGGCAGAACAATAAATAGCCGGTAATTCATTGTACGCCACGTAGGGCAGAAAATGCACCCGGTCGGCAAGCTTGTGTTCGGCAATATAGCTGTGCAGTTGTTGGGTGTATTTGGTGGTGCGGCCCACAAAAACCAGGTGCAGATCGGTGCCGGCCTGGTGCCAGGCCTGGAGCAGGTTCAACTGGTTCTTGCGTTTTTCCAGGGTGCCCACGCAGAGCAGGTAATTTTCGGGGAGGGTGTAGCGCCGCTTTACGTTTTCGGTAAATTCAGCCTCCGGGGTAACGTGAAAAACCGGGTCGCAATCCTGGTAAATAACTTCAATTTTTTCCGGATCGGTGCCAAAGAACTGGACAATATCGCTTTTGGTTTGCTGGCTGATGGCAATTATTTTATCGGCCTGGCGGCAGGCGGCGGAAAATTTCCGCTTGTAAATAAGCCGGTCTATGGGTTTGTATAATTCCGGAAAACGCAGAAAAATCAGGTCGTGAATGGTTACCACGCTTTTTATGCCGTTTTTGGCCAGCCCCACCGGCAATTCGTTGCTCAGGCCGTGAAATAGCGAAACCTTGTGTTTTTTAATATCGGAAAGCTGGTTGAAAACCCGCCAGAAACCAGGGATCCTGGCGTTCAGGCCGGTTGGCTCAACTACGGTTACATTTTTAGCAGCCGGAAAGAAATTCCGGAAGCGGGTTGTCTGTTTGGGCGTAAACAAGGCGAAATGTTCTTTCGGGTAAAGACGCACCGCCGCCGAAATAACGAAACGGCTGTAATTGCCTAAGCCGGAAGAATTATTAAACGCCCTTTTAGCGTCGTAACCAATGTGCATTATTTTATCAGAGTTCAAGGTGAGATTACAAAGATACAGCTTCCTGTAGAAAACCTTTCACGCAGGATGCGCCCGGCAGGTTATCGTTTTTTTAATTTTTTAATGGTTTTTTCGTTTTGAATTGCGAACTTGGGCAGCGTTCACCGCCAAAACAGATTTGTGGTGCGGCAGTCCCTAAAACGAACTATGAAATATTCGCCCATAAACCCCGAACTTTACATTCATAACCGCGAGAACTTTGTAAAGCAGCTTAAAGCCTGTTCGCTGGCCGTTTTTAATTCCAACGATGTAATGCCCACCAATGCCGACGGCACCATGCCTTTCCGGCAGAACAACGACCTCTTCTATTTAAGCGGCATAGACCAGGAAGAAAGCATTCTGTTGCTTTTCCCGGAATCGAAAGACCCGCGGTTTAAGGAAGTGCTTTTTGTGCGCGAAACCAACGACCATATTTTAACCTGGGAAGGCTACAAACTAACGAAGGAACAGGCCCGGGAAATATCCGGTATCCAGACCATTCTCTGGACCCACGAATTCAAAAGCATTTTCAACTCCCTGATGACCGAAGTTGAAAATATTTACCTGAACACCAATGAACATCTGCGCGCCGTGGTAGAGGTAGAGACCCGCGATTCGCGGTTTGTGAAATGGTGCAAAGATATTTACCCGCTGCACGTTTACAACCGCATTTCACCCATTATGCACAACCTGCGGGCCATCAAATCGCCGTACGAAATTGAGCAGATCCAGAAAGCCTGCGACATTACCGAAAAAGCCTTCCGCCGCCTGCTCAAATTCATAAAACCGGGCGTAATGGAATATGAGATAGAAGCCGAACTTTACCACGAATTTTTGCGCAACCGTTCCCGCGGGCCCGGCCTACGGTTCCATTATTGCTTCCGGCGAAAATGCCTGCATCCTGCACTACGTAGACAACGACCGCGAATGCAAAGACGGCGACGTGATCCTGATGGATTTTGGGGCGGAATATGCCAATTATGCTTCGGATCTTTCGCGTTCGGTGCCGGTTAACGGGAAATTTTCGCCCGCGCCAGCGCGAAGTTTACAGCTCGGTTCTGAATGTAATGAAAGTGGCCAGTAACATGCTGGTAGTTGGCAATTCATTAGACCAGTACCACAAATTTGTGGGCAAGGTAATGGAGCACGAACTCATTAAACTGGGCTTGCTGAAAGAGGAAGACGTTAAAAACCAGGACCCGGAAAAACCGCTGTACAAGAAATATTTTATGCACGGAACGTCGCATTTCCTGGGTCTAGATGTGCACGATGTGGGGAATAAATTCCGGGCTTTTGAAGAAGGCATGGTGTTTACCTGCGAACCGGGTATTTACATCCGGGAAGAAGGCCTGGGCATTCGCCTGGAAAACGATTTCCTGGTAACCAAAAACGGCCCGGTAGACCTGATGAAAAATATCCCGATAGAAATTGAAGACATTGAGCGTTTAATGGCCGAAAAATAAAAGCCCGAAAACGGTATGTTGTTAGGGTGAAAAAGTGGTTTCTGCATAGCAAGATAGCCACTTTTTCGTTTTTGAGTTTTTTAAACCAATTTGTTTCTCTTACAAATGAATTGTTAGATTAGGGAGAGAAAAGAAAATATTTTCAATCTTAGGCCACAATTTTAGGCTTTCTATAGTCTATGGATAAAGAGCTTGGGAGTTCCCGGAACCAGAAATTTGAATTGATTGAAAAAGCGGTTCCGGAGGGGCTATCAAAAAAACAAAAAACAGAATAAAATCACCAGCTAAGGCCGTTAAAGAATCATGAAAACCAAATTACTTTTAATTTCCGGCCTGGCCCTTTTGATACTGGGCAGCTGCCAAAAAGATCCTGTGGAAAAAAAACTTGATACAGACATTTTGGTTTCGGCAGAAATGGATGAGCAAAATGTGGTGGTAGTGGCTGAAAGTGAGGTTGTTTATCCATGCTGTAGTCACCAGGTTAGTTATACCTTGCAAAAGAAAGGGCAAACTTATATCATTAAATTTACCGATATTCCTGAGTCCTTAGGTGGTATAATGATGCCAGATCGGGCAAGAGCCAGAATAGAAATAGGCAGGCTTTCTGCGGCAAATTACCCGGTAATTTTTGAGCTGAATGGTAGCCAGACCAATGCTACCCTGGTGGTAGATACCGCAGCCACTATCCAGATACGCCAACTGGGTAATGTAAGAGTAAAATAAGCGAATGTTCAATACTAATTCTTGGAACAGCCGCTTGCCAATTCCGGAACTTACTGTTTCTTTTTCCAAAAAATTTAGGTTTAGTTTTTAACCGGTTTTTATTACCGTTCTGCAAGTCAAACCTGCTTGGTTTTTTAAAACCTCCCAGTTTTTTTTCGGTGAATTATTTGGTTAGTAATTTCTGATAAGCATCCGGCAACGGCAACACGTTATATTGTTCCCAGTAAGCTTCGTTCATATCTTTAGGAGCTTTGCTGTAATGGTTCCGGAAAGGTTTAACCCGCTCAGCTTCCGGGATTTCCGGCGCATTTTCTACTGCAATATTGGTAACAACTAATTGAGTGAGGGTCTGGGAATTTTCCGGCACCGGATAACTTTCTCCGGCCGTATGGTTTAACCCTTGGCTGTTGGCATGGCTGAAGTACCACCTTTTGCCAATGCGTTTATAGGATATCTGAGCAAAATTTCCCAGGTAAGTAGAAGTGCATTTACAGGCTTTATTAACGGCTTTGCTGCCAATGCTGGCATTTTCCCGGGCCAATTCAGCCTTATTATCCTGTCTTTCCAGCCGGATTATGGCATAGGAACGGTTGTGCAGATACAATTTCCCTTCGGTGCCGGGCGCTTCGTTTCCGTTTTTCTTCGATTTAGGATTGAAAGCAATTACGTAAACGGTATCGGGGCCAATTAATTTCTCATCTACCAGTTTATAGTTAAAGTTTTTTGATTTGGAAGGATGCAAATAATCCGGATAAGTATGAATATTATCGTACGCTAAGATCGAAAAAACTGCCACCCAAACATTGTCCATCCTTTTCTGGTTTTCCGGGGAAGTAGCCATGCCCCGGCTTTTCTTCAGGCTTAACTGGTGGTTGTCTTTAAGGAAATTCCGGTAAGCTTCCGAAACCGATTCAATTAGATATACCGGTTTGTCGTTTATAATAGAAGCCTGCCGCTGGTAATAGGTATATTTCACCGGTTTAGAAGCATAATTCTCCGGGATCCGTTTTATGGCTTCTTTTACCAGATTTTCGGCGGATAGGGCTTTTACTTCTACGGTGGCCAGTTGCAGATTGGCGGGTTCCAGAAAAATGGTATTGTTTTTACCCTTAAAACCCGAAACCGGCTGGCAAATTTCCTTAAACCCCAGAGCGCTGATGCAAACCCGGGCATCTTTTGCTGCTGCCGGAATTTTTAATTCAAAGTCGCCGGTTTCGTTGCTGATATTACCAATACCTTTTTCCGGGATCCCGATCGAGGCAAAAGGTATTCGTTCTTTGGTGTCTTCGGTCAGGATCTTACCTTTTATCAGGATAAAATCCTGACCTTTACTGCTTAAAGAAGCCATTAACCAAATAATTAAAGTCAGCAAAAAACAAAGGCGGGTATTCATCGTTGCAGGTTAGGTTGATAATTCCGGTTAAAATAATAAAACCTTTGTTAAAACCAGGATGCTTTTTTTTTGCCCCCGCAATTGAGTAATTTTTTTAGTTTGCTACCACAATTTTTTTACCTGATTTTTTTAAAAGGCCAGGCCACTATTTCAGAACTTTCCGCGTCTATGATACAGGGGAGAAAATTTTTGAATTCAGACCTGGGGTTGTACTGGTTTAAGTTGTCTTCCCTTAATAAAGGCGGTATTTGCCAAATAGGATAACCGGGAATCCGCAACCTTTTGTATATTTAGAACAAATCTCATTTCAGATCAACGTATTATGAAAAGAATAACGCACCTGTTGCTTTTTGGGCTATTAGTGCCCATGCTGGCTTCCTGCTACCAGACCTGGAGCCCGGAACCGATGCCAACTTCGGCCTATCAGCCCATTTTTATGAGCCGGCAGCAACTGGAGGCATCCGTTATGGTTAAACCCGCCCAGCCGCTGGCTACCACGGGTAAGATCTACAATTACGGCAACTACATTCTTATCAATGAGCTTTTCAAAGGTGTTCATATTATAGATAACCAGGATCCGCGTTCGCCCCAGAACATTGGTTTTATCCAGGTGCCGGGCAACGTAGATTTTGCCATGAAAAGCAACGTGATCTACGTAGATAACGCCGTAGATTTAGTTGCCATAAACCTGGCCGATCCGGAAAATCCGTACGTAGCCAAACGTGTTCCCAACGTATTTCCGGCCCCCATGCCACCGGACAATCTTCCCGCCGAATACGACCAAAAGGGTTTACCCGCAGATGCAGTTATTGTTGGCTGGAAATTAAAAGTGAAATAGAACAATGAAAAAGATAACCTATTTATTCGCTTGTATTATTAGTGCTTCGGCGCTGCTTTCTTCCTGCAACAGCAACGACAGCAACCCAATGCCTTCGGGTACCAATTCGGTAGATGGCCGCGGCGGCGTTCCGGGTCAGGAAGGCCGGGGCGGTTCCATGGCCCGTTTTACCATTAGCGGCAATAACCTGTACACCGTAGATCATAACAGCCTTACCCATTACGATATCAGCAATCCCAACGATCCTAAACCGGGAAACCGTTCGGAGATTTGGAATAATGTAGAAACCATTTTCCCGTACCAGGATAAATTGTTTATCGGTACCCAGGGCGGCATGATCATTATGAGCATTCAAAACCCGGCGGCGCCAGTTGAGATTTCCCGGTTCTCGCATATCTTAAGCTGCGACCCGGTGGTAGCCGATAGCCGTTACGCTTACGTAACCCTGAGCACCGGCACTACCTGCCAGCGGGCCATAAACGAACTGCAGATCGTGGATCTGGCCAATATTTCAGACCCTAAGCTGGTAGAAGTTTACCCGATGGTTAACCCGAAAGGTTTGGGAATAGACGGTAAAAACCTGTTTGTTTGCGACAACGGCCTGAAGCATTTCGATGCCACCAACGTAAATTCCCTGGTTCAGAAACATCATTTCCCTATCAATGCCTTCGATGTAATTCCGCATAACGGCAATTTAATGGTGATCGGCTCAGATGGGTTGTACCAGTATTCTTACCAGAACGAAAAGCTGGAGCAGTTAAGCAAGCTTAGCGTGCAGAAACCTATTTAAGGCGGGGAATTGGGGAACGGATTTATGCGGGGATTACTTTTAGCAGGTTTTATCTTAACCGGGTTCCTGGCTGGCATGCTGCCGGCCCGGGCTCAATCTGATACTAGTCAGGTTCAGACCAAATTTGTTTGCACTGTTGAAGGAATTCAAATTTCGGATTTGGTAATTAATCGGCCTTGGACAATAAAAGTTAGCCCCCAGCATTTTTTTGTAAATGCCCTGAACCTGGAAATTGAGCGCCAGCTGGCCCCGGAAAGCAACAACAGCCTTACCTTTTCGCCCAGATTTTACAGCGGAAATACCCAGACCATCGATAAGTTTGCGGCCCGGGAGAACAACGAAGAAATTGCCAGGGTTAAGGGGTACGGCGCCGAAATCATGTACCGCTTTTACAAACCTAATCCGGTTAACCCCAAAGGACAGCAATATTTTGCCTATGGGTTCAACTACCACCATTTCGATCTGGACTATGCCGTTTTGGGCTGGAACACAGAACGGGGCGAAAACGGGATGGAATATATTCAGTATGGCTGGCAACCCCGGCAGGAAACCGTAACCCGCACCGGGGTGGTTGCCATGTTCGGCCTGCAGAACCCCTTCCTCACCGACCGCTTAATAACCGACTGTTTCGGCGGAATTGGGTACCGCTTTTCCCAAAGCAGCGAACCGGACAGCAACCATTTCAAAAAAAATATAATGGATTTCGGCAGTGCCGGAGTTTACCTCACGGTTGGCTTTAAACTGGGTTATGCTTTTTAAATAAGCGTGAAAGTAATGTGAGCCCAGGAATTATTCTAATCATGTTAACATTCTTAAATGCCCCAGCTTCTCAGATCTGATCAACATGCTTAATTGCCCCTGGCTTCAGCCAGGGGTTTCTTTTTCCGCTAAACCGGCTTTAGCCGAATTTAAGTTTACCATAGATTTTCAGGTTTGGCTGAACTTTGGCAATTGAAGCGCTTCGTTTTTCTGCGTTCCGGTACTACAGGGGTGTAAGGGCTTCTTCTTTCGGTTTTTCAGGGCTTTTCCGTACCGTTTTCGGCTGTCAGGTCGAATTTTAATTTCAGGTATTTCTGGTACGAATAATCAAAAGCATAGCGGCCCAGAATAAAACCTACGTAGCCGTCTTTAAAACCGCCTTTCTTAACGTACCATTTAAACCACGAACCCAACGGGCTTAACCAAAGCTTGACCCAGGAAGCTTTTTTACCTCGGTTTTGCAGGTCGCGGGCGGCCAGGGTAGTATACTGGTTTAATTTTCCGTACAATTCGTGAATGGAATCGCAGCTGTAATGGTTTACCGCCCCGCTTATTTTTTCGGTGCGGGTAAAGCCGGAAGGCGTTTCGTGCACAAAATTGCTGGTCGTTTTAAAGCTTACCACATCTTTCCGGAATAACCTTACCGGGAAATCCGGGCTATCGATAGGATAGAAGCAATGCACTTTCCGGCCCAGTAAATACCAATGCCGTTCTATCCGGTAAGCCTCCGGCCCGTTAGTACTTTCCCCGAAACCCTTTGCTTTGAGTTCTGAAATTGCTTCGATGCAGGCCGGGCTTGGTACCTCATCCGAATCCAGGTTAAAAACCCAGGTATGCCGGCACTGGTCCTGCGCGAAATTCCGCTGGTTCTTAAAATTGTCGAACTTCCGGAAAATAAAGCGCGCTTCGAATTCGGCTGCGATCTGCCCGGTTTGGTCGGTACTGCCGGAATCTACCACCACCAGGTCGTCGGCCACCGGTTTCAGGGCAGCCAGGATTTGCGCCAGGTATTTTTCGCTGTTGAAGGTTAGCAGGTAGCACGAAAGCAAAGCAGGTTGCGCCATAAAAACGGTAGGGTTTCCGGCTGCAAAACTACGCAATTTCCGGTGGACTTACCTTTCTTCTCTTTTCAACGGTTGCTTCCTGATCCGTTCTGGTTAAACCGCAACATTCAGGTTATTAGAGGCCCGCTCCAGTTTTATGATTTCTATGGCCTCTCTTAAAGATTCATTATGCCCTTTATGCACCAAATGAAGCAAAAGTAAGATCAGGTTAAAGGCCGTATCGCCTTCGGTTTGGCCAATTACGGTCATAAACCCGTATAAAAGCAATTTAGATTGTTCCCGGGTTTCTCCCGTGTTTTCCTGGAATTCATTCTTTAGTTTGAAATTTACCTTTTCGCGGCACATTTCCAGGTTTTTAGCGTTAGGATGGTCTTCCAGGTAGGCGTTAAATAGAATGTCCAGGGCTTCATCCGGTTTTCCCTGGTTCAGCAGTTCCTGGGTTTTTATTTTTAGAATAGTATCGTTCATGGTCGGGATATTTTGCAATTTTGGATTATTCATGGTTTTACGATTTTTGCCCATCAATAATCTTAATCCTGCCTTTGTAATTCGAGCCATCTACGGAATTTAAAAAAAGCGCAAAAAAACCGCCTGCTTGGATAAACAGGCGGTTATAAATAAATTCAGGTTTAAAGCAGGCGGTTAGTTGGTCGGGCCGTTATCTATTCGGGCTTCCAGAACAGATTGTACAGAAGCGGGTAAGTTAGAAAGCAGGTTGTAGCCGGTGGCGGCCTCAATGGCATCTACAGACGTACGGTAACCGCCCCAGGCTGAATTTACGGTATTTATATTAGGCGTATTTACCGCAATTACCCGGGTGCTGGTGGTAACGCGGCCTACATCGTTGCTGCCGTTCGGCAAAATTACCAGCACTTTCCAGATATTGCTTGGTACCGTAATATTGCCGTTGTTAATAGTAGTGGTAGTGCCGCCTAAAGAGCCGGTGCCGCCCATGCCATAAGAACCCATAATTACATAAACTTCGTTTCCGGCCGTTACCAGCGAACGGGTATAATCTTCCAGATTGCCCCAGGTCTGCTGGTTATTATTAGGCGCCTGCGGGATCATGTTGGTCATTAAAAAAGTAGCGGAGTTGGCTGTAACAGTATTGGTGCGGTCTGCCGACGGACAATTGTGGCCCCGGTCGAAACCGCTGCCGGTGTAGCTGCTGGCGCCAACCTGGTACCAGCCGGTTGGGAGGGTGGCATCGGCCCGGAAATTATCCTGGCGCGGCGTGCTGCCCAGCCAGGAATTACCCACATACCAGCTAACCCAGTTTGGCGTACCGCGGTCGCGGTTATACGAAAGGGCGAATTCATTTTTCAGCATCAGGTAATTGGTAAAGTTAACCGTGTTGGTTACTGCGGCGCTGGGGTTGCCCATAGCCATGTGCGAATTATCGGTGGTAGGAGAAGCACTTCCGCCGGTATCTACGGTGCCGGAAGTGGTGCCGTATTCGTCAAAAGAAAAATCGTCGATGTTGATCCGGATACCGGTACCGGAGGTCTTCCGGATCTCAAATTTAACGGGGCCGGAAATGTTTACCGTAAAGGTGGCCGTAGCCAAAGTTGTGGTAGAAGCCGTAACCGTGCTGCCAACTTTGGTAAAAGCGCCGCCATTGGCCGAAACCCAGAGTTCCCAGGTACTGTTGGCATCGGAGCCATACCGGGCATGTTTTACCGTTACCGTGCCTGCTCCGTTTGTCGCGTTAAAGTTCATGGTTAATTTACCCAGATCCCGGATCCGGATAGATTGGTTACCATTTTTGGCATCGCCGGTCAGGTTGCCCACCAGCGCCTCATTTAAGGTCCAGGAACCGCTGCCGAAGGTAACGCTGCCAACCGCATAAGAACCTTTGGTGCCGCTTTCAAATCCTTCCGGAAACCCTTGAGCAATGGCCAGGGAAGAATCCTGGGTAATGGTATCTACTACCGGTTCGGGGGTAGATTTGTCTTCTTTACAGGAAAACGAAAGAGCGCCCAGCCAGGCAAACAACATTACTTTGTAAAAGTGCTTTTTCATATAGAGATTTTTGGAAGAATGATGATGGCAAGTAAATCATTAGCAACCGTAATGCAGTTGCCGAAATGTTAAGCTTTTGTATTTTTTTAACTATTAAGTTCTGAATACAACCAGCAGTAAACGTTACGGTAATATATGAAAATTTTAAATGCGTTATAACTTTAAAGAGAATTTATTTGAGATTGAAGTGAATAGTTAAAAAAAAAGCAAATCCCTCACCATAAAAGCACCAGTTCTTGGTTTATTTTATGTTTAAACACGAAATATAATATTTTAAAGAAGGTCGAATTGATAAAGTGGTAGCTGAGTAGCTAAAGCAACCAAAAAATAACGTTTTTAATCTCTGGAAGAAGCCAGCAAATAAAGAACTGCCATCCGGATAGCAACCCCGTTTTCGACCTGGTTCAGGATAATGGAATGGCCGGAATCGGCGGCATCGGAGCTTAGTTCTACGCCCCGGTTTATCGGGCCCGGGTGCATGAGCACGATTTCTTTGGGCAGACTATCTAGCATTTTTTTATCGATGCCATAATAGAGCGTATATTCCCGCAGGCTGGGGAAAAATTTCATTTGCTGCCGCTCCAGCTGGATCCGTAACACGTTGGCTACATCGCACCATTCCAGCGCTTTCCGGACATTCAGTTCTACTTTTACCCCCAACTCCGCTATGTAGCGGGGCAATAAGGTGCTGGGGCCGCAAACCATAACTTCCGCGCCCAGTTTCTGCAGGGCAAAAATATTACTCAAAGCCACCCGGGAATGCAGGATATCGCCGATAATAGCTACTTTTTTCCCGGCCACATCGCCTAATTTTTCCCTTATGGAAAAAGTATCTAATAAAGCCTGGGTGGGGTGTTCGTGGGTGCCGTCGCCGGCGTTTACAATGTTGGCTTTTATGTGGCGCGAAAGAAAATGCGGCGCGCCGACGCTGGAATGGCGCATCACGATCATATCTACCTTCATGGCCAGAATATTATTGACCGTATCTAACAGGGTTTCGCCTTTTTTAACCGAACTGCCGCCGGCCGAAAAATTGATCACATCGGCGGAAAGGCGTTTTTCGGCTAATTCAAAGGAAAGGCGGGTGCGGGTAGAATTTTCGAAGAAAACGTTGGCAATGGTAATGTCGCGGAGCGAAGGTACTTTTTTAATGGGGCGGTTCAGTACTTCTTTAAAATTGTCGGCCGTCTCGAAAATAAGCTGCATATCAGCTTCGGTAATTTCTTTAATCCCTAAAAGGTGGCGGACGCTGAGCTGTTGCATTGCTTTATTTTAAACTTCTTCGGTTTTTGAAACGAGCCAGATGGCGGCTTCGGCTTTCTCCTCATTTTCCCATTCTACCGCCACTTTTTGCGTAGCCAGGGAATTTACTTTCTGCCCCACATAAGTGGCCTCAATGGGCAGGTCGCGCTGGTAGCGCCGGTCTATCAGCACCAGTAATTCTACCCTGGCCGGGCGGCCAAAAGCGATCATGGCATCTAAGGCCGCCCGCACAGAACGGCCAGTAAAAAGCACATCATCGATCAGGATTACGTGCTGGTTTTCAATTATAAAGTCTATGGAAGTGGCATTGGCGGCCAGCGGGCTTTCACGGCGGCGGAAATCGTCGCGGTAAAAGGTGGTATCCAGAAAACCTAAACGGATGGTCTGACCGGTAATTTCCTGCAATAATCTGTGCAGCCGGATAGCCAGAAATTTACCCCGCGGCTGCAGTCCTATCAAAACAGTATTGCTGAAATCGCCGTGCGTTTCTATGAGCTGATGGCACAGCCGCTGCAGCATGATCTGAAGCAAAGCGTGGGGAACAATCAGGCGTTTCTGCATAGCGGTAGCGGTTACGCAAAGATACGTTTTTGCCCAAAGGCTCCAAATATTTCTTCGGTTGGTCGGTGAAAATGGTAGGGTTAAAGCCTTAAAAAGTGGTTTACTCTTTAATTAGTTTAGTAGTGAAAGTCTGGTTATCGTCAATTATCTGAAGCAGGTATAAACCTTTGGCAAGTTTTGGTAAAAATAATCTGTTAGCTTGATTCGAAATAGCCGGTAGCCGTTTTTTGTAAACTTCTTTTCCCTGCGAATCGGTAATTGTAATAAGTGCTTCTTTACCCTTTAGGTTGCTGTTGAAAATTATGGAAGCATCGGTCGCGAAAGGATTAGGATAAATTGTGAAAGGCTTCGATGAATCAACTTCTTCTATCACCATTAGTTGCCCAAGGTTTGGCCAAACGCCATAAGTTTCAGTACCTTTTTGGTAAGCCTGTAATTCCCGGATTACCGTAGGGCCTGCATCAACGGTAACTTCTGCAGTTTTTCCTAAACCAATAGAAAATTCAGAAATGTGGATTGAATGGAGTCCTTCATTAAATGTAGAACAGGCGGCATTGAAATCGAGGTCTGTAAAAGTGCCTCTTTCCCGGTTATTATATTTAACCGATTTTGCTCCAAATGTTTTTACATAGCCTTTATTCCAGAAAGAAGATCCATTTTCGGCAAAGCCGTTTGTAAGTAAATCGCCAGGAAAAAAATCGTAAACAGAAACTGTAAAACTTTCTATAACCGGGGCGGACAATACATTGGAAGTAATTCCCATAAACATCGTTCGGGCCAGTTTGGAATGCCGCCACGTATAATAAATAGAATCGTTATAAATGGAGTTTCTTCTGGTTAGCACTTCATATTGATCCCATTCGTGAACAGTTGAAAATCCAACCGAAGAGGTATTCGTAAAATAGCTAAATTTATCGCCGGGCTGGAAATCATAAATCCTGAAAATGAGAGGTTGGCTGGTAGAATTTGGTTCAGGAAGTTTGTAAAAAAGTAAGTTCCGGGCCTTAAAACCTGAGTTTGCAATAAGACTCATAAAATTGGGAGCCTGAATTATGCCATGATTTTCGCTAAGCTTAATAATACTGCCATTGCTTAAGCTGTAGGTTATTACATTTTCGGTAATACCACCAAAATTTTCCGGCACCTTAGAAACCAGAGTAACCGAAATCCCGGTATTGTTGTTAAAAGTCCAGGTAGAGTTTGGTGGCACCTGCGTTTTCAACAAAAAGTTTTGACCTTGAGAACCGTGAAACACATAATCGCCGTTCGCCAGCTTTTTCAGCCATTGCCCGAATTGGTTATTGGGCTGCACAAAATAAGTTTTATTGTTAATAGGGCAGGCAGTTGGTACCGTTGGGATAATCCCTTTTTGGGCCGTAGCATTAAATACAAAAACCGAATCGCCGCCAACTACTTTGGCCGTATCTATTTGCATGGAATAGAGCGAGTCCCGGGAAAAATATTGGTAAATCAAACCTTTGCGGAATGGCTGGTAATTCTGAGCCTGCACAGCAAGGCCCATGATTACAAATAACAGAACTCCGGAAATTAGCGGCAGGCTTTTTTTCATAGGTTTGGAGATGAAGCGGTTAGCGTAAGCAAGATATTGTTTTTGTTGATCATAACAAAATTTACCCGATTATATGTTGATTTTCAAAAAACCAGGCAAAGGTTCCTCAAATGAAATGGGTTGCCTTTAAAACGCTATCTTATTCAGATAAAAAACCGCCCGGTGGCCGGAAACGCCCCGTATGCTTTGCACCCCGTAGGCAATAAAATTATTGTGGTACCAGTTTGCTACACCTTCCGGTTCGGTACCTAAAATTTTTTCTCCCGGTACCAGGGTAGAAATGTTGATGAATTTGTCGTTGGGTACGAGTTGGTTATCTTTAAAAATTTTGTAGCGGATCTTCTCATTGTCGGGGTAGCATAATATGGAAACGTTCCCGGTAAGCCCCACGGTTATATTTTCCTGCAGGTCTAACACGCGGATATTCTGCAGGGGCCAGCTGTTTTCCCAGCGCAGGTTTCCCTGGTTATCGAAGGCCGCTACCACTGCCTGCGTAAACTCAAAGCCATCAAAAATGCCCCGGCTCATGCCTTCGTTCTGGTAATGCGGATAGTACATTTCTCCCACCAAAAGATAACCATTGGCAAACGGGTATAACCGGTGCACCAGCATGCGGTTCCGGAGTTGGTACAGCTTGCGGGTACCCCGCGAACGGGCAACCTGGCGGCGAACCTTTTCCTGCCGGCCGGGTTTTAAATAATCAAAGTAATGTGTGAAGACGGTAAAATCATGATACTTTAATTCCTGTTCGTTCTTTGGCAGAAACGGGCCGGTAAAAAATCCCTGGGCATACCGAAGGTCGCGGAAACTATAAGTGCCCGCAATGATTTTGGAACTGCTATCCGCCGAACTCAGGCGCCCGGTTAAATAATTGTAGTCAGGGTGCTGTAAAAAATTAACTGAAAATAACCGGCCGTCGGGTGCCAGCCTTTTAATTTGCAGCCTTCCTTTCAAGCCATTCGATTCTGCCAGCACAACTTCCAGGCGCCTGGCTACAGTATCGGCCCGGTATTCAGATAAAGCCGAAAACTGATCATAAATGGCCGGTATTTTCAATATTTCGGGGGAATCCGGGTTAAGGTATAATACAACCAGCCGATCATTTTGCGAACCCGTCAGAAAAAGGTACCCTTCCAGGGCCGTCATGCCGTTTATCCTGAAAGACAAGTTTTCCGGCAGTTTGTGTTTGCTTATGGTTTGCTTTCCGGTTCCGGTATTTATGCGCGCTAAAACGAATTCATCTTTTTTCTGCCCCGCAAAAAGCAGGTAGCAAACCTGGTGCTGGGTAATGCCCCGCAGGAATTGGCTATTGGTTGGTACGTCTACCGGCTTTTGCCAGATAAGGGCCAGGTGCTGGTTGTATTTAAATAAAGAAAACGGTTCGGCATTGCGGTAGGCTCTTTCTATGCGCAGCACGGTAACGGTACTGTCGGGCTGCGGCCAGACAAAAAAGTTCCGGTATTTGTTATCGATCGGGAATTCGGTGCGTGCGGTTTGCGTAGGCTGGCCGAAGGACAGAATAGGAAGACAAAGTAATGAAAGGAAAAAAATCAGTGCCGGTTTCTTTGCCATAATTCAGGTTTATGAATTACGCGATTAAGAGCCCTTGGTTCCTGCTTCACTAATCCATCGCTTCGCAATGCCTATTAAGAAGCAGCCAGTGTTCAATTTTTTAAGAACTTCCAATTTTACGCCAAAACTCAGACAAGTTTTCAGTTGCCCAGGCCTACAATTATTTCGTATTCTTCGGGCTTCAGCGGCATTACCGAAAGGCGGCTCTGGCGCAGCAACCCGAGCTGGCTTAAACGCGGGTCTGCTTTTATCTGGCTTAGCGTAACCGGAACTTTAAAATCGCGGAAGGGAATTAATTCTACAGCCAGCCACTTCGGGTCATCGGCTTTCGGATCCGGAAAAGCTTCGCCGCTCACTTTGGCCAGGCCAACCACTGCTTTTTCCGAAACGCTGTGGTAAAATAAAACCAGGTCGCCGGCTTTCATTTCCTGCAGGAAATTGCGGGCCTGGTAATTCCGAACGCCATCCCAAAAGGTTTTCCCTTCCTTTACCAAATCTCCCCAACCATAGGTTTCCGGCTCAGATTTTACCAACCAATAACGCATACTTATTTTTTAGTGATTAATGAATAGTGATTAGTGAATAGTGATTAATGAATAGTGATTAGTGAATAGTGATTAATGATTAGTGAATAGTAATTAATGATTAATGGATCTGATAAATATGGAAGTATCCCGGAGTTTTTTTTCCTAAATATTAATTATCTTCTCTACTATTTTTTTGTGAAAAGTTTCCAATTCCTGCTCTATTGCGTCCTTACTAATCACTAATCACTAATCACTAAATCAAATAATTTTATACTTCCGTTTTACCTTTAACAGCGAAGGCTCGGCAGAAAGGATCTCAACTTCGTAATCGGTAGCTTTTTTGTCCGGAAAAGTGATTTCCATCGTTTTTTCATTGCGCATGTTCCATTTGCCCAGGTGCTCTTCCAGGCCATCGGTAGGGGCAATATCATACTGGCGGATCGTGCCGTTGGCTTCTATCAGGAAACCGGTGCGGCCCCGGGACGGGGGAAAGTCGTAACTGTTGGGCCGGTAATTAATGGTATCGCCGCGGTCGTCTTCGTGGGAGTGAAGCCAGGTTTTTCCTACTATTGTTTGGGTGAAGTCCATGGTAGTTTTGTCGGGGCTTTTTTTACAGGTGCCGGCAAGTAAAACCAAACAAACCAGTAAGGCTACCGGCGTTATTTTAACGGCAAGCGGGTTAAAAGTGCGCATTATAAATCAATGATAAATTAACAGGCAGGCAATATACAAAAAAATAGGAAACAGGGGGCAGGAGTGAGGAGTGAGGAGTGAGGATTGAGGAGCCAGGAGCCAGGAGCCAGGAGCCAGGAGTCAGGAGTCAGGAGTCAGGAGTTTAAAGTGATAGGAACTTTTGGCTGTTGCTAAATTGGGGGAAATAAGGCATTTGAAACGGTATGGTTTTGGGCTAAAAAACTAAAAGAGGGATAACTTTTATATTTCCCGGGCCTTTGCCTAATTTTACCGGTACAGTTTTTTTAGGAAAGAATTATGAGGCATTTAAAATTTCGGGACCGGAAAGTTGCGCTAAAAGAGCATTCCTGTTAAATTTTATCTGATTCTTTTTCAATCCTAACTCCTGGCTCCTGAATCCTGACTCCTAACTCCTCAATCCTCAATCCTCACTCCTCACTCCGCAAAAAATGGACAACAAACAAATCCTCCGGACTTTCAAACTGATGGCTAATTTAATGGAGCTGCACGATGAAAATCCGTTCAAAGTCAGAGGTTATCAGAATGCTGTGGCGGCACTGGAGCGGGTAGATGTTCCCATGAACGGAATGACCGAAAAAGAGCTGGAAAAGTTTGAAGGCGTAGGCAAAGGCATTGCCTCAAAGATCGTAGAACTAAACCAAACCGGCACCTTTGCCGACCTGGCCAAATTGCTGGAAAATACCCCGCCCGGCGTGGTAGATATGCTGAACATAAAAGGTTTCGGGCCGAAAAAGATCCGCACCATCTGGAAAGAACTGGGCCTGGAAACTGCCGCCGATCTGTTAAATGCCTGCGAAACCGACCAGATCGCCAAACTGAAAGGCTTTGGGGCTAAAACCCAGGAAACCCTCAAAAATGCCCTCCTGTATTCCGAAGAAAGCAAAGGTAAATTGCTCTGGGCGCAGGCCGAAATCCCCGCCGAAGATCTGAAAAACCTATTGCGCCAAACCCTGAAAACCGAACTGGTAGAACTAACCGGTGAATACCGCCGCCGGCTGGAGATCATAGACCAACTGCAGTTTGTAATTGCTGCCGAAAATGCCAGTAAAACCCAGGAAAAAATAAATGCAATAGGCGGCTTAACTCAGGATCTGAAACTTTCCGGGCCCTTTGTCTGGCGGGGCACAGTAGCAGAAATAGGCTTAAAAGTAGAATTGAAATTGGTGCCCGAACCGGATTATATGAACGAAGTTTTCCGCCAATCGGCCACCGATGCTCATTTAAGCCAGACCTGGAACGGAACCGATACCCTGTATGCGCTCCTGAAAAAGGAAAAATTTGCCTCTGAAGCGGAGGTTTACCAAAAAGCCGGTCTGCAATTTATTGAGCCCGAAATGCGCGAAGGCGAAAACGAATTGGAACTGGCCTCCGAAAAGAAGCTGCCGGTTTTACTTTCCGATTCCGATCTGAAAGGCATCCTGCACAACCACAGCACCTATTCCGACGGCGCCAATACCCTGGAGCAAATGGCGGTTTTCTGCAAAGAGCAGGGCTACCAGTACCTGGGAATGTGCGACCATTCCAAATCAGCTTTTTACGCCAATGGTCTGCAGGAAGGCCGGGTAGTGCAGCAGCAAAAAGAGATCGATCAACTTAACCAGCAGCTGGCGCCGTTCAGAATTTTCAAAGGCATTGAATCCGATATCCTGAACGACGGGTCGCTGGACTACGAAGAAAGCATTTTAAAGACCTTCGATTTTGTGGTAGCCTCCATTCACAGCAACCTGAAAATGACCCAGGAAAAGGCCACGCAACGGTTAATAACTGCCATTCAGAATCCGTACACCACCATGCTGGGCCACCCAACCGGCCGGTTACTTTTAAGCCGCGAAGGTTACCCTATAGATCACCAGGCCGTAATAGATGCCTGCGCTGAGAATGGCGTGATCATAGAGATAAATGCCAACCCACGCCGTCTGGATCTGGACTGGCGCTGGGTTAAATACGCCCTGGATAAAGGCGTTATGCTCAGCATAAATCCCGATGCCCACAGCACTGCCGGTTACTCCGATATGCGTTACGGCGTCCTCATGGGCCGCAAAGGCGGTTTATCTGCCGAAATGACTTTTAATGCGAAGAATAGGGAAGAAGTGGATGCCTATTTTAAGCAGCGGAAGAAAGATAAAGGAATTGCCTGAAGTGGCACTGAAAGAGGATCATTGCCGTTTAATGTTCAATTGCGAAGCTTAATAAATTAGTTATGATCTTATACAGCGATAACCTGATCGTGCTTGATTACAACCCGGAAACCGACGTGCTTTTTGTGCAATGGCCGGATCTGCGGCAGTTTTCGATGGTGGAAGTAGAATATTCTTTTAAGCTCTTAATTCAGAACATTAAAAGCTACGACATAAAAAAGCTCCTGATCGATTCCAGCGGTTCCAACGCCGACGTGAACAATAAAGAATACCAGGCTCTGATGCTCCAGTTGGCTGCCGATTTCAACGAAACCCGGCTGCAAAAAATAGGCAGGGTGGTATCCAGAGATCCGGTGCGGGAAGCGCAGTTGGAGAATAATTCCCGGAAAATGAATATCGCTAATCCGGGAAAAATTCTTTACCGGAATTTTGAATTGAAGGAAGAGGCGATGAACTGGTTGCTGTCGTGATCTGATTGATTGCATTTTTTTATCCTCCAAAAAAACAGGATTCCCTTTAATATTAATTTTTTTTTTCATGATAGAAGTTAACACGCAACTGACTTTAAAAGATTATATTAGTTTTAATTATAGCCACTTCTTTCGGTCCAGAATGGCAAAATTTTATATGGGATTTCTGGCCTTTATGACCATTCTGATGATTTTTAATTTCGTAGCGATGCCTGCCGATGTAGAATATGAAGAGCCAGATTCTCCTGGAAACTATTTTGGTTGGCTATTGCCTTTAATTTTTATCTTTTCAATTGTTTCGGTTTATTTCCAGGCCAGGAAAAATTTTCTTAATTCCAAACAGTTACAGGCACCTATTTTATTTACCTTCACCGCCGATAACGTATCCATAAAAGGGACCGACTTTGATACCTTTAATACCTGGGATCTTTACCAGAAGGTTGAGGAAACCAAGAAGCTTTTTGTTTTATTTCAGAATAATGTTTCTGTTAACCTTATCCCGAAAGCTGATTTCGCAAGCTCCAATGAAATAAAAGCTTTGCGGACTTTATTTGCCTCAAAACCGAATTTAAAAAAGAAGCTTCTAAAAGGTTAACCGCTTTGTACAAAGTTCTCATCCTACGTTTTTCTTCCATTGGCGATATCGTTTTAACCACCCCGGTAGTGCGGGCTTTAAAACGGCAATTAGGCAATGCCAAAGTACATTATTGCACCAAGCAAAGCTTCCGCAGTATTGTAGAAAATAACCCGTACATCGATAAAACCCACTACCTCGGCGATAACCTGAGCGACCTCATAACCGAGCTAAAGCGCGAACGATTCGATTACGTGGTAGACCTGCACAATAATCTGCGAACCCGCATTATCAAAACCCGCTTAGGCCGAAAATCCGGCACCTTCGATAAGCTTAATTTCCCGAAGTGGCTTTTGGTAAACCTGAAGTACAATGCCATGCCCGATGTACATATTGTAGACCGGTATTTCGGGGCCACCGAAAAACTTAAACTCGGCATAAGAAACGATGGCCAGGGACTGGATTATTTTATTCCGGAAAAAGACGAAGTTGCCATAACCAGTCTGCCGGAAACCCACCGCAACGGTTATTACGGCCTGGCCATTGGCGCCCAACATTACACCAAAAGGTTACCTCCGGAAAAGCTCATAGAACTCTGCGAAAAAATTAACGCCCCCATAATCTTACTGGGCGGCAAAGAAGATTCAGAAACGGGAGAATTAATAGCAAGCCACTTCCAAAATCCAAAAAACCAACAATCAATAACCAACACCGAAAAGTCGAACAATCGAATATCGAACAATCGAACTATCGTTCTAAACGCCTGCGGAAAATACAACCTGAACCAGTCGGCATCGTTGGTAAAGCAAAGTTTGGCGCTTTTTACCCACGATACCGGGTTAATGCACATTGCCGCCGCTTTTAAAAAGAAGATCTATAGCATTTGGGGCAACACGGTGCCCGAATTTGGTATGTACCCTTATAAGACCGATTTTGAGGTATTCGAAGTAAAAGGTTTAAGCTGCCGGCCCTGCTCAAAAATTGGCTATGCCAAATGTCCGCGGGGCCATTTTAAATGCATGCGCGAACAGGAATTTAATTTTATGCTGCCGGAATAAGATTTTTATTATTATCTTGAGTTTCAGATAATAAAAAACGCTAGGATTTTAACCGTGGAAACTACAAAAAAGAACCAGGAAAACGCGCCTGAACAGGTACATGTAGAAATTGGGGATGCAGGCTACCAGGCCCAGGTACGCGCCGGAAAACATACTTTTCTGGTAGATGAACCGGAAAGCGTAGGCGGTAAAAATACGGGGCCTACCCCGGAGAATCTTATTTTAGGCGCCCTGGGTTCCTGCACGGCCATTACCCTGAGGATGTATGCCGAACGGAAAGAATGGCCACTGGAAAAAGTTGAAGTAAAACTTATGCTTGACGATGGTCCGGCCAAAAGCAAACCACTGGTAAAAGACGGCGCTTTTCAAATGAAGCAGCAAATTACGTTGCAGGTACTGGTGCACGGTAACCTGCAGCCCGAACAGGTAGAACGGTTGGCCGATATTGCGGGCAGGTGCCCGGTCCACAAGATCTTATCTTCTTCCTTTCACATTGCCACCAACCTGGAACTGGCCGGTCCGGTTTTCCAATAAGGAAAACTACAGTATCAGGATTTTTTACCGGCCCAATAGGCAGCTAAACTTTCCCACTGAATTTTCTGCACACCGGCCCAGCCGCCTTCCGCAATAAGCGTGTTTACGGCGCTCCGGTTACCGGCTTCTTCCTGGTTGTTGATTATTTCGTTTTTACCGATCTCACAGGCCTTAATTTTATTGCCGATTAATTCTATCCGGAAGGTGCTGCTGGTTTCCTTTACAAAAAAATGCTGCGTTTTATCTTCCTTATTCTGGGGGTTGGAGCAGGGGTGAACCGTAAACGAAACCAGGTTTTCTTTTTCAATAAGATCAGTGATTTCTACCCAGTTTTCTATGGGAACACCCGGCAAAATGATCTTCATGAAATAACCTACTTTAGGCGGCCCGGTGGTTTTCTGTGCCTCCGCATCGAACAGTTCGAAGGTAGATTTTATGCCCGATTCTTCGGTCCATTTATCAATGTTGAACAGGCGTTTTTTTGCTTCCGGGAAAAAGCTTCGGGCAGCCGCTTCATCCGGAAATTCCTGTTCCACCGGAAAATATTTGTCTTTGCTTTCCTCACCCACCAAGGCTTTGGCTTCGTGTTTTAATTTATCGAATAAGTCTCCTGCGTTCATTCTTTTTTACTTTTAATGGCTTTGGAGATACGGTTTTTAAAACGTGAAGTTAGTTGTGGTTTGTACTGAAAAAACAGGTTTGCAGGCGGAAGGTTACATGCTGTACTTTTTTAATGCTTTGCTAAACTGGATAACCACCTGCGATCCAAAGTGCTGCAAAAATGCCAGCCAAGAAATTCTGTAAATTCTATTTCAGGCAGATTGATCCGATAAACGTGCGGACAGGTCGCGACCTGTCCCTACAATCCCGTTCCGCAAATTTCTGATTTCAGGAAATTATGTTCCTGACAAATAATCCTTAAATCTCTAAATCCTATAAATCCTAGTTCAGACGAAAAAGCCCGGCTACAAACATGCAGCCAGGCTTTCAATAAACTATTATCAATAAACAATCAGCAATTAACCGATCTTCTCAAAACCTAAATAGCTGTGCAGGATTTTAGGCATCATAATGCCTTCCGGGCGTCTGGTTGTTTTCCAAAATAGCGGCTACAATTCGGGGTAGAGCCAGCGCACTGCCATTTAAGTGTATGCAGCAATTGGGTTTTGCCGTTTTCGCCTTTGTAGCGTAGTTTTAAGCGGTTGGCCTGGTAGGTTTCGAAATTACTGGCAGGAGCTTACTTCCAGCCAGCGTCTTTGGGCCGCGGAATATACTTCCATATCGTAAGTAAGGGCCGAAGTAAAGCCCATATCGCCGCCGCACAAACGTAATACCCGGTAAGGCAACTCCAGTTTTTGCAAGCAAACCCTGAATGTACTGGCTCATTTCTTCCAGTGTCTGCGTAGATTTTTCCGGTTCCTGAATCTGTACGATCTCTACTTTATCAAACTGGTGCAAGCGGTTCAGGCCGCGCACATCGGCGCCCCAGGAACCTGCTTCGCGGCGGAAACAAGGCGTATAACCGGCATTTTTAATCGGTAATTGTTCGCGCGGAATAATTTCGTCGCGGTACATGTTGGTAATCGGAACTTCGGCCGTAGGAATTAAATAATAATTATCGGCGGTGGCGTGGTACATCTGGCCTTCTTTATCGGGTAACTGGCCGGTGCCGTAACCGGAAGCTTCGTTTACCAGAATTGGGGGCTGAATTTCAGTATAACCGGCTTTCAGGGCTTCGTCCAGAAAGAAATTTATTAAAGCGCGCTGTAGCCGGGCGCCTTTATTTTTGTAAACCGGAAAACCGGCACCGGTAATTTTAGTGCCTAGCTCAAAATCTATGATGTCGTATTTTTTAATTAGTTCCCAGTGGGGCAAAGCCCTTCGTGTAAGCTTCGGGATTTCGCCGTGCTCATAAACTATTTCGTTATCTTCGGCGCTTTTGCCGGCCGGTACGCTTTCGTGGGGCGATGTTAGGTAATTTTACCAGGGCAGCGTGTAATTCGGTTTCTAAACCAGCCAACTCTTCGGCCAGTGTTTTGACCTGGTTTTGAGTTCAGCTGTTTCGGTTTTCAATTGCTTCGCTTCGGCTTTTTCGCCGCTTTTCATCAGGTTGCCAATTTCCCGGGCCAGGCTGTTAGGCGCGGGCCTGAAGCTTCATCGTGTCTCGAGCCTGGATTTTGCGGCGGCGCTGGTCAAGGTCTAAAATAGCCGCGATCTCCGCTTCGGCGTTTTTGTAATTTCTCTTGATCAGTCCGGCAATTACCTGGTCGGTTTGGTCTTTTAAAACAGCATATTTGCAGCATGGTTCAGCAGTATTTATCCGTGCAAAAATATACTTTTTTACATAGCGTGCGTTATTTTATAAATCTTATCTAAAAATTGAAACATTTTAGTAAAAATCACGCGTATTCTTTGGTAATTAGGTTGCATTGATATTAACATTGCAGTGCTAATTAAACCGACCTTTTTCCTGGCTCAATCTTTAATAACAAACTCAAACGCAATTTTTCCTGGAATCCTCCTGTCGCCTCCTGCCTATTGGCTGTCAAGAAAATAATTCAACTACCTTAATCTCTCTATGTACAATATTGAAGAATTGAAAGACAAGCTGCTTTCAGAACTTAAAGAAATTGCTGAAGAGCTTGGTGTTACCAATTTCAAGAAACTAAGCAAACAAGACTTAATTTATAAGATCCTGGATCAGCAGGCTTACTCCTCCAACGAAAAATTACCTAAAAAACCTGCCAAGGTGGCGCTGCTCCCGCAGCAGAGTCCCGCCCGGCCCCAACCGCAGTTGCTGCACCCGAAGAAAGATCGGAACCGGAAATGCGCCGCGACGCCAATACCCGCGATTTTAACGAAGCAGAAGCCGGCGAAACTTCGCAAACCACCGAAACAACCCAGCGCCCAACTTCGGAAAATCTTTCTTTGAAAAACAGGAACCTCCGGTAAAATTAGATTCGCAGGGCCGCCCGATAAAACCTTTTCAGCCCCGCAACCAGCGCAATAAAACGGATCAGTTACGCACCGAAGGCGCTCCGAACCGCCAGCTGCGCGAACCGCGTCAGCCCCAGGCAGACCGCGAAACCCCGCCAACCGAGGCCTCAGAACCACAAGTACAGCCACGGCAGGAACAAAACGAACCCCGCGACCAGCAGCCCCAAGCTGAACAGCGCGAATCCCGCGAATCAAGAGATCAGCAGCAACCAAACCAACCCCGGGAGCAACGGGAAAATCAACAGCACCAGCCCCGTGAAAACCAGGAGCCCCGCGACGAAAATCAGAACCGCGACCAGCGCCAGCAATTCCCGCGAAAGCAAAACCAACCCAACCGCGACCAGCATCAAAACCGGGATCAAAATCAGAACCGCGATCAGAACCGCGATCAGAACCGGGAGAGCCGTTTACCGAACCAAAGCAACGCCCAGACGTCTGGCTTCAACAGCAATAACTTTCAAGAATTTGATGGCGTAATTGTCAACGAAGGCGTGCTGGAATTAATGCAGGATGGCTACGGCTTTTTGCGCTCTACTTATTATAATTATCTGGCTAGCCCCGGATGATATTTATGTATCGCCGTCGCAGATCAAATTATTTGGCTTTAAAAACCGGCGATACCGTGAAAGGACCAGATTCGGCCACCAAAAGAAGGTGAAAAATATTTTGCTTTGCTAAAAGTGGAATCTGTAAACGGCCGTACCACCGAAGAAATTCGTGACCGGATTCCGTTCCAGCATTTAACGCCGCTTTTCCCGGAAGAACGCTTAAACCTGAGTACCAAATCCTCGCTTGTTATTCTACCCGTATTCTGGATTTATTTGCCCCGATTGGTAAAGGCCAGCGGGGTATGATTGTGGCGCAGCCAAAAACCGGTAAAACGGTATTGCTGAAAGAAATTGCCAACGCCATCTGCCGAAAATCATCCGGAAGTTTACCTGATGATCTTATTGATTGATGAACGTCCGGAAGAAGTTACCGATATGGCCCGCAACGTAAAAGCCGAAGTAATTGCTTCTACCTTTGATGAAACCGCCGAACGCCACGTGAAAATTTCCAGCATTGTTTTGGATAAAGCCAAACGCATGGTAGAGTGCGGGCACGATGTGGTTATTTTGTTAGATTCTATTACCCGTTTAGCCCGGGCTTATAATACCGTAGTTCCTAGCTTCCGGTAAAATATTATCGGGTGGGGTAGATGCCAATGCGCTGCACAAACCGAAGCGTTTCTTTGGGGCGGCCCGTAACGTAGAAAATGGCGGTTCCTTAACCATTATTGCTACTGCCCTGATTGATACCGGTTCTAAAATGGACGAAGTTATCTTCGAAGAATTTAAAGGAACCGGTAACATGGAATTACAACTGGATCGGAAACTGGCCAACCGCCGGATTTATCCGGCTATTGATGTTCCGGCTTCGGGTACCCGTCGTGAAGATCTGTTAATGGATAAAGATGAACTGAACCGCGTTTGGATCCTGCGCAAGTTTATGTCGGATATGAATTCGATAGAAGCCATGGAATTCCTGAAAGACCGGATGAAAGGCACGAAGGACAACGATGAATTTTTGATTTCGATGAACGGATAAATCCGATTTTTCGATAATTCGATTTTCGATAATTAAAAAAAGGTCCTGTTTCTGTTAAAGAGGCAGGACCTTTTTATTTACTATTCCGATCATTGTGAGAGATGGTGAAGGAATTTTTTAGCGGGTAATAGTGGTGACTTTTTAGGTTCTAAACCTTTTCGTTTTTCGTCATCTCGACGTCAGGAGAGATCCCATCAAGTTGGTATTTCACTTAGCTATAAAAGCTCAAACAAATTATTGCGTCATCCTGAGCGCTAGCGAAGGACCTCATCGGCGGACAGCAGTTTTTTAGCTACAAAGACTACCATTCTACCGTAGCCGGCATTCTATTTTTTTAGTTATTTCTATTTCATAGTTCACTTTCTTGTTCTTTTTGTCTTGACACAAGACCACCCCCTACCCCCTCCTTGAAAAAAGGAGGGGAGTCCAAAAAAGTCAAGTCAAGCGCGAACTCGCTGACCGCTCAAACAACGCGCTTGACAAATAACCCACCCTGTACCTTTTTGTTTTTCATAGTAAACAGTGCATTACATAGATAGTAAGCTTCAGTGGCTAGGCAAACGGCTAAATTTGCTGCCGTAAGCGCAAATTTAGCTTGCTTTTCATAGCTTTCGTTGACCTCACTCCGCTTCGCGTTCGAGTATATTTCTTATTTTACCCTAACTCCTGGCTCCTCAATCCTGGCTCCTAACTCCTAATTCAGCAAGCAGGATGCGGTTGCGTGTTTAAAGAAAAATTATTGGTGGTATTTACGAAGTACTACCCGCCGAAATAACCTACTACCATTACTTTGTTCTTTAGTTTGGAGTAGGCTATTCGGCGGCCGTATTCTTTTCCTATCAGGTAGCTGAAACCTACGGCGTTTTTATCGTTCTTAATGGTTTGCCAGGTTGTTTCATCGCCAAAGGTTTGGTCGTAACTGTCGTTGGGAGCTACTGCTGGGGTGCTGAAATGCTTTTCGTCGAAAAATTCTTTTACCCGTTTCCGGATAAATTCTACCCGTTCGTCGGCGGTGGCAATGGGCATTTTCATTTCGTAAACCATAGAAGCTTCCAGATCGCCGGCGCTCAAACTATCCTGGTAAATAATTTCGCCATGGGGGTTGGTAATGGTGAATCTTGCAAAACTTTGCAATAAGTTCGTGTCCTGGAATTCCAGTTTAAAATGATCGGGTTCGGTGGGGTGTGAAAAAATATGGTGGGTTTCAGCAGCCGGTAATTGGGTGGGGGCGGGAGCAGGTGGGGTGCTTACAACCGTGTCGGTTTTTAGGGTGTCCGGCTTGTTTTCGATGGTTGTCTGGGCAGTTTCCTGCCTTTTATTTTCGGAACAGGCCAGAGTAGATAATGCCAGAAGCAGAAGGAGAATGTTTTTCATAAACGAATTGGCTTTATCTTTCCTACGCTTCAAATCTATGATGGGTTTATTCGTAGGAATTAATCCTAAAAATAGGATAAAGATCTTAATTAGAAAAACATTATTTCTTCAGCCAATTCAGCTAAAATAAATTTCAAAAGTATTCAGGTTCCGGTTGTTTTCAGATACTCAGGTAAGGTTTAAATATCCAAAGCCTGTTTCAGTTTGGCATAGCCGTTCCGGCTAACCGGCAACCGGGCGCCGTTTTTCAGAACCACGGTATGCGTATCTTTTTCGTATGGTTCTATTTTGGTGATCTGCGCCAGCTGGATTATGTAAGACCGGTGGATGCGAACAAATTTTTTCGGATCCAGGGCATCTTCAAAATATTGCATGGTCTTGGTTTTCAGGTAGCGGCCTTCGGGCGTATGGATGTTGATATAGTCTCCTTCTGCTTCTAAAAACAAGATATCCGGCTCGGGAATGATCCGGATCTTGGTGCCGTTCTTTACCACAATGCGGTCGAGTTTTTCTTCGGTTTTGGCTACCGTTTCCAGCAGGTCTTTGGTGGTTTTTTTGCCTTCCGGGCTACCGTTTTTTTGCAGGAATTTTTCTACGGCCTGGTTGAAACGTTCCGGGCTGAAAGGTTTGAGCAAATAATCTACCGCGTGAGCATCGAAGGCTTTAATGGCAAACTCATCAAAGGCAGTTGTGAAAATCACAGCCGGCGGTTCTTCCAGTAATTCCAGCATTTCGAAGCCCGATATTTTTGGCATTTGAACATCCAGGAAGATCAGGTCGGGGTGGTGCTGCAAAATGGCTTTCATGCCGTCGAACCCATCGCCGCATTCTTCCACAATGGTGATCTGCGGATAATTTTCCAGGTATTCCCGCACCAGAGAGCGGGCCAGCGGTTCGTCGTCGATCAGAATAGCTTTCATGGTTGTTGGGGAATTTTAATAGTAGTGGTAAAAGTGTTGTTTTCTGAACGGGTTTGCAAAAGGTCCTGCCGCGCAAAAAGTAAATAAAGCCGCCGCTGTACGCCGCTTAATCCAAAGCCGGTTCCGCGGCGGGCAGGGTTGGTTTCCGGATCGTAAGGGTTGGTTATAAATATTTCCAGAAGGTTGTTTTTAGCCTGGGCTTCTATGGTAATGGTAACCTGGCCGGTGGTATCATAAAGCCCGAATTTTATGGCATTCTCTACCAAAGGCTGGAGCAGCATGGGGGGCAGTTTTAACATACCAGCTGCTTCGTTAAAATGAATTTCAGTAGCCAGCCGGTGGCCAAAACGCATCTTTTCAATCTCCAGGTACAGGGTTAAATGCTGCAATTCTTCGGCTAAAGTTACCCATTGGTATTCGTCTTTTTTCAGAGTGCTCCGCAGGAATTCCGAAAGTTGTTGTACCATTTTTCGGGCTTCCTGCGGTTTGCTGCCAATTAGGGCATTTATGGAGTTCAGGCTGTTGAATAGAAAGTGGGGCTGCAACTGCAGGCGGAGCTTATACAATTCAGCTTCCCGGGCCAGTTTTTCGGTATCGGTTTTGCGGCGTTCGCTTTCGCGTTGTTCCTGCTGGTTATACCATAGCACACTTACCATGGCCATCCAGCTAACCATTAAGAACCCGATGCTGAATCGTATAGGAAGGGAATGCTTCAAAAAGGCTTCGTAGGCGTCATCGGTTTCCAGCAGGGCAGGAAGCAAGTAGTTTATCATGCCCAGCCAGCTTCCGGCTAACAGAAAGCACCACATCCCGATGTACAGGTAGCGGGCCTGTTGTGGCCGGTAATATTCCAGGTTGCCGCTTATCAGCCAGCAGGCGCCAGCCAGCAAACCGCAACTTATAAAGCTATCGCTCAGGGCCAGGTCTGCCGGGAAACCAAACCAAAACAGGATTACGGTTTGCAAGGCCGCGATCAAAAGCCAGCATCCAAAGAAAATGGCGCGGTATTTCCCGTATTCTAAAGGCGAATTGGCCACGTTTTTTAATGTTAGATGTAGGGCAAAAACTAAAAGATCCCTTAGGAATTGTTAATAGCCTGAAATGAAAGTCTTAAGTCTCTTGTCTGAATTAGTAACTGCGGATATCGATTCCCCCCAGAACAGATGTTCCTTTAATGATCAGCACCTTGGTTGGATCTATGCCACCGGGCTGAATAATGCGCTTATCATCGATTCCGCCCAGAATAGCTACCATTTCCCCGGATCTGATGTCCCAGGTAGAAGGCACAATAATTTTAGTGCCGCCCATGATCTGGGTTACATCCAGAACAGCCCGCCCCTGAATGTCGGCCTGGGAAAAGTTTAATTCTGCTCCGCCCATTATGGTAACTACTTCGCCGCCTTTAAAATTTTTGGAAAGGATCATTTTCCTGGTGCCCCCAAAAACGGAGGTTGTTTCCAGGTAATCTTCATCAGTGGAAAGGGAGCGCTCAATCGAAACGGATTCTTCCGCCGCATAGGTAACATTGTCGGTTCTAAGATCGGGGTTGTATAAATGATCGGTAGGGGTAACCGGGTTTACAGAATTTCCGGGTTGGCTATTGGGGCCGTACCAATCGTTACGGTTACGGCGGAAACCCCGGCCGAAGATCATGAACAAACCAAAAATAATGATCAGGGTAGGCCAGACGTAATTCCAGAGGATGACCACGTGCAGGGCTTTTTCGGCGACGAATAAAGAGCCAAGCACAATAAAAATAATTCCCAGCGGGTGCCGGAACCGGCTGCGGAAACTGATAAAAAGGCCAAAGATGATCAGGAAAATGCCTTTGGAAAATAAAAAATTCGGGATGGTAAAGCCCATATTTTTCAGGAACCAAATGGAGCCAACGGCTAACAATAAAATACCGACAAATACTTTTCCATTGCGGGCATGGCGGGGAGTTGGATGATTCTGCATAGTAGTAAAGCTTAATTCTGATTCAAATGTACGGCAGGGTCAAAGCTTCGGAAACCGGAAAAAGCCGGGCGCGCGTAAACTCCCGTTGAAATAGCGAATTTTTCCGATGAATTACTAACCCGCCTAAATCCGGTTAACCCTTGATTTATATTTAATATAGCGGGTTGAGCTTTCTGGTTGGTCCGGCTTAATTTGCAGGAGGGCTCAAAATGATCCGGAAAAGAAGAATGGAATAAACAGGAGAAGGATGTTTTAGGATGTATTTTGGTGCTGAATCCGCGAACTCTTATTACCTTTAACTTTGCACTTTACCCTATAAAATGAAGCGTTTTTTAACCTGGCTGCCGCTAATTTTCCTGTTACTTGCCATGAAAGAGAAACCGGTGTATCAGCTATTTACCTCCGAAGGCAAAGCCACCGACCTGGACAAAATGCTCAGAGAACTGGCCAAAGCCGATGTGATCCTGTTCGGCGAACAGCATAACGATTCGGTGGCACATGCGCTGCAATTGGCCGTTACCAAAGGGCTGTTTCAGGCCCACGGCCGGCAACTGGTTTTAGGCGCCGAAATGTTCGAAACCGATGTGCAACTAATTCTGGACGAATACCTGGCCGGGAAAATTCCGGAAAAGAGTTTTGAGGCCGAATCACGGGCCTGGCAGAATTATTCCAAAGATTATAAGCCGTTGGTAACGTTCGCCAAAGAAAACCAGCTTCGGGTAATTGCTACCAACGTGCCGCGCCGGTATGCTTCTGCGGTGGCAAATTATGGCCTGGAAAATTTAAGCGGCTTCAGCCCCGAAGCGCAGAAATACATGGCGCCTTTACCTTACCTGATCGATTACGAATTACCCGGTTATAAGAACATGATCGGGATGTTTGGCGGCTCCCACGGCCCGGAAGATAAGGCAAAAAGAATGGTGGCCGCCCAGGCCCTGAAAGATGCCACCATGGCCAATTTTATCTTAAAGAACCTGGCAGCCAATCAGAAATTCCTGCACTTTAACGGTTCTTACCATTCCGATAATTTTGAAGGCATTTACTGGTACTTAAAGCAGCAGAAACCCGATCTGAAAATTGCCACGATTACGACTATTACCCAGAAAGACCTGAAAAAACTGGATAAGGAAAACCGGAAGAAAGCCGATTTTATATTGGTGGTGCCGGAAGATTCTCCCAAGTCGTATTAATTGAGGTTACGCAACCAGGAGGAAAGTCCCCCTTTGGAGGGGGTAGGGGGAGGACCAAAAATTTCTGATCATTTTAAAAACCACTGCTCTTTCGGATTTGTAATCCGCCTTGCACTGCTATCCGCTATAAAACGTTATACTTTAAGTTAGAAAAAGTCGGATTGCAAATCCTTATAGCAGGTGCTTTCGGATTACAAATCAGAAAGTGCAGGTTATAACTTAAAAATCGGATAATGTAAAAATCCTCCCCCTACCCCCTCCAAAGGGGGACAAAAAAAACTGCGGAACGTCAGTTATTGATTCTCTTAAGTATTATGGAATAAAAAAAGTCCGGCTGGTTTCCCGGCCGGACTTTTTGATGTTAAAACAATAGCGCTTTTATTTCTTAAGCGGAGAAAGAAGTGCCGCAACCGCAGGTGCTCTTAGCTGTCGGGTTGTTAAAGGTGAAGCCACGGGCGTTCAGGCCATCCTGGAAATCTACTTCCATGCCCATTACGTACATGCCGTGCTTTTTATCCATGATCAGCGTTACGCCTTCCAGTTCAAAGGTTTCGTCGGCTTCTTTGGCTTTATCGAAACCCAGTAAATAAGACATGCCGGAGCAGCCGCCGCCCTGAACGCCAATGCGCAGACCGTAACCTTCCGGTACATTCTTATCTTTCATAATGTTCTTAACTTCGGCCAGGGCCTTCTCAGTTATAGTTATAGGGGCTTTTTTTATCGTTGAGGTTTCCATGTGCAAATATTTTGGTGCGTAAAATTACAAAATAAATTCCGTAAAAATCAGATTAGCAATTCACCTTAAAACGTTATTAAGCCTGAAATGATTTCAAAATTATTCCGATATTTAGATCGTTAAAAATCCACCCTTCATGAGCGCCAGCGAAATTATCTTCGATCTTCTTAAAATAACCATCCCTTCGGTATTAATTCTGTTGGGTATGTTCTACATTGTAAAGAACTACGTAAACCGCGATTACAAGCTGAGGCTGCTGGAACTTCGCATGAAAAATGCCGAAACCATTCTGCCCATCCGCCTGCAGGCCTATGAACGCATGACCTTATTTCTGGAGCGCATTACGCCCAGCAACCTGCTTATAAGAGTTAGCGGCGGCGGCCAGAATGCTTCCGATTACCACCGCATGCTTATTAACGACATCCGGAACGAATACAACCACAACCTGTCGCAGCAGATCTACATGACGGAACCAACCTGGGAGAAAATTCAGAGCGCCAAAGAGGCCGTGGTAACGCTGATAAACCGTTCTTACCACGAATTACAGGATAAATCGAAAGGCACCGAACTGGCGAAGCGCATTCTAGAAACCATTATAGCTCAAGAAACCGACCCGACCGAACAGGCCATCAGATCTATGAAACGGGAGATCAACGAAGTTTTTTAACCTACCCTAAAGCTTTTCCGGACGTTTAAGCACTTATTTTATGCCGGAGCATTTACCTGACGCCGAATTCTTAAACGCCTTACCAGCATTTACTTCTCAGAATCCATTAAAGGTGCTGGTAAGCGCCTGCCTGGGTGGAAACCTGTGCGGCTACGACGGCAGTTCATACGGCGAATATCCGCGTATCCGGGAATTGCTGGCGCTGGAAAATATAAAACCCGTTTATTTTTGTCCGGAAAACTTTGCCTTTGGCACGCCCCGCGAACTTTGCAATATTCACGGTGGCAATGGTTTCGATGTATTGGATGGCAAAGCCCGGGTTCTTACCGAATCCGGAAAAGACTGGACCAGGCCCATGATCGCGGCTGCGCAAAAAATGCTTTCGGTGGTAGTTCAGCATAAAATAGACCTGGCCATTCTAATGGATATCAGCGCCGCCTGCGGGTCGCAGGTGATCTACGAAGGCCACCGGCAAACGGGAACGGTTACCTACCAGGCCGGGGCCGGGGTTTGCGCTGCCTTATTAATTCGCAATGGTTTTAAGGTAATGAGCCAGCGCGACTTCAAAACCCTGGATTTGCTTTTTCAAAAGGTGGAACCACTGTATACTCCAGATCCGGAGGCAAACGACCACCACGAATCTGATTGGTATCGGGCTTACTTTTCAAACGAAAGCAGTTAACAACGTATCCGAAAAAAAAGTAAAAGCCAGCAATCTGTACAGAAGCTGGCTTTTACTTTTTTGCTTTAAAATGCTACCGTTTACAATTTAACCAGGCGTTTAGTTAAGGTCTGGTTTTCGGAGGTTGCAGCAAAATGGTAAATTCCTTTTGAAAGGGAAGCCAGGTTGATTGTTAGGCTTCCTCCTTTAGGAATGGTGGTTGTTTTCAATACGTTCCGACCGGTGCAATCGGTAATGGTCAGGGTTAAGGTTTTGTATTGAAATGATGCAGGTAAATGGACCTGCAATTGGTCCTGAACCGGGTTTGGGAAAATGCTCATATCCTGCTTTTCGGGTAAGGGTTTTGGTTTTAGCGGTTGGGTGGTAAAGAAATTTTTAACGGCATGGGCATCTTTGCTGGCCTGCTCAACGCTGTTTAGATTAGATGAACCCCGGCTAAAGGTGCTGGCAGTAGTAAAAGTTATTTCCTGACCGGCTGCGAAATTAAACGGGCCAAAAGAGCCAAGTCCCCTTCTGTCGGCAGGAATATTGGGTTTAGAGGTTAAGGTATTTGTTTCTGACCAGCCGGTTTGCGTTACCGGGTCGCCGGGGAACATAAAGTTTATTCGCTTATTCTGCTGGTTGGTGCCGTCGCCACCGTAGGTTAAAAATGTGCTGTCTCGCCATCTTCCCCTCAAATAGTTGTAATAATCAGAAGCTTTATTCGGGTTGCCGTTTATTCTATTGTTATCATTATTATAATACATGAAATAATTTAACTGCTGATTTAATAAAGTAATTGATTGAACAGGTGGATTAGCGCCATAACCACCTTTATCAAAGAAATAAATACCTTCATCATAGTTATCACCATTATATCCAAAATATCTGTTAGTTGTAGTGTCACAGCCAATAAAGTCATCATTCATTCCTCCAATATCCAAATCAGTCCATAAGCCCACATAGTATTCCTGGAAATTAATACTTCCACGGTTTATGATCCGGTATTCAGAAAATAAGGTATTATACACCGGCCCATTATTCGGATCATTGAAACCATAATGCATGGCGTGCACTTCGATTTTCATTGAAGGTGATTGAGGAGATTGCAAATTGCCGTTATCGTTAAATATCGCATATAAGGCTTGGTCACCTTTAATATCTGGGTAATCGCCGAGTTTTGGCGAATAAATACCATCCTGGTTGACATCAATGAATGGCGCCAGTTTTTTTGCTTCCCCATTGACCAGGTTACCGTTTCCGGGCCAGGTTAAGATTCCATCTGGGATTATATAGAATGGATAAGTATGATACGTAAGATGCGTTTCAATTTCCTGTTGGCTTACTTTCCAAACTCTGTCGTATTTTGCTGTATGTTGCTGATCCTGGACAATTCCGATAGGGCCTGGCCAATAACCACCGCCCCGCCCGTATGTTTTAGCAGCTACAAATAATTGGTTTTGATAGTCTTTGCCAGCTAACCAAAGCCCACTACTAAAAATTGTATATCTATTACTACCTCGGGGTACTTCAAAACCTGGCACTCCAGGAGCATGGATTGAACAGTCGGTAAAGGCAGCCCCGCCGGATAGTACCGTAGGGTTTATGTTAGAGACATCGAGGTTGGCTTGAATACTGCCGAATGGTTGGGAATATTGAGCGAAAGCAGAAATTGAGAAGAAAAATGAAAATAGAAGCGTAAAGGTTTTTTTCATAGCGATGAATTATACCCGTATGATGCCGATTTACAAACATTTGTTGCAACAACTGAAAATAAACTAGAAGCTATCTCAAAAATAGTTGTCATGTTGAGCGATAGCGAAACAACTTGTTTGCTTTTGGCAATACTCTTCATTCTGGCTTTTCTACTGGCTGCCGATAAGGTCCTTCAGCGCTACGCGCCCAATCTTCGTGCTCCCGCACTCAATTGTGCTCAGGATGACAGATGTATTTTTGAGATAACTTCTAGTAATTTTTGTTTCCGTTGAAAATAGTAAAACCAAAAGCCAGCCTCCTTTCAGAAGCTGGCTTTTACTTTTTTGCTTTAAAATGCTACCGTTTTATAGTTTAACCAGGCGCGAAGTCAGGGTTTGATTTTCAGAAGTTACCGAAACCTGATAAATGCCTTTTGCCAGCGAAGTAATGTTCAGGTGCTGGGTCTGGCCTGAAGGTTTCAGGTTTTTTTGAAGTACGGACCGGCCGGTGTTATCGACAATGGTTAACATTACCGGTTTGTTGGTAAATTGACCCGGGAGTTGCATTTGCAGCAGATCGGAAGCCGGATTCGGATATAATACCAGCTCCTTTTTGGCCAGGTTTGGTTTTGGATTTCCCATTATCTGGCTCCGGAAGTAGTTTTGTACAGCTATAGCATCTGCTTGTGATTGGGTTACGCTGTTCAGGTTAGAAGTACCCCGGCTATACGTATAGGCAGCCGTAAATTTTATTTCCTGGCCGGAAGCTAAATTAAATGGCCCGATAGAACCTAAACCTCTGCGGTCGTAAGGAACATTCATGGCCGGAGTGGTTAACGTATTTCTTTCCGACCAGCCAGTAGCCGTTACCGGATCGCCGGGAAACATGTGGGAAGCAGGAGCGTTGGCCTGGTTGGTCCCGTCGCCGCCGTACGTTACAGCGGCGCCATTCCGCCAGATACCACGTAAATAATTATAATAATCGTTGGCCACAGAAGGGTGCCCATTAACCGGGTTCATATTGTTATTATAATACATGAAATGGCTCATTTGTTTATCCAGAAAAGCAACGGATTGTACCGGCGGGCTTGCCCCGTAGCCTTTTACCAGGAAGGTTTGGGGAGCGCCCATATTAAAATAATTCATACTGTCCTGATCAAAATTATCGCCATTGTAAACATAAAACCGGTTGGTGGTTGTGTCGCAGCCCACATAATCGTCGGCCCAGTTACCCAGTTCAAAATCCAGCCACAAGCCGGCGTAAAAGTGCTGGAAATTTATGGTGCCCCGGTTAATGATCCGGTATTCTGAAAATAAGGTGTTGTATACCGGTCCACTGCCCGGGTTGTCGAAGCCATAATACATACCATGGATTTCCACATTCATGGCAGGTGAGATTGGCTCTTTTACGCCCGCTTTATCATTGAAGATCACGTATAATGCCTGGTCGCCTTTTATATCCGGATAATCGCCGGCATTCGGATCGTAAATTCCATCATTGTTCAGATCGATGAAAGGAGCCAGTTTCGCAGCTTCGCCATTAGCCAGATTGCCGTTTCCCGGCCAGGATGCAATCGCATTTGGAACGACATAGCCGGGGCCATTATAATTTTGAATATGATTCAGAATTTCAGATTTACTAACTTTCCAGACCTTATCGTACTTAGCATGGTGCGCCGCGTTGTGGTTGGAAGCAACCGGACCGGGCCAATAGCCCGCATCGGAAGGATTGCCCTGCCGGTACGTTTGTGCCGTTACATACAGGTTGTTCTGAGAATCTTTTCCACCCAGCCATAACGCTCCGTTAAAGATAGAATGGATGCCGCTGCCCCGGGGCACTTCAAAAGCAGAGCTTCCAAAGGTAGAAGGTGTGGGTGGTAATTGCTGGAACATATCGCCGCCGGTAAGAACAGCAGCTTTAATATTCGATACGTCTATGGTGGCGGTGGCGGTGCCTAAGGGTTGATAGCCCTGGCTAAAAGCTGAAATGGAAATACCAAGAAGCAGTAGCGTAAAAATTCTTTTCATAGAAAATAGTTGTGGAATTATATAACCATGACTACCGAAAAGAACCGGCTGTTGCAAAATGTTCGAAAAGGTTTTCCCTAAAGGCCCCTCAATGAAAAAAAGCCAGCCTCCTTTCAGAAGCTGGCTTTTACTTTTATAGCCAAATAACCTACCGTTTTTGTATATTCAATTACGGTCTAAGCCTTCTCCGAAACCGATTCCACCTGGCTTTCAATGGCTTGCTGGTAGCATTTTTCGTAGAGCGGCACAATTTTATCGGTTTCAAATTCGCGGGCGTGCACCAAAGCGTTGGCTTTAAAGCGGGGCAGGTTTTCGTCGTGCAGAATGAACAGGGCATTTTTCACCATGTCTTTTACATCGCCAATTTCGCTTAAGAAGCCGGTAACGCCATGAATATTCAGCTCCGGAATACCGCCGGCATTGGTAGAAATTACCGGCACTTCGCAGGCCATGGCTTCCAGGGCGGCTAAACCAAAGCTTTCTTTTTCCGAAGGCATTAAAAACAAGTCGGCAATGGATAGTACTTCTTCTACGGCTTCGAGCTTTCCTAAGAACCGTACGTCCTGACAAATGCGCAAATCGCGGCAGAGTTTTTCCATGGTTGGGCGTTCCGGTCCGTCGCCTACCAAAAGTAATTTGCTGGGAATGAATTTCCGCACTTCGTCAAATATCCGAATCACATCCTCCACCCGTTTAACGGCCCGAAAATTGGAAGTATGCACCAATAATTTTTCGCCAAAAGGCGCAATGGCCGCCCGGAAATGCTCTTTTGGTTGTTTCCGGAAACGCTCCAGGTTAATAAAGTTCGGAATTACTGCAATGTCTTTTTCGATCTTAAAGTACTTGTACGTTTCGCTTTTCAGATCTTCCGATACGGAAGTAACCACATCCGATTGGTTGATGCTGAACGTTACCACCGGCTCATAAGAAGCATCTTTACCTACCAGGGTAATATCGGTGCCGTGCAGCGTGGTAATAACCGGAATGGTAATGTTCTGCGTTTTCAGGATCTGTTTGGCCATGTAGGCTGCCGAAGCGTGCGGAATGGCGTAATGCACGTGCAGCACATCGAGCTTTTCGAATTTCACAATATCTACCATTTTGCTGGCCAGCGCCAGTTCGTAAGGCGGGTACTGGAACAGCGGGTATGCCGGAATATATACTTCGTGGTAAAAAAGATTTTCGTTGAAGAAATCGAGGCGGGCGGGTTGGCTGTAGGTAATAAAATGTACTTTATGGCCTTTTTGGGCCAGGGCTTTGCCCAACTCCGTAGCCACCACGCCGGAGCCGCCAAAGGTTGGGTAACAAACAATACCTATGTTCATAATAATACTTTTTTCAGGGCCGGAAATAGCAATTTTATTTATCAGAAACCAAACGGCTGATTTTAAGTTTTAATTATTTGTGAAGCGCTATTCCGGCGGGTTCATTCTTATTAAACTGGAGTTTCCGGAAAATGGTGTGATTTGGGCTGGGAAAATTTGATACGATGGGAGATTTGGGTTTTTGTTTTCTACTTTTTTAGCCTAAAAAATACCATTTTGTTCTGTCATCTCGACAGCAGGGAGAGATCCCAGCAGGTTGGTAGATTTGTTTGCTATGGAAACCATTTACTTTATTTCGTCATCCTGAGCACAAGTGAGCGCGGGAGCGCGAAACTTGCGGGCGTTGCCCTGAAGGAACTTGTAGGCGGACAGTAGTTTTTTGGCTATAAATAGTACCGTTTTACCCCACCTAAATCCTCCCCTAATTCAGGGGAGGACTTTGACCGGGAATGCGTTTTTTGTGTTTGTGATGTTTTAGCCGAATTAAAAAGGGCACCCACACGGGAAGGGCACCCACATTCAAACACATACTATAATATGAATTACAAAACAAAAAGACCACCAGTAAAATAATCCTTAAATCCCCTAATCCTATAAATCCTAATTCAGACAAAAATCCAATAACCTGACCGGATAACGTGTGGACAGGTCAAGCCCTGTCCCTACAGGAATCTTTTAATCTTCTAATCCTATTAATCCTATTAATCCTAGTTCAGACAAATGATCCTGGCAATCCCTCAATCCTAAAAATCGTGTTCAAAAAAAGGCCCATCCAAAGATGAGCCTTAATAATATTTGAAACCAACAACCAACAACTACCAACCAACAACCAAATCAGGTTTTCGGCACGATAGATTTGTAGATCACATCGTGGATCCGGGTGCGGATATTATATTTAACCAGCTTGTTGTTCTCAGCATCCGGGTGTACGCGGTTGGAGAGGAAAATGTAAATTACTTTGTTGGCCGGGTCGATCCAGGCACAGGTTCCGGTAAAACCGGAGTGGCCAAAGGTGCTTGGCGGCGCCAGATCGGAGGTAGGTCCGTTACCGGCCGGGTCCATTTTGTCCCAGCCCAGGCCGCGGCGGTTTTCTTTGTTTTGTTTCCTGGAGAATTCGCGCACTACCTGGTTTTTAAAATGTTTTTTGCCGCCGTAGTCGCCGTTGTTGAGGTTCATTTGCATGAGCACGGCCAGGTCGTTGGCGTTGGAAAAAAGACCGGCGTGGCCGGCTACGCCGCCGCTCATGGCTGCCATCTGGTCTTGCACGGTGCCCCAGATAAGGTTGTTACGGAAAACTTTATCCTGTTCAGTTGGCGCAATGCGTTCGCGCGGGAATTTTTCCAACGGGTTGTAGGTCATGGTGGCCAGGCCAAGCGGGGCGTAGAAATTCTGATCCATGAATTCGTTTAAATTCTGCTTCAGCATTTTTTCGGCCAGTTTCTTCAGCATAAAAAAGCCCAGGTCAGAATATTTGTATTCGTATTTATCGGCGCCGGCTTTTTTAGAGATCAGCTTCGATTTTACGGTCCATTGCCAAAGGCTGTCTTCCATGGCTTTCATGGCAAAAATTTCTGGCGTTACCGTTTTCGGAAAAGTATCGGACTTGGCGGCTGCATAATATTTGGAGCGCAGTCTCAGCGAATCGCCTACGGTCTGTTTCCAGAATGGGATAAAGGGTTGCAAACCAGCCTGGTGAATCAGGATGTCCCGGATGATAAGGCCGCCTTTGTTCGTTTTTCGCAGTTCGGGTAAATACGTGCCAATGCGTTCGTCCAGGTTTATTTTGCCCTGGTCTTTAAGGTACATTATGGCTTGCAATGTAGATGCTACTTTGGTAACGGAAGCTATGTCGTAGAGCGTGTAGTTGGTAACCTGCTGGGCTTTGTCGTAGGTGTAATGGCCGTATGCTTTATTGAAAACCACGGCTCCATTTTTAACCACCAATACCTGGCAACCCGGCGTAGCGGCGTAGGCAATAGCTTCCAGGGCAATATTATCGATACCTTTCAGGATGTTGGAGTCCATGCCTTCGCTTTCCGGAATTGCGTAACGCAGGCGGTTTAAGGAAGGTGTAGCCAGGCCGGTTCCGGCTTTAAGCGCATCGCTGGGGGTAACCGGTAATTTTCCTTTGGCCGGCAGCGCCCCAAATAAAACCTGTGGCACTACCAGTTGAGAGATCGGGTTGTCTTCAAAACCACAAACCAGCCAGTCAGATTGATCAAAATATTTCAGGCTGTAGGCGTTGCCCATTACGGTTACCACCACTTTGTAAGCGCCGTTCAGTTGCAGGTTCCGGATAAAATTGCGGGTGCCTTCGCCGATCCCGAAATCGCGGGCCGGCGTATTGTTCATGCCATGGATGCTTACCAGAATTACGTCTTTGCCCTCCAGTTTCGGGTAGAATTTATCGAAAATAGAATCGGGTGCGAAGCGGTCGGGAACGTTGAATTTGGTGAACGGGGCGTAATTATCTAAGGTGCGGGTGAACTGGTTATCGGCGGTAGTACCAATGGTAATGGAAACAAATTTGGTGGTTTCCAGCTTCCGGAACGGTAACAGGTTATCTTTGTTTTTCACTACCGTAGTAGCCTGTTCGTATATTTCCTGCTGCAATACGCCGCTTATTGGTTTGTCGATCTCTGCTCTCAGGTTAGCCGTTACAATGGGTTTGTATTTGTTCAGGCCGGCAAAATACTTGGCTTTTAAGATCTTTTTTACGCGCAGGTCCAGTTCTTCCTGGGTAATCTTTCCAGCGGCAATAGCTTCTTTTATTTTAGTTACGGCCGTTGGCACATCTTCCGAAAACAGCAGCACATCGTTACCGGCCAGCAGGGCCATTACGTCCAGTTCGCCGGGTTTATAGAAGCTGCTTACGCCTTTCATGTTCAGCGCATCGGTAAAGATCAGACCGTTATAACCCATTTTTTCCTTCAGAATACCGGTAACCAAAGCTTTGGAAAGCGTAGAGGCCTGGTTCATGGTGCTATCGATCTTCGGAATAAAAAGGTGCGCCACCATTACACCCATTACCCCCGCTTCAAAGGTCTTTTTGAATGGGTATAATTCAACTTCGGTCAGGCGCTTCAAGTCGGCAGTTACGATAGGCAAGGCGTGGTGCGAATCCACATCGGTATCGCCGTGGCCGGGAAAATGTTTGGCTACCGCAATAATGCCGTTATCCTGCAGCCCTTTTAAATAGGCCACGCCGCGTTTGGCCACCAATTCCTTAGATTCGCCGAAGGACCGATTGCCTATTACCGGGTTGGCCGGGTTCACGTTCACGTCTACGTCCGGCGAAAAGCTGACGTGCATGCCCATCCGTTTCATTTTCAGGGCAATTTCTTTACCCATGTTATAGGTAAGTTTCTCATCGTCGGCTGCGCCCAGGGTCATCTGGCGGGCAAAGTACATGGAGCTGTCCAGGCGCATAGAAAGGCCCCATTCGGCATCCATAGAAATAAGCAATGGCACGCGGGCCAGGCTTTGGTAACGGTTGGTCAGAACGGCCTGGCGGTGAGGCGCGCCCTGTAAAAACATCAGCCCGCCAATGTTATAATCGCGTACCAGCTGGTCTATTTTTTTGTAGCTGAATTCGTCTTTGTTTGAGTAAGCCGCCACCATGAAAAGCTGGCCCAGGCGCTGGTCGGGGGTAAGGGAAATGAAAACGCTGTCTACCCAACCTTTCTGGCGGATCTCCATCAGGTTTCCTTCCGAACTGTTGAACGACATCAACGAACCCATCCCGCTAAAAGCCAGTACTAGAAATAAAAAATATATAAACTTACGCATTGGGTACTCTAATCCTTAATTTGAATACGTCGGAAAAGCGCCTAATTTTACGGCCCGGCCGGTTTGGTGCTTTCTGACTTTTTCGGGCCATTTGCCTACGGTTTTTCCGAATTGGCCAGCCTCCGAAAAAAATGAACCCCTTCTACGGAGGTTCGTTTAGTTTGAACGATTCCCCGCGCAGATTTTATACAGGGCCGGCTATACTTATTAAACCCGAAACAATACTGTTTTAGTTTTGCAGTTTGGGAAGAACCAACTACAATATTACAAAGAATTTTTTTTACGGGCGGCAACGATTACACCTTTAAGGAGTTAGATTTCCGGGAAACCGGTTATTAATTTGGTGAAAGCCCTTTTCAAATTTTAAGTTTCTGTGCCACATGGCCGATATCATACGTTTATTACCCGAATACCTGGCCAACCAGATCGCTGCCGGCGAAGTGGTGCAGCGCCCGGCTTCGGTGGTGAAAGAATTGCTGGAGAACTCCGTAGACGCGGGGGCGACCAACGTGCAACTGATCATTAAAGAAGCCGGCAAACAATTAATCCAGGTGGTAGATAATGGCTCCGGCATGTCCGAAACCGATGCCCGGATGAGCTTTGAGCGCCATGCCACTTCCAAAATAAAAACCACCGAAGACCTTTTCCGCATCAAAACCATGGGTTTCCGGGGCGAAGCGCTGGCCAGTATTGGCGCGGTAGCCCAGGTTGAACTGAAAACCCGCAAACGCGAAGCCGATACCGGCACCAAACTGGTAGTGGAAGGTTCCGAAATAGTAGAGCAAAGTCCGGTGGCCACGCCCGAAGGCACATCTTTCTGCGTGAAAAATTTATTCTTTAACGTGCCCGCCCGCCGGAATTTCCTGAAAACCAACGCGGTAGAAATGCGCCACATCCTGGATGAATTTCAGCGCATTGCCCTGGCCAACCCACAGACCGCGTTTTCGCTGTACCAGAACGATTCGGAGGTTTACCAGTTGCCGGCCGGGAAATTAAGCCAGCGGATCATCAACCTGTTCGGGAATAATTATAAAGTGCAGATGGCGGCCGTAGACGAAGATACGCCTTCTCTTAAAGTAAAAGGCTACATCGGCAAACCCGAATTCAGTAAGAAAACCCGTGGCGAACAGTTCTTTTTTGTAAACAACCGGTTTATAAAAAGCGGCTATTTGCACCACGCGGTCATTACGGCTTACGAAGGTTTGCTTCCCAAAGACAGTCACCCATTCTACGTGCTTTTCCTGGAAATTGCGCCGGGCGCCATCGATATTAACGTGCACCCCACCAAAACGGAAATTAAGTTCGAAGACGAAAAAACGGTTTATGCCATTGTGCAGGCTGCGGTAAAAAAATCGCTGGGCGTACACAACATAGCGCCTTCTTTAGATTTTGAAGGTGATGTGAATTTTGCCATGATGCAGCCCGCCCGTTTAACCCCAACCACCACGCCCGATTTTGGTAATTTCGAAAAAGCGAAGAGCTATAACAGTATGGTTTCGGGGCAAAAAAGTGGCAATAACCAGAATTGGGAACAACTCTACGAACCTTTAAAGCGCGAACCGGTTTTCCCGAATAACGATGCTTTGCCGGCCGGCCTGGATTTTGGCGACGAACCAATAAATGCTGCTGCTTCTATTCAGTCAGAAAAATCGGGATCGAAGGCCATGCAGGTGCAGCAGAAATTTGTGCTGGTGCCCGTAAAATCCGGCATTATGTTAGTAGATCAGCAGGCAGCCCAGGAACGGATCTTATTCGAAAAATTCAGCCAGGCGCTGGAACGGAAAACCAGTATTTCGCAAACCCTGCTTTTCCCGCAGGCCATCACGTTTTCGCCCGCCGATTATAGTTTGGTTTTAGAGTTAAGCGCTGAGTTTAAAGATCTGGGTTTTCAGTTAAGTGAGTTCGGACCTAATACATTGCTGGTAAACGGGATTCCGGCCGATGTGCCGCCCAATTCGGAAAAAGAGCTGCTGGAAAGTTTGCTGGAACAATATAAAAACAACCTGAGCGGTTTAAAGTTAAACAAACGCGAAAGCCTGGCCCGGGCCATGGCCAAACGGGTAGCAGCCCGCTTCAACAACCGCCTTTCGGATCTGGAAATGAACGCTTTGGTAGATAAGCTTTTTGCCTGCCAAACGCCTAATTACACCCCGGATGGAAGGAAAACGCTGGTAATGCTGGATAAAGATAAGCTGCAGGGCATGTTTAGTGATTAAGGGTTAATGATTAATGAATAATAAGACATAAGTAAACATTTGAAGCAATCATAAAATATGAAGCAATCATAAAATACGCTGGTCATCCTGAGCGATAGCGAAGGAACTTGTCTGCGGTTAGTAGTAAATTTTCCTACTGGCAGCCAACAAGTTCCTTCGCTATTGCTCAGGATGACGCAATAATTTAATTGACCTAATAAATTAGATGACGGATTAAATTGAAGTTTTAGAAAAACGGTAGGTTTTATGGCTTAAAAACCCAACCTGCGAAAGGTCATTTTTTAATTCAGAAATACTAACCAATATTGCCCTTCCAAGCTGGATATCCACTTTGAAAATTTTTGCCTTGTAAAGTAAAGTTGCGAGGGTTGCTGTTAAATAAAGATTCCAGGCTGTTGACCTACAATATTAAATCTGAATTAGCTGATTACTAATCATTAATCACTATTCACTAATCACTAAAAACAATGATGCAATTAACCCCTACGGTAAAAGCCCTGCTGGTCATGAACCTGGTAATCTTTCTGCTTACCACCATGGTTTTTCCGGAAGCAATGCTGCAATTTTCCCTTTACGATTTTGAATCCAGCAAATTTCGGGGGTATCAATTGCTTACGCACATGTTTCTGCACGCCGGCTGGGGGCATTTGTTTAGCAACATGTTCAGCTTATTTATTTTCGGGCCGATGCTGGAATACCGCTGGGGCGGCAACCGCTTTCTTATGTTTTACCTGATCTGCGGTTTGGGTGCCAGTTTGCTTTTCCAGGGCGTAAAAACTTACGAAAAGTATGAAATGCGCCAGGATGTAATGGCTTACCAATCAAACCCCAGCCCCGAAGCGTTGAGCGAATTTCTGGACGAACACCTGCCCAAACGCTACAACCCGCAATACGTTATTAATTACAAAAACAACCCTACGGATCAGGCTACCATAGAAGACAGCAAAAGAGCAGTAGCCACCGTTTATGAAAACCAGGTGGAAAATGTGCCGATGGTGGGTGCTTCGGGAGCAGTTTTTGCCCTGCTGATGGCCTTTGGTATGTTGTTCCCGAATACGGAATTGATGCTGCTGTTTTTCCCGTTCCCCATTAAAGCAAAATATTTCGTATTCTTATACGGCATGTTCGAACTGTACAGCGGTTTGGCCCGTAATCCGGGCGATAACGTGGCCCATTTTGCGCACCTGGGCGGGATGCTTTTTGCCTTTATCCTGCTTAAATTCTGGGAACATAACGACCGCAAGAATTTTTATTAACCTATGACCAGTATTTTCGACGATATCCGCCACGCTTTTACCCGCGACGGCAACGCAGTAACCAAACTGATTCTGATAAACGCCATTGTGTTTGTGAGCTTAATCCTGCTCCGGACATTGGCCTATTTATCCGGGTTCAGCACCATGTACGATTTTGTGACCCTGAACCTTGGAATGCCGGCTTACATTTTCCGTTTCCTGTTCAAACCCTGGACCCTCATTACCTATTTTTTCACCCACGAAGGTTTCCTGCACATCATTTTCAACATGCTCAACCTTTACTGGTTCGGGCAACTGATCCGGGAATACCTGGGCGATAAAAAGCTGGTAAGCCTTTATTTTTTAGGCGGCCTGGCCGGCGGTATTTTGTACCTGCTATTTTACAACCTGGTGCCTTACTTCGAACAGCGGGCTCAGATCGCCATTATGATCGGGGCTTCGGCCAGCGTACTGGCTATAATTACGGCTGCCGCAACGTTGCTTCCTGACTTCACCTTTAACCTGATCTTATTGGGTCCAGTCCGGATCAAATACATTGCCTTGTTCCTGATTGTGCTTTCTATTTCCGGGGCCGTAGGCGATAATGCCGGGGGAAATATTGCGCATATTGGCGGCGCCATTATAGGGTTTATCTTTATAAAGCAACTGCAACGCGGCACCGATTTGGGCAAACCCATTCATGCCATCGGCGATTTCTTTGGAAATTTGTTTTCCAACCGGCCTAAAATGAAAGCTACTTTTAATTCCTCTGCGCCGAATCCTAAAGCGCAGCAAACCACTGCCAAGGCCAGCGGCCGGCCCGATCAGTCGGAAATTGATCTGATCCTGGATAAAATATCAGCTTCGGGTTACGAAAGCCTGACAAAGGAAGAAAAGCAAAAGCTCTTCCGGGCCAGCCAGAAGTAATTCAAATGGCTGAAGTGTTTTCCTTAAAAATGGTAGGGTTGGGAGCTTAAAAAGTAAAATAGAATTCTGAATTTTCCGGAGCGCAGTAGCGTAAGGTTTAAACCCTACGCTACTGCGCTTTTTTCATGGTGATTTTAAAAACGGTAGGTTTTCTGCCTCAAAAAGTCGTAAAAAGGAGACCAAGTTTTTTATCCGTACTTTTGCGCTTCATTCTGTAATTCTCTATGGCTGCTTTCGACGCACTAAATCTCAAAACCGAACTTCTGCAACGCCTGCAGGAAATGAACTATACTACGCCTACGCCCATTCAGGAAACGGCCATTCCGCTCTTACTGGAAGGCCACGACGTGGCCGGACAAGCCGAAACCGGCAGCGGTAAAACGGCCGCCTACGGTCTGCCAATTCTAAACAACCTCCAATTAGACCTGCAGCAAATTCAGGCGCTGGTAATTGTGCCAACCCGCGAATTAGCGGTGCAGGTGCAGAAAGAACTGAAGCTTTACGGCCAGCAACTTCAGAACCTAAAGATCGGGGCGTTTTATGGCGGCCATAAGTTTTCCGAAGAACGCGCTTCGCTGGCCTTTCCGCCGCAAATTCTGGTTTGTACGCCCGGCCGGATCGTAGATCATCTGAATCGGCAAACCATTGACATGAAGCACATTAAGCAACTGGTTTTAGACGAAGCCGATAAGTTATTGGAAATGGGTTTCCAGGAAGAACTGGACCAGCTCATGCGCAACCTGCCTAAAAAACGCCAGAGCATCCTGTTTTCGGCCACCATGCCAGACAAAGTGAAAGGCCTGGTAGTGCGTTCGCTGAACAAGCCTAAAATGCTGGAAGCTTCCAAAAATGCAAACCCCAACCAGATCCAGTTCCTGGGTCTGAAAGTAAAAGCAGAAGAGAAGGAAACGATCCTGGTAAACCTGCTCAACAGCTTCGATCATGCCGGAACTGTTATTTTCGTAAACATGCGCGAAGCGGTAGACCAGCTGGTAGAATTCCTGCAGGCTAAGAAAATAGGAGCGAAGGCTTTGCACGGCGGCATGGAACAACCCGCCCGGGACAAAACCATGATGCTTTTCCGCAACGGCACCATTCCGGTTTTAGTAGCTACCGATGTTGCCGCCCGCGGCCTGGATATTTCCGCCCTCACCACCATCATTCACTTCGAAATTCCTCACGACGAAGAAGCCTTTCTGCACCGCAGCGGCCGTACCGGCCGGGCCGGCAAAAACGGGGTGGTTTATACCTTAGCTACCGAAAAAGACGAACAAAAACTCCGCGAATGGCCACAGGTTAAAATAGATGAATGGCTGCCGGTTTCTAAATTTCAGCGCATGGCCGCCGTTTCCAAACCGAAAGCGCAATCGGCCGCTTTTACTACTTTACATATTACCGCCGGTAAAAAGGACAAAGTGAGCCCCCGCGATATTGTAGGCGCTTTAATTGCCGAAGCCGGTTTGAAAATGGAACAGATCGGGAAAATTGAAGTGCTTGAAAGGTTTAGTTACGTGGCGGTGCCTGAGAAATTAAGCCGGGAAATTATGGAGAAACTGGGGAACGGGAAGATCAAAGGGCGGAAATTTAAGGTGAGTTTGGTAAAGTAACCCCACCCAACCCTCCCCTAAAAACAGGGGAGGGCTTACTATTAGTCATCTCAAGATAAGGAGAGGTCCCATCAGGTTAGTAATACAATTAGCTAAGAAAGCCTTTTCAAAATCTGGTCATCCCGACGATAGGAGATCTCATCATTGAGGTCAGGCCATTAACTATTACTTACTAATAATTATTGCGTCATCCTGAGCGCTAGCGAAGGAACTTGTCGGCGGAAAGCAGCTTTTTTGCTACAACGCTTCCAATTCTGCCGTAGCCGGCATTCTACTTTATCAATTTGTTTTTTTCATAGCTAGCTTTCTTGTTCCTTTTGTCCCATAAGGCTTTCGGGATGTTCCACTTGCTACAAAAAGAACCAAAAAAGTCAAATCAAACGCAAACTCGCTGACCGCTCAAACAGTGCGCTTGACAATAGACTACTCTGATTGCTTTCTGTTCTTCTTAGTTAACAGCGCCTTGCATAGATCGTTGATGGCAGGGGCTAAGAAAAGGGCTAAATTTGCTGCCGTAAGCGCAAATTTAGCTTGTAGTTCTTCGTTTCCGTTGCCCTCACTTCGCTGCGCGTTCGAAGTTTATTCGGTTCTTCCTTAAATATTTAAATGCTTTTAATTGCAGTCTCTAATGGTAACACGAAAAATCCAGCCTGTAGGTAAAATTCCTTTAACTGCTTTAGAACGCTGTTAACTAAGAATGCTAAAAAAATTATCCGGCTACGGTTTCGAAACCAATTAGTTTTACCTAATTTAGTCAACCCAAATAAGATTTAATTTTTCAATTCATTACCAGTTTTTTCTATGAAGTCCTTTTTCTTAGCTGCTATCATTTTGCTTTTTACATTGTCGGGTTTTACCCAGAAAACCTACGTGGAAGAAGCCGAACAAATCATTAACGGGGTGCCCCGCAAAGGGCAGCGCATTGCCATTCAGTTAGATAGCAAAGTGGTAGACAAAGCCTGGCAGAATTTTCTGAAAGACCGGGTAGGTAAAATGACCGGCAAAAACATGCTTACCAGCAGCAAAGGCATTTACACCATTGACCAGGGCAAAATAGAAAGCGTTGCGGCCACTCCTTTGCGGATCGTTTCGAAAGTAGACGCCACCGAAAACGGTACTATTGTTTGGTGGAGCCTGGATCTGGGCAGCGCCTACGTAAACAAAGACACCACCCCTCAGCAATACGAAGCCGCCGAAATCATCCTGCGCGATTTTGCCCGCCAGCTTTACCGCGAAGACATAGCCCGCCAGGTAACCGAGGCCGAAAAAGTGCTGGCCAACACGCAAAACGAAGAAACCCGCGTAATCAAATCTGCCGACGATATTAAACGTTCCATTGAAAAGAACAAACTACGCCGCATAGAACTGGAAGCCGAATTAGCCCAGAATGCCCAGCAATTAACGCAACTAAACCTGGACGTAGAAAATAACTTAAAGCAGCAAGCCACCGCCAAACAAAACGTAGAAAATATGCGTCAGGCTGTAGATGTGGTTAAAAATAAAGTAAACCTGATCGAATAGAAACGGTAGGGTTTTAGCCCAAAAAAGTAAAAGCCTTCCCGAATTTTCCGGAAGGCTTTTTTATGAATTTGGTTTTAAAAGTGGGAGCGTAAAATCACGTTTGTCATCCTGAGCACAATTGAGCGCGGGAGCACGAAGATTGCGGGCGTAGCCCTGAAGGACCTCATCGGCGGACTGTAGAAAAGCCTAAATAAATGGTAGTACAAACAACCGGCAATAAATTATTTTCTTCCGCCCGGCGTGCCTCAGTTTCTAAAGGCAGATGCAAAAATACTACTAAATAAAAGTAAGTCCAGAAATTAAAACCCTGCTACCAATTACCAACTACTATTACCTATTTCAGCCATTTCCGGATCAGGTCATCGGCAAAAGTATCGTCTTTCCAGCCCATAATACGGGTTTTTGCTGTGGGGTTGTAACTGACAAACCAGGTTTCCAGGATTTTTTTAGCGCCCTGGTTGCGGCTTGCAAACTCATCGTAAGTGGTGGCTTCTAACAGCCGTTCGCTGGGCTTGGCCGGGGTTGCAATTACCAGGTATTTTAATTCTTCGTTAATTTCCAGCAGCAAAACACCTATCGGCATAACCTCTACTACCGTTCCGGCCGGTTGGCTGCCGGCTATTACCAGCACCGGCAACGTTTCCTGGCTATCGTTATCGCCGGGCGGACGGGTTGAGGGAATAAAACCCAGGTTTCCCGGGTAAGGCAAAAACCGGATAACTTTGTCCTGGCCGGCTTCCTGTAAGGTCCGGAATGCCTTGGTTTCCGGGTCATATTTTCCCTGGTACCCGGCGCCGGCCGGCGTTTCAATTACCGCCTGCACTTGTTTGGTGGCTGAAAAAGCCGGCAGATTCGCATAATCGGTCTTACAGGAAGCTAAAGCCAGCAACAGTAAAAGAAAGACCGGCTTCATTCTACAATCCTTCATCCAGTAATTTAAAAGGATTAAGCTTGTGCAGATGTAAACTAAACCGGATATTCTGCCGGAATGCCTTGAAATTTTCCGGGGTATTGTCGGTAAAGTTAGAGCCGGCTATTGGCAGGAATAAACTGAAAAAGCCATCACCAATATTTAAAGACAGGCCGGTGCCATAAAATAGTTTATCGTTGGCAGCCACTTTGCCCAGGTCCAGGTACAGGCTTAAAGGCAGGATCGGCAGTTCGGTTTCCAGGTTCAACGTGGTCAGCCAGTCGTCGGTAAATACCGGAATAAAGTTTTTAAAAGCGCCATCGCGCATATCGGTCTGGTCGGCGAAAGCCCTGATAGATTCAGAACGTTGCGCCCGGTCCAGGAAAACGGATTCGCGCAAATAATCGGGGCTGCCGCTTAAGCCCATGTAAAATGGCGCAGCACCCTGGCTAAAGAATTTTCCGCCAAATAACCGCGCATTAAATTTCTTACCCTGGCTCCAGTACCGTTCATACCGTACCGAACTCCGGATGGCATTGCTCTGGTCATTGGCCTTTTGCGGATCAGCGCCCAGGTGCTGGAATTGGAAATCGAAATCGATGGTTTCCAGGGCCGTTTTATTTCCAAAACTGTAGGTAATGGTCTGGCCGTTTATGTCCCGGGGCGTGTGTAAAAGCGCAAACTGGTTAAAAGGATCAGTATGAACCATGTTGGTTAAGATCGGGTCGATTTTCGATTCTTCCTGATTTACATTGGTTAAGGCAATGCGGAGTTTGTGGTGCGGCGAAGTTTGGAATTTAGGCCGCGATTTGAAGGTAACCGAAGGTTCGTATTTGGTATAGAATTCATAGCGCTGCGCCCCAAAACCAATTACCGTCTGCCGCAAAATTCCTTTCCGCGAAACCAGGTTGTAATTAACATTGGCGCCCCCGTTTATTTCGTTCTGGCTGAAGCTGTACATGGGCATAACCAGGAAATTCAGTTTTTTAGCCAGCAAGCTGCTGTTGGAAAAAGCGGCGCCCAGCATAAGTTTATCGGCGGTGTTGGCGCCAATAACCGGGGCAAAGTAAAGCTGCGTTTTATTGTGCTGTTCCACGCCAACCAAAGGTTGTAACCGGAATCTTTCCACTTTCTTCAGGATGCCATTGGCTCTTAACTGGTTGTCGCGGCGGTTCAGTTCGGGCATTAAATATTCCGGGTCTATCACGTACCGGTCTGCCTGGGTGGTGTTGAAGGCAACGGAAGTAAGGCCGGAAAAAGGATTGGTCCAGTGCTGTTCTATGATCCGGCCCTCTTTGTCTAAGGCCGCAACCTGCACCGGTACCGGATAGCCCGATTCGTTTTTGATCTTTACGATCCTGCCGGTTGGGCCGGTAGATTCGCTTTTAATTTCCACATCTACCGGTTTGGTACTTTTTATAATATCGTTGAAGAACCAGCTTAGATTTTCGCCGGTGCTTTTTTCAAAACTGGCCTGCAGGTCTTCCGGGTACGGGTGTTTGAATTTCCATTCGTTAAAGTAATCATGCATGGCCGCATCGAAGCGATCCTGACCCAGATAAGCCGCCAGGTACTTTAACACCACGGAAGTTTTCATGTACACAATGCCGCCGTAATTTATAGAAGCATATTCTTCCGCCGGAAACTCAATGGGCTGATCGGCTCCCCGGGAGGCGGTTATGTGGTAAATAAGCATGTTCATAGGAGAGGCATGCAGGCTGTCGAGCCCGAAAATCCGGCTAATCGGCGGCTTCAGCGCGGAGACGAACTGACCGGCGTTTGGGTCTTTTGCTTCCGCAATGCGGTTCTCTACGTAAGAATTCATGCCTTCGTCCATCCAGGGGTGCCGCTCGTTCCTGGGAACCTAAAATGCCGTAAAACCAGTTGTGGCCCACTTCGTGAATAATAGCCGAAGGAACGGTAACGGTTACCATGGGGTATTCCATGCCGCCCACGTTGCACCCAGGGCACCATCTACAGCCGTGGCCGCGCTGTAAGGATATTCGCCTACGTGCAGGGAGTAATTGTAAACAGCGTCGTTAATATCGTTGCGGTGCTTTTATCCAGCCATCGGCATTTTTATTCAGGAACATCAGCCAGGTAGTTACTTTTCGTTTCGAAACGGGCAGCTCCACTTCGCCTTTTAGCACGTTAAAGCGCTTATCGGCAAACCAGGCAAAATCATGAATGCGATCCTGTACGTAACGCAGGGTTTTGGTTTCGGATGGCCGATGCCGGAAAAGCCATGTTGTTGCCAAATGCGGTCTTTCCTTCCGAAAGGGCGGCCAGGCTGTCCAAGCGGGTTTTTTCCGATTCAGTTTGCAGTTCGCCAGTGGCGCCTACCGTATAATTGGCCGGCAGCGTGATCCTTACATCGAAAGTCCCGAACTCCGAATAAAATTCGCCCTGATCTAAATAAGGCATCTGGTGCCAGCCTTTGCGGTCGTAAACGGCCGGCTTGGGGTACCACTGCGTGATCTGGTACGATTGGCCTACGTGGCCCAGCCGCGAAAAAGCCTTAGGCACTTTAACCAAAAAAGGGGTTGTGATCCGGATGCGCTGGCCGGGCAGGAGGGGTTCGTTCAAAATAAGTTTGGCAACGTCTTCCTGTTCGTATTCCAGGTTTACGGGTTTGCCGTTCACTTCAAAAGCCAGGTTGGTAATATAGCCCCGGTCTTCCGGTTTGGAAAAATGGAATTTGCGGGAGCCATTTCTAAGAATCTGCTTTGCCAGGGCCGTTTTATTATTCTTATAGGCGTTGGGCCACAAATGGAAGTAAATATAGGTAAGCTGGTCCGGCGAATTGTTGATGTATTCTATTTCTTCGGTACCGCTCAGCTCATGCTTTTTATCGTCTAAAGAAACCGCAATTTTGTAGTTAACTTCCTGTTGCCAATAGGTTTGCGCAGAAGAAAGGAAGGGGAAAAGGCTTAAAAAGGCAATTAAAGTTATTTTCATAGTTTTTATCAGGTGCGAAACAAAATATAAAGTTAACTGAATGTTAACGAAAACCGCAGTTTGAGCCGGTCTTTATTTCTGCAAAAATACCTGAAAATAGAATTTGTAATGCGGGTTTTTGGTGTTCGCCCGGCTGGATTTTTCGATGTGCCTGGTTTTTAGTCCTTAAGTACTACCGTTTCGAATTTGGTGATCTTTACGTTTTTCCAGTGGCCCATTACGTTTTCATTCGGGCCTACCAGAATATCGATGGTATTTCGGATCCGCTTGTTCATGGTGTCGCGGATAATATAGGTGCCATCCAGTTCCTGCGAAATGCCGGTAACCTGCAAAGAGTCGCCGTATTGTAATTTGCCGCCCCAGCGCTTTAGCAAGTTGCGCGAAACGGCTACCCAGCGGTGCTTCCGGATGTTCTTGCGGTCGATATGGGAGCCATCGGCGGTAATCAGGGGCGTGTCGTCGGTTTGGCTTTCTTCGGGGAAATAAACGGAGACCGAAACTTTTTTGCTGTACAGCGGGAGGCGGGCTTTGAGTGGCTTGAGGGGTTTCAGATCGTTAAGGGAAATGGCCAGAGGGAAATCGGTTTTGGAATAAGTTAGGCGGGCCGGAAGCAAAGTGACCAATAGCAAAAGCAACCCAGTAATTTTCGTCGTACCATAATGCTTTTAATTCGTGAACACTCATTTTTCTGATAATGTGTTCTTTAACGCACCTTAAAAAAATATGGTTGAAGCATGTTGGCATGGTACAATTTCAGGATTTTACTTATTTTTTACGTATTTATAACCGAAAGCAGACTTTAAAGCAGCCTTAAGTCTGTTCCTGGAAAAAAAGTATGCTTGCATCCTAAAGCGTAATTCATTAGAATATTCCAATTAAAAAGCAAGGGTTCAGGCTAAAATTTTGAAAATAATTTTGTTTTCTGGAAGCTAAATTTTGGTTTTTACCGGTAACCGGCTGCCTGCAATTTAAATAATTCCGCATACCGGCCATTTTTTTGCAAAAGTTCTTCGTGCGAACCTACCTCCACAAACTGCCCGTTCTCAATAACCAGAATGCGGTCGGCCATGCGTACGGTAGAGAACCGGTGCGATATTAAAACCGCTGTTTTTCCTTTGGTAAGTTCAGCAAACCGCACGAAAACTTCGTGTTCTGCCCGGGCATCCAGGGCGGCGGTAGGTTCGTCCAGGATCAGCAACTGGGCATCGCGCATGTAGGCCCGCCCCAGCGCAATTTTCTGCCACTCACCGCCCGAAAGGTCGATTCCTTTGGCAAACCGCCGGCCGATGATCTGGTTGTAGCCTTCCGGTAATTTCTTAATTACCGAATCGGCTAAGCTCAATTCCGCAGAGGTTTCGATACGTTCCTGGTTTGCTTTTTCTTCGATGCGGCCTACGGCAATGTTATCGGAGGCCGAAAGCTGGAAGCGCACAAAATCCTGGAAGATCACGCCAATTTCCCGGCGCAGCTCCATGGGGTCGTATTCACGCAGGTCGTAACCATCCAACAGGATCCGGCCTTCGGTAGGGTCATAGAGCCGCGAAAGCAATTTTACCAGCGTGGTTTTACCGGCCCCGTTTTCGCCTACCAAAGCCAGTTTTTCGCCGGCAAAAAGGGTAAAGTTCAGGTTGCGGATGGCGTATTTTTCAGCGTTGCGGTATTTGAAACCCACATTTTCGAAGGTAAAGCCGTGTTGAATTGGTCTAGGAAAGGGGCGGGCATTTGCATTGGGCTTTATGCGGGGTTGCAATTGGAAAAATTCAAAGAAATCCTGCAGGTACAAAGCACCTTCGGCAATGCTGCTGAAGCGGTTCAGAATGCTTTCCAGCAAACCCCGCAGCCGCATAAACGAACCCGAAAGAAAGGTAAGATCGCCAATGGAAAGGTGGCCGGTAATGGTTTTGAAAATAATGTACACGTAAGCGCCGTAATACCCGATGCTGCCCAAAGCGGCAAACAAACTTCCCCACGCGGCTCTTTTTACTACCAGTTTTTTGTTAGCCTGGTAAAATTCATCGGAAAGAATGCGGAACCGGTCGGTTAAGAAGCCGGAAAGGCCGAAGATCTTTATTTCTTTGGCGGTTTCATCGCTGGCGCCGGTCATGCGGAGGTAATCCAGTTCGCGGCGTTCGGGCGTCCAGCCGTGCACCAGCGAATAGCTGCGTTCGTTAAAATGCGATTCACCCAGGAAAGCCGGAATTACCGCTATAACCAAAAGTAAAATCAGCCAGGGATTGAAAGCTATCAGACCTACCGAAAGAAAAGCCATGGTAATTACATCCTGGGCCTGCCCTAAGACCTGGGTCATGAGAATGGTGCGGCTTAAGGTTTGTCTTCGGGCGCGTTCCAGTTTGTCGTAAAAGGTAGCGTCTTCAAACTGATCCAGATCCAGGGTAGCGGCGTGTTCCATGAGCCGGATGGAAGACCTATTGGAAAACAGATCACCTAATAAGCTATCTAAAAGGGCCGTGGCGCGGCTCAAAAGATCGGAGATAAGGGCCAGTAAAAACTCCAGCCCGACCAGTAAGACCAAGCGGTCCATTTCGGCGGAACCAGGAGCTTTTGCCTGAAGCACCACTTCATCGATGATCAGTTTGCCCACGTAAAGCATGGCCAGCGGGATGGCCGCCCGCACCAACCTGAGCAGAATATTGGCCATGGCCATGCCGGGGCTGGTTTGCCAGATCAGTTTCAGGAAAGCCGGCAGGTTCTTTAACGCCGAAAAGCGTTCTTTTAAAGAAAGCGGCGGTTTATTATTATCGCGTTTGGCACGGTTGGAAAAAAGCTCAGACCAGAAAGACATAATGCGGGAGAGGTTGATTTGCCGGAAGGCTTAACAAAAATAGCGCAGCTTTTAATTACCGACTTTTTGGCGGAAAAAGTTTAGCGTTTTTAGAAAATTATCTGAACTTACAGGTACAAGAAAGCCCCGGGTTAACCGGGGCTTTCTGATTAAATAAGATCGGATTAAAGGTTATCTTAAAAATAAGGGCCTGACAGAAATTAGTGGCAATTCACCCAGGTCTGTGGTGCACAGACCAGAGCACTGCCGGTAAAAAAAGCAGGAACGCAAACAGCAGCATGGTGGCCTGTGCGCCACAGGCCACGGTTAACCTTTTGTTTAAGTTTTTCTACCGGCCGCCGATGAGGTCCTTCACGAACGTTCAGGATGACAGACTTAATTTAAGATAGCTTCTGGTAAAAATTACAACAAATAAGAGCGCAGCATCCAGGCATTTTTTTCGTGGGCCTGCTGCAGCTGCGAAATAAAATCGGCGGTGCTTTTATCATTAAAATCATCTTCGCATTTCCGTACGTCTTCGCGCATTTCCCGGATTATGCTTTCGTGGTCGTTGAGCAGGTTGTGCACCATGGTTTTGGCATCCGGGTATTCGCCCGGGAATTCTTTTAAAGATGCGTGTTGCGTAAATTCCTGGTGCGTACCAATAGCTTTGGCACCTAAAATGCGGATGCGTTCGGCAATTTCATCAATGGCTTCGGCCAGTTGTTCGTACTGGTCCTGGAAAAGTTGATGCAGTTCTTTAAAATCGGAGCTAACCACGTTCCAATGGTAGTTACGGGTTTTGGTATAGAGCACGTTGGCGTTGGCCAAGACTTTGGTTAATAAGTTTACGCTGCCTTTCAGTTGATCGGGGGTCAGACCAATATTTAATTCCATAGTTTTAACGTTTGAGTTTTTTACTAACCTCTGATACTCTTTTGCTCTTTTTGGGTTTCGAAAAGTACAGGTAGTGCGCTTAAAACCTGAGAAATTGCTAAATGTTTTTCAAGCTTTAACTATTGAAAGACTTGAAATTCGTTATGGATTTGTTTTAAAAATTTGGTCCTGAAATAGTTAGTTGTTTTTCTGAAGCATAATTTAAGGGCTAACAAGAAAATCAGCAGGAGGCATAAAACGGAAAATTCTCAGCAGCCACAGTTATAAAACTGTGGCTGCTGAGAATTTTAAAATTATTTTAAACTTGCGGATAAAAAAAAATAATGCGGTAGATCCTAAGCGAACGCAAATGGTAAGAATCTCAGCGCATTAAAGCTTTTTTTACGTTGGCTACACAAGGTCCTACTTTTCGTACGGCCCGGCATAACTCCTCTTTCGTGCAACATAATTTTTCAGTCCAGTAGCGGATTTCGTAATTCTGCTCTAAACTAATTCTGGTGTTTTCTGACTGTTGGCTCTGCATAATGGTATTCGGTTAGGATTATTACCTTTGTTCAATTTTAATGCCATTTTTTTACGCTGAGTTTCTTAGCGTTTATGAAGCATAAGTTACAGTTATTTGTGCGCATAATACTTATCCAAGGCATTCACAACGGGTTACATAAAAGGGTAGGCCCGTATTAAAGGTATGAAAGCATCCGTGTTTAATTATATTAAAGTCTTTACCGGACTGGTTTTTGGGTTAATGGGAATCGTGGCGGTTTATTTTTTAGCCATAACCTTTTTTGGTTTACTAACGGTTAACCGCAGCTTTGCCCAAACACCCGGCGGCATAGAAGTCGTAGTGATGGATAATGGCGTGCATACCGATCTGGCTTTACCGTTAAAAACGGACGTAATCGATTGGCGCACCTACCTCCGGCCGGAAGATTTTGCCGGCGCTAACCCTAATTTTACGCATGCCGCTTTTGGCTGGGGAAACCGGAAATTCTACATGGAAACTCCCGAATGGAAAGACCTGGATCTGGATGTTGCGCTTTCTGCGGCTTTTGGTTTCGGGAAGAGCGCCATGCACGTTTATTACCTGCGGCAGGCCCCCCGGGCTTCTCAAAAGAATATTGTTTTAAAACTTTCGGAAACGCAATACCGGCACCTGGTAACCTACATTCTGGATTCTTTCAAACAGGAAAACGGACAGGTAATGCTCATTAAGAATAAAGGCTACACCAGCACCGATAATTTTTACGAAGCAAACGGTAGCTTTTCGTTACTAAAAACCTGCAACGGCTGGACCAACTCCGGATTAAAAGCTGCCGGCATAAAAACGGTTTTCTGGGCGCCATTGCCCCATTTTATGATGCGCAAACTCCGGAAACTAAACCAGACTGCCGGTTAACAAACCCATTTCCTGCGCAATGGCCACGGCTTTCAGGGCACTTACTTCTTTATTCTTTATTTCCAGCATCATATCCATATCCAGGTCGCCCAGGTCGGTTAGAAAATTACAGAACAATTCTTCCACGATCCTATCGGTGTGTTTGCCTTTGCGTTCGCCGGTGGCCTGGGAGCTGTAATCCATCATGGGTACGCCGTCTTCCGGTTTCCAGGTGGCCGCAGCCAGGTGCAGCGCTTCCCGCATGGGTTCGCCGTTATTCAGGCATTCGTGGTGAAAATTATCGAACAGAATGGGAATGCCGGTTTCGCGGTGCAAATATAAACAATCCTGCAGGCTGTACAGGCGGTCGTCGTTTTCTACTACCAGGCGGGCTTTTATAGTTGAAGGCAGCAAAGCATAAACCTCAATAAACCGCTGCATAGCCGCAGGTTTATCGCCGTAAACGCCGCCCCCGTGGATCTGCAATTTGGCGGTACTGTCCAGTTGCATGGCATCCATCACGGCGCACTGGTAACTTAATTCCCGGATGCTGTTATCTACAATTTCTACTTTTGGCGAATTAAGCACCACAAACTGATCGGGGTGCATGGAAATTCGGAGGTTATACTTTTTGATGTAACGGCCTATTTTTTCCAAGGTACATTTAAAATGCTGCTGCCAGTCAACTTTGCAAACCGGGTGCGAAGCAAAAGGAACCATGCCCGAACTCATCCGGAAAAACAGCAGGTTATGCGCCACATTATATTCTAAGATCTGCTGTAGGCAGGTAAAGTTTTTAGCCGTGGTTTCCAGGAAACGTTCTTCGGTGAAAGAAGCCAGCCGGAACGTGGAAGAAGAAGTGCAGGGGAGGCTTTCGTTGATGCAGGGATATCCGATCTTCATAAATTCATCTAAGCGAATTTATTTAACCTTAACTGCCGGAAATTGTTTTTAAAAACGGTAGGGTTTTAGCCCGAAAAACTAAAAAACGGTAGGAATTTAGGAGGAAAAACTAAAACGCCGATCGGAAATAATTACCGGCCCCGCGGTTGCTGATTTTTAAAAGGCCTGTTCCGGTCCAGGAAAAGTTCGTCGTATTTTTCTTCCTTTTTTCGGGCAATGGAGTCGCGTTTTTGCTGGTGAATGGCTTCCATTTTCTGCCGTTCCACGCCCTCTTTCGAAAACTTCTCATACAAAACAGTAGCCGGATTGTTATAAGCATTGGGCTTTACCGGAACGGTTTCTTTTTCTTCGAACAAAGGTTCCGGGGCCGGTGGCGCTTTGGTAGGATTAGGCTCCGGCGGTTTTTTCATGTTGCGTAAAGCCCGGTTAATTTTTTCCGCCGAAGGCCGGGCGGAAATTTCAACTTCCTGCAATTCTACATTCTGCAACCGGAGCCTGATGGTAATGATTTGGGCAGGAGCTTTTGAAACCGGGTACCGGAAATTCTTATAACCAATGGAATAGAAGATAAGGGTATCGCCGGGGCTGGCCTTTATTTTAAAATCACCGTTCGCTCCCGAAACCACGGCGGTCCGGCCCGGCCGCTTAGCGATGGTTACTCCCGCCAAAGCCTGCTGGCCGGATTCCTGCAACACCCGGCCGCTTACCGTAACGGTTACCGGGGCCTGGGCCCAGCCCGCAACGGCAAAACCGGCAAACCAAATAAATAGCAGAAATCGGAGCATACGCAAAATTACCGAAATAAGGCAGTTTCCAAAGAAGGTTCAGGCAATAAATAAGCGTCAAGAAAAAAGGCCTGCACGGTGGTACAAGCCTTTTTGATGAAACGGTTTTCGGGCCGGTTTATTTTAGTTGCTGTTTTTGGTTTTTATTTTGGTTTCGCCGTCGGCATCCCGTTTAATTTTGGTCTGGCCGTTCGGTCCTTCAATTTCGATTTTGGTGTCGCCGTCTTTATCGGTTTTGGTTTTTACCGTGGTGCCGGGAGGGTATTGGGTGCTGCCGCTTCCGCTGCTGCTACCGGAAGAACCAGCGGCCGATGCAGAATTGGAACCGGAAGAATCATAACCGGAACTAGGCGTATCTACTTCTTCAAAGCCGCCATAATAGGTGGTACGGTTGGTTTCATAAATGCTATATTGGTCGGGGCGCAGCATGTCCCGGAACCTCTGGTCTACATCCAGATCGATATCGCGGTATTCAGCGGCCATACCGGTGGTATCTGTGGCATATTTACCGCGGGTCTGGCTGCGCCGGGTTGCCCGGGAATAATAAACGGTACTCACTTTGCGCTGCATAGCCGTATCGTTTTCAAATTTCAGGTCGCGGGCCATCCGGTCGGCTACTTCCTGGGAACGCTGGCGGTACAATTCATCGTTTTCGGCGCCGGTGGTAGATTCCGTTACCACCGCGGTATCGGTTTCTGTTTTTTCGGATTTGGTGCAGGAAACTACCGAAAACGTAGCGGCGCCAAGCACAATTAACATTAATTTTTTCATAAGATTATTTCGGATTAAAAGTGGGAGATGGGCAAATTAAATTCGCAAAAGCGAAAGCTTTCGTTTAGGAAAAAATGCAACCCAGGTAATTACCGGGATTTGCTTTCTTTATCTTCTTTTTTATAGTTGGGCTGGCCTTGGTTATTATCGTTCAGGCCGGGAGTAGTACCGGTTTCTATTGGTTTATTTCCCATTTCGTTGTTGGTGGTATCCAGGCCATCGTCTAAGGTTGTGCCATGCGCCTCAGCAGTACGCTGGCCCTGGTTACGGTCCGACGGCCGGGTACTGCCGGAGCCAATGGCGGTTTCGGAAGTATTCATGCCATCGTCGATCACTTCATCCTTATCGGCGGTGCCGGATTTGCAAGCCTGGAAAGAAAGCGCCGCAGCGCCGATCAAGATCAGAAACAGCTTTTTCATAGGAAATTAAAGTTTAGATGCGTTTATATTGCGCTCCTTACCTACGAAACCTATATAGTTATTGTTGTATCTTTGAATACCGGCTTACCCTTTCCGGAGTTCAAAAACCGTAATTTCCGGGAGAAACCCGATCCGCCCGGGATATCCTAAAAAACCTAAGCCCACGTTCACGTACAGGTGCTGGGTGCCTTTTTTATACAACCCGCTCCATTGTTTATACACATACTGCACCGGGCTCCATTTAAAATGCGGCAGGTTTACGCCAAATTGCATGCCATGCGTATGCCCGGAAAGCATCAGGTCTATATCGGGGTATTTGTGGTTTACTTCGCCGTCCCAATGCGATGGGTCGTGGGATAAGAGCATTTTGAACGGATATTTTTCGGAGCCCGGGTAAGCCTGGTGCATTTTGCCGTATTTCGGAAACCCGGCCCGGTTGCCCCAGTTCTCTATTCCCAGCAGTGCTATTTTATCGCCGTTGCGCTCCAGGGCCACGTGTTCGTTCATTAACAATCGCCAGCCCATGCGGGCCTGCATGTTTTTAAGCCTTTCCAGGTTCGCAATTTTTTCAACGTCGTCTTTCCAGGCTACATAATCGCCATAATCGTGGTTTCCTAAAATGGAGAATACCCCCATTTTGCCGCGCAACTGGCTTAGAACCGGCATATAAGGGGGCAACTCATCCGCCAGATTGTTTACCAGGTCGCCGGTAAAAAAGACCACATCGGCGGCCTGCTCATTTATAATGCTAACGGCTTCCCGCAAATGCACATCGCTCCGGAAACTTCCGGTATGCAAGTCGGAGATCTGAACCATTTTAAAGCCATGAAATCCTGCCGGCAGATTCGGAAATTTTATGACTACCCTTTTTATCTGGTATTGGAAAGCGCCTTTTACCATGCCGTAAATAAACGCGGTTAGCGGAATGGCCCCGGCCAGCAAAGCCAGCCGACTGAAGAATTCGTTGCGGCTGATCCGGGGCAGGCCATCGGCGGCGGTACCGGTATCGCGGGAAAAATAATTTATGATGGTCCGTACCAGGCGGGTGCCGTCTTCGGCCAGTAAAAAAACCAATACCACCAGCTTGGAAGCGAATACAATAAAGAAGATGCTGGCCCAATAAGTTTTAACCGCCGATGGTGCCGAACCCCGGGTAATGGTAGCCAAAACCAGCGTAATGATCATGGCTGCAAAAAACACCCAGTAAAAAATGTTAATACTCCGTTGCACCCAACCGGGTAAATTCTGCATGGCCGTGCGGAAGGCCTGGAAAACGTATAGATCTACCAGAAATAAAAGGCAGGTGGCCACCAGCAGGAAAATGAATCGGGACATGGAGCAAAGGTATAAAACCGAAAATTAGCATAAAAACGCAACGACTGTATATCTGTTGTAAGCAGCGTTGAACTTATTTCCGGATAACAGCATTTGGCAGCTAATGTTCTGAATTAATTTCTGATACTTATGGCTGAAACCCTTTTACAAAATAGCACTTATACGCCAACTTTAGGCATTAAAAGCTGGGCCGAAGACGACCGCCCCCGCGAAAAACTTTTACTGAAAGGCCGCGCCGCTTTATCCGACGCCGAATTAATTGCGATCCTGATCGGCTCCGGCACCGCCAAACTCACCGCCGTGGATGTTGGCAAATTGATAATGAGTTCCGTTGACAACGATCTGAATGCATTGGCAAAACTCTCTATAAAAGATCTGAAAAAGATAAAAGGAATAGGTGAAGCCAAAGCCATAACGATTGTTAGTGCGTTGGAATTGGGCCGAAGGAGAAAGGAAACTGCCGCCGCCGCCCGCACCACCATTACCTGCTCTACGGATATTTACAACTACATAAAACCAAACCTGCTGGACCTGCCCCACGAAGAATTCTGGATAATCCTGTTAAACCGCGCCAACGTGGTAATGAAGAAGATCCAGATCAGCAGTGGCGGTGTAGCCGGTACGGTAGCTGATCCGAAGATCATTTTCAGCCAGGCTTTGGACCATAAATGCAGTTCTTTGATCCTGGTACACAATCATCCGTCCGGCAACACCAAACCCAGCGCCGCCGATATTACGCTCACTAAAAAAGCGAAGGAAGCCGGTTTGCTGTTAGATATGCCGGTTTTGGATCATATTATTTTTACTGAGAATGATTATTACAGCTTTGCTGATGAGGGGCTGCTATGACCCCACCCAACCCTCCCCTAAAAACAGGGGAGGGCTTTTTTTATCCTTTTAATTAACAGAGTGCATACCAGGGAAAAGTCCCCCTTTGGAGGGGTAGGGTTTTTACATTATTTGCTACTCTCCCCTTCCGGGGAGCCGGAGGGGTGTCTTTTATTTCTCCAGAAAGACACCCCTCTAACTGCCCTCAAGGGGAGAATTATTGGGAATGCGTGATCTCCTTCCCTTTACCCCTTCCAAAGGCGGACAAAAATTCACATTCACATTTACATTTATTCGGGGTTATTTGAGTTAGCATTTTAAAAGTAGCTCAGAGTTTAAACCCTACAATACTTTTTTTGAACCCTCCCCTGTTTTTAGGGGAGGGCAGGGTGGGGTAAAACCCGTATCTTTGCCTAAACTCATAACCCGAAAACCGTATGCGTTTAACTTTAAAAACCTGGATCATCCTGTTAGGCCTAGGCGTAATTGTAGCCTATTTCCTCAGCGATCTGATCTTTAATAACAGCCAGTACTTAGGTACCATTCACAAAGAGCGGAAAGATAAGAACCGCGATTTCAAAGGCCGGAATTCTCCTTTAGCCGAACCCGAACGCCCTGCTTTCGATAGCTTAGATTATTTCCCGGCAAATCCGGAATACAAGTTATTGGCCGATCTGGAAGTGTACGAAAACCAGGAAACGGTACCGATGCAAATGACCGGCGGCGAACCAGAAGCCTACTTAAAATTCGGCAAAGCAACCGTAGAAATTGAAGGCAAACCGCTTACCTTAACCCTTTTCAAAAAAGTAAAAACCGAAGGCCCGGAGCAATTATTCGTCCCTTTCACCGATAAAACCAACGGCTTCGAAACCTACGGCGGCGGCCGCTTTTTAGACTTACCAATGCCCGGCCCAAACGCTGCCGGCATAGAAGTAGATTTCAATAAAGCCTACAACCCGTTCTGTGCCTACAATTCCGAATACAACTGCCCGGTGCCACCGGCAGAAAACCGCCTGCCGATTAAAATTCCCGCCGGCGAAAAGACTTTCCATAAGTAAGGCGAAAGGTTTCCGCCGAAATCCCTAATTTCGCAGGTTAATTACTTTTTGCGAAATACACCTTTACGTTTTGCGGATTACACCTTTACGTCATCCTGAGCGCTAGCGAAGGAACTTGTCGGCTCCCGGTAGGTTTTTTTCTACAAAGCTTTGACAAATTCCAGGCTGGAACATTTATCGCAATTTTAAAAAAGTTGCTATTAATAAAAGGCAGTGCAGATAGCCAACAAGTTCCTTTGCTGCGCTCAGGATGACGCAATAAAGTAGAATAATAATTACCAAATACCCCGAAGTCCGACCAAAAACGCTATCCTTTTAGCCTGAAAAAGTCGAACCTCGAACAATCGAACATCGAAAAATTGAAACAAAATGCTGATATCATACGAGTGGCTTAAACAATTCATACACACCGATAAACCTGCCGAAGAAATTGGCGCGTTGCTGACCGGCGCGGGCCTGGAAGTGGAAGGAATTGAACAATACGACCGCATTAAAGGCGGCTTGCAGGGAATTGTAATTGGCGAAGTCCTGACCTGCGAAAAACACCCGGATGCCGATAAACTGAGCATTACCACGGTGAACATTGGCGAAGCCGAACCGTCGCAGATTGTGTGCGGCGCGCCGAACGTGGCGGCTGGCCAGAAAGTGGTGGTGGCTACCGTTGGTGCGGAATTATTCCCGGCTTCCGGCGAGCCATTCAAAATTAAGAAATCGAAAATTCGCGGCGCGGCTTCCGAAGGGATGATCTGCGCGGAAGATGAAATTGGTTTGGGAACGTCGCACGCGGGCATTATGGTGCTCGATACGAATTTGCCGAACGGTACGCCGGCGGCGCATTACTTTGGGCTGCAATCCGATAGCGTTTTCGAAATCGGCTTAACCCCGAACCGGGCCGATGCGGCTTCGCATTTCGGTGTGGCCCGCGACCTGCAAGCCTTGCTGAAAGTGCACGCCAATCTGCCAAACATCAGCGCTTTCCAGGTTAAAAATAATTCGGCGCCCATTGAAGTGGAAGTTAGAAACCCGGAAGCTTGTCCGAGATATGCGGGCGTGAGCATTAGCGGGGTGAAAGTAGGGGAGAGCCCGGAGTGGTTGCAGCACCGTTTGAATAGCATTGGCTTGTCGCCGATAAACAACGTGGTGGATGCTACCAATTACGTGCTGCACGAACTGGGCCAGCCGATGCACGCTTTCGATGCCGATAAAATTGCCGGTAAAAAGATAATCGTGCAGGAAGCTACCGAAGGCGAAACGTTTGTGACTTTAGACGGTGTGGAACGCAAACTGCGCGCTACCGACCTGATGATCTGCAACGCCGAAGAACCGATGGTAATTGCGGGCGTTTTCGGCGGTAAAAAAGCGGGCGTAACCGAAGAAACCACCAATATTTTCCTGGAGTCGGCGTATTTCCAGCCGGAACACATTCGCAAAACGGCGCAGGGCCACGGCATCAAAACCGATTCTTCGTTCCGCTACGAACGCGGCACCGATCCGCATATGGTCATTTTCGCCCTGAAACGCGCGGCGCTCATCATCCAGGAAATTGCCGGCGGCGAAGTAACTTCCGAAATTGTGGACGTGTATCCGCAGCCGGTCGAGAACTTCAAAATTGCGCTGAACATCGACCGCGTACACCGTTTAATTGGCCAGTACATCGGCGTGGAGCGCATCAAAAGCATCCTGACGGACCTGAATATTTTAATTGAAGGCGAATCGGAAAGCCATTTGCAGCTGAGCGTGCCGCCGCACAAAGTAGACGTGAAACGCGAAGCCGACGTGGTGGAAGAAATTCTGCGCATTTACGGCTTCAACCACGTGGAGCTGAAACCGAATTTGTCGGCGAGTTTCCTGGCGCAATTCCCGCACCCGGACCCGGAAGTGCTAAAAAGCACCGTGGCCAACCAGCTTTCGAGCCAGGGTTTCCACGAAATTATGACCAACTCGCTCACCGATTCGAAATACTACGAAAACGGTACCGAAAACCGCGACGAAAGTCTGGTGCGCATTCTGAACTACAATTCCGAAGACTTGGACGTGATGCGCAAAACGCTGGTTTATTCGGGCCTGGAAACGCTGCGCCGCAACATTAACCGGAAGCAGAAAGACCTGAAAATGTACGAGTTCGGGAAGATTTACTGGCAGGAAAACGGCAAATACAAAGAGCAGAACCAGCTGGTTTTATTTGCTACCGGCAACACCGCCGCCGAAACCTGGCGCCAGCCTTCGGCCAAAACTTCGTTCTACGAATTGGCCGAAACGGTACAGAATTTACTCGTAAAACTCAACGCCCGCAACTTCAGCACCAAGCCAACCGAACACGCGTATTTATCCGATGGCATTACCTACCTGAAGAACGACGTAACCGTGGCGCACATCGGGCTGGTAAACGCCGCCGTAGCCAAGCAGGCCGACGTGAAAGAGCCGGTTTGGTACGCCGAACTGAACTGGGAATATTTAACCCGCAACTACAAAGACAACGCCGTTTTCGAAGAGCTGCCGAAGTTCCCGGAAGTGCGCCGCGACCTCTCGTTGGTGCTGGATAAAACGGTAAGCTTTGAGCAGGTAAAACAGATAGCAGAACGCACCGAACGCAAACTCCTCCAGGACATCAACGTGTTCGACGTGTACGAAGGCGATAAAATTGAAGCCGGTAAAAAAGCCATCGCCATCAGCTTCACGCTCCTGGACAAACAGCAAACCCTCACCGACAAAACCATCGAAAGCACGATGAGCCGCCTGATGCAGCAGTTCGAAAAGCAGCTCGGCGCGGTTATTAGAAAGTAAGTTTTAAGGGCTTAAAATGAAAAATGGTTAAACTGCTGAAGAAGCGGTTTAACCATTTTTTTTGGTTTGGTGTTGATTGTTTTGAATTTTATAACTAAGCATTAGATCATCAGTAATTTTTAGTATTGCCAAAATGATTAACTTAAGCAAAATATAATACTCAAGCTTGTGCTCATTTTCAGAACTTCTATTTGTTCCGTGCAGGTATTTATTTCGGATATCTAATCCATTTGTAAATTCTTTTTTATTAAGATAAAAGTTAAAATAATTAATCTCCTGCTTAGTGAATAAAGTATTATCAAACTTGATTAAGCCTTCATTTGCCATCTCGTCAATAATAAGTCGAGCTTGTTCTGGATAATGCCAATAGCTTATTACTTCATCTCTATGAAGATCACCTAATACGGAGAAGAAAATCGGGCTTCTTATCTTTACACTCTCATTTTGATCTATTATTAAATAACCCTCTGAAATTAATTGTTCTATTATATCTTGCTGATAATTTTTGAAATTGTTAAAAGTTACATTTTCGCTTATCAGAAGATCAAATAGGTTTCTGTATTTCTCATTAAAAGGCTCAACATAATGGAGCATGCTTTGATCTGAGAAAAAATGATATTTTAAATAACGGGCCTTTTGGCTATTTATATACCCATACTTTTTGTTTAATAAACTCTTAATTTCACTAAATCTTAGAGGATTTGAATTCAACTCAATTAGTTCCGTATCAATTACTCCTTCATTTGAATATTCCTGATACTGTCTAAGTAAAAATTCTAGCTCTGGTGCTAGGATTCGTATTTTCTCTAGAAATGTTGATGTACTTGTTGGAAATCTAAGAGAAGAAATTCCCAGTTTAAAATAATCGTTTAAAACATCTTTGATAACAGATCCGATTAGCGCTTCTATCGAGTTATTTTTATTTTGAAGATAATGATCGAAAATTACGAGTTGAAGGTTAGAAAGGTAACTTTTCCTTTGAAACATTAAGCCTGTAGAATACTCATTTTTTGACTTCATGAGTGTTCTTTCTAATGCATCCATTTCGTTTTCTTTACTTAATAAAGTAACTAAACCATGGTCATCTGTGTATTCAAACAAATTTTTAAAAAGGAAGAATAAAGCTACGTTATTAACCTGATAATTGAGGTAAATCTCACTATAGGAAACTTCAGTTACATGGTCTTTATGTGAAAAGATAACTGGCTCAGTTTGATCTTTATCTATTATAACTTGAACTCCAATTCTAATCGAATAACCTTCCTTAAAGATTTGCTCATTTAATTGCTTTGATCTCTTTTTTACTTTTAATCTTGTTTTGGCTGATAGTTTTAAAGAATCAGAATCCTTAGAATGTTCAATGAGTCTTACATAATTGAGATTGGCTTCCTCATTATCAATATACCTTAAAATGATGTTTTCTTTATCATTAAAGGTTAAACTTTTGGGGAAAATGTAATTTGGAGTTTTAAATCTATTGCCTTCTTCGAAATTTGAAAGCAATAACTCAGCGGTTTTAGGATATTCAACTAAGAATTCTCGAATTTCTTTATCAAAGTAACTAACTATTTTACTATGTGAAAGTATGTAATTTATATGGGTTGATGGACTCAATAGAATGAGGGAGAAGTTTTCTCTATCAATCTTCTTGTATACTTGAAGGTTATTAACCAACTCCCAAAACGATTTTCTATAATTGAAATCGAGGATTTCTAGGTAGGAGATGATATTATCATTATTAATTGAAAGCCAGAAATCTTTAATTCTAACCCAAGCCTCGTTGATTTTTGTTTTAAATCTAAGGCGAGTTGTCTCATCCCAAGTTAAAAGGAATAATTCGTTGTCTAAGAATAGCTTAATATTATAAAGCTCTAAAAAATCATTTATTTCAAATTCCTGAATAAGATCTAAATTATTGAGCAGTTCTTCAGCCTTTTCTAGATTATAACCAGAAGACATATCCTCTCTGGAATAAAAAACAATACGATTTTCTTTCATCCTTCATGCCCAATAATACTGTCATTGGTCATTTCAACATAATGGCAGGTTTCAAACAGGTTTCTGATTATTAAAGCATTTGTCCGGAAAAGGTCGAAGAGTGCCCGGTTTTTAAGGTTGCCGGTTGGAATTAAAAGCAACTTCTGAGGTTGCCTTAAGATCATATGTGAGTGGTAAAAATCCGCATCCTTGGTAATGACAATTAAATTGTGCTGATCGGCATAACTGGCAATTTCCTTATCAGAAGTTTCATCACCGGCTGGCAAAGCATCAACGTGAATTGCACTAAAACCAGCTTTGTGCAGGATCTCGCATAACTTGGATGGCAATTGCGCATCAATCAGAAATCTCACGCGGTTTTAAAATAGGTTTTTGTTCTGGTTAATCGGGCAGCATAGGCCAGGCAGGCCAGAATATCTTCTCTTTCCAGCTTTGGGTAATCTTCCAGAATTTCCTGTTCGGTCATACCCGAAGTTAGCAGGTCCAGAATAAGGTCAACTGGATAGCGTTTGTTCCGGATAGTTGGCTTTCCGTGGCATATTTCCGGGTTCAGGGTAATTCTGCTTATTAGATCTTCCATAGTTCAATTTACGAATTTTTCAATTGGCTGTTCTTTTTTAAACAGCCAGGAACAGAAATTCCTCTACCCACCATTATAAAAAACAAAAGCCTCTCAAAAAGAGAGGCTTCAAAACTTCAAACCAACGAACTCAAACCCGCAACGACCCCCGAAATCCCCTGGCGGCATAGTAAGATTCTGCCCCGTTATGATACGTAAAAACCTGGTTGTAGCGGCGGTCGCAAAAGAGGGCTCCGCCCAGTTCTCTGATGGCCGCCGGCGTTTTCACCCAGCTCGATGTTTTCGTATCGAACTTGCCGAGTTGCTGCAGTTCCCGGTATTGGTCTTCGGTTAAAATCTCGATGCCCATTTCCGCGGCCATTCCCAACGCGCTGTTTTTCGGTTTATGTTCTTTCCTGCTTTCCAGCGCTTCGTGGTCGTAGCAAATACTCCGGCGGCCTTTCGGACTTTCGGCAGCGCAATCGTAAAAAATGTATTCGCCCGTTTGGGCATCAAAACCAACCACATCCGGCTCGCCTTCCGTCAGTTCCATTTCATCCAAAACCCGCAATTTTTCCGGATTCGCTTCCAGGCGGGCCTGCACGTCGGCCCACGCAATTCCTTTATGACGATTCAGGTTTTTCTCAAAACGGCTTTTCAATACGCGGAGCAGTTCGGTTCTTTGGTCTTCCGGTAATTCCTTTTTATTGCTCATTTTTAGCAGTTGCGTTAATAATTTCCTCTAAAACGGTTAAGTCAACATCGGCCAGTTTATTGATGTACAGGCACCCTTCGCCGGTTTTGTGCTTGCCCAGTTTTTCCAGGGCGGCGGCGTGTTGCTTCAGGTTAATAAGGTGCAAGGAAATGTTAGCTTTTCGCGGTGCAAAACCCATTTTAAACCAGTCTACTTCCCGGCCGGAAGTCGGGCTTTTATAGATCTTATTGCCAAACCCGATCATCGAAGCTCCCCACATTTTAGGCATTTCCCCCGATGCCTTTTGCATCAATTCCAGTATCCGGAAACTGTCCTGGCGTTTGGTTTCGTCCGGAATGGAATTGATAAAATCTTCCACGCTGGCGGTGTTTTCTTTGGTCTTTATTTCGGCTAATTTACCCATAGGAGTGGCGCTTAATTTTTAGTTTTTCCGGCTTATTCCATAGCGTTTTGCGGCTGCTCAAAAAGGAATCCGGAGGTATGCAAAGTAGGTAATATCTTAAGAAATGTTCAATTTATTTTCCAGCCGGAAAGCTTAATGCTTGACATTACGCAAGATTTTTTGTCCCCCTTTGGAGGGGGTAGGGGGAGGACAGGAGAATTATCTGAATTTAATTTATCAAATAAAGTAAAAATCCTCCCCCTAACCCCCTCCAAAGGGGGACTTTACTCTTGGCAGCCTAATCTCATTTAATCATTCAACCCTTTTCCGGCGAAGATCTGCGGCGTACATTTCTCCACCCTGGCTTCGCGGGTTTTAGCTTGTTTGGGTTGCGAAAAATGCAACAGGTAAGCGCGTTGCCGGCCGGGTGTTAAGGCTTCAAAAGCAGTTTTCAGGGCCGGGTTTTCCGTTAGTTTCGTTTGAAATTCTTCGGCCATTGCAAATTCCCCCGGCTTCTTTAATTCCACTTTCAAACCAGCTTTTTCTACCGCAATGGCTTCCTGAAAATAAGCTTTCAAAACGGGTTCCAGCGCCACAATTTCCGGCACGTTGGTAAACCGGATCTGCCGCGCCGCCTGCACATTTTCCGTTTGCTGGATCAGGATATTATTCGGGTCTTTAAGCAGGGCACCTTTCACAAACAGCAGCGCGCAGTATTCTTTAAAATCGTGAATCAAAACCACGTTCTTTTGCTGCAAGGTGTAGCCCGGCACGCCCCATTTCAGTTCTTCGGTCAGGCCGCAATCCAGCACGATGGTCCGCAAATAGGCCAGTTCTTCCTGCCACTTACTGGCTTTCTTAAAATAAAAATCAACCTTCGGGTTCATACGTTCAGGAATTAACAGCCACAAGGTTTCTATCGGCCGGCCGGAAATACCACGATACCGCTGTCAGCACCAAAAGCAGCAACGAAGGAAAGATGGCGTTAACGGGATCGTTGGCCAAAATCCGGGAAAACGTAGCGCCCGACATCGCAAAGAAAAAACCGGCATACGCCCATTCTTTCAGCAACGGAAATTTAGGTATCAGCACCACCGCCGTTCCCAGAATTTTCCAGATCCCCAGGATGGTTAAAAGGTGAACCGGGTAGCCCAGTTTGGTAATGTTTTCTACTTCGGTTTCCACTTTTAACAACTGCACCATTCCGGTAGAAACCATTCCTAAAGCCAGCCAGCAGGTAGCCACCCAATAAATGATTTTGTTTCGCTTCGTCATACGGTTTTAGATTAAGTTTTTTACAATTTCCTGTAAGCGGTTATGCGCCATATTGATGCCCTGCGCGAAAGGCAGTTTCAGCATCTGGTCGCGGTCGGCCACCGAGCGGTACACGATCTGCATTTTGAGCTGGCTGGTGGTATCGGTAAGTTTTTCAAATTCCAGGAATTCCAGCTGCACAGGAAAAGGCGTATTCTCCATTTCGAAGGTCCGGGTAATTTTCTGGTTTGGCACAAATTCGTGGATCACGCCATTAAAACCGTGTTTGTTTCCCATCGGGTCGGTAGTTTCGAATTGCCAGCTGCCGTGCTTCTTGTTTTCCAGTTTCAGCACTTTTGTTCCCATCCACTGCGCCACAATTTCGGGGTCTACATAAGCTTTAAAAAGGTATTCCAACGGCAGCTCAAATTCCCGGGTAATCACCAGTTCCTGCTTACCATCTTCAGCGTGGATTTTTGTTTTCTTTTCCATAGTGGTTTGGGTTTTAGGGAAGTAGTTTTTACTGATTTTATGTAGCGTTTTTGTCCCCCTTTGGAGGGGGTAGGGGGAGGACTACTTTATTGAAAATATTTATCAGTTAATGGGAAAATCCTCCCCCCAGCCCCCTCCAAAGGGGGACTTTTTCTCCTCAGCTTTATTTCTTACTTTGATCTTCCTTCATTTTCGCTTTCATAATGGCTTCCAGTTTGTTGAAACGGTCGTCCCACATTTCGCGGAAGGGCTCCAGGAAATCGGCTACTGCTTTCATCTTTTTGGCATTGATATGATAGTAGATCTCCCTGCCGTTTTGCTCTTGCTGCAGTAGTTCGCATTCGGTAAGTATTTGCAGGTGTTTGGAAACGGTAGGCCTGGCGGTGTCAAAATTGGAAGCTATGGCGCCGGCCGTCATTGCCTGGGAAGCTACCAAAAGCAGGATGGCTCTTCGGGTTGGATCGGCTATGGCCTGGAATACGTCGCGTCTTAAATTCATTGTGTAGCTATTTGACTACAAATATATGTGTAGTTATTCGGCTACGCAAATTTATTTTAGTTTTCTTTTTTATAAGGTCATTCCGAGCATTCCTGAGACGAGAGTCGAAAGGACCAAGCGTAGCTCCGAGGAAACTTATGGGGCTTTAAGTATAACTCAAAGAATAAGATTTGTTGCTGAAAAACAGTTATCTTCATCAGATGAAAAACTTCCTGTTCGTGTTTTTGGGTTTTCTGTTTTTGACCTCTTGTAAGGAAAAGCAAAAAGACGATTCTCTTGTTAGGCAGGCAATTGGTAATTCGTTGAATGAGGTTGATGCAATTTCCTCAACTATAAAAAGAGAGTTTAATAAAGGAATGCGTCATGCTCCGGATAGAAAAGTCTATGAAGAATCGCAGAGATTTAAAAGCTGGCGCGATAAATATTTTAAAAATAAAAGCAATGCTAATCTGTTAGCCTATTCCGATTCAATAGCTTATCCATTTAAAAAATGGTTTGTGATGGAAGAAAGCTGGGACGTGAAAACGGACCGACACGAAGCTTTATTTTTAAAACAACTGAATGAAAAAAAACAGTTAGTTCAGAATTCGGACGATCCTTTTGTGCAACAGGAACTTTTATTCTGGACATTAGAAACAGAAAGGTACTTACAGAGTAACCTTTCCGCTAAAGTCGGCTCTGATTGTAGATTTGGTCCACCTGTTGATCTGTTTCTGAATGGTGAAAAGTTTAAGCTAGGCGATACTGTTTATGCCACTTTTGAAGTGTCTCCCCATATCTTAAAGGGGTTAAGTTATAAAGCAGATAGTTTATTCGTTACAAAACTGGATACCAAAGAGAACATTGCGAAAACAATCATCCAGAGCGGACCTTATTTCATTATCCAAATACTTCCGAAGCAAAAAGGGACTTATATGATTACTGGTAAAATGAGGTTCTATTCGAAGCTATTTAAGCGGAATAAAATTTATATTGATTTTGACAAAAAGCCATTCAAAGTATATTAAACTTTATTAAGCATTATAATCCCTGTCAAGATTTCTCCTGTCGTCGAAATGACGGGAACGATTAGAATTTCCTATCTTCGCACACCAATATGGAAACCAAAGCCTCTCAATTAGACCAACTGCGGAGCGTCGAAGCCAAAGTTTCGAAGCTGATAGCCCGTTACCAGGGCTTGCAGCGCGAACTGGGCGGGGCACAGGCCGAAATAAAACGGCTCGAAGCGACGTTAGGAGAGAAGGAGCAGGAAATAAAAAATTTTCAAAATCAGGAAAATATTGGTAAAATTGTGAATACGATAGCAGCCGATGCTGCGAACGCCACAGAATTAAAGCTGAAAATAAACGAATATATCCGCGAAATAGATAAGTGCATTGCTTATTTAAGAGACTAAGCGGTTGTGAGTTACTTGTGTTTCCCGGCGGCTTTGCCCGTAAAAAACGGTAGGGTTTAAACCTTAAAAAGTGCCGGAAAGCTGTAAAAACAAAGAGAAAGGTTTATACATATTTAACACCCGTACTAAACAACATTAACCGGAATACAGAACGAAGGCAACGGAAATGAATGAGTTATCTATTAAAATAAAAATAGCTGACCGCGATTATCCAATGCGCGTTTCGCCGGAAGAAGAAGAACGATTGCGTATTGCCGGAAAATTCCTCAACGAACGGCTCAAGCTGTTCCGCGACCAGTTCGGCATAACCGATAAGCAGGACCTGCTGGCAATGGTAGCCCTGGAAACTGCCGCCGACCGCCTCAAAACGGTACAGGCCAGCACGCAAACCGACTCCACTTTTTCCGACAAACTAACCCGGTTAAACGACACGCTGAATGCTCTTAATTTAGACGACAAAGCGGAATAGTAATAAGCATTGCCCAGCCCTCTGTAGGTTTTTGCCCCGGTTGCTATAATTTTAACACCCTAAAATTATAGTTATGGAAATTGTTTATATCATTGTTGGCCTCGTCGTCGGTTTAGGAATCGGCGTATTTCTGGGCCGTTCGCTACTCAAAAAAGTTTTCGCCAAAGAAGAACAGGACGCCCGCGAAAAGGCGAAACTGATCCTGCGCGAAGCCGAAATCAACGCCGAAAGCATCAAGAAAGACCGGATTCTCGAAGCAAAGAGAAATTTCTGCGCCTGAAAGCCGAGTTTGAAGAAGATGCCAACAAAAAGAAAAACATCATCATTCAGAACGAGAACAAAGTAAAACAACGCGAACAAGCAGGTTGCCAACCAGCTCGAAGATTTAAAAAGCAAAGAAAAAGAAACTGAATACGCTGAAAGAACACCTTAACTACCCAGCTGGAAGGCCTGAAAAAGCGCAAAGAAGAAGTAGAAAAAGAACACCAGTCGGCATTATTGAGCAGCTCGAAAAAATAGCCAATCTAACCGCTTCCGAAGCCCGCGAGCAACTGGTGGAATCCCTGAAAAACGAAGCCCAGATCCAGGCTTCCTCTTACATCAAAGACATCGTAGCCAACGCCAAACTAACGGCTACCAAAGATGCCAAAAAAGTAGTTCTGGAAACCATTCAGCGTACCGCTGCCGAGCACGCCATCGAAAACTGCGTTTCCGTTTTCAACATCGAATGCGACGACATAAAAGGTAAAATTATTGGTCGCGAAGGCCGTAATATCCGTGCCTTGGAAGCTGCTACCGGCGTAGAAATTATTGTGGACGATACCCCGGAAGCCATTATTATTTCCGGCTTCGATCCGGTTCGCCGCGAAATTGCCCGTTTATCCTTACACCGCCTGGTATGCCGATGGCCGTATTCACCCGGCCCGCATTGAGGAAGTAGTTGCCAAAACGAAGAAAAACATTGAAGAAGAAATTGTTGAGATCGGCGAACGCACCATTATCGATCTGGGCATTCACGGCTTGCATCCGGAACTGATCAAAATGGTTGGTCGCATGCGTTTCCGTTCTTCTTACGGCCAGAACTTACTGCAACACTCCCGCGAAGTTGCCAACCTTTGCGCCACCATGGCCGCCGAACTTGGCCTGAATGTGAAACACGCCAAACGCGCCGGCTTACTGCACGATATTGGTAAAGTAACCCCCGAAGAACCGGAATTGCCGCACGCTATCATCGGGTATGGAGCTGGCCAAGAAATACAAAGAACACCCGGATGTATGTAAACGCCATTGGTGCCCACCACGACGAAATCGAAATGACCGCCATGATTTCGCCGTTGGTACAGGCCTGCGATGCTATTTCCGGTTCCCGTCCGGGTGCCCGCCGCGAAATTATGGAATCGTACATTAAGCGCTTGAAAGAACTGGAAGAAACGGCTATTAGCTTTGAAGGTGTGAACCAATGCTACGCCATTCAGGCCGGCCGCGAGCTGCGCGTAATGGTAGATGCCGATAATGTAACCGACGAACGCGCCCAGCAACTTTCTTTTGATATTTCGCAAAAAATAGAAAAAGAAATGCAGTACCCGGGCCAGATCAAGATCACCGTTATCCGAGAAATGCGCTCAGTGAGCTACGCGAAATAAGATTGTTCGATTATTCGATATTCGAATTTTCGATAAAAGAAAACCCGCAGGCTTTGGTCTGCGGGTTTTTTGCGTGGAAAGGATAGCGTTCCTATCTTTAACAAAACTTTAATCTATGAGTAAATATTTGCTTTTTGCTTTCCTGCTGCTCAGCTTCAACGCTTATGCTCAGACCGATTCTGTTAAAACGGTTGCCGCAGTAATTCCCGATAGTTTACAAATTGTCCCAACCGATTCTGCTGCCCGGGTTGTTTGTACCGATACGGTAAGGTTGGGCAATTTTTACGTAGGTGCCTTTGCCGGAACCCGGTTGGCGTTTACAAAGGGCATTATACCTACTCAGTTCAAAAACGAATTTCTAACCGATTTTGGTAAAAATTTAGGGTTTACGATTGGTTATAAAAACAGAAACGAGCGTTTAATGCTGGAAACCGGTTTTTACCTTCGTACCCTTGACGATATTAACCGCATTTATTTTGATAAACTTTTAACCGTTACTACCTCTGGGAATATGACCCAGATCCCGGTTCTGCTCAAGATGCGGGTCTGGCAAAATAAAACCAGGAAATTCAAGGTGAGGGCCGTTGCCGGGTTGAATTATACCAGCGTGAGCGAAGATTTTTCGGTAAAAGGCAATTTTCAATTAATGTCCCAGCAGGGAAATACCTTCCGGATCCGGTCTTTTGATTATTACCATAAGGACGAGCCGCTTGAGTTTGATATCACCCGGAATGTAAATACCAGTAAAAGCGGCACAAATAAACATTTAACGGCTGAAGGTGGTTTTGAAGGCAGCTTTCAGCTGACCAACAGGATCGAACTGGGCTCAGTTTTAACGTACCAGTATGCTTCCGGAAACCTGGAAGAAATTAAAGTAACATTCCTAGGGCACAGAGGTGCACCATCGCCCCGGGAATTACCCGAGGCTTATAATGATGATCCGGCTCTTAATTTTGCCTTTTACATGCGCTATAATTTCGACCCGATGACTTTTCTAAAGTGTAAAAAGGAGGCTAAGCCGTAAAGAATTAAAACCCGCAGCCACGAAAGTCTGCGGGTTTTTTGCTTCAAAAGGATAGCGTTTATGAATAAAATTGGCTCAGATAATCTCGGCCTGAACATCAGTGATTATTATTCACCTTCTTCTTTCATTTTCTCTTTATCACTTTCCTCTTCCGGTTTATTAAGCAGAATTATTTTCTTTTTAACATTGTCCTTCAGAATAGTGGTCTTGATAATTGGGGTCAGAAAATAGAGGGTTAGAAAATTAACAAGGCTTAAGCATATCGCCATTTCCTCCCTTCCTGCCGCAATAGCAACCCCAATTGCGCCGGTATTCCAGATGCTGGCCGCGGTAACTACCCCATAACTTTCGGCCCCTTTCTTGATAATTGCTCCCCCGCCAATAAACCCAATGCCGGCAATTACGCCTTGCAGGATTCGGGCAACATTATCGGCCGAAGCATCGGGCGTTGTTTTGGCCATAAGCATAAACCCGCAACTGGCCATTGCCACAATAGGAAAAGTCCGCAACCCAATACTCTGGCGGCCGCGGCCGCGTTCCCAGCCAATGGGAAAGGCCAGGATAAAAGCCATTGCCAGCCTGATTATATTTTCCAGGACCTCATGTATATTGATGGATATCTCGATCATAGTTCGGGAAAACGAAAACATGGTTGAGAACGACAAACCAGTAACTTCCGGACTTCGGGTTTTATACCGGAAAAGGATAGCGTTTCGCGGTGAATTCTACCGGTTAAATTTTCCCATTAATTCGGCTTTGGCCAGTAAATTCGGTTCCATGGCTTTCAGTAATTCTTCTTTCGAAGCACCTTCCGGCAACCCCAGTTTTTTACTTAAGGCATAAACCCGGAAATAATAGCGGTGGGTGCCGTTGGGCGGACAGGGGCCGCCGTAATTATTATTGCCGAAATCGTTCTTTCCCTGAATTCCGGGAGCTTCGCCTTCCATAATGGTATGCAGCACCGGCATATCCCACATCAGCCAGTGGGTCCAGGTACCGTTAGGCGCATCAGGGTCGTCAACAATTAAGGCCAGGCTTTGCGTACCTTCCGGAATATTCCCGATTTCCAGTTGCGGACTGATATCTTCGCCGTCGCAGGTAAACCGGGAGGGAATGTGCTGGCCTTCCAGGAAAGCGTTGCAGGATATGGTCAGAAAAGGCTCAACAATCTCATTCATAGTTTCCAGGGCTTAAGATTTATCTGGAGGTTACGACAATAAAAAGGAGATTGTTCCTGTTAAAGATTACTTCAGCTGTTAATATTTAACGGGTCCGGAAGAAAGGCTCTTAGTCCATTTCCGTGAAACCAGTCAACTGCCATTTTTTAGCTAATGGATAGGTTCCTGGTAAAGTTTTTGTATAGAAGCGGCAAAGGTTTATAACCAGTTCCGGATGCCTACTTTTAAAGTAATGTCCGGTATTTATAGACCAGAAGCATGGTATTTCCAAGAATAGAATTGCACAATGAAAAGTACTAATAATTTGCTGTGCGAAACCTGAACTTTTGTGCAACATCCGGGGCTGGTTTTACCGTTACGGTAGCTTGTCGATCTTTCATTAATAATCCAATTAGCAAACACTGATTTACCTGGAGCTACTTTACTACTTACTACCATGAACAAATCTATTTTCTACCTGAAACTTATTCTCCCCAATTTTATTTTCCTGGGCGTATACCTGCTTTTTTTGGCTAACCGCGAATTATTCTCCAATGCCACCAATACTTTTTCCTGGATCGGTTACAGCTTTTCGGTAATGGTTTTGATTACTATCAGCGTTTACCTGAACCGCGCCCACCGCATCCGGATCCGGTTCGAAGACAAAGAAGCCTGCCTGGATAAAATTCGTCAGTTATTTTACAAGAATGGGTACGAATTGAAAGGCGGCCGCTCCAACCGTTTGTATTTCAACAAAGCCTTGGTTCAAAGCAGCTTTTTTACGCCGGGGGTAACCGTTTATCTCCGCAAAGATCATTTGCTGGTGGAAGGCCCCAAAGTAAAAGTAGATAATGTTTCCGAATGGTTCGACGAAGAAGATTATACCGAAGTTATCCCGTTCGATCTGGAATTGGAGCATCGCATGGCCAGCTGAAGGTTCGAATTTTCGATTGTTCGATATTCGAATTTTCGATTTAAAACGGTAGGGTTTTGGGCTAAAAAAGTAAAGAGAATTGCCTTTGGTAGAAACCAGGTGCTTTTTTGTTTGCAGGCGATTTTGTGATTATGGCTGGCCCTGGCTCTACCTGGCACAAGTGACTCTACCTGGCGCAAGTGTTAAGCGTAAGCGTCACTTGTGACTGAAGAACAAAAGGAAGTCTCCGGACTTCCGTGTTTCTGCATTTTAAACGTAATAGTTTCGGCGTAATTATTCTGGAACGCGAGTCTGGAAACTCGCTCTTGTCATTAAGTAACAAGTGACGCCTCCGGCTTAACACTTGCGCCGGCAAAAGTAGGGACACATGTCACATAGTTAAGTAAATCTGAAACAGTTCCCCTTAATGAATTTGGAATAAATAGTATTCACGAAAGTCTGAAGACTTTCCGACATTAAAAGTCACAAGTGACGCTTACGCTTAACACTTGCGCCAGAAAACCTGCAGGCCAAAATAAAAAAGATAGCACAGGGATTAAACCCTTTGCTATCTTTTAAACCCGCACTAATTATAAACAAAAAGCCCTCCGGAATTAACCGCAGGGCTTTTTTTATAGTTTTGGTAAGTAAAATTACGCGTTAACCGCTTCGCCTTTAAGGGCTTTCAGCATGGTTTCGCCAATATTCGGCCGGCGATTCTACTACGTAGATGCCGCACTCACGCATTATTCGCATTTTTGCTTCGGCAGTATCGTCGGCGCCGCCAATAATAGCACCGGCGTGGCCCATTCGGCGGCCTTTAGGAGCCGTTTGGCCGGCAATAAAACCTACTACCGGTTTTTTGTTACCGGTAGCTTTAATGTATTCGGAAGCCATAGCTTCGTAGTTACCGCCAATTTCCCCAATCATTACAATCGCATCGGTTTCCGGGTCGTTCATTAATAATTCAACGGCATCTTTAGTAGGGGTACCAATAATCGGGTCGCCGCCAATACCAATGGCAGTTGAAATACCTAAGCCGGCTTTTACAATCTGGTCGGCAGCTTCGTAAGTTAACGTTCCGGATTTAGAAACAATACCAATGCGGCCTGGTTCAAAAACGAAACCCGGCATAATACCAACTTTGGCTTCGCCGGGGGTAATTACGCCAGGACAGTTCGGTCCGATAAGCGTAACGTCTTTGCCTTTCAGGTATATTCTTTTACGCTAGATCATGTCTTTGGTAGGAATACCTTCGGTAATGGTGACAATTACTTTAATGCCGGCATCGGCAGCTTCCATAATAGCATCGGCGGCAAAAGCCGGCGGCACAAAAATAATGGATAGTATTGGCGCCGGCTTTTTCTACGGCTTCGGCTACGGTATTAAATACCGGACGATCCAAATGCGTGCTGCCGCCTTTGCCCGGGGTTACGCCGCCAACTACGTTGGTGCCGTATTCGATCATTTGCTGCGCGTGGAAAGAACCTTCGGAGCCGGTAAAGCCCTGCACAATTACTTTGGAATCTTTATTTACTAAAACACTCATGTCTGCTTTTATTTTAGGTAAATGGCTGTAAGGTCAAAAATTAAGCTGTGCAAAAATAGGCTTTTTTACTGCCCTTCCAAAATTAATTCCGAAAGTAAAACCCTGGCCGGAGACTTTGGAAGAGAACCGGAAAATCCTAAAAAAACTTCATGTAGAGCATTACCCAGCCAAAAATTACCAGGGCGCCGGCCACATTGAGCCAGAAACCGGTCTTTATCATTTTACTGATGGGAATTTCGCCGCTGCCATAAACAATGGCATTGGGGGGCGTGGCAACCGGCAGCATAAAAGCAAAACTGGAAGCCAGCACCACGCCAAAGACCGGGTAAAGCAACGGCATTTGCAAACTGGTCAGGATATCGATCACGATCGGGATAAAGGTAATGGCAATGGCCGTGTTAGAGCTTATTTCGGTGAGCATTAAAATGCCGGCTATTAACAGAAAGATTAGCAAAGGCGCGTTTTCCGGGCTAACGGCTCCGGCAATACCACTGCCAATGGCTCCGGCCAGGCCCGAATCGATAATTAATTTGCCCAGGGCCAGCCCGCCCCCAAAAAGCAGGATGGTATCCCAGTCTATTTGCCGCAGATCTTCGCCTAAAAGCGTGCCTTTTAAATCTTTACCCGAAGGTAGCAGGAAAAGCAAAATGGCCGCGATCAGGGCTACCAGGCTTTCGGGCAAAAGTTTGCCCATTATTTTTGAAGCTTCCTCCAGCCCGAATAAGTTAAGCAGGCCCGGCAGTAACCAAAGCAAAACGGCCAGTAAGAAAACCAGCAGCGTATTCCGTTCGCCAACGGAAATTGGCGCCAGTTCTTTTTTATGAGTTTCGAGGTATTTGGTGATGCTGGTGCTTTCAAAACTGCAGCGTTTCAAATGCCGGTTAATGTACAAAAGCAAGACGCCGTACATGCACAGCGATATGGGCAGGGCTATCAGCATCCAGCTTAAAAAGTCAACTTTAGCCCCGGCTTCCTGCAGGTACTGCACCCCGATCAGGTTTGGCGGCGACCCGATGATGGTGCTGATGCCACCAATAGACGCCGAATAAGCAATGCCCAGTAACATATAGGTTGAAAGTAACTGATCTTTACTTTCGGGCGGCTGCACCAGCGCAATAACGCCCAGCATTAAAGGCAAAAGCATAGCCACCGTTACCGAATTGCTGATCCACATGCTGAGCACAAACGATACCAGCGAAAATCCCAGAAACAACCGGAACAAACTTTTCTGAAAAAACGGAAAAGATAAGATAAGCAAAGCCAGCCGCCGGTCCAGGCCGTGGCGGGTCATGGCGCGGGCCAGCAGGAAGCTGCCAATAAAAAGCAAAATAATGGGGTGCCCCAGGCTGGTAAAAGCAGTCTGCATATCGGCAATGCCCAGCAGTACTGCCACCGTTACCCCAGCCAGGGCAGTAATGGAAAGGGGCAGGGCTTCGGTAATCCAGAAAACCAGGCAGAAAACCATAATGGCTGCCACCTGCTGGGCCGGCCGGTCTATGGGCAAAGGCAGATTATCGATAAGTAAAGCCAGAATGGGGGCCGTAAGCCAGCCTGCTATTTTTTGTTGCCGCATGGGTTCAGGTCCGGAAAAGGTTTCAGCCAAAAATTAGGGTTAAATTTTTACCTTTCCAAAAGTGACTTCCCGAACCACGGGTTTTTAAACCCGAAACGATACCGTTTTGCAGAAGGGTTTAAATAAGAAACCGGCTGCCTTTTAGAAAGCAGCCGGTTTCAAAACCGTAGCGTTTTAGCCTTAAAAACTACTGAATCACTAATCGCTGGGTTTGGCGGCCGGCTTCAGTTTCAAGTTGAATAATGTAAACGCCTTTGGGCAGATCTTTAAGCGGCAATTGGTAATGGATCTGGTTATTGGCTGTTAATTTAACTTCCGAAATTACCTGACCCAACAGGTTTACCAACCGCACGGTAGAGGAGGTTTGTTTTTTGAATTCAGCTGCTACCATTACGTAATTCCTGGCCGGGTTAGGGTAAAGTTGGAAAGTATTAATGTGAGATGCTTTTTCTTTTATGCCATTCGTGAGGGAAACTTTGGTAGTAGCAAAGTTGGTCATAACCGGGGCATTAAAATCGAAGTAGATAGCGGCTCTGGTCTTAATTTCATCGCCCAGCATGAGGGTGTTTTTAGGCCGCATCCGGTAACGAACAAAGCCGTGGCTGGCCGGTTCGTTGCGGTTGCTGTCGGGCAGCAGAATGTTGTCGAAGCGCCATTCGGCCATGCCGTTATCCAATAAGCGGAATGTATACGGGTGGCTGGCCGATAGCAATTCGAAAGACAGCATTTGCAGATTACTACTGATCGAATCTCTTACAATAACGGTAAATGCCGTATCGGTGCCGGTATTCTGAAAACGGATCACGTAATCTAAAAGCTTGCCGGAAGAAACCTGCTGCGGGGTTATCCAGGTATGGCTTACCTGCTTGTCGTTCGGATCGAAAGAGCCAGTAACCATATGCCGGAGGGAGTCATAATTGTTTTCCGTAATTACATCAATAGCCAGTGGTTTAATAATGGCAAAAGCATTTAAAAAAGTACCTAACGGAGTAGAAGCGGCAACTGTAAATTCCACGTCTATGTGTCGTTTTTGCGTGGGTTGTAAACCCTGGTAAAACCAATGAACTTTTCCGCCCTGTTGTAAAGCCGGCGCGGCACTGGCAGTTAAATACGTTAAGCGGCTGGAATCAAATTTTAAGGTTAGCGAATCGGAGAGTACCGTGGTTCCTACATTTTCAAACGTAAGGCGGTACTTAAAATTAAAGCCGGGCCTGGTGGGCGAAAGATCCGTAACCGAAACCTTTACGTCGTTGCGGTTAGGAATAGGAACTAAAGCAAAATCTTTGGTTTGGGTTTGGTTAAAGCCGGCAAAAGAAACGCTATGGTTTGCAGGTGAAAAAGTATAATGACTGGCCGGTTGAACTACCTGTAAATTAAAATTGCCTGCTGGCAGATAAGTGGAATAAACACCATTGGCGGCGCTGGATATGTAGCCTGGGCCGGGAGAATATTCTACTATGCCATTTTCAAAAGGCGGTTCATTGGAATCGCGGGCGCCATTACCGTTTGTATCTATAAACAACGTTCCGGTTAAGGTATTAGCTTTATCCATGATCCTGGCAATAAACCCGGCACTCGGATTTGAAAGTGCCGGACCAAGAATTGCCGGTGGCGCATTCAGCATAAGCGTGCCGAAGAGATTATTTCCGGCAACGCCACCAGCTAAATAAGTATTACCAGAATTATCGGAAGCAATAAAATTAATGGAATAGAAATCTGTCACAACAATGCCATGCGGGAGGCCAGAACTAAAGGTTTGCGTTTTAATAATGGTACCCGAAGTATCTAATTTTTCCAAATAGATGTTCTGAGAAGTGAACCCGCCAGAATAACTATTCCTGATTATATGCAACTCGTTCTTTTTTTCGCTGGCCATAGAAGAAAACCCCTCGGAAGCCGGGGTGACAGGCAGCTGTTTTGCCCATAACCAGGTACCGGCAGCATTAACTTTCGCCAGAAAAGATCTGTTGGTATTTCCCGAATAACTAACCGTATGGTTGCCAAAAACCAGAGTCGAATCCTGGCTTGCGGCCAAATAAACATTTTCGGCAGCATCACGGCTTAAATAAGGCGGATAATAGACCAATCTTCTGGAAACAAATTTAGACCATTGCTCTACCCCGGCATTGTTAAACTTCTTTAAATAATAACCATTTGGACCGGCCAAAGGGGTATACCCCGTCATACGGGAAGAGTATACCAGGTAAACATCATTAGACAAACCACCAATTAAGGCAGGATTGCGGTCGGCCCCGGCTGCTCCCTGGTTCAGTAACCATTGCTGGTTGCCGTTGGCATCATACTTAAGTAAAAAAATATCTTCCACCCCTAAACAAGTTAAGGTTGTGGTTCCGGCAGAAAAGCTGTTTACGTACCCGCCGCTTACATAAACATTCCCGTTTCCATCGGTGGTGAGGGTGGGATAAGTTACAAAACTATTGGTTATTGGATTTGAACTTCTGGCCCATAATAAATTCCCGGCGGGGTCAAATTTCCCAATAAATATTACGCCGCTGGTGGCCGGAATATTAAAAACCGAATTCCCGATCCGGAGGGAATCCCGGTAAGCTACCATAAGAAATATATTGTTGTTGTTATCGGTGGCGGTTTTTAAGTAGTTTATATTACCTACCAGGTGTTTTGCCCATTTTAAATTGCCTGTTGGACCGTGTTTAGCCAGGTAACCGTTTCTGGAATTGTTCCCGGCAAACGTTTGGTTTCCGAATCTAATGGAGTTGGATATTTTCCCGGCTGAAATAAGGTCAACGCCATCGGTTGTAATAGCCGGGGCAGAAGTGCCCCCCCACCCGGTTGGGGGACTAACATCCTGTAATTGCGCCCATTGCACTGCCTGGGCGTTTAGGTTAAGGAGTACAAAAAGTAAAAGAGAAACGGTAAGGAGAAGTTTTTTCATAGGGAGAGATCTATAACGGAAATGGTTGTAAAATAAAAAATAGTCGTAACAAATAGCATAAAAGTTGCCTCATGTTGCAAATTTACTTCTGAAGTAAAAAAACGCCTGGCTCTTACAAAGCAGCCGTTTTAAAACCGGTAGCGTTTTAGCCCGAAAAACTATTGGATCACCAGTCTTTGAGTTTGCCTGCCGGTTTCCGTTTCCAGCTGAATTACATAAACACCTTTAGGCAGATCCTTCAGCGGCATCTGGTAATGGATCTGGTTATTGGCTTGGAACTTAACTTCCGAAATTACCTGGCCCAACAGGTTCACCAGCCGCACCGTAGCCGCAGTATTTTTTTTAAATTCGGCTTCCACCATTACATAATTTCTGGCCGGGTTCGGATAAAGTTTAAAAGCCTGAAGTTCGGATTTGGAGCCTTTAATGCCGGTAGGATTGGTAACTTTGGTTACGGCGTAATTGGTAATAACCGGGGCATTAAAATCGAAGAAAATTGCCGCCTGGTTAACTACCGAATCGCCTAAAATCAAGCCGGGTTTGGTTTTCAGGCGAAAGCGGACAAAGCCATGGCTGGCCGGTTCATTCCGGTTGCTGTCAGGTAAAAGAATGTTATCGAACCGCCATTCCAATATATTGCCGTCTACCACATTTAACTTGTAATTATGGCTGGCCGAAAGCATTTCAAATTCAGCTAAAGCTAATTTGGAATGGATTTTATCAGTTACTACTACAGTAAAAGCGGTATCGGTGCCAGTATTCTGAAAACGGATTTTATAGTCCAGAAACGTGCCGTTTGTACCTGCCACCGGCGAAATAAAGGTCTTGTCTACCTGCTTGTCATTCGGATCGAAAGAACCGCTTACTGCATGGTTTAGGGTATCAATATTATCTGACGGAAATAGATCTGCTGCTAACGGTTTAATGCTGGCAATAGCGGTTAATGGCGTTCCTAAAACGGTAGTTGCCGGCACCGAAAAAGTCACGTCTATGTTCCGGGTTTCGTTTGGTTCCAGAAGTTGGTAGTACCAAACCATTTTGCCACCACTATTCGTAACCGGGGCCGACGAAGCAGTTACAAACGTTAAAGTGCTACTGTTGTGCAATAATTTTACGCTATCAGATAAAATAGTTGTACCAGCATTGTAATAGGTTATCCGGTATTTCGAATTGAAGCCGGGCCGGGCTGGTATAAGTTCAGTTACCGTAACCCGTACATCAATGCTGTTTTGAATTGGTTGTAAAGCAAAATCTTTTCCGGTTTGGGTTTGGTTCAGACCATTAAAGCTAAGGTTATAACTTGCCGGGCTAGCTGCGTAGTAACGGGGCGGTTTAGGAATAGCAAGGGAAGAGGTGCCAGTTGGTAAATAGAAGTTAAAGGCCCCATCGGCAGCTGAGATTGCGTGAATTGAACTAGGAGTATTTTCCGAACAATAACCCTCCATAAGCTACCTCATTGGCATCTTTAACCCCGTTGGAATTGGCGTCTATAAATACAGTGCCTGTTACTTGGTTAGCCTGGTTTGTTACCTTGGTTAAAAAACCAGCATACCACGAATTTGATGTTAAGGTGGTAGTACTAAACTGGCCGCTGGTAGAAAATTGACCGGCTATAAAAAGGTTTCCGTTATCGTCCCCGCTAATACTGGTTGAAGTAGATTGGCCCATTATTCCATTTTGCCAGATCGCTGTTCCTGCGGTATCGAGTTTCATTACTATTGGGCCTATTCCCATGGCAATGCCGTTATCTGCAGTATAATAAATTGGCGGAGAGCCCCATGTCGTCGCTTGACTTGCCCCGGGAAATGGCGCTGGCGTTATGGATTTTGCCCATATCCAAGTACCGGAAGGGTTTATTTTTGCTAAGAACGTTTGGGATTGATTGTTCTGGACCCAATTTAAAAGGATACTGCCAAAAGTAATGTTGTTGTTAAAGTAGCTTGATAAATAAGCATAACCAGCGTTATCTACCGTTAATTTAACCGGCAGATCCGCTGAAGGGGAAGTAATGGAACGCGACCAGACAGAAGAACCAGAAGTATTCAATTTCAGGATGGTATACCCGCGCTGGCCGGCGGAGTTGTTAAAGCTGTACGTTAAATAGGCATTTCCATTGAAATCAGGTTTTATGTTTGCGCCTTCATTATACAATGAATTTCCAGCATTGGTAGCCCAAAGGAAGGAGCCGGTTGCGCTGTACTTTACCACAAAAGCATCCCGGGTATTTGCCGCAGTCAGGGTGGTGCCGCTAAAGGTCAATGCGTTTTCGAAATTGCCAGCCAGATAAACATTACCATTGGCATCGGTTGAGAGCGAAGTTGCGTTTAACTTTCCGTTACTCAAAAAAGGAGGGCTGGGGATTATATCGGACCTGCGGGCCCAATGCAAATTACCTTCAGGGCCGAATTTTATCGTGTAAACAGCATAAGCTTTTGGGGTAGTACTTTTAAAAACAAGACCATCAATGTTTAAGGAATCCATGAAAATGCCCGAAATCAAGATGTTTTGATTTATATCTATCGTTACATTTGCCTGGGTGTAGCTGTTACTTCTTATGTTTTTTGCCCAAACAGAATTCCCCCGGTGGTCATGCACAGCCAAATAAATATTGTTAGAATCCGGCCCTGAAAGGGTTTGATTACCAATGGTAATGGTCTGGAAAAAATTGCCGGTAGTGGCCACCAGGCTGCTTCCGCTTGCCAGATTTGGCGCAAATTTTATATTTTCCTGCTTTTGCGCCCATTGAAAATATTGGGCCGAAGCCAAAGAAGTTGTAAAAATCGAAAGCAGGAAAAGGAATAGTAGTTTTTTCATAAGCTGATTGCTCAGATAACTGAGATTAAAAGTAGTGGCTATTATACCGTGTCGTAACAAAGAGGTTAACCGTTGCCTGGTGGTGTAACTTTATTTTCGAACAATAAAAAACCGGCTGCCTTTTCCAAAGCAGCCGGTTTCAAAACGGTAGCGTTTTAGCCTTAAAAACTACTGAATCACTAATCGCTGGGTTTGTCTACCAGCTTCCGTTTCCAGTTGAATTACATAAACGCCTTTTGGAAGATCTTTCAACGGCATCTGGTAGTGGATCTGATTATTTGCCGGCAATTTAACCTCCGAAATTATCTGGCCCAGTAGGTTTACCAGCCGCACCGTAGCAGCAGTTTGCTTATTAAATTCCGCCGCAACCATTACGTAGTTTTTAGCCGGGTTCGGGTAGAGTTTAAAAGCCTGAAGTTCAGTTTTGGTGCCTTTAATGCCGGTTGGATTGGCAACTCTGGTAATGGCATAATTGGTAATTACCGGCATGTTGTAATCGAAGAAAATGGCTGCCTGGTTTTTAATGGAATCGCCTAATACAAGACCCGGTTTACTCTTTAAACGAAAGCGCACAAACCCGTGGCTGGCTGGTTCGTTGCGGCCGCTGTCGGGCAAAAGAATGTTATCGAATTGCCACTTAAGCGTATTATTATCAACCAGGTCTAATTTATAAGGGTGGCTGGCCGAAAGCATTTCAAAGACTGAAAGTTTCAGGTTGGCACCGATCTTATCGGTTATCATCACTGTAAAAGCCGTATCGGTTCCGGTATTCTGGAAACGGATGGTATAATCCAGATATTCCCCAGTGGCTGCAACCGCCGGAGATATAATGGCCTTATCAACCTGCTTGTCGTTCGGATCATAAGAACCTAATACGGGATGGGTAATGGTACTGATGTTGTCAGCCTGAAACAGGTCAATTGCCAGGGGTTTAATGGTGGCAATTGCAGTTAAATTGGTTCCTAAAACGGTTGTGGTGGGTACCGAAAAAGTAACATCTATGTTCCGGGTTTCGTGGGGCTGCAGGTTCTGGTAATACCAGGCCATTGTTCCTGCCTGGTGGCTAAGTGGGGTTTCAGAAGAAGATGCAAAATTAATGTTGGTGGTATTGTGCGTAAGTTTAACAGTGTCGGATAAAACGGTGGTTCCGGCGTTGTGATAAGTAAGGCGGTATTTGAAAGTGAATCCCGGCCGGGCAGGAGAGATAGGAGTAACCGTTACGCTAACATCGTTGCTGTTCGGAATTGGCCGTAAAGCAAAATCCTTTCCGGTCTGGGTTTGGTTCAAGCCGGTAAAAGCAACGGTATGGCTGGCAGGAACTAAGGTGTAATGCCTGGGAGGATTTGCTACATTAATAGTAGATGTGCCGGCAGAAAGATAAACGCTGTAATTTCCATTCAAATCCGACATTCCATTTATAGCCCCCTGCGGCGTTCCCAAAATTAATTGCTGATAAGGTGTTTCATTGGAATCGAATATGCTGTTGTTGTTTGCATCTATAAATACTTTTCCGGTTGCCAGGTTTGCATCACTAGCTATTTTAGTTAGAAAATTAGTTTGAGGAATGATTGTGTTTAGGATAATTCCACCAAAATGATTTGTTCCCTGAATGTTTCCGGAAATATAGAAGTTGCCTTGATTGTCACTTGAAATACCGGTAGGTCCATTCCCATTCTGACCTACAGAATCGATTAAAATAGTATTTACCCAATCCACAGTTCCGGCTGTATCTAACCGCATTATAAAAGTGCCATTTTGGTTTGAAGGCGTGGTAAAATTGGAACCTGGAAATTGGGCTGCCCCAGAAAAACTACTAGCGATCCCCAAATGTTTTGTAGGGCTAAAGGTTATTTGAGGCACATCTAAAAATGTTGGAACATGGCTTGCAATATTTTTCACCCATTTCCAGTTTCCGGCAGCATCTAGTTTTGCTAGAAATATGCTTCCAGCAGTCAGGGTGGTAGTTCCAATGGTTAAATTAGGAGAGTATTTGCCCGTTATGTAAGCGTTGCCAGCATTATCTAAGGTTAAATTTATCCCAAGGGTTGAATTGGCGGTAAATGATCTTGTCCAGGAAATTGAGCCGGTTGAATTTAATTTTGTAACTCCCTGATATAAATTAGGAAATGGATTACTAAAATTAGAATAAGAAAGGAAGATCTCCCCGGAAGCATTGGCTTTAATAGTAAGACAAATTCCAGAAAGTTGGGGAGCAACAGCCCATTGAAAAACCCCGGATGCAGAGTACTTAACTACGTAAATGTTATATTGATTACCACTGCTTAAGGTTGTACCATTAAAGGTCAGGGTATTTGAATATTTGCCGGCCACATAAACATTTCCGGCAGGATCTGTCGCAACGGAATTTTCTGAAACATTATAAGTTCCTGTATTAAAATCAGAGCTTCTTGCCCATAATAAAGTGCCCGCAGCATTAAATTTAACAGTATAAACTCCTTGCTTCCCGGTTACATTCGTTTTAAAAAATAAGCCGTCTATCCGTAAGGAGTCTTGAAAAATACCATTAATAATTATATTATCATGTTCGTCTACGGCCGTGCTGGGCTGGATAAAGGTTCCTCCAATTAATTGCTTAGCCCATAAAAAATTACCAGCCTGGTCGTGTACTGCAAGAAAAGCATCACTCACATCAGTGCTGGTATAGGTTTGATTTCCAAACGTGGTTTGTGTAAATAAACCGGTTTGGGCAACAATGTTATTGCCGGAAGCTGAAAAATTGCCACCAATTGGATAAGGGTTGAAAGGAACACCCGGAGCAGTAATTACAAAAGAGTTTTCCTGCTTTTTGGCCCATTTAAAGAGTTGCGCGGTAGCCGTATTTGCGTAGAAGCCTAAAAGAAATAAGAAGAGAATTAGTTTTTTCATAACGGGAAGTTTAATCCAGAGACAAGTGCGGAATTTAAAAGCGATTTATATTATCATGTCGTAACAATTTTCCAAACCGTTGCCTGGTGTTGTAAGTTTATTTTCAGCACCCGGAAAGTATCTAGTTTTACTTTTTTACCCTTTTATCCTACCATTTTCAACAGCTTTCACTTCGATCTGCCATTCCCAAAAAATCTCCGTAACTTTGCCCGCAAATGAACTGCTTTCCTTAACTGGTTCATCTCTAATTTCTAATTCATAATTTCTAATTAACCAGAAATGCAATATTTAAACCACATAACCGAAGCCATTGGCAACACCCCTTTGGTAAAACTGAACAAAATTACCGAAGGCATTAAAGGTACTATCCTGGCCAAAGTAGAATATTTCAACCCGGGCAATTCGGTAAAAGACCGCATGGCCCTGCGTATGATAGAAGATGCCGAAAAAGCGGGTTTGCTGAAACCGGGTGGAACCATTATTGAAGGAACTTCGGGCAATACCGGTATGGGTTTGGCGCTGGCGGCGCAGGCTAAAGGCTATAAGTGCATTTTTACCATGCCCGATAAGCAAAGCAAAGAGAAAATGGATATTCTGCGGGCCGTAGGAGCAGAGGTGGTGGTTACGCCAACCAACGTTACCCCCGACGATCCCCGTTCGTATTATTCGGTGGCCCGCCAGTTAAACAAAGACATTCCGAATTCCTTTTACCCGAACCAGTACGATAACCTTTCCAACACCGCTGCCCACTACGAAGGCACCGGCCCGGAGATCTGGAAACAGACCGATGGTAAAATTACCGTTTTTGCGGCAGGCGTAGGAACCGGCGGTACCATCTGCGGCACCGGCAAATACCTGAAAGAACAAAACCCCAGCCTGAAAGTAATTGGTTTGGATACCTACGGTTCGGTATTCAAGAAATATAAGGAAACCGGCATTTTCGACGAAAAGGAAATTTACTCATACGCTACCGAAGGGATCGGCGAAGATATTCTGCCGAAGAATGTAGATTTCGACGTAATTGACCAGTTCATTAAAGTTACCGATAAAGATGCTGCGGTAATGACCCGTCGCCTGGCCCAGGAAGAAGGCTTGTTCGTGGGCTGGTCTTCCGGTTCGGCGGTGTTTGGCGCCCTGGAGTATGCCCGGGAGCACATGAACGAAGACGATGTAATGGTAATAATCCTGCCGGATCATGGTACCCGTTACTTAGGTAAGATCTATAACGAAGAATGGATGAAGAAACAGGAGTACATCAACTAATACCTACTTCTAGGTATTTTTGCTTTTTATCTTTGTTAAATTAAATTTAAAGCCGGAAAATGAAAGTTTTCCGGCTTTTTTACACTCTTTTAGGTGAATTTTCACAGCCATTAAATCCAATTCTTTCATTCTAATTTAGTATGCTTGCGTATATATTATTTACCGGAAGTTGAAAGTTGGAGAGCAGAATTAGGAGGCGTTAGAAGAGATTCACATCTTAAGGAGGTAACAAATGGTGCCATTTTTACAACAACTAATTGAAGCAAAAGCGTTCTCCCCGATCGGGGAATGTTATTCCTGGCACCCCCAGGTTGTATTCTTCAATGTGCTTGGCGATGGGTTAATTGCATTCACGTATTTCCTGGCTCCGCTGGTGTTGTTTTACCTGTCCCGGCGGAGAAGATTCTTAATTGAAAGGAATATTTTTATTGTTTTCACCATTTTTATCTGGTTTTGCGGGCTCCGCCATGTGCTGGAGATCATTGCGGTTTGGGTGCCCATTTATTACCTGCAGGGTATCTTCAAGATCATAACCGGGCTGTTAGCCATTACAACTTTAACCTTATTTTTCCGGTCGCTGCCGCAAGTGCTGGGCATAGATAAAACCAACTCATTAGAAAAAATTAATGCCCGCCTTTTAGAAGAAATTGCCGAACGCGAACGCGCCCAGGTTGCATTGCGCCAGGCCAACGAAGTACTGGAAACGCGGGTGCAGCAACGCACCGCCCGGCTTATTCAAACCAACCGGGAACTGGAAAAAGAGATAGAGACCCGAAAAGCAACAGAACACAACCTGCTGGAGAAAAACAAAGAGCTTACCCGGATAAATTCAGAACTAGATAATTTTGTGTACCACGCTTCGCATGATCTGAAAGACCCGATCGTGAAAATTGAAGGGTTGGTAACTGCTTTAAAAGAGGAATTGCCGCAGGTTAATCCCAATGTTAATGCTATTTTCCAGCACCTGGATGGCTCTTTGTTAAAAGTAGACAAAACCGTACTGGACCTTACCGAAGTTGGCCGCATCCAGAAATGCGAATCTTTGGAAGCGTACGAAGAAGTAGATATTGAAGAGGTTTGCCGGGAAGTAAGAACTGAACTGGAAGATCAGCTGGCCCAGGCCAATGCCAGCATTAATACCAATTTCGAAAAAGCCCCCCGAATTTACTTTTCCCGGCAGAATTTAAAGCGGATCTGCTCTAACCTGTTGCTGAATGCACTCCACATGCGCAACCCCAATAAACCTTTAAAATTAGATATCAATACCGAACCTTCCACCGACCATGTAACCATTCGGATAACGGATAATGGATTTGGTCTGGCCTTTCCCGGGCAACAGGCTCCTAAAGATCTACAGGTACCATTAGAGAATAGCCATGAAGCCGGCTTTGGACTATCGCTTTACATTGTGCAGCGCATATTAAATAACTGTAATGGCCAATTAAAGGTACAAAGCGCGCCGGGCACCGGTTGCATTTTCGAAGTGCTGTTACCTTCCACCATTCACCAGGCCTGAGCATCAGAAATAAAAGCCGGAAAAACTTAATTAATTTCAGCCTACCCCGGTGTTGTATTATTTGAACCAGAAAAATATAAACCTCAAAGGCCAGCCGGCATTCCGCAAAAAAATCCAGGCATGGCGGTTTGGTTTAAAGCAGTTTTTCAGCCTTTTTCTATAGCGTTTACAAACCGGAAACTTTCCCCGTCGAATAAACCTTTATCGCTTAATTTCAACGCCGGAATTACCAGCAAAGCCATAAAGCTTAAGGTCATAAAAGGCGAAGCCAGGGTGCTGCCCATGGCTTTGCTCATGGCATCGAGCTGCGAATAGCTTTGAGCCACTTCATAGCCGTCTTCCGCACTCATAATGCCGGCTACCGGCAACGCCAGAAGTTTTTCGGAAGGGCCATCTACCGCGCAAACCCCGCCTTTGGCTTTTATGATCAGGTTTACGGCCCGGCACAAACTTTCATCATCGCAGCCCACAGCCACAATATTGTGCGAATCATGACCAACGGAAGAAGCAATGGCGCCGCTTTTTAACCCAATGTTTTTGATAAAGGCGATGGCTGGTTCGGCATTTTTGTAGCGGTTCACTACCGTTATTTTAAGTACATCGCTGGCTACATCGCTTACCGCGTTGCCGTTTTCAATTTTAGGTTCATGCCAAAGCTGGTGGGTAATTAACTGGCCGTCGAAGGCTTCGATCACGCGCACTTTCTGGCCTTCGGAAGCTACCATTTTAAACTGTTCCGGCTTTTTAAGATTGGTGTCGAAATTATTCAATAAGGTGCTGGGGGCAAATTCTATGTTGGTTTTTCCGTTTTCGGCAACCAGCTTTCCATCAATATAGGTTTGCTTTACTTCGAAATCCTGAAGGTTATTTACCACAATAAAATCGGCGGGATCGTTTTCGCGGAGCAGGCCTACTTCCAGTTTATAATGGTTTACCGGGTTTACACAAGCTGCTTTTAAAACCTTGAACAGATCTATTCCTTTGGCCAATGCCCGCTTTACCAGCTCGTTTATATGGCTCAAAACCAGGTTGTCCGGGTGTTTGTCGTCGGAGCAGAACATCATCATGTCCGGGTAATCGTGCAGCAGGTCTACCAGGGCTTCGAAATTTTTGGCGGCACTGCCTTCCCGGATCAATATCTTCATGCCGTATTTCAGTTTGTCCAGCGCTTCTTCCCGGGTAAAGCATTCGTGGTCGGTGGTCATGCCGGCTTCGATGTAGGCTTTCGCCTGGTCGCCCGTTAAACCGGGGGCATGACCATCTACCTGTTTGCCAAACTTCTTTGCCAACGTGATTTTCTGCATCACCACCGGGTCGTGGTTCAATACGCCGGGCCAGTTCATCATTTCAGCCAGGTATTTTATTTCGGGCCGCTGGAAAAGTTCTTCAATGTCTTCGGAAGTAATTTCGGCGCCGGCCGTTTCAAAAGGTGTAGCCGGTACGCAGCTGGGAGCCCCAAAGAAAAATTTGAACGGAACAGTGGCTCCATTTTCCAACATGTATTCCACCCCCTTCAAACCTAAAACATTGCCTATTTCGTGCGGATCGGAAACGGTGGCCACCGTGCCATGAACTACGGCCAGCCGGGCAAATTCGCGGGGAACCAGCATGGAGCTTTCCACGTGCACATGGGCATCTACAAAGCCGGGTAAAATGTATTGCTTTTCCGAAGTTTCTTCGCGTACGATCCGGCTGATCTTTCCGTTTTCTACGTACACGGTTCCTGGGTAGATTTCCTGGTTTATTATATCGATCAGCTGGCCGCTGAGGCTGAATGCTCTGGTATACATAGAGAGAAGGTCGTCAATTTTAGACCGGTTTTACATAATTAAAACGGTAAATTACCGTATCTTTGCCAAAATTTACGCGGTTATGAGAAAGTTATTTTCATTTTTCGTTTTCCTGCTGGCTTTAACCTTTTTGTTACAAATGGGTTGCAGCCGTTCTCCGTATAAAAACCGGAAAGCCCCCAAAGCCGGAAAACCGATCCCGTGCCCGATGAAAGATTGTTAATTGCTCTCACAAAAAGCTTAAAAATCATTATGAAGAAAATTGTAATTGCCATCGATGGACATTCTTCCTGCGGAAAAAGTACCACCGCGAAACTGGTTGCCAAAGAAATGGGTTATGCGTACATCGATACCGGGGCCATGTACCGGGCGGTAACCCTCTATTTTCTTCAGCATTTTATAGATTTGCACGACGAACACGGCATTGATCTGGCGCTCCGCAATATTCAGGTTTCTTTTAAATATAATCCTAAAACCCATCGTAACGAAACGTTCCTGAACGGCCTAACGTAGAAGATGAAATCCGGAAAATGTATATTTCCGATAAAGTAAGCGAAGTAAGCGTAATTCCGGAAGTGCGCCACGCCATGGTGAAGCAGCAGCAGAAAATGGGCAAAAAACGGGGCGTTGTTATGGATGGACGCGATATTGGCACTACCGTTTTTCCGGATGCCGAAGTAAAAGTTTTTATGACCGCCGATATTTATACCCGGGCCAAACGCCGGCAGCAGGAATTGCTGGACAAAGAAGAGTTGGTAGACCTGGACGATATTATCGAAAACCTGAAAAAGCGCGACCTGATCGATTCTACCCGGAAAGAAAGTCCGTTGCTCCAGGCACCCGATGCGGAACTTCTAGATACCTCTTTTATTACCATTGATGAGCAGGTAGATTTTGTAATGGAACGGGTGGCGGCAAAAGTATTTACAAAAGAATTTTACTTGATTGTGCAGGAATAGTGTTTAGATAATGCAGGTAAGCATGAAAATAACGATCGATAAAAATTCGGGATATTGCTTTGGAGTTGAATTTGCCATTCAGATGGCCGAAGACGAAATGGAGGAAGTGGAAGAGCTTATACTGCCTCGGCGATATTGTACATAACAGCATGGAAGTGAAGCGGCTTATATGAAAAAGGCCTGCGCATTATAGACCACGACCAGCTGAAAGAACTGCACGATGTAAAGGTGCTGATCCGGGCCCACGGCGAACCGCCGGAAACCTACCAGATCGCGCTTCAGAATAATATTGAGCTGATAGATGCCTCGTGCCCGGTAGTTTTGAAACTTCAAAACCGCGTAAAACACGCCTACGATTCTATTGCCGGCCAGAAAGGCCAGATCGTAATTTACGGACAGCAGGGCCACGCCGAAGTAATTGGCATTGCCGGCCAAACCCAGGACGAAGCCATAATTGTAACCACCGAAGAAGATCTGGATAAAATTGATTTTAGCCGTCCGGTTACGTTTTTCAGCCAGACCACCAAAAGCACCAAAGGTTTTTACCACATAAAGGAATTGCTGGAACAGCGCATTATGGCCGCCCAGGGCAACCTGGATAATTTCGATGCCAACGACAGCATTTGCCGCCAGGTTAGTAACCGCGAACCGCACTTGTTAAAATTCGCCAAAGAGCACGACGTAATTATGTTTGTAAGCGGCAAAAAAAGCTCCAATGGCAAAGCCCTTTATGCGGTTTGCCAGCGCGAAAACCCGCAGAGCTATTTTATAGAGAACGAAGAAGAACTAGACTTAAGCTGGTTTACAAACGCCAAATCGGTAGGAATTTGCGGCGCTACTTCCACACCCATGTGGCTAATGCAGCAGGTAGCAGACAGCATCCGGGAAATTACGCTGCAGGAAGTTTAAAACGGTAGGGATTTTTGCTGAAAAACAGAAGTAGCTTGAAAGTAGCGCAGGGCTTAAATTCTGCGCTACTTTGGTTTAAAACGGTAAGGTTTTCGTGCAAAAAACTAAAGCTGAAAACCATGCATAATCTTGTAACTTTAAGCCTTGCTATATGCAGGGCTTTTTATTTGGTGAAATATTAAATTTAATTTCTGCTGCAAGCTGTTTTGAAACAGTTTTAAAGGGTTTGAGATAATTTTCAAATTTTCAAATCTTCAAATTTTCAAATTGATAAAATGAAACGCTGGTTTAAATATTTTATGAACGGCTTCCTGATCATGGCGCCGATCACGCTTACCATTTACATTATCATTTCCATCATTTCCTGGTTCGACGAAATGTTTGATCTTGGCGAACTCCCGGTAGTGGGCCGGATTCCGGGTTTGGGCATTATTCTGATTGTGGTGTTACTGACCTTAGTTGGTTTTATCGGGTCTTCGTTTATTGTGCGGCCCTTCCTGGTTTTAGCCGAACGCCTTCTGGCCAAAGTGCCCATCGTAAGCATAATCTACTCTTCCCTGAAGGACCTGTTCGATGCCTTCGTAGGCGATAACCAGAAATTCAACTGCCCGGTAATGTGCAAAATGAGCGATAGCCCGGAAGTGCACCGCATGGGTTTTATAACCCAGGACGACCTTTCCAGTCTGCACATCGAAGACCTGGTAGCCGTTTATTTCCCGCACTCCTATAATATTTCCGGCGAAGTCTGGTTTGTGAAAAAAGATAACGTGCGGTTTATAGAACTGCCAAGCAGCGAAGTCATGAAATTCGTAGTTTCCGGCGGGGTAGCGAAGTTGTAGGAGTCAGGAGTCAGGAGTCAGGATATAGGAGTTAGGAGAAAGGAATAATTTTGTCCCCCTTTGGAGGGGGTAGGGGGAGGACCACGCATTTCTGGTCTTTTATTTATTTATCAGATAATGTAATTTATTTATCAGATAATGTAAAAAAATCCTCCCCCTACCCCCTCCAAAGGGGGACTTTTCTTTCATGGTTTTTTATCACTTCTAAGGCAGCGGTTAAGCCATATTACAAACTATTTGGCCTTTAAAGAACTTTGAAAACGATAGGGTTTTTGATCCAAAAAGTGCCGGATTACGTATGGAAAAATCTGAATTTCCCAATTTTCAAATCTCCAAATCTCCAAATCTCCAAATCTCCAAATCTTCAAATTCCCTAATTCCCACATTAGCACATTAAAAAATCAGCACATTAAAAACATGGCTTTCATAACCGAAGGAAAAACCAAACTGCATTACCAGAAGCTCGGGAGCGGGCCGAAAGTGTTGCTGGCATTCCACGGTTTCGGGCAGGATAGTTCATACCTTTTACCGGTGGCGGAGGCGTTACATTCCCAGTTCACCATTTATGCCTTCGACCTGTTCTTTCACGGCAAAAGCTGGCTCGAAAAAGAGCACGCGCCCCTTACCAAAGCCTTCCTGACCGACCTTATCCGACGGTTCCTGGTGAAAGAAAAGATCGGCAAGTTTTCGGTAACCGGTTTCAGCATGGGCGGGAAATTTGCCTTAACCGTTTTGGAAAGTTTTCCGGAACAGATCCACAGTTTTTACCTGGTAGCGCCCGACGGCATTAAAACCAGTTTCTGGTACAACGTGGCCACGTACCCCGGCTGGCTGGCCGGCTTTTTTAAGCGCACCGTGGTTAAACCCAAGCCTTTTTTCCGGATGGTACATACCCTCAACCGCTACCAGCTCATGCACCCGGGCGTATTGCGTTTTGCCTCTTTTCAAATGAACAGCCCGGCCAAACGCCTTAAGATCTACAAAAGCTGGACCGGTTTCCGCTTATTAACCTTCGATATTCCTGAAATTGTAAAGCTCCTGAACCATCATAAAATTCCGGTGATCATGTTCTTCGGCACCTTCGATCAGATCATTACAGCCAAAGCTCTGCAGTTCTTTACCAGAGCCCTGGATAATTGCCAGGTAGTAATCCTGAAAACCGGCCATACCCATCTGCTGGAAGAAGTAGGAAAGTATCTGCACCAACATCCGGATCTGAGGGAAGCGTAAATAGTTAACAGTAATTTGTGTTAAGTAAAATGTTTTCTTAACTTAAGGCACTCATTCTTTAATACGCACCTGCCTATGAAAAACTTCCCGCTCTCCGGTTTTATTTATTTCCTGATCTTTTCAAGTTTCCCGCTTTTAGTTTCCGCGCAGCAAAAACCGACTGTAGGTTGGGATAGAAGTTTTGGAGGAGATTTTGATGATAGATTATCCAGCATGCAACCTACTGCCGATGGAGGATATATTCTGGGCGGAACTACTTCCTCAGGCCTTAGTGGGGATAAAACGCAGTATACCAGAGGAGCCGAAGATTATTGGTTGGTAAAAACCGATTCGAAGGGCAATAAACAGTGGGACAAAACATTTGGCGGTACTCAAATAGATAGGTTAAATTCTATTCAGCAAACTCCTGATGGTGGCTATATCTTGGCCGGTGAGTCAGATTCTCCCATAAGTGGCGATAAAAGTGAAAATAGTTTGATCTATACACCCCCTATACCAGGCTCAAATTTTTCTCAGTATGCTGATTTTTGGATAATTAAACTTGATAATGCTGGAAATAAAGTTTGGGATAAGACCATTGGGGGAACGCAGGAAGAACGTCTACCCCAAATTATTCTTACCAAAGATGGTGGTTACCTGCTGGCTGGCACTTCCTCCTCCTCCATAAGCGGGAGTAAATCGGGGAATTCTAAAGGAGGTAGTGATTTCTGGATAATTAAGCTGGATAATAACGGCAATAAGCTCTGGGATAATACCATAGGCGGTAACCAGGCAGAATCACTTCATGAAATAAAGCCAACCTCCGATGGTGGCTACATACTGGGTGGAAATTCACAGTCCGGAATTGGTGGGGATAAGAGTCAGGGCACCTACGGCAGGGAGGATTTCTGGCTGGTAAAAATTGATGCTGCCGGCAACAAAATCTGGGATAAAACTTTTGGTGGAAATGATACTGATTATCTACATTCCTTAAAACAAACCCCTGATGGCGGCTACATACTGGGTGGTTTTTCTACCTCCGGAATAAATGGTGACAAGAGCCAGCCCAATATGGGCAGTTCTGATTATTGGGTGGTAAAAACCGATGCCAATGGCAATAAACAATGGGATAAAACATTTGGCGGGAATGGTGGTGATCAACTGTACACCCTTGGACTAACTTCAACCGGGGGATATGTACTTGGTGGACGCTCATTTTCCGGAATAAGTGGCGATAAAAGCGAAGCTATTATTGGTAGTACAGATCTATGGATATTAAATCTGGATTCAGCCGGAAACAAGCTTTGGGATAAGACCATTGGCGGAACCGGTATTGATTTTCTTTCTACTTTGCATGAAACTGCAGATGGCGGATTTATACTTGGGGCAGAAAGCCGTTCAGGAGTAGGGGTGTATAAAACCCAGCCTTCAAAAGGCCAATTTGATTACTGGCTGGTTAAGTTAAATGCCCCCTGCACTAATCTTGCCATCAAAGTTATTCCGGAGTGTTTGGTTGGCGGAACTAACTTAAAGCTAGAAGTTAGCGGCATTCAGCATGTTCGCGGAAAAACTTCCTGGACGTTGAATTATACCGAAAACGGCGTAAGCAAATCTATTACCGATTCGGTTGGTGCCAGATATCTGGCTTACAATCCTGCTGTAGGTACAGTTTTCGCATTAATAAACATTACCTCCGGCACCTGTACCACTGCACTGAACCAAACCTTTACCATGCCCGCTTTTCCGGATCACCCGGTTGCTAAAAATGTAAGCCGGTGCGGTACCAGTAAAGTTTCTTTGGCGGCAAGTGGTGCCCCGGCCGGAAGCAAATACGTCTGGTACAATGTTCCAGCCAACGGTACGCCTTTGCAAATTGATTCTATAGGCAAATTCATTACACCGGAATTAAAGGAGCCTACATTTTATTACGTAGCTGCGCAGAATAACCTGGGTTGCGAAGGACCGCGCACGAAGGTTTTGGCTTCGCTGAATTATTGCCCGCCGGTTTTCATTCCCAACATCGTTACCCAAAATCATGACGGGAAAAACGATACTTTCCAGCCGCAAAACCTGCCGGAAGGAAATTGGCTTTTACACGTCTACAACCGTTGGGGCACCCGGATCTTCGAATCTGAAAATTACCGGAATACCTGGCCGGAAAAGAAGATCCCTGAAGGAACTTATTATTACCTGCTGCGTGATGCGGCAACCGGCCAGCAATTCAAAGGCTGGGTGGAGGTAGTGCATTAAAGCAAAAAAGTCCCGGACTTACAGGTCTGGGACTTTTTTGGCAGAAAACGCTACCGTTTTCTAAATTGGGTTAGGACTTAAGGTTTAGCCGGTCTTTCCATGTTTACGGCCGTCATGTCTTTCTGAACGGTGAAGCCTCTTAACAGGAACACCCGTTTACCAATTCTTAACGATTCGTAGGTTAAAGTAACCGGTTTTTGCTGAGCATCCAGTAAGGTAAAGGTAACCGGTATTACGCCCGGTATTTTAGGGCGTCCGCCGGTAACCGGCCCCAATGTAGCTAAGGCCGGACTAAAGGCATCGGCCATCAGTTGGTTTTGTACCGTGGTTACGTCCAGCATAAAGCTTTCTTCCAGGGCACGGGCGTCCAGGGTTTCCAGTAATTCTTTGGTTTTTTCGTGGGTTCGCGGCTCTTTTTTAAGAGCTTTTAATTCTTTGTCGCTGGGCAAATAAACCATTAAACGTTCGGTGCGGCCAGATTGCATGGCGCTGTATATCTCGTTGCTTAGTTCTTTCACGGTGGCTTTGCCACGGGTTGCCGGCAGGGGCTTTCGTTGGGCGAATGGAGAGTTTTGCGCGGCAAGTTCTCCTATGGTCATCATTACTATTATAGCAGTGAGTACCAGTAATAAAATCTTTTTCATAGCCATGGGGTCAATTAATTATAAGTTTGCAGTCGATTAAATTAGCGTGTGGTGCTGGGGGTAACCCAACAAGAATATATACGGGGTAAGGCTTTTACGTTTTTAGCCCATAAGAAGATTCAAATAGGATTAAAATTATATAAACAATTAAATTTACGATTTCGGTTGCTGTCCAGATTCAAAAACCAGCTGTTTAAACAGGTAATACCGGTTCCTAATGCGCAATCCTTCAAATAAAACCTGGTGCTGGGCTCCTTCCATGTTGGTTACGCTCATCTGAATGCGGTAAAGCAGCGGATTCTTCTTATCTATCTGGCTGGCTTTGGCATCGGCGAGCTGGTAATTGTTCCAGTTAAAGGCGTTACCGGTGGTCTGCGTTATAATGTCGTTAAAGTTTTGTTGCAGGGTTTCTTTTATGCCGGCCGGAGAGGTATTATCCAGCACCGCCCGCATGTCCATAGAACTTCTGCGGCGTAAGATCCGCAATTCCACTTCGTCGGGCAGGTAGTTGTTCAGGCTGCCAAACTGGTTATCCTTTAAAGCGCTGAAAACCGACTGGCTTAATTCCTGCACCGTAACGGCGCCGTGGCCCCGCTGGTGGGTTTGCGCCGGCAGCTGGAAAATAGTGAAAATTAAAAAGAACGTAAGAATCAAGGGCTTTTTCATGCGGGTTGGAGTGGTTTGGTTTTTTTATACGGAATGCCGGTAAAACTGATGTACCGCAAACTCAGGGCTTTATAAAACCGGCGGATCTTTTCCACAGAAACGTAAAATTTAAACCTTAATTTCAGGCGAAAATCGGCCGCCGCCGTATCTTCTTACCGAACTGTTCAGTTGTAAAATCCGTGAAGCATAAACGACCAAAAAAGCGCACCATTGGCCGGCGGGAACTGGTAGACTTTCCCGAACTTCAACTTTTTGAAGTAGAAGCCAAAATCGACACCGGTGCTTATACTTCGGCCCTGCATTGCACCGATATCCGGGAAGAAAAGCTGGAAGACGGCACGCCCGTTATCCGGTGCTACCTGATGGACGAATCGCACCCGCATTACAACCACAAGCCCTTCGAATTCCGGGAGTTCACGCTCCGCGATATTAAAAATTCCTTTGGCGATGTGCAGCAGCGATACGTGATCCGGACGGCCATCCAGGTATTTGACCGAGATCATTTACGCCGAATTTTCCTTATCAGACCGCAGCGATATGAGTTACCCGGTTTTAATCGGGCGCATGTTGCTCAACCGCCATTTTATAGTAGATGTTTCCCGGAAATATGTGGCCTACAAACGCAAGTTAAGATTACAGCAGAAAAAAGATTAAAATGAAAATTGCCATCCTTTCCAGAAACAATAAACTTTATTCCACCAAACGCCTGGTAGAAGCCGCCCAGCAGCGGGGGCACGAGGTGTTGGTTCTAGACCATCTTAAATGCGATTTATTAATTGAAGCCGGCGACCCTTATATTATGTATAAAGGCGAACGGCTAACCGATATAGATGCTATAATTCCGCGCATTGGCGCTTCGGTTACCTTTTACGGCACGGCCGTGGTACGCCAGTTCGAAATGATGAAAGTTAAAAGCGCGGTAGATTCGCAGGCCATTGTGCGCTCCCGCGATAAACTACGCTGTATGCAGATTCTTTCCCGCGCCGGATTGGGCATGCCCAAAACAGCTTTCACCAATTATTCGGTAAAGGTAAAAGAACTGGTAAAAGAAGTTGGCGGGGCTCCGCTGGTAATTAAATTGCTGGAAGGCACCCAGGGCCTGGGCGTGGTTTTGGCCGAAAACGAAAAAGCCGCCGAATCGGTGATCGAAGCGTTTCATAACCTGAAAGCCCGCATCATTGTGCAGGAATTTATCCGGGAAGCGAACGGCGCCGATATCAGGGCTTTTATTGTAAACGGCGAAGTAGTAGGCGCCATGAAACGGCAGGGCAAAGAAGGCGAATTCCGGACCAACCTGCACCGGGGCGGCACCGGCAGCCTGATTAAACTTAGCCGCGCCGAAAAAGCCGCTGCTTTTTGGCCGCCAAAACCCTGGGCTTGAGCATTGCCGGCGTAGATATGCTGCAATCTAAACGCGGGCCCGCTTAATTCTGGAAGTAAATTCATCGCCGGGCCTGGAAGGCATTGAGAAAGCCACCAAGCAGGATATTGCCAGCAAAATCATTGAGTTTACCGAAGAGCTGGTCCGCAAAAAGCACCGCAAAAAAATAAAGAACGTTTCGAAACACGAAGGGTCCAGCTAAAAACGGATGTCTGGAAAAATAGTCGTAAATTTACAGATAAGCACATAAGTGTCTGGCCTGAAGGCTCATGGAAACAACCAGATGCAGCGCTTTTTAATTGAAGTTACGCAGCATTTTTCGTCCCCCTTTGGAGGGGGTAGGGGGAGGACTAAGCATTCCCTGATCTTTTATTTAAGGTCAATAATGTAAAAAATCCTCCCCCTACCCCCTCCAAAGGGGGACTTAAAACCGGGTAGCAAAACTGTAATTTGCCGCCGGCTTTTTAGACCTGAAATGATACCGTTTTTCTTTATTCCTGCTTTCAGATCTTTCCCCAAAATGCAACGCCTGCTTTTTGCTTTCCTGCTTTTGATGGCGGGATTGCCGGTGGTTTCTGTAGGACAGGGCGCAAAATTTACGGTTAGCGGGTTTGTGCGCGACAAAGAGACCGGCGAAAACCTGATCGGGGTGAGCGTTTACAACCCCGCCACCGGGCAGGGAACAGCTACCAATACCTACGGTTTTTACAGCATTACCTTACCTCAGGATTCGGTAAGTCTGGTGGTTTCTTACGTAGGATATGATCGCATAACGTTTAAAATCTACCTGAACCGCAGCCTGGAGCAGAACTTTAATTTAGCCGCCAGCAATAACTTAGGTACGGTAGAAGTGGTAGGTTCACGGGAAGAAGATATCCGGGAAAGCACCCGCATGAGCACCATTTCGGTACCGGTTGCCCAGATAAAAAACTTACCGGCGCTTTTTGGGGAAGTTGACGTGTTAAAAACGCTCCAATTATTGCCCGGCGTACAATCTGGCGGCGAAGGCTCTACCGGTTTGTACGTGCGCGGCGGCAGCCCCGATCAGAACCTGATCTTACTGGATGGCACCCCGGTTTACAATGCTTCCCACCTTTTCGGTTTCTTTTCGGTATTCAACGCCGATGCCCTGACCAATGTAGAACTGATAAAAGGCGGGTTTCCGGCCCGCTATGGCGGACGGCTTTCTTCGGTGCTGGATATTACCATGAAAGAAGGCAATATGAAGGCCTTTCACGGGGAAGCTTCCATTGGTTTGATCGCCTCTAAGTTTACCATAGAAGCCCCGATAAAAAAAGATACTTCTTCCTTTATCTTATCAGCCCGCCGCACCTACATCGATGCCCTGGTCCGGCCCTTTATGAAAAAGGAAAATGGCGTTTACGGCTATTATTTCTACGATTTGAACGGAAAGGTAAATTATAAAATCAGTCAGAAAGACCGCCTGTACTTAAGCGCTTACAACGGCTACGATGAATTTTACGGGCGCTACCAAAACCAATGTGGGCAGCGATAATTCAGGGTTGGGATGGGGGAATTTAACGTCGGCGCTGCGGTGGAACCACATGGTTAACAACAGGCTTTTTGCCAACACACACTTTACTTATACCAAGTACCAGTTCAATATAAAAGCCGAAACTACCAGCCGCAATTTTAACGGCAGCCAGGATGAAGTTCAGCAATTCTCTTCCCAGTATTTTTCTAACATCCGCGACTTCAGCCTCAAGACCGATTTCGATTTTATTCCAAATACCAACCATTACATCCGGTATGGCGGGCAATTCACGCATCACAGTTTTAAACCCGGCGCCCTGCAGTTAAACGAAACCAATCCGGGTGCCGAACCGGTAACGTCAAACATCCAGTCGCAAACGCTGGGGCAGGAAGGCGGCCTTTACGTGGAAGACGATATGGAGGCTTACCGACCTTTTAAAAGTAAATGCCGGGGTCCGGCTGGCTGGTTTTTATGTAGAGCAGAAATTGTTTACTTCCGTGGAACCCCGGTTGGCCGCCCGTTTTATTTTAAACGAAGACTGGAGCGTAAAAGCCTCTTATGCCCGCTCCACCCAGTTCATTCATCTGCTTTCCAACAGCGGCATTGGCCTGCCTACCGATCTTTGGGTGCCGGCTACCCGCAAAGTACAGCCGCAAAAAGCCGATCAGGTAGCGGCCGGCGTGGTTCGGACCTTATTCGCAAATGCCGTGGAAGTTAGCGTAGAAGGTTATTATAAGAAAATGGAAAACCTGGTAGAGTACCGCGAAGGCGCCAATTTCCTGGGAACTTCCGATAATAACTGGCAGGATAAGGTTACTTCCGGCCGGGGCTGGTCTTATGGCGGGGAATTCTTTATGCAGAAAAAATTCGGCAAAACTACCGGCTGGGTTGGTTATACGCTGGCCTGGGCCACCCGGCAATTTGAAGAACTGAATGCCGGCGAAAAATTTCCTTATAAATACGACCGTCGCCACGATATTTCGGTGGTTGCTGTGCACCAGCTTAAGGAAAATATTTCCGTTTCGGGCACCTGGGTTTACGGCACCGGCAATGCCATTACCTTACCGGAAGCCCGGTATGGCATTGGCAATTTTGAAGCCGTAACCGATATTGGCAGCCGCAATAAATTCCGGATGGCCCCGTTTCACCGGCTGGATCTTTCCATAAGCCAGACCAAAAAGAAAAAATGGGGCGAAGTGGTAAACAGTATTAGCATTTACAACCTGTATAACCGCAAAAATCCGTATTACATCGATTTTCAGCGGGGTTACGAAACCCAGCAGGGCCAGCCGCCGGAGCCGGGCCGGTTCGTGCAGATCAGCTTATTTCCCATAATTCCTTCTTTCACCAAAAGCTTTAAGTTTTAAAACGCTATGAAATTCGGGCAAAAAGTAAAGCGGGTTGTTTTAGGAATGGTTGGCATAGCATTGCTGCCGGCTTGCCAAAGCGTGGTGGAAGTGCCAATTCCGGAACATGATCCAAAACTGGCGGTGCGGTATATGCTGGGGAATGTGGTGCCGGATAGCCTGCATTATGCCCATTTCCCGGACTACCAGCCCTATGTGAGCCACAGCCAGAGTTTATTCAGTACGGTGCCCCTGGAAGGCATAAATAATGCAGCGCTGGTGGTAACGGATGCTGCCGGCAATGTGGTGGAAACGCTAAAACAGGGAATAAGCAATAATGTTGGGGTTCCTGGGAATGGTTATTACCAGCCGGTTACCTATTTTACCGCAACTCCCGGCCAGACGTACACTTTAAAAGTTTCGGCGCCGGGGTTTAAGGATGTCAGCAGCCGGCTTACCTTACCGGCAACGGTTTCGGGAATTCAGGGTTCGTTCACCAAAATGCAGCAATTCCCTTTTGCCGGAAAAGGCCTGGAAGTAATAGGGCAGCTAACTGTAACTTTACCGGATAACGGGAGCGAAAATAATTACTATTTACTTTATGGCGTTTTGCTGGATAACCGGCTTAAAGCCAATGCCCGCGATGTTTTTCAGCAGATCCGGGAAGACAACACCACCAGCATTGCCAGCGATTTTAAGGATATCCATTTTTCGGAATTCGGCTACCAGAAAGCTAAACCCTTCGACGATAAGACTTTTAACGGCACTACCCTGGCGCTTTCCCGGAGCGTGAAATTTCTAATCGGGAATGGTGATACGCCCCCAAAGTATTTGCGGATCTATGTGCACAGCATTACCCAGGATACTTACCGGTTTCTGAAAAGCCTGCAGAATTATAACGCTACCAATAATAATCCCTTCGCCGAAGCTACCCGGGTAATTGGGAATATTGAGAATGGTTACGGTTATTTTGGCGGCTACACCAGTTCTTATGTGGATATTACCTTGCCTTAAAAAACGGTAGGGAAATGAGCTAAAAAAGGAAAGGAAGAATTTTTCGTGAATTCGTAAAATAAAATAAGCCATGAAAACTACACAGGTAATCTTCCTGGCTTCTTTTCTGTGCTTTTTATTTAATAGAAGCGAAGGTTTTTAGAAAACGTACCGGACAGATAAGGCAACATCTACGCCGCCGGTATCGCCGCCTACCAGGTTTAAATAAGGTTTGGCATCCAGGCCGAAGGTAATCGGGGTCCTGCTTAAGCCGTATTCCAGGCCAATAATAGCATCGGCGCCAAACTCTACAAAATTGCCGTCTTTGTGGTGCCGTTCGTTAGAGCTGCTGTAGTAATTTTTGTATTGGTAATAACCTACGTGAGCGCCGCCGCCATAAAACCAGTACATGTTGCGGGCTTGAAAAGCGTTGCGGTGCCATTCATAAAGCAGGGTGCCAACAATGCCTTTCCGGTCGAAATTGGTACCTACTATGGCTTCTATAAAATCGCCGTTGTGCACAAAGCGTTTGCCGGACAACCCGAACTGGTTTCCTAAGCGGATGCCGTAAGCATTTTGGTAATGGATTGCCGTGCCGCCGTTAAGATTTAAAACCGGGGGAGCTTTTCTTTCTTGCGCCTGGCCTTTAAATCCAAGCAGGATCAAAATTCCTAAACAGAAAATAATCCGGAGCAGACTGCCTACGTTTTTCATAGTTATTAAATGTTTTCAGCCCTTTGTACGGAAAAACTATTTAGTTAGGTATAGCTTGCCTCATCTTTTTATGGCTTTTCCTCTATATATTAAACCGGTTTTACTTTTTATAAGATTGCAGGTAGGCTTCGCGGGTGGTGCGGCGGGCTATTAGGCGGAAAAACGAAATGAGCTGGTCTTTATCTCTGGAAACCGCTTTGGCAAAAGCATCTTTCTTATGCGACGATTTATAGTACTTCACATATTCCTGCCGGATCAGGTCCCGGCCGGGCAATTCTTCGGCGCAGGTTACTTCTACAAGGCCGGTTTTCTCCCATAATTTCCGCCACCAGGCCACGGTATGAATAAAATACCAGTATTGCTGGTAATCCTTCCGAAGAAAAGCGGGAACCTGATTCAGCGTTTCAATTTCGCGGGTAAAGCAAACGTCGGCAATGGCAATAAAACCATCGGGCTTTAAAAAACGGCAGATGTAGGGCAGGTATTTTTCGTCGGTACCAAAATAGGTATAAGAATCTACCACCAGAATGGCATCGAAGTATTCTTCGGCAAAGGGCAGCGCCCGGGCATCGGCCTGGATCGGAAAAACTTTGGCTTCGCAATTGGCTTCTTTTATGCGTTCCAGGTTTTCGGTAGCGGTTATGGCTTCGTCTACGGCCCAAACCTGCACCCCGAATTCGGTTGCCAGGAAAATGGAGCTGATGGCTTTGCCGCAACCCAGATCCAGCACCCGCATACCGCGTTTTAAGGTTATTTTTTTGGTAAGGCTTTCCAGGTTGTAGAGTACGTTTTCTCCCATGGAGTGCTGCTGCACCCAGGCCGGATCGTAGGAAATAGCACGCGGAAAAAGTTTATGGGCTTTGGATGCTGGCATAGATGGCAGAAGTAGCTCCGCCAATTACGCAGGTCTTTTGGTTTGGTTAATGGTCCGAAAGATGGGGAGGGTTTAAGGCTGCTTAAAATTGCTCAGAAATTCTGAACCGGAAATCTTAAAAGTTGAGGATTAAAATTGGTCGCAAGCCGAATAGCGATCATTGAATTGTCCCTGGCTTTAGAAAATGACAGATTGACTTTAGCCAAATTTAAATAAAGGATAAAATAATAACCCCTGGCTGAAGCCAGGGGCAATTCAAAAAAGACCTTTTCAATTTAATCAATTATTTTTTCGGATTTCCCTATCTCATCCGATTCGTGAATTTTAATGCCGCCGCCGCTATCTATGGCCATTTGCAGCATGGCTTTGGCAACCGTGCGGGCCGGAATGGCGCGATATTTCCGCAGGGGGCCCTGCATAGCAAACCTGAAACCGCCCATCAGCACTTCGCCAACCTTTTCGCCTATCCGTTTCTCTTCCCGGTTGCCGGTCAGGAGCGAAGGGCGGAAAATATGCACGGCCGTGAAGGGCGCTTTTTTTATGGCTTCCTCCATTTCGCCTTTCACGCGGTTGTAATAAAAAACCGAATCTTTGTTGGCGCCCATGCTGGAAATTACCAGGAACTGCGAAGCAAATTGGGCGGCGGTGGCTTTGGCCAGTTCTACCACGTAGGTATAATCCACCTGGTAAAATTTTTCTTTGGAACCGGCCTTTTTCATGGTAGTGCCCAGGCAGCAGAAAATGTCGTCGGCAAATAACCCGGAGGTAACGGCCAGTTTGTTAAAGTCTACAATTCGCTGCTCCAACTTCGGGTCCTGAATGGCCATGGGCTTGCGTACTACGGCAATAACTTTGCTGTAGCGGTCGCTCTGCAAAAGCATGCGCAAAAGGTAATTTCCAACCAGCCCGGAAGCGCCCGCGATCAGGGCAGTTTTTTGAGGAACCATGTAATTTGTTTGTTTGAAAAGCAATAAACTTTATCCGGCCAATAGCTGGCCATTTTTTAACTGCGGGCAGTTTTTTAACCCGAAAGGATACCGTTTTTTATTCAGGATTTTCCTTTGATCGGTATATTAAAAACGCAAAAGTTACCGGTTTATTCTTCGCCTAATAACGAAATCCGGTTGGGCTCCAGGTTTATCTTTCCTTCTTTGTAAAGCGTGCCAATGGCCTTTTTAAAGGTTTTCTTACTCATTCCCAGCGCTTCGTAGATCTCCTGCGGGTCGCTTTTATCCGAAAGGTTCAGGGAGCCGCCGCTTTGCTTTAATTTAGCCAGCACTTCCTGCGACGCGTCCTGTACTTCGGCAAAGCCGGTCTGCTGCAGGCTTACGTCAATTTTGCCGTCGTCGCGGATCTTTTTAATGTAGCCGGGCAGTTCATCGCCGGTTTCGAGTTTTTTGAAAACTTCGTTATGATACAAAATGCCGCTGTAAGTATGGTCGATTATTACGTTATAGCCCAGATCCGATGGATTGGCAACCAGCAGGTTTACTTTCCGGCCTTCGGAAATATTTTCGTCGGCGGGCTTCAGGTATTTGTTTAGTTTGGCGGAGCCGGCAATGCGGTCGGAAGAATCGTCCAGGTAAATGTACACCACGTATTTCTGGCCAACTTCCATGGGAAAGCGCTGGTTATTGAAAGGCACAAAAAGGTCTTTTTCCAGGCCCCAATCCATGAATGCCCCTATTTGGCTGGCTTCTTTTACTTCCAGCGCGGCAAACTGCCCAACGGTGGCTTTCGGCTTTAAGGTGGTGGCAATCATCCGGTCTTCGGAATCGCGGTAAATGAAAACGTTCATTTTGTCGCCTAACTGCACGCCTTCCGGGATCCATTTCAGGGGCAACAGAATTTCGCCGTCCTCAGAATCAAGGTAAAGCCCGAAGTCCACGAATTTGGCAACTTCCAGTTCATTGTAATTTCCGATCTCAACCATAGTTTTTAAGATTTCTCAGGCCTTGGAAAGGCTTTATTTTAAGTAGCGGTAAATATGGCCCCGGCTTTCGTTTCAGGATTTAAACTGGCCGCACCGTAGTAAGTTGCCAAATTTAAAGGTTTCGGGTTCTAAAACCGCAAGCGGGCCCATTAATTTAAAGTGAATTAACAAAAGCTTTTTACTGGAAACCGGCTACGCTGGGCTGGCTGTAATAAAAGTCTTTAAAGTTGTAATAGTTGCGGGAATTTTCGTAGAATTTCAACTGGTTAAAGCTTTCGCCGGCCGGCAGGCGCGGGTAGTAAGCCACCAGCAACTGAATGGTACCAAAGCCCATGTATTCGTTCCGGAACCGGATGCCGCCGCCAATTGCAATATAAGGTTTGTCATGGAAAAGGGACGTTTTATCGTTGGGCGCTATCCAGGCAATATCCGTAAAAACAATACCAGCCAGGTGAAAGCCGACAAAAGAGATGGGCGTAAAAATGTTGCTTTCCAGGTTTAAAGTGTATTTTCGCTGCCCCTGTAATTTGCCGGAGTTGAAACCGCGCAGGCCTTCGTAGTTATTTACCCGGAACAATTCATAAGGCTCCCGCCGCAACCCGTAGGTCATGCGGTTCCACAGAAAATTGCGGATAAACCAACCGTGCAGGTTATAAAGCTTGGTAAAATACAGGATTTCGGTATTAATCACGCCCTGCTGCCAGTTGCCGTCATGCACAAAACTCCCGAATTCGGCGGAGCCATACAAATACCCAAGCCGGTGATTGTGTTTACCGAAAGAAGATTTTACCCCAAGATATTGCCGGCACCCTGTTTTCACCGTGTTCGTAGCCCAAAGTCAAAACCATTAAATTACCGGCCGGAATATCTTCCGTTCGGCCAAAGCCATACAGGTATTTATCTTTATAATATTTCCGGTAACTGTACCCCACGCTGCCCAAATACAGGGTGGTGTTCTTGTAACCGGTTTCGGCCGGAATTTGGGTATAATCGGTATTAAAGATCCGGGCGCCTAAAATTAAACGGCCCGGGTTTTCGAAACCCAGGTTGTAATTCTTTAATTTATACGACCGGGCCAGCCACACATCTTTAATATTGAAGCGCAGATCCTGGGCGCTGTCCCGGACAAAACTCCGGATCCGGAACCAGTTTACCGATACCCCGCCGGCATATTTGGTGGTGGTGGCGTAAAAGTAGCGGCTGACGTTAATACCCCGCTGTTCGTTGTACCAATCGTTCCGGTAAGTAAATTCGCTGGTAATGTAAGTGCGGTAAATATTTTCGATCTGGTAGCTTCCCAGGTATTGCCACGATTGCGGTAACTCGTCTCTGCCAAAGTGCAGCCGGTTGCGGAACTGATGGCCCAGACCCAGAAAGTTAACGTCGCGGAGGGCAATTACACCGTACGTGCTGGGGGCATTGTAAGCAAACGAACCGCTTATGCTGAAAATGTCTTTGGTAATTACAATAATGTCTACACTGTCGTTGGTAGTGGTTAGTTCGTTTACCCTGATCTTAGCGTCAACAATGTGGTCGGTCTGGCGAAGCAAACGTTCCGATTCAATAATGGCCTGGGGTTCGAGCTTTTCGCCTTTTTTAAAAATCAATTTGTTGCGCACCCGCCCCCGGTGGGTTTTAATGTGAATGGAATTGCCGGCTTTCTCCAGAATATTCTTCGGAACGCGGGTAGTATCGTTTATATTATAGCCTAACGCATCCAGGGTTTGAATATCGATGCGGCGGACGATCTTATAATCGTGGGCCGAAAATTGGTAGTTTATCAGTTCCGGGTCCAGACCGATGTCGGCATTTTTTTTCCGTTTGAAATTAAAGAGGGTGCTTACCAGTTTTGCCGGTAAACTTTTACGCTTCGAATATTCTTCCAGGCCTTTAATAATGCGGTCGGAGGTTGGCGCTTTTTTTACGGTGTCAACGGCGGTGGAATCGGGTTGTTTGGGTTTAGGTTTTTGAGCATAGCTATCTGCCGGGAAAAAGGCTAAAATTCCAGCGCAAAAAAACAAACCCAGAAATTTTAAAATTGGCGGCATTCTGAAATCTAAACAAGCACTTGATCCAACGGGTATTTTAATAACGTTCACAAATCAAAAAATGCCATGTGCTCCTGCAAGGTAACCATAAAAACTAACGGATAAATTACAGCAAGAGTTTTAAAGGCCCTTTCTGCAGGATAGGTATGAGAATCAAAATGTTATGATTTTTAGTTATAAAAACTAATATAATTAGTTAAAATTGCTTGTTATTTTAGTTTTTTGGCCGTATTATTACATTATGAACGAACGGATTCAGGAAAAGCTAAAAATATTAGCAGATGCAGCAAAATATGATGTGTCCTGCTCTTCCAGCGGCGGCAAACGGAAAAATACGAATAAAGGCCTGGGCAATGCCGAAGGCATGGGCATCTGCCACAGCTATACCGAAGACGGCCGCTGCGTTTCGCTGCTAAAGATTCTGCTTACCAATTTCTGCATTTTTGATTGTGCCTACTGCGTTACCCGCAAAAGCAACGATATTCAAGCGCGCCGCCTTTACCGTGGAAGAAGTGGTAGACCTGACCATAAATTTCTACCGCCGCAATTACATCGAAGGCCTGTTTCTGAGTTCCGGCATTTTTAAGAATGCCGATTATACCATGGAGCGCCTGGTGCGCATTGCCAAAAAGCTGCGGCACCGAGCATAAATTCAACGGCTACATCCACCTGAAAACCATTCCGGGCGCCAGTGCCGAATTAATTGACGAAGCCGGTCTGTATGCCGACCGCCTGAGCGTGAACATTGAGCTGCCTTCGGAAAAGAGCCTGCTTAATTTGGCCCCGGAGAAAAACTACGCGGAGATTTAACGCCGATGAATGCTATTGCGGGCCAATTGCAGCAAAGCAAGGAAGAAGTAAAGCTGTTTAAAAGCGCCCCGGTTTTTGCCCCGGCCGGCCAAAGCACGCAGCTAATTGTGGGTGCCTCCCCGGAAAGCGACCAACAGATCCTAACCCTTTCGGGCGAACTATATAAGGACTACAACCTGAAGCGGGTTTATTATTCCGGCTACGTGCCGGTGAGCGAAGACAACCGCTTGCCTTCGCTCATAAACCCGCCTATTATCCGAGAGAACCGCATGTACCAGGCCGATTGGCTTATGCGCTTCTACGGCTTTAAAGTAAACGAAATTGTAGACGATGCGCACCCCAACCTGGACCTGGAAATTGATCCGAAGCTGAGCTGGGCCCTGCGCAACCTGCATTTTTTTCCAATTGAGATCAACACCGCCGATTATGAAATGATCCTGCGCATTCCGGGTTTGGGCGTAAAGTCGGCGAAGAAGATCGTGGCCGCCCGCCGGTTTACGCCGCTTAAAATGGAGCACCTGCATAAGTTTGGCGTGGTATTGAAGCGGGCCCGCTACTTTATTACCTGCTCCGGCAAAAGCCCCGAAGCCAAAGAATATACCGAACAGACGATCCGCCACAAGATCTTATTCGGTGAAGGATCGGTCCGGAATTCCCTGGTAAAGCAACAGCTTTCTTTATTCGCCCAGGCCAGTTAAACGGTAGGGAAAAGCCCTAAAAAAGTAAAAACGGCCTCCGGGCCAGGCCCCAAGCTTAAACAGTTACGAATCCGGATTTTAATTATCAGACCGGTCAAAATAAAACTACTATGAAAAATTCAGCTAAAGTTAACCCTGTATCGTGCCGCTGTAAACTGAAAAGCCTGGTATTGCACTTAAAACAAATGAACGGCCTTATTTCCGTGCCGGCACCCAAAGGCAACGGCCGGGTAAACCTGCGGGTTGCCGAAGCGGTGTTCGTACGCTACATCTAAACCATGCATTATTACACCTACGACGGTACGTTTGAAGGTTTGCTTTCGGTAATTTTTGAAGCCTATGAGCAAAAAGCTTTTCCTGATCAAATTGAAAAGCAGGGACAGGAACAACCTGGCATTTTTGCCAGTAACCGGTTCATTCTAACGTCAGAAAGTAATGCCGTACGGGTTTGGCAGGGTTTAAAAAAGAAGCTTTCCGAAACGGCCTGCACCGATCTTTATAAAACCTTTTTGTGGGGCCAGCCGGGTTTTGAAATGCTTATTTGCCGGTACATAAAACTGGTATTCGCCAGCCCGACCAACATAGAAGAAAATTATGCCGAAGATTGTGTGCGCCAGATCTCCCAGATCAGCCGGCAGATCTTCCGCGAAAAGCACCGCATGGAAGCGTTTGTACGGTTTCAGAAAACTGCCGATGGCTTGTTCTATGCTACTATTGCCCCGGATTTTAACGTGCTGCCGCTTTTAAAGGAACATTTTACTAAACGCTACGCCGACCAGCGCTGGCTTATTTACGATGTAAAGCGGAACTACGGACTATTCTACAACCTGGAGAAAACCGATTTTATTTGTCTGGAAGAATCCAGCATTCATGCGAAGACCGGAGCGTTGCCAACCAGCATCCTGGAAGAAAAAGAACCTTTATACGAAGCGCTGTGGCAAACCTATTTTCACCATGTGAATATTCCGGAACGCAACAACAAAAAGCTCCACCTGCGCCACATGCCGGTACGGTACTGGAAATATCTGCCGGAAAAACAGCCGCGGCTACGCTAATTTTAAGTGCGATAAGCCAAAGAAAAACGGTAAGGTTTCAGGCCAAAAAAGTAAAAGCCTTCGGGCTGTAAATTAGAAACATTAAACAGGAGGAATACTTATGGACGAATTGAAATTAGCCAGACTTTGCTTTTACCTTTCCCTTATTTTAGAGGAAGCAGAAAAGAAGTAATAACCACTTTAAAAACAGAAAAGGCTGAATTTCTTCAGCCTTTTCTGTTTTTAAAGTCTCCAATTAACAATCAACAATTAACAATCAACAATTAGCAATCAATCAGCAGCTAATGGTTGGCAGCAATTGGTCAAGCGTCCGGAATAATTCCTGGTTGCCATTCTGGTGGTAGTGCTGCAGGTTCATTTTGAAATTATTGATGTCGTAAATAAAAGCCCGCAGGTTATCCGGGGTAATTTCATCGAAGTGGCGGCCGTAACCCAGTTTCTCAACGTAAGCGGCATTCATGAATTGCTCAAACTGGTTTTCCAGCGGAATAGAGCAAATAGGCTTGTGCATGTAAATGGCTTCGCTGATCAGGGAAAAACCGCCGTTGGTGATCACCGCTTTGGCGCTGGCCAGGTCATCGATAAAACCCTGTTCGCTGAAATTCTTTAACTGCACGTTACCGTGGTTTTCGGTTTTGTTAAAGCCGTAAACCCGGAACGTTTCCAAAGGCAGCTGCTGGAGTAAAGGAATCAGGTTTTTCTGCGATGTAGAAGACTGATATACCAGAATGTGCGGACCGTTGGCCACCGTTGTTTTCAGAACTGCATCGCGCATAATGGGCGCTACAATGGTGGTATTCTCTTTCAGCAAAAAGGCCGGAAAAAAGGAAGTGATCAGGTAATGCTGGCAACGCGGCACTTTGCCCCGCACAATACTTTTTCCGATCTTATAATTAGCCATCTGGTTTTCGGGGATCTTAATATCAAGCTGCCCGCGGCTCATGATCTGCATGTTATCGATGCTGATTATGGGAAGCTTATGGTACTTGGCAAATAGATAGCTGAAAGATTCGAAATCGGAAATGATGAGTTCCGGCGAAAAGGTATCGTGGATCTTCCGGTACTTCTCAAAGTTTACTTTCAGGCTTTCCGGCGCCGATTTTAACGTATTGGTAAAGGTCCGGAATTTAGAAACGGCTGCATCTTTATAGGCCAAATGAAACCCTTTAATTTCGTGAACCCGCCCCGGAAAGCAGTTATGCAAAAGGGTATAGGCCCGGGAGCTGGAAACAACCTGCACATCGTGGTTCTGCTCTAATAGGTAGCGGATAATAACCTGGCTGCGGGTAGCATGGCCAAGTCCTTCGCCGGGAACGCCGTAAAGTATTTTCATAGTACCGTAAATTTAACAGATTTACGGAAAGCGCAATTTAAATTTATTGGCAGCGCTTAAAATTTGTAATCTTTAAACGTTTTGGTAAACTCAGCTGCCTGAATAGTAGGGTTTACCTGCAGGTTGCGGTATTCGTATAATTCGAACAAACCTTTATCGTCGTAGACTTTAACTACTACCGGCAAATTGGTTTTCTGGTCCAGCAGCATACTGATTTTGGCGGCATAATCGTTGGGGATCTTTATTTTTTGGCCGGCCGTTACATCGGTATAGCTGTCTACGCCGGGGTTTTTTTCCAGGATCATGTATTCGCTGATCCGGAATTTTTCCGCAATGGTCAGGATCGTTTCGTTTTTGCCAACCGTGTAATCTGCGTATTTGAAATTCGGGTTTTCCAGGGAAATGTTGTAGCAGACCAGGTTATTCCAGGTGGTAGTGCTTTCCAGCTCCAGCATGTTGTTTGCCTGGCCGCCGTATTTTTTCAGCATGAATTCCGTTAACTCCAGGATCTGCCCGAAACCCATATCGTAAAGGGTATGGTGCTGGCCCGACCGCATGGTGCTGCTGTAAGGGTTCAGGCTAATGGTAGTCCAGGGAAAGCTGCTGGGCCGGATGAATGCCTGGTTGTCGTTCTGACCTTCTACGAACAGCACTTCCATGCCCGGGTTAGGAGATTCATATTTCAGGTATACTTTATAGGGTTTCTGCTGCAGTTTAACCGTAGATTTTTCGGTGATTAGCTTACCGTTTATGCGTTCCTGTTTGTACAAAGCAAACTTTAAGGTTTTTACCTGTTTGCCGGCCGCCAGCATCTGGCTTACCAACTGGCTGGCCGAAGGAGTATCAGAAACGAAAGCGGCATGCAGGAAGAAGGCAGCAATTATAAAGAATGAAAATAAATACTTTTTCATGAAAATGGGCGATGGTCTATTTAGGCTCTAACTGTCTTTTTGCAAATAACAGGCCAGAAATCAACTTTAGGTAAAGCAGCTTTTTATTGTCCTCAGCCTTTATCGCGCGGATTTTTCAGTTGTTGCTTTAATTTATTTATGGTTTCCAGCACCCTGAATTCCCGGGTTTCCGGTCTTTTGGCTGAAGTAACCCAAACCACGTATTCTTTCCGGTTCGTAAAAGAAAGGCTTTCAAAAAAAGGAATTGCCTCCGGATTTTTTTCAAATGCAGCAGCCAGGTCTTCAGGAAGCGTAATTACGCGGTTAACCGGATCAATGTATTCGTTTTCCGGCGTATTTGTTTCTGCGGTCATTGTCCGTAAAGCCCGGCGGCCTTTACCAATTTTTCCGTCAGTTTTCCGAAAACTAAAAGCCGACCAGGTATTATCCAGAGAGATCAGGTTTAAAAATTGCCATTCCGTTTCCGGCATGCTTTCCCAGCCTTTGTCGCGCGTCAGGTCGGTCTGGATTTTAGAACTTCCTTTCGGAAAAGCCACCCAGATAATGCCTTCCTCCGAAAGTACCGGTTTAACCTGGGCGATCAGGGTTTCCAGGCTTCTCTTATCCGGAGCAAAGAGCAATATCAGATCCGTTTTGCCGGCTGGCTTCGTGCTAACTTCCTGAGAAGCCCGGAAAAAGCTTTCCCAATCCGGCGAAGCATTCAGCAGCAGGATGGAGGCCTTGGGCGCTAGGCGCAATTTTTTCAGCAGCGAAGTTTCGGGCATAGTAGGATCAGGTCAGCTAAATTTCAGGATAAAAATAAGGATTTGAAATTTGCCATAACTTTACTGAAAGGAGGTTTACCAGCTACTTTTGAGAAGATAGGCTTTTACCACTTCATCCTGATATACCAGTTCGTATAGTTCCTGTGATAGCCCGGCTGGGAAAGGACGATAATGCTCAATTACTACGTAATCAAAAGGGGGCTGCAGGTTTCTTAGCTCATTCTCAATCCGGATCTTCCGGCCAAAGCGGGCGTATTCGTAATTCAGGAAAAGCTGGTAGAAGGGTTCTTCTATGTAAACGCATTTAGCATTGCTTTGCTGGATCTGTTGCACTAAGGGAGAGAGGTTATAATACGACCGGGGGTAATCTTTCAGGAAGGCTTCGGCAGCAGAAATCTGGAAACCGGCAAAGATCAGCGTTCCGGCAAAAGCAATATACAATCGCCATTTCGGCTTCCGTAAAATTAAATTTAAAAGAACGCTTACTGCAATGGCGATACCCAGAAAATCAAAAAAGCTTTTGAAATACAACACCCGGGCCGGGGGGTGCATTAACTGGAACCGAAGTAAAGCATATATAACCAGGTTGGAGAGCAGCACATAACCAGCCAGCCAGTTGGCTTGCCGGGGCATAAGCTTTTTAATAAAAGGCCGGTTCTGAAATATGAAAAGTAAAACCAAAACAGGAAGTGAAAGCAAAAATACCCGGATACCATATCCAAATTTTCCGCCGGCCAGCAAGCCCTGAACTTCGACCAGGAAATTAAGAAACCATTGAGAGAATTGTTCCGGGGTTAGGGGTTGCAGGTAACGGTTGTTGAATAAAGCATCTTTCCCGCTGATCAATAAAAGGGGCGCATATAGAATTGCAACGATGGCTATGGTAAAAATTGCGCTGCAAAATAGCTTTGGTAACTGCTGCCTCCTTTGCCGGAAAACCAGATACAAGCCCCCGAATGCCATACTTACCGCAAACGGATAGGCAAATGTTGGAACGGTAAAAAAGCCCAAAGCCGCTGTAAGCGTAAGTGCTACCCAATAGCCTGTTCTGCCGGTTCGTAACGCCTGAAAAAGCAATGTCATTGCCATTACCGCCAGCAGCGTGAGCAAAACGTAACCCCGGCCCTGGGTAGAAAGAAATAAGGTTAAACTCCCAAAGCTGAAAAGCGCAATAGCCAGGTAAGAGATCAGGAAACCAGAGAATCGCTTTAAGATCAGAAAACCAGAGAAACTTAAAACCAAACTGAAAAACAGGGGCGGCAAACGCAGCACCCAGAAAGGCTCTCTGAACAGCAATGTAAGCGGCCAGGCCAGCAAATTCTGCAACAAATGGTTATTGGGTACCGGGTAAAAAGAAGTTATGGCAAAAGGCCCGTGTTGGATAAATAGAAAAAAGCTGGCTGCTTCGTCGGTATGAACGGGATAGCGGAAAAGGTAGTAGCCCCGCTCCACAATTATCAGCAAAAAGGTTAATCCGGCCAGGAATTTCTCCATAGCAGACATATTGGTTAACTCCTGCCTTAAGAACCGGAGAGCTCCGGAAAAGTATAATCTAATTAAAGCCGGAAGTTGCCGGATCTCCGCTTTGAAAAACGCTAGGGAAAAAGCGCTAAAAACTAAAACCAAAGCCGGATAACCAAACCGAATGGCACTAAAGATTTCAGAAGAAAGATAATTTACCGGAAACTGCATTTTACTGCCGGCCTCAAAGAAATAAATTTCGCCTAAGGCCTTAATTGCTCCGGGTCCATAAATTACGAACAGGAGCCAAGGGAAAGCGGCAAAAAGGAGCAACCCCAGAAAACTATAATAAACCTGTTGCCGGAGTGAAAAAAGCATGAAGCAAGCTACAAAAACGGTAGGGAAATTAAAACAAAAAGCCCGCCCGGAATCCGGACAGGCTTTCTGCAAACACTAAGGGAAATCTTAAATTATTTTCTTTTTTCCTTGATACGGGAAGCTTTACCAGATAAGCCACGCAGGTAGAACAAACGAGCACGACGTACCACACCGCGTCTTACCAGTTCGATCTTCTCGATGTTTGGCGACAATAAAGGGAAGATTCTTTCCAGACCGATCTGGTTAGAAACTTTACGTACAGTAAAGGTTTCGCCGTTAGAGTTAACGTTTCTGCGCTGAATTACCACGCCCTGGAACTGCTGGATTCTTTCTTTGTTGCCTTCACGGATCTTCACGTGAATATTTACGGTATCGCCTGCTGCAAAATTAGGAATGGAGGCGCGTTTTTCGTTGAATTCTTCTTTAACTAAATCTAACAGTAGGCTCATGGCTCTTAATGTATAAAAATATTCTTTTCTGGTTTCGGACTGCAAATATAAGACTTTCTTAAAACTATGGCAACCGAAACGTAATTATTTTTCTAAACCCCGAAAAATCAGGGCGTTAATCCTTCAACAGATCGGGCCGGCGGGCTTTGGTGCGGGCTACAGCCTGCTCATGCCGCCAGTCTTCTATCTTGGGCTGGTTTCCGGAAAGCAAAATGTCCGGCACTTTCGACCCGTTATATTCAGCCGGGCGGGTGTAAACCGGCGGGGCCAGCAAATTATCCTGAAAGGAATCCGTTAATGCCGAAGATTCGTCGTTCAGAACGCCCGGAATGATGCGGATAATGGCATCCGCCAGAACAGCTGCCCCCAATTCCCCGCCCGAAAGTACGTAATCGCCGATGCTGATCTCATGGGTAATGAATTGCTCCCGCACCCGTTCGTCTACGCCTTTATAATGGCCGCACAGCATGATCACGTTTTCCAGCAGCGATAATCTGTTTACCAGCGGCTGCTTTAATATTTCGCCGTCGGGAGTCAGGTAAATTACCGCGTCGTAGCTGCGTTCCGCTTTCAGTTCTTCCAGGCATTTGGCAATTGGTTCGATCATCATGACCATGCCAGCGCCGCCGCCAAACGCGTAATCGTCTATTTGGCCGTGTTTGTTTATGGCAAATTTGCGCAGGTCGTGGACGTGAATTTCGGCAATGCCCTTATCGTTCGCCCGCTTCAGAATAGAATGCGAAAAAAAGCTGGTGAGTAAATCGGGCTGGCAACTGATAATATCGATCCGCATGGTTATTTTTCTTCCGAATAATCTTCGTCGCCGTCGAATTCTTCTTCGTGGCGGTTGGTAGGCTGGGTGTAAACTTCCAGCAAACCTTCGGGCAGCTTTACAAAGATCTTTTTGGCTTCCTTATCGGTTTTCAAAATAATGCCGTCCGAAACCGGGATCAGCACTTCGTGGCCTTCATACTGCATGGCCATCAGGTCCTGGTTCGGCATCGCAAAAAACTCGGTTACGGTGCCTAATTCACCTTTTTCTTCGTCAACTACCATATAGCCAACCGTTTCGTGAAAGTAGAACTGGTCTTCATCCAGCTCCGGTAATTCGGAAAGTGGCAGGTACAGCGTAGTCGATTTTAGCTTTTCGGCTTCGGCAATGGTGTTCAGATCTTCGAATTTGAGAATGAATTTGGCGCCGGCCTGGGGTTCGATCCGTTCAATAAAAAAAGGAACCAGTTTGCCGGCCATAAGCAGGAAAACTGATTCCAATTCTTCGTAATCTTCCGGGAAATCGACATCGAAAAATGCGACTACCTGGCCTTTTACCCCATGCGTTTTGACGATGTAGCCTAATTCAAAGCAATCATCTAACTTCATGGAAATTAATTTATTACGCTTCCGTTTCTTCGGTAGCTTCGCCTTCAGTTGCAGCCGGAGTTTCTTCGCCAGCTTCTTCAGTTGTTGCTTCTGCTACCGGAGCAGGAGTGTTTTTCTTTTTGATGGCGGCAGCACGGTCAGCGTTAACTTTGGTTTCAGCAGCCAAAGCAGCTTTCGTAGCATCAGCTTTCTTCTGAGATAAAGACTCTTTCTTGCCAGTGATCTTAGCTTCTTTGCCTTCGCTCCACTCCTGGAACTTAGCATCGGCCTGATCCTGGGTTAAAGCACCTTTGTTAACACCAATTTGTAAGTGTTTTTTGTAAAGGATACCGCGGTAAGACAACATTGCCCGAACAGTTTCGGTTGGCTCAGCACCTTTCATAACCCAGTCGAACGCTTTGTCCAGGCTGAAGTTGATCGTTGCCGGGTTGGTTTGCGGGTTGTAAGTACCCAATTTCTCGATAAAACGACCATCACGTGGTGAACGAGAATCTGCTACAACGATATCGTACATAGCAGCCTTTTTGCGGCCGCGGCGGGCCAATCTGATTTTAACAGGCATATTATTTAACTAATTGTTAAGGCGACGGAACCCGTCCGTCTGGGTTTAAGGATGCAAAGGTAAGAAAAAAAATATTAAAATGTTCTGGTATTCAAAGATTTGTTCATTAAGCGTTGGCCATTTACAAACCAGTCCATTAAAAGATCCTTTCGGCCGCCACCAGGAAGTTTCCCTTTTACTTTAAATTTCGGTGCATCCGGCACTTTTTCGGCATAAAACCATAGCGTTTTGGAAAAGTATTGCCGAAGATTAATCTAAAGTTTTAGCTTGCAACCGGGAAAGCAGGAAGTATGAATTTTAAATCAAAAAAGGCGGGCATTTTAGAGATAGCGGGTTTTAGCCTCTTATTGGTATTATTATTTTTTCTGAAAGCTTACCGCATCCCGGAGCAGGGCCTGATCGATTACGATTCGGTAAAAAACCTGCAGGTAGCCAGGGAAATGGGGAAAGGGAATTTTCAGAACCTTTACCGCCATGCCAGCCCCGGTTTTAATCTGCTTTTGGCCGGTGTGGTAAATATCTTTGGGAATTACCGCTGGGCGGAATACCTGAATTGCGGCGTAATGTTGCTGGCTACCCTGATCTTCAGCCGTTTTGTCTCCCGGGAACTCAAATTTAAAACTTCCGAAGCCCTGTTTTTATTTGCCCTGATCGGGAGTTCCTTAACGCTAACGTTTCTGGGCCGGAGCCTGACTTTCGACGGGTTGGCTTTCTTTCTGTACTGTTTGTTTTTAAAATATTATTACCAGGCATTATTAAGTCAGGAAAAGCGTAAATTTTACCTGGCGGCATTTTTTTATGGCCTTTTATTTACGGTTGATTATAAAGTGCTCTTATTGCTGCCCATAATTATTTTACTGCAGATCTACCAGGAGGGCCGAAGTTTGCGGATAAAGCAATGGCTTGCCTGCGCCCTGATCATTTTTCTGGTTTTTAGTTTTTTTGCGTTGGCCGGGGTATTGGTTTCGCTACCGTGGTACAAATATTACCTGGTAGCCGGAATCATTCCTTTTAAATCTGATGACCATCCGAACCGGGTAGTAGGTTTCTTTAATGCCGACCTGCTTTATTATTTCAGATACCTTTTCTCTTTTGAAAACCCGTTGTTGCTGATCGGCTTGCTGTTTTCACCGTTTGCGTTAAAATTTGGCAGATTGTTAACGAACCGAAAGATAAACCTGGTAATTTTTCTGGCCTTTTTTGCTTTTTGTTTGTTTCTAGGGATGTCGGTAATTCAGAAGGCGCCCCGGGGTTTGTTATATGCTTATCCGCTATTATATACGCTGGCCTTTCTTACATTCAAAAAATATCTTTTAAATAAATACCTGTTGGCAGCGGTGCTGATCTCCGGAATTGCCTTTAACTTCTATGCTATTCAGAAAAATATTTACCAGTATTCCCAAACCAATTACGGCCAAATTGCGGCCTATTTAGAAAATAGGCAGGTTAAAAAGCTTGCCGTAACCGTTTCCAATAAGATAATACCTTTTACAGATTCGGGAGTGGAGCTTAAAGAGATAACGCATTCAGATCAGTTAAAAAGCCTGAAAAAAGCTGGCTACGAATACCTGTTGATCGACGATTATTATAAACTGACCGGCATAGAATTAAAGCTTGGCGGGTACCAGGATGCAGTTCTGGAAGTGCCGGAACCCGGAATGTTAACGCCCTTACTGGGCCTTGAACATTGCGAATTTGCCGGGTTTAGTTATGCAGAAGCGCTGGCGATCAATAAAGAACTTCAGCAGCAGAAAACGCATTTAAGGTTAATTAGGCTATAGTTTGGAAGCTAGAATTTTGGTCCCGCTTTGGAAGGGTGGTGAGGAGGACACTTACATTATCCGATACTCTCCCCTTGAGGGGAGCGGGAGGGGTGTTAACTGCGGCATGCCCCTGATAGGAGGATCACCTACTATTGAGGCTGCGCCTCACTGAAGTTACAAACTTCAGATCATAAAAAGGTCCAAGTTTGAAAACTTGAACCAGCAACAAGAGAATGAGACGACCCTGCCTACAAAGGATAACAGAAAAACTTTCATAATGCTGCCTAACCTTTTGTTTAAATAAGTCATTTTCCTGATCAACCACCGGCATCATTTTCAACCTCTCAAAAAATAATTTCAAATCCGGGAGGAAACAAAAAAGCCTTTCCAGATTAATGGAAAGGCTTTTTTTGTTTTTAGTTGAAAGGTTAAGCAGCTGCTTTCTTTAGCTTAATGATATTCAGTTTATCTAAGGTCCAGATAGCCGGGTAAGTCGGGTCAAATTCCCACCATTTTACGCCAAAGTTTACGCGGTTTGGTAATTTATGGTGATTGTTCTGGAACAGTTCGCCGCCGGTCAGGAAATCGAAGAAAAGCGAATTGCGTGATTTATCGTTGTTATCGAAGTTCTGGTACCCGTATTTATGGCCGCTCCAGTTTACAATAGCGCCGTGAACCGGGCCCATCAGGAAATGAATTGGCAGCAACAAATAAAGGTACCACATATCGGCCGGCACAAACTGCACGTAGAAAAGCACATACAAAATTCCCCAGCCAATGCGGCTCCAATAGGTATCGCCAAAGTTTTCCAGTTTTTCCCAAAGCGGATAATTTCCTTCAAAACGCTCTTCCGGGGTTACCCGGTGGTTCAATACATCGTTGTAAATATTTTTGGTCTGCATCATCATGCTGAAGGCATTGGTGTAATAATGCGGCGAATGCGGATCGCGTTCGGTATCGGAGAAAGCGTGGTGCATGCGGTGCAGAATTGCGTAAGCTCTCGGCGATAAAAAAGAAGAACCCTGAGCCATGTAGGTCAACAGGAAAAAGAATTTCTCCCAGAAAGGGTTCATGGTAAACATTTTATGCGCGGCGTACCGGTGCAGGTAAAACGTTTGCATAAACAGCGAAAGGTACCAATGCAATACAAAAAAGATAATAACGATCATGTAAAAACGGTATGAAATGGAGGTGAAAAACTAAACTTAACCTGCTGCAAAACAGCCTTCGGGCTAAATCGTTCCAAAATTACGAACATTGCCGCAAACGATCTGCTACCGGAAACCAATTTTTCCGCAAAAATGATAAGAATCAACTTCTTAAATTGTTGATTGTTAATTGTTGATTGTTTGATCCGGGAAATTGGGGGGGACGCAATGCTTTCAAATTGAAAATGTGATTTATAGAAATTTTAATTGCGAAGGAGTCCCCCTTTGGAGGGGGTAGGGGGAGGATCACACAATTCTGATCTTTTATTTTAATTCCGGTAGCGTAAAAATCCTCCCCTTTTCCCCTCCAAAGGGGGACTTGGTATCTGATCGCATCATGCTGATTAATAAATAAATAACCGCTTATCTTAAAAATCCGCACGGAAAGTTTTCCAGGGAACGGTGTTGGGCAGGGGAGCCTTTACAGTAATAGGAGTTTTCTGCACCGGATGCTCAAATTCCAGCTGGTAAGCATGCAAGGCAATGCGTTTGTCTGGTAAGGGGGCCGAAGCGCCGTATTTTACATCGCCCATAATAGGAGCGCCCTGGGAAGCCAGCTGCACCCGGATCTGGTGGGGCCGGCCGGTTACCGGGTTTACCCGGATCAAGAATAAACCTTCGCGCTGACTTAAAAGTTTATAAGAAAGTTCGGCCCGCTGGCTGTTCGGCTTTTCGGAAGAGAATGCTTTGGTTACGTTGCGTTCCTGGTCTTTTATCAGCCAATGGATTAACGTTTTCTCCGGTTCCCGGGGTTTTTTCCCGGAAACGGCCAGATAGGTTTTCCGGGTTTTGTTCGTCCGGAAAAGTTCGTTCATGCGGGCCAGGGCTTTGGAGGTTTTGGCCAGCACTACCACGCCGCTAACCGGCCGGTCGAGCCGGTGAACCACGCCTATAAAGATGTTCCCGGGCTTATCATATTTTTCGCGCAGGTATTCTTTGGCCAGGTCGGGCAGGGTTTTATCGCCGGTAGCATCGCCTTGTACAAGTAAACCGGCCGGCTTGTTAATTACCAGCAAATGGTTGTCTTCGTAAAGGATGTCCAGCATGTTTAGTGATTAATGATTAGTGAATAGTGATTAATTATTCGGTTATGATTTTTTATCCGGTTGACTTTGCTCATCCGGTGTGGCGGGCGGCTCTGGCTCTGGTTCTTTGAAGGTTTCCGGTTTTTCGGGTAATTCACCTAAGGCTATGAACTCATCTTTCTGGTCGTTGAAAAGGAGCCATTCGTATTTTTTGGCGATTATGTAATAGGAAAATCCTGGCAGCTGACTCAATACTTTCTGAATGGCCCTGATGTTTCCCTGAAAAAGCCAAAGCTTGGGTTGTAGCGTAGCCGTATCTATTAAAATAAACCAGAAAATCTCACCTTCCGGTAAAAGTTCATCCAGGTATTCGTAGGGCTCAAAGGTGCGCGATTTAATAACTTTCGGTTTACCTTTAAAATTCTCCGGCCATTCCAGCGAACTCAGATCCGAACGCGTTTTCATAACGAACCGGCTTTCGATCCTTTTCTGAATGGCCGGCCAGTCTACAAAAGGCCCAACCGTAAACTGCTCCCGCGGAATCTTTAACGATCTGGCTAACCCGATTATCTTTTCCCGGAAAGTGGTCATGCGCTTTAGTGATTAGTGATTAATGAATAGTGATTAGTTATTCGGGAAAGTATTTAACGGAAAAATAATTTCTTCTAACATAAAATAAAGGATAGAAAGTCAAAGAAACCACTTTTTTTAACCTAAAGCATAGCGTTATCGTTTTTCACTAATCACTAATCACTAATCACTAATCACTAATCACTAATCACTAATCACTAATCACTAATAAGCTTCTTTTTCGTTCGGGAAATCTTTGCTTTTTACGTCGGCAATGTAGTTGGTAACGGCGTCGGTCATGATGGTGTGCAGATCAGCGTAGCGGCGTAAAAATCTTGGTTTGAATTCTTTATTTATACCCAGCATGTCGTGAGCTACCAAAACCTGACCGTCTACATACGGGCCGGCGCCAATACCAATGATCGGAATGGTAAGTTGTTCGGCTACTTTTTTTGCCAGTTCGGAAGGTATTTTTTCCAGGACCAGCGCAAAGCAGCCTATTTCCTGAAGCAAAAGGGCGTCTTCTATAAGCTTATCCGCTTCATCGGTTTCTTTAGCCCGAACGGTATAGGTGCCGAATTTATAGATCGATTGCGGGGTTAAACCCAGGTGGCCCATAACCGGAATACCAGCACTCAAAATGCGGATAATGGAATCCTTTATTTCCGAACCTCCTTCCAGCTTAATTCCATGTCCGCCCGATTCTTTCATGATCCGGATGGCTGAACGCAACGCTTCCGAAGAATTCCCCTGATAGGAACCGAAGGGCATATCTACTACCACAAAAGAGCGTTTTATACCCCTTATAACCGAACTGGCATGATAGATCATCTGATCCAGGGTTATGGGCAGAGTGGTTTCGTGGCCGGCCATAACGTTGGAGGCAGAATCGCCAACTAGCAACACGTCTATTCCGGCTTCGTCGAAAATGCTGGCCATGGAAAAATCGTAGGCCGTAAGCATGGAGATCTTTTCGCCGCGTTGCTTCATGGCCTGCAGCTGGTGGGTGGTAATGCGTTTTATTTCTTTCTGAACCGACATGGAAACGGGGTTTAAGCTTGCCAAAGGTATAAAAAGAAACTTGCAATTTTAAAGCATTACCGGGCTATTATATTTTAAATTTTCGGCCGTAAATTAACGGAGAATGCAGCAGGGCGAAGTTTTAAAACGAAAAACCCTACCGTTTAAGATCCGGAACCGGAAAGTATAAACGGTAGGGTTTTCAGCTTAAAAAGTAAAGCCTGCTTAGCGGTTGCGGTAAGTTTCATTGCGGCTTATTTTCAGGTCGCGGAGCATAGAAGATTTTACGTTGATGTTCACGAAATAACCCTGCGAAAACCCGAACGGCCGCCACCCGATGCTCATTTCCCAGCAATGCAGGTCGCGGTAAATATCGATACTGGTAACCGAAACCTGTTTGTTTTGCAGGTCATAGCCGGTGGCAAACCGCACCTGCCATTTTTCGGTTGGATTAACCGATCCGCGAACCGTCAGGTTTTTGGCCTGGTTCGTGCGGGAATTAGGGTTGTACCGGGGGTTGATATAAGAAGTATAATATCCGAGCCACAACGTCCATTTAATATTAAAATCTACGTACTCCGGCAGGGCCCCGGAAGGCGGCAAACCGGTTTCGGTGGGTACCGGGGCAGTTTCCTGGTACGAATTGGCACTGCCGCGCATTTCCCGTTTCCAGTTTTCCGGGTTCAGGTCGGTGCTCAGGTCCAGGTTGGCACTTATAAAACGGGCCAGCGCCAAACTGCCCTGGTTAAATTGGAATTCATCTATTACCCGACCGGGTTGCTGTACACCATCTACCGTAGCACCACTTTGAAACTGGTATGGGTTAAAAATAGCACTGGCGGTAATGGCAATCCGGTTAAATAAATTGGTATTCAGCCCTAAATTCAGGTTATCCAGTTTAAAAGAGTCGGCGGCAAAATTGTAATTGGTATTCATGGAAAGCCTTTCTATCAGCTTTCTTTTTTCGAAGGTACTTACCGTGTCTTTCTGGGATTTAACCTTCATTTCTATGGCATTGTTTAAGCCAAAAGCCAGTGAGCTTTGCGGAAAAGGAGAGGGGGCGGTTGGAAAACGGGAGCGCCGTTCGGTCCGGCCGTTTTTATCTACCTGCACGGTCTGGTAAAAACCGTACTTCGGATCGCCAAATTCAGGCTGGAAATTATACGTTACCGATGGGTTTATTAAATGGCGGATCGCTTCAATTTTCTTTCCCCTGATATTATACATGCCGTAAATGTTGGTACTCAAAGCAGCGCTGCCGCTGTAATCGTACACCCGGGCAAATTTTGAGATCGTTTCGGTTTCCAGGCGGGCAGAATCCGGGTTCCAGCGGTATTCAAGTTGCTTCAGGTGCCACGATTCGCCATACCGTACGGAAGGCGTGAAATTAACGTACTTCAGGATCTTATAACTGCCTAGGCTCAGGTTAAAGCGGTGGTCTATTCCGGTTTGGGCATTTTTAAGGATGGTAGAAAGGTTGGAAGCGTTAAAGGAAATTGGTTTATACGTCTCTCCGCGTTGCTGCGCTAAAAGCCGGTCCGCCGGAATATCGTTGGAGATCTGATTCCGGAGGTTAAAGTTGTAAGTAAAATAAACCTGCTCTGTGATGCCTTCATACCAAAGCCCTTTTGGTACTTTACTTAAGCCCCGGAACGGATAAAGGGATGTGGTGTTAACCGTAAGGTCGGGCAGGTTAAAGGTCATGGCGCCGGTAGCCACATTCTGGCTTTGACGGGCCGCAATTACGTAACTGATCGGGGCATAAGGTAAGGTGCGGGAATATTGCACGTTCGATTCGAAGGACTGCCCCAGGTAATTGTTAAGGTCGGTTGAATTCAGGGTATTGAACGACTGGCTACCCGCCCGCACACTGGCCGTAAACCGACCGCCGCCCGGCCGCAAGCTTTCCGGCGTATGGGTCCAGTTAACCCAGAAAGTTTCTTCCTGCGGACGGAAGAGGACCCCGGCTCCTACAGAAGCGCTTTCGCCGGTAACTTCTTCGGCCAGCACGTTTTTGTTATATTGTAAACTGAAATTGCCCCGGTAGCTGTAACGCTTATAATAATCACCAATGCTGGAAATGCCGTAACCACCCAGGGAATAAATATCGCCTAAGAACCGCAGGCCCAGGTAGTCGTTCACAGCCCAGTAATATCCGCCCTGACGCAGGTAAAAGCCCTGGTTGCGGGTTTCGCCAAACGTTGGGATAATGACCCCGGAAGCCCGTTTTTTAGGGGTAGGGAATAAACCGAATAGAAAGCCCAGGGGCGTAGGAATATCGCTGATCCAGAGGTTGAACGGACCGGTAATAACTTTTTTGCCGGGCTCCACCTTCATTTTAGAAGCGTTTATGTAAAAGTGCGGATGCTCCAGGTCGCAGGTAGTATATTGCGCATTTTGTCCGAATAATTCGTTCTCGGCATTCTTTTTTACCGTTTCGGCGTGAATGTAGCCTTCGCCCTGTTTGGTTATGGCTCCCGAAATTTTTCCCCGTTTGCTTTTATAATTATAGGCGATCCTTTCGGCCTGGTATTGTTCTTCGCCATCTACAAAAAATGGAGTGCCGGTAAGCTTGCCCGTAGAATCGGGCACGCCGTTTGCCGTAAGGGTACTGGTTTCCCAGTTTATCTGGATCTGCTCCGCCGTTAATGAAGTAGTGCCATAATCTATTTTTCCGTCGCCGTACAAATACATGATCTTACTTACCACATCGAACCGGATAGAATCGCGGGCGGAATAGTTTATGGTAGTTTCCACGCCACCTTTCCGGGCACTAACCCGCACGGTATCTGCTGCTACGGCAGCGGTATCGGGATTAACGGGTGTTTGGGCCGGAGTATTGAGCGGGGGAGTAACAGGGTTGGGTTGGGTTTGCGCAGGTGATTTGGTAGTTGGTTTAACGCCTTTTTTAACCTGAGCACAAAGCAGTTCCGGGCGCATTACCAACATAAGCGCAAAAAGGAGAAAGGCGAAAATGTAGGCCGGCTTATTCAGAATCTGGTAAAAATTTGCTTATTTTGTACAAAGTTATGGTTTTAGCTTTCAGTGTAACGCATATCATGAAAAATATTGTATTCGTTTCCGTTCTGGCGGTTTTTATGGTGTTAGCGTCTTTTACGGGATCTCCCCGCAAAGCGTATAAACTGCGTACGGTCGTGATAGATGCCGGCCACGGGGGCAAAGACCCGGGTTGTAACGGCAAACTTTCCAAAGAAGCCGATATTGCGCTGAAAATTGCCTTAGAGCTGGGTAACACCATAGAAAAGAACCTGCCCGACGTTAAAGTTATCTATACGCGTAAAACCGACGATTTTGTTGAATTAATTGACCGGGCCGGCCTGGCCAATAAGAACCGCGCCGACCTTTTCATTTCCATCCATTGCAACTCCGGGCCTTCTACTGCCTTTGGTACTGAAACGTACTGTATGGGGTTGCATACTTCCGAAGGAAATCTGAAAGTTGCCAAACGTGAAAATGCCGTAATTCTGGAAGAAGAGAACTACAAAGAAAAATATAACGGCTTCGACCCAAGTTCGCCGCAAAGCCATATTATGTTTGCGCTTTACCAGAGTGCTTATATCGAAAATAGTTTGCGGTTTGCCCAGAAAGTAGAGTACCAGTTTAAGAATAATATAGGCCGCAGCAGCCGCGGCGTAAAGCAGGCAGGTCTGCTGGTGCTCTGGAAATCGGCCATGCCCAGCGCCCTTATTGAAGTAGGTTTTCTAACGAATGCCAATGAGGAAAAATACCTAAACGATAAGTCCGGTCAATCGTATATGGCTACAGGTATATATAAGGCTTTTAAAGAATACAAACACGAGTTAGAAGCCATGAATTAAGTTAATTAACCTTATCTGTGAGAGTTTCAAAAGAAGTAAAAGTAGCCCTGCTTGGCGTAGTAGCCGTAGTAGCCTTGTATTTTGGGTTTACGTTTTTAAAAGGCAGTAATATATTTTCCAGTTCCCGCACATTTTACGCCGTTTACGATTCTGTAGACGGCCTTACGGTTTCGAACCCTGTTCTACTGAACGGCGTGAAAGTAGGCATTGTGCAGGAGGTGCACCTGGTACCCCAGCGTGGCAACCGCATTGTGGTGGCCATGGATATCAACGAAGACATTGATGTTGGCGATTCTACCATTGCCAGCCTTTCCAGCAGTTCGGTGCTGGGCGGCAAAGCCATTGAACTTAAAATGAGGTCCAACCGGGTCCGGTTTGAGGGCGGCGACACCCTGATCTCCTACACCGAAACCAGTCTTATGAATATGCTAACGGCCAAAGCCATGCCTTTAATGGGCAGCATAGATTCTACCGTGGTTAAGATAAATCAGTTCTTCGATAAAGACGCTAAGAAAAGCATGCAGGCTACTATGCTGAACGCGCAGGCCTCCTCCGAAGCCATGAAGAACATCCTGCTCATGAACCAGCGGAATATAAACGAAATAACCTCCAACCTGAACCAGCTAACTGGTAGCTTAAAGCAAACCCAGCGGAAATTCGACCATCTGGCCGGTAACCTGAATCTAATTACCGATTCCCTGAAAAAAGTGGAGCTGAACGAAATGATCCGCAATATGAATAATACGGTGGAAGAAGCCCAGATCGCGGTTAAGAAGTTCAACGAAAACACCGGTACCCTGGGCAAGCTGATGAACGACGATTCGCTTTACAACAACCTGAACGCTACGGCTTCCAGCATGGATGCCCTGATGGTAGATTTTAAAGCCAACCCGAAACGGTACGTGCATTTCTCCGTTTTTGGAGGAGGCACTAAGGTTGAAAATGCCAAAGAGGTAAAAGAAGCAACCCGCGTAAAAAATGCAGACCGGGTTAATACCTCTGCCCCGATCCAGAACATCAAGAACGCCGATAACATCAATAAAACCGATACTACAATTAAAAAATAGGATCATAAGCCCATGGCAAAAAACGCTATACTTTTTAACCTGAAAAGTATAGCGTTTTTTTATAACCTTTCCGCCGGAAGTCTTTTTAGTTATTGTAGCCGCTTATTTTTAAAACGCCAGGCTTTTAACCCGGAAAACTACGCAGAAGCCATTCCCAAATTTTAGTAACTTTGCTCAACCGCCTGTGCGGTTCGTACCAGCTATTACTTTCCAAATTACTGCTCCTACATGGATATAGAATTTAACAAAAACGAAGACGCTCTGAAACAATTAAGCTTTCAGCTGAAATCCAGATTAAAGAAAATCTACCTGGGCGGGGGCGAAAGCCGCATTAAAGCCCAGCACGACAAAGGTAAACTTACCGCCCGCGAACGCATCGATTATTTAATTGATGATGAAACGGAATTCCTGGAAATTGGTGCTTTTGCCGGCGAAGGCATGTACAAAGAAGTGGGCGGTTGCCCCTGCGGTGGGGTTGTTACCGGTATTGGTTACGTTAAAGGCCGGCAGTGCATGATCGTGGCCAACGATGCTACCGTAAAAGCCGGGGCCTGGTTTCCGATAACGGCCAAAAAAAACCTGCGGGCCCAGGAAATTGCCATGGAAAACCGCCTGCCGATAATTTACCTGGTAGATAGCGCCGGCGTTTTCCTGCCCATGCAGGATGAAATATTCCCGGATAAAGAACACTTTGGCCGCATGTTCCGCAACAACGCTATTATGACTGCCATGGGCATTGTTCAGATATCGGCGGTAATGGGAAGTTGCGTAGCCGGCGGAGCGTATTTACCCATTATGAGCGACGAAGCCATGATCGTGGAAGGACCGGTTCTATTTTTCTGGCCGGTTCTTATTTGGTAAAAGCCGCCATCGGCGAAACCATCGATAATGAAACCTTGGGCGGCGCTACCACGCACTCCGAAATTTCCGGCGTAACCGATTATAAATTTGCCAACGACCAGGAATGCCTGGATGCACATCCGCAATATCTTCGATAAAATTGGGCGATTACGACAAAGCCGGGTTTAACCGCGCCGCACCGGCCAAACCAAAACTGGACGAAAAAGAAATCTACGGCTTACTGCCGGTAGACCGGGTAAAGCCCTACGATATGATGGATATTATTAAGCGTTTGGTTGACGATTCGGAATTTGAGCCCTACAAAGACCTTTATGGCCAGACCTTGGTTTGCGGCTTGGCCCGCATAGATGGCTGGGCAGTAGGGATTGTGGCTAACCAGCGCAAAATTGTAAAGTCTAAGAAAGGCGAAATGCAGATGGGCGGCGTAATTTATTCCGATTCAGCGGACAAAGCGGCCCGGTTTATCATGAACTGCAACCAGAAAAAAATTCCGCTAGTATTTTTACAGGATGTTTCCGGGTTTCATGGTAGGCAGCAAAGCCGGAGCATGGCGGTATTATTAAAGATGGCGCCAAAATGGTAAATGCCATGGCCAATTCGGTGGTGCCTAAATTTACGATCATTATCGGTAATTCTTATGGGGCCGGCAATTACGCCATGTGCGGCAAAGCCTACGACCCGCGGCTGATCTATGCCTGGCCAACGGCCCAGATAGCGGTTATGAGCGGCGCCGCTGCTGCCAATACGCTGTTGCAGATCCAGGTGGCCAGCTTAAAAGCCAAAGGCGAAAAAATTACCCCGGAAGCCGAAAAAGAATTGTTAGACCGCATTACCGCCAGCTACAACGAACAGCTTTCGCCGTATTACGCCGCAGCCCGCATCTGGGTAGATGGCATCATCGATCCGCTGGAAACCCGCAAAGTAATTTCCATGGGTATAGAAGCTGCGAACCACGCGCCAATCGAAAAACCGTTTAACGTAGGGGTAATCCAGACCTAAATAGTGATTAATGATTAGTGATTAGTGATTAGTAAACACAACATGCGGAGGTTCGTAAAATCGGATTTCATGTTTTTACTATGTCAGAAAGTATCATTAAGAATAAATCTTATGCCTTTGCCCTGCGTATTGTAAAGGCCTATAAATACTTATCTTGGGAGAAGAAAGAGTTTGTATTATCAAAGCAACTATTGCGAAGCGGTACTGCTATTGGCGCCAATGTTACTGAAGCGATAGGTGGAATTACCAAAGCCGATTTTTCAGCTAAAATTTCCATAGCATATAAAGAAGCATTAGAAACTGAATATTGGCTTCAGCTTTTGAAAGATTCAGAATATTTAGACGAAAAGATATTTAATTCATTGATTGAGGATTGTGTTGAGTTAAGCAAAATATTGTTCTCAATTTTGAAAACAACTGGAAGAATTAGAAATACAGATTAAGGGTTACAGATGATTGTTTCTGAGTTCAGCCTATAATTTAAGTTTAGAACCAAATACTAATCACTAATCACTAATCACTAATCACTAAAATCTTGACCAACAAAGAAATAAAAGCGCTGATATCGCTGCTGGAAGACGACGATCCGGAGATTTATCAGCACGTTTCAGAACAGATCAACCAATTAGGCGATACCATTATTCCGTTTCTGGAAGAAGCCTGGGAGGAAAGCCTGAACCCGGATTTTCAGAAACGCATGGAAGACCTGATCCATGAGCTGCAGTTTGAAAGCCTGAAAGAGCGATTAAAAGCCTGGAAAGAAGAAGGCGCCACTGATCTTTTAAAAGGCATCTGGCTGGTAAATACCTATCAGTATCCGGATGTGGAAATGGCGCAAATCACCAAAAGCATTGAGCAGATCTACTACGATGCCTGGCTCCACGTGAAGCCCGACATGCACCCTTACGACCAGGTAAAAGCCCTGAATTATGCGCTTTTTAAGATGAATAAATTTTCGGCTAACACCGTGAATTTTCATGCACCTTCCAATTCTATGCTGCATTTGGTTTTGGAATCACGCCGCGGCAATCCGCTTACGTTATGCGTAATTTATTTAACTATTGCGCAGAAGTTAAACCTGCCGGTGTATGGCGTAAACCTGCCAAATCTGTTTGTATTAACGTATAAGCACGATGCTATGGAACCGTTTTACATTAACGTTTACAACAAAGGCCTCATGCTTACCAAAGCCGACATCGATAACTATCTGCTGCAGCTTAACCTGAACCCGGTACCCATTTTTTACGAACCAGCCCCAAATTTAGCGATTGTCCAACGTTCGCTCCGCAACCTGGCTTTCTCCTTCGAAAAAATGAACGACCTGGAAAAAGCTGCCGAAGTTTCTATTCTTTTAGATGCCATAACCGACGATAAAGACAACCTGAACAAATCAGATGATGATTTTTCAGGGGAAGAAGAAGATTAAGATTTCGGATTTTAAAGAAATTAAATCCATAGAAACGCTGCAGTTTTAACCTAAAAACTGTAGCGTTTTTTATGTGGAATTCTGATAGAAGTAGTAGCTTTAACCATGAAGTTTTGGTTAACCTGTTGCGGACTTATCCTATTCCTGAATTCCTGTACTATATTCAGGCCTTCAGCTACCAAAATTGTTAATTTATCGAAGCAGGCAATTAAGGAAATAAAAGCGCTGGAGTATTACGGCAAAGTGGTAATGGAGGTAAGTCCTGAGGATATTCGGATTTATGAAGCGGCCGTGAAATTGCTTAAAGATAGTACCCTCAAGCCAGTTGGATTCCAGGTGAAACTTAACTTACCAGAAAATGATCGTCTGGTCTGCACCCAGGATTCATTTTATTATCTGAGAAACCACCAGCAGGAATTACATGCGTCAAGACTTGGCGAGAGGGTACCTATGCATTTAAGGAATAGCGGGTACCGATCAGTAATAGGCGAAGCGCTCATACATTCAGACCCTTTTAAGCTTTTTAATTATGAGACAGACCAATCTTTAACTTTAGTTGGCGCTGAAAAAATAAACGGAGAGAAATTCTGGATCATGCAAATTAAGGGAAAGACCCCCGGAATTGGACTTATCAGACAATTTTACATAAACCAGAAGAATTATTTGCCGTTGCGGGTAAAAAGTGTTTATCAAGAACTCGACCAATTCTTTAAGATAGAATGGAATGCGACCAACGTAAATTATGATCCCGAATTTCAAGAAGATGAATTCTCAAAACCTGAGTTACCTCCTGGCTATAAAGTTGTTTATATAAAAGCCTTTGAATAAAGGTTTAAGCAATTTATCTTGATTAAGATCACTAGGATAATAAAAATAAAAACCCGCAAGAAGAATTCTTTTGCGGGTTTTTTATCATAAATTGATACCGTTTTATTAATACTTTTTGATCAGACAGCCGGTAGCCCGTTTATCAAAAGCATCGAAATTCCGGTTATTTAAAATAGCATCGATGGCAGTTTTCAGGTAATTCTCTTTTACGCCGCTTTCCAGCTGCGGATTATCATCGATAGCGCCTTTGTATTTCAGCACGAATTCGTTGTTTACGTTGTGCAGCACGAAAACTTCCGGCGTTTTGGTAGCGCCAAAAGCCTGGCTTACTTTATGGCCTTCGTCGGCTAAATACGGGAAATGGATGTTGCTGTCGTTTACTTTTTTGGCCAGATCCGCTACCGTTTCACCGCCGGTTTCCTGGCCGATTGCCGGGTTCACAAAAACAAACCGTACGCCCCGGTCCTGGTAAACATTATTGAGGCTGATCAGGCGGTTTTCGTAAAGTTTGGCGTAAGGGCAAAGGTTGTTGGTAAAAACTACAACCACTGTTTTTACGTCTTTAAAATTGCTCAAAGAAACGTCCTGACCTTTGCTGTCTTTCAGGGTGAAATCGTTTACTTTCTGGCCCAGCTGGTAACCCGTTTGCGCAAAAGCCGAAACGGAAACGAACAGGGCTATTAAAACTATCGGGATATATTTCATGGTCTTAGGAAAAATCTTGGGGTGGAGCCAAGCAGTAGGTTAAAATAAAGCCGGGTAAGGTTTCGTAATGAACGGTGTAGGTCTGGTCAAAGTTTTCCGTGATTACCTGGCCGGTTAAGGAGCCTTTTTCAGGCGCGGTTACCGGTCCCAGTTTCAGATTTTCTTTAAAAAGCAATTGCTTACGGCTATACATTTTAAATAACGTTTCTTTGGCGCTCCAATACAAACAGGCTTTGGTTTCATCGTTTGCTACGTACGTTAATTCTTTGTCATTCAAAAACTTAAAAGCCAGCTTTAGCGCTTTCCCTTTCACCTTTTCAATATCTATGCCAACTTCATGGCTGGCCGAAAGCACCACGCCCACCAGTTCCGCCGACTGCGAAATGGAAATATGAAAGCTGGTTTCCGGAAAATAAGGTTTGCCGTGGGCGTTTGAACAGAGAACGAATTTTTCGGTGGTAAATTTTGCCAGCAGCTCATACGCCAGGATCCGGCTGGCCAGCCATTCTTTCTGCCGCATTTCGCTTTTATAAACCGGAATTTCCTGGGCCGGCCGCAACGTTTTTAACTGCGCCAGCAACTCCGGAAGGTTTTCCGTTAGCAGCCAGAAACCTTTAAAAGTCTGGTCGTTCAGTTTTCGAATCTCGGTTATGGGCACGCTTTTTTAATTGCTAATTGTTAATTTTTAGATCGGAAATTTTCCGCCGTTGTTGGTGTTTTCACCAACAACTTTATTTCTGCTCTTCCGGACATCCATGTCCGGAAGCAACCTGCAGGGGACATCTGTGTCCCCGTAACCATAACCGCGGACACAGATGTCCGGAGCAGGAAAATTTCGGACACAGATGTCCGAAATTGCAAATGACCGGAAAAACAGCAAAAGTAATTCCTCTTTTTAAACGTTAGCCGGTAAAAGTCCCCCTTTGAAGGGGGTAGGGGGATGACTACCTTATCTGATAAGCAATCCTCTTTCAGGAAACCACCTTAAGCTAAAACCCCCGGTTGCTTTTCCCCCGAAACTTTGTAAATTTAATACTTAAACTTAAACGCTCCCGAAAAAATGGCCAGCCCGTTAGAAGTTACCAAAACCGCCACCCTTACCGGCCACCGCGATTGCGTGTACACCATGGAAAGATCTGGTAAAGAAAATATGTTTTTCTCAGCCGGCGGCGATGGTTTTGTGGTTTGCTGGGATTTTAACCACCCCGAAGCCGGTAACTTAATTGCCAACACCAACAGCTCCGTTTACGCGCTAAAATACCTGCCCGATCACGATCTGCTGGTTATAGGTCAGAACTTTAAAAGCTTATTGGTAATTGCCCCTGACACTAAAAAACTGTTGCATACCATTCCCTTACCGCCGGTTACCATTTTCGATTTCGCGTACTTTCAAAGCAAACAATTACTTTACGCCGGTTCTTCCGATGGCAGCCTGGTGCAGTTAGAAACGGTAGGATTCACGGTTAAAAAAGTGGTGAAGCGGTCGGAGAAGAGTTTGCGCTGCCTGGCACTGAATGAAGCAAGAAACGAACTGGCCGCCGGCTATTCCGACCATACCATCCGGATCTTTAATGCCGAAACCCTGGAACTGAAGCATGAGATCGATGCGCATGCAAATTCGGTTTTCACGCTGGGCTATACGCCAAACGGTAAATTCCTGCTGAGTGGCTCCCGCGATGCGCATTTACGGGTTTGGAATAGTGACAATAACTTCGAAGAACATACCGCTATTATTGCGCATTTGTTTACGATCAATCATTTGACTTTCAGCCCGGACGGTAAATATTTTGCCACCTGCAGCATGGACAAATCCATAAAAGTTTGGGATACGGAAAACTTTAAATTATTGAAAGTGATCGATAAGGCCCGCAATGCAGGTCATGGAACATCGGTTAATAAATTATTTTGGTCGGGCCACGAAAATGCGTTAGTTTCGTGTAGCGATGACCGAACCATTTCGGTTTGGGATATAAAATTAAAGAGGTATGAAGATTACACCGTTAGAAATTCGGCAGAAAACGTTTGAAAAAGCATTCAGAGGGGTAGATAAAGACGAGGTTCAGGCATTTTTGCTCACACTGTCGCAGCAGTGGGAACGGATGAACGACGAAAACAAGGACCTCAAAATTAAGCTTGAAGTAGCTACCCGCGAAGTGCAGAAAATGCGCGAAGTAGAAAGCAGCCTGTACAAAACCCTGAAAACAGCCGAAGACACCAGCGCCAGCATTCAGGATCAGGCCAACAAATCTGCCGATCTTAAAATTCGCGAAGCCCAGTTACAGGCCGACCAGTTGCTGAACGATGCCCGCCAGAAAGCCCGTCATTTAATTGAAGACGCTTATAAGCAATCGGAAAAAGCAATTATGGAAATGCAGCAGGAAGTTAAATTCCTGGAGCAGGAGCACCAGCGCATGGAAACGTACGTAGAGAACCTGGTGCGCGACCTCAAAAATCTGGCTACCGATGCCCTGGATAAAGTGGAAAAATCGCAGGCGAAACCTAAACATTCCTTATCGGGTATTATGAGCCGCGCCGCCAACATAAAGGTGCAGGAAATAGAAATGGATAAAGAACTCTTCCGCGACATGCCAACTAAAGCCCCGGCCGAAAATACCCCCAAAGTAAACACGTACAGAACCCCCGAAAACGTACCGGCCGGCAATAATTTCCGGATGAGTGGCGGCGGCAGCGAAGAAGCTATTCCGGATTCGCCGAAAGAAAACCCGCAGCCCGCCAGAGCCCCGGAACATACGCCTTCTACCGCGCCGGGTACAACTCCGGAACGGGAACAACCTACCAGGCCGCAGGAGCCACAGCCGTTAGAGCCGGTTATTGAACCGGAAATTCTGCCAAGCACCAAACCGGAGCCAAGCACTAATCCGGCCACGCCGGAGGTAACGCCGCCGAAACCGGAAGTTCCGCAGCCGGAAACTCCGGTACCCAACATTCCTGGCCCGGAAGTAGAGCAACCTGAAAAAGACATTCCGCGCATTCCAAGACCGGAAATAGAAAGACCGGCCCCGGAAATTACGCCAATGCCATCAACCCCGGAAATTCAGCCGCCGCTAACCAACCCGAATACCGGGCCGGTAGCCAAAAAAGAAAAAGCGATGGCCGAAACGTCGTTCTTTGATGATTTGTAAAATTGGTATCTGGTAGCAGGTATTTGGTATCAGGATAAAATAATTTTAAAAAGCGGTTCAATTCATTGGGTCGCTTTTTTAATTCCCGAATGCGGATATTTTCCTCATCTTCACATTTTCAAATTTCCAAATTTTCAAATTTAAAAAATGGGCCAGATCGCATTAGAAGGTATGGAGTTTTTTGCTTTCCACGGATATTACGACGAAGAACAAAAGATCGGGAACAAATACGGCGTAGACCTTTACATCGAAACCGACCTGCACGCCGCCGCGGAATCTGATCAGTTAAACGAAACCGTGAATTACGAAACCCTTTACAACATTGTGCTGCGGCAAATGAAAGAACCTGCCCGGCTTTTAGAGCACATCGGCCACCGGGTTATAGAGGAAGTGCTGCGGAATTTTCCGAAGATCCGGAAAGTGAAAATTAACGTCTACAAATTCAACCCGCCACTGGGCGGAATCTGCCACCGGGCCATGGTTACGCTTGAAGAAACGGTAGGGTAGAATGCTTAAAAAGTAAGAATGATTAAACCTTTGGCTTTGGCAGGTATCTAAACCGGCAGAACTGCGTTTAGTCCCCTATGAAATCCATTCTCTTTTCATTTATATTCAGCTTAATTGCCGCTTATTCTTTTGCCCAGGGAGTTACCGTTTCCGGGAAAGTAACCGATAAAAAAACCAGCCAGCCGGTTTCCTTTGCTCAGATCTTACTGGTTAGCCTGCCCGATTCGGCAGTAACCCCCACCCAGGCCGATCTGGAAGGTAATTTCAGTTTCCCGGTAGTTGCCAATGGCCGGTATGCCGTGAAAGTGCTTTTTGTGGGCTACAAACCGCTGCGGCGCATTATTCAGGTAAACGGCCAACCGGTAAATCTGGGCACTGTAACCGTAGAAGAAGCCGTAGAAAGCCTGAAACAGGTAGAAGTGGTAGGCAAAGCCGCCACCGCTATTCAAAAAGGCGATACTTCCGAATTCAATTCCAAAGCCTTTAAAACCAATCCCGATGCCAGCGCTGAAGACCTGGTACAAAAAATTCCGGGCGTAACCATGCAAAACGGAAAGGTGCAGGCGCAGGGCGAAGAAGTGAAAAGAGTGCTGGTAGATGGGAAAGAATTTTTCGGCGATGACCCAACCGCTGCGCTGCGGAATTTACCGGCCGAAGTGATCAGCAAGATCCAGGTATTCGACCAGTTGAGCGACCAATCCCGGCTTACCGGATTCAACGACGGCAATACCACCAAAACCATCAACATTATTACCAAACCCGATATGCGGAACGGCAAATTCGGGAAAGTGTATGCCGGAGGCGGCACCGACGACCGGTATCAGGCCGGCGGCAGCATGAATTTTATGAACGGCGACCAGCGGATAACCGTGATCGGGCAAACCAATAATGTAAACCAGCAGAACTTTGCTTCCGAAGATCTGGTGGGCGTTTCTTCTGGCGGCGGCGGAGGCCGGGGCGGAAGAGGCGGCGGACGTGGTCCCGGCGGACCGGGCGGTTTTGGAGGGGGCGGCGCTTCCGATTTCCAGGTGGCCCAAAGCAACGGCATTGCCCGCACCCATGCCTTCGGGTTAAATTATGCAAACCAGTGGGGCAAAAATCTGAAAGTATCAGGCAGTTATTTTTTCAACGCCTCCAATAACCTTTCCAACCAGTTCCTGATCCGCAACTTCACCACTACCCGCGATTCCGGCCAGGTATATTCCGAAAGAAATCTGGCGAATGCAGATAATATAAACCACCGGGTAAATGCCCGTATTGAATGGGAGATCGACTCTGCTAATTCCCTTATCTTTACGCCCCGGCTCAGCCTGCAGCAAAACCAGGGCACTTCCAATTTTTTAGGCCGGACGTTTATTCTTTCGCAGGAGGCCAACAGCAACCTTACCAATCTCAATACCGATCTTACGGGAATTAACTTTTCGGGTAACCTGCGCTACCAGCATAAATTCGCCAAACGGGGCCGGACCATTTCTTTGGGCCTCAGCAGCGCGCAAAACGGAACTGACGGCGAACGCTTTTTAATATCAGACAAACTGGCTTTCCGGAACGGGGTTGTTGTAAATAGCAACAGAACCGATCAATATTCGGAACTCAACAATTCCAACCCTACTTACGGTGGCCAGGTAGATTACACCGAACCAATTAGCAGGAACAGCAGCCTTTCTTTAAACTATGAAGCCAGTTTACGGTTAAGCGAAGCCGATCAGAAAACCTTCGATTATTCGGAAGACGAAAAAGGCTATACCACCCCCAATACCGGGCTTTCCAACGTTTTCAGTAGCAATTACCTGACCCAGGAAGCCGGGGCCGGTTACCGCTACAATGCCAAAGATATTCAGTTCAATACAAGGGTAAATTACCAATATGCTACCTTAAAAAGTGAGCAGGAATTACCGTTTCAAACGAAGATCGATCGCCCTTTCAGCAGTGTGTTGCCTATGGCCATGTTGCGTTATAATTTAACCAAAGACAAAAATATCCGCCTTTTTTACCGCACCAGCACCAATGCGCCATCGGTTACGCAGTTACAGAACGTGGTAGACAATTCCAACCCGTCGCTATTACGTATTGGTAACCCGGACCTGGTGCAGGATTACCGGCACATGCTGTTTATGCGGTATTCCAGCGCCAAACCTGAAAAATCGACCAACTTTTTTGGTTTACTTAGCGCCGAATTTGCCCGGAATTACATAGCTAACAACACCATAACCGACCGCCAGGCCATTGCCGATATCGTGGCCCGCGCTGGCGGCGGCGTTAACCTGCAGGGCGGCGAACAGCTCACCCGGCCGGTAAACGTAGATGGCTATTACCGTTTGCGCTCTTTTGCCACTTACGGCATGCCTATCAGCTTCATAAAATCGAACCTGAACCTGAATGCTTCCGCTATTTTTACCCATGCCCCCGGCCTCATCGATACCCTGGAAAATTTTGCCAATACGCAGAGCTACGGGTTTGGCGCGGTGCTGAGCAGCAACATCAGCGAAAATCTTGATTTTACCATTTCCGGCTCGCCAACCTACAACGTGGTACACAATACGCTGCAACCAAACGCCGATAATAATTACTTTAACCTGAACTCCGGTTTACGGCTGAACTGGATCATTTGGAAAGGTTTATTCCTGCAATCGGAAATTAACCACCAGTATTACAGCGGCCTTTCGGCGGGAATTGAGCAGAATTATTTACTCTGGAACGCAGCCGTGGGCAAAAAACTGTTTAAAAACAACCGGGGTGAGATCAAACTTACCGCCTTCGATCTCCTGAAGCAGAATAACAGCATTCAGCGCAACGTAACCGAAACCTACATCGAAGACATAGAAACCAATGTGCTGCAGCAATATTTTATGCTGGTATTTACCTACAATATCCGGTCTTTTGGTAGCGGCAGTAAAACTCCTGCTCCGGCCGATTCCCCGGAAGGAACCCCAACCCGCCAAAGAAGAGGAACGAATTAATTTGCTGATTGACTTTGTTCAAAATGCTATAAAAAAGCCTCCGGTTCTGTTACCGGAGGCTTTTCACTTAAGCCTTTTTTATAGCTGAAAAATGGTATCTTTCTGAAGCGAAAAAGTGCTTTATGAACCGGAAGATCTACAACGAAAATATGGTGCGCGTCAGTACCTTACTGGCCGGACCGTTTGCCTGTGCTTACCTGATGGCCCAAAATTACAAAACCCTGGGCGATGAAAAACGGGCCAGAAGAACCTTATTATACGGCGGATTAATTACCATCCTGGTTTTTGGCTCCCTGATCCTGCTCCCGGATGCTGTTTTAGATAAAGTGCCTAATTTTTTACTGCCGGTAGTTTTTGCAGCAACTGCCCAGTTGCTGGTGCGGAAATACCAGCTTCCTGAATTAGAGCTTTTCCTTACTTCGGGCGGGGGAAAACATTCAAACTGGAAGGTTGCAGGCGTTTCGTTGGTAGTGCTGGCGCTGGAAATTGCGGCTGCTGCTGTAATAATTTTTACCGGAGTACTGCTATTTGAATAACCGCTACCTGGATTTGCCTGCTATGAAAAAGATCGTTTGCTTCCTGATTGTTTCCGTGATATGTTCGGTTCCGGCCTTTGCCCAAACTGATTCATTGAAAATAGTAGCTGATGTATTGGCTTTTCAGGCGGAGTTGAATCAGGATTATAAAGACCCCGAAAAATCTCCCTTACCAAAAGAAGAAATTGCAGCATTTCCCGGACACGAATTTTATCCGGTTGCGGCGCGGTTTGTGGTGAAGGCAAAACTTAAAAGATCGAAGAAAGCCGAATCTTTTAAAATGAAAACCACCACCAACCGGCTGCCGGAATACGTGAAATACGGCGAAGCGCATTTCCTGCTGAACGGTAAACTTCAGAAACTGGAAATCTACCAGTCGGTTGCCCTGATGGGGAAACCGGAATATCGGAACCACTTATTTTTACCATTTACGGATGATACCAACGGCGAAGAAACCTATGGCGGCGGCCGTTACCTGGACCTGGAAATTCCCAAAGGCAAAACTATAATTATCGATTTTAATAAGGCATATAACCCGTATTGCGCCTATAATAAAAAATACTCCTGCCCTGTACCGCCCATTGCTAACCGGCTCGACCTGCCGGTGCCTGCAGGCGTTAAAATGCCCCACGGAAACCATTAGAAGTTATCTTAAAAATACACCTGTCATCCTTAGCACAATTGAGCGCGGGAGCGCGAGGCTTTTGAGCGTAGCCCTGAAGGACCTTATCGGCGGCCAGTAGAAAAGCCAGAAAGAAGGGTATTGCCAAAAGCCAACAAGTTGTTTCGCTAACGCTCAACATGACAACTATTTTTGAAATAGCTTCTAGTATTATTTTCAAATAATTGCTAAAATCAAACCGAAAACCAAAATCCGTACTACCTTAAACGAAAGCAACAGCGGCAATACAATATAAGAAGGGAAAAGCGTTAATTTTTTACGAACGCTCAGATCTCCCAAACTATGAAAAGCTTCTTTGTTCTTTCGTTTCTGGTTAGCTGCCTGTTTTCCGGCGATTTTAAAAGCGGGCAAATAAAAAATGAACGGGTGAAGAATGCTTACCTCGAAAAAGCTCCCGTTCTGGAAACCCGTTTGAGAAATCAGGGCGTTGCCATGAATACTTTGCAGCTTTACCTCCAGGCTTTTAAGCACGAACGGGTTATGGCAGTTTGGGTAAAAAACAAGGCCGATAAAAAGTATAAGCTATTGGGTGAAATCCCTTTCTGCACCAGTTCCGGCCGGTTAGGTCCCAAAAGTAAAAAGGGCGACGGCCAGATTCCGGAAGGGTATTATTTTATTGACCGGTTTCATCCGGAAAGTATATTCCATCTGTCTCTTGGCCTAAATTACCCGAACGCTGCCGACCGGGCCCGCAGTAAGGCCGAAAATCTGGGCGGCGATATTTTTATCCATGGCAAATGCCAGAGTATAGGGTGCATAGCCATAACCGACGAAAAGATAAAAGAACTGTATGTATTAACAGTAGAAGCCCAGGAAAACGGGCAGGAGCAGATCCCGGTTCACATTTTTCCGGCCAGGCTATCTTCAGAAAATGTAGATCATTTAACCTACCGGTACCGCGAATACCCGGAAATTCTAAACCTGTGGGAGCAGCTAAAGACCGGCTACGATCACTTTGAAAAATACCGCGAAGTGCCGGTTGTAACCTTTCAAAAGAGCGGGAATTACCAGATCCGGTAAACCCCGATCTAAATGAAGAAATTATTCCGAGAGATTTAATAGCTCAGCGGCGGCTACAAAGGCAGATTTTCGGCCGGCTTCTACCTCTTTTTCTAATTCCGGCAGGTTTATCTTAACGTCGGGGCGGGCAAAAAAGCGGTCCAGTAAATGTTGCCTGATGGTTTCGTGAAGCCAGTGTAAATTCTGCTTTTGCCTTTTTTGGTCAAAAAAGCTACCGTTTTTGGTTTGATTTATATACGCCTCGATCATTTCCCAGATCTCTTTTATGCCGGTATTGTCCAGGGCCGAACAAACCGAAACTTTCGGTTGCCAGCCCGATTCCGCGGCCGGAAATAAATGCAGGGCGCTCTGGTATTCAGCGCGGGCTGCTTTGGCTTTCAGCAGATTCGGACCATCGGCTTTGGTAATAACCACGGCATCGGCCATTTCCATTATGCCTTTTTTAATGCCCTGGAGTTCGTCGCCGGCTCCGGCCAGCATCAGCAGTAAAAAGAAATCGGTCATTTCGTTTACCGCCGTTTCCGATTGCCCAACGCCCACAGTTTCGATGAAAATGACGTCGAACCCGGCGGCTTCGCATAAAATAATGCTTTCGCGGGTGCTGCGCGTTACGCCGCCTAACGATTTCCCGGCCGGCGAAGGACGAATGTAAGCTTGTTTATTGCCGGCCAGGGTTTCCATGCGGGTCTTATCGCCCAGAATGCTGCCGCCGGTTTTCTGGCTCGAAGGATCCACGGCCAATACAGCCAGTTTTTTATTTAAGCTCGAAGTTATATACGTGCCAAAAGCTTCTATAAAAGTGCTTTTGCCTACGCCCGGCACCCCGGTAATCCCCACGCGCACAGAATTGCCGGAATACGGTAAAACCTGCCGGATTATTTCCTGGGCCAGTTCGCGGTCGGAGGGAAGCGTGCTTTCTACCAGGGTTATAGCCCGGCTGAGGCCCAGCCGGTCGTGGGCCAGGAGGCGTTCAACGTAATATGCAACCGGGAATCTTTTGGCCAAAGCAATTAAATTCTTGAATTAAAAAACTAGCTTCCATTGCAAAAATAGAGGAATTTTTACGTAAACCTTCCGTAATCTTTCAAATCAATCAGGACATTTCAACAGCACCTTAACCTCCCTGCCGTTTCCAAAATAAGGGCTGAATAAATTGTTATATTAAAAAAATAAAATGTGAATAAAACCCTTATTTTTGCTTTATTCAAACATTACTTTTCTCCGGAAATTCATGAAAAAAACCATCCTGGCAATAGTGCTGGCAGCTGGCGCTTTTACGGCCCATGCTCAAAATGAGCTAAGTAATTTTACGGCAACCGGTAGGGGTGGGGTAATTAATACGTTTGCCACCGACTATCAGGTTATAGGCATAAATCCGGCAAATTTAGGTTCCGACCGCAATGCGATTTTTGCCTTTACCATTGGCGAAGCCGGCATCGGGGTTAACTCCAAATCGCTGGAAAAACCGCAGTTAAAGTTATTTTTAAAAGATACTAACCGGAAACTTACGCAGGCAGAAAAGCATGAGTTTGCTGCCGCGTTCACCAGCGAAGATGCTGTGAATTTGAATGCGGATTTTACGACACTGGCCATTTCCGGGCATATTCCCAAAATTGGCGGCATTGCGATAAGCAACCGGCAACGCGTTACCGGGCACGTGGGCTTAAATCAAAACGCCGCGGAAATTTTGTTCTTAGGTAAAAATGCGCCGGTATTTGCCAATTACAAGGACGGCGACCGAATCAGTATCCGGGAAACGCTGGCGCCAACTTCCATTCAGGCGTCGATTATGAATGAGTTTAACATTGCCGCCGGAACGGCTGTTTCGCTGCCGGGCATGAAACTGAATATCGGGGCGGGTTACAAATACATTCAGGGCATAGCCGTACTGGATGTGGTGGTAGATAACGATGTAGTAACAGCATATTCTTCTATTTCGCCATTTTTCGACATTAACTATGGCACGCTGGTAAATAACCCGGACTTTAATCAAACCGATATTGGAACCGGCCGTTTCAAGCCGGTTGGCGAAGGCCACGGCTATGATTTCGGGCTTTCGGCAGAATTCGGTAATTCGGTAAGGGGCAGCGTATCGGTAACCGATCTGGGGAATATGGTTTGGCGCGGACATTTGCTAACCGCCAACGACGAATACATTACCAAGGTAACTTCCGAAGGCATTAATTCTTTCAACTTTTTTAAAGAAGTAGCCAATATTGTAGGCGGAACTTCCGATAGCTTATTTAACTACGAACCAGGCCGGGAATTAAAGAAAAATCTGCCCACCAAACTCCGCCTGGGTGCCGGCCTGAAGCTTTCCGATAAAGTGGAAACCGGCCTGGATGTTTGCATTCCGATGAACGATGTAGCCGGCAACCTGGTAAACCCTTTTATTGGCGCCGGAATAGATTATAAAGTAGCGCCTTTATTGCGTTTAAGTTCCGGTTTTTCGGCCGGTGCCGGTTATGGGTTTAGCCTTCCTTTAGGTGTTACTTTCGTTACTCCCGTATATGAATTTGGCATAGCTACCCGCGATGTTTTGGGCCTGGTTGGCAAAGAAAATCCTTATTTGTCGGTTGCTTTTGGGTTCCTGCGGTTTAAATTCAAAGCCCCGGAAAGTAAATAAAAACGGTATGGTTTTAAAGCTGAAAAGTCCTGGGTTACCTCAGGACTTTTTTTTTATTAAATTCTGAAGATCAGGCTGCCGTTATTTTCGGATTTGCCCTGGTTGGGATGCATTTCATAAAACAGGAACTTACCAGATGGGCCCGATAAGGTATTTTTGGACTGCTTTAATTTTTTCCTGCTTTTCCTGCGAACCCTCCGTATTGTTTGAGGAACCGCAACCTTTTGGCGGAACGAATTTACCGGGGTTTTCAACCAAAATAACCGGCACCTATGCCAGCCCTGAAAAAGATGTGTTCCTGATCGTAAGCAAAGATCAGGTTATCAGAACGATGGTTTATGATTCACGGATCCACAAAGCCCATCTTGATCCTGCATTCCTGGTACAGGAAGGTGCCCTGGTAAACAGAGAGACCGGCGAAGTAGAAATAGCAAAAATGGAAGGCGATACCATAATCTGGAGAAGGCATTTTACAGACACCCTTTTCAATATTGCTGGCGGCGATATTTTAAAGAAATATAAGGGCAGGTTTTATCTTAATACCAAAGCAGGTTCCCGGCAATGGTTTGTTTACAGCTTAGATTTTAGCAAAGACGAAGTTAGCCTTGGTAAGATCAGGACGGAGGAAGACCAGGCCAAATTGCGGGCGATCACCGGCACCGCTCAGGATACGGTATTCCGGTTTAACCCCACTAAAAAACAATTCAAACAGTTTGTAAAAGCTTCCGGATTTAGTTCAACCGAAAGTTTTGTACGGTTATATTAGCAAAAGCCAACCCCATAAAAAAGCCCCGGCAAATTTGCCGGGGCTTTTAAATTCTGCTAACTGGTATAAAATTATTTGCCGGTTAGTTTCCCATCGGCAGACCACTGGTCTTTCAGGATGTTGGTAGCTTCGTTCAGGTAAATATCTTTTTTCAGGTTTTTAACGAAGGTTTTGGCAATATTCTGCTTGGTAGTATCAGCCCCTAATTTATCGAGGTCTACTTTTAAAGATTCAATATTCAGCATAGGGCTGCTCTTTTGCAGATCTTCGTATTTTTTACTATCGGCTTTGGATTTTTTGCTTTCGGCCAGAAAATTATCCAGTTTCAAAGAACGGTTGGTCATGTCCGATTGCTTTTTCATTTTCTGAGCCAGGTCGGTTATCATTTTAAAGCTGGCATTGTTAGAAACCCGGGCATTAGAATTTCCCTTTAACTTGGCAAGATTCGGCTGGTTATTCCAGGGCTGAACCCTGGCCGCTTTTATTTCATCCCAGGGCAAAGCATACTCCATGTCTTTTTCGCCTTGTTCCAGATAGGTATACAAATCAGGCAACAGAATATCGGGGTTTACGCCGCGCAGCTGGGTGGCCCCGCCGTTAGCCCGGTAAAACTTCTGGGTAGTAAGTTTCAGCGATCCAACCGGTTTAATGGCGTTAAAGTCGCTTGGCAATACATTGTCTAAATTAAAGACTTGCTGCACGGTGCCTTTGCCAAAAGTTGCCGCACTCCCCACAATCACGCCGCGTTTGTAATCCTGAATTGCAGCTGCCACGATCTCAGAGGCCGATGCGCTAAACTGGTTAACCAGCACCACCAGCGGCCCATTGTATTGCACCTGCGAATCGCGGTCTTCCAGGATGGTAGCCGCGGAGCCGGTAGTTTGTACCTGCACCACCGGGCCTTTTTCAATGAATAATCCGGTCATGGTAACGGCTTCCTGTAAAGAACCACCACCATTATTCCGAAGGTCCAGGATCAGGCCCTGGATGTTCTGCTTTTTAAGTTTCTCAATTTCCCGGCGAACATCTTCAGCACTGTTCCGGCCGCCTTTATTATCGAAATCGGCGTAGAAACCAGGCAGCTTAATGTAACCCACCGGCTTGTCCGCATTGATCAGCACCGACTGGGCGTACGTTTCTTCAATAATTACAATGTCGCGGATAATGGAAATGATCTTGATTGTAGCATCCGGCTTTTTAACAGTTAACCGAACTTCGGTGCCTTTTTTACCACGAACCAGTTGTACGGCATTATCCAGACGCATGCCTTCTATGCTCACGGGTTCTTCTTTGCCCTGAGCTACTTTCATAATAATATCGCCGGCTTTTAATTCGCCCTGGCGGTAAGAGGCACTGCCGGGAACGATTTCGGTAACCCTGATCTGCCCGTCTCTTTCGCTCAGCGTTGCGCCAATACCTTCCAGGCGGCCGGTCATGGCAATATCGAAGGTAGCTTTATCTTTAGGCGGATAGAATTCAGTATGCGGATCATAGGCGTTGGCAATAGCATTTATAAACGCCGATACGCTGTCATTCCGGTCGAACTGGGAGATCCGGCGGAACATGTCATCGCTGGTTTTAGAGACCTTTTTCCGGGCTTCTGCTTCCAGCTCCGCCATAGATTTGGCCGGGGTTTTGTTGTCTTTATTCTCCAGCGCTTTGTCCTGCATTTCGATCAGTTCCGCGATCTGGATCATGGTCTGGTATTTCAGGTATTTTCGCAACGCTTCGCGGTGGGCCGATTTATCTTTTGGGAACTGAAGTTTATCGGGGTCAAGTTCCAGGTACTCATCAGTGTCGAAAGAAAAAGGCTTGGCCAGTATTTCCTTATAAAGCGCCTGGCTTTCTTTCAGGCGGGTTACAAACAATTTGGTGCTCAGGTTCAGGAATTCGTAAGACCCGGCCTTAACCTGGTCGTCTATTTTGGTTTCGAATTTCTTTAACTTCTCAATATCTTCCTGCAGTAAGAATTTTTTGTTGAAATCGAGCCGTTTTAAAGAAAGATCGAATACTTTTTTAGAGAAGGCATCGTCCAGTTTTTCGGGCTGAAAGTGGGCCGAATTAAGACCCTGCATCACCACCCGCAACAGGATTTCGTTTTTGCCCTGATCGGCTTTAATAGCGGTAGATTCGCCGGAATGTGAAGTATAGCAGGCAAACAGCAGTACCACCGAAAATATGGAGGCGACAAGAGCTGATTTAGATTTTAAATAACGCATAATTCAGTTTAAGACTTTGACAAATATACGCAAAAGTAGTGCCCAAAATAAAAGCCTTTCGCAATAGTTTCTTTACGGATTTCGGGAGATAAAAAACGATTGTTTCCGGACAATTTGCACCAGTTATTTCCGAAAACGGATACTCCCTTCTTAATAAACGGAAATCAATGGTAAATAATACGCCTGTTTTTAAATTAATAACCAGAGCCTTGGTACCCAAAACATAAAAAGCCCCCGAAATAATTCGGGGGCTTTTAAAATACTAATTTAAAACGCTAACGGCTTAGCGGTAAATATGCTCACCGTTGCTGTTTTTCCATTCGGTTTCGAAATAACGGGCATCGTCTTCGGAACGTGGGGTTACGCCCATTACAATACCACCTTCTTTCACGCCTGATTCGTAAACTTTAGCGCGTTCTTCCGGAATACCGGAGCCAACCAAAGCGCCAAGCAAACCACCGGTTAAACCACCAGCGCCGGCGCCGGCTAAACCTGCCGCCAACGGACCGGCAATAACCAGACCCAGGCCCGGTAATGCTACTGAAGTACCCAGTGCAGCTAAAGCGCCAACAATTGCTCCCAAAGTACCGCCAATGGCTGAACCAGCCCCGGCGCCTTCTAAGGCTTTATTTCCTAATTCAGTATCGTTATCAACATCGGCAAAATGTCTTTTACGGGTATCGTCAGACATAATGATGTTTACATCGTCTTTAGAATAACCGCGTGAATGAAGGGAGTTATAGGCACGTTCTGCGCTGGTGCGGTCTCTGAACATACCTGTCATCATACGGTTTCCTGTGGTATTTTCCATAGTGTTGTTTTTATTTAGGTTTAAATGAAATTGATTTAGGAACCGGTTTTGGTTCCGAGTATCATTTAACGCCTTCGTACTTCTTTGGTTACAGGAATTGGGAAAAAGGCCCTAAAAACAAAAACCGTTGCAACTGTACAACGGTTTTATCCAAATCATTAAATAAATAAATATCAAATCATTTTCGGCCAATGGAATAGGTCATGGGTATGTTGTATCTGACTTTTACTGCTTTCCCATTTTGAAATCCGGGAATCCAGCGGGGCATCGATCTTATAATTCGCATCGATTCTTCATCCAGATCTTCCCGAATACTTTTCAGCATTTTAACCTCCAAAATCTCACCATTTTCATCTACCACAAAGGTAGTAACGTTTAAACCGCCTACTTTATCTTTTATGGCAGTGGCAGGATATTTTACCGATTTGCTTAAATACTGCATCATAGCTTGTTCGCCGCCGGGAAATTGGGGCTGTTGCGAAGTTTGAACATTGGCGCTATTACCGCCGGCTTCCATAACCAGGCTATCGTACAGGAATTTCTGGCGGGCTTTTATTTTGTCCAGATCTATGGAGGTTTTCTTTTTCATTCCTGAAATCCCTTCCGGACTTAAAAGGAACATGTCGCCGGATATGCGGTGGCAGGTACTCCAGATATCAGGTTTTTGGTGTGAAGTAATTTTAAAGGCATTTCCACCGGTTTTCAGGGTGTTTTCCCGGGCTAGTTCTAAAACCTGCGCGTAAGAACAACCTACCGAAAAACCATTTTCGGTAATTTTTAAAGACCCAATCTGTTGTGCAGCTGCCGGCAGAACGTCTCCTGACTCAAAAAGAAAATATTCAGAATCACCGGGAAGCGGTTTGGCAACAATATTATTCTGGTAATCAGATTTTATCACGCGTGGCGTACAACCAATAAGGCAAACGGAACACGTTAGAAAAAGAAAGGTACGAACCATTTACTTTTGCTGATTTTTCAATTTTTTCCGGCGCTCCATTTCCTTTTTAATCAGGTTGAATTCGCGGGAGCTCTGGCCGGCAATAGCGGTATTTTCGTTGGCCCGGCGCAGCAAATAAGGCATAACGGCTTCCACCGGACCATAAGGCACGTATTTGGCAACATTATAGCCCGCCTTGGCCAGGTTATAGGAAAGATTATCGCTCATGCCGTAAAGCTGGGCAAAGAAAATGCGTTTATCGCCGTTCAAAATGTGGTGTTGCTTCATCAGATCTATGAGAAGATAAGAGCTGGCTTCGTTGTGCGTACCTGCGCAGATCGCGATCCGGTCGATACGCTCCACACAATATTTCAGGGCCTCATTAAAAAGGTTATCTGAAGCTTCTTTGGTTGGGTTAATGGGGCTTTCCTGATTATTGGAAGCGGCAACCCGCCTTTCTTTTTCCATGTAAGCCCCTCGAACCACCTTGGCACCGATAAAATAATTGCCGGCTACGGCATTTTCATAATCACGTTTAATTACGTCTAAACGGTCGTGGCGGTAAAGCTGGTAGGTATTATATACAATGGCCTTTACTTTATTGTATTTGGCCATCATTTCGTAGGTCAGGTTATCGATGGTTTCCTGGATCCAGCTTTCTTCGGCATCAATAAAAAGCCGGATATTTTTATCGAAAGCGCGGCTGCAGATCTTATTTACCCGGCTGCGTCCCCTTTCATAAGCCGCTTGTTCTTCGGAAGTTAATTTTTCGTTTTTCTGTACTTTTTCCAGCAGCTCCGTATCCATTACGCCCGTTATTTTAAAAACCGAAAAGGGGATATTTTTGGAGGTAGCGGCTTTTTCTATGGTGGCAATAATTTCCTGCGCGGTGTGGTCAAAGCTTTTTTCATTTCCTTCGCCCTCTACCGAATAATCCAGAATGGTACCAATGTGCGATTCGGCCAGCTTGTTAATGGCCGGGGTACATTCTTCTATGGTTTCGCCGCCGCAGAACTGCTGAAATATAGTAGGTTTTACCAGGAATTTAACCGGCAAATGCCAGTTAAAGGCTTTCTCTAAGATCGGGCCGCCGGTCTTTACCAGGAAATTATTGTTCATGGTGGCAAATAGCACGTACATTTTCCGGAGTTCGGCATCGGTTTTAGAAGCGAACGCAACGGCGGTATTATCGAAAGAAATTTTTTGGCTCGGATTCATTTAAAATCGGGTAATTTTACGACCAAATATACGGAAAACCGGCGGAAGTGAGCGCATTTTGCACCCACTTCAATAGCAATTATAAAGAACAAAAACTGCTTCGGGCTTGTTTTAGAGAGCCGGAAAACGGTAGCATTTTTCGCTTAAAAACCCGGGCCGCGTTTTGGCTGCCCCAACCATATGGAACTCGATCCTACTCAGAATTACTTTTCCCAACTTTTACAAAACCGCCGGCCTTTGCTTATTGCCGGTCCCTGCAGCGCCGAAACCGAAGCCCAGGTGCTGGAAACCGCCGTGGCGCTAAAAAATGCCGGTATTGATTTTTACCGGGCCGGCATCTGGAAACCGCGCTCCAAACCCGGTTCGTTTGAAGGCATTGGTGAAAAGGGCCTGCAATGGCTTTCGCGGGTTAGAACGGAAGTGGGCCTGCCGGTCTCTGTGGAGGTAGCAACGCCGCAACACATTGAATTGGCGTTGAAATATGGAATAGATGTGCTTTGGGTTGGAGCCCGTACCACGGTAAACCCATTTGCCGTGCAGGAACTGGCCGAAGCGCTGAGAGGTGCAGATATTCCGGTTATGGTAAAGAACCCGGTTAACCCGGACCTGACTTTATGGGCCGGAGCGCTGGAACGGTTTTTCAACCTCGGTATCCGAAGCCTGGCGGCAATCCACCGGGGGTTTTCGGTGCACGGCGAAACCCGTTACCGCAATGCGCCCATCTGGCAAATCCCTATTGAGCTCCGGACCCGTTACAATCACCTGCCTTTATTTTTAGATCCGAGCCACATTGGCGGCCGCCGCGACCTAATTCTGCCGCTAACGCAGCAGGGCCTTGACCTGGATTACGACGGCCTGATGGTAGAAGTACACCCCAACCCGGCAGTGGCCTTAAGCGACCCCGAACAGCAATTAACGCCGGCGGCTTTTGCCCAAATGCTGCAGCAATTAAAAGTAAGATCGGCCCAGAGCCCGAACGATGAATTCCGGAATTGTGCCGAAGAGTTACGCGCCAAAATAGATGCCGCCGACCGCGATATTCTGGAAATGCTGGCCCGCCGGATGGCCCTGGTAGAAAAGTTAGGAGAGTTCAAAAAGCAAAACAACGTTACCATTCTGCAACTGGAGCGCTGGAATGAGATCTTTAAAACCCGTCCGGAGTGGGCTGCCCGCATGGGGGTGAATGCTGCTTTTGTGGAAGAATTGTATAAGCTCATTCACCTGGAAAGTATCCGGAAGCAAACGGAAATTATGGAAAGAAAGGATTAACGGATTGCGATTATTTTAAGCTTGTCTGATTATTTTAGCAGCAGGTATGAAAAGAATTTAACCGGCATGTAACTACATTTCTTAGTGGACCTTTTAACAGCTTTTCTTTCCAATCTTTCCAACTTTTCAACCACCGAACTGGAAACCATAACCGGCGTCTGGAACCGGAAGCAAACCTATAACCGCGGCGAATTTATTTTGCGGGCCGGCGAAGTAGAAACCCACGTGCATTTCGTTTTAGAAGGTACGCAAACCATTCATTATTTAGATAAAGACAAAGAAGTCTGCGTAGGGTTTGGCTATCCGGGTACCATTTTAATTGCTTATCCTTCATTTATTTCCGGCAAGCCATCGGATTTTTACTTACAGGCCATTAAGAAAACGCAATTGCTTTCGCTTAAACACACCGACTGGAAAATGCTGCTGGATACCATTCCCAGATTTAAAGATGTGTGGTATAAATTAACGGAATTGGGTTTGCTGGGCATGATGGAGCGCGAAGTGGAACTGCACCTTGCTTCCAATGCCGAACGGTACGAACGCTTACTTAAACGCAGCCCGAAATTATTGCAGATGGTTCCGCAGCGCTACGTGGCCTCTTACCTTAAAATGGAACCCGAAACGTTGAGCCGGCTTAAAAAAAGGAAATTACCTGCCCAGGCTTTTTCCGGCAAAAAGCCTGGCGGTTCCGTATTTCGGTATTTAAAGAATAAGCCCTAATTTCGGGCCATACGGAAAAACCATGGAGCATATCTTCTTCGGGCCCGAAGCTTTTACCCACTTATCGGAATTTTTACAAAACAAAGCTTTCAGCCGGATCCTGGTGGTGGCCGATGAAAATACCCGGCGCGATTGTTATCCTTTAATAAAAAAATACCTGCCGGAGCACCACCTTTTTCAGATAGCCGCCGGCGAAGAAAATAAAACCCTGGCCACTTCTGAAAAGATCTGGCATTTCCTTACTGAAAACCAATTTGACCGCTGGGGCCTGGTGGTAAATCTGGGCGGCGGCGTAATTGGCGACCTGGGCGGCTTTTGTGCAGCTTTGTATAAACGCGGCATCACGTTCGTGAATGTGCCTACCACCTTACTGGCCATGGTAGATGCCAGCATTGGCGGCAAAACCGGGGTGGATTTTTCCGGGTTTAAGAACCAGTTGGGCGTTTTTCAGCAACCTACTGCGGTTTTTGTAAACCCGGTTTTTCTGGAAACATTGCCATTAGCACAATTAAAATCGGGTTATGCCGAAATGATAAAGCACTGGCTGATTGCCGATGCCGCTACCTTTGAAACGCAGCGCTGGAACGGTTTGCTGGCCGCCGACTGGAACCAGCTGATCCCGGAAAGTATAGCCATAAAAAACCGGATCGTAAAAACAGATCCCCTGGAAAATGGCTTGCGGAAGGTCCTGAATTTCGGGCATACGGTTGGGCATGCCGTGGAAAGTTATTTCCTGGAACAACCGGGCCGCAAACTTTTACACGGCGAAGCCATTGCAGTAGGCATTGTTTGTGAGAGCTACCTTTCGGAACAGAAGAATTTAATTACTGCCGCTGAGCTAAGTAAGATCGAAACTTTTATGGCTTCGGTTTTTGAGAAAGTAAAGTTTACCCCCGAAGATATTTCCGGCGTGCTGCCTTATCTGAGCCAGGATAAAAAAAACCGCAATAAAGTAATTAACTGCGTACTTTTAGAGGGCATTGGCAAAGCCATTTACGACCAGCCGGTTTCCCTTCAGGAAGTAGAAAAAGCTTTGCGTTATTACCAGTTACTATGAGCCGGCGCCTCTGCCTTTATCATCCCACCGGCGTTTTGCGCGGCACGGTAAAATTGCCGGCCTCTAAAAGCGAAAGCAACCGGGCGCTTATAATCCAGGCTTTGAGCCTGGAAACGATTACGTTGCATAACCTTTCCAACGCCCACGATACCGCATTGTTGCAAAACCTGCTACAGTCCCCGGAAACCGAAATAAATGCCGAAGATGCCGGAACAGTTATGCGCTTTCTGACGGCTTATTTCAGTTTTACCAATCAAAATAAAAACCTTACGGGAACTGCCCGAATGCACCAGCGGCCAATTGGTATTCTGGTTGATGCCTTACGGGAATTGGGAGCAGAAATTCATTATGCCGGGCAGGAGGGTTTTCCGCCATTGGAGCTCCGGGGTTTTAATGCCAGGCAAACCGGCATGGCCCGGTTGGCTTTAGATGGAAGCGTGAGCAGTCAGTTCATTTCCGCTTTGCTGTTAGGGGCTCCCACGCTGGCCGGCGGTTTGGAAATTACCCTAACCGGAAAAATTGCCTCCAAACCTTACATCCAAATGACCCTGGCTCTGATGGAAGCTTTTGGGGTAAAAAGTGAATTCCGGGAAAACCGGATCATGGTTTGGCCCCAGCAGTATAGCGGCGGGGAATTTTGGGTGGAAGCAGATTGGTCGGCGGTAAGTTACTGGTATAGCCTGGCAGCATTGGCCCGGGAAGCAGAAATTAGGTTGCCGGGTTTAAAGGAAAATTCCCTGCAGGGCGATAGGAAAGTGGCCGGCCTGATGGAAAAGTTCGGGGTAAAAACCACCTGGCTTCCCAAAGGAATTGTGATCACCAAAACGCAGGATGCGGCTCCGGAAGTTGCCATAGATTTTACCGATATTCCGGATCTGGCCCAGACGTTTGCGGTGCTGGCGGCGGCTAAAAATGTAACCCTGGAAATGACGGGGCTGGAAAGTTTACGCATTAAAGAAACCGACAGAATTGAAGCTTTACAAACAGAGCTGAAGAAAATAGGAGCAACCTTCACAGAGATCAGACCGGGCACTTTTTTGGTGAAAAAGGATACCGTTTCTACGAATTTCCCAGGCATAAAAACGTACCACGATCACCGGATGGCTATGGCTTTTGCGCCGTTAGGTTTGGTTGGGAAAGTTGAAATTGAAGATCCGGAAGTTGTTCGAAAATCCTATCCCGGATTTTGGGAAGAATTACGGAAAGTTGGTTTTGAGTTGAATGAAGTTTAGCTTTTGATCACTTCAGCTTGTAGTTTCCGGAAGTAAGCCGGAGTTTTCAAAAGGCGACTTCCGTACCAGCTGAACATTTCGCCATCCACTATTTTTATAGTGGCAGCCGGGCAGATTTCCTGAAATACCCGGAGGTGTTTTTCTTTGAATGGGTATGGCTCCGAAGAAAGCAATATAACTTCCGGGTTAGCATGCCGGAGCATTTCCTGACTTACTTCCGAGTACCTTTCTGTCGTAGCAAATACATTCCGGAAGCCGCAGCGGGGCAGCATCGCATCGATAAACGTGTTTTGGCCGGCTACCATGTAAGGGTCTTTCCAGATAAAATAAGCGGCGGAAATCAGGGTTTGAGGTTGTTCTAAAGCAGTAAACTCCTGTTCAATCTTATTTGCTATTTCTGCAGCTTTCTGCGGCCTGCCGGTAAGTTCGCCAACTCTCCGGATCATGTCCAGGGCATCTTCCAGTGTAAAAATATCGCTCATCCAGACCGGGTATTTGGCTGCTAATTTTTCAATACCTTCCTGGTAATTTTCCTCTTTGTTGCCAATGATCAGGTCGGGTTGGAGTTGGTCTATCCGTTCGAAATTAAAGTTTTTGGTGCCGCCTATTTTGACTTTGGTTTTAACTTTTTCCTCCGGGTGAATGCAGAATTTGGTAATGCCCACCACTTCATTTTCCAGGCCCAGATCAAAAAACAATTCGGTTTGGGAAGGCACCAGCGAAATGATACGTTTGGGTTTTTCCGGTAAAAAGATAGCGTTTTGTAACTGGTCGGTAAAGGGCATTTTTTTCAGGAGTGAGGAGTGAGGAGTTAGGATTGAGGAGTCAGGAGCCAGGAGTCAGGAGTCAGGAGTCAGGAGCCAGGATTTAGGATAAATTGTCACTTATTTATTTCAAAGCTTTTTATAGAATGAAATTAATTTAAAGTTTCTGCCGGAATGGGTTCGCGCTGCAGGCGTTTAATGAAGCTTTCCATGGTTAACCCCTGGGCTGCCAGCGAAATTAAAACTACCACGTAGGTAACGGTTACCAGCATTTCTTTGTGCATGCCCGGCAAAAGGGAGAGGGCCAGGGCTATGGAAATGCCGCCCCGCAGACCACCCCAGGTCATTATTTTAAGCGTATGCGGTTCGAACGTTCGCCGCAGGCCCAGGGCGTAGGAGGGAATTGCCAGCGATATAAAACGGGAAACTAATACTACAATGGTAGCCAGCACGCCGGCCAGCAGGTAAAATTTATCTACCGAAATCAGCATCAGTTCCAGGCCGATCAACACAAACAAAGCTGCATTTAATATCTCATCCAGCATTTCCCAGAATTTGGTAACGTAATCAAGGGTGATCTCCGACATTGCTGTTTCCGTAGCGTGGTTGCCGATAAATAAGCCGGCTACCACCATAGCCAATGGTCCGGAGAAATGGAGGTAATACGCCAGGCTGTAACCGCCCATTACAATAGCCAGCGAAATTAGCACTTCGGTCTGGTAGTGGTCGATGCTTTTCATAAGCCGGAACCCCAGATAACCGATTACCAAACCTAAAAAAATGCCGCCTCCTACTTCTTCTAATAACAGAAGCCCGATTTTGCCGGCGGTTGCTTCTCCTATTCCGGTTTTAGCAATACCAAAAAGCGTCAGGAAAATTACTACGCCCACCCCGTCGTTGAACAAAGATTCGCCAGTAATTTTAACTTTCAGAGATTCCGGCAGATTGGCTTTGTTGAGTAACCCTAATACGGCAACCGGATCGGTTGGAGAGATCAGGGCTCCGAATAAAAGGCAATGAATGTATTCTATTCCCAGCCCCAGCATCTGCAGAATATAAAAGAAAACGGTGCCAATAAGGAAAGTTGAGATCATAATGCCCACCGTGGCAAAAATCAGGATGGCCCATTTGGATTGTTTCAGCGCTTCTAAATTGGTGTGGAGAGCCCCCGCAAAAAGCAGAAAGCTCAGGATAATATCTAACAGGAATTCGGAAAAATCGATGCTGGCCAATTTGCTTTCTACGCCTGCTTCAAAAGCCGGAAAAAGGTAACCAGCAGCCTGCACCATTAAAGACAAAACCAAGCCGGCCAGTAACAAACTTATGGAAGTTGGCAGATGGAAAAAACGGTAGTTGAGGTAGGCAATGAAAGCCGAAAGAACCAGGATTACCGAAAAAACATGAAAGAATTCCATAGGCAGCAGCTTAAAGAGAGCAGTTTTGGTAAGTTTTTAAAGCATACCCGGTTTTAGCGCAGAATGTTTGAAAACCGTTCTTTTTAGTTTAAGGTAAAAGTTTGGTTTAAAGTAAAAGCTAAGCTCTTCCGGATCTGTGATCCGGAAGTAAGGAGGTGCGGATTTGCAATCCGCCTTGAACTGCCAGTTGCTATAAAAGAAAAAGCGCGTAAAGGTGGCTTTTTCTGCGAAAAAGTCGGATCGCAGATCCGAGGCTAAAAAACTTCCGGATCACAGATCCGGAAGAGCAATGAGGCGGCCTGTACGCCACAGACCGCGGGTGATTTTTACGCTTTTCCGGAGTTTGTTCAAGAGAGAAAAACGCTGGCCCGCACCAGGGATCGTAAAATCTGTTTGAACCTTATAATCTGCAGGTTTAGAAATTGTCTTTAATGGCAGCCCAGACAAAACTCAGGATTAACAGCAAAAGCGATACTGCCAGCAGGAAACTAAAAAGGTATCTGGTTAATTTTATTAGAAAGGAAAGCGAAACATTGCCGTAATTTCCCTCAAACTTTTCTTCTAAAATTGCTTTTTGGTTTTCGCTCTTTCTATAGCGGATTTTGAAAAATAACCATCCGGCAAAAAGCAAAACCAACGCTTGGGTAAGGTGCCAGCCAATATGATCGATTATCTCCATTACAAATAAAAAGCCCTCCCCTGAATCAGGGGAGGGTTGGGTGGGGTTAAGTCAGATACCGGAAATCGTGGCCGGCTTCCAGCTGGATCACAAATTCGTACATCAGCTTTATTACGTTCTCTACGTCGTCTTTATGAACGGTTTCTACGGTGGTGTGCATGTATTTGAGCGGCAAAGAAATTAAAGCCGAAGCTACGCCATCGGAAGAATAAGCAAAGGCATCGGTATCGGTGCCGGTTGCCCGGGTGGCTGGCAGCCCGCTGGAACGGGATCTCTTTTTTCTGGGCCGTATCGATGATCATTTGCAGCAGGTTGTTCTGTACCGCCGGGCCGTAGGTAACTACCGGACCTTTTCCGCAATGCAGGTCGCCGCTTACTTTTTTCTCGTACATCGGGCTCTGGGTATCGTGGGTAACGTCCGTGATTATGGCTACGTTCGGTTTAATTCGGTGGGCAATCATTTCGGCGCCGCGTAAACCAATTTCTTCCTGTACCGCATTTACAATGTACAATCCGAAGGGCAGTTTTTTCTTGTTTTCGGCTACCATTCGGGCAACTTCGGCAATCATAAAACCGCCAATCCGGTTATCCAGCGCCCGGCCAACGTAGATATTTTTCGTTCATTACCATCATCTCATCGTAAAGGTAACAACGGTGCCTACGTGTATTCCCATTTCTTCTACTTCCTGCTTTGGTAGTGCAGCCGCAGTCAATAAAAATGGTTTCTACGGTTGGCGCTTTGTCCTGCTCTACTTTGCGTACGTGAATGGCCGGCCAACCGAAAACGCCTTTTACAATGCCTTTCCGGGTATGGAATATTCACCCGCATAGATGGGGCAATGATGGCATCGGAGCCGCCGTTCCGGCGCACGTAAATGTAACCCTGATCGGTAATATAATTCACAAACCACGAAATTTCGTCGGCGTGGGCTTCAATTACTACTTTGTATTCTGCTTCCGGATTTATTACGCCTACTACTGTGCCGTACGTATCTACGAAATATTCATCGATATACGGTTTCATGTATTCAAGCCAAAGTTTCTGACCTTCGGCTTCAAAACCGGTAGGAGAGGCATTATTCAAGTATTTTTCTAAAAACTCGAAAGATTCTTTTCTCATAAATAGGGCGTGGTGTATTGGGTAACAAGATATTGATTCTTGTTAAGAAAGCAATAAATGTTTAGGCAGGAGCCAAAAATTTTAGGGAACTGCCTGAATCTGGTGCCAGCGCTTAAATATTTGCTTACAAAGGAATATTACCGTGTTTTTTACGGGGAAGTTTTACGGCCTTATTTTCCAGCATTTTAAAAGCCTTAATCAGTTTGGTCCGGGTTTCGGAAGGCATTATTACTTCGTCTATAAAGCCGCGGTGGGCGGCCCGGTAAGGCGTCGCAAATTTTTCCTGGTATTCGGTCACTTTTTCAGCCAGTTTGGCTTCCGGGTTTTCTGCCGCGGCAATTTCGCGTTTGAAAATAATTTCGGCAGCGCCTTTAGCCCCCATTACCGCAATTTCGGCGGTTGGCCAGGCGTAATTCATATCGGCGCCAATGTGCTTGGAGTTCATTACATCGTAAGCGCCGCCGTAAGCTTTGCGGGTAATTACGGTAATGCGCGGAACGGTGGCTTCGGAGAAAGCATACAACAATTTTGCGCCGTTGGTTATAATGCCGCGCCATTCCTGGTCGGTGCCCGGCAAAAATCCCGGAACATCTTCCAGTACCAAAAGCGGAATATTAAAGCAATCGCAGAAACGTACAAATCGTGCAGCTTTGGTGCTGGCATTTATATCTAATACCCCGGCTAAAACGGCCGGCTGGTTGCCCACAATACCAATGCTGCGACCAGCCAAACGGGCAAAACCTACCACAATATTTTCGCCGAAATTCTTATGCACTTCCAGAAAAGTATCCGCATCAATTATGCCTTCAATCACTTCGCGCATGTCGTAAGGCTGGTTCGCATTTTCCGGGATGATGGTATCAAGCACGGAACGGGTTTCGTCGGCCTGCATTTCGTACGGCACCATGGGGGCGGTGTCTTCGCAGTTCTGCGGCATGTAGCTCAGCAAGGCCTTAATGTGGTTGATGCAGTCTACTTCGTTGGCGCAGGAAAAATGGGTAACGCCGCTTTTCGCGCTATGAGTGCTGGCGCCGCCCAGTTCTTCGGAAGTTACATTTTCGTGGGTCACGGTTTTTACAACGTTGGGTCCGGTTACAAACATGTACGACGTATTTTCAACCATCAGAATAAAGTCGGTAATGGCCGGGGAATAAACGGCACCACCTGCGCACGGACCCATAATGGCCGAAATCTGCGGTACCACGCCGGAAGCCTGTACGTTGCGGTAGAAAATATCGGCATAACCACCCAAAGAAACCACCCCTTCCTGAATACGCGCTCCGCCGGAATCGTTTAAGCCAATTACCGGGGCGCCGTTTTTCATAGCCAGGTCCATGATCTTTACGATCTTTTCGGCGTGGGTTTCAGAAAGCGAACCGCCAAAAACCGTGAAATCCTGGGAAAAAACGTATACCAATCTTCCGTTTACCGTGCCGTAACCGGTTACCACGCCATCGCCTAAATAATATTCTTTATCCAGGCCGAAATCTTTGGAGCGGTGCATAACAAATTTGCCTATTTCTTCGAAAGAATTTTCGTCCATTAACAGGGCAACGCGTTCGCGGGCCGTGAGTTTGCCTTTTTTGTGCTGGGCATCTATGCGGTCCTGGCCGCCGCCTAACAGGGCTTCGGCATTCTTTTTTGCTAAAATTTCGGATTTGGTTCCGGTATGGATATCTGGCATGGGAAATGTCGGTTTTATTCTGGCTTCAAATTTAGGAAAGTATGGCAGTTTTTGGGTTTTTTATTTGCCTTTTTTCCGGAAGGCAGAAGTTTTTTGGGCCGGAGGGATAGCGTTTCAGAACCGGTCTACCCGCACTTTATCCGAAATTGTCCGGATAAATTCGGATAATGGGTGGTTACAGGCTGGAAACTGCATTTTGACACCAAGACAAAAAACCGGGAAAGAAACCAGGCTGATTGGGAATTGACTAAACCTGAAAAAAGCAGGCATGCTCCTTTAAAAACTACAGCCAGTCGCCAAAGACCAGGATTTTGCCTGCCAGCGGCTTCCGAATCATCAATTTTATTTACAGGAGTATGCGCAAAAAGTATTAAACACAGGAAAGGCTTACCGTTATCCGGAATTTTGCTACCTTGATTTATAAATGAACTACGTCCGATTTACGAAACGGTATCATTTTCGGCTGAAAAACCGGGACTGATAAACCTCGGTACATAGTGGGGATAAGCCGAATATTCGGTTTAGCAAGTAGTTAGAAGAAATTTGAAATTAAAACCTACTTAAAGTTACCATATTGGTAACTTTTTTCTTTATATTTGAGTTATAAAAGAAAGAAGTGAGAGTAATAGCAAAACGAACACTGCGGGATTTTTGGTAAAACCATGCTGATAGTGAGCAACAACTAAAAGCCTGGTATAATGAGGCAGAGCAGGCTAACTGGAAGTCCCCGAACGAAATAAAGAAAGACTACCCTTCTGCTAGCATATTGGAGGACAACAGAATGGTCTTCAACATCAAGGGGAATAATACAGGTTAATCGTAAGAATCAACTACAAGTATGGGATAGTTTGGATTCGGTTCATTGGTACCCACGCCGAATACGATAAAGTTGACGCAACTAAAATTTAACTAAAGAAAGAGATGAATATTAAAGCTGATAAAAACAGAGGAAGATTACCAATTTGCCCTTCAAAGGCTGGAAGAGATATTTGACGCAGAGCCGGATACGCCAGGAAGGCGATGAATTGGAGGTACTTTCTTTCCTGATTGACTCCTATGAAAAGGAGCACTTCCCGATCGAGGCGCCAGACCCAATTGAGGCTGTTAAATTCAGAATGGAACAGCTTGGGATGAAGCAGAAAGACCTGGCCGAAGTGCTGGGCTTCAAGAGCAGAGTAAGCGAGGTGTTGAACAGAAAAAGAAAACTCACGCTGGAAATGATAAGGAATCTGCATAAAACCCTGAATATTCCGACAAACGTGCTTATTCAGGAATACTAAGGGAAAAACACCTTCTAACAAGGTATTTACAAAACCTTTGCTTCGCAGCAGGCTTTGCAAATACTAGACGTTGAGGCATAGAAGTTATAAAATGAAAGCAATTTATCTTTTTATTTTTGGATTAGTTTTAAATATAAGCTGCCAACCGCGGCTTCAGAATCCTTCTCCATCCACAGTTAATTTAATACCAAGTTCTGCAAATCCTAACCTTATTGCTTTTCAATATTTAACAGTTAGGATGAAAAAAGAGAACGGAAATTGGCCCAATACAAAATTAGATTATATTAATTTTTTCGGAGATAGTGCCCAGTTTTATTTAGAGAATTTTAAAGAAATAAAATTTAGAAATTCAAATGATACCCTTGTTGTAAATTACTTTCTCAAAGATTTAAATAAGGCCTCAAACTATAAAATAGATTTTACCGGTAATTATCAATTTGAGTTAACAAGTCAACAACCTAATAATGATTCTTCGAAGTATAAATTTGAAAGTACCGTTGAGCTAATAAGAAGCAACCAAGAATTTAAATCTTATGAGGGAAGGTTTATTTTCTATGAAACAGATGGGACAATTACCTATATCCGCCAGGAAGATGGACAAAGTAGAACAAAAAATAAAATTACAAACTCACAACACTAACTAGACCGCATTAAAACGCGCCGTAGCCTAAACGTTGACAGAAATTTACTAAAACACTGGCTTCTACTTCAAAGCAGAGCTAGGATATAATACTTTTGAGCGTTATAGTCCGGTTCCGTCAGAAATGCCATTCTTTAATTTTTATGACCTCCAAAGAACTGATCCAGGCCTTACAATTACAGCCCCACCCGGAAGGCGGTTACTACAAAGAAACATATCGCTCCGCCGAAACTTTAACGCAGGAAGCGGGAAAAGAAAGGAACATCAGCACCGCAATCTTTTATTTGCTGGAAGATCAGGACCGTTCCGTTTTCCATCGCATCAAGTCCGATGAATTATGGTTTTTTCACCAGGGGCAACCGCTGGAAATTGTTTCTATTCAGGATGGGGAATTGGTTTCTATAATCTTGGGAAATGCGGTTGAGAAAGGTGAATTACCACAAATTGTTATTCCGGCTCATACCTGGTTTGGGGCCAGAGTAAAGGATGGTTCTGGTTTTTCATTAGTAAGTTGCACCGTTGCGCCCGGCTTCGATTTTGCCGATTTTGAAATAGCCGACCGGCAGGATTTAACGCTTCAGTTGCCTCACTTAAAAGAAGTTATTGAAGCGTTTACCAATTAAATCGTTAATGTGATGCACTACCCGTAATTAGGATCGTTACTAAGGCGATTAAAGCAATTCCTGAATTTTAACGCTTAAACGAGAGTTTTTGTATATTTTGTTACCTTTGTAATAGTTTGCATACTATTTTTAAAGGTCTTTGGAAACCTAATACGAGTAGTTAGTCCTTGTTAATCGAAAATGAAAAAGATTTTTTATTTAATCCTGCTTCTGACCCTGGCTGCTTGTAAAGACCAAAAGGAAAATGTTGCACCAGTAATTGAACCCGCTGCCGAATTTCAGCAGCTTACCAATTATACAGAGGGCGTAAATTCAGTTGTAATAAGCGATGATGGGCTTACAATTTTTTATACCGTTCACAAAAGTCAGGATTCCATGGGAAATTACATTGGTGAACTGTATTCTATGAATTCTGATGGCAGCAATAAGAAAAAAATTCTGAATTTTATTTCGGCCATTGGCCTTAGACCAGTCTTATCTAAAAACAACAGTAAAATAGCATTTATTACTAGTAAAAATACGAATACCTCTGCCGGACCAATCAAAGAAATAATTGTCGGCAACTTTGATGGAACAAACCTAACAACGCTTCATCCTATTATGGATGGGTTTCCTATCCTAATTGCATTTGTTGAAAATGATCAAAGCCTTTTATATGGTAATTCTATTATTGTTAACAACTGCTCTTGTAATACTACCTGGAAAATGAATATTAGTGATTTCAGTACTAAAATGTTAAGTGGCAATGGGAAAGTAAGGGCGGTTTCAAAGGATCAAAGTTTATTGTTAGTAGAGTCTCATTCAGAAGCCTTTACCATGGATATGAATGGACAGAATATTGTCCAATTAGGCAATAAATTTGTGCCTTGGGATATTTCCCCGGATAATTCTTCCATTCTGATGCACAAGGTGCTGCCTTGGGTTAACGGCTCAAATGCGGTGAGCATGTTCGTATCTAATGCAAACGGTACTTCCAATTTACAGTTAACAAACACCGAAGGTACAAGCTTACCGCATAGTTTTTTCCCGAATGGACAGGAAATCTTATTCAGTTATTATAAAGGTCCTTCCGGACAGGGAGATTCTGAGTTGTTTTCGATTAAACCCGATGGAACCGGTCAGCAGCGGTTAACTAATAATAACGTAGACGAAGGACCAATTGGCTTTCTGGAGCATACCAAAAAAGTGTTGTTAACTATAAGTGAAAATAGAATTAGCAATTTATATGTACTTAAGCTAAAATAGAGGAGATTCATTCAAGATAAATTATCCATTACCAGTTTTTACCTACAAAACCCTACCGTTTTAAAACAAAAAAGGCTGACATAATGCCAGCCTTTTTTGTAATCAATCAATCAATCAATCAATCAATCAATAAACTTATTCTGAAGCTTTGTCGTCGGTTGGAGTGGCTTCCGGGGTTTCCGGTAACTCATCGGAAGCGCCTTTCAGGCTTGGATCGCCGGTCTTTTCGGAGGAGAACGTTAATTGTTCGCCGCCTTCTTCGTAATCGGCCGTGATGGTGTCGCCCTGGGTCATTTCTGCTTTCAGGATCTCTTCCGCAATCGGATCTTCCAGGTATTTCTGAATGGCCCGGTTCAACGGACGTGCACCATATTTCGGATCGTATCCTTTTTCAGCTACAAAGTCTTTGGCTTTTTCGGTTAAGCTCAATTTTGTAACCCAAGGCTTCTACGCGTTTGTAACAGTTTGCCCAGCGAAATATCGATGATCTTATGAATATCTTCTTTGGCCAGCGAGTTAAACACAATCACATCATCCAGACGGTTCAGGAACTCCGGCGAGAAGGTTTTCTTCAGCGCATTCTGAATGGTCGCTTTCATGATTTCATCCATGTTTTCCTGCTTGGCTTTAGTTGGCAGAAACCAATACCGGCACCAAAATCCTGCAAATCGCGGGCACCAATGTTTGAAGTCATGATGATAATGGTGTTCCGGAAATCAACTTTACGGCCTAAACCATCGGTTAAAATACCATCATCCAATACCTGTAACAAGCAGGTTATAAACATCCGGGTGCGCTTTTTCAATCTCATCCAGCAATACTACACGAATAAGGTTTCCGGCGGATTTTTTCAGTTAACTGACCACCTTCTTCGTAACCTACGTAGCCCGGAGGCGCTCCTACCAAACGCGATACACTGAATTTCTCCATGTATTCGCTCATGTCGATCCGCACCAGAGCATCTTCTTTATCGAACAAGTAAGTAGCCAGTACTTTTGCTAATTCGGTTTTACCAACCCCGGTCGGGCCTAAGAATACGAAAGAACCAATTGGTTTTTTCGGATCTTTTAAACCAACCCGGGTACGCTGAATGGCTTTTACCAATTGCTCAATTGCTTTTTCCTGGCCAATAACTTTACCTTTCAGTTCTTCGCCCATGTTCAGTAGTTTCTGGCTTTCGTTCTGCGCAATACGTTTTACCGGAATACCGGTCATCATGGCAATTACTTCGGCCACGTTTTCTTCCTTAACGGTATAGCGTTTTTTCTTGGTTTCTTCTTCCCAGTTGCTTTTGGCTACTATCCAGCTGGTCGATCAGTTTTTTTTCTTTATCGCGCAGCTGAGCAGCTTCTTCGTATTTCTGGCGTTTTACCACCTGGTTTTTCTCGTTCTTGATATTCTCGATCTGCTTCTTCCAGTTTCAGAATATCTTCCGGAACCATAATATTGTTGATGTGTACGCGGGCACCGGCTTCATCCAGAATATCAATGGCTTTGTCTGGTAAGAAACGGTCGCTCATGTATCGATCCGATAACTTCACGCAGGCTTCAATCGCTTTATCGGTGTAGATTACATGGTGGTGATCCTGGTATTTGTCTTTGATGTTGTTCAGAATTTCGATGGTTTCTTCCGGCGTGGTTGGGTCTACCATTACGATCTGGAAACGACGGGCCAAAGCACCATCTTTCTCAATGTACTGGCGGTATTCATCCAAGGTAGTTGCGCCGATGCATTGAATTTCGCCGCGGGCCAAAGCCGGTTTGAACATGTTGGAAGCATCCAGAGAGCCGGAAGCGCCACCGGCACCAACAATGGTATGCAGCTCATCGATGAACAGAATTACATCCGGCGATTTTTCCAGCTCGTTCATTACGGCTTTCATCCGCTCTTCGAACTGACCACGGTATTTGGTACCAGCCACCAAAGAAGCTAAGATCCAAGGTAACTACGCGTTTGTTAAACAGCACGCGGGATACTTTTTTCTGAATAATGCGCAAGGCAAGACCTTCGGCAATGGCAGTTTTACCAACGCCGGGTTCACCAATCAAGATCGGGTTGTTTTTCTTGCGGCGGCTCAATACCTGGGCTACGCGCTCAATTTCTTTTTCGCGGCCAACAATCGGGTCGAGTTTATCTTCTTCGGCCAGTTTAGTTAAGTCGCGGCCAAAGTTATCGAGCACCGGAGTGCGCGATTTTTCGCCGGCTTTTTTAGCGGCGCTGCTGCCTTTAGCCGGAAGCCGAGCTGCCAAATAATTTATCGTTGTCGTTGTCATCGTCGGTGTCGGAAGATGCCATTGGATTATTGTTTTGGTAATCCAGGGAATCTCTGATTGCTTCGTAGTTCACGTTGAATTTGGCTAAAGTTTGCGATGAAATATTATCTTCATCCCGCAGGATGGAAAGTAACAAATGTTCGGTACCGATAATATCGCTTTTAAAGATCTTGGCCTCCAGGTACGTAATTTTTAAAACTTTTTCGGTTTGTTTGGTTAGCGGAATACTGCCGGTAATGTTGGTATTCGGCGAAGCGGTATTACGGGTAGCCTGTTCCAATAGAATATTTTAATTCGTCTATCGAAACCCCAAGTTTTTTGAGTAAGGCAATGGCCGTGCCTTCGCCTTCGCGGATCATGCCCAGCAAAAGGTGTTCGGTACCGATATAATCATGACCCAGGCGAATAGCTTCTTCACGGCTGAGCGAGATCACCTCTTTTACTCGGTTTGAAAATTTAGCTTCCATGTATTTAAAGTAGTATTAATTTAAAGATTAAGTAGGTACAAAAACCTGCCGAAATTCTTATCTGTTTAAACACAACCGGCCAGCACGATGTTCAGTTGTGCAGAAAGTGTAGATTTATAAGTAAAGAACCGCTTCCGGGCCCTGGGTAAACAGCAAGTCAAGTATACTCAGGTCCGGTGCAAATTGTTTGCCAAACATCTGATTATAACTTTTTATTGTCAGGCTGTCAGGTGCTTTCTTGGGGTGGATCTGAGAGCGAAGGTCTTGCACTGGCGCGTCATATTTTTCCTCATAACGTTCAGTAAATCCAAGGGGTTTTGAAATTTTCAAAAATTTGAAATACAGGTCCAGAAATTCCCGGTTTAGGTCGAATAATAAACGCGGCTGCTTCTTATAAATTGCCTCGAAATAATCGGCGTAAAACTCAAAATAAGGCGAATTGCCGTATGCCGACCGGATGGTGCGCCAATGCTGCATTTACCCACTTCTGTTCATAATCTATTTCCAGTTCGGTAATAAGCGTTTTGCTGTTTCCGCCTTTAACCGGCACCGTTAAAGCTATAACGCCCTGCGTGGTTAAAACGTGGCAGCGGTTGCGGTAACTTTGCTTTATATAATTCTCATGCGCTTCAATTAAAACCTGGTCGGCTTTTAAAACCTGCTGAAAATAACGGATGCTGGGGTGGTAATGGAGTTCGGTAAGTAAAATCATGGGGTGGTTCAGGGAACTTCCTGATTGCGATATTACTTATTTTAAGTAACTTTAGGTTATTTTTATTGCAGACGTATGTTCTTTAAACGTTTTACTTTTTTAGCTCTTTTTAGTACCGTTTTTACGGCAGCTTCGGCCCAGAAACTAGATGCTACTTTTGACCTGGTTCGGTTTAAAGCCACCGATACCAAAAACATGGTAGAACTTTATTGTTCGGTTAACGGCAATTCGGTGGTTTATAAAAAAGTGTCTGGCGGCTTTCAGGCTTCGGTAGCGCTGGAGCTATTGGTTTCCGATTCGGTGGGGATCCGGTATGCCGATAAGTTAATGCTGAAATCGCCGGTGGTGCAGGATACTTCGGTTTTTCTGGCTCCCTTTAACCTGCAGAAACGCATGTTTTTGCCCAACGGCGACCTAAAATTTACCGGCAAAGCCCGCGATGTAAATGCCACCTATCCGGCCAACGCCATTGATGTGCCTTTGAAGGTGAAGTTTGATAAAGAAAAGGTGCAGTTCAGCGATGTGCAGTTGCTGGAAAGCTATCAGAAAACCACTGAGAATAATGAGTATACCAAAAGCGGTTATAAGCTGATCAGCTACGTTTCCAATTTCTTTCCGAAGGGTTTTGATAAGCTGAAATTCTACACGGAGGTTTACAATACTGAACAGGTTGCCGGGAAAGAAAAACCCATTATAATTTTTTACCGCATTGTACCGGCCCGCGACAACCTGGCCAAAGTAACCATTGCCAGCCAGATGCTACAGCAAACAGCTCCGGTAAATGTGATTTTAAATGAATTGGATATCAGTACCCTGACTTCCGGAAATTACGAATTGGTGCTGGAAGTACGGAACGAAGAAAATAAGATCCTGGCTTTGCAGAGCCGGTACTTCCAACGGAGCAACCCGCAAACGGCTACCGAAATGTTAGCTAAAAATACGAACGGCGGTTACCTGCCGGCGGCCTTCTCTAAAGACCTGGATTCTACCAACCTGGATCTGTACCTCCGGGCGTTGCGGCCTATTGCCAGTGCCGCCGAACAGGATATGCTGGAAACGGCCGTGAAAGCATCTACTTTTCAAAAGCAAAATTACCTTTACAGCTTTTTTAAGAAGCGGTCCGAAACCAATCCGGAAAATGCCTGGCGGGAATATATGCAGCGGATAGAATACGTTGAAAAAACCTTCGGCAACCAATCTTTCCGGGGCCATGAAACCGACCGCGGACGCGTGTATCTGCAGTACGGTCCGCCTAACCAGGTTCATACGGAACGGAACGACGTAAACCGGCCAACGAATAATTCCGATACCAAACCGTATCAGATCTGGCATTATTACCAGTTGGAACGGCAGCGCAACCGCGAGTTTGTGTTTCTGCAGCGCAACCTGGGTAATAACAATTACAGCCTGGTGCATTCCAATGCCAACGGCGAAGTAAACGATGCCACCTGGCGCAAGCAGGCCGGGGTGCGGTTTGGCAATAATGGCAAATTCGACAGGAATCGTGGCAGCGATGAGGTGTTAGACGGCGAAGGCAACCCGGTCCAGATACCGCGGTAAGCTAAAATGACCAAGAACCCTTCCCGGAAACGATATTATCCGCTTTGGTGGCTGTTAATGGCCATTTCCCGGTTGCCGTTTCCGGTACTTTATCTTTTATCCGACTTTTTTTACCTGATTATCTACCGTTTTATTGGCTACCGGAAAAAGGTGGTGTTTCAGAATTTAATTAATGCATTCCCGGAAAAAAGCGAAGCGGAAATCAGGAAATTAGTGCCGGCCTTTTACCACAACCTCTGCGATATTATCGTTGAAACGCTTAAGCTGGCTTCTATTTCCCGGGAAGAATTTAAACAGCACATCACTTTATCCAATACCCAAATCGTTGAGCCGTTCGTTGCAGCCGGGAAACCGGTACTCATGATGGGATCGCACCTGGCTAACTGGGAGTGGGCATTACCGGCCGGAGTCGTTTCCTTTGATGTGCCGCTGGATGGCATTTACAAGCCGCTGAATAACGAATTTTTTGAGTGGTTCATGCTCCGGTTGCGTTCCCGCCTGGGGGCACATCTGGTACCTATGAAAGATACGCTCCGGGATTTTATGCGCCGGAAAAACACGCCCCGCATTATCAGCATGCTTTCGGACCAGACCCCGCCGCGCGGTGAAATACAATACTGGACCACGTTTTTAAATCAGGATACGGGCTTTTATGTGGGGGCCGATAAACTTTCTGCGTCCTTTAAATACCCGGTAATTTTTGTAGGCAACCGCCGGCTAAAAAGAGGCCATTATGAGTTCCGGTTTGAAATGCTGCACGATCTGGAAACCCCGCTTTCGCCTGATTCTGAATTCCCGGTTACCGAAAGGTACGCCCGCAAACTGGAAGAATGGATCAGGCAAAACCCCGCCGATTATTTGTGGAGCCACCGGCGGTGGAAGCATAAAAAGCCGGCGGAAAACGTAGTTCCTGCCCGGTAGAGACGCACAATTGTGCGTCTTTTTTCAAGGACGGAATTTTCGGGTTGGTTTGGATTCCTCTCCATTGCTGAATTCCTTCACCGGTGTTTTTCGACCCAATATCCTGAAAAGACGCAAAATTTTGCGTCTCTACCGGTAAATTATAAATAAAGATCCAGATCGCCGGCGCCTTCCCGAACTACTTCCATTTCGTCGTCCACGCAATTTACTACGGTAGAAGCTACGTTATTGCCGTAACCCGCATCGATCACCAGATCCACCAGACCCCGGTATTTTTCGAAGATCAGTTCCGGGTCGGTGGAGTATTCAATTATATCGTCTTCGTCGTGGATCGAGGTAGAAATAATGGGGTTGCCTAATTCCTTTACCAGGGTTAGACAGATCTCATTATCGGGTACCCGGATGCCCACGGTCTTCTTTTTGGCACCCCCGAATTTTGGCACTTTGGCGCTGGCTTCCAGAATAAACGTGAATGGCCCCGGCAATGCTTTTTTCATAACCTTATAGGTCTGAGTAGTTATACCTTTGGCATAATCCGAAATGTGGGTAAGGTCGGAGCATACAAAAGAGAGATTCGCTTTTTCGGGTTTTATTCCTTTTAACTGGCATAACCGTTCTATGGCCCGTGCATTGTGGAGGTCGCAGCCTAAACCATAAATGGTATCGGTAGGGTAAATGATCAGGCCCCCTTTCCGCAATACTTCTACCGCTTGCAGGATCTTATTTAAAGGCGGGTTCTCCGGGTGAATTTTCAGAAATAAAGCGTTGCTCATAGAATTCAGATTAAATAAAAAAGGCTTCAGTAAGTACTGAAGCCTTTTAAATAAAGTTTAATAAAACTTAGTCGATTTTTACAAAACGCTTAACGGCAGTTCCGTTGGCAGCAGCAACTTTCAGGGTGTAAACACCAGCTGGCAAGTTTGCTACGTTTAACTGAGCAGCAGCAGGAACGTTTTTCACAACCTGGCCTAAAGCATTTACTACAGAAATTGTAGCGGTTTTGCCATTAAGGTTACCAAGGTTCAGGTTCAATACGGTAGAGGCCGGGTTCGGATAGATCGAAATAGCATTGCTTAACGCTTCAGAAACACCGGTTACGTTCCGCAGGTCAGTTAAACGACGCGGAATGATTTGGTAACCTGAATCGTGTGGGTTAGAGTTATCGAATTGTCCGCCAATACCGGTAAGAACAAATGTTCCGGTTGGAGCCGGCGTGCCGAAGATATTGGAAGTAGCCACAATGCGCAGATCGTAGATATTGGTGCCATCGGTAACCTGGGCCGTAAAGCCGGTACCGGTGTTTGTCCACTGCGAAGGCGTAACCAAAGAAACCGGATTGGCAATGGTAATCAATTCAGATTCGTGGGCTTCCGTTAAAGGACCATTTACAATAGTAGGCGTAACCAGAGGCTGGTTAGTTGCCAGAACCACAATAGAATCTATGGTTAACTGGGTTAAACCGTTAAAATGAGCAACGGTACCAATAGCCCGTACGCGGTCGCCTTCCACCGGCGCTACTGTAGGAACTACGCCAGCATTTGTAGTGAAAAGACCTACCCCGCCGGTATTGTCGATCAGCGTTAATTGTAAGCCGGTAGTGCGCTGGTTTACACCGTAAAGTGTTCCTATAAGTTTAACCTGCGTGCCCAGGGCAAGTGGAAGGAATGTTACCGGATCGTTAACAGTTATAGAAGCAACAGTTACGGTTGGGATCGGAGCAATTTCGTTATCGGTAATGGTTAAGGTAAACGTAGCAGTACCAATTACAGCTCCGGTAGAAGCGTTGGTCAGGTCCAGCACAATTGTTTCGTTGCCTTCAAAGATAGCATCGTCTATAATGGTAACGGTAACGGTTTTAGGCGTATTATCTCCCGCTGCCCAGGTTAGGGTTGAACCAGTAAAAGTAAAGTCGGTTCCTAAAGTTGCAGTGCTGCCGGTACCTAAGCTAACGTCAACCGTAGTGGCAGTAGTTGCGCTTGGGTTGGAAATATTAACGGCTACCGTTGTAGTGCCGCCGGTTACGTTTTCCATTACCGAACCGGTAGAAGAAGCAAAACCAACAGTAGGAGGAATGGTGCCGCCGGTAGTCTGAATAGTGCCGTAGAATTTAACTTTATCAAGGCGGCCGGTTCCGGTAGTAGAAGTGGCGCTGGCGTTATAACCAAAGATCCGGAAATCTACTTTGTTAGTTAAGTTGGCAAAAGCAGCCCCAAGAACCAAAGAGTCGCGAACATCGGCGGTGTTGGTGGTAGGAATGGTAATTGTTTTTAGTACGGCGGTGTAATTGTCTAAGCTTGAACGAACTTCGAATGTGGCCGGACCACTGGCAGAGTGACGCAGCGTAAAGGCAAGCGAAGTTAAAGTCATGCTGTAACCGGGATCGGCTTTACCAGCTACCGAAACATAAGCAGTAGGGGTGAAGGCTACCGGCCAGTTATTGGAAGTTAAATAATTGGCGCCGGCTGTGCCAACCAAAGAAGAACCCCGGCGGGCAAAATAGAAACGGGCATTAGCCGGTTGCGCATCGGCAGCCAAAGAATCTTCGGCTCCGGTGGCGCCGTTAAAATTGTACTGAACTATGGGCGTTTGGCCAAAAGTTTCGGAAGCAGCCAGGGTGCTTGCCAGCACCATTGTCATAACTAACAGTCTTTTAAAGTAATGTTTTAGCATAAATAAAAGGTTAAGGGAAAATCAAGAAAAATAAGTGTTATTTTTGCGGTCTAAAAGTACTTAATTTCCTTCTTTAACCAAAATTTGTAGGGATTAAGATTTTGTTAATACTGTTATGAGTGCTAAACCCAAAGCCAAACCGCGTAATAAAACGGTAACCTATTTAATTGTACTGGCCCTGTTCCTGTTTGTGAGCTTTTCGTACTATGCTTACCAGCTTATGTACACGGCCAATGTAGATACCAAAGGCAAGCCAACCTATATCCGCATCCGCAAAGACCAGCCTTACGAAGCGGTTATGGATTCCATAGAGGCCAAAAATGTAATTATCGATAAGCTGGCTTTCCGGTTCATGGCCAAACTGATGGATTACCCCAAACTGGTAAAACCCGGCCATTACGAAATTCCCAACCAGGCTACTAACTACCAGTTGATCGGGATTTTACGGACCGGCCGCCAGACCCCCATTCGCTTAACCTTTAATAATATCCGGCTAAAAGAAGACCTGGCCGCCAAACTGGCCGGCTACCTGGATGTGGAAGAAGACGATTTCCGGGAAATGTTCGAAGATGAGGAATACCTGAAGCAGTTCGGATTTACGCCCGGCACTGTTATGACCATGTTCATTCCCAATACCTATGAGTTATACTGGAACACCACCCCGGAGCAGCTGATGGAACGGATGAAAAAGGAATACGATAAATTCTGGACCAAAGAGCGGATCGCCAAAGCCAAAAAGCAGAATTTAACCCCAAAGGAAGCGTCTATTTTAGCCTCAATTGTTGAAGCCGAACAAAACCAGCACCCCGACGAAAGACCTAAAATTGCCGGCGCCTATCTGAACCGCCTGAAGAAAGGAATGAAACTGGAAGCAGACCCGACCCTGGTATTTGCCACCCAGGACTTCTCCATTAAGCGGGTGCTAAATAAACACAAGCTTATCGATTCGCCTTATAATACGTACATGTACAAAGGCCTGCCGCCCGGCCCGATCAACCTGCCGTCTATTCCATCTATAGATGCCGTTTTAAATCCGGAAAAGCACGATTATATTTATTTCTGCGCCAGGGAAGATTTTTCGGGGTATCATAGTTTTGCCGAAACTCTGCCCGAACACATGGCTAATGCCCGCCGCTATCATAAAGCCCTGACGGCCGCCAAGATCATGAAATAGAAGAATTGTTAATTGCTGATTGTTAATTGTTTCAGTCAATTAAACCAAAGTAGCGCAGGGTTTAAACCCTGCGCTACTTTGGTTTAAAACAAATTCCTTAACTTTCGACGGGTAAAAACGGTATGCTTTTAAAGCAAAAAACCGGAAACGTCAAACGGTAGGGCAGGAGCCATAAAAAGTAAATTGAGAACCATTCAACAATTCAGCTTTAACAATCAGCAATTAACAATCAACAACCAAACATGTACCAGACCGAAGTTCAGATAAGGGTGCGCTATTCCGAAACCGACCAGATGGGGTATGTTTATTACGGGAATTACGCGGCCTATTTTGAAGTTGCCCGAACCGAAGCTTTCCGGCAGTTAGGCATTAATTACAAAGAAATGGAGGCCGATGGCGTGATGATGCCGGTACTGGAGCTTAAATGCAAATACATAAGAGCTGCTAAATACGACGACCTCTTAACCATAAAGCTTTTTCTGAAACACAACCCAACCGCCGCCCGCATTTTATTTGAATACGAAGTTTACAACGAAGGCGGGACCTTACTTACCATTGGCGAAACCACCATGGTTTTTGTAAATATGGAAACCGGCAGACCAACGGGGGCTCCCGGTTCTATCCGGAAAATTATGGCGCCTTATTTTGCAGATGGGGTTTCATCATAAATATATCAAAGACCGGCGGTGGTACCGGGGCGGCCTGGTATTTCTGAAACGCCTCCGTTTTAACAATGGGCAGGCTTCGGTTTACGAAGTTATGGAGGTGCTCATTCATGAAGTAAAGCTCGATTCGGTAACCAAGCGGTCGTCTTACATGGCTTACAACTTTACGCTTTCCATTTTCCCGGCCATTATCTTTTTGTTTACCCTTATTCCGTACATTGGCGGCCAGGATTTTAATGAGAACATTATCGATTTTTTGCGCGATTTTATGCCGCCGGAAATGTTCTCCGCTACCGAAGAAACCATCAACGATATTGTAAGTAAGCCCCGCGGCGGTTTGCTCTCCGTCGGTTTTCTTTTTGCGGTGGTGCTGAGCAGTAACGGGGTAATGTCTTTGCTGGATACCTTCGATAAAAAATATGATACCTTTAAACAACGGAGTTACCTGCAGCGCCGCCTGATTGCCACCATTCTAACCTTTGTACTGGCCTTTATCCTGTTTATTTCCATTGCTGCCATTTTCTTTGGTACCTACATTCTGGATGCGCTGGTCTATTACGATATTGTTACCGAAACTTTTACCTACAGTCTGATCCAGGTGGTGAAATATATTTCGGTGGTTTTCCTGTTTTTTCTGGCTACCTGCCTGCTATATTATTATGTGCCGGCAATCCACGATAAATGGCCATTTGTTTCGGCCGGCGCGGTGGTTTCTACGTTGCTGATCTTTTTAATTTCCTGGTTGTTTTCCCTTTACATTAGTAATTTCGATACCTATAACCAGCTTTATGGGTCTATAGGAGCTTTGGTAGGTCTTATGATCTGGCTCGATTTTGTTTCCATGATCCTGATCCTGGGTTTTGAGATCAACATCGCCATCGATACGGTAACCAAACGCCTCGAAAAGTAACCTGACTTTTTTTGGCCTAACCAATACCATTTCAGGTTTCGTAGCTGAGCTTTCGTTGTTCCAAAATTCTAAAAACCCTCAGAAACCGGATCTTTTTGAGAAAAAAACTAAATGTCCTTTCCTGGAAAAATTAGGAATTTCGTCATGCAGGCTCAAGTGCTTCTACCTGAAGCTGAAAACTAAAGGCTTCATCCTTTAATTTTGTCCGGTTACCAATTGCTGGAGGTTCAGGATCAGGGGAATAGCAGGAGGGATAAAAAAATCTGCAACTTTCTGTTAATTATTTTCGAAAAGGTGTTTGTAAATTCAAATTAGCCGCTTATTTTTGCATCAAGTTAGAGAGGTGGCAGAGTGGTCGATTGCGGCGGTCTTGAAAACCGTTGACTGTTAAAGGTCCGGGGGTTCGAATCCCTCCCTCTCTGCTAAAAGGGACTTACAAGTTTTTTTACTTGTGAGCCCCTTTTTTTTGTCCTTGCAAGCTCCTGATAATGAGGTGATTAAGCTTAGGATCGAGTTCATTCTAATGGTTCGAAGTGCCTTGTTTTGGATGCTAAAATGCAAACCATCCGGATAAACGAGTTGCTGCAGCTTCTGACGGTGTTGAAAATTACCTAACTCCCATGATTTACAGAGGTTTGTAGAAATTTCCAGCGCAAAATCCAGGTATTTTTCCAGGTTCGAACTCTCTAAAGCGGGTGCCAGGTTTTGCTTCTCAATTTCCTTTAGTTCTTCCTTAAACTTCGTACTGAACTTCTCGTAAATATCCGGCCCAATTTCCCCGATGGCAAACCGCTCTTCGATAGCATCCAATTTCTTTTGGATGACTTTAGCTGTTTCTTTATAATCCTTTTGTTCTTCCTGTTTCTGCTCGGCCAGCTGCTCAAAGGTTATTTGCAGCATAACTTTTAAGGGAGCCAGGTACTTTGCCTCCACCTGCAAGGGTTTTAAATGGTCCTGGAACTGTTCGTGGAGCTTACCGGCATTGATGTTGCTTTTGCAGCCGGTCGTAGGGCATTTGTAGTAATGAATGCCTTTGGCTTTCACTTCATAGCCCGTCAGCACGGTATTGCACTGTTCGCACTTTACAAACCGCTTTAAAGGCAACATTTCATCGTACTCCAATTTCTTATAGCCGTGCCGGTTCTGGGCCTGCAAGTTGTTTACCTTCATGAAGACCGCTTCTGATACCAGTTTTTCGTGCCGCCCTTTAACCACTTCGCCTTCCAGCATCGCGTGGCTAATGTAGCCGCAATAGAAGGGGTTGGCAAATATCTTGGTCAGCTTTTGCTTGTACATATCCTTTAAGCCCATCTGCCGGAGCTGCTCCACTATCTCCACGTTGCTTAAGCCCTGGCTGGCTTTCATCAGGAAAGCTTTCCGGAGCTTTTCCCCAATTTTATTTACCGTGATGCGTTGCTCACCGTTGATCGTAGCTTGGTCATAGCCATAGGGAGCCATCGAAACCCAATAGCCTTGTTTCAGCCGTTCCTTAGAGCCGGCCATGCATTTAAGCTTGCGCTGGTTATTGTCGTATTCGCTGAATACCATCTGGATGCTCTGCTGCAGGGAGCCGCTCGGGGTGGAGGCATCCACGTTCTGGGTAACGGAAAGAACCGATATGCCTTCATCCTTCAAATCCTGGATCAGCTTCAGGCCATTCGCGCCGGAGCGGGAAAAGCGGTCAAAGCTGTATACGATGATATGGCTGATGCCGGCATTTCCTTTGCGGACAAACTTGAGCATTTTATTAAACTCCTTCCTGTCATCGTTCTTGGCGCTTTCGTGGGTGCCGCCAAAATGCTCCACAATCTCCAGCTTATTGCGGTGGGCAAACTCTTCGCAGAATTTCTTCTGGGTGAAAAGGCTCGTGTTATTATCTGCCTGGTCCTTGGTGGAAACCCGGGTGTAATAGACGGCTTTGTTGGTACGGGGTTTAATTTTGCTTTTACCTTGCTTGGCAAAGCGCTGCAACGTGCTAAGGGTGTCCATATAGGCTGGTAAATTGGTTAAAGGTTAATTGGGCAAAGGCTTCCAGGGAGCTGAGTACTTCCCGGGCTTCATTGTGGCTTAGGTTCTCCAGGCCGGGAAACTGCTTAAGCGCTTCCACGGTAAGGCTGCCGGCTTTAAGCTTCGGCTTTCCTTTCCTTCCCGGCAGGCTTACTTCCTGCGAAGTGTTTACTTTTTGCGGCTCTTTTACTTTAAGCGGCTTTTTTTCTGATTGCTTTTGACTTTCTTTTTTAAGGTTTAAGCTTTTTAATAAGGATTTCACTTTTATTACCCATTCGGACTGCAGCTGAAGCTTTCAGGAGGGCAGCAGGGTTCTTTTATTGGTGCTGAGGCTTTCAGGACCATTCATCAGGCAGGCGCAGGCCTTGGCTGGTAATAGTATTATTAAAGCTCTTTCCGGTATTCCTTTTCAAAGTAAAAGCGGTTGCCGTTGCGGCGGGTAAACTCGAAGCTTTTATACTTTTTGTTTAAGAGGATATCCAGGATCACCTCCGTATCTTCCGAATCGATGGTTTCGCCCTTGGTGGTGAACATGGTCTTAGTTACCTTCTTGGATCTGGCATCCTTCTCCATCTGGATGGTGATAGACTTAAGGCTGTGGTCGCGCAGGGCCCGCAGCACCTGTAGCTCTTCGTTGCTTAAGAGCTGCAATGGAGCAATAAAGGATTCCTTATCCGGGTCGGTGATGAAATCCATCAGGTGGCCCGTAAGGGTAAGATAGATATGGGTGCGCTTGAACAGCTTTTGAGCTCTGGGATCTTTTGAATGAATCTCATCCAGCCAGGGAGTAACAGTGCCGTCGGGGAATACAAGGAAGGCTACGTGCTGGTGCTTTACCAGTGAAGCCAAAAGCAGGCTCCTGAGAATGGACATCCCGGCACTTAATTCCTGCCCTTCCGCACTCTCTTTCAGCTGCCGGAAAGTTTCCCCGCTTTTAAAGCCTTCAACTTGTTTAGCTTTTCCTTCTGGAAACATTTCTACCTTTTCCAGTTCGGTATAAAAGTGTTGCTCATACTCCTTGAAAAGGGCTTCCCAATCCGGCACGACGATCAGCTTCTGCTTAACGCTAAAGATCAGCTCGGTAGAGCAGCCAAACTGCCGCAGCTGCTGGATCATCTTCAGCCAGACGTATTGCTCCAGGCTGAGCTTAGTCCAGGTGCGCTTCTCATCGGCATCGTCAAACCAAAGGCCGGCCCTTCGCCAGTCATTGAAGTTCTTGCTGCCCACGCCGCAGTCCTTCAGTAAGAGCAGGGGCAAAGTAAGCCGTTCAAATAAAGTCTCGAAGGATTCATTGTCCGAAAGCTCCAGGTTGAGATTGGGTTGTTCCATAGTTTAAGGCTAAACATTACTCAAAGGTAAAACTAAATTTGATAAAAACAACGAACAAGTATTGTTTTTAAATTTTAGTAATGAAATCTTAATAAAGAGCTAAACAAAAGATGAATAAGGTGATAAGCCTAAAATATTGGATTATGAGGACGAAGGCATTAAATAGGGGGCATTTTTGAGGCTAAAATCTTGGCCGGGTACAAAAAAGGGATGTGTAATCTGGTAATTTAAACTGAAGTGTTAATAGATGCACAAAAAGCTTCCCTTTTTAATAAAATAATGAGGCATGCAAGTTGTTTATTATGAGATGGTTACAGGGCTTATTGGTTGGGATGATTTGATGTTGAGAAAAAGTGCCATTTAGATAGAAAACCCGCAGGTTTTTAACAAGAAATTATTATTTATCTACACCTTGAATAATGATATTTAAAAATGATCATTTCCGGCTCTGGTGAAAAAACGCAGTTTTTTGGCCCTTAAAACAACTTGTTTTGGCACCGGAATAAAGTGTTTAAGGCGAAGAAAAAATTTAGTCAAGAACTGGCGAAATTTTAGCCCTGAAAATGAGGAGGAATATTCTATTCAAGTAGGCCAGCAGAAAAGGATTTTTCAGGAGGGAAAAATAGCCACAAAAACAGCCTTATTTTATGGGTGTTTTTAAAATAAAAAGCTGCCAAAAATGTGGGTGAAAATAAGTCTTTTAAAATGCTGAATACAAGCATTTTAAAAGACTTATTTAATGGCATTTTTTTCAGGTTTTAAGGAAGTATTTGGAAGGCCAGAATTGCTTAATCTACCAAGCTTTGTTAATCATGCGGTTTAGGGCCGGTTTTAAGCTTCTTTTTATGGAGGGTTTAAGTTTGGAAACTTAAATGCAAAATTTAGCACATTTTTCACCTAAAATAGGGTAGGTTTGGGAGCTAAAATTCCGGGGGTAATGGTACCGGAGGAATTCGTGTCTAAAACGAAAGAACAGAAATCTCTTTGTCACTTTAAATGAACTTTCGCCTTAGAAATTAATCGTTTAAAGAATTACTGAAGTTTATCATCTTTAAATGTATTTTTACTTGTTGCCCTCAGTTGTAGAAGAATCATTCAAAAGATTCAATTAAGGAAAGCAGTTTACCAATGTTTTAATTTAAGTAATAACTTTTTAAATAGGCCTCTATAACGAATCTTTATCGTAAACAAGAATTTATGTATCAATTAATGCCAAAATATTAATCAATTATTTTTATGAGGTCAGCTTCTATCTTCTCCCAGTTCTGGTTGAGATTTATAGTGCAGATTCTTATTACGGGTCTATTTCCTGAGGAATATTGATAGGAGAGGGAAAGACTATTTGATACTTCAGGGTAAATTAAAATCCCTTCCACCTGACGATTTCCTGCTTGGGTTAGATTTTGAGTATAAGAGAATATTTGATAAAGGTTTGAAGAAATGATCTTCTCTTTATCATATTGGCTTTTCAGAGCTTCGGGATAATATTTGGCATCCATGATCAAATACCTATCTTTTGAAATCAGGCTGATGTCTGTTTTCATAGCTGGTATATATTCCCTTTCAGCATTATTTGCAAGGGGTTGTAGTTGCCAGGAAAGTTGCTCAGCCTTAACGGTCCAATCTTCTGGGTGAAAATGTTTCCGGTAAAAGTTTAGAAGGAAACGCTCGAACAGTTTAGCCATCCGTTTTTTGTCACGAACGAAATTCTTAAATGGGTTTTCACCACTTTCTTCTTTGCTTAATAATTCTTGCCAGATCAGTTCGCAAATAGAAAGTAAAAGTTTGTAGTTCGAATTGTTGCGGTGAAGCTTTACTTTCTTAAAATGGGTTTTCTTTACATTCAGATGGGGAATATCACTTGGAAACCTTTGCAGGATTAGATGAATATCTTGCCGGATCTTCTGATTTAAGGTTTCTTCCTGGAGTAACATTTTAAGCGTAGCCTTCAACAACTGGTTATGCAACACATCGAAACTAAGCTCATCGTAAGCACAATATGCTGCCGCTTTTACAAGCGTATTCTTTTTGACCGATGGTTGAAAAAGAATCTTACCTTGTAGGCGGTTGGTAAGCATTGCTTCTTCCTGATAATTTCGATCCAGGCCACGCTTTAATAAATGGGTTGTTCCGTTTGCAAGAACTTTTGCAAGCAAGTCGAACAGGTTCGTGAATTGAGCAGTATCCAGGTTTAAAGCCTCAGCTTCATCCAATCGGTCCCAGGCATAAGCTAGGAGGTAGTAAATATTCTGGATTGGAATAGCCATTAGTTCAGAGACAAATTCTTAATGGCTTCCTGCGCTTTGGCTTCATTATCGTACCAGTATTCCTGCAGTAATGGTTTAATTTCCTGAGCTATAATTTCTGTATACCACTCTAAAGCTTCAAAGTCAGCATTTGGGATATTGCAGAAATAGCTATGACCTACCATAAAACCTAAGCCCAGGTCTTTATCTTGTCCGATTTTTTTGTTTAAACTACTTAAACGGTCTGCAATCTGAGCTGCCAGGGCCGCATCAATGGCGCTATGCTGTTGTAGGAATTTTTTGAATTTTTCTTCGTATTTAGGTACTACGTTCCAAAAGGCGAACCTTCGGCGCAAGGCATAATCTACTAAAGCCAAGGAACGGTCGGCGGTGTTCATAGTACCGATAATGTAAACGTTTTCAGGCACGTAAAACTTTGGCTCGTTTTCCTTGCGATAAGTTAACGGAATGGCAAAATCTTCGCCGCGTTTATCGGCTTCGATCAACATTAATAACTCTCCGAAAATTTTGCTCAGGTTACCCCGGTTTATCTCGTCTATAATGAAGAAGTACTCTTGCTTAGGATTATTTTGCGCTTTGCGACAGAACTCGAAAAATATGCCATTGGCTAAGGTAAATTTACCTTCCTCATTTGGCCGGAAACCACGAATAAAGTCTTCATAAGCATAGGATTGGTGAAACTGGATCATTTCTACCCGGCTTTCATCTTTTTTACCCATTTGCAGGTAAGCCAGCCGTTTGGCAAAGAAGGTTTTGCCTACGCCGGGTGCCCCTTGTAGAATGATGTTTTTCTTGCGCTGAAGAGAGGTCTTAATTTCCTGGATAGTGGCCCGGTCTATAAATAATTCTTTATCAGCTTCATCCAGATCATATTTTTCCGCTTCTACTCCAAGGTTGGCTATACAAAGGTTGTGAATAGCTTGATATTCATTTTGGGTTAGCTCAAACAGGCTGCCCTGGTTATTGCGCAATACCCGGCAATTGGCTAATTCAGGTAAAGCTTGGAGCTGGTTCCAGGTAAGTTGGTTAGGAACGAACGACTTTACCTTAAAGGTAAAAATATCACCTTCCTCATCATCCTGATGAAGTTCCTGAGTAACTTCTAAAATTGCCTTAACGCGTTTGCTTGGCGTAGATTCATACCCAATTAGCAAATCACCGGGCTTTACTTTAGAAAAGTTCTCGTAAACATTACGTTTATTACCCTTTGCATTTACATTTGAGTATGTTTGTTCCTGACCAATGGCATAGTCTTCCATACGCCAAATTCGAGGGTTGCAGTTGAGCCACCAATAATTTATCGTTTCAGGTTCTAACAGGCTGACGACCTGCGTAGGTTTTGAAATAGGAGGTATAGTGGAAGGTAAAACAACTCTACCACTTCTTTTTGACTTCAAATTTGCAATACTAAGATCAAAAGCAGTCTTGGTAATTGATCCGCCATACCAATTAGGATACTTAGTTTGTATGGCTTCTATACCTGCATCAACGTGAACTTTGATTTGGTTAATTAAATCTTCTAATGCTAAATTTAGGCCACTATGAGGAACTTGATCTTTATAGACCCCTATCCAAGCAATTTTATTTTCCGGAGGGTTTGTATAATATTTAATAGAAGCTTTTTTGAACCGGCGAATCAGCTCCTCCTCTAACCTTAGGGTTGCTTCGTTCTGCTCATCAATTGGCTTTCGGCTCGTATTGAACTGGAACATTAACTGGCAATAATCTTTATCTATTTTTCTGATTATGAAAGTAGCAGCATCAATGGAGGCTCCTCTGTAAGAACAAGGAAGCAACCACAGCGTGAAACCAAAATAGCCTGACTTCTCCGTGCCAATAAAGTGATTTCGGGTTTTACCTTTACTGAATTTCTTCCTTACCGAAAAAGTAAAATTATTGTCTTGCTGATGACGCGTGTATAAATAATCAAATACTTGCTTTTGAAGTTCGTAATAGGCCATAGAAAGAGATTTTAATTATTTTATAATAAGGAAATTTAGAATAGAACAGGCTTTATTCATCTAGATTTAGAGTTTTTTCATCTTCATGATAAAATTCCCCAACACACCGTTCAGAATTATCTAATTCAGGTTCTATAGCTGAAGTCGTAAAAATAATTTGATGTTCAACTTCTATACTATCTGAAATCAAGCAGATGTTTTTTTGAAAATTCTGACTTCTAGCTTCCTCCATTCCTTTATCCTCCATATTGTCGCATAAAATGAATCTTGGGAACCGGAAAAATTCTTTGCGCAAAGAGGCAAAGAATATCCCAAATCTTATACTATTTTTAAGAAGAATATTTGAGCTTTCTGAAAAATTGTTTTTACCATCCAAACCATAAGTATTTCTTTCAAAATCAATTTGTACTTCTCAAGCTACTTTGAATTCTGGCTGCCTATCTAGATCATTATGCAAAAGGTAAACTGCAATTTCCTTTATCTTACCCATAGCAGCATTAAGTCGGTTTTGTTGATTAGATTCCTGTGCTTGAATTGAAGTTTCGAGACGCTCAATTGATAATTTAAGTCTATCTAACTCCTTTCTAAGAATTTCCAATTTTTCAACAGCTTTTAACTGCTTCAGATAAAATTCATTTTCACTTGTAATTCTGCCTTTATTTAATAAAAGTGATTGCGCAAACTCAGAGACCGGAGGAATTGCAGTCTTAATAAATGAATGTAACTCAACTTGAAGAATTTTCGCCTTTCTTTCTAAAGCAGGATAGCTAGTTTTAGCATCCTGAAGAATTTGTTCTTTTTGTTTAAGTAGATTTTTGGACTCTCGAATTTGGTTGTGCAATTCTTGCTGCATCCTATTTATTTGTGATTTCTCATCATCCTTCGATAAAGGTTTCTTACATAGGTAACAATTATTATGATCATCACCTGGTATTATTAGGGAAAGGCAACTAGGACAGTGCGTGATTCGGAGAGACTCTAAATTTTCTCTTGTAGTAATTGAATCTTCTAGGGCATTGATTCTTCTTTCAAGACTTTGTATGAATTCTATTGAATCTGCAACTTCTAATTCATATTCATTTATTCTATCTATTACTTTTGATAATTCTTGTTTTTTACTAATTAGATTTTCTTGAAGTGTTCTTACTTTTGGTTGGTTGGAAGGCTCCTCATTTGGAATTCGATTATTACCAAGAACAATTAATGATTCATTTATTTTTTCAAGTTGCAGAATATTATTGTCAATAAATGATTTGAATTCCTCAGGGTTTATTTCATTTCCTGTCGAACTAAAAATGTTTAAAATACCCTCAAGTTGGCTTTTATTGATCTCAAAATCTTTTCTGCTTTGTCTTAAAGCTAGTTTGTTTGAATATAAAGAATCATCATATACTCCTAGTAAAAGGTCTGCTATAGTTCTTCTTGTTAATGGGGAATCAAACTGCTCCGTTAATATCAAATTTTCAGTTAGGCTTTTTTGATCTATATAAATAAGCCTTAAAATTTGATGCATTGATATATTGCTGTCTACATCTCCTTTCAGCTCTGGAAAACCTAATGCAGTAAAAAGTACATTTGAAAAACTAGACTTATTATCACTTGATCTATAAGGATATATTTCCCAGTTTTCAAAGCTTGAATTTAGAGCTTTATCAATGCTATCCCAAAAGATAGACATTGGTTGATGTATTTTTACATTAATATCACGCCTTAAAGTCAGCTTACTACCATTAAATTCAACTTCAGCTACCACACTTGTACATTCTAGTGCAGCTGTTGTCCATTTATTAAAATCACCTCCTAATACATAGAAAATAAAGTTTGAAATTGTGGATTTACCTGAGCTATTATGGCCCCTGATTATATTTACTCCATTGTGAAATTGTTCATCATAAGCAATTTTTCCGCTTGAAGTAAATACTATTAGTCTAGTAAGTTTTATGAAAGGATTAAATCGGGTCATATTTAAATTCAATTAAACCTGCTCTTTCTTTAAGACCACCATTCCCATAAAGATGAATATCTAATAATGGACCGGATAGTAATTCGATAATTTGACTATGTTTTAAATTAGTAGTATTTATGGACTCAACTAAATTATCTGGCAGGTTCTCTTTTAATAATTTTATTTTACCCAATTTATAAAGGTCTTGATCTATTAACCCAAATCCTACTAACGATTTTAGCGCTCCTTGCTGAATAGGCAGCATTTTCATAAACAGCCTTTTTTGATTTGGGATACGCTCATAGCTATTAATTTCCAGTTTAAGATATTTTTTATACTTACTGGCAGTTATAGGTAATCTAATTTTAAGCAATTCAGCAGGGAAGGTTAGATAAAAACCAAGTATATACATACGTTCGATTTCTATCGCTTTATTATTTGAGTTAAATAGGATTTGCAGTTGCCTAAAGATTGTATGATAAATATCAAAAGCTGGATTGTATATCAGCATATTAAATCCATTTTATATGGCAATTACCAGTTAAATAAAAGAGCATCCCATTAATGTCATCAGCTAGAATTCTTAAAATATTTTCTCCTAGAATTATTTGAACTGGAACTATAACCAACTCGGTAATTTGTATGTTAATGAATTCCTTTGGCTTATTTTCCTTAATGAGAGGATATATATGTCTGTTGAAATTCGAAAAGATTTCAGCCATAACGAATGCATATATTTCTTGGGCAGATTCTGAATATTCATTCTTCTTTAGCTTTCTATAGAACTTTTCTTTTGTGGCAATCGCAAATGGAATATCTGCTTCTCGATTGCCCATTACTAACTTTGCCTCAACTCCCACAACATTATCATCAATTGGTGTACTGTAATGTTGTAAATCATCAATAATATCATTAAAAATGACATTGGTAGCCCTTTCAACTTTAAATTTAGCAATAAGGTCCTCCATATACTTAGAAGTGCCATTCCTATTAATATTTATTGTATAAGTGTTATCAACAGCATCTCTCCCTGCAACCTTTTGGGCTGTAATGTTCTCCTGAGTTGTTTTATTTATTTCCATTATTTATGAAACTTATCTCTACCGATCACATCGCCACTTGAAATAATTCCTCTTTGTTTAACTTTATTTACATTTAAGGTAGATTTCATAACTTTAATTGTAATAGGTACTGAAATTGAGGCTCCAGATAGAAATCCTATTAATGCAATAAGAATTTCTTTAGTGTTTAAGTCCATAGTATTTATTATTTTTATAAAATTTAATAAAATGGTTAATTACCAATGATAGTTTTAAGAAATTTAAATTCTGCCTTCTATTATTTTAGTTTCTTCCTCCGCAAGCCCATATAGTTGATAAACCATTTGATCAATTTCCTGATCAGTTTGCTTTAATTGGTTTTGAATATCAGCGGTTAATTTCTGTTGTGTTTCAAAATATGAAAGCCATTCTGATTTTTGAGGTAAGGTTAATTTAACTTTCAGCTTAGTAAGCTCCTTTGCGAAGTTTTCCCAGGATAAATCATACCATTTCTCCAGTTTCTGATTCGGCTTTACAATACCTAAATCAGTTTTCAAAAGCTTAAGGAAGTTGTTTGTAAGTTCTTGTAGTTCCTTCATCTTTAGTAGCATTAAATCTGCTTTCTCAATAAATGGATTTTGATCTTCCAGAGGAATTTCTACTATAGGTAATTGTTCAAGATAAACTGTTTTTAATCTTAGTCTTCCTCTTTTGTTTTCATCGCCTATTACAGGGCAGATTTTCTTTAAGAAAAACCAGATAAGTTTACTGTTCAATAGGGCAAGCAAATATTTATCGTCTTTGGGAATTATGAATAAAGTCGCATTAGGGTAAAATTGATCATAGTCAATGGTAAATCTTGATTCTAATGCAATATCTGGATAACAGATCTTAGGAGTCTCAAAATCTTGATAATATGAGCATGAACGTAATTCCCACCAGTAATTACCTTTATCTAAGCGCTTTTCTAATTGATTTTGATACCGTTTTAAGTGTTCAAAAATAGCAGGATACCGATCTATTTCTACTCCAACTTTAGAAAGGATTATGAACTTATTTTTGAATTCAATTCGATATTTTCTTATATCATTCCCATCAAGTAGAGGCTTTATTATTTCATTTGATTTAATATCTTTATTAATCAGCTCATTTCTGGTGTTTTGATCAATTATATATGCTTCATTGAATCCGGTTAATATTCCCCTTCTAATGCTACCATTTGTATATTTTCCTAGTGGAATTCCAATCATCCGCATTTTCTCAAAAATAGAACTTTCATTACCAGTTGATAAACTCCAGGTTTCTTCATCAAATGCATCAGATGATAAGAAAAAATGGTTTTCTGCAACTGCCTCTGTCAAAGAAGTGAAATCGAGTTTTTTTATATAACTGAATACCGTTTCTTTGTAAATAGTTTTTTTCTTTGCGATTATGAAAATAGCGGGGAAAGTAGCGGCTTCTGCAAATACAGGTAACTCCCCAAAATCAATTATTTGCTCCATTGTAAACTTTCGCAAATATTCACGTAGCTTAACTCCGTAGTTCGATTTTATAAACTTATTTGGAGCGATGTAAGCCAGTTTTCCTTTCTCATTTAGATTGCGAAGACCAAGTTCAAAAAAGTATGTGTAAAGATCAGCAGTTCCGTTAAAAACTGTAAAAGCTTTCGCTAAGTAGGGCTTTATCTCACCAAGCATTTCCTGGCGCACATAAGGAGGGTTACCTACTACTACATCAAAACCATTGGCTGCAAATACTTCCGGAAACTCATGAGTCCAATTGAAAGCTTTATCGCCGGCAACATCCGGATCGGATATAAGGGAGTTACCACATTTAATATTGGCATCGAGAGTAGTAAGCTCTTTACTCTTGTTGGCAGTTTTAAGCCAGAGGCTAAGCTTGGTAATTTCCACGCTTTCTTCGTTAAGATCTACCCCGAAGATATTGCTAGTAAGAATGTGCTTGTCTAAATCGAAGGCTTCGAACTGGCCGCCGCGTAGCCTTGCTAATTCCTTGTTTACCCGCTGTCCTTCCTGGAACAGGTAGTCAAACACCTGATTAAGGAAAGCCCCAGAGCCGCAAGCCGGGTCTAATACTTTTATGTTCCGTAGCGTTTCCCGGTAAGCATCCCAGGCTTTAATATGCTTTTCAACTGCTTTGGTAGTTACCAATTTCTTTCCTTCGAAACGGATTTTGGCATAATCGTTTTCGGTAAGTTCGGGTAATTTCGCAAAACCTATTTCCTGTTGCCGGTCCAGAAGCCAGCCGCCCACTGCTTCTTTTACCATGTACCGGGTAATGTATTCAGGAGTATAAAATACCCCTTCTTTCTTTCGCTTTCCCTTTTTTGAGTCAAATTTCAGCCCGGATATTTCAGCTTTGGTTTCTTCAATATCTGAAATGCTTTGCTCAAAAATGTGACCTAGAATGTTTACGTTCAGGTCTGAAGCAAAGTCGTATTGCTCCAAAGCAATAATATGCTCTAATGTGCTGTCTTTTATTTTTAAGTTGTCGAGCAACTCATCCGGCGCAAACAAGCCGCCGTTAAATTTATTAATTCCTGCATCAGGGAAACCTTTGTCTATAGCTTCGAACAGGCCCTTTACCCGTTCGTAAATTTTTGTGTCTTGCCGGTTAAATTTGTCATCCTTAACCGTTTTTAGCAAACCCCGGAAAGTATAAGGCGGAATAATAGCCAGGTCTTCGCAAAAGCAGACAAATACAACCCTGTCCAATAGCTTTTGGGTTTTCTGAAAAATGGTTAATTCGGGAATTTCAGGGTTTTGCGTATGCAGATGCCGGAAAAGGTCAAGCCGGGACTTTTTATAATCTTTGTAAAAATCTTTAGTAATCTTTTGCTCTTCGGTTTGCCGTTCCCGGTACAGTTGTTCCGTACCTGATTCGCCATGCTCCAGGATCAACCGGTCTTTGTGCAATAAAAACAGGAATCGAAGCAATTCCTTTTCATCATGCAGTTGCATCACATCGAACCGTTCATAACGGCTCTGGTCAGTGTGATGGTAAAACCGGATCTCTAAAAAATTACTTACAATCACCCAACGGCAATTACCACCAGCTTTCGGTACATAGCTGAAAGCCTGCTCTACCGGGCTTCGTTTATCGTTTAAACGGTTTTGAGGTTTATCAAGATCAGCTCTAGCATCCTTCAGTTCAATGACTGCACGCACATCCGCTTTCCGGTCCTTGCCAAACATCCAAAAGTAACCAAGAGCACCATCAGCCTTGGTACTATCGGTATCGGATTTATGCTCTTTGCTCAGGTTCCACTTAGGCGCATCTGGGCTATATACATATTCCAATACTTCTCCAAAAAAGGTGTTGAGAAACTCGCTTTGAAGCTCCTCTTCCTTTTGCTTTAGTATTTTCCCGTTTTTGATACCGTTTTGCCATTTTTGGATCAGTTCCAGTTTGTGAGCCAGATCTGGGAATTGACTCAGATGCAAGTTCCTGGTTTTTGTATCTAGGTATTTTTTGGAGAAGATTGGAGTGTAAAGTTGCGCCATGCAAAATTAGTGAAGTAAATATCAATCAAGTTTAAGAAATTAATTCATATTCACTGCTATTTTCTATTGCCACTTTAGGTTTCTAAATCGTGGTTATTGAATTTGATAGTAAAATCGGAATGTTTAATTATTTTACTATTTTGTTAGGTCTATTTATAATGAGGTATTATAAGTTTTAAAAAAAACATTTATAAATCTATACTCTCACAATTAGAAGCTAGTGAACAAAATTTATTAATTATCTCCTCTTTCTTAAGTCCTTAACTTCAATTTTGTCTATTACCCTTGTAAAACTATTTATGAGCATTTGGACAAATCTTCCATTGTACACCCCGTAGGTTTCAGCTCTTGGTGTTCTTCCTGCTATTATACCATAATAGAATACTAAGCAGGTAGGGTGGTCTTTCTCAGCATGAAAGAGATAGCCTCCTTCTTCCCATTGACCAGAACTAGCTGTATGAAATATTTTATCAAACTCCGTTGCCCAGGTTGGAGTATTATTTGAATCAATACTTTCGTTGATTTCTTTTTTTAATTGTTGAATAGTAATACCTTTTGGGTAAATATAGATTGCCATAAAATAAAAATATTGCTTGATTGGATACCCTTGTTTCTTAAATGTTTTATTGAAATTTTAGAACACTGAATTAAATTCTTTTAAAGTAGATTTGATTATTGTAAAATAAGAATCGGTACAATCCCTTTCTGCCAAATCTGAAAAATCAATTCATATTTACCGGCACTTTCTTAATTGTAACTGTTGGTTCTTTATAAGTTTTATTTATGTATTGTGGTGTAACAATTGGCTGTTTAAACTGTCTCTCCACATATCTTTTCCGGAGCATTACAGCGGCAACCTTAACAATCACATTTATTTCATTATGTAAATTATCGTTATGCAATCCTATATAAAAAGTGCCCTGTAACGGTGCCTCTTTTCTACCGTTACCAGAAACGCCATTACCTTTATCGAAGTACCTGTAGCCACCATTATCAAAGCTTTTCAAAAAAATTTGGGCATCATTCAAAAAAGGCAGAAAATAGTACCCGACATTACTTCCAGCATTTCCAGTTGGTAAAAAGGCTACTTGATTTAAAGCAAGACCTATTAGGGGGTTTCCAGTTAATGAAGCCAATTTTCCTGCAGCTTGTAAATATTTCTTTTTATTTGCTTCAAAGGCCAAATGCCCTTCCTGGCCCACTCCTACCCAATAAGCCCAAGAGACTAGTTCGGTTGTTTCAAGAGGTGCTATTTTGTTTTCAGGGAGGGTTACAGCTATTACTGATTCGCTTGGTTTACCAATAGTTGTGGCTGCAGCTACCTGTTCACTTTTACTAAATAATTCCATAGCAATTGTGTCAACCTTTATGAGTTCTTTTTTAGTCAGGTAGTTAAAGGTAGTATCATATTTAGCTATTTCCTTTTTTACTAAGGTGGTATAGGTGGTGTCTGTTACCTGCTTCCAGGAAATGCTGGTATTGAAATTCGATGTTGTTGGGCTGGCAGGAATTCTAAGAATTTTGAACGAGCAGACACGCTGGCCAATTGCTGAATTCGTAAACCTGAAGAGGTAGATGCCTCTCTTTGATACTTTAATTCGTTTTGAGGCTGTGGTTATTTGGCCGCCAGAATACTTAATCGCACCAGGATACTCTATAATTTCTATCAGTTTAACTTCTTTCTTATTGTTTTCAGAAAAAGTAAAAACAAGTTCATCTCCTGCTTCAAAACCATAATAATATTCTTGGTTACCCAATCCGGGGACTTTAACTGAAAGGTCAGCAACTTCTAATTCATTAGATTGGGCAAATAAAAAAGTAGAAACTTTCAGGGTTAAGAGTGTAAGTAGAAACCGTAGCATAGAAAACTGGTAATAATTTAAAAAGGATTAATCTTAGAAATTTGGGATTTTACAATAATACAAAATTGATATTAACAGCAATCCAAGTTAAGGAATTAGTCCCCAAGAAAGAGTAATATTACTCTGGTGTTAAGGAATAGAATTCTTTACTTTTAAATAAAGTAGGTCAATTGCAGCTTGGATTTGTTCCATTTTGTTTTTTTTATGCCAAGTTATCCTTAATTCAAAAGAATGTTCCCATTTAATAATTAGCGCCATATGATAAATAATCAAATCCTGGATATTGCCATTGGGTTAATATTTATTTATTTGTTTCTCAGTTTATTTGCTGCCGTTATTCAAGAGGTTCTGGCTGGGTATTGGGACCAAAGAGGGAAATTTTTGCGCAAATGCATTAGCTCCATGTTAAAGCTTCCCAAAAAAAAGGAGGATATACCAGGTAGTATGTTTGAGGATGAATTAACAAACCAATTTTATTTACATCCACTTATCAATAAGTTTAATACTGATGCGACTAAAAGTGATCCGGCTTATCTTGAAGCGGAAAGCTTTTCAAAAATACTTGTAGAAGTTTTAGGCCGAAGAGGGCAGGCGGCACTTCAGAAGAAAGCAATTGACGCTGGTAAATCCTTGTCGTTGGGAAAGGAAATAGCAGAAAGAATTGAGCATTTTTTATTTGAGCTGTCGCAATCCAACTCAAATACACTTCCTGGTAACCCTTATCCTCATTTCCTGCAATTTAAGTTTGTCCTAGACCAAGTGGCAACCAAGACTGATGCTGAAAATGCTATAATAGATCCAGAGAATAGAGTGCAGATTGAATCAATTTTTAATAAGCTTTGGGAGAAGTTTTCTGCAAATTCCGAAGCATTGACCCTTCGAATTGAAGCAGCTTCACCACCGATTAGTTTTACAAATGTTACATTGGAAAATATTAAAGCTGGAATAGCCAGTCTGCCTAATGCAGCGGCAAAAGGAAAAAGGGTTCAGAATGCGGAAGAAGCCTTTCAAAATACCAGAACCTTGTTGTTATCTATGGTTGGTCCAACGGTAGAAATCACTAGGAATAACTTGGAGGTTTGGTATAATCATGCTATGGACCGTTTTTCTGGAATTTATAAAACCCAGGCAGTTAAGTCACTTTTTCTTATTGGATTTACTCTTTGTTTAATTTTTAATGCAGATACAATTGCTATTATTCGTCATTTATCAATTAACGATAAGGCAAGAAATGCCCTTTTAGAAATTGCTGAAGCACGCAGTAAGCAGGAATTTGAAAAACTTGGAAAGTCAAATGAAACTTCAGGTAATCTAACGGAATTAGAACGACAGGCCCTTAATGAAAACATTAGAATTGATAATTTGAATGCAGTATTTCCAGCAGCTGGCTTAGGTTGGAATAAACGCAGTGTAACACCTTATTGGGATGGAAGCGGTATTTCTGGATATTTAATTTGGGGGATGCTTAAACTCATTGGTATTTTACTTACAGCTTTAGCTATTTTATTAAAAGGGCCTTTCTGGTTCGACCTTCTGAATAAGTTTATTAATATAAGAAATACCGGACGCAAGCCAGCACCATCAGAAGATGGTAGTGGGGCAGGGGCAGGGGCTGCCGGAAATTCCAGGCATAAGCCTGCTTGGCAAGATAGGAATGTACAATAAACAGACATAATATTTTTTATCCATAAACAAAATCCTTTCGCAAATGGCACATCCGCTTTCTCAATATGTTACTTTGGAAGAAGCTATTAAAAGCCCAACTGCAATACGCCTTGGTATTAATAATATGCCTGGCGCAAATGAGTTAGCGGCTATGCAACGAGTAGCAACTCTGGTATTTGATCCTATAAGAAGGAACTTTGGTCGCCCACTCAAAGTGTCGAGTTTTTATAGATGTCCTGAGCTAAATCGGGCGGTTAAAGGAGCGGCTAATTCACAGCATATGCTCGGAGAAGCAGTTGATATAGATGGGGATCCTTCAGGGGTTTCTAATAGTCAAATTTTTGCCTGGGTACGAAAGAATTTATCTTTCGACCAGCTCATTTGGGAATATGGAGATAATAATGACCCTGCATGGGTACATGTAAGTTATACTAATGGACATCCACTTCGCCAAGAGGTACTTCGGGTAACTAGAACCGGTACTTTCAGAATAAATTAACGCTTTTGTAGATTCTCCTAAAGGATAAAAAAGCAGAATGTTGGGCATATCTAAATGAACTATTAAGAGTATTTATGCTCAGTTTTAAGAAAGCTCAATTGTGTATTTTGCACCTACAATTCAGTGGTTTTGATGTTTAAAATTCTATGGCAGGAAAAAATTTAGCGCAGAGTCAATTACGGACCTTTCAAGAATATTCAACAATCAGTTTTTATGCAGGGAAAAAAAGTATCTTTATTAGTCATCAAAAGGCTGATTCTGAATACTGTAGGAAAGTGGCACAATATATAATGGATGCTGATTTTGATGTGTATTTTGATGAAAATGACAATGATCTTCGTCTAAAGAGAGAAGCAGACGACCCCAAAGGAGTTACTGATTGTATCCTTAAAGGCATTAATAATAGCCATTTTATGCTCTGTGTTGTGTCAAAGAATACTTTGAGTTCAACTTGGGTACCCTTTGAGGTTGGGTTCGGATATGATAAAATTGAATTAGGTATTCTAACGTTGGAAGGAATAAATAAATCAGTTCTTCCTCAATATGCTCATTCAGCAAAGTTTATTATAGATAATGTAGATGACTTAAATTCTTTCCTGGCTACCAAATCTGGCAAAACAAAATTAGTTTTGGAAGCCGAGCAAAAGGTTTTCTCTACTCAAAGAGGAGCGAATCATCCCTTGGCTGGAATAATGAATCTTGTTTAATTTTTCTACTTGACTCAAACTAGATTTATGACTTTGGACGAATATCAAAAAGAAGCAACTCAAACCATTCAATCTTATGGTTTTGAAGATACAGAACATTTTGTGCTTGGTTACCTAGGCTTGGCAGGTGAAGCGGGTACAGTTTTAACAAATTTAAAGAAGTATATCCGAGACGGGGAAGGGTTTGATAGCTTCAAAGATAGGCTTAAAGAAGAGCTTGGGGATGTTCTGTGGTACGTTGCCTCAATTGCCTCTCATCATAATTTGAGCTTAAATGAAATTGCAATAGAAAACCTTCATAAAACGCATGACCGATTCACTGATGAGGACTTAATGAATATCCCAAGGTTTGATCGGCTTTACGAGGAGCAGTTTCCCGATTCTTTTGTTATAAATTTCTCAGAAGAGCAGCAAGGGGATCTCACTGTCGTTAAAATGACAAGAGAAAATGGTCCTATAGGGGATCCGCTCTCCGATAACTCATGGGAGCCAAACGCCTATCGATATCATGATGTGTTTCATTTAGGTTATATAGCGTTTCTTGGGTGGTCACCTGTATTCAGACACCTAATGCAGCTTAAAAGACACAGTAATCCGAAGGTAGTAGAAGCAGAAGACCGAGGCAGGCCACAAGTAGCAGAAGAAGCTATTACCTTAATTATCTACAATTATGCAAAGGGGAATCGAATGTTGAGAGAAAGTGAAAGACTCGATACCGAGTTGCTTAAGACTATTAAGCAACTTGTTTATGGCCTTGAAGTGGAGAGCGTTACAGCTAATCAATGGGAGAAAACAATTATTCAATCATATAAAGTTTTTCACAAAGTGGTAGAAAATAAGGGAGGCCGGGTGCTTGTTTCACCGGGTGAGCGAAAACTAGAGTATTTAGGAAAATAATATGGAATTTGTTAGTCCACTTTCAATATTCATTATTTGGCATCCAGAGTTTGAAGATGGTAAAGCAATTAGTAATGGATTATTTAGTGCATTTTGTCGGGACCAGAAAGATCCATTTGAAAATAGAATAGGGATTCCGGTTTATTTTAGATCAAAACCCAATGAGAAAGGATTACCGATAGGGATTGATTTTACCAAGTCAGAGAGAAACCTGGTTGTTTGTTTAGTTGATGATAATATGCTGCTTGATGAAAATTTTAAGCTGTACGTCATTAAAATATTCTCGGAATGCTCATCAAAGTCAAACTCTCGTTTCATGCCTGTTGCAATTTCGAAGAATGCTTTTAGGCTTGATTCTGAAGTTGGTAAGCTTAATTTTATCAGGGCCGTTTTACAAAAAAATGAGAATCCGTGTAACCCTAATAAACGAGATCAGCTTTCTATAATCCGTCATGCTTTACTCCATGATTTGTGTAAATTGTATTATCCAGGTGGATGTAACTGTGGCGAAATTGCGCCTGTAAAACTCTTTATAAGCCATTCAAAACATGATGATTCCTTACAGTTTGCTACTACCTTTCGGGATTATGTAAATTCAACAACTCAACTCAAAACATTTTTTGATGCCAATGATATTAGTTTTGGCGAAGACTTTGGCAAAGTAATCGAAGAACATGCTGAAAAATGTATTGTGGTAGCTTTTGTGGGTGATAGCTATGCGTCAAGAGAATGGTGTAGAAGGGAAATTATTACTGCCAAGACTCATCATTGTCCTATCATCGTAATTAACACAGTCACTACTGGTGAAAGGAGAAGTTTTCCGTATTTGGGCAATGTTCCAACTAGGCGTTGGGATGGAAATTGTGCGCCAGTTATTGACCTTGCGTTAGAGACCACTTTGAGCAATTCATTCAGGAAAGAGGTGTTGGCTAAACAAACGGAACTTTATAGTCATCAACATGCAGAAAAAAAGCACACTTTTAACCTAGCTACTTATCCAGAACTCTTTTGCATTATTGGTTTAAAGCAAAAACTAAATGCTAGCAATCAAGAGGCGGGGATTGTCCTATATCCAGATCCTCCATTAGGTAATGAGGAATTAAGAATTCTGAATGAGATGGATGATCGACTTACTTTTATTACTCCCTTACAATTAAGTGCCTTCCTATGAGCATAGAAGATATAAACGTTTCCGAAATATCCGAAAATAAGGGAACTGAGGCAACTATTGAAGAAGTTCAGGAAATTAAAAATCAATTACTTTCCAAACCATTTCTATTATCAAGAGCTATTGGGCTTTCATCCTCTGAATCTGATAATTTAGAAAGCCTTGGTCTTAGCGAATTACATTTGAAAGACTTGGTAATCGAAATTAATAGATATCTTCTTGCCAGTGGAGCATCAATGGTTTATGGTGGAGATCTGCGTATCGGTGGCATAACAGAAGTATTAATTTCACTTGTTAGTAGTTACAATTTCCCAGATCAGGAAAATAAAAACCGTCTTAGAAGCTATCTAGCCTTCCCAATGTCTATAAACCTCACTAAGGAAACCGAGGCTGAGTATGTGGATAGAATAAAATTTTATAAAGTCGAACCACCGGAAGATGTGGGCATCCCAGATAAAAGTAAGTTTGTACCTCCAGTGGGCGCTTTCAACCTTTATGTTTGGGCCAGAAGTCTTACAAAAATGCGGGAAGAAATGGAAGAAAGTTGTGATGCGAGAGTCTTTATTGGAGGTAGAGCGACTGGCTTTAAAGGCAGGGCACCAGGTGTAATTGAAGAAATTTTGATTTCCTTGCAAAAGAAAACGCCTGTATTTCTAATTGGAGGGTTTGGTGGTGTTTCAGCAAATATTACTGCTCATTTAAATGGTAAAACTAATTTGCAAGAGATACTTAAGGAAATTTCGGAACATAAAGATTTTATTGAGTTAAAAAAAGAGTATGAAACTAAGGGCCTAAGTTCGGCTATGGACTGGCAACTTGAACTTGTAAGACTTTTGGAACCTGGTTGGCAGTTAATAAGTGAAAGTAATGGTCTTTCAGTTGATGATAATAAAAGCTTGGCCGAATCAACACATGTTGTTGAGATTGTATATTATATTCTCAAGGGATTAGCCGTAATTTGTAAACGGAATTAAGCCCACCATGAAAATGCATTTTACCAAACTAACAAAACCAAAGAAGTCAAACGTTTATTACGCATATTGGAAGTTTGCTCAGCTGAGGCAACAGGTTTTTCTTCGACGTCTAGATGATTCAATTGGACCTTGGACCAATGACTCTGTTATTCAAAGCTATCGGTTTACAAATGTATTTCGTGCTTCAGATAGAGTTAGTCAAAAGCTAATTAGCCTACAATACGAGGTTGATTCAAACCCAGCTGAGTTATTTTTTAAAACAATGTTGTTTAAGATTTTTAACAAGATCGAAACCTATGCTTTTCTTGAGAGAGAGTTAGGGAATATAGGCTACGCAACTTTTGACTTTGCTCGGTATGATGAACTACTAACTTACCGTATGTCCATTGGAAAGCCTATATATTCAGCTGCGTATATTATGCCTTCTGCCGGCAATGTATTTGGATATAAACTAAAACACAGCAATCACCTTGCCTTATTGTCGAGAATGATGGAAGAAAAAGTTTATGATAAGCTTATGAATGCGGAGTCTTTGGAGGCGGTCTATAAAATTTTACTTTCTTACCCCTCGTTTGGTAGTTTTTTGGCATTCCAGTATACTATAGATTTAAATTATAGCTCTATGACTAATTTTTCAGAAATGGATTTCGTAGTCGCTGGGCCAGGTGCAAAGAATGGTATTTCTAAGTGTTTCGAATCATTAGGTGATTATTCATTCGAAGATGTTATTCGCTGGATGGCAGATAATCAAGAAGAGGAGGCCGATATGTACGAATATTCAGCCCCAACGCTTTGGGGAAGGAGGATGCAATTGATTGACTGCCAGAATGTATTCTGTGAGGTTGACAAATATCTACGTATGACTCACCCGGAAGTTAGCGGGGAATCAGGAAGAAAGAGAATTAAGCAAACATTTACATCAACCGGAAAGCCAATTAAGCTATTTTTCCCTCCAAAGTGGGGAGTCCATATTAATGAACTAGAGCAATGTCAAAGGAAAGCAAGCGCAGACATGTTTTTATAAGCCATCATCATAAGGATGATGATCATATATCTAAATTGACAGAATTATTATCAAAAGGGGGGTATGATATCCGAAATAGCTCTATCCGAGCTAAACCTGAAAATCAACGAAGACTTGATGAAAAGAAAGTTCCTAGAGATGTATTGGAAAGACTCTTAAGAATGAAAGTGTCTTGGGCTGGTACAGTAGTAGTTCTCATTGGTAAAGAAACCCATTCTAGAGAGTGGGTTAATTGGGAAATTGATCAGGCGAGTGCGCAAGGTAAGCGAATAGTTGGTGTTTTTACCCAAGGCGGGAAGAATTCTGATATACCCCCTAGCTTAGAAAAATATGGTTCTGCTATTGTTGGCTGGAATACTGATAGCATAATGGGAGCAATTGATGGAAAAAATGAATTTCAAAATCCGGATGGTACTGCTAGGTCAGGACCTAATCCTGGAGGCAACTTAGTTTGTTAACATGGGGAAAGTGTATATATATGTTGTTGCCAGAGATCTCGGTTTTGCTCCTAATCCATTTCATGGAATATGTAGCCTAGCAACTTGTAAACCTAAGGTAAGAAACACAGCAAAAGTAGGTGATTGGATAGTAGGAATTGGTGGTGGCAGGCTAAAAAGTACAGGCAAATGTATTTTCGCAATGAAGGTTACTAGAAAAATTACCTATAACGAATATTGGACAAACCCGGACTATCTTGATAAAAAGCCAGTGAGAAATGGCAGTAAGAAAATGATGTTAGGAGATAATATCTATTTCTTTAATGAGGTTGATAATACTTGGAACCAGGCACATTCCCATCACAGTAATAAAGATGGAAGTATAAATATTCATAATAGAGATAGGGATACTCAATCCAATTATGTGCTTCTTTCTGAATATTTCTATTATTTTGGTAGCAAGGCCCCAATAGTGCCAGAAGAGATTTTATCAAAATTCGGGTATAAAAACCAGGTTGGGCATAGAGTTTTTGATTATCAAACTGCGAAAGAACTAATTGATTGGTTAGAAGAAAACTATTCAGATTTATTAAATCTAGTTGTTGCCGACCCATTTGATTTCGACAAAAACGAAGTGCATTATTCAGTAGAAACAAATAAGATGACGAAGTAAATAATCTTATAAGTTTTTTATGAAAGTTACTGATAACTCAAAAATAAATTGTCCAAATACTCTGCTAATTCAAAGTCTTTAAAAGTAGGCAGATGTCCTACATCCCAGGAAGTAGTCCAAACAGAAACGGTTCTCCAAATATTTTCCCATTCTGGGTGGTGATCTATTTTTTCCATATGTCTAGCTGACGTATTAATAAAATGTATTGCATCGGAAAAGGATTTAAAATGATAAGTTTTTTGAATACCTTTTCTGAGCCCGCCTTCAGAATCCTCTTTATGTACAACTGTCCATTTGGGCGTTCTTGTTAGTGCTGTTTTTAACTCATCTTCTGTAAGTGTTGTAGTATTTGCATTTGGAATTGGATAGTTAACTTGAATTCCTTTATGCTTTAATCCTAATTGTTCAAGTCTTTTAATGAGAACCTTTACATCTTTAAGCCAATAGCTCTCCCGAAGTTTTAGGCTCTGAAAGTCAGTAATCTTAGAAATGCTCTCAGGTAATGCTTCTTTTTGAGGAAGTGATGTTGAACCAATTAGAATCGGGATTATAGTTATATTTTTTGATAAGGCTGTTTCGATCTCTAATCTCACCCAATCACTCGGATCATCAATGCGCCTTCTTCCAAAATGATCATGGGTTTTTAACCAATTTTCACCAATCAATAGAAGAAAAATTTCAGACCTTCCCAGTGCATTAATAATTTTTGTTGGAAAGTCTTCCCCTCCTTCAACCCCTTCGGAATCAATGAAGATGTTTAAATTATTGAAAGTCCTCTTTAGAATATCATCGATCCAAAAGGCCGCCAGCGTTGTATCAACCCTTCGGTAACTAATAAAAATATATCTTACCATTTAAAATTTTTTCTTCACAATTCGTATTTTAGAAAACTCATTCTCTTCTATAAGTTTATGTTGGATTGCATATTTAATAATGTCAGAAGTCGATTTCGCATTGATCTTTTTTCTTAAAATAAGCTTTTGATTCTGAATAGTTCTTAATCCTTTATTTAGCTTATCCGCAATTTGAGCATCTTTTAACCCTTTACAAATCAATGTTATTATTTTTATTTCTGAATTAGTAAGCGGCTCTGAGTGAATATTGGACTTCTTAAGTATTTGTTCAGTTATGTGCCAGTTCTGCATTGCCTGTAATGCCTTAATGCTTGAATATGAGCCATGTTTGAAAACTTCATTTATAGCCCTTTCAACTTCATCCTCCTGGGCATCCTTATGTAAGTAAGCCATAAATCCATCTTGCAATAACCTTACAATTAATTCGTCTTCATCATGACCTGTCAAAATTATAGTTTTAAGACGCGGATATATCTCGCGTATTATTTTGGCTACTTCGGTACCATCTAAGTCAGGCATCTCCAGATCAATTAAAACAATATCTGGTTCACCTTTAACTTTAATTTGCTCAAGTAAATCTTTACCGCTTTCAGCTACTATCACTAAATCCACATTGGTAAATGATTTAAGTATTCGGGAAAATCCAGCTCTAAACAGACGCTGATCATCTACAAAGGCTAATTTAATTTTATCCATGGATTTGGATGGTTAAAGGTTATAGTCTGGTTTAATGGGAAAAGTAAAGAAAGCAGTTGTGCCTTTGCCAGTTTCAGATTGGATTTCCCATGAGGCCTTTAGAATTTTAACTCTCGCATCTATGGTAACAAAACCTATTCCTCCTTCACCATTAGAAGATTGCAATTCCATATAATTAAATCCAGCCCCGTTATCCTGGTAATTTAATAGAAATTCTTCTTCTTTAAATTCTAAGGCTATCTTTATCAAATTAGCTCCGGAATGCTTTAAACTATTACTTATTAATTCTTGAGTAATTCTAAAGATATTTAATTCTATACGTTTATTTAGCCTTTTCTGAAGAATTGGCTTTTTGATCCATACTTCTAATTCCTTTGAAGTACACTTTTTCGCAAGTGCTTCGATTGCATCAATTAGCCCATATTTCTCCAACAAGGCAGGATGAAGATCTCTTGATAATCTTCGTGCATTTTTAAGAACTTCATCTACAATACTCAATGTTTCAATTGCTAATTCATTCGACTCATTATTTTTATTAGATTTTACCATTAAGCCTAAATTGATTTTTGCAACGGATAAAGCGTTTCCTAATTCATCATGAAGATCACGGGAAATTCTCATACGCTCCTCTTCCTGAGTATCAATTATTGCCTTTAAGATTTTTTCTTGATTTTTGACAATTAGCTTACTCCTGACTTCGTGCTCTTTAATCAAACGCTTTTGATAATTTATTACGAAAACAATTATAAAGACTACCAATAGTGCCATCCCAAAAGTGCCAGCAAACAGTATCTTGAAATGTTCTATGGATTGGGCTTGCTCCATATAGTTTTTGCTAATAAAATGTTAAAAACTATATTAAAGAAAGAATGTATAGTCCAGATTGCAGGATAAAAGTCAACCCAGTTTTCAATAAATAGCCTGCTATAGGCGAAAACGAAAATACTTCCAGCAAAGTATAATAAGATAGCTGAAGAGCCCCAAAAGGCTGGTAATTCCGTGATAAAAAGTATTTTTGAAGAATAGGAAATGTAATAAAAATAAACCCCACTTAGGAATATAAGCCATAAGCATTCAATACTTCTTGCATTAGTATTAAAAGTGTTTAAGTTTTCTAAAAATGCAGCATTAATTGCAACGAAAGTTGAAAAAACAACACAAAATAAAATAGGATTAAATTTTTTGCCAATCTCTTTCAGAATAGCCTGAAAATAAAAAGATAAAGCAGTAAACTCAATTGCGGTAAAAAGATGTAATAAAAATAAATTATTTATCCCCCTTCTGGAAAGTAATGCAGCGAAAAATTCTACTATAGAAGCCACTATTATATAATAAAATAGTAATCTATTCGCAAAGTTTAATCGACTATAGTAGGCAATACCAATGAGAAGGGGGATAATAATACTGTATGATGAAAATTCTGTTAGAAGGTTTAATATATTAGAGTTCAGAATCACTATTTAACGAATTTGGTCTCCCACAGATTGCAGGACATGGTTTTGCAAATTCTGCTAAGATACCATTTGTTTGATCACTTTCCTCTTGATCCGCACCAACAATTATTAACTTTGCATTCCCTTCATCATCTAAGGCATTGAAGATCCGAATGCCCATACAACCTTCTTGTTCTAATATCTGGTTAATAATTTCTCTTCCGAAAAAATGTGCCTTAATACCCTCCGGGAATTCCTCCCGAAAATTTGCTGTCCAAGTAGATGCTAAGGCTAATTCGATTGACTCGCCTTCTGTTCCATTAAATGCCATAGTTTTAATATTTTTTATGTTGCCTTTTTACAATAATAGGTTTTAAAACACCATAGCGCAAGGGTGTAACTTTTATTAAATACTGTGAATTTAGCATGTTAAAAGGTAACCTTTTGATTTATACTTATTAAGTATCCTCTCTTACTCTTTGTTACAAGAGTTGAAAATAAAAAAAGAGTATTTATACTCAAAATTTTAAAAAGTAATGATGCTAACGAATAAAGAGTAATAATGCTCTGTTTGTTTATACCTTGAATAGTTAGATTTATTTTCAAACAAGAAAATTTCAATAAAATGAATGTGCAGAAGCTCACCGTAGGACCAATTGTTGGTTATACTACTCCTATTACATGTCGGATTTTTGGGAGAGGGGAAAAGCCACTTACTTTAGGGGTCAAGTGCCATGGGATTTTAAGGATAAAGAAAGAAGGGCAAAATAAATTTCTTAATTCTTTAATATTTAGGATGAATCCAATTTTCGATTTCTCAGGAGTCACGGAAGTAGACGATTTGGAAGCTGATACGGTGTACGAATATGAAATGGGTTATTTTTTTAGTAAAGATGACTCAGAGCTAATGACCGAGGAGTCCATTGACAATATAGATTGGAGCGAGTCCAGTGTTGGTAGCTTTCGGACTGCTAAAGCAGAAAATGATAAAGAATTGACATTTATTTTTGGTTCCTGCAGGTATATGTTAAACCTAGGAGGAGCCTCTTTTTTTGATGATCGCGGTGATAAAATTTTTCGTTCGATGCTTGAATTGATTGAAGGTGGGAGCAAAATAGATCATTGTATGATGATCGGCGACCAGATATATGCTGATGATTTAAATTTCGTTGGCCCAGCCAATACCATAGAGAAATTTTATGAGCGTTATCATGACGCTTTTACGCAGCCTTATATCAGTAAACTTATGAGTAAGTTACCTACTTATATGATACTTGATGATCATGAAATTGAGGATAACTGGCCTGATAAAGCAAATGACAAAGATTATTTGGGGAAATACCCAGCCGCACTTCATGCTTACCAGACATACCAGGTAAGTCATAGCCCAGTTCTTTCAATGAACGAAGGTAAATTAATTGGTACTCCAGATCACTATTGGTATAATTTTGAAAGCGGTTGCGCTGAATTCTTTGTAATGGATTCAAGAACTGAGAGGCACTTGCCTGATAATGCAAGTGAAAAACTAATGATAGGTATCCGGCAATTAAGAAAATTAAAAGAATGGCTAAAAAATGATTCTGGTAAAGTGAAATTCATTATTTCAAGTGTTCCTATATTTCCAGACGTTAAATTGGGTGTGGAAGACAAGTGGGGCGGCTTTTTAGTACAGCGAACTGAGATATTAAATTTTATAAAGGAAAATAGAATTGAAAAAGTAGTGTTCTTATCCGGCGATGTTCATAGTTCACTTTCGGCTCAGATAAGTCCACGTGATGACATGAATTTCAAAATTACCTCAGTAATCTCATCATCATTTTTCTGGCCCTACCCTATTTCGAGAACCCGCTATTTTCAGCTTTCCGGAACTTTAGAATCAGTTGGAGCAAGCAAGTATGAAATTATTAACCGAAGCCAAGTTATTTCTGATGATAACTTTACTAAAGTGGTGGTAAATCCAAATATGTTGGAAATTATCGTTTATGGCAGAAAAGGCGAAATTCTAGATGGGCCCTATCAAGTTAAATTATAATTTCTTTTCCTTTTACCTCTTACTTTTCTCATAAATTTATGGCATTTCGATTCGCTGACCTGCATTGTCACCCTTCAATGAAAGCTTATAGCCGTGGCATTGTGAATTTTAATAAGGCTATAAATGATACCGATGCTCGTGATAAGAGGAGTATATGGCACACAAATTCTTATTTTGGTGATAGATGGCGGGAAGAATTAGAGAAACTAATAGGAGTTGCCAAATATAGTCAGTCAAATATGACTAGATTAGAAGATGGTAATGCAAACCTTATAGTACTATCTATTACACCCCCAGAAGTAGGATTTTTTCAGCCTAACCACAATAAGCTACCTAGATTTCTCAGAGCTTTCCAAGATGATGCTATTATTAATTTGGTAACCGAGTTTGGGCGACCAAGAGCATGGGAAATCCAGAGTGCGAATTATGATTATTTTAATGATTTGAACCGAGAATATGACTACGTTTTACAGTTGGATGACATGGTTTCAAAACGGGGTAAGAAATATCGTATTGCCAGAAGAGGGGAAAATATCAAAACCTTAATGGACCAGAATCCTGAAACGGTTATTGTTGTTCTTTCTATTGAAGGAGGACATTCTTTAATTTCAAACCCAGCATCAACTTCAATAATAAGATATACACCGTATGTAGATGATTTAAATCACCCTTTATCAATTGAGTTGATGGAGATGCTGGAGAAGAATATTTTGGTAATAAAAGGCTGGGGAGGAGGAGTACATTGTCCTTTATTTATTACATTGGCTCATCATTTCTGGAATCTGCTTACTGGACATGCTCTTAGTCTTGCAAATTTATTGACTGATTTGTTAAACCAAAAGGAGGGAGTCAACAGAAACATTACTGCTGTAGGTAAACGCGTAGTAGAGTTGTTACTTTCAACGAATAATGGAAAGAGAATCCTAATTGATACCAGGCATATGTCGGTAGCAGCAAGGTTGTGGTATTATGACTATATTGATCAATATAATGCTCTAAATCCTATTGATCAAATTCCAATTATCTCAAGTCATTCTGCAGCAAATGATAATACAACAATTGACGGATCGGAAAAAGGTGAAATTGAAAAACTCCCGGATGGGGATAGTAAGATTTTGGGTAATGAAAAATACAGAGAAAGCTCAATATTTAATAATTGGAGCATAAATCTTTCAGATGAAGAGATAATTAGAATTTATAATAGTGGTGGCATAATAGGAATATCATTTGATCAACGTGTTTTGTCCGGAAATCAGCTACAAGTAAGGCTTTCCAGAACCCGGGATCAAAAGTATTGGGCTCTGCCTTTTTACAATCAAATTCGTAAAATTTATAATTTAATATTTGAAAGAAATGGGGGCGATTCTCTTAAGGCTATTGGACTAGTTTGTCTCGGAAGTGATTTTGATGGAATTATAAATCCACTTGATTTTTACAATAATTCTAAGGAATTCAATTCTTTGCAACAACAGTTATTTGAATTGATTTCTGAGCAGCCATTAGACTTTCCAGGTATTACAGCTCAAGAAGTGGTTGATTCAGTCATGTTCAATAGCGCTTTAAAATTTATTGAGAAGTGTTATAAATAAATGAAAATTTATTTAAATGAATTATGATAGCTGTACAATTATCTAATATTTGGCAAAGTGTCCATTTTATATTTCAAGAAATATTGAATAGGTTCTTAGAAATTAATTCAATAATATTTTAATTATTAATCCTCCCAATATTTTTTTCCAGTCAGACTCATATAGCCTAAGTTTTTTTTTCTATTTGAAGAAAGCACCTTTAGGAAGTCATTATGTAATACTGTGTATTTTTGATTATTAGTTGGCTTTGGCTCAAATTGATATTCAAGAGGGATAATAATTTTTCCAGTAGTATCAATAAAACCCCAGCCAGAATCTTGGCTAACACTCAACAAGTTGAATGTTAAAGTTTTATTTGAGGCCATGGAAAAATTCATATTTGAGATTGGCTTACCTTTTTTGTTAATAATGGTATAAATTGGAGCTTTATATTTTTTATGCGCAGCATCTGTTTTATCTTTCCAATCTGAAATAACCGGGGCAAAACCTTTAAAGAAAGGGGCTGGTTTGTAATGCTCATAATTGATTGCTTTAGTAATACTTTTATTATTCCTATCAATATATATCCAAGTATTATAGTTTGTCATAACTGAAGCGATCCCTTCCTGGAAAAAATAATAACCTTTCCCATCAGAATCGAAATAATTGAAAGGGATTTTTAATTTTCCAGTACTGTCTATAAAGCCCCACTTATTATCAAGTTTAACTGCTACAAGACCTTCAGAAAAGGATTTTCCTTCATTATAAATTGTAGGGATAACTTCTTGACCCTTTCTATTTATGTATCCAACTTTTCTTTGTAAATCAATAACTTTTGCCAAACCTTCATTAAATTCATGAATTAAGTGGTATTTCACCTCAGTTCTAGATCCATTTGGATTAAAATAACCTTGTAACCGAAAATACTCTTCCTTCTTTCCTTCAATTCTCCCTAGAAAACCTGTCCATTTTAATGAATTAAAATTAAAAGGCTCTATTTCTTTACCTAAAGTATCAATTATTCCATATTTTCCAGCCTTCTTAACAATCGCAACTTTGTTACTGAATGCGGTTACATCCGAATAATTAAAAGGAATAATTGTTTTGCCAGTTGTGTCAACAAACCCAAACGCAATTCCATCAATAGAAACTGCTGCCAAACCATTACTAAAGATCTCACCATTATCATTAATCCTGACCTGCTTAAAAGATCCATTAAAAGCTATTTTGCCTTGTTGATTAATGAACCTGAAATCACCCTTCCCATTAAAGTCAATTACAGCTATTCCATGGTGGTATCGGCTTTTAAATTTAAATTTTTCTATTGTTACAGTTTCAGGTTTTATAACAAGCATCAGTTTTGAACCATATTCTGTCTCCAGAATCACTTGTCCGGTTGACGAAACCTCTATTTTTGAATACTTATTTTGAACAATATGTCTGCCTTTTCTATAAATGCCGATTTGCTGTTGATAACGCCCGTTTATCTGTTTCTCAGAAAACACACTAGCTGAATATAGATCATCCTTTAAAAGCCTTACAATATCATATTTTGGCGGAACTAAAATTTGACCGGATGAATCTACTATTCCTTCCTTCTCATTTAAAAATATTTTATATAATCCGGTACTTGAGAAAATTTCTATTTGATGAAATTGGCAGGGGAGAATAATGTTTCCATATTTATTAGCAAGCCCCCACAGCCTTCGGTCCATAACTTTAAATCCATGGTCGGTAAATTCTATCTCATCATATTTTGGCATAACAATTATATTGCCTGCGGTATCAGAAAAACCCCAGTTTATTCCTTTCCGATAAGGAATAAGGGGCCCTGACTTTATTAGGCCATCTATTGTAATTGATTGAATTGATTTATTGGGATTGGTACATGTAGATAGAAATAATAGTAAGGTAATTAGAGAAACCTTTAAAGAAAGGCCCTTTTTATTCCAGTTAACCTTTAAAAGTCGCAATAATGAAATGAATTGCATATAAGAATCCATCGAGGCCTGATTTATAATTTGAAAAATCTAAGTAGGGTAACTTCTACCTTAAAAATAGTCCCTCTAATAATTTAGTTGCCAATTTAAATCAGGAATTGTGCCTTATCTTAAGTATTATTTCTTGGTACTTTTCCTATTTATCTAAGGTTGTTTTAATCCTATTAAATTAACTTAAATTATTGTAAAGTATTACATTAAATATCCAATATGAAATAAAAAATATTTGGTTAATAGAGTATTTGTACTCTATTTTTTTAATAATGTAAATCATAATTTAGCCAATATCTTTTGTTTGTTAAAACCTTGGCGGTTTTTTTTTGGGAAAAACTGTGTAATTTTTAAATGAACTTATTATGGCATGGCAAAAATTTTCCACTTTAAATGATCCTCAAGATCCAGAATCTATAGTTCCAACATCAACTTTTCTGAATCTTCCATTTTTGCTGGCTGGGCCCATTCTTAGAAGAGTTGAAGAATCAAGTGTTTCAGTTTGGCTTGCTTTTAGGAAAAATGTAAGTTTAACTTTAAAAGTTTATGATTCTGAAGATAAGATAATTGGCTCTGAAAAGTTATCCGGCTCAACTACCGCCCGAAGAATTGGGGCTAATTTATGGGTAGCAGTTGTAACTGCTTCTACTAATACTGCTTCAGACTTTTTGGTAGCCGGAACTAAGTATTATTATGATATTCAAATGAATTTCAATGGTGTAATTAAAACTTTAGGGAGTCCTGAAGTGCTAACACCTGCCGGTAGTTCCAACGGAAACCTTCAGATAATTTGTTATGGTGCGGATAAACTACCTTCATTTACAATTCCCCCTTCAATAACTATTGATCATTTACATATTTTTCATGGTTCTTGCCGAAAGCCTCACGGGAACCGGACCGATGCCTTAGTTTCTATTGATAAAATAATTGAAGACCATAATAGTGATAATCTAGCTTTTTTAAGACCTCAACAGCTTTTTTTAACTGGTGATCAAATTTATGCTGATGATGTTTCAGAGCTTTTGCTTACTATGATAATGGATGCTTCTAGGGCATTGATGGGCTGGGAGGAGAGACTCGATTTTCAATCTCCTCAAAATATACCACCTTCAAGCTCATTCAAAGAGATGCTAAAACCTGGAAAAAGGGCCTTGTTGGTAAAGAATACTGGGTTATCCGTAGAATCTGAAAAGGGAAGGAATCATCTAATGACTTTAGGTGAATATTTTAGTATGTATCTATTCGTTTGGAGTGATGTACTCTGGCAAGTAGACTACCCTAATTGGTTAGATGTATCAACTTTGAAACTTAGTGAATATGATAGCCAAATTTCAGTTCTTAATAACTTTAAATCAACTTTACAAAAAATTAGGCGGGTTTTAGCAAATATTCCCACTTATATGATGGGGGATGACCATGAAGTAACAGATGATTGGTTTTTAAATTTGGAATGGTGCCAAACTATTTTAGGAGATAACACCTCTAATATACCTCCCATTGTAGCTAATCCATTAGGAAAAAGAATCGTCCTAAATGGACTTTCTGCATTTGCTATTTTTCAAGCATGGGGAAATACACCAGGCAGTTTTATTTCATCTCCACCTGGTAATGATTTATTAGATCTTCTAGATGATTTGACTGACTCTCCATCAGAAAGGCTAATTAATAGTACAACCTGGGTTGATCTTGCCAATTTAATTTTGCCTTCAATATCATTGGGGCCTAATGGGAAGAAAAGTTTAATAGGAGGTCTTGATTATGGGTTTACAATTAATTATGACAAACACCAAGTAATTGTTTTAGATACGCGCACCAAACGTGAGTTTCCTGCGGAGGTATTAGGTAACGATTTAAAATTAGTACGATCCAGAAGAAAAGGCGCATCTTTAATAAGTGAATCTTCTTTACATCTACAATTGACTAGCCAATTATCAAGCAGAAAGTCCACTGCTGAGGTGACAATTGTTATTTCGCCTTCGCCAGTAATTGGTCATACTTTTATGGAGGAAACTGGGCAACCTGCTATTATAAAAGGGCATGATACGATCAGGATTTATAATCGATTAAGAAGTAGGTTCGGAAAAGCAGAACTAAAACCTATTGGCAAAATTAGGTGGGATATGGAAGCCTGGGCATTTGAAGAAACCATTTTTCAAACTCTCTTATTAAGCTTAGCTAGTTTTGGTAAAACGTTGGTTTTATCAGGAGATGTTCATTATGCTTTTTCAAACAAAGTAGAATATTGGAATAGGCGTTCATTACCGATGAAAAAATCAACAATTGTTCAATTAGTATCTAGTGCTTTAAAAAATGAAGACGGCGGCACAAATAAAGTTGCTACTTTAATTACTTCACTAGCAAAAAATAAAATGCTACGATTTTCTTCTTACGCGGGCTGGTCCCAGCCTGGAGATCACATTAAGGTGAGGTTTACTCAATGGGATTCTGTCAGTAATTCTTATGTTTCGGAGTATATAAATTTTAATGTTCAAGGACCTCCTAATGTTATTGAGATTGAGAATTCTCAGGATGATCCGGATCGAATAATTGTAGTTAATGCCCCAGATTGGCGGTATAGGTTGAAGTTTTTTAAAGATTTACGTAGTGAAGGGGATCGGGGACTTTATAATATAGCAAATTTAACCTATCCATATACATTACTTCAAAATGATGTGACGAGGGCTGCAGCCAAGCAAAACCAAGAGCGAATAGAATTTCAAAAAATTGTAGTTGGAAGAAATAATATTGGGCAAATAAAATTCGATTTTTCAACTCCAGGTCAAGAAAGTATTACCCATTCTTTCTGGTATAACGCTTCTACTAAGGGCCTTGATCCAGATAATATTCTTAATCATACAATACACATTATACCAATGTCAGGGCCTCCTGATATTCCTTATTCATCTACGGATGAATCATCTTGGAAAAACTTTGATTTTGATTTTCCTTCTTGATTTTATGGCTTTTTTATTAGCTTAATTTCATAGTTTTATCAATTTAGCCTCCTTCAAAATGGAAAAAAATTTTCAAGAATCTTTTTTGGTCGAGTTAAACTTCTTTTTTGAGCCTCTTGTAGATGCAAGTCTTTCTAAAGAAGAAGCAAATAAGTTTTTTTTATTACTCGGATGGGATCTAAAAACCATTTTAGGGAATGCTGATTTAGGATTCCTTAATCAATTAAATTCTATTATTCAGAACGTAGGGCTGATTAAATCCGCTTTAAATACACCTCCTCAAAGTCTTTCTGATCTTCGAAGTATATTAGCCACTACAAACTCAATTACTCAATCAATAAGAGACCTTGCAACAGAACTTTCGGCCGGAGCAACATTTTTACAAGGTTTTAATTTTATTGAATTCTCCAAAGATGTTTTTGAAAAGCTTTTTGTTATTTACTTGATAAGAAGAGTTCCAGATGTCTATAACTTTTTTTATTTTATAGGTGTTATAATTGATGGGCCTGAAATTATTATTTCAAATAATAATCCAGTAAATAAGCAAGTGATTAAAAAGCCTAGTGAAATCCCTTCGCTAGATTTGAATAAGATTTCAGCTTTTATTTCTAATCCAAGCCTTCGGTTAAAACAAATATTTTGGCCAAATAACTTCTTGCCGCAGACAGGTCAGACTTCTCTCCAAGCAGCAAATGATATTGGAGAACGCCTTTTTTCAATTATTTCTCATTTTTTAGGAGATTTAGGTTTAGTCGCATTTGTCGGCAGAGAAGGAGATGCACCCCCTCCTGCTAATGCAGATGAGGAGCGTTTAAGAGGCCTGATGACTATTGCGTATGAAAGGTTTGATAAATTTGGTAATAGTGCAGAAATTGGAGCTACTTTTGGGCTTGTACCCCTAGCAGAAAATGGGCCTGGTGTTTATATTGTGCCATTCGGAGCTGCCCAAACTTCAATAGATTTTGATGATTGGATTTTAACCCTAAATACAAACGTTTCAATTCCTCCACTTAAAATTACTGATAAAGTTGAATTTATCTCTAATGCGCCAAATTTATTAAATGCAACTTTTACCTTTTCCTCCGTCCCTGAACCAGAAGGTCAGATAAAATACCTTATAGGAAGCACTACTGGAACACGATTAGAAATTGGGGAAATCGTTTTTCAAGGCAATATAACTAAAAGCAGTACGCTTGCTGATTATGGAGTAATGCTTAACCTAAATAAGGCAGCATTTGTAATAAATCCTGGTGATGGTGACGGTTTTTTAAAGAAATTGCTTCCTCCTGGTGGCAAACGGGCCGAATTTGATTTAGGAATTGGTTGGGCTAAAGGGAAAGGTATTTTTTTCCAAGGTAGTGGTGGTTTAGAAGTGCAAATCCCCATTTCAGGAAATGATAATGATAGCCTTTTAAAATTAAGAGATGCTACTATTGGTATACAAGCTGATAACTCTGGAATAAATATTTACGCAACAGCTTCAGGGGATATTAAGCTAGGGCCTGTAACCGCAGCTGTTGATCAAATTGGTCTACGTGCCTTATTTACCTTCCCTAGCAATGGCGGTAACCTTGGACCCATTAATGCAGATATCGGTTTCAAGCCCCCAAAGGGAGTTGGTATTCTTGTAGATTCGGATGCTGTTACAGGAGGGGGTTATTTATTTTTCGACCCGACAAATGGGCAGTATGCTGGCATCGCTCAACTTAAAGTTGGGGACAACATTAATTTAAAAGCAGTTGGGTTACTATCAACCCAACAATCAGCTGGTTATTCGCTTCTGTTAATGATTACTGCAGAGTTTAGCCCAATCCAGTTAGGATTAGGCTTTACTTTAAGCGGAGTAGGAGGCTTGGTAGGCATTAACCGGACAGCAAATGATAACAAATTAAGAACTTCTTTGCGGGATGGTTCCATAAATCATTTATTATTTCCGGAAAACCCTCTTAGAGACCGGAATATGATTCTTGCTACTGTGGGCCAAGCTTTCCCGGTTGCGGATGGCCACTATGTATTTGGGCTTATGGGGAAAATAGGTTGGGGATCACCAACTTTAATTACCCTGGATGCAGGTATAATTATTGAGTTTCCCCAGCCGGTAAGGATGGTAATTTTAGGTGTGCTTCGCGCACTTTTACCAAGTGAGCAAAACCCGATTCTCCGGTTACAGGTAAATTTTATTGGCAACATAGATTTTCAGAAAAAGCAAATCTCTTTTGATGCTGTAATCTTCGACTCCCGCATTTTAAACTACACGCTTAGCGGGGATATGGCCTTCCGGCTTTATCAAGGTAATAACCCGTTATTCCTTATTTCGGCAGGTGGTTTCCATCCTAACTTTCAACCGCCGGCAGCCGCTAATGTAAATAATTTGCAGCGCTTGCGGCTGGCTATATCTGATACGGATGATTTCAGGCTAATTCTTTCCAGCTACTTTGCCGTTACCTCTAATACCGTTCAATTTGGTAGCCAGGCAGATTTCTATGCGCATATATACAAAAAATGGGATGCAGTAGGTTATTTTTCATTTGATGTTCTTTTCCAATTTAGCCCTTTCTATGTAAGCTTTTCTATTGGTATTAGCCTTGCAATAAGAAGGGATGGGGATACAAAACTTAGCCTAGATATCCAAGCAAGTGTTAGTGGCCCAGGGCCGTGGCATTTCCGAGGTAAAGTGGAAATAGATATTTGGCTTTTAACTTATACAAAGAATATTGACCGTACTTTCGGAAATGGTGTATCCCAGCCTGCTTTAGAAAATGTGAGCGTTAAAGGGTTGTTGAAGCAAGCCCTTGAAAGAGTAGAGAGTTGGGAAGCTTCCAATCCCCCCTTAGGAAATGACCTTATCGCTGTTAAGGAAATTCCTAAAGTGGCAGGGAAAATGGTTATCAATCCTTTCGCGACACTTATGGTTCGCCAGCAAGTAGTGCCGCTAAACCTTCAATTAGGTAGATATGGCAATAAACAGATCAATGGACCGCGTAAACTGGATATATTTTCTGCACACTTTGGCAACTCTAATAGCCCAGCTGTAGCCCTTACCGAAATAAAGGATTTTTTTGCCCCGGGAGAGTACCTGCAATTGACTAAGGACGAGCGCCTTTATCGGCCCTCTTTTGAGCAATTTAAAAGCGGGGTAAAATTTAAAGGCACTGAAGCTTATAAGGGAGGCGCATTCGTGTCTAAACTTTTAGAATACGAACTAATCGAGATGGAAACCAAAATTGAACCCAGAGCCTCTCAAGCAGTTTCAATAAACTATAATACTATGGCCAGGATGACTTCAGGCGGGGCAGTTGGAAATTCGTCACTATCAAATGCGAGAAATTCACCTTCTGCACTATCACCGGCTGCGGTTCAATGGCAGGATCAGGGCTTTGCAATTGCCGATTTGAGTGTTTTAAGTAGATTCGGAGGAAATGATGCACCAAGCACTTTTTCCACGCAAGCAGAAGCAGAGGAATACCTTCAGCAGTTATTGCACCAATTACCAGAAATGGAAGGATTGCTTGAAGTAGTTCCAGAGTTTGAACTCGTCGCTTAATTAATTTAAGTAACTATTCGCTTCCACATCAAACATAGGTTTGAATTAGTTTACTAAAGATTAAATCAGATTAACCTTGCTTATATATTGGGCAAGATAAACCCTAACAAATATGGATTTAGGTCATTATTCTTTTATTCCTTGGGTAAGGCAAGGTATTGCCAATTCTATTGACCCAGTGGCACCAACCGGTAACCGGCCTTCTATTAATGTTTTTGTTAAAATCAATGACAATGAACACGCAGTACAATCAGTCGATCTTCAGGGGCCAGGAGATGTTATAGGTATTCAGGAAAGAGCTATAATTCGGACGGTACCTCAAAATTGGGAAACAGATTTTGAGCCATACTTGCTGCCTTGCATTGAATTCTATGATGAAGACTTGCCATGGCGGTACTCGCCAGCATCAGCAGCTACATATGTAAACGCTACAAGTGAAAGGCTAAATCCGTGGCTGTTTTTGCTTGTTTTAGAGGAGGGTGAATTTAAGGATACTGAAGTTCAAAATGCGCCACTAAACGCTATTACCCTTGAGGGTAATGCCTCTATTTATTTCCCTGATCATACTACAAACTGGGCTTGGGCCCATGTGCATGTAAACCATAACTTGTTTGGTTCAGGCGGAACCGTTGGGCAAGCACCTAATCGCACCATGTCAGAAAATTTTCTCAATGGTGAATTGTTAAATAATAAAGATCAGGCATTCTCCAGAATAGTAAGTCCTCGAAAATTAGACCCCAATAAAGCATATCATGCTTTTTTAATCCCAGCTTATGAAAATGGTAGAAAAGCTGGTATTGGTGAAGCTGCAACTGCTATTTCTAATCAAGTTTCATGGATTAACGCTGCAGGTTCGACAGTACCAGATTTATCAGACCATCCTTTCCCATATTATTACCGCTGGTATTTCAGGACAGGAATTAAGGAAGATTTCGAATACCAGGTACGCCAATTAGAGCCCCGGATTTTAAGCGGCCAAGTTGAAGGACAAAAAATGGATCTCCAACGGGTTGGATTCGGCATAAATTATTCGGCTAATTCCGGAACAGTATCTTTAGAAGGGGCTCTAAAACCTGCGGGAACTACTAATTCCTCCTTTCCAGATATAAATAATGAATTTAAGAAACAGGTTTTTTATCTTCTTAATTACAAGGAAGACCGCAAGATATCTGATGGTGGCAGTAACCCTTATTTTGCAGTTGCTACCAATATTGATGCCAGCGCTTCAAGGTCCAGTAATGGGAGTATGGAACCGCAACAGGAGGGTGCTACCTATGATGTAATGGCTGATTCTTCCCCCGGAGAGGTTGTAATTGAAGAACCTGTTGAACCCGGTTCTGAGGTTTACCAGGCACCCTATAATAGTCAGGACCTAGAAATCGTACCGGAAGCAGAAAAAGATCCGGTAATTGTACCTCCAACTTATGGGCGCTGGCATGCAGCAGTTTCTAAGCTTTCAGGTTATACCCTAACGGCTACAGATAATTCTGATAACTGGATTCACCAGTTAAACCTGGATCCTCGTTACCGTGCAGTTGCCGGGGTTGGAAGCCGGATTATTCAGGATAAGCAGGATGAATATATGCAAAAGGCCTGGACTGAGGTTGAGGATATCTTAAAGGCCAACCAGAATTTAAACCAAGCAAATCTTGCTGTACAAGCTAATGAAAGCGCACTTTACCGGAAGCTGATTCCTGCTACCAATCAAATTGATGCCACTAGTTCTGGTAATATTGCAGCCAGGATGGCTGGGGGTGGCGAGGTAGGTATTTCCACAAGTAATTATACAATTTCCTCATTTTCGGATCAATCTTTGACCATGATGGCTCCGATTTTTTCCAGGGTCAGGGGTTACGGAGGAAAGACACTTCAGCAAAACATTGTAGAATCACGGTTGCCCAAGGCCGTGTTTAGTAGCGGATTCCGGCGGATATCCCGGCCCTTAGGTAAAATTTGGGCTAGCTTGAATTCAGGCAGGGAAGGAAACCCGGAAAATCCTTGGGTGAGTAATTCTACTTTATTAAGCGAATTGCAGAATGAGGAAATAGAAGCAGCAGGACCAAAAATTTTACCTGATTCAGATGCAATGCATCAGGCGGAAACAACCACCCTAGTTTCTGAATTAGAAAGTCTAAAAGCTCAGGTAGAAGCAGGGGGATATCCGGAAGGATCGTTATTAACAAACGGCAATTTCCGGGACGCAGTAATAAATTTCATAGATCCTAATGCATTTATTTTTGAAGAGGCCCCGGTTCAAGAGCCATTGGATATAGAACAGGCCAAAACGGAAATCCTTGAAGCGACCGTTCCTTCCCAGACGATGCTGAAAAGATTTGACCAATCTGTTTACTTGGTTCCAAAAGCAGGAAGCCAGATAAATGACGGCGTAGGAGCAAGTACAGCAAATGGAGTACCACAGACTCTAAACAGCTTAAAACCAATTATGGCTTACCCCCAGTTTAAGCAGCCAATGTACGAAACGTTGAGGGCTTATAACGAAGAGTTGTTGTTGCCGGGAATAGGAAGCATACCTCAAAACACGGTTGCGTTACTAGAGGTTAACCAGCCTTTTATAGAAGCATTTATGGTTGGCTTAAATCATGAAATGGCAGCTGAACTGCTATGGCGTGAATATCCAACCGACCAACGGGGAAGCTACTTCCGCCAATTCTGGGATGTGAAAGACTATCTTGCGCCTCAATTACCTACCACCACACCGGCAGCCTTGGAAGAAAGCTTAAAAGATATAATACCAATTCATCGGTGGAATTTGCAGGGAACGAACCGGCTTTTAGGCCAAAATAATAATAGGACAACTGGTGACGGACAATTAATGCTGCTTATAAAAGGAGAACCTGTTGAAAAAGTATCCTAATCTTTTCATTTATGCAGAAAAGGCAATTTGGGTAAATTCAAAAAGGAAATTAGATACTGCACCGACGAGCACGCCTGTTAGGCATTACCCATTTTATCGGGCAGATCTGGGTCGGGATATTACTCTACTGCGTTTTGAGCTAACTGCTGCCGAAGCAGTTGGAAACTTAGATAACCCGGCAAGTGACCCTGGATTCTTTTTTGTAATTCAAGAACGGCCAGGAGAATTACGATTCGGCCTTGATGTGAGTTTACCTAGTTCTACAAGCACCACCAAGCCGCTTGAATGGGATGATTTTACTTGGGGTCATTTACCTTCCGGTATAAATAATATCAACGTAAGTGAATTAACATTAAGAAAGAAGTTACCGCAACCAAGCACAGAATTCGACCCCGGGGTAACTGACCCAATAAAAAGTGTTGAAAATGGAGCTCATTTGGCTTATGCCCTATTTCAAAAACCGGTTATGGTTGCAATTCACGCTAAGGAAATGGTTAATACTACTAGCTCCGCTGTTAGTGGTAACAATCCTAATATATCGTAGCCAGAATTCATCTTATTTAAGTTTAACCCCATTAAAGTTGCCATTATGCTTAACCAAGCTATCAATACCCAGATTCAGCAATTAGTTAATAATAGAAACTCCCTGATTAGTCAGCAAAGTCAATTTAATTCAAATTTGGAAGCTGCTGGTAGTAGTATAATGAATTCTAAATCAGTTATTTCATCCTCCTATTCAAATGAAGAAATTAATAATATTATTAATTATTTAATTGGTACGACTAATGATGGTTTAGGGCTAATTTCTCAAGTATGGGTAGTTGTTAATGAGGATAGGTTAAGGGAAGTATTTGATAGTGCTTCTAATTCTATCTCAGCTATAAGAAACCAGTTTGAAGATTTAGGAGCACAGGAAAAACCTGATATTGTCACTTTATTAAATTTGGTTCCCAGTTATAGCGCAATTTATAAAATTCTGGAAGATGCAATATGGCAACTAGAACTCACTTTGCTTGTCTCCGAACAAAGAAAATCAAGCCGTAATTCGGAGCTTGAGGAGCAACGGGATATAATTCAGAGTTTTAGATGTGACCTTGAGACAGCATATGCCCCTATAAGTAATGGAGTTGAATTGAGTAGAATTAAGCTGCAACAGCTTTCTGTTTATTTTCAAGAATTAAGAGACTTACCGGGTATAGTAGCAGAAGTACTTGCAGAGGGGCGTAATCAATTGAATTATATTTTGGACCAGAATGAAGGCCAGTTGTATCAATTTATTGATTCTATAGTAGGTTGGGAAACTAATGGATTTTCAGAACCTGAAGAAGTTAAAGATGTATTAGAAAGCATACTGCAATGGCTTCAGGACTTTAATTTGTCATTTGAGGGTTATTTAGGAAATTTCCAGGAGGAGCATTACCAAGTTAGTTTCTACTTTCTCCAGCGTTACCTAAATGAATTTAATTGTATTTATAGCCAGTTAGAAGCTATAAGCTATGACCGTTCTTACGAAGTAGCCTATCAACTCTTCCAAATAAATGTTGCCGAAACACAAATCCCAATAATTGAAGGGCAGCTTGCTTTAACCCAGGAAGAAATTAACCAGGTCGAACTTGATCTTGAGGCTTATCCCCAATATATGGTCGGTAATTTCCAGGATTCTGTTCCGGTGCTTTTAATGCCGGTGCGAATTGAAGCCAAGTTTATTCATAATCGAAGGGATGAACTTCCTTTAAATTCTAATACTACTCTTAAGCCAGAAACTGAACCACAAGTAGCTCTTTGGGTAAGGATTTTGCCGGACGATATTGCAATTTCTTCCCATGAAAAAAAGCTTACGGCCCAAGAGTTTCAAGCTGGCCAGGAATATTGGAACTCGGCTAAAGATATCTTATCTGCGTCAAGACAAAGTAGCCAAGGAGCAAGTTTTGACTTAGGGGCCTGGCGGGTTCTTTCAAACAGGTACGGAATTTACCGGGGAGCCTGGATTGTAAAAGAAACCAAACCAAAGAATTTTAATTCTGTAATTGTTGACTACGAAGATCAACTTAGACATGCTTCCGATGGAGTTTCTATCGTTCTTCCCGCCTATGAATTTCCTAACCTGAGTCTAAAAGACCTTTCCTGGAGTGAACCGGCGCAAAGTCATGTTTTGCCGGATAGATTCGTTTTAACCCTTTATCCGGATTATCCAAGTAACGATCCGAAAGTAATTATTGGTGAAAAATTGCCTGAAACCCTGCAAGTGGGCTTTAACTTATTTAATGATGACAGTGAAATCGATGATATTATTGATTTATTAAGAAACGATGACAATCTTAAATGGCTGGTAGATTTTGAAGAAGCTATAAAAGTTGGAATGGCTTTTAAGGTTGATCTTGGCGATATTTCCCTGCAAAATTATAAACTGGACCGGTTAGTAGTATTAGGCATTAAATCAACGGCAAATGAAGAAGAGAGTACCGAGCTTTTACAGGAACTAATTGACAGTCATCATTATACTTCAGGACTTAAGTTTCCAACATTAGGTACTCCTACGAATAATAGTACAGAACCTGACTCTACTGGTTATAGTAGTTCTGAAGACCAGGATGCAGACAACGGGTATTGGATTGAATTAGGGCCTGCATTATTTGGGGAAGCTTCTAACCATTCAGAAAAGGCAGATGGCCAGCGATTGGCTGAAGCGTTAGGAATAAAAACTGATGTTTTCCACCATATACTTAATAGTCAAAAGCAAGATGTTAGTGAAGCAATCGCTATGAACACAGCCCTTTGGCGGGGTACTTTAGGCTATTATTTGGAGCAAATGCTCCATCCGGCAATAAGCAGAGAAGATATTGCTAAAACACGAGAATTTTTTGTGAAGAATGTGCAGGCAAGAGGTCCGCTTCCTTCAATTTGTGTAGGGAAACAGCCATATGGAATCTTGCCGGTTTCTCGGCTTACAGCATGGACCCCGCTACCAGATGCACATCCGTTTGAATCAGGTTTAAATAAAATCTTACAAGCTTTTGATCAAGAATGGGATAAACTTGTTCCATGTGTAAGTTTTTATGGATCCAGCAACACTCTTTCAACTACTTGCGGATCGACTACCCCTCCAGTAAATAGTAACCATTTATTGCTTCAGATTTTAGGGCTTGAGGCTACCTCAAGTGAATTTTATCAACGCTTTGGCTTTGGGCCCGGTTTGGTAAGTAATTTAAATATTGCCACTCCGAGTAGTGATGTATTAAATCCTATCTACGATTATTTCCTTAATTTAGACTTAGATCTAAGCAGCAATTCAATAATTTCCAAAATATTGAATGTTGTTTTTCAAAACAACACCCGTAAACTAATCCATACATTCCGGGATAACCCGAATGCTGTCTTTCCAGCCGGGAAATTAATTGATGCCAAACCTTTTTCAGAAATCCGTAAGATTGAGCCGTTTTATGCTCTTAGTGATAATTATATTCATTGGCTCATGCTCAGTAATTTTGACGAATTACGGAAAGAAGATTTTTCCAGGTTGATCCAAAGTGGTATATTTTATAATAATCACAACCCAGGCAGTCCCCAGATCCCTAACTTAACAGGGGATCCTAAAGCGCCTCGATCTTTGCTATATCTAATGCTGCGGCAGGCTTTAATGCTAGAATATTGGAATGCTGCCATGCAAATTAAAGAATCTCTTGGTGAAACAGTTGCAGAAGACAGGATTGAGAAAGAGTTATTTAATATTCTGGATGCATCCGGAGCATCAAGTATTGGAACAACCCCAGCGCGGGAAGATATAGCCCCATGGGAACAATTGTATTCGCCTTCCCCTTATGCGGCCGATATGGCAATCTACGAATCATTAACCGTCGATTCGATTCAGGCTAGTGAAGATGCTATGCAGGATTTGAGCGAAAATTTTATGGAGCTTCGCAAACTGGCTGAAATGCCTACCGCTCGTTTAGAGCGGGCCTTTACAGAACACCTTGACCTGTGTTCTTACCGGTTGGATGCCTGGCAAACGGGGCAAATTAACCAGCGGATACTTTCATCCAGAGAAGGTAAATCCTCCGGGATCTATTTGGGGGCTTTTGGTTTCCTTGAAGACTTGAAGCCTGATTCCTACGATAAAGCTTATCATCCCGGACTTTATGATTTTACGGTAACGGATAACGAAAATATGGGATATATTCATGCTCCTTCGAATAAACAGGCGGTTGCTGCTGCAGTATTGAGGCATGGGTATATGTCTCATAAAGGACCAAACAATAATGACCATATGGCCGTTAATCTTTCTTCGGAAAGAGTCCGGAAGGCCCTGGATATTTTAGCAGGAATCAGGGAAGGGCAAAGGCTCGAAGCTTTACTTGGTTATGAGCTGGAAAGAGGCATGCACGAACGGTATAATTTGCCGGGTGGTGTAGAACTGGATCAATACATAAAAGTCCTGCGTGATAAGTTTCCCTTAGTTTCAAAGCAAATATTAACGTCTGATGATAACGAGGAAAGCAAATCTACAGAGACAATAGAAGCCCGCAATGTAATAGACGGCCTGGCATTGCTGGAAACAGCGAAAGGTACCCTATACCCATATGGTATTTTGGCTGGCCTTCCGGACAACTCTGTTTCTGCATCCTCTTTAGATAAAGCGAAAGCAAATGCTATTATTAGTGAAGTAGCCAGAATTGCAAATATGCTGGATGCCGTTAATGACTTGTTATTAGCTGAAAGCGTGTACCAAACGGCTCAAGGCAACTATGACCGGGCAAACGCTACTCTTGATTCAGTAGCAAAAGGACAATTTCCTCCTATCCCCGAAGTAATTCAAACGCCGCGCTCTGGATTTTCCTTAACTAACAGGGTTATTTTGGGTTTCGATGCTTCAGCCAATCCAAGTACAAGTCCAGGCTGGGGCAATTACAGTGTCACTCCGGCAGCCTTAGCTGAACCAAGTTTAAATGCCTGGTTGGGCAAATTATTGGGTGATCCTGCGCAAATTAAAGTTAAGGTGGGTATTATTTATTCAGCAACCCAAGGCGGTGGAGGGGTACCAGCTATAACCAATGTTGATGTTTCTATTGCTGACTTAAAGCTCCAGCCAATAGACTTGATCTACCTTTCCGAAAAAAATATAGAGGAGACTGGTGGCGAATTTCATAGAAGAGTGGAGAATTATGTGATAAATAATAATGTGGTAACAGGTGTAGTTGATAAGGTGGAGCTATCGGCCAATTTGCAGCTAACTGGTGGTGCTATTCACCTTCGCAAACTATTTCCTTTGGTCGACCGATTAAGAGAAATAGTAGGAGGGAGTAAAGCCCTAGCTGCTAAAGATATATTGCTGCCTGAACAAATTACTAATGATCCTAATCAAATGATTGGAGTTGATTTTGCCAATCTTTCTTCACGGGTAAACGGTGCCTGGAATGGATTGGATGCTCTGCGAAATGCTTTAGCAGGATATCTTAGTTCGGCAAATTATGCAGGAATTCCTGCAACTTTAGATAGCATTTCTTATTATGGGTTTCCGGAAGCTATTCCAATTATAAGTATGCTTGGAAGTACGAATGAAAGTGTATTGCTTTCTATTGCCCAAACTGTTTTGGCATCAGTTAATAAGCGGTTAATTGATGCAAATACTTTGATTAACCAAAATCAGCCTAATCAAAATCCTCCAAATGGAGATAACATGGTTGAAGCGGCAAAAGTAATATTTGGTAAGGGCTTTAAAATTTTACCACATTTTGATTTACCGACCCAAAGCCGTAGTACTGTAGCGGGCAATAAATTCAGTCTACAAACCGCAATCAATAATAGCAACCAGGTGATTTATAACCCAGACGACACTCCTTTTATCATGGATGAGTGGCTGCAGGGTGTTGCAAAGGTAAAGGAGAAGATGGAAGTGCTGGAAAAGGTTTCTATTTTTAATGAACTCTTTTTCAGCGAAACCGGTAATTATTTCCCGCTTAACTTAGCTCCTGCCCAATTGCCTGCGCGATATAATAGCAGCGGGAATTATGAGGACCGTTGGCTAGGTGCTTATTTCGGAGAAGATTACGAACCGGATGGGGATAAGCTTTCATTAATTATGCATTTGCCGACTAACTATTCAACTGCCAATAAACAGGTTGGCTTACTCGTTGACGAATGGGTTGAAGTTATACCGGGAAGAACTGAAACAACTGAAGTTGCTTTTCATTACGATAAGCCAAACAGCGAGCCTGCTCAAACCCTTCTTTTGGCAGTTACGCCGGAAATTACTGGTAGCTGGAAATGGGATAACCTGTTTGAAGCAGTTAATGAAACTTTGGATCGGGCTAAAAAGCGGGCGGTTGACCCAGATATCCTTTCCGGCACTCCTTTTGCCCAAATGCTGCCCGCAATCGTTGCACCAGTAGATTCTGAGGGCATCACTATTGGCTTGGATTTCGGTAGGACCGCAGGGAACTCTTTATTTGAACCATCAGAAGTTTTACAACCGTCATCTTAATTAAAAGGATTGGTTTTATTCTCAAACCAATCCAGATTTCGATTTAATGTGAGGAATTATTTCTTAAAAGAATAGAAATACAGAATAATGGCTAGAAGTGTAAATCAAGTATCATCGATAGTAAGCTGGAACCGGTTAGAGACTCGCCCTAAAAGTGCGGAGTTTAATAGGAGTCTTAGAGCTGAATTACGTGATCCATTATGGATGCTTACCAGGCAATGGCAAATAGGAGAGTTTAAGGGAGAAGACAGGGTATCACCTTTATTTTCAAATATTGAAATTGAAACCACGAAACTTACGGATTATAAGCCAGGATTTAACGCTAATCGGCCTTATGAGGATGGTATTCCATTAGAGGCACAAGTTGAGCGGGAGCCTATGCCCATTGATTGGGGGCTTAAGATTCAGATGGGCAATATGTGGATGAAATTTCTAAAAAGACATAATCTATCTTCAGCTAGGAGGCAGCGTTTTTTAAGTCATCCCAGATATAAAATTCTATATCCCTCGCCAAGTACAGATAGTGCCGGTAAGCTTACGGATTTTAATAAGGATTATTTGCAATTAATTGCAAATAAAGCTCTGAGTGATTTAGTGATGGCTGCTGATGGTAAGACAATTGATGGCTATATTCTATATGTGGACTTAACAGTCAGTCCTAATACTGCCCACGATCTTTTTGTTGGAGCAAATGCTTTAACCAGTCAGGAAAGTGATCAGTTGACTAATGCAGTTGACGAATTTAAGAGGTGGTTTGGTAAGCTGTATTACCAGCCGGCACCAAATGATTCTGCCTGGGTGCCCGCCCATCTCGAATATCAGTTCAAGGTTAAGGCTCCTTTGGATACTGCCAGCACCGTATTAAATCTGCATGCTGATGAGTATTACCAGGGAAGGTTAGATTGGTATTCGTTTGATCAAGAATCTTCCCAGACTCCGATCTTGGTTAAAAATGATCCCGCTCCGATAGAGGAACAGCCCAATAATCAGGAACAACGGGTTCGGCAAATTATTAAAACCAGAAATGCTAATTTTATTCCTAACGGCTTGAAATTTGCCGGAATGCCGAATGCAAGGTGGTGGGCAATGGAGGATCAGGATATTAACCTTTCAAAAGTAAAGGTTGACTCTAGTGATCCAAACCGATTACTGTTCCTGGAATTCATGTTTATTTACAATAATGATTGGTTTTCATTTCCACAGACCGTAGAAGTGGGTAGTATCTGCACCGTAAAAAGCCTTTATGTGTATGATATGATGGGCAGGAAACATGAAGTTAAATCGGCAGGGAATTCCGGGGGAGATTGGGGCAAGTGGTGCATGTATTCTATAAATGAACGCGGTAGACCTGATATTGCTCCTATGAGGGTGTTTATACCACCAGCAGTAACCCACTTGCAGGAGGGCAAGCCGATTGAGAAGGTTAATTTTGTCCGGGATGAGATGGCTAATATGGTATGGGCCGTGGAGCAAATTGTGCCGAATGGCTTAGGCGGAGGGATAAATGGTTTAGAAGCCGCCACTTCATTTGGTAAAGCTTTAGCAGCTAAATTGCCTGCTGCGCCGACTTCTTTCCCAATAGCCAATACTGCCAAAATAAAGTACCAGCTCGCTAATACCGTTCCTGAGAACTGGATCCCTTTTATTCCGGTACGGGCAACCCAGACTTCAATCGCTGAATCTCATAGAGCTGTTCAGCTGCAAAGGGCATCAATGCCCCGGTATGTTGAAGGATTAAATACCGGTAGCACTGTAGTTGCCGGCAGAACCGGGATTGTAAACCGGGAGCCAGCCCCTTACTTCGTGCACGAAGAAGAAGTTGCCAGAGCCGGCTCCATTGTAACCAGTGGCTTCCAGCGGACCAGGTGGTTAGGAGGACAAACTTTTGTATGGTTAGGCAGGCAAAAGAATACAGGTAGAGGGGAAAGTAATAGCGGTTTACTTTATGATCAATTATTGCCTAAAGTAAAACCTTAAGCTTACTCTTAATAATTTTAGATGTAATTGGTTTAATAAAAGTAATTAAGGCTAACATCCCTTTTAATGTTTAGATTAATTCTTGATTTTAACTTCAAATTAATATTGTAAAGCTTCTCATTTAGTTTTACTATCTTTATATAATTGTTTATATATCAAGAATTTGTGTTTTAATTATGAAGCATTTTTTACTTTTCTGCGGCTTTTGCCTAGCATTTCTTTTTCCTGCAATTCCTGCTTTCCCTCAGTCAGCGCCTGCTTTTACCTGGGCTAAGAGTGCAGGAAATCAAAGATATGATGTTGGAAGGGCAATAGCAGCAGATGCGAGTGGTAATACCTTTGTAGTCGGTCATTTTGAGAACTCCATCACCTTTGGAACTACCACTCTATTAAGTAGTGGTTTAAGCGACATATTTGTTGTCAAGTATGATCCTTCTGGAAATGTGGTTTGGGCAAAAAGAGGCGGAGGTTCAAACAATGATTATGGATATGGTATTGGGGTTGATGGAGCCGGTAATTGTTACATTACAGGAACAATTTACAGTGCTGCCACCTTTGGAAGTTTTACTTTAACCCCGAGCGGGCCAAATGACATAGTATTTGCCAAATATGATGTAGCAGGAAATGTCGTATGGGCTAAACGCGCCGGCGGCACAGGAGGAGAAATAGGTTTTGCAATTGCCGTAGATGGAACCGGAAACAGCTACATAACCGGCGGCTTTGGTGGCTTAACTGTATTGGGTAACAATGTTTTTAATAATCCTAAAACTTATAGTGATCTATTCATAATAAAAGTAGATCAAATCGGTGATATTATTTGGGCAAAACAAGGAGGAGGAACTCAGGCCGAAAGCGTAAGCGGATATGCCATTACTTTAGACGGAAATAATAATGTCCTGGTAACCGGAAGATTTATTAACACGGCAAATTTTAGTGGTATTACCCTTACAAGTACAGTCAATAGTTTAGATTCTTTTATTCTAAAATATGACTCTTCAGGCAATATAATCTGGGCAAAAAAAGCGACCACCAATGGAGAAGGCTTTGGAATCGCTGCGGATGCTGCCGGTAATTCTTATGTAACAGGTTACTTTGTCGGTCAATCTGCTCTCGGATCTATTACCCTTACGGGTGCAGGCAGCGGAGATATTTTTGTGGCCAAGTATGATCCTTTAGGAAACATTGTTTGGGCTAATAACGCCGGAGGTACAGGAAGTGACCGGGCACATGCAATAGCGGTTGATAATGCCGGGAACTGCTATATTTCAGGCTATTTTATTGGTTCTGCAAATTTTGGAAGTACCACTATAAAGGGTGATCGGTTTGATGATGCTTTCATTGCCAAATATGATCCTGCTGGAAGTTTAGTTTGGGCTAAGCAAGCAGGTGGTTTTGAGTACAATGATTCAAGTTATGGGGTAGCCGTAGATGGTAACGGTAACAGTTTTTCTACAGGCAGTTATTATATAGCAGCAAATTTTGACGGAATCAAATTGACTGCGGCTTCCTCAACTTTCAGCAACACAGACATGTTTGTAGCCAAGTTAGGGAATACTCCTATCCCTTGTACCAACCCCTCTGTTACCATTTCTTCGGTTTGTTCAGGCAGTTCTCAGAATGTAACTTTTAATCTTACTGGGCAGCCGCCTTACCGAATCTTTTATTATCAAAACAGCGCCGAACAGGTTATACATGCTAATTCTTCGCCTTATATCCTGTCTGTACCCAATAGTACCTTTACCGAAATGTTTACTTTAATCGGCGTGAGTTCAGGCAACTGCTATGCTCCTGCAACCGGCTCGGTGGTATTAACGCCATTGCCAAGTCCCCAGTTTTCCAGCAGCAATGGCTGTCCTGGTCCCAGAACGCTTACCGTAACAGGAGCACCTGCCGGATCTACTTACAACTGGTATGCTTTTGCTTCGTCTACTACCCCAATTGCCGGGGTAAATTCAGGTACCTATACTACTCCAAACTTATTTAATACCACTAATTATTACGTTTCTATTGTTGATGCTGGTGGCTGCGAAAGCTCCAGAACTACGGTAACAGCTACAGTTAATCCTGTTCCTAGTGTAACAATGCCGCCTAGCCGAACGGTATGCGCCAGTGGTAACCCAATTAACCTTATCGGCGCCAACCCATCGGGAGGTACCTGGTCCGGGCCGGGAGTAACGCCAACCGGGGTTTTTACACCCAGCCACAGCTTAACAGGTCCGCAAACCTTAACTTACACCGTTAGCCCGAATGGATGCCCGGGCACAGGTACTACCACTATTACTGTAAACCCAGGTCCAGCCACGCCAACTATTAGCTTTATTGCTCCGGATACATTAATGGCCTCAATATCCGGAAACAGTTACGAATGGAAATTAAATGGAACGACTTTACCAAATATCACCCAAAAGTTAAAAGTTACTTCCTCTGGGAATTATACTGTAAGAGTTATTGGTACCGGTAATTGTGCTTCAGTCTTTTCTCCGGCATATAATCATATAGTTTCAGGCCTAAAAGAACAATTTAACGCATCATTAGCCCTCTATCCAAACCCAACTTCAGGAATATTAAATCTTGAATTGCCTAGTCAACTGACAGTGGAAGTTGTTGTATTTAATTCATTAGGGCAAGTGGTGCTTAGTAAAACCGTAGCAAAGGTGATTCAGAAAGAAACAATTACCTTAAATCTAACCGGCGTTGCTAAAGGAATGTATTTTATTCAGGTAAGAGCTGCAAATTTAGAGTTGGGTAGGAGAGTTTTGGTGAATTAGTAAGTAACTAACTATTAATACAAATAAGGTTTACGAACAAAATAACAGCTAAAATCCGCATTCAGCAAGTATTAGATTTCTTTTAGAATAAATCTAATACTTGCTGAATGCGGATTGCTGGGTAAAACATATCTTCTTTTAGGCTTAATACATATCGCAGAAATATTAAGAATAAGCCCAAACTTACTTTTTGTCAATTCATTTAATTAAACAAAAATAGTTTTACGTTATGGCGGAGATTTTTGAAAGCTTATCAGGAGAAAACATTGATAAGAAAAAAGAAGCAAATAATGACTTAGTTTTATCTTATATGACTTTAAGGAATTTCATTGGCTTCATTGGGTTCCTGTTGCCAATCATCCTGCTCTTAACTAATTTGAAAAGTGAAGGCTACAAAATACAACCTTCCATAAGCGACTATTATTATTCTCGGAATGGAGATACTATTGTCGTGGTTTTAAGCATTTTAGGCGTATTCCTTTTCACTTATCAAGGCTATAATTGGAAGGAAAAATTTTTAACAAAAATAGCTGGATTGTGTGCTATTGGGGTGGCGTTTTGCCCAACGAATTATGATGGCGCTACAATTGAAAAGTTGGAAATGAGTAAGGAAGCAATAAAAAATGAACAAACAATTCAGGCTACTAATATACCTAAAGCCAACTCTCTGGATAGCTCAGAACCTATTGGAGTAGATTTGCCCTTTTATGATATAGGATAAGATTTCATTAGAAAATGAAAAAAATAATTTCATTGCTCAACCGAGAATATTACATGATGCGCCTTTAACCACGCGAAGAGCATTTTCCAATCCGTTACAAGTAATACCAACAAAAGACACAAACAAGAACAAGTAAACAATTAACTATAATAATACATGGCAAATTGGGGATCATTAGCGCAACGCTACGAAAAAACACAACCACGCAAAATTCTCTCCCTGGATGGAGGAGGTATAAGAGGTGTTCTTACTTTAGAAATTCTTTTAGAAATAGAAAAACAATTGAAAGCAGAATTAAAAAAGGATGATAGTTTTAGATTGAGTGATTACTTCGACTATATTGGTGGTACTAGTACTGGTGCTATAATAGCAGCTGGACTATCTTTAGGAATGTCTGTTGATGAACTTCTTAAATTTTATGAAGAAAAAGGTGAGGCAATGTTTGATAAATCATTTTTATTAAAAAAAGTAAAACATTTTTATAATGATGGGCCATTATTGAAAGAATTAAAAAATACATTTGGCGATGGAGATATTGATATTGCATCTAATAGATTTAAGACGTTATTATTAGTAGTAACAATGAATCGGACGACAGATTCTCCTTGGCCAATCAGCAATAACCCAAATGCAAAATATAATGGATACGATAGAGGAGACTGTAATTTGAAAATACCCCTTTATCAACTAGTAAGAGCTAGCACCGCAGCACCTGCTTATTTCCGACCAGAAACACTACAATGGGATCCTAATGACCCTGAAAAAACGTTCGTTTTTGTTGATGGAGGAGTGACGCCATATAACAATCCCGCTTTTCTTTTGTATAGGATGGCTACTCAGGCAGCATATGGTCTTAATTGGAAAACTGGAGAGAAAAACTTATTGATTGTTTCCGTTGGTACTGGTTCAGCACCATCCGTTGGGGTTTACAATAATATATTAGAAACTTTGAAGGAACTACCTTCAAATCTTATGTATGCGATGCAAGTAGATCAGGATATAAATTGTCGAACAGTTGGTCGCTGCATTTTTGGAGCCCATATTGATCGTGAACTAAAAGATATGATCCCTCTTGACTCTGAGGGGCAACCTCTTAGTATGGATACTGATGCTAATAAGCATTTTTTATATACTCGCTATAATGCTGACATAAGTATAAATGGCTTAAAAGTAATTGGTCTTAGTCATATTGATTCAGATGAAGTTCGGGAAATGGATTCTGTAGAATTTATTCCTCAATTACGGGAAGTTGGAAAAGCAGTAGGGAAAAATCAAGTTAAAGTTAAAGAACATTTCAGAAATTTTATTTAGTAATAAAAACAAATTAAATATGAATCGCTCGATCTTATTCACTGGACATATGATTGATAAGGAGGATAGAGACGTGCCCCGTTTCCCAAAGAGTAAAGAGTTTGAAGTAAGAAAAAGGATTCGAATGAAATTAGTTGATGTAATAAAATCAGACAAGAACCAATTCATTGGTATCGCAGGAGGGGCATGTGGTGGCGACATACTATTTCATGAAGTTTGTGAAGAAATGCGAATAAGTACCGAAATATATCTTGCTTTGCCAGTTATAGAATTTAAAAAACGATCTGTTTCATTTGCAGGGAAGGAATGGGATATTCGTTTTGATAAGCTAATAGAAAAATTACCAGTGCATATATTACCTGAAGAAATAAGAAATAAATCTCAGGATAATATATGGGCCGCAGCAAATTTGTGGATGCTTGACCATGCATTAAAAGAAGGTGCAAAGAAAATGACACTTATTGCATTGTGGGATTACAAAGGTGGGGATGGGAATGGTGGCACAGAACATATGATTAAATTAGCTGAGGAAAGAAGTGCAGATGTTAAAATCATTGATATTACAAAGATTTAAAAATGGCTAAAAAAGTATTTGTAAGTTACGACCATAGTGAAGATGTTCATTATAAAGAATTATTGAGAGCATGGAATGCTAATACAGATTTTGATTTTGAGTTCGATTTAAGATCTCCCAATGTTGCAATTGATAGTACCAACGCAAGTGTAATACAAGCAGCACTAACTAAAAAGATAAAAGAATCAGAATACCTTCTTGTAGTAATTGGCGAGAAGTCTTATTCAAGTAAATGGATGAAGTGGGAGATTAATAGGGCACAGCAAGATGATACGAAACTTAAATTTGCAGCTGTAAAAATTAAAGCTGGTAATATCCTTCCGTTAAACCTGCCAAATTACACTTCAACTTCAATTGGTTTTACCTTGAGTGGAATTGTACAAGCTTTAAATAATGCTAAAAACTGTTAATAGAAAATATGCTGCATCAAGACTTATTGAAATTTGCACCAAAACCTGCTCCGCTAATAAATGGGAATGTATGGAATGTGTTTCTTTCTTACCGTTCTATAAATAGATCTTGGGTTTTGAATCTTTATGATATTCTAATAGAATTAGGCCATAAGGTATTTTTAGACCAATATGTCATTAAGCCTGGAGATATTTTAATAGATAGACTAGAAGATGCACTTGAGAAAAGCCAAGCTGGCGTTCTGATTTGGTCAAATGAGGCTCGTGATTCAGATTGGGTAAAAAAAGAATATTATGTCTTAGAAAGAAAAGCTACTCAGGATAGCAATTTCTATTTTATTCCTGTTCGATTAAATTATATTAATTTACCCGTTTTTGCTGCCAATAGAATTTTTATCGATTTTACAGCATACCCTGATGGCCCTAATGGTGGTGATCTCATTAGACTCCTTCATGCAATAGTCGGCTTACCTTTAAGCCCTGAGGCTATCAAATTTTCAAATGATTTAGACGAATCTTCTGAGATGGCCTTTGCCCAAGTAAATGCATCAACAAGAAATGGTAGATGGGAAAGATTAATAGAATTATTTGAACAAGGTGGTCTACCGTGGGAAACATCTGCAGCACTTGGATGTAAAGCTGCTAATGGATTGATTAGCCTAAAAAAATACACTGAGGCAAAACAAATCCTTGAAGAATTAGAAAAAAAATTTCCTAAATCTTTAAGACCAAAACAGCTAAAAGCTTTAGCATTGGCCCGAAGGGGAATTAATAAAGATAATGAGGACGCACAAGAAATTTTGGGAGTTTTATATGATCTTAATCATCTAGATCCTGAATCATTAGGTATTTATGCTAGGACATGGATGGATCGTTATAAAGTAAACAATGATATAATTGATTTATTGCAATCTCGTAAACTATATGCGGATGCTTTTGAAAAAGCACCAGATGATTTTTATACAGGTATAAATGCAGCTACTAAAAGCATACTAATTGGTACAGAAACGGATATTGCAAAAGGTTATGATTTTGCAGATAAGGTTCAAAAAATTGTTGGCACCTCAACTATCCCAAATGATTATTGGAAGACCGCTACAGTAGCAGAAGTATTTTTAATAAAAAAGCAATATAAAGAGGCAGGGGAAATGTATGCTGAAGCAATTCTCATTGAACCAAAATCTTTTGGAAGTCACGAATCAACAAAAAATCAAGCCGCTATATTATTAGATAAATTGCAAGCCAACGAAAATGAAAAATCGCAAGTTCTGGAAGCCTTTAAACATTTAGGAAGTTAATATTAAAGATTAAAGGCTTTCAAAACATACATATCGCCGAATAATTATTGAAATGGATTACAAACACGATATTTTTATTAGCTACATCCGTGATGATGAAACCCTATTGTGGTTAAACCGTCATTTTATTCCGCTACTTAAGCAGTTTTTGAAGTTAGAACTTGGTTATAAACCAGAAATTTTTTTGGATGTTCATCAAATTGAAACTGGGGTAACATGGCCCATTTCATTAGGCGAAAATATTGGGAACTCAAGAATCCTTATAGCCCTTTGGACAAAAACCTATTTAAATAGTAATTGGTGTACAGCCGAAATGAGCCACATGCTAAAAAGAGAATTTGATTGTGGTTATCGGCAAGACCAAAATTCCAATGGGTTAGTAATACCTGTTATTGTTCATGATGGCGAAACTTTACCACCGCCACTTCTTATTGGACAAACATTAGATATAAAAGATTGCTTTAATTCTAGGATGAGTATTGATAGTCCCAAGGCAGAAGTTTTGGCAGATAGAATAAAAGAAGCGGCTGTTGGAATTGCACACCAAATTATGAATGTCCCGAAATGGAAGGAGGATTGGAACATAGATGCGAGAAATAATTTTTATACCCAATATTATAAAAACTTTGAGCCAACTCAAATAGTGGTCCCTAGATATAACTAGCATGAACAGCATTATAACATTCTATTCATATAAAGGTGGGGTTGGTAGAAGTATGGCATTAGCAAATATTGCTTATGAACTATCCAAAAGAAAATTTAAAGTCTTGGTTGTAGATTGGGATTTAGAAGCACCAGGGATTGAAAGATATTTTAGTAGCTTTAAAATAGAAAATTCCTCAGAAGGGTTGATTCAATTATTGTCAGCATTTAAAAATAATATTAAGCCAAATTATCGTGATTATTTATGGAAGATTGAAACCTTAAATGAAGATTCGATCTCATTGCTTCATAGCGGTAGAGAAAAGGATCCAGCTAAGTATTCTTCTTTACTTCAAGACTTTGATTGGTCAGATTTCTTTTCTAATAAAGAAGGTGGACAACACTTAGAAAATTTAAGAATATCATGGCGAAAAGATTTCGATTTCGTTTTAATTGATAGCAGAACTGGTTTGAGTGACTCAAGTGGAATATGCACAATTATGATGCCTGACATATTAATTCCAATGTTTACGGCTAATTATCAAAGCCTTTTTGGCGTTCGAGATATAGTTAGTTATATCCAGACAGCAAGGCAAAACCTTAATGTGGATAGGATGGCTTTAACTGTTTTGCCAATTCCTTCAAGATTTGGAACAAGAGTAGAATTTAAAGAATCTAAAGAATGGCTTGAAAGAATTGCGGACATTTTAAAGGATTGCTATAGTGATTGGTTACCAAAGTGGATTGAACCAAAATATATTTTGGAACAAATTAAGATTCCACAAATTGATTATTTTAGTTTTGGAGAAAAGTTGGCAGTTGTTGAACAAGGAACAAATGATCCTGAAGGTATGGGCTTTATATTTTCAAAAATAGCGACATTACTTTCAACCGATTTCAGCGACATTGAAAATTTTGTAGGCAGAGATTATTACCTATCCAAGAAAAAAGAATTCGAAATCAGTAACCTAAAAAATGATGAGCAATTTGAAACGGAATACTTATATGATGTTTATCTAAGTTATCCCAGAGAAATTTATCAGTGGGTAAAAGAACTGCTTATACCAGCTCTGACTGAATATTTAACTGACGAGTTAGGATATAAACCTAGACTTTATTTTGACATTAATGAAATCAATCAATACGACTTTATTTCACTAAGCATAGAAGCAGTAATAAAGAGGTCAAAAACATATGTTTTAATAATTACCGATTCAGTAGGTGAAAGTCCGTTTTTCAATTTTGAGTTAAATTCCATTTTGCATAGAGAAAAGAGTTTGGAAAGCAATCTTTTGTTTCCAATAACATATATTAATTCTAGTTCAAAAATATCAAGCTTAATACCAATAAGTTTACAATCAAAGAATTACCTTGATTTAAGTAATTTTAAACTAGAAGAAACTTTAAGAAGTACAAAACTTCGTTCACAATTTGGGCAAAAAGTAGAACAATTAGCTGATGCAATAGCCAAAACAATAAATCTAAAAGAGTTAAAGAAAAAGGATAAATCCTCAAGTAATAAAGCAATTGAATTTAATGAAAATTTAGAGGATTTACTTCTGCTTTCAAATGAATATGAGGCAGTTAGAAGAAAGTTGCCAAGAGGTTCTAGTAGGACAAAAATATTAGAAAGTATTCTTTCAAAGATGAAAGCACTGATGAATGATTCAATGGGTGAGGTGGCCAAATTGATTAATAGCAAATCTTCAGGGGAAAGATTACTAGCCATAGCTTATCTTCAAGAATTTCCAAATCTTGATTATGTAAACATTCTTGCTAAGCATGTTGGCGCTTCCGAAAAGCCATTCATTGGGTACCATGCTTCTGTTGCTCTTTATATCGCTTCTCGGACATTTGGGAATAACAATAAAAAAAATTTGGAAGTGGCATTGCTCGAAGCATCAGCAAATATTGAAAATCATGAGTTTCAAGACCCGAATCAAGTTAATGTAATTACTGCAGCGTTAAACGAGTTAAGAATTAAATAGTCAATCTCGTTCAAATGAATAGTAATAAAAAATATCATGCTTTTATTTCTTATTCTCATAAGGATAAACCTTATGCTTCTGCAATCCAAAAATCAATCGAAACTCTTGGTGTACCTTTTTATAAAAGGTGGCAGCCAGACGTAAATGTCTTTCGGGATGAAAGAAAAATTCCATTGGCAGGTAATCTAACTGAACAAATAATTATTGGATTAAAAGAATCTGAATACCTTATTGTCATTGCCTCAAAAAATTCAGCTAATTCTAATTGGGTAAGAGAAGAAATTCACAAATGGCATAATCTGAACAAAGACGAGAATGGGTTCATAACCAACTTTAATTTTATTTTAACTGATGATGTTATTGAGTGGGATTATTTAAATCATGATTTCAATAAACTCACAACGACAGCCTTACCCTCTTTTGATAAAAAGATTTTTAAAGAACTCCCCCTTTGGGCGAATCTTCAACATTATTGTAAAAACGGCAATGTTCAATCTAACAATTCAAATTATGAATGGGAAATTGCAAAGATTAAAGGTTTATTGCTTTGTAAGAAACCAGATGAAATAATTGATGAAGTTTCAAAAGGGAAAAGAATATTTAGATCCATTGTAGGGGTTGTAATTTTTTTATTAGTCGGTTTGTCAGGATTAGCTTTCTATGGGCAGCAAAAAGCGGAACAAAATGCAAACGAAGCAAAGTTTCAAAGAGATTATTCGAGGAAGAAGGAAAAAGAAGCGCAAGAGCAAAGGGATGAGGCCATAAATAACCTTAGACAATTCAAAGTAGAAGAGTTTAACAGGAATCTGAAGAATGGCAATACCTTTTTTGCAGCAGAAGGTTATTATTTTGCAGATAGTCTGTTTTCATTAGCCAATGAAACAGCAAGGGATAAAAACTTCAGACCTTTTATTTCAAAGAGTGCTATCAGGTACTTGGATTCAATTTCCGTGATTTGCAAAAATAAATATAGCTTTCAGTGAAGTATTTGATCTCTATTTTACTTACTTTTTTTAACTTTTGTCTCTCAGCACAAGTGGTTAACCAAAAATGTGAAGAGTTGTACAAGAATGCTTATGAACTATCTAGAAATGGGAAAAACTATTCATTGGCAATCAGAAAAATATCTGCTTATAAGCTCTGTGCTACTTCAGGAAATCATCAAAAGGCGGATGCCTTGCTTATAAAAATTTATGAGACAGTAAACAAACAGAAAGAAGATGCTATTAAAGCAAAAAATGAAGCTGAGCTACAAGCGAAAATAGCATTTTCTCACTACTTAGCTTCGGAAGCAAAAAGTGCCGCGGATAGAGACCCTACTCGAAGTCTGAGATTATTGGAGGCTGCTTATAAGATTCATTCTGATCCAAATTTTGAAAGAACTCTTATAAAGCTATATCGGGAAAGTTCTTTTTATAAGACTCTCTGCATAAAGAAAACCTCTATTAACTCGGTGGTTTTCGCTCCTGATAAAAAGTCATTTTTAGTCCTTTCTAATGATTCGATTTTACAACTATTGAATATTAAAGGGAGAGTAATAAAAGAGTATAGGGGTCATAAATCTGCAATTACCGTTGCTGCATTTTCTTCGACTGGCGATTCTATTATTACTGCTTCAAATGATTCTACAATTTGTTTGTGGAAAACATCAGGAGTATTTCTAAAAAAAATTAATGGACATAACAGCGAAGTTACAGCTATTGCGTTTTCTCCAAATGGGCAAAATATCCTAACAGGGTCAAATGATGGTATAGCCCGCCTACGGGATTTGAATGGAATTATTTTAAAGGTCTTCAAAGGTCATCAAAAAAAAATTATTTCAGTTTCATTTTCCTCTAGCAACTATATACTTACAAGATCATGGGATAACACGACTAGATTATGGGCCTGGAGTAATGATAATCAAAAACTAATTACGAACGCTATAACATTACCCTCCAACGCCTTTTTTTTGCCTAATGGCAAAGCTGTAATGTATTTTTCCAAACATACAGCAACTCTGTGTGATTTAAACGGTCTTACAATCAAAGAATTCATAGACTCCACTCGGTATATTAGTAAAATTGCCATTTCGCCTAATGAAAAGCATATGCTTTTCTGGTCTAATAACTCAGCTGTGCTTAGGGATTTTAATGGAAAGATTGTAGAAAAACTCCTTGATGTACCTGGATATATTCAATCCTTGGAGTTTTCTCCTGATAGCAAAACTATACTTGCAAGTTTCCAACAAAATGTTCTCCTACTAAATCTTAAAGGCCGAAAAATTCAGGAATTTGTATCACCTGACTTTTTGCAATTCAGTTACGCAGGTTTTACACAAGAAGAAGATAAAATAATTACCATATCTGGACAAAATACTTTACGATCTTGGATTATAAAAGAACAGGTAAAAGAATTCGAAAGTCCGGCTTTAAGCTCGGTAGCTTTTTCACCTAATGGGAAATACATACTTGTAGGGGCTTGGGATGGGAAAGTCCGTATTTTCGATCCTCAAGGAAATTTAATCAAGCAGTTTAATTGCCACACTAAAGGCATCACCTCAGTAGCTATTTCATCGACAGGAGATAGATTTCTTACAGGTTCTAATGATAGCGTAGCACGTTTGTGGGATGACAAAGGCCAGTTACTAAAAGAATTAAAGGGTCATTCAGGTAAAGTTCTAGCTGTAGCATTTTCACCAGATGGAAAAAATATTTTGACTAGTTCGACCGACCAAACAGCTCGTTTATGGGATTTAGGCGGTCAGTTTAGTGAATTTAAATGTAAGGCTTTTGTAACTGATGTAGCTTTTTCACCTGATAATAAATGGATTGTAATGGCATGCGGTAATGGAGTTTCTTATCTGTATAATATTAAAAACAAAACGACCCGGAATTTTAAAATTCATTCTCAATACATTACTTCTATAGAGTTTTCGCCTGATAGTAAAACTGTCCTAACTGGGTCTTTAGATTTTACCGCATGCTTGTGGAACCTAGCAGGAAAAACTTTACGAGTATTTAAACGAGCTGACTTGTCGAATAATGCCGTTACTTCAGCATCTTTTTCTAGGGATGGTAAGTTTGTTTTGACTTGCATGGGAAGCATGGCCTTAATATGGGACCTTAAGGGAAATATATTACAGGAGTTTAAAAGCCTTTCAGGTCCTATTATTTCTGGCACATTGTCACCTGATGGTAAAAGTTTGATTACCGGCAGCACTATTGATAACGCTGTCAGATTGTGGAAAATCCCTTTGCGGTTAAAAGATTTTTTAAAAGATAATAATATTGAACAATTAACAAACGACCAAAAAAAGGAATATAATCTTAAAATTTAAATTTTAATACATTAAAACTAGCCATAAGGCGGTTAGTTAAAATTTTGAGGCTACAATCTAATTTAAGCTAAAATACAGATGGTCAGCGATATAAGTCTGACCTTGAAAAGAATCCACAACATTCTTTATTTTTCAAGACTGATGGTAAGACTCCTTTAAACTCAGTTGCTAGAGAGTAAATTTCCGATATTTTATCAGGATTGAACCCAGAAAGGAAATATGTACCATTTCTGCTACGATTATGGCTACCTTTCATTGCCGAAAGCGAAAGTACTTAAGGTAAACTGTAGTCGTAAATGATTTAAAATAGTTTTTAAGTGTCCGAATAGTGTCCGAATAAAAATTAAAAAGGCCTTTATCTTACGATAGAGGCCTTTTTTATAGACCAAAGGATTGAAATATCGAACTTTATCCACCAGGATTTAAATGTTCTTTCAGAATAGTGTTATTGAATTTAAAGTCTTTCAAAACTAAAACCCACCTTAAATATTGACCCTAAAAGGCCATATATTTCTAAGTGGGCTCAGAGGGATGTTATTAAGGCTAAACTTAAAGTTGACTTGATTCTGGCTGAGAATTTCAAAAAGTATAGTCGGCATTAGAAGATTCTATTTACCGAATATGAGAAAGCTAAAAGAGCCTGTTGTCATCTTTATATTTCAAACTGGTCAATCACTTTGTTTGCTGCACCTCTAAATTTTTGATTTTTGAGCATTTCATCAAACAGAGCAATGGTTTTGTTTAGGTGCTCTGAATCCTTTGTTTTCGAACTGGATAGCGAGTTATATATTCCGATAAGAACTTTGACAGGTTCGTCATCATAGTAGCCTGCCTGAGAAATATCGGGCTTGTCGTAGGTGATCACGTGTTGTAGAAGTTCAAGACATTCGACAGGATGCTTTTTAGCACATTTAAGCAGGTATTCGAAATAATAATGCGGCTCCTTTTTGGCCACATTTGATCGAGCGTATTTTTGAAGCAACGGATAAACTTCAAGGAACATGTTTGGGGTAAGGTCGAAGAATGCGGACGAATACTCTTGTATTACTTTTTCATCGGTAGAGTTAAGGAATCTTAGAAAGATTTGGCGGCATTTTGCCCGAACACTTTCTTTTTCATCCCCAAGATTTTTGACGGCCATATCTACCAGTTTTGCTTTTCCTTCTTCACTGATTTTTAGCAGTGAGTTTAAAAGCTGAAAGCTTCCTTCTTTTTCTTTTAACCACGCTACACCCAAAACAACGGCAATTGAGCCTTGAATGGATTCCATTTTTATTGCACTTTGAAAGTAGTTATGGAGCTTATCGAAATTGTTGTTGAGTAGGTATTGAACCGACCAGATGGAATGCTCTATGATTTCTGGTTCGTTAGAGTTCACTAACTTTAGAAAGACTTCTAGTGTTTTTTGCTCGTTTAGATTCATCAGCATAGCAAGACGCGCCATTATGGCAACTCGGACACTTAGATTGGGGTCTTCTGCTATTTGGTGAAGTGCTTCGAAAACGAGGTTTTCAAATGCGGGATTGAAATAGACCTTACTGATATTTCCTGCTGCCGATCCGCGTACATTATTTGCGCCATCCATTAAAGCATTATTGCGAATGGTGTTGCCCTCAGGGTCCGGGTGATTTTTAGCAATTTCGATCAGGTATTCCAATACATCCTGATCCAGGATTTTGGCCTCTACTAAGTATGAGGACACCCAAACAAAGTAAAGTGTGTATTCTCTGTCAAACGGAATGGAAAGGGCTTTTTTATAAATGCGCTGCACTTCGGCTGGGTTGTACTCGGCCTCTTTTAAGCCTGTTAGGCCAGCCACTATGTATTGGTAGGGTGATTTGTTACCGTCAATCAGTTTTTCGATGAAGGGAAAGAAAAGAGATGCCTTATTTTTTACTTCTGTCTGAAATGCGCGGGAGTGCTCAAAAATTGATCCTCTGGACGATGCGAACTCAGCCTTGTATTCTGCATCGTATTTTTCAAATGTTTGCTCCCATTGGTTGAATGTCATTTTATCGTAGGCCGAACTATCCATAGGTGGGCCAACACCTATTAGCCTAATCTTGTTGGGTTCTGTATCAACGACCTTCGGGAACTTCCGTTCTAACTCCAAATAAGCCTTGTGTAATAAGGGTCGTTGCTTCAATTCGCTTTTGGGCACTGCACTCAGGTATAGATATTTATTATGACCGTACCACTGTAGCTTCGGACGCCTTTTCCCGTTTTCGTCCTGATAAATATCGAGTTCATATTTTGACTTTATAGAAAGCAGGACCCTATCTATTTGATCTTTTTGGGCGTTGTCAAAATGTGGATAAACATCTTTTAACAGCTGGCGAAACTGGAATTGAATCTTGTCATCACCGTCTAATCCCTCTTTTTGATGGAAGAGCTTCATTAGATTAAATATCTCGTTTGCATAATGGGCTGGGTTTGCCAACAACCCGAAGAACAACAACCTTAAGATGGTAATGGAATTACTGTTCCGATGATCTGCCAGGAACTGGTCAAACCACGGAGTAGTTTGTTCTGCTTGCTCTTGCACTTTATCTACGAGCAGATGATATATAGCCTCGTGCCCGTGAGAACGGCCATGACGCTCATAGTCGAACATCCAAAAGCCCAAGTCGATATACAGTTTAGATTTATCCTCGCCACTTGTTTTTGCAGAAATCCGCTTGATAATATCCAATGTGAAGTCGAGTGCTTTAATGGTATCAACTTCGAACAACTTTTTAAACAGCTCTTCGTCCTGATACTCAAAATGGGGCTTGTCGGTTGAACCCTTGATGGATTCAATTTTATTGAGGCAATGGGTTTTGTACCTCTCTTTTACCCAATCAATATTGAAGTTCAGTGCATCTTCGAGTGTCTTATAGTAACCAAAACGATCAGTTCCTGCTTCGGCTGCATGTTTTTCGTAGAGCTGGAAAGCTATTGGAATATCCCATTCTTTAATATAGTAGAGCAACCTGAAAACGAACGTTGATTTCCCTTCGAATTCAGAACAATTCAAAAGAAAATCACAAACGGCTATTCTGCTTTTGGGTAGTTGTTTGATCAAAACCTGCCACAGCAGGTTAATTTGCGCATCCCAACTTTCAGAGGTGCTTTTATAATGTAGGAGGGTTTTGATTTTGTCTACAACCTCGTTCACTTTCCCCCAATCGCGTTCTGCGAGCTTGTTGCGCCAACCAATCTTTTGAGTGATCAGTTTGTTCAATTCTCCTTCTTCAAGAAGAAACGTAAACCAACTATTGCCCATAACAGACTCAAAAAAAGGTATTTTTAGTTCTTTACTCGGTAGAATTCGGGATTTTACGAGCTGCTTTTCCTCAGGTGTAGGGGCTTCTTCAAAACCGAGCAGATTCAACAGCATTAGTTTGATATGGAATCGGTACTTCGAAGAAATTAGAATAGTTTCGAGGGCTTTTATGTAGGCAGCATGATCTTGTTCCCGCAGAAAGCCGATAATCATTTTTAAGCTGGATCGAATGAAAAGACCTTGGTGGTTTTCAAGGATGTAGTTTGTTACTTGATTTCCGCACTGAACGAATTGCTTCGCAAAGGCAAAGTCAAAAAATGTTTGATGGAAAAATTGGACTTCTTTATCCGTTTCGGTTACAAGCCCGCTGCTTTTCAAATAATCAATCTCGTTCGAAAACGACCCGAAAAATGGCTTTGAGGGGGTGCTAATTCGCTGCTCATCATGCATCTGTTCCGCAATAGCAAAAACCAGGTTTTGGCATTTATCAGAACTGGCTGATGATGTAGTTGGAACCTTGGCTATTTGCTGAACCCAGAGACTTTCATACAGGTCGTGTAGTGTGGTTATTGATCGAAGGTTGGTTTGGGAATCATACACCTTGCAAAATACATTTAGGTGATGTGCCGTTTGCAGAAGGTTGAGCAATTGCCCAGGCACTTCGCTCATTCTTGTTCCAAGCTTGGTAAGCACCTGTGTAACCTGACCTACATCTAGTAAACCAACTCTGAAGCTTTTTTGATTTTTATAGAACTTCAGCTCATTGTCATAATCGAGATCGTATGCTCTAACAGAAATAACCACTCTTACCCGATCAATGGCAATAAGCTTTCTAACAAGAAGGTTGTAGGCATCGAGGTATTCTCGTTTGGCTGATAAAGACTGGGAAAGTGCATCTATCTGGTCAATAAGCACAACTACCCGGTCGCTGACCTGGCTTAGAGTTCGAACTACTTTTTCAAACGAGTCTTCGAGATCAATTTTGTATTGCAGGTCCGTGATGCTTTCCGCATAAAGTCTATCAGCTTTTAAGGCAATTGCAGGTATGTTAGTTTCTTTGAGTTTCAGAAACACATCTTTTAGAATAACCGTTTTTCCACTACCGGCACCGCCAACCAGCAAAACCACAGGTTGCTCATCATTTCCCAATGGTGATTTGATCCATTGAAGCAAATCATTCGTTTCCTTTCTTTCAATGTGCGAATTATCAACCCCATCAAAAGAGCTATTGTAATTAGTGAGATAGTGGGAAACATGATCAAATTTTTGCAGAATGACAGCGACCGGAATATTGGAAGTGGTTTGGTATTCGCTCTGCTTTTTTAACTCTTCTGTCAACTTTTCAACTGGCTCCGATTCGATCACCATTCTAACCTCGAAAAAGGTCTTGATGATAGATTGGAAACCGTCAGCATTTAGCAGTGTGTCTAAGTCTTGCGGGATTATTTTCCTTATGGTAATTGATGCGAGTACTGTTTTAAGGTCAGATTCAATGTCGTTGTATTTAAGGTGTTTAAGTTCTTCATTGGCATTTATTACATTTTCTGTCCAATCTTTAAGTTCTGTCTGTTTTAGTATCTCGTTGTTGAAGTCGTCCAGTAAATCTTTAGCCTTTTCATTGAAACCGTAGGAGACGGCAAACCAGTAAGTAAAATTCTTAGGGTCGTGAATCAACCGTTTGTCTAAAAGGTAATGCAACACGAACTTGATGATCTCCCTTGCACACTCCGGCCTAGTAATTCTGTTACCGCTATCAATACTATGCTTACACTGAATTAGTCCAAGTGATTTGCCATCCAAATGCAAGCTGCAATCCCGCCCGCGTTCCCTAACTCCTTGTAGAAGATTGATTTCGTCAAACTGCCCTTTCCAGTCACCTTTTTCAATTCTTATTTTCCCAATTGAGTAGTGAAGTTCTTCAAACCTTCGGTCGTCAAGATTGGAATATGGATAGCCTTTATTCGGTGAAGCCAGAGGTCTATTTAAGGTTACTTCAATAGTGGGTTGAGTGTAATATAAGGCCATTGATAAAGTTACAATTTTGGTTCAAAATACTCTTTTTCCCAATGTCTTTAATGTCCCACGCGGTGATTTATACAATTAAGCCCAAGGAAAAATTAAACAGGAGGTGTCCGAATAGTTTCCGAAGAAAATAAAAAAAGCCTTCATCTTGCGATAAAGGCCTTTTCATTAGACCAAAGGAGTGAAATATCGAGTTTTATCCATCAGAATTTATTGGCAATATGTGGTTTCTGAAGAAAATACCCGGCGGGTTTTGTGCTTGATTTCGCGCAAAATGCGGCTTGTAAGCTGTTTCTGCTTTCCCATTTTTATGAGATTTAAGTAGTCTTTTCAAACCTAAATCCCTCATTAGCCGCCACGGCAATTTTGTCCACATTGTGCTGAAGATTTACAATGGAGCGAACTACTCCACCTACGGCATGAGGAAACGATTGCCCTGAAGCGTTCCTTTTTTTCTAAAAATCCGAAAAATTTATAATTGTGTGTAGCGATTTACCTTCTTTCATTTTGGAGAAGCTGAAAGTTATGTAAAAGTAAAATCCCGCAAATTCTGTTTATAAAGTTGCGGGATTTTTTGAGAATAAAATTAGGAATTACTACTTTCTAATCCTTCAATATTATTGTCATTTTTTGAAGAATGAAAAGATTTAATGATATTAAATAACTCTTCTGAAGTTTTTGCTATGTATTCAGGTTTGGAATTGACTAGTTTTTGTACTTCGTCAGAAGCCCATAAACAACCTATTGAAGGTATTTTAGCTGTTTTGGATGCTAAAATATCCATTTCTCGATCACCTGCTGATATCGTTCTTTTTATATCTAAATCATAATCTTTAATAGCTTTTAAAAATGATTCTGGATCAGGTTTTATTCTTGAAACATCGTGGTAGCAAATTGTCCCATTTATTTGCCATTTAAAATGACTAATAATTTTTGAACAATAAGTTGATGGAGAGGTTGTAATAATTATCACAAGAATTCCATTGTTGTTACAAAACTTAATTAAATCATCAATAAAAGGAAATGAAACAAGTTTAGGAATTTCAGAATAAGCTTCTTTCCATCGATTAGGTTTTCTTAAATGTGCAATAATACGTGTATCTGAAAGTGTTTGATCTAAATCTAGAATTACACCTGGTTTCATATTAATGGAATTTGGTTTGAATCATCTTTAGAGTTTATTGAGGAAGGATTTTTGGGTTTTCTATTTGATGGACTTTTTAAATTGAGATTATTAAGATAAATTAATTCTTTAAGCCTATCATTAGTTTGTTTTTGTTCCTCTATAAGAGCCTCTAATAATGTACTTAATTTGGTTAAATGAATTTCAACCTGAACTTTAAATTCGTCACTATCAGATAGACCTGGCTGATTATGTAAAACTTTATTTATTACATTACTACTTTGAATTATAATTTCTTGAATAAAGTTTTTACTATCATCATGCTTTTCAAGCTCAATGGGTTCATTCAATTCTCTGTTTAATGATTCCTTTTTTAAATCTATAGATGTATTATTTATTGCAATGTTCTGGTTAGTAATTTTATCTACATTGCTATCTGGGTCAATCTCCGAAACAACTGTTTCATTTTTAATTATTACATTAGGATTTAGAACTTTCAAGAAATTATGAATTTGTTCAGTATTACCTAAAGGAAATGCGCCTCTTTCGATTAATAATTTGTTACCCTGGGTCTTATCATGGTTTTTCAAATTCTCAGGATGGTTACTTAAACAACCTAAAGGAATTTTCAAATTGCCTGCTACACCAACAGAATGCATTGTACCACCTTTAATGCCAGTTTCTATAACAATTAATCCATCTGCTAAACCACTTTGAAGTCTGTCTCTTTCAACAAAAGATGATTTCAAAGGCCTAAATCCAGGTTCATATTCTGAAAATAAGGCACCTTCTTTGTCGAGAATAGTTTCCGCTAACCCTTTATTGTCTTTAGGATAAATTGAATCTAAACCGCCTGCCATTACTGCCACTGTAAGTGCATTAGCTTGTAAAGCACCTATATGACCAGCTGTATCACTTCCTATAGCTAATCCACTAATAATGCAAAAACCATTAGAACCAAATATATTTGCAATCCTTCTGCCACCTTTCAATCCATATAAAGTAGGCTCTCTTGTTCCAACCACTGCGACCGTATTTCCCCAATTGATTGCTTCTAAATTTCCTTTTAAATAACAAATGATAGGAAAGTCAGGAAGCCGAAATAATCTTTTAGGGTAATTAATGCTATTAATATCAATTACCTTAATACTTTTATTATAACTATCTTCTAAAATTCTTTGAGCCGAACTATTGCCAATCTTTAAATCATCAATAGACGGAATAATTACCCTAGGATTTTTTTTCTTTACCTCTGAAATTAAGTCCTGTAATTCATCTAAGTGGGTAATTTTATAAGAGGCATTGGAGTTTACTAACTTAGTAGTAACATTGCCTATTTTAGCTGTTTTTAATAATGTAAGTATGTATTCAGTTGATAAAGCCATAAAACAAAGTTAACCTTCTTGGATGGTTTGACCTAATGCTAAAGCCCTAACATTTTTTGCTCCAGCGTTTCTCAAAAGTTGCAAACAAGCTTTTAATGAGTTATTTGTAGTGGTAACATCATCTAATATAAGGACTTCTTTACCATTAATGAGATGCAAATTAGTTGCACTTATGGAATTTAAATGGACATTTATATTTCTGTTGTTTCCATGTGCAAGTTTTTCCACGAAGGTATGCCGGATTAAACATGAAGTCGCATCTATTCTATTATTAACTCTGGATAATGCCATAGCTAAGTTTCTAATGCCCGAACTTGTTTTTTCAGGATCATGGGATGGAACATAACATAAAGCAATGCCATCTACAATTAAAGGGTCAATAATTCTAAAAAAGTGATTAATTGCATTTTGATTTCCTTTCTTTAACTCTAATATGTTTTCACTATGAGTATCAAAGTTAGGATTTTTAACTTCTCTAAAAACGCTCCAGTATTTATGATATGGGGCTAAATACACAATAGGATCTGCTAATTGCTCATTATTCTCATTTTTAAAAATCATATTATAAAATTTAGGTTTCAAATGTCATGTGTTTAAATATAGGATGTTAAATTAATAAATACTAATATTCAAATATATTTTTATCTGATTATTCCCTCTCTGCAATCAATCACCTCCAAAACTGAAATCCGTCATATTTCCCCTCAGGCCCAGAAAATAATTTGGTAATGTTGGCTAAAGGCAATTCCGGCTTAGCAAAACTGTACTGAAAAGTGTTTAAAAACCCTGGATACCGCCTTCCGACCAACGCTAAATAAGAAACAGCTTAGGCCATGAACATTATCTTTCTTTTGATCTGCATGAGCTTAAAGGTAGCCATCCTGTTCCTGGTGGCGTTTCTCTGGGCGGAATTTAAGTTTGAAAAGAACACTTAAATCCCAAGAAAATGGAAAAGCAGAACCAGACTACCAGCAGCATTGTGAGTGGGATCAACCGTAAAACTCCCTTGGTATTTTCGGCCGAGGAAAGATCCAAATAGTGCAGGAAGGTTTGCAGGGAAAATATTACATCGCTGGCCTATGTCGGAGTCATTGCATCTACCAAAACAATTACTATAACTGGAGTAAAGAATCCCTGTAACCTGCTAAGAAACGCCTGATTTGGCATACTGAGCGCTGTGCTTCTACTTCCTAAGTAAAAGACTAGAGGGAAGAAAACAGGCAGCTCAAAGACCTAGTGGCCGAGCTCTCGATCCAGGTTAGGATGCTTAAAGAGGGTTTGTGAAGAAAACATGATTACGAAACTAGTATGTAAATGTGTACGTAACCTTAATAAAAAAAAGGCCTCCAGAGTTAACTAAAGACCTTTTTAGTAGTCCGTAGGGGAATCGAACTTTAGAATTTAGCTAATTTTGAATTTACAAAACTGCTCAATAAGGAGTAAATCAGGCACTAAAAAGTTCGAAGATTGCAATGTTTGGTCTGCAAATTAATTTTAAAGCCCTGTAGATTATTTTCTACAGGGCTTTTTGTTTTATTTCGGACACCGGGTTTCAGAACCACTCACTGTTTAGAATAGTAATTTCTGGTTGGTATTTCATTTATTTTTACTTTCCCTGGTTGAGTTTCTAAATTAGGTATTGGCTAAATTAAGATTACTCAAATAGAACCCGGTGAATTATTGCTTGCAGCCAGGAAATAGGAAGGAATAACCTAGGAAGAATTGTCCCGAAGACTTAGTATAAATACGATGTAGTAAAACCTGAGAATAGTACCGGAAGGGTTCAGTATGGATAACTACGAAAGTTATTTTGTCTGTTAGAAATCCCTTTGGAAAGTTCAGGATGGTTAGGTGTTGATTTCTGCTTAAAGCAGCAGACAATACGAATTTTGGCTGCTGTTTGCTAAGGTCTTTCCTTTAATCGGTTTCCCAGAAGGTCTTCATAATTACTTCAAACTACAGAGGGGTAATAAGGTGTTGTTTTACTTTCATGGTAATCGATCAAAATTTCCGAAGCTCATTATAAAAAACAATTCAAGAATTGGAGAACGCGGAGGACCAAATTACTTTTCTTATAACATTTTGAAGCAGGAACTAATAAACAGGAATTCAAAACGCCAGGATATAAGGCTTAAAAAGTGTTTTGTTTAGGAATCTTGAGAAAAAAGAGATAATTCCTTTTTCATCATAAACAAATTACTAATAGATAAGAACAGGATAATTATCTGCAGAATTACAGCTTCCCAATTTAAACTTTGCCTTTCGGGTCCTTTTGTCGAAGTAGAATAGAAGTAGAATATACGACTACCGAAATATAAATACTATCAGGGTTAAAAAATAGTATTTCGGTATCTGGTAACAAAATAAAATAGAATTGCCAAAAAGAAAATTGCTTCCTGGTTGTCTACCTAAGCACCTTATTTACACTTATTTGTAACTAAAATAAATGGCCTAATAATTTCGCCTCAGTATTTTTACTGGTCAAGTGCTTGTAATTACGGGTAAGTAAGGGTTTATACTGAGTGGTGCCCATGTCCTTAAATTTTAATCAGCCGTTTTAATCCTAACTGCTATTTACTTCCCGTTGTCTTAATACTAAGGCTTTAATAAGTCCAATCATTTTAACAAGTTACCTAAAAAATTTATTATCATGAAACAAACAGACCCAAATAAAGCGGCCTCATTCCGGGGGCTGGTACTTTTCTTTCTTTTAGTAGGAGTTGCCAGTATAAGCTGGAAAATGCTCTCTGCCACCGTTCCTAAACCCGAAACCACTATTATTCTACCAACTTCGCCCGGCGAGCCTAAAGTAGAAAAAGATGCCGATAAGATCCTGAAAGCAATGAGCGATCATCTTACGCAAATGCAGAAGTTTTCTTATAAATCGAAAGGCACCTTTGAGATTGTGGGCGAAGGCAATAAAAAGACGCAGCAAACCTACAATTCCGAAGTATTTGTAAAAAGGCCCAATATGCTGCGGGTAAATGCCAAAAACGAAAACCGCGATGCCGCAGTTTATTACGATGGCAAACTATTTACGGTATTAGGCAAAAATGCGAATATGTATGCCCAGGCTGCCGCGCCGCCAACCCTGGATGCCGCCCTGGATTCTGCCCGCGAAAGATTTCTGATGGACCCTCCCGGTTCCGATCTGATCTATACCTACCCCTATAAAGGCTTAATGGAAATGGTTACCGAAGGCAAAGAATTAAAAGAAGACCGGGTAAACGGCAAATCCTGCAAACATTTAGCTTTCAAAAGCAAAGAAGTAGACTGGGAGATCTGGGTGCAGAAAGATGGCGAACCGCTGCCGCTTAAATACAAGATCATATCCAAAAATGACCCAGGTGCCCCGGAATTCACTGTAGAATTCTCTGACTGGAAAAAAGGCGATGGGGCTGAATTTGCTGATAAGCAATTTGCATTTACGCCGCCGGCAAATGCCAAAAAGATTCCTTTTATGCGGCTTGGCGAAACTCCTAAACAAGCAAAAAAATGAAAGCGCTACCTAACAAATACTTCAAAAAATTTGCGGTGCTCATAGCCGTTTTCTTTCTTTCTCTGCTGGCTGCCGAAGAAATACTGGCTCAGTTTATTAACCGCGGGGGTGCCCGGGCCGATGTAAGGGGAACTTCCCGCCGCACTGCCAGAAGGGTTAACCGCCGGCACGATGCATTTTACGGTGGCCGGGGTTATTACGGTGGCGGAGGCTATTATGGCGCGGGTGCTGCCGCCGCAGGTGCAGTAGCGGCAACGGCCGTGCTCACTTCCTTACCGGGCGGCTGTTCTCCCTACAATAATTACTACAACTGCGGCGGCACATATTATGAGCCCACCATGCAGGGAGCCGAAGTAGTATATGTGCAGGTAGAAATAGACGATTAATAAGAAGTGCAATTGCGGGTTAAACAGTAAACCTGCAATTGCATTTTTATTTAAAGCTTTTAATCGAAATAAACAGAAGAAATGAAAAAAATAAAACTCACCCAAATCAGGAAATTCGGTGCTTTGCTTGCTCTGGCTTTCCTCTCTTTACTTGCCTCCGAAGAAATCCTGGCCCAGTTCATTAACAACCAGAATGCCCGGATGGATGTACGCGGTACTTCGCGCCGCACCGCCCGCCGCGTAGACCGCCGGCACGACCGTTGGGAAGGCGGAGGAAGTTCCGATGTTTATTACGAAGAAGCGCCGGCAGCTACTGCTGCGGTGGCCGGAGCTGCTGCCGCCGCGGTAATTTATTCCCTGCCCAGCGGCTGCCGCGATAACAACGGTATTTTCGACTGCAACGGTGTGCGTTATCAGGCCCAGATGCAGGGGAACCAGGTAGTTTACGTGCAGGTAAATTAATCTGAAATTAAGGATGTAAAAGAACCCCGAAACGATACAGAAATTACTCAAAAAAGTGCTGAAAGTACTTTTAATGGGAAAAGTGTATCCAGTTTCGTTCTTCTTTTTAGTTCCTTTTTCAAATTCCGGAACCGGAAAAGCCGCCATTCTTCAATATACCTACGGCATTGCAAAAAACTTCTATTACCTATAGATCACCGCTGCTCAATCTGAAAAACGCTATGCCTGAAGGCACAAAAAGTACCAGGCCAGCCCTTCATTCAACTAACCAGAAATTATGAAGAAACTACTACAATTAATTGTCATTTTTTCCTGCCTGTTTTCTTTTAAAGCCACTGCGCAGGAAGCCGAACCCCAACCCGAAAAGAAGGTGAGCCTGGAAATCTACGGCTTCACCATGATGGATGCCGGCTACGATTTTAAACAGGTAGCGCCAGATTGGTTCGACACCATGCGGCCCACCAAACTGCCTTCCTTTAAAAATGAGTATGGCGCCGATGGCGAAACCTATTTCGGCGTACGGCAAAGTCGCCTGGGTGTAAAAGGTTTTCTGCCAACCAAATTCGGCGAACTGAAGACCATTTTCGAATTCGAGATGTTTGGAACCGGGGTAGATGCCGGGCAAACCACCATGCGCCTGCGCCACGCCTACGGCGAACTCGGGAAATGGGGCGCCGGCCAGTACTGGAGCCCTTTTATGGATATAGACGTGTTCCCGAATACCCTGGAATACTGGGGCCCGAACGGCATGGTTTTCTTCCGTAACGTGCAGATCCGGTACATGCCAATTCAGGAAGAAAATACCAAGCTGACCTTTGCCCTGGAACGTCCGGGAGCCAGCGCCGATCAGGGAATTTATACCGACCGGGTTGAGCTGGAAGGTATTACCCCGCAATTTCAGTACCCCGATGTTTCCGGCGAATTCCGCTTTGGCGGCGGCTGGGGCTATGTAGAACTGGCTGGTATCTGGCGGAACATTGCCTGGGAAGATCTGAACAACGATTCCCTGACCCTTGGCGGCAGTGCAACCGGCTGGGGCCTAAACTTCAGTACCGGCATAAATTTCTTCAAAAAGGATAAGCTTCACCTGCAGGCAGTTTACGGCGAAGGTATTCAAAACTACATGAACGATGCTCCTGTTGACGTCGGGATCAGGAACCGGCCCGGTGATATCAGCCGTCCGGTAGAAGGCGTAGCATTACCGGTATTAGGTATTGTAGCATTTTACGACCGCTATTGGGGCGATAAATTCAGCACGTCAATAGGCTACTCCATGGTAAACATCGATAATTCCGATGCCCAGTCTGATGCTGCCTACAAAAAAGGCCAGTACGCCATTGCCAACCTCATTTATTACCCTACTGCCAATGCCTTGGTAGGAATTGAATACCAGTGGGGCGACCGTGAAAATTTCCGCGATGGCTTTAGTTCTAGCGGCTCAAAAATTCAGATCTCCTTCAAGTATAATTTCTCGCAAAAGATCTACCGCGAACCGGAAGCCGCTGAATAATAATTGAAAAATGCTTCGATAATTTTAAAAAATCTCCTGAAACAGCCCTGTTACCCTAAAATTTTCAGGTTTGTTCTCTCAAATTCTGCTCTCTCCCTTGGTTTTCCGCCAATGCTCTGGTTGTGCAAGCCATAACCGGAGCCCGGCAACCTGAACGTTTTAATTTTTTTATTATGAATCTGAAATCAAAAATATTCGCAATTGCCGCCGGCTTGTTTTTACTTACCGGGAACCTGGTTTTTGCCCAGGCCACGCGTACTGAAAAAGATCTGCTGGGAGAAAAACAGATCCCGGCAGATGCTTATTATGGCGTGCAAACGGCCCGCGCCCTGGAAAATTTCCAGATAAGCGGCGTGAAGACCAATTTTTACCCCGACTATGTAAGGGCTTACGCCATGGTTAAACTGGCCGCCGCCCGCGCCAATGCCGATGTAGGCCGCATGAAAAAAGACCGGCTGGCTGCCATCGAAAAAGCGTGCCAGGCAGTTATCGAAGGTAAATACCACGAACATTTCTTAGTCGATCTGTACCAGGGCGGCGCCGGGACTTCGGCCAATATGAACGCCAACGAAGTACTCGCCAACATTGCCCTGGAAATGATGGGTAAAAAGAAAGGCGAATACCAGTTCATTGAACCACACGACGACCTGAACATGGGGCAGTCTACCAACGATGTGTACCCGACTACGCTCCACGTGGCTTTGCTGCTGCACAACGATAAACTGGTAAAAGAAGCGAAAGCCTTATCGGCGGCATTTCATAAAAAAGGTGACGAATTCAAGAACCTGCTGAAAATGGGACGAACCGAAGGTCAGGACGCTGTGCCCATGACCGTAGGCCAGGAATTCCACGCGTTTGGGACCCAGCTCGATGGGGCAATAGATGTCCTGGTTAAATCGGAGGAATTCCTTTATGAACAAAACATGGGCGCCACCGCCATTGGAACCGGGATCACGGCCTCGCCGGGTTACGCCGAAAAAGTAGCGGTTCATCTGGCCCAGATCACGGGTAAACCCATGAAAAAAAGCGCTGATCTGGTGGCGGCAACTTCCAGTATGCAGGCCTTTGTGATGTATTCTTCGGCGTTGAAAAACCTGGCCATTACCATGTCTAAGATCTCCAGCGATCTGATCTTTCTGGCTTCCGGACCACGTACCGGTATTTTCGAAATAAACCTGCCGGCGCTTCAGCCGGGTTCTTCCATTATGCCCGGTAAAGTAAACCCGGTTATGCCCGAACTGATGAACGAGGTTTGCTTTAAAGCGATCGGCAACGATGTAACGGTGTCGTTTGCCTCGCAGGACGGCCTGCTGCAGTTAAATGCCTATGAGCCGGTTGCCGCCGTAGCCATTATGGAAACGCAGGGTTTATTTTATAAAACCATGCCCTTGTTCCGAAAACAATGCATTGAAGGCATTACCCCCAACGAAAAAGTTCTGACGCGGAATATGGAACGCAGCGTGGGCCTGGTAACTGCCCTAAACCCGATCCTGGGCTACGAAAAAACCACCGAACTGGCCAAAGAAGCCTTGGAAAATGACAAAGGAATTCTGGAACTGATCAAGGAGAAAAACCTCCTGACTGAAGCCCAGATGAAAGACCTCATGGACCCGGCCAAAATAACGGTTCCAACCGCGCCGCCAACCGCAACTGCTTTGGCCGCAGAACCAGCTCCAAAGAATCAGAAGAAAAACAAAAAGAAATCGAAGTAAAGAATTCACCCCGGATTTTTCCCTAAACCACTACAACCATGAAAAAGCCAAATTTCTATATCAGTACCTTGCTGGCCTGTGCGCTGATCTTATCGGAAGCCAAAGCCCAGTCGAATGCAGAACAAATTGTGCTGGCTAAAACGGTAGCTTCCGGCACCGAAAAAGTAGTTTCGGAAGAAAAGAAGCCAGCCTTGCCGAATGTGGTTATTCTGGCTACGGGCGGCACCATTGCGGGCGCAGCTGCCACCGGAACCCAGGCGGGTTACACCTCCGGCCAGGTAACCATAGATGCCATGGTAGATGCCGTGCCGGATGCCAAGAAAATAGCTACCATTAAAGGCGAACAAATCTCTAATGTGGGTTCGCAGGATATGAGTTTCGAGATCATGCTGAAGCTCGCCAACCGCATAAATGAGCTGATGAAATCCGGCACCGACGGCGTGGTAATTACGCACGGTACTGATACCATGGAAGAAACCGCTTATTTCCTGAACCTGGTGGTTAAAACCGATAAACCGGTGGTGCTGGTAGGTTCCATGCGCCCAAGTACCGCCATGAGCGCCGATGGCCCGCTAAATCTATACAATGCTATCTCGGTTGCCGCCGATCCCGAAGCTAAAAACCACGGCGTAATGCTGGTAATGAACGACTGGATCCATTCGGCGCAAAGCTTTATAAAAGTCAGTACCCAGGCGGTACAAACCTTTATGTCGCCGATGCGGGGTATTATGGGAACTTCCAATTACGGCAAAAATGAATTCTACCGCGTTCCCCACAAAAAGTACGGCAATAAAAGTGAGTTTTCGGTTAATGGAATAAAAGAAATGCCCAGAGTAGATATTATTTATGGCTGCGTGGATATGGACGGCGAAATGATAGACGCGGCGGTAAAAAGCAAAGCCAAAGGCATCGTAATTGCCGGCGTAGGCAACGGCAACATGACCAAGTCTGCCCTGGAAGCCGTGAAAAGAGCCAATAAAAAAGGCGTGGTAGTAGTAAGAAGTACCCGCGTTGGAACCGGCGATGTGGGCCGCGACGTGGAAATAAAAGACGACGAATACGGCACCACTGCTTCGTTGGAATTAAATCCCCAGAAATCCAGGATCTTGCTGGCAACTGCCTTGGCTAACGGTAAAAAACAAAGCGACATGCAACGCATTTTCACGGAGTATTAATTCCAAATACAAACACGAAACGGTACTGGATCCGGCATAAAAAGTCTGCCATTAAGCAGGTAGTTTTTGCCCTTGATCCAGTACCGTTTTTAAGTTTTAAAATCTGCAGCAATGGATAAGGCAATAAACAAAAAGCAAAAGCAAAGCAGCCGGAAATCCCTGTATTATTTTATCGGTTCGTTTGCGGTTTCCCTGGGGCTGACCTGGCTTTTGCGCGAACCGCAATTCACAGATTCTCAGGTCTATACGCTTTTCCTGCTGTTCTTCGCCATCGGTCTTTGGGTAACCGAAGCCATTCCGCCGTTTGCCGTCGGGTTGTTCATTCTGGCCTATCTTACCTATACTTTTGGCAACCCGCATTTAAACTCCAACCCGGAGAAAATTGACAAATATGTAAACACGTTTTCCAGCAGCATTATCTGGCTTTTACTGGGCGGTTTTTTCCTGGCGGCAGCCATGACCAAAACCATGCTGGACGTAAAGATCTTAAGGAACATCCTTAACCTTTCCGGAACCAAACCCCGCAACATTGTAATGGCTTTAATGTTCACCACCATGGTTTCTTCCATGCTGATGTCGGGCACGGCTACCACGGCCATGATCGTGGCTACCATTATGCCGTTGTTGCGGGCTTTGGGAAAAACAGGACTTAGTAAAGCAATACTTTTGGGAATTACTATAGCTGCGGCTTGCGGCGGAATGGGCACCATTATCGGCAGCCCGACCAACGCCATGGCGGCTGGTATTCTGGAGAGCGCCGGTAACCGGGTCACGTTTCTGGAATGGATGGTATACGGTCTGCCGTTGGCGGTTGTCCTTACGGCAATTTGCTGCTTTGTTTTATTGAAAAAATTTGTAAAAGTCGCCGAACCAATTTCCCTGGAATTCCTGGAACAAAAAGAAGAAGAAACGGAAGATGCCTCTTCGTTTCATCAGAAGATCGTAATGGCCGTGCTGATCCTCACCTTTTTACTCTGGCTAACGACTTCCTGGCACGGCATAACAGTGGCCGCCGTGTCGGCAATTCCCATTGTGTTCCTTACGCTAACCGGTGTACTTACCAGCAAAGATATAAAAGCCTTACCCTGGGATACGCTGCTATTAATTGCCGGGGGCTTAGCCTTGGGCACCGCACTACAGTCTACCAAAATTCTGGAACATTACATTCATTACATTAAAGATCTGGAAGCCGGTGCCTTTGTCCTGATCCTGATCCTGGCTTTTGCCGGCAATATTTTCTCGAACGTTATGAGCAATGCGGCCACCACCCTGATCCTAGTTCCGTTGGGTATGACCTTGCTTCCTGGTCTTGAAAAAGAAGTAGCTATCGCCATTGCCCTGGCTAACTCAACTGCTATCCTGTTACCCGTAGCCACCACACCTAATACCATTGCTTACAGCACCGGGCTTCTGGAACAAAAAGATTTCAGGCTTGGCGGGATTCTGGTTGGGGTTCTTGGGCCGTTACTGGCGGTTTTATGGGTTTTGTTCCTGAAGGGTTGAATAGACAAAGGAACAATAAGGATATCTATCGTTAATTGAAATCACCAACTAAAACATAAGAAATCATTGCCGTCTGCTTTAGCTGACGGAACCAAGGAAAAGATCGGGCTGGCTTTAGCCAAAATTTTCGGATAACAGAATTATTTAGCTAAAGCAGACACAAAGCTTACCAGTTTAAGAGAGCTTCTCAGCAACTTCAAATATCTCCCCTTTGGGCAGAATATGCATAATGAGGTGCTGCAGATTCATCTGGTCGCCCTGGATTATTTCACCGAAATTGTTCTTCGTTAACTCCCGCCCATCTATAATTACCACTAGCCCGGAACCGATCGTTTCTATGGTTTTATTGGCAGTTATCAGAATGGCGCCGTCTTCGTCCAGCCCAACGCCAACATGGTCCGGAAAGGCTGCAACCGCTTCGGCCAGTCGGAAAAACCGCCGCCGCACCACAAAATGGGTATCGATAATTACCCGGTCCAGCAAACCTAAACCTGTTCCGTTAAAAACACTGCCTTTAACCATGGGGGCGGCTTTGCGGTTGCCGGTTATCATTACCTGGCTCATGCACATGGCGCCGGCGCTGGTTCCGGCAATCAGAAAATTCTCCTCGTCGCGGAAGCGTTCCTGCATAATTCGTAGCGCTTTGGATCCGGTAAACGTATCTACCAACCGGTTCTGGTCGCCGCCGCTTAACAAGATCCCATCGGCCTGTTTTAACCGGGCCAGAATTTCCGGATCGTCGGCATCTGCTCTTTCTTTTATGTGCATAATTCCCACGTCCTGAATGTTCAGATTTTTAAAAGCATCCTGGTACATTTCGCCAACTTCTTCCGGAATTAGCGAAGCGGTGGTGATCACTTCAATTTTAGGTTGCTGGGCATTCAGCGTGGTTAGAAAACGCTTTAGTACGCCTTCTGAGGCAAAGGCATTCTTCCTGATCAGATCCTCTTCCGACATGGTTTCATAATCGCCTTTATCTTCGTGACCGCCGATAATTAAAAGCTTTCCTTTTACGTTTTTCATAGGGCATATTTTCGTTTTAAAGTTTGTAGGTTAATTGAATTTTCGGGCCGGTTTTGCTCAAAGCTGCAAACACTTTTCAGGGCTGAAACCATTGTGTTTTTTAACCTGAAAATTTCCGGTGCACGGCTAAAGAAATGCGTTCGAATTCCAGGTTTTTCAGCAGGAAATTCTTTACTGAAATTTATAATTGGAGCTGTATCCGGCTTTGAAAGAATTGGGTGCCGCCTTGCAAACCAAACCGGTCGAGTTCGCCATAGCCATAGGTAAATTCCAGCCTTAGATTATCGGACATGTGCCAGTTCATTACCGGCGTGATCCGCCAGAATTTTCCGCCGGTAATTTCCGCATCATTCAGGTCTATGTAAGATACCCGTAGCACTGCTTCCCAGGCGCCCGGCCCGCCTTCAAATACCGTCCGGTTGGGCGAAATGCCTTTAAAAAATCCGCCTACGGTATTATAGGCGCGGGTTTCGCCGGTTATCAGCCAGGTTGCCACCACTTCGCCGCCGTGAAACCGTGGATTGCCTTTTTCCGGGGAATCTACATTCTGGAACCAGTATTCAGACCCGAACAACCAGCCCTTATGCCGGTAATAAATTTCCCCGCCGTACATCAGGGTTTGAGTAGCATGAAACTTCTTGGAATCTACAAAATAAGGGGCGGTCCAGGCTTCCGGCCGGCTCCTGATCTGCAACGTATCTTTATCTACATTACCCTTCCGGAAATTCAGGCCCACATGGAAAACCTTGTGTTCTTTTTCCGAAAGGATGGGCAGCCACATCAGCCGCGCTACCAGGTTATTATCGTAAGAGGAAAAGGCCTGGTCTTCGTTATACTTATCCATGAAATAACCGACATTCCAGCCAATGCGCGCTGCGGGCAGGAATCCGTAATATTTTATGCCGTCGCCCAAAATGGGTACAGTGGCATCGCTCATGGTAGCGCGTTCCTGGGTCCAGCCGGCATAACCCACCATAACCTTGTTCAGCGAATAGCCTTCTTTGGTACGGCCGATAAAAAAGCTACCCCGAAGCTGCGGCACCCCGATCATAATTCCGGTTTCCCGGAATAACCACGATTTTGTGGGTTCGCTATACATTATGCCCATCGAATAAGTAACCGGATATTTCATTTTTTCGGGTCCGAGGCGGCCTTTGAAAACAAATCGGCCGTCGCGGTATTTTACGTCCTCTTTCAGATCGCCAACCTGTTCTTTGCTTTCCGCATCCTGCTTATAGGTACCAAAATCGTAGAGCAAACCGCCGCCCACCCGTACGCTGAAATAAGGCCCTTTGTATTCGTTGAACTTTACCAGTTGTCGCCGGGGCGTTTCTACATCGGCCAGGTCGCCGGCTTCTAAGGTTCTCTCTACCGAAGAACCGGGCAAGGCGTCCTTCGGGGCCACAACAGTAGTATCCTGCGCGGAGATTAACCCTGGCAAACCCAGTAGGAGCCAAATAAGTAGAAATACGCAGGAAAGGATGCTGTTTTGCTGGTGAAATAAGGAAATGTTTTTTAAGTGCCGGGTATAGCGTTTGCTGTTCTTGTTCATGACTTTATTTCTTGAATAATTCCTAATTAGAAATTGGGCGGTTGTAGGAACCGGCAACCAAATCTGCGATCCGGAACCTAATTCACAAACCCTAACATTACGAAAGCGGCAGCGTAACCAATTCTTTCTATTTAAGCTAAAGGAATAGATCAGTTTGCCTGGTTAAGCATTGGTATTATCTATCTTCTGATGAACCTGTTTCTAAGAAATGACACTAACGGCACAACTATTTGCAAAGGAGAATGTTTGATTTTCAGAGCTTAAAACCTGCGAAGTCTGTTAGTTAGAATTATAACTCTCCCCTGAAATTAACTCTGATAAATCCGGTAATTCAAAACAAATTTTGTAACGGATCAGGGATCTGGGGCTAGGCTGGGGTTTATATCTTTTAAACTTAGCTAAAATTAAATTCCGGAAGTTTACGGTGTCCCAATGGTAATCGGTTTACCATATTATTTAAAAAGTTGTTGTTTAAAACCAGGGTTTATTCTTGGTTTTGGGCTATTCTTTTTTCTTTTAATGGTAAACCAAATTGAAATGCCTGTCAATACCATCTTTTTCCAAGTTTGCATTTAAACTTAACTTCTCGAAACCAGTTCTCTAAGTAATAATACTTATCAGAATTATTACTAAGTAGAAATACCATTTCAGGGTTTTTGAGACAGCAGGTTAATTAAAAAAAAGCCTGTTTTATCCACCCTGAATTTTGAATGAATGCCCTTTCGCAACTTAATAGCTCACCCTACAACCGGTTACCGGAAAAACCCATAAAATTTTGAAATATCATATTCCCTTAATTAAAAAGAACCATGAAAAAATCGATCTACCCTAATTTCTCGACGCTGGTTTTTGCGGCGTTCTTCCTTTTTATTTCCGGTTTCAGCCTGGACGCGCAGGCGCAGAAAAAGAAATCTAAAACTAAAGGCGAAGCAGCTGCCGCTACCGCTACCGGTGGCAACAATAACATAAACGCCGCCATTACGGAGGCCTACAACAAATATAAAGATCTGAAAGAAGGTAAAAATGCCGATTATATTCCGGAGCTGGCTAAAGTTCCTTCTGAGCAATTTGCCATTGTAGTAGTTACCGCCAGCGGCCAGGTTTATTCCCAGGGCGATATCGATGCCTTGTATTCCATTCAGTCTATTTCCAAAGTAATTACCCTGGCCCGAAACATCGAAGACCACGGCCCTCAGGCCATTCAGGATAAAATTGGCGTAGATGCCACCGGCGAAAAATTCAACTCTGCTCTGGTGGTGGAACGACAGAAAGGCAAAGAAATTAACCCGCTGGTAAACGCCGGCGCCATTGCATCTACCAGTCTGGTTAAAGGCAATACCTACGAAGAAAAATGGAAAACCATTATGGATACGCACAACGATTTTGCCGGCCGGCAACTGGCGGTAAACGATCCGGTTTATAAAAGCGAAGCGGCTACCAACCAGCACAACCAGGCATTGGCTTCCCTGCTTAATTCCTTCGAACGCATGTATTTTGATGGGCCGAAAGCGGTAGATATTTACACCAAGCAATGCGCCATTAACGTGAACACCAAAGACCTGGCCAATATGGCGGCAACTTTTGCCAACGGCGGCACCAATCCGGTTACCAAGAAAAGAGTAGTATCGCCGGCAACGGTAGCGCACACCTTACCCGTTATGGCCACGGCTGGCCTTTACGACGATTCCGGCATCTGGTTCTACAACGTGGGCTTACCGGCAAAAAGCGGCGTGGGCGGCGGCATTATTGCAGTAGTTCCGGGCAAATACGGCATTGCGGCATTTTCGCCAAGGCTGGATGAAGCCGGCAACAGCGTTCGCGCCCAGAAAGCCATTACCGACATTGTGAACAAACTCAACCTGAATCCTTACCTGGTGCAACCAAAACAATAATCTTTTAAGTTATGGCCGCAGGTAAAGCAGTATCCTTTTTAAGGAAAAAAGTCAGCGTATGCCCCTGTCAGGGCCAGAAGCAAAACATTATCCGGAGATCCTCCCTCCGGATAATGTTTTTATTTTGCGCAACGCTATGGTTTTTACCCCAAAAAGTGCAGGCGCAGGACGACATGAAAGTGGAAGCCTACGATACCCTGAAAAGCGAAACAGGAACTATTCCGACCACTTCTGCCGGTGAGTTTACGCCCGGCCGGGGTTTCGATCTGTACAAAAGCAAATGGGGCAGTCTGAACCTCAGCGTTTATGGTTTGATCCGGTATACCAACCAATTGCCGGCAACGCAATCTTTTACCGACCACCTGGGCCGCGTAAGAAATGTAGATACCCGTCACGATATACAGTGGCACCGTACCTTCATTTGGGCTTCCGGCTTTTTCTATACGCCCAAACTGCGCTATTCCATAAGCGTCTGGGGCCTGGCTTCCACCGGTCAAACGCTGGTATTCGGTAATATGCATTATCAGTTCCACAAAGCCCTCCGCGTTGGGGCAGGCATTGGCCCTAACCTGGGTACGCGTTCGTTGCAGGGCCCCTGGCCGTATATGATGGCTACCGACCGGCAAATGGCGGAAGAAGCGGTGCGGCCCGGTTTTACCGGTGGCTTCTGGGTTACCGGCGAACCATTACCCAGATTCAATTACTGGCTTTTCCTGGGAAACAACCTCAGCACCTTAGGCATTAATAATACCCAGGAAACCCGCGACCTGATAAGAAGCGCCAGTTTCTGGTGGATGCCAACTACCGGAGAATTTGGCCCCCGCGGCGGGTTCGGCGATTTTGAACAGCACCAGAAAGGGGCAACCCGTTTTGGTATTTCATACGTGAATGGCCGGGAAAACCGCTTTAACGATGTGTCTAACCCTATCCCGTCCGAAACCCAGATCCGGCTTTCCGATGGCGTGTATCTGTTTGAAACCGGGTCACTGGCCGATGGCGTAACCATCCGGAATGCCAATTACCAGATCGCCTCAGCAGACCTGGGTTTTAAATACAAAGGTTTCCACATCCAGACCGAATTTTACCGCCGGCAGCTTTCCCGTTTCAACGCTACCGGCCCGATTCCCGACGATGTAAAAGAAATTATTGACCATGGTTATTACGTGCAGGCTTCCTACTCCATTATTAAGAAAAAGCTGGATCTGTATGGCGCGTACTCAGCCCTCAGCGATCAGTTCGAACGGAACCCCTGGGAGGTTGCAGGTGGTCTGAGTTTGTTTCCATCCGGCACCCGAAGCTGGCGCATCAACCTGCACGTGATCCGCATGGAAAAATCGCCGGCCGGCTCTACGTTTGGCTATTACACGGCCGGCCAGAGCGGAACCACCATTTCGTTAGCCACCGACATTCTGCTGTAAATCTGCTGATAAAGTGGATTACAATTTAAATGGATTAAAACAGATATAGGGATGAAAGTAACCAGATTTTTTGTCCCCCTTTGGAGGGGGTAGGGGGGAGGTTTTTTAAACTATTCAACATAAATCAAAATGTAAACCTGAACCAGCGTGTTAGAGAAAATCTGCTAAACAATTTCTGCATAAAACTAAAAAAATGTCCCAGCCAGCTTACGAATTTCACGATTCCCATTTTCACCTGACCAATTACATACAGGAAGGTCCGGCGTTAAAGGAATATCTGGAAATTATGGGAAACCGGGTGGGGCGTTCTACGGTTTTCGGCTTGCCGTTGCAACAGCTATGGTCGTACCAGAACAGCGGAAATTTTGCGCCAGCTTATTACCTGCAAACCGACGCGCCAATGTATTATTATTCCTTCACCGATGCCTGGATCGCTACCCAATATAATTCACTTCCGGCAGCAGAAAAGCAGCGATTTGACCCCTTAATTTCCGGATTTCACCCGGCCGATATGTACGCCACCGACCACGTAAAACGGGTGCTGCAGGCTTTTCCCGGGGTGTTTTCCGGCATCGGCGAATTCAGCGTTCACAAGGAATTTGTGTCTTCCAAAATTCCCGGCGAAGTGGCCAGCCTTACCAACCCGGCTCTGGATAAGCTCTTCGATTTTGCGGCGGAAGTTGGTATGCCTTTGCTTATTCATAACGATATTGATATGCCTTTTGCCAAACCCGGCGCCGAACCAATTTACCTTTCGCAAATGAAGGCGTTGCTGAAGCGGCATCCGGAAACGACGGTGATCTGGGCGCATATCGGCTTGGGTAGAATTGTGCATCCGGTTGTACATTCAGAAACTGAGGCAGCCGGCAAACGCAATCCGAACCAGATGCTGATCGTGGAAGAACTGTTATCGGATCCAACCTACAACCATTTACATTTCGATATTTCCTGGGACGAAGTAGCCAAATACCTGTCGTTTACGCCGCAGACCTTACAGAATGTGCTCAGTATTTTGAATCGTTTTCCGGACCGTTTCCTGTTCGGCACCGATGTAGTGGCACCTACCAGCGCCGAAATGTATTTTGCAGTTTACGATAAATACAATGCCCTGTGGGAAAACCTAACGCCGGAAGTAAGTGGAAAACTGCGCAAAGGAAACTACGAACGCATTTTCAACGAAGCCCGGCAAAGAGTAAGAAGTTGGGAAAAGGAGAATGAAAAACGGTAGGTTTTACCTATGAAAAACTGTAGAGACGTAGCACTGCTACGTCTCCTCACGATACCACGACACAATATTGCGGCTCCGTACAGGACAGAGTCTGTTGAATAAAAATGAACGGTTCTTCAATAGCCGGAAAGGATACTGAAAATTCCCCCGGCCTGTCCCCTGACAGGACGGTAGTAGTTTCCGTCCTGTCAGGGGACAGGCCGGGGTTAAGGGCAAAGACGCAATAACGTGAATGGACGCAATAACGTGAAGGAGACGTAGCATTGCAACGTCTCTACAGCGGGCAAAATTTAAATTAATTCAGATGAAAATACCTTTGCGCATATTCGTTTTCAGTTTCCTTTTTTTGCTCTGTGCGTTGCTGTTGCTACACCCGGCCGTAGCGCAGAAAAAGAAAAAAAAGCAAACTACCCCGCCGCCAAACTACGAATTCCACGATTCGCATTTCCACCTCACCAACTACATCCAGGAAGGAATAAGCGTACAAAAATACCTCGGAATTATGGGCAACCGCGTAGGCCGCTCAACGCTGTTTGGTATTCCCTTGCAGCAGGCCTGGTCGTACCAGAATTCCGGAAACTTCGGGCCAACCTATTACTTACAATCCGACGCCCCGCTGTATTATTACTCCTTTACCGATGCGTACATTGCCGCCGCTTACAACAAACTCTCGCCGGAAGAAAAGCAGCGCTTCGACCCGATGATAACCGGTTTCAACCCCGCCGATATGTATGCGAAATCCCACATCAAAAGGGTATTACAAACCTTTCCCGGCGTATTTTCCGGCATCGGCGAATTCAGCATTCACAAGGAATTTGTTTCCTCTAAAGTAGCCGGCGAAGTAGCCAGCCTTACCAATCCGGCCCTGGATAGCGTGCTCGATTTTGCCGGCGAAGTTGGGCTGGCCGTGATACTGCACAATGATATGGATATGCCTTTTGCCAAAACCGATGCCGAACCGGTTTACCTTACCCAGATGAAAGCCCTGCTGAAACGCCATCCCAAAACTACCATTATATGGGCGCACATTGGCTTGGGTAGAATTGTGCATCCGGTACAGCAATCGGCTTCCGCTGCGACTGGTGAACGCAGCCCCATTTTTATGCAGATCGTGGAAGAAATGCTCAACGACCCGGCGCTCAAACACGTGTATTTCGATATTTCCTGGGATGAAGTGGCCAAATACGTGGTAAAAACCCCGGAAACCCTGCAAAATTCCATAACCGTGCTGAACAAATATCCGGATCGTTTTCTGTTTGGCTCTGATGTGGTGGCGCCCAAAGATCCGGAAATGTATTATGCGGTTTACCAGATGTACGACCCGCTCTGGAAAGGGCTGAATCCTGAAGCCAGCGAAAAGGTACGCAAAGGAAATTACGAACGCATCTTCAACGAAGCCCGGCAAAAAGTACGCAGCTGGGAGAAAAGCAATGTAAAATAGAAAAAAGAAATCGGAAAAACGGTAGGCTTTTCAGCTTAAAAACTATTCCGAAGTTTAAACCTGCTGCCGGCATTTAAAACCTGAACGAATGGATTTTGGATACTTTATTACCAATCTGAACCCCTGGATCTTATTCGGGCTGGTAATAGTTTTTTGTGTAGTTTGTGCAGAAGCCGGCGCCCTGGCAGCGCAATTTCTGATTCGTAAAGGTATAAAAGATCCCCAGACCCCGGTGGGTACCGCAGTTGGCGCACTTTTAGGTTTACTGGCTTTTATGCTGGGAATCACATTCTCAATCACCGCTTCGCGGTTTGCCGAAAGAAAAGCGCTTACCATTAAACAGGCAAACGCCATTGGTACCAGTTACCTCCGCACCAGTACCATTACCGAAAAACAAAAACGGGCAATCCGCAATTACTATCACGAATACGTGGAAATTCTCCTGTATAAAAAGTACCCCGAAGGAAAAATGAACGAAGCCCTGGAAAGGCTGGAAAAACTTCACATTCTTATCTGGCAGCAAACGGCTACGTTGCCGCAGGAAGCTATAGATTCCGAACTCCGCAGCTTATTTACGGCTTCGGTAAACGATGTAATAAATGTAGCCAAGGAAAGAAAAACGGTAGCGCTTGTTTTCCGGATCCCACCCGTTATCTGGACCATGCTTTTTTTGCTGGCGGCATTAGGTATGTTTTCAATAGGTTACCAGACCGGTACGCACGGTTCCCGAAGGGTTATGGATTTTCCGGTGCTGGCTACCGCTTTTGCCCTGGTAATTATTATGATTGCAACGATGGATTCTTCCAGTTCCCACCGGTTCAGGGTTAACCTGCAGCCATATATTGATCTTGAACAAATGATGCAGGCAGATATTCCCTGACCAGCGTTTTAAACAGTAGCTGCTTGCCCAAAACAGAAATCAACATTCGTTGCCATAGCGGTAACGTTTTCCGCACTAAAAGTCGAGGATTATGGATATAGCCACCTTTTTTACCTCAGTTCCATCCTGGCTTTTGTTCGGGGTAATTGTAATTATTGGTATGCTTTTTACCGAAATTGGTTCGTGGCTGGGCCGGCGGAAAATAGCCCAGGGCATAAAGGAACCGGAAGCCCCTATCGGCACTGCTGTTTCTGCAATTCTGGGCTTGCTGGCCTTTATGCTCGGTTTTACCTTTTCCATTACCGCCTCGCGTTTTTCCGATCGTAAAAGCCTGGTAATTTCCCAGGCAAATGCCATTCAAACCAGTTACTTGCGCAGCAGCATATTACCCGAAAAACAAAAAAAAACAGTTCGCAATCTCTACCGCGAATACACCGATAAATTGGTGAACATGCAGAAAATGGAAGAACCGGAGCAGGCTTTACCCTGGATGGATGAAATTCACATGCTGCTTTGGCAGCAAACCGCTTCCCTTGCCAAAGAAGATATCGATTCGGAACTCAGATCTTTATTCACCGCTTCAGTAAACGAAGTAATTGACCTGGCCGGAGAAAGAAATACGGTCGGGCTGGTTTTTCGGATCCCGAACGCCCTTTGGTCTGCTTTATTGCTGCTTACTGCCATGAGTATGTTTGCTTTTGGTTATCAGACCGGCATAAACGGCTCCCGGAGAATTTTCAGAGCACCTTTACTTCCCATCGCTTTCGGGTTGGTTATAGTACTGATTGCCGATATGGATTCAACTAATTTCCGGCGGTTTAAAGTAAGTCAGAAACCGCTCGAAAACCTGCAGAAAATGATTAATAACAATCCCTGATTCCGGGAGCCGGCTCCAATAAAGGAACGGCTAAAACGCTGGAAAGAACCCCTATAGAAACCCTTTTAAATTACAAGCCATGAACCTCGTAGAAATTGTAATACTGGTCTTAAAAATAAGCCTTCTGCTTACGGCTTTGGCCTACGGCTTAAAAGCTTCGCCGGCAGATTTTCTTTATGTGCTCCGCCAGCCCGGCCAATTGCTCCGCTCCGTTCTGGCCATGAACATCCTGATGCCGGCGGTTGCCATTGCAATGGCCTTATTCCTGAATTTGCCGAAACTGGTTAACGTTACGCTCATTGCCCTTTCCGTTTCGCCGCTGGCGCCCATATTTCCGAAAAAACCACTGGAAGCCGGCGGCCGCGAAGCTTACGTAACCGGCTTAATGGTAACTGCCGGGCTACTATCGGTCATACTCATTCCGCTTACCCTGGAAATAATTGGCAGGGTTTTTCATAAGCCTGTGGCGGTAACTGTTAAACCTATTTTGGTTACGGTGCTAATTACGGTAATAATTCCTATGGTTCTGGGAATTGTCATCCGGCGTTTTGCGCCCAATCTAACCCAAAAAATCATTAACCCCTTAACTACTTTCAGTAAGGTTTTGCTGGTTGCAGCAGTACTTCCAATACTGGTTAAATCGTTTCCGGTTTTTATGCAGTTGCTCGGCGACGGAACATTACTGGCAATTGTAGCTTTTGTGGTAATCGGCATGCTGGTCGGGCACCTGTTGGGCGGCCCCGAAAAAGCCGACCGCACCGTGCTGGCTTTGGCAACCGCCTCGCGCCACCCGGCCATTGCCATGACCTTAGCCAACGCCAATTTACCGGATCATAAACTGGTACCGGCCACGCTTTTATTATACCTGGTTGTTAACGCCATTTTAGCCTTGCCTTACCTGAAAATTATTAAAAAGAAGGAGCCGCTAAGTCCCAATCCGGTTAGTTAAAACGCTATCGGTTTCCGGTAAAAATTGAAGCCTTTTTCATTAAAGGAAAACAATTACATTAAAAAAAACTGGTTTTTAATTGGGTAGAGTTAAAACCTTGCGCTACTAAAATCAGATTTTACGCGGTGTATTTTTGAAGAGGCTTTTAATAAAGATCGGTATTTTCAAATTCGAAAACTTTGCCTTGCGTAACCGTTCAAGAACCTCCAGATCGTTGCCCTCTTCTTCGCTGGCTATATCCACAATTCCGATCTTGAGAACCTGTAAATTGCTGAATGCTGCTTCCTGCATCTGGCCAATTTCCTTCGGAGTTAAAGATGGAGTAGTAATTAATTCAATGCGCGGATTAGGCGATTTTATTTCAGTTAAAATCCGGTGCAGCACGCCCTCCCAAACAAACATATTTTTCCGTTGCAGCTCTTCCTCCAACATTGTTCCATATTTGCTTTTGTCTTCGTGGCCGCTTATAATCAATAATTTCCCTTACGCGTTTTTTATAATTTTTCAGCATGAATTTTTTTTTGTGCAGCAACATTGCATAATACAATTTAACCGTGCCTGGAATGAAATGTTTATTGCAGAATGGTTTTACTTTTTTATGCTGAAAAAGTAGCGTTTCAGAATGATTAGTTTTTTGTTATTCCGAATTTCAGGCATCGGCTAAGCAATTTCTATTAGCTGAATTTTGACGTTATTTTAGGCACCCAACCAGAAAATTTTAATAGTGGCAATAACCCGGAAAAAAGAATGAAAAACTGAATTAGCATAACTAATTTATTTGTCATCCTTTAAGGAACTACTGGCTGAATAGCAGTTTAATCACAGGTTTGTTTCAGATTGATGGAGTGGTAACCATAATACCAGTAATAGGTTTTTATTTAGAAAAGCGCTTTGTTAGAGGAAAAACATAAGTTTCAAGATCGGATCTGATTTCCTGATATTAAAGGCAAAATTTTCTGGTTCCCTTTAAAAAGAGGCCTTTTTTACGAGCTGTATGGAATGCGCGAAAGATCGGTTACAAAACCATATTTATTCTTTTCGCATCAGAAATAAACTGGCCGATAAGATCAGGATAATAGTTGGAAGCACTAAAGCCTGCCAGCCTAAATTATAAAGCGTGGCACCTTTTTGTGAGGTAGTATTTACAACCATAGAAATAGTGAAAACTACCAGGGTAACCATAATTGTTTCCCAGAGCAGCACTTTCAGGTCTTTAAAAGTTTCTATTTTTAACCAGGCAGGTAAGCCTTGAATATTGTCTTCTTTTACATAGAAAAGTTTCCAGATCCCTAAGCCGAAAATCATAAATACAAAAGAGATCAAAAACCTATCGAGCGATTCCATAAAATATATGCCAACCAAAATTGGCTCGCCCGTTCTTAATTTCCGGAAAAAGATCTGAAACCCGTGAATAGATTCTAGTACACCGGAGACCAGGAAGAAGAATGAATTTAACATCGTAAAAATAACCGCAATTACATAGACATAACGGATGCGTAGTAATTTTTCCATACCAGGTAGATTAAAAGGGAGAAGATATTTTTATTAATTACTTAGAACGCAGAATGTTTGAAAGTGATGGTAATGATTTTAAAATAAGCACTCTAACACTGAAATTTTATTACCTGATTTTACAGCAGGTTTTTCCTGTTTAATTCCGGAGCTTATTTAATAAAAGAAGTAAGTTGCCCGGTTTTACCACAGAAACGCTATCGTTTTTTATCACAGAAGTCTTTTCGGTATTGGGAGGCTGCCGCGTTTCAGAAGCGTTGTTGCAACTTATCAGTGAAATTAAACTTATCGCAGGTAGGATAAAAGGAACGGTTCTGGTCATTTTGAAGATTGGTTTATTAAAGTTTGGGTTGTATATCATACAACTCCTAAAGCAGGTTTCAAAACGGTATTTTAAAGCTGACAAAATTGAAGCAAATAAAAAGCCTTCATCGCAAAAAAAAGGCTTTCAGTTTTTTGTGAATTTTTCCTGAAAATTAAACTCAAATAATAAGTGTAGTTTATTCCCGGTTGAATGAAAACCATCGCGGAAATTATCCCGTCTGCCAAACTGGTATTCTGCTCCAACCATTATTTTAGCAACCGGGTAATACCGGAAATTGATCAGGCCATATTGCCCTTTCCGAAAAGCATCGGCAGCTTGCAGATCGGAATTTTGAATGGTAAGCATCGAATAACCTACTGAGCTTTCCAGTTTCGAAGTCCATTTGACCTCCGCAAAACTAAAGAATCCCCAGGCTGGTAAAGCAACTCCCTGGAAAGGCTGACTTTCGTTGTCCGGCTGCGATTGCAGCGCTACATCCGGAGTTACATCGGCAATGTAATTTTCGATGCCTTTTCCGGCTACCCCCTGCAATTTGAACCTGACTTTTTCCCCTGCATTTAATACCGTTCCCAGGTTGAAGCCCCAACCCACCGCGCTGCCGCTCAGATCGAACGCTGCGCTATCCTGATCTTTCCATTTGATACTTTTAAGAATTCCTGCTACCTGCACATAACCCCAGTTGCCACCAAAGCGATACTGTGAAGTAAGGTTCGGAAATTTAAAGACCGGCTTTACCTGCTGCAATTCAATGCTGTTGGCATAATTGCCGCCATCGGCCGTCGCTCCCGGACGTTCCAGCGCAAAAATCAGTTTTCCGGTTTCCTTTTCAAAAGCTACATACCGCAATTGGATATTCAGAAAAAATACGCGTGATAAAGGCCCCCAGTAATCTAAGGTATTGGGAAAAACTTCCAGGTCCATAAAAGTAGATGCGGTTTGTCCGGCGCCGACGTGGCCTAACTGGGCGTAAGCATTTACCAAGTGAAAAGTGGTCTGGCCGGCGTCTTTCCCGAAACCCACAAAATCGAAATCGAAATGGGTTTTTAATATTCCCATATCGGTAGGCGTATTGCTTTTAAAACCCAGCTTGGTTTGCCGAACTCCAAAAAAAACGTTGCCATCCGCCCCAAATTCGTTTTTTCGGGAAGGCAATTTGGATGGGCGCATCATATCGAACCAGTCCGGACTGATGGCATTGAAATTATACCCGGCATCGGTCATTATCTGGCCGTAGATCTCGAAGCTGCTTTTTTTTTCCTGGCCGAATGCGAAAAACGGTATCAGATTCGAGAGAAAAACTACGCAGATTCGGCAAGTCATACAGGAAACTTTAAGCGCTTTAAAGCTTCGCAAGGTTATGCCAGAATGTTTCCAGGCTTTTATCGCCGCCAAATAAAGTGGTGAAAATGGTAGAGTCTGCCAATAGAATATTGCCGGCTCTTTCTTCATTCGGTGGCATCCACAGGAACATATTAAATTCCGTATTGCCCGCTTCGATGAACGGGTGCGGATGGGTCAGGTCGATGGGTTGCTGCGCCAAAACGTGGATCAGATTCGGATCGGAAGTGGTAACGGCGTAATGCGGCAGGTGCATATGAAAATTGAAAGTAGCAACGCCGTTGAGCAAACCGTGTTGATCCAGATCTTTGTTGACTAAAAGCGGAACCAGCTGGTTGTTGGTGCCTTTTACCGTGGCCGGCCGCAACCCAAACCGATTTTCTACCGGCACGCCCAGGCCTTCCATTAAAGACCGGGTATATTTCCCGAAACGTTGTTGCCGCGGTACCAGAGGATCGCCGTGGTGCAAATATTCCTGCTGCCGCTGGTCCATATTTTCGGAAAAACCTACGTCGTGGTGCGGCCCCAGAATCAGACAGGTGCCTTCGCGTTTCAGGAATTGCTTCAGGGCTTCGATCTCTTCCGGCGACGCTTCCTGCTCCGTAACCATATGGTCCAGACCAAACACCATCAGCGTATCGGTATCAGCCAGAATGCGTTCATCGATCGGTAACCGCTGACCGGCCTGGTCGATGCGTTGATACACGGCCACGGGCTGGTTCGTTATGCTTTCAATAACTTCTTGAAACCGGATAATGCTTAAATGAAAAAGCTCCAGTGTGCCGGCAATGCCCTGCAAAAACATTTTTTCCGAAAATTCCGGGGTTTCATAATCCGGCCAAGCCACGCGTCTAACTTCCGTGATGGTGGAGAACCGGTTATCGAGTTCAGCTACATCGCGGTTCGATTCCCACGGGTAGCTCCAGGTCCAATACACACTGAATCTTCGTTGTCCTGAAACAAATTTGCGCGGCTTCAGGATCTGGTTATAAAGTCTTGGAGATGGGTAGTTAGCTGCCATTTCACCCTGGGGTTTTAAGTTGAAAAGAATTATTTAAGTAGATGGATAAATTTAAATTGCAAATGAGGTCTATCTACATTGCTTTTTCGGATATTTTTATCCGAAAGCTTGCTGTAGGGGATCGATTGATCCCCGGATGTTGGCAGTATAACCGCCCACGCGGGTCAATAGACCCGCTACAGGTAGCTTCCGGATTAAAAAATCCGGAAGAGCATTATTATTTTCTTCAGAACGAAACGGCCCTTCCTCCAAATGGGGAAAAAGAATCTGCGTAACGTCAGTTAATAAGTCCGGAATGGCCTGACCATTATAAATGAAAGGGCCTTTCGAAAAAAACAGGAATAATTGTTAGAAATCCTATTTCAGCGAAGCCAGGTATTTAAGGCCTTTTATTCCCGGCATAAAGAAATAAGCGCCGCCTCTCATACTGGTAAATGCCTGTAAACCTTTCAGTTTCTTTTTGATCGGCCGTTTGGGCATTGTAAATTCAAACGAACCATCTATGCTGCCGGCAATCGGGTCTCTTTCGTTCAGTTCGCGGAATTCCGGATCGTTGGCCCAAACCGAGATCAAAAACTCGAACTGCCGGGAAAGGTCGGCGCAGCCGGCAAAAACGGCCACCCCACGGCTTTTTCCGTCTTCGGGAGCGCCTTCCGGCAGGGCCGGGCCATAGGTTCCGCCGCGCCGGATGATCAGGCGCCGGTTCATAATTTGCGACACGCCTTTATCCCGGACGTTCATTCTGCGGATGTGCGAACCAGCCGGACAAGCATAACCGTGCGGGTCCATTTTTGCGTAATCGAAGTCGTTGTTCCTGGAATCGTCAAAGCCAAGTTCAGGGTCGTCTTTTTCCGGACTCAATACCAGCGGGGCGCCGGTTTTGCGCCAACGGCCCATAATTTTAGCGGCTATCAGTTCCTGTTCTTCCTCCGTTTCGCCGTTGGCTTTCAGGAAATCGCGGAAAGCGCCCACGTGTTCTTCCATTTTCCGGTAGGCCAGGTAGCTGCCATTCTTCGAAAGAATTTCGGGTTCCGGCTGCAAAGGAATTACGCCGGTTTCATCTTCATAGCCCAGGAAAAACTCGCCGGGTTTACTTGGCGGATGGGAACCGGGCGTTGGCTCAATGTTCATTCCTTCGATAACGGGCGTCGTAAGCCGGTCGCGGTAACCGAAATGCTCGTGTACATAATCGAAGGGCGGAATGGTTTCGAGCAGCAGGTGGGACAGGATTTTTACGCCGGGCACCTGATCCAGATATTCCTGGTGCTTTTGTAAGTTGCGTTCCAGTTCTTCCCGGTCTTTGGCAAAAAGAATTACCACGGCGTGCAGGTCTTCGCTGGCCAGCTGGTCTTCCCAGTTATCGGGATGGTTGCTGCCCGTATCGCCAAGAATTTGCGCGCGGGCGGCCATTCCCTGCCGGAAGGGTTCAGAAAAAGTTTCCAGCGAAGCTTCGTCGACTCCAAGTTTGCGAAAACCATTAGCGGTAAAAGCCAGGCTAACCCAGCGCATATCGTCGGAACTAGCTTCTAAAATTGCTTTGGCGGTTCCAATTGTGGGCAGCAGGGCGTTGATCCACTGGCGGCCGCTTTCGGCATCGCCGAAGGTCATAAAAATGTATTTCGCAATGGTAGCCTGCGGCCGGACCAAAAGGTAATGCTGAATATCCTCTATCTCAAACATCGGTCAGAAATTTAAATGGAATGGAATTACTGCATCTGGTCCAGCATATCGGTGAAAGCGGCTTTTAGTTTAAGCGCTTTTTTTATTTCATCACCTGATACATAAGGATATTCGCCGTATTCTAAAAAACTTGGGCAATGGTGCTCCCGCACAAATTTTACAAATGCCTGCGGGTTGGTTTTCCAATCCTCCGGAAACCCTTCCAGGTTTTCAAAAACGGTCGTGATTCCTGATATGGAGAACAAAGAAACAGCGTCCTCGGTGTATTTATCAAAATCAGTATCGAATATTCCCTGGTACATAAAGTGCAGCCCGAAACCTACATCAAACAATTGCCACCGGAGGTAGTGAAGCTTTAGCGGAGCAAGAAAGTGTGGGTTATCTTTAATGGCTGCTTCTATGATTCTACCGTGCTCCCGGATAGCTTCTTCTCTTTCTGCTCCCGGTTTCACTTTGGCAATAATGGTAAATCCGTAGTTTGCCGGGGTCTTTGGAAATACCGCGCCATAACGGCCTTCCTCTTTTTCGAAATAACCTTCTTTGGGGATGGCCATTGCCGCTGGCTTGGTCCAGTCATTTTTGTTCTGGTTTTCTGGCATAATAGGAGATGGTTAGTTTTGGAGATAGGTTGTATTCAGATTTCAGTAAATGTTGTAAAGAAAGGAATGGAAAATTTGGTAAAAGATTATCTGAAATTAGTAGTAATACTAATTAAGGAGCCTTGTTAAAGGTTAGTTAATTTACTTTGGTCTTATAAGTATTTATATCAACGTGTTCTGTAATGTGAGGTCCAGTAAAAGTTGTGACAATATTGCCTGAGTAGTATAACTTAGGGTAAATAGTAAATAAATGAATGTTAGTTTAAATTGAAATCTGAAACGCTATTAAATTTAACCTCAGTATTTTTCGCAATAAATTTATATCTAATTAAAGATAATTGGATTGAATTCCTGGAAATGAAAGCAAAGGAGGTAAATTCTGTTACTTTATAAATAATGATTTGCTTATAAACAAAAACAAGCCCCAGCGTGGTAAAAAGGATAAATCGATACGCTAAAGTAATTGGTATAATTACTGACTTAATATTTCTTTTTATTAACCTCCGTTTTAACCGGAAAAGCTAAACAACTTATATGGATTTTTTTATTTGTTTTCGGGCGTGGCGGAAAGGCGGAGGGTTTTTTCGCCGGCATATATTCCGGCATATATTATGGTAGCAGCAATGGATGCTTATCTGAAAGTAACCATGCGCAGCCTGGAAGATATTGTAGGAAAGCATTTCAAACTTGGGATTAAACCTCAGGGGAAATAATAATGACCACCTTTATGATCTCCAACTTTCTTCAACGGTAGGATATATTTTAGGAGGAAAATTATTCCACTCCATGAATGGTGATAAAACCCTCCCTCTGTGCAAGCTAATTTTTAAAGCTATAGGTTATTATTGACAGGGCTTTTTGTTTTATTTCGAATAACCTTCGGATACCGTTGGGAAAATAGTTAGGAAAATACTTGTTTTCAACCTACTGAATTTGATCTCATTTCCTGGTAAATCCGGAGATAAAAACCGTTCGCACTCATTCCTTCCGGAGTTGCTTACCTATAATTCAGAATAGCTGACTTATAATTTGAAGTTATTCACCTGAAATCTATAGAACCTGATTAACAATTTATCTGGATCAGAGTATAGTTTTAGCATATCTCGCTCTTTTTCAGAAACCTATCGCAAATCATTTCTATTATTTAAAACCATAAGTTCTCGTCGGACTTAGAAAATTCTTTATTTCTTAAAATCTCGCTCTATTAACTAAAATAATTCCTCACCAGGTATTATTCAGCGCACAACCTGCTGCTAAGTTTTGCTTTCCGGGTTTTAGGCCAGGTCAGGTTTAGGATTCGGCTTCTTGTGAAAAGCCCGATAAGTTGTGCTTATCTGGGACAACATAATGGAAGAAAACTGCCTGGCAGATTAGGGTTTAATACCCAATAATAACCCCATTTTCCGGATATTTTAAGAATGAAAATTATTCCGGAAGTGGATTATCTATAAAATAAAATACAAAAAAAATTATTAGAAGTTATCTCAAAAATACACCTGTCCTCCTGAGCGATAGCGAAGGACCTTATTGGCGGCCAGTAGAAAAGCCAGAACGAAGCGTATTGCCAAAAGCAAACAAGTTGTTTCGCTAACGCTCAACATGACAACAATTTTTGAGATAGCTTCTAGCAAAGTAGCTGAAATTAAAGTGGTTGAACCAAGTTAAGGCTTGGCGAAAACCATTTAACCTGCCCCGAATTATGATCGATAAGGTACTTATTCTGCTCCGCGATGAACTTCAGAATTACCTGGACCCGGATGTAACCAGCACGGAAGTGGTGGTGGACAATATCGGGTTGCTGGAAACTTCCGGCGGCGATACCCTGACCAAGAGAGTGGTAATTACGCTGGTTAATGTAGAAGAGGAAAGTACTTTAAAAAATAATAACCCGGTCAGGAAAAGTCCGGGGAACACGGCAATTTATGAGAATCCGCCGGTTTTTATAAATCTCTTCGTGCTGCTCACCTGCAACTACTCCGGCAACGATTATGTGAATGCGCTGGCGCGGTTATCTTCCATAATGAAGTTTTTCCAGTCCAGAAATTCCTTCTCCCATAATTCCCTTTCCGGCGGTGCGCTGCCAGATGATCCGGAACTGCTTAACCTGCGCTTTACAATGGAATTATACACCCTGAACTTTGAACAGATAAACCATTTGTGGGGCTCTTTGGGCGGCAGGCAAATTCCTTTTGTAATGTATAAGCTGCGGCTGGTAGTATTAACCGAACGGGCGAAGGTTCGGGAAGTGCCGCTTATTGAAGAGATCGAAACGAAATTATCACCAATTAACAACAACTAATGGCTGTTAATTATAAAACGTTGTTCGAGGTAAAAGTCCTGCACGAATACTTCCTTACCAATAAAGATGGTAGCACCATTTTTGACCTGCCGCTGCAAGCGGACCGGCTGGCATTTTTGTTGCGAAAGGCAAGTCTAAACGCTCCTTCCATTCACGAATGCCTGGCTTTTGAAATGCCGGAAAGTATTAAAAATACCTTAAGTAATTTCAAGATCCGCCTGGCCGAAACATATTCCGGATTCAAAGTTCTGACTGCTGTAAAAAAGGAAAATTTAGCAGGAGGCATACAAGCATTTCGACCTGAAGTTGAACTGCCTGATAATTTACCAATAACAATTGGTCTTTATGCTAAAGGGGCGGAACTGGAAACAATCTCCAACAGTCCGGTAAAAAAAGCACTGCTGGCCGGTTATTATTTTACCAACCGCGATCTGGGCGAAACCCGGGTTTATCCTTTTTTAACCAATAGCCTGCCGTTTCGGGATGATGCGCTGGAGTATGAGCAGGGAGAACTGGCAATTGATCCGGCAGATGACCTTTCCAAGGCTTTCTTTTTCGAAAAGAACGGAACGCCGAATTGGATCGAAGTTAATGCAATTGGTTGTGCCAACAGGAATGACCTGGCTTTACTGCCGCTAAAATTCAGTTACCGGTTTTTTCAGGAAGACGGGGGAGGTCAGGCCACTTTTTCTTTAAAAGATGAAACCACTACTTTTTTAACCCTAAACCATACCGTTTCAGAATCAAAAAATAGTGTGCTGCTTGATTTCAGTGCCGTAAGTCCGGTAATATTCGACGGAAAGGAAACAAGCAACCCTAAAATTTATACCCTGGAAGTAACCCTGAATAATGGATCTGTTCGGGAACACCGCGTTATTTTCTGCAGCCCGGAATTAAAGCAAGCCAATGCCTGGGGAATGGTGCATTTACAGCCAAGAGTTGCAGATTCAGCTTTCAATTTGCTTGACAACGATGGCCTGCTGCTAACCCGGGTAAACGCCGATGGCTCAAAAGTAATCCACCCGGTATTTGAAATTAGAATTAAAAGCCGCTTTGTTTTCTGGAAGTATATCAATCAGAAGAACCAACCGATCCTGGATAATGCCGCGCTTCACCCATATTTAGAATACAATAGTACCGGTGGTTTTTTTGAGACCAAAGAGATGCTGAATGCATCCCGCTCACCAATAGTACTCTCAAACCTGGGCAGTTCACAGTTTTTACCTAATCCGGAAAAGGAGTTTAATCTGGCAAATGAAAACCGGCGGGTTTATGTGAATATCAGGGTGCCCGTTTCGCCCCTTTTCAAAGTGTAAATACCTTTTAATCTCCAACAGATAAATTCAAAATTTATGGCAGAATACAAAACCCCGGGCGTCTACATAGAAGAGGTAGTCAAACTTCCTCCTTCCATTGCCTCTGTTGAAACCGCAATTCCGGCCTTTATTGGGTATACTCAGAAGGCGCAGCTGAAAGAGCCGGACGACCTGCTGAACAAGCCCCGGAGGATCAGCTCTATGCTGGAATATAAACAATATTTCGGCGGGCCTTTTCCGGAAACCACCATCGAAGTTACCATCGATACCACCCAAAGCAACAAGATAGATGTGCAGGGAAAAGTACTCGATCCTGCCAAATACCTGATGTATTATTCGCTGGAGATGTTCTTTATAAACGGAGGCGGAGATTGCTACATCGTTTCGGTAGGCGATTATAGTACAGGTGGAGTAATAGACCTGACTACCTTAAGCGGCGGACTGGAAGAAGTAGCGAAAGTGAATGAGGTTACGCTGATCCTTTTTCCTGATGCCCTGAATATGACTTCTCCCGGCAATTATTATGCGCTGCACAAAGAAGCCTTGGATCAAGCCGCTGACCTGAAGGATCGGTTCGTGGTGATGGACGTTTGGGTAAACCCTGCAGACGTTGCTTTCGATCCGATCCAGACCCTCCGTGATTTTGATTTTGGGGAAATTGAGATCAGAAAGTACGGGGCCGTTTATTACCCGCGCATTTTTACCCGCCTCGATTACCAGTACGATAATTCCGACAGTACAGTAACCATTGTGGGCAAAGGCGACGGATCCTTAAGTGGTACGCTGCTGGAATTAAAAGGAAAAAACAACGCCTTTTATTTTATGGCCAAAGGCGCAATAACGGATATTAACATGCTTTTGCCGGCTTCGGCTGCGGTAGTTGGCAAATATGCCCAGGTAGACGATACCCGGGGCGTCTGGAAAGCCCCTGCTAACGTGGGAATAGATTTTGCCGTGGCCCCGGAGATCGTTATCAGCCACAAGCAGCAGGAAAACCTTAATGTGGATGTGGTAAGCGGGAAATCGGTGAATGTGATCCGGAGTTTTCCCGGCCGTGGTCCGGCCATTATCTGGGGCGCCCGCACCCTGGCCGGCAACGACAACGAATGGCGCTACATTCCGGTCCGGCGGTTCTTTAATATGGTAGAAGAGTCCACTAAAAATTCTACCGAACAATTCGTTTTTGAACCGAACGACCGGAATACCTGGATCAGGGTAAAATCGATGATCGAGAATTACCTGAGCCAGCAATGGAAAGCTGGCGCCTTAATGGGAACCACCACCCGCGAAGCCTATTTTGTAAAAGTAGGTTTAAATGAAACGATGACGGAACTGGATGTATGGGAAGGCCGGATGATCGTGGAAATTGGTTTGGCGGTAGTTCGTCCGGCAGAGTTTATCATTCTGCGGTTTATGCACAAAATGCTTCAGGAATCTTAACCTTAATTTTAAAGAACTACCGATATGGCAAATAACCGATTCCCTCAGGACCAATATCAGGATGATGATAATTACAACGACAGGGACCGCAACCGAGACCGAGACCGAGACGGCGACCGCTGCGACGATGATGAACCCCGGCCGGAAAATCCTGGTCCCTGCGGCGAAGGCCCGACCCCGACCGAAAGTACTATTCAGCGCGAAAGAAATAAGCTCTGCAACGAATTAAAAGATAAAGCGGGCGATGTCCGCCAATGGGAACAAAACCGGCTCGGTACCCACCAATTGTATAACGATAAAAAATGCCTTTTCATCCGGACGGAAACCAACTACCAGTATTACCGGAACACCGAACTTTTGGTAGGAGCGAAACTGATGCAGGTAAATGCCGATATCAAAGCCAACGTAACCGTTTATAAGCAATGGAATGATGAACTGGCCGCAACTTTAAAGGAACTGGTGAAGGCTGCCAAAGAGGCAAAGGGCAAATTCGCCGAACTAAAAAAAGCTGCCTGCGACCTGGATACCTGCCTGAACGACAGCTGCCAGGCCACCCAGCGAAAGATCCTGACCGGTGAACCACTCGAAAACTGCAACCCGATAAACGGGGAGGTGGAAGATAAATGCAATGCCCTTGATATATTGTTCCGGCTGAAAAATGTGCCCAATATCCTCTTCAATGATATTGATATTATTTTTAATTCAGCAGCTAGGGTAACGGGCATTCAGGCTTTTTCCAATATTTCTACGCTGGGGCCATTGCAACTGACTATGCAGGAAAGATCGAAAGCTTTCGATGATTTTATCCTGGAAAAAATGACCAAAGGCAGTGAAGATCTGAAAAAAGCCCAGGAAGAACTTATGAAGGCCATTCAGGAAAATGCCCGGTCTACCAGTGCGCTTTATTTTAAACGAAGCGATTTTAAAGGGGTGCAGGAAGCTACCCGGCAGTTGTGCGCCTGCAATTGCGATTGTATAGATTCTTCGGGCCCTGACCAAAGGCTTGAACGCTGCAAATGCGGCATTTGCGACATCTGCGACCAGGTAAAAACCGGCGTTTGCCGCACCGACGATAACCCGGCCTGCCGGCCTCCTAATCAACCGGAAGATATTCAATCTCTCACCTATTAATCCAGCCAGATCTATGCTGACCAAACATAATTATTGCCCGCTTCCCACAGATTGGGATAGGGACCTGAAAGATTGCTGCCCCGATACGCCGGCTGGCGACCCTGGATCCCCCGATTGCTGCTACCAATCATGGAATTCGCAGCTTCTGGCGGTAAACCGGAACCTGCGGGAAGCCGACGAAAAAGCCAAAAGGCTGCAACGCCAACTCGATTCGGCCATCCTTTTCCGCGATAAATATAAAGCCTGGTTCGAAGACTTCTCCAAAGCCAACGATCTGGCAAATTATATCTGCCAGCATATGCAGGTATTCGCTGCCCAAATAGAAAATATCTGCTGCTCAACCAAAAGTAGTATCGATGCCATAAACCTGCTGTACTGTATGGTACGCGATTTTTATATCCGGGTAGACCTGCTGAAAGACGATTACGACCGGTTGATTAATTGTATAAAGTGCCTTAACCGGCCCGAAATGAATGGCGGAATAATGGATTGCCTGGCAGCCTATTATAAAAAACTGGAAGCCGTGGTAGCCACCCGCGACCGGATAATTGAGCTTCTGGTAAAAGCTACCAAAATTGCCTATGAAGTAAATGCATCCATTTGCTCAAAGTATGGGCTGCAGCGCACTATGGTAGAATGGCAGCAAACTTTTAACTGCGAATATGTGGAATCTGGCGGGGCGCAGCATTACGAACAAAACCAGTCCTGGAAAAGCGAGAAAGATTGCACTTTACCAGAAACCTGTATGCTGGTTCCTATGCTTTCTTTTCCATTTGAAGATAAAAACAGCAACTCCTATTATACATTTCTACAGCAGGAACGCACAAGGTTGGATTCCATTATTAAAACCTTAGGGGAGCAACTGGTTACTGCCAATAAAGAAAAGGAGATCCTTTTAACCAATAAAGACAACCTGATTAAAGCAATTCAGGAGGTAGATCCTAAGAACAAATGCAAATAAGTTAACCTTTCATTAACCAGCAAAACGATTTGATATGGCAGCTAAAGGCGATTACCCGGTTCCTAAGTTTCATTTTCGGGTGGAAGTGGGGAACCGATTTCAGGATAGGTTTTACCGAAGTATCCGGGCTCGATTTTGAAACCGAAGTCATTGAATACCGCGAAGGAAACAGTAAACGGTACAGTAAATCGAAGCAGCCCGGGCTGCAGAAGTTCAGCAATATTACCTGCAAGCGCGGCACCTTCGAAGGCGATTACGATTTCTACAAAGAGTGGCGCAAAACGGTATTCTTTCAGGAAGGAAATAAGACGGGGTCACTTTATCGCAGAACGGTTACGATCATTCTGTTAAACGAGAACCATGAACCCATGATCACCTGGAAACTTCAGAATGCCTGGCCATCCAAAATTCAGTCAACAGACCTGAAAGCCGATGCCAATGAGGTAGCCATTGAAACGATGGAACTGGTGCACGAAGGTCTGGAAATAATGAACGTTGACTAAGCATGGCTGAAGCCCAACCATACCACATTCACCAGACCGTAGGCTTTCACTTCCGGGTAATTTTCGAAAACCTGAAAGACGATGATAACCGGCCAGCCGATATCAACGTGCATTCTTCCGTTGAAATGCGCTTTCAGTCGGTTACCGGCCTGGATGCCAATATCGAAACTGAAACTTTAAAGGAAGGCGGGGAAAACCGGTTCGAGCACGTTATTCCGGTCCGCCGGAAATACGGGCCGCTGGTGCTGAAAAGAGGGTTGCTGAAGTTGAAAGATTCTGTGCTTTCGCAGTGGTTCCGGCGGGCTTTCGAAGAAGAAAAGGTGGAGCCGTTGCAGAATGTGCAAATCCAGTTGCTTAACGAAAAACACGAGCCTTTGCTATTCTGGACCGCGATCTGGGTTTGGCCGAAAAGCTGGAAAGTAGGGGAGTTGAACGCTGAGCGGGGCGAAGTGCTGATCGAAACCCTGGAATTGAATTACAATCGCTTCGAATTTAAAAACGGGTAATTATGCCGATCGAGATCCGCGAACTGATCATTAAAGCCACTGTCTCTTCCGGTAACGGGAATGGTGCAGGAATGGGAGCTGGGTCAGCTTCAGGTACCAATAATAATGTGCCCGCGAACGAAGAACTGGTGAATATTTGTGTAGAAAAAATTCTCAGGATCCTGAAAGAAAAAAATGAGCGTTAGACCAGCCCTGCAAAAACTTACTGTCCACTCTTACGCCGACCGGAATTTTGCCGAGGACAGTAAGGTAGGGGTTTTTATAATTCCCATAAATCCGGAAACTTTTACCCGGAATTATAAGATCGAGCTGGACCAGCGGCGCGGGCACGGTAACCAGGGCACAGACCCCCGGTTTAAATCTACCGTTCCGGAAGAGTTCAAGATCGAGTTTGTGCTGGACGGTACCAATACCCTGGAAGGCTACCGATTTAACGACGAAAATACCCGGACGGTACAAGACCAGCTGAAAGCCTTTCTGGCCTGCGTGTACAAAATGGAAGGGGAGATCCACCGGCCGCGCTTCCTGAAATTATTCTGGGGAGAGGACCTGAAATTTCCCTGCGTGCTTTCAAACCTGGATATCAATTACACGCTGTTCAACCCCGACGGTACGCCCTTGCGGGTAAAGATAAACGCAACATTTTTAAATTACCTGGCCCAGCAGGCCCGGGTCAACGCTGAAAGACAATCCTCACCCGATTTGACCCATTACCGGAAAGTTACTTCCAGCGACCGCCTTGACCAGATGACCTACAAAATTTATAACGACAGCCAGTATTTTTTGCAGGTGGCCAAAGCCAACCGGCTTACCACTATCCGGAGCCTGAAACCCGGCACCGACCTGTATTTTCCTCCGTTCAGTAAAGAAGAAGCATAATGGCCGATATCCTGATTCCCAATCCTTCCCGATACGATGTAGCTACCTTCGATATACTTGTAGACGGCACGGCGATCGGCCCGGCTTACCAGGTGCTATCCCTTTCAATAGTGAAGGAAGTAAATAAAATTCCGGTGGCCAGAATCGTTTTTCGCGACGGCGAAGCAGCTGACCGAACCTTTGCTATCAGCAACGAAACGGTATTCATTCCGGGCAAAAAAGTCACGATAAAAGTTGGCCGCGATGCAGTTAATGCGCAGGTTTTCAAAGGCATTATTACCAAACACGCCATCCGGATTAGAGAGAACGGCAACAGTGAACTGGAAATTGAATGTAAGGACGAAACCATAAAAATGACCGTTGGCCGGAAAAGCAAATATTACGAAAATGTAAAAGATAGCGACCTCTTCGACGAGTTGGTTGGAAATTATAAAGGACTTACCCGGCAGGGCGATACAACCACTTTACAGCACAAGGAACTGGTGCAGCATTACCTAACCGACTGGGATTTTTTACTCCTACGCGCCGAAGCAAACGGGATGCTGGTGATCGTAAACGACGGCGAAATAAAGATCGTGAAACCGCTTACTACTCCGGCAGCTGTGGTGCAATTAACTTACGGCAGTTCTTTGCTTGAATTCGAGGCGGAAATAGATGCCCGGAGCCAATACAAGTCGGTCCGGACCCGTTCCTGGGATTACAGCAATCAGCAACTATTTGAATCGGATGCTTCTTCGGTACCATTTTCAGAACCCGGAAATTTAAGCGGAACTACACTGGCCGAAGCCATAAACCTGGAACAATTCGATCTGCACCACAGCGGCCACCGCCTGGAACAGGAACTACAGGATTGGGCCAGTAGCTACCTGCTGCGCAGCCGGCTGGCTAAGATCAGAGGTCGCGGAAGAATATTTGGTTTTTCCGGGGTAAAGCCCGGAGATATGATACAACTAGCCGGCGTAGGCGACCGATTCAACGGCAAAGCTTACACTTCGGCGGTGCGTCATGATATTTCGGTAGGTTCCTGGGATACGCATATTCAGTTCGGCCTGAACCCGGAATTATACAGCCGCAAAAATCCCGATCTGCACGATACGCCAACCGGCGGTCTGGTAGGTTCCATTCAGGGATTGCAGATTGGCAAAGTGGTGCAGTTAGAAAACGACCCGGATGGCGAAAACCGCATTCTGGTACGGATCCCCGTTATCGACAACAACGCTCAGGGTGTCTGGACCCGGGTTGCCAGCCTGGATGCCGGTAACGACCGGGGTGCTTTTTTCCTGCCGGAAATTGACGATGAAGTAATCGTGGGTTTTATTAATGATGACCCGCGCGATGCGGTTTTGCTGGGAATGCTGCATAGCAGCGCCAGACCTGCGCCTATTTCGGCTCAGGATGTGAACCACGAAAAAGGCTTTACAACGCGCAGCAAAATGCACATTCATTTCAACGACGATACCAAAACCATAACCATAGATACGCCGGCCGGCAACAGCATAACCCTGGACGAAGCTGGTTCGAAGGTTGAAATAAAAGACCAGAACAGCAATAGCATAACCCTGAGCCAAACCGGCATTTCGCTGGAAAGTCCGCTGGAAGTTAAAATAAAAGCAGGCACCAACCTTACGCTTGAAGCCGGTGCATCGCTATCTATATCGGCCCTATCTTTATCAGCCAAAGGCAGCGGAAGTGTAGCCATAGAAGGGGGTGGATCGGCTAAAGTAAGCAGCAGCGGGATAATGGAAATTAGTGGTTCGCTGGTTAAAATAAATTAAGCCTTATGCCTGCCGCCGCCCGATTAGGAGATATGCATACCTGCCCGCTGGTAAATCCCGGACCGGTGCCACACGTGGGAGGTCCGGTGGTTGCACCCTGCGTGCCAACCGTTTTGATAGGGAGTATGCCGGCCGCCGTGGTAGGAGATCTGCTAACCTGCGTTGGGCCACCGGATACCATTGTGAAAGGCTCGGCTACGGTACTGATCGGAGGAAGACCGGCGGCGCGAATGGGCGACCTGACGGCCCACGGCGGCGTGATTGTTAGCGGTTTCCCAACGGTAATGATAGGAGGGTAAGAAATTCTGAAAGAGAATATTATGGACAGTTCAAAAAATACATTTCTGGGTACCGGCTGGTCTTTTCCGCCAACGTTCGATAATACGACCGGCCAGGTAGAACTTGTGAAGGATATCGAAGACATTAACCAGAGTTTAAACATCTTGCTTTCTACCAGCCTGGGTGAACGGGTGATGCAACCGCGTTATGGCTGTAACCTCCACGATTACCTGTTTGCACCGTTGAGCAGCGACGTGATCGGCTATATTCAGGACCTGGTGGAAAATGCCATCCTGATCTACGAACCCCGGATCCTGGCGGAAAAAGTAACAGTAACGTCTGCTGATTCATTCGACATCATTGAAGGCCGGTTTACCATAGAAGTATTGTATTCCATACCCGGTACCAATTCGCGTTTCAATTTTGTATACGATTACTATAAAAATGAAGCTTTAAGGTCTATTTAACCCGCTGCTTATCCCAAGCTATTCCGCTATGTCAACTTCCAAAAATATTGTGCATCCTTTTCAGCATGACCCGGGCACCAGCCAGCACCAGCGGCTGATGCCCGAGCTTGTTGCGGATGCTCCCAAAATAGATGGCAGAACGCTGGCGGACCTCCTGGAACATTTTACCAAACTGGCAGGCCACATTAATTATTACGATTCGAATTTAAATGTGAGCGACTGGCGGGTTTTTTTTAACAAAAGCATACCGTTTTCTCTCTCATCGGTAAGTAAACTGGATACCGATTCCATTGATTTAAAATTTGCCTTATACAAAGCATTATTCCTGAAGCGGCCTGGCAAAAATACCTTACAGTTGCTGGTGCATTTTATGTATTACAGCACCATATATCGCATTAATAACTGGCACAAGACCGTCAAAGAAAGCAACCTGCCATTTGAGTATTTGCTTCAGGCCTTGATGAACGACCGGTTGCTGGAGCCGGTTAAAGAATTTATTTACCTGGCGAACGCAGCTGCTTCTGAACATTGCATCCGGAATATAGATTTTACCCCGCTGCTGAAAAATGAGATCTGGGATCTGACTGCTACAGACCTGCGTACCCTTGATGAAACGGTGCGCCCTCGAGTTGGAAAAAAGAAACGGCTTTTGGGCATCGCTAAGGCTTTTTCTGCTTTGTGGCCAGCTCTGGTAGAGGCTTTGAAAATACTTTCCGGCGCAGCCCCAGACAGCATTGAAAAAAGCCTGACCGGACAAAGAGAAAATAAGCAGGAGCATACGCCACACCTTGCCTTGCTCTTCGCTTTCCTTAAATTGTTCCAGCACCTGCAAACCGACCTGAACGGTTACACTAAAAAGCATCTTGATTTCTTTTTTAAAGAAGTGTTGCGGCTGGCCCCCAAACCGGCCGTTGCGGATAAAGCCCACCTGGTTTTTGAGATCCAGAAACAGCTCGACGATCACCTGTTGGAGAAAGGTTTACTAGTGAAGGATGCCAAGGATAAGAACAATGCCGAGATCCTTTTTGCGCTCAACGATGAATTGGTGGTAAATAAAGCCCAGATTGAAGAGGTAAGAACCTTATTCCTGAATACCCACTTAGCGCACAACGACAGCAGCCTTGGCTTGTTGGAAGGCGTTTATATGGCTCCAAAAGCCGATAAAGCCGACGGGATTTCGCAGGAATTTCCGGACAATAGTTTAAAGAACTGGCCTACGCTGGGCGCCCAAACCAGCCGGTTTACCGAAGTAGGAAAAGTCACCCCGAAACCATATCCCAATGCCCGGATCGGTTTCATTTTGGCTTCGCCGGTTTTGCTTTTGAACGAAGGCGAACGTACGGTAAATATCGAGCTAAATTGCAAAAGAAAAGACGCCTGCCTGGATTCCCCAAATATATTAGGGCAGTTTTTTTCGGCTTTACAAAATACCCTGGCTGCTACATACATCATCCTTACCAAAAACGGTATTGCTGAAGCCAAAAAAAGTGGCGTATCAGAAAGTACCCTGATCGAACTTGAAAAACTGTTGCCTATTATACCGAAAGATATTTGCTGCGACGGTGAACCTGTGATTCGGGAAGAACGCATCCAGGTATTAAGATCCGACTGGGAAAATGCAATTCTTAGTCCGGCGCTGGCCAATGAGCAGGTTATCCTGAACGAATTATTCCCATACCGCACAGCCTTTAAATTCTGGTTCAGCGGCAAAGCTGCCTGGGTTGAACCTTCTGAAATTAATTTGCTTTCAATAGTTCCGAACGGCGCAGATTTTACCCTCCGGATCAACCTAACGCTGGCTCCAGATAAACCGGAAATTACCTTTTTTAACAAGGCCGTTTTAAAAGAAGATCTGCTAACTACCTACCCGCTTGTTAAAATTGAGCTTGACAACGACATTAAAGTTGAATACCCGGGAAATGCGGCTGGTGAGGAGGGAAAAAAGATTTGCGGATTTGAAAATTGTCCTTCCAGCGGAAAACAATTTCTTTCGCTTTACGCCTTTTTTCGGGACCTTTATTTAACGGATGCCACCATTGGAATTTCGGTTTGTGGTTTGCGGAATGTTGTTGTTCAGAACGACGAAAGTGTGATGGATGTGAATGCCCCGTTGTACCCTTTCGGAACCCGGCCTGCCATTGTCGATTTTAACGCAGTCAATCCGCCGAAAACGCCCCTGGCCAATCCCAACCTGAGCGGTCCTACTTTTTACCTGGGAAGCAAAGAAGTTTTTTTCAAAAACTGGGATAAAATCTGCATCAACCTGAACTGGAAAGGCAAACCTTCGAATTTCAACGAATACTATAAAGCCTACCTGAAACGCGATAATTACCACGATTGCGCAGATACTACTTTAAACAATAAAACTATTTCCGGCCTGAACGAATGTGAATTTGAGGTGAACCTGGGTTTGCTGGAAAATGGCTCGTGGAATACCGAAGCTACAAACCGGCAGCTTTTTAATGCAGGCAGCTGTAATACCATTTGTCAGAACCCTGCTTTTACGCATTCCTTTTCCGTTGCCCGTACCGATTTTTCCGGCAATTCCGGCTTTGTTCCGTTTACTGAGTCTTTCGACCGGTACAAGGTTGATTCGCGGCACGGTTTCCTGAAATTCAACCTTCGCAACCAGGATTTCCTGCACAAAGATTATCCGTTGGTGTTGGCCCGGCAGATGATGGCAATGGGAAATTTTCCAAACAAAGGGGTAGAAGGGGCTATTTATTACGGCTCCGGAAATTCGGTTATTGTGTTTAGCGATACCGGCACCAAAATTACCAGTCTGGATACTACAATTGAAACGCTCAAAACCAAAGCCGATCTTACCAAAGCCGACACCGAAAATATTAAAGAGAATACAGATGCTGCCCGGGCGTTAGGAACTACCAGTATTACCAACACTGAATTCAACAACCCGAATCTGGTGCCTGGCAACCCGCCATTGTCTACCTCCATTCCGGACGCATTAACTCACGCCACGGATATGGCTAATGATGCCGCTCAGGCTAAAAGTGATTTTAACGACATTATTGAAAACCTGGATATTTTTGATTTAGTAGGTGGTAAGTGGCAATTAAAGGAAGACCTTTCGGTACCGATCCCAAACGAACCCTGGACGCCGGTTATCAGTGAACTTTCGCTGGATTATTCGGCTACTGCCGAAATTCGTGATATTGAACTGATCCATTTATATCCTTTCGAAAATACCCATAAGACTGAGGAATTAGCCTTAGAACCGGCTCTTTTACCTGCGCATTGCGACGAAGGCAGCCTGTTCATTGGACTTAAGCAGCTTGTGCCTGGCACTAATATCAATTTCCTTTTCCAACTAGCCGAAGCTACCGCCAACGCCGAAGCGGATAAAGCAAAAATTGTTTGGCATTACCTTAGCAGCAACCAATGGCTGCCTTTACGGAAGGATTTTGAAGTGCTTAAAGATGCCACCAACAACCTTACCACCTCAGGAATTGTAAAAATTTCCGTTCCGGCCAATATCAATACGAACAATACCATTCTGCCCAAAAACCTGCACTGGCTGAAAGTATCTGCGCCTGAGAATGTGGCTGCCGTCAGCGAAACCATCGGCATTCATACCCAGGCTATTCAGGCAACTTTTCAGAACACTCCGGCCCACGACCAGTTGCGGCTGGAAGCTCCCCTGGAAGCTAATAAACTGGCTAAACTGCAGGTGGCCGATGCCAGCGTGAAAAAGATCGAGCAGCCTTACGAATCGTTTGGGGGTAACGTGCCGGAGGAAGAAGGAAATTATTATGTAAGAGTAAGTGAGTTGTTGCGGCACAAGGGACGGGGCATTCAGAAATTCGATTACGAACGGCTGGTGCTTGATGCTTTTCCGGAGATCTTTAAAGTAAAATGCATTAACCACAGTTTCTGGCTGAAAGCTACGCAATACCGGGAAGATGTGAACGCCGCGCCGGGCTATGTAATTATTGCGGTGATTCCAGACCTGAATAAATTGAAAGCAGGGGAGTCTTTCGAGCCCAAAGCACCGGTCAGCCTGCTGGAAAAAATTACAGTTTATCTCCGGAACCGGACTTCGCCTTTTGCCCGCATCAAAGTAATAAATCCGCGCTACGAAAAACTGGATATCTGCCTGGATGTTCAATTGCAGAAAGGGAAAGACAAGGTTTTTTACAAAAATAAACTGCAGGAAGATCTGCGGCTTTTTCTGGCCCCCTGGACCGTTGGCGAATTCGATAAACTTGATTTCGGGCAATGTATCAACCGGTCCGATATCATCCGGTTCATCGAAACCCGCGACTATGTAGATTACATAATCTGCTTTAAAATGATTTTTGAGAAAGTGTGCGGGCAAGGCAAAGAGGAAATCTACGATGAAGTTTGCCCCCTTACGCCGCGATCCATCCTGGTAGGAGGAATAATAGACGTTTGTGTGCCGGACCAGGACTGCGAAAGCTGGAAAGTGGTGCGAGAGGTATGCATAAAAGAATTTCCGGTGGCAACCCTGGAATGCAAACACCCGGAACCCATTGGTTAAATTTTTTAGGAAGGAATTATGGCAGATCTTAACGAAGCTACCCGGACTATACTGAAGAACGATCCTGATTTTGAAGGGCTGGACTTTGCCGCTATGCGCGCCGAAGGCATTAACTATATAGCCGAACTTTCAGGGAAAATATGGACCGACCATAACGTACACGACCCCGGAATTACCCTTCTGGAATTGCTTTGCTATGCCTTGCTGGACCTGGGATACCGAACCCGGCTACCCGCCATCGATATTTTTACCCCGGATCCCAATGCTGCGGCAGATGAAGATAATTTCTTTACGCCCGGACAGATCCTGACCTGTAACCCGGTTACAATCCTGGATTTCCGGAAATTATTGATGGACATAAAGGAAGTGAAAAATGCCTGGCTTGAAATAAACGAAGATGAGCCGGTTTGCCCGCCTGAAAACTTTGATGGAAACGTCGATTTTTTACTGGCAAATGCAAATAATAATCCCGAGTGTAAGACTTTCCTGAACGGGTTGTATAACGTTTACATCGAACTTTATAAAGGTCCTGAAACTCCGGAAAACCAATGGTCTAAAAAGGAAAAAGAACGAATAGAAACCGTAGTGGAAAAAGTGCGACAGGTATTAATGTCGCACCGCAACCTTTGTGAAGATTTTGTTTCCGTTACCGTGCTTTGCAAAGAGAAGATCGGGGTGTGTGCCGATATCGAGCTGGAACCCGGCGCTGATGCAGAAAAGATCTACGTGAAGGTCATTGAAACCCTGAGATCCTTTTTTTCGCCGGCACCCAAATATTATACCCTGCCCCAGTTATTGGATCTGGGAAAGCCCATCGAAGAGATATTTGCCGGCCGTCCGTACCTGCCGGAAAGCCACGGATTTATCGATACCGAAGAACTGGAAAATATACGATTACGCAAAGAGATCCACGTTTCGGATGTTTACAATGCGTTGTTCTCCATTCCCGGAATCAAGACCATCAGAAGGCTGCGGCTTGGCGCCTGCTCCGGCCAGAACGGAAATATTTCCGACCCTGCGTGCGACTGGAAATACCTGCTTACCGAAAACCATACGCCGGAATTTTCCCTCGATTGTTCCGGCTTTAAGTTCACCAGAAACGGAATGTCGGTTTCCGTGAACGAAAAAAAATACAAGGATTATTTTTCCCTGAATTTCGCCAGTTCCGGTAAGCTCCTGCACCAGCAACAATTACCGGCGCTTGATCTTTCGGTTCCCAAAGGCTTTTACCACGCCAACTTGGCTGAGCATTATTCCATTCAGAATGATCTGCCGCAGGTGTACGGGGTGAAAGAAGGCGGCATTCCCGATTCGGCTTCAGATAAACGCAAAGCGCAGGCGCTGCAACTGAAAGGCTTCCTGCTTTTTTTCGATCAGTTGTTCGCTAATTACCTGGCGCAATTAAGCCAGATCAGGCAGTTATTTTCTTTCCGGAACGGTAATAACGCAACTGCTACCTATTTTACCGGCCTGCCATTACAAGTATCCGATTTTGAAAAACTGCAACGTTTCGGAGGTTCGGAAATTGGAACAACTATTCAGGCCAAACCGGTAAGTAAAAGCCTGCTGGATAATCTCATCGCTCAGGATAAGCTGAAGGAAACCAACATTGAGAACGATTGCGAAAAGCTGGAATTTGTAAGTGCAACTGATCGTGATGCCGCCGTTTATTTTCTGATAAATGACCTGCAAAACCGAAATTACCAGATCTACACCGGAAAATCTAAAAGCAATTCCTGGGTATTTTATTTATCTACAAATTCCGAACAGGTTGCCTTATTAAGTACTACCAATTATCCTGATGAAAAAGCCGCCAGATTAGCCGCAGAAAACCTTGCGAACATTGGGGTTTTTGAGGCAAATTACTACCGTTTTACCAACAATAATACCGGTACTTCTTCCTTTTCCATAGAACTGAAAATGGCAGGTTATGAAGGTTACCTGCACCAGTTGGCGGAAGACAAAACGCTATACCTGGAGCGCAAAAAAATGTTTCTGGATCATTTGCTATCGCGGTTTTCCGAATCTTTTACCGATTTTGCCCTGCTATCTTTTGGCACCTTAGCAGGAGATAAATTAAAGGAAAAAGATCTGGTTAAAAAAGCCGGTTTCCTCTCCAGTTATGATAGTCTGAGCCGTGACCGCGGAAAAGCCTACAATTATAAAACCAACGGCTGGAACAATAATAATTTTTCGGGGTTTGAACAGCGGGTAAAAGCCTATGCGGGTATCGGGGATTCCTGCGGCCAAAGCCTTTGCCATTTTCAGGTTTCGGAATACGTTGGTAAGTATTTCTGGGAAATTTCTGTTGCATCGAAAACCTTTTTCAAAAGTATTTCTGAGTTTGATTCTGAAGATGAAGCCGTCGCCGATCTGAAAGCTTTTATGTCGGCGTTAAAAGAGGAGGGATCTTATAAAATAAAATCTTTAGAAGGAGGCTATTCCTGGTACATTGAACACCAGAATGGTGAAGTAATTTTTCCAATTTTTTACCGGCAACCCGATGAAGCTGAAGAGGCAGGATCTAAGTTTAAACAACTATTGAAAGGTGGTCTGGAGTCCGGTGGAGTTTACCTGAACCGGCTGGTTTATCGGCCGCAGTTAATTAATGCAAACAACGAAGTAGTATTCAATGCCCGGCAGGAGTTTGATAACCATAATAAAGCCTTATCTGCTGCCAAACCACTGGTAAAAAAGCTGGATTCAGACGATTGGGTAAAGGAACCAAAAATTGAAAACCTAAAAGGTAAATCCGACCTGAAAGCTTCCACTTTCGATCCCTTCAAATTGGTGGACCTTTCTGCTTTTACGATCAAAGTAAAAGCGCACCCGGAGGAATATCACTGGTCATTGGAAGATGACTCTGGCGAAGTAATAATTTTCAGCAGCAATAGCTACAAAAACAAACAAACCGCGCTGGAAAGTATGTTGGCAGAACTTAACCAGCCAAGTTGGAAAAAGGACGCTTTCAAAATTTATAAAGATTCAGAGGGTTTCAAATTTAACCTGGTATTGGAAGACGGTTCTGTGATAGGAGAATCACCGGCATTTTCCGATGCTGATTCCCGAAATAATGCCCGCAAAAACGCTATGGTTTTCCTTCAAAAAAGTTCTGGAAATTCGGGCCAAACTCTTCTGAAACAAAAAGCCAAAGCGAATAAAACTACTTCAGATCGCTATACATTTTCGGTATTTGCCGGCGATGAACTGCTACTGCAATCAGCCCAAAAATTTCAGAAGTCCAAAGAGGCAAAAGAACACGCTGCGGAAACCCTTATTCTGGCCGGCAACTCCGGAAATTATGAGTATTTTAAAAATCCTTCCACGGGCGAATACGAAATAAACCTGGTTAATGGGGATCAGGTTCTGGCAATTGTTCCGGGCAGTTTTCCGGAGAAACAGGATGCCAATGTTGCCCAAAACAGGGTTGTAGAAATTTTAAAACCTAACCTTTATGAAGTACGGGTTTCAGGTACCCAAGCCGGCTGGAAATTCTCATTACAGTTAGGTTTAGGGGGTGCCAGCGCACACTTCCAAAGTAGCATGGAATACAAAACCGAAGCCGAAGCTACGGAAGCCTATGAGCAGATGATTACCGGAATGGATCAACTGGAATTGCAAAAAACCGAAGGCCTTGCTTTACTGGTTTCGAACCCGGAAACCGGAAACCAACCAGTTACTGCCACGTTGGTTTCAGAGGCTGGATCTGATGCAGAAAACGAAGCAATTGAAGCCTTAGGTATTTCACAGGCGATCCATAAAATGATAATGGCCCGGGATGAAAATACGCTCCTGAAAATGGTTCGGAAAAACAGTTTTTCAGATCGCGGGAATTGGGTTTACCGGGTGGTTAAGGCAGATAAATATTTTGCTTATCACCTCGATTGTACCAGGACGGGAGTAAATTCCCAAAGCCTGGAAGATCTTTACCATGCCGTTAACAAGCATCTGAATTACCTGCAGCTTTGGTTGGGCGATGATAGTATCCTGAAAAGAAAAAACCCGGTTTGCGGCGAATATTTTTACCATTATCAGCTGAAAGCCCGATACGTAAACTTGCCGGAATTTGCCGGAGATAATGCACCGGTTCTTTTGGTAAGTACCAAAGGTTATCCTTCCCAAACGGAAGCAGCAAAAGCGTTTGAAGAAAACTATTTACGCATTCTGAAACGGGCATCCAAAGCCTTCCATTATGGCGAAGGAAAATTCATTTCTTTAACCGAACCAACCGGAAAAAATGATGCACAATGTTTCCGGGAAAATCAGTCCGTAGTTTATATTCCCGAAGAAACCCTCGGATATTTTTATAATGAAGCTGCTGCTATCGCAACGCTGGTAGAACTGGCAAAAAGTTACCCGATCCGCCTAAGCGGAAAACACCGCTATAAATTCAGCCTTTACGATTATGTGAACCGGGTTTCATATTTTATTAGTGCGGCTAATTACGATTCTCCAACTGCGGCCAACGAAGCCTTTTATTTCCTGCTGGTCCTGCTGAAGAACCCCAAAAATTATTACCTGCATTGCGATGAAGATTCCGGTAACCAGTTCATTGTGCTGAAAGAAGTGCTGCTGGAAAGCGTCCAGGGAGTTGCGACTGCAGACGATGCCTGGGATGGAATTAACAAGCTGATCGGCGTGTCGCAAACGGAAGAAGCTTACCATATTTTTCAAAACCCCGAGGACTGCTGTTTTTCCTTTTTCGTAGCCTGCAAAAGCAAGCTAATTCACCCGTGTACCTACGATACTGCTAAGATCCGCGACAAGGTTTTAGATAGATTGTACGCTGAATTTTCAGCTTTCCAGTTTCCCGAAATTCCTTCCATAGCATCAAGTCCTGATGGCCAATATTACGATTTAATTTACCAGGGAGAATTAGTGGCTTCTCTGCCGGTCCGTTCGGAGAGCAATTACAAAGGCTACTGCGCACCGGAATTCCTGGAATTTGTGGAGAAGTTACTGCAATTAAAACATTGGAATATCGCTAAACTTGGTAACGGTTTTCAGTTGTTGGATGAAGAATTTAATGAGCTGGCCAGGCTGGAAAATCCTGCTATTACCTTGGAAGAATGGAAAACCAAATTGGTGGAAATGGCGATCCGTTTTCCAATTTCCAGGAAGGGAGGTTTTTACCATTTTCATCTACCGTTTTCCGGGTCTGAATCAGAAACCGACACAACTGTAACCGACAACTGCAGTTGCGATCAGGAAACGCCGCCCGAAACAATAGATTGCTCCATGGCTTGGGAAAGTGGCTGTTATGGATCCTGCGAAGAAGCTCTGGAAGCGTTACAGGAATTGCCGGAAAAACTAAAGATAAAGAAGAACTACCGCCCGGTTTTCGATTGTGAATGTGCCGCTTACCGGATCGAATTTATTGAAGAGGCAGCAATAAATGCTGTTAATCTGCAATGCTACCCAACCCGGGAAATGGTATGCGATGCTGTTGAAAAAGTCAAAAAACGCATCAATTGCGAAGGCCTGCACCTGGTAGAACACATCCTTTTACGGCCACGAACAGATTGTCCGGAACATTGCCAATGCCTGATTCCCGATTGTCCGGATTACGACTGTCGATTTATCTGGGATGCTGCTGAGGAAGAAGACCCTTGCGAAGATGCCGCAAATGATCCCTGCTTTATTCCCGGACAGGACCCGTATTCCTGCATTGCCACGGTAATGCTGCCTGCCTGGGCAGGAAGGTTCCGGAAACAGGAAAATCGTGCATTAATCGAACGAATTCTTCAAAGGGAAGCGCCTGCGCATATTTTGCTCCGGATCCTTTGGGTTTCGCCGAAAGCGTTATGCAGCTTTGAAACCGGCTATAAAGCCTGGTTGCGGTGGCTGGCGAATAAAAAGAACCTCTGCGGAGGTACTTTCGACTTGTGTGCATTTATTGAGCTTTTATTTAGATCCCGCCTGGATTGCTGGTGGCCGGAAGAAAACTGCGAACCTTGCAGATCGGAAAATCCCGAAGATAATCCATGCGCGGAATTACACAGCCAGGTACACCGAAGCGGAACCTGTAACCTTACCGTGAACGATATTTATTGCTGGGAAACCCCGGATTGCTGCTACGAATACCGCCGGATAATCCTGGACCCGGAACAGGAAAAAGAAAAGCATGCCCTTATTCTAAACCGAACAAGGCAATATCGCGAAACCCTGACTCATATCCTGCGAAAATTTCCGGAAGACAGAGCATTGAATCACGCAATTTCAATTTTTAATAGCGCCGATTTAAAGGAAAGTGATTTAACGGAAATAGTAAAATTGCTTTCCGTTTTTCCGGAGGAGGAAGAGCAAGCTAAGGCTTATAAAATAGCCTTGAATACGATCCTGAACTTCTACTTGGACCGCAGCCTGCTTGATCAATACGACTCCAGAAGGCTTAGCGATATCAAACGGATCGTGCGGGAAGTACCTATTCCAAAACTAGAAGTTTCAACTATCCTTCAAAACTGGAACACAGCGGAATTGGCTGGCTTCGTGCACGGAAAAACGTTCGAGGCACTGCGCGGGATCTTTAATAATTAGTCTGATTTTAGAATATAAAAAGAAATGCGGCATACCATTCAAAAGCAGATCATTGAGTTATCCTTACCAAAAGGGGTGGATGCGTTTGCCCTGCAGCAGCGGGTAAGCGACCGGTTTTACCTGGATATTCTGCCGGAACTGGAAAAGCATTTTAACGAACTTTCAGCGCCTGATCAAACCCTGACCATAGAAAAACTGGAAATAGACCTGGGAAATATTACGGAAGAAATGATCGATTCGGGTAGTTGGATTATTCCGTTACAGGAAGCACTGGAAAAGCAGTTGCAGCAAACCCTACAGGATATTTCCGGACAGGATGGCGGAACCATCGAACCGGTCTATGAAACCAGCTTCCGGCACTGGTTTTATTTCATTCGCAACGGGCATCTCCGCTGGAATGCGTCCCGCCCTTCCGCAGATTGGCTGGACCAGATTTTGGAGGCTATTGCTAAAAATTACCTGCGGGCAGAGCAGGTCAGAAACATTTTATTAAATGACCAGACGGCGGTAAAAAGGATCGTGCTGCATCATTCCGAAACATTTCTTTCGCACCTGGTTGAATTGCTTACCGCTAAAAAACAAAACAAATTACCCGAAGAGATCAGGCAATTGACTGATAGTTTATTGTCCAAAAAATCAGGATTTTTCTACCGGGAATTGGAAAAGAAATTATGGAGCGCAGTGCTGAATAAAGCTGCCCAAAACCAACCGCAATCGGATACTAAAACCATCATCCGGCATTTGCAAAAGGAATGGTTACCGGAACAAACGGAGGTACAATTAAAGAAGAAAGAAAACCAAGATTCAAACCCTAAGAAGCAGGAAACAGAGAAAGGAGCGGAGGAAAACGCTATCGGATTTGAAAAAGAAACTGAATTTGAAACTGAATCTTTAACTACGGAAGGGATTTATATAAACCACGCAGGCCTGATTTTACTTCATCCTTTTTTGTCAACTTATTTCAGAAAACTGGGGCTGGTAGTAAACGGTGGCTTTATAGATTCGGAAGCGCAGGAAAGGGCTGTTTGTTTATTGCATCTGCTGGTTTTTTCGGATGTAAAGGTTCCGGAATACGACCTGGTTTTGCCCAAACTGCTTTGCGGCTTGCCGCTGCAAAAACCAGTGAATACCGCTATCGATTTTACTCCGGAAGAAAAGGAAGAAGCCGAAAATCTTCTGACTGCAGTGGTGGAACAATGGGAGGTCTTAAAAAATACTTCTCTGCCAACCTTCCGGGAAACCTTTTTACAGCGGGAGGGCAAACTTTTCTGCCAGGACGCAAACTGGTATTTGCAGGTAGAGAAAAAGCCCTTCGATATTTTATTAAGCCATCTTCCCTGGACCATTGGCATGGTAAAACTTCCGTGGATGAAAGACCTGCTGCGGGTTGAATGGCTGTAAAAATGCCTATACCGGAAACGGTAGGGTTTTGAGGATAAAAAGTAAAACCCTGGCTACATGAAATTCAATTCCAAGTAAAGGTTAATAAAAGCTGTCAGATTAATTTTAGTAAAACCGCCTATTGCTTAAAAGTTAGAACCTATTTATGCTAATGCCTGACAAAAACAAATTGATCACTGCCTAAAAAAGGAAGAATGAAAGCCGCAGAAACCAAACCATCAGCAAAACCAGCAAGCAAATCAACTCCGTTTTTCTCTAAAGAAAGCGGGTCGGATTTCTTTAGTGGTAAAAGTTCGGAAGGTGCTTTTTTTACCAATTCTACCACACCAACTGCTATTCAGCCCAAATTAACTATTGGGCAGCCGAACGATAAATACGAACAGGAAGCTGATGCCATGGCTGATAAAGTGGTGCAGCGGTTGGCAGAAAATGAAACCAATCAATCCAAACATTCAGATACTTTGGGGCTGGTAAGTCCATTATTACAAACTAAGTGTGCCGCCTGCGATGAGGAAAAAAAACTACAGAGAAAAGAAGACGATAAATTACACCTAGATAAAAAGTTACAACGCAAACCAGTATTGGAAAGTAAGGAGGCTAAGCGGAAGAATGAAGGGAGCTTTCAAAAGAAGACTGTTAATTCACCGAAAACAGCATCACCTCCGGTAGAGAGCCAAATTAGCAGCCTCAAAAGGGAAAGGCAGCCCTTTACCAGGAGGTTCTCAGCAACAGCTGGAAGCCTCCATGGGGGCTGATTTTTCTGGGGTACGGGTGCATACCGACCCTACTGCGGTGCAGATGAGTAAAGATTTGACCGCACAGGCTTTCACCTACGGAAATGATATTTATTTTAACCAGGGAAAATTTGACCCGGCTACCCGCGCGGGCACACACCTTCTGGCCCATGAACTAACCCATGTTCAACAACAAAAACCGGGAAGAAAAATTCAACGGCAGCCAGTTGGTTCGCCGGCACCTGCTCCCGGGGTAAATCCACCAAGTCCGCCGCCACCAGGAGCCGCGGCAAAGGGTCCCTCCAAAGCGCGATTACCAGAGAATGAGTACAGCGGGCCTACAATTGGCATGCCACCGGTAAGTTCTTATGACTATGTTTTTAATCTCTGGAATAAGAAAGAACTTATTAAAGAGTATAATTATGATAAGAACTGGGATTTTATTAACCAAGAGGTAACCCTATTTAAATTCCCCACTGAAATTGGCGTTATGCTTAATTTGGATGGCAGCATCAAATTAGGCGCTTATTTTAATGTCAGTATTGGGCCGGTAAATTTAAGAGATGTCAGGGTTGGTCTTACCAGTGAACAATTCTGGGATCTTGCTATTCCATTAGGATTAAGCTTATACCCTGTGCCTAATGTCTTCCAATTTATTAAAGCCATACAAACTGCCAATAAAACCTATTACGGAGATGCCACCCTTGATTTCGCGGCTTCCATTAAAGGTGGGTTTAAATTTGCTGCTGAACTGAATGCAGATGCGAAGTTCCTGGATATGTTTAAAGTGGCAGGCCTGACCGCTGGGGTAAAAGCCTCCGCTGAAGCTCAGGTGATAGCCGCCGCTTTTGCTAATATCAATATCGAGATTAAAAAAGGCGAAATAAACTTTAATAAATTCTTCAATTTTGAAAGCGATTTTTTATTGCAATTATTATTCAATGCTTACCTGAAGGCAGAAATTCTGGGCTGGGATTTCGATCTTTTAGATATCAAGTTTCAAAAAGATTATTCTAAAAATATCCTGTCTTTGACCTTAGGTACACCAGCCAAAATCAACAGTGAGAACGGAAAGCCTAAATCAGTTATTGATATTCCGAAATCAATCGAGAATGTTAAGAAGTTTATCGATTTATTTAAAGGCAATGAAAGTAACATCTTGGAAGCCGAAAGAAAAGGGGAAACTTCATCGCTGGGGGAAATCAGACAGCCCGGCAATATCATTCCGGCAGCATCGAACCTCTCGTCTTACGATAGTACGCTAGGGCTTTATTTAACCAATGAAAGAGCTGGAATAGGCTATGGGCAGTTTGAGGACTTTATGGGAAGCAACGTTGCCGTTTTCAAATATATCATCCTGGAACCTAACGCGCCAGATGCCACTAAACCGGTTGAAGAGAAATACGAACCCGCGCCCAATAAAAAAGGAGATTTACATTCGGAATCTTTTATCCTTGGCAAGCTGCAAAAGTTACAAAAAGCTTACAAAGGTGGCCAACATATTTTCAAGGTAACGCATGTCCTTTCGGAAAGAAAACCATGTACCAACTGCCAGTCTTATTTAGACCAACCGAATCGGTTAATTCAAACCAAAAATACCAGTGTATTCTGGTTAGTTCCCTATATAAGCGGAAGCGGGAAAGATAAAACCGCTTATTGGGAAAATATTAGAAATCTTATCATGGCCTATGGGCTCACACCACCTTCCCTGGAAGCCCTAAAAGAAAAATTTGAGAAACCGAAAAAAACCACTATACCCCCTTAAACTTGAGAACTATCAAGGTTCAAGGAAGGGAAAGTTAACCTTTTATTTTTTCATCAAGGAAAGACTTAAAGAAAACTTAAATGTTAAAAGGATTTTGGTAGGACCTCCGATTGAAACTATTCCATTGACTTTGGTTCAGCGCAATTAGATTTTGATTTCATGTAGACAGGGATTAATGGTAAATGGCCCAGTTTCCTTAACGTTTAATGAATTAGTATCAGATTGTACGCAGGAATAGGACCTTTACTATTAAAATTTAATATAGAAATTAATAATTATCTGGCAGGTTTTAAAAACACCACTTAACTGAGTTGTCGGTTTTGCAACCCCACTTTATTAGAGCTTACATTGATAATGAATTTAACCACTACGGAAGGAAATTGAAAAATTACTTAAATGAAAGCTCGCCGGCAAAATAAGGTTGCAAGTACTCCCCCGGATCCGTTTCCGTTCTTCCCCAAGGAAGCAGACAGAGGCACGCCTCCCATAGAAGTACAACCTTTCTTTGCCAATTTGACCTCTGATATTCAGAAACAGGATACCGAACCAAAAGATGCGGATGGACAGGGTCTTTCGGGGGTGTTGACACCGGGAATTGTTCCAGTTCCCACCTTTGATTTCACGGAGAAATTTCAGGAATTTGGTCGTTTCGATGCGCGCTATACCCCGGTTGGCCCGGTTCCGGCAGAAGGCAAACTGGAAGTAAATTTATGGGTGCACATTACCTTCGAAGATTTTTCTGCGGCCCGAAAAAAGAAGGACCCATACAAGAATATCAAATTCACCCCGGAGCAATTAGCGGACTATAACTGGACCCAGGAAGAAAAAGACAAGTTCGAGTTAGATTTCATGACCAGCGTGGAAAATGCCTGGAGCAGCAAATTCAAATTCCGCCTGAAAGACCCTGCCTTTGCCGAATACCTGAGCAATGTGCAGATAACTGTCTTTATCATAGATGACCCCAACTTGGCCCACACGAAGATCAACGCTTTAAAAATCCCAAAGGATGCGCCCCGGTTCCGCTCCTTTGTAAGTGGTAACCAGGCCACACTGGAAAAAAGAGACCCCAGCGAGCCACAGAAAAATAAGATCAATTCTTACGATATGATCCGGCAGATCGGTGCTTTTGGCTACGACAGCGCTGCTCTTACACCCGAACTGATTGAACAGATTGCAGAGGTGGCCAATTTTATAAAGCAGGATAATGATCCGGATAAATGGTCCCTGAGTTTTTCCGGCCGGGCTAGTTCGCAGGGAAGCAAGGAATACAACCAGAAGCTGGCCAATCGTCGCACGGAAGCAGCGCGCCTGGAGCTCTTTAAACAGCTTGGCTGGGACGATGACAAAGTGGCTAATTACATTACACTGGACCGAGGCGAAGAGCATGCAACTGGCGAAGCCAAGTTCCGGAGGATCGACATTACCGTAACCAAAGCGGCTAATGTAAGTGCAGATCAAAAAGAAGTGGAGCAAAATACAGCGGCGCACGAAGCAGGCCACATGTTTGGTTTGGGAGATGAATATATACGGGAAACAAACCTAATGGAAAATGAAGAAGCGAAATTCCTGGGAGATAAACCTTCGCACTATTCACAGGTAGAGAAATATGTAGGAAAGGATGAAGCCAACGAGTTGCTTATTAGTAAGTCAGACAGCATCATGTCAGCAGGAAATACCGTTAAAAAAGGTCATTACATGCCTTTCCTTCTGGCAATAAATAAATTAACGGATAGGGATGCAGCACTGAAGCTATGGAAAATAGAATAAGGGGAACTGAATACCAATTGCCCGCAAATGCATACCTCGCCACCTGCTATGTGGATGAACGGAATAGCGTAGTTACGCGCAGGGTGTATTACGATAACGGCTTGGTAGAAGCCTTCGATGGCAAAGATTGGTGGACGGTCTGCAACTTTTCCCCGGCCCAGGTAAACAAAGCCCGGCAGGCTATATTAAAAAGCGGTTTAACCCAGGCCAGCGATCTTTTTATTGAAGATGTGTACGATACAGCGCTGCTAACTTACGCCTGGCGCCTCAATGAAAAGGAAGGAGAAGTAAAAAATTTCGCTTTTCCTGCCCAAGACCATCCGGTTTTTGAAAAGCTGGAAGCAATACTGGAAAAGCTGACCGGAGAATAAAACGGTTATTTTAAAAGGACGCTTTTACTTTTTAATGCGAAAACCATAGCGTTTTTGTATTGGATCCCTATTGCCGCAAACTTTAAAAAGCAACACTTTAAATTGTCCCGAAACTAATCTGAAATGCTATGGAAAAGTTACCCGAAACCGGCCTTCCAATAAACCCGCTTGCTCCCGGGCTGGGTGTGCCGCCGGAAATGGAATACCTCTACATTCTGATCCGTTTCCGGCTTGGGAAGTTCTTTCCTGAAGAAACCGGACAGGAACTGCCGGAACCCGAAATGCCGGAACTGTCTGCCTGGCAACTTCCCATGAAAAATTTTGTGAATTCTCACGCCTTGAATAAGCTGGAAAAGTTGGTGCTATTAATTGCCATTGCCCCGCACATTCAGCCCGACCTGTTCGATTCTGCCATTGAAACCAGCCTGAAAGGTCCGGGAGATTTCCCCAAAATTGGAGGTGCGCGCGGTAAAAATTACCGGGGTTTTTTGCCAACCGGACAAACAGTTCTGTTTCTGGCAGGGGCCGAAAGTTGGGAAAGTATTGTAGAAGTGCAACAGCTATTCTGGTCTACCCATTTTTTTGGAATGAAGAAAGTGCTGTGGCTGGAAAACCTGCAACAAGGCGAACCTTTTATGAGCGGCCGGATCATTCTTTCGCAAGACCAAATCGAAACGTTCACCTTCGGCAAGCCGGTTCCGCCGCACTTCAGTATGGATTTCCCGGCCAGACAGGTAACCACGCAATTAACCTGGAACGACCTGGTTATCAATACAGAATTACAAGACCAGATAAACGAATTAATTACCTGGGTGAAATACAACGAACAATTATTGCAGGATTGGGGAATGGAAAAACGGCTGGTAAAAGGGTACCGGTCCTTGTTCTATGGTCCTCCTGGCACAGGTAAAACGTTTGCCGCAGGCCTGATAGCCAAGGAACTTCAGAAAGAACTGTATAAGATCGATCTTTCCATGGTAGTGTCCAAATACATTGGCGAAACGGAAAAGAACCTGGAACTACTTTTTGCCAGAGCCGAAGATAAAGGGTGGATCCTGTTTTTTGATGAAGCGGATGCGTTATTCGGTAAAAGAACCAATGTTCGGGATGCCCACGATAAATACGCCAACCAGGAAGTTTCTTACTTGTTGCAGCGGATGGAAGATTTTAACGGGCTGATCATCCTGGCCACCAACATGAAAAACAACATCGATGAAGCTTTTATCAGACGCTTTAATTCTATCCTGAAGTTCTCACTTCCTAACCCCGATGAAAGGTGCCGGATCTGGAGAAACGCATTTCCTCAGCACAGAACATTTTTCAGACAGCCTTCAAATACCGTTTCCCAGGAAAAGTCGCCAGGCAATACCTTGGAAGTAGTGGATATCCCAGAAATAGTTCGGAAATACGAATTAAGCGGCGGGAGCATTATGAATGTGGTGCATTATGCAAGCCTTCAGGCTGTTCGCAGGCATCAGGAGCAAAAAGGAAATACGGAACTAACTGGTCAGCCTGAAAATTTATTGCCCGATGATAAGGGTAAACAAAAGGGAGGGGAAATGCTTCCTATTTTCTTGACCGATGTGCTGGATGGCATTAGAAGGGAATTGGGAAAAGAAGGGAAGCCCTTTGTTTTATAACGATTTTTCCCGGCAACTTTGGTTAATGCAGGAAAGTTATCTGGATATTTTTAAATAGGTTTTCCTCAAAAGTTAACTTAATTTAGTTTGAAATAAGTCAGCAGTCGAATGCCTTTTTCACCTTCTAAAATTGAATTCGTGAACTACCTATTCAACACTTCCGGGATGGTTCCATAACGAAGATTCCCGTTTGTGTATTAGAAGTTATCTCAAAAATACACCTGTCCTCCTGAGCACAATTGAGCGCGGGAGTGCGATGATTGCGCGCGTAGCGCTGAAGGACCTTATTGGCGGCCAGTAGAAAAGCCAGAACGAAGCGTATTGCCAAAAGCAAACAAGTTGTTTCGCTAACGCTCAACATGACATCTATTTTTGAGATAGCTTCTAATGATTTTGCCTTTTAAACCCGGTACCTGTCTGAATTAAGAGTAAACACCAATGCAAAAACTGACAACCCGGATAGCTTGTCAGACAAAGGGGTTTCATTGCCGGGAATAATTATCTCTGCAGCTACTAACTTCCTGTAAACAAAACCGTTCTAAAAGGAATATCAGTTTATTCTCATAAAAACACCATGCCTACCCTGATCCGTGTCGGAAAATATTGATAAGAGGAATGCAAAAACATCGTTCCCGCCCGTTTGTTAAATCCCTTCTTTTCGGCTTTCTGGCTTTCCTGTTGGTATTGGCCATCACTATTTTTGTTGGCTACCAGCAGATCCAGTTTCAGGAAAAAAAGGATAAAGAAGAACTCCTGCGCGAGTTAAGCCACGTTACCGACCGGTTCCGGAATATTCTTTATTCGGATATTTCGGCGGCCAATTCTTTTGCAATTGTCTATAAGGAATTCGGCGACCGAAAGAATTTTGACAGCCTGGCGGCCCAGGTGCTGCGCCAACACAAATTTGTAGAAGTGCTGCAGCTGACCGTTAATGGAGTGATCACAAATGTTTACCCCCTAAAAGGCTATGAAGAAACCATTGGAATAAACACCCTAGCAGATCCTCTTCGTACCGGCGAAGTTTTCCGGGCCAAAGAGAGAAAAGGTATATATTTTGCCGGCCCGCGTAAATTGCGCAAAGGCGGGGAGGGCATTTTAGGAAAAGTGCCCCTGAGTTCCAACGGTAAGGAAAACATTGTATTTGTAGTTCTTACCAAACTTGAAACCATCCGGGCTGAGCTGGAGCAGAATTCCGGCTTAAAGGGCCGGTTTGCCTATAACCTGGTTAAAAGATCTTCCGGGAACGAAAAGGCGAATTACTTTTTAACCAATACCCGGCCTTCTCCCAAAAGCCAGTTGGCAGCAACCGAAATTCCGGAAGGCGACTGGCTGCTGCAGGTAACTTACAGTAAGGATTATGCCGGGAACAACTTTCCCCCCGTTACGGCTTTAATGGGTTCGCTGCTTGCTTTGCTTACGGGCATTCTAACGTACCGGGCCAGTATTAAACCCTACAGCCTTAAAAAAATTATAGCTGAAAAAACGGAAGAGCTAGCCGGGAAAGAGGAATATTTCCGGACCCTGCTCCAGACAAGCACCGATGCCGTAGTGCTGATGGACGAAACCGGGAAAGTACTTTACCAGACACCTTCAACCGAAAAGATCAGTGGTTATTCGCTGGCGGAAATTCAACAACTGGATGCCAAAGAGTTGATCCACCCAGAGTCAAGGGAAAGCAGCCACCTTATTTTTCGCAACCTGCTCCGGACTCCCGGCGGTCAGGTTATGGCCCTGCACCGGTTCAGACATAAAAAGGGGTATTACATCTGGATAGAAGGCACCTACCGCAACCTCCTCCAGGAAGAAAGCGTGAAAGCCGTAGTTTATAATTACACCGATGTAACCCAGCGGATAAAGGCCGAACGGGATCTGAAGGAAAGAATAAAGGAGCTTGCTACCATTTTCCAGATCTCATTTATCTTACAGGATCAGGAACAGGAAACCACAAAAGCTTTTGCCAGAATACTTGAAGTGCTTCCCGGTGGCTGGCAATATTCGGAAATCTGCCAGGCAAGCATTGGTTTTGCCGGGAATATCTATCATACCCAGGGGTATCAACCTTCACCTTACCGGCAAAGCGCTCCTTTTACCTTATACGATGGCCGGACCGGATACATTGAGGTACTTTATACCAGAGAAACAACGCCGGAAGCGGAAGGGCCTTTCCTGAAGGATGAACGCGATCTGCTAAACACCCTGGCCGAAATGGTAAAAGTTTACCTGAATAAAAAATCGCAGGAGGAATCACTAATTCGGTCGGAAGCAAACCTGAAAACCATCTTCGATAATACCCAGGTTTCTTTCCTTTTGCTCGATAGCCAATACAAAGTGCTGGCCTTTAACAACCATTTCTACAATACCTATCTGGAACAAACGGGCCAGGCGCTGCAGACAGGGGCTAATTTTTTAGACGCGACCCTTCCCGAAAGTCGGGAAAAAGCGAAGAGCAACTTTGATATGGTATTACAAACCGGCCAGCCTATAAATTATGAAACAGTTTACCCCGGAACAGGCAATACTAAATACGTGGACGTAACCATTTCACCGGTAGTTACCGCGGGCCGCATTATAGGTATGTGCATTTCAGTAATAGATGTAACTGCCAAAAAAAATCTGGAGAAAGAAAGGCAGAAAATGCTTTCGGAACTTATTGTGCGTAACCAAAGGATGGAGGACTTTGCTGCGATGGTTTCGCACAACCTGCGGGCGCCATTATCCAACATTTTAGGCCTTAGCAATTTGTTTAAAGAGGAGTTACCCGAAAAAGAGAAAAAGTTTATTGTAACCAAACTTAAAAGCTCGGCGGAACAAATGGATGAGGTAGTAAAAGAAATGAACCAGATCCTTTATTTTCAAAATAACTTTTCGGAACAAGCCATTGCAGTTGACCTTTGTTCACTGGTAGCGGAAATTAAAGAAAGTTTCAAAACCCCGATCAGTTCTGCCCAGGCTACCATTGAATGCAATTTTAAAGGTCCCGTTGAACTGGTAACGATCCGTTCGTTCGTTCATAATATTTTTTACAACCTTATTTCAAACAGCCTGAATTTCCGGCAGCCGGACCTACCGCCTCACATAAAATTATGGACTGAAAAAGAAACGGGCAAAGTGGTGATCTTTTACATGGACAATGGGCTTGGTATAGATATGGACCTTTATGGCGGCCAGCTTTTTGGCCTGAACAAGCGTTTTCACCCTACGATTAGCGGGAAAGGGTTGGGGCTTTTTATGGTAAAGGCGCAGGTAGAAAGCCTAAATGGCACCATCTCGGTAAAAAGTAAAGTAAATGAAGGCACAATTTTTAAGATCACCTTACCTGCAACCCAAACATAAGTTTACTGAAATAATGAAGCAATTTGAAATGTACGCTGCATAATGTTTTCAGAGCAAATAACCCAATTCGTTTAAAAAGGAATACCCTGGAAACTGCCTGGTAACTAAACTACTAATTATTACAGAGGTAATCCCTTTAGGGCTTATTTTTTAGATTTAATTATGGAAAGATCCACAATCACACATCCGGAATTTTTAAAGATACTCCGGTCTTTACCCGGCCATCATATTTTTCTGCAACCTGATTCCCCAGCCTTCACTGTTGTTGAAATAAGCGATGATTTTGGTTATTCCTTACAAATGGAAAGGCACGCCCTGCTCGGCAAAAGTATTTTCGAAATTATGCCGGATCATTCCACCGGGAAAATACCCTTTTCAAAATCTGATCTGCAGACCGCTCTGGATAAAGTGCTCCGGGAAAAAGTGCCTTGTGAAATGCCAGGTCAGAAAGTTGGGGTTCGGGAAAATGGAAAGGAAAATGGAGCGGCACGATCCGGGCTTCGGAAAACCATTCCCGTGCTGGATGAGGGCGGGAATGTTTCTTTTTTACTGCACTCCGTAGCGGATGTAACGGACGGGATGGTCCGGCATAAGTCCCAGAACTGTGCCCCGGTTTTTGAGGGTATTTCCAAAACAGGTAGCGATGGCATCTGGCACCGGAACCTGATCGCCCAGGAGGTAAACCGGTTTGGAACAGAATTTTACCAGGCTTTCGGAAACACTTTAACAACCAACCCCGCACCGGAAGCCTGGGAAGCCCTGATCCACCCTGACGACAGAAACCTTGTAGTAAATCATTTTAATTCGGCTATTGCAACTCCCGGCGTGTACCAAACAGAATTAACTTACCGGGTTTTGAAAACGGATGGCACCTATGCGGATGTTTCAGAAAGCGCCTGGATTATAAGGGACAGGAACGGGAAGGCTACCGAAATGTACGGAAAGGCTACAGATATTACGGTTCGGAAAAAAACTGATATTGAAAGGGAAGTACGCATTGGTGAATTGCTAAAAAATAATTTCGAACTGATGCAATTGTCCCATATAATCTCGCACAACCTGAGAAGCCCCATAGCAAACCTGATCGGCTTAGGCAGCCTGATCCACGAAAACAAAATAGATGACCCGTTAACCAGAAAAGCGCTGGAAAAATACAAACAGGCCACGCAGCAGTTAAGCAATAATGTAAATGACCTGTTCGAAATGCTGACCCGGAAAAATAACCAGGAGCCCCAGGTGGAAGAAGTAGCCTTGGATAGTATTTTTAAACAGGTAACTGCCTCTGTTGAAACTTTAATTGCGGATAGCGGTGCGGAGATCATAACCGATTTTTCGGCTGGCAATAGGGTAAACTACCTTCCTGGTTATCTTCACAGCATTTTACTTAACCTGCTTACCAATGCCATTAAATACCGAAGCCCGGAAAGAAAATTAAAAATAAACGTAGCCACCGAGCGAAAGGAAAACGTATTATTATTACATTTTTCGGACAACGGCCAGGGTATAGACCTTGAAAAATACGGCGACAGGATTTTTGGCCCTTATCAGAAATTCCACAACAATCCGGATAGCACCGGGTTGGGTTTACATCTGGTAGCTACTCAGGTTAAAGCGATGGATGGTAACATTTCGGTTTCCAGCGAACCCAACAAGGGCTCTACGTTCACAATTCAATTCAAGGTTTGACCTATGCTGAATAATTTACTTTTGATCGACGATGATGATACCACGCATTTTATTTGCGAAAATGTAATCAAAGAGGAAGAGATCACCCAGAATTTTACCGGCCTGAAAAACGGAAAGCAAGCTATCGACTTTTTTCGCGACCTGTTAAAGCAAAATATGAAAGCCCCGGAACTGATCCTGCTGGATATTAACATGCCGGTAATGAACGGCTGGGAATTTCTGGAAGCCTTTTCTGAGGAATTCAAAGATAAATTTCCGGAAACCAGGATATACATGCTTACTTCTTCGCTAGATCCCCTTGATTTAACGCATTCCAAGAACTACGAAAATGTGATTGGTTATATGAACAAACCGCTCATTAAAGAACGGGTAGAAGAATTAAAAACCAACGACCGGTTAGCTGCTTATTTTTAACGAATATTTTCGAAGATTCTAACTGGTAAATGCCGGAATTTTTAGCCTGCATTATCATGGAAAATAGCATTTGAACAAAAAAAATTGAAGCATTTTGTTTTAGTTTTTAGGCATTTTTTGATAGCGTTTTACAAGCTGTTGCTGCCAAATAATAAACCTTAATTTGTTACAAATTAACCCAATCCTGAATAAAGTTAATGTAGGTTTTTCCAATTGGTAATTCGCGGCCGGAAGTTAACTGCACTTTCTGGTTCGAGATAGATTTTATTTTATGAACCGGCACGATGAAACCACGGTGGATCCGCTTGAATTTATCTGGCGGCAATTTTTCCAGCACTTTGTTCAGCGAAACCAGGCTGAGTACCGGTTTGTCTTTTGCCAGGTGGATCTTAATGTATTTCCCGGAGCTTTCTATGTACTCTATATTGGAAAGCGCTATTTTCTGCCGCTGATATTCTGAATAAATCAACAAGCTTTCCGGACTTTCTTCTATGGGCGCAGCGTTATGCGCGAACTGTTCCAGGGCCTTTTGTACGCCTTTCGAAAAACGATCGAATGAAATAGGTTTTAAAAGGAAATCGACTGCTTCCAGTTCAAACCCTTCGAAGGCGAAATTTTTGTAAGCAGTGGTAAAAATGATCATCGGTTTTTCCTTTAGAGCATGTACCAGGTCCAGTCCCGAAATATCGGGCATGTTAATGTCGAGGAACAGCAGGTCTACCTGGTTACTCCGCAGGAATTCGGCGCCGGCTATTGCATCGCTGAAAGTTTGTACCAAATGCAAAGCAGGAATTTTGGCCGCATAATTCTTTATCAGGTTCAGCGCCAGCGGTTCATCGTCGATTGCAATGCATTTCAGGGGCATAAGTTCGGGCGTATATTTTTAACTTTTAAAGGATCAAACCTGTAGGGCAAGCGCTACCGTGTACAGGTTATTTTCGTTGGTAATAGTTAATTTATGCGTATTAGGGTAAATATAGTTCAGCCTTTGCCGGGTATTTAACAGCCCTATTCCGGTTCTGTCTTTAACCCGCGCGGTGGAAAATATTTTATTCTGGCAGAAAAACCGGATCTCATTTTTATCTGTAGTAATCGCAATGGTTATGGGTGCCTCTTCATGCGTGCTGATACCATATTTAAAAGCGTTCTCAATATAAGTCATCAAAATCAAGGGCGCAATTTGTTTATCTTCTATTTCCCCGGAAACCGAAAAATTCAGGTGCACCTTAGCACTGTGCCGGAGGCTTTGCAGGTCTATATAATCGTTTATGCTGGCTATTTCATCTGGGAGCGGTACAAAATTCTTGGTTGCATCGTCGGTAATATAACGCATCAGGTTAGATAACTTCATGATAGAGTCCGAAGTATCCGGATGATTATCGATGGATAAAGAGTAGATATTATTCAGGGTGTTGAATAAAAAATGCGGGTTGATCTGGGCTTTCAGGAAAGATAATTCGGCGGTCGCTTTTTCGGTTTCCGCCTGCAGGGCCCGTTTTTCCGTAGACCGCCATTGCTTCAATGCATGAAGCGCAATTCCCAATGCAACAATAATCAGGAAAAGAATGCAGGTCATGATATCAATTTTTAACTGCGATGGAGGTCTGAGATTGATTTCGTTTCCTAAAATCGTTGCATAGGCCCTGAACATTCTGTAAAAAGGTTTCAGCACATAAAATATGGCAAACAATAGAAGTACCCAGGTGGCATATTGCCGATATTTTTTCTTCAGGTAGAATTTAGGGATGAGGAAAAAATAATTAAGATAAAAAAGCAAACCAAAGGAAAGGCAGAAAATCCAGTAGGAAGGCGAAAAGAAAATTAATGCAGCAACTTGGGAGTCATCTTCAAAGAAAAGAATATACGGGAGGCTTAAAAAGAATAGCCAGGTAAAAATGTGAAGCAGGTATTTAAAAATTTTTTTACCCATTCACAAATAACTGTATTTCCTGCAGGTTGTGCAATATTTAATTGGTTATCATCCAATTCATCATAGTAAACCTTAATAATTCAGATTGCCCTTTTAATTTATTCCAGAAAACGCTATGCTTTTGAGGCAAAAAAGTAAGAACCGGCTTTAGAAATTATAACCTGAGATTCGGGCATAAATAAATCCCCCGGAAAATCCGGGGGATTTATTAAGAATTGTTATGCAAAATCAAAAAATTAAGCTTGTAAACGCATTTTTACAGCGTTTTTATTCCACGATCAGCTTCCGGATGGCCGAGCCATTATCACCGGAAACTTTCAACAGATAAATGCCTTTGGCCGTTTTTTCCAGGTTTATCTGGCTCTTACCACCATTAACGGATTGCTTCATAATTAACTTACCGGTAAGGTCGGTTACTTCCAGTTCGTAGGTTTTCCAGTTGGCAGAGCAATATGGAACATTCCGTTGCCCGGGTTCGGGAATACGTTCAGCTGCGCCGATAAAGCATTCTCTTTCACGCCGGTTGGCATAACTAATCGCCGCAAAATCGTTACGTTATCAATTAAATTTGCCGTTCCGGTACCGTTGTTATATTCCTTCATTACATTGCTTTCCAGTCCGATCTTAATAGAAGGCAGGTTCTTGAACGCGGACAAATCTACTTTAATGCGGCGCCAGTTATTTGGCGTAGCCGGGTTATTCGGGTCGAACGGCGGGCGATACGTTGGTCCCACCTGCGTGCCATCTATCGTTACCCGGAAGTTGGTGTTGGCGTTACCGGTTAAAAATAATTGCCTGATATCGAAAGTAAGCCACAACGAATCGGTTGCTGCCCCACCCGCCGGATTCAGGCACATATTAAGCGCCGAAAAATGGTTCGGGTTATTGGTCCAGGGGTCGATGGTACCACCCGGAACTACCCAGATGCTGCTGGTAACGGCATCCATAATAATACCTTTGGTAGAAGTAGTAACCAGGGGAGAAGAAGCCACAGTTTGCTCCGCAATATTGGAGTTACTTCTGATCTCTTTCCGTAAGAAAGAAAGACCAGTGGCCGGGGTTTCAAAATCTAAAGTAAAGGGCAGGGTTAAGATCAACGGATTATTGATTTCCAGGGTATCGGCATCGTTGTTGGTAAAAAGGTCAGTGGCCAGCTGCGTTTTGGCAATGATCTGGTATTTGCCGGAATTTGCCAGGTTTGCTTTAGTGGTAAACGTATACGTTGCCGTACCGTTCGCAGGGATCGGGCTGGCGTTATACGTTTCCGGCGTAGCCGCCATTGGCGTACCGTTAACCAGGAAAATAACCGGTACCGCAGGTTGCGGGTTAGCACCGTGGTTCCGGATAGTTACCGTTATGGTTTCTGCGGAAGTTAAGCCGCAGCCGGTAGCGGCCGGAGTAGAAATTGCGGTTATGCCTACATCATTAGCCGGTACGCCAAATTCATAAGCCCCAAAGTCAGGCGTAGTAGCGTGGCGGGCAATACCCAGAATATCGTCGGTAACTGCCGCCAAAGGCTGGCCCAGGTTTTCAATAGTTACCGAATTTGGTTTCAGGTTACCGGCAGCAGCATTAATAAAAACCGGATCGGCTGAAACAGATGCCAGGTCGTAATTACTTGAATTTGCGGTTTTCCAATTGGCCAACGTTACATAGTCCAGTCCGGTGAAATGGCCAACGTGTCCGGAAGTACCAACATAAAGATTATTGTTATTGGTTTCCAGGACAGTGGTTACAGAAGAAATAAAGATAGTGTACTTACTATTGGAAGCGCTTGGAAAAGAGATGATGTTATTAATGAATTTTACGTTGGTTTGAACGCCCGTTATATTCAGGCCGCGCAACGAAAAGTAAGTAAGTGCAGGGTCTGAGGCTACGGAATTATTATAGAAATGCGTACCGGTTGCGGAAGAGAAACCTACAAAGGTGCCCAACGAATTGTTAATATTATAAATGATATTGTTCTTAACAACATTCTCGTTGCCTGGCGTTGTCGCAGCAGAGCATTGTACACCAGTAAATGAACCGGTTTTATTCGTGCACAGGTCGTAGGCATTGTGGATCCGGTTTTTGCTGATTTTGCTCTTCGTGGTAACGTTCATTAACTGAATGCCAACAAACGTTCCGCCATCTGTACGGGTAGCCCGACTGATATCGTTTCCTTCCACCAGGGTATTTGTAGCATGATTCAGGTAGATACCGTAAAAAAATACGTCTCTTACCTGGTTTCCGGTTATTTCGTTATCAACAGCATTAATACCGCCGATATTGCCATTTACCTGGATGCCAAAATAACCGCCATTAATCGTATTGTTCTGGATTTTGGAATAACTGGTATTGTTGCCCGCAGCGGTTACCCCGGTGCCAGCCATTATACCATTGAAACTTGTAGTTGAATTGTTAATTGGCAGGTTAAAAGTATTATTGGAAATGGTACTGTAATCTGCCGCATTCATTAACTGCGCACCCCAGCCAAAAGTAGCACCCGGCGCCAGCGTAAATTCAAAGTTGTTAACCTTTACATATTTGGCACCGTCCAGAACCAGCATGCCCGGTTTCTGAAGCGGTGTTGCCAAAACGGTATTGCCATTGCCTTCAAAAGTCACGGTATTGGTAGCGCTGGCGTTCGGAATATTCTGCAAGATAACCTGTTCGGTATAAGGACCGGTCCCGGAAGTTACGGTAAAGGTAACCGGAGCCGACACACCGCAGGAATTTAACCTTTCGGTTGCTTCGGCAATGCTGCTGAAATTGCTGCCCGCCGTTGGATTATTTTTATTGATGGTATAGTTACCGGCCAAAGGCGAACAGGCGGTAACAGGTGTAGAAAAGCAATCGTTTACAATTAAACCATCCGGAACGCCATTCGGCAGATGGGTGCAAACCTCTAACGTATAATTACCCGCCGGGAAGTTAAAGCTACCTACGTTTACCGGAGCTGAAGTCTGGAAAGGGGCTAAACTGCCGGTCCAGCTAAAATTTGGCTGGGCTACGCCGTTTACGCTCCATTTAATGGTAACTGAAGTTAACGGTGCCGTGCCGTAGTTTTTGATGGTTACCTGAACCCCCTGGTTTCCCGGCGTGGCCGGCGACGTTGGCGAAAGAATAGCCAGAATACCGGCATCGTTGGCCGAAGGCGTAAATTCGTAAGCACCAATATCCGGGGTAGTTGCACTGCGGGTTACATTAACAATATCATCAGTTATGGTTGGCACCGGCTGGCCGTTATTGTCCAGGGCATTATTTACCGGTTGTAAATACGTATTTGAAACGAAGATCGGGTCTACGGAAAGGGAATTCTGGTCGTAGGCATTGGTGTTGGCGGTTTTCCAGTCAGCCAGGGTGGCTCTATCGGTGGTATGATACCCTACATTGCCCGAAGTTCCGATATAAAAGTTGTTGTTATTGCTTATCAGCGTGGTGCCGGTAGTTACATAAATGGCGTGCTTGGTAGTAGCTGAAGCCGGCATTGAAATATTATTGTTAATGAACCTTACATTGGCCACGGCCGACGTAAAATGTATTCCCCGCAGGGTAGCAAAAGAACTGTTCGGATCAAGAGAAACGGTATTGTAATAATAATGCGCGCCTGCGCCTCCGCCATTATGGAAAGCCGTAAAAATGCCGCCGGTATTGTTAATATTGTAAATAGCATTGTTCTTTATAATATTCTCATTGCCAACCGTAGCAGCAGAAACGTTATACACGCCATAAACCGTACCCGCAACCGGCACTGCTACATCGTAAGGGTTGTGGAACCGGTTCTTGCTCACCACGGTGCTCATTACGCCCGTGGCAAAATAAACCCCGTAAAAAGTGGAAACATTGAACCGGTTCGGCCGGCTCACATCGTTTCCTTCTATCAGGGAATTGATGCTGTTCCCGGAATAGAAACCGAAACTATACTGGTCCTTCAGAATATTGCCGGTAAACTGGTTACCGGTAAGGGGGGCTGCACTAGCGCCCAGACAATAAACCCCAAAGTTACCGCCGTTAATAGCATTGTTCTGGAATTTGTTGTTGTTGCTGCCCAGCGTCATATTAACGCCATAGAGCACAGTCAGGGTAGAAGCGCTGTTATTGAAAGTACAACCGTTAAAAATATTGTTGCTGGCATTGTTTATCAATTGCACCGTAGAACTGGAAGCAGTAGTGGTCTGGTTGATCAGCGTTAAATTATTGAAGCGCAGATATTGGGCGCCGTTCAGTTTTATAACCGCTTCGCTAACGTTTACCGGGCTGCCGGCAATGGTATTGCCGTTGCCGTTAAAAATAACCGCATTGGCAGCGCCGGCCCCCGGATACGTATTGATAGTAACAGTTTCGTTATAAGGACCTGAACCAGCCACCACGTTAAACGTAACCGGACCACTTACCCCACAGCTGTTTAAAGCCTGGGCCACCGTGGTGAAAGACGGGAAATTGGTAGCGGTCTGGCCGGCACTTTTGTTAATGGTATAAGTACCGTTTAAAGCAGTACACGCATTAACTACTAAACTGGTAGTATCGTTAAAAATGTAGCCATCCGTAGCGCCATTCGGCAATTTGGTCCAGACTTTAATTTGGTGCTGGCCTAAGGGGAAAGAAAAGCTTCCGATCTGAACCGGCGCCGAAACCGCATTGGTTGCCAGCACCGGCGATGGCGTGTAGGTAAAGTTTGGCTGCAATACGTTATCTACGCTCCAGCCAATGGTAGCCGAAGAAAGGTTTGCCGTTCCGTAGTTTTTAACCGTTACGCTTATGGGCTGGGAAGTTGAAGGCGGGAAAGTTAACGACGGCGACGTAATGCTGGTAATGCCGGCATCGTTTACCGGGGTATCGTAGAGCATAAAACTATCGAAAGCAAAACCCTGGTCCTGGTTTCCGGCATCCGAACCGAATGCGATCCGCAGTTTTACGTTGGCTTGTCCGCCCAGCCCGGTTAGTGCGTGTTTTACCGTAACCCAGCCGTTAGACCCGTTGCTGGTTATACCACGTCCGGACCAGCCTACTGCCGTGGCGGCCGGTTGTCCGCCCGGGGCTCCGTTAATAGAATTATCGTTATACCAGTTAAACGGGTCGCCCATAGCGCCTACAACCTGCCAGGTAGTGCCTCCGTCTATAGAAGATTGTAATACCGCCCCGTCGGCACTGAATTCGGTGTTCCACCAAACTTTAAATTCAACAATTGGCTGCGATAAAGAAGTCATATTAAAGCAGGGGCTCTCTACCTGCGATTGCTCATTAGCATTGTAGTTTGAGGAAAAGTTGGTAACCCAGGCTTTGGTACCGGAGGCCGCCGTATTGATAATGGTTTTGGTAGGCACTGCCAATGCCCAGGAAGAATTGGTGCCGCCGCTGGTCCAGCCGGTAGGGGCAGCCCCATCGAAGTTTTCGAGATAGGGAAAGGCAGAAATGGTAGAGCCACAGGTTTGCGCCTTGGCTCCCCCGAGTAAGCCCAGCCATAGCAATGAGATGGTAAAAAAATTTTTCATTAAAGTGTGATTATGATGTAGATGATATTAAAACAACAAAGACCGTTACAATGGAAATTAAATCCAGAGGCAAAAGTCCAGTTATGCTCAAGTAAAATACAAGTATGGTTTAGGATATCCGAAAGGGTAGGTGTGAACAGCAGGTTTCCGGGAACGAACGGAAATAAAAAATCCCCCGGATATTCCGGGGGACTTAGTCCATTTATGCAAAACATTTATTATTGTTTTTATTCCACGATCAGTTTGCGGAAGGCAGAATCCTGGTCGCCGGAAACTTTCAGCAGGTAAATACCTTTGGCTATATTTTCCAGGTTTATCTGGTTCATACCACCATTAGCGGCTTGCTCCATAATTAACTTTACCGGTAAGGTCGGTTACTTCCAGTTCGTAGGTTTTTCCAGTTGGCAGATCGATATTGAACATTCCGTTGCCTGGATTCGGGAATACGTTTAGCTGCGACGATAAATCGTTTTCTTTAACGCCGGTCGGCGTGGCCAAACGACGCACGATCGTTACATTATCGATTAAATTCGCCGTTCCGGTTCCATTGGCAAATTCTTCCTTCACGCTGCTTTCCAGCCCGATCAGAATTGTTGGCAGGTTTTTGTAAGCGAACAGGTTTACTTTAATGCGGCGCCAGGTATTTGGCGTAGCCGGGTTGGTAGGGTCGAATGGCGGACGATAAGTTGGTCCTACCTGCGTTCCATTTATCGTTACCCGGAAATTGGTGTTGGCATTGGCCGTTTTGAATAATTGCTTCAGATCAAAAGTCAAGCCACAAAGAATCGGTTACCGCTCCACCCGCCGGGTTCACACACATATAAGCAGCGGCAAAATGATCCGGGTTATTGGTCCAGGGGTCGATTAATTCCGGAAGGTACAAACCAGGCGCCGGAAGTAACGCCATCCATGATCATACCTTTGGTAGAAGCGGTTCCTAAAGGCGAAGAAGCAATTACGTTTTCAACTATATCAGACTTGCTGTTGGTTACATTTCCGGAATTTGGAAATACCCGTAGCCGGGGTTTCAAAATCGAAAGTAACCGGCAGCGCCGAAACCAGCGGATTGGTAATGTTCAGGGTATCGGCATCGTTGTTAGTTTCCTAGGTCGCCGGTTAGCTGGGTTTTGGCAATGATCTGGTAATGTCCGGCAGTTGCCAGGTTTGCTTTTGCGGTAAACGTATACGTAACCGTAGCGTAAGGGGCAAGCGGGCTGGCATTATACATTTCCGGGGTAGCAGTTATTGGTACCCCATCTACTATTAACAGAACCGGTACCGCAGGTTGCGGGTTAGCGCCGAAGTTTTTAATGGTTACCGTAATGGTTTCGGTAGCGGTAATGCCGCAGCCGGTTGTACCTGGGGCCGTAACCGAAGTAATGCCTACATCAGTAGTAACAATGTCGAATTCGTAAGCGCCAATATCAGGCGTGGTGGCGTGCCGAAGCGTGCCGAGAATATCATCGGTTACTGCTGCCAGCGGCTGGCCCAGGTTATTAACTGCTAACGAATTCGGTTTCAGGTTGCCGGCTGTAGCGTTTACAAAAACCGGATCTACCGATACCGAATTCTGGTCGAAGGCATTGGTATTAACCACCTGCCAGTCGGCCAGCGTGGCCTGACTGGCGTTCGCGTTAAAACCGATGTTTCCGGAAGTTCCGATAAATAAATTGTTGTTGTTGCTAACCAGAGGCGTGGCAGCTGCAGTAAGGTAAATGGCGTGTTTGGTGGTTGCGGTGCCCGGGAACGAAATAATGTTGTTGATGAACTTCACGTTAGTTGAAGCATTTTGCATAAACAACCCGCGAAGGCTTTCGTATGGAATTGCCGGATCGGAAGCTACCGAATTGTTGTAATAATAAGTGCCGTTTCCGCCATTATTATGAAAGGCAATAAAATAACCATTTGTACCATTCAGGTTGTAGATGGTATTGTTTTTAATAATATTCTCGTTACCGGGAGTTGCCGCCGCAGCAGTATAAACCCCATACAAAGTAGCTGTTTTAATAGAAGACATGTCATTGGCATTGTGCATCAGGTTTTTGCTTACAATGGTCTTAAAAGTGGCATTGAGCAGGTAAATGTTATAAAACGTACCGCCGTTTGTGCGGGTAGCCCGGCTTATATCGTTTCCTTCCACCAGGGTGCCATTCGCATTGTTCAGATAGATGCCGGTAGAAAAAGCGTCTTTTATCTGGTTGCCCGTTATTTCATTGTTCACGGCATTTAAACTGCCGGTATTGCCATTTATCTGGATCCCGGAATGTCCGCCATTAATAGTGTTGTTCTGGATCTTGGTGTAATTGGTATTATTGCCGGGGGTTGCAATGGCAGAACCCGCTACAATACCGTTTACCAGGGTGCTGACAGAGTTGATAGGGAGGTTAATGGTGTTGTTGGAGATGGTGTTGTAATCTGCTCCGTTTATTAATTGTACGCCCCAGCCAATGGTGGTATTTGCATCCAGAATAATTATGAAGTTGTTCAGCTTTACATATTTCGCGCCATCCAATACCACAACCCCTGGTCTCTGGCCTGGAGCCGCAACAACGGTATTGCCGCTGCCTTCAAAAGTCACGGTATTGGTAGCGCTGGCAAAAGGAATATTCCGGAAAATGACCTGTTCGTTGTAAGGGCCGGTACCGCTGGCTACGGTAAAGGTAACGGGGGCAGAAACGCCGCAGTAGTCCAACCGTTGGGTAGCCTCGGCAATGGTCTGGAAGTTGGTTCCGGCGGTTGGGTTATTCTTATTTATGGTATAGTTTCCCGCCATCGGGCCGCAGGAAATCAGGCGCGCAATAGTAGTATCGTTTGCCGTTAATCCATCTGCCAGGCCATTCGGTAATTTAGACCAAACTTTCAGGGTATAGTTACCTGTACCGAAGTTAAAGGAACCAATGTGATAGCTGCCGAAGTCTGGAAACTGGTTAAGCTGCTACCGGTCCAGGCAAAGTCTGGCTGCGCCACGTTGTTTACGCTCCAGCCAATGGTAGCCGAAGTTAAGGTAGCGGTACCGAAATTCCGGAGGGTAACAATTACCGGCTGGCTTCCCGGCGTAACCGGCGAAGTCGGCGCTGTAATGGCAGTTATCCCGGCATCGTTAACCGCAGGCGTAAATTCATAAGCTCCCATATCCGGCGTAGTGGCATTACGGATTACCCCGCCAAAATCATCGGTTACGGTTGGAGCCGGTTGCCCGGTATTGTTTAAAGCACCGTTTAACGGTTTAAGGAATGCAGTAGAAATAAAGATCGGATCGGCAGCTACGGAGTTCTGGTCGTAGGCATTGGAATTTGCAGTTTTCCAATCGGCTAAAGTAGCTTTCGCCACCCCATCAAAACTGCCGGTATTACCGGTGGCTCCAGGGTAAAGATCGTTGTTGTCGCTTACCAGCGCACTTCCGGTTCCCACCACCAAAAGATGTTTGGTAGTTGCTGCCGCCGGCATAGCTAATACATTGTTAATAAATTTGATGTTGGTAGTAGCACTGGCAACATGCAGGCCGCGCAGGGTGGTATAAGTGGTGGCCGGGTCTAAGGTTACCGTATTATGGTAGATAAAAGTACCGTTGCCGCCGGCCGTATAAAAGCCCGTAAACGGGTTGCCAGGATTGTTGATATTGTAGATCAGGTTGTTCTTTACAATATTCTCATTGCCCGGCGTAGCGGCAGCAATGGAATAAAAGCCAATTACCGCCCCTGAAACCGGTAATGCATTATCGTGGGTATTGTGGACTTGGTTTTTGCTGATAACCGTATTGGCAACCCCGGTACCAAGAAAAAAGCCATAAAAAGTTGCAACCCCTACCCGGTTAGGGCGGCTGATGTCGTTGTTTTCGATGAGCGTATTGGTGCTGTAGCCGGTATAGAAACCGGAGTTATACTGATCTTTCAGAACGTTGCCGGTAAACTGGTTGCCGGTAAGCGCAGAAGCCGTTACGCCGTTAAAAAAAGCGCCATAATAACCACCATTAATATTATTGTTCCGGAAAGCATTATGGTTGCTGCCGGAGGCTATGTTAATACCTGCTGCCGTTGCAGTTGAAATAAGGCTATGATCGATGGTGCAGCCGGTAAAAATGTTGTTGCTGGCATTATTTAACAACTGTAAGGCGGCGCTGGCATTAGTTGCCTGATTAACCACTCTTAAATTGTTGAACCGCATAAACTGCGCGCCGTTCAGTTTTAGCACCGCATCCGTAGCATTTACCGGGATCTCAGAAATGGAATTACCGCTACCGTTAAAAGTAACAGTATTAGTAGCGTTAACGCTGGGAATACTGGTGAAAGTAACCATTTCGATGTAAGGTCCGGAACCGGGTGCTACCGTAAAAGTAACCGGGCCGCTTACGCCGCAATCAGCCAGCAGCTGCGCTACTGCCGCAAAAGAAGTGAAATTGGTAGCAGAAGCACCAATGGTTTTATTAATGGTATAATTTCCGCTTAAGGAATTACAGGCATTGATCGTTATAGTTGCAGTATCGTTGGCAGCATACTGGTCTGCTACGCCGTTTGGAAGTTTAGCCCATACTTTTACCTTATGAACGCCCGTTGGAAAAGAAAACGTACCGATCTGGACCGGGGCGGAACTTGCATTCATCGCCAGAGCCGGAGTTGCCGGAAAAACAAAGTTAGGCTGTGCCACATTATTCACGCTCCAGCCAATAGTGACGGTGGTGAGCGGATTAATTCCGAAGTTTTTAACCGTTACGGTTACCGGCAGGGGTGTTGCCGGCTGCACCGGCGAAATAAGCGAAGTGATGCTGGTAACGCCGGCATCGTTAACCGGGTGTTCATAGATCGAAAAATCATCGAAAGCAATTCCCTGGTCGCTGCCGGCATTATCCGAACCGAATGCGATCCGCAGTTTTACGTTGGCTTGTCCGCCTAAACCGGTTAAGTTATGTTTGGCTGTAACCCAGCCGCCGGAACCGTTATTGGTAGAATTTCTGCCGCTCCAGCCCTGCGCCGTAGCTGCCGGCTGACCGCCCGGTCCGCTGTTAATGGTGTTGTCGGTGTACCAGTTATTCGGGTCGCCGAAAGCGCCAACCACCTGCCAGGTAGTTCCGTTATCGATGGAAGACTGCAATACGGCACCGTCCATACTAAATTCGCAATTCCACCAGATCTTCATTTCCGCCACCGGTAAAGTAAGTGAACTCATATTAAAACAGGGGCTCGCTACAAAAGATTGTTCGTTTGCACTATAACTACCGGTAAGGCTGGTAACCCAGGATTTTGTTCCGGATGCCGCTGAATTAATAATAGATTTGGCCGGTTTGCCCAAGACCCAGGTGCTATTGGTGCCGCCGGGTGCCCAGCCCGTTAAGGCTGTTCCTTCAAAATTTTCGAAATAGGGATAACTTGTAATGGTAGTACTACAGGTTTGCGCTTTAATTCCTCCCCACATTCCCAGGCAAAGCCAGGATAGTAATAATAGTTTTTTCATTTAAGAAGATAATTTGATATGGTTTTGATGATGAATTTTTAGCTGAATGGTTTTTTTAACAGGAATTAATGTCCTGAGAAGAAGCCATTTAGCTATTAGAAATTTACTAATATTGATCTGGCTATCCCAAAGAGTGGGTGTCAATAGCTGTTTTTTGGGAATGAAAGGAAATAAAAAAACTCCCGGGTTAGCCGGGAGTTTTTTTGGTTAAAAGGATAGCGTTTTTTATTCCACGATCAGCTTACGAACCGCAGAATCATTTTGGCCGGAAACCTTCAGCAGGTAAATACCTTTCGACATTTTTTTCAGGTTTAGTTGGTTATTGCCACTTTTGCCTGTTTGCTTCATCAGGATTTTCCCTGTCAGGTCGGTTACTTCCAATTCGTAGGGTTTTCCTTTTGGTAAATCGATATTGAATTGTCCGTTGCTTGGGTTCGGGAATACCTTGATCTGGCTTGTCAGGAGATTACCTTTTACACCATTTAGGATACGACGTTTGATTACGATATTATCGATCAGGTTGGCCGTACCGGTGCCGTTGGCAAAGGGTTCTTTCACACTCGATTCAATGCCTATCTGTAAGCTCGTCTGGGTCTTGTAAGCATTCAGGTTTATTTTTACCGGTGTCCACACAATGGGCGTTCCGGAAAATGGAGGGCGGAAAGTTGGCCCTTCCTGGATGCCATTTACGGTTACCCGCAGGTTGGTATTGGCATTGGCTACTTTAAATAATTGCTTCAGGTCGAAGGTAAGCCACAACGAATCAGTTGCAGATCCACCCCGCGGGTCAAAGCAAATGTAAGCAGCCGAAAAGTTCTCCGGATTGCTGGTCCATGGATCTACCACCCCAACCGGTACGATCCAGCTGGTATGGTTCACGCCGTCCATGATCAGACCCTGGGTGCTGGTGCCAAAGCTGGCGGCTGTGCCTTCAGCAATGGCAGACCTGGTATTGGTAACGGTATTCATTTGGGTGACGCCATTTCCGGCAGGTTCAAAATTGAATACCGGCGGAAGTCCGGAATAAGAAGAATTACTGACAGTATACGTAGCCGAGTTGTTGGTTGGGTCAAGGTCGCCGGTTTTGGTTACTGTAACCACAATCGTGTAAGTGTTGGTTGCAGAAAGGTTGGCACCCTGTGTAAAGGTAAATGTTGTAGTAGCCCCGCTTGCCAGCGAACCGTTAAATGTCTGGCTTACCGGCGTACCACCGTTAACGGTGTAAGATACGGTAAAGCCGGTTACCGCCGTTGGCCCTAGGTTTTGAATAACCGCCGAAATGGGCTCAGAGGCAGAGAATCCACAGACCTTATTGATCGGGGTAATAGAATTTACAGCCAGGTTGTTGGTATTATCTACGATCATAATATCATCAAAGGCAAACCCATCGTCCTGGATCTGGGCATCGGCGCCAAAAGCAATGCGCAACAATACCGAAGCCTGACCGCCTAAGCCGGTAAGCCGGTGCTTCACCGTTTTCCAGCCATTGGAGCCGTTAGAAGAAAAATTACGGCCGGACCAGCCCTGAGCCGAAGCAGCCAGTTGTCCGCCCGGAGCACCGCCAATACTGTTGTCGTTGTACCAGTTGTTCGGATTGCCATAAGAACCTACATTCTGCCAGGTAGTACCGCCGTCTATTGATGATTGCAGAACCGCACCATCCTGGCTGAACTCGGTATTCCACCAGGCCTTCATTTCAAAATCCGGATCTGCCAAACCAGTGAAGTTAAAGCATGGCCCAACAACCTGCGATTTTTCATTCACGTTGTAAGTTCCGGTCAGGCCTGTAACCCAGGATTTAGTGCCTGCCGCCGCAGAATTAATAACTGGTTTTGCCGGGGTGCCAATTACCCACGATGAGCCGGCGCCGCTTGCTAACCAGCCGCCATTGCCGTTCTCAAAACCTTCGGTGTAAGGCAAAGCTGAAATAGTTGGAATAGTAGTAACCGTCTTTACCACAGAGTCGTTTGCAGCGATAAGGTCACCCACAATGGCAGTTCTGGCAACTATGGTGTGTACGCCGGATACACTCAGGTCTGCTTTAGCGATAAAAGAATAATTAACCAGGGAATTAGCCGGAATAGGTCCGGCCACTGTTTCGTTTACCGGGGTTCCGCCATCTACTTTGAACGATACCGGAACGTTTGATAAAGGCGTCGGACCAAAATTGTTAACCCTTATGGTCACCGTTTCCTGGTTCGTTAAACCGCAGCCCGAATTAGGAGAGGTAATAGCGGATACGCCGCCGTCGTTGGTTGGGGTTTCGTAAACCATTACATCGTCGAAGGCAAAACCATCGAAAATAATTGAAGAATTGGAACCAAAAGCTACCCGGAAACGCACGGAAGATTGACCGATGAGACTGGTTAAGGTATGCTTGGCAATAACCCAGCCCCCGGAGCCGTAGGTACTATTATGGCCGGTCCAGCCTTCGGCCGAAGCAGCAGGTTGTCCGCCCGGCGCGCCGTTTATGGTATTGTCGTTAAACCAGTTATTCGGATCGCCGGTGGCCCCTACATTCTGCCAGGTAGTTCCGCCATCTATAGAAGATTGCAATACTGCGCCATCGTTACTCAGATCAGCATTCCACCAGATCTTCATTTCGAAAACCGGCGCAATAAGGCTGCTTAAATTAAAGCACGGACTTACCACATGCGAATTTTCGCTGTTGTTGTGCGCTCCGGTAAGGCCGGTTGCCCAGGCATTGGTACCAGAGGCTGCTGAATTGATAACCGGTTTGGCCGGTGTACCCAGGCCCCAGGACGGATTAGAGCCGCCAGCTTTCCAGCCGCCATTCCCATTTTCAAAATTCTGGTTATAAGGGAATGTAGCAATCAATGGTATACCTTCAATTACTTTGGTGGAAGCATCGTTCCAGGTAACCAGGTCGCCGGGTAGATTGGTCTGCGCACTGATGGTGTACGTGTCAGGAATGCTCAGATCGGCTTTAGTGGTAAAATTGTAAGTTACGGAAGCTCCCGCAGCCAGCGGACCGGCAAACGTTTCGGTAACCGGCGTACCACCGTTTATGGTGTATGCAACCGGAATATTACTTTGGGCGGCAGTTCCGTAGTTATTGATCGTAACCGATACCGTTTCCTGGGTTGTTAGACCGCAACCACCGTTGGGAGAAAGAATAGCGGAAATACCTGCCTGAGCGGCAGCCGGCACAAATTCATAAGCGCCCGGGTCGGGGGTAGTGGCATGCCGGATTGTACCGGTAATATCTTCGGTTATGGCAGTTTGCGGCGTACTGATGTCGTTCAGTTCAACGGCGGTTGGCTGGAGGTTGCCGGTGGCCGGGTTAATAAAGTATGGAAACGCAGAAACCGAATTCTGGTCGTAGGCATTGGTGTTTGCAGTTTTCCAGGTCGCCAGGGTAGCTTTATCTCCGGAATAATAACCGATATTCCCGGAGCTTCCTACGTAGAGGTTATTCCGGTCGCAGGTTATGGCGCTGGCAGTACCCTGAAGATAAATGATATGCTTGGAAGTAGCCGGGCTTGACAGCGAAAAATTATTGTTGAATATTTTTACATTGTTTACTGTATTAGCAAACCAGATGCCGCGCAGGGTAGAATAATTTATAGCCGGGTTGTCCAGGGAAATAGTATTGTATAAGTAGGAGGTATAATGCCCGCCGTTGTTGTAGAAAGCATAAACTACATTGCTCTTGTTATTCAGGTTGTATGCCAGGTTGTTGGAATAAATATTTTCTGAACCTGCTGCGCCGGTACTTATTGTATAATAGCAGTAAACTGAAAAGCCGGTATTGGTAGCCACATCGTGGGTATTATGCACCTTATTTTTCCTGATCTGGTTTCCAGTAGAAGCTCCGGTTAAATAAATACCATACAAAGAGCCAATATTCGTGCGCGTTGGCCGGCTGATATCGTTGCCTTCCACAATGTTGTTGGTAACGTTGTTCAGGTTAATGCCATATTGGTAAGAATCTTTAACCTGGTTGCCTTTAATCTGGTTAGCTACTGCTCCTGCATTACCGGTAGTTCCGTTTATAGAAATTCCATAATAACCGCCATTAATAATGTTGTTCTGAATAATGGTATTGCTGGTGTTGTTACCGGCAGTAGCTGGGCTGGCGCCCGCTATAATCCCGTTCACGGTAGAACTCGTTGCCGTAAAGGGCAGGTTAAGGGTATTGCCGGAAATAATATTATTGTCGGTGGTGTTTTTAAGCTGAATGCCATGACCAGTGGTGGCTGGTGAGGCCAGGGCTATGGTGAAGTTGTTGATCCTTACAAAATCTGCCCCATCCAGGGTAATAATTCCTAGATTTGGTGATACCGGAGCAGCCGAAATGGTATTGCTATTGCCTTCAAAAGTGATGGTGTTGGTAGCGCTGGCCCCGTTTATGGAAGTTAAGATTAATTGTTCTAAGTATGGTCCGGAATTAGCTGGAACTGTAAAAGTAACCGGGCCGCTTACGCCGCAATTATTAAGCACCTGGCGCACATCGGCAAACGATTGGAAATTAGTAGCGGAAGCCGGGTTGCCCTTATCTATGGTATAATTGCCGCTTAAGGCGGTACAGGCATTAATGCTTACCTGGGTAGTATCGTTGGCAGCAGCACCATCCACAACGCCGTTTGGAAGTTTGGTCCAGGCTTTGATCTTATGCGTTCCGGCCGGAAAAGAAAAATTACCTATGGTAACCGGGGCCGAAACATCGTTGGTTGCTAACGGGGCCGTTGGGGTAAAAGCGAAATTATTTACCACGGTAGTGCCGTTCACACTAAAACCCAAAGTAGCCGAAGTAAGCGGGCTGGAACCAAAGTTCTTTACCATAATTGTTACCGGCAAACTTACGTTCGGCGCTACCGGCGAAACCGGGGCAGTAATGGAAGTAACTCCAATATCATTTGGTAATAAAGAACTGGCGGTTACCGCAAAAATGTGTACTACTTCTTTAATGCCGGTTGTGGTTTTGGTGAAGGTAATACTTTGAATATTCTTTGAAGTATTGGCCGGACTCAGTATCAGAACATACTGGTATATCCGCGGATTATTCGTGTTATTTTCAATTAAGTTGGAAACTCTTCCCACGCGGCTTACCCCCCGAACGGCATTTGGCGTACTGCCATCGAACCAGTTCGGAACCACGTTGCTGGTAAAAGTTTGGCTGGTAGCATCGGTAAAATTTACGATTGCCGTAAAGGTGCCGGTATAAGCCGAAGTTGCCATTAAGTTGAGTTTATCAGCTGAACGGGGCGTAGTAAACGTTAGCGTTCCGGAATTGGCAGTAGTGGTTAATCTTAAAGAATTGTTGCCGGAATAAGGCGCTAACTGGAAAGGTAAACCGGGAGTAGCAAAACTATTGATCAGACCGCCGGTGGGTAAAAAACTGGTTGGGCTCAGGTTAGAAGGATTGACGAAATTCTGGGCCACAAAATTGAAATTCTCTCCGTCTACATCGGCAGTGGTAGATGAAGTTGCTGCGCCGGTACCATCGGCAATTACATCGGCATTAAAGCCGGTGACTGGCACCGGGGAATGGGAAAATGTCTGCGCTTTAGCCTGAAGCATAAAAGCCGCCGCGAAACAGGTAAATAAAAGTTTTTTCATACAAAAGTGTTAAAAGAAATGAAGAATATTGAGTTACATTATTCTGCAATTCCTAATAATTTAACAGATAGGGAATTGCATCTTCAATTTACTCCCACATTTGCGCAAATTTTTCAAGGTGGGTATTAACACCCATTTTTCATCCCTGAACGTTTCCTTTTATTAGAATAAATTACCGGCTAAACATGTTCTGACTAAGGAAATTCAGAATATAAAAAAAACTCCTGCCCAATTCCGGCAGGAGTTTTTTGGTTAAAAACCATATAGTTTACTTTTTCAACTTAATAGGATAGCGTTTTTTATTCCACCATCAGCTTCCGGTCTGCATTATCATCTTTGCTGAAAAGCTTTAACAGGTAAATGCATTTTACTTTTCCTTCCGGGTTCAACCCTTTGTTTTCCTTTTTAGTTTTTGCTTCATCAGCTCTTTCCCAATCAGGTCAGAAACTTTCATTTTGTTGGTTTTGCTTTCAGGAAGTTATTAACCTGGCAGATAGAGCAGCGTGGTTAACATGAACTTTTGTTATAACCGTAACTAAGAAGCGTTCACAGTCTGAATATTAACCGCGAACTTTGGCCATTTTTTTGATCACTTTCCAATTTTAATTCATTTATTTGTAAATGCCCAAGCCGAGGTTTTCAAACATAATCAGAATATTTAAATTACTGGGCCACGCCGGGTTTATATTATTCTTCCTGGCCATCCCTTTTGAATTTATAGATCAGACTAAAAATCCCATAAGGACATTTAATCCGGTTTTTACCCTAAATTACTGGCTATATTTTCTTTCGTTTATTGGATATTTCTACTGCTTTACCTATTACATAATTCCCTGTTACCTTTTAAAAAAGAAGTACTGGAAATTTGCCGGCATTTTATTGCTGAGCTTCATTTTTTTCGGCCTCCTGAAACCTTTTGAAAGGATATTTGATGATATCTTAGCTATAATGAAAGACCGGACCAGGTCGCCTTACGATCCGCTGGTTATCGATTATCTTTCCACTTTTACTTTCATAATGCTAACCGCCCTGGGCCTTTCAATTCAGGTAGTAAAGCAATGGCGGCTATCGGAAAGAAGAACATTACAAGCCGAAACCGATAAAAAATCCGCCGAATTATCTTTTCTGAAAGCCCAGATAAACCCACATTTCTTATTCAATACGCTTAATAACATTTATTCCCTGGCGGTAAATTTAAACCCGAACACCGCGCCTTCCATTATGAAACTTTCCAACATTATGCGGTACGTTACCGATGATGCCACCAAAGATTTTGTTTCGCTGGAACGGGAACTGAATTGCATCCGCGACTACATTAACTTACAGAGTTTGCGCCTGGGGAAAAATATAACCGTAGACTTTGAAGTTACCGGCAATACCAGAAATAAAAAGATCCCGCCCTTAATTCTGATGACTTTTATTGAGAACACGTTCAAGTTCGGAATTACCAGCCGCGAACCGGCAACCATTAAAATTCACCTGGCTTCGGAAGAAAAAAAGATCGTGTTTTTATGCCAGAACCGGATCTTCGGCAACCAGGGGCTTGAGGAATCTACTGGAATAGGGCTGGAAAATACCACCCACCGGCTGGCGCTGGTTTACCCCAATAGATTTAAGCTGGATATTAATACGGATAACGGGCTTTTTACCGTACATTTAGAGTTGCAAGATTAATTTTCCCGGAAGCGAAAAAATTAAAGTTATGACCCTGACCTGCGTTGCAATAGATGATGAACCCCTGGCCCTGGACCTGATAAAGAATTATGCAGATCAGCTAGCTTGCTTAAACCTGGTAGAAACTTTTAACGATGCCATTGCCGGTGCCCGGTATCTGGAAACCAAACCAATTGATCTGCTTTTCATTGATATTAATATGCCCGATATTTCGGGGCTGGATCTGGTTCGGAATTTAAAAGAAAGGCCCCTTATTGTTTTTACCACCGCCTACAAAGATTTTGCCTTTGAAGGTTTTGAACTGGAGGCGGTAGATTACCTGTTAAAACCCTTCGATTTCGAGCGGTTTTCCAAGGCGGTGCAAAAGGCCCTGGAGTACCATACTTTAAAGAAAAGCGGGCAGGCCGCTACAACAGAAAGCTTGTTTGTGCACTCCGAATATAAGCTCATAAAAATACCCTTAAACGATATTGAATACATTGAAAGCCTGGAAGATTATATTAAGGTGCATCTTACCAACGAAAAACCAATTCTTACTTTAATGTCGTTGAAAAAAGTTTTAGAGAAACTGCCCGAAGCAAAATTTAAAAGGATCCACCGGAGCTTTGTAATTCCCGTAAACAAGGTAAAATCCATTCTAAACCGGAAAGTATTGTTAACCTCCGGTAAAGAATTACCCATCAGCGAAAGTTATCTCAGTTTCATTCAGAACTGGAAAAACTCCTGAGGCTTGTTTGTTACATGCTATTGGTTAATTAAATATTGTTATCTGAATTGAAAGCGTAAAAACGGTATCTGTTTTACCAGAAAACTCCCCGGCAAACCGGGGAGTTTTTTTGTTTCCAAAGCATACCAATTTAACCAAAAGGATCATTGGTATTTCTTTCAGCTTAAGCTGCAAACCGCGCCGTAGTAATTATAATTAAAACCTGTTTGAAGGTATGGCTGAAGGCGGCAGAACCCCTGAATTCTATAATAACGCGGGAAATAATTCAAAAAAGGAGCCATTCAAACCTGGTTCATCTATACAAAATACCTATCTACCGATACTCTTAAAATGGAGCAAAGCAATCTGTGTATCTTTCCTTACAGATTGTAATTCAACAAGATAAGTAATGGGTTCGATCTGTGATCAGCATTATTCGAATTGTTTGTTTCCTTACGCCATTTTCATTTTATTCTCTTTTTATGAAAGTTTTATACCTGTTATCAGGCTTACTGTTAAGCGCTTTTTTTACCAAAGCACAAACCTGTAGCACCACCATTTCTACCTTTCCGCATACCCAGAATTTTGAAACTACCTCCTCCACCGGAAATCTGCCAACCGGTTGGGAAACTACCATCAGCTCGATCTATTACCCGTATCGTTGGAAACTGAACGCCGGCCCAACGCCTACACCAGCATCAGGCCCAAACGTGGACCATACTTTGGGTACAGCTGCCGGTAAATATTTGTACACCGACGCCACTTTTGATACCGAAGGCGCGGTTACCGAACTTACTTCGCCGTGCATTAACTTAAGCGGCTTAACCAGTCCCGGCTTCGAATTCTGGTTTCATAGGGCCGGACTTGCTATGGGCCGAATGGATATTCAGGTTTCTAATAACAATGGCGTTACCTGGTCTACCGTATATACTTTAAACGGTGCGCAGCAAACCTTAGAAAACGATCCCTGGCAGAAAAGAACCATTACTTTGGGCGCTTACAGCAACCAGACCGTAATTATTAAATTCAAAGCTACTAAGCTACTGCCGCCAATTGCCTCCACCACGATTGAAGGCGATATGGCAATTGATGATATAAAATTCTTCAGTATTCCGCCGGTAGATCTTGAAATGGCTGCTATTACAGCCCCAATAGTACAGGGTTGCGGTTTTAGCGCTGCTGAAACGATTTCAATTGCTATTAAAAACAATGGCAATATTCCCACTTCCAGCTTTCAGGTAAGTTACCAGATCGGCTCCAATACGCCCGTGCAGGAAACCGCCAATTTAGTAATTACCCCGGGAGCCACGGCAACCTACAGTTTTTCTACCAAAGCAAATCTAAGCATTCCTGGTACTTACCCTATTACTGTAAGCGCCATAATTCCCGCCGATGCAGACGCTGGTAACAACACCACAACCAAGTCTATTCAGGTATTAAATGCTGTTCCTGCATTTCCTTATTTCGAAAATTTTGAAGCCGGCAATGGCGGTTGGACAAGTGGGGGCAGAAATTCTTCCTGGGCGCTGGGTAAACCTGTCAAAAATGTAATGACCTCCGCTGCCTCCGGAACTAATTGCTGGGTTACAAACCTAACCAACAGCCAATTCAGCATAAATGAGATGTCTTATGTATTAGGGCCTTGCTTTAATTTTAGCGCTTTATCTGTACCGGTTATCAGTATGAAAATATGGTGGAACGCCGAAACCCATAATGATGGTGCCGTTTTACAATCTTCTATAGATGGTGGGGTAACCTGGCAACGGGTGGGAAATTTTGGCGACCCCTATAACTGGTATAACGATAGCGCCATTGTAGCACTTCCGGGCGGACAGAAGAATGGATGGACTGGTGTGACAGGTAATTTGAATTCCAACGGTTCCAATGGCTGGGTGCTTGCTAAACACCGGCTCGATGGACTTGGCGGGAAGGCCTCGGTACAATTACGTATTGCCTTTAACTCAAATTCCAGCTCCTCTACCCAGGATGAGGGGTTTGCTTTTGATGATGTGCGCATTTTCCAGGCGCCAGCCAATGATCTGGAAGTATTAGCTATAACCGGACCTTCGGTAAGAAGCTGCGGTTTTACTACTACAGAAACGGTATCTATTACCATAAAAAACTTCGGTTCTGTAGCCACCAGCAGTTTCCCGGTAAGTTACCAGATTGGTACGAACCCGCCGGTACAGGAAACGGCTAATTTAATTATTGCTCCTGAAGCCACTGCTACCTATACTTTCACTACCAAAGCTAATCTTGCGGCTCCTGGCACTTATGTAATTACTGCCCAAACCCTGATTCCGGCAGATGGCGAGCCTGCCAATAACTCCCAAACAAAAACCGTTCATTCCGTTCCGGTAATTTCTACCTATCCTTATTCCGAAAACTTCGAGACCAGTACGGCCGGCTGGGTAGCTGGTGGTACAAATTCTTCCTGGGCCTGGGGCACACCAAACAAACTTGTAATCAAAAATGCTGCTTCCGGTACCAAAGCCTGGGTAACAAACTTAACCGGACAATACAACGCCCTGGAACAATCTTATGTAATGGGTCCTTGTTTTAACTTCAGCGCGGTAGCAGCGCCTATTATTGCCCTGAAGATCTGGTGGAGTTCTTCAATGATTTATGACGGCACGGTATTGCAGTCTTCTATAGATGGTGGTGCCACCTGGCAACGGGTGGGAAATGTTGGCGACCCTAACAATTGGTACAACCAGAATGCAATAAATGGGTCTCCGGGCGTTGGGCCGATAAACAACCCGGCCCCGGGCTGGGCCGGTCTTCCTGGAACGGGCAATAGCTCTAATGGCTGGGTATTCGCGAAACACGCATTAACAGGCCTGGGTGGACAACCTTCCGTATTACTGCGTATCGCCTTCGGTTCACACATATTCAGAGGAACCGATGGCTTTGCTTTCGATGATATCAGCATTTTCGATGTATCGGCCAATGAACTGGAGATGGTAGCTATTACGCTTCCGGTAGTTTCTGGTTGTGGTTTAACAGCTACCGAAACGGTAACTGTTTCCATAAAAAACAACGGCATTACAGCTACCAGCAGCTTCCCGGTAAGCTACCAGATAGGAACAAATGCACCGGTACAGGAAACGGCCAACGTAGTTATTGCTCCAAACGCGACGGGTACTTACAGCTTTACTACCAAAGCAAACCTGGCTGCTCCGGGAGCTTATATTTTTACGGCTAAAACCTTAGTTCCGGGTGACGCCATTCCTGAAAATGATACGCAGATCAAAACCATTACGCACGTTCCTACCATTGCAACCTTTCCTTATTTCGAAGATTTTGAGAATGGCGCAGGCAACTGGCTTAGTACTGGTACAAACTCATCGTGGGCGCTTGGCACTCCGGCAAAACCAACCCTTACCACTGCTGCTTCCGGTACGAACGCCTGGGTAACCAAACTGACCGGGAATTATAATATCAACGAAAATTCTGCCGTAGTTAGTCCCTGCTTTAATTTCAGCGCAATTTCAAACCCGGCTATTACTTTAAAGATCTGGTGGAATACTGAAATTGATTATGATGGCGCTGTGCTGCAATCTTCTATTGATGGCGGAACTACCTGGCAAAAAGTTGGCACCTTCGGCGACCCGAATAACTGGTATAATACGCACGATATTCAAAATACGCCGGGTGGCGTAACCGCTGATAGTTCCGGCTGGGCTGGCCATAGTTCTTATGGCAACAATTCAAAAGGCTGGTTATTAGCGAAACACGCTTTAACCGGTCTGGGTGGTAAGCCTTCCGTGAAATTAAGAATCGCTTTTGCCTCAGATGCCCTTTACCATTATGAAGGTGTAGCTTTTGATGAGGTCCGCATTTACCAGCTTGCACCAAACGACCTGGAACTGGTTTCGATCAATACCCCAATTGGCAATGGCTGTGGTTTTACGGCCACCGAAACGGTATGTATTTCCATTAAAAACAACGGCACCGCCGCTACTACTTCTTTCCCGGTAAAATATCAGATCGGATCAAACCCACCGGTTCAGGAAACAGCTAATTTAGTAATCGCACCCGGTGCTACCGCAACTTATTGCTTTACCACCAAAGCGAATCTGGCCGCCGCCGGCACCTATAATTTAACGGTTACCACCCTGATTCCGGGAGATGGATATTCCAGCGACGACGCCAAAACTACCACCTTTACTTTACTTCCAACCATTGCTACTTTCCCTTATACCGAAGGCTTCGAAAACGGAGCCGGCGGCTGGACTTCGGGTGGCGTAAATTCTTCGTGGGCCTTGGGTACGCCGGCAAAAACCATTATCAATTCGGCCGCAGCCGGTACCAAAGCGTGGGTAACAAACCTGACCGGAAATTATAATGGTAATGAAGTCTCTTATGTGCAAAGCCCGTGCTTTAATTTTTCAGGCATTCCGGACCCATACTTTGAAATGAAGATCTGGTGGACCACCGAGCCCCGCTGGGACGGCGCCGTATTGCAATCATCTATAGATGGCGGGGCAACCTGGCAGAAAGTAGGAACCGCTGGAAGAAACTGGTATAACGACACTACCGCTCACAACTGGTCAGGAAACCTGAATATGAGCTCCGGCTCTAACAGTTGGGTAAAAGTAAGACATAAACTTACCGGTTTAGGCGGCCAGAGCGGCGTAAAATTACGCATCGCATTTATAACTGCTGGTTTCTATGTGTATGACGAAGGCGTGGCCTTCGATGAGATCCGGATCATTGACAACACAAATAACTTAACGGTAAATGCTATTACGCCCATCAGCAAGCCTTGTGGTTTCAGTGCAACCGAGCCGATAACGGCCGTGCTGGAAAACCTGGGTAGTGCACCTGTTTCCGGCTTTACAGTTTCTTATACCCTGAACAGTGGCGCCCCGGTAACGCAGCCTTTTACCGGAACTTTAGCACCGGGCGTTCCTACAAATTTCACGTTCACGCAGCCTGCAAATTTATCGGCCGCCATTCCATATACCATTGTAGTAACCGTAAATATGCCCGGCGATCCGGAAGCTGCTAATAATTCGGCAACTTATACAGTATCCAACGCTGCTTTTACCAGTCTGCCGCCGGTCTTCACTTTTGAAACCCCAGTAACCGGCATTACTGCCTTGCATACTGCTACGAATCTGCGGTCGAATATCAGCGAAGATATAGCCGCCAGCGTCGGCGCAGGATCTTCCAAAGGGATGATTATGGATGGCGTTGATAACTTAGGATGGCTACCGCCGGTTAATTCGGCCAGTCCCTGGACCAATAATCCGGAAAACTTTGCGGGCGCCTATTTCTGTTTCGATCCGAGAGGAGGGAACCCTGCCGATTCGCTGGTACTTACTTTTGATCTGAAGCAGCTTTTTAAAGGAATAAATGCCAGCACCAACTTCCGGGTAACGGTAAATGGTAACCAAATAGGCACTACTTACCGGCCGCCATTTTCCGGAGGGCCAATTGTCTGGCAGAAAATCAGGATCAACCTGACAAGCTTTAAGAATCTGAGCAGTTTACAGATCGGTTTGGAAAGCAACGTGAAAGAAGCTTTTGCCAACGGAACCGGAACCGCTAACCTGATCGACAATATCCGGATCTACCGCGCTGCGGGACCAACCGGCATAAAATCTGCGCTGCTGGAAAAACAAATTTCCGTTTATCCGAACCCATCCAACGGAGAATTTAAGGTAAACCTTCCGGCAAACGAAACCTACCTTCTGGAAATATGCGACCTGACCGGAAAAGTAATTCAAAGGCAAAAAGCAACCGGAAATACGCAGGTAAAACTGGAAAGCAAAGCCAAAGGAATTTACCTCTTAAAAGTATCTAACGACGGCGCTACTGCTGTTCGAAAACTGGTAGTTGAATAAAAAACGCTATGCTTTTGAGCATAAAAACTCCCGGAATATTCCGGGAGTTTTTTTTTAACTGTTCCTTTCATCGAGAGAAAATGCCTGTATACCGATACTGTTTCGGAGACATTAAAGAATCGAAGTATTTTTCTAATGGCTAAAGGAGATCCTGATTTTAAGGAGCAGCGGTTAAAGACTTTAGGTATCCGGTATGATGAACGCATTAATGCTTTTCCGCAACAAACTTAGTTCTTCTGAAAACCGGTAAAATTCAAAGCTGGTCCTTAAAACTGATCTTACGCAATTTCGAGAAAAGTCCCCCTTTGGAGGCCGGGTCGTTTCATTCTTTAATAAAATGGCTTTTTCGGATATTTTTATCCGAAAACTACCTGTAGCGGATTTATCAATCCGCGGGTTTGAGCTTTAAAACGGCACACTGGGGTCAATAGACCCCAGTCAGGTAACTTCAGGATTTATAAATCCTGAAGAGCAATTGTTTCAAGAGAAGTCCCTCTTTGGAGGGGGTAGGGGGAGGATTTTTACATTATTCGATGTTTAATATTGATCAAATAAATCTCCTGTCCTCCCCCTACCCCCTCCAAAGGGGGACAAAAAATCCTGGGTAACGGCAGTTAAAAGTTGCCGGCTGGAATAATCCATATTTCCGGCGGCAGGTTGGCAATTACCTTTTATGGTCGCAATTACAATTTTTACTTCATCTCTTTTTAAATGAAAAAACTTTTAACCTTTTCCTTGCTTTTTCTGGGCTTGCTGAGCGGAGCCAGGGCACAAACTTGTGGCACAACCATTACCACGTATCCCTACTTAGAAAACTTCGACGGCGCAACTGCGGCTGGCTGGATTAGCGGCGGCGCAAATTCTTCCTGGGCGCTGGGCACACCGGCCAAAACCGTTATAAATTCAGCGGCTTCGGGCACCAAAGCCTGGGTTACCAGCTTAACCGGAATTTATAACGCCAGCGAACAATCTTATGTAGAAAGTCCCTGCTTCAATATGAGTACTCTGGTGCAGCCGGTTATTGAAATGAAGATCTGGTGGAATTCGGAATTCAGCTGGGATGGGGCGGTTTTGCAGTCTTCCATAAACAATGGCGCTACCTGGCAGAACGTAGGCATAAAAGGCGACCCGAATAATTGGTACAACGATAATTCTATAAACGGTATGCCGGGCGGGCAGCCGGCTTCAATTGCCGAAGGCTGGTCCGGACGAACTGCGTCTAATAACGGCTCCGGCGGCTGGGTAACGGCAAAGCACTTATTAAACGGCCTTGGCGGGCAACCGAACGTTAAACTGCGCATTGCATTTGGTTCAGATTCACAATATGAATATGACGGCTTTGCTTTCGATAGTTTTTCCATATTCGATTCACCGGCCAATGATGCCAGCGTAGCCAGCATTAGTTCTCCTTCTTCTTCGGTTGCGCCGTTAGTAAGCCAGCCGGTAACGGTTACAATTAAAAACTATGGCATAAGTCCGCTAACTTCAGCAACGGTAGGTTTCAGTGTAAACAAAGTGGTACAACCGGCTTTTACCTGGACCGGCAACGTAGCTTTAAATGCAACTTCGGCCCCGGTGCAAATTGGTAATTTTGCTTTTCCGGCCGGCGTACATATCCTTAAAGTCTGGACCAAAAATCCGAACGGGGCCACCGATGCAAATGCAGCAAACGATACCACAACAATTACGGTTAACGCCGGCATTCCTTTAAGCGGTAATTATACCATAGATAAGAACAACCCAACTGCCGGTACCAATTTCATATCTTTTGCTGCCGCAGCCCAGGCCTTGGCCAGTTTTGGTGTAAGCGGTCCGGTAGTTTTTACAGTTGCGCCTGGTTCAGGACCTTATTCCGAATTGGTGAAGTTCACAAACCCAACCGGAGGCAGTGCTACGAATACCATCACTTTTGAAGGCAATGGGAATACCATTTCCGCAACGCCAACTGCTGCCATTGGCGGCGTTCTAAAGCTGGACGGTGCGCAATTCTTCCGGTTCAATAATTTCAGAATAGATAACCTCAGCACGGCAACTTCCGCAGGCGTTTTTCTGGCTAACAATGCCAGTAACAATACGTTTAGCGGTTGCACTATTAATCATAACCTTGCTTCAGGTTCCATTTTATATGGTATCAATTTAGAAGCGGGCTGCAATACCAACAGTTTTCAAAACAACCTGATAATTGGCGGTTATTATGGGGTTCATAGTTACGGTTCTTATATCAAATTCTTAGACGGCAACCAGTTTACCGGTAATGTTCTGAAAGATCAGTATAGCTATGGTTTTTACCTGATGTACAACACCAATGCCCTTATTGAGAACAACGATATCAGCCGGCCGACCCGCACCAACGTTACCAACTTTTACGGCGTTTACCTTACTACCGGAACAAACGGCACTATTGTAAACAGGAACCGGATCCACAATTCGCACGACGCTGCCACCATTACCACCCACACGGTTTCCGGGGTTCACATTGTTGCTCCGGCCACGCCGGGAAATGAGAATATTATTAAGAACAATGCTGTCTATAATATCAATAATCAGAACGGCATTTTCAATGGCTTTTATAATATCGACGGCGCCAATTCCTATTACTACCACAATACGGTAATTTCTGATCCGGACGTAACGTACAATACCTTACGCGGGATGCATTTTAGCGGCAACGTTACGAATGCAAAGTTCATCAACAACATCATTTCAATACCAAGTGCAGCTTCAACCAAACACGCCATTTACCTGGGAAATACCAGTACGGTGTTGGTGAGTAATTACAACAATTTTAATATTGGAAGCAGCGGCAATACCGGATTTTTCGCCATAGACCAGGCGACTTTAGCCGACTGGAAAGCAGTTAATTCCAATGCTTATGATCAGAATTCGCTTGCTGTAGATCCGATCTTTGCATCTTCTTCTTATTTGCAGCCTGCTAATCCGCTTTTAAATAATTCCGGCCAGCCATTGCCGGCTGTAACCGAAGATATTTACGGCACAACCCGCAGCACAACCACTCCGGATATGGGCGCGCTGGAATTTACACCACCGGCCAACGATGCCGGAATAATGGCCGTTGTAGCGCCGGTTTCCCCGGCTACGCCTGGTAACCAAACGGTTCAGGTTACCCTTAGGAATTTTGGAACGGCAAATCTTACTTCTGCTACCATTGGCTGGAGCGCAAATGGCGTAACGCAGCCAAACGTTTTATGGAGCGGTACCTTAACCAACCTGCAAACTTCAGCGCCCATAAATATTGGTAGCTTTAACTTACCGGCCGGTAACTCAACCCTGAAAGTGTGGTCGAAACTTCCGAATGGTTTACCTGATGCGCTGGCAGCAAACGATACCCTGGTTCAGCGGATTTTTTCCTGTACCCCGCTGGCGGGTAATTACACCATTAACAAGAACAACCCAACGGCCGGCACCAATTTCCAGAGTTTTGCTGACTTAACTCAAAAGCTGACAAGCTGCGGCGTATCCGGTCCGGTTACCATTAATGTTGTTGCCGGCACCGGCCCTTATAACGAACAGGTGGAGTTAGGAAATATACCCTATACCAGCGCCTTTAATACCGTTACTTTTGAAGGCAATGGCAATACCATTTCCGCAAACCCGTGGCCCAAACCAGGCATTTTTGTTTTGAACGGCGCGAAATATGTAAAGCTGAACAATTTTGAATTTACCTTAAATGCTTCGGCCGGTTTAGGTTGCGGGGTGCAATTAATAAACGCCGCCGATTACGCCACCATTTCGAACAATACCATTAATATGCCGCTTTCTTCTACTTATGATCAGATAAACGGTATTCTTGCGGGTGTAAATGTGAACGTGGCCGGAAACAATACGAACAACACTAAAATTCAGAACAACATTATTAACGGCGGTTTCTATGGCATCCAGATAAATGGCGACCCGAATGGCTTAAATGCCGCTAATAATGAGATTACCGGCAACCAGGTAAAAGATCCAGCTGTTTACGGCATCTATTTAAACAATGCCAACAGTACGTTGGTGGAAGGAAATGATATCAGCCGGGCTACCCGCACGAACGGTGCAGTTTTCTATAATATTTACCTGAACGGAGCTACAATGAAAGCCATTGTAAGCAAGAATAAAATGCACAACGCCAACGATATGACGGTAATTAAAACCGGCGCTTTGTATGGCGTGTACATTACGGCTGCCGCCACGCCGGGCAACGAAAATATTATAAGCAATAATATTATCTATAACCTGAATGGCACGAATGGTAACTTTTATGGTTTTTACAATTCCGGCGGCAGCGGTGCGTATTACTACTACAATTCCATCGCTTCCGATCCGGCAATTCCCTACAATACCCTGCGCGGATTTCAAATTCAGGCTGCTGCCAGCAACCTGAAATTCATCAACAATATTATTTCGCTGCCGGGAACTGCGTTAAGCAAACACGCCATTTACCTGCCTGCTTCAGGCCTGACATTAGAGAGCAGAAACAATGACTTTTTTGTTGGGAATTCCGGAAACGTGGGCCATTACGTTGCAATTGATCACCCAACTTTAGCCAGCTGGAAAACCGCCAATTCAAATGCTTATGATCAGAATTCGGTGTCGGCAGATCCGGTTTTTGTAAACCCGGCGGCGGGCAACCTGAAACCGAATGCTATGGCCGTGAAAGGTTTGGCGCAGCCGCTGCCGGCCGTAACCGATGATATTCTGGGTGTAGCCCGGCACGCTACTACGCCTGACCCTGGCGCTTATGAATTTGGGATTCCGGCTAACGACGTAGGCATTATTTCCGTTTCTTCCCCGAATGCTTTGAACTGCGGAATGTCGGCTACTGAAACCATTACCGTTACCATCCGGAATTTTGGTTCCAATCCGCAGCCTGCGGTTCCCGTTATGTTCTCAGTAAACGGAACGCCAATGGCTTTAACGCCGGAAACGTATAACGCCGGCCTGCTTGCTCCGAACGCTACGGCTACTTACACCTTCAGCGCCAAAGCCAACCTGGCAAATCCGGGCAAATTCCAGATCATTGCCAAAACGCAGCTTACCGGCGACCTGGATGCCGCCAACGATGCTGATACCCTGGAAATTCATAATCCGCTGATCTCAGCCATGCCCTTTACCTTAGATTTTGAAACCCCGGCCACTGGCATTTCCTTTTTCCGGAAAGAGAGCAGCGCTAAGGCAAATATTGCAGAGCACGTTACAGCTTCTTCTCCGTTGGTAACCACTTCAACCAAAGGTTTAATTATGGATGGCGTTACTAATAGCGCCTGGACAACGCCGGTCGGGCTTGTTAATCCGTGGACGGACAATCCTGACCACCAGGCTGCAATAAATTTCTGCGTGAACCCGGTTGGTGGTACTGCAACAGATTCTTTGTGGCTAACTTTCGATATAAAACAATTATTTAAAACCGCCAATGCCAATACCAATTTCCGCGTAAAGGTTAACGGCACGCAGGAAGGTCCAACGTATCGCCCGCCGTTTAACCCGAATAACCCGGCAACGCCAAATACCTGGAGACATATAAAAGTAGATCTGTTTGCTTATAAAAATGCTCCGTCTATTATGATAGGGTTGGAAAGCAACGTAATGCAGGATTATGCCAACGGTGCCGGAACTGCGAATCTGATCGATAACGTAAGAATCGCCCGTCGTTTGGTAACTACAACCGGCGTAATAGAGAACACTTTATCGTCGCAGCTGAAGGTTTATCCGAACCCGGGTAACGGTTTGTTCAACGTTAGTCTGCCCGCTGGTAAAGCTTTCAATTTAGAAATAACCGACCTGACCGGCAAAGTAATTCAGCGCCGGAAAACGCTAGGGGAAACCAGGCTGAAACTGGAGAATACCGCTAAAGGAATTTACCTGATGAAAGTTACCGGCGAAGATGGTTCTGCTATCCGGAAACTGATCGTAGAATAATAAAAAAACGCTATGCTTTTTAACCGAAAAACTCCCGGATTATTCCGGGAGTTTTTTTGTGCGCCAGCTTCAAATCGGAGCAAATGAAATTGTAAAAAACCTGCGTCAGGGTCCGGGTGTTTCAACCGATGAAAAACTATAAAAAAAAGCCCCGCAGAAATGCCGGTTCACCGAGACAAAATACCTGTATACCGATACCCTTTGAAACTAACAAAATATTCAAAGTATCTTCCATTAAGCAATATTACCCAATAAGATACCTTTTATCGGGATTAATTTTTTTACTCAACTCAACAACCATCACTTTTCCATCCTACTTAACTTTTTTCAATGAAAAAACATTTATTATTCTGTCTTTTATTTGTGCTTCTGGCCATAAATGCCCGGGCGCAACTAAACACAACCGTTACAATTGGCACCGGTACAATTAACAGTGCTGATTTCGGACCTCTTTTTATTAGCCAGGTGGCAGGCGGGCATACTTCGCAACACGCAGCCCTTTATTCGGCCAGCGAAATTAATGCTACCAGTTTTGCGGGAAAAGTACTTACGAAAATTGCCTGGAACAAAACCGACACCAGCCGCTACAATAAAAATAACGGCATTATTAAAATTTATGTAAAGCAAACCACCGCTACTACAATAACTTCCAACTTTTTTGGCGAAGCAAATGTAGCTAATGAAATAGCCGGCGCTACACTGGTTTACACCAACAACACCCAAAACATAAGCGCCGGCCCCGGCTGGAAAGAATTTACTTTACAAACCCCTTTTATGTGGAACGGGAACAGTAATCTGGAAATCGTAGTAGACTGGTCGCACCCCGGTGTATCTACCGGGCCAGTGCCAATGGAATGGGCTACTACGGCAATAACTACCAATATATCTGCATTTTTCAAAGATGCTTTTCAGTTGGGTATAATTACTATGCAATCCAAACGGCCTAACGTTCAATTAACTTTCACAGAATATAGTAACGAAGCCGGTATTTCATCTATCACGGCCCCGGCAGCTATTACAGCACCCGGCGCCAATCAGGTGGCAGCTACCGTTAAAAACTTCGGCAACAACCCGCTTACAACGGCTACTATTGGCTGGAAAGTGAACGGCCTGACCCAACCAGATATTTCCTGGACGGGCAATTTGCCAGCCGGCCAGACCGCCGGTACCAGTACTTTAGGTAATTTCACGTTCCCGTTCGGAGCATCAACCATTAAAGTTTACACCAAAAACCCGAACGGCGTAAACGATCCGTTTAAAAATAACGACACCACTACGATTAAGGTAATTGGCTGTACCGCCCTCTCCGGAAATTATACCATCGATAAAAATGCACCGGCTTCGGCTACGAATACTGTAAGATCATTTACGGAAGCGGCCCAGGTGCTTAGTTCCTGCGGCGTAAGCGGACCAGTTACTTTTACGGTAGCGCCGGGCAGCGGCCCTTATAACGAAGCTTTCGAATTGAAAAATGTTACCGGCACAAGCGCTGTCAACACCATCACGTTCGAAGGAAATGCCAACATCCTAACGGCTGAACTTCCCACGTCAACGTCTGCCGCAATTAAAATCGATAACGTTAAATATTTAAAATTAAACAATCTCGTTGTAACGGCTAACAGTGTCTTAACGCAGGGTTATGGCATACAATTTTTGAATCAGTCCCATTTTGCTACTGTTTCGAACTGCACTGTTAATATGCCAGCTATTTTCGGTCAAAACTTTGTTGGTCTGTTAATCGGAACTACCCATAATGGCTCTGGCGATAATTCGAGCAACTCCCTTTTTGAGAACAACATTGTTACCGGCGGCGGTTTTAGTATGCGCATCAACGGCCTTGCCGTAACGGGCTCAAGCCCGATCGGCGCCGTGAACGTCCGGGTAATTGGCAACCAGTTCAAAGATTTTGGTAACAACGGCATTTATACGAATAATACCGATGGCAGTAAAATAGAAGGCAATACTTTTACCCGCCCAACCCGTACCGATGCAGGCGCTTTTGCCGGCATCACCCTTGGATCAGGAACCAGAAGCACGATTGTAAATAAAAACCGATTCTTTAATACGCACGGAGGCGCCACTTCAAAAACCACCGGTGTAACGGGAATAGATGTACAGGCAGTAGCCCCGGTAGGTGCAGAGAACCTCGTAAAAAATAACGTATTCTATGACCTGAATAATACCGGCGTTATTACCGCACTGACTACATTCACCACCACCACCGAAGGCGTTTACTTTTACCACAATTCGATCTCTCTTGATTGCCCGGGCCGCCCGGCAACAAATACCAGCACCCTTAAAGCATTCAACCTGGCCGGAACCGGCGTTAATATAAAATTCATAAACAACGTAGTTACAATTAACAGCCTGGGCACCGGTATAAAAGCGGCTATGTATTTTGCCGGCGCCACAGCAGCTACTTTTGTTTCCAATAACAACGTGTTTTACGTAGCACCAGGGCAGACTACTGCTTATGTTGGTTACGTAGTTGCACCTGCTCCAATTAAAACCGCAGCAACTTTAACTGCGTGGCAGGCCATAAATCCTACCGGTCCTTACGATGCGAACAGCGTTGAAGTAAACCCCGCTTTTACGGACCTGATTACCGGAAACCTGAAACCAACTGCTGCCGGAGTAAATAATCTTGGGGTACCAGTAACGCCAGCCGTAACCGACGATATTGCCGGGGTAACCCGTAATCTTACTACCCCGGACCAGGGCGCATACGAATTGGTAGACGATGCAGGTATTACCGCAATTACTACCCCAAATTCAGGCTGTAATTTAACCAATGCCGAAGTGGTAACGGTTACCATCAAAAACTTTGGCGAAGTACCTTTAACCAACGTGCCGGTTTCATACACAATTAACGGAGGTACAGCTGTAAATGAGACCTATGCCGGTTCAATTGCACCTAACGCAACCGCAAATTATGCCTTTACTGCAACGGCCAATTTAGCGGCTCCGGGTTCTTATTCCATTGTAGCAACTGCCAACCTTACAGCCGATGATCTTGCAACCAACAATTCCTTTACCAAAGTAGTTGTGGCTTCGGCGCCGGCAGCGGTTCCAGCCATTACAGCCGGCGGCCCGGTTTCTATTTGTACAGGCAGTTCGGTAGTTTTAACTGCAGCTTCCACTACTACCGGCGCTACCTATGCCTGGTACCTGAACGGAACGGCTATTACCGGCGCAACTTCGGCTACTTACACGGCAAATGCGGCCGGAAGCTACACGGCAATTGCTACGGCAAATGGCTGCCCAAGCGCAGCTTCTGCGGCCACCACCATTACGGTTAATGCAATTCCGGTTATTCCTGTTATTACCAATTCCGGATCAACTACTTTCTGCACCGGCGGATCGGTTACGTTAACTGCAGCTTCTACCACTACCGGATCTTCCTATGCCTGGTACCGTAACGGTACAGCTATAGCCGGTGCCACTTCGGCCGTTTACACTGCCGGTATAGCCGGGAGTTACACGGTTATTGCAACGGCAAACGGCTGTTCAAGCGCTTATTCCGCTGTTACAGCTGTAACGGTAAATGCAACGCCAGCTACGCCAACCATAAGCCAGGCCGGTTTTGTGTTAACTTCAAGCAGCACTACCGGTAACCAGTGGTATTTAAACGGAACGCCAATTACCGGTGCTACCAATGCCACTTACACTTCTACTGCAAATGGAACGTATACCCTGATGGTTACAACCAATGGTTGCAACTCGGCAGTTTCTGCGGCGGTTACAATTATTAATACCGGTATTACTGATGATCAGAATATTGCGATAGCAGTTTACCCGAACCCATCTTCAGGGCTGGTAAATGTAACGTTACCGAAAGGCCAGGTTTATGAAATGGAAGTAACGGATATGACCGGAAAGGTGATCTTAACGCAAAAAATTACTACTGATATAACCCAGGTAAACCTCAGCAAAGCCGCCAAAGGCATTTACCTGTTAAAAGTTACCGGTGAAAATGGTATGGCTGTCCGCAAATTAATTGTGGAATAAAAACGCTATCGTTTTTAACGAAAAAACTCCCGGACTTTTCCGGGAGTTTTTTTTATGCCCTTTTCTTTCGTCGAGAGATAATGCCTGTTTACCGACACCTTAACGGTAAGGCGAAACAATTCCAGTATTTTTCTAAACGGTTTGTTTTTAGGCACTTCTATGGCTTTTAAAACCATTTCTGATCCGCATCAAAATTCTTAAATATCTTTTATGAAAAATTTAGTACTCTCACAATTCAGGTCCGGCCAGCCTTCCTCCGGGAATTCCCTGGCCGGAAACCTGATAAAAAGAACCTTAAATATTAACGCTGGCCACCAAAAAAGTTTGTTGCTTTTACTGCTTTGTTTGTTGCCGCTTTTCGGTTTACAGGCGCAGACCCCAAATTCGTTAAATTATGCTTTCTCAACGGTAACGACAGGTTCGTTGACGGATATGAGTACAGGAACTACCCAGTTGGTAACTACAACCGGGACGCCTGACTTAGCGTCGGGAGTTACGTCCATCGGGTTCGATTTTGTATTTATGGGAACGGTACATTCACAGTTCTCTGTAAATAATGTAGGATTAATGCGCTTTGGTTCTACCGTTGTGACAAATACATCAACTAACCTTTTAGCAACAAGTAGTAATTTACCGCTCTTAGCTCCATTTTGGGATAATTTAAGCTCAAGTTCAACTGCCGGGGTTACCAAAGTTCATTATAAAGTAACCGGAAGTGCTCCAAGCAGGATCCTTACCGTTGAATGGAAGGACGTTTTGATTTCTACGAATACGGCAGCAATTGTATCTGGCGCAGGCTCTACTTTCCAGGTAAGACTTAATGAAACTTCCGGGATAATTGAATACGTGTACGGTAAAATGACCGTTGCCGCGCCTACTCTTACCATTACTGCATCGATCGGTTTTACAAATACGAACGCAAATAACGGTCTTGTTTCGGTTAATTCTCTTGCTACTCCCGCAATAGCTACCACAACAGCAGGCGTTATAAACAACTTAGTTAACACCGCTACAGCCGGCGATATAACCGGTTTGAATTCTACAGCTGACGGTTCGCGGAGAATTTATACTTTTACGCCACCAGCTGCTTCAACCGCTCCAACAATTGCCACAATTACTTCTGTAGCAGCAAACGCAATGACCCTTAACTGGACCGATAATTCCAGCAATGAGACCGGGTTTGCAATATTTCGTTCCATAGATAATGTGAACTTTACCTACCTTGCTGCAACTGCGGCAGGCATCCAGACGTATGCCGCTTCCGGTTTAACTCCCGGAACTACCTATTACTGGAAAGTGGCTGCGCTTAATGAAGGCCGCTTGAACGAATCGGGGGTAGCATCGGCTACTACAACTTCCGGGGCTACTAATACCTGGATTGGGGGAGGCAACGGACTTTGGACAACTACTACAAACTGGAGCCAGGGTAGGGTTCCTTTAGCTACTGATATTGTTCAATTTGATAACAGCTTGCCCGATGCCGAGGTTGTAAATGTAACAGCAGTTCCGACTCAATCCATTGGCCAGCTTATTCTTGGTAATAATGTAACTGTTGCTTTACAGAGTTCCGTTACGGCCACCCTAACGATCAATGGCAGTCCCGGAACTGATCTCAGCGTGCCTTCAGGCTGTACCTTAAAGTTAGACAACTCTTCTGGTTCTACTCCAATCCAGACGTTAGCATTTGCTGCTGCACTGCCTGGTTCTACGGCAGGTATAGATGGAACGCTTGTTTTGAGCGGCGACGGTACTACTACTAATGCTACTTGTAAGAATGTTTTTAACGCCAGTAATGTTACCGTTACTGTTAACGGCATCGTAGAGTCTGCAGGTTGGTTTACCCTTCCGGTTACCAATAGTGCAATTACATTTAACAGTGGTTCCAAATATTACCATAATTTCACTACCCAGGTTGGTACCGTTGTAGTGGCTACCTGGAACCCCGGCTCGTTAGTAACCATCCAAGGGTATACAACTTACACCAGCACCCTAAGTGGCTTTGGGCAAACCTTCGCTGATTTTACCTGGGACTGCCCAAACCAGACCGCTGCATCTTCGCCTATTATTAACGTTAACCTGCCATCGACAATGGTGGTAAATGGCACCTTTACTTTGCAGAATACCGGGTTGGGATCGCTAAAAATTAGCCAGACGAATCCGGTTTTTCTTACCTGCAATAATTTTGTGCAAAACGGGGGTAATCTGGATTTAAGCGGCGGTACTTCGGTAGGCACTTTTCAGGTTTCTGGTACCTTCACCCAGAATAGCGGTACCATTATAAAAACCGGTACTTCAACTGCCAGTACTATTCTGTTTAACGGATCATCGAACCAGGCCGTAACCTTTGCTGCCGGCGGCGTTCCCGCCACCGTAAATGCAGTTCCCAGCAGCGTAAATTATACCATCAACAACACGGGCGGTATAACTTTGGCCGGGACATTGCCTGTAAACGATGGTGCAATACTTACGATCTCAAATCCGGGCAGTGCCCCAATTACCGGCGGAACTGTTACTTACAGCGGCAATACTACGTTGGTTTATAATGGCAGCACCGGCGATCAAACGGCTTCTGCCATAGAATTTCCGGCAACAAATGGCCCAAATAACCTGACGATAAATAATACTTCTGCTACGAAAAGTATCTTCTTACCGGGCGACCGCACCATAGAAGGAATATTAACGCTTACTTCCGGTTTGCTGAAACTTGGCAGTAATAATCTGACCATAGGCAGCGCCGGAACTATAGCAGCTACTACGCCATCGGTTACAAATATGGTCGTGCTGAATGGTGCAGGTCAGTTAAAGAAAACGTTTGCTTCCGGTGATCCGCTGGCGTTTACCTTTCCGATTGGGGAGGAGAGTGGCGACGTGGAATATTCGCCGGCGATGCTTGATTTCTCCGCTAATTCCGATCAGCGAACCATTGGGGTAAGCATAACTAATACCAATCACCCAGCCATAAATCCAGTTACCACGACAACCGGTTATTTGAACCGTTACTGGTCTTTCAGCGATGATCAGGCTAATACGGGCACTTACAGTTATACGGGTAGTTTTACCTATACAACCGCCGATGCTGTTAACGGTAATCTTAATATTAAGGCAAATCACTGGAATGTACTGACGTCAACCTGGACCCAGACTACCAGCAACACCGCTTCCAACGTAATGACCATTATTTTACCGCTCACCGAAGCCAACGGAAAGTTAGGTGGCAATGATTTTACCGGACGCGCCGTAAATAATACCTTCATCTGGACCGGGAATACTTCTTCGGATTGGACTAATCCCGCCAACTGGTCCTCAGACGTAGTTCCTGCTTCATCTGATAATGTTACGATCAACAACGCTACTGCATTAAACCAGCCGGTTATTTCAAACGCCGGGGGAGCCGTAACTATCAATAATCTGGACCTGACAGCCGGCAATTTAACACTTGGCCCCACAGCAATGCTGAATATCGGGGGGGAATTTACTTTTAATGCACCAGCTACTACTGATTTCGATTGCAGCAGCACTTTTACCTATACCGGCAATGCTAACCAAACCATTCAGAGTGTTGCTTATGGCAACCTGGTTTCGAGTGGTACAGGTGCCAGAACGCTGGCTAATGGAATTATAGGTATCTGCGGCACTTTCACTCCCGGAACGAATGCTTACACCGTAGTCGGCAGTACTATAGATTTCAACGGAGCCGGAAGCCAGACGATCCCGGTCTTTACGTACAACAATCTGACTGTTTCGGAGAACCGTGGAACTAATAATGTAACGATGGCAAATGGTACAATTACTATCGGAGGCACTTTCATTTCAACGGCCACCTTTACCAGCCCGGGTATTTTAACCTATGCCGGAACTTTAAGTAAAGTTGTGCTTAATAGTACATCGCCGCAAACTATTCCGGTTGGTACTATTTCGGGACCCATTAACTATTATAATCTGGATGCTTCCGGAGGCGACCGCATTATTCCGACAACTGGTAACCTGAAAATTGCCCAAGCATTTACTCCTGGTGCCGGAAACTACACTACTACTGGCAGCACGGTTGAATTTAATGGTCCTGGTGGAACTATTCAACCTATAACCGGAGGCGGTTACTACAACATATTAGTTTCCGGAGGAACCGGGCCATTTTCATTTGGTGGCACCAGCCCAAGTGTAACCACGATTAATGGAGATTTAACCGTAACTGGCGGTATATGTAACGTCAATAATTCAGCATCAGCTACCCGTACCCTCAATATTTCAGGTGATCTGAATGTAAGTGGCGGAAATTTCAGATTGATCAGCGTTGGAACTGCAGTTGGAACCAATACTGTAAATGTAAATAATGTCTCCATTACTGGCGGCGGTAGTATTAATCTGGAAAGTGCCAACAGTTCTACCGGCACAGCTTTACTGGTAGTTGCAGGTAATTTTAATTCTAATACTACTGCAATCAATGCGCTTGATTTTGGAACCGGTACTGTTACAAACAATGAAGTGCGGATTGGCGGAGATCTGACCGTACTTGGAACCGGAAGATTTTACACCACCTCAGCTACTACCCCTACGGGTGTTACTTTCACCAAATCCGGCGTTCAGAATGTGAACAGCAGCGTGACGCACGAAAGAACAATATTTACGGTAAATCCGGGCAGTACCGTAAAAATAGCCCCGAACTTTAATTTATCTGTAACCAGTACGCCGGTATCGCAAATTATAGTTAATGGTACTTTAGATATTGATGGCACGTTAGAATTAGGCGCCAACCAGGTTACCGGTACCGGTACCGTTACCATTAACGGCACTTTAAAAACCGGAAATGCAAATGGATTAAGTGGCGCTGCTAATACGGCATTAGCCAATACCTTAAGTGCCATTTCGTTAGGTGCTGCTTCTACTATCGAATATAATAGTACGAATGCGCAAACTGTTTCTGCCCGTTCAGATTACCAGAACCTGACCATTTCCGGCGGCAATACCAAAACCATTTCGGGCAATATAATTGTGGCGGGTACGCTTACAATGGACAACGGTATTTTGCAAACCGAATCAAACAAAGTAACGTTAGGCGGAACATCTACCATAACAGAAACGAACGCAGCTTATATTAACGGAAAAGTAGAGGCCGTAAGCAATTTGAATGTTGCCGGAACGTATGCTTTTAACGGCATTGGGTTAGAGCTTTCGCCGGCCGGAGCTTCTTTGCCAGGCAGCACCACCGTGCGCCGCGTAACCGGCACCCCGATCACGGCTAATGGTAACCAGGGAATTGGCCGCTATTACGAAATTTCGCCGGCTAATAATTCAAACCTGAACGTAACAATGGTATTCGGTTACTTAGATCACGAATTAGGTGCTATTCCCGAAGCTAACCTGGTGTTCTTTAAATCTGCGACCGGCAGCGGCCCTTGGTCGCTGGAAGGCGTTGGCTCCCGCAATGCTGCAACAAACCAGGTAACTTTAAGCGGTATCACTGAATTTTCTACCTGGACCTTAGGCGATGAAAGCGCGCCGCTGCCGGTAGAAATGGTAGCCTTTAACGCCAAAAAAGTCGGGACGAATGTAGAAATAACCTGGGCCACTGCTTCCGAAAAAAATAGTGAAGGTTTCGAAGTGCAGGTTTCAGCGGATGGTAAAGAATTCCGCAAGTTAGGTTTTGTGGAAAGTTACAACGGAAGCAATTTTCAGCAGTACCTATTCACCGATCTGGAAGATGGAAAAACCGGCATACGTTACTACCGCCTGAAGCAAATTGATCTGGATGGAAAGCTCTCTTTTTACGGTCCGAAAACGGTACGCTTAGATGCCGAAAAACTCCGCGTAAACGCTTATCCAAATCCGTTCGGTCAGGAAGTATATCTCAAAATTTCCGCCGTAGAAACCGGTAAAATTAAAATTCAACTACGCGACCTTACCGGAAGAACAATCCTGAACCGGGAAGCGAACGTGCAGAAAGGAAACAACAAATTACATCTTGGAATGCCCGACCATTTGCCTTCCGGGGTTTATTTGTTGCAGGTGCAAATTGGCGCCGAACAGATCACAACACGTCTGTTAAAAAATTAGTGTTGCATAAATAATTGTGTTTTTTGCATATTAAAGGGACCCTGCATTGCGGGGTCTTTTTTTGCCTGTGAAGGTAGAACAGCAAGGTCTAATTGGTTGCGTATTTTCCTTTTTATTAGGAAGTATTTTTTCATTTATGATTTGTTGTGAAACAGTATTGAGAACCGAAAAAGGTTATTTAAAAACGCTATGCTTTTTAACTAAAAAAAACGCGCGCCAAAACCTGAGCCTTTTTGGTTGCCCTATTCATCGAGAGAAAGTGCCTGTTTACCGATACACCTTCGGAGAGACCAAATTATTCCTGTAATTTTCTAAACGATTTACTCATAATGCTTTGCGTTTCATTACCGGACTTTTTTACAGGTTCTCTTTTGTTCGGATGTTAAAAATTACAGACGGCAAATAGAAAGAAAATTAAGGGCACAAGAGATAGGTCCACTCATCAATCATCACCAATTTAATTAATAAAAAATTCATCACTATCACTTATGAAAAAATATTACCCTTATCTACCAAAAAGCTGGGGCCGTGTGGGCTTGGTAACTGCTCTTTCCTTATTCCCTTACTTAGGCCTTCAGGCACAAACCGCTCCTGCTAAATTATGGGACAAAACTATTGGCGGTTCTGGTGGAGAAAACCTGGCAATTCTTAAACAAACTACCGACGGAGGCTATGTTTTGGGCGGACATTCTGATTCCGGAATTAGCGGCGATAAATCGCAGGCTTCCAAAGGAGCGGCTGATTTTTGGGTGGTAAAAACAGATGCCAGCGGAACCAAAACCTGGGATAAGACTTTTGGGGGTAGTTCGGATGAGAACTTTAGAACCTTGCAGCAAACCGCAGATGGCGGCTATATTCTGGGCGGCTATTCAAACTCCGGCCTTAACGGCGATAAAAGCCAGGCCTCCAAAGGAGGTTTTGATTATTGGGTAGTAAAAGTTGATGCAACCGGCAACAAAGTTTGGGATAAAACTTTTGGCGGAAGTGGCGAAGAAAAACTTTTCTCCGTGCAGCAAACCGCCGACGGTGGTTATATTCTGGGCGGAGCATCTACCTCCGGGATCAGCGGCGATAAAACCGAGGCTTCTAAAGGTTTGGGCGATTTCTGGGTGGTGAAACTGGACGCGACCGGCAACAAAGTATGGGATAAAACTTACGGCGGAAGCGCGTTAGACGAACTTATTAGCTTACAACAAACTGCCGACGGCGGCTATATTCTGGGCGGCGTTTCGGCATCTCCAGTCAGCGGCGATAAAACCCAGGCCTCCAAAGGCCTTATAGATTTCTGGGTAATAAAAATAGACGCCAGCGGCACTAAAACCTGGGATAAAACCCTTGGCGGAAGCGCAGACGATAACGGTTATATCAATATTCAACAGACCACCGACGGCGGGTATGTAATTGGCGGCTCTTCAGCATCTGGAATTAGTGGCGATAAAACCGAAGCATCTAAAGGAGGCGCAGATTTCTGGATAGTGAAACTGGATGCAACCGGTACCAAAACCTGGGATAAAACCCTTGGCGGAAGTGCGGCTGACAACCCTCGTTCCCTGCAGCAGACCGCTGATGGCGGCTATATTGTGGGCGGAACTTCCGCCTCCGGCCTAAGCGGCGATAAAACCGAAGCCAATAAAGGGACAACAAATCTTAATGATTTCTGGGTGGTAAAGCTGAATGCCAGCGGCAACAAAACCTGGGATAAAACCTTAGGTACCAGTAGCAACGAAGCATTCAATTCCCTTCGCCAGACCACAGACGGCGGTTTTATGGTGGGCGGCTATTCTGATGCGGGTATAAACAGCGATAAAACCCAGGCTTCCAAAGGTGGAAATGATTACTGGGTTGTAAAATTAGCACCAGCCAATCCGCCTGTAGCCAACGATGTAGCAATAAGCGCCTTTAACAGCGTAAATTCAGGATGCGGTCTTTCTAACCAGGAAACCATTACAATTTCCGTAATAAATCACGGTACCGCAGCACAAAGCAATATTCCGGTTTCCTACAAAATAGGTGCTACCGGTACGCCCGTAACCGGAATTGTTCCCGGACCAATAGCAGCCGGTGCTACCGCCAACTATTCTTTTTCTACCAAAGCTGACTTAAGCGCATTAGGCACTTATTCCATAGAAACGAAAACAGACCTGGCCGGAGATGCTTATGCAAATAACGATGCCTATACGAAAGTAGTGATCCATTCTGCTATTCCGGCTACGCCAACAATAACTGCTTCTGGTACATCATCGCTTTGCACCGGCGGTTCCGTAGCTTTAACGGCTGCAACTACTTCAACCGGAGTAACTTACCAGTGGTTTAAGGATGGAGTAGCTATTGCCAATGCGACATCTGCAAACTATACCACCAATACTGCCGGCAGTTATACCGCCACGGCAGTTGCTCCCGGCAATTGTTCCAGCCCGGTTTCTACCGCTACGGTTTTAACGGTTACCGCTACGCCGCCTGCTCCGTTTATTATTGCTAATGGCTCTCTGGCACTTTGTACCGGCGGCTCAGTAATGCTTACAGCCAATTCTGTTGCTAACGCTACTTTTACCTGGTTCAGAAACAATACGGTTATTCCAGGCGCCACTTCCAGTACTTACACAGCCACCACTATTGGCACTTATACGGTTGCGGCTTCTTTAAACGGCTGCGGCAGCCCGGCTTCTAACCCTACGGCAGTAACCAGTAAAACCCCGCCTACGCCTTCTGTAACCCAGGTTGGTTTGGTGCTGACATCCAGCGCTACCAGCGGCAACCAATGGTATAAAGATGGGGTGCTAATTGCCGGTGCCGTTAACCGTAATTTAACGGTTACTTCCAACGGCGTTTACACAGTAGTGGTAATTTTCACCGGCTGCAGTTCAGCGGCGTCTTCAGGAGTAACCATTACCACGTTGGGTATTAAAAACGACCAGGAAATTAAGGCTGCTCTTTTTCCGAATCCATCTAATGGCATCTTTAACCTGACTTTGCCGGAAGGCCAGACGTATGAAATAACGGTATCTGATCTTACCGGAAAAGTGATCCTGAACCAAACGGCAAACGAAGCGAAAACCCAGCTTAATGTAGGAAACGCTGCTAAAGGTATTTACCTGCTTAAACTGGTAAGCGACGGAAAAACAGCTACCAGAAAACTGATCGTAGAATAAACTTCAGCTTTATAAGGGAGCAGGCCGCTGGCTTGCTCCCTAAAAGGCTTGCTGTTTTCGTCTTTATTTTTTTATTTCTTTCTAATGAAACACCTCTCACTCATAACCTTAATATTATTTTTTTTCGGAAATATTTCCAAGGCAGCCCCCGGCGATACTACGGTGGTGCAATCCGGCCATACGGCTACGCAATTGGTGAATTTTGGCAACTACGATGCTCCGGCCGTTTTTCCTACTTCTGCCACCCCAACTTACCGGAATATTAATATGACCTTTACCCTGGGCAAATATGCCTGCCCGGGCAACCCCCAGTATTGCGGTGACTGGGATTATACCGTGCAGGTTTTCCTGCACACAGCAACCGATTCCTTTGAGATCGGCCGTTTGATCACGCCTTATGCCGGCATTTCCCGTTTCCCTTTTACGTGGCAGCACCGCTATAATTTTGATTTAACTGATTACGCTCAGTATTTAAAAGGGAACACCATTATCCGGGTACATTACAGCGGTTTTTCCGGCGGCTTTACTTCCAATATCAAGTTTACCTTTATAGAAGGAACGCCCCCGCGCAACGTGGTAAAAATTAGCCGCTTGTGGCACGGCAGTTTTGGCTATGGCAACAGCACTTCCATCGAAAACAAGGTAAACAACCGCACATTGCTGATGCCGGCCAACGCAACGGGCGCCGAGCTGAAGTTCCTGGTTACCGGCCACGGCGCGAACGCGGGCGATAATTGTTCTGAATTCTGCAGCAAATATTACCAGGTAAAAGTAAACAATAGCCTTATTTCTCAGACCAATATCTGGCGGGCCAACTGCGGCAGCAACAACCTGTATCCGCAGACCGGCACCTGGATCTACGACCGCGCCAATTGGTGCCCCGGCGATGTGGTTTATTCCAACTTCCACCCAATCCATGGCATTACCGCGGGCGCTAATTTTAACTTAGACGTAGATTTTCAGGCATACAGCAACCCAGGCTCCCAGGCTTCCTATACTGTGGAGGGACAGGTAATTTACTACGGACCTTACAACTATACTACCGATGCTGCTTTAGAAGCCATTATTTCGCCAAACGATTACGAAGGTTATTTCCGCTCCAACCCGGTTTGCGAAGAAGCGAAGGTTAAAGTAAAAAACACCGGCAATACCAATATCACTTCCCTGGAATTTACTTACGGTTTAGGCAACTCCACCACCCATACGTATTCGTGGACAACCCTGATCGAGCCGGGACAAACCGAAGAAATTATCCTGCCCGGAAACACGGAATTCGTAACGATGCCGAACGGTTTAGCTGCGTTCACTGCCCGCATTTCTAAAGTAAACGGCACCCCGGATGCAAACCTGCTGAACAATGAATTGAAAACTAAATTCACGCCAATGCCGGTGTGGCCGAACGAATTCATTATCAGGTTAACGACCAACAACGGCGGTTATAACGCCAACAAGTGGAAGATTTTCGATGCCAGCGGCAACCTGGTCCGGGAGCGCATTAACACTACCAACAGCACTACCTACTTAGATACCCTGGCAATGCCGGTGGGTTGCTACCGGCTGGAAGTAACCGATAATGCCTGCAACGGTTTGCAGTGGTGGGCCGCGCCCAGCCAGGGCAATGGCTCGATGATGGTACGGTATAAATCAAGCCCGCAGCAATTGCCTATGAAAGGGTATTTCTCCGGTGATTTCGGCTGCGGTTTTAACCAGGCTTTCCGGGTACAGACTGCTTTAGGCGTTAAAAAGGATTTTCAGAATTTAGACGTTGCGGTGTTCCCGGTTCCGGCTGAGGATATGCTTACGGTGCAGCTGAAAAACAACAATTCGGGCAAGGCTACCAGCCTGGAGCTTTATAATACATTGGGCCAACGGGTATTCTATAAAAAGACGATGCAGCAGGAAACCCGCATTCCGGTGGAACATTTACCGGCCGGCGTGTACGTATTAAAATGCCAGGCCGGCGATAACTTTAGCCGGAAACAGGTAATTGTAACGCATTAAAAAAGATTAAAGTGAGTAAATGTTTATGTTATATAGGTGGCTCCGGTTATCTATACCAAAAAAAGCAGCCTTTTTGAGGCTGCTTTTTTTTACTATTTTGTCTCGTCCTGAAATAAGTTGACAGAAAAAAGTTGACAGATGACAAGAGACAGATTATCAGGGATGAAGCGGACGCAGCGTGACTATACGCTTGCTTTTAAATTACAGGTAGTAAGCCAGGTAGAGAGCGGAGAGCTGACTTATAAACAGGCCCATGCCCGTTACGGCATACAGGGCCGGAGCACAGTTTTGGTTTGGTTGCGCAAACATGGTAACTTAGACTGGAAGCAACTCCGTGTGCATATGGTAAAGCAAAGTCCCGAGCAGCGCATCAAAGAGCTTGAAGCAGCGCTGCTTCAAGCCCAGAAAAAGCTCCATGAAAGCGAGCTGAAGGCCAAACTCCTGGATACCATCATTGAAGTAGCCGAAGGTCAGTATGGCTTACAGATCCGAAAAAAGTCTTCACCCAAGCAGTCGAAAGGCTCAAGCCGCAAATGAGCCTTTCCGTTGCCTGCCGGCTGTTTGGGTATAGCAGGCAAGCCTATTATCAGCGTAAAAAGAAGGCAGCCCACTACCGGCAGCTGCACCAGCAGGTAATGGCCCTGGTGGCGGAAAAGCGCATCAGGCAGCCGCGCTCAGGCACCCGCAAACTTTGCTTTTTGCTGCAACCGGAGCTTAAAGGCCTTGGCATTGGCCGGGATAAGCTCTTTGGTATCCTCAGGGCCAATAACCTGCTGGTAAAGCCCCGGAAACAATACCGCAAGACCACGGATTCAAAGCATTGGCTTAAAAAACATGGGAACCTGGTAGAAAACCTGGAAGTGGTAAAGCCTGAACAGGTATGGGTAGCCGACATCACCTATATTCCTACCAAAGAAGGGCATAACTGCCTCTCCCTTGTTACCGATGCTTACTCGAAGAAGATCATGGGGTATCACCTCTCAGAAAGCCTGGCAGCGGAAGGTTGCCTGAAGGCCCTGGCAATGGCCATCAATTCAAGAAAATATGACCATGAACTGATCCATCATTCAGACCGGGGGCTGCAATACTGCAGCGAGGAATACCAGCTAATGCTCTCAAAAGCCGGTATCAGGCCAAGTATGACCGAGAAATACGACCCTTACCAGAATGCGGTGGCAGAACGGGTAAACGGCATTCTCAAGGATGAGTTTAACCTGGAGCAGGGCTTTGCTGAACACCTGCAGGCGGTAGCAGTGATCAAAGAATCGATCGCGATTTACAACCAGGAAAGACCCCACCTGAGCTGCCACATGCTTACCCCGGAAAGAATGCACCAGCAACAGGAAGTAGAATTAAAAAAATGGAAAAAGAAAACCTCCAAAACCGTAGCTTTGGAGGTCTAAAAAAAACAAATACATTTCTAATCCTGTCAACTTATTTCAGGACGAGACATTTATGAGGCGTCCGGGTAGTAGCAAACCTGTTTTTTCTTTCTCAATCTTTTAAACTGAAAGGCTGATTGAAATTAAGATGGCCTGGTGCATAATAGTTTATAAACCATTTTTTAACGCAACGAACTTCCTTACTTTTTCATCGGAAAAGGATACCGTTTTTTTAACCCAAACTTCTTTCAAAATCCAGCGGCGCTACTTTTCAGGAAAACCATTTCTGACCTTTAAAGTGTCTTACAGTCCCAATAAAATCTCATTGTAAAAAACGGCAACATTTTTTTTTGTTTTCGCTTTTGATCTACGATTCATCGAGGGAAAATGCCAGTCTACCGATACTCTATCAGAAGGGCAAAACTATTTTACTATTTTTCTAAACAGTTTGTATTTAAGGACTTCGGCCTGTTTGATGGATGTTTTCTTTAAATTATTTCTGTTGCCAAGAGTACCTTCCAAACCTGCATTCTGCGGGTTGCGGTCCGGAGCTTTTTGAAATTTTTCCTGTCAATGTAAACTTCATCAATTACCCAAAAAACTATGAAAAAACTTTTATTTCTTGCTTCGGCTTTGTTGGCCAATTTCGCCGCAAATGCCCAAACGTACCTTCCGGTTACAGTAACTGGTTTCAATGCCGATATCGTAGCTAACGGAACCGGTCATTCTAATCTTTCTTCAACTTTTTCGGTAGATGCTCCGGGTGATAATTATTGTTTTGTAGCCCAGGGGTTCATTAATTCTACCGGCCAGACTCCCGTGAGCTTTTTGCCCGCCAATGGTATTATTAACAGTGCCGCTACCGCAGGATTGCCCTTTCAGTTAGCGCCTTACAGCGGCAATAATTCGCTTCGGGTAGTAGGAGGGACTTCCGGAACGCTTACCTTAAACACGCCGCAATCTGCCAGCCAGGTTTGCGTTTTAGCCACCACCGGTTACCCAAGCACTACTACCGTTACCGTTAATTTTACCGATGCTACTTCCCAGGTTTTCGCGGGCCAAAGCTTACCAAACTGGTTCGGAGGTTCGGGGTTTGCTATTAAGGGAATAAGCCGGGTTAGCCGTGGAACAGATATCATAGAAAACTCTTCCGAAAACCCCAGGATCTACCAGTTCTTGCTTACGCTGAGCGCGGCCAATACCGCCAAAATTATTCAGAGTGTTACGTTTGCCAATACCACTGCCAACAGTTACCTGCACGCAATGGCGATAACCATTTTAACTACGCCGTCTACCCTGGCAACCGATGCCGGCGTTCTGGCTATTTCGGCGCCAAATTCCGGTTGTGTCCTAACCAGTCAGGAAACTATTTCTGTTGCAGTTAAAAACCACGGTACCACCCCGCAAAGCAACATCCCGGTTTCCTACAGAATAAATAACGGCACCTGGGTAAACGAAGTCCTTACGGGCCCGGTGGCAGCAAACACATCGGTAAATTATGCATTCAACGCCAAAGCTGATCTCAGCACTTTGGGAAGTTATATTATAGATGCCCGTACCAGCCTTTCCGGCGACCTTTTAGCTTCTAATGATCTAATGTCCCGGACTGTGGTATTATCTGCCGCCCCCGGAACTCCAGGTGTTAGTGCAAGCGGCACGGCAATCTGTACCGGCGGCACTGTCACCTTAACTGCAACGCCCGGAACTTCTTTTCAATGGTTTAAAAATGGGGTGGCCATTGCAAATGCCAATGCCTCTACCTGTGTGGTGAATTCAACCGGAAGTTATACTGCAACTGCCCTTAACGGCAGCTGTGCCAGTTCGGCGTCAACAGCAATTAATCTGACCGCAACCGCACCGCCAATTGCCCCGGTAATTAACGCGGGCGGTTCGTTGGCTATCTGCACCGGTGGGTCGGTAGGCCTTACTGCTTTTTCCGTTTCGGGCGCTACTTTTACCTGGTTCAGAAACAATACGGTTATTGCCGGGGCTACTTCCAGCACTTACACCGCTACCACTATAGGTTCTTATACGGTTGCGGCATCTTTAAACGGCTGCGGCAGCCCGACCTCTAATCCTTCGGTGGTAACCAGTAAAACCCCGCCTACGCCTTCAATAACCCAGGTTGGTATGGTGCTTACATCCAGCGCTACCAGCGGCAACCAATGGTATAAAGATGGGGTGCTAATTGCCGGTGCCGTTAACCGTAACTATACCGTTACTTCCAACGGCGTTTACACAGTAGTGGTAATTTTCACCGGCTGCAGTTCAGCGGCGTCTTCAGGTGTAACCATTACCACGTTGGGCATCAATAACGACCAGCAAATTAAGGCTGCCATTTTTCCGAATCCATCTAATGGCATATTTAACCTGACTTTGCCGGAAGGCCAGACGTATGAAATAACGGTATCTGATCTTACCGGAAAAGTGATCCTGAATCAAACGGCAAACGAAGCAAAAACCCTGCTTAATGTAGGAAATGCCGCTAAAGGTATTTACCTGCTTAAACTGGTAGGCGAAGGCAAAACCTCTACCCGAAAACTTGCGATCCAATAAGGCAACAACGATATTCAGCTATTAAATTAAGAGGTCTTTTGAAGAATTCCTGTTGCTGAATTTAACCTTCCGGGGCTATCCCGGGAGGTTATTTTTTTCAACCATTGGCAATTTAATATTTGCTGTGCTCTCAGTAAACTTCTTTCAGTAAACTTCATAATTGTGTTTTTAGGTTACTTTTTAAAGTATCAAAACAGGAACATAAATGAAGGCCTTTAGCTGGAAGAATAAACGCGAATCTTCAACCTTTTTCATTTAAATTCAGGTTGCATCACGTATGCCACGTTGGTCTTAAACCTTTTGGCCGGTTAGATCCGGAAATTGTAACTAGAAGCTATCACAAAAATAGTTGTCATGTTGAGCACAATTGAGCGCGGGAGCGCGAAGATTGCGAGCTAAGCTCTGAAACAACTTGTTTGCTTTTGGCAATACCCTTCGTTCTGGCTTTTCTACTGGCCGCCGATAAGTTCCTTCAGAGCTACGCTCAAAAGCCTCGCGCTCCCGCGCTCAATTGTGCTCAGGATGACAGGTGTATTATTGAGATAGCTTCTAACCATTAGTCAACCATTTCAGAGCATCTTCTTTCGTTTTAAAATCGCGGAAATCGTAAGGTAAATTAACCTGTTTACGGATGGTGTAAATTTTTTCTTCCCGCAACGGATCTGAGGTTGTAACCCGGGCTAATCGCTGAATGTGGGTTTTCCCGAAAGCTGTTTCTAAACCTTCAACAATTGCGCGGTAATCTTCATTGGTTAAGTTGAAATTAGCTTTGCTGGCGTCTATCAGTAAGTTTTTAACGTCATAATTACACATTATTGCTACCAGCTTCTCCAGGGTTTGGTTTATTTCCGGCAGGGAATATTGGTCCTGGACTGCCCACTCTGCTAAAAGCGTATCGGTTTCCGGGGCATAAGTCAGCGTTATCAAACTGTTTTCGTAAACGACCATTTTAATGTTAAATAATGAAGCTTACTTTTTATCCTTAAAACCCTACCGTTCTGGCCTTAAGCTTCCTTCCGTTTTACGCACCGGAAACCTAAATGACAAGCCGCCGAATCGATCATCTGCGGAATGCGGGCCGCCGGCCGGTAACGGTAGCAATAATTAATGGCGCATAAATGGGAACCGCCTTTCAATACTTTACGGGGGATTTTAATGTTAGGCTGCCTTGGATCGTAACTGTTTTCCATAAAACCACCCCGCGGGTTCTGCGGAATGCAGCAGGCTTTTTGCGGATTTTCCGGATGTTTATCGCGGTACCAATCGGCAGTCCATTCCCAAACGTTCCCGGTCATATCGAACAAACCGTAGCCATTTGCCGGATAATACCCAAAAGGAGCCAGGCCTTCGTGCCCATCCAGCATTAAATTCTGCCATGGAAATTCGCCTTGCCAGTAATTAGCCATAAACTTTCCGCCAGGTGTTACTTCGTCGCCCCAGGCAAATTCTTTTTTCTCCAGTCCGCCGCGGGCCGCAAATTCCCATTCGGCTTCGGTAGGAATTTCTTTGCCGGCCCATTTGGCGTAAGCTTCCACGTCTTCCCAGGAAACCTGCGTAACCGGGTAATCGTCTTTACCTTCAATGGAGCTACCGGGGCCGTAAGGTTGTTTCCAGTTGGCGTGAGGAATATAATCCCACCAATTGGCGTAGTTCCGCAGATCGACGGGTTGTTTGGCTTTCTGAAAAACCAACGATCCGGGCACCAGCATTTCCGGTAAAGCGCCCGGATAATCGTTGGGGTTTAATGGCCTTTCCGCATAAGTTAAATAGTTGGTTTCTTCCACAAACTTCCGGAAATCCCGATTAGAAACGGTATGGGTATCCATAAAAAAACCGTCAACTTTTACTATATGTACCGGGGCCTCTTCCTGGTAATGCTTGTCCGAACCCATTGAAAATGTGCCACCCGGGATCCAGACCATCCCTTCCGGGGCAGATCCTGCTATTGAATTTGTGGTGGTTCCTTTAATTTCTGTTGTTTGTTCTGCTTCCATAAAATTTAAACAGTATGAATATGCAATTTCTACCCTTAAACCGCCCTTATCAGGCCTTTTAATTTCCGTATTTCTACTGGTAATTAATTTAAAGAATTAACGATCCTGGATTAATTTACCAAAATAACTCATTGACTTTCAATTAATTTTTAGGCTAAATGGTTAATCAAGTGTAATGACGGGTTAACCAAGGAAAATACGTAGTCAAGTATTCATCCCTTAGTATCCGGATTCCGTTTTTAATGCAAGTCTTTTGTGTAGGCTTTGTCAAATTCCCTTCAACTAAATTAAAGATCATCTTCTTTTTCTAAACCTGTTATTTTATGAACCCTTCAAACCAGAAACCTTCAGTCAAGTACCATTGGCTAATTCTTTCGCTTTTAATTATTGGTATTGCCAGCCTGAGCTGGAAAACGCTATCCGCTTCCGAACCAAAACCCGAAACCATCATTCTTGCTGCGGTTGATCCCAAAGTAGATAAGGACGCCGACAAAATTCTTAAGCAAATGAGCGATTACCTCACCAGCTTAGACCAGTTTTCTTATAAATCTAAGGGAAGTACAGAAGACGTAGATAAAGATAATAAGAAGCATAAAACGGCCTACAATTCCGAAGTTTATGTAGATAGGCCAAATAAATTACGGGTAAATGCTGCCACCGGCTATAAAGCCGCTTCTATTTATTACGATGGCAGCCATTTTACCGTGATGGGCAAAAAAGTGAATTTGTACGCTCAGGCCAATGCCCCTGCAACCTTAGACCAGGCCCTGGATGAAGCCCGCGATAAATTACAATTAGACCCACCCGGCGCCGACCTGATCTATACCAATCCCTATACCGGTTTAATGGAAGAAGTTACGGAAGGCAAGCTCAAAGGCGATGAAAAAATTAACGGCATTTCCTGCTACCGTTTAGCTTTTAAAGGCAAAGAAGTAGACTGGGATATCTGGATCGAAAAAGGCAAAAGACCGCTTCCCCACAAATACCTGATAATTAGTAAAAATGAGCCCGAAAAACCGGAATTCAGCGTGGAATTTTCAGATTGGAATGTAAAGCCTGCCCTTGATAACCAATTGTTTGCTTTCGTGGCGCCAACCGATGCCAGGAAGGTCGAATTTATGGAGGCTAAACAAATGAGAGACAACGCTAAAGATCAGAAAAAATGAAAAATCTATCTACTCAGAACCTGAAAAAATACGCTGCTTTTTTCGTTGCCTTTTTCCTGCTGGTATTGGCCGCCGAAGAAATTGCTGCCCAGGTAATTCACAACCAAAATGCCCGCATGGATGTGCGTGGAACTTCCCGCCGTACTGCCCGCCGGGTAGACAGACGTCAGGATGTAATTGATGGAGATGTTGGCTATGCTGCCCCGGTAGCTACTGCCGCTGCCGTTACGGCAACTGCCGCCATACTCTACTCCTTACCGGGAGGCTGCGTAGACCGTTCAGGTATTTTCGATTGTAACGGTAGCCGGTACCGGCCGCAATACCAGGGAGCTAACCTGGTTTATGTAAAGGTGGATTAAAAAAAGCTGAAGCAATTTAAGCTGGTTCCCGTTGAACCGGCTTTTGCCAGATGCTTCCATGAGCACCAATGGAAAACCAGCCAACACCTGCCGAAAATGACGATTTCAAAGGAATGTCATCCGGCCAGATCTCCGTTTTGCTTTCCCGGTACCGTACCACGCTTTCCTTCCAGCGTACGCGCCTTTCCGCCGACCGCACCTTAATGAGCATTATCCGCACGGCCCTTTCTCTGATCGGGTTTGGGTTTACCATTTTTCATTTTTTCCAGTCGTTGAAAGATGGTAGCCATATTAAAGCTGACCCTACCCAGGTTGCCTCAAATGTTGGTCTTGCTATGGTTGGCTTGGGAATAATTATGCTGGTTCTGGGCATTATTTATCACGTTTTTTTTATGCTCCAGGTCCGGAAAGAACGGGAACGCTTAAACGCCGAAGGGTTCATTGCTTCCCACGATTCCTTCCCTGTTTCGATGACGCTGATCATTGCTGTTCTGCTGTTGCTTTTAGGCGTGTTTGTGATCTTCAAAATGGCCACTACCTATTTTTGATCTAACCTTAAGAAGGTCAGGAAACCAAACCTAAAAACCGGACAAAATGAGTTTAGGGCACCTTGTTTCTTCTTTGCCTGCCTGGGCATTATTTGGAGTAATTGTGGCCTTGTGCGTGCTTTTTTCGGAGCTAGGCGCCCTGATCGGCATTAAGCGGAAAGCTAAAAGCCCGAACGAACCAGATAATGTGATCGGGGCGGCGGTTGGCGCAATGCTTGGCTTGCTGGCTTTTATGCTGGGCTTTACTTTTTCGCTTACAGAATCCAGATTTAAGGAACGGAAACACCTGGTAATTCAGGAGGCAAATGCCATTGGAACCTGCTACCTCCGCGCCGGCCTTATCCCGGAAAAGCAAAAAGCAGCGATGCGGATGCACCTGAAAAATTACGTGGACATTCTATTGAATATGTCTCAGCAGCAAAATATTGATGGGAATATTTCCAAACTGGAAGCCATTCATTTATTGATGTGGGAGCAGGCAACATCGTTGGTAAAGGAAGATATAGATTCGCAGATCAGGATCTTTTTTATCGGCTCTTTAAACGAAGTTATCGACCTGGCAGAAGAACGGGAAACCGTGGTCCTGATTTTCCGGATCCCGGACATTATCTGGACATCGCTCTTTTTGCTTTCCGCCATCAGTATGTTCGCTTTTGGCTACCAAACAGGTTTGTCGGGAATGCGCCGGATTGTTGCCACCCCATTGTTGGCCGGGTCATTTGCGGTGGTTTTTATTATGATCGCCGATATGGATTCCATAGACCATACCCGCTTTAAGGTAAGCCAGAAACCGCTGGAAGATACCCTGAAAATGATGCGACAGAACGTTCCTTAACCCAGCCAATCCCATCCCTACTGCCAACTACACTTCCTTCAAAATCCATCTTAACGCATCTCCTTCATGAAAGCAATAAAATTTACTTACCTCATCTTATTTGCCTTACTTCTGGCAGGCGCACCAGCCTTTGCCCAGGATACCTATAATGGGCCGGAAGGCTGGCGCTTTCAGGTAATGCCCTATGCTTTAATTCCAAGTTTAGACGGCACCATTGGCGTTCGGGAACTGCCAGATCTGGAAATGGAAGCTAACCCGAAGGATATTTTCCGGAACCTGAAATTTGCCGGCTTGCTTTACCTGGAAACCGGCAACCGCAACTGGGCTTTAACTTCCGATCTGATCTATATGAAACTCGGAAAAGATACCGAAACCGGCAGAATAATTAAAGACGGAAGCATCGAAGTGCAGCAGCTGATGTGGGAAGTAGGCATTTTACGGGAAGTAATAAAAGGTGTAGAACTGGGAATTGGCGGCCGCTACAATCACTTTGATGCCGGCATAGATTTGACAACACCATCCTTAAATGGTCCGGTAACCCGCAGCCGCGACCGGCAGGTTTGGTGGGTAGACCCCATTGTAATTGGCCGGTTAAAAACCACCATCGCCGATAATCTGCTGCTGCAACTCAGAGGCGATGTGGGTGGCTTTGGGGTAGCTTCGGCCTTTGCCTGGCAGGGTCAAGCCTACGCCGATTATAAGTTCTCCGAATTGTTCCAGCTTGGTTTAGGCTACCGGTACATCAGCCTTAATTATGAAGAAGGCAGCGGCGAAGACCGCTTTCTCTTCGATGTAAATACCAAAGGCCCGGTTATCCGCTTCGGCTTCAATTTCTAATTTCTTTCTAATCAAAACGGTAGGATTTCAGGCTGAAAAAGTCAGGCTGCCAACATCAAAGAATATTTTTTCACCTTTTACATCTACCAAAACTATGGCTTTAAAAGAATACAAACCCGGCTCCACTTTTAATGGCGTTATGGGTCGTACGGTTCAGGAATCATCGCAAGCCTGGCCTTCTCCCTTACGGGCCAAAGATGGTGCCCCGAATGTGCTGTTTATTGTGCTCGACGATACTGGTTACGGCCATTTGGGCTGCTACGGTTCTCCCATCAATACCCCGAATATTAACCGGTTGGCAAAGAATGGTTTGCTTTATACCAATATGCACACTACGGCGCTTTGTTCGCCAACCCGCTCGTGTATCATAACCGGCCGCAACCACCATTCCAACGCAATGGCCTGCATTACCGAAATTTCTACCGGTTTTCCCGGCAGCAACGGGGCAATGCCTTTTGAGAACGGGATGCTATCGGAAATTCTTTTGCAGAACGGTTACAATACCTATGCAATTGGGAAATGGCATCTCACGCCTTCGGAACAGATCAGTGCAGCCGGGCCTTACAGTCGCTGGCCGCTGGGCCGGGGCTTTGAGCGCTATTACGGCTTTCTAGGCGGCGATACGCATCAATATTACCCTGATCTGGTGTACGATAACCACCAGGTAGAACCGCCGAAAACGCCCGAAGAAGGCTATCATTTAACCGAAGACCTGGTAGATAAAACCATTGCTTTTATTGCCGATTCCAAACAGCTTGCTCCGGATAAACCCTTTTTTACTTACTTCTGTCCGGGCGCTATGCACGCTCCGCACCACGTGCCCAATGCGTGGTCTGATAAGTACAAAGGCCAGTTCGACGACGGTTGGGATGCGTACCGCGAAAAGGTTTTCAAAAAACAAAAAGAACTCGGAATCCTGCCGGAAAACGCGGTGCTGTCGCGCCACGATCCGGATGTGCAGGATTGGGGATCGCTGGCTAAAGATGAGCGCAAACTTTACGCCCGGATGATGGAAGTTTATGCCGGCTTCCTGGAACATACCGATCATCATATTGGCCGCCTGCTTACGTTCCTGGAAGATTTAGGCGAACTGGACAATACCCTCATAATGCTTATTTCCGACAACGGCGCCAGTTCCGAAGGCGGTGCTACGGGTTCGGTAAACGAAATGAAATTCTTCAATAACGTTCCCGAAGACCTGCAGCAAAACATTGCCTTGATCGATGAGCTCGGCGGCCCGAAAGTTTTTAACCATTATGCCTGGGGCTGGACCTTTGCCGGCAACACGCCATTCCGCCGGTGGAAACGCGAAACCTACCGCGGCGGTATTTCAGACCCTTTCATTGTTCACTTCCCGAAAGGCATTCAAGCCAAAGGCGAACTCCGGCATCAGTATGCACACGCCATCGATATGGTGCCAACCGTGCTGGAAGCCTTAGGAATTACCCCGCCGGAATCCGTGCAGGGAATAACGCAGGCGCCCATAGAAGGCGTAAGTTTTGCCCATAGTTTCGACGATAAAAAAGCCGAATCTGCCCATAAAACCCAGTACTACGAAATGTTTGCGCACCGTTCGCTTTACCACGACGGGTGGCGGGCCGTTTGTCCTTTTCCGGGACAATCTTTTAAAGAAGCGGGCGTGTTCTTCGGAATGGAAACCATAACGGAGGAAAGGCTCCGCGAACTGGATGCTAATAGCTGGGAACTTTACAACCTGGCCCAAGACCCGACAGAATCAAATAATATCGCCGAAAATAACAGGGGCAAGCTGATCGAGATGATCGCGATGTGGTATGCCGAAGCCGGTAAATACAAGGTTTTCCCGATAGACAGCCGGGCTACCATGCGCTTCGGCGATCCGCGTCCGCAACTTACCAAAGAACGCAACACTTTTGTGTACTATCCGGAAACACAGGCAATCCCGGATAACGTAGCGGCCAAAATCCTGAACCGGTCGCACAGCATTACGGCCGAAGTAGAAATTCCGAAAGGCGGCGCCGAAGGTGTGCTTATTTGCCACGGCGGCAACGTGGGCGGATATTCATTCTACGTTCAAAACAAAAAACTTTACCATCTGCACAATTATGTTGGCAATTCCGAATATCTGGTTGAATCTAAAACAGAAGTGCCGGAAGGAAAATGTGAACTGCGTTTCGAATTTGAAGCTACCGGCCAGCCAGATCTGAAAACTGGGAAAGGTTCTCCCGGAACGGCCCAATTATACATTAACGGCGAATTGGTAGGCCAGGCAGATTACCCGGTTACCGTGCCGCTGGCGCTTGGTTTGGAAGGAATGTCCATTGGAAGAGATGCCGGCTCTCCGGTTACCGAACGCTACCAGATCCCATTCACCTTTACCGGTAAACTTTTAAAAGTTACGGTAGATGTTTCCGGCGACCTGATCGAAGACGAAGAAGCAAAAATGCGGGCTATAATGGCGCGGCAATAAAACGACAGGCCTGCACCTAAAAACTGCGGGCCTGCCTTTAAAAACGCTATGCTTTCGGGCTAAAAAACTGCCTTCGCTTAAAACCTAAACTCCACCCACCAACCCTGGAAATCAAATGAATAAACCTTAAAGCAATTTATATATGAAAAAACCTGCACCAAAAAAGAACGGCAAATCCGGCAACGGAAACTCCGGTAACAGCAAGAAAAAACCAAACATCCTCATTCTCTGGGGCGACGATGTGGGCTGGTGGAATATCAGTTACAACAGCCGGGGCCAGATGGGTTACCGCACGCCCAACATCGACCGGGTTGGCAACGAAGGCGTAGCCTTTACCGATTATTACGCCCAGCAAAGTTGTACTGCCGGCCGCGCCGCCTTCATTACCGGCCAGAACCCGGTTCGTACCGGCCTTACCAAAGTAGGAATGCCGGGCGCCGATGTCGGCCTGAAAAAAGAAGACCCGACCATTGCCGAATTGCTGAAACCGCTGGGTTATGCTACCGGTCAGTTTGGTAAAAACCATTTAGGCGATAAAGATGAATTTCTGCCTACAATGCACGGTTTCGACGAATTTTTCGGTAACCTGTACCACCTGAATGCGGAGGAAGAACCGGAAGATGCAGATTATCCGAAAAATCCGGAGTTCAAAAAACGGTTCGGGCCGCGTGGCGTGCTGCATTGCATTGCCGACGGAAAAGGTGGCCAGAAAATTGAAAATACCGGTCCGCTTACCAAAAAACGGATGGAAACCATCGATGATGAAGTAACCGAACGGGCCCTGGCTTTCATCGATAAATGCGCCAAAGACGATAAACCGTTTTTCCTTTGGTACAATACCACCGCCATGCACTTCCGCACCCACCGCGCCGATAAACATAAAGGCAAAAGCGGTCAGGGCCCATACAACGACGTGATGGTGGCGCACGATGAACACATCGGTCAAATGCTGGACAAACTCGATGAACTCGGAATTACCGAAGATACCATCGTGATGTATTCTACCGATAACGGACCACATTACAACAGCTGGCCGGATGCCGGCATTACCCCTTTCCGCGCCGAAAAAAATACCAACTGGGAAGGCGGCTGGCGGGTGCCGGCTTTCATTCGCTGGCCCGGTAAATTCCAGTCAGGAACGGTTCTGAACGGAATTGTATCGCACCAGGATTGGCTGCCAACCTTGCTGGCTGCCGCCGGAGAACCAGACATCAGGGCCAAACTTCTAAAAGGCCATAAAGCCGATAATAAACCCTTTAAAGTCCACATAGACGGCTTAAATATGCTGCCTTATTTAACCGGCGAAGTGGCAGAAAGTCCAAGGCAATCGTTCTTCTACATCAGCGACGACGGCGACGTACTTGGCATCCGGATGGGCGACTGGAAAATGGTGCTGGCCGAACAACGTGCTACCAGGTTAATGTGCTGGGCCGAACCCTTCGTTAAGCTGCGGATGCCCAAAATGTTCAACCTCCGCCGCGACCCTTTCGAGCGGGCCGATGACAATTCCAATACTTACTGGGATTGGGAAATTTCCCACGCCTATCTGCTTTATGAAATGCAGGCTGTTGTGGCGGACCAAATAGATAATTTTATAAAATACCCGCCAAGGCAAAAACCAGCAGCCTTTAACCTGGATGAAGTTTTGCAAAAAATTCAGGATGCCAGCGGCGGCGGTTATCATTAAAGTTTAACGTTCTCATTTAACCACCTGCCTGTTTATTCAGGACAGTCAATCAGGAAGTCGAAGCTTAATTTTTATTGCTTCGGCTTCCTTTTAACCAGAAAAAATAATGCCCTAAAACTTTTCTTAAATGCGGAAAAACCACCGCTGTTTCATCCTTACCTGCATCCTTTTTTCCTGGATAAATAGAAGCTGCAACAAAACCTAAGAAAAGACTAAAAACGCAAGGGAAAAAGCCGAAAAACTACCTCCGAATTTTGGGTTGTTAATTGCCGCTATACGTTAAATGAAGAGTAATTTCATGCAGGCTATTCCCATCATTTTATGAATGCTATAATTGAAAAGTGGATTCCCGGATTACAGCTTTTTCGCACGTACCAACGCGAATGGCTAAGCAACGACATGATTGCCGGAGTGTCGGTGGCAGCGGTAGCCTTGCCTATTGGTATTGCCTACGCGCAGCTGGTTGGTTTTCCGCCGGTGGTGGGTATCTATTCCTGCATTCTTCCGCCAGTTATTTATGCGTTATTTGGTTCCTCCCGGCAGCTGGTAGTCAATCCCGATTCTGCAGCCTGCATGATCTTTGCGGCCACGCTCATTCCTATAGCCGGCGGCGATGCGCAACGCTACCTCGATCTTTCCATTCTGCTCACCATTATTACGGGTTTGCTTTGCCTGATCGGCGGTCTGGTGGGTTTTGGCGTGATCGCGAATTTTCTTTCCCGCCCCATCCTCATAGGCTACCTTAACGGAATTGCCCTCAGTATTATGGCCGGCCAGGTTGGAACGCTGCTTGGTTTTAAGATACCCCACACTGGTTTCCTGCGCACCTTAATAGAAGCCGGTTCCCGCCTGAAAGAAACGAACTTTACCACGCTGGTTTTAGGACTGGCGCTTTTTATCCTGATCCTGTTGCTGAAGCGCATTTCCCGTAAAATTCCGGCACCCTTAATTGCGGTATTGGCCGGCATCGGGGCGATCTACTTTTTTGGTTTGCAGCAAAACGGGGTAGCAGTAGTAGGCCAGGTTCCGGGTGGTTTTCCGGCGCCCCGAATCCCGGCCGCGCAATGGTCTGAACTGACGTCGCTGGTTACGGGGGCCTTCGGCATTGTGCTGGTAAGTTTTTGCAGCATGATGACCACCGCCCGCGGTTTTGCCGCCCGAAACGGCTACCAGATAAAGGCCAACCAGGATATGTTTGCCTTGGGGCTTTCCGACCTGGCATCGGCTTTTAACGGGGGCTTTGTGGTAAGCGGCGCCGATTCGCGGACGGCCGTAGCCGATGCCAGCGGCGGCAAAACCCAGGTCGCTACCGTAGTTGCAGCAGCCACCATGGCCCTGGTACTGCTTTTCCTCACGCAACCGCTTGCTTATTTACCATCAGCAGCCCTGGCCGCCATTCTGATCGCTTCGGCAATGGGCCTGTTCGATTTTGATTCCCTGCGAAAGTATTACGCCGTGAGCAAAACTGAATTCTGGCTTTCCATTATCGCAACAGTAGGGGTTGTGTCTTTAGGCGTTTTACCCGGCGTTTTAATTGCGGTGGGGCTGGCCATTTTCGTGCTTTTGCGCCTGGCTTCCCGGCCGCACGATGCCGTTCTTGGGTTAGCCGATGAAGCGGATGGCGTTTATTATGATATTACGTTCACCAAAGTCCAATCCCATCAGATTCCGGGCTTGCTAATTTACCGTTTCGATTCGTCGCTTTTATTTTTCAATGCCGGTCATTTCAAAGATCGTGTGCACAAAATTATCGGCGAAGCGCCCGCCAAACCAACCTGCCTTATCTTCAATGCCGAAGCAATCCCGATGATGGATATTACCGGTTCCGAAGTATTATCTGAGCTGCATAAAGAACTCGCTGCCAAAGAAATTGAACTGGTTATTGCCGAATCGAAAGGCCGTTTCCAGCAAATGATGGAACAAGCCGGGCTGGTGAAAGAACTGGGCGAAAACAGTTTTTTTCCTACGGTGCATTTAGCGGTAAAAGCCTGCCGGGGAAATAATGCCGAAAATAAAAACCAGATGCTGCCTGGCTCATTTCCAAACGAAGATCCGGTACTAAATTAAAAATCGCACTTTAAAAACGGTACGAAAAAATGCGAAAAAACTACCTGAAAATATGTATCGGAATGCTGTTGTTTTCCGGCTTGGTTTGTGGCTGCAACAAAACCGAAGATAAGCTAAAAACCGTTATTGAAAAAGTAGAAGAAAGTGACAACCCGCTGCCTTCCTGGAACGACGGCGACGCCAAATAACGCATCCTTACTTTCGTGCAAAACGCTACCGATTCGGCTTCCAAAACTTACATTCCGAAAGCCGAACGCATTGCCATTTTCGACAATGACGGCACGCTCTGGAACGAAGCCCCGGTAATTTTACAGCTGTATTTTTCGAACGACCGCATTAAAAATCTGGCCCTCAAACATCCCGAATGGAAAACGAAGCAGCCTTACAAAGCCGTGCTGGAAAACGACCAGGCAGCCATGAAAAAATTCACCCGCGAAGACATGGAACAGCTCCTCATGGCCTCCCATACCGGCATTTCCACCGAAGAATTTAAAGCCGCCGCTACCCAATGGTTCGACACCGCGCAGCACCCCATTTACAAACGGCCGATTACCAAATGCGTGTACCAGCCCCAGCTCGAATTACTGAATTACCTGCGGCAAAACGGCTTTAAAACCTACATCGTTTCCGGCGGCGGCGTAGATTTCATGCGGGCTTTCGCCGAGAAAACCTACGGCATTCCACCGGAACAAATAATTGGCAGCAGTACCAAAACCAAACTCGAAAATAAAGCCGGCAAACAGGTTTTAGAAAAAACACCCGAACTCCAAAGCTTCGACGATAAAGCTGAAAAAGTAGCGAACATAAACCTGCACATTGGCCGTCGCCCAGTGCTTGCCAGCGGTAATACCGACGGAGATTTAGATATGCTGAAATACACCGCCGAAGGTACAAATCCGGGCCTGGTTATGCTCATTCACCATGACGATGCTAAACGCGAAATGGCCTACGACAAGCACCCGCAAATGGGAGAACTCAAAGCTGCCTTAACCGAAGCCAAAGCTAAAAACTGGATAGTTGTGAGTATGAAAAACGACTGGAATAAAGTGTTTCCGGATTAATGAAAACGACAGGGTTTGGGGTAGATAAAAACAATAGGTTATAAAACTTTCTCTAAAATTTAAGCTCCCAACTATGCATTTGTCTTCACGAATTTCGCTGCTAACTTTCCTACTTTATTTTTTTGTTTCCGGAACGCAGATCCGGGCACAAACTCAAGATTCGGCAGCTACAAAACCACCAGCCGGAGGAGAAAGCACTGATCTGGCGCAGCAATTACAAAACCCGATTTCCAGCCTTATTAGTTTACCATTCCAGAGCAATCACGACTATGGATTTGGCGAAAACCGCGGATATAAAAATACACTTAATTTTCAGCCGGTTATTCCAATTTCGTTAAGTAAAAACTGGAACATGATCGTGCGGGCGATTTTACCAGTAATTGAACAAAACAACATTATTGGTAATACCGAACAGGATGGAATTGGCGATGTAGTAAGCAGCTTTTTTTTCTCCCCTAAATTGCCTGGAAAACTGGGCATTGTCTGGGGTGTAGGGCCGGTATTTCTAATTCCTACAGCTTCGGAAAAAGTATTGGGAACTGAAAAATTTGGGCTGGGCCCAACCTTTGTAGTTCTAAAACAAAAAGGCCCCTGGACGCTGGGATTATTAGCCAATCAAATTTGGTCGGTGGCGGGGGTAACGGAACGCTCAGATGTAAGTGCCTTATATTTCCAACCCTTCATTTCCAATACCAGCCAAAGCGCTTTTACCATTGGTCTTTCCAGCGAAAATACTTACAACTGGGAAATTGAAAAAATAAACGGCGCCGCGATTTTGACCATTTCCCAGCTGGTAAAATACCGGCAACAACCCATCAGTTTAGGCGTAAGCGGTAAAACTTTTTTTGGCCCGGAAGGCTCCCCGGATTGGGGCTGGCGGTTCGTGGCAACGTTTCTTTTTCCTACTGGCGGCAAGAAGAAATAACCTGAAAAAACGCTATGCTTTTGGTCTGAAAAGTCAACAAGTATTTAAACTTAAAAAAACCGGAAGCAAGCGGCTAGACTCAAAGAAAATGGATGACTTTATTGACACATTTAAAACCATTATAGACCGATCCGGTGAAATAATGGAGCTGATCCTCAATGCCATTTCGCTGATAATAATTGCAATTGGCGTGGTCGATTCTATTTATAAAAGCATTAAGAAAAAGCACCGGTCGCCGGAGCTTTCGCCTTTGCACATTTACCTGCGCATTTTCTTTGGCGGCTGGCTTGTAGTGGCCTTAGAATTTCAATTAGCCGCGGATATTGTAGGTACCGTCGATTCCCCGACCAAAGAAAAACTGATCGAGCTGGCAGCGGTGGCGTTGATCCGCACCTTCCTGAATTTTTTCCTGGGCAAAGAGCTGAAAGAAGAAATAGCATTTATGGAAGCTACGGACAAACGAAAGGAAAAAATAACAAACTCTTCACTTCCAGAAAATCCAATTTCCGCTACTTAGCAAAGGAGGTTCGATTAAAATATTTTCTTTAAAAACGTTATGCTTTCAGCCTGAAAAAGTCACTCCAAAAACAGCAAAATCTAAAATCCAATTCATCTCCGGTTTAAAGGTGCTTCCCAAAAAATGGATTCGCCTCTATTGATCAGCCAATTGAAAAATTGAAACTATGAATCTGAAAAAACGAACCTGCGCATTCCTGCTTTTTGCTGGTTTGCTCGGTAGTCTGAATGCATCTGCCCAGACCACTCCGGAGGAAGAAACGGAGTTTACCATTTACGGCTTTGGCCGGGCCAATTTTGTTTGGGATGATCAGAATTTAACCCGCAACGATATTTTTGTGCCGGCCAATATTCCCATTGGCGTTTCCAAAGAGCCCAATTTCTTCATCGGGGGCAAGCAATCCCGCATCGGGATCGATATCAAGCATCCGGTAAATAAAGAAGACCTCACCATTAAACTTGAAGGCGATTTTCATAACGATGCCACCGATGCAACCGGGCTTTTCCGGATGCGCCACGCCTATGCCAGCTATAAATTTGTAAAGGTCGGGATGACCTGGAGCAACTTTTTCGATCCTGATGTAAACCCGGTTCTGGTAGATTTTGAAGGACCCAACAGCTCAACGCTGGCCCGTAATCCGCAACTCCGGTTTTTCACTTACAAAGGCAACAACGAGCTGTCCATTTCCTTCGAAAATCCCACGGAAAAACTAATCCTTCCCGATACCATTACGGCTTTGCCCGAACGCTTTCCGGATGTGATCGGCGCCTATCGCCTGAAGGGAAATTTTGGGTCGGTAAAAGTTGCCGGTCTGTTCCGGGAACTGCGCTATAAGAGCGATAAAAGCCGAAGCCTGTACGGGTATGGCGCCACCCTGATGGGGGTTATCCATTTAGGATCGAAAGACAAGTTTAAATTTCAGGGGATTACCGGAACCGGGGTTGCCAAATACATTGAAGGTGCCAATGGCCTGAATTACGATGCCATCCCGACTAAAACCAATGAAATGGATGAGCTGACTATGCACGGGGCCTTTATTTCCTACCAGCACATCTGGAAAGACGATTTATATTCTTCGCTAACCGCTGGTTATCTGGGCGCGGAAAACAACCCAAATTTAGGTGGCAGCAAGTACAAATCGGGTTATTATGGTTCGGCTAATTTATTCTACAACGTGGTTAAAAATCTGACTTTCGGGTGGGAAGCCGTGTACGGTGAAAGGAAGAATTTTAACGACGATACCGGCTCCGCTTTGCGCCTGCAAATGAACGCCACTTACAATTTCAGCAGAACCATTAAGTAACATTTAAACCGAAATTTTATGAAACCAACATTTAAAAATCTGATAGTAATAGTTGTCGTTTTTATGGCCGGTTGCAGTGAGCAAAAAACTAAAACTACTACCACAACTACTACCGAAACCAATGCGGATAGTACCGTAAACAGTAGCGGCGATGTGGTTGAAAATACGGCTCCGGGAAGAAATACCAAAAAACAGGAAGGCTATGCGTTGCCCGGCCTTAACCACGGCCTTTGCCAATCGCCGATCAACATTAATTCCCAGGCCACGGAAGCCGGAGGTAAACACAAAATTACGCTGAACTATAAAGACGAAATAAACAAGGTAGAAAACCTGGGCCACACCGTACAGTTAGACTTCAAAGAAGGCAGCACCATTACCGCCGACGATACCACTTTTAATTTCAAGCAATGCCATTTCCATACGCCCTCCGAGCACCAGATCGACGGCACCACTTTCCCGATGGAAATGCACATTGTAAACTTAATGCCAAATAAAGATGAGAAAGCGACGCCGCAATATATGGTAGTAAGTGTATTGTTTAAGGAAGGAAAAGAGAGCCGTTTTATTGCCGATTTCCTGAACGCCATTCCAAAAGAAGAAAAAGGCACCGCCGATCTGAAGGCCGGAAAAGTGAAACTTGCTGACCTCTTTGGGAACATTCCAACGAATTTGAAAGGCCACCATTATTATTACCGCGGTTCGCTAACCACGCCGCCCTTTACCGAATCTGTACGGTGGTACATTGCCAAACACGTTTTTGAAGCTTCTGCCGCCCAGATTGCGGCCATAAATAAAATAGAAGGCAATAATGCCCGCCACGTGCAGGCGCAATACGGCCGAACTGTGTCTTCAAATTAAATAGAAATTCATCTGGTTACTTTTCCTGCTAAAGCAATAGCGTTTTAGAATGATTTTCCCTTCCAAAAGGAACGAAAAATGAGCCTGAAAACGCTATGGTTTTGGCAGGAAAAAGTAACATAAAAATTAACAAGCAGAGAAATCATGAATTTAAGTTTTTGCTTCCGGATGCTACCGTTTTTTAATCTAAAACTGGCTAACAAAGCAGGCTAAGTTTTAAAGGAATATAACATAATTCCCTTCGTGTATTTTCCAATGTTTCTTACCAATTCAATTTTCAGGCACGGTATTTAGTAAGCTAATTTCTTCAATGCAACGTAATTTTAAATCTGAAAAAAATGAAAAGTAAATGCTTTCTGATCGCCATTATTCCAATATTATTCGGCCTGAATTCCTGCAAAACGCAAAGTGCCGCAGAAGCCAGTAAAGCTTCCGATGAAACCATTAGTCAACCTGCCAAAGCAGCAGATTTTGATTCCCAGATAACCGGGAAGTATTGGAAAGTTGTGGAGCTAAATGGGCAGAAAATCAAGGTAGATGCTTCCGCTACCAAAGAACCGCATCTTAATCTGAAATCGGAAGGCAACCGGCTAACCGGCCATAGCGGCTGCAATTCTTTTTTCGGCGGTTTTACCTTAAATCCAGGTAACAAAATTACATTTTCGCAGATCGGATCTACCCGAATGGCCTGCCCGAATATGGAAACCGAAAGCCAGTTATTTCAGGTGCTTGGAGAAGTAGATAATTATATTATAAATGGCGATACATTGCTGCTGAACAAAGCTAAAATGGCCCCATTAGCCCGCCTGGAAGCCGTTTATTTAAAATAGTTTTGGTGTAAATAATATTCAGGACCTGTTGGAAAAGGTAATTTTACTGATAACAGAAAAACAGAAGTAAGCCCTACTTCTGTTTTTCTGTTATTAAAGAATTCCAGCGGTCATATAATATCATTTCAGAAATAAATGTCTGTAACTGGTTGATTCCTTTTTAAACCGGAAACTATTTCGCTCAGGTTTGGCTTATAACAAAACACAAGATTGAATCTGTTTCCCATGTTTGAATATTCATTGTTCCACCGGTTGCCGGTCTGGAGCCAGGTAGAGGTTTTAACGAAAAAAGGGAATCTGCTGGCCCGGCGGAAACATAAGGATTATACTATTTCGCTTTATCACCTCGATAATTATTTTGTGGAAGTCTGGACCAAAGCCGGGCTCCGGATCGCTACCAGTTTCCGCAATACCACCAAAACTATAACCATTATGGAACCTTACCTGGAAAATATAACCGTGCAGGACCTTCTGAAAAAAAAAGAATAGGCAAAATCAAGAAAGGCTTTCCCTTCAGGATTTTTTACTTTTTGGCTTACCGTTATTTTTTTTACTTACAGTCCCGTTCTTAGATACCCGGTACATCATACCATTCTCATTACAAACAATCAGGTCGGTGTTGTTTTTAAAGGTAATACCTTCCGATTTGCCTATTCCCGGCAATTTCAGGCAGTTAACCGTACCATTCGAGAAGTTGTTCTTGCTGTTCATTTCCAGGAAATAAAGTTCTTCCAAACCTAACAGCACAACCGTTTTACCATCCGGACTTATATCGGCGGAAGAGATCTGCGAATTAAGCCGGATGCTGTCTATTAATTGAGCGGTTTGTTTGCCCGGTTGGTCTGATAAACGGTAAACTTTAGCATATTTCTGGCAGTCCACGTTTTTATTGAAAAGGTAAAGCTGGCCGTTGGACCAGAAAAAGGCTTCCGTGTCGTAGGCTGGGTTTTCTACCTTCGGATCGATCTCTTTCTGATCGGAATAGGTGTATTTGATAACCTTCGCGTCGCCCTTCGGGTCTTTTTCCGATACTTTAAAGATCTGTAATTCTTTGCGTTTGCCTTTATTATTGCCGAAATCTCCGATGTAAAGGTTGCCTTTCCGGTCCCGGGCCAGATCTTCCCAATCGTCATTTTTCAGGTTTTCCAATTTTATTTTTTCCAGCAGGTTTCCTTCCGGCCCTAATTTGAAAAGGGTAGTGCCGGTTCCGCCGTCGCCATGGGTCCACAAGTTGTTGCCGGAAGCTATTTCCAAACCCGAAGCCTCATTTACCTCATCGTGCATTTCTTTTATTTGCTTGATCTGATAGGTATTTTTGAGCTCTTTGCATTTGGCAGGGCATTTATTGGACTGGCCTGAAGCAGTATAAAAGCTCAATAGGCCAACTAACGGAAGTAAGAATTTCATCATAAAACCTGGGGTTAAATTTTCCTCTGAATTTTACGTGAACCTTAACCGGCGGTTTTCCTGAAATCTGAATTTAATGCAAATTCCGTAAAAATTCATTCAGGCAGATAAAAATCCAATAGCGGCTGGAGAAAACCCTGGATTTGGAATTCAAAAGGAAAGGCGCTTTTGTTAAAAGGGTTCCAGCTAATTTTTTACCGTTTGAGAAAAGCCGTTAAGGCTGGGTTGCGGCTAAAAGGAAGAAATTCGCGTTTTGTTAAGTAAATCTGACTATTCAATTATTACAATATTTGATATGGCCGGCAAAGCCAGGAACAAACCCGAATAAAACCTTTTAGCAAATTTGTATTCAGGGTCTTAAGTGCGGGTTTTTTGAAAATGCACCGACTCGTTTATTTTTTCGCGATCGGGTCTTCCCACTTATTCATTTTTATTTTCTCAATGAGCAGGTAGTTCTTAAACTGGTGGATCAGTTTAGACATTTCCAGTTCGCGGGCTTCCATTTCCGCCAGTTCCACATCAGAGGCCTGCAATACCGGCTCCAGGCGGTCTAAATTTTCCAGCATCATGTCGCGGTTATAGGCAGCATGTTCGCGGGTCTGGGGTGGCAATTCTTCGTTATGGGCCGTCTGATCCATTTCTGCAATTACCAGGCGCAGGTAAGGCACCAGGTCCCAGGGGTTGTTGGGGCGGTTCCAGGTAAAGGTTATGTTGCAGCGGCGGCATTTGTATTTGTTGCTTTTCCAGCCCTGTTCGCTGGTAGCTACCCCGTTAAATTTTAGGTAAGTAGCCAGTTCGCATTTCGGGCACGCGGCATTGTCTTTAACAATGGCCCCTAATTGCCGGCGCTTTTCCAGTACCGCTTCGCGGTTATCGGCATGTTTGTATAAACTTTCGGCCAGGTTCTGGCAGGCAGCGGTAACCTGCTGGTCTTCTTCGTTCAAAGCTCCCTGCAGGATCAGTTCTTCGGCCCGTTTCTTAAAAAAATTTGTAAGTCTTATAAGCTCCCGCTCCGTTGGTTTAAGGTTTTTCATGCAATTTAATTACCCGGCAATTAGGCAAATATAAGCTTTTCTGCGCGTTTTAGGAAAAGTAACGTGCAAAAAAAAAGCTACCGGCAGGGGGTAGCTTTTTCTGTTCGGAAAAGGAAATTATTTGTCGTATTTGGTTTTAACCTTTTCGCCGCTGCCTTCTATTTTAAGTTTTTCGTCGGTGGCTTTCAGTTTAGTATTGCCTGATTTTACTTTCACATCGCCATGGTCCATGTCTTTGTGGTGGTGCATCACTCTTCCTTCCATGGTCATGTGGTCGCCGTCGTGAAGCTTCATGGTTGAGCCGTCGGCCATTTTTACGCTACCGTCTTTCATTACTTTGGTACCGTTATCCAGGGTCATGTCTTCGGTCATTTCCAACGTTTTGCCTTCTTTCATAACCATCATTTTGCCGCCGTGCATCATCATGCCGCTTTTCATAGCCATCGGCGCTTTTTCGGCATCGGCTGCCATGGTTCCTTTGCCTTTTACTTTGGTTTTGGTTTCAGATTGGGCGCTGGCCAGGGTGCAGGAAAGCAGCATTGCGGTGGCCATTAATAAAATTTTTTTCATAATTTATCAGGTTTAAGGGTTTTGGATTTGATTGTAACCACTTTAACTTTTTTATACTGAAATAGTTACAGCCCGGAAAATCAAATGAAGGGAGCTTAAAACAATATTGGGTCAACAGGAGTAAAAACGGGGGAAATATTGAAACTTTAAAACCCATTCTATGAACCCTCAAAACCAAACTCCCCAGGAATCTGATGCCGAATTTCAGCGAAGGAAGCTATCCGCTTAGCCAACGAAGGCGGTGGCGGCGAAGCAACGCCTCCCGGCCTGGGACCGGAAACCAGCCGCCGGGCCGGTTCTCCTACCTCCGACGAAAATTTTGACGGAACCCGCGCTGCCAACCCGGGCAAAAGCCTGGAAGACCGCGATACCAACGATGGCGATGCCAACAACGAAAACGACTGACCGGCCCGCCTTAAAACGCTATGCTTTTAACCTAAGAAAACCAAGAATATGCCAGTAGCCAAAAACCCCGACGATAAAGACCAGATCACCAATTCTGACGAAAGCAAAAAATTACCTGACGATAACCCGGAACCGCTGGAAGGCATCAAGACCGACGAACTGGACCAGGAGCCGGAAGGCAATATTGCTGAAGGAAATGTAGCGGCTAAAACCGAAGAACAAACCCGCAAGCTTGACGGCAGCAATGCCAATAACCTGCGAACCAAATAAGGAAACCCGAAAGGACGCAGCTAAAGAATTAGCAGGTTTTAAGCCAGGCAAAGGCGCTTTCGTGATCTTTAAAGTACCGGAAAGTTACCTGGTTCGGGTCGGTTTTTTCAATAATGCTGTTAATAGAATGCTGGTTAAAAAGGTAATCAGATTCGATTATGGCATTATAGCGGAAGCCGGCCGTAACGGCGCTGGGCATCCAGTAATCCAGGATCCATTCGGAATCGGTGCTGCCAATGGTTTTCATGCGGCGGGCATCGCCCAGGATCTTGGTAAGCTTGTGTTTGCGGATAAGCGTAAGGGCGTGCTGGTGCACTTCCCGGAAAGCCGGGCTGGGTAATAAACCTTTCCAGTTAAAAATAAGGCCGCCAATTTCCGGATCCAGCTCAATGCTGCAACATTCATTTTCAAAGGTCTGGGTTTTGGTAATCGGCAACATATCCATAAAAGATCGGTGAGTGTTGATCAGGTATTACTTCAATAATAAGGATAAAGAATTGATTTTTAAAACCTTCATTTGAAAATTTATGTAAATTCTTTTTTCCGGTCTTTTTGGGTTTTCCTGATCAGGTCAAAGGTACAATATTTTATTTAACCGAAGGTTGCCGCATCCGTTAAAGAGCTCATTGTTCCATGTTTTATCTTAATTCAGAAATCTATGTATCGTAACCGTTCATATTCAGAAAACAACGATTGGGAAAACTTAAACCAATCGCAAAGAGGTAACAGCAATTTTCAGCATTACGAACCTTCTGGCAATAACCAGCGCCGGAACCAGCCCCAATCCTATGAGGACCGCCGGGGTTTGAACCCGCAGCTGGGCCACAACCAGAACCGGGAAGATGCTTTTGGTCCGGGTTACGGCTTACGCCGCGAAAACCGCCGCAACCAGGATTACAATATGGATTACGACCATCCGCAGCAAAGCCGCAACCAGTACAACGATTTCCGGGGCTCTTACCGGCTCGATAATGAAAGCAATGATTCCGGGTACCGCCGTCTGCACGAACGCAATTTCGGTCCGGATTACGGTTACGGCCATGCCGGCAGTTCCCGCACCGGCGGCGATTATGGTCGCAGCCAAAGCGATTACGGAAGCGGCTCAACCTACGGGGCTTCGCGGAATGCCGGTTCTATGGGCAGCTACGGCGGTGCCCAGGGGTATGGCTCTTCCACCAACGGCTATAACAGCAGTAAATGGGGCAGCGGCCATAAGGGCGTACAGCACCAGCCCTACCATACGGTTTATGGCGCTTACCGCGATAAGAACAGCTTTGCCCCCGGCGAAAGAGAAAGCTACGACGGCAGCCAGCGTAGCGGCTCCCAGGGCGCCGATAATACCCGGGGCTGGGTTACTCCCGGTCGTTCCGGCCGGTCGGGCAGCTACCAGCACCGTACCGCAGAAGAAGATTCTCCTTATGAGATCTACGATTCAGCTTTAAGCCAGTATAACCGCGGCGATTACAATAACAGCGCAGAAGCCTCTATTTCCAGCGATCTGCACCTGAACAGCCACCAGGAGTTTTCGCCGAACAAAATTTATGGCTCCCGGGAGCGTAGCCGCTACCGCCAGGGCACCGGCTCCGACCAGGACCGCTACTTAGGCAGCGACCTGGATTACCAGAACACGGGCGGTTCGCCAGACTCTAATTATGACCAGGATAGAAGCTTTTCGGGTAGGCGCAACCGGTACTACGATTCCCAAACCGGCGATGCCTGGAACCCGGGCTCCGAAAGAAGTTAAGCTCTCTTTAACTACAGAAAATAAAAAAGTCGCGGCCCTAAACCGCGACTTTTTTATGCCTTTTTAATACCGTTTTTATACCTGAATCTACAACCGGATCTCCATTTTTATATCGGCCCGTTTATAATCGTTTGGCGGTAAGGGTACTTCTGCAAAACCTAATTTTTCGTACAAGCTTAAGGCCGGTTTTAAAATCCGGTTCGATAACAATTCTACTCTTTCGGCTTTCATTTCGCGGGCTTTTTCCAGGGCTTTTAAGCCCAGGTAATAACCTATTTTCATGCCTTTGGCTTTTTCGGTTACGGCCATTTTAGCCAGCTCAAAAGAATTATCGGGGTTTTTAAGCAAAGCGGCCGTTCCTACAATCTGCTGGTTTAACAGCGCCATAAAAATAAAACCGCCCTGCTTTAAAATGTAGCCTTCCGGATCGTCCAGCATTTTATTATCGGCTTCTTCGAGCCAGAAATAGTTGGTGATCCATTCGTGGTTCAGTTTGCGGAAAGCTTCCTGGTGTTCGGGCTGGTAGGGAATTATCTGGATCTGGAACAAGGTGATTTTAAAGCTTAAGTTGAATCTGGTGCAAAGAAACGCGCATTGCTGCAGAATTGAAAATCAATTATAATTTTCCTTATCCAAAGATTTACTTCCAATATTTTTCCGTGGCCGCAACCCCGTTTTGAAACGTTTCTACCAATAATTCACTATCCGCTAAACTGGTAGGTAATCTCATTAGAGCAACCTGTCACACATTTGAATTGCTAATACCAATGGTATTTTCCGTGTCTGCCTGCTTGTGTGGCAAATTAAATCTTTGTAAACTAATTTAATTGGACTTTATTCGCTTATTTTTTAGCAAATTCGTAACTTTAAGCATGGAAAAAAGGGACGAACTCTGGAAGGGCAGGGGGGCGCAATTCAACCCGGCTAATAAGTTTCAGCAGCATGCTTACGTAACGGAACATGTAGAAGGGCTTGATGAACCGTGGCTGGCGGAAGCGCCTAAAATGGAATACTTTATTGAGCTTCCGAAGAAGATCGTAAATAAAATTGACAGCCCGGATCTGGGCGCCGGTTATTCCATGAACCCGTACCAGGGCTGCGAACACGGCTGCGTGTATTGCTTTGCCCGCAATACCCACGAATACTGGGGTTACGGCGCCGGCCTGGATTTTGAAAGTAAGATCATTATAAAAGAAAACGCTCCCCAGGTTTTAGCCAAACAACTGGAAAGCCCTAAATGGGAACCCAAACCGATCATGATGGCCGGCAATACCGATTGCTACCAACCCATTGAAGCCAAAAAACAGATCACCCGTAAAATGCTGGAAGTATTGCTGCGCTACAAACACCCGGTTAGCCTGATCACCAAAAATTCGCTTATTCTCCGGGACCTGGATCTGCTGAAAAAACTGAATGCGCTGAACCTGGTGCACGTAAGCATTTCCATAACTACCTTAAACGAAGAACTGCGCCGGCAACTGGAGCCCCGCACGGTTTCCGGGAAAAAACGCCTGGAAGTGGTAAAGCAGCTTTCGGATGCCGGCATTCCGGTAAACGTAATGCTGGCGCCCATTATTCCGGCCCTGAACGATTTTGAAATTCCGGAGTTAATGCGCGCCTCTGCCGAAGCCGGAGCCAGCAATGCGGCTTATACCATTGTGCGGTTAAACGGCAGCATAGGAAAGATCTTTGAAGACTGGGTGCGTAAAGCTTACCCGGACCGGGCCGATAAAGTGCTCTACCAGATTGCGCATTGCCACGGCGGAAAGCTGAACGACAGCCGGTTTGGCGCCCGCATAATAGGAGAGGGGAATTTTGCCAGCAACATTGCCAACCTTTTCCGGGTTAGTAAGAAAAAATACCTGGGCGGCCGCAAAATGACCCCTTACGATTTCTCTCATTTTTGCCGCATGAATGGTGAGCAGTTGCGTTTGTTTTAAGGTTTCGAATGGTTATTGAAACTGAAAAAGCCTGCTATTTTCAATTTGCTTTTTAAAAGCAGTAAAGTTTGGGTGGATTTTTAATTATTGCTAACGGTTGGTGGCTAAGGCACGTTTTAACGTGCTTTAGCTTTTGTTGAGAGCTCGGCTTTTTTTAGGCAAGCCTGACAAAATTGTTTTCAAGTTTTACATTAAAGTTAATTTCAGCTTTAAGTGCCTTGAATACTTTAATAACAGTATCAATCGTGGCACTATTGGCACTACTCTCAAGTTTAGAAATCTGAGATTTTTGCACACCAACTAGCTTGCCTAATTCTTCTTGTGTCAAATTACGTTGTTGCCGGGCAGCTTTTATCATTTTGCCTAATACATCCATATGCAATTCATATTCGTATTCGTCTCTCTCCTGCGTACCAACTTTGCCGATATATTTGTCTTTCATTTCAGCAAGTGAAGTTGTTTTCATTACCCGATTTGCCATAGTATTGCTTTTTCTGTTTATTTTCAAAATACTTTTTTCTGATTTTTACCGCCCGCTCAATTTCATTGGCTGGAACCTTGTCCACTTTCTTGATGAAACCGTGAGTGGCAAATACTAAAGTTTCCTTATCGTCTGTTTTGTCCCAAAATGCAAGAAGCCTTATTTGAAGTCCCGCATACTTTGTCCGAAGTTCCCAGATGTCCTGTTGAAGTTTCTTAAAAAGCTTTGGGTCGTTTGTTCTGCAAGGTCAATATTGTAAAGTATTTTCTTGATTGTTTTAGGGTCCAGTCCAGCGATGAACTTTTCGGCTTCTTCTAAAAATTGGGACTGAAAATATTGCATTACAATTTATCCTTGGGTAACGGAACAAAAATAGATAAAGTTTCCAAATTTAGAAACTTTATCTATTAAGTTATTTTTTCAATTCTTTAGCTGTTGTCCAATGTTTAGTAGATGAAAAGCCTGTAGCGAAGCTAAGGTTTTTTATCTACTTTGTTATGCCCTACGCTTTTTTACTGGCGAGGAGATTGCCTTAAGCTGCTCTTTGCTGTCTTAGCCTTTCTGCTGGCAGCAACTCTTTTAGCTTCCGTTTTGCGCTTTTGAAAGAAGTCACTTAGCGCTTTTTCCTCCTCTGTGGTCAAAGGCTCCTGCCCGCCGATATAATCCACGTCCAACTCTGTTTTCTTTGCTTTCATTTTATTGATTTTTAAAATATCGGTTAATAAGTTTCAGGGCTGAAGTCGTCTCAATAATCATCACACGCCCGCCGAAGTGCAATGCGCCGAGCGTTTTCTTATAATGCTCTATCAGTTGGCTTTTGGAGGTGAAGGAAACGTTGCCTTCGTGTCCGCGCTGAAAGGAGAGTTTGCAGGCAAACGCGACTAAGTTGCCGGGGACTCCGGAATACATTTTGGCGCTGCCCTTGTTGAAAGGGGCACTCTCAACCAGATGCATATAAACGTGGTCTTCCTTTACCTCAAGGCTAATCAGTCCTTGTATGATGTCGGGTTGTTGACAATGGTAAGTTTGTAGATATCCTTTACAGGTTCCTTGAATTCCGAGCGCCAGTTGAAGAGCCAACCGTTCTTTTTTGTTATAGTTTTTAAGTCGGCGTGAGTAAGCACAGAGATTTCCGTTGCGAAGCTATCGCCTGTCACAACATTCTCGATGCTGTTAGTAAGTTTATCAATGATGAAGTCCAGCCCTGTCTCTATCTTGTTTTTCACATATCCAATTTACGAAGATTCCTTGAAAACCGACGATTTTTGTTTTTTAGCATTGGGCATAACGTTTAGTAGATGAAAAGCCTGTAGCGAAGCTAAGGTTTTGTATATACCTTGTTGGCAGATGCCTGTTTTACCACAACTTTACTCTTGGGTCAAATATGACCATAAATATTACTACAAAAATCAGAGATATTATTAGGGTTAATTTAGTTTGTCCATCAAACTTTGATTTACTTATCTCGGACAAAATTAATTGTGGGTCGGAAATAGGTACGTCAACCAAAATTGTTCCTGCAATAAGGTCTCCAAGTCGCCTTTTTGGACTTATATAAAATAAATATTACTTCAATTGGCCATATTGGCCCAGTTAAATTCCTTATCAGGCATTGAATTTTAGTAGCAGTATTATTTGTCTTGGCGTCTAAAACCTTATAACCTAATTTTCGATGAACTACGCTTTGACCTCCAAAAAAATCTTTATTAAAAAGGGCAATCATCAAAAAACTAAATGGAATTAATGTCAGTAAATGTATCAATTCAGAATCCGCAAATGGGTCACTGAATATGATTGTCAAAAGCATTATTCCCCCTAAAAGAGGAAAAAACACGGATAACGTGTACCACATTTCTAATGTCAAAGATTTAATCCTTTTATTTAATCTTAAAAACCAAAAATCGCTATTCAAATACTGTTTAACAAAGCGGTTAAACATTAAAAATTTAAGCACTGTCATCTATTTTTTTATTGTCACTTCCTTAATTCCAGTTACTGCCAACGGCTAGTACAGGCTATGGGCGAGGCGTAGCCGAGACTAAAGCCTGTGCCTTGTTACCCTAAGTTATTTTGTTTTAATATTCTTCTATTATTACTCTATCTCCACCTTGTTTTTCGTGTTGGTTTATTCTATATTCTGAAATAAGGTGAAAGGATAAGATATTTAAAACTAAACCGCCAACTAATCCTATAAGAGCAAAGTAATTTTTATTTTTCTTCCTTCTTATCATTAAAATCAATACTATAACCAAGTGAATAAATGAGAAAATAGCGAAAAAGAAAATCGTAGCAATATCACCACCTGATTTATTCCAGAAAATTAGAATGAAAAACCAAAAGTAAGTCAAACTTAAAATTAGGTTAATTAAGACCTTTGTTTTCATACTTTTAATTAAGGGTAACGGTTAGTACAGGCTGCGAATGAGGCATTGCCGAATATGGAGCCTGTGCAAGGTTAGGCAAAGGAATTTCACCAGATCACTTCGATGGGATATTTTTCTATATTGCTATCTTTTGATATAATTGCCATCTGTTCAACGATACATTGTGCAATAAATATTCTGTCAAAAGGGTCACCGTGTATAAATTCTAATTCGGCAACTTTTAAAGTATGCTCAAAAGTGATAGGCAGTATTTCAAAACCGTTTTCAGCAATCATATTTGCTAAATCAGGAAAGGCTGCGAACTCAAGTTTTTTTAAGCTGATTTTTATCGCCATTTCCCACAAACTAGCAACACTTACATACTTGTAGTTCGATTCTTTTTCAATTGCGGCTCTCGCAGATTTAGAGAGTTGCTTGTCCCCGTTCAGAAACCAAATTAATGTATGAGTATCTAGTATAAAGCTTGTTGGCATGATTTATAGTGGCAATTCCAACGGAAAAAAAATGTTATAGATAAGGTATGGATGCTGTAACCTGATATTCGCTTCTACTCCATGTATTCCTTGAAATCATCAAGCGGTTCATCGAAGTCTGGAGACATTTTAAATTGTCCTTTTGCATAACCGAATTTTGGCTTCTTAGCGTTGGAAGCGTTCTTTTTTTTACTTAAAAGGAAATCAACAAAGTCATTTACTTCTGCTTTAAGCGCAGGTGGAAGCGTACTTAACTTTGTATAGAGTTGTATTTCTGTCATGGCTTATACAATCAGGTTACGCTCTAAATTTACGAATTTATTGCTTTTCAGATTTAATTATTTGTTTTGCCTAACGGTTAGTATAAAAAGTGAACTAGGCGAAGCCGAAGTTTAATTTTTATACCTTGTTGGGAAAAGGCATTTTTATTTTTCGTGTTCACCCCAAGGCTCTAAAAATTCTAACTTCTTTTTATTTTCAAGTTCATAAGGGTAATAATAAATCAGTTTCCCTTCAACATCTATGTGCTTAATCGCAATCATTATGGCGTCTATTGAAGAGTTAAATTTCTCATTTTTCACTCTCACGTCATAAGCTATACAATAGGCTCTTATTTCCTTTTTACTAAAAGCTTCCTCAAATGCGGTAGTCAATCCATTTATTACTTTTTCACTTTCTGGGTATTCTTCTTCATCAAAGAAACTGACTGGTGTAAATTTTCCTGACAAGCTTAATTTTGATCCGAAGGGGTAGTATTCACCAGAGTCAAGAAGCAAATTTTCTGCAAAATCTACAGAATAGCCTATTAGCTTTTCGATGTCACTTTGGACTTCTGGATTCATCCTTTTTATACTTTTGATTTTGCCCAACGTTACTCGTGTATACCTTGTGCGAGGCTGTCAGCCGAGGCATAGGGTATAAACCTTGTTGGCTGGAGTTATTCTATCTCTTCAATAGCAAATGCGTTAGCAATGATGACCAAGTTATCATCTTCATGTGGCTCCCCAGAATTTCCATAAGGGTCTAAAGACAAGTAGTAAGTGCCATTTTCCTGTTTTACAAGAACTATGTCAGAGTAATAGTCACTATCCATATCTTCATTTATACCTACTTCTATCACCTGCTTAAACTGCAGTTTAACTCTACATTTTTCAAACTTCTTCTTTCCTGCTTAATTTCTTATAATCAATTCAACAATGACGGTTGACTTGTTCTTTTCTTGATAATTCAGATTTGCTTCAATGGAAATGATTTGCCCATCACCCAGCACATAATTTGAAAGCAAGTCTTCTAATTCCATTTTCTTTAATTACAATTACTGCCAACGGCTGGGCTAAAAAACGTTTTAATGGTTTTTAGCTTTTGTTCTGTAAAGTAATTTTTAATAAATACTCTTAAGGTAGTCAATTTTACTTAAGCAATCTTTTGTATCTCCTTTACAATCTATTGGAAGATTAATAAGTAAGGAATCAATTATTTCATCCTTGATAGTCAAGGTTACATAATGGTTGTACTCACCTCTTTCAACCTCATTAATCTTGAATCTTTTCTTGAGGTTTTTAGTATATTTTAAACCTAGGATTTCTACTATCCTTTTATTTATGTATCTATTGCCTTTTTGGTCAGTTTTATACCAAATTAATAAGGCCTCATTATACCTTCGATTTTTTTCATAAAAGTTCGATTTTAACTCCGCGACAAAGACATTTGTTCTTCCTAATCCAGTTGGGCAGTAATAAACTGAAGTCTTCAAACTATCTAAAACTTTAGCAATCCAGAATAACGAATCCTCTTTATTTTCTTGTAAATAAATCTTACCAAGAATTTTGTAGGCTTCAAATTTCATACTTCCTAAAGAATCATACTTTATAACCTTTTCATTTCTGGAATAACTAACTTCTGAATGCAAGTTTATAAGAGAATTTGCAGCGTTTTTTGCTTTCCTATTATTTGAATTTATGTAATAAAATAGAGCAAGATCTGATAGGTGGTAAGGTATGGATTGAAAGCAACTCCCTAATTTTAGCAAACTTTCTTTATAAAAAATTGCTGAATCTAAATTACTAATAAGCTCCTTTTTGTTTTTAAAGGTCTTATAGTATTCATAATCATCAATATTAGAGATTGTATAGAATTGATCAGCTCTTTTTGATAATTGTTCGCAAGTTTGAGCTACAACCAACAAAGGTGAAAGGAAAGTTAAAAGTGATAAAAAGAATAATTTGACCTTCATCTTATTTCAATTGTGTTCCTTCTATCAATTTTTATTTTACAGAACTACTGTATATACGTAACACCTACGTTTATCCCCACTATATCCGTAGGTTTTTCGGTCAGTTTGGATACCGTTTTTGAAAAGCCTGGCGTTAAATGTGGGTTCATACTCAAATGTAACAAAGTTCTACAAATTATCAAGCGGGCTCATTATCTTTTCAATGGCGTGCGTAGTAACGTGCGTATAGATCTCGGTGGTCTTGCTGGAGCCGTGCCCCAGTAAGGTCTGAATGTAGCGCAGGTCGGTGCCTTGTTCCAGCAAATGAGTGGCAAAACTGTGGCGCAGCGAATGGGGCGTAAACGGGCCTTTTATCCCGGCCTTCTCTTTACAGGCCCTGAATACGTTCCGGATACTTTCTACGGTATATTGCCCGCCAAACTGTCCTTCAAAAAGCCAGTCTTTGGGCCGGTAAGCCTTATAATATTCCCGCAGGCTCTGCAATAGTTTCTGCGAAAGCAGGGTGGTGCGGTCTTTTTTGCCTTTGCCACCCCGTATCAGCAGCAGGTTGCGGCCGCTTTGCACATCCGTAATTTTCAGGTTTATTACCTCGCCAATGCGCAGGCCGCCGGCGTAAAGCAATTGCAGCAGGCAGCGGTGTTTCAGGTTATCGGTGGCTTTGAGCAAACGGCTCACTTCGTCTTTGCTCATAACCTTGGGCAGTTTGCGTTCTTTTTCCGGCCTTTCTACCTGGCTCAGGTCCATGAGGGCGCGCTGCAACAGGCGCTGGTAATAGAATTTAACGGCATTAATGCTCTGGTTTATAAACGAATAAGAATATTGGCCGCTTTGCATCATGTCGCGGTGGTACTGGTTTACCTTTTCGGCCTCAAAGGCGGCAATGGCGGGCAGGCCCAGTTGCCGGTAGGTGTTCAGGAACCGGAGGAGCAAACTGTGGTAGGTACGCATGGTATTGGGGCTGTAATTGAGCAGCAACAGCTTTTCCAGGTATTCCAGGGGGCAGGTTATATAGGCGCTGTCTTTGGTATAACTTTGCTCCCAAAGGCGCTTTTGCACGGTCAGGTCTTTTATTTTAAGGTCGCGGGCCAGCCAGAGGTGCGCCAGGCCTTCCAAGCTGTCCAGCAACTGGTGCAGGCTGGTGGGGTCGGGGCCGGTTACGAAGCATTTGGGCCCAGGCAGCCATTTTATGCGGCTTCCCCGGCTCAGGCGGTTGTAAATTTCGCGGTAGTAAGCAAAGCTGATCTGTAAAACTTCCCGGTCCTTAAAAACCAAAGGCACCAGGCGTACCACCGGAAGTTCCGGAAGTTTAGGCAAGGCGGCCAGTTCGGGTTTTTTACTGTTTATGCTTACCGTTTTGGCCGGCCGGAGGCGTTGGGGGCGGTTCAGGTACTGGGTATTTACCTGGGCGGTGCCTTCCAGGTGCTGCTGCAGCAGCGCTACCTGGTGCTCCGTTTTAGCCATTACGTAGCATTTATACGTTTTGCTGAATTTAACCCCGGCGGCCTGTTTCAGTTTGTCGCTGATCTGCCGGTTGGGTTTGTTCCAGAGCTTAATGTACGTTTTTCCGGCATGTTCCAGTGGGTTCAGGAATACCATATTGGCCGGGCCGGACCAGACCGGCTTAGCAATACGGCAGGGTTGGTTTTTATAGCAGGCAGGCCAACCACCCCCGAACCCCTCCTTGTTAAGGAGGGGAGCTGCTTTATGCTTAAATCTAATTTTTGCATTTTGTAGCTAATTTCTGAAACGGTATGGATTTTAGCATAAAATGTCCTTTCAAAGCACAAGCCCAAAGCTCCCCTCCTTAACAAGGAGGGGTTCGGGGGTGGTTTGTTTGCCTAAAGAACTACAGCTTCGGTCGAGCCAGAACATTTTGGTAACGGTTCAGTTATTATACCACGCAGTTCCGCACCAACCGGGGCAACATCTATAATTTCTGCTACGATTATGGCTACCTGCTGCTGCCCGAAGAAAAAGTGCTGATCGTGCAGCAACAGCCGTATATGGCAGGTCAATAAAAAAGCCAAAAGCTTTTGCCGGGTAAGCCGGAGAATGACCCATTATGATAGCTCCCGTTTTTGTAAAATGAAAGGCAAAAATTTAACCCTATTCTAACCAAATACGGTTAATTTGGTTTAATTTAAACCTGAAGCTCTAACTCCTGAATTCCCTGAAACCTTATGGCCTGACTTGTTGCATAACACTATGTTTTTCGCTTAAAAAGTCAGCATTAAATTCAGGTAAGTTTTCATAAAACCAACAACCAACAACTAACAACCAACAACCAAATTAATGCCCGAACTTCCCGAAGTAGAAACCTACCGCCGTTACCTGGAAGAAACCAGCCTGGACCAAAAGATAACCGATTTTTCGGCCGTAGATTCCAAAAGGCAGGTTACCATGGAATATGATAGGTTCCGCAGCGAAATTAAAGGCCGGCAAATGGTAAAGACCACCCGCATCGGGAAACATTTGCTGGTTGGTTTGGATAACGGCACCGTGATAAGCCTGCATTTTGGCATGACCGGCGACCTGCATTATTACCGGCTGCCGGAAGATGCCCCCCGTTTTGAACGCGCTACTTTTTTCTTTGATAGTGGCTTTAAGCTTGCTTTTGTAGATTCCCGGAAGTTCGGCCGCATTGGGTTGTGGGAAAGCGAAGCAGCCTATATCAAAGCCAAAGCCCTGGGGCCAGATGCCCTGGAGATAACGCCGGCCGGTCTGCTGCAAAGCCTGCAAAAACGGAAAAGTCCGTTAAAGCCTGCGCTGCTGGACCAGAAGATCCTAGCCGGCATCGGCAACTGGCTGGCAGACGAAATATTATTTCAGGCAAAATTGCACCCGGAAATGACCGCTTCGGAAATTACCGCCCCGCAATTAAAACGCCTCACGAAAGCAACCCGGGAAGTGCTTGAAACCTCCATTCAGAAAGAAGCCATTTACCGCGAATTGCCGGCCACATACCTGATCCACTCCCGGGAATGGGACGATTCGCCGCATACCGAAAAGGATGCGCATAAGAATTGCCCCCGATGCCGGACCCTTATAACCAAAACCACCGTAGGCGGCCGGGCAACTTATTTATGTGCCAGGTGCCAGCCCAGGCCTTGAATTAATATTAAATGGCAGAACGGTCGGGATTTTGAGGGGAAAAGTAGCGAAGCCTTCCTGGAATTCGTATTCAGATTTTCAGGAAATTTAAGGAAGGGCAGATCAGGGCATTTGTTTTTAATTTCTGCGAAAAGCCGGCTATGTAAAACAATATTAATTACTGGTTTGAAATAACTACTTTTGTTTTTGGCCTGGTCTGGACCGGGCATTCTTTATTTTACGCAATTTCTGTTTATTGGCGTAGCAAATCTGTATTAGATGAAAGAGAAAAATATACAACGCGTTACCTGTGGTTTTTCTGGTTTTGGGGCTTCTGATTACCTTTTCATTTTTTTCGAAGGAATTAAAGCGCCACGAACAAAACCAGAAAGCTTATTACCGCGACCAAATAGATCATATCCGGCAGAATATCGAATTCCGGCTCCAGACCTATGTAGATGAGCAGATTTCCGGCGCGGCCTTTATAGCGGCCTCCAAAGAAGTGACCCGGGTGGAATGGCGGCAATTTGTGGCTGCCTTAAAACTGGATATCAATTACCCGGGCATTAACGGACTGGGCTTTGCCATACCCGTAAAAAAAGAGGATTCGCTGGCTTTTGTACGTAAAATACAGCGTGAAAACATGCCCTGGTTTGGAATCACAAATCTGGGAAAAGCTCCCAATGCAACGGAATATTTTGTAGTAAAATACATAGAGCCACAGTATCGTAACCGGGAAGCCCTTGGTTTGGACATGGGTTCGGAGCCGCATCGCCGCGATGCTATGGAAAAATCGAGGCAAACCGGCCTCCCTTTTGTTTCAAAGAAAGTAACCCTGGTTCAGGATCAGGGTAAAACTCCGGGCTTTCTGATTTTTGTGCCCGTTTATAAATCCGATTCCGATTCCGACTCTGCCCGGCAGCAATTTAAGGGTTGGTCTTATGCCCCGTTCATAGCCAAAAATTTTATGAACCGCTTGCTGCCTTTTGCCCTGAATCAGGAAAACCGGCCTTTCGAAATAGAATTGTTCGACGGCAGTACCCCGGATTTCAACCAAATCTTATACAAAACCTGGGAGAAACAACCGGTTAATGCCAAAGATTACTATAAAGTTACTTTCCCGGTTTACGGCCATAAGTGGACCCTCCGCATTTTGCCGGCCGTTAACCCGGAATGGTCTAAAGACCAGAAAACAGCCTACCTGATCTTAATTGGCGGAATTTTGCTAAGCGTTCTGCTTTATTTTTTAATGAAAACCCTGGCCAATACCCGCAGAAACGCTATTGTTTTGGCCGAAAAAATGACATCCGAATTGCGCACGCTGAACCAGAACCTGGATAAAAAAGTAGAGGAGCGCACCCTGGAGCTGGAAGCCAAAAACCGCCAGTTAAGCCAGTACGCCGAGAATCTGAAAAATTCTTACGAAGACCTGGAAGTGAAAGTAAAGTTCCGGAATCTCCAGCTGGAGAAGCAGGTAAAAGCTTTGCAGGAAGAAAATTTAAAATTGAAAAACCCAAAAGGATAACCTGGAGCTGTGCGTTACCTTGACCTGAACATATTAACCGTGCAACACCTCATCGGGAGTTGGGCCGTCCTGGAAAAACCGGGAGGAGCCGCTGCCGATACCTCCATTTTTGCGGCTTGTTCGCAATTGGATTTTGCAATGGGCGGTACTTTTCAGGTTACTAACGGTGGTACGCAGACGGGCCGTTGGGAAATGTTCAAAGAAGAAGAGATCATTTATAACCCGCAGCTTAATTTTACCATCGGTACGGATGAGGAGGTATTAAACGCCATTATTACCCGTTTCCGGGAAGATCAGGAAGATGATGGTAAAGGCACCATTACCGAAACCCAGACCATGACCATTTACTTTAATTCGGGGCTGGAACTGGTTTTAGGCCGCAGCGTTAACTAAATGTTTCCGGAATTTTTTATCTCTAAATTTAGGGGGCAAAAAAAACACGGCGCCGCTTTTCTCATTGAAAAGGGCGCCGCATTTCTTAATCGGAAGTTAAGGTCTTTTATATTTATGAATGTCTTTTTGCTGAAGAGAAGATTTCTTTCCGGAGAAAGCTTAAGTACTTCTTTTTTCAGAAGGAAGATTTAATACTATTATTAATACAATTGTAAAGGCGAATATACTCAGGGCTACTATCATGAGTCCCTTTACGGCTGCATCATAAATTGGCTGAAAGAAAATACCCGATCTGTAGCGATGGTGCTTATGTTTATATCAGCAACTTCTTTTAGTGCAACTAACCACTGTAGGGCCTTAATCTCTTCTTTATAAACCCAGGTTTCCGGCTAACTCTTTCAATGCAATTTCAGCCAGTTTGGCCTGATATTGCACATTGCTGTAACGCACATTCGTTTGTAAGAAATTTAGCTGGGCATCGCGAAACTCCAAAGGGGTAAGCGTACCTAACCGGATTTTATCGATCGTAATTTCAAGGTTTCTGCGGGCAATTTCCTGGTTAGCTTTTTCCAGATTTACCAGGCTCAGATTGGTAAGGTAGGTTTGGTAAGCGGTTATTAATTGGGCATTTATATTCTGCGTTAATTTTTCCTGTTCCAGGCTGGCATTTTTGATCTGAACGTTGGCAATTTTCTCTCTCCGGCGCTGCAAACCGCCATTAAACAGATTTACCGATGCCGAAAGCCCATACGTTAACCCGCGCCCGGTGCTGGAGGTGGCAAAACCCAGCGCAGATTCCGAACGGCTAAAATTATATCCGGTATTCACCCCAACTACCGGAAACCGGTTAGCACGCACCTGTTTCAGATCGAGTTCAGCTACGCGTTTGTTTATTACCGCGGCCTGCAGGGTGGGGTTTTGTTTTGCCGCCTGTTCGGTTAAAGCGCCCAGAGTTAAATTACTATCAATGGTTATAGAATCTGCCACCGTAAACTGGGTAGTTATGTCGCGGGCCATTATTTCGTTCAGCAGCGTTTTGGTGTTGGTGTAAAGTTCACGCTGGCGGAGCAGGTTTGTGGTATCGGTGTTTAAGTCTACCTGGGCATTCAGTACTTCCAGCCGGGCTGCTTTACCTATGGTAAAACGGTTTTGAGCCAACGTAACGCGCATTCGGGAAATATAAACAGCTGTATCGAGCGCTTTGATTTGCTGTTGTTGCTGGATCAGGTCAAAATAAGTACTCATCACGTCGCCAACTTTGGTCAGAATGGTTTGCTGCAATTCCGTTTCACCCAGTTTGCGTAATTCCTGTAACTGGTCGTAGCGGGCAAACATGCCAAAACCGTCGAAAATTGTCCAGTTCAGGCCAACCCCATAATTCAGGTTGGAATTCCGGGCGTTGTTCCGTTCCCGGGTAGAACCATCGGCCTGGGTTTGGGTGCTGTTCTGGATCCCGTTATTATCGTTTAAAGTAGCATCTACAATAGGGGTTAAGCCGGCATTCGCCCAGCTAACGTTCAGGTCGTCTATTTCCAGGTTGTTCTTCGAAAGCCGGATGTCATAATTTTGTTCCAGGGCAATCTTAACAGCCTCTTCCAGGGTTAAAATTTCCTGCGCCTTTACCGGTCCGGCCGCTGTAAAAAAAGCCGCCAGCCAAAAGCCCAGAAATATAAATTTATGTTTCATTTTTTTTAGGAGTTAGGAGTGAGGATTGAGGAGTCAGGAGTTAAAATCAGGAAGATTTAACCGTCAGGTTTCAGGTTGAAATATTCTTATTATTCATTAGGAATTTATCCTCAATCCTCACTCCTCAATACTAAACTTTAGTGCCCGATCTTTATCGCTACTTCTCTTTCGAATTCCTCAATGTGGTCAAATTCCGGCCGGTGCTTCCGGTCCCGGCTCCACAATAAATAAATGGCCGGAATAACATACAAAGTTAAAATCAAAGAGAACATGGTTCCGCCCACAATTACAATACCCATGCCCATCCGGCTTTGGGCCGCCGCACCCAAGGCCAAAGCAATCGGCAAAGCGCCCAGGGCAATGGCTAAACTGGTCATTAAAATTGGGCGTAACCGGGCTTCGGAGGCTTCCAGAATGGCTTCCGCTTTTGGTTTACCTTGTTCCCGGAGCTGGTTTGCAAATTCCACGATCAAAATACCGTTCTTAGTTACCAGCCCGATGAGCATAATCGTACCAATCTGGCTGAAAATATTCCAGGTCTGCCCGAATAAGCCACAAAGAAAGCATGGCCCCGGCTACCGCCATAGGCACCGTTAAAATAATAATAAGCGGATCTATAAAGCTTTCGAATTGGGCCGCCAGGATCAAATAAATCAGCAACAAAGCCAGCCCGAAGGCAAAAGCCGTATTGGAACTACTTTCCACAAAGTCGCGCGATTCGCCGGCCAAGTCCGTGGAAAAGGTTTTATCCAGTACTTTGTCCGCGAATTCGGTCCATGGCCTCTATGCCGTCGCCGATGCTTTTGCCCGGGGCCAGGCCCGCCGAAATAGTAGCCGACATATACCGGTTATTGTGGTATAATCTGCGGCGGACTGCTCCGTTCCTGCACGGTAACCAGGTTATCCAACTGAATTAACTGGCCGGTACTGCTGCGCACAAACAAAGAAGTCAAATCCATGGGATCGTCGCGGTCGGCCTGGTCGAACTGCCCGATAACCTGGTACTGCCGGCCATTCATAATAAAGTAACCAAACCGCTGGCCGCTAAGCGATAATTGCAAAGTCTGCGCCACATCAATCACCGAAACGCCCAGGCTCTGCGCTTTTTCCCGGTCTATGGTAATATTTATTTCCGGCTTGTTAAATTTCAGGTTTACGTCTACCATGATGAATGTAGGGTCCTTGCTTGCTTCTTCCATAAATTCCGGGATTTTTTCTTCCAGTTTCTGAAAATTTGGCGCCTGAATAATGTACTGAATGGGCTGGCCGCCGCGCCGGTTTACCGAAATGGTAGGCTGCTGCGATAACCATGGTACGGGCTTCGGAATATCGTTCGGGTAAGTTTGGTTAATTTGTCGGCAATTTCTTTCTGCGACCGCTCCCGTTCCGACGGATCTTTCAAGGTCATACGCATCATGCCATTATTAACCGAACCGGCACCGCCGAAACCCGGGGAAGTAATAACCAGGTTAACTGTTTTTCCGGCACCGAATCGTTTACCAATTGGGTTAGCTCTTTCATAAAACGGTCGGTATATTCGTAAGAAGCTCCTTCAGGGGCCGTAACCTGTACCCGCAGCATACTGCGGTCGTCGTAAGGGGCGGTTTCTTTTTGCAGGATCATGTAAAAAAATACAATCAATGCCCAGACAAGCCCAGCAATAATAGGAAAGCTCAGCCACTTTCTTTTCATAAAGCTGTTGCAATGAACTCGGCATAGCCGGTATTCAATTTCTCGAAAATAGGGCTCGGTAAAATCGTAGAAACGCGTTTTTTTGTGGCCCGCCTTTTTTCATGAGGTAGGCATTCAGCATGGGCGTAAGCGTTAAGGACACAAAGGCCGAAATAAGCACTGCCGCCCCAATTACCACCCCAAATTCCCGGAATAAGCGGCCTACAAATCCTTCCAGGAAAATAACCGGCAGAAAAACGGCCGCCAGCGTAATAGAAATAGAAATTACCGCCATAAATATTTCATTTGAACCTTTAATAGCCGCTTCAATCGGCGACATGCCTTCTTCTACTTTTTTAAAAATATTTTCAGTTACCACAATACCATCGTCTACCACCAAACCGGTAGCCAGTACAATGGCCAGCAGGGTAAGCACATTTACCGAAAACCCGCACAGGTACATAATAAAGAAAGTAGCGATCAGCGAAACCGGAATATCAATTAAGGGCCGGAAAGCAATGCTCCAGTCGCGGAAGAACAGGTAAATAATCATAATTACCAGCACCAGGGCAATGCCAATGGTTTCGGCTACTTCAATAACCGATTTTTAATAAATAAGGTATTATCCATGGCAATATCCAGTTGCAGATCTTTGGGCAATTCCTTTTTCAGTTTTTCGAATTGCTCATAAAAGTCTATCGGCAATTTCCAGGTAATTGGTGCCCGGTTGCGGAACAATAGCCAAACCTACCATCGGCACGCCCGATTCAGTCATTTTGGTTTCCAGGTTTTCCGGGCCCAGTTCAGCTCTTCCCAGATCGCTGAAACGGATAATCCGGTCGCCTTCCGATTTAACGATCAGGTTATTAAACTGCTCCGCATTGGAAAGATTGCCCATGGTTTTTACCATCAGTTCAGTGTTGGCGCCGGTAACTTTTCCTGAAGGAATTCCACGTTCTGGCGGTTTAGGGCCGCCCGGACATCGCGCCACCGTTAAGCCATAAGAAGCCAGTTTCATCGGGATCGAGCCATAAGCGCATGGCATAACGTTTTTGCCCCCAGATCTGGATGCCGCTTACCCCCGGAATGGTTTGCAAGCGCTGCGATATCACGTTTTCGGCGTAATCACTTAAGTTCCAGCTGGTTGCGGGTTTCGCTGCGCACCGTCATGGTAATAATGGATTCCGAATCGGCATCGGCTTTGGAAACTACCGGCGGCGCATCGATATCCTGGGGCAAACTCCGGATGGCCTGCGATACTTTATCGCGCACATCGTTGGCGGCTTCTTCCAGGTTTTTTTCCAGGTTAAATTCAATGTTGATGTTGCTGGTGCCCTGGTTGCTGGATGAAGAAATATTCCGGATACCATCAATGGAGTTGATGGCTTTTTCCAGCGGTTCGGTTATCTGCGATTCGATAATATCGGCGTTGGCGCCCGAATAACTGGTGCGCACCGAAACCATGGCCGGGTCGATGGAAGGGATATTCCCGGACGCCCAGGAAAGTATAACCGATAACGCCGAATAACATCAGCATCAGGTTTATTACAATGGTAAAAACCGGCCGCTTGATACTGGTGGTTGATAAACTCATTTCTTACTTATATTTATTTGTCCGAAAATTATTAATCCGGATCTCTAATTAATTCTTCCCTTTAAAACGGTAGGGTTTTGCCCCTGAAAAGTGCCGGCTGCCAATCTCAAGGCCTGCGGCTTCCTTTTAGAGTCAACCCGGGCCAGGCTTATTGGGCCCTGGCTCCCGCAATTTTTACTTTTACCGGGCTCCCGGCTTTCAGGGTCATAATGCCGGTAGTTAATACGGTGTCGCCGGCTTTTAAACCGGCGGTTATCAGCATGTCTTTTTCGGTCCGGGTAGCGGCTTCTACCTTTACTTCTTTGGCTTTTCCGTTTTCGGCTACAAATACTTTTTTACCGTTTTGCACCGGAATAATGGCTTGGGAAGGCACCAGCAACGCATTCGGAATTGTATTTAAAGGCAGCTCAATGTTGGCAAAAGAACCGGGCCGCAGTTCCCCGTTCGGGTTAGCGGCCCGGGCCCTTAACTGCAAGGTTCGGGTGGCGGCTTCAATGCCCGGTTCTATGGCATAAACAGTGGCGGTAAATTTCTTATCAGAGCCGGCAACGGTAAACGTAATTTCGGTATTGGCTTTTACCATGGTTGGCATATTTTTCGGGCACCGAAAAAGAAATTTTTACCGGATCGGTGCTTACCAGGTTGGCAATTACGGTATCCGGCGTAAGAAAACCGCCCTGCGAAACATTACGCAAACCAATCCGACCGGAAAATGGGGCTCTGATTGTTGTTTTGGCCAATTGGGCCTGAATCAGCTGGGTTTGGGCCTTGGCACGATTTTAGATTCGGCGCGGGCAACATCGTATTCTTCGCGGCTGATGGCTTCTTTTTCTAAAAGCAACCCGGCCCGGCGGGCATTTTCGGCGGCCAGTTGCTCCCGGGTTTGTACCTGCGCCAATTGGGCCCGTAATTCAGTATCGTCTATCTTTAACCAGCACCTGGCCTTTTTTAACGTTACTGCCTTCCTGAAACGAAATGCTCCGTACAGCCCGGAAACTTCGCCCTCTTATTTCTACCTGTTCGTTGGCTTCTATAGATCCGGTTACGGATAAAGTATTGGCAAATTCCTGCGGTTGCACCACTATGCCATTTACCCGCATAGCCGGCATGCCGCCTCCCGGTCCTCCTTTACCCGCCGGGCCGCCTTTGCCGCCAGGCCCGCCACCGGGACCGCCTTTGGCCTCCAGTTTTTTGTTTTCGGAGATCCGGTAAAAAACCAGCGCGCCAAAACCTAAAATTATCAGGGTAATAACAATATATTTGATCTTCATAAATAAGTAAGCAAATTACGGGTGTTCACTCCCGACTTTTTCCGGCCTTTTTCATAGCATTTTCCGGACCGGACAATCCAGTAAACAAGGTTCAACTAAAATTAACGGTCTAAGTTTTTAATTATTTCCCGCACCAGGTTCCCAGGAGCCTAAGCTAATACGCAAAAGTCAGGGTAAAGGCATTTTTCCTGGCCGGAATTTTTACCTTCGCTCCGCCGGAAAAGTTTTTGCCCGGTACCGGCCGGTAGTTCTTCCGGGTGCGGAAGCCATTAGATGGGCCGGGTGGTAAAAGGTTTAATCCGTTCCTTAAATTTCAGGTTTCGGGTTGCGGAATAGGTTGGAAATGTGGGAAAACGGAGTGGCAGGCCGAAAAACAAACAATCTCAGGTGCAGAAAAATTGAAGGCCAAAGAATAAGATCTTACCGGAACCGGAAAATATTAAAGCTCCAAAGGCGGCTTAATGACAAATTATGAAAGAAAAAAAAACCAGTTTTTTTGAAGATGTTTATGCAGTCGTAAAGTTAATCCCGAAAGGTAAAGTTACTTCTTACGGCGCCATTGCGGCTTACCTGGGTTCCAAAGGTTCGGCCCGCATGGTAGGCTGGGCTTTAATTGCGGCGCATCCCCTAACCGATGTGCCTGCTTACCGCGTGGTTAATCGTAACGGCCTGCTTACCGGGAAGCAACACTTCGGAGCCCCGGATGCCATGCAACATTCCCTGGAAAAAGAAGGCCTGACCATTATTAACGACCAGATCCAGGATTTTGAAAAGCATTTCTGGGACCCGGCCAAAGAATTGCTTTAATATTTTCCGAAAAACCCTTTGAAGCAGTACCAGTAGTTTTTACTTCCGGTTGTTAACCCTTATCTTTGCAAGGTTTAACTTTTTCCTCCTTCATGAAACATTTTTTATCCGCATTCTTTGTGCTTTTCTTCCTGGCGCAAGCGGCTTTTGCTCAAACCTACGCCATTAAGGGTAAGCTTTTAGATAAGACCACCGGCGAAGCTTTGATAGGGGCAAGCGTTCTGGTAGTTGAAACGCAAAACGGGACCCAGACAGATCTGAATGGGTCTTACAAAATTGAGAATGTAAAGCCCGGAACATACCAGGTTACGGCTTCTTACATCGGTTATAATTCTATTACCGAGCGGGTTACCGTTACCGAACGCGATGCCGTAGTAACGTTCCGGCTGGGTGAAGATAATGCCACCTTAAACGAAGTTGAAATTGTGGCGGACATTGCCGTAGAACGGGAAACGCCGGTTGCTTTCTCTGCCATAAAAGAATCTACCATCCGCGAAAGCTTGGCGGGCCGCGATCTGCCATTACTTCTGAACGAAACTCCGGGCGTTTACGCCACCAACCAGGGCGGCGGACCGGGTGAATCCCGGATCAGTATCCGGGGCTTCAGCCAGGAAAATATTGCCGTAATGGTAAATGGCGTGCCGGTTAACGATATGGAAAATGGCCGGGTTTTCTGGTCTAACTGGGATCTGGGCGATGTAACCCGTTCTACCCAAGTGCAACGCGGCTTAAGCGCTTCCAAACTGGCAACCCCCTCTATTGGCGGTACCATGAATATTCTTACCAAGGGCTTTGAGAAAAAGGAAAGCTTTATTGCCCGTCAAGAGATTGGCAGCAGAAGTTATTCCAAAACCTCCCTTATGTATTCTTCCGGCGAATTACCGGGCCAGTGGGCGTTTACCGTTTACGGTTCGCGCCGTACCGGCGATGGCTGGGTTCAGGGAACCTTCGATGATTCCTGGTCTTATTTTGGCAATGTCAGCAAACGGATGGGCAACCATACCTTATCCTTAACTGGTCTGGGTTCTCCACAGCGGCATGGCCGGCGTGCATTTGCCCAAAAAATTGTTTTTTATGATACTGAGAAAGCAAAAGAACTGGGAGCTTCTACTGTACTCGCTGATGGCTCTCCGATCATTTCCAACGGATTCGATTATAATCCCCATTATAATGAACTTGACCGGTGGGAGCTGGCTGGTAATGATACCATCCATAATCGGGAGAAGATAAATGACCAGCAGAACTTTTACCACAAACCCCAATTCAACCTGAACCATTTTTGGACCATTTCTGATAAGTTCTTCGTTTCGAACGTATTATATGCCTCAATTGGAAACGGAGCAGGTATTACCCCAATTAAAGACAGCCCTATCACTTTCCAGCGGGTATATAATAACAATGTAAAAGATAAATCGAAGGCTGCCGAAAACTACTTACGTACGCTAAATAACAATCACCGCTGGTATGGTTTTATTTCCGGGTTAGATTACAAGGTTACAGAACAAACTACTATTTCTGCAGGTGTAGACGGCAGGACCTACAAAGGGGAGCATTACAGTGAGATCTACGATCTGCTGGGTGCCGAATATACCACTCACGCCGGAAACCGGAACGTTGACCCTACTACAAAATTATATAAGGGTGATAAAATAGCTTTTAACAATGATGGATATGTGCGTTACATTGGCGGGTTTTTGATGACCGAATATAAGACCAATGTGCTTTCTGCTTTTGTAAGCGGTACGGTTTCAACAACCAATTACCGACGCAAAGATTATTTCCTTGCCAAAAGATACAACGTTAATATAACGCAGGATGGTAATACCAATACGCTTCAGATCCCGATTGCTTTTGACAATGTGATCCGGGTTCCTAAAAAGAAGCCGGTTGGTTCTGTAACTGATACAACCTTGGTTTTAACCGAGAATCAGGCTATTACTTATAACCAGAAAACCTATCTTCGTACTGATATGACTGGAAAGCTGAAGGAAAGCGAATGGGTGAAATTTACAGGGTATACCCTTAAGGGCGGTATCAATTATAACCTAAATGAGTTTAATAACATCTTCATAAATACTGGTTATATAACCAAAGCACCTTTTTTTAATAACGTTTTTAACACCACCACCGGCGACCAATACGTAGATGCCAAAAATGAATCAGTAACTTCTATTGAAATTGGTTATGGGATCAGCCGCAGTAATTTTAAAGCAAACCTGAACGGTTATATAACTAACTGGTTCAACCGTTCGCAATCGCGTACCGAAACCAACGTCGAAACCCCGTTTGGGACTAAAGACGTGCAGATTATCCTGAATGGCCTGGATGCTCGCCACGTAGGGGTAGAACTGGAGATTGCCCAGGAGATTAGTCGGAAAGTTTCGTTAAATGCTGCTATTTCGTTAGGGGATTGGCGCTGGCAATCTGCCGGAGTTGCACGTCGAATTACCGTGGACGGGGAATTTGTTGGCGAAACTCCATTTGATGCTACCGATGTACACGTAGGTGGCTCGGCGCAGAACCAATTCATGCTTGGTGTGCGTTATGAACCAATCCAAGGGTTATACATCCGTCCTACTTATCTGTTATTTGCCAAAAACTATGCTGATTTCAGTCCCCAGAATTTATCCACAGCAGAACAGAAAAAAGATTCTTACCGGTTGCCATCAAGTCGTAATATAGATCTGCATTCCGGTTATTCTTTCAAGTTTTATAAAGACTACAAATTTACGCTGAACGGGTCAATCCTGAACGTACTGAATGAGTTCTACATTACCGATGCTCCAACAAGACAAAATGTTGACCAGTTTAATCCGAATTTTATTGAAGTATTCTTTAACCGGGGCAGAGTGTACCAGTTAGGCGCTTCGGTTTCATTCTAACGATAACCATAATTCCAAAAGCCGGCTAAGCAATTAGCCGGCTTTTTTGTTTCGCCAAAGGCTGAACCTTAACCATAAGGGCCGCCGTCTGAATCCGGACAATAGCGTGCGGTAACATACAAAATGCAGTTTTTTAACGCCAAAATGTGGTTGGTAAGCAATTATTTCCTAAATTTTCAGCATTAACCCTAAACCTATGAAAAAAAGAACGCTCATTCCCTTGTCGTTAGCGCTGGCAGCCTTTCTTACTACCCAGTGTAAAGGCCCCGACGCCCAGCAGCAATCTACTGCCGCAGCGATCCCTACTGCCGCAAGCCAAAAGCCAACCGTAACCGAAGGTATTGGTATTGATGTTCCAAACATCGACAAGTCTGTTTCGCCTTGCGAAGATTTCTTTCTGTACGCCAACGGCAACTGGATCAAAAATAACCCCGTGCCGGCTACCGAAAGCCAATGGAGCAGTTTTCATGAAATTGCCGAAAGAAATAACAGCATTCTGCGCCAGTTGCTGACCGATGCTTCGGGCACTACCAATGCCCCGGCAGGCAGTAACTTACAAAAGGTAGGCGATTATTATTTCTCCGGAATGGACAGCACGGGTATTGAAAAAGCCGGCTTAGCACCCATAAAACCTGAGTTGGATAAACTTGCGGCGGTTAAAGATATGAAAGGTTTGTTGCAGCTTTTGCCGCAGCACCAGATGCTGGGCTTCAACCCGATGTTCTCTACTTATATTGGTCAGGACGATAAGATCAGTACGCAATATGCCGTATTCCTGAACCAGGGCGGAACCGGGTTGCCGGACCGGGACTATTACCTGAAAGATGATAAACGGTCGCAAACCATCCGGACCGCTTACCTGAGCTACCTCCGGAACATGTTCACCCTGCTGGGCGATACCGAAAAGCAAGCTATTGCCAATGCGGATAAAGTAATGGCTATAGAAACCCGCCTGGCAAAAGCCTCAAAATCGCGGGTTGAGCTGCGCGACCCGTATGCCAATTACAATAAAATGAGCGTGAAGGAATTCCAGAAGCTCATGCCGAACCTGAATGCTGCTACCTGGCTTACCAACATGAAACTGGGGGCCGCAAAAGAGGTTATTATCGGGCAGCCGGTCTTTTTCAAGGAACTCAACAGCATGTTAAAATCGGTTCCGGTAGCCGATTGGAAAACCTATATGCGCATCAGAATGGTATCTTCGCTGGCCAGTTCTTTACCGAACGCTTTTGTGCAGGAGAGCTTTAATTTCTACAGCAAAACCCTGAGCGGCGCCAAACAAATGCAGCCCCGCTGGAAACGGATGGCCCGGTCTACGGATAATGCGTTAGGGGAGGCGCTGGGCCAGCTTTACGTGGAGAAAAATTTCTCTCCGGAAGCCAAAGCCAAGGCTATGACCATGATCAAAAATCTGCAGGCCGCTTTCCAGGACCACGTTAAAAATATCGACTGGATGAGCGAAGCAACCAAGCAGATGGCCATGAAAAAACTGGATGCTTTTGCCATTAAAATTGGTTACCCGGATAAGTGGGAAGATTACAGCGCCCTGGAAGTTAACCGTGGCCCGTATGTAAGCAACGTATTAAAAGCCCGTCAGTTTGGCTATAACGATATGGCCGAAAAACTGGGTAAGCCGGTTGACCGCACGGAATGGGGCATGACGCCACCAACCGTTAATGCGTATTATAACCCGTCTATGAATGAGATCGTATTCCCGGCCGGGATCTTACAACCGCCTTTCTTCGATCCGAAAGCCGATGATGCCGTGAATTATGGCGGCATGGGCGCCGTTATCGGCCATGAATTGACTCACGGTTTCGATGACCAGGGCCGCCAGTACGATGCCGAAGGAAACCTGAAAGACTGGTGGACCGAAGAAGATGCGCAGAAATTTGCCGCCCGCACCGAAATGGTAGACAAACAATACAGTGCTTATCAGCCTTTAGACAGCGTATTCGTAAATGGCAAATTAACCATGGGCGAAAACATTGCCGATATTGGTGGTCTGAACATTGCATATACCGCTTTACAAAAAGCCAACGCCGGCAAAACCGATCCGAAGTACGACGGCTTTACCCAGGAGCAGCGTTTCTTCCTGGCCTGGGCCCAGAACTGGCGCGTTAACGCCACCGACCAATACCTGCGCCAGCAGGTGCAAACCGATCCGCATTCGCCGGGCAAATTCCGCTGCAACGGTCCGTTATCTAACATGCCGCAATTCTTCAAAGCCTTTGGCTGTAAGGAAGGCGATAAAATGGTTCGTCCGGAAGCCGACCGCATCCGTATCTGGTAACCTGAAAACGGTATTATTTGGAATAAAAAAGAGGAGCCAGGCTGGTTCCTCTTTTTTTATTTATGGTTTAGTGCCAACTGTTAAAGGTAATCTCTGGCGCAAGTGTTATGCCGAAAGGCGTCACTTGTGACTAAAGAACATTTCGGAAGTCTCCAGACTTCCGTGTATTTTATTACAGATCGTTTTCCCTTGAACCCGCCAGTCTGGAGACTGGCTTTTGTCCTTCAGTCACAAGTGACGCCTCCGGCTTAACACTTGCGCCAGGGAGGGCCTTAATTACTCTTTCCTTTTGGTAGGTCGGTCAGGAAAAAAGTTTCCCGTTGGCTTACGAATCCCGAAGGATCTTTTCCATTTTCCGGCCCTTTGCCAACTCATCCACCAGCTTATCCAGATACCTGACCTGCCGGGTCAAAGGTTCTTCAATTTCCTCAATCCGGTACCCGCAGATCACCCCGGTAATAAGGTCAGCATTCGGGTTTAAGGTAGCCTGTTGGAAGAAAGTTTCAAAGGTTACTTTCTCATCGATCAGTTCCTGGAGTTTCTTTTCATCGAAGCCGGTTAACCAGGCAATGACCTGGTGCAACTCTTCTTTGGTTCGGCCTTTCTTCTCCACTTTTGTGACATAATGGGGATAGACGGAAGCGAAGGTCATTTTAGCCATCCGCTGGTTATGGGTACTGGTAATATTCATGGCTTGAAATTTAACGGTCTTGGCAAGGTCGCGTTTTAATGTGCTATAAGTTTGTTGTATTTTCGGTTTCTATTTAAAAATATCTGTATAATTTAAAACTTTGTTTTTATGATTTCTACTATCTGTTTTATAAAAATCCCCACCTCTTATATTATCAAATCCAAATCTTTTCATATAGTTGATGACCATTGAATTATGAAGATTTCTCATAATTTTTTTATCGTATTTAGTAATATCAACTATGCTGAATAATTCTAATGGTTTATGTTCTTTCGTCCATTCAGAGCCTAATCCATTGTATTCATTAATAATCGCTAGCTTTAAATTTTCTGTTCTTCCAATAAAATATTTATTTCCTATCAGTTTTAAAGAAAATAAATATGTACCCGGAATATTTAAATTAAATTTTTTTGGATTTCCTATAGGTAGAATTTCGTTTCCTAAATCAGAATTGGCACATAATAAAAATCTTAACTTTTCCTCATTTAAAGTACAAAAATCTCCTCCCCGAACATTCTTCCAGCCAAATTTATTCATGTACTCTAATGTCACTTCATTTTCAACTAACATTGCCTCTGATACTTCAGTAAACGGAGTAAATCTTTGTTCAATTATCTTAATTGGTTTATAAAGTTTAGTCCATTCAGAGCCTAATTTTTCATTTTGATGTTCGTACAGCCTTTTTTCAATATTCTTTGATTGACCTATATAGAATTTATTGTCTTCTAATAGTAAAACGTAAATTTTTATCATTTACATCAACATATCATTAACGTCTATTTTATCTCAATTTCTAATTCATTCCTATTGTTCCCGGAAGTGTTTCCTAAAAGCCGTTAAAATTCATGAAAAAGAGAAAGTAGGAATAACGTTATGCTTTCACCCCAAAAAACTGCTCACATTCAAATACCAGCCGGGCTAAGGGTACTTTTTCAAACGGGTGAACGGTATTTGGTAAAACCAGCAGGCCGCCATTTTTCAGGTGCCGGAACGTTTCGGCTGTTTCGGCAAGTGAAACCATCTGGTCGCGGTCGCCTACGGCCAGTAATACCGGGGTCTCAATTTGGGAAAGACTGGTTTCGGTTAAGGTTTTTTGTTTGCCCAATGCCAACATCATTTCGGCGGTTTTGCGCAGCACGTTTTTCCAGTGGTGGGCTCCGTGCCGCTCCGAAAGTTCATTGGCAAAAACCGGGATCTTGGTTTCAATTTTCTCCGGGTCGAGCATTTTGGTTTCCTTTTCCGCAGCGGCTTCGCTCCAGTCGAATTTGGTAGCCAGGGTAAAGATGCGCTTTACTTTTTCCGGGTGCGTGGCTGCCAGTTGTAAGGCCACGTAGCCGCCCATGCTATAGCCGAAAATAGAGATAGCGTCGAATTGCTTTTCTTCGAGCCAGTTATAAACCTGTTCGGCAAACGCTTCGATCCGGAAGGGAGAATCAGACAAAGTTTTAACGCCGTGACCATAAAAATCGAGGGTATAAACCTCGAAGGTGGCGGCTAAAGTGTTTTTCAGGCTTTCGAACTGGGTTTTAGTGCCCAGCGCCCCGTGCAGCAAAAGTAGTTTTTCCATGCTGCAAGTTAAGGTTTCCGGTTAAAATAACCGCCCGTCTTTGCCCGGATCTTCCATAGTTGGTTTAACCGGGTCGTTGCATTCAATGTCCTCAAAAACCTGGTTGATGGCTTCTTCGGCGGTACGCAATTTTAATTTACAGATCTTAATGAGTTCCGAAGACCGCTGCACTTTCTGGGTGAGCTCATCTACGTCTACGGCATCGGTTTCTATGGCTTTCAGGATGGCTTCCAATTCCTGGCTGGCTTCTTTATAGGTTAGGTTCTGGTTCATAATATGGTTAAATGTGAGATCGTACTTTCAGCGCCGCCGTCCGCAAAATGGGTCTGGATAAGGTCGCCGGGTTTAAGGTCTTTGGCGCTGCGTACCAGTTGCCCGTTTACGTAGGTCAGCGTATAGCCGCGCAGCAGCATTTGCTCCGGATCGCGGTTCTTAACTTCCATTTCGGTGAGCTGCAACCGGTAGGCTTTTTCGCGTAAAAACTGCTGCGCTCCCGTGGCCAGTTTTCCGGAAATTGGCTCAAAGCGGAGCTTTTTATTAGTAATATTATTTTTGGCGGCCGTGCTTAAACAGTAAACGGTGTGGTCGAGCTTTTGCTGTTGCTGCTGAACGGTCTGGCGGCTCTGGTTTTCCAGTTTACCGGTTTGCTGTACTAATTTTAATCTGGAAGATTCGAGTTTTTTGCGCGTTAAATTTACCAGGTTCAGTTCCTGGCAGCTGATGAATTTATCCTGATCGGTGAGGTATTTTTTGGGCTTTACGGCCAGGTTGCGCACCAGACATTCCATTACGTAATCCTGCTGTTTCAGGAAGCGGTTGGTTTGCTGCGATAAATTCAGGATCTGGTTTTCCAGCTGGGTGGTTTTTCGTTTAACAATTGCGGCGGCCAGGTCTTTCAGGTCTTCGAAAACGGTATCTAAATGGGCTTCAAAAGTCAGGCAGCAATCTATCAGGAAAGCGGCTACGGCAGTTGGGGTTTTAAGCCGGGTGTGCGCCACCAGGTCGCAGATGGTTTCGTCGCGTTCGTGGCCAATGCCCGTTAGCACCGGCAACGGAAATTCTCCAATGGCGGCCGCCAGGTTATAATCATCGAAACAAAGCAGGTCGGTTTGGGCGCCGCCGCCTCTTATTAAAACCACGGCATCGAACTGCTGGTGCTGGGTTTGAATTAAACGCAAGGCTTGCAAAATGGATCCAGCCGCTTCGTTGCCCTGCACACTGGCTTCGAAAAAGGTGGTTTTAAAGTGATAGCCGTAAATGTTTTGCGCAAGCTGGTTCATAAAGTCGCCGTAGCCGGCGGCGGTGGCGGAAGAAATGATGGCCAGGCGTTGCGGTACTTCGGGCAGGTAGCGGTTTTTGTTTTTTTCCAGCAGGCCGTTGGCTTCCAGCTTCCGGAGCGTTTCCTGCCGTTGCCGGGCCAGGTCGCCGATGGTATAATTCGGATCAATATCCAGGATGTCCAGGTTGAAGCCGTAAAGTTCATGGAACCGCACGCTGGCATTGAACAGGATCTTTAGTCCGCTGCGCAGTTTGTGGCCGGTCTGGGCTTCGAAATAAGAGCTGATCTCCCGGTAATTGTTGCGCCAGATAGTGCCTTTTGCCTGGGCAATGATGTTGTTCTGGTTGCGGGTGTCTTTTTCGGTGAGGGTGAGGTAGCAGTGGCCGCTATGGTGCGTGCGTACTTCGGAGATCTCTGCTACTACCCAATAACTATCCGGAAAAGCGTTTTCTATGGTTTCCCGGAGCCGGTTGTGCAACTGGAAAAGGGTAAGGGGCTGGTTGGCGTTGGCACTGAAAGATACCTCCGTGTATGTTATTTTTGTAAATAAACCCATGCTCCCAACCTGCTTAATTTTGCAAAGCTAAGTTATAAATTTTTATCAGACTTAAAGGAAATTTCTGGTTTGAAAATTTTGAAAGATTTGTTTGAAGAGCGGAAAGCTATTCTTTCAAAATGTTTAAAATTTATTTCATCCTCAAGGTCTCATTATTGCGTCATCCCGAACATTCCTGAAACGGGAGTCGAAAGGACCCGGAAAAGCTGTTGGTGGAACGAATGCAGCCCCATATCTGAGTTTTTTAGCCAATATGATTAATGTTTTTCGTAGCCATCTTTTTAATTATACTAAAGGATTTGCATAGAAAAATAACCACCTCAACCCTTCCTTAAAAAGGGGGGAGCCCAATAAGCCTCTCCGTTTATTACCTCCTCTGTAGTTATTCTGATAACCGCGGTAGTGAATTGCACGGCTCCTGAACAAACCCACTTTTCATAGGCATCAACTTTAGCCCGCTACGCATTTGCGTACCTATAATCTTGGTTGCAATAATGCTGTAAATTTAATAATCCTATAGATCATGATTTAGGCCAAAAAAGATCCTGACGAAAATTGATCGGCTAACGTGCGGACAGGTCAAGCCCTGTCCCTACAGGATAAACGGATTCAAATGATGCTTTAATTCTTAAACCAAAGGAATCCTATAATCCTCCAATCTCATAATTCCTGGTTCAGACAAATAATTCCTTAATCAAATAGATCCCAATTCAGCCAGCTTTACCACAGGCTTTCATAACCAAAAAATAAAAATTGGATTCTATTTTTCAGAAATTATCCCGGAATCGAAAAAATAGTTAGAAATTTGTAATAATAAAACGCACTTAATCGTTACCGATCGGGTTTTTTACGTATATACTCCTGAAAGCTGGTACAGCTGGCTTTGAACACAATTTTATTGCTTACTGATTTGGAAAACGTTACCCGACCAAATTTTTTTAAACGTAAACTGATAAACCCGTTACTGGCTTTATTGAAGGCTGGTATTACCCCGGAAAAATTATCGCTTACGATTGCTTTAGGCGCCATTATCGGGCTTATTCCGGCTTTTGGCGTTACTACTTTAATTGGTACGGTTACGGCGGCTAAGCTTCGGTTAAATGCGCCGGTTTTGTTGCTGATCAGCTATTTTGTAAATCCTATCCAGATTATAATTGCTATTCCCTTGGTTAAATTGGGTATATTGCTGTTTGGCGGCACGCCGTTAAATTATTCCTTAACCCAGATCATGACCATGGTAGAAACCGATTTTCTGGGCACTATCAACCAGCTTTGGGTTGCCAATCTGTTGGGAGTAGCGGCCTGGGCGTTGCTGGCTGCGCCGCTGGGTTTGGTGGTTTACTACTGCACGTTGCCGGTTTTCCGGAAAGTTGTGCGCCCGGCTACGGCAACCGCTTAATCCAGCCATTTCTCCATTACAAAATCATTCATCCAGTAATCACCGATCGGGATATCTACTTCCCGGACTTCGGTAAATCCGCATTTCTGATAGAAGTACCGGGCCGGGTTGTAGCGGTTTACGTTCAGTTCCAGGACTTTCCCACTCATTTTTTTTACCTGATCTATAGCGGCTTCCAGGGCTTTGCGTCCGTAACCGCTGCCCTGCGTTTCGGTTAAAAGGTAAAGCTTGTTTAATTTATAGCGCTGTTCGGCGGCGTTTATCAAACTTAGACTTAAAAAACCTACGGGTTCGGCATCTTTTAAAATATAGAAGAATTGTTGGCCGGCCTGCATTTGGTTTTTTAACGACTGGTCGCTGTAAATTTCCTGGTACATAAAATCGACCTGCTCCTTAGAAAGAATGGGCAAATACGTTGTTTCCCAGGTGGGCAGGGCAATTTTTTGCAGGGCCGGAATTTCGTTTTCTAAAATACGTTTAAGCGTAATAGTTGCCATAGCATTCAATCTCAGAACCGGACCTGTTCATTAAACCTTTTTAGGAGGAAGCTCAAAAGCTACGGCATTGTGTTCAAAATGGCCTTTATGGGAACCATCGCAGAACGGCTTGTTTTTGGAAAGGCCGCAACGGCAGATGCTTACCAGTTCGCGACCGCCTAACCCGTACGCATTTCCCTGAGCATCTACAATTTCGAAATCGCCTTCAACGCGCAACGATCCGTTGTTATTTACTGTAAGTTTAACTTTTGTCATGATCCGGTATGATTTTTATGAATGTCAAAGATATTGAATTTAAATTTTCGGCCATTAAAATAAAATGCAAGCCAAAGCTTTTATTACTTTGTGTACGTTAGCAGTTTGCTGAGAAAAGGTTTTATGAAGAAATTAGTAATATGTGTTGGTTTGGTTCTGAGCGTAAGTGCCGCCCAGGCCCAGAAATACCGGACCGCCTTAGGGGTTCGGGGGAGCAGGAATCAGATCGGGCTTACGGCCCAGCAATTAATTTTACCGGAAACTACCCTGGAACTGATCGCCTCCGTTGGCAGCGACGAATTCAGCGGCACCGCCCTTTACGAAAAGCATTTCCCGATCCTGGGCAAAGGCCTGAACTATTACCTGGGTGGCGGCGGGCATATTGGCAACAAGAAAGATATCGGAACCTTTTATGGCGGCGACCTTATTGCCGGGCTGGAGTTAAAGATCCCGTTACTGCCGGTTATTATTTCCGGCGACCTGAAACCGGCATTCCATATTAACCACGAAGATTGGTTTACTTTTGGCGGCGGCATTTCGGCTCGGGTTATTCTGCTGAAGGAAAAGAAAAAGAAGTTCCGGTTATTTGGCGGCGACGATGACGATAAGAAAAACTCCGGCGGCATTTTCGGACCGAAGAAAGAGCCGGAACCAAAGAAAAAATTCAACTGGTTCAACTCAGATAAAGAATAAACTTCCGGCCTCAACTAATTAACGTTAAATGCCGGAAATAAAAAAAGTCCGGCCCGGAATTCCGGGTCGGACTTTTTAGCTTAGAAGCCTACGGTTTTAAATTACCGCTCTACTACGAAGCGAACAATTTTTCCGCCTTCGGCACCATTTACGCGGCAGAAATATACGCCGTTTTTCAGGGTGCTGAAGCTCTTATCATCGGAAGTGCTGATGTTGAAGATATGGCTGCCGGCTGCTTTTACGCCCTGGTCATAAGAACCAACTTTGGCACCCATAATGTTGTAGATCTCAATTTTAACGGCGCCTTCTTTTGCAACTGCATAGCTAACGTTCATTTCGCCGGTAACCGGGTTAGGGAATACGGTATTAGGAGCAATGGTCAGGGTTCTAACCGCAGATTCGGTTAAAGCACCTTCAGGAGAAGAAGTGCCACCGGTATTGGTAGCAATGGCAGCTCCCGGAGCATAGCCACCTAAAGAAGTAGTCAGTTCATAGTGGTAAGCGCCTGGTACTAAAGTTGCATCCATACGGGCCTTCTGACCAAGAGTGAACATGTTCATGCAGTTATCATTGGAGTAATCCATATAGTTCATGGTCATGTCGCCGGTAACGTTGCTGCAGGTAATTCTTGGGAATGAAGGACAGCCGGAGCTTGGACCTTGCTGGGTTGGGGTATCGGATACCAGGTCGTTTCCGCAGGTGGCATCGCCCCAGATGTGGCGCAGGTTAAAGTTGTGGCCAATTTCGTGGGTGGTAGTTCTGCCCAGGTCATAACCCTGATAGTAAACACCGCTTGGACATTTTGCTCTGGAACCAAAGGCTGCATAAGCCATAACTACGCCATCAGTGTTGCGCGGGCCGCCTGGGAACTGGCCATAACCTAAAAGCTGCTGGCCCTGGTTCATTAATTTTGGAGCAGTCCAGAAGTTCAGGTACTGGGTTGTATTCCAGGCGTCTTTGCCGCCCTGGCTGGTAAATTTAATGGCATCGTTCGCGGAGAAAGATTTGGTACGGGTAGAGGTACGGGTAATACCGGTTGTTGCATTGCCATTCGGATCGCGTTTGGCTAAAACAAACTGAATTTCACAATCGGCTGCCCGGGTTGCATAAACCCCTGGAGTTTGAATTTTATCGGCATTCATTCTCCGAAAATCTTCGTTTATAACATCAATCTGGCTCTGGATCTGGCAGTCTGAAATATTTTGCGAAGCGGTATTATAAACCACGTGAACTACCACCGGGATGGTAATTACACCAGCGGTACGTTTGTTAGCGCCATTGTTGTTTACATATTTTTGAGTAAAGGCTTCAATAGCATCCATTCTGCTTTGCATCTGCGGATCTTTCTGCAACTGCTCTTGTAGTACTTCATGAGCCGCACAGCGTTTGAAATCGGATTGAGCCATTGCGGTAGAGGCGCACAGTAAACCGCCTAGCAGGATTGCGTAATGTTTTTTCATAAATAAATGTTTGATTTTGGGTGAGTGAAAAAGATTTGTTAACTAATAATTGTATTAAATTTTCTGAAATATTGCAATTAGAAAACTAACCTGCAAGAAAAAATTAAAAAAAATTTAAAATAATTATATAAACCGCGTTTCCAGCGTGGAATCAAATTCACGAAAAAGGTTACAGTTTATTCGGTGTTTTTGTCAAAATTCCTTAAAAATTAACTAAAACGCTGAAATTCAGGTTGAAATGCCGGTTTTAGTTAAACTGTCAAAATTGGGTGCAATTTTTTCCGGAAATAAGCAGGAAATAAATTTTAGTCAGGAGCCAGAAAACTGCTGGTTTAAAACTACTTTTAAGGCCTCAAAATTTTTAAACCCATGCATATTGCAATTGCCGGTAACATTGGCGCCGGAAAAACAACCCTGGCTACTAAATTAGCGCAACATTTTAACTGGGAGCTTCAGCTGGAAGCGGTAGAAGATAACCCTTACCTAAAAGATTTTTATGATGACATGCCCCGCTGGGCGTTTCACCTCCAGATCTTTTTCCTGAACAGTCGGTTTAAGCAAACCCAGGAAATTCAGGCCACCACCAAAGGCATTATCCAGGATCGCACCATTTACGAAGATGCTTACATCTTTGCCAAGAACCTGCACGATTCCGGCATGCTTACTCCGCGCGATTACCAGAATTATTTTAACCTTTTCGAAAGCATGGTTTCTATGGTGAAGCCGCCGGATATGCTTATTTACTTAAAAGCCGACCTGCCCAAGCTTATCGGCCAGATCCAGAAAAGGAACCGCGATTATGAGAACAACATCCGGCTCGATTACTTAATGAACCTGAACGACCATTACAATAGCTGGATTGCCAATTACAAATACGGCCGGGTAATGACCATCGATGTAAATAACCTGGATTTTGTAGCCCGGCCGGAAGACCTGGGCTTTATTATGGAGAAGATCAATATCGAACTTTTCGGGCTTTTTTAACCGAAGAGCTAAGCCATTTCTTCTACTTCGTCTTCGCGCACATACGGGTGTTTGTAGTTAGTAGCTTCCGCTTCGGGGATAACTTCGTAGTAATTAAGCATGATTTCCCGTTCGCCCCGGTTGGTGCCTTTTACAAAAACATTATCCTGAGTCTGGTAAATAGCAAAGTTGTGCGGACCAAAAGGGTAGAGGTTGTTTCCCTTTAAGGCTTTTGCTTTGGTCAGGTCTATGGTTTGGCCTTCCGGCGTGGTTATGAGGTACAGGTTTTTATCGGTCATGAGCGGTTATGTTCGGGTTAAAGTTGTAAGAGGAAAGCTATTACTTTTTTAGCTAAAATTCCTACTGTTTTCCAAAGCGAATTGTTCCAACCGAAAATAAGCTCCGGATATAACAGAAATTTAATCGGGTTTTTCTGAAGCTCAGCAGTAACGGAATAGGTAGTTGAAATAACGAAAATCAAAAAAGGCCGCTCCGTTTGGAGAGGCCTTTTTTGATTTCATAGCTCTATTTTGTTTGGGGCAGGTTACTGGATCACGATCTTCTGGTGCGCTGACTGTAAGCCAGACTGGGCGTTTAAGATATAGATACCAGCTTTTAAGTTTGCAGCTTTCAGGTTTACTTTCATATCGCGGGCTGCAATTTCGGTTTGTTTTACTACTACCCGGCCGTTCAGGTCGGTTATGGTGATGTTTACTTTTTCGGCGTTTACATTATCTAAGTGAAGGTTCAGTTCCTGGCCAACTACCGGGTTAGGATAAACACTTAAAGGTAAAGTTGCTTTCTCTTTGGCAGTTACTACAATGGTCTGGCTTAAGGTAGAAGTATAATCTAAGTCAACCTGCTTTAAGCGATAGTACATTTTGCTGCCAGCTGCATCTTTGTGCGTAAAGCTGTAAGAAGAGGTGGCAGAAGTAGTTCCTTTTCCTTCTACATGACCAACAGATTCAAAGTTGCGGCCATCGGTAGAGAATTGAACGGAGAAGTAAGCGTTATTTTTTTCGGAAGCGGTGGTCCAGGTTAAAGTTACCCCCTGAGCAGAAGCAGCACCTTTAAAAGAAACCAGTTCTACCGGAAGCGGAACAATAACCATGTCTTCGCATTCTTCTAAGTTGAAAGAAACATAAGACATTAAGTTACCGGCTTGGGCTACAACTTCAATAATGGTGTTGGCGCCGTTGTGGAAAGTGGCACTGTCTACTACGTAACGGAAAGTTTCTGATTGGTCGTAACGGTAAGTAGCGGTATTAAGGCCGGTAAATTTAATGAATTCACCGTTGTAGTTATTCTGAACGCTGTAGTGGTAACGGCCAATGTAGCTGGCTTGTGGCGAAACGGCCGGCAGGTTGCTGCCTGGCAGATCGAACATTACGCTGGTAAAAGAATTTGGGCTGGAGTTGGTAACCCGGAATTTTAATTGGGTAGTACCGTTACCCAGATCAACGGCACCGAAGTACTCATACATAAAGCCTTCGCTTTCCTGAATACAAAGGGCTTCTTTGTCGCAACCTGCCGGGCAAGGAATGCCAGACTGAGCGAAAGTTGAGAATGAGAACAGGGCAAAAATTAAAGTAAGGATCGGAAGTAAGTTTGTTTTCATAACTTTAGAAAGTATAATTTTGAATCGATATGTTTGAGTTTTTAATTTTAATGTTTTTGCTTATGTGGGTTTTAACGCGGGGTTTAAAGCGAAGTTGGTGCAATGAAAGTGAAGGGCAGGAGGGTGCTATGTATTTATTGGCAAAATGCAATTAATGGTAAAAATAGGTTTCAAAATAAGGCTAAATGGAAGAAAAAAGCAGGTGAGGGTGCAAAATTTAAGGGCAAAAGGTTCAAGCTGAAATCCAGAAAATCAAAAAAATAAACCCGAAATCAAAATTTATTCCTGTAAATGACCTCTTAATTTCAAAAAATGGATGCAATTAGAAAGATTATATTTTGCCTGCCGGGGCTCCTTATTAATGGTACTCTTTTTTAAAAGTTAAACAGACCCCTTTCCTTATTTAAGAATAAGCTATACTGAATGGATAGAACAGGTTTCGGTACATAAAAAAAACCTCTGCGTAACGGCAGAGGTTTTTTTTTAAGGTAGGAAACAACAAGTTTATTGGTCGTAGCCCCCGGGCTGTTGCCTTTGAGCCGGAACAGCGCCACCTTCTTCCTGGATACCCATTTTTTCAGCCCGTTTCTGGGTGTATTTCTGAAATTGCTGCACCGAAAGCACGTCTTTGAGTAAACTCATGCGGCTGGACCCGATATTCTGGATCTCCTGGTTCATTTTTTTCAGGTTCTTCTTATAACGCACCCGGGCCAACTCCACTTCCATCATGCTTTTTTCGTTGATCCTTTTTACCTTTTGCTGCTGATCAAAACTCAGGTTCAGGTGCTTGTTCATGTTTTCGGTAAGGGCCTGCGATTTTTCCGCTACCATTTTTTCACGGGCTTCTTTGGCTGCGGCAACTTCTTCTTTGGTCGGAGCCTTTTCTTTCGGGGCGGGCGTAGTGGTTTTGGTTTTTACTTTGGTCTTGGTTTCGGTGCCTTTTTTAGTCTGGGCAAACCCGGCCGAAGCACTCAAAACCAACAGAAGAGCTATTAATATCTTTTTCATACTTTCGAAACGTTTAAAGGGTAGTCTTTATTAATAAAAACTATACCAAAGTTAAATTTTTTTTCTGCAGCAAACGGTATCTTTTTGGGGCAAAAAAGTAATCTTGCTATAAGTTCCGGTTTCCTGACGTAGATCCTAAAAGAATTTAAAACGATGCTGAATTTTATCGGGATCATGTATTTGGCTTTTTTAGTGCCGGCCCTGGTCTTTTACCGGAAGCCGCCCGGAAAAATAACGCGTTTCTACGGCTACCGCACCAACCGGGCCCGGAAAAATTTAGCCAACTGGACCTACGCCAACCGCGTTGCCGGAAAACTCCTGCTGCTGGTTACCCATTTGGCAACCATTCTTTCGCTGCTTTCGGTCTGGTATCTGCAATCCCGGATTTCGCCGAACGGCTTGTTTTTCATCATTATTTTTTGGTTCGGCATTTTTCCTATCATTATTGTTCCGGTGGTTGAATATAAACTGGGCCGGTTCGAAGCAAAGCAGAAAACCGGTTCAGCCGGATAGCCTATACCAAAAACATTCTTCAAATTCAACCTGATTTTCCGTTTTCCCTTCCCGATTTTAGCTGTATTTTTGAAATCTGATAAAAGACAAAAACCAGGTTTAAAAGACATATTAAAAACATTTGAAGAACTGAATATTCTGATTAAGTATTCCCGACCAGTCCCCCTTTGGAGGGGGTAGGGGGAAGAAACGCATATCAGAACATTCCCAAATCTTCAAATTTCCAAATTTCCAAATCAACATAATGGACGATCTGCAACATTACCTTAAAATTGCCACCGAACTGAACATCAGTTTAAAAGCTTTAGAAGCAACCGCCAACTTACTGGACGAAGGCGCCACCGTACCGTTTATTTCCCGTTACCGGAAAGAAGTCACCGGCTCTCTGGACGAAGTAGACGTAGCCGCCATCCGCGACCGCATGGAGCAACTCCGCGAACTGGATAAACGCCGCGAAGCCATCCTGAAATCCATTAAAGACCAGGAAAAACTAACGCCGGAACTGGAAGCCAAGATTAACGCTGCCGAAACCATGGCCGTGCTGGAAGATATTTACCTGCCTTACAAACCAAAGCGCCGCACCAAAGCCACCATCGCCCGCGAAAAAGGCCTGGAACCACTGGCTACGCGTACTTTTTGAGCAGGAGAGTTTTGATGTAACCGCCGAAGCCGCAACAGTATATCAGCGCAGAAAAAGAAGTAAAAGACACCGAAGAAGCCTTAGCCGGCGCCCGCGATATTATTGCCGAATGGATAAACGAAAACGCCGGATGCCCGCGCCCGATGCGGAATCTTTTCGAGAAGAAAGGTGTGTTTAAAAGCCGCGTAATGCTGGGCAAAGAAGAAGAAGGCCAGAAGTACAAAGATTATTTTGAGTGGGAAGAACCCATTGAAAAAGCGCCTTCGCACCGGATTTTGGCCTTGCGCCGCGGCGAAAAAGAAATGATTCTGATGCTGAATGCCCAGCCGGAAGAAGAAGCCGCCATTGAAATACTGGAGAGACATGTTCGTAAAAGGCAATAACGAAGCCGCCGAACAGGTAAAACTGGCCGCCAAAGACTGCTTACAAACGCATGCTTAAACTCAGCATGGAAACCGAAGTGCGCATGAGCTCCAAAAAACGCGCCGACGAAGAAGCCATCCGGGTATTTGCCGATAACCTGCGCCAGTTGTTATTATCCGCGCCGCTGGGTCAGAAAACGGTATTAGCTTTAGACCCTGGCTTCCGGACCGGCTGTAAACTGGTGGTACTGGATAAACAAGGCAAACTGCTGCACAACGAAAACGTGTACCCGCACACCGGCGACCGCCAAGCCCAGGAAGCCGCCGCAACCGTATAAATATTTAGCGAATAAATTCGAAGTAGAAGCCATTGCCATTGGTAACGGCACCGCCAGCCGCGAAACCGAAACCTTTGTACGAAGCTTGGGCTTGCCCGGCCAATATTGCCGTGGTAATGGTAAACGAAAGCGGCGCTTCTATTTATTCCGCTTCGGATGTAGCCCGCGAAGAATTCCCGGATTACGACGTTACCGTGCGGGGCGCCGTTTCCATTGGCCGCCGCTTAATGGACCCGCTGGCTGAACTGGTAAAAATCGACCCGAAAAGCATTGGCGTAGGCCAGTACCAGCACGATGTAGACCAGTCTGCTCTAAAGCATTCCTTGGATGATGTAGTAATGAGTTCGGTAAACGCCGTGGGCGTGGAAGTAAATACCGCCAGCAAGCAATTATTAACTTACGTTTCCGGTTTAGGCCCGAGCCTGGCCCAGAACATTGTCGATTACCGCAATCAAAACGGCCCGTTCCGTACGCCGTTCGGAACTGAAAAAAGTACCGCGATTAGGCGATAAAGCGTTTGAACAAGCGGCCGGTTTCTTACGCATCCGCGACGCCAAAAATCCGCTGGATGCCACCGCGGTGCACCCGGAACGCTACGACGTGGTAGAAAGCATGGCCAAAGATCTAAACGCTACCGTTACCGATCTGATGAAAAACGCCGAACTGCGCAACAAGATCGATCTGAAAAAATACGTTACCGACAACCGTTGGTTTGCCTACGCTTCAGGATATTATGAGCGAACTTAGCCAAACCCGGCCGCGACCCGCGCGAAAGCTTCGAAGCCTTCAGCTTTACCGAAGGCGTAAACGAAATGAAAGACTTGCGTGCCGGCATGAAACTGCCCGGCATTGTTACCAACATTACCGCTTTCGGCGCTTTCGTAGATATTGGGGTGCACCAGGATGGTCTGGTACACGTGAGCCACTTATCCGATAAGTTTATAACCAACCCGGCCGAAGCCGTGAAAGTGCACCAGAAAGTAGAAGTAACCGTACTGGAAGTAGATGCCAGCCCGCAAACGCATTGCCTTATCCATGAAATCTGACCCAATGGCGGCTAAACCGGCCGGTGGAAATTCCGGTGGAGGTAAACAACGCGGCAATGCTCCGGCCAGAAAAGAAGCGGAGCCGGAAGGTGATTTCCAGAGTAAACTGGCTGCGTTGAAAGGTATGTTTAAGTAAACAGATTTAGTTTGAAATTGAAAGGCCCTGCTTTTTCCGGAAAGGAAATGGCTGGGTTTTTTGTTTTAAGCCTTATAACCAACTTTTTCTTAAGGAGTAAAATGATTAGATTTACTAATAAACGAATTACGAAATGGTAACCATTATTAAAAAAGGCCTGGATAAACAAAATATTCAAAAACTTTTGGCGAACCTTAAAACAAAGAAAGGCCTGAATGCTTTTAAGTTTTGTGGCGTAGTAAAGCTCGCAAATGACCCATTGGCTATCCAGAAATCGTTGCGGAATGAGTGGGAATAGCCTTTTTGTTGATACCAATATTCTCCTTTACCTTATTTCTGGTGATGAAACGATTGCTAACCTTTTAAATGAAAAGCATATTTACGTTTCATTTATCACTGAACTGGAGTTATTAGGTTATAAAGATCTTTCAGAAACAGATCTAAAAATTATCCAAAGGTTGTTGAAAGAAGCATCGGTAATTGATATTAATGCAGAAATTAAAGCTCAAGTAATTGCAATCAGAAAAAAATATAAATTGAAATTACCAGATGCCATTGTAGTTGCTTCCGCCTTATATTCAAATTTGCCACTAGTAACTGCCGACAAACAATTATCACAGGTTGAAGATTCTACCATCCTGCTTTATGAGCGATAAAAAGCTTATTACCTGAAATGCTGAAAACGATCCTGAACTACCTTCTCGGATTATTGATTTTTTTGCTTTACCCATGTGGTTTAGTAGTAATAGCGTATTTGCTCATTAAAGATGTAACGAATAGCCTTAGCCGGAATATGACAGGAAGTGACTTTTTGCTGGCGCTATTCATTCTATTAGCTACAACAGTTTTATTGCCCCTGGGCACACTTCGAGTTGTTAGAAAACTAAGAGAAAACGGAAAAGAGCAGGTGGTGCACGGAATGTTTTTAGGCTTGGTCTTATTGGTAGCCTATGCTTTGATAAAAGGAGAGATTCGGGAAAGAAGAGAGAAAAAATTAGAAATAGAAAGTAAGGCGCAGGATGAGGCTTTTTTTAAGGAGCAGGAACGGCTAAATAAAGAACTTGAAGAAACTAGAAAACAATTAAGGAAAGAAGCTCAGGAACAATAATCCCGGTAACATGAATACCCGAAATACCAATACAAACGCTATGGTTTTGCTTCTTAAAAGTGCTTTGCTTCTTTTGTTAGTCTGCATTTCCGGAATTGGTTTTGCTCAGGAAATCAGTTCGGTACCTAAAAAAAACATTGGAAATGAAGTCCCATTTCGATTAAAAGATAAATGGGGAATTGCTGATTCTACCGGTAAATTAATTGTGGAGCCCACTTTCGATGAAGCCTTGTTTATGGGAGAAAGTGGCTACATAAAAGTCCGGAAAGGTAAAAAATGGGGAGTATATGGAGAAAATGGCCAGCGGGTACTACCGCTAAAATATGCTTTTATAGGCGACCGCGTTTTACACGGCTACTTTTCAGTTTATTATAAATACAATGAAGACGGTAAAAGCAGGCAGGGCTTAGTTAATAATTCAGGGAAACGGCTTCTTCCGCGTAAATATATAGGTACTAGCTTCGCAAATGATAATCCGAAAATAGTAATTGGGGGAGTAAGGCGTTGGGGCGGTGGCCGTAATATCCGGTTTCTGGATGAAAACGGAAAACGAATATTACCTAAGGTGTATTATAACAAAAATTCTAACGTAGATTTCTGGTTAAATGGTTATATCCGAATTCAGGACCCTGACACCCGGCTATATGGTTTAATGGCTCCTTCCGGTAAACTGGTCTTGCCTTTCAAGTATAGTACAATCTACGAATTTCAGGAAGGGCTTATTCAGGTAAAAGACAATACGGGAGAGCATACCGGAGGATTCCATTTTCTGGACAAAGAAGGCAATCCCATTTCTCCCAGGAAATTCTACGTTGTGATCAGGGCCTTCACCGGCGGTTTTAGTGATGGTAGAGCCCCGGTTGGAAATGAGCAGGAAAAATACGGCTACATCGACCGGCAGGGAAACCAGGTGGTAGATTTTATCTACGACGAAGTAACTGAATTCAGGAACGGTAGGGCAATCGTGAAAAAAGGGGCAAAGTATGGCGCCATAGATCTAGATGGAAAAGTAGCAGTACCCTTCATTTATGATGAATTAAAATGGCAATCCGTTTCAACTGAGAAATTAGGCACCTTGGAAGAGAATCCAAGACCCTTGTACCATGGTTCCTCCATAATTACCGGCAAGGTAAACGGGCAACAGGCTTTTGGATTATTGCATAAAGATTATCAGACGCCAATTACTTACGCATACATAGAAGAGAACCGCAATTTTTTTCAGGATACTTATAAAGGTTTTTTGTACCGGGAAAATAACTGCGCCGGGGCAATGGATTCTACCGGTAAAAAAGTTTTGCCCCCTATTTATGATAAGGTGGGCTATATATCAGAAGGCCGTTTTCCGGTTTTTCAGGAATTTAATTATCCTTCGGTTCTTGGTGACAATATACCGGGCTGGATGGAACTCCAAATGGCTTTTGTAGATAGTTCAGGCCGATTTATTACGCCTTATAAATACCTGTATCACCAAAGCAATGTTGGTTATCAGGATGGCATTGTGGTTGTAAAAATGATAATTGATAAGTATTTACGCTATTTTTATCTTAACAAAAGCGGCAAGCCTATTACTGATTTCACCTTTGAGATGACCAAACCTTTTAAGCAAGGAGTAGGAATTTATAAAAATGCCCAAAAGCCTGGTGAAACAATTAATGGTTACGGCGTGATAAACCAGGAAGGTAAAATAGTTACGAAAAAACCCTACCACAATGTTTACGACTTTAATAAAGAAGGTTTGGCATTAGTCATAACGGAAGAAGGTAAAGGCTTAATTGACACTCAGGGAAATGAAGTAATTCCCGCAAAATATTATTTTGAATCAAGGGATGGAGTTTGGCTTTACCCTTATTTTAATAATGGCTATATCCTTATTAAAGATCCCAAAACTAATAAAGCAAAAGGGTATATGTCTCTTAAACAAAAGCAATTCTGGCAAGATTAAAAGTTAAGCAATCTAAATTAATTTCCCTACCCATAGATCGCATTCAGCAACCCCGCTAACCGAACCCCAGCCTGCAGCAGCCGCTTTTCTACCGTATCGAAGTTTTCATACGAATACTCCAGCTTCCTACCAGCCATTAATTTGTAAACCTGTTAATAAATTTTCTGATTTCAATTCCCGCAGCATTCGATAAACATCTACCGGCAAAAGATCTCCCTTTGGCTCAACTTTCAGAGCCATAAAATGCAAATGAGTAGGTGATCGTTTTTTATAGGCATTAAGTCCGGTTCTGCCCAAAGTTGCAATAACCTGACCGGACTTAACCACATCGCCGGGCTTTACCAGCAACTGCTTATTGTGCGCATAATAGTAAAGCAGTTCCGCTTTTGGGTCGTAGAGTAAAATATAAATCCCACCTCTCAAAAGACTGGTAACTTCCCAGTTAGATTCTGCAGCAATTATTACGCCATCCGCAACCGCAGCAATCTGAACAGGTTTGCCGGTTTTATCATCGATACTATTCTGATCTTTATCAAGCACAAAAATGTCGAGAGCCGGGTGGCCGACGTGTTTGTTACCGTGGTAAAAATTATAGCCTTTGGGTAAATAGCCATTCCCGTTTTCGCCGCCAATTGCCTTATAATTATAACCCTCCACCGGAAAGCTGTTCTTAGAGGATCGGTCCGTTTTTATTTGCTGAAAGTAAAGGCGTTTGATCTGCGGAAGCAGGCGCTTTACCCGGGTTTTGGCTTGCTGCTGGGTTATTTTTCCGTCCCGGATCTGGGTATTCAGCAGGTTAAATTGAATGGACAAAATCTTAAGGGAATCCCTGGCTGAAGTATTGGGCTTTGCTTTGGAATCCGTATTGGGTCCGGATTGAGGAGTAATTATTTTAAAGGCTGAAACGGTAGGGTTTTGCGCCAAAAAACCAAATAACAGCAACCCGGAAAAGTATATAACTGATCTCATTACCAGTTCGGAAACCGCTTTAACTGGGAAGGGTAAAAAGACCATTCCGGCGTTTTAATTTCCCCGGTTATGTCTGAACTATACCACGGTGACAATTTAGGATCGGCGGGATTTTTCAGAATATGGATGTCCTGCGCCGGCATATAGCTTTGAGCTAAAAGGTAAATTCTTTTTCCGGTTTTCTGATTTACCGCAACATCTACAACCATTACGCCATGGCCCGGGTGACCTCCCTGGATCAATACATCGCCTACCTCAACCTGGTCAGGGCGCTTTACGGGCTGCAGTTCTTTTTCCAGCGAAGCGGTGCCGGCATATGTAAACACCAGATCCAGGTATCGGCGGAAAGCTTTATAAGAATTATCGGCCGGAGCTTTTTTCTGCCAGCTAACCTTATTGCCATTAATTTCCGCCCGGTAACCCTGCGCAAATTTCTGATAATCGGCCCGGTCGCCGCTGGTGAAATTGAAATGTATCTGATCAAATTTCTTTTGCTGAAAAAGGTATTCGGCCCGTAACCGCATGATGGCATCGGCACATTGTTGCAGATCTCTTTTGCCAATTTCCAGGTCCATAACGGCAGCCTGGGCTTCCTGATTTCCTTTTTTACGGCCATCGAATAACAACACCGATGAACCATCAGGTTTTAAAGGAAGCTGTCTTAAATAAGTGGTAATGGAATTCGGTTCTGCCGCTGGTCGCTGAAAGCCAGCCGGAACCAGAATTCTTTTTTCTACCGTTTTTCCGGCAGGCAAAATATGGTTTGCTAAAACTCTGGAAGCAGCCATGCCAAAATCCTCCGGAACGCCTAGTTGTTTACTTTCGCCGGAATAGCAGGAAGATGTTAGCAACAGGCAAAAGGGTAAAAAGGCGTTCCTGCTTTTCATGGTAACTGAAAAAAATATATTCGGAATTAAAACTGCCGGTTTAGGAAGTGATTGCAATTCAATTTAAGGCTTCTAAACCAAAGATGCAACCGGCCATTCAGCCAGATTAACCATAGATCGCATTCAGCAACCCTGCCAACCGTACCCCAGCCTGCAGCAGCCGCTTTTCCACCGTATCGAAATTCTCATACGAATATTTATAGCCCAACTTCTTATCTGCAGGTAATTTGTAAACCTGCGGGCGGTAGGTCATTGATTCGTAAGCCCAGTCGCGGACGGTGGTGCTTTGCCATTGTTTTACCTGATCTTTGCCGGGCAGGCCCAGGAAGTAAGCCAGTTCCATAAAGCTTAGGTTGGCGTTGTCGATCATGTCGGAATCCCAGACGCGGTGGAGGTTGGAAGGTTTGCCGAACCAGTCGACTTTTACTTTGTTGCCGCCCTGGTCATCGCCGCCGCCTACGTGTAAAGGCTGGTGCAGATCACCGATCAGGTGGACCAGGAATTTCAGGTTTTCCTGTTGTTTGGCCAGGGGCAGGTTTTTGTCATTCAAAGCAACGGTTATTTCTTCGATCTTAGCCAGCAGGTCGCCGTTCGGGTTTTTGGTGGTTTGTTCGTATTTCTGGCCGTCCGGAATGGTAACCCAGTGCCAGTCGTGGGTGTGGTTGAACGTGGAATCGGATTTAATATCGTCCATCCAGGTGCTTACTTCGGCCAGTGAATTGCATTCCAGAATTCTGGCTATTTCGCGCTTTGCTTTTTTGGTTAAATGCTGCTGCGCTACATGGCCCACTACCCGGTGACCGTTCGCGCCCCAGGCAAAAACTTCAATCGAAAATAAATTCAGGATAAAAAGTATAGCTATTAGTTTTTTCATGCAAAAGGATACCGTTTTGGATTTCATTAAAACAAAGTTAGCCATTATCTTTTTAGAACATCATCCTGCCAGCCTGGTAGCAGGCTCTGAAAATTGTGGTGATTTTTCTACTCAATTTCGCCATGGAACTAACGCTCTTTCTTAATAGTAAGCTGCAACCGGCATGATACCGGAAAATGATCGGAAAGATTGGCTTCGGTAACCTTAAAATCTGAACTGCTGAAGGCCCGGTCGTGCAGAATATAGTCGATGCGCAAAAGCGGGATAATGCCGTTATACGTATTGCCGAAACCGCGGCCGCTTTCCACAAAGGCATCTTTAAAATTATTGCGCAGGCGGTTGTAGGTGTAGGAGGAAGGCGGGTCGTTAAAATCGCCGCATAAGATTACCGGGTATGGTGATTGTTCTATATGAGCGGCCACCACATCTACCTGTTTGGAGCGTTTAATGGTGCCGGTTTTAATGCGACTCAGGATGTTTTTAGAGGCCAGCAGCTTTTCCTTTTCCTGCTTCGGATTGCCCAGAAATTCGTAATCTTCGCGGCGCAGGCGGTTGCTTTGAAAGTGGGCATTGTAAACCCGGATGGTATCGTTCTTAATTTTTAGATCGGTATAAATGCAGAGGTTATTCGTTTTTTCGTTGAAGAAAATGGAGCCTTTGCGCACAATGGGGTACTGGCTGAAAGTAGCAATACCCCAGAACGCATTTCCCTGGCTGGTATCGGTGTAGGCTACGTGCACAAAATCGTTTTCCCGGAGGTTTTTAAGGTTTTTTAAATTGTCGTAGCCGGGTTTGGTTTTGGAAGAATAAAATTCCTGGATGCAAAGAATTTCCGGCTGTTCTTTCTTTATCAGGTTCAGAATGCGTTGTTTGGTATTTGCTTGGTTCGACCATTTGTACAGATCGAAAAGGCGGGTGTTAAAGGTCATTATCTTGAACGCTTCGGCCTGATCCAAAGCCGGTTTTTTAAACAGGTTCAGTTGCAGCTGGTTTTGCAGGTTGGAATAGCTCAGTAAAATTACCGTAAGCGAAAGCAGGAATTCTAACCGCCGAAGGATCAGCCAGTACACCACAAACAACAGGTTCAGCACCAGAATGTAGGGATAAGCAATGCCGAACAAGGCAATAACCCAGGCCACCGCCGGACTCACATACGATGCCAGCATGGAAACCACCAGCAACGCGGCCGCCGGCACGTTCAGGAACAGCAGGAACTTCTGCCAGCGTAATCGGTTGCGTTTTTTAATTCGGGAAATTGCCACCTGTTTATATTGCCTTAGAAACTGCTTAAGACCGGAAAAGTTTACATCCAGCCCTTTTTCCGGAACCACAGGTAAATGCCTGTAGAAACCAGCACCACCGCCATAATAGTAACGTGATAACCGTACTTTTCTTTTAATTCGGGCATAAATTCGAAGTTCATATTTTAAATTTCAGCATTAAATGCAAGTGGAAAATAACAAACCGTATAAATGGAAGCAGGTTCAAAAATTTCCGGCATTCGCTGTTCAATTTTAGTAGAAGCTATCTCCAAGATAGTTGTCATGTTGAGCACAAGTGAGCACGGGAGTGCGAAACTTGCGAGCGTAGCTCTGAAACAACTTGTTTGCTTTTGGCAATACGCTTCGATCTGGCTTTTCTACTGGCCGCCGATAAGGTCCTTCGCTAGCGCTCCCCGAAATGCATCGGGGCAGGCACGATGACAGGTGTATTTTTGAGATAACTTCTAACTATTCCTAACTTATTTGAATTAAAACTAAAACCTGTTTCAATTGGCAGCATTCTATTTTTCGTTTACATTTTTTAGCAGCTGCACGTAAAACCGCACCGTATCTTCAAACTCCGTAACGGCAATTCTTTCGTTCAGGCCATGGAAAGAATTGATATTTTCTTTATTGATCTTATAAGGTAAAAAGCGGTAAACGTTGGGCGAAACGGCGTAATAAAAGCGGCTGTCGGTGGCAGCAATCACCATGCTGGGCGACGTTAAGGTATTGGGAAAGATCTGCTTTATGGTTTTGTTTAATTGTTGGTAACCAGCATTTTTTGTTCCGGAAACCGGAGATGCTTCGCTGCTGAAACCCTTTACCTTCAGTTTTATCCGTTCGTCCTGGATCGTAGTTTTTACGTGCGAAACGATAGCGTTTATGGAAGTGCCCGGCAGGATCCGGAAATTGATAACGGCCGAAGCTTCGGCGGGAATTACGTTGTCTTTTATACCCGCTTTGAAAATGGTGGGAGCCATGGTTGTAGTAACTAAAGCATTGCCCGACGGCGTTTTCTGATACGTTTTTAAAATGACAGATTTCAGGAGCCAGGTATTGGCAAAAGCCAGTTTCTGAAAGCCCGGCATTTCGGGGCCCAAATGGTTGATAAACTCCTGCACCGGGGGTGTGATCTGCGGTTCAAAAGGTTTTTCCCGGAGTTTAATTAAGGCCCGGGAAATTACGTCTACGGCCGTTTCATTTTTGGGCATGGAAGAATGGCCGCCTTCAATTTTGGCGCTCAGTTCTAAAGAAGCAAAGCCTTTTTCCGCGATCCCGATCAGCGCCACATCGGGGTCCAGGCCGGGCACCAGTTTTTGGGTAATGGCGTAACCTTCATCCAGCACAAATTCGGCCTGCACCTTTCGGGCTTTCAATTCTTTTACAATGGCTCTGGCCCCGTTGCCGCCCACTTCTTCGTCGTGCCCGAAGGCTAAATAGATCGTCCGTTCCGGCTGGAAGCCACTTTTAAGCAGTATTTCGGTAGCCTCCAGAATTCCGATCACGCTCATTTTATCGTCTATTGCGCCCCGGCCCCAGATCACCCCGTCTTTTATTTCACCCCCGAACGGGGCTGCTTTCCAGTCTTTAACACTTTCTTCCGCAACCGGTACCACATCCAGATGCCCCATTAAAATTACCGGTTTCAAATTCGGATCAGCGCCCGGCCATTGGTAAAGCAGGCTGAATTGGTCTATCGCTTCCGGGGCTAATTTTTGCCAGGTTAGGGGATAGGTTTTTTTAAGAAATTCTTTGAACCGGTAAAATTGGGCCGAATCGAATTGGGCAGGATTTTCGAACGAAATGGTTTTGATCTGAATGGCTTGTGAAAGGTGGAACTTAGCCGAATCAGGAATTGAAATTTTTGCAATTGGCGCAACCGGCAACTGCCGTGCTTTAAAAGTGATGGTGCGGAAAGCAATAAACGCCACAAAAAGCAGGGAAAAAAGTAGCAGGACCAGCAGGAGTTTTTTCATAACAATTCGGGTTGAGCGCCGGTTTAAGTTGAATAAAATAATGCAGCCTAACAAATCAACCGCAAAATAAATCGGAAACAAGAAGTACCCGTATACCGCTTAATCGCTTTTTAAACCTTAACTATGGAAAATAATCAATCGAATCCGCATTTTCAGGCCTTGGGCCTGGGAGCGGTAGCCGGCATGCGGGCTTTTGCCGCACCTGCTCTGCTCAGCCATTACCTTACCAACGATCCGGCCGGAGCTTTGTACAATACGCCTTTGCGTTATCTGCAGCGCCCTATGGTTGCAACCGGACTTAAATTATTAGCCGGCGCCGAACTGGTAGGCGATAAATTGCCCGCCACCCCCAACCGGATCTCTCCGCCCCAGTTTGCTGTCCGGGTTTTATCCGGCGCGGTGGTAGGAGCCACGGTGGTAGGAGCCCATAAAGGTTCTAAAATAAGCGGCGCCCTGCTGGGAATGGCCGGCGCCGTTGCTGCCACGTATGGTTTCTTCTACCTCCGGAAAAAGCTGGGTCAGGAAAGCGGTTTGTCTAACGTGTTGCTGGGTTTTGCCGAAGATGCGTTAATGGCTTCCGGCGGCATAGCGTTGATGCAGAAATAGAAGAATCTTTAAAGGATACCTATAAAAAAAACAGGGCCGTTCAGCCCTGTTTTTTTTTATTAAGATAGTACCCAGAAATTTAAGCCGGCACAATGTCTTTTTCTTCGCGGTTCCAATGGCGGTGTTCGGCAATGGCGCCTAAAAAAGCCTGGTTAAATTCCTTAAGATCAGCACCCTGGCTTTGGGATACCACCCCGGAATCCTGCTGCAGGCCTGCTTTGGCTTCCGAAGAAAGCGTAACTCCGGCTACGTCAGAAGCAGCCAGCAATGTAACGGCTTCACCGGTGGCCCCAATAGGTTTGCAGTGCTTGAAGGCTTCGTTCAGGAAATGGATGGCATCGCCCTGCTTTTTTAACGCTTCTACGCTGGCTTTGCCTCCCGGCACAAAAACAGCATCGAACATAATGGAGCCGGCCGTAACCTGACTTTTATCTACTTCGGTTTTTTGTCCGTCTTCGCTTTTCAGAGTGCCCAGGAATTTGCTGATCACTTTCACCTGAACGCCTTTTTCCATGAGCGCCTCTTTAACCTCCGTCAGTTCCCGGTGGTTATAACCATCGGCCAGCAGCACGGCTACTTTCCGGGTTTTGGTGCCATATTTCTTAGCGTTTTCCATGCTTAAGGCCGCCGATTTGTCCACGGATTTGCCTTTCAGAGGCTTGGAAATATCATTGTCTACATCCTGCTTAACTTCCCGCAGCAATTCTTCAATAGACTTTTTAGGAACGTCTACGCCAATGCCAGCCGCAGTTCTGCGGGCCAGCTCCGGATCTATTTTATGGAAGTGCGCCAACATGCGTTCCCGGATAGCTTTGGTTTCTACTTTTCCCAGTTCAAAATGCGCAGCCTCTACAATGTGCTTTTTTTCTACAGGGCTCATGCTGTTCCAGAAAAGGGTGGCCTGGCTGTAATGGTCTTTAAAACTTTCGCTGCGCTCCCGGATCTTCCGGCCATCTACTTTCTCCATGTAATGCACGTAACCGCCCATTTTTTCCGGTGCGTGCATCGGGCAGCCGCCGCCCAGCGTGTTGGGGAAATAATTTACCTTGCCTTTGTTTACCGTCTGGCGCATAAAACCGTCTTGTTGGTTGTTGTGCACCGGGCATTTGGGGCGGTTAATGGGTACTTCGTGAAAATTTGCACTGTTGAACCGGTTCAGCTGGGTGTCTAAATAAGAGAAAAGGCGGCCCTGCAGCAACGGATCGTTCGTTACGTCAATGCCGGGAACCAGATTGCCGGGGTGGAAAGCTACCTGTTCGGTTTCGGCAAAAAAGTTGTCCGGGTTACGGTTCAGGGTCATTTTACCGATGAATTTAATCGGCACCAATTCCTCTGGAATTAATTTGGTGGCATCCAGCAGGTCAAAAGCAAAGCTCATTTCATCTTCCTCTTCCACTATTTGTACCCCAAGCTCAAACTCCGGATAATTTCCCATTTCTACGGCTTCCCAAAGGTCGCGGCGCAGGAAATCGGGATCTTTTCCTGCCAGTTTCTGGGCTTCGTCCCATACCAGCGAAGCGCTGCCAATAGTGGGGCGCCAGTGGAATTTCACGAACCGGGCTTTCCCTTTTTCATTTATGAACCGGAACGTATGCACGCCAAAACCCTCCATCATCCGGAAGCTGCGCGGAATGGCCCGGTCCGAAAGCACCCACATGATCATGTGCATCGATTCGGGCATGAGTGAGGCAAAATCCCAGAACGTGTCGTGGGCAGCAGATGCCTGGGGCATGTGGCTGTCCGGGTCGGGTTTAATGCTGTGCACCAGATCCGGGAACTTTATGCCGTCCTGAATAAAGAAGGGCGGCATGTTGTTGCCAACCAGGTCGTAATTGCCTTCCTGGGTGTAGAATTTCGTGGCAAATCCCCGCACGTCGCGCACGGTGTCGGCGGAGCCTTTATTGCCCACTACGGTTGAAAAGCGAACAAAAACCGGCGTTTTTACGGAAGGGTCCTGCAGAAATCCGGCCTTGGTAAACTCCGCCATCGATTCATAAGGCTGGAAAAACCCGTGCACTCCGGAACCCCGGGCATGCACAATGCGCTCCGGAATATTCTCATGATCGAAGTGGGTCATTTTTTCGCGGAAATGGAAATCTTCCATCAGGGTAGGGCCCCGGTCGCCGGCTTTTAGTGAATTATCGGTATTGTTCAGGCGCAGGCCCTGGTTGGTGGTCAGGTAATCGTCCTGGTTATTTTCAGGTTTGGGCGGCATTTTATCCTTCGACATAAGCTTATTATTTAATGAGATTAGTAGACTTACCCATACTCCGAATTTTGGATAATTGTTAAGTGAAGTATAATATATCCAATTTTAATCTGGTTTTAATATTGTCTGTATTGTATCCATTTTTGGGGAGTAGCAACCTTTTTATCTTAAATTCGGCAAACCGCCGGTTGAAAAATTATTTAATCGGTACAAATTTCCAGAACCTGTTATCGGTAAGTTTTTTTGTCTGTTTTGGAAAGAAACCGGGCTAAGCCTTTTAGTTTAAGGCCATTTAGCCCGATAATAAATCATTCCCTAAAAGGGTAGGGTTTTTAGCTAAAAAACTGTCAGGCAATTAAAAGAAAAAGGATACTTTTGCGCTAACAGGTCCTATTACATGGAAAAAGAAAGTGCTGCCGAAAAGGCAGTTTCATTTTACCAGCAGTACACGCCGGATGAAAAAGTAGAAATGCTTTTCCGGAAGTATTACGCGGGCCTGTGCAAAAGCCTTTACAAAATTCTCCGCGATGCCACCCTGGCCGAAGACCTGGTTCAGGAAGTTTTCCTGAAAGTCTGGGAGAAACGCGAAACCCTGCAAATGGACGAAGGGATTCAATCTTACCTCTACCGGTCCTGCTACAACACGGCGCTTAATTTCCTGAAGCAGCAAAAGCACAACACCGACATCGATACCCTGGAAGTTGCCGTACCCGGCGGCGAAACCGCAGAAAAGCATCTAACCTTTCTGGAAACCGAAGCCGAAGTGCTCAGAGCAATTGATGCGCTGCCCCCAAAGACCAAAATGGTTTTTTCTCTGAGCCGCTTCGAAGAACTGAGCTACAAAGAAATTGCCGAACGGCTAGATATTTCGGTTAAATCCGTAGAAAAGCACATGGGCATTGCCTTACAGCGCCTCCGCGAAAGTTTGAAAGAATATTTGGTTGCGGTGTTTCTGCTGCTGCTTTCCGATTGGCTGTGACCCCACCCCAGCCCTCCCCTAAAAACAGGGGAGGGGGCTTTTATCTGCTTTTGGGTTTATCATATTAATGGATTTTATTTTGTAGAGGCACCCGTTGGGGGTGCCTTTTTTGTTGGTTATCCTCTCATTTCCAGGAAAATCATTATTCTACCAACGCATTCCCGATCAAAGTCCTCCCCTGTTTTTAGGGGAGGATTTAGGTGGGGTAATTCCTCCAAAACGCTTTCTTCAAAAATATTTTAATTTTTTTTCAGGCCCATGGTAGGGTAGGTTTCGGTTTCCTTGTTTTATATCCGAAAGCGAAAGGATCCCGCCTCGAATAAACTAAACGAAAAACTGAAAAACTTAAAATAGCATGAAAGCTTTATCTCTAAAAAACTACCTTACTGCCTTAACCTTTTCCTTATCCGCTTTTGCCTTTACCGCCTGCGACAATGACGTACTCCGACCGCACGGCGATGATGTAAGCATTACCCGCACCGTTGGCGCTTTCGATGAAATTGAAATGGGCGGCGAATTTGAAGTTTACTTAACCCAGGGCCCGGCCGAAGACCTGCGCCTGGAAGGTCCGGAAAACGTTATAGCCGATCTGAAAACCACCACCCGCAACCACAAACTGGAAATAGAATTCCGGAGCCGCCGGGTAAAACTGAAAGATCCGGTTCGCGTTTATATCACCACCCCGGAGCTTACTTCCCTGGATATTTCGGGAGCCAATACCGTAAAAGGGGTAACCGACTGGAACGTAAAAGACCTGGACATTAAAACCTCCGGCAGCGGCGAAATCGACCTGGTAGTGCGGGGCGCCGATTCCGTTTTCAGCCGGGTTTCGGGTTCCGGGGAAGTTATGCTGAAAGGCGATGCCCACCGCCACGACCTGGATATTTCCGGTTCCGGCAAATTGAAGGCCTTCAAACTGCAAACTAACATTTCCGATGTGAAAATAAGCGGATCGGGCACGGCTGAAGTTACCGTTTTGGAAAAATTAAAAGCGAATATCAGCGGCTCAGGCAGCGTGTACTATTATGGCAACCCGGCGGTAGAAACCAATATTTCCGGCAGCGGTAAGGTCCGGAAAGCAGATTAATTTCCGGGAAATAAAAATAAAAATTACTTTTAGGGTAGGGTAGGTACGGCTTTACTTGTTCTGCAACTATACATGGAAGAAAAAGGGCAATCGTTCTGGGAGAAAATGGCCAGAGAAGTCAGCGGCAACGCTTCGGAAGAAGCAGGAAACTGGCTGGAAGGTGAAAACCAGGACACGAAAACGGTAGCGCAACAGGCTAAAAAAGTCTGGCAGGATTCCGGTTTGCCCCAGGCCGCCTACGAACCCGACGTGGAAAAAGGCTGGCAACGCTTCCAGGTAAAAGTGCAAACCCGCATTGCCGCCGAACTTCCCGAAACCGCCAAACCAACGGAAACCGTGGTCCGGAAAATGTACCCCGGCACCATTTACGGCATTGCTGCTTCCATTGCGCTTTTCATTCTGGTTGGCATTTATTTCCTTACCCGCACCACCGCTACCAACTGGACCGAAGTTAGAACCGCCGCCAACGAAACTAAAACCATTATGCTGGCCGACGGCAGTAAAGTTTCTTTAAACCAGAACAGTACTTTTTCATATCCGGAAAATTTCCAGGTAGAGAACCGCACCGTAAAGCTGACCGGCGAAGCATTTTTTGAAGTAGCCAAAGCCGAAGGCAAACGCTTTACGATCTTCGCCCAGGGCACCAAAACCGAAGTAATAGGCACCAGTTTTAACCTGCGGGCTTATTCTAAAAAGGAAGTAAAAGTGCAGGTAGTAACCGGAAAAGTAGCTTTTGCCAAAACCGAAACCGACGATGCCATATTTCTGACGCCGGGGCAGGAAGGGGTAATAGGCGAAAAAACGGTAGCTCAACCAGCTAAAAAAGTGATCGAAGAGCCGAACTTCCAGGCCTGGAAAACCAAGCACCTGACCTTTAATAACCAGCGCCTGGAGCAACTGGCCGCCCAACTGGAAAGCTATTTCAACATCGACATTGAAATTCAGAATGAAGCCCTGAAGAATTGCCGGTTTACTACTTCCTTCGATGATCCGGAACTGGAAGAAGTCTGGGAAATTATGCGGGTAACCGGTAACCTGCAGATAACCCGCGATGGCGAAAAATACCTGATCTCCGGCCAGGGCTGTAACTAAAAAAGTCCCCCTCCAATTTGGGACATCTAAAATACCAGAAAAAACGTCTTTAAAAAATTAAATAATATATAATGAGAACCCTGAAATTCTTCATTACGGGAATACTTTGCCTTTTCTTTTTTGTCCGGATCAGCGTTGCGCAAAACCTGAATACCCGGATCTCTATAAAAGTGAAAGATGCCACGCTGCCGCAGGTTTTGCAGCAGCTCCAGAAAAAATACGGCTACCGCTTTTCTTATTTGAACAACGAATTGCCGGCCAAAACCCGTTTCTCCGCCGAAATTTCGAACCGGCCTTTATCGGAGGTATTGGATGTATTGTTGGAAAAAACCGACATGGGCTATAAGCAAACAAACGGGCAGATCATCATTAAAAAAGGCTTCCCGAAAAACAAACCCAAAACTACTACTTTCCAGGAACTGGCGCCGCCCAGACCGGAAAAACCGGTTGAAAACAAACCCGCCCAGACCGTTAAAACGGAAGCGCCTAAACCCCAGCCGGTAAAGCCCCAGGCCGCAAAGCCGGAAGCCAAAGTGGCCAATGAAAAAACGCCGGTAACGGAGCCCGAAAAAAAGCCGGAAATTCCGGAAAACATTACCGTTAAAAATACCATTCCTGCCGATGAAAAGCTAGGCGATTCGGTAACGGTTATAAAAATGGCCGGGCAGAAAGTTACTTTATTGGATAAGCTGGCCAACATCCGGGAGAAAAACGAAAACCTGGCTGCCAACGCCGATACCATCTTAATCAACGACTACCACTTTGGCTTAATTTACCCGATCAGCACCAACGGGGTTATGGCCGGCAGATTCGTAAATAAGTTTTCCGCGCATTTGTTAATAGGAACTTCCGCCGGCCTGGATGGCATTGAGCTTTCCGGTTTCGGGAACGTGGAAAGAAGTTACGTGGGCGGGGTGCAGGCTGCCGGTTTTTTCAATATTGCCAAAAACAGCCTGGACCTGACTGCGCTGGCCGATACCCGCAACGAAGGGTACACCCTGAACGGCTGGCAGTTTGCCGGTTTTTTTAACCTGGCTAACGGCAATGCCCGGGGTGCCCAATTTGGTGGCTTTATGAACGCTACCAACGGCCGGATTAACGGCGCCCAGTTTGCCGGATTCCTGAATATTGCCAGAGATGTGAGCGGGGTACAGGGCGCCGGCTATATGAACCTGGCTAAAAATGTAGAAGGTCCGCAGCTGGCCGGTTTTTTAAACATAGCCGATACCGTTTCCGGGATGCAGGGCGCTGGTTTTCTGAACGTAGCCCGCCACGTTAAAGGTACCCAGATCGCATTCATTAACGTAGCCGACAGTGTTTCGGGCGTGCCGATCGGGTTGTTCAGTTTTGTGAATAAAGGCGGTTACAAACACGCTGAATTTTATGCAGCCGAAGATTTTGATGCAAACTTTGCTTTCAAGCTGGGTGTGGCGAAATTCTACACGTTTATTGCCTTAGGGGCCGAACTGAAAAATGAAAATCGTTGGGGCTACGGTTTCGGTTTTGGCCGGGAATGGCAGACTGCCAGGTATTTTAAAATTAATACCGACCTGATGGCTTACCAGGTAATAGAAGAAAGCTACAAAAATTTTCCCGACGAATTTCTGGGAAGCAATTACCTGAACCTGCAAAATAAATTCCGCGTGCTGGGTACACTGCAAATTGCCAGACATTTGTCGCTTTTCGCCGGCCCGACTTTCAATGTATCGGTTTCGCAATTCCAGGCAGCTAATTCCAGTGAGATCGGTTCAACGTTGCCCGCCAGGTCCTTTTACGACCGCACGTTTAATAACCAGACCAACGTAAAAATGGGCTTTGGTTTTAACGCCGGGGTTCGGTTTTGAGAGGAGTTAGGATTGAGGAGTCAGGAGTCAGGAGCCAGGAGTGAGGATTGAGGAGTTAGGATTCAGAAGTGATGATTCTGGTAAATTGATTTTTTGTTTTGCTTTAAATTCGGCGTAATTCTAATGTTGATTAAGGCTGGCACTATATCTGAAATTGCTGGCATTTTCTGGCGCAAGTGTTAAGCGTTTAGCGTCACTTGTGACTTATCCATCTCAGAAAGTCTTCAGACTTTCGGGAATCCCAATTAAGAATTATTTCGATTTTTTGTTTGTATTCACGCAAGTCTTAAGACTTGCCTGCATGTTCGGGCACAAGTGACGCTAAACGCTAAACACTTGCGCCAGAAACGGTTACCAATGTGCCTGGAAAACGCCAGAAATTGAAACTTTTTAACTTCTGAATATATAGCCTTTCACACCTTTAAAATTCTCCTCCGGTACCGCAGATCTTTAATTTAATTCCTGGGCCGATATTACTTCCGGGAACTCTGATAATAGCCTAAAACAAACCTTTCTGATTTCAATTTTAAAGCAGCTTTAAAGCTGTTACAGGAATTTTATTGTCTAAAAAAACACGTTAATACCATGTCGCAACCGTTAACTAAAAACCCGAAAATAAATGTGCAGGACTATTACCGCGGCTGGGAAAAAGCCCAGCGGGAATTCCATGCGCAATTCGAAAACAAAAACGCTAAAACGGTAGGGAAATCCTCCCAAAAAGTCAGGAACGCTATTAGTTGTTTACTGTTGTTGTTGCTTTCAGTCTTAGCGCTCAATGCAAACGCTCAGAACTTAACCCAAACCATCCGGGGCCACATCATAGACCGCGAATCGCAGGCGCCGCTCATCGGGGCTTCGGTGGCCCTGGTCAGTAACAGCCCGGTTATGGCGGTTATGACGGATGCGGAAGGAAATTTTAAGCTGGAGAAAGTGCCCGTTGGCCGCCATACCCTGAAAATAAATTACGTGGGTTACGAAGAACAGATGGTGCCGGAATTGTTGCTGGGCTCCGGCAAAGAACTTGTGCTCACCATTGGCCTGATGGAAAATATAAGCCAGATACAGGAAGTGGTAATTAAAGCCCAGGCGGAAAAAGGCCGGCCGCAGAACGAAATGGCCGTACTTAGCGCCCGGTCTATTTCCGTGGAAGAAACAAAACGGTACGCGGCCAGCATCAACGATCCGGCCCGGGCTGCGCTGAATTATGCAGGCGTTGGCACCTCCGACGATGGCAGCAACGAAATTGTGGTGCGCGGCAATTCGCCCAAAGGCGTTTTATGGCGGCTCGAAGGCATTGAGATACCCAACCCGAACCACTTTGCCGAAGAAGGCGCTTCCGGCGGCCCGGTCAGCATTCTGAGCGTGAACATGCTGGATAATTCGGATTTTTATACCGGCGCTTTTCCGGCCGAATACGGCAATGCTTTATCAGGAATTTTGGACATGAAGCTGCGGCGCGGCAACAACGAAAAACGCGAATATGCGCTGCAGGCCGGGGTTTTGGGGGTAGATTTTGCCGCCGAAGGCCCGCTGAAAGCTGGTTATAAAGGCTCGTACCTGGCCAACTACCGGTACTCTACTCTGGCAATTCTGAACAAGGTTGGCATAAAACTTGCCGGTGACGAGACCCCTAAATTCCAGGACCTTTCTTTTAAGCTGCATTTACCCACCGAAAAAGCCGGCATTTTTGCTGTCTGGGGCATTGGCGGGTTGAGCAACAGCATTACCGAGGCGGAAAAAGACCCGGAAAAATGGAAAGAGAAAGACGACCCCTTCAACAATATTTTCCGTTCCGGAATGGGTTCTGCCGGGGTGTCGCACGTTTATTTCCTGAACAATAATGCCTACCTGGAAACAGTTCTGAACTACTCAAGAAGCTCTAATTCCTTCCGTTACGATTCGCTCAACAACGCTCTGGATCCGTACCTGCTCTACCGCGAAAATTTTGATAATTCGGCGGCCCGGGCATCGGTGCTTTACAACCATAAACTCGATTCCCGCAATACCGTTCGTTTCGGGGCTATTCACAGCCATCTGAACTTCGACCTGATGAGCCAAGGCCGGAACCTGGAAAAACAATTGCAAACCTATGTAGACAACAACGGCAACTCCGGCTTAACCCAGCTTTACGGCCAGTGGAAATACCGTTTGCACGAAAAAGTTACCCTGAATTCCGGGTTGCACCTGATCCGGCTGGGGCTAAACGGCAGCACTTCCGTGGAGCCGCGGGCCGGTCTGCGCTGGACATTGAACAGTGCCCAGGCCATCGGGCTGGGATTTGGGGTCCACAGCCGCCACGAAGCCATGAGCACGTATTTCGGACAGCAACCGTTGGCGGATGGCAGCTTCAGCCAGGCAAATAAAAACCTGGAACTTGCCAAAGCCCGGCACTATGTACTTTCTTATGATCTGATGCTGCGCGAAGACCTGAAATTTAAAGCCGAAACCTATTACCAGGACCTGTATGATGTAGCCGTAGCTGCCGATCCGAAAAGTACGTTTGCTGCGTTGAATTCCGTAGACCAGCTTACGGTAGATAGCCTGGTAAGCAAAGGCACGGGACGCAATTACGGCGTTGAAATGAGCCTGGAAAAATTCTTTACCAACAATTATTATTTCCTGGTTACCACTTCTCTGTACAATTCTAAATATACCGCTTTGGATGGCGTGGAACGGAATACCCGCTTTAACGGTAACCACATTTTGAACGTGCTGGCCGGTAAAGAATTTAAAGTGGGCAAAGACCGCAACAACCTCATTGGGCTGAACATCCGGACCCTCTGGGCCGGCGGCAACCGCTATACGCCCATAGACCTGGAAAGATCGCGGGAAGAAGGCCGGGGAGTTTACGTGGAATCAGAAAGTTTTTCGCTGAAGGCCGATGATTATTTCCGCACCGATCTGAAGATCAGTTACCGGAAAAACAAACCCAAAGCTTCCTACATTTTATCGTTGGATATTCAGAACGTAAGCAACCGCCTCAACATGTACCGGTCTTATTACGACAACGATAAAAAGGAAATAGTAATGGCAACCCAATCCGGATTGATCCCTATTTTGAATTACCGGATCGAGTTTTAGAAATTGTATGAACCCGCGGAAGAAATATTATTGGGGAAATAAAATGTAGCATTGTGAAAACGTAATATCGTAGAGACGCAATATTTTGCGTCTTTGCCTGACCCCAGCGTTTTTGCTGCCGCAGAATAAGAAACGCAAATTCTTGAAAAGAGACGCAAAACGTGCAGGAGACGCAAAACGTGAAAAGAGACGCAAAACGTGCAGGAGACGCAAAACGTGAAAAAAGACGCAAAACGTGCAGGAGACGCAAAATATTGCGTCTCTACATCAGGATGCCTTCCGGATTGTTTTTATCCTGATCCCATTTATTTGGATTATTCTCAATGTATTGGCGGATATTCTGCAATTCTTTTTCGGACCGGATTATTCTGTCGTAATAGCCTGGTTGCCAGCAAAAATCAAGATTATTTACGGTAGCATACTTTTTAACGGCGGCTTTATATCCTCTGATTACGGAAGCCAGGTTTTGGCTTTGCGGCCCGAATTTATTGGTTTGCCAGTTTTCGTGGTCAGGCTTATTGATGAAAAGAATGCCGTGCAGGTGGTCTGGCATTAACACGAAATCGTCTAATTCGATAAAGGCGAAATGTTTTGGAATGTCCCGCCAGAATTGAATTGCCATTTTACCAATTTCGGTACACCGTAGAGACGCAATATTTTGCGTCTCTTTCACGTTTTGCGTCTCTTTCACTTTCACGTTTTGCGTCTCTTTCACGTTTTGCATCTCTTTCACGTTTTTTTCAGTTACGGGCAACGGCATGGGATCGGGCACAGCCGTTGGGTCTGGGGAAGACGTTGGGTGTGGGGAAGACGCAAAATATTGCGTCTCTACGGGAGATAAAATGTTGCCGAAAAAACAGGTCCGGTTTTTCGTACAGATTGTTACGAAATATAAACCAGGAGCGCCGTAATCCCAACCCTGCAATCTGGCCGAAGGTATTCTGTATTTATCCAGGTATTTTTCCATTATCCAAAAAGGGAATTATTCTGGAAAATACGTAAGGTTACAATTTATGTTAAAAGATCACCGTATTCACGATATTCCAATTTACCCAAAATCAATAATGCAAGAACGTAGAGACGCAATATTTTGCGTCTTTGCACGATATTCCGGTTTCCCCAAAACCAATAATGCAAGAACGTAGAGACGCAATATTTTGCTTAGCAATATTTTGCGTCTTTTTTCATTCGGCGCCATCAGGTATTAAATGAAACGCAATAATGTGGAGACGCAATAATGTGGAGACGCAATAAGGTAGAGACGCAAAATATTGCGTCTCTACCTTATATGGTGGGCAGCAATTATTATTTCGGTAATAAAACCTGGTCTATTACGTGAATTATGCCGTTGGAAGTAGGAATGGAAGCCAGGACCTTGGCGCCGTTTACGGTAATTTCCTCCCCTTTCACGCCAATGTTCACCCGGCCGCCGTTAACCTGGCCCAGGCTTTGGCCATCTTCAAACCTTTCGGTGCCCAAAGAACCTACGTATACGTGGTATTGCAGGATGTTTCGCAGGTCGCCCCGTTTTTCTTCTTTCAGCAGACCTTCTACGGTGCCTTTTGGCAGTTTGTCGAAGGCGGCATTGGTTGGCGCAAAAACGGTGAACGGACCGGCATTGGAAAGCACATCTACCAGGCCGGCGGTTTTTACAGCCGTTACCAGGGTGGTATGGTCGGGAGAGCTAAGGGCGGTCTGAACCACATTCTTCTGCGACTCATCGTCGGTTACGGCAGATTGGCCGGCCGATGGAATTGCTGCTTCCTCAGTTTGGGTTGAAGCGGAAGCCGTTTCGGTTTTTCCTGACTGGTTACAGGAAACCGCCAGGGCCATGGTGGCGCAGGCGGTTAAGGTAATTGCTATCTTTTTCATAGGGCTTTTTTTTATGCCGAAGGTTGCATCTGAAAGCCCAATTTTAAATGACGGCAGTTGTTGGTTTAAATGATCTTTATCAGGAAATTACGGTCTCCTGGGGGCTTTTTAGCGTTAAAAAAACCGGTGCCTGAAAAGCAAATTTTTCACCCTGATTGTTTAACGCCTGGCTAAAATGCTGCCGGAACCCGGCCGGTAAAAACGGATAGCCGGAGCGGGCTTTTATTTCGTAAAGGGTTGGTTTTTTTGTTGTAAAGCATAGCATTTTTAAGCCCCAATTTTCGATTTTATTAATTCCCGATTAATTCACCACCAGCAACGTATCCTGCGAATATCCGGCAAAAAGACCATAGCCATTCTTTATATTGCTGGGCATAACCACCGGTTCGCCGCCAAAAATATCGCCGCCCTGGTTGTTCATATGGGGCTGCAGTTTCCGGAAGTATTCATAGTATTCCGGAGAGGCATTTTTAAAGGCTATCACCATGCTGTCCTGGTTGCTGCCCATCGGATAAAAATTCAGAATAACTTCGTATTGGCGGCCGTTAAACAGATCGTCTTTCAACAACATGCCATTTTCGCCGGCTTCCTCCACATCGTTCAGATCGCTGAAAAAATAGATCGGGAAATAATTGTAACTCTTGGGCGCATTCGGGTCTAAGGGCCAGGTGGTGTATGTGTATAGCTGCTTGCCGCTCAGGTTGTAAAAATTTTTCTCTCCGCCCGGGTCCTGGAACCGAACCGATAAACGGGAGTAATACCCACCACCTTCATCTATCCCGGCAGAATCGCGGACAGTAGCCTGTTGAATGGAAACTTTGCCCGGAATTACGCAGGAGCTTTCTACATCCGGAAAACCCGGGGCCTGTACTTTCAGGGTATACGTTTTCAGGGCCTCCGGCCGGAAGGTTTTGGTTTGGTAATAGTTAAAAGCCCCGCCCACAAATTCCAGGGTTTCAACTTCTGCGCCGTTTTCCAGCAAGATCACTTTGGCGTTGGTAACTTCCACGGCCTCCTGGCGGTCCAATGGCCCCAGCGACTTATAAACCCGAACCGTTACCAGGCTACCGGGCGTTATCAGGCTGTTAACCACCAGTTTCGATTCATGCGGCGGCAGGTCTATATCTACCACCATTTCGCAGGCTGCCAAACTCAGAAAGGTAACTACCCAGCAATAATTTAATATTTTGATAAGACTTTTAGGCTTCATTTTTATACCGTTTTAAAGGGTTTATTACCGTTTTTTAGAAAGTGAAATTGTAGGTAACGGCCGGAATTATCGGGAACAAGCTGACCTGTTTCAGGCGGCGGTTGGTGCCTGATCTATCGTACCCATAGTAATAGTAAAAAGGGTTTCTGCGGCTGTAAGCGTTGAACACCGAAACGTTCCAGGTGCGGGTTCCCCAGGATTTCTCTTTCGTAAAATTAACGCCCAGGTCCAGACGGTGGTAGCTGCGCATCCGGAAACCGTTGCGCCCGTCGTAAACCTCTATCTGACCGGAAGAGCCAAAGCCCATTCCTGAAGAATTGCTGCTCATGGATGGGTAACGGCCGGTTGCCAGTGTTATGGCATTACCGGTGCCATAGATCCAGCTGCCGGAAATGTCTACGGTTTCGCTTACTTTATAAGTTAAGGCGGTGCCAATATCGTGGCGGCGGTCGTAGCGGTAAGGGTATTTGTTGCCCAGATTTATGTTGGTGCCCGGGAATTGCCGGTTAGACCAGGCCAGCGTGTAACCGATCCAACCGCTCAGACGACCGGTTTTCTTTTGCAGCAGGAATTCGCCGCCGTAGCTCCAGCCTTTACCGCCTATCTCTACATTGTCCTGCCAGTCGGAGGTATTGCCAAAAAAGTTATAGCCTTCTTTGTATTCTATCAGGCCCCGCATTTTGCGATAGTAACCTTCGGCACTTATTTCATATTCTTCTTCTTTAAAAGTGAGCGATTTGGCAAGACCTAACGCCACCTGCTCCGAAAACTGCGGCTTTACTCTATCGGTAACCGGAACCCAAAGATCGGTAGGCAGGCCGGCATCGGAGTTAGTTAACAGGTGTACGAACTGCTGCATAGTAGCATAAGAACCTTTTACCGAATAGCGGTCGGGCAGGAGGTAGCGGGCCGAAATGCGGGGTTGCAGCGAATAGTAAGGCGTTTTATTAACCAGGAAATTAGAAAAATGCAGACCGCCGTTCACTTTCAGCTTCGGGTTTATTTCCCAATCGTCTTCTAAAAATATGTTGCTCTCCAGGGCTTTAATGTTGGAAGATCCGAAAGTGGTATCGGTTTTCTGATCGGCGCCATAATTTGCCCGCATGGCGGTAATGCCCGGCCGGAAAGTATGATAAATGGTCTGGGCGCCAAACTTAATGCTATGCTGCGGGTCCGGGTAAAAATCGAAATCGGTGCGGGCGCTCCAGTCCGTTATACCGGAATTATAACTGAAGTTGGCGCTTTCCGTTTTTTTCTTCCCGTTCTCCACAAAGGTGTTTTCCTGTTCGAAACCTACCAGGAAGCGGTAGCGGGTAAAGTTAACGGTAGTATTGCTGAATAATTTATCGTTGAAAAGGTGATTCCAGCGGAGAGAGGTAAGAACGTTTCCCCATTGCAGCCGATTTTTGGCAGTGATCTCATGTTCGTTGTTGCCATTCAGATATTTGTCATCCATAGTGGCTATGGCCCTATCATCGCCGCCGTAAAAACTCAGGAACAGCCGGTCTTTAGGCGAAATAATATGGTTGATCTTTGCATTAAAATCGTAGAAATGATACCCAAAAGAAACCAGACCATCGGAGGCAGATTTAGAAATAGGGCGCATGAAAAGGTCCAGGAAAGAACGCCGGCCTGATACCATGAAGGAGGTTTTATCTTTAAAGATGGGGCCTTCCAGCGCAAATTTGGCGGCTACAATTCCCAGAGAACCGTAACCTTTTATTTTTTTCATGTTGCCTTCGCGCATCCTGATATCCAGCACCGACGAAAGGCGGCCGCCATAACGAGCCGGGTATCCGCCCTTTATTAAGGTAACATTACTGATGGCATCGGCATTAAAAACCGAGAAAAAACCGCCCAAGTGGCTTACGTAATACAATGGCACGCCATCCAGTAAGATCAGGTTCTGATCGGGGCTGCCACCACGCACGTACAGGCCGGTGCTGGCTTCGCCGCCACTTTGCACCCCCGGCATAAGCTGTATAACTTTCAACACATCTACTTCACCAAATAAGGCCGGCATTTTTTTTACCAGCTCAATAGGCACTTCTATGGAACTCATCTGCGACGTTTCTTCAATGCGTTGCGGCCTATCGGCGGTTACCAAAACTTCTTTTAGTGCCTGGTTGGTTTGCAGGGTCATGTTTTGGGTAATATTTGCCTTTAAAGCAAAGGTTAATTGCGCTGCCTTATACCCCACGTAAGTAAAATATAAGGTTACAGAATCGGCCGGAAGGGTTAAGCTGTAAAAACCAAACTGGTTTGAAGCGGTTCCTTTGCCGGAACGAATGTCGTAAACGGAGGCGCCGATCAAGGCTTCGCCGGAAGCATCGTCTTTCAGGTAACCGCTAACGGTAAACTTAGCCGGTGCCTGAGCCAATGCCGGAAGCTCCAAAAAGGAACAAAAAAGTAAAAAAACGGAAACGCAATAAAGTTTTGTTCGCATTATAAAGAAGAAAAATTAGACCAAAGTTGACTTTGCGCAACTTCTATTAAAGATAAGACAATAAATTAGAAGGGTACCCTTAGAGTAATGGTGCGGCCAGCCTAAATATTTCAGATTACCAGGGATTTATTTTGGATTGGGGGTAAATTTTTACCAATGTTAAAGCCTGGAGTAGCAGCCGGAGTAATTTGGCAGGGCTTTTTTTGAAGGAAAAGGAGGATTTAATCTGCCAGGCCGCCTTTCCCAGACCCCTTTCTGATTTTTTCCTGAACAAATTTCCCAAAGTTGGGTTGTAATAATTGCCGACAAAAAAATGAAAGTAAATAATTGGATAGGAAAGCCCAGCAGATTTTTTTTTAAAAAAAACCTACCGTTTTACATGACCGGCGATTAGCAATTTGCAGGCAAAAACTAATTTAAATATATTTGACCACCGAAATAGTAATAACGCCGGATTAGGTTTAGCGCCAGTTTCTGGTTAAGTTGCCGGTACAGAATAAAAAAACCGAATGATCCTTTTTCAGCAGCCGTACGCTACCATTGAGATAGAACAGGACAAAAGCCTGCTCATTGTAACGTGGCACGGATTTGCCAACAGCGAAGAATTCAGGAAAACGCGGAACGAAGCCCTTACCATTTCGCGGCAATACGGTATCCGGAAATGGGTTTCCAATATGAAGGATATGAAAGCCATCCGGCAGGCCGATCAGGACTGGAGCGTAAACGAATGGCTGCCGCAATTCCTTCCTTTAAATATTAGAAAATGGGCCATTGTTATCTCCGATGACATGTTCAACCAGATGGCCATGAGCAGCATGATGGGAAAGATCCGGGTGCAGCTTGCCCACCCGGTAGAATATTTTCAGGATCTGAATACCGCCAAAAACTGGGCGGAGCGCGATTAAATCTGCGGTCCGGTTAATTCTTTTCAACCCATAGTAATTTTTCTTTTGGCAGTTTCCTGCTATTGCACGTATTGGAGCAGGGTTTTTAGCCCTTCCGCCTCATCTGCTTCTACAACTTCATCTATCACAAACTGAATTTCAGCTTCTGACCAGTCTTCATCTTCGGCGGCTTTAACAAATACACCCAGGGCTACAAACTTGCCGGCCTCCAGGGGTAACAGCGCTTTTACTTTTTTCCGGATTCTCATTGTACCTGTTGGTTTATAATTGCAAACCTGCAAAATATTTGTAATGCTCATTTACGGTTACCGGTAACCTTCCGCGGGGTTTCAACTGCCCGAAAACAATTTTAGCCACCGCTTCCTGAACCGGGGTTATTTGCTGGTAACCTACCACCAGGGCCCGGGCATCTTTAAAACCTTCAAACTGGCGCAGGGCATAGGCATTATCGAAAAAGCAAATAATGGCTTTTCCGGACCGGGCCAGTTCGTTTAAATACGCCGTTTCGGCTTTTCCATAGCCTAAATTGTTACTGGGCCGCAAGCTGGGTCCGTAAATGCCAACTATTATCAGGTCGTATTTCTTCAGTTGCTTTTTAAGTTTCTTAAGCGGGGCAGCCTTTCCGTTTTTCTGAAGGGTATACATATCGGCCTGGATCTGCTCTTTGGCCAGCTTCTGGAAAACGGTAGGTTTCTGGGTGCCAAAACTCACGGTGGCTACCTTGGTTTTCTTTTTTTTAAGGGTCGACCAGCTGAGCGGAAGGGTTTTATTTTTGTTCCGGAGCAGGGTAACCGAAGCCTCCGCAAATTCGCGGTTTAGAAAATCGGACTCGGGAGAATGCAGGTCGCCGTAGATATGGGCGGTTTCTATGGGCTTCAGTTTGTTCAGGCCTACCCACAACTTGGCCGCCAATACTTTCCGGCAGCGCCGGTCAATTTCCGCCTGCGAAAGATCGCCCCGCTTTATAGCAGCTTTAATTTGTTTCAGGGCAATAGGTACGCTAACCAGACGCTCAATAACATCGTTGCCGGCCTGCAGCGCTTTTACTTCGGCTACGCCCGGCGGGAAATATTTGGTAACCCCTTTCATTACCATGGCATCGGTAATAACCAGGCCTTTATACCCCAGTTCGTGCTGCAATAATTTGGTGGTTATTGGGTAAGAAAGCGTAGCCGGAATATTGGTAGCATCATCCAATAACGGGATGTTCATGTGCGCCACCATCATGCCGCCTACGCCCTGTTTTATCAGTTCGCGGAATGGGAATAGCTCCAATGAATCGAGCCGGGCGCGGGTAAAAGGCACTACCGGCAGATCGAAATGCGAATCGACATCGGTATCGCCGTGGCCCGGGAAGTGTTTGGCCGTTGCAATTACGTTATGGTCCTGCATGCCCTGCATAAATGCTACCGATTTATTGGTAACCAGTTCTCTGTTTTCGCCGAATGCCCGGTAACTGATAACGGGGTTGGCCGGATTGTTATTAATATCGGCTACGGGAGCAAAGTTCAGGTGCATGCCCATCCGTTTAAATTCAAAAGCAATTTCCGCCCCCATTTTATAAGCAAAACTATCTACCCGGGCGGCACCTAAAAGCATGGGCAACGGCCATTGCACGCAGCTATCCAGCCGCATGCCAACCCCCGATTCGGCATCCATGGAAAGCATGAGGGGAACTTTGGAGGCAGCCTGTAATTTATTGGTTAAGCGGGCCTGCCTTATGGGGCCGCCCTGGAAGAAAATAATGCCGCCAACTTTGTAGCGTTTTACCAGCATAAGCAGGTCTTTTTCGTACTTCCGGCCCTGGTTCGAATAGCCTTCCACGATCATAAGCTGGGTGATGCGTTCGTCGGGGGTAAGCGTGTTGAACACCGAATCGACCCACCGCGATTCCGTAGACAATGCTTCCAGAAAAGAACCCTGCTGGATCTGAATGGCCGTTTTAGCGTAAACTTTCTCTTTTTTGGGAGGTTTTACAACTACCGGTTTTTTCTCTTCGCAACCAGAAAAGCAACTGGCAGAAACAAACAAAAAAATGAAATAAAACAGTACCGGAAAGCGCCGGTTTAAAATCTGGGAATACATGAAGCGGTAAAAGAAAATAGTAATCACCCGTACGACTTTTGGCGCCCGAAAGATATTGTTTTTTAATGGGTTTTGGTTTCAGTCCCGGTTAAAACAGCTATAGATTTTTCGTTTAAACGCACTAATTAGAAATAAATTTCAGCCCTGAATGTTTTGGTTCGGGCATAATTTATTTGCGGGTAGGTTTCAGTTTAAGCTTTTCCGGATAAGGCTGGTTGGCTATTCGCATTTTTATTTGAATTTCTGCCTGCAAAATGATTTGTTCCGTAAAAATACTGAATGTCTTTTTCAGGTCTTAACCCTATCGTTCCATGAATAAAAAAGGAATTGCTTTACTGTTATTTTGCCTTCTGATTAGTGGGCTGTTACAAAAAGTTTACTGCCAGATCGATTCAGACAGATCGAAAATTACTTTTGGGGTAAGCCACGTTACCGGCATGGTGGAAGGCACCATAACCGGCATGCAGGGAACAGTTATATTCGACGAAAATAACCTGCCCGGCAGCCGGATGGAAGCTACCGTGGAAGCAAAAACGGTAGATACCGGCAATAAAGCCCGCGATTCTGATTTGCGCAAAGGTAAATTTTTTGACGTAGACCAATATCAGCAGGTAAAATTCAGCTCAAAGGAAATAACAAAAACAGCAACCGGGTTTCAGGTTACCGGCGACCTAACCATAAAAGACCGGACCCGGCAGGTTACCATTCCGTTTGAGCGGGAAGTTAAAGGCGGTGAAGAAATTTTTTCCGGCAATTTTACTTTGGACCGGCGCGATTATAACCTGGGGAAAGGTGCCTTTCCGCCCATCGGCAAAGAGGTGAAAGTCAGTATTCTGGCGGTTGTGCGCAAATAGAAAGGGCTGGCTTTGGGTTTTAACTATAAGTAAAAGAAAAGACCAAACCGGGAATTTACCGGAAGCGGTTAATACTGGTTTTTTAAACGCTTTTAAAAAGGCCGCGTATATGCAAGCCGGGTAAAAAACCTGCAAGTATTCTTTCTAATAAACTTTTATAATTATGCCAAAGCTGAAAAACCTCGAAGAATTATTTCACCATCAGTTAAAAGACCTTTACAGCGCCGAAAAGCAATTGCTGGAAGCGCTGCCTAAAATGGCTAAAAAAGCCAAAGACCCGAAATTGAAGCAGGCATTTGAATTACACCTGCAGGAAACCGAAGAGCAAAAAGCCCGCCTGGAGCAGGTTTGCGAAATTCTGGGCATCAGCCCGGGCCGCATGAAATGCAAAGCCATGGAAGGCCTGATTGAAGAAGGCGAAGACATGATCCACGAAGATGCCGATGCGGATGTAAAAGATGCCGGCCTTATTGCGGAAGCCCAACGTATTGAGCATTATGAAATATCCGGTTACGGAACTGCCGCCCACTACGCTGAGCGCCTGGGTTTAAAAGACGTAGCCCGCATTCTGAACGCAACCTTAGAAGAAGAACAAGCTACCGATACCAAATTAAACAAACTGGCTAAAACGTATATCAACCAGAAAGCTATGTAAGATTATTCTTACATAAAAAAAGCCTGCATCGTAAGATGACAGGCTTTTTTTATGGTGTAAAGGTTCGGGTTGGTGAATAACAATTTTCCAGTTACTGGTTTTCGTTTTCAGGGCGTTAGCTTTGAATTCTCTAGTTAAGTACCTTATGATTTTTATAAACCCTTAACCTTAAGGTTGAGCCAAAAGTAATTCGATTTGGTTTACGTTTACCGACCCGGGAACTGCATTTCTATTTTTTAACATTATGATAGGCATCTTTGGCATCGGCGGCGCCTTCCAGGGCTAAATATTCGGCTTGCAGGACTTTTATTTTTAACCGGTCGGCAGCGGATATATTGCTTTGGATCTGGCTATACCGATTGTTCAATTCGCTGTAAACGTGGTCTACATAATCCCAGTCAGTTAGGGTCCATTTGTCGTTTTTAGCGCGCACAATGCCCATAAATAATAGGTACGTTTCTTTGGCATTGGCCCCGGTTATGGTAGAGTAGGCCCGGCGTTCGCCCAGCAATTCTTTTCGCCAGTTATTTAAAGTGGTTTCATTTAAAGGTTGCGCCGTACGGGCTTCCTGTTTTTGTTCCCAGGATTTAAAGCGGTTTTTCAACTCAGCGTATTCTCTTTTCGAATCTTCGGAAAGACTATCTAAATTCTTTTCAAATTTGGCCGAGCGGGTATTGAATTCATCCTTAACCTTTGGCCACCTACGGCTGGCATTGGTATCGGCCTGGGCGGTTTTTTGGTTTACCCAATCCCGGAATTCGCGCAATTCATCGTTGGGCCGGGTGCGGGTTTGGGTGCGGCTAACGGATATGGTGTCGTTTTCGGTTGCGGAGGTATTGGTTTCCGTGCGGCGGGTTTGTTCGCAGCCGGTAAAACCTGCGGCCATAACAATTGAAATAAGGATTGGCTTGATAGAGAAATTTAATTTCATTGCGGAGGGAATTGGTTTATACGCGGTAATATTCTCTACAAACTCTATAAAAAAAGAAAAGTTACAAGGGGTTTTTTAACCGAAACTGATACCGTTTTGCAGGCTTACCCGGTAAACCAACAGTAGAATTGCCAGACCAATGCCCAGCCCTGCCGCAAAATGGGTCCGAAAGGGCTCTTCTACTGTTTCGCTGAACGGATTGCCCATATTAAAAAAGTAAACCGGCAGCAGCATTAACAGCATCGTAAGGTATTGGAAGGCATCGTAGAAAATAAAATCCGGGAACTTCAGCAGGAATAGTAAAAAACTACCTAATAGCCAGGGCCATACTACCATGGCCATTAAAAGCTTGCGGCGGTTTTCATATTGCACCAGGGTAATGGAATCGCAGGAAATTAAAAATCCGGGCGCCATCAAAAAGCCAATAAAAAGCAAAACCAGACCAAAAAAGAAAGCGATTCCATAAACCACCGCATCCGATGGCAAACTCCACCGGAAGGCGTACCAGAACCCGCCGCGAACGGCTGAGCCGGCAATCAGGCCGCCAAAGAAAAAGTTAAAGCCATGCAGGGTAAGCCATAAATAAAATAATTTGCGGAGCCCGCCCAGGTTCTTTACCCGGTTAAAGAATAACACGCTTAAAAAAGCCAGAGCCAGGCAAACTGCCGGGCCGGGACCGTACGTAGAAATTACCTCTGCCGCCCGCCAGGCATTATCCGCAATTTTAAAATCTATGTGGCCCGGGAAAAGCTCAGCGGGTATACGGTTGCTGCGGGCCATAAAAATGGTAACCGCCTGGTTAACCAGGTACATAATTAGGTAAGCCAGCAGGTACAGCACGGTGCTGTTAAACATGTAAATTTTTTGTTTCTCGGCCGGATTGGCCGCAAGGTCAGGGGCGGTACTCATAAAGATTTGCAGTAGGAATGGTCAGGGCAGTTCATGTTCCGGTAAAACCGAATTTTGAAGCTTAAAGCTAAACTTTAATCTGAGCTTTTCAATATTTATCGGTATTTATGCTTACTTGTTTCTTTTTCCGATTACAAATCCTAAATTTCCGATTCATCATCCTTTTTACGTTTTAATTCAGCCCGTTGCCTTATGAATTATAAAAATATAGTGTTTCCGGTGGTTTTGTTTGCGGCGCTAACCGCCTGCGAAAATAAGCGGCCGGTGCAGGAAACCGAAAAAATCCCGCAGGCTGCCAATTTACCCGCCGATACCACCGCTATTCCCCAGGATTCTACCGTTACAGCTACCATTGGGGAACGGGTAAATCAGTATGCACCTTTCCGGCTTACTGCCGACCTCACCAAGCTTACGGCCAAAGAAAAGCAAATGATCCCGTTGTTGCTGGATTGTGCCAAAATAATGGATGAGATCTTTAAGCAGCAGACCTATTCTAACCTCGATTCGCTGGTCAACACCACTGCCGATGCGCACCTTAAGCGCTACATCCACATGAATTACGGCCCCTGGGACCGCCTTAACGAAGACCGGCCTTTTGTAGAAGGCATTGGTCCTAAACCGGATGGCGCCAATTTTTATCCGAAAGACATGACCCGTTCTGAATTTGAAAGTGCGAACCTACCAGACAAAACCAGCCAATACACATTATTGCGCCGCAATTCTCAGGGGAAATTAATTACCATTCCGTACCGGGTAGCTTACGACCGGCAGGTTAAAGAAGCCTCTAAGCTTTTAAAACAGGCCGCTACCCTGGCCGAAGATGCCGGATTGAAAAAATACCTGAATTTAAGGGCCGAAGCTTTACTGACCGATAACTACCAGCCCAGCGATTTTGCCTGGATGGACATGAAGAACAATACCATCGATTTTGTAGTCGGGCCGATAGAAGTATACGAAGACAAGCTTTTTAACTACAAAGCTGCCCACGAAGCTTATGTGCTGTTAAAAGATAAAACCTGGAGCAAACGCCTGGAAAAATATGCATCTTTTTTACCGGAGCTGCAGCGCGGTTTACCCGTGCCTGATAAATACAAAGCCGAAAAGCCGGGAACCGATGCCGACCTGAATGCTTACGATGTGCTTTATTATGCCGGCCACGCCAATACCGGCGGAAAAACCATTGCCATAAACCTGCCCAACGACGAAGAAGTACAGCTCAAAAAGGGCGCGCGACGCTTACAGCTTAAAAATGCCATGCGGGCCAAATTCGATAAGATCCTGTTGCCCATCGGGAACATGCTTATTGCGAAAGACCAGCGGAAACACCTGACTTTTGATGCCTTTTTTGCCACCACCATGTTCCATGAAGTTGCCCACGGCCTGGGCATAAAGAAAACGGTTAACGGCAAAGGCATGGTGCGGGAAGCTTTAAAGGAACAGGGCTCCGGCATTGAGGAAGGAAAAGCCGATATCTTAGGTTTATACATGATCACGCAGCTGCATAAAAAAGGCCAGCTGGAAGGCGATCTGAAAGATTACTACACCACTTTCTTGACCAGCGTTATCCGGTCGGTGCGGTTTGGGGCCGGCGAAGCGCACGGAGCTGCCAACATGGTAAGATTCAATTACTTTGCCGAACAGGGGGCTTTTCAGCGCGATGCCAAAACCGGTACGTACCGCGTAGATTACGCCAAAATGGAACAGGCCATGAACAAGCTTTCGGAAGTGCTTTTAACTTTACAGGGCAACGGCGATTACGAAGGCGTAAAAAAGCTTTTCAGCGAACAGGGTAAAGTAGGGCCGGACTTACAAAAAGACCTGGACCGTTTAAATAAAGCCAACATACCGGTAGACATTACCTTCGAACAGGGACGGGAAGTTTTGGGGATTTGAAGATTTGAAAATGTGGAGATTTGAAAATTTGGAAATTTGAAAATGCTCTAATTAGATAATATGAAATTCGAAGTTTCCGGCCGGTTACCTGATAAAGCTTGCTAAATGCATTAGCTGGCGCAACTGGTAAGCCGGAGGCGTCACTTGTGCCTTATCATGGTTGGAAGTCTTCAGGCTTCCGTAAATATCGATCAGCGTTTTAATTCCTTTGTAGCGCAGGTTTTAAACCCTGCGCTACAAAGGAATTTTATTTTGTGGAAAGCATTTTATCAAAAAAGGATCCACGAAAGTCTGAAGACTTTCTGAAATGAATAGTCACAAGTGACGCTTTCGCTTAACACTTGCGCCAGCAATAACCAGCCAGTAATAACCAGAAATATCTGGCTAAAAACGCTATGGAATTCACCTCAAAAAGTAAAGGCCGGAAAATCTTTCCGGCCTTTACTTTTATTTTATTCTCCAATCCGGAAATTCATCTCCAAATCTTCAAATCTCCAAATCTTCAAATTTCCAAATCTGGAAGAAATTACTTCAACGGATTGCCTTCTTCAACTTTTGTAACGGTGATCTTCTGAATACGGTCGCCGGCTTTTATCTGGTCGATCACATCCTGGCCTTCTACCACTTTCCCGAAGCAGGTATGCACACGGTCTAAGTGTGCGGTATTTTTACGGCTGTGGCAAACAAAGAACTGGGAGCCTCCGGTATTGCGGCCGGCATGCGCCATGGACAAAACGCCCCGGTCGTGGTATTGATTTTCGCCGGAAAGTTCGCAATCTATTTTATAACCCGGTCCGCCGGTTCCGGGAGTGCCTTTGGCGCCTTCGCGGGAGTTCGGGCAACCACCCTGGATCACGAAATCCGGAATTACCCGGTGAAAAGAAAGACCATCGTAAAAGCCTTTTTCGGCTAATTCAACAAAGTTTTTAACCGTTTTTGGAGCATCTTTTTCGTAGAATTCTACTTTCATGGTGCCTTTGTCGGTAACTATTTCGGCTGTTTTCATAAAATTTAATTAGGTAAAAAATTAGTTAAGCAACCTCCAATGCGGGCTGCTGCGATCTTTTAAGTTGTTTCAGCGCTCCAATGCCGCGGTAAAGCGAATACACGATCACCAGGCGCATAATCAGGCCGGAACTGGGATTAGCACTGCCCGTTTCCTGAGCCGCAAAATAAATGCTAAGGCCGTAATCCAGCACCCAGAAGGCAATGGAACCGATCAGGGCGGCCATCGATCGTTTTTTTATGCCGTAGGCCAGACCGGTAATTATTACCCCGGAGATCATAGATTCAACCCCCATCCCAAGCCGGAGCAAAAAGTCGGCAGGCCAGAATACGGCGATCAATCCTAACCCGAAGTTTAAAACACCCAGCACCAAAGAAAGTTTGTAGATCTGACTGATGATTGCTTCCGGATCGGTGGCGCTGCCGTTAACCGGAGCACCATCCGCAAGCACTTCCAGTTGCGGCATAAAGCTGCCTTTCAGTTTAACGTTTATTTTCCGGTTATCGGGCAATTGAAACTCCTGGCCCTCAATAAGCGCTTTTTTGGTCCCGATCTCACCAACTAATTCGTCCTGGTAGATAACTTTCAGGTTTTTCCAGTTAAAGCCCCAGCTGAGCGTTAAAGGATCGGTAGCATTTTCTGCCAGGAAATATGTATGTTGGGCCATGAATTTGGGAAATATGCTATTTAGCGTAACAAAGATAAGGATTTCCCACCAAAACGCTTCCCTAGAGTAAGCCACGGTTCCTAATTAAACGTTTTGCCAGCCTGACATGAAGGAATACCTTGAGATATTTGATGCATTTAATGAATCGCTTAACCAAAAGCATTTGCGCCGCACCGTGCATGAGGTAGGCTACTGGCACCGTACGGCTCAGATCTATGTGTTGAATAACCAGGCAGAACTGCTTTGTAATTTGCGCCATAAAGCCAAAGACCTTTTTCCGTCGCTCTGGGATGTAAGCATTGGCGGCCACCTGGAACCCGGCGAATCTTACGAAGCCTGCGCCCTGCGCGAATTAGCCGAAGAACTGGGAATCCCGGTGCAGCCGGAAAACCTGCAATTCATTACCACTACCAAAATAGACGGGCAGGATATAAATGCCGGCCTCCTGGACCGGGAACACGCGGGCATTTTCGTTTACCAGACTTCTTTACAATTGCCGGCGTTCAATTTTCAGAAAACCGAAATTGAAGCGCTGGAATATATCCCGCTGGAAGTAGTAAAAGCCAATCTGCGTGCCGCCAAACCGGCTATCAAATTCATTCCGTTGCAGAAGCATTATTTAGCTAACCTGGCTTTGATCGAAGAAAAAATCAAATAAAATTCCTGCTACCTTCGGAAGCGTCTGATTGAAAACTCAGGCACTTTTCTGGGGTTAAAACCTACCGTTTTTTGCCACGGTTAAAACGGATTCGTAGCCCACACGGTAAGTTCCGGAATAAATCCGCGGTCATCCATTTCCAGGGCGGTTTTTATGGCGTGCGCAATTTCTTCGCCGCGGAGTTTATTGGGTACGTCCGGCCGCTCTTCGCGGGTTACAACGTTAAAGGCAGTGGTTACTTCGCTGGGGTTGATCAGGAAAACCCGAACGTTATGTTTACGCAATTCGGCCTGCCAGCATTGGGTCATGCCGCGCAGGGCAAATTTCGAAGAAGCATAAATGCTGCCGCTTTCAAACCCTTTGGTTCCGGCTGTAGATGCAATGTTTACAATGTTTCCGGAATTCTGCTGTTTGAATAATTTGGCGGCTTCTCCGGCCATTAAGGCGGCGCCATAAACGTTGGTGCGGTAAACGGTCTCAAAGTCTTCGAACCGGCAATCTTCTATTTTCTTGAAAAGGCCAATTCCGGCATTATTGATGAGGCAATCCAGCTTCCCGAATTCCTGAATAAATTCCTGATACGTGCGTTGAATATCTTCCGGGTTGGCAACATTGGCGGTTATGGCAAAAGCGCCCAGTTCGGTAGCGGCTTGTTCGGTGCGGGTTTTGTCGCGGCCGGTAATAGCCACTTTACCGCCGTTTTCGATCAGCAATTTTGCGGTGGCATAACCAATACCCATGGTGCCGCCGGTTATTAAAAAAGTTGAATTTTCGATGTTCATGTTGTATAGGAGTTAGGAGTCAGGAGTTAGGAGTTAGGAGTTAGGATACAGGAGTAAGGGTAATGGGGTTGCGTGCGCTTTTAGTTATTTCGGAATATAATACATTCCTGGGTCTATAAACGGCAGGCGGAATCTCTACGGATTGGTATTACCTTTTAATCTGGCTGACCTGCCTTCCTCCGGCGATTTTTTCCTGCGGTTTAATTGACGGTATGATTGGAGTTTGCTGTTGAAATGCTATAGTTTTTGCCTGAAAAACTCCTGTATCCTGACTCCTGAATCCTCCCTTACCTCCGGTTATCATCGCCTTCCAGAATGCTGCGGTAGCTATCATAACGGGTAAGGGAAATTTTTCCGGCCTGCAGGGCTTCCAGGACTTTACAACCTGGTTCCTTAATGTGCAGGCAGTTGTTAAAGCGACATTCTGCCATAAATTTCCGGAATTCGGGAAAAAGGCCGCCCAGTTCTTCTTTCGGAATATCTACAATGCCCAGTTCTTTAATGCCGGGCGTATCGATGAGGTAGGTTTCCGGACCGATCTCAAACATTTCCGCGAAAGTTGTGGTATGCACCCCTTTGTCAGAAAAGGCCGAAATTTCGGTGGTTTTCAGATCCAGATCGGGTACCAGCGCATTTACTAAGGTAGATTTGCCCACGCCGGAATGCCCGGAGAACAATGTTACTTTCTTATCCAATAACTCCTGAATTTCAGCAATACCGGTTCCTTCGGCAGCGGAGCAGGCTACGCTGTCGTACCCGATCTGGCGGTACATGTTGCGCACCCGGTCCTGGTATTTTAAGGTGTCTTCGTCGTAAAGGTCTATTTTGTTGAAAAGCAGGGTAACGGGAATATGATAGGCTTCGGCAGTAATTAAAAAGCGATCGATAAAGCCGAAAGAAGTGCGCGGCGAAACCAGTGTAACGACCAGAAAAGCCAGGTCGATGTTAGAAGCAATGATGTGGGCGTGGGCCGTTTTGTGGATCGACTTCCGGATGATGTGGTTCGTGCGTTTTTCAATTTCGGTTATTACGGCGGAGCCTTCTTCGCCTTCCAGTTCCAGCGTTACATGATCGCCAACCGCCACCGGATTACTAAGTTTCAGGCCCTTGTTTTTAAATTTCCCGCGCAGGCGGGCCCGTAGGAGCTGGCCGTTTTCTTTGCGCACCACGTACCACGAACCCGTAGATTTTAAAACCAATCCTTTCATATAGTTGCTGCGATCCAAGTCATAATTTTTTCTGTAGCGCCGGCCTGTTCCCGGATATAGGATCTTTGGCGCGCTGCTATTTGGGTTAAATTTTCCGGCGTATTTATCCGGGCAAAAGCCGTTTCCAGTTCTGTAATTGAAGTTACCGGAAAGGCCGTTTCCAGCTTAACCAGATCTTTGGCTTCCTGGAATTTTTCGTATTTCGGGCCGAAGAAAAGCGGCAAACCAAACACGGCGGCTTCTAAGGTATTATGGAGGCCTTTGCCAAAAGCACCGCCAACAAATGCATACGAACCATACCCGTAAAGCGACGAAAGCATGCCAATATTATCGATAATGAGCACCGAATAAGCCTGCACTTCGCGGCTGCCGGTTTCCGAAAAGCGGACCGCATCGCCTTCAAAATCGGTACACAGGTTATTTACTTCGGTTTCATGAATTTCGTGCGGCGCAATAATGAATTTTATATCGCGGCGGTGTTTTTTTATGAACGGAAAGAGTACCTGCATATCTTCGGGCCAGCTGCTGCCGATCACGAAAACGGGTTTATCTTCCCGGAATTCTTCCACCACCGGAATAGATTTTATGCTTTGGGCGGTTTGCAGCACCCTATCGAAACGGGTATCCCCGGCAATTGTAACCTGGCTAATCCTGATCTGTTCCAGCAGGTTTTTTGATTCCTGGTTCTGGGTAAAGATATGGGTGAAATTTTGCAGGATATTGCGGTAAAAGCCGCCATAAGATTTAAAAAATAACTGGTCGGGCCGGAAAATTGCTGCTATAGAAATAGCCGGAATTTGCCGGTTTCTGAGTTCCTTTAAAAAGTAGTGCCAGAATTCGTATTTCACAAAAACCGCCAGCCTGGGCTGCACCAGTTCCATAAACCGGCGCGCATTCTTTCCAGAGTCTTTGGGCAGGTAAAAAACGTAATGGGCCCCGGCATAATTTTTCCGGATCTCATAACCCGATGGTGAGAAAAAAGTGAGGACAATTTTATACGCCGGGTATTGGCCCGAAAAGGCTTCAATTACCGGCCGGCCCTGTTCAAATTCGCCTAAAGAGGCACAATGGAACCAGGCTACCGGGTCGGTATTTCCTTTAAGTTTCGCCTCCATTTCTGCCCACAGGTTTTTCCGGCCGGCCAGCATTTTGCGGGCTTTGGAATGAAAAGGCGCTGCCAGCCAGATAAAGAGCCAGTAGAACCAAATGGAAATTTTATAAAGCAACTGGCCCATTGTTCGTTGGTTCGATTGTTCGGGAATTCGTGGTTTGGTTTTAAGGTATCCGGGTTTTTTAGCCCGAAATGATACCGTTTTAAGGAGCAAAGGTAAGGTTTATAAAAGAGAAAATTAGAAAGTAAAAACCCGATGGCTTTAACCTGAATGGTGATTTCTGATAAAGTCCCCCTTTGGAGGAGGTTAGGGGAGGATTTCTACTTTCCGAATTATTACTAAAAGGAAACTGCAGTTTCTCTCCCGGAAATGCTACCGTTTTTGGAATAAAAAGTCTTTTACTAAAAGGCATTGATCTTCATTTTTCAAAAACCTTTTTCAAAAATTGAGGTTTATACTGAGGTTGCAGGCGGGCTGCCTGTTTTTAGAGTAATATTTAGTGGAACAAACCCTATCCAAACCTTTCGATTTGCAATTTATTTTGCATGCCATTCCCGGCGAATATTTAATTCTCGACAAAGACCTGGTCATTCAAACAGCTTCCGACGATTACCTGGCGGTTACCGGTACGCGGCGCGAAGAAATTGTGGGCAACTTTGTATTCGATATCTTTCCGGATAATCCCCAGCTACCAGGCGTAAAACAGGCTGAAAATTTAAAAGCCTCTATGCAGGAGGTATTGAAAAGCCGGAAGGCCAACCGCATTTTCGGCCTCCGGTATGACATTCCAAAACCGGATGGCACCTTCGATCAGCGCTTCTGGGACATTGTGGATACTCCCATTATTAATAACGATAACGAAGTAGTAGGCCTCATTCACCATACCACCGATGTGTCGGAACTGGCCCGGGAGCGCCAGGAAGCCAGCCGGAACGAAGAACTGATCCGGGCCATGACCCAAACCATTAACGACGTGATCTGGGACTGGAACCTGGTTACAAATGAAGTTAGGTGGAGCGATGGTTTTTATACTAAATTTGGCTATACCCGGGCGGAAACCGAAAAAAATTCTGAATCCTGGACCAGCCGCATTCATCCCGAAGACCTCTCCCGGATTTCCGATAGCATTCACCACGTTATAGATTCCAAAGAAAATGTTTGGAGCGATGTGTACCGGTTTAAGCTTAAAGATGGAAGTTACACCGATATTCTGGACCGGGGCGCAATTCTGCGCGATGAAAACGGCAAAGGCTACCGGATGGTAGGGGCAATGGTGGATATTTCGGCCAATAAAAAGGCTGAACGGGAAGCCCGGGACAGCGAAGCCCGCCAGCGGAGCATTATGGAAAGTATGCCGCAAATGGCGTGGTCGGCTTTACCAACCGGCGAAGTAAATTACTATAACCAGCAATGGCCAAAATTCCTGGGCGTTCCTACGGATCAGATTTTTGAAAAGGGCTGGGCGCATTTCATTCACCCCAACGATGCTGAAAAGACCCTTAAAAACTGGGAAGCCTGCGTAAAAACCGGCCGGGAGGTTGAAATTGAACACCGGTTTTTGAAACAGTCCGAAAATAAATACCATTGGTTTCTAACCCGGGGCGTGCCCATCCGGAATTCGGAAGGCGAAATTGCCCTCTGGATAGGAACTTCCACAAACATAGACGACCAGAAACGCCTAACCCAGCAACTGCAGGAACAGGAAGAAAAGATCACCCGGATTTTAAGCCAGGCGCCGGCGCACTTCTGTTTACTGAAGGGCCCGGATCTGGTAATCGATTTTGCTACACCGGGCATTCAACAACTATTTGGTAACCGCGAATGTCTGGGTAAACCCATTGCGGAGGCCTGGCCCGAAATTAAGGAACAAGGCCTTACCAATTTCATGACGGAAGTTTTTAATACCGGCATTCCGAAGTTTTTCTGGGAAACACCGGTAATGGTAGACCGCGAAAATAACGGGCAGCTTTCCGAAGGTTTTTACGATTTCACCTACCAGCCATTCCGGGATTACAACGGTACCATTGAAGGGGTATTGGTGCTGGCCATTGAGGTAACCGTACAGGTACAGGCTAAGCACGAAGCCTCCAAACTTTCGGAACAATTGCTGGAAGAAAAAGAGCGCTTCCAGTTCCTGGCCGATACCATACCGCAGCTGGTCTGGACCACCGATCCGCAGGGCTATCACAACTATTTTAACCAGCGCTGGATAGATTACACCGGCTACGACGTAGAAAGCAGTCAGGGCACCGAAATGTGGAACAACCTGCTGCACCCCGACGACCAGGAAAGGTCGCGCAAACGCTGGCAGCATTCTTTAGATACGGGAAAATTTTACGAAATTGAATACCGGTTTAAAAGCAAAGATGGCAGTTACCGCTGGTTTTTGGGCCAGGCGGCGCCTATGCGGAATGCCGAAGGGGAGATCTATAAATGGTTTGGCACCTGCACCGATATTGAAGAACAGAAACGCTGGCAGGAAGAAATGATAAAAGCCAACGAAGAACTGGTGAAAGCCAATGCCGACCTGGATAGTTTTGTGTACACCGCTTCGCACGATCTGAAATTGCCCATTATCAGCATGTCGCGCATTTTTACGGAGCTCACCAAATCGGCTTCCTTTGCCGATCCGGATGCGGAAAAGCTGATCGAAATGTTCCATAAATCTTTGAACCAGATAAACGCTACCATTCAGGACCTGGCCGATATTGTAAAAGTGCAGAAGAATGCGGAAGAAAATCTGGAGTTCATAAGTCTGGAAGAAGTGACCGAAGAAGTAAAGCTCAGCATTCAGGATATGATCAAAGAATCCGGAGTTAACATTTCTACGGATTTCAGCCACGCGCCGGAAGTATATTTTTCGCACGTTAACCTGAAAAGCGTAATTTATAACTTGCTTAGCAATGCCATAAAATACCGGAGCCCTGAACGGAAACCGGAAGTTACGTTAAGCTCCGCCATTGTAGAAAACTGCGTAATAATTACGGTGCAGGATAACGGATTAGGAATTAATTTAGCCCGCCACAAAGATAAATTATTCCAGATGTTCAAGCGTTTCCACAGCCACGTTTCCGGCTCCGGCATTGGGCTTTACATTGTGAACCGCCTGGTAAAAAACCAGGGCGGCTCCATTGAACTGGAAAGCGAAGTAGATAAAGGCTCTACCTTCCGGATATTTTTACCACATAAAGAAAAACAACAGTAGCATGAGAAAGCTTATCCCGCTGAAAACCATTATGTTGGTAGACGACGACGATACTACAAATTACCTGAACCAGCGCCTGCTGCAGGGATTACAGGCAGCTGAAAAGATCCTGATCATGAAGAACGGCGAAGAGGCGCTGGATTATTTAACCAAAGCTGCGCAACAACCCGGCTCCCAGGAATATTCCTGCCCGGACCTGATGTTTCTGGATATAAAAATGCCGGTTATGGATGGGTTTGAATACCTGGATGCTTTCCGGGAAGCTAACCTCCACCTGCCGCAGGAAATTATCATCATGATGCTCACATCTTCGGCCAGTTTCTACGACCTGGAAAAGCTTAAACAATACCCCGAAGTTAAAAGGCACTACTCCAAATCTTTAACCGAAATAGATGTAAAAGATATCATGGAAGAATACTTCCCAAGTAACGTAACCCACGTTTGATTCGATTGTTCGAATTTTCGATTGTTCGATTGTTCGACTTTTTGGTTGGAAAGCGCTACCGTTTTAGAAGGAAAAACCGCTGCAGGTTCGTAGCGGTTTTTTTGATTTAAAAGCTTGGTGCCTTTGATTGTTTGGAGTTTAGTAAATTATTCTCAAACGTAAGAATCCTCCCCCAGCCCCTCCAAAGCAGGGTTGATTCATTTTGGGAAATCCCTGGATGCTCTTCCGGATTTTTTAATCCGGAAGCGACCTGACTGGGGTCTATTGACCCCAGTGTGTCGTTTTAAAGCCTAAACACGGGGATTAATAAATCCCCAACAGGTGGTTTTCGGATAAAAATATCCGAAAAAGCATTTTTTTTTAGAATGAATCAACCCTGCCCTCCAAAGGGGGACCATTGCAATATACGTTATCCGGTAAAGTCCCCCTTTGGAGGGGGTAGGGGGAGGTCCTAAATTCCTGACCAATAAACCTAAAAAATAAAAAAAACCGCTACAGATTCTGCAGCGGTTTTTCTATTAAAAACGGTACCGTTTTCCGGTAAAAAAGTCGAACAATCGAATATCGAAAATTCGAATAATCTAAAAATTAGTGACGGCTCAGGTAACTGGCTACGCCTTCGCGGGTTGCGCTCATGGCTTCTTTGCCTTCTTCCCAGTTGGCCGGGCACACTTCACCTTTTTCTTCGAAGTACTGCAGGGCCGTTACCATGCGCAGGGCTTCGTCGATAGAACGGCCCAGCGGCAGATCGTTTACTACCTGGTGGCGCACAAGGCCTTCTTTGTCTATCAGAAAAAGGCCGCGGTACGCTACCGGCTCACCTTTGAATTCCATTTCGCCTTCGTCGTTGTAGTGATATTCGCCGGCTAAAACGTCGTAGTTGGTGGCAATGGTTTTAGAAGCATCGGCTACCAGCGGGTAATTTACACCTGAAATTCCGCCATTATCGCGCGGGGTATTTAACCAGGCAAAATGCGAAAAGTGCGTATCGGTGGAGCAACCAACGATCGCTACATTTTTATCTTCGAACTCCTTCATGCGGTCCTGAAAAGCGATAATTTCGGTAGGACAAACGAAGGTGAAATCCATTGGGTAGAAATAGAAAATTACGTGTTTCTTGCCCAGGTACTGGTCTAAAGAGAAGTTCTCTACAAATTCGCCATCTACTACGGCAGTTGCTTTGAAATGAGGAGCTCTTTTTCCTACTAATACAGCCATGTTTTTATTTAATTAGAAATTGAAAATTAGATTTAGAAATTTAAAGGCACGAAATGCTTGTACGCAGCCCGGAAAATTTCGGTACAAAGCTACGCCGGGGGTTTGGGAAAGGCAAGTTTTGGAGCAGTATTCGTAAGGCCTCATTTAAAGTTTCTGCCCCGAAAAGCCGGTAGCGCAACCCTTAAAATATTTTTTATAGTATGGGGCCAGCCCGGCCGCTTTAAACAAACCAAAAGCTTTTTCGGCATTATTGAATTCCCTGGTATAAAAACTCAGCATTTTGTATTGCGCCGGGTTGCCTAAAAATAACCGGCCAATCAGGGGAATTATATGTTCCAGGTAAAAGAGATAGAGCTTCTTCAGAAAAATATTTGTAGGCACCGAAACTTCTATGAAAGAATACCTGCCGCCCGGTTTTAATAACCGAAAGGTTTCTTCCGCCAGTTTTTTAACCTGCTGCTGGTTCAGGGTTTTCAGGCCGAATGCACAAACAATGAGGTCAAATGTTTCGTCCGGAAAAGGGCTTTCCAAAACATCGGCATTTACAATTCTGATCTCCTGATTATAGTTCTTTTTATTTCTTTTGGCTGCAATTTTCAGCATGCCTTCCGAAAAATCGATAGCAGTAATTTCGGCTTGTTGGTTGTGTTTTTTAATGAATTGCCAGTTTTCGCCTAAGCCCGTCATGAGGTCGGCTGCCATTATTTTATTTTTTGCCGAAGGCATGGCCCGGATAAACTGTTTCCGCCAACGCAACGAAAAGCCGAATGAAGTTAAATAATTTACCCGCTCATAAGAAGCTGCCATTTTATTGAACAGCGCTTTTACATAAGTAGGACTGTAAAAATCAGAAACTCCTTTTTGGGCCAACTTAGCGGGTTGCAACTTTAAGGATATTTCGGCTTTCAGAATTTTCTTTAATGGTTGATAAGACCTGATAGTGTACTTCATTTAAAAGGTAATTCGTCCAGTTTTTCCAGTAAATAATGGGCTTTATTTTATATGAATAAATGGTAGTGGCCGTGAGTTTGGTTTGGTTTCCGGGAAGTGCCGTTAATTTGATCTGACCCGATATTACGTTAAAATACCCGTGTAAATGCGGCAATTCCAGATCCGGGTAAAACGAAAGCTCTTTCATGGGAGCCGGGGTTTCGGTAAATGCAAATTGCAGCACTTTGTTTTTTGTCAGGCTTTGGACCGGTATGGCAATTTTACCCTGAGAATAATCGCAGACAAAATAGTTTTTACTGTTACTGCTTATTAATTCGGTGCTTTTAGGATAGGCAACACCTGACCGGAAAAAGAAATTGTCGAACCCGGAGAATGAATTTTTCTTTACCAGGCTTTCCCATACCACTTCGGCTGGTGCATTTACGACCAAAGTGGTAAGGGTAGTCATTTTCGTTGCCTTAATTTCTGAGTTGTTTTCCAGCGCAATAGCTGTCGGGTTAAGGATGATAATGGCAAATAAAACCGGAAGCTTTTGTTTTTTATTAATATTCCTGCCCACGGTATGGCCAATGACCGAACCAAACAAGTTGGCAATTATAAAAATAGGCGAAGCCATAAGGAGACAGATAACCCCTTCCATGGCAAAAATGAAAATTAAAATAAAGGCCAGCAATAATGGAATTAAGCCAACCCATAGCACAAATTTATATTTGTACTCTTTCTGGAGCGTTAGGGTAAGGCTGGAAATAAAGCCACTGAGAGCAGGCGTTAATACGAATAAGGAAGCACCGTAACCCCCAAACTTACCCGTGGAAAGGTAAATACTTAAAACCGTAAAAATTGCTGAAAGCGATACGGCAAAAAATAAGCTAATGCCAATATGGTTTAACTTCTCCGATTTATCTGGTAAATTCTCTTCCATACAAGTTGAGGGGTTAATTAATTAAATAAAGCTTCCTGAAAGATAAAATTGGTTATACTTTGAGGATTGTTTTTAAACTTTATTTCTGCCCGCCAGCTTCAAAGCCCCTGCCTTTATTTCCTCCACCACTTCCGGATCCAGCAGGGTAGAAGTATCGCCCAGGTTCTCTATATCGCCCTGGGCAATTTTGCGGAGCAGGCGGCGCATGATCTTTCCGGAGCGGGTTTTTGGCAAACCACTTACGATCTGGATCTTTTCCGGCCGGGCAATAGCTCCTATCATTTTTACCACCGTGTCGTTAATCTCTGCTACCATGCCGGCTTCGTTTTCCGGAGCGTGTTCGCAGATCACAAAAGCGTAAATAGCCTGGCCTTTAATATCGTGCGGGAAACCTACAACGGCGCTTTCAATTACGTTCGGGTGTTCGTCTATGGCATTTTCAATTTCGGCAGTACCAAACCTATGGCCGGAAACATTTATGACATCGTCTACGCGGCCCAGAATACGGTAATGGCCGTCCTGGTCGCGTTTGCAGCCGTCGCCGGTAAAGTAAAGGTTGGGGTAAGTGGCAAAGTAGTTCTGGCGGCACCGTTCGTGGTCGCCCCAGGTGGTGCGGAGCATGCCCGGCCACGGAAACTTCATGCATAAATTGCCTTCCACATTGTTCCCATCAAGTACATTTCCTTCGTTGTCTACCAGCACCGGCTGCACCCCGGGCAACGGCAGCATGGCATAACCTGGTTTGGTCTGGGTAATACCAGCCAGTGGGGAGATCATAATGCCGCCATTTTCGGTTTGCCACCAGGTATCTACAATGGGGCAGCGTTTGCGGCCTACCTGTTCGTCGTACCAATGCCAGGCTTCTTCGTTTATTGGTTCGCCCACGGAACCTAAAACCCGGAGGGAGCTCAGATCGAAGCCTTCCGGAATGGCCGGCCCAAAAGCTTCCAGCGCCCGGATGGCCGTAGGCGACGTGTAGAAAATATTTACCCGGTATTTATCGATGATCTCCCAGAAACGCCCGGCATCTGGATAAGTAGGAACGCCTTCGAACATGAGCGTAGTGGCACCCGCCAATAAAGGACCATAAATAATATACGAATGGCCGGTTATCCAGCCAATGTCGGCGGTGCACCAGTAAATTTCGCCTTCCTGGTACTGGAACACGTTGCGGAAGGTGTAATCTGTGTAAACCATATAGCCGGCGGTGGTGTGAACCACTCCCTTTGGTTTGCCGGTAGAGCCCGAAGTATACAGAATGAAAAGCGGATCTTCGGCTTCAACTTGTACCGCTTCGTTTTCGGTGGAAACTTCATTTACCTCATCGTGCCACCACAGGTCGCGGCCTTCTTTCATGGAAATTTCAGCTCCGGTCCGGCGCAACACCAGCACTTTTTCAATAGTGGGGGTTTGTTCCAGGGCTTCATCGGCAATTTCCTTAATGGGAGAGGTTTTGGCCCCGCGGAATGCAGCATCGGCGGTAAGCAGCATTTTACAGCCGGAATCATTTATCCGGTCGGCCAGGGCCTGGGCCGAGAAACCGCCAAACACTACCGAATGAATGGCGCCGATCCGCGCACAGGCCAGCGTTGCGATTGCCAGTTCCGGTACCATGGGCAGGTAAATGCAAACCCGGTCGCCTTTGGAAATGCCGTTGCGGATAAGCACGTTGGCCAGCTGGCAAACCTTCAGATAAAGTTCAATATAAGAAAGCACTATGTTCCGTTCGTCCGGATCGTTCGGTTCCCAGATAATGGCGGGCTGGTCGCCGCGTTCTTCCAGATGCCGGTCCAGCGCATTTTCGGTAATGTTGAGTTCGCCGCCTTTAAACCATTCAATTTTCGGGTCTTTAAAATTCCAGTTCAGTACCTGGTTCCAGGGCTTGCGCCAGGTAAATTTTTCGGCTTTTTCGGCCCAGAAGGCTTCCGGGTTTTCGAGGCTCAACTGGTACTGTTTTTCGTATTCGTCGAAGGAAGTGATATCGGCTGTCATGGTTTAGGTCTGAAAATAGGAGGAAATAGGTGGTATAACGTAAATTCCGGTTTCGCGCTTTATTTAAATTCCGGTTTTCGGTTTTAAGGTATAAAAATCCGGGAAGAAATGAAACCGGGAGGTTGGTTTTTCCCTGTTTCAGGCTTAATTTTCAACATTAAACAAAGTTATTTTTGCCCGGGTAAGATCGAAGTTTTACTAAAAAATCCGGCCTTTTTAGCTTGAGTGTAATTGAACCTGAAGATTTAAATGTTAAATTTCAGAATCGTAAAATTTTAAAAATTATTAATTCATTATGCAAGGCAATTACATTAACTGGTTTGAAATTCCGGTAACCAACCTGGAGCGGTCGTCTAAGTTTTACAATGCTGTTTTCGGATTCGAGATAGAACAAATGCCTTATGGCGATACCAAAATGGGTATTTTTAAACACAGCCAAGGCTCCGGCGTGGCAGGTGCATTAGTTGAAGGCGAAGGCTATTCTCCTTCTGACAAAGGCCCGTTACTTTACTTAAGCGGTGGCGAAGATCTTTCCGGCGCATTAGCCAAAGTGGAAGCCGCCGGCGGCAGCGTGGTAGCGCCTAAGTTCCAGATCTCTCCGGAGAATGGTTATATGGCCATTTTCATGGATAGCGAAGGCAATAAACTGGCGATGCATTCTATGAACTAAGAATTTTCAATCTGGAAATTTGAAGATTTGAAAATTTGAAAATTTGGTGATAGAAGTTATCTGCCAAACAAAAAAGCCTCTGATTTATTTCAGAGGCTTTTTTGGTTACATCATTTCATCGTTTTCTGGCTTTTCTGTTTTCTGGCGCAAGTGTTAAGTGTTTAGCGTCACTTGTGACTTTTTACATCAGAAAGTCTTCAGACTTTCGTGTTTCCCATCCTGAAAAAAAAATATTGCTGGAATTCACGGAAGTCTGGAGACTTCCAAAGTGTTATTTAGTCACAAGTGACGCCTCCGGCTTAACACTTGCGCCAGCGGTGTTGCTGGTAAAAAAACTCCCTCCCCTGAATTAGGGGAGGGCAGGGGTGGGGTTACTTCCCGGTAAAATTCGGGGCCCGTTTCTCTACAAAAGCATTCATGCCTTCTTTCTGATCTTCGGAAGCAAAGCACATGTAGAAGTTCTTCCGCTCAAAATATAAGCCTTCATCCAGGCCGGTTTCAAAGGCCCGGTTTACGGTTTCTTTGGCTAATTTAACCGCCACCGGACTCATTTTAGCAATTTCGGCGGCCAGTTTCAGGGCTTCGTCTAAATACAATTCTACGGGAACCACCCGGTTAACCAAACCATGTTTCTCTGCCTCTTCCGCCGAAATAAATTTACCGGTCAGCACCATTTCCATGGCTTTGGCTTTGCCTAAGGCTTTGGTTAAGCGCTGGGTTCCGCCGGCACCCGGCATTACGCCTATCTTAATTTCCGGCTGACCAAACTGGGCCGTTTCCGAAGCAATGATCATGTCGCAGGTCATGGCCAGTTCGCAGCCACCGCCCAAAGCAAAACCGGAAACAGCAGCAATAATAGGTTTCTTGGTTTTCTTTATCTGATCCCAGGTAGAGAACTGATCGATGTTGAACATATCAATTGCAGTTTTGCCGGCCATTTGTTTAATATCGGCGCCAGCGGCAAAAGCGCGTTCGTTGCCGGTAAGCACTATGGCACGCACCGAATCATCGTCGTCGAGTTGTTTGAGCGCATCGCGCAGTTCGCCCATCAGTTGTAGATTGAGCGCATTTAGTTCTTTCGGGCGGTTCAATTCTATAAGAGCAACGTGTTGCTGGTGGTTGGGGGTAACTTTTATGAATTCCATAATTTTATTTTTTAGACATAAGTATCAAGACACAAGTATCAGAACTTTTTTGGTTTAAAAGCCTGGCGTTTTATGGGTTAAAAGTACAGGTAAATTGTAGAGACGCAAAATTTTGCGTCTTTCTTGTCCAGATAAAAATCCGCATAGGTAAAACAAAAATCAGGCATCCGTGAGAGACGCAATATATTTATCCGGAATGCGTGGGAGACGTAAAATTTTACGTCTCTACGATCAAACAATTTAACTATTTAACCATTCAACTCCGGCAGGCAAACTGGTAAGTATTCCGGCTGCGCTGCTCCAGCAGGATTTCTTTACCGGCGGTTAAGTTTTTAATGCTTTCGGAATCGTAATTTTTTATGGTGAAAAGCTGGAGCGAAATATTGTATTGGATCTGGAATTGGTCGCGCAGCATTTCTATGAGTTTTTCCAGGCGGGAACCGTCGTAATCGGTACAAATGGAGAAGGAAATGGCCGAATTCTGCATCAGGTTTATTTTAAGGCGCAGCTCCGAAAGTACCTGGAAAATAGTGCTTAAATTCTGTTCGGAAATAAACGAAAAATCTTTTACGCCGAAAGAGATCAGGCACTGGTTCTGCTTTAAAATAAAAGCCGGGGCCAGTTTGTGGTGCGCAAAATTCCCGATCCGGGTGCCTTCGCTATCCGGGTCTAAAAACGATTTTACGAATAAAGGAATCTGCCGGTCGGCCAGGGGTTTTATGGTCTTCGGGTGAATGACCGAAGCGCCATAATACGCCATTTCTATGGTTTCCTGGTAAGAAATTTGGGGGTAGCGCACCGTTTCCGGGAAAATTTTCGGATCGGCATTCAGCAACCCGGCCACATCTTTCCAGATGACCATTTTTTCCGCCCGCAAACAATAGGCAAATATCGCGGCACTGTAATCGGAACCTTCGCGGCCCAGGGTGGTGGTTTTCCCGTCGGAGGTGCCGCCAATAAAGCCTTGGGTTACTATAATGTTGTTGGCTAAAATGTCCGGCAGGTCGCGTTGTATCAATTTTTCGGTCCAGGCCCAGTCAACTTTTCCTTCGCGCCAGCTATTATCGGTCCGGATATATTTTCGGCAATCGGTCCAGGTAACCGGCAACGTTTCAGTTTTTAGGAATTCCGAAAGCAGGGTAGAAGCCAGCAATTCTCCGTAAGAAATGATCTGGTCGTACTGCTGATCGGTTTTGCCCGGAACCAGCGCCTGTAATTTTTCCTTAAGTTCGGCAAACAGGTTTTCCAGACTTTCCTTTGCTGCTTCTGATTCTCCGTTAAACAATTCTTCGGCCACCGAAAAATGGTAGGTTTTCAGGACAGAAAAGTCAGAACTGAAATCCTGAGCGGCGTGGGCTTTGCTGAAAATGGTTTCCAGGGCGTTGGTGGTTTTACCAATAGCGGATACCACAACCAGCAATTGGCCCGAAACGCTATACTTTTTAATAATAAAACTGACGTTCCGGAATGCAGCCGCATCCTTCACCGAAGCCCCACCAAACTTAAAAACCTGCATATTTCCTATATTAAAGTGCCGTAAATGTAGAAAGCTTGGTTAAATCGCGCAAATTATTATATTTTTGTATTATGATTCAACTTTACTCACCTAACTAATGGAACATAAGGATAATAAAATTGCGCTTCCGGTCGGAACAACCCTCGATCGTTTTATTATGCGCAAAGAGAAAGATTTCCCGTTTGCCACCGGCGAATTATCGCAGTTACTCCGCGATATAGCTCTTGCTTCTAAGATTGTGAACCGCGAAATTAACCGGGCTGGTTTAATGGATATTTCCGGCGGCTACGGCAGCCAGAACGTGCAGGGCGAAGATCAGCAAAAGCTGGACGTAATTGCCAATATCCGGTTTATCCGGGCTTTCCGCAACGGCGGCGAAGTTTGCACCATTATTTCGGAAGAAGACGACGATATGATCCAGACGGGAAATAAAAACGGCAAATACATTGTAGCCATGGACCCATTGGATGGTTCTTCTAACATTGATGTAAACGTTTCTATTGGTACCATTTTTTCTATCTACCGGCGTAAATCGGAAATGGGGAACGACGGCGATTTAAATGATTGCTTACAAAAAGGAGTGGAGCAGATTGCCGCCGGTTACGTAATTTACGGTTCTTCTACCATGCTGGTGTACACCACCGGTAATGGGGTTAACGGTTTCACGTATGAGCCTTCTTTGGGCGAATACTTCCTGAGCCACCCGGACATGCGGACTCCTAAATCCGGTAAAGTATATTCTATAAACGAAGGGGGCTACAATTCCTTCCCGCAGGGCATTAAAGATTATGTTGAGTATTGCAAAAATAGCGACTATTCAGCCCGTTACATTGGTTCTCTGGTAGCAGATTTCCACCGGAACCTTTTAAAAGGCGGCATTTATATTTACCCGCCAACGGCCAAAGCACCAAACGGCAAATTGCGCTTAATGTACGAAGCCAACTGTTTAGCGTTTATTGTAGAGCAGGCCGGCGGTAAAGCTACCGATGGTAAAAACCGGATTATGGAAATTGAGCCAACCAGCCTGCACCAGCGCTGCCCATTGGTAATTGGTTCTGCCGATATGGTAGATAAAGTAACCGAAATGCTGAAGCAGACGGAAACCGTTGTAGCCTAAGCTTTTGATAATTAAAAAGGAACAGCGCCGGAATTCAGTTTCCGGCGCTGTTTTTTTTATGTGAAATTTTAAACACACTTTTAAACTACTTCCGGGAGATTAATTGCCTGCATAATTATGTTTAAATAAGCTAATGGCGTAAAAATCAGAAAGGTACTTTTACAATTCCCCTCCTGGGAGGGGTTAGGGGTGGGTTTAGGTACCTGGGAACAATTCCGCCTAAATTGTTAACTTTGGTACCGGCGGCGGATCTCCTGTTTTTGTTTTTCGCGGTCTATAACCAGCCGGGCAATATTTTCGGCAATTTTGCGCGAATCATCGGCCAGTAAGGCTTGCCGGAGCAACGTTTCATCTACATCTTGGCGGTACAGAAGGCCGAAAAGTTTCTGAGTGTTGGTTTGCAGGAGAGTTGCCACGGCAATGGTTAATAATTCCAGTAATTCATTTTCGGGCATTAACTTGCGCCTTAGCCGCAGGCCGAAGTTCTGGTTTATAGTTTGCAGTAATTGTTTATCGAGATTCTCTTTCAAAATTCAGCTATGAAAAAAGGTTTTACCGTTCTCACATTTTTTGGTTTTTTCCTGTTCAGCCATACCGTTTCGGCCCAGATCCGCAACGCCATTATTGCCGGCTTCAGCGCTTCGCAAATAGACGGCGACGGGTTGGGCGGTTTCGATAAAGCGGGCCTGGTTTTTGGCGGCAGTTCCAATTTTAAAATTACGGATAAATTCAGTTTACAGCCCGAAATTTTATGGTTGCAGAAAGGCAGTAAAACCACCGGCCGCGATAGTTTGTTTACGTATTTTAAATGGCGGTTGAATTACGTTTCGGTGCCGGTGCTGTTAAACTACCAGATCCAGCCCCGGTTTACGCTTCAGGGAGGTATTACCGCCGATTATTTGCTGAATGCGAAATTAGACGACGGCGGCGGCTTTTTTGACCGCACCGACGACCTGGAAAAATTCGACCTGAACTACACCGGCGGCATTGAATATAAGATCGGGGAAAAATTATCAGCCAATGCGCGGTACCAGTATTCGTTCAGGTGGCTCGACGATCTGCATTTTAAGAACAGCAATATTCTGGTTACCCTTCGGTTCTATTTAGGCAGCCAGGCGAAAAAGTAAAAGCCTTGCCGGTTTAATAATAAATTAAAATTTAGGAAGAACGATACTTTTCAGGCTGAAATATACCGTGCTTAAGGATTTGCTTATTCAGCAGGTTTCTTTGTTTAATTTGGGAAGATTAGCTCTAATGAGCGGCGGCAATATAATTACCAGCCCGTAAGATTATTTGTAGAGCTTTGTTACATTTGAAAATGAACCTACTTATAACTCCGGGCTTTTCAAAAACGGCATCGAAATTACCCGGAAAACCTACAGATATAGTGGGGATAAACGTAGTTATTACGTATATACACTAGTTAGGCTGGATAAAAAGTAAGAACGATAGGCATTAGAGATTCAAAAAATGAAGAATTGGCTTTGGATTTTAATTTTGAATTTCTTTTTCTTCAATTCTTTAATTGATGGTGAGGCTCAAACTCTTTCCTGGCAAATGGACCTTGATGTACCGCTAATTGTTAAGCCAAATGCTCAAGGTTTTCAGCTGAAGACAGAAAAACGGTATCTGAAACAGGGAAAAAACTTGCTGCCCCTGCAACAATCTTTTTACGATCAAAAAGGACATCTTCAATATACACTTAACCACCGCTACGATTCTTTAACCAGGAAAACCAGCCTCCACGATAGCGTTGCTTACCAGTATTCAAAAACCTCTCTCCTAGAGGTTGACCTACAGAAAAGGCATTATATATGGCAGCAAAACAATTGGGCAATAATGAAAGAGGAGTTTCATTCTTGTACCAAAGACTCCGTATTTATTAAGGTGAGGTCTCCGCAAGGCGAAGTGTTACAATTATTAAAAATAGAACGTGAAAGAAGCGGTTTATTCATTAGAGGAACTGGTTTCGTTAATGTTAAGGAGATGGATAAAAGCTTAAAGGATAAAAGTCAATTAGATAGGGACTATAATCATTATTTTAATTACAACAACCTATTCCAGGTAAAGGCTTTTTCCAATCCCAGACGAAACTTCATTAAGCATCATCCAGATACTATTATTAGGACCAAAATTACGACTAAAGATCCAGCAGTACTTGTTAAAAGGCCCGCTTGGATTCAACAGGGTTATATTGGAGGATTTAATACAGACTTTTATAAAGTTTATGATAAATGGGCCCACCCAATAAAGTTTGTTGTAAGGAATTATTCAACGTTTCCTTACTATTCAGCAGATGTGCCTACAGTTGGATCAGTAGATTGTATCAATGGATCTTTCTTTAAATATGAAGGGAGTGGTGAATTGGTTTACAGACTTGATTTTATCCTTGGGTATATACATAAGGATATACCTTTAGGCCGCTTTAACCCCCCCGAAGTAAAACTTTTCATTAAAACTATTGAGAAGCCATTAAGTAACCAGGAAGTTGAGCAAAGGTTTTATCCGCTGAAAATAGTAAAATCAAGAAAGCCTACCTGGCGATCTTTATTGATTTTTTCTGATTCGGAAAAAGAAAACCCGGATAAAATTAAACAGCGGCGTAAAGGCCGGCCAATTATTATTTTGAAGCAATACAGTTTTTATTAAACTTATTCATTCTTAAAAGGGCCAGTGGACCTAAATATTAAGTCTGATTAGCGATTTGCTCAAAAATCTGCTAGGATTGATTAAAAAAAAACAAAAAAAATAACCAAGCCTAACCACGTATAGCTGTTAGGCTTGCTGGCGCTTCGCCCAACAGCTATACAAGTCCGTTGACAAAAATTTGGATGACAAAAATTAAAAACTCCATCTTAGGGAATATTGAATTCCAAAAGGAAAAAAAGTTTACTGTTGGTAATGGGAATAATTTAGTTGTAAAAAGAGTATCAAAAACTTTATTCCAACTTGATATAGACGATGTACTTGGATCAATGCCCATTCTTGGACCAGTTACTTTTGTTAGCACTAAGAAAGGACAATTGGTATTCTTCCCCATGATTAGTATAAAAAAGCTCGTTTATTTCGGATTGCCCTTTAGTTTACTTATGTTCTTATATGTCCAGTATGAGAACATAGAAAATAATATTTTTATTAGATGCTTAATACCTTTGTTATTCCTTTTGATTTTCCAAATTATATTAATGCCATTTCATGTCCTGATTACAAAACGAGACTTGAAGAAAATTTCAAAAAAATAAGAACATTTGTCAACAACAGCTAAAAATCAATAAATCGCTTTTTAGCTCAGGAGCGTTAGTCTCAATAAACCAAAAGAAAAACCCGCTTTACATTTAAGTAAAGCGGGTTTTTTTAATTTTAAGGACTGTTGCTTATTCGGCAGACTTTTTTGGTTTCTTGGTTTTGGCTTCGGCTTTCGGTTTTTCTTCCTCATCGCCGGATTTTTCGGTTTTAGCTTTGGCTTTTTTGGCCGGTTTCTCTTCTTTCTCTTCGTCCGTTTTTTCAACCTTACCAGCTGCTTTGCTTTCGGTTTTAGCCTTCTTCTCAGTTTTGCCTTCTTTAGATTCTGAAGTTGCTGTTTCGTTTTCAGCTTCCGGCGACGGCGCATCAAAATTCAAAAGCTTTTTAACAATCCCGTACCAGTTGGCTATCTTTTTAATATCGGACATGTAAACCCGGTCGCGGTCGTAATCTGGTAAAACGTCTTCCATAAAGGTGCTTAATTCAGCATTTGAAGATTTTCCGTGTATTGGCAGATCGTCGCCATGTTTAATCCTGATCCGGTCAAAAATATCTGCCAAAGGAACGGTTATTTCCGGGTCAGTGGTATAAATGGAAATTTCGTGAAGCAAAGAAATACGGTGTTTTGCCTGCGCCGTGGTCCTAACGGGCGTTTCAGTTAAGGTTTCAATAATTACCCCGGTGCGGGTAGGGCTAACAATTCGGTACAAACCGGGCATTCCGGCAATAGAAGCAATTTCTCTTAAATCTACTGGCATAGCTTAATTTGAAAATTTGAAAATGTGGAAATTCGAAAATGCTTGCCGGAAGAAAAGCAATCATTTTAAAATTTAAAAATTTGGGTGGTTTAAAACTACAATTTAAAGTTTATTGGAATGCTGGATTGAACGGCAAAACCCGGAGCGTTGAATTTAAGCAGTTTTGCTACCCGCAATGCTTCTTCGCCGGCGCCGCCGCCAATATTTTTCAGAATGCGCATGTTGGTGGTGGTACCATCTGCGTTAAGCGTAAGCGAAATAATAGTTTGCCCCTGTATGCGGTTGCGTTTAGCCATTGGCGGATATTGCAGGTTCTTGTTAATGAACTCATACATTGCTTCCTGGCCGCCTTCGTAATACTGCGCTACCGGAATAGCTTTGTCGGCAGCTTTGCCGCCTGCTTTATCTGCTCCCGGGGCAATAGGTTGCGGCGATTTGGTTTTATCCTGGGTTTCGGTTTCGTCGGCAGCCGGCGTTTCTGTTTCGGTTTTAACCTTTACTTTAGTTTTGGTCTGAGATTGGGCAGAAGCGCTAAGCGATAAAAAAGCGAAGCCGGCGGCCGCCAGAATTAGTTTTGCATACATAAGAATAGGCTGTTTAAAATTTGTGATTTAATTGGGCAGACCAATTTTAATGCCAATTTAATATTTTATTCACTAAGTTGTTTGTTGGTCTCTTCTATAAAATTCAGGATCTCTTCGCGGCCCTGTTTTTCTTCGGCAGAACTTTTAAATATATCCGGCAGGGCATCCCAGGTTTCGCTCATTTTACGTTTAAAAGCCGCAATGTTCTGTTCGGTCTTGTGCGCCGACTGCTTATCGGTTTTAGTAAACACCAGCACGAACGGCACTTCCATTTCGCCCAGCATTTCAATAAATTCCAGGTCCGGGGTTAAGGGTTCGTGCCGGGAATCGATGAGCACAAAAACGCAAACCAGGTTTTTCCGCAACCGCAGGTAAGCCCTTATCATTTTACCCCATTTCTCCCGGCTGTCTTTGCTCACTTTAGCCCAGCCATAGCCCGGAAGATCTACCAGATACCACGCATTGTTAATCAGAAAATGATTTATAAGCTGGGTTTTGCCGGGGAAAGAAGAAGTTTTAGCTAACTTTTTATGGTTGGTAAGCATGTTTATAAGCGAAGATTTGCCTACATTGGAACGCCCTATAAAGGCATATTCCGGCATATCCGTTTCGGGACATTTCTCGGTAACGGTATTGCTGCAAACAAACTTAGCTTCTTTAATGATCATAATAAGGAGGCAAAACGTAAAAATAAACCTGTACCGGCAAAACTATAAAAAAGCCGGCGGCTTTTCTAAGGTTAAATTTATTAACTCCGCCAGCAAGTTTTGGGTTTTAATAAGTTTTCAGATTTTAGGTAAAAATTCCTTGCGAATGTGGTTTTTTTTTCCGCATCTTAGGGCTTTAATATAGAGCAGGCGATAAATAATATCCAGGGTTCAATAACAACAGAAATGAAGGTTTCGGGAAGAACAGGTTTCTTAATTATTTTGTTGTTGCTGGCCGTAACCGTATCGGTTTCTGCCCAGAAACCCCGTAAGCTGGTTAAAAAAGCAGAAAAGGCCTATTACAACGATAACCTCCCGGAATCTGTTGCTTTATACGAACAGGCCGCTGCCCTGCAGCCGGACAACCCCAAGATCCAATACCGTCTGGGTTTGCTTTACCTGGAGCAGAACCTTCCTGAAAAAGCCATTACCGTTCTGGAGAAGGCTGTAAAGGTTACTAAAAAATTTAATCCGGAATATAATTACAGCCTGGCCCAAACCTACCAGCTAGTTGCTAATTTCGATGCCGCTATTGCGCAATACCAGGCAATTTTAGAGAAAACCGATCCCGAGGAAGACGAAGAGGAGGTAATGCTTCTGAAAAAACGGATCTTTGAGGTCGAATCCGGGAAATTGCTAAGGGCCAGACGGCCTAACAGCAGCGTTAGAAATCCCGGCAGCCCTTTGAATTCCCCCGCCGATGATATGGTTCCGCTATTAATAAATAACGATAACGGGATGATCTTTATGTCTGACCGGAAAGGGCCCAACACGAAAATCCAGAACGAAGACATTTACGAAATAACCAAAACGGAAGACGGCTGGGCTAATCCCAAAGCCTTCGCTAAACCGCTGAATACGGCTAACCCGGATGCCGTTGCTTTTGTAACTCCGGATGCCAAAACTTTTTACATTTTTCTGGAAAAGAACGGCGGCGATATTGCCGAAGTAAAAAGAACCGGCCCCGACACCTGGAGCAAACCCGTTATACTGGACGACCCAATTAATTCCAGCAGTTTCGAACCTTCCTTTTTTATTACTGCAGACGGGCAATTCGCTTTTTTCTCCAGCGACCGGCCCGACGGCTTTGGCGGCCTGGATCTGTACCTGGCCATGCGGCAACCCGACGGAAGCTGGAGCGAAGCCATGAACCTGGGGATAAACATTAATACTCCCTACGACGAAGATGCCCCTTTTATTACTGAAGATGGAAGCACTCTTTATTTCAGCTCCCGCGGACATAACAGCATGGGCGGTTACGATATATTCCGGTCATCGAGTTTAGGAGCTGCCTGGACCCCTGCCGAAAACCTGGGTTACCCGGTAAATTCACCTTACGACGATATTTATTTTGTGCATGCGGCAAATAGCATGCTGGGTTATTTTACCTCAAACCGTCCCGGCGGCTTAGGGCAGAAAGATATATATGAAGCCACTTTCCGCGTTTCCGAACCTATTGATTCGTTAAGGGAAGAACCAACCTTAGCCCGTACCGATTTTGAAGCGCCTACGCCGGTAACCAGCGGTGAGCCCTTAAAAGAAGCCGATCAGAAACCATTGCCGGCCCAAATTAAAGTTTATGGTACCATTACCGATGCGGTTACCAAAAAGCCGCTGGCCGCTACCGTATTGCTGGAGTCCAGACAAGCAAAAAGCCCGGCCCGGAATGTACAAGCTGAAAAAACCACCGGCAATTATGCGCTTACTGTAAATAAGGGCCAGTCTTATGAATTGGTAGTACAACACAAAGGTTATATTTTTGTCGCTGAAGATTTTTCGGTACCAGCCGGCCTCAACCGCGATTCATTACGTAAAGATTTTGCCCTGAATGTAATTAAGACCGGTACCAAACTGGTTTTAAAGAATGTATTCTTTAACTACAATACCCATGTGCTGGCCGCAGATTCAAAAGAAGAACTAGATAACCTGGTGCTGTTTTTAAAGAATAACCCGAAAGCCCGCATCGAAATTTCCGGCCATACCGATAATAAAGGTAAACCAACTTACAACCAAACGCTTTCCCTTAAAAGAGCCCAGTCTGTGGTAAATTACCTGGTGGCAAATGGCATAAGCCGGGCCAGGCTTGTACCGGTTGGTTTCGGATCTACACGTCCGGTAGCTACTATTAACACCGACGCGGGAAGAAAATTAAACAGAAGAACCGAATTCAAGGTTTTAAGTAACTAGTTATCAGGGCAATGAAAAAATAATAATTCTTTAGTCACACCAGATGTTCAGATTATAATAAAACCCTATATATTTACGGATTGAAATATGCCGCCCAATTGGAAAGAATTTGGGCCGTAAAACCACAACAATAAACCTTAGGCTATAATAGTAAAAGCTTAGTTTGGTGAAAATTTCAAGAAAATAACAACCAAAACCTTCATAATTGAGTAACGTAGGCAGAAAGTTTACTTTTAAAACGAAGCTGTTTACCACATTATCCGGCTAATTTTAAGGCGGAATTTGTTTATCATAGTTTTAATATGTTTTTTTCCGCAATTAAAACTTTTTTTTAATATATTAAAACCTATATTTAATCTTCCAAGTATAGAAATAAGCTTAGAATTTTATTCAGATTTATTAACATTAACCCAAACAATCGTAACCGATTAAATTAACCAATCAAAACATGGACAACGCAGTCAGAATTTTGCGAAAGACTACCCTCCTTATTATTGTTGCCGTTTGCGTGGCAACTACATCATGGGCGCAGAGCGTTCGGAGCCTGATGAAGGATGGCAATAAGTTTTTCGATAATGAAAATTATCGTGCCGCTATACCTTTTTACGAAAAAGTGCTTGCTAAAGAACCTAATAATGAAACGGCTCTTTTCCGCGCAGGGGTTAGCTACATGGCATTCGATAAAGAAAAGGCAAGTGATTATATCTACAAAGCGCAGAAATTAAAGCCGAAAGTATCTAAAGATGTGGAATACTGGCTGGGCCGCGTGGATCATATCAATTACCGTTTCGACGATGCGATGACCCACTTTAGAGCTTATGATGCCACGCTGAAAAAGAAAAAAGATCCGCGTAAGGCTGAAGTAGCCATGCTGATGCAGCAGACCCGTAACGCGAAAGAACTTTTTAACCGTCCTAAAGACGTGTTTGTTAAAAACCTGGGCCCAACCATTAACACCCAGTATTCTGAGCACAGCCCGGTAATTACTTCCGATGACAACTACCTGTTATTTACTTCCCGCGGCGAAGGTACAACCGGTGGCAAAACAGCCCGCGATGGTGAGTACTTTGAAGATATTTTCGAAGCCAGACGTTTAGGTCCAGATGAGTGGGAAACCCCAAAATCATTGAGCAGCTCCCTGAACGGTAAAGGTCACGATGCTTCTATCCAGACCTATGACAACGACACTAAAATGTTGATGTACCGTCAGGATGAGAACGGTGATATCTTCTATTCCGAAAAAACCGGTGGTAACTGGGGCGAGCCTAAAAAACTGAACAGCAACATCAATACCAAAGGTTACGAAGGCGATGCCTATATTACCCCGGACGGCCGGACCCTATACTATACAACTTCTAAATACTCTGAAGGCGGTGACTTGGATATTTACGTATCTAAGCGTTCAGAAGGCGGCGATTGGGAAAAACCAACTTCAATTGGTACAACCATTAATACGCCTTACGACGATAACGCCCCGTATTTAGCCCAGGATGGTAAAACCTTGTATTTCAGTTCCCGCGGCCACAATACCATGGGTGGTTACGATATCTTTGTTACCCGTTACGATTCTATTTCCCGTAAATGGAGCAAGCCGGAAAATATGGGTTACCCGGTTAACACCCCGGATGACGATATTTATTACCGTTTGAGCCCGGATGGCAGCTACGCTTACCTTTCTTCTTACCGCATTGGTGGTTACGGCGAAAAAGATATCTACACTATTAACTACCTGCGTAACGTAACTATTACCGGTCAGGTATTCTCTATGCGCGATAGCTCTACCATACCAGGGGTAGAAGTAGTTTATAGCGGTACAACCGCCGATAAGAAAGCAATCAGCTACCGTGATGTTACCAAACCGGATGGCGGCGCTTACAGCGTGAACGTGTTATCTGGTCGTAAATTTACCGTTACGGTAACCAAAGACGGTAGAAACATTACCACCGAAGAATTCGATGTGCCGGTTTATACCAACGATACCAGCACAATTGTTAAAAACTTCTATGTGCCTTATGTAGATTCTTCTATGGTGGCCCGTGGCATGTCTTTCAAAAACATCTACTACGATACCGACAAGTTTAAATTACGCCCGGAATCTGTAAGAGAATTAGATAACATAGCTGCCGTTTTAAAAGCTAACCCACAGGTTACTATCTCTATTGAAGGCCATTGCGATAGCCGCAACACCGATGAGTACAACATGGTACTTGGCGATAACCGCGCAAAAGCAGCGTTCAATTACCTGAAGAAAAAGGGTATTGCCCAAAGCCGCATGGTTACTGTAAGCTACGGTGAGCGTCGTCCGGTTGCAGAAAACGATTCTCCTGAGAACATGCAGCTTAACCGTCGTGCTGAGTTTATTGTTTTGAACCAGCCAACCCGCGATGCAGGCACCGGAACAGGCGCTGGCGCCGGTTCTCAGAACCGTGGTACTTCTACCGGAACCAACACTGGCACAAACCGTCAGAATATAACGCCGGCTACCGGCACCATGGAAAACGGAACGATGAAGATCAAAACTTCTAAGTCCGGCGAAACCAAGATCAAGATCGAAGATGGCAAAAATGAGCACAAGATCGAGATCGAAAAAGACGGTGAAATTAAAACCAAAGGCAAAGTAAAAGGCGCTGACGACAACAAAGTAAAATACAAGTCAGAAACAGAGCCAACTAAAAAATAAGCTTAACCGCTTAAAAGACCAGAAACGGGCTGAATTTTTATTCAGCCCGTTTTTTTTACAACATATTTTAGCTTTTATAGTTAAGGGAATTGTACTTTTGTTTTTTTTAAGCACCATCTGGCCTATGGCGGTAGTACCGTATAAAAACGCATCCGAAAATAAAAAAACGCAGGTTGCCCAAATGTTTAACAGCATTGCCGGCAAATACGATTTCCTGAACCATTTTCTAAGTGCGGGCATCGATATCTACTGGCGGAAAAAAGCTATTAGATTATTGCAGAAAAGCCAGCCGAAACAGATCCTGGATATTGCTACCGGCACCGGCGATTTTGCCATTGAAGCCCTGAGGGTAAACCCCGATAAAATCACCGGAATCGATATTTCTGATGGGATGCTGGCAGTAGGCCGGGAAAAGCTTCAGAAAAAAGGCCTTACGGCAAAAATAGAACTCCTAAACGGCGATTCGGAAAACCTGCAGTTTGAGGCCGGAACCTTCGATGCGGTAACGGCTGCTTTTGGGGTGCGGAATTTTGAGAACCTGGAAAAAGGACTTTCTGAAATGAACCGTGTACTAAAACCGGGGGGTAAAGTCGTTATACTGGAGTTCTCCAAGCCCACGGCCTTCCCGATGAAACAAACCTATAATTTTTACTTTAAAAATATCTTGCCGGTCTTCGGAAAAATCATTTCGAAAGACCAGGCTGCGTATACCTACCTGCCGGAATCGGTTCAGGCTTTTCCGGACGGGCCGGCTTTTTTGGCTATCATGGAAAAAGTTGGGTTTAAAAATACGCAATGGCAATCACTTACCTTTGGAATATGCTCAATTTACAGTGGAACAAAATAATTGCCTTTTCGATATTATTTCTTCTTATCAGTCCGGTTGTAAACGCCCAGAAAAAAAACGATAACAGAATTTTAGGTAACAACCTGCCTGGTTACGACGACCGGAAAATGCATTATGGGTTTTATCTGGGTGCTACCGCCAGCCGGTTTAATGTAGAGCATTCGGCAGCATACATGCAGCGCATTCTGGTAAGCGATACCATTGCCCACCCTAAAACCACGCCGGCCTTTACCTTAGGTTTTGTGTTGAGTAAACGCCTGGGCGATTATTTTAACCTGCGCTTTTTACCAGGCGTTGCGTTTTATAACCGGGTCATCGATTTTCAGATAGCAGGTCAGCATGTAGATAAGGAAGTGGCCAGTACTACCGTGCAATTGCCTTTCCTGATAAAATATGCTTCTAAACGCCGGAAGAACAGCCGCATGTATTTTGTAGCCGGCGCCACGCCAACCATAGACGTAGGCGGCAGCAAACGCGATGAAGTGGTAGAGAACCGGTTGCGGATAGATAAGAATAATTTTCAGGTGGAGTACGGCGTAGGCTTAGACCTTTTTTACCCGTTCTTTAAATTTGCGCCGGAATTGCGGGTAGCGCATGGGGTGCCAAACCTGCTGATAGACGATAATAATTCTTATAGCCGGAGTTTTCAAAAGGTAGCTACTACCAACGTCACGCTTTACCTTTTCTTCGAATAAGCTGTTTTTTCATGCAAAACCCTACCGTTTTTATAACCGGGGCAACTTCCGGCATTGGCCGCGCAACTGCCGTTTTGATGGGTAATTCCGGGTTCCGGATAATTGCCGCCGGCCGGCGCACCGAACGCCTGGAAGAATTAAAAGCCCTGCTGCCACCCGGTAAAGTGCATACCGTAACCTTTGATGTGCGCGATAAAGTTGCCGTTCTGGATGCGGTTAATTCTTTGCCTGAGGAATGGCAGCAGATCGATATTCTGATCAACAATGCCGGTAATGCCCATGGTTTAGCCGCTATTCAGGATGGCGACCTGGAAGACTGGGACCAGATGATCGATATTAACGTGAAAGGTTTGCTGTATGTAAGTAAAGCTATCATGCCGCAGATGATCACCCGGAAAAAAGGACGGATCATAAATATTGGTTCGGTGGCCGGAAAAGAAGTTTACCCGAACGGGAATGTTTACAGCGCTTCCAAATTTGCTGTTGATGCGCTTTCCCAGGCCATGCGGATCGATCTGATCAAAGAAGGAATTGTGGTGTCGGAAATAAACCCGGGCATGGTGGAAACCGAATTTTCGGAAGTTCGCTTTAAAGGCGATAAAGACCGGGCCAAAGCAGCCTACAAAGGCTTTGAACCCCTGCGGGCTGAAGATATTGCTGATATTATTTTGTTTATTTTAACCCGGCCTGCCCATGTGAACCTGGCGGATATAATTGTGCTGCCAGCGGCCCAGGCCAGTACAACTATTACCAACCGCAAATAACCTCATGGCAGCGTTCCGGAAAATAGACCGAAAAGCGTGGGGCCTTGGCCTGGCTTTTTTAGCTTTCTTTTCGTGCTGCCTTTTTATTGGTTGTTCCGAAAACGCTACCAAAACCGAACAAAAAACTGCTGCTGCCAAACCTACCTACCTCAACCATGCTGCAGATGTAAATTATACCGGTATTAAAAGCTGCGTAGGCTGCCACCAGGATATTTACCAGACCTACCTGCAAACCGGCAAAGGACGATCTTTTCATTTACCGGACCCCGGAAACGTAATAGAGAACTTTCAGGCCAAACCGGTTTACGATAAATTTTCCGATCTTTATTATAGAGCCTACTGGCAGGGAGCCGATATGTTCATTGCAGAATTCCGGTTACAGGGCAAAGATACGGTACATTATCGCGCTGAAAAAGTAGATTACGTTATTGGCTCCGGTAACCAGACCCGCACCTATCTGTTTGAGACCAATGGCTATTTTTACGAAATGCCCATTACCTGGTACGTTGGGAAAAAGATCTGGGACCTAAGCCCGGGTTATGAGAACGGCGCCAATTCCGGCTTTAACCGTACGATTGGGGAAAATTGCATGGAGTGCCATACTTCCGGAAATAAGTTCGTGGCCAATTCGGTTAACAAATTTACCAGCGTTGGTTTGGGCATTAGCTGCGAAAAATGCCATGGTCCCGGCGAAGCCCATGTAAAGCTGATGCAGGCCGGGTCTAAAGAAAGTATTCAAAACAGCATCGATTACAGCATTGTAAACCCGAAACATTTGCCGGTGCAGCTGCAATTCGACGTTTGCCGGCAGTGCCACCTGGAAGGTATTACGGTAGCAAAATCCGGGAAAAATGTACTGGATTTCCGGCCGGGAATGCCGCTTAATAATTTTGCCGACGTTTTTATTCCGGTTGCCAACATCAATGCGCCGGAATTTGGTTTTGCTTCGCACGCCGAACGCCTGCAGCAGAGCCCCTGTTTTATTGGCTCCGCAGGTAAGCTTAATTGCAACACCTGCCACGATCCGCACAAAGCCCTGAAAGGCAATTCGCTGGAATTCTACGACGCTAAATGTCAGAGCTGCCATGCCCCGAAAGATGTGCCGGTGTTGCATAAGAACGTTAAAATAGCCGGTAAGAATTGCGTAACCTGCCACATGCCAAAATCCGGCACCACCGATATTCCGCACGTTTCCAGTACCGACCATTTTATCCGGAAGAATGTTGAAAGCCAGCCGGTAACGGTTTCTAAAAACAAACTGGTTTCCTTTAAAAGCTTTACTTCCGAAGAAAATAAAAAAGAGGACCGGAGCCTGTTGCTGGCCAATATGCTTTACTTTGAGCAGAACGAACAAAACCCCGAATACCTGACCCGCGTGGCGGAATTCCAGAAAAACCTGGACCGCGACGAACAGATAAAGCTAACCTATTTGCAAAAAAAAGCGCCGCAACCGGAATGGGCAAATCTGGCCAATACGCAGCTTGCAAACCCTTACACCGCCTTTTATTTGTCTCAACTGTTCCGGAATGATGCTCAAAACGCTATAACTTTTGCCCAGAAAAGTGTGCAGCTGGCTCCGGCCAACCTGGATTTTCAGTTTGGTTTAGGAGAACTTTACGACGACCTGGGACAAACGGAATTAGCCAAAACGCAATACGAAAACGTGCTGGCCATGCAGCCAAACTATAAAAAAGCGCTGCTCAATTTAGGTTATTTGCATGCCCGCAACGGCGATTTTCAAAGAGCCCTGGACCTTACCCAAAAATCCATAAAAGCCGACCCGAATTATACCAGAGCTTACGAAAACCGGGCAAACATTTACCTGCAAACCGGCGATTACCAGAAAGGGCTTAACGAACTTAACTACCTGATCCGCAAATTTCCGCAAAATACCAATTATAAAGAATTGAAAAGCAGGGTAGAAGCCGCTATGAAGGGTAATTAAATTATAAATTTAGGGTAATGTTACGGACGAAAATTCGTTCTAATAAATACCTTATTTTTTAGGGCCTTGCCTGGTGGCTCATGAACTTACGTTTTCTCTTTTGCTTATTGCTGCTTTTCTGGTTGGGTTCTCCGGCGTTGGTTTCTGGCCAGGTGCTTACCCTGAACCGAAGCGAATGCGTGCAGGTGGAAGCCCGGATCGATGAACTGGTGCCTTACCATAAGTACCAACGGCTGAAAATTATCGAATGCGGGACCGGGCTTTTAGACCAGAATAGGGTAAAGCCTGATACTGCCTCGATGAAAATTGAAGATGATATTACGATCTTCTTTGTCTGGCGGAATAATGCTGTGCTCCGGATCGTGGCCCGACGGGAAAGGAATATGGCTTTCATCGCCAAAGCGGATCCGCAACATTCCTTTCCGGTAGTCAGACTGGCGGGCCACGATCAGGCCGAAGTTAACCGGCAACTGCTGCAATTCCAGGGAGGATCAACCGAGCCTTTTTTAAGTTTTTCTGACCCAAATCCTTATTCCTGGAATTATGCCGCAGTTACGGCCAAAGTTCCTATTAATATGGATGTATTCAGGGGCGGCATTTTTGGCGGCTTTGATCCCCGGGTCCATTTGCTGGTACATGGGAAAAGTCTGCCGGATTCCTGGTTTCGGATCCTGCATATTTCCGGATTTGGTAAAAGCCTGGCGCCGGATGCCACGCAGCCTTACCGCACGGAACTGGAGCCCGTTTTCAACTTCTACCGTTATAATGCCGGTTTTACGCAGGCAGAATCCAGGCAAATGATGGAAGCAGAAGCAGAACCGGAAAACTGGATTTCGGGGCTTAAAAGGAAGATTAAGGACTTTTTTTCTAAGTCCGGGACCGGTACCCGGAAAAACGTTGAGTGGTTTTACAAGCTGGACCGGATCTATGAACAATTATTTTGGGTAACCTGGGATGGTGGTGCGAATCCTTACGAAGGAAACCGTTCCCTGCCATATTTCAGCCGATATGAGCTCCAAAACTTGCCCTGGCAATTGGGGCTGGAAGTTTTTCCGGACCATAACCGGCCATTGAAAACGATCTTCCGGGGAGAAAGGGTGGTAGGTTACCAGGTTTTCAACGACCAATCGCACCCCGAAACCAGAGGCTTTGTGGTAGTACTAGGGAAATTTTTCCTGCCCCGGCGCTTAAAGATCCTTTCAGTAAACGGAATTCCCTGGCTGTTTTATCAACCCACTTTGTTTGATTTTTCCCCGGAAGTCCAAATACCGTATTTCCCGGGTGGAATGCCGGCCCTCAAACCGTACGTTAACCCGGTATTTGCCCGAACAGAATTCTCGGTTGGTGGCTATACGACCATTGCTATATCGGTAAATGTTGACGGAAAGGTTACTTTTCTGCCGCAAAACGATTCGTTTTATCCGGCGGAAGATAGCCTTGGCACTATAATTGCCGGCAGTCTGCCGCGCTGGTTGCCCGGTTTGCAAGCCGGCCGGCCGGTCAGAACCCAGGTCAGGATACCGGTTCCTGCCCTCATAATTGGCTCCCTGCGCGATTACACCGATCAGAATTCGCGCGTGAACCGGGAACCCGAATTTCCGGGGGGATCTGCTTTTTTGCAAAGCTTCATCCAGAAGAATATGCGGTATCCGGCCCGGGAGCTTCAGGAAAAAATTGAAGGGACGGTTATTCTCCAATTTTTCGTTACAGAAAAAGGCGAAATTATTGCCATTAAGATTTTAAAAAGCTTTAGTCCAGCCCTTGATAAAGAAGCCGTGCGGTTATTAAAAAGTATGCCCAAATGGGATCCCGGAAAAGCAAATGGCCTGCCGGTAAGCAAAAAAGTTACGCTGCCCTTCTTTTTCCGGTTACCTTCTGAAACCGTGGCAAAATAAAGTAATGGATCTTTGCCCTGGAAAAATAGAGGCTTGCCCTTTTACTTTTTCCAGTTAAAACGCTACCGTTTCATAACCCTTTCCAAAAAATCAAGTTTAACCTAATCACTAATCACTAATCACTAATCACTAATCACTAATCACTAATCACTAATCACTAATCACTAATCACGTGGAGATTCTGCAGATAAAAGAAACCTGTTTGTACGTGAAAGACCTGAAGGCTACCCGCCAATTTTATGCGGGAAAGTTAGGGTTGGAAATTATTGGGGAAGTGGCGGACCGACACGTTTTTTTCCGGGCCGGTAATTCGGTGTTGCTCTGCTTTTTACCGGAAGCGTCAAAAAGTTCAAAGCATTTACCGCCGCATTTCGGCTCCGGCAACCTGCATCTGGCTTTTGAAGTAGCACCGGACCGCTACGAAGATCAGAAAGTAATTATAAAAGCCTTGGGCATCGAAATTGAATACGAACAGGATTGGGGCGACGATTTCAAATCCTTCTACTTCCGCGACCCAGATAACCACCTGCTGGAAATCATTATGGCCGGTACCTGGGAGCGGTAAATGCTTTTAATTTGAAAATTTGGAGATTTGTAAATGGAAGGATTGGAAAGTTATGAAAGTTGGCTTTTCCGGCTCAGTAAAACTAAATTATTTCCTAAGATAATTAATTGTAACCCGCCTTCAGAATTACGTATTTTCTCCTGACTCCTGACTCCTGACTCCTGACTCCTGACTCCTGACTCCTGACTCCTGACTCCTGACTCCTGACTCCTGACTCCTGACTCCTGACTCCTGACTCCTGACTCCTGACTCCTGACTCCTCAAAGAACCCCCTTATCCAGCAGCCGTAAAATTTCCGGATCTAAATGGTGGCCGCCCTTAAATTTTACGATTTGCGGCGTCAGGCCGTAAGAATGGAGCAATTCAAATTGGGCAGCAGGCATGCTATCCGGGATTATATCGTCTTCAGAACCGGAAACCATTACAATATTGGTCTTCTCCAGCGCCGCCAACGAAAATTCAAAATCCATATCTTCCGGAAAAGCGGCCGACCATAAAATTAACCGGTCGAAGGTAAGGCTTGCCGCCGGCAACCACCGGCAAACGGTGGCGCCGCCCTGCGAAAAACCCAAAACGTTTATTTTTAAATTTTCCGGGAACTGCGGTTTGAGCGTTTGGACCAATTGATTTAGGTAGCTTACGTAATCCTGAATTTCAGTTTCCCGTTGGTATTTGGTCATCCAGCTGGCGCCTACGTGCCCGGTAAAACCTTCGCGATAGAATTTAGATAAGCCTTCCGGGGCTACAACTACATTTTTACCGGTATCCAGGGGCTGAAAATGCCGCAAAAAATAATCGGCCCGCTGGCTGTATCCGTGGCACACGATCCAAAGCGTTTCCGTTTCTTCGGAAAAACTACCAAGCTGGTAGATGGTGGCAGTACGCGTTACAGGTAGGTGAATAACTTTCATGGCAGAGCTGGATGGCTGAAAAATATTTAATACCGAAAATGCTGCTGCAAGTTATAAGCTATTTCCAGGAGTTTTTTTACAAATCCGGTTTTAAAATCTACGAATTCTGCGCTATGCTAATCCAGATTCTCTTTGGAGAATTGGAGCGGCAACAGGTCTTTTACGGAAGCCAGGCGGTAAATTTCGGTGCCTTCGCCCTGCATTAAGATCTTTATGGGTTGGTCCTGGCGGTTCTCATATTCCGTCATTACCTGCCGGCAGGCCCCGCACGGCGCCGCTACCAGGTATTTATAGGTAAAGGCTTTGCGGGCGGCAACGGCAATAATATCTATCGGAACAAACGGATGCAGGGCGCTTTTCCCGAATAAAGCAGTGCGTTCGGCGCACAAACCTGAGGGGTATGCGGCATTTTCCTGGTTATTGCCCATGTGAATACTGCCATCTTCTAACAACAGGGCAGCGCCAACCAGAAAATTAGAATAGGGGGCGTAAGCATTTTCGGTAGCTTCTTTGGCCTTGTTCCAAACCAGTTTTTCGCGGTCGGTAAGTTCTTTTTCGGAAGCCAGTACTTCCAGTCTGATCACAATTTTTAATTCTTTGGCCATTGCCTGTGCTAAAATAAATTCAAAAAGGGCTTTAAAAGTAATAGTTTCTGGTGAGAATACAAGCATTTGGTTTGGGCAACGAACCTTAAAATGCTAAATTTCGCCAAATTCTGATATTCCCCATGAAACATATTCTGCTATTAGGCGCCGGCCGTTCGGCTTCCGTTCTTATTTCATACCTGCTGAATAACGCTAAAACCCATAATTGGACCCTTACCATCGGAGATATGCAGGTCGATCACCTGGAGGAAACCTTAATTGGACGGCCCTTCGCCAAAGCTATTATTTTTAACATTCACGATGAGGAACAACGGACTTTGGAAGTAGCCAAAGCAGACCTGGTAATTTCGTTGTTGCCGGCCATGTTCCATATTATTGTGGCCGAAGAATGTTTAAAGCAGCACAAACACTTAATAACGGCTTCGTATGTTTCGCCGGAAATTAAGGCCCTCCACGAAAAAGCCGAAACTGAAGGATTAACCTTTTTAATGGAATGCGGCCTGGATCCGGGTATCGATCACATGTCGGCCATGCAGGTTATTCACCATATAAAAGAAACTGGCGGGTTTATTTATTCATTCAAATCGTTTACCGGTGGTTTAATAGCCCCGGAATCTGACAATAACCCCTGGCATTACAAAATAACCTGGAATCCCCGCAACGTAGTGGTAGCCGGGCAGGGAACCGCCAAATACCTGGAGCACGGCCGTTACAAATACATTCCGTACCACCAGCTTTTTTCCCGGATAGAAACCTTTAAAGTACTTACCTACGGCGAATTTGAAGGCTATGCCAACCGCGATTCTTTAAGTTACCGCAAACCTTACGGCCTGGATAAGATAGAAACCATCCTGCGGGGCACCTTCCGGCGGAAAGGCTATTCGGAAGCCTGGAATTGCCTGGTACAGTTAGGCATGACGGATGATACCTACAAACTGGAAAACTCCGAAAAGATGACCTTTGCCGATTTTACTGCCGCCTATCTCCCCGTAGAAACCATCGGCCTGCCGCTTCCGGAACGGGTAGGGCATTACCTGGGTTTTCCGGCCGAAAGCGATACCGTTTCCAAACTGGCTTGGTTAGGTTTATTCGACGAAGTGGCCATTGGGCTGGAAAATGCTTCGCCGGCGCAGGTAATTGAAAAATTGCTGGTTACCAAATGGAAACTAAGCCCCGGCGATAAAGACATGATCGTGATGCAGCACATTTTCGATTATGAATTTCAGGCCCGTAAAAAACGCTTAACCAGCAGCATGGTGGTTCTGGGTGATGACGAAGTTTGCACCGCTATGGCTAAAACTGTAGGACTGCCGGTTGGCATTGCCGCCAAATTATTGCTGAACGGCGATATAACCCAGCGGGGCGTAATTCTGCCCCTGAGCCCTGACATTTACCGGCCCATTATGCACGAACTTAAAGAGCACGGCATTCATTTTATTGAAGAAGTAACCCCGCTGGAAGACGTTTAGGACTTTTGAGATTAAAAAATGGCGCTGAGATCTTAGCGCCATTTTCTTTTAAGGAAGCTTTAAATATTGCTGCAGGTTCTGCACATACGCCTCAAAAGCCTTTATGCCATCTTTGGTAATGGCGCAAACCGTAAGCGGGTAATTATCGCGGAAAGATTTGGTAAGCGTAATGTAATTGGCGTCTTTCAGTTTGTTTAACTGCACACTCAGGTTGCCGGCCGTGGCGTTGGTGGCATCTTTCAGGTAACCGAATTCAGCTTCTTTTACGCTGATGAGCAACGACATTACCGCCAGGCGCAACTGGGAATGCAAAAGCGGATCAAGGTCGTTAAATTTTTTCATGGGCAGCGCGGTGGTTCAACAGGTGGCCAGGAATAATATACGAAACCACAATTGCCAGCGAAAGTAATAATAATTGCACCTGAAAATCAAAGAAAACCGCAATTACCGCCAGAATCCAGCAACAGATACCGCCAATTATCAGCGGTTTAAAGTTCAAAGCGCCGCCGGTTACAAACGTGCCGATGCCATAAACTAGTAAAATAAGCGGATAACCGTTTTCGATCCCGATCTTACTCATATACAGCAACACAAAAGCCAGGGCCACGCCAAACGCGATCCACAGATATTTCATGAAAGTTCCCAGGTGGGTTTTTACGCCTTTATCGTCGTTTTTATGCCGGGCACTGTGGATCAGGGAAACTATGGCTCCGACTATCATCAGGACCGGCCAGGGGAGGTAATGGTGTTTGTAATCTACCACGTAAAGCAAAACGTAATTAAGCAAACTGGCCGCCAGCACCAGCCAGCCCCAGAGTAAAAAGATAAAGCCGTTCTCCTGTACACCCTGCTTGGCATTCCGGATCATCTGACTGATAAGCAACAGGCTTTCCTGTTCGGTAAGCGTTTTTTCTGAATTTTCCATTTTAAGTTCGAATATTTTTTAGGTGATTATTAACTACTTTTTACCGGTAAAAGGCTACCGTTTTTATAATGCATTTTAAGATTTCCCTTCGGCCTATTTTAGAACTACCCGGAACCCGGTGCTCACGGTTAAGCCATTGGAATAGATGGGTTTGCCCGGAAGTTTATCGGCCCGGGCACCGGTACCTGCGCTGCCAATTTCTATAAAGTAGTTGAAGCTTTTCTGCATGTAGAATTCGAAACCAAATAACCCGTAGCCACCCAACGCGAAACTTTCAGTAGAAAATTTTGAGGATGGCAAAAGAGCTAATAGCCCGCCTTCGCCATAGAGTTTAAGGTAATCTGCCACGTAGCCGCCTACGCCAACCAAACCCAGGCTAACATTTTGGTAGGGAGTCCAGGTAATTTCGCCGTCCTGCAGGTGTTCGTAATACATAAGATTACCCCGCATTCTCAGGGCAATGCGGTCGTGGGCAAAATACGGGCTGTTCAGGTTCAGGCCAAAGCCGAAATCTTTCTGGTATTGATTTAGCTGAAAACCCAGCCCTATCCCTTTGTTTAACGGGTTTTCCTGCGCCTGACCGGCGGACTGAATTCCGAAGAGGAGGTAGGCAAAAAATAAAAGTCGTTTCATAAAGTGAAAGGTTAAGGATTGAATATGAGAGAATTGCTGGCCTGGAAATTATGTTTATAACCGAAATACGTTGCAATAATAAACTAGTTTACAATATAAACCAAATATTTTTAAATATTCTGTTCAGAATAATATTTCGGAGTTTAGAAGATCAGGTAATAGGCTTGGAGAAGTTCAGCAAAACCGGCCGAATAGGTCTGGTCTGCATTCCGGATAATAAGGGTTTCGGAAGTGAGGGGTCTATTGATTTGAGAATAGGCGTAAATGGTGCGCAGATGTTTCCCGTTGGGCTGCGTAAAAAGCTGTAAAGCCTTCACCGGAAAAAGCCCGGCAGGTTTTGCCAGCTTCCGGAAGATCTCCGCTTCGGCGGGCGGCAACAATAAATAAAAAACGCCATCCGGCGTTAAAGCTGTCTCCACAAATTGCAGCAGGTCTTCAAAAGGAAGCTCCCGGGTGTGTTTGGCCGTGGTTTTGGCAACATCCTCCGGTCTTAAGGAAGCCTGGAAAAAAGGCGGGTTGCTAATGATCAGATCGAAGGTTTGCGTGTTTTCCCGGCTGAAGTTTTGCAGGCTCCTGGTAATTAACCTGATCCGGTCTTTCCAGGGGCTTTCGTTAAAGTTCTCAGTGGCTTGTCGGGCGGCGGCCTCATTTATTTCAACGGCGGTAATTTGGGCTTCGGAACGCTGGGAAACCATTAAACTCAGCAAGCCGGTACCGGTGCCAATATCCAGGATCTGGCGGGCTTTTTCTACTTCCGCCCAGGCGCCCAGCACGCAGGAATCGGTGCAAACCTTCATGGCGGTTTGGTCCTGGTTAATCCGGAATTGCTTGAATTGGAAATAGGAGTTGGCCACCGCAGGAAATTGCTTAAGGAATATTGATAAAAAGCAGCCAGAAAATAATGTGGACCAGCAAAACTACTAAAATGGAGAAACCAATAAAACCTACCGGTCGCAATTTCCGGATCTTGAGAAAAGCCGAAAGGAAGAGAAAAATTAAATGGCTGCCTGTAATTAAAATTAAGGCAACGGTATAATAATAAGCGTTTTGCTGGTTAATAAGAACAGCCAGGCCGGCCAGCATCGTATAAAAAACTGCCGCCACCGTGTTGAACCAAAAATTGCGGTGAATTCCCTGCATATGCTTACAGATTATTTGCCCTGCGCTGCTTCGTACCCATGATCTATCAGGCGGTCCGGGCCTTCGGCACTTTGTACAGCCAGCACATCGCACCGTTCGTTTTCCGGGTGCCCGGCGTGGCCCTTAATCCAGACGAATTTCACTTTGGCGGGGTCGTAAACTTTCAGGAACCGGACCCAGAGATCGGGGTTTGCTTTGCCGGAAAAGCCTTTTTTCTGCCAGCCATACACCCATTTTTTTTCAATGGCGTCTACCACGTATTTGGAATCGGAAAAAACGGTAACCGGAATATCTTTTTGCTTAATAGCTTCTAAACCCACAATTACGGCCAGCAATTCCATGCGGTTGTTGGTGGTCTTCCGGAAGCCCTGGCTCATTTCTTTTACGTGGTGCTTGTACCGCAAAACCACGCCATAGCCGCCTGGTCCGGGGTTGCCGCGCGAAGAGCCGTCGGTGAAAAGTTCGATCAAAATAAGTAAGGCTGGTGAAGCTGCAAAGGTAGGGATTTTGGCAGGAATATAGTGCCAGGGCTAAAAACCAAAAGCCGGAAATTGAATTTAATACCTCAAATAATATTCAGCGTTTATTTTCGCTGGTAGGTGGTTCGGTGTTGCTGCGGGCCGGCTGAATTTACATTTCGGATCAGAACTAATTGATTGTCGGTTAGCACCTCAACAGTTGCCTCAAATTCGCCGCTGGCAGCATTATTCGAATAAATAATTTTGGTACCATCTGCTTCCAGGCGCCATTTTCCTTCGTGCGTATCTGTTCCCGGACCGCATGGTGAATCACCAATTGCAACAAACCAAACACCATTAGCGCGGTATTCCTCCGTGTCGGCAGTCAGGCAGGGTAAATGAACATCCTGCCAAATGTTTTCAGCATCTTTATATTCAACTTTTACTCTTAGCCACGACCCGATCAACTTATTCGTTGGTTGCGGGGATTCCTTCCGGCAACCTGAAAACAGCAACAGTGCAGCAAGAGCCAGAAAATAAAACGTTTTCATAAGAGAATAATGGCAGTATTATTCCAGGGCTCTAATTTAAACAATCAGGCGAAAAAATAAATAAACTAATGTTAAAAATAAATCAGACGTTAGCGATTCCCTTTAATAGCTTCTCTGGTTTTAAATAGGAAAGTAGAATTTCAGGCGAATTTAAAACGGAAGCATATTTCGGACACAACTGTATTGGCAGCTAAAATAAAAGCGGGCCGGCTATTTAAAAGAAGTTGGCATTTTAAAGTTAGGATTTTTAAAAGCAGGAAAACCCGAATTTCGGGGAAGTTTTAAGTTCTGAAATTTGCCCTATATTTACCGGCCGCAAATTAGCCTGGATCTTATCTTTTGCGGCTTCAATTTACAAAACTATGAAAAACCAAACTGCATTAATTACCGGCAGCACCAGCGGCATTGGCTTAGGAATTGCCAAAGCTTTTGCTGCCAAAGGGTACAATATTATTTTCAACGGCCTGGAAGCAAACGGTAGCGAAATTGCCCAAAAAACTGCCGCTGAATTTGGAATAGATTTTATGTTTTCCGGCGCCAATATGCTGCAACCGGCCGCCCTGCGGGAAATGGTGCAGCAAGCCACCGAAAAATTCGGGACCATAGATATTCTGATAAATAATGCCGGAATTCAGCACGTTTCGCCCATAGAAGATTTTCCGGAAGAAAAGTGGGACGCCATAATTGGCATTAACCTGACCAGTGCCTTTCACCTGACCAAAGCCGTATGGCCGGCCATGAAAGCGCAAAACTTCGGCCGGATCATCAACATTGCTTCGGCGCACGGCTTATTTGCTTCGGAATTTAAAAGCGCTTATGTGGCTGCCAAGCACGGAATTGTAGGTTTTACCAAAACAATGGCCCTGGAAGGCGCGCCCTTTGGAATTACTGCCAACGCAATCTGCCCCGGTTACGTAAAAACCCCGTTAGTAGAAAAGCAGATCGCCGATCAGGCTAAAGCGCATAACCTGCCGGAAAGCGAAGTGGTGAAAAAAGTGATCCTGACCAAACAGGCCATTAAGGAATTTGTTCCCGTAGCCGCCATTGCCGAACTGGCTTTGTTTCTGGCTTCTGAATCCGCGGCTACCTTAACCGGTACCGCCCTGCCCATAGATGGCGGCTGGTCTGCTCAATAGTTTTAAAATTTACATGAATCCGATCTCCCATTTTGTAGCCAGCAATGGCATTAAGTTACATTACCTTGAATATCCCGGCAAAGGGCCCACTATTTTGCTTATGCACGGCCTTACCGCCAATGCGCACGCGTTTGATGGCCTTATGGCTGCCGGCTTAAGCCCCAAGTTCCGGGTACTTTCGGTAGACCTGCGGGGCCGCGGCCTCAGCGATCATCCCAAACGGGGCTATTCCATAATGGCTCACGCCAAAGATATAATCGGCTTGCTGGACCATTTGCAACTGGATAAAGTAATTATGGGCGGGCATTCTTTTGGCGGATTGTTATCTGTTTACATCGCTAAAAAATATCCGTCGCGGGTAAATAAATTGCTTTTGCTGGATGCTGCTGCCCAGATGCACCCCAACACCCGCGAAATGCTGGGCCCGGCCATGAGCCGCCTGGGGCTAACGTTTCCTTCTTTCAATGATTACCTGGAAAAAATAAAAATGGCCCCTTACAATACGCTCTGGGACGAAGCCATGCTTCCATATTACCGCGCCGACGTAAAACATAATCCTGATAATTCGGTAACGCAACGCAGTAAGCCAAGCCATATGGCCGAAGCCGTTTACGATGTGCTGAAACAGCCCTGGCCATTTTTTCTGAACGGGCAGCATAAGCCAACTTTGCTGGTAAATGCTACCGGGCCCTATACGCTTAACGCCGCACTTTTACCAGAAGAAAACGCCCGCGAAACCTGCCGGCTGATGCAGAATTGCCGGTACGTGCCGGTAGAAGGTAATCACCACACCATGCTTTATGGCAAAGGCGCCAAACAAACGGTAAAAGCCGTTAAGAAATTTTTAACGGAAACTATTTAACTGCTACTGACCTAAAACCAAAGCGACCTAAATTATATATTCTGAAACCAGGCAGATTTACAACCTATCGTGGTTAAGAAGAGCTAATGAAAAGCCCATACCGGGCTTTTCTTTTTTTAGTTGGTCAACTTCTGAATGAATTAAAAATGTATTAACCGGTTTACATGTAAAGGGATGCAGGAAAAGCAAAAGGTCCGGTTTCTCAGAACATGGTATTTCCGTTAGCCGAAGTTTCGGGAATAACCTGCAAAACATCCCAATGCTCCACAATTTTTCCCTGGTCATCGAAGCGGAAAATATCGATGCCGGCATAATCATGATCGTTGGGCCAGGTTTGGCGGCAATGCAGCACTACCAGGTCGTTTTCGGCAATAGCGCGTTTAAACGCAACTTTCTTACCCGGATATTCGCGGGCCATACGTTCGAAATAAGAAATAAAAGCTTCCTTTCCATCGCCTACGTGCGGGTTGTGCTGAATGTATTCGGCACCTACATATTTTTGAATGGCTTCCGCTGGTTTGCATTGGTTGAACATGAGGTCGTAGAAAGCCAGGGCGGTCTTTTTGTTCTGTTCGGGTTTTTGAGCCATTTTCTATACCGTTTTTGATAGTTATAAACCCCAGGCAGGGCTTAAAAACCTTCCTTTTTTCCGGGGCAGAAGCAGTAAAAAGCAATTTACCTGAGTTACGAAACCTTTAAATCAAAACCTGACCTGTATGCCAGGCCCCAAAAAGTAGAACCACGGGTCTTTGCTTTTAGAAATAAAATAACCACCGCCCAGGTAAAGCGGGAAGCTTAGCTTGGTGTCGCGGGTGGTAGGGTAGAGCGAACCGATAACCACCAGCCCCAGGTCCCGTTGCACGGTAGCGCTGCTGCTGAAGTTAAAGGCATTCAGGGCCAGGAACCCGGCGCCGATCTTATAAGGGCGGTAGCGGTTAATCTTTTCCGGGTGGTAAAAGCTGAACTGCGCGATCATGGCCATGCTTATACCCCCAAAACTGCCGTAGCCTTCGGTATTCTGATGTTTTACCAGCAACCCGGCCGGAAACGAAACTTCCGTATCGAATTTAACCCGTCGCCGCAACACGATCTCTACTTTTTTACTGTAGCCTTCGCCGCCGTATTTGGTTTTATCGTGGCTGATGGTTACTTCCACTTTCGACCATTCGTTCAGATCGTAGGTTTTGCGGCCCAGGTAATTGTTCAGGCTTATTTCGCCGTAGGTGCAGGATTGGTCGCTGTAGAAGGCGGCCCTTACTGAATTATCGCCCGGGCAGATCACCACATTTTCGATGGTCCGCTGGTCTATTAATTCGTTCCGGTTGTTCGTTACCCGCACCTGGATGGTCAGGTACTGGCGGCCGTAAAGTTTCCGCTCCTGATCGATGGTGTTGGGGGTAAACGATAGCACAAGATCCTTCATCACGTGCTCATAAAAGATCGGCCCATCCGCCACCCCGGAAATTTTCTTCGGGTTTTCGCCGTAATTTACATAAACAAAATCTAAAGGCCGGGGCCGTTGATGCTCTTTTACCGTAAGGGCATACCCGGTACTGGCAGTACGGTTATAAATGCCGATTTTCTTTTGGCTGATGTTCACCGGAACCCTTAACCTGAAAACGGCGGCTTCTTCGCTCAGCAACGTAGAATCAGCCGAAACTTCCGGAATACCATCGAAATGGAACTGCCCTTTTTGTAATCCTTCGCCTTCAATGCGCAGGCTGAAAGCTTCGCCCGGGTTCACGCTTAAATTGGTGGTCCAGTCGCCGCCTTCGTGCATTACCGCCACCGTTTTTATGGTGGTTTTGGGAATAACGGCAAAGTTGGTAATAAAGCGGGCCTGATCGCCGTCTTTCAGGTACAGGTATCCTTCGGAAATTCTATGGAAATTAAACACCCGGAGCCAGCATAAAACTTTGCCGTTGGCCACGTGGTTGCGGGTAAATAATTCGGCCACCAGCATGCCGCCGGGTTGTTCCTGGTCTTCTATGCGGTAGGTTTTCTGCAAGGCCAGGGCCCAGTTATTTTCTACCAGTAACTCTATGCCTTTGGTGCGGGCTACTTCATCATAAACTACCTCTTTTTTATCGGTGGAAAGAAAACGGAGGCGGCTGCCTTTCACGTTAAAGGTTTGCTCAATTACCGGCAATTCATAGGTTATTTTGCCGGCAGCTGTTAAGCTGGGCCGCTGGGTCTGTAAGGTCAGGCGAAGCGTTCGTTTGCCCAGAGAAGCCGGAATAACGTGGAGCTGTAAAATGCCGTTCCGTTCGGAAAGCCGGTAATCCAGGCCATCGGTTTTAACCCAGTCGAGCGGGTATTTTAGGTTTGCCAGGTTGTTGGTCGTAATTTCAAATACCTTTTCTTCGCCAATAAATAATTCGGTATCGTCCTGAAAAAGGCGAGCTGTGGTCTGGGTGTAGGGAAAAAGTTTAATTATCTCCGTTCGGGGTTCCTGCGCTTCAGGGGTTTTTACCACAAAGGTGAAATTCAGGAATTGGGCCGCGTTCAGATTTTTGAAACGGACCTTCAGTTTATAATATTCCTGGTTCACCAGCACGATGGAATCGATCAGGGAAAAATCGGCGGAAGGGGCAAGGCGGATCTCCTGCAGTTTTGTTTCCGGCAACAGGATTACTTCAGTTACCAGGCTTTCGCGGGAGTAGGGGAAAGCCAGCTGGGGTTCGCCGTTAAAAATTACCGAATGCGTGCTTAAAAGGTAGTTGCTGGTATCTATTTTTAAAATAACATCCCGGAAAACGGAGGGGGCAAATACCTGTTGCGCAAAACCAGAAAAGGCTGGTAAGACCGCAAACAACAGCACCTGTATAAATATGAAATAAAGTTTTTTAAAATGCATAATCCCGAAAACCAACACGCATAAACCTCCTTTAGACCGATGTAAAGGATTAAAAGCAAAGAACCGATCTTTTGAACCGGTTCTCATGCTTTCGTTTCGGAAGTAAAATTACATTTTTTTCGGGTTCAGGGAATTATCTGGTTCAAAATCAAGAACCACGGAATTCATGCAGAAACGCAGGCCGGTGGGCGGCGGACCATCGTTGAAAACGTGGCCTAAATGGGAGTTGCAGCGGCCGCAAAGCACTTCGGTCCGGTCCATGCCGTGGGTTAGATCGCGTTTATATTCTACGGCATTTTTACGGGCCGGCTCAAAAAAGCTCGGCCAGCCGCAGGAACTGGCAAATTTCTGATCGGCCCGGAACAGGGAGTTGCCGCAAACGGCGCAATAGTAATTTCCAAGGCCCGTAAAATCCCAGAACTTACCGGTAAAAGCGCGTTCGGTGCCGGCTTGCCTGCCTACGGCATACACATCGGCGGGCAGGATCTTTTTCCATTCTTCGTTTTTAACGTCCAGTTTAGCAGTATCGGTTCGGGAGTAATAGGGGTTGTTAGCGTGTTCGGGGTAGGTGTTGTTTTTGGTTTCGGTGGTCATGGCCGGTTGCGTGGTTGGTTTTGGTTTATTCTGGCAGCCGCTAAAAGTTAGGCCGGCCAGGGTGCAAATTAAAAAGAGTCTTTTCATTAATGGGTCGGAAAGCGGAAATTAAAATCTATACGTTCCATCCGGTCCTTCCGGTTTTAAAGGTAACAGATTTGCTTTTTCATTTTGGTATCTATGGCCTTTAAATAAATCCCCGGTTTTAACTTACCACGAAATTACCTTTCGGCAACAGGGTTTAAAAATAACGGAAAGGCTTTAAGTAAGAATGAAAATTAAGAAGTACCGGTTAATAAGCAGCTGCCAAAGCGGAAAGGTGGTAAAGCAAAAAACCTGGCGGAGAGATTTTTCCCCGCCAGGTTTTAAAAGGTTGTTTGGCTGTTTAATTATGGATCCGGGTTTTTAAGCCCTGAACCCTACCGTTTTAAAAGCCAGTTTCAGCTTTTTATTTATTCGATAACCACCCGGCCGGAGCCTATTTTGTTGCCGTCGGCATCGGTCAGAACAACGTAATAAACGCCTTTGCCATACTGACTCATATCTACGCTCATCCGTTCGTAAGCCTGGGTTACTTCATTGGCCTGTAACCGGATGCGGGCTCCGCGCGAATCGTAAACGGTAATGTTATTAGTAAAGGTTTTGCCTGGTTCGGTAAAATAACGCACCTGGAACCGGCCGTTGTTCGGGCTTGGGTAAATGAATGCTCCTTCAGCCATAAGGTCAGAAAGGGTTATTACATTGGTGGTAACCTTACATCCATTGGACGTAAGCACTTCGGCGTTATAATTTCCGGTGGCCGGTACAGTAGCCACCATATTGGCTTTATTCTCCCCAGGAATCACTGCACCATTTTTGAACCAGGTAAAGGTAGATCCGGAATCAAAATTACCTTTAACCATTAAAGTTGTTGAGAGCCCTGGCATAAGATCGGTGCGGGGTTCAGCAGTAAGGTTAACCGTTGGTTTAGGAACTACGGTTAGGTTCATCGGCGAAGAAGCAGCATCGCAGGTGTTGGGTTGGGTTACCCGGACAGAATAAGTGCCGGCAGTGCGGACAGATATAGACTGCGTGGTTTCACCATTACTCCATAAATATGAAGCGCCAGGTGTTGACGTCAGGGTTACGGTATTGCCTTCGCAAATAGTAGTTCCGGCGTTACTGGTTACCGTTGGAACCGTTGTAGTATTTAAAGTCAGGGTAACCGGAGTGCGGGCGCTGCTTTCGCAATTTCCGGTCAGGTTCATGCTGGCAGCATAATACGTTACCGTACCGGGGTTGCTTAACTGAGCCGCTGAAACGGGAGCGCCGCCGGTTGGCGAAGTATACCAAACCAGGGTATGGTTAGGTGGAACAGTAGCTGTGGCAGTTAAAGTGGTTGCAGAAGATAGCGTACAGGCAACCTGATCGCCGCCGCTGGTTGGTGCAGCTACTATGGAATTTACAGTTACATTAAGCTCTGCTGGGTCGGTTGGACACGTACCGGTATTTCCGTAAACTGAAACCTTGCCAATTACATAAGTAGATGGGTAATTAACTGCAATAGTGGAAGTTCCCTGGCCACTTACAATGGTGGCGCCAGCCGGAACCGACCAGTTATAAGTACTTACCCCTGAAGCAGATGGAACCGTGTAGGTTACGTTCTGACTTCCTGCACATAAAACTGTCGCTCCGGAAATGGATCCTAATGCCAAACTGTTGTTAGTCGGAATTACCCGGTTTATGGCCTGGCTTCTTTCGCCAATTGCCCCGGTAAGCGAATTCTTGGATCTGATGCAGAACCACATGCTGGCATTTGATGGCAAACCGAAAGCGGTATAGGTAGTACCGGTTACATCAGCGGCCATAATGTCCCATAATCCGGTTACATCATTGAATTTGTAAAGGTCGTAATGGGTGGCATTGCTCACGGCAGCCCAGGCAAAGTTCAAAGCACCCCCGCAAACGGCTGGTCCGGCATTAAACCCGGCTGCCATTCCTAATATACTGAAAGTGGCATCGCTTACGTCTGAAACGGAGCCACTGGTGATCCGAACTAAAGCCGTTGCGGTATTAGCGCCCACCGGAACGGTCCAGGTATAGCGGGTGGTAGTTGCCGGGACATTGGTAGAAAGGGTTGTCCAGGTGTTGCCGTTATTGAGCGAATACTGAACCGTCTGGTTACCGGTAATGCCAACGCTATTCCAGGTGATGGTTTCCTGGCCGGCCGGGGTTAAATTCTCATTTCCGTTCGGATAAATCACTTCAATATAAGGCTGATCAACTTCCCAGGTTAAGGAGTATTGCTGATTCGCGCCCGTTGGAACTGCTGTTCCGTTTACCCGCAGGGTATAGGTACCAGGAGTTGGATTGTCGATGGTAACCTGTTCAATGTTGCTTACATTATCTACGCCGCGGGTTGCATGGGTTGCCGGGCTATTTGCATTCAGGATCCAAGGCAGCGTAGTGCCACTGGCCGAAATAACTTCCAGGTCCAGGTTGTTTACCAGCGCCGGATTGGCATTGGTGGTACCCGCCGGATCGTTCCAGGTAAGCATTACTTTTAATTTTGCCGTACCGGCCGGAACTGAGATGGTTTGATTTTTAGTAGCGCCGGTAGTTATGTTGTCTATTGCGTAACGGTTCTGCTCTAACGCTCTGACTGCCGATAAAGCATTCAGACGGCCGAAACCGAATTTGTAATCAGGGCCAGGGTTGCCCAGATCATGGGCGGTGTTGCAAATGGCTGCTTTAATAAGGGAAGAAATAGGGGCAACATTGTTATTTAACTGCTTATACCGCTGCACCAGGAGAGCAACTGTTCCGGAAACGCCCGGGGTAGCCATGGAAGTACCGGAAATAGTGCTGTAGGTGTTCAGGGGGGTGTAAGTTGAAAGCACGTTCGTTCCAAAAGAGCTGATCTCCGGTTTCACGCGGCCATCTGCTACCGGGCCAAAACTGCTGCTGCCGGAAATAGCTTCGGTGGTGGTAATGTTGGCTACCAGGATGTTGTTTTTAGAGGTTTTGCCGCTTCCGGTTATGGTAGACCAGCCGCCACTGCAGGCCGTCTGGGAGTTGCCGGCAGAATGCACATGCAGGTGACCCGGGTTGTTATTAAGGTTAAGATCGGTGCTGCGGCTGGTGCCGGAATACGCCACGCCGGCGCCGGTTACGCCGCAGGTTTGCGTGCTGCCGTAAGAATGGCTGCTTACCGAAAGCTTTAAGTTCGGGATTGCGGTTGCCATTTCTGACTGGATATTCCCGTTAAAATTGTAAGAAAAAAGTTTAGCATTTGGCGCCATTCCCCGGGCTTTGGGGTTGATAATGCCGCGGCCGCCAATGGTTCCGGCTACGTGGGTAGCATGGCTTTCCGGTACGCTGGTTTCCATAATAGAAAGCCGGGAAGCAATCGGGCTGAAATCCAGGTGCGGGCTAACTTCACCACCATCCCAGATGCCAATGTTTACACTATCGCCTTTCAGGTTGCGGACCCCGTCGTTCAGCACGTTTACGCGGTGCAGCGTGCGGCCTAACAGGTTTTCCTGTACGTTCGGGGCATCTATTGGCTCAACCCACTGAATAAACGGCAGATTTATAAGGTTTTTAATTTCTGATTGTGGAACTCTGGCGATAAGACTCCGGAACATTGGCATATTATCCAGAACCTTTCCTTTAACCTTCAAAAGTTCTGCGGTTAAAGTGGCTTTGGTAAGGGTTTCGTAAGTAATAATGGTTACATCCACGAAACCGGTTTGTTTTACGGCATGGGCCGGAAACGCACTTCTTAATAATGCCGGTACTGTTTTTTGATCAGCAGTTAACTGGAAAGCGCTTCTCAGACCGGAGTTCTTCAACAGGCTCAGATCGGCATTCTGCCCGATGGCGGCCGTATAACTTAAATTCGGAATGTAATCGATCAGTTGAATGCCGGCGGCCGCCAGCTTTTCTTTAACTACCTGGTTTGGCAACGCCTTAAATTGCAGGGTTACGAAATATTTGTTCTGAAACAGACTTTTACGGAAAATATCCGTGTCTTTGGAAATTGTTTTAGCGTTTTCCTGCGGTACGAATTTGCCGGAATTTAATAGAACGGTAAAATCCGGATTGGCCTGGGCAAACAGTAACCCTGGGAAAAGCACTAAAAGTAAAAATTTAAAAGCACGGAGTAAAAATTGTTTCATGCAGTAGCAGGTTTAGGTGAAAGCACTGTAAATATATCGAAAATTATATAAAAATAATAATTTATAGGCCTTAGGTTTCGGACAAGAAAAGGGTAGCGTTTTGTTCAAATTCCGGAAATGTTTTTTCACTTTGTGCTTAAAACCCACTCATTTACAGTTTTTAGGTTACCAAAAAAAATAGTGCAACCTGATAAAGGCTGCACTATTTTTTTTGAAAACCGGAATTAAGGACCGGTTTTCCCCTTATTGTCAGGAAGCCGGCCGAAGCTTAGTAAACCATTACTTTTTCGGAGGCTACTTTTTCTCCGTTCGGTAAATGCAGGTAGATAAGGTAAATACCTTTTCCATACCGGCTCAAATCTACTTCCGTGCCATTTTCGGTATTTCTCAGACTGCTTTGCGGCAACCGGATCTGCGCCCCGCGGGAATCGTAAACGGTAACTTTCAGTTCTTCGCCGGCCTCCCGGTCGTAACTGATAGCAAATTTTCCTTCGGTAGGGTTAGGATAAAGCATGATCTGTTTCAATTCATCAGCAGTAGCTAAACGACCGCCGGTATCTGACCCATTGCCGGCCAGTCGGGCGGTGCTGCCCACTACGTGGTTAACGGCCACGGCCCGGTCGCTGACGGTTCCCAGGGTGGTGTTTTTGGCGATAATGGTAAACCACCGGTTGCTACCGGCAGTTAAAACCGGCGTGGTATAGGCGGTACCAACAATATTAGAGGCATAAGTACTCCAGGTGCCGGTAGTGGTGCTCAACGAAAGAATATCGTAATGCGTGGCATTGGTGGTGGCATTCCAGGTCAGGTTAACCGTACCGGAAGTAGTGCCCGCTGCGGCTGCCAAGCCCGTTGGAATTCTTAAGGTCTGGAACGGTGCATCGCTCTGGTCGGAAAGCGTGCCGCTGGAAACCCGGATGAGAGCATTGGCGGTATTGAGCGTGGAAGGAACGTACCAGTTATACCGGGTTGCAGTAGCAGCAATGGTGGAGGAAATAGTGGTCCAGGTAGTGCCGTTATCTACAGAATATTGCAGGGTTTGCGTGCCGGTTACGCCGGGGTTGTTCCAGGTTATGTATTCGTAGGTGGCAGGAGCCAGCGATTCACCGCCGTTCGGATAAATAACTTCCAGGCCTGGTTGTTCGATCTGCCAGGTTAATGAGAATTCCTGCGGACCTACCGGCACCGATGTGGCTCTTACCCGGAGGGTACAAACGCCGGCAACCGGATTATCGATGGTTATCTGTTCGATGTTGCTTACGTTATCGATGCCCCGGGTGGCAGGGTTGGCCGGTAAGTTCTTATCCAGTTTCCACGGATAGGTATAAGTGGTGCCGGATTGAACTTCCAGGTTCAGGTTATTTACCAGGGCTACGCTGGCATTGGAGGCTGCGGCAGGGTCGTTCCAGGCGGCGGTTACTTTTAGTTTTGTAGCCCCGGATGGTACCGTTATGGTTACGTACTGGATCGCCCCGTTGGCAATGGTGCTGGTTACGTAACGGGCTTCTTCAATAGTCCTTACTGCTTCCAGGGTGTTAATCCGGCCGAATCCGAATTTATAATCCGGACCGGGGTTACCCAGATCGTGGGCGGTATTGCAGGCAATGGCTTTTACCAGTGAAGAAATTGGAAGCGCGTTGGCTTTAAGCTGTTTGTATCGCTGTACTACCAGGGCCAGGCTGCCTGCTACGCCCGGCGTAGCCATAGAGGTGCCGGAAAGGGTGCCATAAGCATTTAGCGGCGTATACGTTGAAAATACGCTGGTTCCCAGGGCGCTGAGTTCCGGTTTTACGCGGCCATCGTGCACCGGGCCAAAGCTGCTGGAGCCAGAAATTGCTTCGGTAGTAGAAATGTTAGCAACCACGATATTGTTTTTGGCCGATTTGCCGGACCCGGTTATGGTAGTCCAGCCATCGGTACAACCGGTCTGCGAATTTCCGGCAGAATGGACGTGCAGGTGGGAAGGATAATTATTCAGGTTAATATCGGTGCTGCGGCTTGTGGAGGAATAAACCACATTGGCTCCGGTTAATCCGCAGGTTACCGTGGTTTGGCCGTAGGAATGGCTGCTGATATTCAGGCCAAAATTCGCCAATGCCGAAGAAACTTCGGAGGAAACCGTGCCGCTGTAATTATAGGAATAAAGTACCGAATTTGGCGCCATACCTTTAGCTTTCGGGTTGATCAGGCCGCGGCCGGCGATAATACCAGCGCAATGGGTGCCATGGTCGGATTGAACGCCGGTGGCCTCTTTAATTAAAACCCGGGAAGCGGTAGGAGAAAAGTCGATGTGCGGGCTTACTTCATTTCCATCCCAGATCCCTATTTTGATCCCGTCGCCTTTAAGGTTGCGGGTGCCATCCTGCAGGCCATTTACGCGGTGCAGGGTGCGGCCTTTGGAATTTTCCGGAGCATTAGGCGGATCGATTGGCTCTACCCATTGCACAAAAGGCTGTTCTATTAAAGAACCCAAACTGGCTACCGGAACCCTCACGGTAAATGAGCGGAATACTTCCATTTCTTCCAGCACTTCTGCCCTGGTCTGGGTTAACTGTTCGCTGATAATGGCCAGGGCTAAAGGTTCGTAAGTGGTAACGGTTACATCGGCGAAGCCTTTAATTTTTACGGCATGATCCGGCACATCGCCTTTTAATAAAGCTGGAACAGTTTTCTGGGTAGAAGTTAATCGGAAAACGCTGCGGACGCCAAATTCGGCCAGCTTAGCCGGGTTTACGTGTTGCGGTACCGACGCCAGGTAAGCCAGGTTTGGCAGGTAATCGTGCAGGATAACGCCGGCTGCGGCTAACTGGTCCTTTTGGGCCTGAACGGGAATGGCTTTAAACTGAAGGCCTACATAATATTTCCCTTTGAACAGGCTGTTACGGAGCGTTTCCGAATCCTGGTTCAGGGTTTTGGTATTTTCTGTGGGCAGGAATTTACCGGAATTCAGCAGAATGCTGTAATCTGAGGATTGCCCGAACGCCATAACCGGAAACAGCATGGCCGACATCAGCTGCAAGCTGGTGCGTAAAATTTTCTTCATAAGAATGGTTTAATTTAGGTGAGTAAGAATGTGAATATATTTAAAATAATATGATAAAATAATGTAACCTTTTCGGAAATGATTTTTTCAGGAAATTCCAGCTAATATTTTAATTTTCTGATAACAAGAATGTTATAAACCGGAATGAAAGGAGTTTTGGTAAATAGGGCTAACTGAATATATGGAGGCCATTTTCAGGATCTGTGCCCAGAAAGGGGCATAAAAAAAGTGCAGACATGCTGCACTTTCAGGATATGTTAATATATTTTCTAAAATCTGAATATTTTTTTTGGATTAGCTTTCTTCGTTAAAAAATAGCTGGTAGAAATGCATCCCTTTGGCATCGTCGTAACCCTTTACTATCTGCGAAGCCTGGCCGTGTACATATATGTGGAAGTTCTTATCGAGCTTTATCACGCTTTTCATGATTTTCGATTGCTTTTTTACAGCGGTGGCAGAAATGTCGAATTCGTCGTAGATCGGCACGTCGTTGTTGCTGGCGTATTGGGTTTTGTATTCCTGGAAACTTTCGATCAGATCGGGGTGCGCAATAACTTCCTGCTGAAATTCTTTGATGTTGAAGCTCTCTTTTTCCCTTAAATATGAAGCAGATTTATTGAGCAGGTCGGCCTGGTCGGCGCGGTTCATTTCGAATTGCTCCGGCAGGTGTTCCTCCACAAAATTCTTGCAAAGGTTTATCATGTTGCTGGTATGAAAATAAATGTCTTCGCGGCTTTTCAGGCGTAAAAATTCTTCCCGCCAATATTGGGCTTCATTGCCTTTGTTCAGGTTATCGACGGTGGCCACCATGAAACCCTTGTCGCGGTCGGTGTTGAAAATTAATGCGCCTTTATCCAGCTTGTTAATGTTTACGCCGTCTTCGCTGTCAATATCGAAATTATCGCCGTTGGGGTAAACTTTCAGGTAGGTTTCCCGCGATTCGGATTTGAAAAGGCCAATAGCATCAACGGCTTCGCCGTGCACCACCAGGTCTTTCATATAGGTTACATAGAATTCGCCTTCCTTTATTTTGGGGTGGTTGCTTTGTTCGTACAGGTGTTTGGCCAGGTTCACTGAGTTTTCCCGGAAGGTTTCCGGGTTATCGAAAATAGCGGCACAGAAAGAAAATACTTCGTTCAGGTTGATATCCGATTCGTGGTGCAGGTTAAAATATTCGTCCTGTTTGAACGGGCTCAGGAAATATTTCATGAGCAGTTCCTTTACAAAACCATCCAGCTTTAATTCACCTTTAGAAAGTTTAAGGCCTTCTTCGCGGCTTTTGTTGCCCACTTTGTGCAGGATTATGGATTCGAGCTGAACTTCGGAAGTAACAAGCATTTTTTTGATTTGGAAATTTGAAGATTTGGAAATTTGTAAATGGAGGGTGTAAAGGTACTAATTAGTTGTTGGTTGTTCGTTGCTGGTTGTTGGTTTTGATTTTTTTGAGAGGAAAAGGTAGCGTTTTTGAACACGATTTTAAGGATTGGGGGATGGACAGGATTATGGTCTGGTAATAAGGTCTATTCTGGAAATTGTCATCCTGGAGGGACTAGTGAGTAGGAAGCAGAAAGGTAAAATGAGCGGAAAGGCAGGCCGGAATAACAGGAACCTGGTGCAGTAATTTTCAGGAACCACGAAGTTAAGCGAAACTGTAATGCCATTAAATCAAAAGTTCATTTCAGGATCACAGCCCCGTTATTCCACTTTCAGGATAACGGCCATGGATAACTTCATGAATTAAAATCCTGTCCATCCTTCCATCATCAAAATCCTGTTCAAGATTTGAGTTTTCAGGCCGAAAAGGATAGCGTTTTTACAAGGTCTTTACAAAATCCATTGCTTTTTGGGCCAATTCCGGCCATTTTTCGGCATATGAAAAGGGCAGCTGCACCCAACCGTTCATGGGGCGGCCTTCGGCTGGTTCAAACATGCGGGCGCCATCTAAACTGAGGGTTTCCAGTAGTAAGGACTCGGCTAATTTAAAAGCGATGGTATCTTTTTTGAAAATAACCCCGGCTTTGCCGTTGGGGGCTTTAATGCAAAGAGCGCCAAACATTTTTCCTTCGGCAGTTTCCGGGATCTGGCTGGCAATTTTATGGAATAATTCTTCGGCTGGGGTCATGGTTTTTGAATCAGGATTTACAGGATCATTAGATTAACAGGATTTTGCCTGAATTGGGGTTTATGGTATGCCTTACTTCACCTGAACCGGAATTAGTGGAAATAGAGAATTGGAGCTAAAACGAATTCGGATTGAAGTTAAATTTGAAAATAGAAATCTAAAAATCCTTTAATTCTGTAAATCCTGATTCAGACAAAATAATCAACTAATTATTTCCCGGTTACCTCCATTGAAGTTACGTAGAAATTTGGGTCAACTTTAAAGCCTGGGTTTTTGGAAGAATCTTTCAGTTCCTGCCATTCGGTGGTAGGGTAGAGCCACTTTTCTTTGCCTTTTACATAGCATTTTACGGGCATGTTAAAACCGGTTACCACGTTGTTCCAGCGGTAGGAAAGTTTGTTTTTTTCAGTTTTATATTCCAGTACCGGGATTCTGGTATCGCGCAGGTATTGGTTGAAAACGGGCGTTAAGTTGCGGTTGAATTTTTGGCTCAGGTAATCTTCAATTTGTTTGGTGGTAACCGTTTGGTGGTAAAATTCCCGGTTCAGGCCTCTTAAGATCTCCCGCCACTGGGTATCGTTGTTAAGGATCTGGCGAAGGGTATGCAGCATGTTGGCGCCTTTGGGGTACATGTCGCCGGAACCTTCCTGGTTAACGTTGTACGGACCGATAATGGGTTTGTCGTTGGCAATGTTTTTCCGGGTCCCGATCACGTATTCGTTGGCAGCTTTGGTGCCGAAGTGGTAATCCAGGTAAAGGCTTTCGGAGTAATTGGTAAACCCTTCGTGGATCCACATATCGGCAATGTCTTTGTAGGTAATGTTGTTGGCAAACCATTCGTGACCGCTTTCGTGGATGATTATAAAATCGAACTTTAAACCCCAGCCGGTGGCGCTTAGGTCCATGCCCAGGTAACCGTTTTTGTAGGCGTTACCATACGTAACCGAACTCTGGTGCTCCATTCCCAAATAGGGTACTTCTACCAGCTTGTAACTGTCTTCGTAAAAAGGGTAGGGGCCAAACCAGTGTTCAAAGGCTTTCAGCATTTTAGGTACCTGTTTGAATTGCTCTTTGGCAGCCCTTAAATTATCGCGGAGCACGTAATAATCGCAATCCAGCACGCCTTTTTCACCTTTATATTTTTCTGAGAAATGCACGTAATCGCCCAGGTTCACATTCACGCCGTAATTGTTAATGGGATTGGTAACCGCCCAGTGAAAGGTTTTGGTGCCATCCTTATTGGTTTCGGTTTTGCGCAATCTTCCGTTGGAAACGGCGGTTAAATTTCCGGGAGCCGTTACGCTGATCTGCATGCTGTCGGGTTCGTCGTACATGTGGTCTTTGCAGGGCCACCACATGCTGGCGCCTTCGCCCTGGCAACTGGTTGCTACAAAAGGGTTGCCGTTCTTATCCTGTTTCCAGGTAAAACCGCCGCTCCAGGGCGGGTTTTTGCTTCCTTTGGGCTGGCCGCTGTAAAAGGCTTCGAGCTGGTTTATGCTGCCGGCTCTCTGAACTTCAGTTAAGGTAATGAAGTGGGCATTGCCTTCGGTTTTTACCTTTAATTCCTTACCGTTTTGCGTTACTTTTTCCAGTTTTAAAGGCGCCTGCAGATCGAGTTGCAAAACCTGGGCCGGCTGCAAAACTTTGTAACGGATCAGGTTGCTGCCGGAAATGGTTCTGGTGGCCGGATCTACTTTTATTTTCAGGTGGTAGAACGTAAGGTCCCACCAGGCCCGTTCCGGGGTAACGGAGCCGCGCAGCGTGTCCTGCCGCGTAAAGGTCTGGGCTTTGGCGCCAAAACTAAATGCGGTAAAAAAAATGATAAGGAATATGTTTTTATGCATTGGTGAAATGGAAAAGCCGGAAAGTGCTTTTTAAACCGGTTTAAAATGATGTAAAGAAACGGTATTAAAGTTAACGAAAAAAGCCTTTCGAAACACGAAAGGCTTTTGGATATCCCAGAATTATTCCGGCTGTTTTATGAGGTACATTGCTCTAATGTTTGATAAGCGGCGTTAGCAAAAAACAGCAACCCTGCATGGAAGCAAAAACCTCTTATATTTTAAATAAAAAAAGTGCTCTATCAGAAAGATAAAGCACTTTTACTATTGAAATAGTAATTATTCAGTTCTATGAATATTACTGTTCGTTTTTCTGGAAGTTGAACATCCAGGGCATGCCATATTTATCGGTGAGCATACCAAAATAAGCGCCCCAGAAAGTATCGGAAAGAGGCATGGTTGTCTGGCCGCCTTCTGCTAATTTGTTGAAATATTTTTCTGTTTCTTCTTTGCTTTCCGGGTGTACCGAAATGGTTACGTTATTGCCAAATTGCACCGGCTGGTCAGGCATGCCATCAGAAGCCATCAGCATAAACTTGTCTTTGGAAAGTTGTGCGTGCATAATGCGGGCTTTGTCGGCCTCGGCGCTATCCATTGGGGCTTCGCCAAAGGTTTGCATGTGCAGCTCGCCGCCAAAAACGGTTTTGTAAAATTCCATTGCCTCGCGGCAGTTACCGTTAAAAGCCAGGTAAGGGGTTAAGGTAGCCATAGTTTTTATTTTTAAAGTTAACGAAGTACTGTTGCTTGTAATTTCGTTCCAAAAGTAAAAAATCGGCCCAAAGGTAAAAAGGATAAGCGCATAAAAATTGCCGTTCAACCTGTAACAAAACGACCCAGGAAAGCTGGCTTTTTTTAATTATTCAGCGGGCTCTACGTGCATCGTATTATTGTTGGGGTTATTATTATCGGTCAGCGATCCGTTTCCGGAATCTACTTCAAAAATGTAAAATCCAGGCAGCCCTGCCCGCATTAAGATAGGCTTGGCTACGTTAAAAACTTTTACCCCGGCCGATGTTTTTCCTTCCAGGGTGCCTACGTGGGCATGGCCATGAAAAACGGCTTCTACCTGGCGCCGGTTTATAGGTTCCACCAACCGGGAGGAACCCATAAACGGCAAAATTTCGTGGGGTTCGCCGTCAATGGTATCTTTGATGGGCGCATAATGCATTACCACTATTTTTTGAATCATCGTCGTAATTGCCTTCCAGGTGCGCTAGCGCGCGGTCAAGTTTCAGCGCTTCGTCTACGGCTTCCTGCACAAAATCTTTAAACATCTTTTCGCCGAACATCGAAAGCATATAACGGTCGAAACCGCCGCCAAAACCTTTTACCCCGGCAAAACCAATATTATTAATCACCACCGCTTCGCCGTCCAAAATATGTACCCGGCTTGCTTTCCAGCATTTTTTTGATCTGCGTTTTTCGCTGTCGCGTTCATAATCGTGGTTGCCCAACACAGCCACCACCGGAATAGTACAGGCTTTTAGTTCTTCTGCCAATATTTCAGCTTCGTTCAAATGGCCGGTATCGGTTAGGTCGCCGGCACAGCATTAAAATATCGGCGCTGCGCGAGACGGCTTTGAAATAATCCTGTCCATTTTCCGTGGTCGTTTTCCTTCACGTGAATATCGCCTACGGCAGGCAATGCGGGTTTTGCTTTTTGCGATTCTGCCTTCCATACATAGTCTCAAATAGTTTTGATGGTAATTACTTTATACTCCGAATCCGTAATATCGGTGCGGTATTGGGTCTGGTCGATGATCGGGCCCAGGCAAACTCTTTCTACCGGCAACGGCATATCGTATTGGCCTTTGGCCATTTCCATCAAATTATCGAAATAACCATCGCGGAATTATGTCGCGCTCCGTAGGGTACACAAACTGGAAAATCAATACCTGCGCGAAAAGTAAATGCCAGTGCTGCTCCAGCGCGCCCAGATGCGGTTCCAGTCCAGGTTGATGGCCGTATTTTACGATAATGTGGTTTACATCGGCGCCGTCGTAGCGTTCGCGGTTCTGCACGTAAACTTTGCACCACAGCAATTCTTCGGCCGGAATAAATCGTACCGGCACGCCGTAAGCTTCGCCATCCGTTGCATTCGAAACCAGATATCGTCTACGTAGTAAATATTATTTACCGTGTTGAAGATAATATCGATGTAATTGTCGTCTTTAAAAACTTTGGCCAGCCAGCGTACATCGGTCAGTTCGGTTTCGAAGCCATGTTCGGAGAAAAACTTTAAAATGCTGGGATATTCGCCGGCCCGGCAAAATAAATCCAGATCTTTCAGATCGCGGATAATGCCGGTATATTGACGCAAGGCCAACCCGCCGCCCACCAAAAACGGAATACCACTCTCCGATAATAACTGTAAGGCATTGCCAAAAAATCCGTGCGCCTCCGTTGCTAATTCTGCTTCACTAATCATTCCTGAATCTGATCCAAATTTAAAATTCGCTTTAACCGGAAAACTGCGGGTTTAACCGGAATTGGGTAAACCCTGCCCATAAAATGCGGGATTTAAACCCGAAAGCCAGGCAGTCTTTTCCAAAGTCTTTGGTTTACTTATTTTCAGGAATTTGGTTTGAAAACGGTAGGGATTTGGAGCAAAAAAGTAAAGACCGGGAGTAGTTCCGGTCTTTACAAGCAAATATTGCTAAAGAAAGGTTAAAGAAAATTACGGTTTCAGTATTATGCCATCCAGGTTAATATTCTGCTTGAAAAGCTTGATAGCAATGGAAAGCAGAATTACCCCGAAGATCTTCCGCAAAATTTCCGTACCGCCCTGACCAAGTTTCTGCTCCAGCCAACCCGACGATTTTAAGCACAGTATAAACAAAGATAAGGTTAAGCAGAATGCCTACCAGAATATTAGGTAACGAATAAGCGGCCCGCAACGAAAGCAGGGTGGTCATGGTGCCGGCCCCGGTAATTACCGGAAAAGCCAGCGGCACAATGGAGCCGGTCTTCGCTTCCGGGTTCGATTGAAAAAGGTGAATGCCCAACACCATTTCTACCCCGATCAGGAAAATAATTAACGCCCCGGCTAAGGCAAAACTCTGAAAATCAATACCGAATAGAGAAAGAATAGATTGCCCTAAAAACAGGAAAACGATCATGATTGCGCCGGCAACCAACGTAGCTTTTTCGGAATGGATCACGCCTTCGCGCTGCCGCAGGGTAATAACTATGGGAATGGAGCCTAAAATATCGATCACGGCAAAAAGGATCAGGCTTACCGAAATTATTTCTTTAAAACTGAAAGTCAGAAAAGCTTCGTTCAGGAGGTTCATAGGTTTATTTTTGGGCGGAGTAGGTCGGTTTTAGAGTTTTTTCGGTAAGCGTCTTTTATTAAATAAATTGTAATAAATGTCCTCCCCCAACCCCCTCCAAAGGGGGACAATCAGCAATGCGTGATTCTCTTAATAATTACGTTATTTGAAAAGTCCCCCTTTGGAGGGGGTTGGGGGAGGATTTCCTTAACCAAATGTAACTTTTATTGCTGCAATTTTTAAGAATAATTTTGCGCAAAGAACGCCTTTAATGTTTCGAATTCCGAATCTGCCAGCGCCGGAAAATTCGCTATCCGGAAAGTATTGCGGGCCCATTTTCCGTAGCCGTTACCCAGCTGAATGTTATTGGCCAGAGCATTGCGTTTAATTTCATCCACCAGTTTATCGGGGCCCTGCAGCGTAATTACCGTATTTGATCGCACTTCCGGATTGGCAATTAGCGGCCGGAACTGGGTAAAAGGCTCGAAAAATTCGTACAGGCTCTGAGCGCGCTGCACCAGTTGCTGGTCGATGTTTTTGATTACGTCGCGCTGCTCCAGCACCCGGTAAAGCAAATACAGGTTGAGGGTATTGGGCGTGTAAGAAGTCTGGTAATTGAGCATTTTTTCGTAGAGCATTACCAGGCTGTTGTAGTGGTTTTTTTCGTCGAGCTTTTTGGCCCGGAAAAGGGCGCGGGGCGAACAAACCATAACGGCCATGCCGGGAGGCAAGCCAAAACATTTCTGTACGCTGGCAAACCAGATATCGGCTTTAATGTATTTCAGATTTAAACCGGCCATGCTGCTGGTAGCATCTACGGCCAGGATCTGGTCTTTGCATTTATTGAACAGGTTCAGAATGGTGCTGGCGCTTAGCTGGGTGCCGTTCGAAGTTTCGTTTTGGGTAATGCACACCACTTCGGCGCTTTCCGGGATCTCCAGGTTGGCGGCATCCAGGGCTTCTTCCAGCGGAAATTCCTGCGCCGAAGATTCGGGGCAAAGTTTTTTGGCGTACTCAAACCATTTTTTTCCGAAAGCGCCATTGTACAGGTGGAAGCTTTGGGAAAAGGTAAAGCTCTGGGCCACGATCTCCCAGCATTCGGTAGCCGAAGACGTGACGAAAATGTAGTAATCCTGCGGAATATTGAGCTTTTTTTTCAGGCTGTTCACCGTGGCCCGCATGAGCTGCATAAACGTTTCGGACCGGTGCGGCACAGCCATAATGCCGCTGTCGTAGGCGTCGGCCAGGTATTGGCGGACTTCCGGGTAAATTTTAGAAGGACCGGGATAAAAATTAAGCAGCATAGTAGTAGCAGGTTTCAGGAAACACGTATCAGGATTCTTTTTGATAGGAACGAAGTGGCTTTTGGAGCAAAATCCCTACCGTTTTTGGCCGGTCAAAAAAAAACACTTCGGGCGAAAACTATTTCCTACGGAATACCGCGGAAACCGGCCGTTTATTTATGCGCCCCGAAACCTAACTTTCGGGGTTTCAGGCTAAAAAAATAATGCAGCGCCAGCCGGTAGCTTTCCAGCCCGAATCCGGAGATAGAACCTTTGCAATGTTTGGCAATTAAACTGCTCTTCCGGAATTCTTCTCTTCCGAAAACATTTGAAATATGCACTTCCACGACCGGCGTTTCGATAGCGGCAACGGCATCGGCAATGGCTACCGAAGTATGGGTGTAACCGGCTGCATTAAATACAATGCCTTTAAATCCGGCAAAGCCAACTTCGTGCAGTTTATCAATAATTTCGCCTTCGTGGTTGCTTTGGAAATATTCCAGTTCCAGGTCCGGGAACGCGGTTTCCAGTTCCGGCAAATAGAGCTCAAACGATTTGGTGCCGTAAATGCTGGTTTCCCGTCGCCCCAGCAGGTTCAGGTTCGGGCCGTTTATAATGCAGATCTTCATAGTTTTGAGGGCGATAAAGGTAGCGTTTTTGGTAATTTACGATTTTGGATTTACGATTTTAGATTCTGGAATAGGCTGGAAAGTACTTGCTTTTTTCTGGGAAACCAAAGGTAGAGGATTTCGCTATCTTTGTAGAATTGTTGATTGTTAATTGCTGATTGTTATTGGGTGGATTTCTGAAACGCCCAAATAGATTTTCAAGCTTATATTTTAATTCTGAAACAACCGGCTAATTTTTTCAATTAACAATTAACAATCAGCAATCAACAATTAAGCAATGAATTGGCCGATCTACCAGAAACAGTTTGAGAGTTATTTACAGTTGGAGAAGTCGCTTTCGGGGCATTCGGTGGAAGCGTATGGCCGCGATCTGGACAAATTGCGGCAGTATTTAGAAGCTTCCGGCGAAAAAGTAGATCCGGCTAAGGTTACGGCCAAACATTTCAGCGGATTTCTGGAATGGGTAAACGAATTAGGCGTTTCGCCCAGTTCGCAGGCCCGCATCCTTTCCGGCATCCGGGCATTCTATAAATTCCTGATCCTGGAAAACATTGTAAACGCCGACCCCACCGAAACCATTGAAGCCCCCAAACTGCGCCGCAAGCTGCCCGATACCCTAAGCTTTCACGAAATTGAGGAATTGCTGAACGCCATTGATGTTTCCAAAGCCGAAGGAACCCGCAACAAAGCCATGCTGGAAACTTTGTACAGTTCCGGTTTGCGGGTTACTGAATTAATCGAATTGAAGCTAAGCAATTTTTACCCGGACCTGGGTTTTCTGAAAGTAGTAGGGAAGGGCAACAAAGAAAGGCTGGTACCGGTTGGTCGTGACGCACTGAAATACATTCAGTTGTATTTAGACCACTACCGGAAGGAAATTAAAATTAAAAAAGGGCAGGAAGATTTTCTTTTCCTGAACCGGCGGGGTGCCAAACTGACCAGGGTTATGGTTTTCCTGATAATTAAAGACCTGGCGCAGAAAATTGGCTTGAATAAACAGATCAGCCCGCATACGTTCCGGCATTCGTTTGCCACGCATTTAATAGAAGGCGGCGCAGATTTAAGAGCGGTGCAGGAAATGCTGGGTCACGAAAGCATTACCACCACCGAAATCTATACCCACCTGGACCGCGATTATTTAAAGCAGGTTATTACCGATTTCCACCCGCGGAGTTAACTTCTGGCGGGCAAGGCTTAATTTTCTGTAGAATAAACAGAATTACTTCCTGGTTTAAAAATTACCTAAACGTATGGCCTATGGCGATTCCACCCCAAAAAGGAGAACTATTGGTATATTTATAATTGGAGCCTTCAGAGGTTTTTAAATGATGAATTCCATAGAAGGGAGTAAAACCAATTTTAAAAAATTGACCACCATTCAGCTGTTGATACCGATAACCAATTCGTGGTAGTAGTAGTACACTAATATTTCGAATGGTTTCAATTTCATTTACACGCCAACCTGGCATTTCATATTTAAAAATCTTTGGGGTGGCCCCCATGCCAAACTCCAGGTAATGTGGTCCTTTGCCACGTAGGATTGAAATTTCAAGAGGCATACTAATTTCCAGTTTCTTAAATTTATCAAAACTATTAAGATAAGATCCGCCTACCCGTCCTGCAATCTTCCATTTTTCTTTGCTTACCAGAATTCTGTCGTAGTTTATAGAATAAATGCTGCCGCTGTTCCCTGCCAATTCAACAAAAACAGTATTTCTCTTAACCGGCTCCTGAAGATTTTGCGCATTAATTGAAAAGCTGATCAAACTAAAAATTACAATGAAAATTAAGGTAGAAAGTTTTTTCATATTCATTTTAATTTAGAAATATTTCTGTTTTTTAATCGAATTGCAGCATTGATGGCTACTATGTGCTATTAAGAAAATGTTAAATCCAGGAATTTAGTTTTTAAAGGAAAAGCCTATCGTTTTTCACGGGCTTGGCTTATTTAGAATGAAGGCTAAGGTAACTTTATGTTATCAATTATCCTAAATATTTCTTCCTTATTTTAGTAATTACTGGAAGCCATTATGGAGGAATTGACCTTATTATTTCTTAATTAAATTTTAACCTACACCGCTTAACGATAACTTAAATAAGGTTATTTCTGGTGATTAGGCGAACTTAATGCCGCTTTGAGGTAAGTTGATTTCTTCAGGTAGATTTGAAGGTAAGTTGCAAGGCTTGAATAAAAACGATCGGCTCATTTCTTTTAGGAACTTAGGTTTCCTCCCCAAAACCCTACCGTTTTTTTAGGCATTCCGGGCTTACTATTCTATATTTGTAGAAAGCTTAATCTCCCAATCTGCCTGTGTATAAACATCTTTTACGTCCTCTACTTTTCCATATCGATCCCGAAAACGTTCATAATTATGCTTATACCGTGCTCCGGACGGCGTTTAAACTCCCTTTTGCCGGAAAGATTGCTGATAACATTTATTGCTCTAAGAATCCGAAACTGGAGCGGGAAGTATTCGGATTGAAATTTCCGAACCCGGTTGGTCTGGCGGCAGGTTTCGATAAAAATGCCCTGTTAGTAGATGAGTTTGCGCATTTCGGGTTTGGCTTTATTGAAATTGGAACGGTTACCCCCAAGCCTCAGCCCGGCAACGATAAACCCCGTTTATTCCGGCTGCCTTCCGATCAGGCCCTTGTTAACCGGATGGGTTTTAACAACCAGGGCGCTGAAGTGGCTTCCCACCGGTTACAAAACCGGAAAAGCAATATTATTATTGGCGGCAACATTGGCAAAAATAAAGATACCCCCAACGAACAGGCCCTCCGCGATTACGAAAAATGCTTCGATGCCCTCTATGAGCAGGTAGATTATTTTGTGGTAAACGTTAGTTCGCCCAATACCCCCGGCCTGCGCGAACTTCAGGATAAAGAACCTTTAACCCAATTGCTGCAGGCCGTACAGCGGAAAAATCAGGCAAAGCCTGCACCCAAACCGCTGCTACTCAAAATCGCCCCGGACCTTACCGATAGCCAACTGGACGACATTGTAGAAATCGCCAAAGAAACGAACCTGGCCGGCCTTATTGCCACCAATACCACCATAGGCCGCGACGATCTGGAAACCCATTTGGCTGACCTGCAGAAAATAGGAGCCGGCGGTTTGAGCGGCAAGCCCCTTAAAACCCGCGCTACCGAAGTAATAAAATACCTGCGGGCCAAACTTCCGGAAAATATCCGCATTATAGGCGTGGGTGGCATTATGACCCCGGAAGATGCCCTGGAAAAACTAAACGCCGGTGCCGACCTGATCCAGTTGTACACTGGTTTCGTGTATGAAGGTCCGGCATTGGTGAAAGCGATAAACGAAAAAATTTTAACAATGATTAATGATTAATGATTTTCAAACTTAGAACAGGAAAGACAAATTAGCTGATCAGAAATATGCTCCGCTAAAAATTAACACCCTTAAAACATCTTTTCAGGTTCGGTTTAAAAATTATAGATATATTACTGTTTAATCCGCGATTAACTAATCACTAATCACTTATCACTATTCATTAAATTATTAACTTTGGGGTTTGAACTGTAGCGATGGCAAAGAATACGTATAGATACGAAGATGGGAATGAAACGCGGGTGAAAAATGCCCCCCGCAGTGCAGCAAAGGAGCCTTTAAGCCGCAACGAATTTAAAAGAACCAACGAACCAAAAGGGGAAAAGGCAGCCAAAAAGGAAAAAAAGCCTTTTGTAATGCCCGCTTTTAACCTGCCCCGGATCTCCTTTCTAAAGGACCGCCGGGTGCAGTTGCTTTTCGGCTTCTTCTTTTTGTTAGGGTCGCTTTATTTAGCCATTGCCTTTATTTCCTACTTATTTACCGGCCCTGCGGATCAGAGTGTGGTGGAAGCCTTAAACCAATCTGCGGTAAAAGATTCTGGCCTGGAAACAGAAAATTGGCTGGGTCTGGCCGGCGCCTTTGTAGCCAACTATCTGATAAACGACTGGCTGGGCCTAAGCGCTTTTTTCCTGATCCCGATCATTTTCTTTCTGGGGTATAAGATAGTCTTCCGGCGCACCGGGGTTTCGCTTTCCTACATCAATACGCTTTGTTTGTTCAGCATGCTCTGGACCTGTTTGTTAAGCGGTTACCTGGTCCTTTCCACCAATTCGGTAGACGATTATGGCTGGCTTAGCGGCGGCATTGGGTACGAATCGGCTATCTGGCTGGAAAGCCTGATCGGCTGGGGTTCGGTGCTTTTGCTGGGCTTTATGCTGCTGATCTTCGTGATCTTCTTCTTTAACATTACCACCATTTCTTCGCCGAAACCAGCTTTGGAAGGGGCAGCAGCCCTTAACGGCAACACTTATAATAAACCCGAAGAAACCTACGAACAACTTTCTACCGGCTTTAACCATTATACCAATCCGTCGGCCAATTTAGAAGATGAAGCGGAAGAGGAATATGAGGAAGAAATGTTTGAGGAAGAACCGGAAGAAGAATTAGTGCTTTCCATTACTAAAACCGATCTGCCTAAAAACGGCCACGCTTTAGAAATGGCCGTGGTGCCACCGGTAGTACCGGTTGTGCCGGCGGCCAAACCTGCAGGCCTTTCCCTCCAGATAGAAATGGCGGAAGAAGACCCGTTTGTAGATGTAGCTCCCCAGGAACCGGAATTGTTAGATAAACCCGTAGATTGGAACGTAACCCCGGTGCCGCAGGAAGAAACCGGCCTGGCCATAGAAAATTATGACCCAACCTTAGACCTGGCCAAATACCAATACCCGACCTTAGACCTTTTAAGCGATTACGGCGGCAACAAAGTACAGGTAAGCAAAGAAGAACTGGAGGCCAACAAAGATAAAATTGTTGAGACCCTGGGTAATTACAGCATTGGCATTGCCAGCATTAAAGCTACTATCGGTCCAACCGTTACGCTTTACGAAATTGTGCCGGATGCCGGGGTGCGTATTTCCAAGATCAAAAACCTGGAAGACGATATTGCCTTAAGCTTAGCGGCTCTGGGAATCCGGATCATTGCGCCAATTCCGGGTAAAGGAACCATAGGTATTGAAGTGCCGAACAAGAAAAAGGAAATGGTATCCATTAAATCGATGCTGAGTACGGAGAAATTCCTGAAAAGCGAAATGGACCTGCCAATTGCTTTCGGTAAAACCATTACGAACGAAGTTTTCATTACCGACCTGGCTAAAATGCCCCATTTATTGATGGCTGGTGCAACCGGTCAGGGTAAATCGGTTGGTCTGAATACCATTCTTACATCCTTATTATATAAGAAACACCCAAGCCAGCTTAAATTCGTATTGGTCGATCCTAAAAAAGTGGAGCTTTCGCTTTTCAATAAAATTGAGCGCCACTTTTTAGCCAAACTTCCGGACAGCGAAGAACCGATCATTACCGATACTAAAAAGGTAGTGAATACGCTCAATTCGCTTTGTATGGAAATGGATATGCGCTACGACCTGCTCAAAGATGCCGGCTGCCGCAATCTGAAAGAGTACAACCAGAAATTTGTGGAGCGCCGCCTGAATCCGAAAAAAGGCCACCGCTTTATGCCGTTCATTGTATTGGTTATAGATGAGTTGGCAGATCTAATGATGACCGCCGGAAAAGAAGTGGAAACGCCGATTGCCCGTTTGGCTCAGCTGGCGCGGGCCATTGGGATTCACCTGGTAGTTGCTACGCAGCGGCCATCGGTAAACGTAATTACGGGTATTATCAAAGCCAACTTCCCGTGCCGGATATCTTTTAAAGTTACTTCCAAAATAGATTCCCGCACCATTCTGGATACCGGCGGCGCCGACCAGCTGGTAGGGCAGGGCGATATGCTCTTTTCCGTAGGTTCCGATCTTATCCGTTTGCAGTGTGCTTTCGTAGATACTCCGGAAGTAGATCGCATCTGCGATTTCATTGGCGACCAACAGGGTTACAGCGATGCTTATTTATTGCCGGAATTTGTAGGTGATGAAAGCGGCAACGGCGAAAAAGCTGATTTCGATCCGGCTAATCGTGATGCTTTGTTCGAAGAAGCGGCTAAACTGATCGTGATGCATCAGCAGGGTAGTACCTCACTGATTCAACGCCGGTTAAAGCTGGGTTATAACCGTGCCGGCCGCCTGATCGACCAGTTGGAAGCAGCCGGGGTGGTAGGGCCGTTTGAAGGCAGCAAAGCCCGGGAGGTATTAATTCCGGACGAATACAGTTTGGAACAGTTATTGAATAGTCTGGGTAAATAGTAAAATTATTTAAACCATCAGGCAATTCTTTTGTCTTTCCGGAGAACCTGAAGGGTTAAAAGCCAAGGTTTCCGGATTTTAAAATACATACCTAATATGAAACGAATTTCAATTCTTTTTATCTTTTTATTTACCCTGAGCCAGTTCTCTTTTGCGCAGCAGGACCCGAAAGCTGCCAGGATCCTGGATGCGATGAGTAATAAATACCAAACCATGAAAGCTTTCCGGGCCAATTTTGTACAAACCCTGGAGAACCCTGCCGCCAAGATCAAAGAAAATATGGAAGGGGATATTACCGTTAGCGGCAACAAATTCCGGTTAAAAATGAGCGGTCAGGAAGTGATCAATAACGGCTCTACGGTCTGGACCTACATGAAATCGGAGAATGAAGTTAATATTTCTGAAAACGATCCGGATGAGCAGGAATTGTCGCCGAATAAGATCTATACCATGTATAAAAAAGGCTACAAATATGCTTATGTAACCGACGAAAAAGTAGACGGAGAACTTTGCAGCGTGATCGAGCTTTCGCCGGAAGACAAAAGCAACCCGATCTTTAAGGTACGCATGAACATCAGCAAAAAAGACAATTCCGTGAAAAGCTGGAAGATGTTTAAGAATAACGGCAACCGCTATACGTTTACCATCAAACAGTTTACCCCGAACGTGCCGGTAGATGCCAATACATTTGCTTTTGATAAATCGAAATACAAAGGGGTTAAAGTTATTGACCTGCGGTAATTTCTGAACTGAATTTCTCGCTTATTTAAACAGGCCGTTCCCGCAAAGGAGCGGCCTGTTTCTTTTTCCAGCGGTCTCACTTTTTTACCTCTAAAGCATACCGTTTTCTGGCTGTATAATAAACCCATCCTGCTTTAGCTGCAATTGCATTTAGTTGTAAGTGGTTGAAATGGGTATAAAAAAGCCGGACCGGTTTCTTAATCAGGAAACCGGTCCGGCGCAGGGAACTATGAGCAGGCTTTTTAAAGCCGGCCCAATTCTTTAGAATGATTTGCAGTTAGCCCCTGGTGAGAGTTAAAGTTTAGTCTTTATGGGCTTGCCCATATTCAGCGTGACCTTCAATGCGGTTAAGGCTCTTGGTTTTGCCGAAAAGTTCTTCTGATTTCCGGTTGTAGGCTAATGCTGCTTCTTCCAGGGTATCAAACAAACCTAAGTTAATGCGTTGTTTTTCGTAATGAATAATAGCCCGGAATTTGTTAGAATCCTTAACTACGCCACGAATTCCAAGTTTATTATCGGTTTTGGTGGTATTACGAACAACTTTGCTTAAAGGAGCCCACTCCAGGTTTTCTACCCGGGCATCCAGACGGTTGCTGTTTTTAAAGGTAACGTACAACCGGCGGTCATCTTTTGGCTGCTCAATAAACTTGGTGCCGATTAATTTATGCAGGTAAATGGTTTCGTTGCGGTAAGTCCCGTTTTTTAGCGGCCAGTTTTTCTGAAAGAACGCATAACCACCAGAGTGAATACGTAAGTGCTTCAGAAAACCAATACTACTAAGGTAAGGGTCATTTTGCAGATATTCGTAAACTTTGTCGTCTACAAGTGCCTGCTTGTCAGAGTTTTTTAAGGTTAATTTACAGATCATTGGTGTGAGAGTTTTAAAATGAATTCCATTAAGAATTTCGGGAATACTAAGACAAATATACAGTTATTCTATATTAAGTTGAAATTTTTTTCTGCTTTTGATTTATGTAATTAGCAGATACTCAAGATAGCAAGGTAAAAACACAACGCGAACGCTAAGTTTTTAGTATAAATGTCCACTTTCCAAATCTTCCGGATAGTTTCCATTTTGGGTTAAAAATAATTTTAAACTAAGGTAATGCTTGTTAATGATAATAACATCATAAAAATATAAAAGTTTATTAATAAACTAGGTATTTCTTACCGTCTACCGTAAAAATACTGATGTTGACAATACTCTCTTGTTAATTTTGGGATATTCCTACCTGAAACAAAAATTTCGTAATCTTGTCTTTCTTTTTTGCAACCGGTTTATGACAAGAGAACAACTTTTTGAACAGATAAAAATTAAGAGGTCGTATTTATGTGTAGGTCTTGATACGGACCTGGAGAAAATACCCCGGCATTTGTTAAAGCTGGAAGATCCGGTTTACGAATTCAACCGGCAGATTATAGATGCCACCGCCGATCTTTGTGTTGCCTATAAACCTAACATTGCTTTTTATGAAGCCCTGGGCCCGAAAGGCTGGCTAAGCCTGGAAAAAACGGTAGCGATTTTGCCGGAAAACTGCTTCAGCATAGCCGATGCCAAACGGGGCGATATTGGCAACACTTCCGAACTTTACGCCAAAGCCTTTTTCGACCAGCTAAATTTCGATTCGGTAACCATTGCGCCTTATATGGGGCAGGATTCGGTAACCCCTTTTCTGAATCATAAAAACAAATGGGCTATTTTGCTGGCCCTTACTTCTAATGCCGGCTCCCACGATTTTCAATTATTGCCTACCAATCCTGAAAACCAGGAAATGTTGTTCGAAACGGTATTAAAGAAAAGCAAAACCTGGGGCAATGCGTCGCAGCTGATGTACGTGGTTGGGGCCACCCGGGCAGCTTATATCGAAAAGGTTCGCGCCATTGTACCTGATCACTTTTTGTTGGTGCCGGGAGTAGGAGCCCAGGGCGGAAGCCTTTCTGAAATTTCCCGGTTTGGCCTGAATGCCCAGTGCGGATTGCTGATCAACTCCTCCCGGCAAATTATTTATGCCTCTGCCGGCGAAGATTTTGCCGAAAAAGCCCGGGCCGCCGCCTTAGCCGTGCAGCAGGAAATGGAACAAATGCTGGAAACGTATCTGCCTGGTTGATTTCAGGATTTTTCCGGCAGGATAATTTTTGTTTAGTTAATCTTTTGTTAGCAATTTTTCCGGAGATAATCTTAATTTTACCGACGTTTTTAACTGCCGGTACCCATGAATGAAGATTTTCTGGCCTATGTCTGGAAGTTCCAGTACTTTGATAAAACCAACCTTCAAACAGAAGATGGCGCTACCCTGGAAATTCTGCGGACCGGTATCCAGAATTTTAACGCCGGCCCCGATTTCTCCGAAGCTAATATCCGGCTAAATGATCTTACCTGGGCCGGGCCGGTAGAATTACACGTAAAGGCTTCTGACTGGAAACGCCATAACCACCTTTCGGACCAAAAATACGACCAGGTTATTTTGCACGTGGTGTGGGAAAATGATGCTTTAATTACCAGAACCAACGGCAGTTCGGTGCCGGTCCTGGAGCTGAAAAACCGGGTATCGCCGGGATTACTGCAGGCTTACCTACAGCTGCGGCAACCAAAGCCTACCATCCCCTGCGAACCTTTTCTTCCCACCATCAGCAATATTTCCAAAATAACCATGGTGGAAAGAACGTTGCTGGAGCGCCTTGAAATTAAAGCGGAGAAAATAAGGCGCAGTTTTGAAAACAAAAACAATAATTGGGAAGAAACAACTTATGGAGCCCTGCTTTCAGGTTTTGGTTTTAAAATAAACCAGGCCGGATTTGAGAAACTGGCTAAAGCCTTACCGCTAAAAGTATTGCAAAAACACCGGCACCAGCATTTTCAGACCGAAGCTTTATTTTTCGGCCAGGCCGGCTTTTTAACCGAAACTTTTGAGGAAGCTTACCTGGAGCAATTGCAGAAGGAATTTGCTTTTCTGCAGCATAAATACCAGCTCCCGCCTCCGTTAAATATTGCTGACTGGAATTTCCTGCGGCTGCGGCCAGCCAATTTTCCCACCTTAAGATTAGCGCAGCTGGCCGCTTTATTTACCTCCCGGGAGCATTGGTTTACTTCTCTGAGGGAAAGCACCACGATTAAGGAGTTCGAAACTTTTTTTGCCGCCAGCCCATCAGATTACTGGCAAACGCATTATATGCCCGGCAGGGAAGGTAAGCTTAAAATTAAGGGTTTGGGCAGAGCCAGTAAGCATTTGTTGATTATTAATGTGGTTGCGCCTCTGCTGGTGGCCTACGCCCGGGAAACCAGTCAGCCAGAATTAGTAGAAAAGGCCTTACATTTACTGAAGGAATTGCCCGCCGAAAACAATGCCATTTTGGATATGTACGAAAGCCTGGAATTTGAAAATAAGAGCGCAGCCCAATCGCAGGGTTTGCTTTCGCTGAACCAGCTTTATTGTCTGCCGGTCAATTGCCTGAAATGTACTATTGGCAATAGTATTCTGAAACGCTCTAAAACTGCTATTTAATGCCCGTAATTTTTGCGTTAATTTCAATTAGCATTGTTACAGGTTTAGCTTTCTGGCTTTGGCAGAAAACAGCAAACGATAAGCTTTTACGATCAGTTTTCTGGCCTGCGCTATTTTTAAAGGTCCTATCCGGGATCCTGCTTGGATTTATATTCTCTACAGGCTGTAAACATGGCTGCGATACCTGGGTGTTCCAGCAGACGGCCAATATTTTAACCGCTGTTTTTAAGTCAGATGCCGGGAGTTATTGGAACATTATCTTTTATAATGAATTTGCCGATAAACAGGTTTTAAAGGGTATTCCCTACCCAACCTATACCAATTCCTTCTTTTTTACCAAGGCAGTAAGCCTGCTGAATTTTATCACCGGAAGGAATTATTATCTGAACAGTATTTATTTTTCGCTTTTCAGTTTTGCCGGGTGCTGGTTCCTGGTTTTAAAACTTAGAAAATTTTTTCCCGGTTCTGCAATGGCAGCCATTATCGGTTTGTTGTTTTTTCCATCGGTGGTTTTCTGGAATAGCGGCCTTTTGAAAGATGGGGTTTTGCTGGGCAGTTTATGCTTTTTATGGGGAGCGGCGTTAGAACTTGCTTTTCGGCCAAAGGAACGGGCAGAAATTATCCTGATCTTTATTTTTATTTCCGGATGGTTGCTTTGGAAAATAAAATTCTTTGTGGCCGCTTTCGTTTTTGCCATTACGGGATCCTGGTTTTGTCTCCACTGGTTATATACCCGCCATGCCTTTTTCCGGCAGGGTTATTTGCGTTGGGTAGCCGCTTTGGTTATAATCTGCCTGGTTGCATTCTGTGCCAGCCTATTACATTATAAATTCAACCTGCCTTTTTTACTTACAAGTCTGGTGCTTAATTACCAGCTATTTATTCAAAAATCGGCAGGAAAACCGGTAATTGACCTGGATGGGTTAGAACCTACTTTAAGCAGCATTCTGTGGCATACCCCGGAAGCTGTATTCGGAGTTCTGTTCCGCCCTTTTTTATGGGAAGGAGATAACCTTTTTTACCGGGTTGCCGGCCTGGAAAATCTGCTGATTATGGTTTTATTTCTGGGAGCCCTGGCGGGGTTTCGGAAATTCAAACTAAAACAGATACCTGGTTTTTATCTGGTATTGCTGGTTTTTTGTGTTTGTCTGGCAGTTGCTTTCGGACTATCTACCCCCAATCTGGGGTCTTTGAGCCGGTACCGCACTGCTTTTCTGCCCTTCCTGGTTTTTCTGCTTCTGGAAACGCCTTTCTGGCGCCGGTTCCTTATACAGATAAGCGCAAAAGTGAAGGGGCTGCGGGCTTAAATTTGCTTTCGGGTTGTTAAAACTTTAGTTTTGACTTTATTTTTGAGCTTCATGGAAAACCCGGTAATAATTTTTGGTGCCCAGGCATTAGGCAAATCTGCCCTGGATATTTTTAACAGCAACGGCATTGTGGTTTATTGTTTTTTAGACGACGATGCCAAGTTACACCAAACTGAGATCCACAATATTCCGGTAATGGGCAATACCGACGATGAAGAATATCTGAAGATCCTGGGCCGGAAATGCGAAGTTTTTGTAGCTGCCGAAGATACTGCCGTACGGAAAAGCATTGCCGGTAAACTGAAAGAAGATTACAAACAGGTTGCGGTAAATGCCATTCATAAAGCCAGTTACGTTTCGGAATTAGCCTGGCTGGGCCATGGGAACCTGGTAAATGCGGGCGCCATTATTCAGGTAGATAGTAAAATAGGCAATAACTGCATAATCCAGTCGAACGCCGTAATTGAAGCTGGTGCCGAACTGGAAGATTTTGTGCATATTGGCGCCGGTGCTATTATTAATGCCGAAGTAAAGATCGAAGAAAATGCCTTTATTGGTACCGGGGCCATAATTGTTGGCGGGGTAAAAATTGGTAAGAAAGCGCGGGTAGGAGCGGGGGCCGTAGTAATTGCCGATGTGCCGGCCGGCCAGACCGTTTTCGGAAATCCGGCCCAGAAAGTTTAACTTCCGGCAAGAGTTATTTGAGGCTAAAGCAGATCCAGAATGTCCGGAATAAGATCCTTTTTAGATAAACTGAATATCCCGGCATTAGCTTTTTTCTTTTGCTGCCTTATTATAGGCGGTTTATTTACGACCAATTTTTTACGCACCCTTTCCAGTATTGGAACCATTGGCCTGGCGCTAACTGCTATTGCCTCGTTGGCTAAAAACAAAACGCTGGCCAACCTGCAAAAATATCCCTGGTTTACGGGTTTTATCCTGATCTACATTTTGCACCTTTCAGGCCTGTTATACCCTGAAACTGCCGATCCCAAAACCCTCCACCGCGACCTGGTGATGAAGTTACCTTTGTTAATTCTGCCTTTCGCTTTTGCTGTTTTACCGCCGCTGCCCAAAATCCGGCTGAAGCAGTTGTACCTGGTTTTTCTGGTTTGCGTTTTCCTGGGTTCACTTTACAGTGCGGGGTATTACCTCAGCCATTTTCAGGCCGTGAATGAAATGTATAAACATTCTGAGGTTATGGAAACGCCTACCAACCACGTGCGCTACAGCCTGATGGTAGGTTTTGCCATTTTAATAGGTTTTAAATTTCTACGGGAAGGCTTTTATTTATTTCGGCCGTCGGAGAAATGGGTGCTACTCTTAATAACCGGCTGGCTTTTTATTTTTCTGCACATGCTGGCCGTGAGAAGCGGGCTGGTGGCCTTTTACGTAGTAACTGCTCTGGGCTTGGGTTTCGACTTTTTCTTCCGCCGGAAATACCGTTCTTCTTTTCTAATTGGTATTGGCTTACTCTTATCTTTGGTGCTGGCCTTTTTTACCCTGCCCACTTTTTACAATAAATTTTTCCTGACCATAGAAGATGTTCAAAGTGTTTCGGAGGAAGAAAGCGCCCACGATTATTCCATTGCCGGCCGGGTTTATTCCTTTAAAGTAGCATCGGAGGTTATTAAAGAGAATCTTTTTACCGGGGTGGGCATCGGAAATTTAGACGAAGAGTTAGGGAAAAAATACGAAGTTATGTTTCCGGAGATCCTGGAGCGGGGCCATATTTTACCGCACAACCAGTTCATTTTCATCCTGACCGTTTTTGGGTTGATTGGTTTCCTGATTTACCTTTTATGTTTTTATTATCCGTTCTTTACGTTTGTTGGCCGGTTTAACCCCCTTTTCCTGTTCCATTACCTCATCATTTCGTTTTCATTCCTTTTCGAAACAACTTTAGAAACGCAGGTAGGCCTTAATTACTGCCTGTTGTTCATTTTATTGCCGCTCTGGTATTACCGTTCTAATGAACCCACCAACTTAACCTGGAAAAACGGCAGCTTTTTTAGTTGAATTGTTGATTGTTAATTGCTGATTGGAAAGAAAACGGTATGGTTTAAGCCCTGAAAAGTCAAATGCCGAGATTTCAATTTATTTTAAACCAACCATTTGACAATTTAGCCATTCAACCATTCAACCATTTACCATTTACCAATCAACAATTAACAATCAACAATTAAATTTGAACCTTTTCCTGATAAGAATCACTTTTTAATCTGTTGCCGGAACGTTAATTTTGCCCCGGAATTTAAAATAAACCAAACACTTAGTCTGAAGCTAAGCCCGTTATGAAAGATTACAGCATTTTACTTTACTACTGCTACACGCACATTGAAGATCCGGAGCAATTCCGGGAAGAACACCACCTGCTTTGCCTGGACCTGAACCTGCGCGGCCGCATTATAATTGCCACCGAAGGATTGAATGGCACCGTTTCCGGTTTGAAAGAAGACTGCGAAAAATACATGGCTGCCGTGAAAGCCGATCCGCGGTTTGCTAAAACTGAATTTAAAATAGAAGCTTCCGATAAACACGCCTTTGCCAAGCTGCACGTGCGCCATAAACCCGAAATTGTGCATTCCAGCCTGCGCAACATCGATCCTAACAAACGGACCGGCATTCATTTGGAGCCGGAGGAATTCAGGAAAATGAAAGATGGCGACGATGTAGTGGTATTGGATGTGCGTTCGGATTATGAATTCAGCGTGGGCCGGTTTAAAAATGCCGTTACTTTACCTATCGAAAACTTCCGCGATTTCCCGGCCAAAGTGGAGGAGCTAAAGGCCCAGTACAAAGACAAAAAGATCCTGACCTACTGCACCGGCGGCATTAAATGCGAAAAAGCCAGCGCCTTTTTACTGGAGCAGGGCTTTGAAAATGTTTACCAGCTGCATGGCGGCATTATTAAGTACGGCATGGAAGCCGGCGGCGAAGATTTTGAAGGCAAATGCTACGTGTTCGATAACCGCTTAACCGTAGATGTAAATAAAGTAAACCCAACGGTAATTTCGAAATGCTACGTTTGCGCCCAGCCATCGGATAGAATGGTAAATTGCGCCAACCCTACCTGCAACATTCACGTGCCAATCTGCGAAAACTGCGGTCACAAAATGGAAGGCGCCTGCTCCGAAACCTGTAAAACCAATCCGGAAAAGCGCCCTTACAATGGTACCGGTTATTATCAGAAAGACACCAACGGATACAATCCATTCAAAGGCCTGAAGCGCGAAAAAGCGGTGAAGCAGTAATTCAGGATTTAAGAAAATATTAAGGAGCAGGTTTAAAAGCCTGCTCTTTTTGTTTTCTGCCAGAGGGATTTTTATGTGCTCTTACATCCCCCTACCCCCTCCAAAGGGGGACTTTATCAGATAACGTATTTTTTGAAATTACACCTGCGAAAAGTCCCCCTTTGGAGGGGGTAGGGGGAGGACACTTCTGGGTGGAAAATCCACCGATATAATCCGGCAAATTAAAAGCCTGCTCTTGTGTTTTAATGGTTTAAGCACTCAGCGGATTTCCGCCGCTTATCGCCGTTGTTGGTGTTTTCACCAACAACTTAGTTTCTGATATCAGGTTGTTGGTGAAAACACCAACAACGGCGGAACGGGGGCAGGGGATGTTTTCCGCATTTTTTCATTTCCACCAAGTTTGCGCCGAAATTCCAAATCTTCAAATTTTCAAATCCTCAAAATTCCCTTACCTTCGTTTCGAATTTACGCTTAAATTTTAAGGCTATGCAGGCAATCCCGGAATCGGAACTTATTTTAAACCCAGACGGCAGTGTTTACCACTTAAACCTGCTGCCCGAACATATTTCCGGCACCATCATTACGGTTGGCGATCCGGAACGGGTGGCCAAAGTAAGCTGCCATTTCGATTCTATTGAAGTAGAGGTTACCAAGCGGGAGTTCACCACCCACACCGGTTATTACAAAGGCAAACGGATAACGGTGATCTCCACGGGTATGGGGACCGATAACATCGATATCCTGATGAATGAGCTGGATGCGCTGGTAAATATAGATCTGTTAACCCGGATGGCGGTGGAAGAAGAAGATCGTATTTCCCTGAAAATTATCCGCATTGGTACTTCCGGGGCCTTGCAAACTACCGTACCGCTGGGCAGCCACCTGGCCTCCGTTTACGGTATCGGGCTGGACAGCTTAATGGAGTTCTACCCTTTGAAACAAACCGACTTCGAAAACGCTATCTCCGAAAACTTAAAAACTGCTTTGGGCATAGGATTCAGGCCTTATTGCGTACAGGGTTCCGAAATTCTGCGGCAGAAAATTGCGTTTGATATGATACCGGGAAATACGTTAACCTGTCCGGGATTTTACGCGCCACAAGGCCGGGTTTTGCGGGTCCCTTTAAGAAAAGCAAATCTGGTAGAAACCTACCACACCTTTGCGCACGAAGATTTTAAAATAACCAACTTCGAAATGGAAACGGCCGGCTATTACGCCCTGGGTAGAATGATGGGGCACGAAATGCTTTCGCTGAATGCCATGGTGGCCGACCGGATAAACCAGAAATTTGCCGAAAACCCGAACGAATCGATCAACGACCTGATCCTAAAAGTGCTGGACCGGGTTTAGATTTAATTGTTAATTGCTGATTGTTAATTGCTGATTGTTAATTGCTGATTGCTAATTGTTAATTGATAAAAAATTAAGTTGTTGATTAATGATAAGGTTAAAATTCAGGAATTGAGTTTTTAGCCTTAAAACCAACCATGTTTTATAGTAAACAATCAACAATCAACAATTAACAATTTAGCAATTTAATAAAACTCAACCCCGTTAATAGCCCGGATGGGTAAGGAGGAACCTGATTTTAAGATCACGTATTCCTTATCGTAATCCCAGATGGTGGTGTTTACCCGTTTCTGTTCGCCGTCGGAGGTCAGGAAGAAAATATCAACTTTTCCGTGGTAGGCATTACCTAAAAGGGTAGCCCGGTGCAGGTCGTATTGCCGCCTTTTCTGATCTTCCGGAGAGTTTAAAACATCTTCCCGCTTAAAATGCAGGTTCGGAATAAGTTCTTTTTCGATAAGGGCGGGAGAGTTAATTATATAATCCATGGGTTTCGGAGCGGTAAAACGGTTAATGAAACCTAATATAGTTTTTGCTTATATTTAACCAACGCCTTTGCGGCCCAATTTGTTTTGAAACTAAGGTTAAGTTTTCAGAAAACTTGGCTAATTGCTGCTCTGATAAAGTTTAACCGGCTCCGGTAAGGATCAGATCCTAAGCGCCTATTTACAGTTTTGCCCTATAAGCTTGCTAAAAATGCCAGCGTGTCTACGCCATCGGCATAATCCCAGACCATAGGGCATTGCGCCTGACCGAAGGGGAAGCTTCGCGGGTACCAGCCCATTGACGAAACAATGCACTGGATCTTTTCTTCGGCAGCATTCATTTTTGCATAAAGGTCAGGCAAGCCCATAAACGTTTCGTAATGGATAACCGAAATAGGAGATACCGGCTGCGGATTTTCCGAAAGCAATAAAAACCCGTTATCGAAATGCGGAGCGCGGTTTACCAGCATAATAGATTTGTTGTAATCGTAATTATTCTGGTAGCGGTGGTGATCCAGCACGGTTTTATGATCTTCTATGGCCTCAAAAAAAGGCTCAAAACGGTAGCCTTCGGGCACAAAAAACTTGGAAATATTGCGGCAACCCAAGCCATAGTACTGGAAAATGTCGCGGCCCAGTTCGTGTAATTCTTCGGGCCGTTCGTAGCCCGTCAAAATGGCCACGCTGCTCCGGTTCTTCCGGATAATGTGGGGCCGGCTGGCAAAATAATATTCAAAATAACGGGCCGTATTATCGGAACCGGTAGCAATAATGGCATCGGCTTCTTTTAACAGTTCGGCGTACGAAATCAGATCGGCAAAGCGGGGTTCTATTTTAATTAATTCCTCTACCACAAATTTTACCAGGTGCGGATCGGAGGAACTAAGCTTAATCAGAGCGTGGTGCCCGGAAATCAAAACGCTCAAAAGATCGTGGAAACCAACCAGCGGAATATTGCCGGCCATTACAATTCCCACTTTTTTCGGGGTTATTTTCGGGAAATCGTAAACAAAAAGCCACTCCCGGAGGTATTGTTCTTCGAGCAGGTTAGCCACTCCTTTAAAAGCCGCCGTTACATTGGGCTGGTCGAACCACGAATTGGCATTGCGGGCCCGCGAAGCCAGCATTTCCAGCTCATCGGGGGTAAGGGCTTGCAGGCGACGACCCAATTTGGCAAAAGCTTCGATCCGGTTCTCTAAAGTCATAATTAAAATTTGAAGATTTGAAAATTTGGAGATTTGAAAATTTTTATCAAAATGCTCCGATAAACGGTATTTAAAAGGATCATAAAAGTCCTTACCCGGCAATTAAACTCTAAATTAGTTGATTACGTAGGGGAATGTTCCTACTTTTGCGGCACAAAAATACGTATATAAACTTTAAAAATATAAAACAGGAGATACGATTATGGCGATAATGATCACAGATGAGTGTATTAACTGTGGCGCCTGCGAACCGGAATGCCCAAACACCGCCATTTACGAAGGCGGTGCCAAATGGACCTGGGGCGGCGGAACAACTTTAACGGAAGTAGAAATTGACGGCGGTCAGGTTATTGACGGCAAAGATCCGCAAACCCCAATTTCGGAAGAATTTTACTACATAGTTTCCGATAAATGCACCGAATGCTGCGGTTTCCACGAAGAACCCCAGTGCGCGGCCGTTTGCCCGGTAGATTGCTGCGTAGACGACCCGGATTACCGCGAAACCGAAGAAGAACTGCTGGCTAAAAAAGATTGGCTGCACGCCGAAGCCAGCTAAGGTATATCCACAAAAATATAAAGAACCCGCTCATGCGGGTTTTTTTTATGTCCGGAAGGTTTAAAATAATTAAAAGAAATTTTTAAAGGGTTTCATTATAAAATTTATTATATTAAATAGCGTTTAAAGGAAAAGCCGAAATTTGTTTTAAAGGCCTGTTCAAATTCAAATTAGCGTTATTTTTATGAAAACGGTTTTTGCAGCAATCCTCCTCTTTATACAATTTGGCGCACAGGCGCAAAACGGGCCATTTACCTTTTATACCGGATCCTCAACTCCCGGCCAAATCGAAGCCGACCTGTTGGATCCGGCTATTCCGGTTCTCAAACCGGTATCTAAACTTCACTTTACCTTTATCAATTCGCGGGAGTTAAAGCTGGTTGCTAAATCGGCGTTGGTGCTTTCGTCGGTTGGTACGGTCGGAATCATTACATATAAACTTGGTGACGAACCTTTACGGGAATTTGCCTTAAAACACCATTACCGCTTCACTAACCAAATTTCGTGGGCGGCCCAATATTTCGGCCATTCCGATTACATGATAGGCGCGGCGGGGTTGGTTTATGCCACCGGTCTGAGCGCCCGAAACCCGAAACTGCAGCATGCCGGAATTTTGCTGGTTTCTACTTTGCTTATTAATGATTTTGTTACCAATAAGCTCAAAGACGAATTTCAGCGCCGGCGGCCCGACGAAGCCAACCACAATTATTATTTTGAAGGCGGTGAAGGCGGCCGGCATTATGCTTCTTTCCCATCGGCTCATACCTCTACCGCTTTTGCTTTTGCCACGTCAGTTGCAACCGTTTATCACGATCATAAATGGGTGCCGCCGGTAGCTTATGCCGGGGCTACGCTGGTTGGCCTTTCCCGCATCTACGACAACAAGCACTGGGCTACCGATGTGCTGGCCGGGGCCACCGTAGGCATTTTAACCGCTAAAACCACCAATTTCCTGTTAAATCAGGTAGAAAATCAGCTCGATAAAAAACATGTACACGTTTACCTGATGCCCAGCGTTTCGAACGGTACGGCCGGTTTAAGTTTCGGCGGTTCTTTTTAGAGAGGCATTTTAACCGATCTCAGAAACCTGCTCCGGCGGGTTTTTTTATTCCCAAATCTTTCCGGATTTGGAAGGGACCTTTGATTAAAATAGGGAGATGTTAAGGTAAAAGTTAATTGTGAGCCAGGCTAGGTAACAATAATTTAATAAAACTTAAACCGGTTCCTGGGGTTCAACTTTACTTTTAGAGGTATGCGGATTTTTTTTACGGTTTTTTTACTTCTGATCCAGGTTCAGATTTTTGCGCAGTCGCCTGAGGCCGTCCTGCCAGATTCAGCTTCCTTATCCAATTTGCCAGTTTCGGCTTCCATGCAAAAGCTGGGCAAATTTGCGCCGTTGGTTCAGAAATCGAAAGATTTTGTTAAAGCCCGATTGGCCACACCTCCAACCCGCGAACTTAAAATTTTAGGCCGGTCGGCTATCGTAATGTCGGCGGTTAGCGCTGCCGGAGTGGCTACTTATGCTTTCGGCGATGAGCCTTTGCGGGATTTTATGTTGTCTAAACGTACCAGGGCTACCGAAAAAATTTCAGGTTACATTGAGCCGCTGGGCCGGTCCCAATACATGATCTACGTTTCCGGCAGTATTTATGGAGCCGGGTTGGTTGCCCGGAATCCCAAACTGCAGCGTACCGGTATTTTGGTGGCGTCCAGCTTACTTATCAACGATATGGTTACGGGTCAGTTAAAAGATGAATTTCAGCGCCACCGGCCAAACGTAACCGACGAAAACCATTATTTTGATGGCGGCGAAGGCGGGCGCCACCATGCCTCTTTTCCTTCATCGCATACTTCTACAGCCTTTACGTTTGCTACATCGGTAGCTACCGTTTATAAAGATAGTAAATGGGTGCCGCCCCTGGCTTATGGCACCGCAACGTTGGTAGGCTTATCGCGGATCCATGATAACAAGCACTGGGCTACCGATGTATTGGCGGGAGCTACAGTTGGCTTTGTAACGGCAAAATGCACTAACTTCATTCTAACGCAGGTAGAAAAACAGTTAGTAAAGAGAAAGATCAATATCTACGTGCTGCCAAACGTTTCCAGCGGGTCGGCCGGGTTAAGTTTTGGTGGGTCCTTTTAGAAGATCCTAACCGGGATATTTGAAAAACCTGCTCCGGCAGGTTTTTGCATTTAATTCAATACCTTTTTGATTGTATTCTTAAAACGGTAGCGTTTTAGAGTTAAAAAGTGAAACCTGCAAATTCCCTTCTGCTACATCTGAAAAAATCCCTAATTTTGCTCTTTACCTAAATGAAGGGTAACCTTTGAACTGGAAGAAAGAATGCTGATTTGAAATTCATGTCCAAATCTTCAAATTTCCAAATCTTCAAATTTGAAAACATGTCGATAGCTAAAACTTATAATCCCAAAGAAACCGAAGCCAAATGGTACCAGACCTGGATGGAACAGGGCTTCTTTAAATCAAAACCCAATCCGCGGAAACAACCTTATACCATTGTAATTCCGCCGCCTAACGTAACCGGGGTTTTGCACATGGGCCACATGCTCAACAATACCATTCAGGATATACTGATCCGGAGAGCCCGCATGCATGGGGAAAGAAGCCTGCTGGGTGCCCGGCACCGACCATGCTTCTATTGCCACTGAAGCTAAAGTGGTAGCCATGCTGAAGGAAAAAGGCATTGCCAAAACCGACATCACCCGCGACGAATTCCTGGAATATGCCTGGGATTGGAAAGAAAAATACGGCGGCATTATTCTGGAGCAGCTTAAAAAACTGGGCGCTTCCTGCGATTGGGACCGTACCCGCTTTACCATGGAGCCCGACCTGACGGCTGCCGTGATCGATGTGTTTGTTGACCTGTACCGCAAAGGTCAGATCTACCGCGGCGTACGCATGGTTAACTGGGACCCGGTTGGGTTAAACTGCTATTTCGGATGAGGAAGTAATTGCCAAAGATACCGTAGCCAAAATGTTCCACCTGAATACAAAGCTGGAGAGGAACCGAAGACCAATTTATTACCATTGCCACGTCGCGCCCGGAAACCATCATGGCCGAGTAGCGGTAGCTGTTAATCCGAACGATGACCGTTACAAGCACCTGATGGTAAAAACGTGCTTATCCCATTGCTGAACCGTGCCATTCCGATTATCGGTGATGAAGTACGTGGATATGGATTTTGGTACGGGTTGTTTGAAAGTAACCCCGGCCCACGATCTGAACGATTATGAACTGGGCCAGCACCACAACCTGCCGGTAATCGATATTCTGAACGACGACGGCACGCTTAAACGAAAAAGCCGCTCTCTATATAGGCCAGGACCGGTTTGCGGCCCGTAAGAAAATTGCAAAAGACCTGGAAGCGGCCGGTTTGCTAAGCAAAATAGAAGAATATTCCAGCGTATTACAGACTTCCGAACGAACCGATGCCGTGATCGAGCCAAAGCTTTCCATGCAGTGGTGGTGCAAAATGGATAGACCTGGCCAAGCCGGCCCTGGAAGCCGTAATGAACGACGACATTAAACTGCATCCGCCGAAGTTTAAGAACATGTACCGGTCCTGGATGGAAAACATCCGCGACTGGTGTATTTCGCGGCAGTTGTGGTGGGGACAACGCATTCCGGCTTATTACCTGCCCGATGGTTCTTTTGTAGTAGCCAGCAACTGCCGGAGGAAGCCCTGCAACTTGCCCGCGAAAAGACCGGCAACCAGCATTTAACTTCAGCCGAACTGCGGCAGGACGAAGATGTACTGGATACCTGGTTTTCTTCCTGGTTTGGCCGATCTCTGTTTTCGATGGGTTTAAAGATCCCGGATAACAAAGACATAAACTATTATTACCCAACCAACGACCTGGTTACTGCGCCGGAAATCCTCTTTTTCTGGGTAGCCCGCATGATCATGGCTGGTTACGAATACCGGAAAGAAATGCCATTCAAAAATGTGTATTTAACCGGAATTGTACGCGATAAGCAGGGCCGGAAAATGTCGAAATCAGTTAGGCAACTCCCCGGACCCGCTGGACCTTGATCGAAAAATATGGGGCCGATGGTGTACGGACCGGTATGCTTTCAGTTCGCCGGCCGGTAACGACTTGTTGTTCGATGAGAAACTTTGTGAGCAGGGCCGGAATTTCAGCAATAAGATCTGGAATGCTTACCGCCTGATTTAAGGCTGGGAAGTAGACGATAACCTTGGCAAATCCGAACGAAACCGCCATTACCTGGTTTGAAGCCCGCTTTAACCAGGAGCTTTGCCCAGATGGAAGACCATTTCGCTAAATTCCGGATCTCCGATGCCCTGCATGACGGTTTACAAACTGGTTTGGGACGATTTCTGTTCTTCTTACCTGGAAATGATTAAACCGGCTTACCAGCAGCCGATTGACCCGCATACGCTTAAAGCCACGCACCATTTCCTGGAAAACGTCCTGAAGGCCTTGCACCCGTTTATGCCTTTCATTACCGAAGAGATCTGGCACGAACTGCGGGAGCGGCCGATTAAAGATTGCCTGATCGTAGCGCCCTGGCCGAAACTTGGGAAGGTAGATCCGATACTGCTGGAAAAAATGGACCGGGTTTTAACCATCGTGGGAAATATCCGGAATATCCGGAACCAGAAAAATATTTCGCCCAATAAAGCAATGGCATTGCACGTGCGAACGGCATCGGCACATTACTACGAAGATTTTGAAAGCATAATCCGCAAACTGGCAAACCTGGAAGAAGTAACTTACAGCGAAGCCACCCTGGAAAACGCGATCAGTTTTGTAGAAGGCCCGGACGAATTTTTTGTACCGATGGAAGGCAACATTGACCTGGAAGCCGAAAAGATCCGCTTACAAAAAGAGCTGGAATATGCCCGGGGCTTTTTCCAGAGCGTTGATAAAAGACTGAGCAATGAGCGGTTTGTGCAGGGCGCTCCGCCAATTGTATTGGAAAAGGAGTACCAGAAGCGCGCCGACGCCGAAGCCAAGATCAAAGCCCTGGAAGAAAGCCTGGCATCGCTGGCCTAAACGCATTTAATTATAAAGCTGAAACGAAAGTCCGGTCTTAGCTAAGACCGGACTTTTTTATGCCAAATGCCTACCGTTTTTAGCCGGCCCGCCGGTATAGAAAGGCGGCACTAAAACAGGAACCGGAGAATTTCGTTTATATGGGTAGCATTAATCCATCAAACGTATGAAAAGATCGATCTACCTGCTTTTAGTTTTTGGCTTCTTTTTTAACCAGCTAAGCTTTGCCCAATCAGCGAAGAAGAAGCCGCAACCCAAAGTTCCGGCAGTGGTTACCGAAGCTTTCACGGCCAAATATCCGGCCATGAAAGTTACCAAATGGGATTGGGAAGCCCAAAAGGAAACCTATGAGGCCAAATTTATGGATGGGGAAAAGAAAAGGGAAGCCACCTTTTCGCCGGATGGCAAATGGGTTAAAACCAAAACCGATATAACCCAAGCCGAACTTCCGGCCGCCGTTGCCAAAGGCGCCAGCGCCGGAGATCTGAGCGCCTGGACCATGATCGATTTTTCGCAGGTGGAAAGCCCCGATAAGGGCACCTATTATAAGATCAGGTTTAAAAAGGGCGCCGAAGAAAAAAGCCTGAAATTTGATGCCAACGGCAACCAGCTGGGTAAAACCCACGGGAAAGATAAGAAGCCGGAGAAAAGTTGAAAAATCAATTGAAAAGCATAAATATAAAAAAAGCCCCGGAGAGCGATCCCGGGGCTTTTCTATAGGTTATTTTCTGAAATTAATGCTGTACTACAAACCGCTTAAGCTGGAGCGTTTTGTTTTGTTCTACCTGTAAAAAGTAAGTGCCGTTCGGATAATTACTGACATCGAGCTGGGTATTTGACCTTACTTTATTCTTGTTTAGGATTTCGCGGCCCGCAAAATCGAGTACTTTTAAATTGCCGGCCGGTTCGGCCAACTCCAGGTTTAATTTGCCGGATGCAGGATTGGGGAAAAACTTTACCGCTGTTGCCTGATCTTCAGAAATTCCGGTTGAGGTATTCGGGTTAAGAACCCTGCTGCCGGTATAAATAAAATCGCCCCCGGTATTGCCGTCGCCGTTGGCGGCATTACCGGCATAGTAGAACGTAACGGCGCCAACGTTGGTGGCAGGTGCGGTCCAGTTAAAGGTCCAGATATTATTAGAAGATGCATTATTATGCGCCAAATATTGTTTGCCGCCGGAAGTTTGCAGCGAAGTATTGGCCGTGCTTACTACCGCAAAAGTGCCGGCCTGCGCATTAGAAGCATTCACGGCAACCAATTGGAAGCCTGCCCGGGTACGGCCCGCTAAATTTACCTGGATCTGCATGGAATAGGTGGTGCCGGGTACGTAACTGGCCGGAGCGTTTAAAATGGCAATAGAACCGGTGCCGGTATTTAAATTTCCGGTATGGCAGCCGGAGGTGGCACAGGTCTGCTGTCCGGGTGCGCCGGTATGGCCAACCGGGGGCTGGCCGGAAGATGTGATGGCTTTATTATTCATCCCTAAAATTATAGCCGCCGCAGCAATACAGATAAAAGTCTTTTTCATAGTACCTCAAATAAAAGAAAATCAGGCCATTACACCAAATAAAAATTAGGAAAAGTTAATATTCTTTGGTGAATATTAAAAAAACTAATTGTTTGGCGCGCCCTGATTTAACCAGCATTGCAGCAGGTTTAGCTGGGCGTCGGGTAGCTTACCTGCCGGTGGCATTTTGGGAGCATTAAAATCTATTACTGAATTGTGAAAGCTGCCATTGTCCACTTTTACTTTCAGGTCGGAGTAAAGGGTAAAATCGCCGTTGGCAAAGCCGTTATTGTGGCAGCCGGATATGGCGCAGTTTTGCTGAATGATAGGGTTAATATCGCGGGAAAAAGAAACCGGGGTGCATGTTGTATTTTGGGGTTTAGGCTCCGGAGTATGTTTACAACCCGCCAGGAATAAAATTATCCCGAAAATCGGAAGTCTTAGGTCTTTCATTTTTACTTAACCATTTAAAGGCCAAACCGTTTTTTAGATAGCCGTAGTATCTAAAACTTTCCAGGAAACGGCGCCGTTAGCCACCGAATATTTTAAAAGCATATTGCCGCCTTTATGGCCATCTTCAAAATAAGCCAGCGCGTAGGTATCATTCAGGATCCGGATATCGCGGAAGGCCATTGTTCCGCCCAAAGTGCCCTTGACCGGGATCAGGTTAGGCCGTTTCATCAGATCGTTTTTCAGGTCTGCTTCCGGGCTGCTCAGACCTTTTTTCTCCAGCCTTTTAACATCGGCTTCGCTCAAACTGCCCAGCTCATCCATAAATTTGGCCGAAGGGGGCGGCATTAATTCAATGGTATCTTCCGAAACCTGCGGCGTGGGATCTATAATATCGGTTAGGCGTTTTTCCAGGGAATCAACCAGTTTGTTTTGTTTAAAGATCAGCTGATCGCGATCGGTTACGCGCTGGGTTTGGAGGCCCAGTTCAGAGCGGGTGGTTTTATACTGCCAGAAAAAGAGCATGGCCAGAAACAAAGCGCCGCCCAGCAGCAACAGGAACATCAGGTTTTTCATTTGGGTTTTTTGGGGTAAAAGACTACCGTTTTAAAAGCTGAAATTTAGGAAGAGTTTGGGAATGTGGTGCATATACTATGAAAATAAAAAAAAGCCTCCCGATTTTTTCGGGAGACTTTTTCGCTTCAAAACGGTACCATTTCAGGTTAAAAAACTAATTCACCCTTTTTGGCTTTATTTCTTCGTCCCCACCAGATCATAAAACCGGTAACCGGCAGGCTGGCAATCAGCAGGCTGGCAAAAAATGCCAAAAACTTACCCGGCAAACCCAGAATAGCGCCCACGTGAATATCGTAATTCATGCGCATTAATTTATCGGCGCCGGTTGCCTGTTCCAGGCGGCCCCACTGGTGGGTTACCGGAAGTTCTTTTAACGTGTACTGGTCGAAAAAGCGGTAATCCAGTTTCCAGTACGTTTTGGCATCGGAATTCATGGCGGCCAGAATGGGCGAAGCTTCAGTTTCCGGAAAATGGATTTCGTAGGTTTCGGCCTGCAGATGCTCTTGCAGCATTTTGTGCCAGATCTTATCGGCAACCGGCATCCCGGCAACCGACAACGTTTCGGGTTTTAAGGAAATTGGTTCCTCATAAGGAAGGTAGGTTTTTCCGCCCGAAGCCAAGCCATAAACGCCGCCCGCAAACCACTGAAAACCCCACACCAGGCCGGTGAGCGCAAAAAGTAAAGCCAGCCAGCTAATGTAAAAACCCAGTACATTGTGCAGGTCGTAATTTTTCCGGCGCCAGCGGGCGTTCCATTTAATGCTGAACCGTTGTTTGGCGCCATTCTTATTTTTTGGCCACCACAGTATTATGCCCGAAACCACCATCACCAGGAAAACCAGCGTAGCCGAAGCCACTACCGGCTGACCAATATCGTGCGGAAGCCAGAGGTAAAAATGGCCGTCCAGAACAAGCCGGAAAAAATCGGCATACTCATCTTTTACTTTCAAAACCTGCCCGGTATATTGGTTCACGTACACAAAATCGTAGTACCGGTTATCTTCTTCGGCGCTGAAATAAATGGCTTTAGCGGCCCGGGAATTTCCCTGGTAAAGTACGCTGTGAATGTGTTTGCCCGGCAACGCTTTATCAGAAATTTCCCGGATCTGCGTGGGCGTTAAGAAGGCTTTGGCCTGCGGCGTTACAAACCGGAAGGGTTGGGTAAGGTCCTGAATTTCGACCTGAAAAGCGTAGATGCAACCGGTAATAGCTACAATAAAAACGATTAGGCCGGTACTAAGCCCAAGCCAGAGGTGCAGTTTGCCGGTAAGTTTCCGGAAGGTGGATTTAGCGGTTTTATTTTTTGAAGTTTTGGCGGTTTGAAGCGTAGTGGCAGGCATGCGGAAATTGGGTGCTTTAAGAGTGGAAGAAAACCCTGCCCGGAGGTGTCAGGCAGGGTCCTGAAAATTAAAACAGATAGGTAAAGCTGGCAGAAACGCTGCGTGGCCGTTGCGGATTAATGGTGGTCCAGCCTTTGTAATATTCTTTATTGGTGAGGTTATCTGCTTTAAAAGTAAACCGGAAACCCTGCGTCTGGTAGAATACCGAACCGTTGAAAATGGTATAAGCAGGCAAAGCAAACGTGCCGGCGCCTTCGCTGTCGATGATCAGGCGTTCGCTGGCCGCATTGGCGCCGAAACCAAAGCCCAGGCCATTAAGCAAACTGCCTCCGGAGATCCGGTAGGTAGCCCAGGCATTGAACAGGTCTTCCGGTCCTGATTCCAGGGTTCTTCTGCCAACCTGGGAAAAAACGTCTCCGGCGGTAGCTTTCAGTACTTTGTTGTCGTTATGGGCGTAACCCAGCAAAATATCGAAGCCTTTTACCGGCGAAGCCACCACGTCAATTTCAAAGCCTTTGCTTTCCACTTCGCCACCCTGAATGCTGTTGTTTATATTTTCCGGATCGGACATTACTTTATTCCCCACCAGGATATTATAATAGCTCACCGAAGACGTCAGGCGGTTATCCAGCAGGTTGGTTTTGATCCCGAATTCAGTTTGCGTGGCCTGTTCCGGGCGGAAAGTTTTGGTCCGGATGTTGGTACCATCGGCATCGGCCACATCTATGGGAGCCACGTTTTTAAACCCGTTCTGGTAATTGGCAAAAACCGAAACTTTATCTTTTAATGGCTGATAAACCAACCCGAATTTTGGCGAAAGGGCCGTTTGGCGGTAGTCGACTTTTTCGCTGGTAATATTGCCTTTGGTATCGAAGTGATCTACCCGCAGGCTGGCCATGGCCGAAAGCCCGATCCGGTCGAAAGAAATTACATCGGAAACGTAAGCGCTGTAAGTGGCAAACTGGGTTTTTATATTGCTTACGCTGCTGCCGGCCAGGATTGCATCCATCGCCGCTCCTGATAATTTTCCTGAATCGTAAGAGGGCGTAGCGTTGCCGGCAAAAACCGAATCGTAAACCATTTTCTGATCCGCTTTTCCAATGTAGACTTTACCGTTAGCCACATAACCGGTGCTGTTATTTACGCTGGTATTCTGATAATAATCCAGGCCGGCTACCATTTTATTCGTTACGTTCGGTGCCAGTTCGAAACTCCCGATAAAGTTCTGCTGAATATCGGTAGTAGTGGTATTGGCATTTTGCCGGCTTACGAACCGGTCAAAAACAGAGCCGGCAATGGGTAAATTTTTGCCGTTCTCATAGAGGTATGCGTAATAACCGTTGGAGTGCGATGATCCGGAAGAAATGACCGTCTGGGAAAGCCAGCTGCCGGAAAGTTTGTAATGCATCTGGGCTTGTAAATTGGAAGATGGCGTTTTCAGGCTCAGGTTATTACTGGTGTAAGAGCGCTTATTATCGTAGCCTAATGTTTCAAGATCCGGGGCGGTAAGTTTTTTGGTCCGGTTCAGGAAAAGCATGGTGGCATTGGTGCTTTCGGCGCTCAGGAATTCAGACAATACCAGGAAAGAAAGACGGTTATTCACGCGGTAGGCTAACGACGGAGCGATCAGCAAAGCTTTCCGGAAGCCGGCATCCTGGAAAGAATTCTCGGTATGGTAAGCGGCATTTAAGCGGAAACTGATATCGTTTTCTTTGCTCAGCGGGGTATTCACATCGGCGGCAATGCGGTTCAGGCCGTAGCTGCCGGTAACGTAAGAAATTTCGCCGCCGAACTGGCTGAAAGGTTTTTTGGTAACCGTATTGATCAGGCCGCCATAAGAGATCAGGCTGCTGCCAAACAAGGTGCCCGAAGGACCTTTCAGCACTTCAATGCGCTCAATATTGGCCGGATCCAGGCTGCCGTTGGTTAAACCCGGCAGGCCGTTTACCAGCGTAGGCTGCACCGAAAACCCGCGAAGCGAATAATACCCACCACCATCGCCGCCCCGGCCCGTAGATTCCCAAAGTTTCTCCACACCCGGCGCATTTTTCAGGGCATCATCGAAGTTCGTAACCACCTGTTCTTTCAGTAACCTGGAATCGATGCTGTGGTAGACCTGCGGATTTTCCAGATTTTTCAGCGGCATTTTGGCCACGTAAGCGCTTTCCCGGTTGTTGCGGCGGGCCTCAATGGCAACTTCGTTAAGGTCCTGGTTGCTAACGTTCAGGGTTATTTCCGGCAGCGTTACCGTTTCGTTTGGCTGTACCGAAACCGGTTGTTCAAGGGATTCCATTCCCAGCAGCGAAACAACCAGGGTGTAGGTGCCGCTCTCAATTTTTTTAAGTTCGAAATCGCCGCTGGCATTGGTAGCGGTTCCTTTGGTAGTGCCTTTCAGTGCCACGTAAACGAATTGCGCCGGCCGGCCATCGGAGGTTTTGATGGTGCCTTTTATGGTGGCATTCTGAGCAATTGCCTGGCCGGAAGTAAAGACCAAAAGGGTAAGGAAGAGGAGTAGTTTTTTCATTATTTTTATTTAGACTAATTCTTAATAAGCGCAAAGGTAAACGCCGGAAGTAGAAATCCAAAATAAAAATGCGTTAATTTTTTTAACAGCCTGCGAACCGGTTTAAACACAAAAAAGCCTCCTGAAACAGATCAGGAGGCTTTTTTATAAAAACGCTATGGTTTAGGCGGTAAAAACTAGATGGTGGTTTTCGGATCGAACCCTTCCAGGTAATCGGCCACTTTCCGAACGAACATGCCGCCCAGAGAACCGTCAACCACGCGGTGGTCATACGAATGACTCAGGAACATGAACTGCCGGATCCCGATCAGATCGCCTTCCGGGGTTTCGATTACGGCCGGCTTTTTCTTGATCGCGCCTACCGCCATAATGGCAACCTGCGGCTGCATAATGATCGGGGTACCCATTACGTTACCGAAAGAACCTACGTTCGAAACGGTGTACGTCGGGTCGGCCAGATCGGCTGGGGTAAGCTTGTTTAAACGGGCCCGGTTGGCCAGGTCGTTTACGCGTTTGGTAATACCGTTCAGGTTCATCTGGTCGGCGTTGTGAATTACCGGCACGATCAGGTTACCGCTTGGTAAGGCCACTGCCACGCCAATGTTGATGTTGCGTTTTTTAATGATGCGGTCGCCGTCTACGCTCACGTTGATCATCGGGAAATCTTTGATCGCTTTCACGATGGCTTCGATAATGATCGGGGTAAAGGTCAGGTTTTCGCCTTCGCGTTTTTTGTAGCTGTCCTTCATTTTGTTCCGCCAGTTCACAATGTTGGTCATGTCGGCTTCCACGAAAGAAGTAACGTGCGGGCTAATGCGTTTACTGTCTACCATGCGCTGCGCGATCATTTTGCGCATGCGGTCCATTTCTATGATCTCTACGTCGCCGCTGTAATAAGCAGCCGGGGCCGGAGCAGCCTGCGGTTGCGAAGCCGGGGCAGCAGCCTGAACCGGAGCAGCCTGTGGGGCCGGAGTTTGGCCAGTGCCGTTAACCTGCTGCGCTGGTTGCGGCGCATTACCCCGGTTGGCAATGTATTCTAAAATGTCTTTTTTGCTTACGCGGCCTTCTTTGCCGGTGCCCGGAATGTATTCCAGTTCCTGCATGGAAATGCCTTCTTCGCGGGCAATGTTCATTACCAGCGGCGAATAGAAACGGCCTTCGGCCGGTTTGTCTAATTTAGCAGCAGAGGAGCCGCCGGAAGTAGCAGCCATGGCCGGTGCAGCTGCCGGGGCAGGAGCGGAGGCAGCCTGGGTTGGAGTTGGAGCCGAGGCGGCTGCCGGGGTTGCAGCCGGGGCGGAAGCATCGCCGCCGGTGCTGATAATGGCAATTGGTTTTCCTACCGCTACCACTTCGCCTTCCTGAGCCAGGATCTCTTTTAAAACGCCCCCCTGGATGGCCGGTACTTCGGTATCTACTTTATCGGTTGCCACTTCCAGTACCGATTCGTCCTGTTCAATGGTGTCGCCAACCTGCTTTAACCATTTCAGAACCGTACCTTCCATGATACTTTCGCCCATTTTGGGCATCAGCATTTCTACAAGTGCCATATAATTTCGTTAGTCGTTTATCGTTATTCGTTGTTCGAATCTATGCAAAAGCTGCCGCAAAGGTAACAATTTTAGCTAATTAACCTCGGGTTAGCAGGTTCGATTTTTCGATACTCGAATTTTCGATTCCGGGTTTTTAGGTCGGGAAGGATAGGGTTTTCGGTTTTTGGGCCAGACCTGTTTTCTGATAACGCTCATTCAACTAACCACTCATTCCTACAACCGGACTTTTTTTAGGCAATTTTTACCTTAAGTTTTGTTTAAATAGCCGCATTATTATCCGGATATATCCGGATAATAATGCGGATAAGGTTTTTGTTTTTTAAGTAGATTTTTGAAAATGAGGGCTTTGTAATAATTAGCGAAGAAATTTATTAAATGGCCAGGCAGGTTACCGAAATGTAGCAGGTTTGGAAAATTTTCTTCAAAGCCAGAAACCGGTGGTTTTTCCGGGTTTTTCAGGAAATTGGGATAAAGTTACGGTCCGTGATGGAAGTAAAGGGAATTTGCTTATCTTGAGTTATGAAACCCATTTTCAGGGAGAATTCCCTGGAAACGCCGAAAAAAATACCAGAAATACAAGTAGACCACCTACGGATATAATGCAGATAACCGTAGTAGTGTTGTTTATCCAGTAGTTGGCACAAATGCTAAAAAATGAATTTGATAGATTTTTTACTCAATAGAAAGCCAGAAGAAGATGTTTTTGATGAAGCAGCTTTTTTAAGTCACTGGTACTTTGATAAGTATAAACCTAAACTTTCTATCAAAAGCCATTTGCTTATTTGGGAATATATTGAAAACGTAGAAAGTCAGTATGTTGGTGCTCTATTGCTAAAGGATAGAAATGGAGTAGTACTCGGATTGGTTAATTCCTACATCTATATTAAATCTGATGAAAGTGGTAGTAAGTTCCTTGTCTGGAAGCGAACATTGGAAAATAACCAAGTTCAAATTCATTTGTATGAAACCAAAGATTTAAAGGAAATAGAGAATTCAGAAGAGTTGCTACTGAAATTTAAAGAAACTAAAGCAAATCCATATTATTTCAATTGCAAACCTGCGGCCACTTTGACTTTAAATTTAAATCCTTCTACTCTTGAAAATGAAGTTGAATGTTCAGAAGACTTCAAGGACTTTGATGAAATTTTAATGTTAATGGATATTCCTAACCTTTATGGAGAAAAAGAAGAAAATTTAAATAATACAGCTATTGTAGTTTTGACACCAAAGTTGGGTACCTTTTTAATCTATCCTCAGGACTGGTTCAATAAATCCAATGCGGACTTTGGCTACCAATGGATTACTCGGGCAATTAGAGATTATAAAACAGGTTTAATTAAGATTCAAGGTATGCGGATTGACAGCTTTACCTTAGATAAAACAAATAGAAATTTAAAAAGCTCTGGTGCCAACACAGCCCAGCCGTAACCTTTGCTACGCTGCAGGCTTCGGCTGCACCAAACGTTGGCATTAATTTAAACCATAACTTTAAGAATTATCAACAAGAGAATGGAAAGGGAATTTGAAATTGAAAAATGGATTGAAAAATTTAATTCAACGGTCCCATTAAGATATTTCAAAAGAAATGTGCCTGCATACACCTTGGTGACATACATTAATCATTCTCTAATCCTTTTTAAGGGCAATCATTTCGACAGTTGCTATATGTTTTTAAAACGGGCAGGTGAATTTTTAGAGGATAATAAGGACTTAGAAATCAACAGAGAATATTTAGAGGTAGTTAATCAATACTCAACTGAAATAAATAGCTTTTTGATTACTAACAACTTAGTTGATAAGGAGTTATTGCATCTTTATAGAATAAAAAAATAAAGAAAAAAACTTAAGCCAACAAAACCTAAAGCACATTAAAACGTGCCCTAGCCCAGCCGTTGTATGCAACTTGAATTAAATATAAAACCCTTAAAATGATTCCTGGTGACGTTGGAATAATAACTGTAGTAACATTCCTGCTTTTCCTAATACCAATTTTGATAGTTGCAAAAACACAATCTTTACAAAAGTCTTTTTCTTTCAAAAACCTTTTGCGAAGTATTAATAAATCTTTGCCTCTACAAATAGGACTAGGATTAATATTACTCCTAAGTGGCTATTTATTGGACAAACTTGTTTATGTAAATGGTAATGGAAATGAGTTTACACATATTGTGATTGGAACAGCCTATACATTTAATGTAGTCGGGCTTTTTATGTATTTACCAAGTCTTGCTCTATTAAACCTTATTAATTTGCTATTGAAAGCAATCTTAAAAAGGAGAAAAATATAAATAAAAAAGCATCATACAACAGGGTATAAAAATCAAACTCTAGCTACGCCTCGTTCGCTTTTTATACTAGACGTTGTAGGTAATTCGAATTTAAAATGAAAAACACATTCCTAATAATTTCATTGACGATTTCAATTGCTTTTTCTGCTTTTGGACAATCAAAGAATAAACCAGTTGGTGAAAACCCAACGACACTTTCTATCAAGAAAATTGAAGCAATATTCAATGAATATATTAAGTATTCTGAATCTACTGACTCAGAAGAAAACAAAAAGGCAATGACAAAAAGCCTTAATTCTCTTAATAGAGTTACAAAACCAGAAGATTTAGAACTTTTATTAAATGTCTGGATGTATTACGACCCAACTGATTATCCAACACGTGTTTTGGTATTTAAAGTGCTAAAGCAGAATGATAAAGATAGCCAATCAGCAATTAAGGCAAGGATTAAGAATAAAAAAGATTGGGAGGAAGAAGATGGGGCACCTTATTCAGAACTGAAGTATTTGCTCCATAAACTTGAAGAAAAATAACTTTCCTATAACCACACCTAAAGCACATTAAAACGTGCCTTAGCCTAACCGTTAATGCTGAAAATTTCCAAATCAAATTCACCAATTCATACAGATATTCGTATCCTTAGTAAGGCCAAAAAGTAGATAAAAATGAATATTCAGACGCTCAAATACGAAATTATTGAATGGGTAACTAAAACCAATGATAGCTCTTTACTGAAAGCACTTAAATCTATCAAAGATTCGAACGCCAGCGCTACAGGGGATTGGTATGATGAATTAAGTGATGAAGAAATTTCCTCTATTAATCGTGGAATTAAAAATCATGAAAAAGGGGAAGTCCTAACAAGTAAAGAATTCTGGTCAGGAAATGGAGAATGAGTTTGATATTCTCTGGTCCAAAGAATCAAAGTTTCAGTTTGACAAAATTATTCTTTATCTCCGGGACAAATGGACGGAAAAGGAAGTGAAAAAATTTATTTCTCATAATAAAGAACTTTGAGCAGATCGTTGTGAAATTCCCGGAAATATACGTCAAATCAGAAAAGAAAGTAGGTTTAAGAAGAGCGATTTTGTCAATACACAATTCAGTAATTTACAAAGTAGACTGGGAAAAATCTTTAATAAGGGTCTATACCATATTTGACAACAGACAGCATCCTAATAAATTAAAGTAACACTATGCCCAACAACGCAAACATGTTATTGGGCATATACGGGTAAATCAGACGCTGCAGTCATTTATAACCTAAACAGCAACCGGAAACAGAGGCGCGCCTAAATGCCCAACACCCAGTTTACTAACCGTTGAGTGGTATAGAAATAATATAAATAGTTTTCTAAAATTCTCGTATTATTAAGAAAAGGATTTATTATGAGAGCTATAGAAGTTACCGGAAGCATAGATAAGGAAGGGGTTTTACGCTTAGACAACCCTTTGATTATGAGAGAAAAAAAGGTTAAAGTAATTATTCTTGTGTCAGAAGAGAACGAAGAAACAGAGGAAAAGCTATGGTTATCAGCCATGACGAATAATCCAGCTTTCGAATTTCTACATGATGAGCAGGAGGACATTTATTCTTTAAAAGACTGTAAACCATTCCATGACTAAAGGAAAAGTTGTATTGGTTCCAATCCCCTTCGACGATTTTAGTGTAACCAAAGTCAGACCAGCTGTTTGCCTTACAGATGAGATTGGGTTTTACAGCCATGTTATCATTGCGTTCATCAGCAGTCAAATTCCAACCGCTCTGGAAGCAACTGACCTTGTGATTAAAAGAAACGACATTGACTTTAAGTTAACAGGGCTTACTGTAGATTCAATTATAAAAATTGCACAAAGTGGTGACCATACCTAAGAGTCTAATAAAAAGACAACTAGGCGGCACCTCAAAAACGCTGCAGATAGAAATTGAGAAGAACCTAAAAACTCTATTTGGCTTGCAATAAAAACTACACCATCCAACATTGTATAAAAATCATGTTTCGGCCGACGGCCTACCGTGCTTTTTACCAATCCCTTACCACCCATAAATATTAAACCAGCAGCCCTTACGGCAAACTCTGCCGCACCAAATTCAGCACCGTCATGGCGGTAAACTCAATATTCAGTTCGCGGTCTTTGTTGAAGAATAGTTTTTTACTTACGGTCTTCATTGCATCGGCATAAGCAATGCACAACGTTCCTACCGGTTTTTCATCGGAGCCGCCGCCCGGGCCGGCAATGCCGCTGGTTGCAATTCCCACGTCGGTACCCATAATTTTGCGCACATTTTCGGCCATTTCCCGCACCACGGCTTCGCTAACGGCGCCGTGTTGTTCTATGGTTTCGGGTTTCACCTGCAGCTGCTTTATTTTTATGTTGTTATCGTAGGCTATAATACTGCCCATGTAATACAAAGAACTGCCCGGAATGGTGGTTAATTTGTGCGCCACGTGGCCGCCGGTGCAGCTTTCGGCGGTGGCAATGGTCAGGCTCCGGGCATTCAGCAACATGCCAATGGTTTCTTCCAGGCTTACTTCGCCGTAGGCAAAAATAAATTTGCCTATCAGGTTGCTGATGGTGGTGAGTTCGTGCAATAGCTGGTCTTCCAGTTCGTCGGCGTCGGAACCTAAACCGGTTAACCGCAAACGGACCCCGGCCAGGTGGGGCAGGTAAGCCAGTTTAATATTTTCCGGCAACGCATCTTCCCATTCTTCCAGTTGGTCGGCCAGGAAAGATTCGCCTACGCCAATGGTCTGAATAACTTTATGCAGAATTACCGGCAGTTGAAAAGTATTCTGGATCTTCGGAATAACGGTGTCCGTCATCATCCGCATCATTTCGTAAGGCACGCCGGGCATGGAAACGATTATTTTACCATCGCATTCAAACCACATGCCGGGAGCCGTGCCTATCAGGTTTCTTACCGGGGCGCAGTTGGCCGGTAGAAAAGCCTGCTGGCGGTTGGTATCGGTCATTTCGCGGCCCCGGCTTTTAAACAATTCGGTTACATCCCGTAAAGAAGGTTCGTCGAGTTTTAATTCGGTCTGAAAATAATCGGTTAAGGTTTTTTTCGTAATATCGTCGCGGGTTGGGCCCAGGCCGCCGGTTATCAAAACCACTTCGGCCCGGGTCTGAGCTTCATTCAGGGCCTGGATAATGGCCTGGGCATCGTCAGAAACCGAAGAGATCTGTTTTACCCGGACCCCGATCTTCCCCAGTTCGGTGCCCATCCAGGCGGAATTGGTATCTACGATCTGGCCGTAAAGGATTTCGTCGCCAATGGTAATGATTTCTGCAAAAACGGGTTTCATAATCTGGCAGGATTTATGCAAAGGAAGGTTTAATAATTAATGGCTCAAAGTTAACGACCTAAAACATATGAAAAAGCTTAGTTTCTATAGTTTCTTGATTTTTTTTAGCATGCTGTCTTCCTGTGCTTCGGCGCAGTTCAAATTGCCGAAGGTAACCCTGCCTAAAGGAACTACCTCCACCGGCATTAAAAAACCCCTTACCGAAGCTGAAGTAGCCGGCGGCCTGAAGGAAGCGCTGATCCAGGGAACTACCAAAGGCACGGCCCAGGCTTCGCAGCAGAACGGTTATTACGGCAACTCCCTGATCCGGATCCCTTTTCCGGCCGAAATCCAGAGAGTGGAAACAACGTTGCGCAAAGTGGGTATGGGTTCCGAAGTGGATAAGTTTGTTTTAAGCCTGAACCGGGCCGCCGAAGATGCCGCCATCAGCGCCAAACCGATCTTTATTTCGGCCATTAAAAGCTTAACCCTGAAAGATGTATGGAATATTTTATCCGGCGAAAAAGACGCAGCTACCCAGTATTTAAAACGCACCACTTCGCCGCAATTGATCACCGCCTTTAAGCCAATTATTCAGCAAAGTCTGGATAAAGTGAATGCTACCAAATATTACGGAACGCTGATAACTTCTTACAACCAGATACCTTTGGTGCAGAAAGTAAATCCGGACCTGAACGCCTATGCCACCGATAAAGCCATTGCCGGATTATTTACGCTGGTAGCCCAGGAAGAAGCCAACATCCGCGAAAACCCGATCGCCCGCACCACCGAATTGTTAAAGCGCGTTTTTGGCCGCAACGGGTAAGTTAGACACAAGTATTAAGACACAAGTATCAGGATTTTTTTTACCCTAAGGAACCGGTAAGATTTATTTCTTACCGGTTCTTTGTTTTAAAACGGTACCATTTTGGGCAGGAAAAGTAACGTTCTTATTGGCGGTAAATCTAATTTTGGTTAATCCAGTACAAGAGCAAATTACTAATAGGTTATAAAATGCCCGAAATTTTTGATTGGCAACGCATTCTGTTCAACGATCTGCCGGTTAACTACCTCTGGGAAGTTGCCTTCCGTACGTTCGTCATGTTCTTTTTCCTGGTGGTTACCTTAAGGTCTTCCGGCAAAAGAGGCGTAAAGCAATTGTCAATTTATGAAGTGGTAATAATTGTGGCGCTGGGCTCTGCGGCTGGCGACCCGATGTTTTACGAAGATGTGGGAATAGTGCCGGCTTTGCTGGTTTTCCTGATCGTAATTTCCCTTTACCGGGCTATTACCTGGCTGGCCGGGCGGTTTTTATTTATTGAAAGAATTGTGGAAGGCCGGCCGGTTTATTTGATCGAAGACGGGGAATTTGCTATCGAAAAATTCGCCAAAGAAGCCCTTAGCCAGGACGAGTTTTTCAGCGAATTACGGGTAAACCACGTAGAGCATCTTGGTCAGGTAAAAACGGCCTTGCTTGAAACCACCGGCGAACTGAGCGTATTTTTTTGTGAAAACCAGGATATAAAACCAGGCCTGCCCATTCTGCCGCACCTGTTCAATCAGCAACTTCAGCAAATTAAAGAACCAGGAATTTATGCCTGTTACTTTTGCGCCAACGTAGAAAATCTGTCGGCAGGAATAAATGTTTGCGACCGCTGTAGCAAGAAAAATTGGGTTAAAGCAATCACCACCATCCGCGTGGGCTGATTTTGAAATTGCTAATGGCCGGCCTTTAATTTTATGCTGGTATTTTTGCTTAACAAAACGCTATGGTTTGGGCGGTAAAAACTATTAAAACAAAATAAGGCAAGAATAGGTATGTATGCTTGCAGCTTCCAAAAATCCTATATGCTATGAAAAAAGTGTACGAAACGCCCTTCCGCCATTATTCCCTGGAAGATGGCAGCAGTTTAGACCCTTTAATGGAAGCCATCGGCGATTCCCGGTTTGTTCTTTTAGGAGAAGCCTCCCACGGAACTTCCGATTATTACACCTGGCGGACCGCTATTTCCAAACGCCTGATCCAGGAAAAAGGCTTTACTTTCATTGCCGTAGAAGGCGACTGGCCCGATTCCTATTTGGTAAACCGCCACATAAAAGGTTACGCCGACGGTGGCAATAACGTGCACAAACTCCTGCAGCACTACAACCGCTGGCCTACCTGGATGTGGGGAAACTGGGAAGTAGCGGCGCTGGTAGAATGGCTCACCGAACACAACCACACTGCCCAGACCAAAGCCGGTTTTTACGGCCTGGATGTATACAGTTTATGGGAAAGCCTGGAAGAAATTATTCATTACCTCGAAAAACGCGACCCCGATCTGGTAGAAGCGGCCCGCAAAGCCTTTAAATGTTTCGAGCCTTTTAACAACGATCCGGAAGAATATGCCCGGGCCGTAGCTTTTGTGCCGCAGGACTGCGAAACCGAAGTATTGGAAATGCTGAACCGCATCCGTGAAAAAGCCAACGCTTTTGAGCAGGATGCCGAAGCGCATTTTAATACCGAACAAAATGCCCTGGTAACGGTAAACGCCGAAAAATATTACCGGGCCATGGTGCGCGGCGGGGCCAGTTCCTGGAACGTGCGCGACGAACACATGATGCAGACCCTCAACCGGTTAATGGATTTCCATGGACCAACCGCCAAAGCCATTATCTGGGAGCATAATACCCACATCGGCGATGCCCGCTATACCGATATGGTTCGCAGCCGGATGGTAAATGTTGGCCAGCTGGTAAGGGAGCAGCACGGGCGGGAAAATTGTTTCCTGGTGGGTTTCGGCTCCTATAAAGGTACCGTTATTGCCGGCAAGAACTGGGGAGCGCCCATGCAGAAAATGGACGTGCCCGAAGCCATTCCCGGCAGCTGGGAGCATTACCTCCACCAGATTAGCGAAACCGATAAATTAATTTTATCCAGCGATATTAAACATATTCCGGAATTGCAGGAACCCATTGGTCACCGGGCCATTGGCGTGGTGTACGAACCAAAATCCGAACGTTTCGGAAATTATGTGCCATCGGTAATTCCGGAACGGTATGATGCCTTTATGTACCTTGACGAAACCGATGCCCTGCACCCAATGCACACCCAGCTTTCCGGCCACAACCCGCCCGATATGTACCCCTGGACGTATTAAATTGTTAATTGTTAATTGTTGAAGGGGAGATGGATTGCGGGCATGATAGAATCATAAAATAAATGCCGGCGGCCGGGTCTGCTTACCGGAACTCCTGAGTTTTTCCGGCTTAAACCCTACCGATTTTCGCTGTTTGGTTGAAAGGATAATTGCTTTGAAACCAGATCTGTTGCCACCGCATAAAGCCTTTCCGGCCTGAAACTGCCAGAATAATTAATTGCAGAATCATTAATCATTAATCATTAAAAACCTCAGCCCCGTTGAACCAGGAAAATGATATAAGCCACGTAGATTCCCAGGAAAAGCAATCCGTTTAACCGGCCTACAGTATTCTTTCTGCCGAAAGGCAAAACCACGATCAGTAAAGTGCTGCTAAAAATCATCATCAGCACGTCGGCGTTATTTATTTCATTGAAAGGTATCGGGTTAATTACCGCACTTACCCCCAGGATCCAGAGCAGGTTAAAAATGTTCGAACCAATTACGTTCCCAACGGCAATATCAATGTTTTTGCGGTAAGCCGCCATGGCCGACGTTACCAGTTCCGGCAAAGAAGTGCCAATAGCCACCACGGTCAGACCAATAAACGATTCGCTGAACCCGAAAGACCGCGCCAATTCTACCGCCCCTTCAACCACCCATTTACCGCCCAGGAAAAGCGCACCCATACCAACCAGCACGTAGAGTACTGCTTTGGGTAATTTCAGGTCAGAAAGAGATTGCTCCCCGGTATCATGGTTGGTTTTGGCAATATTGTAAATGTAGGCCATAAATAACAGGAAGAAGAATAATAGCACAACGCCATCCATCCGGCTTACCATAAGTTCACCTGCTTCATGAAAAATTGCTACGTTGGCCAGAAAACCAACCAACAGGGTGGCGATCAGCGAAAAGGGAATTTCACTCAAAATGGTGTTCTGCCGGATAGGTAAGGGGCAAATTATGGCCGCAATGCCAATAATCAGGAGCAGGTTAGCCACGTTGCTGCCAAAAATATTACCTATTGCCAGATCCGATTGTCCGTTAATACTGGAAACCACGTTCACTACCAGTTCCGGCAACGATGTTCCGAAAGAAACCACCGTCAGCCCCACTACCATATCCGAAATTTGGAAACGCCGGGCAATGGCTGAAGCCCCGGTTACCAGCACATCGGCCCCTTTGGTTAACAAAATAAACCCAATAAAAAAAAGGAAGTAGATAAGCATTTGGTTTTAACTGGTAAGGCTTTTAAACAGAATAGCTTGTGTAATAGATAAGGGCTCTTTCCCTTAAACCGGTTTAAGGCTTAATATTAAAGAAAATAAAACCTTATTCCCTGGCAGATGGCTGCCGGAGTTTCCGGATCAGGTCAATTTTAAGTTCGAAAAGGCTTTGTTCCAACCCAGCCGGATAGGTATGGGGATTAATGAACCGCCGGATGGCCGGATCCAGCGCCTTAACCTGTTGGGCAGTCCGGGTCTGGATCTCTTCCAGCAGCGGCAATTTGTAAACCAATTCACCTTTCTCAAAAACCGGAACCAGCAGATCTTCCCAGGCCGTGTCCGGCGGAATTATTTTCTGTTTGGTAATATCCAGCGGGTCGGTTATAGTGCCGGAAGGTGAGGAAGGGGCAGCTTCGTTGTAGATCATATCGGCCAGGAATTTTCCTTCCTGGTTAAACCGGCGAACCTGCTGGATACCGGGCGTAGAAACTTTTACCAGTTGCTCCGATAATTTCAGTTTAAATTGCCAGTTTCCATCCGGTGCTTTTAAAGCGCCTAATTTATAAACGCCTCCCAGCGCCGGCTGGTCGTAGGCGGTTATCAGTTGCGTGCCCACGCCCCAGGTATCTATTCTGGCGCCCTGTTGCTTTAAATTGCTTATCAGGTTTTCATCCAGATCGTTGCTGGCTACAATGGAAACGTCCGGAAAACCGGCTGCGTCTAAAAGGCTGCGGGCTTCGCGGCTCAGGTAAGCCAGGTCGCCGGAATCGAGCCGGATGCCGGCAAGTTCGTGGCCGTTTTTCCGCATATTTTGCGCTACTTTCACGGCTTGGCGTACGCCTTCCAGGGTATTATAAGTATCTACCAGAAAAACCGAATCGGCGGGGAAAGTTTGGGCATACGCTTCAAAGGCGGCTTCTTCGTTTTCAAACGCCATAATCCAACTGTGAGCGTGGGTACCCTTAACCGGAAACCCGAAAAGTTTGCCGGCCAGCGCGTTGGAAGTTGCTCTGGCCCCACCAATAAAAGCGGCCCGGGCGGCGGCCAGGGAGCCATCCACCCCCTGCGCCCGGCGCATGCCAAATTCAATTACGGTATCGCCCTGCGCTGCTTCGGTAATGCGGGCGGCTTTGGTAGCAATTAAGGTCTGAAAGTTTATAAGATTTAAAAGCGGGGTTTCAATAAGCTGCGCCTGCAGCAACGGTCCTGTAACGCGTAGCAAAGGCTCATTCGGAAAAACAACCGTTCCTTCCGGGATGGCGGCCACGCTGCAGGTAAAGTGCAGGTTCCGGAGGTATTCTATAAAATCGAGCTCAAACAATTCTTCTCCCGAAGCGCTGCGCAAACTGATCAGGTATTCAATGTCATCGTCGGAGAAACGCAGGTTTTCCAGGAAGTGGATCGCGTATTCAAGGCCGGCGCAAACCGTATAGCCTCCTTCAAACGGGTTTTTCCGGAAATACAAATGGAATACTGCTTCCTGTTCGGCCCGGCCGCTTTTCCAGTAACCGTAGGCCATGGTAAGCTGATACAGATCGGTAAGTAAGCTTAAGGAAGTGCCGTAAAGGCTGCGGGTAAAATCCATGCGGGAGCGGCGGTTTTTGGTTTGCTTTAACGGCAATTTTTCCGACTTCGTTATCCGGAAATGGATTTGAGTTTTTTAAGCCAAAAGCATAGCGATTTCTGATTTGCCTTAATTAATCGTTACCAGGCTTTAAGATCGGTATGGGCAGCGCACTTCGGATAATTTTTGTTTTGATAGACCATCCTGAAAAAAAGTCTGAATTCTAGTTATACCGCTTTTGAAAAGAATAGGCCAGCCGGAAATCTACAAACTCTGCTACCTGCCGGTGAGCCAGCAGATTAAAGCTGGCGCTGAATTGGCGGTTTAGGCGATACTGCAAACCCCAACGGTGAAAGATGCGGTTGTAGTAAGGCGTTTGGTCAAACACGTACCCACCCAGGCGCTGGCTGAACAGGAAGCGGCCCAGTAAAAATTCGTGCCCCAGCAGCAGCCCTGCTTTCACCGGGCTGGCCTGAAATCCTTCCCGGCGAAGTTTGGCCTGCAATTCCGCATCGTGGTAAGCTTCGGCCCCCAGCGTAAGCATGCTCAGTCGGCCCACCTGCTTTCCGGCCTGCAACGCGAACCCGAACAGTGGATACCTTTCGCGATTTCCGGCGGCGTTATATCCACGGCGCATATTTCCAAACAAAGTGCCATCGTACCGGGTAGCGTAGTTTCGCCAGTATTTTTCGGTGGTTCGCGTGCCGGTATACCAGGGGCGATAGTTGGGCAGGTAACTTACCGCCATGCCGGCAGTAGGCCAGTTTATGCCTTTGTTTGGTTTGCGCATGCCCCCATTAGAAATGTGCTGGTAATTTACACTGGGGTTCAGCCACCACCGCTCCGATAGCCTCACCCAGGAGCCGACTCCAAAAAGCAAATAAGCGCTCACCCGGGTGCTGTACGACTGGTTTCCCGGGTTGCTGATACTATTATATGGGTTGGTCAGGTAGGAGAGTCCGGCTGCGCCCTTAAAGGAAAGAAAAACCCGGTTGCCGATCCGGTAAGTAGGTTCCAGGAAATAAGCCGCAGTGCCACTTTTGCCCAATAAACCAACATCGTAATCGTAATATGCCAGCAGCAAACCCTGACGGGGGTAACAGTTACAGAGGGCAAAGGTGGAGGAATCGTTGCGCTGCCAGCTAAAAATGGTTTCTATGCCGGTTGGCCGGGCACCCTTAGTATTCTGCACATCTACAGAATGCGCGAAAATAAAACCATGTTGCAGGCCAAGCCCTACAGCAAAAAGCGGTTCCTGCTTTGCAGTCCTTCCTATAGTAGCAACAGAATCAGACTGGGCGGAAGCCTGGGAAGTAGCACCGGTAACAGCTAAAAATGCCCAAAACCAAAGCCGTGCCGGTACAAATCTTGCTGCATACCGGCTGCATTTGCTGGCGCTCAGGCAAATCTGGTTAGAAAATAAAGCAGTTAGCAGCATGAATATTGCGTAGCGCCTCCGTTCGGTAATAATGGCAGATGAGAACTAATCCAAGAAATTACTACGCATTTTTCTGAGAGAAGTAGCTGCCAAAGTTTTTGGTGAAACGGAACTGAAGCGCTTAATGCGTGATCCCAAAGGTAAGATCTCTAGACCAAAATTCCTGTTGTCGCCGGTTGTCGGTAGGTTCTTCCAATTCAGACCTATGCGAAGCGAACTAAGCGATAAGGCGACCATAATACAAAAAGGCCCTTCTGAGGAAGAGCCTTTTTGTTTGTGACTTACAAGCTTGTTTTACTGCGTAAGAACCCAGCGCTGCACCAGCTTACTGCCAGCGGTCTGCAGGGTACAGAAATACATGCCGGCTGGTAACGTACTGGTATCAACCGTCAGGGAATGTTCGCCAGCTAGTTGAGGTTGGCTGAGCAGCGTTTTTACAGTTTGGCCTAAGCTGTTCTGCAATGTGATCTCTACCTGTTGTGCCTGCCGGAGCGTATATTTAATGCTACCATTCCCCTGGGCTGGATTCGGAAACACCGTGAATCCCCTCAACGGCACATCGACTGACAGGCCGGTAACAGACCCATCCACCACCCGCACCGCATCGAGGTAAAGCGTGGTGCCGTTGCCGCTTGTACTCTCAAACTTGACCAGCTGATGAGGCACAGAAATTGGGAGTGCTATGGTTTCGGTGCGCCATTCATTGGCGGCAGGTATAAAAGAATTCGTTGGGGTAGCAGTTGTAGCCAGCGCCGACCCGGTTTTGTTATACCGCAGGATCCAGTTTTTGCCGCAATCATCAGAAGTAAAAACCCGCAGCTCATCGGCAGCCGATGGGTTAGAGGCCCGAAGCGCATAGGCGACCGCAAATTGGAGTGCCGGCTGCGCCACCCCGGCCAGGTTTATATTGGGGGTAATAAGTGCATGCTGCTGGTTTGCCGGAATAAGCTGATGCCGGATGCGTAAGGAATTAGTACTATCGGCAGAAGCAATGTTCGTACGGTGCCAGGTGTGGGTGCCGTTTTGGATATCCCAGTTCAGCACCGGATCAGGAGCCTCCGGAAAAATGGATCGTTCGAAGCTTTCAGTAAACGGCGCCTGCAAAATTCCGGTAGTAGCTTTTACCACGATGTAACTGCTCCTGCTGATGCTGTTGTTGCCGGTACTGTTACCTGCCTGCAGGGTAACCGGATAAACCCCGGGGTTGAGGTACGTAACCAGCGGATGCTGAGCAGTGGAAACAGCCGGAGAGCCGCCTGTAAAAGTCCAGGCCCAGGTCCAGGTGGGGTCGGGGGCCGCGTTATAGGAAAGGTCGGTAAACTGGATGCTTTCCCCCGCACAGATCGATTTTTGGTTAGCGTTAAAATCGGTAATGGGCGCACAGGTCAAAGCCGGAATGCCATTGGTTCCGGTAGCTGCCAGGTTAGCAGGCGACCACAGATTCGTGCGGCACGGTAAGTTCAGCGCGTTTTGCATCGCTGCTTTCTGGCCATTTGTAAACATGATCAGGCAACCACCATAGTCCATTATATTCTGGATGTTTACCAGATTTCCGCAGTGGATCTGGTTTAGGTTGCAGACCGGGGTGCTGCCGCCAATCGTGTTAGGGGTGTCGGCTATACCGTCATCGTTGGCACAGCTGCCGGCTTGCCCAACGGGTCCCTGACCCCAGGTATGGTCGAGGCCTAAGTAATGGCCCGCCTCATGCGATACCGTATGCGAGTAGGTAAATCCCATGCGGTCGGCCCGCGTTACAATACCATCGTAAGCAGGATTGCCGCAGGGAAAGGTGGCGTAGGCTCCCGCCCCGTTGGCAAGGTTCCCGGCCACCCAAATATTGAGATATTTGTTGGTATCCCACTTAACCAGGCTTTTGACATTGTCAGTTGCATTTTGGGTTTGTGGGTAATAGGTACGGGTAATGCCTTCGGTGCAGTTGCCGTTGGGGTCTGTGGTGGCCAGGCGAAATTCGACCTGTACATTGGCCACCCGCTGCTTAAACGGGGGCACCACCAGGGCCGTGTCGGGGTTTAGTTTGTTAAAATCCTCATTCAGCATGCGCATGCCATCGAGTATTTTGGCCTTGCTGATGTTCGTGCTGGTGGAGTAATCGTGCATTACGTGTACTACCACCGGAATTACCTTTACCGTTTGCTGTTGGCTGCGCAGCTGCAGGTTTTCGGAGGCGGTTCTGTTCCGGGACACCCTTTCGGCCGCCATAGCTGCCAGGGCCGGGCTGTATTTTGCCTGCTCCTGCAGGTATTGGTCGGTGCCGCACTCCATTTTAACCGGCTGCTGGCCCCTGGTTAATTCCGGGCGGTGCATCATCAGAAAAATGAGCAAAAGGGTAACGAAACTTTTCATACACCTTTGAATTTAGTAATAAATTTTTTCATCTGTAATTCTGATTTAATTCGAACTTCCATTGGAAAGCTATTCATTAATACCTGATAACTCCAGGATAATTCTGAGTAAAAGCTTTTGTTTAATTCTAATGATGTTGTTTTACGGCGCAAGAACCCAGCGTTGCACCAATTTGCTATTAGTGGTTTGCAGCGTACAGAAATACATCCCGGCTGGCAAAGTACTGGTATCAACCGTCAGGGAATGTTCGCCGCCTTCCTGATGTTGGCTAAGCAGCGTTTTTATAGTTTGGCCCAGGCTGTTTTGCAACGTGATCTCTACCTGCTGGGCCTTCCGGAGGGAGTACTGAATAGTGCCATTCCGTTGAGCCGGGTTCGGGAAACATATTAGCGCATAGCGTAGACCATCTACCTGGTCTGGCGCGGCCGTTACGAGTTGCTGGCGGGCAGTAGTTAGCAGTTCCCATGCAAGAATATACCCGTTAGCAGGTTGGTTAGATGATATACTTACCACGATGCTATCGGCTGCCGAGAACAACAGGCAGGAGGTGTAACCCCTGACATTACCGCCATTCCCCCAGGTTAGGGCATTACCGCCCGCTCCATAACGGTTCAACCCCAGCCCATACCCGGAAATAGTGCCTGCGCTGACTGGCATGAACTGCTTCATCAACTGCAGCGATGTAGGGTTCAGTACCGGACCGGTAAACAGGAGCTGGCCCCAGCGCGCCTGGTCATAGGCACTGCCAAACAAAGCGACATCGGCCGCAGAAGTTCCTAAAATTGCTGTCAGCGGAATAGCAGAAAGATCTGTCCCAGGAACGGAGGGGGATGCGGGCGACCAGTGGTGCGGAATAACTCCTCTGGGTGGCTCGTGCTCCATTGCAAAAATACTGTTTAGCAGCAGCGGGTTTAGCAGCCGGTGCCGGATAAAGGAAGTGTACGTTAGCCCTGATACCTGCTCAATGATAAGGCCCAGCAAAAGGTAATTCGTGTGACTGTAAAAGTGCATGGTTCCCGGAGCAGAAACCGGGGCATTAACAAAATTATTAAGCACAAAATTCGGTGTTATGACCTGCGAAGGGTTGCTGTTTATCAAATTAAACCAGTTCGGGTTGGCGTAGTAATCGTAAATGCCGCTGGTATGCTGCAACAGCTGCCTAATAGTAATATTGGGGTTTATATTAGGGTAAGCGGGCAGAAAATTATGCAAAGAATCTGAGAGTGAAAGCAAAGTATCCTGCTGAAGCAACAGAATGGCAGCGGCTGTAAAGTTATGGGTGATACTGGCCATGGAAAACACCATGGCAGTATCGATAGGCACACCGGCATGCGAAATTCCACTCACGCCATTCCAGGTACCTTTCCCCGGGATAATGACCGAGGCAGACAGGCCTTTCACGTTAAAAGTGGTAATGAGCTGATCGAGCTTGGTTTGAAGCTGGGCAGCCGCTTGCGGATTGACTGGAGTTACTTGCGCTTTTGCCTCTGTAAGGGAGGTGATCAGTAGGGAAAGCCAGACTAAAACAGCTAATCTAGAAGTTGTAAAATTCCTCATACGATTTTGAATTTAGGGTGAAAGTTATTTACCGGTAAGCTGTTTAATGCATGAAATATTTTTGAATTATATCAGATGGCCACTGTGAAGCGGAAAAATAGAATGAGCCATTTTCGGGGCTGTTTTACCGGGTGAGAACCCAGCGCTGCACCAACTTGCTGCCAGTGGTTTGCTGCGTACAGAGATACATCCCGGCTGGTAAGGTACTGGTGTCAACTGTAAGGGAATGTTCGCCGGCTTGCTGGGATTGGCTGAGCAGCGTTTTTACGGTTTGGCCCAGGCTGTTCTGCAACGTGATCTCTACTGGCTGAGCTTTCCGGAGCGTGTACTGAATAGTGCCATTCCGTTGGGCCGGGTTCGGAAAGCAAATAAGCGCATCGCGTGAACTACTGGCTTCGCCTGGCGCGGCAGATAATAGTTGTTGCCGGGCCGTGATCAGCAGCGAATAGGCAAGCGTATGGGCGAACCCATCTTTGTTACTTAAAATACTTACCACGATGCTGTCGGCTGGTGAAAATGCCAGGCAGGCGCCGAAACCGGTAATACCCCCGTTATGTCCCCATTCTTGCGCAATACCCGTTCCGTGGCGCATCAGGCCCAGCCCGACTCCGGTAACGGGGGCTGCATTAACTGGAATGAATTGCTGCATCAACTGCAGCGAAGTATCCTGCAATACCTGCCCTTTAAACAGGAATCGGCCCCAGCGCGCCAGGTCGTAGGCATTACCATGCAAAGCGCCATCAGCCGCGGAGGTTCCGAAAATTGCCGTCAGCGGAATGTGATGAATATCTGTGCCAGGGCTAGATGGGTTTGGAGCAAGCCAGTTGTGCGGCAAAACGCCGGTAGCAGGCTCATGGTCTCTTACATAAAAGCTGCTGAGCTGCAACGGATTAAGCAGCCGCTGCCGGATAAAAGAAACGTACGATTGCCCGGATACCGCCTCAATGATAAGCCCCAGCAACAGGTAATTGGTGTTGCTGTACCCGTAATTGGTTCCCGGCGCAAAAACCGGGGCGTTAATATAATTGTTAAGCACAACCTGTTGCGATATTGCCTGCCCGGGATTGGTGTTAACCGCATTGATCCGGCTGGGGTGATTGAAGTAGTTGTAAAGCCCGCTGGTGTGGGTCAGCAGTTGTTTTACGGTAATGTTGGGGTTAATATTGGGGTAAGTGGGCAGAAATTTGTGAAGCGAATCATTAATACTGAGCAAACTATCTTCCTGAAGCAGCAGAATGGCAGCAGCCGTAAAATTTTTGGTAATGCTGCCTATGGCAAAAACCATGGCGGTATCAATCGGTACACCAGTGTGCGAAATACCACTCACCCCGTTCCAGGTTCCTTTGCCTGGAATGATCACCGACGCCGATAGCCCTTTCATGTTATAAGTTGTGACCAGGTTATCGAGTTTGGTTTGCAGCGCAGCAGCAGTTTGCGGATTAACCGGGGTAACCTGCGCTTTCGCGTCGTTAATGGAGTTGAAAAGCAAAGAAAACCCGGCCACAAGGGCCAATGTAGTAGTAAAAAAAATTCTCATAGCTTTTTGATTTAGGGTGAAAGTTATTTACCGGTAAGCTGTTTAATGAGTATTAATTATTGAAGCGTTTCGGATGGCCAGGTTGAAACCAATCTAAAGACACGCAATTGCACGGGAACGCTGCTTACCGGATGGGCAATAATACCAACCACAGTTTCTTTCAATGCGAATTTTTTTTCCTGCCCCTACAGGGAGTGCCCCAGCAAAAAGAAAAAGACTGTCAAAAACAGCCGCAGCTTATCTCTTTTCATTTTATTTCCGGTCTTTTAATAATACCTTTTCCTGTTTATATCAAATGTAAATAATGGTTAAATATTTATAAAATATATTTATCATTACAGACCGATACATAAAATATATGGATTTAAGGCCGCCGCCCGATCTGAAAACGCTTTATTATTTTACAATTCTGGCCGAAGAAAAGCATTTAGGGATGGCCGCTAAACGCACAGGCATAGAGCAACTGCCGCTTAGTTTGCAGATAAAGAAACTGGAAGAAAATGCAGGCGGCAAATTATTCGACCGGAGCAACAAGCGGGTGCGACTTACTGCCGCCGGAGAAGCGTTACTGCCGGAGGCCCGGCAACTGCAGGCCAATACGCACCAGGTAAAGGACAAGATCTAAAAGATAAATACGGGCGAAGCAGGTATTTTGCAGATTGGTTTTACTTCCGCTACCATTTTTTGCGGGTTTCCGGCCTGGATCCAGCTCCTTAAAAAGGCTTTCCCGGAGGTCGGATTTTCCCGTATTTAGCTAAGCGGCGAAGAAGGTGCTGTATAAGTGTGGTTAACTGATGTTTTTCTTATCTGAATCCTACTTAAAAAGGATTCCTAGCCCAGCACAAAAGGTGATTTAGTATTGTTTATTAAAATCAAAGCGGGGTTATTGGAAGAGACAAAAAAAGAACAAAAAATAATTCGAAAACAAAAATGAAAATTAATATAATAAATAAAATAACATTGAAAAAATTAGTTGATACCCACCAGGATAATACAAGTAGCAAGATTGTTAAAAAAAGCATCCAGGTTTGAATGTAGACCACCATATTCTCTTCATAATTTTTAATGGAGGTCTTAAAAAAATCGTCCAGGAAATCCATTAATGGATTCTCTTTAAGAAGCAAAAAATAATTAAATAATTTAAAAGCAAATCCTAAATAAAAAGCCCGGTTAACCTTTTGTTGATTTAAAGCTGTCATTTCAGATTAAAGGGATTAAAAATAATAAATTTACAATTTGCGCCTTTCAGATACCTTCTAAATCAGCTTTGAGAATGGCAGCAATAAATGTGCAGGTGTATTTACTTTGTTTCGTTTGAAAATTTTATCAAAACCAATTTAAAAATTGATACTAATTCCTTCTAAGGGTTGGGCTACAAAACGGCAGAGAAGCTGACGTTTAGGTGTGGTTAGGCATTCGCTTTTTTATTAACTTTTTCCCAAAATAGATTAAAATCAAAAATAAAGTAACACCAAAAATTGGCCCTATTAAAAATAAGCAACACCATATTATTAGATAGCAAATTGCGCTGATAGCATTTGCGATTTGACCACTTATGGAGGAGGCTATTTCCATCAAAATTCTTAAGTAAATAATAAATCCTAAAGTTGTAATTGAAGTTAAAATCGAATATTGCAATATCGAACTTAAATCCTTTCTTACTAATCTATACAAGGAAAGCCACCCTATTAAATAGGGTAATAAAAGGCCAATTGAAATTATTATATAATCTATTTTTTTCAATTCCATTATATTTCAATTTTCTTTCAGATTCATTTAACTTTAACTTAAATGAAGCCTAACGTGCTGGGCTAAGCCACGTTTTAATGTGCTTTAGGTTTTGTTGTGTGCCGTTTTTTTATTTGTAATAGTAAAACCAATTGCCTTCATAGTTATTGTCAAAGTTTTCCTTACTATCTAAGTAGATTGAAAAGAATTCTCTTTTGAAATATCCGAATTGGTCGTATTGGTGGAGTAAATTAAAGTATTTGTCGGTCCATTTTTTATGGTCGTCTGAGTTTTCGTATTTTTTTACCTGGTCGTCTGTGTACAGAAAGATAGTTGTACCCGCAAAGGCTTTTCATATTTCCCAAATATCTGGGTTATTTATCTCGTCCTTAAGCGCTTTAACTTTTTCTTCGGGAATACTTCCATTAGCTTCAGTTCTGGCTACAGATTCAAAGTCTCCATATATTACCCAAATATTCTCTGTTTTGTATTTAGAATTTGATGCTTTATTGAATAATCCAAGAAATCCGCCTTCATCAATAAGGCCTTGTTTTTTTAATGTTTCTTCAAATTTCTTAGCAATAGCTTTTTGTTTGCCTGAGTCTAAATTGAATTCACTCGGTCCTTTAAATGTTGCTATGTCCTGTGAATATTTAAAGCTAATCTCTAATCTAGGTCGGCCCCCTTTATCAATTGTGTCGTAAATGATATTAATTGTTTTGACTCCAAACGTTTTATCAATCCATTCTGCAAGTGGTTCAAATTCGGGTTTCATAGCCTTTTTTCCGAGCAAAATCTGCTTAGTGTCTTTATAGTCCTTGTCAGAAGGCATTATCATTATTATTCTTTATTCTTTTTAAATGACACACAACTACCGGATAAACAACAATACTACGGTTATCTGCATTATGTACCAATGTTTTTCAGATCGGTTTTTAAGCGAGAAAAGGTCCTGTTTTAGCATTTCAGCCGGTAATATCATTTATCTTTCAAGATACTAAAAAACCTGAAGGCGGCAAGTTTTTCCTGTGTTTTTATGCTAAAACCTTCTTTTCGCCCTTTATGGTTTATTACCAAGCTCTTGGTTTCCATAAAACCTGTTTTATTTCAAAATTCGGTTGCAGGTATGATCCGTTGAATCCCGAAATTCTAATGCAGAGATCCAGGATAGTTCTTTAAAACCGGCTTACGTCGTTAATTAACCGCATTAAGGTCCTGTGGAGACGTCAATTATCCGTATATAAACGTTTATAAACGGATATATACGTTTAGTAACACGGATACGCGTTTTCCGGAAGGAGGAGGGTTTCTTGTAAAAAAACTATTTCCTGGCAACCGGGTGGTAATCCGTGATGTGCAGGCGTTCGTCGGCGAAGCTGTATTCGTGGGAAATGTTGGAGCCAATTACTACCACCCGGTTTTTTTTGTTCAGGTTGAGGTGCTCCAAGTACCAGTCTATGCCTTCCTGGTCCAGGTTGGTGGTAGGCTCATCCAGCAGCAGGATAGGAGCTTCGGAATAAAGCGCCATTCCTAATTTCAGGCGCTGCTTCATGCCCGAAGAAAAATCTTTTACGTATTTGTTGCGCGCCTTTTGCAGCCGCATCCGGTCTATAAGTTCCGGTACGGTAACGTGCTGCAGCTTTTTAAATTTGGAATGGAATTCCAGGATTTCGGTGAGGGTGAATTCTTCTACGGTTTCCAGGTAGGGCGCCGCATAAGACAGGTGCCGGTAAATTTCTTCTACCGGAACGGTATGGTTTTGATGGGAAAAAGTCAGTTGGCCTTCGCTGGGCAGCTGAAAACCGGAAATGGTATTGATAAGCGTAGATTTTCCGGAACCGTTATGACCTAAGATGGCATAAGTGTTGCCCGCTGTAAATTCATAGGTCAGGTTCCGGAAGATCCATTCAAAATTGTAGCGCTTTCCGAGCCCGGAAAGGTTAATCTGCATCGCGGGACTGGCCTTTCATAACGCCCCGCTCCGAAGACCGGAAGAAATTAAGAATTTCGTCGCGCTCTACCGAAGAAGGCATTTCCATTTCTATTTTCTCTATGGCCGCCGAATAATTCAGACCATTCATGAACAGCATCCGGTAAACCTGCTGGATCTCGTTTATTTGTTCGTTGGTGTAGCCGCGGCGGCGCAAGCCAATAGAATTAATGCCGGCGTAAGAAAGCGGTTCGCGGGCGGCTTTAATAAACGGCGGAACATCTTTGCGCACCAGAGAACCACCCGAAATCATGGCATGGGCGCCGATTTTTACAAACTGATGCACGGCCGAAGTTCCTCCTATAAATACATAGTCCTGAACTTCGATGTGGCCGGCCAGCTGAACGGCATTGGCAATGATCACATTGTTGCCGATAATGCAATCGTGGGCAATGTGCACGTAAGCCATGATCAGGCAATTTTTGCCAACCGCCGTATTATTTTTATCCAGGGCGGTGCCGCGGTTCATGGTTACGCATTCCCGGATAATGGTATTATCGCCGATGGTAGCCGTAGAAGGTTCGCCCTGGTATTTCAGATCCTGGGGCGCTGCCGAAATAACCGCACCCGGAAATATTTTGCAGTTCTTACCGATCCGGGCGCCTTCCATAATGGTTACGTTCGGGCCGATCCAGGTGCCTTCGCCAATTTCCACATCTTTGTAAATAGTGGAAAATGGCTCAACAACTACATTTTGGGCAATTTTAGCTTCCGGATGAATATAGGCTAACGGCTGATTCATTATTCTTTTAATTAGAAATTAAGAATTAAAAATTAGAAATGATTTGAGTAAAGTGATGACAACCAAAATTGATTATGCGTTGAGGCTTACTTCAAATAGAACGAAACTGATTTAAGTCTAACTTTAAAGACCTTAATTTCTAATTCTTAATTTCTAATTTTTAATTAAATTAAACGTTCTCTTTTCTTACTATACTGGCGCCATTTCGGCTTCCATCACTACTTTGCCGCCTACAAAAGCCTGTCCCTGCATTTTGGCAATGCCGCGTTTAACCGGGGTGAGCAGTTCGCATTTAAAAATAATGGTATCGCCGGGCAATACTTTCCGCCGGAAACGGCATTTTTCAATTCCTAAAAAGTAAGTCCAGTAATTTTCCGGGTCCGGCACGGTGCTCAAAACCAGAATTCCGCCGGTCTGGGCCATGGCTTCGATCTGTAAAACGCCGGGCATTACCGGATTATTCGGGAAAGTGGCCCTGGAAAAAGGGCTCGTTCATGGTTACGTTCTTAATGCCAGTAACCGTAGTTTCGTCCAGGTGAATGATTTTATCGATAAGCAGGAAAGGGTAGCGGTGGGGCAGGGTAGCGGCAATCTTATTGATGTCCATTACCGGTTCGCGCTTTGGGATCGTAAACCGGCACGTTCTTAATGGCGGCCTCCTTCATGGCCTTTTTGATCTTTTTGGCAAACGCCACGTTGGCCGCGTGGCCCGGCCGGGCAGCCAGGATCTGTCCTTTCAACGGACGGCCAACCAAGGCCAAGTCGCCGATTAAGATCTAACAGTTTGTGGCGGGCCGGTTCGTTTTTAAAGCGCAGTTCGGTATTGTTTAGAATACCTTCTTTTTTAACTTCAACCTTGGGCTTATTTAATAAGCGCTGCCAGGTGGTCAAGTTCCTCTTCGGTTACCACCCGGTCTACTACCACAATGGCATTATCCAGGTCGCCGCCTTTTATCAGGTTTTGCTTGTAATAGCATTTCCAGTTCGTGCAAAAAGCAGAAAGTACGGCAAGAAGCTATCTCGTTCCGGAAACTGGTTGATATCGGTAATAGAAGCGTGCTGGATACCCAAAACCGGCGAATTGTAATCTACCATTACCGTTACGCGGTAATCGTCTAAGGGCAAAGCGGCCAGTTCTACTTCGCGGGCAGCGTCTTTAAAGCTGATGCCCTGCGGGATCTCAAAAAAGTTACGCAAGGCATTCTGTTCCTGCAAAGCCAACTGCCTGCAAGCGCAGTTACAAATTCGATGGAGCTGCCATCCATAATAGGCGGTTCCGGGCCATCGAGCTGAATCAGCACGTTATCTATTTCCAGGCCTACCAACGCGGCCAAAGTATGCTCCACGGTATTTACCCGGGCGCCATTTTGTTCAATGGTGGTGCCGCGCGAAAGGTCTACTACGTTGTCTACGTCAGCATCTACAGTTGGCTGGCCAGGCAGATCTATGCGCTGAAACTTGTATCCGTGATTTACCGGAGCCGGCAGAAAGGTCATGTTGGCCACCACCCCGGTGTGCAGGCCAATGCCCGAAACGGTAACCGGCGCCTTAATGGTATGCTGTTTTTCATTCATTAATAAGTTCTTAAGTAAGCAGCTGTAAAATTATAGCTTTTCTTTTAGTTCGTCTATTTCTTTTTGAAGTTCGGGCAATTTCCGGAAAACCGTGAGCGCCCGCAGGTTTTGTTTATAATCAAAAGCCGGCGACCCCTGAATAATAGTGCCTTCTTCCTTAACTGTTTTGGAAACCCCGCTCTGCGCCCCGATGGTGGTTTTATTGGCAATGGAAATATGGCCCACAATGCCTACCTGGCCGGCAATGGTGCAGTAATTGCCAATTTTAGAAGAGCCGGAAATACCGGTCTGGGCGGCCATCACGGTATGTTTGCCAATTTCTACGTTGTGCGCGATCTGTACCAGGTTGTCTATTTTGGTGCCTTCGGCAATAATGGTAGAACCCATGGTAGCGCAATCGATGGTGGTGTTGGCGCCAATACTTACATTATCTTCTAGCACCACATTGCCGATCTGCGGAATAGCTTTGTAAGTGCCATCTTTCTGGGGGGCAAAACCAAAGCCGTCGGAACCGATTACGGCCCCGGCATGAATGGTGCAGTTGTTCCCAATTACGGTATCTGCATATATTTTAGCGCCGGCAAAGATTATCACGTTATCGCCGATCTGTACATTGTCGCCTATAAACACGTGCGGATAAATGCGGACATTTTCGCCGATCCGGCAATTCTGACCAATATAAGAAAAAGCGGCCCGGTAAAAATTATTGCCAATTGTAGAATTATTGCCCATAAAAGCGGGTTCTTCTACGCCGGTTTTAAGCCGCAATGAGGGCTTTCTGGTATTCTTCCAGCAGGCGGGAAAAACTGGAATACGGATCTTCTACCCGGATAAGGGAAGCGGTTACGGGTTGTTTTAATTCGAATTTGTTTGCAACGATTACGGCTGCAGCCTGGGTAGTATATAAATAAGGCTCGTATTTCTGGTTCGAAAGGAAAGCCAAGGCCTTATTGCCAGCCTCCTCTATTTTCGCTAAAGCGCTTATTTTGCGGGAAGGATCGCCCTCCACCGTACCACCCAGCATGTCCGCAATCTGTTGAACAGTAAATTCCATGATGCAAAAATAGGAAATTAATTAAACCCGCATTTTTTTTCGCCCTGCAAAGATGGAATTAATTTCCGGTTCGGCAGAAAGATGGATTTTAAAAAGCGTAATAGGATATATACCGGAATAAAATAAAGGCAATACGCACTTTTTCAGGCTAAAAGGATACCATTTTAATTAGAGGTTTTGAAAAAAAACTACTTTCCCGGTTTCGCAGAAAAGTTCTTTCTTACCGGGGAAGGAAGGTAAGGTTTTCCAGGTCCTGAAGCAGCTTCTCCAGTTTTTGAATGGATCCGTTTTGCCTGCCGGCACAGGTAGTTTTTCCTTTCCGCATCGCTTTGCTGGGTTTCCTGCCAATCGGGTTCTATGGCAAAAATTGCCAGCGGATCGGTTTCCATTGCAATGTTCTCTAAGGTTATTTTTGCGCCGGTTAAAGTATAAATAAAATAAACATCGTGAATTACAATCCGGGCTTTCCGGCCGGCCTTCGCAATTTTTACGGAAGCGTATAATGTGCCACGTTCGGTTTTTTCTTCGCCCAGCCTGGCACTATATGAACTAATGGCTAAGGTGGTATCAACCAGGAACCCGGAACTGCCATAATCTCCTTTGATCAAGGTCCGGTCCAGAAAAATATTGCCTAAACCATCTATTTTAGCGCTTTCTATTCTTTCTATTACCGCCGGCAAAGTGCCGTTCAAATTTCCTTCTGCCTGGTAAGGCGCATAATGATTCAGGTAGGTTTTACCGTTATACAAGGTCTTCGGCAGCCCGGCACAGGCGTTTTCTGCGGACAAAACCTGTTTTTGCGGTTTACATGCTCCCATCAGAAAGCTGAAAAATAAGGCAAGAAAGGTTAGGGATTTCATGATTCTGCTCTTCGGAATTTTATTTGAGAACATCAAAACCATACGATCAGCCCGCAATTTCCTTCGGATAGCAAACAAAGTACTTCTCTACTTTATTGCTCAAGGCCCGAATGTTTGGAAGATCTGAAGCCTCCGCCAACTCTACCACTTTGCCGTATTTGGTTAGCACGTTTATGGCTTCGTTGGTTACGTTATAGGCATTGTTGCTTATTTTGCCGGAGATCATAATGTAAGGCAGTTCTACTTCCGTAATCCCGAATTTTTCCATGATCAATTCGGCAATGCCCAACCGGAAATCTTCTTCCAGCGGTTCGGTGGTAATAATTATTTTGAAAAGTTTGCGGTCTATAATACTGGAAGCCAGGAAAGATAAGATCTGGTCGCCGTGGAAAACCCATTCTTTTACCGCTGCCCAGATATCAAAATCGTCTAAGGCCACGAAATGCCGCATAATGGCCGGGTCTTCCTGAAAATCGGAAAACCGGATATCGTTGGCTAAAAATAGTTTGAGCGATGGGCTGGCCGGTACATCTACACCCTGCAGCATTAATTCGCGGGCCCGCTCCACTACTTTCAGCACCATGTTTTCGGCGCTCAAAACCGTTTTATGCAAATAAACCTGCCAGTACATGAGGCGGCGGCTTACTAAGAAATTTTCGATGCTGTAAATGGCTTTTTCCTCAACTACCAGTTTTTCGTCTACCACATCCAGCATTTTAAGCAGGCGGCTGGCCCCGATCTTTCCTTCCATTACGCCGGTATAAAAGCTATCGCGGTTCAGGTAATCCAGCCGGTCCACATCGAGCTGGCTGGAAACAAGCTGGTGAAAGAACGGCCGTTCGTAATTCCCCTGAAAAATGCGGATTGCCAGGTCCAGGCGGCCGCCAAATTCCCGGTTCAGCAACTCCATGATGTAGGAGGAAATTTCTTCGTGGTGCACTTCTTTAAAGATGGCGGTTTCCAATGCGTGCGAAAAAGGGCCATGCCCAATGTCGTGCAATAAGATGGCAATTAAAGAAGCTTCGTATTCTACATCCCAGATGTAAGCGCCTTTACCCCGCAGGGTATCCAGAGCGATGCTCATTAAGTGCATGGCGCCAAGGGCGTGGTGAAAACGCGTATGCAAGGCTCCGGGGTAAACAAAATCGGTTAGACCTAACTGCCGGATCCGGCGCAGCCGCTGAAAGTAAGGATGCTCAATTATTTCGAAAACCAGGCCGGAAGGAATGGTGATAAAACCGTAAACCGGGTCGTTGAAGATTTTTTTCTTGCTCAAAATGCTGCGGAATTTAGTAATGCAAAGATGCTAAAACGGTACGGATTTACGGGTAAAAAGTAAGGGTTTAGATTTTTGTTCTTTTAGTTTTTTATCTAATGTTTCTCTGTAATTTAAATTATTCCACATTTTTTCGTCATCACGCTTGCCCCAAAGCCTTCGGGGAGCGATTGCGAAAGACCTTGTTGGCGAACAGGAGTTTTTTGGCTAAAAGAGGTACCGTTTTATTGGGTCATCCCGAGCGTTAGCCGAGGGAACTTATGAAGCCGCATTTCTGAGTTTTTCAGCCTAAAAGGATACCATTTTCCCATAGCTACTTTTCTTCCTTTGGTCATGAGTTAGGTTATTTCATAGCTAATCTTCTTGTTCTTTTTGTCTTGATACAAAAAGAACAAGAAAAATCAAGTCAAACGCAAACTCGCTGACCGCTCAAACAGTGCGTTTGACAAAAAGCCCACCGTGATACTTTCAGCTTTTCATAGCAACCTGAAAATTGCATAGATAGTGAACGGCAGTGGCTAGGCAAACGGCTAAATTTGCTGCCATAAGCGCAAATTTAGCTTGCATTTCATAAAGCTTCTAAGATCGCACTCCGCTTCGCGTTCGAATGTAAAAACGTAATTAGAAAATCCTTAAATCCCTTAATCCTAAAAATCCTAATTCAGACAAAATCAGATAACCTGATCAGATATTATGCGGACAGGTCAAGCCCTGTCCCTACGGGAAAATCCTTAAATTCCAAAAATATTAGTTCAGCCAATCAATCCTAACTCCTAACTCCTGGCTCCTCACTTCTCAATCCTGACCCAAATATTCGTATTTTTGAATTCTTGATTCTTCTGCAATAAAAAGCAACCTTTCGCGTAAATAAACGTGCTTAAGGCAGCACCGGTGCTATCCGGATTTATACCGATAAAACCCTAGCCAAAATCACCTAAAAACCCGCTAAACTGCAAAACATGCAAAGATATAATATTTTATGGGCCGATGATGAGATCGACCTGCTGAAACCACACATTCTGTTTTTGGAAGACAAAGGCTACGATATTACCCCGGTTTGCAGCGGCGCCGATGCCATCGAAAAATTCAATGAAAATAATTACGATGTGGTTTTCCTGGATGAAAATATGCCCGGCATTTCAGCGGCCTGGAAACCCTGAACGAAATGAAAGCTTCCAAGCCGATCATTCCGGTGGTCATGATCACCAAAAGCGAGGAAGAACATATTATGGAAGAGGCCATCGGCACTAAAATTGCCGATTACCTGATTAAGCCGCTTAATCCCGAACCAGATATTACTTTCAGTTAAAAAAATTCTGGATAACAAACGTCTGGTTTCCGAAAAAACCAACAGCAGTTACCAGCGCGATTTCCGGCACGCTGGGCATGGCTTTTGGCGAGCGGTTGAGCCACCAGGAATGGGCCGAAATTTACAAAAAACTGGTGCGCTGGGAACTGGAAATTGACGAAACCGAAGGCAAAAGCATGGCCGATGTGATTAACATGCAGAAAGACGAGGCCAACTCTAATTTCGCCAAGTTTATCATGGATAATTACGAAGACTGGATAAACGAACGAAACCGACGAAGCGCCCATGATGTCGCACGAAATGTTTAAAGAGCGGGTTTTCCCGATGATGAAAGAATCTGATCAGTCCGGTTTATTTTGTGCTGATTGATAATTTGCGTTACGACCAGTGGAAAATGCTGGAGCCGATTATCAGCGATTATTTTACCGTAGATAACGAAGAACTTTATTACTCTATTCTGCCTACTACCACAGCTTACGCCCGGAATGCCATTTTTGCCGGCATGATGCCCGCCGAAATTCAGAAAAAATATCCGAACATGTGGGTTTCTGACGAAGACGAAGAAGGCAAAAACCTGCACGAAGCCGAATTTCTGGATATTAAGTTTCAGAAAAACAAGGTAAGCGAAAAATTCAGCTACAACAAAATTACCAACATTACCGCCGGCAAAGATCTGGTTAACAAATTCAGTAACCTGGATAACAATAAGCTAAACGTTATCGTGTACAATTTCGTGGATATGCTTTCGCATGCCCGCACCGATAGCAACATGGTGCGCGAACTGGCGCCCGATGAATCGGCTTACCGGTCGATAACCCGGTCGTGGTTTTTGCATTCGCCGCTTGTTCGAAACGCTGAAATTGATCTCCGAGAAAAAAGGCCGGTTAATTATTACCACCGACCACGGAACCATCCGGTGCAAACGGCCTTTTAAAATTATAGGCGACCGCAACACCAATACCAACCTGCGGTACAAACACGGCAAAAATCTGGGCTTTACCGATAAAGATGTGTACGTGTGCGGAAACCGGAGCGGTATTCTTTACCAAAAGAAAATATTTCTACGGCCTATGTGTTTGCCCTGGAAGATTATTTCTTTGCTTACCCCAATAATTTTAATTATTACGTAAACTATTATAAAGATACGTTTCAGCACGGCGGGTATCTCTTTAGAAGAAATAATTATTCCGTTTGTAACCCTGACAGCCGATAAATGACCTGATAGAAGGCATGGATCAAAAATAGTTGGAAGTAACCGCATCTGGCGCAGATTGCCGGCAGCAGCTGCGGCCGTTTGCCGGATTTTGCAAAAGACCATAATATTTTGTTATTTTGAGGGCGAAATGGCGGCCGGGAAAACTACTTTTATTAAAGCAATTTGCCGGCAGCCAGGCGTTGACGATGCCGGTGAGCAGCCCTACTTACGCCATTGTGAACGAATACGAAAGCAACCGCAGGGAAACGCCTTTACCATTTTGATTTTTACCGGATTAACAGACGAACAGGAAGCTCTGGACATGGGTGCGCTGGAATATTTTGATTCGGGCAATATGTGTCTGATCGAATGGCCGTCGCAGATTCCGAATCTTTTGCCCGACCATATTTGTTACCGTAACCATTAGATAAAGGTGCCGGAGAGGCCCGTACCATTACGCTGAAAAATAACTGAATATGAACGAAAAAATTCCTTCGGGCTTTGAAGCGTTGGCTGCCACCAGCCGCGCTCTTTATCCGAAAGAATCGATGCTGGCGGTAGAAACCCGAAACGCAAGCGCTTATTTATTGGTATTCCCAAAGAATCGTCGTTTGCAGGAAAACCGCATTGGCTTAACGCCCGAAGCAGTACGATCAGCTCACCGATAATGGCCATGAAATTTTGTAGAAAGCGGGGCCGGGCAGCCCTTCCAAATACTCCGATCATGATTTTCGGAAGCCGGGGCGCAGATCGTTTATTCCACCAAAGAAATTTACGAAGCCGATATTATTCTGAAAATTGCGCCGCCTACCTTCGAAGAAATAGAATACTTTACGGCCGGCCAAACCCTGATCTCGGCGCTGCAATTTGGCAGCTTAACCGGCGATTATGTTGGCGCGCTTTGCCGGAAAAAAATAAATGCTATTTCGTTTGAGCTGTTAAAAGATAAATCCGATACCAAACCGGTGGTGCGGGCCATGAGCGAAATTGCCGGCAGTACCGTTATGCTGATTGCCGCCGAATATTTAAGCTCCAGCAACGAAGGCAAAGGTATTATTCTGGGGGGCATTACCGGGCGTGCCGCCTTCGCAGGGTAGTTATTCTGGGAGCCGGTACCGTAGCCGAATACGCCACCCGGGCCGCCATTGGGCTGGGAGCCGAAGTAAAAGTTTTTGATGATCATATCTATAAACTCCGCCGCCTGAAACAAAATATTGGCGCCCAGTTGTTTACTTCCACCCTGGATGGCGCCTATTCTGGCCGCAGGAACTGAAACTGGCCGATGTGGTGATTGGCGCCTTATCGAGTCCGGAAGATGACCGCACCACTTCCATGATTCCGGAAAGCGTGGTGGCGCAAATGAACCCGGGTTCCATTATTATTGATGTGAGCATCGACCAGGGCGGTTGTTTTGAAACTTCGGAACTAACTACCCTACAGCCGGCCCATTTACCGCAAATACGATATTATTCATTATTGCGTACCCAATATTGCTTCGCGGGTACCGCGCACGGCTACCAATGCCCTGAGCAATATTTTTACGCCCATCTTTATGGATATTTCTAAACACGGCGGCATTAACGAAGTTTTATTTACCCACGAACATTACCGCAGCGGCGTGTATATTTACAAAGGCAGCTTAACCAATGCCACCATTGCCAAGAAATTTAACATGCGGTATAAAGAGCTAAGCCTGATGATTGCCGTGCGGAATTAAGAGAATTGTTGATTGTTGATTGTTAATTGTTGATTGTTAATTGAGAAAAGTGCCGGAGCGAAAGCTTTAGCACTTTTTCGTTGTAAAAGGATAGCGAATTAAGCATGCTACGTCAGCAGCCCGGGCAGCTAATGGTGGTTCTCAGCCGTTCCGGTGGCCTGTTAAGTTTGGGGAAAGCCCAGTTTTTACCGTTCCAGAATCTTATCCTTTCTTTTACGTTAGCCTGTCTTTTCTTTGCTTCGTGCGCCCAGAAAGTGTCCGGATATTTTTTTATCAGCATATCATAATTGCGAAGGATGGTATCCGGGTTTGTGTCGGGTTCTCTTAGCAAAATCCGTTGGTAAGCATAAAAAGGATTTATATAGTTAGTGGTTACCGAATCGAGTTTCCGGCTGATCTGGTTATTTTCTGCCTTAAGCTGGTCTAACTGTATCTGGATCCGGTTCAGTTCGGAATTATCCGGCTTTTCTTTTCCGGTACACGACCATAAGATTATTACAGGAATAACCGGTACCACCAGGCGTTTTAACTTATTCATATTAGAAAGAAATTCTTTAAGTTAGGTATTTACAAGAGAACTGCTGGTGGGCCTTTTTTATTATAAATTTCTACTTCCCGCCAAGCTCAATGGTTGCATAAGACCCGATTCCCTGGCCAAACCGATGATCTACTTTTCGTTCCCAATCTGGTAATCCCATGCTTAAATAATGTTGCGCTCCATAATGGGCAAACGGACAACGGTTAAAGCTGCTGTTAGTTAAAGTCCCGATTGTTGATACCAGTTGTTCGCAGAAATTAGAATAAAGCACGCTGGTTTCCGGAGTAGTTTCGTGGGGGTTATTGATGGTATATTCGGTGAGCCTGAGCAGATAAGAAAGGCTGTTTTTGTCGCGGATCTTTTTTATTCCATTTAATGCCAGATACCTTACTGCCAGGTTTTGGTGCCCCATTAAAATTACCAGTCCCAGGCCATCTTTTGCTTCAACCATTTCTTTAACAACCTGCCGGGGATTTTTCCGGATTTGGGTTTCCTGCCTGGTTATTTCTTCTCTGGATAGATTTCGGGTACCAAACCAGGCAGCCAAGTAATTTTGGTCGGGTAGGAGCGGAAGGGGTTTTTGGAGAGAGTCAGATTGAAGATGTTTGCTGAATTCGTTGGCTAAGTTGTTTAAATGGGAATAGATCTGGTGGTAATCTTCAAAACTGGTAAACTTCCAACTGAGGGGATTGTTTTTCGTAGCCTTTTTCAGTTTAAAAACAGCATTCCAGGTATAGGTCATGTATGGAACCTGGAAACCAACAATGAGGTTGGCTTGTTTTTTAGTTTGCGCTTCCGGGTCCGGGGGCAATACAAAATTCACCATTCTATGGACCAGTAGTTGGCTGCGCAAAATCCCGAAAGGCTCTACCGCGGAATCGAGGGTTTTAAAGTTTCGTTTGAGTTGGGTTTCTACCTGGAGCCAATCTTCTTTTTCAATAGCCCGGCAAAAAGTGCAGGTTGCCGGGCAGGTCTTTTCCACCTGAAAAAACCGGACCTGGATTTTATCGGTATTGAAGAAGGTAAGTTTAAGCGAATCGCAGTGGTAAGGCGATTGGGCTGCCGCTTCTTTTCCCGGAAGAAAATTGCAGGCCACTAAAAAAGCAATCCAGAACCAGAAACATTTCATGCTTTGCCACTACTTTAAGGTATTATAAAATATTTCTGCAATTATTGCATTGCTTTTTATTCTTTTAAATCATACCAGCCAGCAGCAATACTTTCCAGGCTTCGGTGATCTTTTTTTCTTCCAACAGTTTTTTGCCCAAGATCTCAAGCTGTTTTCTGAGTTCGGATTTGTCTTTTTCGTATTTATTCCAGGTGTAACTTACCAGCGGGTCGGTCTTAAAAGCCTGGGCTTCTTCCCGGGTTGGAACCTGTTCTTTTTCGGTGTTGCCTAAACGGGCCAGGTTGTTGCCGGTTAGCAGGTTGCTGGTCCGGATATGCTCTGGTAGGTGGTCTACTCCAATTCCTTTATTTCTTACCGGTTTGGGAAGTTCAAAAAGGCAATCGCCGCTGGCCCGCAGGTACCAGTCGCCGCCCAATCGGGCCACGGCATCAAGCTTGTTCGGATCAATGGATTTCCCGTCCGGGTTAAGAATATTTTCATTCAGGTGCAGCAACAGTACTTCGCATATAACCAGGTTGGCAGCGCCGCCATGGTCGCCCAGCGGAATAATTTCGCGCACCTTACATTCGAAGGCAGCCGGCGCTTCGGCCACCCGCGGCGGCTTTACCATTACCGATGGCGCTGGCGTGAGTCCGGATTTTAAAAATTCATTTATGCCCTTATCATATTCCGTGCTGGCCAGCGAAAGCTGCTCTACAATTTCGAAATTCCCGATATTGATCACCACTTCTTTCGTAGCATAAGCGTTTTCCAGGGTATGCTTAATGGTATTGTCGCGCACCCGGCGGGCCGGAGAAAAAATAAGGATGGGCGGATTGGAGCCAAATGCATTGAAAAAGCTGAACGGGCTCAGGTTTACGTTCCCTTCTTCATCTACGGTGCTGGCAAAGGCAATAGGCCGGGGAGCCACGGCGCCTAACATATAAGCATGAAATTCCGCCGTAGGAATCGCTTTCGGGTCGATGGTCTTGATCATAATTGTTGATTGTTAATTGCTGATTGTTAATTGTTATAATGAATTCGGGATAAAAACTTTATTTAAACTTCCTTTAAACTTAAACTTAGAAACATCCCTGAATAGATTTGCCGTTGTCAAAATCAATCAACAATCAGCAATTAACAATCAACAATTACAATGCTGGCAATACCTTAGCGGTGCATTCGCCGAAACCAACCCGGATACCGTTCTTTTCGGCGAAACCGCGCATGATTACGGTGTCGCCATCGTTAATGAATTTGCGTTCGGAGCCATCGGGCAGGGTTAGGGGTTTGGTGCCTTTCCAGGTTAATTCCAGCATGGAACCAAAAGCGGTTTCGTCTTTACCCGAAATGGTGCCCGAAGCATACATATCGCCGATCTGGATGTTGCAGCCATTGCTGGTCTGGTGAGCCAATTGCTGATTCATGTTCCAGTACATGTATTTGTAATTGGAGCGGCAAATAGTGGTGGCTTGCTTACCTTCGGGCTTAAGTAGCACTTCCAGGTTAATGTCCAGGTTTTTATCTCCGTGAAACTGCAGATAGGGCAGCACGGCAGGGTCCTGCACCGGGCCTGGTACGCGGAATGGCTCCAAGGCATCTAAAGTAACCACCCACGGCGAAATGGAAGAGCCAAAGTTTTTGGCCAGGAACGGCCCCAGCGGCACGTATTCCCAGCGTTGCATATCGCGGGCCGACCAATCGTTGAACAGCACCATCCCGAAAATATAATCTTCGGCTTCGTCTGGCGATATGCTGCTTCCCAGCGGGGTTTCATGGCCGGTAATAAAGGCTATTTCCAGTTCAAAATCGAGTTCTCGGGTAGGGCCGAAAGTAGGTGCATTCTCACCCACGCGGGTCTGCCCGTTCGGGCGAATAATGTCGGTGCCGGAAACAGTTATGGAAGAAGCGCGGCCGTGGTAGCCCACCGGCAGGTGTTTCCAGTTGGGTAACAAGGCATTGGCCGGGTCGCGGAACATGATGCCTACGTTGGTGGCGTGTTCTATGGTAGAATAAAAATCGGTATAGTTCGGCACCTTTACGGGCATCAGCATTTCCACAGCACTGCGTTTGTGCAGGCATTCCCGCACCGCTTCTTCGTTGTCGCGGAATTCCGAATTATCGTGGCGCAGCAGTTGCGAAACCCGTTCGCGGGTCTGCCGCCAAACCGGTTTGCCCAAAGCAATAAAAGCATTCAGGGAATTGCGGAAAAACACGGTATGGTCCGGAATATCTACGTTTTCGAAATAACCAAACTGGCTCAAGGCATACAGATCCAGCACGTAATCGCCAATGGCCACGCCCACCCGGGCATCCTGTTCATTATCTAAAAAAATACCGAATGGCAGGTTCTGGATCGGGAAATCGCTTTCCGGAGAGATGGTGATCCAGGAATGCAGTTTTGGGTCGTTTGCTTTGATCATAGGGCAGAAATATTTTTAGCGAAAAGCAAATATAAAGAATTGCCTTCGAACATGAATTAGCTATCTGAAAACGGTATGTTTTTTTAACGAAAACCGGAAGACCAAAGGCAGGTAAAAAAACTACATTTGGGCAAACGGATGTTTGTATTGAGGGAAACCGGAAAGAAGTAAAAAATAAAGCCTGCCGGTATAAAACCGTTTACTGGCGCAAGTGTTAAGCGGAGCGTCACTTGTGACTAAAAGACAGGTGGAAGTCTCCAGACTTCCCTGTTCGGGAAATCTGAAATCAGCATTCCCGGAAACGCCAGTCTGGAGACTGGCTTCCATTCTTCAGGCACAAGTGACGCTCCGCTTAACACTTGCGCCAGCAAGGAAATGCATGGGTGAAATTCGAAAAAAAAGCCTGCCGGTTTAAAACGCAGCAGGCTTGCTTAATTAAGAAATGACTGAAGTTTAAACCTTAAGATTATTTCTTCACCAAAAACTTGCGGATCTCAGAAAAATTTTCGCCGGTTGCCCGTACCATGTATAGACCGTTTGGCAGTTCCTGCAGATTTAATTCCTGATTTGCCAACTGGGATCCTTTAAACGAAGAAAGTTCTCTTCCCAGGCCATCGAATACAGTAAGTTCCAGATTTTTAACAGGTTTTTCCAGCGAAAAGGATAGTGTTCCGGCTGTTGGATTTGGATATACAGTAAACGCTTTTTCAGTTTTCAGTTCATCTTTGGTACCGTTTATATTGGCGTAAGGAGCAGACAGTACAAACAAACCATACGTTATATCAGAAGCAATAATTCTGCCGGATGGCAGGAACGGATAGACACCCCAGCAACCCTGGTAACCGGAATAATCGGTTGGGTTATCCGGATAGGTGTCGTAATAGCCGATGCGGGTTACGTTGGTCGGGTTGGAAATATCAAAAACCTGTACCCCGTCGTGGTAAAAGGAAAGGACGGCGTAATTTTCACCCACAATAAACGTATTATGCGGCGTGGCCAGCGGATTAGAGGTAAACGAACTTTTGTAAACCGGGTTTTGCGGATCCGAAACATCGTAAAGTTTTACCGGTAAGCCGGCCGGAACCTCATCGGTCATGATCATTTTTTTGGAACCGCGGTTTAACCAGGTGCTGTGATTATAGCCTTTTCCCGGGTAAGAAGTTAAGCTGCTGATCAATACCGGATTGTTGATATTGGCCACGTTGTAAACCACCATTCCAGGCCAGCCCGAAGAGCAATAAGCCGTATCGTTTTTTACAAATACGGCATGCATATCGTTAAAGAAAGTAGACTGAAGGCTTCCTAAGTAGGTAGGCAATTCCGGGTTTGCGGTTAAAGAGAAAACGTCTAATGCCTGGTTAACCCCATTTCTTACGTTCGAAACCAGGTAAAGCTTACCATTATCAATAAAGACAGTATGAGCGCTCTGGCTGATAGCCGGACTATCGTAAACTTTGTGAACCGAATCGGGAAGGTATTGCAGATCCCAGATCTGCAGGCTGTGGCCATTACCGCCATCGGCAACGGCATAAGCATAATGGGTATAGGTTTTATAATCGCGCCAGATGGAATTGGTATTCAGGCCTGCTTCCTTTTTTACCAGGCGGGGCGCTGCCGGGTTGGTAACTTCAATAAAATTGGTGCCGGTATTGCTCCCGATTATAGCGTATTCGTGGCCATTAGCCGCATAACCCCAAATATCATTATAGTAAACAGATAAATTTGAGTCCCGCCAGGTTGAAAGCAACGACATATTTTGCGATTGCGCAAAAACCTGTAGCCCGGAAGCCAGGATCAGAACCAGAAGTAAAATTCTTTTCATTATGAAGGGATTATTTACCAGTAGGTTAAAGACAAGGAAAGCCTGCGTTTTGTTGCGCTGCTCCGGTTAAAAATACAAAAAAAAATTGTAATTTCCGTTAAACCGGCATCGGCATAACATTTATCGCTTCCACGGCTTTAATTTCCGGGATCGCCCGTAAGATCGCCTGTTCTACCCCGGCTTTTAATGTCATCGGCGACATGGGGCAGGTCCCGCAGGCGCCAACCATTTCCAGCTTCAACACCATTTCCGGGGTAATTCCCAGGATCTTTACGTCGCCGCCATCGGCTTGTAAATATGGGCGGATCTGGTCTAAAGCCGCTTCGATACGCGATAAAAATTCCGGGTTTATATTATTCACTTCCATGCTTATAATTAAGTTCTGGTAATTTCTACTACTTTGGTTTGGCCTAAGGCCGCATTCCTAACCGAAACCTGCCGGGCAACTTCCTGGGCAATTTCTTTAAAAACATCTGCACCTGGGGTCCCGGTTTTCAATACTTCCGGCATTCCTGCGTCGCCGCCTTCCCGGATACTTTGTACCAACGGTATCTGCCCGATAAAAGGAACCCCATTTTTAGCAGCTAAGTTCTCTCCGCCGCCTTTTCCGAAGATATAATATTTATTTTCAGGTAATTCTGCTGGGGTAAAGTAAGCCATATTTTCGATAACACCCAGCACCGGAACATTTATCTGGGGCTGCTGGAACATGCTTAAACCCTTCTGAGCATCGGCTAAGGCTACTTTTTGGGGAGTTGTTACTATAATAGCACCTGTAACCGGAACGGTTTGCACCAGGGTTAAATGGATATCGGAAGTTCCCGGAGGCAGATCGATCAATAAGTAATCCAGTTCACCCCAGTCGCATTCGGTAATGAATTGTTTTAAAGCGGAACTTGCCATAGGGCCGCGCCAAACTACAGCATGCTCAGCCGGAGTAAGGAAACCTATGGAGATCAGCTTTACGCCGTGGCTCTTAATGGTTTCGATCATGTTCTTACCTTCGGCATTCTGAAAAACGCGGGGTTTGGCATCTTCTACGTTAAACATTACCGGCATGCTTGGCCCGGAAATATCCGCATCGATCAAACCAACCCGGGCGCCGGACTGGGCTAATGCAATAGCCAGGTTAGCGGTTACGGTAGATTTGCCTACCCCACCTTTACCGGAAGCAATGGCTATAATGTTTCTTACGCCTTTCAAAACCGCCGAAGCATCCTGGCGGCCGGAAGTAACCCGGGAGGTCATGTTCACGGTAACTTCCGCCTCTTTGTCTACCATGGTATGGATGGCCCGTTCGCAGGCAGTGCGGATAAGGTCTTTCAGCGGGCAGGCCGGGGTGGTTAGAATAACGGTAAAGCTTACTTTTTTACCGTCTATCGCCACATTTTCGATCATATTTAAGGTAACCAGGTCTTTTCCAAGATCTGGTTCTTCTACGTAGCTCAGGGCCCGTAATACTTCTTCCTGGGTAATTGCCATAACTTTAAACTGCAATTTTTTTATGCTGCAAAGGTACGGCTTTTTAGCCGCAATTGAAACTGGTGTTTGTATGAGGATCGCCTGCAAAATCTGGTATTAGCAGGAAGCAGGAAAATGAAATAAACAGTTCGGAAAAGTCTGTTAAAGCCGAAAAAGCCGATTTTATGCTAATAAACACCAACCTTAATCAACTATTACCTGCCTGCGGCTGTAAGAAAGGCTGGTAAAAACCCCGATGCCGCCTTGTACGGTAGATTTTAACGCAATAGGTTGGGCAAACGGATTGCCGTTGGCATCCTGGGCCGCATCCAGGGTATTCATGAATTCGTAATACGGTTTTTCTATGTGGTATAAGGTTACAAACAGGGTATCTTTTGGGTCGTAGCGGTAAGAAGACCCAAAAACATACTTTTTTCCGTTGTAGATCCGGTCGGAGCTTTCAAAATCGGTTTGCCTTTTTCGGGAAGATAAGCTGTCTTTGTGTACCAGGTAGCGGTAAAAATTTTCTGTGCTGCCTTCGTCGGTAAAAGCAGTTAGTAAAGCTACCTTCTTTTCACTATTGTATTTCAGTTCAATGGTATCTATGGGTACGGCCTGTAAAAATCTGGCTGTCCCGGTTACTTTCCGCCCTCTTGAATCAAAAACTTCCAAAGCATAGGTATCGCCTGGATTACCAGAAACGATCTTTTCAGAGCCATGGGTAAAGAATTTTTCAGTTTCCCGGTCGTAACCCGGGCTATAGCTTAACGTATCGGCCTGGCCGTTATGAGTAATAATTACCACGGCATCGGGAATAATGATGGGTTCCGGGCGGTCGAAGTAACTGGTACTTTCCATAATGGTGGCGCGGTAAGGCTTGCCGGCTTCCAGGTAACATTCCACCGCTATCTGGCTGTTGAATTGCGGTAAGTTGAGGTCTATCTCTTTTTCCATGTTGCATCCGCCCAGGCTAGCCACCAGCAGTAAAAAGCAAATGCTATAAATACTTTTCATAACCAGGTTAGAATTTAAAATTATAGGTAATGGATGGAATAACCGGGAACAGGGAAACCTGCTTGGCCCGGAAACCCAGGATCTTGGTTTCGTCGCCGTTCCGGATCGGATCGATGTAAATGAAATAGGGATTGCGGCGGTTGTAAACGTTGTAAATGCTAAAGGTCAGATCAGATTCGCCGCGTTTGGGGCGCAGCTGGTAAACCATGCCAAGGTCCAGGCGGTGGTAAGCGGCCAGCCGGTAATTATTGCGTTCCTGCGCATAAAGCGGCACATACTGGGTATCACCGAAGGGGATATCCTGGAAAACCGCTTTGCCTAAAGGTACCGAATAGGTGCTGCCCGTGCCATAAACCCAGCTGCTGGTAAAATGAATGCGTTCGTTTAATTTGTGCATCATTACAAAGGTTATATCATGGCGCCGATCGAAACGGGTAGGGAAAGTTTTGCCCTGGTTTATATCCGGGAACCTGCGGTTGGTCCAGCTTAGGGTGTAGCCGAGCCAGCCGGTGGTTTTACCAAGCTTCTTTTCGAAGTAGAATTCGCTGCCGTAACTATGGCCTTTGCCAAAAATAAATTCATCGTCCAGGTCTTTGTTTACAAAAAGCTGAGCGCCGTCCCGGAAATCGATCTGCCGGTTCATCCATTTATAATACACTTCATTGGTAAACAAAAATTTGCCTTCGCTAAAAAGTTTACTTATGCCCACGGCAACCTGGTTCGATAACTGGGGCTTAACCCGGGAATTAGACGGGTACCAGACATCTGTAGGCAAACTGGCTCCGGAATTAGTAACCAGGTGTACGTATTGTACCATCCGGGTATAACTGCCTTTTAAAGTGAGAGATTCAGAAAGGTTATAGCGGGCCGAAACCCGGGGCTCAAAGCCGGCAAAGAAAGAGGTGTCCTTTAAAAACCCCGAAACCCGGAAACCATAATTAAGAGCCAAACGGCTATTCACAACATAATCATCGGAAAGGTAAAGGCCATATTCCGACCCTTCGTGGGCAATTTCGGAATTAAAGGAAACCGAACCATCATCTGTGCCGCCACTTAACCGGCCCACCCCAAAATTGTGTTTGGTACCGGTAAGGCCGGCTTTTAAGGTATGAGCGTCGTCCAGCTGGTAATCGAAATCGGTGCGGATGCTGTAATCGCGGATGCTGGAACCCAGGTTGAACCGCCGGCCGGCGGCCCGGTTGGTAATATTGTAATTATAGTCGGAAACATAAACCGTGGTATTGGAATATAATTTCGGGCTGAACTGGTGGTTCCAGCGCAGCAGGCCTACTTTATTGCCCCAGGCAAAATCGAAATTGAAGCCGTTTTTGCTACTAAAGCCAAATACATCGTTGCCAAAATAACCCGTAAAGAAAAGTTTATCGCGTTCGCCTATTTGAAAGCTGGCTTTACCATTGAGGTCGTAGAAATAATAATCCGGGATCGGGTCGAAATCTTCAGTGCCTTCCATTATTTTGTTGTATTGCCGGGTAAAAACATCGAAATAGGTGCGGCGCCCGGAAAGTAAAAAGGAAGATTTATTTTTTTGGATAGGTCCTTCAACGGTTAACCGCGAAGCAATAAGTCCGATGCCCCCGGTAGTTTCGAACCGCTCTTTATTGCCTTCGCGCATTTTAATATCTACCACGCTTGAAAGCCTGCCGCCATACTGCGCCGGGAAACCACCTTTGTAAAGGTCCACGCTGTGCACGGCATCCGGGTTGAAAATACTGAAAAACCCAAAAAGGTGGGAAGCATTGTAAACTGTGGCATCATCTATCAGGAAGAGATTCTGGTCGGGCCCGCCGCCCCGCACGTATAAACCACTGGTACCTTCTCCGCCCGACTGCACCCCCGGCTTTAACTGCAATACTTTCAACAGATCCACTTCGCCGAAAAGGGCCGGTAATAATTTAGCTTCGCGCACGCTGAGCTTTTCCAGGCCCATTTGGGTGGTGGTCAGTTTTTCGCTCAGGCTGCCGGCCTCAATTACCACTTCGTTCAGCTGGCTGGTTTCGGTGGTCAGTTTTATGTGGAAAGTCTGGTCTTTATTTACCGTGATCTGGCGGGAAATGGTGGCATAACCCAGGTAGGAGAACTGGATGGTATAATTGCCTTCCGGTACGGAAAAGGTGAAATTCCCGGCCACATCGGTAGTAGCTCCTTTGGCCAGCTCCGGGATAGCCGCGTTAGCGCCGATCAGGCCTTCGCCGGTTTGCGAATCGCGCAGGCTGCCGCTGATCTTATACTGCGTCTGAGCAAACAGAACGCCGGGTAAGAGCAGGATTAAAAAAAGAAAAAGAAATAGAAACGGGAATCGTGGAAACATGCAATGGTTAATTCAGAAATTCAGACCGAAAGATCCTGGAGCTCCTGGTCGTAATAATTGAAACGAACAGGCAGGCCGGTTATTTTAAAACTCCTGACGCCAAAATTAGTTTAATCTTTCTGGCGAAATAAAGTTAAATCCCGTGACCGGTCTTTTGCTGCCTGGAACAGTCTCTCAAAAATTATTCCGATTTACCTTTTGGCAGGTTATTATAATGGGAATGTTAGTGCATGTTTAAAATTCATCTTTAGGGCAGCAACCTGTCATTTTCGGAAACCGGGTTCGCCAATTTCTCACCCAATAGCGCTGCTATGCGGCTTAAAAAATGCTTCCGCAATACTCTAAACTGACAAGTTTCGCTTTCAAAAACGATATATAAATATTCGCTTACAGCTTACCGTACAGCCAGGCCTGGCGCAACTCTAATTGTTTGGGCGTAGCATCTGGGTTTAAAACCAACTGGTTTTCGGTTTTTTCCAGGGTTTTCTGCAACCGGCCTTTCAATTTAACCGCCTGCATTTTGCCGGTAGCGCCCGGGCGGTTAACCAGTACCGTTATCCGGCTGCCTTCGGGCGCATTCTGTACATAAGTTCCCAGCAGGTCCGAAGCATTTTCCGGGGTCAGGTTTTTCCCGTTTATCTGCAATAGCTGATCGCCTTTTTTAAAACCCATCTTCCGGCCAAAAGCATTCATTTTGTCAGTATCGGCCACGAAAAGACGCTCGGTTTTAGGGTTATAACCTAAAGTAAAGCGGCCCAGGGTTTGTTTGCGTTCTTCACCTTCCTGCTGATAGGTTATGCCCACCTGGTTAAAGGTTTCAGTTAATGGTAAAGGGTTGGTTCCTTCTACGTATTGCCGGAAAAAGTCCCGGATCTCCGGGTAGGTCAGTTCCGTAATTTTATCGAAAAGTTCTTCGTCTTTAAAAGACTGGTTTTTGCCGTAGGTTTTGGAAAGGTCCTGCATGAGGTTCATGATGCCGTATTTCCCTTCCGATAATTCGCGCAGTTTTATATCCAGCGCCAGGCCAATCAAAGCGACCTTTCTGGTACACGTTGCCGTATTGCTTTTCGTGTACTTATCCAGGGCGCCTTTGCTCATTTCCGTAAAAGGCAACGTATCGTTGTATTTCTCCGCGCCGACAATGTATTCTTCGCAGGTGGGTCTAAATATTCGTTTTCGGTTATCAGTTTCTGGTTTACCTGCACGTGCGAAGCAAAATATTCGGTTACGCCTTCGTACAACCACAGGTGCTTCGACATTTTAGGATTGATGATAATCGAAATCGCCAATCTCTTCCGAATGAATATTTAGAGGGGTTACAATATGAAAAAATTCGTGGGCGGCAATGTTTATCGATCTGTTCGGCGATTTGCTGGGAGGTATATGGCGGAAAATAATAAACCGAAGAATAGGAATGTTCCAGAGCGCCGTAAGAGCCGGTGGTGTTTGGTTTTTCATCTACGTAAATCAAAAAAGCATATTTTTCGACGGGCAAGGTGCCGCCCAAATAATTCTTCTGCGCCTCCAGTATTTCTTTCAGGTTCCGGCAATACCGTTTTGGCCGTTCTTTTTTAGCGGCGAATATACCGAAACCAATACTTCCGCATTCGCCAATATTTAACACCGTCGTATCGGGTACATTGTACATGAGCGGCGAATCTACCACTTCGCATGTAAGAAGCCGTTACGATAAGTATCGGAGGTTTGGAGTGCTTTTATATCGGCTTTAAGCGGCGTAGAGCCGTAAAAGTTGCCTGGTTTGGTAATAGTTAACTCGTAGGGCACATGTTTCATGTCATCGAAGTAACCAATAAAGCCGTGGGTGTTGAGCAAGTAATTTTGATTGTCTTCGATGTTGGTGCCGCCGGGTTCAAATACAATATCTTCTTTGTTGGGCGTTATCAAAGGTATCGCCGACCCAATAGGTATTTGATCCAGTTTTTTGGCTTTTTTTATTTTCCAGCGGTTTTCGTCGAGTTTTTCTACCGGCAATGCCCGGCCTTTTTTATCGAAGGCTTTAAAATCCGTTATGAATTTGCCGAAATCGTAAATGGCGTAGGTGCCGGGTACCATTTTGGGCATGTTGTATACAATTTCGTTTTCCTTTATTTCGGGCACTTTTATGGTTACCGGTATGCGGTCGTTGTGCTACCCGGGTAAGGTCTATGGTAACCTGGTAGCGGTTCCCGGAGGGAAGATCGGTAGCGGTAGCGGTTAAAAAAGTGCAGGCAAAGGCCAGCAGAAAAAGCGTTTTTTTCAGGATTTGCATCCGGTTGCAGTTTAAAGGTGGGCGGGAATTTAAAAAAAGGCAGAAAGCAATACCCTACTTAAACGTACGGTCCTTACTTTCTGCTATTAAAACATATATTTTATTTAAAGGTTTGGCTTATTCGGCCCGCAGGGCTTTTATCGGGTTGAGGCGGGCGGCCCTGGCCGGCCTGGAAACTAACGGTGAGCATTGCAATTGCCAGAGCCGTGAAACCCGCCAGCGCAAAGATCCACCAGTGGATTTCGGTGCGGTAGGCAAAATCCTGCAGCCAGTGGTGCATGCCGTACCAGGCCAGCGGCGTAGCCAGCACAATGGCAATAAAAACCAGCCAGGCAAAATCTTTGGAAAGCAGCAGCATAATTTCCGAAACCGAACTGCCCAGCACTTTCCGGATACCGATCTCTTTGGTGCGCTGTTCGGCGGTAAAGGAAGCCAGGCCAAATAAACCCAGACAGGCAATTAATATGGTTAGGGCGGCAAAATAGCCGAAAACGGTCAGCATTTTTTCTTCGGCCCGGTATTGTTTGTTGAAATTCTCATCCAGGAAAAAATATTCCATGGGGTGTTTCGGGTCGAAATTCTTCCATTTGTCTTCTATAAAATTTATAGTAGCCGGCAGGTTCTCTGCATTTACCCGCGCCAGTAAAAACCCCTGATTTTTGGGGGCCAGCATGATTGCCAGCGGTTCTATCTTGTTGTGCAATGAAGCGAAATGGAAATCTTTTACCACGCCAATAACTTTGCCCTTTCCGCCCATGCCGCTCTCCATGGTTTTGCCTAAGGGGTTTTCCCAGCCCAGCCATTTGGCGGCCGTTTCGTTTATAATGTAGGCCATGGAATCGTCGGTCTTTATATCGCGGGAAAAATTGCGGCCGTCCAGTAATTTAATTTCCATCAGGTCCAGGAAATCGTAATCCACGAAGATGGTGCTTAGGGTCTTTTCTTCCATTTTTCCGCCTTTCGGACCTTCGGCAAAAAACAGTAGCCGCGCAGACCGTTCGCCGGGCACAAAAGCCGCATTCGAAACCTGGGAAATATCAGGATTGCTTAAAAATTCCTGCCGGATATAGGGCAGTTTGTTTACCAGGGAAGTATCGCCGCTGGGCACATCAATTACTATAACCTGGTCTTTGTTAAAACCAAGATCGTTGTTTTTTAAAAACTGCATCTGGCTGAAAACCACCACCGTACCTATTATCATGATCAGCGATATGGTGAACTGCGCCACCACCAGGGTTTTTCGGAGCAGGGCATTGGCGCTGCGGGGAGCTATTATCGGATTTCAGTACTTCAACCGGTTTAAAAGCCGACAGGAAAAAGGCCGGATAGGAGCCGCCCACCAGCCCTACAAAAGCTATAATTAAAACCAGGATCAGCAGGAAACTGCCGTTTCCGAAATAAGAGAAGGTAAAGTTTTTTTCGGTCAGCGAATTGAAATAAGGCAGCAGTAATTCTACCAGCGCCAGCGCCACCAAAATGGCCAGAAAAGTTAGCAAAACCGATTCGCCGATAAACTGTTTTACCAACTGCGACCGGTGCGCCCCGATCACTTTGCGCAGGCCCACTTCTTTGGCCCGTTTCGCAGACCGCGCCGTGGAAAGATTCATGTAATTGATGCAGGCAATAAGCAGAATTAAAAATGCCACAAACCCGAAAATGTACACGTAAGCTTTATTGCCGGCCGGCGAAATATCATAAGTAAACGTATTGTCCAGGTGAATTTCCGGAAGTGGTTGCAAACCATATTTCAGGCTGGCCGCCAGCTTGTTTTCCTGCATCCAGGGCACTACTGTTTTAGCATAGAACTGGTCCAAGTTCTGTTCGAACGCTTCTTTCTTACTGGCATCCGGCAATAGCACATAGGTGTATAAGGCCATCCGGAACCAGTCGCCGCTGAATTGTTTTTTCAGGTTCTCATCGAAGGTGTTTACCGAAAGCAAACCGTTCAGCTTAAAATGCGAATGACCGGGATCTTTGAAGACCCCGGTTACGGTATGCGGATTTTTGCTGAACTTCAGCACTTTGCCCATTGCCTTTTCCGGACTGCCGAAATATTTTTCGGCCATCTGTTCGGTTATGACAATGGTTTTGGGCTGGTTTAAAGCGGTAGCCGGATTGCCATGCAGAAAAGGATAATTAAAGATCCGGAAAAAGGTACTATCTGCAAAAAAGAGATTCTCTTCGTTAAAGGCTTTTTCTTCGTACCAAACGGTTTGTTTACCAGTAGGCATTACCCGGGTTATGGCTTCAATTACCGGATAATCTTTTTTCAGCGCATCGGCCAGCGGAAAGGGCGTTAGCGCGAATTTATCGGTTTGGCCCTGCAGGTTTATTTCGTTCGTAATCCGGAAAACGCGGTCGGCTTTATCGAAATGTTCTTCGTAGGTCAGTTCATCGCGCACAAATAAAAATATCAGGATACAAGCCGAAATCCCGATCGCTAATCCTAAAATATTGATCGCCGAATAGATCTTATTCCGGATAAGATTCCGCCAGGCAATTTTGAAGTAGTTTTTTAACATTGTTTCGATGTTCGAATTTTCGATTGTTCGATGTTCGATTGTTTGACTTTTCAACGGGAAAAGCCTAGCATTTTTGCTAAGCTTTTATCCTAAAAAAAAATTATCCGATCATCGAAAATTCGAATATCGAATAATCGAACAATCTAAAGAAGTTCCTGCGCGAAGTTGCGGGCATTGATGTTTTCGGTTACAATTTCGCCGTCGAACAGGCGGATAATGCGGTGCGCGTATTCAGCGTCGGAAGGAGAGTGCGTTACCATTACTATGGTGGTGCCAGCTTCGTTTAGTTCGGTGAGCAGGTTCATTACTTCCTGGCCGTGGGCGGAATCCAGGTTACCGGTCGGCTCATCCGCTAAGATCAGTTTCGGACGGCTGATAACGGCCCGGGCAATTGCCACCCGTTGCTGCTGCCCGCCCGATAATTGCTGCGGGAAGTGGTTGCGGCGGTGCACGATCTGCATTTGCTCCATTACTTCATTAACGCGCTGCTTAATTTCGGCAGCCGGCATTTTTAAATAGATCAGCGGCAGCTCAATGTTTTCGGCTACGGTCAGTTCATCAATTAAATTAAAGCTCTGGAAAACGAACCCGATGTTTTCTTTGCGCAGGTCGGCGCGTTGGCGTTCCGAGAATTTAGAAACTTCCTTATCCAGGAAATAAAATTCGCCGCCCGAAGGGTTATCCAACAAACCGATTATGTTCAGGAGGGTAGATTTTCCGCAACCGGAAGGACCCATAATGGCCACAAATTCACCTTGTTTGATTTCGAAACTTACTTTGTTTAAAGCGGTGGTTTCTACTTCGTCGGTGGTATATTTTTTTTCGAGGTTAACGGTTCTTAACATGCTTTTTTAGTGATTAGTGATTGATGAATTAATTGTTAAATTGGTAATTGCTAATTGTTAATTGTTTCGGATCTCTCTTTAAATCACAATATTTCGTCATCCAGAGCACAATTGAGCGCGGGAGCGCGAAGATTGCGGGCGTAGCCCTGAAGGACCTTGTTGGCTCATTGGTAGAAAATTAATTTCCTTTGGGAGTTTTTTAGTTGGAATTCCTACCCTTTTAAATCCTTTGTAGCATCTGGATTTACTGTCCGCCGACAAGTTCCTTCGCTATCGCTCAGGATGACGCTACTTTTAGGTTTAAAACCACTAACCAACAACCAACAACCAGCAACCAACAACTAATTCTCCAGGTTCAGCTTTTCAATGTCGCCGTAGCCGTCGTAGCTGGAAACCACTACTTTGTCGCCGGGCTTCAGGCCGCTTAATACTTCGTAGTGCTGCGGATTCTGACGGCCCAGTTTAATGGTTCTTTTTTCGGCTTTTTTACCGTCTTTATCTACCACGAAAGCCCAGGCGCCGCCCGTACTCTGGTAGAAGCCGCCGCGCGGAATAAGTAAGGCTTTATCCCCGCCGGAAAGGTGTAAGCGGATCTGCAGCGTCTGTCCGCGGCGGATCCCTTCCGGCGTACCTTTTTCCGGGAATTCCAGGTCTACCTGGAACTGGCCGTTCTGCACTTCCGGGAAAACCTTGGTAACCGTAACCGGATAGCTCTGACCATTAAAATCGAACTCCGCTTTCAGGCCCGGATGCACTTTGGAAATGTAATGCTCATCGATGTTGGCCTTTACTTTAAAACCGTTCAGATCGTCTATCTGGCCAATATTTTCACCGGCAGTTTTCGATTCGCCTACTTCGGCTTTTAAGGTGGAAAGCTGGCCGCTGATAGGCGCGGTAATGTAAAGGTTGCTCAGGGTGCTGCGGGCAATTTTAATGTTTTGCTGCATGCGGTCAATGCTTTGGTCTAACTGGCGCAGGCGTTTCTGCATCAGATTAGCATCCTGCTTTAAAGAACGTTCGGCTAATTCTTTGCGGCGCTTCAGATAATGGTATTCGTCTTCGCTTTGCTCAAATTCAGCTTGCGGAATAACTTTTTCGGCATAAAGCGTTTTGTTGCGGCGGTATTTGTTTTCGGTTTGCTTTAAGGTGTAATCAATCTCTGCCAGGGCATTCAGGGCTTTTATCTGGTCCTGCTTCATGGTGATCTCCGAATTCTGACGTTCGTTTACCAGGTCGAATAACTGGGTTTCGCGGTTCAGAAAATCGATCTGCAGGGTAGAGTTCGAGATCTTCAAAATGGTATCGCCGGCATTTATTTTGCGGCCGTCGTCGGTGTATAGTTTTTCCACGCGGCCACCTTCTACCATGTCCAGGTAAATGGTTTTAAGCGGTTCAACGGATCCATCAATGGCAATAAATTCCTGGAAGTTTCCGGTTGCGGCTTCGGCAATGGTCAGGCGGTTGGTCTTTACGTTCAGCGAAGCTTTGTGATCGGCCAGTAAAACGGTATATATCAGAAAAATGGCCAGCAAAACCGCCCCGCTTATAAGGGCGATCTTTTGTTTGGTCCAGATTTTCTTTTCAATAATGCGATCCATAAAAGGGAGAAAGGTTATGCAATTACCGCTGGCATTTCAAGGAATATGCCACGATTGATAAAATGCTGATATTCAACGTATTGTAATTAATTTACTTTTTTGATTTAATCCATTTATTGTGCGCTATTGAACAACAAACTGTTCGTTTCCGGACATAATTGTGTAACTTGGTTCAGGAAAGAAAAATCGGAAATCCGGTCGGAAAGTACTTACAGCCCGTTTTCGGACACTTCAGTTTAAAATGGCATATAACTTGAAATGTTGAATTTTTAAATGGCTCAATGGCTTAATGGTTTTTTGAATGTTTGGTCTCTATAATTTCAACAATCCAACCATTTAACAATTAAGCAATTTAACAATCAGCAATTAACAATCAACAATTTAATATATGAGCAAGCTCGACTGTAAAATCCTGATCGTAGACGACGAAGAAGATATTTTAACGGCCGGCCGTATTTTCCTGAAGCAGCATTTCTCTTTGGTCCGCACGGAACCAAACCCGGAAAAAATTCCTGCCCTGCTGCAAGCCGAAACTTACGATGTAATTTTGCTTGACCTTAATTATTCGGCGGGTGCTACTTCGAGCCAGGAAGGTTTCGAAATGCTCAAACGCATCCTTCGTTTCGACCCGAACGCGGTGGTAATTCTGATCACGGCTTACGGCGATATTGAACTGGCGGTGCGGGCGCTTAAAGAAGGCGCCACCGATTTTGTGCTGAAGCCCTGGCAAAACGAAAAATTGCTGGCTACTTTGATGTCGGCCTGCAAACTCCGGCGTTCCCACCTGGAGGTAAAAGAACTGCAAACCAAACAACAGCACCTGAGCCAGGCCATCGACCGCCATTACGGGGAATTTATTGGAACCTCACCGGCCATGCAACGGGTTTATAATACCATAGAAAAAGTAGGAGCCACCGATGCCAACGTGTTGATCTTAGGCGAAAACGGCACCGGTAAAGAACTGGCTGCCCGCGCCCTGCACCGGCGATCCCCAAGGGCCAGCGAAGTTTTTATAAACGTAGACCTGGGTGCCGTAAGCGAAACGTTGTTCGAAAGCGAATTATTCGGGAGCATGAAAGGCGCTTTTACCGATTCGAAAGAAGACCGCGCCGGCCGATTTGAGATCGCATCCGGCGGTACGCTTTTTCTGGATGAAATAGGGAACTTAAGTTTGCCGCTGCAATCGAAATTACTCACTGCTTTGCAAAGCCGCATGATCACCCGGCTGGGTTCCAACAAACCAAAGCCTATCGATATCCGGCTGATCTGCGCTACCAACATGCCGCTTTACGACATGGTGGCGCAGGGGCAGTTCCGGCAGGACCTTTTGTACCGCATCAACACTGTAGAAATAAGTTTGCCGCCGCTGCGGGAACGCCGCGAAGACATAAAACTATTGGTAGATCATTTCCTAAAAAACTTCGCCCGCAAATACCAGAAACCAAACCTGGGCATTGCCGCTAAAACGTATCAGAAATTAATGGAATACAACTGGCCGGGCAATATCCGGGAACTGGAGCACGCCGTAGAACGTGCCGTAATCCTTTGCGACCAAAGCGCGCTTCAACCCGATGATTTTTATTTCGGTGGTTCGGCCCCGGCCAAAGCTGCAGTTTTACCCGATTCGGAAATTACCCTGGAAGCGCTGGAAAAAATGATGGTGCAAAAAATTCTTTCCAAACATGCCGGTAATATTACCCATGCCGCCCGCGACCTGGGCATTACCCGTACCGCCCTTTATCGCCGCATAGAAAAACATGGTTTATAATCGCTTCCGTTTCGGGGTTGTTTTCCGGGTACTGCTCATAATAGGGGTAGCCATGCTGCTGGTATTGGCCTTTTTTATTAAAGACCTGTACGTAACCGGCATCTGCCTGGGTTTGGTGATCATGGCCCAGGTTTACGATCTGATCTACTACGTGGAACGGACCAACCGGGAATTATCGCGCTTTTTTACCGCCCTGCGGCATTCCGATTTTACCCAGCATTTTACCGAAAAGCGGCAGAGCAGTTCCTTTAAAGAATTACACAGCCAGTTTAACGGCATTACCACCGCGTTCCAGAAAATTAAAGCCGAAAAGGAAGCGCATTACCATTACCTGCAGGCCATTGTAGAGCATATCCGCATTGGCGTTTTGACCTTTGAAGAATCAGGGGAAGTACAGCTTTTTAATAAAGTGGCTAAGGAATTGCTGCAGGTACCTTTCCTGAAGAACGTAAAATCTTTGGAGAGGATCAGTCCGGAGTTGGCGCACAACGTGCTGGAACTGGAGAACGGCAAAAAGCAACTCATCCGGATAGACCGGGAAAGGGATCAGCTCTTCCTGCTGGTGTCGGTAGCCTGCTTTAACTCGCAGGGCAAACGCATCCGGCTTATTTCGTTGCAGAACATCCGCTCTGAAATGGAAGAACAGGAACTGGAAGCCTGGCAGAAACTGATCAGCGTGCTGACCCACGAAATTATGAATTCGGTAACGCCCATAATTTCGCTTACTTCTACTATTAGAGGTTTGGTGGAAGAACGGGTTGCGCATTTGTATACCCCCGCCCAGATTGAGGAAGACGAAAACCTGGACGACATTCAGACCGGTTTACAGACCATTGAAAAACGAAGTACCGGCATGCTGCATTTCGTGCAGAATTACCGCCGCTTAACCCGGGTGCCGCCGCCGCATTTAGAAACCGTTAACGTAACCGACCTGCTGAAACAATTGGGCAGGCTCATTCAAAGCGAACCCTTTTACCAGAAAGTAAAACTCCGGTTATTAACAACTGAAGAACCCCTGCAAATTACCGCCGATCCGGAACTGATAGAACAGGTGTTGCTGAACCTGGTAAAGAATGGGGTAGAGGCTTGCGAACAGGTTGCCGAACCGGTTATTGAAGTTTCGGCCAGCCGGGACGAAAAGGTGGCCGGCCTGGTGCGCATTGAAGTGAAAGATAACGGGAGCGGGGTTTCGGAGGAAATTCTGGATAAGATCTTTGTGCCGTTTTACACCACCAAAAAGCAGGGCTCCGGCATTGGCTTAAGCCTTTCGCGGCAGATCATGAAACTCCATAAAGGCAGTCTGCAAATGCGACCGGGAGAGCGGAATGGAACGGTTTTTAGCTTGTTGTTTTATAAGTAGGATTTAAATTAAAAACGCTACCGTTTTGAGGAAAAAAAGTCTGTTCCGAATTTGGGTAGGCTTTTTTTGGAACGATAAATGCTCAGACTACGGCAGAAATAATAAATTACGCCATCAGGAATAAATTGATTGAAGGCCCGGATTTTTATGACTTTAAAAAGCCGTATTAAGGCGGGAGTTATATTAAGCCAGTTAATTTTAATTGTAAAATACAAAATAAGCAGTTTAAAGGCATTGGTTTGAGTTTTTTATGCCAAAGTCCTACCATTTTAATTCAGACAGGACCAGGTTTTTACCCCAAAATTCTCACCAGCAGTTTCTTTTGTATGTTTAGAAAAATACCTTTGCGGCTATGGTTTCAATTCCGGCCGGCGCTTTGGGCAGGCAACAACAAATTCTGGAGGATCTTAAAAAGCAAAACCCGGAGCCGGCTTTACCCAAAAACCGCTGGCCAAAGAATTTCCTGCTGGTGCTTTTCGGTATTATTGGGTTATACCTGCTTTTAACCTTTCTTACCCGGCTTTTTCCTTACGTAGACATACCGTTTCATTTGGCGGAAGCTACCATTTATCGGTACTACCAAAATCCGGAGTTTTATTTCCGCGATCATTACCTGGTAGATTATTTTTTCCGGCCGAATATCTTTCATATTGCTTTTACCGGTTCTGCCGTTTTTCCTTCGGTGGAATTTGCCAATAAGGTTTATAATGCCATTTACCTGGTCTTATTCCCGGTTTCGGTTTTGGCCCTGATTTGGCAATTGCGCGGGAATGTGTGGTTTGTGCTGCCGTCTTTCCTGCTGATCTACAATTTTAACGTCAGTTTCGGGTTCGTGGGGTTTTACTTTTCAATTCCGCTTTCCCTCACCATTTTATACCTGCAGTTGCGGACGTTTCAGGAAAAGGCTAACTGGTTAAGGCTGGCTCTCAGCTTCCTTTTTCTTTTCCTGTTTTTTGTGCATACCCAAACCTGCCTTTTCTGTTTGTTGTTTTACGGCCTGCTGAATGTCTTTTATTTCCGCCGGAACCCAAAACAGTTTCTGCTGACTTTAATACCGATGCTACCGGTTATCAGCCTGATCTTTTACTGGTGGCGGCAAACGCAGGGAGAGTCGCAAACGCTTGGTTATCTCATTTATTTTTACTGGAGCCAATACGTTAGTACCCTGCCGGAAAGGCTGGCTTTTTTTTACCTTGATAATTACTTTTTGCTGAAAGGAAATTGGGGAATTTTTGCCGGTTGTCTGGTTTCATTCCTGCTCTTTTCATTGGCAATTTCTGGTATTATCCTAAACCGGCCGGCGCTTAAAGGTTTACTTAAAGACCGGCAACGGGCAGCGTTTTTGTTATTTATGCTGGTTTGTTTCGGGTGCTTTTTCGGATTGCCCAAAGCCATTCCGGGGCAGGCTTACATTTACCACCGGTATTCGGTTTATGCACTTTTGAGTGTAATTATTTTTGGCAGTTTGCTATTCCCGCCCAGATTCAACCGCAGCTTTTCCATAGGTGCGTTGCTGGTAGTTTTGATCCATTTTGGCATGTATGCGCAAAAGCATTGGGCTTTTAACCAGGAAATGGCCGGGTTCAATGCAGATTTTTTTCCGGAGGCTGCCAAAAATAAAAGGCTGGCCGGGGTAATGCTGCGGCGGGATTTCCGGGGCTACGATGAATTTCTGCACGTGCCGGATTATTATGTGGTTTGGAAAAAGGCGCCGGCCGTAGTCTCTTTTATAGATTACCGTTTTGGCATTATCCGCCGGAAAGCCGGTTTTGAAGTTTTACCACTCTACGACGAAGGTTATAATTTTGAAAGAGATTACGATCTTCCTTACCAAAATATGGAATACCTGCTGGTAAATGACACCATCCCGGCTACCGCCCGAAAAAAGCAAATGCAGGATTTTAGATTGCTGAAGCGGGTAAACAACTGGCAGTTATTTGAAAGAAAGTAAGGGAAGCCCGGCAGTTTTGTCGCTTAAAACCATACCGATTTTTTAATAAATGTTTTCCTGAAATCGCTATGGATCCAGGCGGAAAAACTACTTTAAATGCTGCTGAATTACCTGGCTAAGCTGGCTGGCCGGCATGGCGCCGGATTGCCGCCAAACCGGTTTGCCCTGATGAAATAAAATTAGCGTAGGAATGCCCTGTACCCGGAATTGCTGGGCGGCGGCCTGGTTTTTATCTACGTCTACTTTTATCACTTTCAGTTTGCCGGAGTATTCGGCGGCTACCTGTTGGAGAATGGGGGCCATGGTTTTGCAGGGGCCGCACCAGTCGGCATAAAAGTCTACCAGCACCGGCATGCCAGGCGCGCTGATCAGTTCGGAAAACGATTTTTTAGCCATAACTCACTTAAGGTAAATTTTATAAAGCTGCGGAGGCAAAACAACATGGGTCTTCCGGTAAATACCCGGGATAAGCAGGTGCCGTTTTATTTTTTCTACGTCGGTCAGGTTAACGTGGTTATTTTCTTCTACTAAAACCCTCTGGCGCCGCAACCGTCTTTATTTTCGGTCTTTCTGAAACAAATTGTAGTATCGATTTTTAAAGGGCATTCCCTGAAATTTAATTTCTCAAAATAATATCATTTTTGCGCGAATCCGTAAAAGGTATTTTATGGCTTACCATTTCTTTTTTAATAGTTTATAACGCGTTTAAAGATGGACCTGAAAATGAAAAATATAAAATCGATTTTCTACGCCTGGGTGGTGCTGTTTACGCTGGCGGCCAGTGCCGGCTGCAAAAAAGACGACCCGGAAAACAACAACCCGGAACCGGCGGTTACCGAAAATAATTTTGTATCCGCCAAGTTTGTCGGTTTTATTCCGGTTAGTGCCATCCAAAGTATGGCCACTTCCAACGGCTACCCGCAATTCAACAACGAATTTAAGTACGACATTGTGGTATTCAGCATGGTTTATACCACCACGTACCAGGGCAACCAGATCCAAGCTTCCGGGCTGATGTGTTTCCCGCGTAACAAGCCAACCCCGCCGCCAATTATCAGCGCCCAGCACGGTACCTTATTTGCGCATAAAGACGCCCCCAGCAATTTCCCGATCTCATTTAACGGCCCGGAATTATTTGCTTCGGCGGGTTATGCTACCTTTATTCCCGATTACCTGGGTTACGGGGTTTCGGCAAATATTCTGCACCCTTATTATAATGAACAGTATTCGGCTTTAGCGGTTATCGATATGATTAAAGCCGGTAAGATCTTCTGCCAGCAGGAAGAAATTCCGGTTAGCGATAAATTGTTCCTGGCCGGTTATTCCGAAGGGGGCTACGTAACGCTGGCGGCTCAGAAAGAAATAGAAAGCAACCCGAAGCATAATTTAACCCTTACGGCCGTGGCAGCCGGCGCCGGCGGGTATGACTTAACGGCTATGATCACGGATATTACTACAGCTGTGGAGTATAAGCACCCCTCTTACCTAGCTTTTTTAACCCAGGCCTACAATACCGCCAACAACTGGAACCGGCCGCTAAACCAGATCTTCCGGGAGCCTTATGCCACAAAAATCCCGGAATTACTGAACGGTTCCAAAACCGGTAGCCAGGTAAATGCTGAATTGCCGAAAGAACCAAACCAGCTCTATACCGAAACGTTTTTTAACGGTTTGGCCGGCACCGGCGAAGAGCAATTCCGGAACGCCTTAGCCGAAAACAGCCTGACCGACTGGGCCCCGAAAGCCCCAACCCGGTTGTATCACGGCACCGCCGACGATGTGGTTCCTTTCACGAATTCGCAGATAACTTTCAATAAACTAAAAGCCAACGGCGCCGGTCCGCAACTTACCTTTCATACTATCCCGGATGGTACCCACGGCACCACTTTCCAGCCAATGGTTACGGAACTGGTTCCATGGTTTGCCAGCTTTCAGTAAGGTTTTTCAGAATAGATCTTAAATTAAAAAACTCCCACGGTAATTTCCGGCGGGAGTTTTTTTGTCTGAACTAAGATTTATAGGATTAGAGGATTTGAGGATTATTTGTTTTCGGAATCGGGATTCGTCAGATGGAGGGAATTTGGGGTTTTCCAGTAGGGACAGGGCTTGACCTGTCCGCACGTTTTCTGATTTTGTCTGATTTTATTATGAATGCTGCTGTTTCGGATATCTGTGTCCGAAACTAAGTCTGCTGCGGACATCTTTGTCCGCGTGTATGGATACGGGAACAAGGATGCCCCGGGTAGAAAACTTCCGGATAGAAGATGTCCGGAAGAGCAATGCCCTTAAATTGACGGCATTGGGCTTGACCTGTCCGCACGTTTTCTGATTTTGTCTGATTTTGGTATGAACTAGGATAAAGATGATGCCGGAAAAAGGTAGGGTTTTGTGCCGGAAAAATCAATCCAACTTCGAAGCAATCTACTTTAACTAACCTTTTTCAATTTCAGAATTACGAAAATCGAAATTACCGTAGCAACCGATGCCAAAATGCCAACCGTTCCGAAATGAAGCAAACGGCCATCGGGGGCTTTTTGAACAATAAAGCCGGCGCCAAAAGCGGCCAGTCCCGAAGCCAGCTGTTGCACCGATGAATTAATGCTCATAAAGCTGCCACGCTGTTTGGGCTCTACACTGGAAGTGATCAGCGACATAGCCGGTACAAACCTTCCCCCGAAAACAATAAAGAAAACCGTGGTGATGAATAAAACCAGGTAATGTTCCATGCGGGGCAAATGCGTAATGGCCAGGATCGGGATAATGGAGAAAACAGCCGCAATAATGTACACCCGTTTTTTACCGTATTTATCGGCCAGCCGTCCTGCCAGTTGCGAAGTAACCACCGTGGCTAAGCCGCCAAAGAGATAAATATAGCTTAGTTCTTCTTCTTTAAAACCGATGTTAGCAACCATGTAGGGACTTATAAACGGTACAACCGTAAACCCGGCCAGCTGCAGAATTACCACCATAGCCAGAGCCCACAATAAATTCTTTTTCCGGAAAATATTCAGTAAAACAGTATGCGGTTTTTCGTGCGGAGCGTTGGTTAAATGGCCTTTCAGGGCAGGCAGGAATTTCATGGCCAGCGCCAGGATCACCAAACTTAAACCTGCCAGTAAGTAGAAGGGAGCGTGCCAGCTGGTTTTGCTGGCCAGGTACAAACCCACCGGAATACCGGCAATAGAGGCAATAGAAAAAGCGGCCATAACCTTACCGGTGGCGGCACCTCTTCGTTCTTCCGGAATGGCATCGCCGATAATGGCCAGCACCAAAGCGCCCAAAACCCCGCCAAACAGACCGGCTACCACCCGGGCTGCTACCAGCAGTTCGAAGGTAGGAGCCAGAGCGCAAAGGGCCGTACCAATGGCAAAACCCAAGTACAAACCTAACAACGCCTTTTTACGATCCAGCCGGTCTATATAAAAAGCTGAACAGAAACCGGAAAATGCCGCACTGAACGTATAAGCCGAAACCACCAGGCCAAACTGTTTGGGATTAATATCGAACACCCGCATAAGCTGGGGCCCCAAAGGCATCATTATTACAAAGTCCATGATGTTGGTGAACTGGATGGCAGCCAGAATAAATAACAGCAGGCCTTCGCGGATCTGGACTTTGGGTACTAAAGATTCAGGATTTGAAGGATTAGCGCCCAGGGCAGTTCCCTCATTAAATTCAGACATAAACAGGAGGTGGCAATTTTAGATTGAAGCGAATTCCTTTACGAAACCGTAAGGAAACGGGCCACAAAACTAAAGAATATTTAGGCTGCGAAAATGATTATTTTTTCCTGTTAAAACCCGAAACAGGAAGCCGGATTCTGTGGTTTAAAAAATGAAAAACAGGAAACGCTATGAAAAAGCCGGCAAAAACCCAAACCTGCGAATTATGCCTGCGCGAAGTGGATCTGCTCAGCCGGCACCATCTGGTGCCCCGGGAAGAAGGCGGCCGCTACGGGCCTACGGCGGAGATCTGCCAGCCCTGCCATTCCACCATTCATTTGTTGCTATCGAATAAAGAACTGGCAATGCTGTATAATTCCATCCCGGCTTTACAAACCGCCGAGCCTTTACAAAAGTATTTACGCTGGGTTAAAAATAAACCAATCGCCCGGATTAAGAATCGCCGGAAACACCGTTGATTTTAAGCGGAAAAGTTAATGCCTTTAACTTCTTACTTTATTAAAGCCCATAACCTCTGCGTGAACTGCGGTTATTTTTTTAGATCATGTCGGTTTTATATTATTTTGCTCATTAAACTGGCAGAAAAATCTGCTTTACCTGTTATTTAGCGCTTCCGCCCATAAAAAGGAATTTTTAATAAACGCTTATCGGCAATAAATAAAAACCTTACGTAAGCTCAAATATTAATAAATTGTTATCTTTCAGCTGTTAATAGCTAAGCCGCTTTTTAAAGCTTTATTTTGTACTTTTTACCAGACTTAATCTACTATGAGAAAGATCCTTTGTCCTACCGATTTCTCTAAAACGGCTACCCGGGCCATGGAATACGCCGCTTATCTGGCCAGCAATACGAATGGTCACCTCACGTTGCTGCACGTTACGCATCTGCCGTTGGCCGAAACCGCCGAAACGGCTTTGGTGGCAACGGAGGTGGTAGGTGAAATGCACCGTGATGCCACCGATAAACTGCATTCTGCCTGCGAATATTTAACCCAGAAATTTGCCGGCACCTGGGATTGCAATTTCGAAGTTAAAACTGCTTTCCTGGCCGATGCGGTGCGAAATTACGTGGTACACGAAGGCTACGACCTGGTTGTGGTAGGTTCTACAGGCGGCGGAAACACGCTGGAGGAAATCTTGATCGGGAGCAATACGCTGGCTATTATTGAGAATTTGTATTGCCCGGTTTTATCTATTCCTACCAATGCCAAATTACCGCGCATAAATAAAATTACCTATGCCTCCGATCTCCAGGAAGCCGATACCCTTGGCCTGCAGGAAGTTCTGCGTTTTGCGGAGAATACCGGCGCCCAGGTAGAAGTGGTGCACATCGATAAAAAAGATGATACAGAAAGCCAAAATAAAGCGGCTGCTTTCGGGAGGAAAATAGAAGAAATGTTCGCGGACCAGAATATCCAGTTCCACGAAATTATTCACCCCGACGAAGAAGTGGGGTTAAAAGATTACCTGACCAAAACGAACTCCGATCTGCTGGTAATTTTAAAAAGGCACCGCAATTTCTTCAGCAACCTCTTCCACAGCAGCTTAACCGAAAAACTGACCTACCATTCCAAAATCCCAATGCTGGTGATCGATGAAAAATCGCAACAAGCTTAAAAAGCCATTGGCACAAAAACCGGAGCGAAAGTTCCGGTTTTTTTTTGTTACGCTTTTTCCAAAACCTGCAAGTCTTTAAATCCTGATGTCCGGAACCGGGCAAAAAGTGTTTTGAAACCGGACATAAATTTCGTTAATAATGCTTGGAAATGGCTGTTTTAGCCTTTTTAGAAGGCATTCTAAGCCTTGGCATATTTTTAGAACAGGGGAACCGGCCGGTAGCCAACCACTATAACTACCGGTTGATTTGCCTTTCTGAAAGAACTATGAAAAAACTTTATTGCTTTGCTGCCGCCCTGTTTGTTTTGAACACCGGTTTCGCCCAGCAACAAGCTCCTGCCGGAGGAAAGCCAACCGGAAAGCCTGTGCAGCCAGCCAAAGGAAATGCCCGCCTCACCGGCACCATCATCGATGCGGAAACCAACAAGCCGGTAGAATATGCCACCGTTGCCCTTTACCCGGCAGGCTCTGATAAACCCATTGAAGGTACCGTTTGCAACGATAAGGGCGTTTTTGTGCTCAATAACCTGCCGGCCGGAAAATTTAAAGTAGTTGCCAGCTTTATCGGTTACGAAAACCAGACCCTGGAAGAAGTTACCCTGAGCAACAACTTCGCCGATGTAAACCTGGGAAAGATCGGGTTAAAAGTTAACACTCAGAAGCTTGGGGAGGTGAATATTGTAACGGAGCGCGAACTATTTGAAAATAAGATAGACCGCATTGTTTACAATGCCGAAAAAGACGACAACAACAAAGGCGGCAATGCCTCCGATGTGCTGAAGAAAGTACCGCAGGTTACTGTAGACCTGGAAGGCAATGTGCAGCTGCGCGGCAGTTCCAATATCCGGGTGCTGATCAATAACAAACCTTCCAGCATTATGGCGGCCAGCGTTTCCGATGCCCTGAAACAGATCCCTTCGGATATGATCAAATCGGTGGAAGTTATTACCAGTCCTTCCGCCAAATACGATGCGGAAGGCACAGCGGGCATCATTAACATTATTACCAAAAAATCGAATATCGAAGGCGTGAATGGTTCCGTGTATGCTACCTTCGGAACGCTTTCCAGCAACGTGGGCGCATCGGTGAACCGCCGGGTAAACCGCCTGGGGCTGAACGCAAACATTGGCAGAAACACCTGGGGCGTAGATGGCAAAACCACCGTGCTGCGCACAGATTACGACGCTTTAGGTACTGCCGACGGAATTCTGCAACAGCGCAGCACTTTCCGGAATGAGGGCCGTTTCAATTACAGCCAGTTCGGCATGGATTACGATTTTAACGAAAAAAATACCATGAATGCCGGGGTGCGCCTTAATTTATCGCAGTTTACCAACGATAACCGGTTGCAGTCTTTATATAGCGCCAAAGGCCTGCCTGAGGAGCAATACGTCCGCAACATAGATAGCCGCAACAATTCCAAAAGCATAGATGTGAATATGGGCTATACCCATACCTTTAAGCCGCAGCACGAAATAAGTTTGCTGGGCCTTTACAGCCGGAATCCCCGGGAAAACCTTATTGATCTGGACCAGGAAAACATGAACGGCGAACGCACCTATGGCGAAAAGAACACCAACGATAATACAAATCAGGAAATTACCTTCCAGGCCGATTACGTGCAGCCGCTTAAAAATAACCAAACGCTGGAAACCGGCGCCAAAGGCATTTTGCGCAACGTTTTCAGCGATTTCCGGTTTACCAACGACCCTGCCGGCACCGGCGAATTCGTTTCGGTACCGGCGCGTTCCGACCTGTTTGAATACGACCAGAACGTAGTTTCCGGGTACGCTTCCTATGGTTTTGGCCTGGGAAAGAAGTATACTTTTAAGCTGGGAAGTCGCTACGAATACACCTTCATCGATGCCGATTTCCGGACCAATAGAACAGCGTTCACCACCGATTACGGGAGCTATATCCCGAATGTAATGGTAGCCCGCGATCTGGGAGAGAACAAGAAATTAAAACTGAGTTTCACCCGCCGCATCCAGCGTCCGTTAATTTTCTATCTGAACCCGTTCGTAAATACCGCAGACCCGCGGAATATTGCTTACGGCAACCCTAACCTGGACCCGGAACTGACCAATGCCTACGAACTGGGCTACAATACTTTCTATAAAAAGGGCTCGGTAAATGCCTCCCTTTACTGGCGGCAAACCAACAATGCTATTGAAACCATCCGATTCCTGGATCAGAACAACGTGGTGAATACTACTTATGCTAACATTGCCAAGAATAATACCGTGGGCTTAAGTTTGTTCGGCTCCATAAAACCGATCGAAAAGCTGACCTTATCGGGGAACACCAACGTTTTTTATACCAACCTGGAAAGCAAGGCTTTGAATACCACCAATGGTAACTTACAGGCTAATTTCAATATTAACGGTAACTGGCAATTCAAAGAAGGCTGGTCGGTAGAAATGTTCGGCTTTTACAATACTCCGCGGGCACAACTCCAGGGCCGGACATCAGGAATGCGGTATTACAACTTCTCCGTGAAGCGCGATATCTGGAAGAAAAAAGGAAGTATTTCTATGGGCCTGGATAATGTTTTTGAACGGTCTACCATGGTGCGCAATACTTTCCAGACCGTGAATTCCGATTTCGACAGCCAGATGCAGTTCTTCCGCCGGGGGATCAGGGTTAGCTTTAATTACAACTTCGGGAAAATGAATTTCAATGCGCCACAAAAGAAAAAGAGCATCCGCAACGACGACGTTAAAGGCGGCGGCGATGGTAACGGCGGCCAGTAGGAAGGGATATTCAGTTAAATATAAAATAGTTGGTTTGTCAATACCAGTAAAAATTTGACATCATGTATCACAAAAAAAACGCCGGAATTTTCGGCGTTTTTCTTTTTTAAAGCATTTAGATTTTCAGGCCTGAACCCTACCGTTTCTTACTGCAAACTTTACAGGCAGTGCGGCGCAGGTTCATTACGGCATGGCCCCGGGTTACGGTTTCCAGCTGGCCTTTGCAGCGTTTCAGCACCGAACAGGTGGGTTGTATATGATAAGTTGCAGCGCTGCCGATAGGGCAAATAAAAACCTCCCGGTCGGCATCGGCGGGTTTGGGAATTGGTTTCTGGCTGGCAGCCTGGCTTTTTTCGCGTTTGTTCTTTCTGAAATCCCAGGGCGCTACCGGGTTGGGCTGGCTCCACAAGCCCCGTTCCAGCCGTCTTGCATCGTTCTCCAGATAACCCAGCTGCGGATCGTTGGCGTAGGCTTTGTAGTACCAAGCAAAACCATTTGCTACTAATTCCTGGTTCAATGATTTCCCGTCGGGAAGAATTATTTCGCCAATGGTGCGGCCGTAGCGGTCGTTACCGTGGCTGGTGAGTTTTACGTACTTCCCGAAAGCCAGCTGCGACGCAAAATTTTTAGCCTGGGTTCCGTAATCCTGGATTTTTTCCGGCGCATCTACGCCGTAAAGCCGCACGGTTACCGGCTGGTTATTCATGAGCAGTTCCACGGTGTCGCCGTCTTTTATCCCGATCACTTTAAAATCGTCCTGCTGCTTTTGCTGGCAGGCTGTTAACAATAAAACAATAAAGAAAAGTAAGAAAGCCTGAAACCGGGAAGCTGGAATATTCATAACGACACCTATCTGGTTTAAACCGAAATTTTGTTTGTTGAAAATGATACTGTTTTGAACGGAAAAAGTGCGGATGATAGCAATAAATTATCTTTTCCGGAAAGTCCGTTAAACCTGTTCGATCTTTATTTGCCGCGAAATACTTTCTTCTAAAGAAATAAACGTTTCGGTACGCTGAACGCCCGTTATGGCCTGCATTTTTTCGTTAAGCACTTCCCGGAGATGTTTGGTATCGCGGCAGATCAGCTTTACGAACATGCTGTAAGCGCCGGTAGTGTAGTGCATTTCCACAATTTCCGGGATGCGCCGCATTTGCTCCACCGCCTTTTTGTATTCCGAACCTTTTTCCAGGAACACTCCAATAAACGCGCAAATATCGAAACCGATGGCTCCCGGATTTATGATCAGCTGCGCCCCCTTTATTATTTCCAGTTCCTTTAGTTTTTTCATCCGCACGTGGATGGTGCCGCCCGAAACTTTCAATTCTTTGGCAATATCGGTGTAGGGCCGGGTTACGTCCGTCATCAGGAGCTTTAAAATTTGCCGGTCCAGATTATCAATTTCGTAATGCATGGGTAATTTTGAAAAGGCTTTTTATGGAATTGGCAACAATATAAATTACTTTTTGATAATATGGTAATGATAAAAAATAAATATTGCTAAACTGGCAAAAATACCCAACTTTCCTGGTAGCTTGGCAGTATTAACTCCTGAAAATCATCTGAAACTTTACTTTCTAATTCTTTATGGAACCAATGACCACTACCCAACCTACTGCTCTGAAACCAACCGTAAGCCATCTGAGCCGTCCGGCCCTTCCAAAGATCCTGCAGGTGCAGCAGGGCATTATTCGCGCTACGCACCAGTTCATGTTCAAAAAAGGCCTTACTCAATTAATGCCGCTCATGCTGTCGCCGATAACGGATCCGTTGAACCACGGGGTAGTAGATGCTACGATCGCTTACGCCGACCGGTACTGGAGCCTGACCAAATCGATGATCTTCCACAAGCAACTGGCTTTGATGAACCCGGAGCTGGAAAGCATTTATATTGTGTCGCCAAACGTGCGGCTGGAGTTTTCAGATCGGGCTGATACCGGCCGCCATTTATTTGAGTTTACCCAGGTAGATTTTGAGTTTAAAGGCAAAGACCGGTTTTATGTAATGGGTTTTATGGAAGAGCTGATCAACTACGTTTTCACTTCCCTGAACCAGGAACTGGGCGACCTGATCATGCAATTCCGCGGTTCGCTGCTGCCGCTTTACGGCAAGCTGAAAGTTTACCGCACCGAAGAACTGGAGGCCATTTACGGCCCTGATTATGAGAAAATTAAATCTGCTGAATCTACCGAGCCTTTCTGGCTGCTGAACCACACCCGGGAATTCTATGATAAAGAAGATCCGGCCAGCAGTGGCACCTTTCTGAACTATGACCTGATCTGGCCGGAAGGTTTCGGCGAAGGACTTTCCGGCGCGGAACGGGAAAATGAGTTTGAGCAAATTGTGCGCCGTATGGATATGGTAGGCACCGACCGCGAAGCTTTTGCCGATTACCTGGAAGTTGCCAAAGAAGGCGGCATCCCGTTAACGGCCGGAGCTGGTTTTGGGATAGAGCGCATGACCCGCTTCATCTGCAAACTTAAAGACATCGATGAAGCTACTGCCTTCTCCCGGAAGCCATTCTGTAGCTCCGCTTTTTAAAGCTAATTCCAAAAAATTTAAACGATAATTACTGTTTTGTCTCTGATAGGCGTATCTCTTTTGGGGTACGCTTATTTTTATTGATTTGGTTACGATAGTATCAATTGGGCTTTGCACCTTTTTAATTATCAGCTAAATAAATTAAAATTTTCGTCATCCTGAGCGCTAGCGAAGGAACTTGTCGGCGGCCAGTAGAAAAGTTGTATAAGTGGTAAACGTCCAGAATTAAGATTTGTGCTAACCGCCGACAAGTTGTTTCGCTAGCGCTCAACATGACGAATATTTTTGATGGGCTTTAATCCCGAACTGGAAAATTCTTTTTCACCAGAAATAATAATCAATTCGATTTTAATTTATTTCTGCACCTTTTTCGACTTTTTCTGCCCCAAACCCTACCGTTTTATTCGTAATATTTTCCCCGGAAAGCGGCTTTTTGTTTCAGGTATTCCGGGTGGTCTTTGGCTTTGAACCAGTAATCTTTAAATATGGCGGCGGCCCGGGCTTTTTCGTTCGTTAAGGCATCGGGTTCCTGTTTTAAAATGGTGTTGCCTTTGTTTTTGCTGCCGGAAGAATAGGGGTATTCCAGTCCTTCCGTTTTATCTTCTTCCCCGATCTTATATTTGCGGCCGGTTTTGTGATTGGCGTAGCGCCGGGCCCGGGTAAAGCCCATTTGCAGGAATTTCCGGGCCATATCGGCGCCCACAAAATCGTTTTCCTGCAGGTAGTTTTCAAATAATTCGTAGATCTTTTCGGCCGAAGCTTTGGCTATTTCTTCGGTTTTGAATTTCCAGTGGGGCAGGATCTCCGCTTTGTAAGGCTGGACCAGCAGCACGCCCTGTTCGCCTACGCCAATCCGGTATAATTCGGGATGTTGCCGGAAATCGGTTTTGGTAAAATCAAGGTCATAAGGAAAAGCGTTTTTGGCCATGCGATGCTTTCAGGTTTCCGGAATAAGAGGTTTAACAACCATTCAGGAAACTTTGTTTTTTTCTTCGTCGGCTTTGGTTTCGCAGGGTTCGCATTTCTCCAGGTATTCCTTAAATTCTTCTAAATTGGTTTTGCGCCAAAACGGGATCTTCAGGTGCACGGCGGTGCGGCCAATTACGTGGGCCGCCACCGGCGACGTAACGAAGGAAAAAGCAATGATCACAGCTACTTTCACCAGCATGTCGGGTTGGTTGAAGTAAATGCCCATGCCGGTTAAAATTAATCCCAGCCCCAGGGTAGCGCCTTTGGTAATAGCCGACATCCGGATGTAAAAATCAGGAAAACGCAACAACCCAATACTGGCAATAAGCATAAAAGCCGAACCTGCCAGAATAAAAAAAGAACTGATAATTTCCCGCCAGATAAGGCCCTCTTCAATAGTTTCCATAACGTTAACGGTTAGATTTCATGAGGTAATACGCAAAAGAAATGGAACCCAGAAAACCGAAAAGCGACAGGATTATGGCAACATCGATAAAGTCTTCGTTGCCTGTAAGTTCCGTATAAATGGCAATGATACCGATCATGTTGGCTACGAATAGATCGAAGGAAGTAATGCGGTCGGGCAGGCTGGGACCTATGGCAAAACGCACCGCAACCAGCACCATGCAGAAGCTGAGCGTTGAAATAGCAATATAAAGTGACAAGGCGAATAAATTCATGCTACCAGTTCCATTATGCGGCGTTCGAAACCATTTTTCAGTTGATTCCTGATGCGATCCAGGTCGTAATTGTTGGTATATAGGGCGTGTACATAAAGGGTTTTCTTGTCATCGCTTACATCCAGGCTGAGGGTACCGGGCGTTAAGGAAATGACAACCGCCAGGAAAGTAATTTCTTCTTCGGTCTTTAAGCTTAACGGAAAGGCAATTACGGCGGGCTGGAGAATGTAGTGCGGGGTAATTATGTCGTAAGCGATCTTTAAGTTGGCTATCAGCAATTCTTTTAAAAAAAACAGCGCAAAGCTCAGCCCTTTGGGTAACTTCCGGAAGTACTGCCTCCGGATGAAGAAACTTAAAAGCCAGAAAAAAGTGAAAATGGCCAGAAAAACTGCTACTGCATTTACCGCATTATAGGCAAAGGGCCAGAAACTGCTTTTCAGAATCAGGTAGGCTGCAATAAAAGCCAGCAGAAAATGTAGGGCGAAAGTTCTCATCTTAAGGTTTTAATACGGCATTAATATAAGATTCGGTATGCAGTAATTGGTCGGCGGCGGCCATGGCCAGCGCAACCAGCGGTTCGGCATACAAACCGATAAACAAAATGGCAACCGTTAAAAGAAATACCGGCACATACAGGCGCTTATCGGGTTTTTGGCCGGTAGTTTCCGTAAGCGAAGCCGCCGGCGGCAAAACCAGCGGCAATGGTTTCTTTTTCCAGAAAACTTCATTCCAGATCTTGGTCATGGAAAATGTGGTGAGCAAACTTACGATCAGCGAAGTAACGACAATGCCCCAGTTTCCGGCTTCAAAACCTCCTTTAGCCAGCATGAATTTCCCCCAGAAACCCGATAAAGGCGGAATGCCGGCCAGCGAAAATGCCGAAATTACAAACAGCAATGCCAGCACCGGTCGCTGCAGATAAACGTTGCCGAGTTTTTTCAGATTAAAGGTACCGTTTTGCTGGGCCACCACGCCGCTGATCAAAAACAGGTTGGTTTTAACCAGGATGTTGTGAATAATAAAAAACACGCTGCCGGCAATAGCCAGCGGCGTAAAAATAGCCAAACCCATAAGCATGTACCCGATCTGGCTGACAATATGAAACGACAGGATCTTTCGGAAATCTGTTTGCGAAGCTGCGCCTAAAACCCCGATCACCATGGTCAGGCCTGCCATTACCAACAGGATCAGGTGGATGAATTCCGGGTTTAAAATAAAAATGAGGGTGAAAAGGCGGATCAGAGCATACATGCCAACTTTGGTAAGCATGCCCGCAATAAAGGCGGAAATGGCAATGGGCGGCGTATGATAGGAGGCAGGAAGCCAGAAAAATAGCGGGAATAAACCGGCCTTAATGCCCAGCGAAACCAGGAAAAACATGCCAGCGGTAGTAAGGAGCCCGGGGTTTACGTTACCGGTTTGCACCAGTCGCCCAAGTTCCGCCATGTTCAAAGAGCCCGAAATGCCGTAAATTATGCCAATGCCCATTAACAGGAAACAGGAAGCCAGGAAATTAATGGTAACATATTTAATAGAAGCCTCCAGCTGGGGTTTGGTACTCCCGAAGGCGATCAGCACAAAGCAACAAATAAGCAACACTTCAAACCACACGAACAGGTTGAAAAGGTCGCCGGTGAGGCAGGCCCCGTTTATGCCCAACTGCAACAAAAGCAGCAAAGGGTAATACCCGTAACCCTGGCGGTGAGCGTCAAGGCCCGTTAAAGAATAAAGCATTATTGCTAACCCGGTTAAGGCTCCCGCCAGCACCATGAGGCAACTAAAAAGGTCAGCTACCAGGGTGATGCCGAAAGGAGCAGGCCAGTTGCCGAGCTGCGTAACCTGAATGCCTTCCTGTTGCACGGTTGTTAAAAGAATAACCAACACCACCAACAAACTCAATTGCACCACTACGCCAATTACTTTCTGCACCGTTACTACCCGCAGGAAAAAGTAGCAGCAAATAGCGCCAAACAACGGAATCAGTAAAGGTAAAAGCAACAGAATATGCGGCATAATAAAGGTTTAGGGAATTTTTATTTTATCTGGTCGGTATTGTTCATGTTGTCCAGATCGGTGGTGCCAAAGGCCTGGTAAACGCGTTTAATCAATACAATAGCAAAAGCCTGAATACCAAACCCGATCACGATGGCCGTTAATAAAAGGGCCTGGGGTACCGGGTCGGCAAACGGAATTTTAGCCATTTCTTCTTCTGGCGGAATTATGGCCGAACCGCCCCGCGTTAACCTCCCGATCACAAAAATGAACAAATTGGTAGCCAGGCTGAACAGCATAAGGCCCAGCAGCAACTTGAAAAAGTGCCGGTGCAGGATCAGAAATAGGCCCGCCGCAAACAGGATCCCGATTATAAAAGGTAAAAGCAGTTCCATCTTTTCGTTTTTGGTTCTACCAGGTTGGTAGAATTTTTTTTATTATTTTTATTCCGCCTGGGCCATGGCAAACGTTATTTTCAGTACTACTCCCAACACCAGCAGATACACCCCGGAATCGAATAAAATGGGGGTGCCGGGTTTGCCTAAGACCGGGATCTCAAAATCTGCCCATAACGCCGACATGTAAGGTTCCTGAAACAGAAAGCCGCCCAAGCCACTTACGGTTGCGAACAACAAGCCGGTAGCTATAAAATAGACCGGTTCAATACTGATCACGTATTCGAGCCACGCGTCTTCCTGTTCTTCCATTTTCTGGCGTTGCTTTTTAACCTGGATAATCAACAGCCGGAAAAAATGCCGGGCCCGCCCGTGGCCTGGCAAACGCGGAAAATGGTATAAAATCAGGGTAAAAAAGTCGGAGGAGGTTTTGTGGTGGCCATGCACCATCAGGTGAAAAATAAAAGCAATGGAGCAGATCAGGCCGCCAATAAATCCGCCGCCGGGATGGTTATGGCCCCGGAATAAAATGTACAGCGAAAAAATAATAAAGACCGGAATAAGCCACCGGATGGCGTTGGCCAGGATTACGGTTTTCATAAGTTGTCTTCTTTTTCAGGATGCATTTTGAGCATGGCATAAATGCCCATGGCGGCCACAGCTAACACAATTATTTCGCCCAAGGTATCCAGAGCCCGGAAATCTACCAGGATCACGTTAACGATATTGCGGCCTTTTCCCAGGATATAACTGTTGGCACCAAAGTAATTTTTCAAGTCAGATTGCAGCGGAAATTGCTTTACCAAAAGCGTTACGTACGTAATAAGCGAACCGAATAAAGCCGAAATTACCACGTATTTAAACCGAAATGTCCGGCCGGCAGTTTGTTTGAAAGCGGGCAGTTTGTGCAAAACCAGCACGAACAATACAACGGTAAGGGTTTCGATCAGCAATTGGGTAGCGGCTACATCGGGTGCCCCAAACATAATAAAGATCAGGGCTACGGCGTAACCGATCATGCCCAGCACCGCAATAGACGTTAACCGGGAGCGCGTAATAAAAACATAAGCCAGCGCGGGCACAATGAGCGCAACCAGCACCAGTTCGTAGATCCGGATGTCGAGCAGTTGGGGCAACCGCCGGTAAAGTTGCAGGGCCGGCCCGTCATAGAAAAGGGCCAGACTAACCAGGCTGATCAGGGTAAGGGCAATGGTGGCAACGTAACTGCGCAGATAACCATTCTGAATAAAGCCGGTAATAGCGGTAGCCCCCGGTAAAAGGTTTCGAAGCCCAACCCCGTAAATTCCCCCTGGGCCAAAGCGGTATACGGGTTTTAGAATTTTGCCTAAACTTCGGCCGTGGCTTAAAAAACGGTATAATAAATATCCTAAAAAGAGGGTTAAAAAACTTAAAGCCAGCACCGGGGTAAATCCGTGCCAGAGTTTTAATTCGAAAGGCATAATAGCTTTATGTTGCAGCGCCCCGGCAGCCTGCCGGAGTAAAGGCGTAACCAAGGTGCCGGGTATCAACCCAAAAGCCAGGCCAGCAACAGAAAGCATCAGCGGCGGTAAATAAAGCGATAAAGAATCCCGGTGCTGAATGGTATTTTTAACTTCGCTTTTCCGCCAGAATAACCCAAAACTAAAAGCTACTGCTACCGCTACAAAAACAATTCCGGAGAAAAAGGCCACCGCGAAAAGCCCGTAATTACTTTTTAAAGTACCTTCATACAACAGCTCTTTTCCCAGAAACCCAAAAAACGGCAGTACGCCGGCCATAGAAAAAGCCGCCAGGGTAGCGGCAATTCCGGTATAGCGCATGGATTTTCCTAAACTGCCCAGCTCGGTTATTTCCCGGGTGCCGGTAGCATGGTCTACGTTGCCGGCTACCAGGAACAAGGTACCTTTGTATAGCGCGTGAGCCAATAAAAATGCCAGCATCGCCTGAAGGGCCAGTTCAGTTCCAACGCCGGTGAGCATAACCAGAATTCCCAACGCACTGATGGTAGTATAGGCCAGAATCGCTTTCAGATCGGTTTGCTGGAAGGCCAGAAAGGCACCGATAACGGTGGTCAGTCCGCCAATGATCATGAGGGAATTGTGCCACTCCGGGGTGCCGCCCATGGCCGGTGTAAGACGGGCCAGTAAATAAATGCCTGCCTTTACCATGGTGGCAGAATGGAGGTAAGCACTTACGGGGGTTGGGGCCGCCATCGCATTCGGAAGCCAGAAATGAAATGGAAATTGCGCCGATTTGGTACACGCTCCGATCAGCACTAAAACCAGGGCCGGAATATACCAGTTGCTGGAAGTAATGGCGGCATTTTGGTTTAATAATTCGGGTAAAGAAAAACTATTACCGGCTAACCCGATCAGGATCAGCCCGGCCATTAAAGCCAGGCCGCCGCCGCCGGTAACCAGTAAGGCTTGTAAGGCAGAATCGCGGGTTTTTTGTTCTTCGTGTTTAAAGCCGATAAGTAAATAAGAACTTAAACTGGTCAGCTCCCAGAAAACAAAAAGGCAGAAAATATTGCCGGCCAAAACCACTCCTAACATGGCGGTCATAAACAGGGTGAGGTACAAATAGAAGCGGCCCAGCATTGGATTTTCCTTTAAATAGCCGCCGGCATAAAACATAATTAGCGTACCAAAACCGGTTATGAGCAAAGCAAAAAAAAGGCTTAACCCATCCAGGTAAAAATGCAGGTTTATATTTAAGGATGGTGCCCAATTAAAGATGGTTTCAACCCGGTTACCGGCCAGAATTTTTGGAGCATGCGTACAGAAAAACCCAAATAAAATTAGTGGAAACAGGGTATAGGGAATCGAAATAAACCGGCCCAGCAGGCGGTGCAGCAGGGGCGCGGCAAAGGCAATAATTAACCCAACAAGAACGGCAGTAAGCATAATTTTCTATATTTGTAAAAACTGCATCCGGTTTGGATAGGAACAATCACTCTAACCCGCCTGCAGAAATTAAGTTACAAATAGGCTGTTTATGGGTTAAGATCTGATACAGAATTACCCGGAATCAAGCTGCTTCAACCTTAATGTTATGGATATAATTAAACGTTTGCTGGTAGGCCTGGACCTAACCCCAATGGATGATTCGGAATTACATTATGCCGCTTTTTTATGCAGCCAATCGGCCGTGGAGAAGGTTTATTTTGTGCACGTAGAAAAGTCGCTGGAGCTTCCGGACGAACTCATGGGGGCAGGTTTAACCAAAGAGCAATCGGTTAAAGATGCTATTTTTAAGAGTCTGGAGGAGCGGATTCAGAAATATTTTGGACCGGTTCCAAAGGTAGAGAAGGTGATTTCCGTAGTGGAAGGAGAGCCGGTAAAAGAAATACTGAAATTAGCTAAACGGGAAGATATTGATTTACTGCTTGTCGGGCGCAAAATGGAGCTAAAAGGCTCTGGCGTATTGCCGCAGAAGTTATTGCGGGCCAGCCGCATGAGCGTTTTATTCGTTCCCGAAAATTCGGAAGCAATCATGCGGAAAATTGTGGTCAGCATCGATTTTAACGAATATTCCATGATGGCCCTGGACCGGATCCTGCATTCTGCTTTGACCCGGCCTGAAATTGAGATCCAATGCCTGCACATTTATGAAGTTCCGCCGGGTTATATTACCCTGGGAACCAGCTATGAGGAATTTGACCTGCGCATGCAAGCCAACGCTAATAAGCGGTTTGAAGACGTTTTGGAGCGGTTTCCGGAACTTCGTACCAGAGCTGCCCTTAAACTGGTCAAAAGACAACACGACGATGACATGGGAGAAATTGTGGTGCTGGAAGCAAAACGATTGCGGGCCGATCTGCTGGTAATTGGCGCCGCCGGAAAATCGGCTGCCGCCCTTTTTATGCTGGGAAGCGTAACGGAAAAAATTCTGGACAGCGATAACGATATCCCGCTTTTGGTTTTCAAACGGAAAGACGAAAAAATCGGGTTTTTAGATGCCTTGCTGCGGGAGGAATAAGTTTTTAATTTCTGCTCAGGTTGGAAGGATCTATTTTAGTAACCTGGTGGGATTTACTTGCCAGGAACCTCAGACGTAAAAATCTAAGATCAGATCTCCATTCCGGCAAAAGCGGTTACTTCAATCTTACTTACGCCGCCGCTCATTTTCTTAACCTGGATCTGGGTGCTGATGCGTTCCTTTAATGCTTCTACGTGCGAAATGATCCCGATCATTTTGCCGCTGGCCTGCAGGTTTTCTAAAGCCGTTATGGCAATGTCTAAAGTTTCTGCATCTAAGGTGCCAAATCCTTCGTCAATGAAAAGTGAATCGATCTGGGTTTTATGGCTGGCCAGATCCGAAAGACCCAGCGCCAGCGCCAGACTCACCAGGAAGCTTTCGCCACCCGATAAGGTATTGACCGAACGTATGGCATCGGCCTGGTAGGTATCGATCATTTGCAGTTCCAAATCTGATTCCGGAGCTTTCTGAAGCTGGTAGCGGTCGTTCAGTTTAAGCAAATGACGGTTGGCCAAGGTAACCAGTTTGGCTAAGGTAAGCCCCTGGGCAAACTTGCTGAATTTCTTCCCGCTTTCCGACCCGATCAGTTCCGATAATTTCTCCCAACGTTCCGCTTCTTTTTGCTGGTTGCTGATCCGGAATGCTAATTCCTGGTGTTTTTCCCGAAGCTCCGTTTCGCGTTTCAGGATCTGCGCAATGCTGCCCATACGTTGGTTGGCTTCGCTTATTTCCCGGTCAGTTTGTAGCAGTTTTTCGGTTAAAATGGCTACCGTTTCGGAAGTCAGGTTTTTAGCTTCTTCGGTTTTTAATTCCGAACTGGTATCGGCCAGCGTCTGCCGGGTTTCGGTAAGTAATTTTTCTAATTCGTTTTGCTGATTGGCCAAGCCGTTTGCTTCCTGTTCCGTTAAGAACAAGGCCTTTAAAGCTGCAATAGAAACAATGTTTTGGGAAGTCAATTTAACTTCCAGTTCGGCTTTTAATTGCTCCACTTTTTCCTGTACCTGGTTAGCGTCCGTTTGCAATTGCTGCTGCCGCGATTGCAAAAGGTTCAGCTTTTCCGTTTGCTGCTGGAAGTTTGCCTGAGCGGTTTCGGCAGCAATTTTACTTTGCTCACAATCAACGGTTAACCGGGCTCTTTCAGTTAGCGGATTCTTCTGGCCAAAGAGCTGTTCGCGTTCGGTTTTCTGGTTGGTTAATTCCTGGTGTTCCTGCGTTAAAGTGGCTTGCAGTTCTGTCAGTTGTTTTTCTTTTTCTTTTTGGGTAGCTGCAACCTTCTGCAGATTACCTTCCGCTTCGGCTAACCGTAGTTGCGTTTGCTGTAAAGATTCCGTTTGCGCCAGGTAAGTATTAACCCGCTGCCGCAATTCCCCCAGCAAAACGCTACCTTTTTCCGCCGAAAAAGTCAACCCAAAACGCGCTGTAAACGAAGTTGCCTCTTCGGTAATATTGGTGTATTGTTCCTGCAGATCCAGTAATACCTGTTCAGAATTCCGGAGTGTTACTTCAGCAGTTTTTTGCCGTTCAATAGCCTGTTCTTTGGTAGAAGTCTGGCGCACCGTTTCATCCTGCAACTTGTACTGTTTTTCGGTTAAAATATGGGCCTGTTCTTTTGCTTTTTTAACTTTTTCTAACTGCATCCTTTTTTCAGTTATTGAAGTCTGGCAAGCAGTAAGAGCGGCTGATATTTCTTCAGTTTTAGAAATGGTAAAACTTGCTTCAAGCCGAATATTTATTTCCGAAAAATCCTTTTCCAAACCAGCTATCAGATTAGCATTTTCACCCAACGTATTTCCGGAAGCTTTTAAGCTGGCTTGCAAACCTGCCAGTTCGGCATTGGTAACCGCAACTTTTTTCTCCAGTTCGGCTACGGTTTTCTGCTGCGCATTTCGCTTTTCCGAAGCATCGGTAATTTTATGAGTTAAGCCCTGAGTAAAAGGATGTTCCAGCGCGCCGCACAACGGACATTCACATCCGGGTTGTAATTGCTGGCGGGCTTCTTCGTAATTCTTTACCTGAACCTGAAACTCCAGAATTTCCTGGTATTGCTTTAAAATTCCCCGTGCTTCTTCCAACTTATTTGCCAATTCTGTTTCAGCAGTTTTTAACGTTTCCAGCTTTTCCTTTTCCGCCTGGTTTTGCGACTTTAAGGTTTCTGCTTTTACCGTTGCATTTCCGAATTGCGTACTTAATTGCTGCAGCTTTTCCAGGTTGTTCAGGCGGGTTGGTAATTCCTGTAACGTTACTTCCAGTTCCGCTTCCGAAGTACCCGCTAACGCTGCATTTAAGTCCTCCGAATTTTGCGCAATTTCGGATTGCAGTTGCTGTTTTTCAAGAGTCAATAGCGCCAGTTTTTCACCGGCAGTTTCTGCCTGGATTTTTGAGGATTGGATTATTTCCGTAGCCGCAATTTTTTCTTTTTTCCATTTCGAATCGTCCTGCAAAATCTGCTGCAGATCTACCAGATAGCGGTTAAAAATATTGAGTTCGCTGCCCAGTTCTTTTTCGGCGGCGTGTTCCTGTAACCAGGTTTGGGTTTCGGTCAGTTTTTGGACCAGATCTGCTACCGTTTGGCGGTAAGTTTCTACGGCATTACCATCCTGATCAAAAGCAGCCTTTGCCAGGTTATAGGTTTCTTTGTTTTTCTGAAATTGTTTGCGGAGGTTTTCTATGCCGGCATCTTTCTGCAGAATATCATCTAAAAGCGGCGCAATTTCCTTCAGTACTTTTTCAGCCGTTTTTTGTACCGTTTTGGCAGTTTCGGCATTTTTTACGGCTGTTTCAACCACGTGTTTAAGCTCCGGAAGCTGGCTTTGGATCTGGTTCTGCTGGTTTTCCAGGTCGGTGAGGAATTGCTGTTCGCGCTCCAGCTTTACCAGGTCCGGCCGGAAATAAACGGCAATTTTATGTTGCTCCAGCCGGGCGAAATCAGTTGCGTACCGGGCGGCATTTTCCTGCAGGGCGGCTAAGGCTTTCTGGGTTTGTTCTTTCTTTTCGGATAGCTTTTCGCGGTTCTTCAGCCAGGCAATTTGCGTTTCGGTTTCGGCGCGGTTCTGCTTTAAGGTAACCTCCTGCTGCTTTAAATCTTCCAGGGAAGTTTCGTATTCCGCCAATAATTCCGGCGCTAATAAAGTCTGACCAGAAAGCTCATTGCGTAACTGGTTCAGCGCCATCTTTTCAGCCGCCGCCTTACGGTAAGCCTGGCGCGAAATATCGGAATAAATGGCGGTGTCGGTAATGCGTTCCAGTAGTTCGCTGCGTTCGTTTTCGTTGGCTTTCAGAAAGCGGGTAAATTCGCCCTGACTCAGCATTACGGAACGCAGGAACTGGTTATAATCCAGGCCGCACAACTCCGAAATTTTTCCCGGCACTTCGTTCGATTTAAGGTCGAAAAAAACTTCGTCCGAAACGCGGCACAATTCCATTTTTATGGGTTGCAGGTTGCCGTCGGCTTTTTTGCGGCTCCGGTAAACGCTCCACTTGGCGCGGTAAATTTCGTTGCGGGCTTCAAAGGTTACTTCCGAAAAAGCTTCGGCCGTGTGTCGCGTCATTATTTCCGAAGGCAGGTCGCGGTCGTGGCGGTTTACGCGGCCGTATAAGCCCAGAGTAATGGCATCGAGAATGGTGGTTTTTCCGGCGCCGGTGGGGCCGGTTATGGCAAAAAGCCCGGAATCGCTCAGCGGAGCCGCATCAAAACAAATTTCGTGTTCGCCCCGCAGCGAATTAAGATTCAGAAAACGAATGGACTTAATCTTCACAGCAACCTCCTTCAGTAGTCTGTCAAAGATAAAACTTAATTTTTACATTGTTAAATGGCTTAATGGTTAAATGGCTGAATTGTTGAATGGTTGATTGAAATAATCTTTCTCATTTTGCGAGACTCTCCCCTTGAGGGGAGTTGGAGGGGTGTTTTACATATGCGTTTTTTACTCAATAAGGGCTAAACACCCCTATAATCCCCTCAAGGGGATAATCGATTAAATAAGAAAGGCTTAACTTAAGGGAATGATAGCTCTTTAGAATAATTTTGGTCGGTAAATTATTTGTGAAAACTAAAGTATAAACTTAAAAACCGTATAAAACGCTATGCTTTTTCGGTATAAAACTAAAGGCTTGGGACAAACTGAAATTCCGGATTAGAGTAAAACCTGAGTTTAAGGTAAACTTTATGCCAGTAAGGAAAGAACGGTTATATGCCGATGTATTGAAATTAACCTCCCTGGATCCGCCCCGGAGTTATTACCATCCGGATTCGCTTCGGGAAGCGGCAGCCTACGCCGAAGCGGAATTCAAAAAACTCGATTGTAAGGTTTCCCGGCAGGATCTTTATCAGGGCTTTCACAATATTATTGCTTCTTTTGGTCCGGAAGATGCCGAACGGATAATAATTGGTGCCCATTACGACGTATGCGGCGACCAACCCGGCGCCGACGATAATGCCAACGCCGTGGCCGGTTTGCTGGAACTGGCCCGGGTAATAAACGAAGAAAAACCAACGCTGAAGCACCGGCTCGATTTTGTAGCCTACAATTTTGAAGAACCGCCGTTCTTTGCCACCGATGTAATGGGAAGCGCAGTGCACGCCAAATCATTGGCCCGGGAAAAAGAAGAAGTAAAGCTGATGGTCTGCCTGGAAATGATCCGTTATTTCACGGATGTACCTAATTCGCAGGGGTTCCAGAACGAAGCTTTAAAACACATTTACCCTAATACCGGGAATTTTATAGTGGTGGTAGGAAAAATGGGGCAGGAAAAAACGGTGCAGCGCGTTAAAAAACTGATGCAGGAAGCCTGCGCGGTAGATGTGCAATCGATCAATGCTCCCGATTCGCTGCCGGGTGTAAGCCTTTCAGATCACCGCAATTACTGGGCCCAGGGCTACCAGGCTTTAATGATCAACGATACGTCTTTTCTGCGGAACCCGCACTACCACCAAAAAACCGATACCATTGAAACCCTTGATTTTGATAAAATGACCGAAGTGATAAAAGGCGTTTACAATGTGATCGTGAATTTCTGAAACTTACACCGGCTAGGGAATTAACCCATATTCTCCAGCAATTCATCGAAGGTTTGCAACAGGTCTGCGTGGCTAAGGTCCGGAAATTCGGCTTCGCAACGTTTGCGGAAAACCTCTTTCGGCTGCAGGTCGTGCAAATGCAGTTCGGCTTGCACCTGGGCATCTAAGGTAACTTTGGGGCGGACCAGGTTTTGACGGCAGGTTATCAGTTCAAGGTCGGTTTTACCGCCCATTAATTCCCGCAAGTTTCCTTCCAGGTTCGGAATAAAGGTTTCGGTGTCTACCTGAACTTCGGCCCAGGCCGGAAGCGGACAAGCTTCGTTTTCAAAGGCCAGCATATAGATCTGCACTTTTTCCAAAGTTCCTTTGAACCTTACCAGCCGGCGCTGCCGGGGCACCGGCAATTCGGCAATACCTGCTAATTTTCCTGCAGCAAAATCCAGTAATAAAACACTTTTCCGGTCGTCGTTTTCGCTGAAACTTAAGGGAATAGGTGAGCCGGAATAACGCACGTGGTTTAAGCCACCCACAACTTGCGGCCGGTGTAAATGCCCTAAAGCCACGTAATCGAATTCCAAAGGAAACTGATCACCGCAGATCTGGCCTAAATTTCCAACGTGAATTTCTTTTTCAGAATCGGAAGTGGAGCTGCCGGCGGCAAATAAATGACCCGTGGCAATTACCGGGATTCCGGCGGTTTTGTATTCTGCAATTAGCGGGACCAGTTCTTTGTAATGGTCGCAGATACCGTCTTTAATGCGCTGTTCGCGTTCTTCTGCCGTTTCGCCGGCAATAGAAAGGCGCACGTCTTTGTCGCGCAGAAATGGCACAGCACACACCACAAGTTCAACTTCGCCGGCTGGGTTGGCTACCGGAATAATTTCATCCTGCAGATCTGCCGGTACGCCACCGATTACGTGAATGTTAAAGTATTTGAGCAATTCTTTCGGAGCGTTCAGGGTGGCAATGGAATCGTGGTTGCCGCCGGTAATAATTACGTTTTTGCAGCCGGTTAAATAAAGCTCCCGCAGAAAATCGTAGTATTGTTTTAAGGCTGTATTGGAAGGGGCTCCCGAATCGAAAATATCGCCGGCCACTAAAAGGAGATCAACTTTTTCGGTTTTAATGGTTTGAAGCAGCCAGTTCAGAAAATGCTGGTGTTCATCGGTGCGTTCAAATTGCAGCAACCGTTTGCCCAAATGCCAGTCGGAGGTATGTAAAACTTTCATCACAGTATCAGCCTATCAGAAAGTAAAGATACCAATTAATTGTTGATTGTTAATTGCTGATTGTTTATTGTTATTTGAAATATCCAGCAATTGTAATTTTGATTTTTTATTTTCAGGAAAAGTGGACCAGCACCTTTTGTTAATAGTTTTAAATTGAAATGGTAGGGATTACGGACAAAAAAGGAAGCTGAGTAAATAGAAATAATATGGAAAAAGGGAACGCTATGGTAAAGTCCTGCAAAAGTCAATCATCAATTAACAATCAACAATCAGCAATTAAAGCAGGAACATTTCCTTTAAAATAATACTACAGCCCATAAGTAAGACAAACCAACCGAAAGCTGGTTTCAGGCTCTGGCTCGAAATGAAGTTGGAAAGGAACATCCCGGAAATAATACCGGCAATGGCCAGACCGGAGAAACCGCCTAAGAAAACCCAATCGATTGGAATGGTGGTAATATCGCCGGTAAAACCAATTAAGGAGTTAATGGCAATGATTAAAAGAGATGTACCAATAGCAGTTTTCATTTCCAGCCCGGCAAATAAGATCAGGGCCGGAATTATCAGGAACCCGCCGCCGGCACCAACTGTACCGGTAAGAACCCCTAAAACAGCACCCAGCATTGCTAAAAAGCGATACGAAACCAACCTGGTATGAATTACCGGTTCGCCGTGCAATGGTTTTTGCCGGATCATGGCATAAGAAGCCATTGTCATTAATACGGCAAACAACACCATAATAAAGTGGGCTTTGGTAACCAGGAAATGATCGGTCTGTAGAATGATTTCAGGTAAGGCAGGGACTAAATATTTTCGGGTAAGGAAAACTGAAATAAAAGAAGGCCCGGCAAATGCCAGGGCCACCCGGTAACAAACCAATTTCCGCCGCATATAAGTGGCAGCGCCCACCAAAGAAGTTATACCGACGACGAATAAAGAATAAGAAGCGGAAACTACCGGGCTCATGCCAATTAAATAAACCAGCACCGGCACTGTTAGAATTGAACCGCCGCCGCCTACCAGACCCAACGAAATACCAATTAATATAGCAGCCAGGTAGCCAACTATATGAAAGGTATCAAAATCGGTGAGTAATAGCGTTTGCATCTTCGTTTAAATTGGTTGCTTCTTATTATTAAACGGATTGGAACAGAAAGGAACTTGGTTTTGCTACAGAAACCTTTCTTTATTGTTAGGATTTCGTGGTTAAATACAAGGAAAAACCGGGATGCAGCCAATTAATTTTAGTAAAAGAATTAAAGAAGTGCAGAAATTGCCAGCTTAAAGGCCTTATTTTATAAGAATATTACCGGAAAATTTTGGGATTTTGCCGGAAAGCTTTATTTATGAAACCGGAATGCATATAATACGCATAAAATGCTTGTAAGTAAGCATTTACCGGCATGGTGGAATTTCCTTCCGGCCAAACTATTCGGGCACCTTATTTACAGGTAATTTCGCTTTTAGAAATATTAAAATCTACCAGCCTGAATTTAAAACAGGATTAACCCCCTAATTATTTTGATGATATATCTTTATCTCCCTATCTTTCAAAATTGAAAATCGTTAGAACTGCTTTATGAGTTCAAACAATGAATCCTGGGGCTCGCGGGTTGGCCTAATCTTAGCCATGGCCGGTAATGCAGTAGGCTTGGGTAATTTCCTGCGTTTTCCGGTGCAGGCCGTGCAGAATGGCGGCGGGGCTTTTATTATTCCTTACCTGGTTTGTTTTTTAGTTAATGGGTATTCCGCTGCTCTGGATCGAATGGTCGATGGGCCGGTTCGGGGGTAAATTCGGACACCATTCTACGCCTTTTATTCTTAATTCCTTGGATAAACGCCGCTTTCTGGAAATATTTAGGCGTTTTTGGCATCTGGACCAATATTGCCGTAGCCGCTTATTATTGCTACCTCGAGTCCTGGACCCTTTCTTATGTTTACCATTCCGTAGTTGGCTCTTTCAGCGATTTGTCGCAAACCCAGGTAGCCGATTTTTTTCCGGATTATGTAAACCTAAATATCTCTACTTCGGGCATTCCGTACGAGCCTATTGTATTTTTTGTGATTTGCCTGTCACTGAATACCTGGGTCTTATCGCGGGGCTTAAGCGGTGGGGTAGAAAAAGTGGCCAAAATAGGCATGCCTTTGCTTATCTTATTCGGTATGTTCCTGGCTTTTAAAGGCTTTACTATTACGGCCGGCGAAAACGGCGCCATTAACGATAGTTCAGTGGGTCTTAATTTCCTCTGGACGCCTAATTTTGATTCGTTGTGGAGCCCGAAAGTTTGGCTGGCCGCCGCCGGGCAAATATTTTTTACCTTATCGGTGGGTATGGGCTCTATCCAGTGCTATGCCTCGTATATGCGCACCAAAGACGATATTGCCCTTAAGTGCCATGTCGGCGGGCTGGATGAACGAATTTGTAGAAGTAGTTTTGGGCAGCGCCATTATTATTCCTATTGCGGTTGGTTATCTGGGCATCGATAAAGTAATTGAGCTTACTAAATCGGGCGGCTTGGGCTTGGTTTCCGGACGCTGCCTTATCCTGTTTTACCAGTGGGGCGATGTGTTGGGCGGCCATTTCCGGTTTTATGTGGTTTGGCCTGTTGTTCTTTGCCGGGATTACTTCTTCGCTGGCTATGGGTACGCCCTGGATGAGTTTTCTGATGGATGAATTTAAGTGGAGACGCGAATCGGCGGCCTGGTCTTTCGGTCTTATTATGCTGATGCTGGGTATGCCTACGGTACTGTTTTTTAACTACGGCGTTTTCGATGAATATGATTATTGGGCCGGAACGGTATCGCTGGTGGTTTTTGCTATGGTGGAAGCCATTTTGTTTGCCTGGGTTTTGGCATGGACAAAGGCATGCAGCGAAATTAATTCCGGCTCCGATATTAAAGTGCCCGGCATTTACCGGTTCATTATTAAATATATTACGCCCGCGTTTATTTTGCTGGTATTTCTGAGTTCGCTGGTAACGCCTAAAGATGGCAACTGGGACGCAGCTTTACGCGGTAAATGGGAGCTGGACGATAGTTCTATTATCCAGAAAATTACCAATGCCGGCTTAACGACAAATTGCCGCTGCCACCGATGCGGCCACCAATAGCAACATCTGGAAGATACGTTGCTTTTTGTAAACGGCTCGCGGTTGTTACTGGTGCTGGTTTTTTGGCTACACTTTCGTTTCTGGTTTATATAGCTTACAAAAAAAGATTAAAAGAAGGGAAAATATAAGATATGAATCCTATAGCCTTAACCGTTATGCTGTTCACCATGCTAGTCAGCGTTACCTTAATAACCATTTATTTTTTCTAACGGTTTTAAAAACCCCGCCCAAACCCGAGCCCGATTCGTTTAAAGATAACGATGACGAAAGCCTCCGGAAAACGGTATGATTTTCGGCTAAAAAACTCAAAAGCCCCTGGAAGCAATTTCAGGGGCTTTTTTGTGGCTGATTTATGCTTGAAAGGATAATGAAAGATTTAATGTATTGCCCTTTGTAATGCCTGAAAGAATAAGAAAAGATTTAATCTTTTGCTCCTTGAATTGCCCTTGGCTTCAGCCAGGGGTTTCTGAAAGTGCTCTTCCCCGGATTTAGCCAAATCATAATTGTCTGGGTATTCGAAATTGGTTAAATCAATTTGGCTAAAGCCATCTCATTTCTTAATTATTCCCCTGGCTGAAGCCAGGGGCAATTCAAAGATTGCTTTTAATAATTAAGAAAAATAGCATACTTCAATTTTGGAAAGACTGCCCAACTTTCCCCAAATCTCCCCACTTCCGGAAAATTCCTCCACTTTGCCCCACTTTTTCTTCAGGTTCTGAGCTGAATTTAAAATTAAAATTTTAATTTATTGATTTTCAGTATATTGAGGTTAAAACGGTAGCATTTTAGTCTGAAAAAGTCAGGAGAGTGGAAGTAATTCTTCTCAAAAGCCTATCCCCCGGATGTGGATAATGTGGATAAGTGGGGTGGATAACCATAATTTATCCACAAAGTGGTAAAAAGTGGGAGATTGTGGTTGACATATTTTTTCTGATTGCGTATTTTTGTTTACTCCGAAATTAAGCGAGGCGTATCTGAATATTCTATGAACTTTCTTTCCGGCGAATACGAGTGCAAGCTTGACCCGAAAGGAAGATTGGTTTTACCTGCCAAGATAAAAGCCAATCTGCCCGAGGCGTCCGGCAACCACGTGGTGCTGACCCGGGGGTTTGAGCCTTGCCTGGTGTTGTACCCGAAGCAGGAATGGAAAGTAATTTATGATAAAGTAGCCGGCTTTAAACGAATTTAACGAAGAGTACCGCCATTTTCAGCGTAATTTTTTCCGGGGTAATACCGAGATTGAGCTGGATAATACCGGCCGGTTTGTTTTGCCCCGTACCATGGTAGCGCTACGCCGAAATCGATAAAGAAGTAATTATAGTGGGCTTAGGAAACCGGGTAGAGATCTGGAATCCGGATAAATACGAAGACTTCCTGATTAAAGACCAGCAAAATTTCTCCCAGCTGGCGCAGAAATTCTTAGGCGATCAGCCTGCTCAATTCAACCAATTCTATAATTATGGCGTATCATAATCCTGTAATGCTCCAGGAATCGGTGGAAGCCCTGGCCATTAAGCCCGACGGCATTTATGTTGATGTAACGTTTGGCGGCGGCGGCCATTCAGCACGAAATTCTAAAGCAACTGACTACCGGCAAATTGTATGGCTTCGACCAGGATGCCGATGCGGAAAAGGAAAGCGAAAAACTGGAAGGCCCGAATTTTACGTTTGTAAAAGCCAACTTCCGGTACCTGAAAAAATATCTGCGCCTGTACGGGGTAAAGCAGGTAGATGGCATTCTGGCCGATCTGGGCGTTTCGTCGCACCAGTTCAATACCGCCGAAAGTGGTTTTTCTACCCGTTTCGATGGTCCGCTGGATATGCGCATGGATACAGGATGCGCCGCTTTCGGCCAAAGAAATTTTGCATACTTATGCCGAAGAAGAATTGCACAAGATTTTTGGGATGTACGGCGAAGTGAAAAATGCCAGAACCCTGGCCCAGAACATTGTAATGGCGCGCAACGGCCAGGAAATAGATACCATTGGGGATTTTAAAAAAGCCATTGCCGGCTGCATGCCCAAAGGGAAAGAAAATAAATACCTGGCGCAGGTTTTTCAGGCCTTACGCATGGAAGTCAACGACGAATTGAAAGCCCTGGAAGAAATGCTTACTGCAAACGGCCGAAGTATTAAAACCGGGCGGAAGATTAGTGGTTATTTCCTATCATTCCCTGGAAGACCGGCTGGTGAAAAACTTCATCCAGAAAGGTAAATTTTTTGGCGAAGTAGAGAAAGATTTCTTCGGTAACGAAATAAAACCGCTGGATGCCGTGGTGCGCAAACCCTTAACGCCTTCCGACGAAGAACTGCAGGAAAACAACCGTTCCCGGAGCGCCAAACTTCGGGTAGCCGTAAAACCGGAAATATGGAAGTAGGCGATGTAGTAAAAGAACGGTAGGAAAGAAGGCTTAAAAAGTAGAAACTGAAATTTAGGATAACCAGGAAAATAACCTTTAATTATTTCGAAATCGATAAGCAGTTTTTAAACCCTGAACCATAGCGTTCAAGTTAAAAAATTAGGAATCGAAATATCGAAAATCGAAAAATCGAATATCTCAACCAATGGCTACGAACACGTTAAAACAAAACCTAAAGTTGCGCCCCGCACCAATACCCTGCGGCCCCAGCCCAAGCCGAAGGTGGTAGAAGCGCCGCGGCCAAAAGGCATCAGTATTTTTCATTTGCTGGAGCGCTACACCAAAATGGATGCCTTTTTCCAGGATGGCCTGCCGGTTAAATATTTGCCGCAGGTTATGTTCGGAATGCTGATCGTGCTTTTTTACATTGGCAACACCCATTACGCCGAAAAAACCATCCGGAAAATTGATAAAATAAAACGCGAAACCGAAGACCTGCGCGCCGATTATACCACCCTGAAATCGGATTATATGGAAGCCAGCAAGCAAAGCGAAGTGGCCCGGAATGTAGCGCCTTTCGGTCTGGAAGAAAGTTATTCCCCGCCTTTTCAGGTAATTGTAACCGAAGATGAATATTAAGAAATCCATTGTTACGCGCGTGCGGGTAGCTTTTTTAGCTATTTGCCTTTTTGCCTCCGCCATTGTTTATAAAGTTGGCCGCATCCAGTTTGCCGAAGGCAACAAATGGAAGCAGATTGAACGCGAAAGCCGCTTTGTGTACCAGCCGGTTTTTGCCACCCGCGGCAATATTTATTCCGATAACGAAAGTATTCTGGCCACTTCGCTGCCTTTTTACCGCGTAGCTTTTGATCCAACCATTTGCGACGAAAAAGTATTTAACGAAAAAGTAGATTCGCTGGCTTTGCTGCTTTCACGTTTTTACCAAGATAAATCAGCCGAAGACTACCGCCGGAAAATTAAAAATGCCCGCTTAAAAAACCGCCGCTACATGCGGTTGAATAACCGCCAGATCAATTACCAGGATAAAAAATTGATGGCCAAATGGCCGATTTTCCGGAAGGTAAAAACAAAGGCGGGGTAATTTTTGAAAAAGTAGATAAGCGTTTTCATCCGTTCGGGATGCTGGCCAAACGTACCATTGGCTGTATTAACGAAGATAAAAACGGCGCCGGCCTGGAATATACTTTCAACAACCAACTGGCCGGAAAAGATGGCGAAGCGCTTTTCGAACGGATGGCCGGCGGCAATAAACAGGTTTATGATGGCACCGAAGTTAAACCACTACCGGGCTACGATATTAAAACTACCATTGATATTAACCTGCAGGACGTAGCCGAAAATGCGCTGTAAAAAGCCTTGGTTTCTAACCATGCCGAATACGGCTGCGTGATTTTAATGGAAGTAAAAACCGGCGAAATTAAAGCCATTGCCAACTTAGGAAAAATGCAAAGACCTTTACGTCGAAGATTATAACTACGCCGTTGGCTAACCAGGGACGTACCGAACCAGGCTCCACTTTTAAACTGGCTTCGATGATGGCCCTGTTCGAAGATATCGAATGTGCAGCTTATGGATACCGTGGAAACCGGACACGGAAAACAGAGCTTCGGTGGGGTTACTATGAGCGATGCCAAAGAAGGCGGTTACGGCACCATTACCGTAGAAGACGTTTTTGAGAAATCTTCTAATGTAGGCGCAGCCAAACTAATCGAAAAACAATTTGGCACCAAGCCCCGAAAAATTCGTGGAGTATTTGCAGAAATTTGGTTTGAACACCCCACTGGGTTTTCAGATGGCACGGCGAAGCGAAACCTTATATTAAAAAACCAACCGACCGAAGCTGGAGCCGCACCACCCTTTCGCGGATGAGCATTGGTTACGAACTGAAAATTGCACCTATACAAACCCTGGCTTTTTATAATGCCATTGCCAACAACGGCGTAAAAGTGCAGCCGATGATCGTAAAGGAAACCCGGAAAGCCGATAAAACCATTGAGCGTTACGAACCAAAGATCTTAAACGAACGGATCTGTTCCGAAGAAACGGTTAAAAAAGTAAAAAAAATGATGGAAGCCGGGTAGAACACGGTACCGGAAAGCACGTGAAAAGCCCGGATTATAAAGTGGCCGGCAAAACCGGAACCTCACGGAAAATCAAAAACGGCCAATACATTAAAACGTATTCTACTTCTTTTGCAGGTTATTTCCCGGCCGAAAATCCTAAATATTCCTGCATTGTTATTATTGATAGTCCGCAACGCGCCGCGCAATACGGGGGAGATGTAGCCGCCCCGGTTTTCCGGGAACTGGCCGATAAAGCCTATGCCCGCGACCTGGCCAGCCATAAGAAAATGGCCGAACGGATCGTGCCGGATAGAAAAAGTTTACCACTTGTAAAAGCCGGCAGCCAGGAAGAATTGGCAATGCTTTGCAACAAATTGGGTATTAGTCATCATCCGGGAGTGCCCGGAATGGACGAAGAATGGGTAAAAGCCGATTCGCAGAACCGCTCTTACCTTTGGAAACCAAACCGGATCCTTACCAACCAGGTGCCCGATGTAACCGGTATGACCATCCGCGATGCCTTGTATTTATTAGGAAACCAGGGTCTGAAAATCAGGAAAATTGGCACCAACGGACGGGTTAAAAGTCAGTCGTTGCCGGCGGGTTCGCCTATTGAAAAAGGAAGTATTATTACCATAACTCTAAGCTAATGCCCAACCTGTCGTTTCTCTTAAAAGGGAATCCGGAAGTTATTCAGGTAATCGGCAACGCCGAAACCGATATTCAAAGCCTCACCATGGATTCGCGGAAAGCGGCTCCGGGTGTGGCTTTCTTCGCTTTACGCGGCGTACAGGCCGACGGTCATAATTTTATTCCGCAAGCAATAGCCGCCGGTGCATCGGTTATCATCTGCGAAACGGTACCAGAAAACGCGGAAAAAGCCGCCGAAAACGCTACCATTATTCAGGTAAAAAGTGCCGGCGCCGCAATGGGTTTTATGGCTTCTGCTTTTTACGACGATCCTTCCAAGAAACTGAAACTGGTAGGCGTAACCGGCACCAACGGCAAAACTACCTGCGTAACCTTACTGCATAAACTTTTCCGGGAATTGGGCTATCCGGTTGGTTTGCTTTCTACGGTTCAGAATCAGATAAACGAAACAATTATTCCGGCTACCCACACTACCCCTGATGCTATTACGCTGAATAATTTACTGGCCGATATGGTAAAAGCCGGTTGTACTCATTGCTTTATGGAAGTAAGTTCGCACGCGTTGGTGCAGCACCGGGTTACCGGTTTAGATTTTGCAGGCGCTCTTTTTACCAACATTACCCACGACCATCTAGATTATCACGAAACCTTCGACGAATATATTAGAGCCAAAAAATTATTCTTTGATAACCTGACCAAAAAAGCTTTTGCGCTGGTAAACGCCGACGATAAACGGGGTGCGGTGATGCTGCAAAATACCAAAGCCAAAAGCACGAATATTCCTTACGGAAAGCTACCGATTTTAAAGCTCGTATTGTTGGATAACTCCATTCAGGGATTGCATTTGGAAATAGATGGCAAAGAAATTTGGTTCAGCCTGATCGGTACTTTTAACGCTTACAACTTCTACTGGCGTTTATGGCGCGGCCGTATTTGTTAGGCGAAGATCAAAACCGAAGTGTTAACAGTTCTTTCCAGCCTGACTTCGGCCGCCGGCCGCTTCGATTATTTGTTTCGGATTGCGCAAATAACCGGCATTGTAGATTATGCCCATACGCCCGATGCCCTGGAAAATGTATTGAACACCATTCAGCAAATACGAAAACCGGAGCAGCAAATAATTACGGTGGTAGGTTGCGGCGGAAACCGCGATGCGGCCAAACGACCGGTAATGGCCGATATTGCCTGCCAATTCAGCGACCGGGTTATTCTTACTTCCGATAATCCCCGCTACGAAGAACCGCAGGAAATTCTGAACCAGATGCAGGCCGGCGTAAAAACCACCGAACTTAAAAAAACGCTTATCGATTGTCGATCGGAAAGAAGCCATAAAAACCGCCTGTATGCCTAGCCGATCAAACGATATTATTCTGGTTGCCGGCAAAGGACACGAAACTTACCAGGAAATTAAAGGCGCACCGGATCCCTTTGACGATAAAAAAGTGCTGCACGAAATGTTTCATGATGCTGGGGAAATAAAAACTAAATGATTAAATGGTTTAATTGTTAAAGATTATGTACTTTATTGCTAAAGTGCTATAAATTTTAAGCCTCTTAACCATTCGGCAATTAACAATTAAAACGAATAAATGCTCTACTACCTTTTTGATTATCTAGATAAAGATTTTGATTTTTCTGGGGCCGGGGTTTTTCAATATATTTCTTTCCGGGCCGGGATGGCTACCTTGGTGTCGTTGCTCATCGCCATGATTTTTGGGGGCAAGCTGATTAAAGTTTTGCGCAGCAATGCAGGTTGGCGAAAGTATCCGGGATTTGGGTTTGGCAGGGCAGTGGAAAAAAAAGGCACGCCGACCATGGGCGGTATTATCATTCTGCTGGCTATTCTGGTTCCAACTTTGTTGTTTGCGAAGCTGGATAATATTTACATTATTTTAATGCTGGTTTCTACGATCTGGCTTGGCATTATTGGTTTCCTGGATGATTATATTAAAGTTTTCCGCAAAAATAAAGAAGGCTTAGCCGGTCGGTTTAAAGTCATCGGGCAGATTGGTTTGGGCTTAATTGTGGGTTGTACTTTTTTTTCAGCGATGATGTGGTGGTGCGGCAATACGTTACTGCCAAAGGACCGGCGGCTTTTCAGCGGTAGATGCTTCGGTTCCACTTCTTATGAGGATGTACGTAAATCCATGATTACCACCATTCCGTTCGCGGAAAAATAACGAACTGGATTACTGCACCATGTTTTCGTTTTGCCGAATCCGGTTTTCGGGTTCAGTAGGCCTGTTTCCTGTACATTCCTCTGGTAATTATTATTATTACGGCTGTTTCCAACGGAGCCAATATTACCGATGGCATGGACGGTTTAGCCGCCGGAACTTCGGCTATTATCGGAATAACGCTGGCTATTTTTGCCTGGGTTTCGGGTAACACTATTTTTGCCGATTACCTGAATATTATGTTCATTCCGAATTCCGGGGAACTGGTAATTTTCTGTACTGCTTTTGTGGGGGCCTGCGTCGGGTTTCTTGTGGTACAACTCGTACCCGGCCCAGGTTTTTATGGGCGATACCGGCAGTTTGTCCATTGGCGGTATTATTGCGGTTCTGGCCCTGATTTTGCGCAAAGAATTTTGATTCCGGTGTTATGCGGCATTTTCCTGATCGAAAATTTATCGGTGATGCTGCAGGTAAGCTACTTTAAATATACCAAGAAAAAATACGGCGAAGGCCGCCGCATTTTTAAAATGTGCGCCGTTGCACCACCATTACCAGAAGATTAGGTTACCACGAATCGAAGATTGTTTCCCGGTTCTGGATTGTGGGCATTATGCTGGCAATTTTAACCCTGGCAACTTTGAAATTACGATAGTGTGGATTGTTGATTGTTAATTGCTGATTGTTAATTGAAAATAACGATCGATAATAATCCAATCAACAATTAACAATCAACAATTAGCAATTAATTAAATGAAAATAGCGATTCTAGGTGCCGGCGAAAGTGGAGTAGGCGCAGCGCTGTTGGCGAAAGCCAAAGGGCTACGACGTTTTCGTTTCCGATATGGGCGAAATTAAAGGCGAATACAAAGTTCAATTGCAGCAGGCCGGCATTCTTTTAGAAGAAAAGCAACACACCGAAAGCCGCATTTTAGACGCCAACGAAATTATTAAAAGCCCGGCATTCCGGAAAAAGCACCTTTAATTAAAAAAGCCAAAGAAAAACAAATTCCGGTTATTTCCGAAATCGAATTTGCCGCCCGCTATAGTAAAGCCAAATTTATCTGCATAACCGGTACCAATGGCAAAACCACCACCACGCTGTTAACTTATCATTTGTTAAAAAGTGCGGGCCTTAATGTTGGTCTGGCCGGTAATATTGGCGAAAGTCTGGCAAACAAGTTATTGAAGATAATTCCGATTATTATGTGGTGGAGCTGAGCAGTTTTCAGCTGGATAATATGTACCGGTTTAAAGCCCATATTGCGGTTCTGCTCAATATTACGCCCGATCACCTGGACCGCTACGAATACAAAATGGAGAACTATGCAGCAATCCAAACTGCGGATTACCCAGAACATGCAGCCCACCGATTATTTCATTTACAACCAGGAAGATCTGCTGATTTTTCAGTATTTTAAACCGGCAGTTTTTGCGGGCCAAACCATACCGTTTTCCTTAGAGAAAAAGGAGCATTCCAAAGCCTGGTTCGAAAGTAAAAACGTGGTCCTGGGTTTTGCGCCCGGTGAGCCAACCATTTCTACAGAAAATCCCCGTTGATCGGGAAGCATAACCAATACAATACTCTGGCGGCTATTTCGGTTGCTAAACTTTTGGGTATTCCGGAAGATCAGATCGAAGAAGCTTTGGCAACTTTTAAAAATGCCGAACACCGGTTGCAGATGGTCGGCGAAAAGGAGGGAGTTTTATACATCAACGATTCTAAAGCCACCAATGTGGAAGCGGTTTGGTATGCGCTGGAAGGCATAAAGCAACCGATTGTCTGGATCGCCGGCGGCGTGGATAAAGGCAACGATTACGAAACACTGAAGCCATTTGCCAGAGAAAAAATAAAAGCGCTGATCTGTCTGGGAAAGGATAATGAAAAACTGAAAGCATCCTTCGAGGGAATTATTCCGGAAATTGAAGAAACGCAAACAGTAGAAGAAGCCGTGGAAATGCCAAAGAACCTGGCAACCAGCGGCGATGTGGTGCTGCTTTCGCCGGCCTGTGCCAGTTTCGATCTTTTTAACAATTACGAACACCGGGGCCAGCTTTTATGGAAGCCGTGCAGGAATAGTATTTAAAACGGTAGCAAAATAGGAGGGAAAAGTTATGGAAACAGTAAAAATCTGGTTGCGGGATAACCTGAAAGGCGATCCGATTTTGTGGGGAATCGTCATTATTTTTTCGTTGGTTAGTATTGCGGTGGTGTATTCGGCCACCGGCACGCTGGCCTACCAAAAAATGAGCGGCAATACCGAATATTTTCTTGTTTAAGCACACCAGCTTGATTGTGGTGGGTCTGGTTTTTATGTGGTTGGCGCATAAGATCAACTATCACTATTATTCCAAACTATCGTTGCTGGCGCTTTGCCTTTCGGTGCCGCTGTTACTTTTTGCCTGGAAATTCGGGTCTAACCTTAACGAAGCTTCCCGCTGGATCACCATTCCGGTAATCAACCAAACTTTTCAGCCTTCCGATTTAGCCAAACTGGCCCTTATTTCGCACCTGGCCAGTATGCTTTCCAAACGCCAGCTGAACATCGATTCCATTAAGGAAACCCTTATTCCGTTGCTGGTTTGGTGCGGCGTGATCTGCGGTTTGATTGCCCTAAGTAATTTTTCCACTGCCTTATTGATGTTTTTAACCTGTTTGCTGCTGATGTTTATTGGCCGGGTACCTTTGAAATACATCATGATGCTGATTATGGTCGGCGCCATTGCGGAATCAGTTGGCTTTGGCTTTGGGGCAACGGGTGAGCACGGCGATCAGCCGGGTTGACAATTTCATGGATAAAAACGAAACCCCGTTCCAGTTGGAGCAATCCTATATTGCCATTGCTACCGGCGGGGTTTTTGGCAAAGGCCCGGGAAAATCGATCAGCGTAATATTCTTGCCGCTGCCTTATTCCGATTTTATTTATGCCATTATTATTGAAGAATACGGACTGATTGGCGGGGTTATGGTTCTGTTTCTGTACCTTGCTTTTCTGTACCGGGGTATGATTGTCGTGACCCGAAGTTCGGGGCCTTTGGAGGGTTGCTGTCGGCGGGGCTGAGTTTTAGTCTCGTGATTCAGGCCATGGTCAATATGGGGGTTGCGGTTGGTTTAGGCCCGATTACGGGTTTGCCGTTGCCCTTGCTGAGTATGGGCGGAACTTCCTTAATTTTTACCGGAATTTCGATTGGAATTATTCTCAGCGTTAGCCGCAACGATTACGAAGCCCCGAATAGACCTGGTTAACACGCAACCCAAAGTAAAACCGGTAGCCGAAAATGTATTAGTAAATGCCTGAAGCAAATAAGAATTACCGAATTATCATCAGTGGCGGTGGCACCGGCGGACATATTTATCCGGCCGTGGCCATTGCCAATCAGTTTAAAAAGCTTTTCCCGGATTCCGAAATTTTATTTGTAGGCGCCAAAGGCCGGATGGAAATGACCAAAGTGCCCGAAGCCGGTTACAAAATTGTAGGCCTGAACATTGCCGGTTTGCAGCGCAAATTAACGCTTCAGAATTTATGCTTCCCATTTAAAGTTCTTAACAGCTTCGCGCCGCCCGTAAAATTATTACAGATTTTAAACCCGATGCCGTAGTAGGAGTGGGCGGTTATGCCAGTGCGCCGGTTTTATTTGCAGGCACTTCCTAAAACATTCCGGCTTTAATTCAGGAACAAAATTCTCATGCCGGCATTACGAATAAATTGCTGGCCAAACGGGTAAATAAAATTTGCGTGGCTTACGACGGGATGGAGCAATTTTTTCCGTCCGAAAAAATTGTTTTAACCGGCAACCCGGTGCGCGCAGATATTATTAACTGCGGCGCAAAAAAACCGAAGCCAACAATTCTTCAATCTTAATCCCTCTAAAAAAACAATTCTGGTAATTGGCGGAAGCTTAGGCGCCCGAACCTTAAACAACAGCACTTCCCAAAGCCTGAACCGTATCATAACGAAGGCTACCAGCTTATCTGGCAAACCGGCAAAACCTATTACCACACCGCGTTGGGCCAGACTGCTAATTTACAAAGCAAAGGCATCCGGGTTTTCGAATTCATTAAAAATATGGATCTGGCTTATGCCGCTGCCGATCTGGTTATTTCCCGGGCCGGCGCTTTATCCATTTCCGAACTTTGCCTGGCTGCCAAACCCGGCATTCTGGTACCATCGCCCAACGTAGCCGAAGACCACCAGACCAAAAATGCTATGGCGTTGATGAAAAAAGTGCCGCGCTGCTGGTAAAAGATGCCGATGCCGATACTGTTTTGTACCAGGTCGCCTTCGAAACCCTGAAAGACGAACGCAAATTGCAGGACCTAAGCCAGAACATTCAAATGATGGGAAAACCTTTGGCTGCCGAAGAAATTGTGGCTGAGTTAGTTAAGCTTGCTGAATTAAGATTATTCGATTGTTCGATATTCGAATTTTCGATTATCTCAGATCTGAAATTTTACCGATAAGCTTTAAAGGAAACCTAAAACGGTACGAATTTAGCTTGAAAAGTAATTGAAAGATTAAACTAATAGCTATTTCACATTATTGCGTCATCCTGAGCGATAGCGAAGGAACTTGTCGGCGTCCAGTAGAAAAGCTAGAATAAAGGTAGCTGCCTTGATTTAAGTTTATTGCAAACCGCCAACAAGATGTTTAGCTATCGCTCAACAAGACGATTTATAGATTGCCGCCAATACCAAAACAAATCGAAAATTCGAACATCGAACATCGAACATTCGAATCTCGAACAATCGAAAAAACCTATGAATCAAATGCCAACAACCAATAACCAACAACCAGCAACCAACTATAAATACATCTATTTTCTGGGAATTGGCGGCATTGGGATGAGTGCCATTGCGCGGTGGTTCAAAGCGAACGGCAAACCGGTTTGGGGCTACGATAAAACCGAAACGGCGCTTACCAAAAATCTGGCTGCCGAAGGAATTAACATTCATTACGAAGATTCAATATCCCAGATTCCGACAGAAGTTCTGGAAAATAAAGCGGAAACGCTGGTAATATTAACGCCGGCCGTGCCGCAGGATCATCAGGAACTGAATTTCTTCCGGAACGAAGGTTATACTATTAAAAAGCGTTCGGAAGTTTTGGGCATTATTACCGCCGATGCTTATACCATTGCCGTAGCCGGAACCCACGGAAAAACCACTACTTCCAGTATGATCGCCCATTTACTGCACGCAGGCAGGAGTAGATTGTTCGGCTTTTTTAGGCGGCATTTCGGTTAATCTGAATTCAAATCTGGCCATTGGCAACGCCAAAAAAGACGGCAAACAGATTGTTGTGGTAGAAGCCGATGAATACGACCGCTCTTTCCTGCGCTGTACCCGGATATTGCCATTGTAACCAATTCCGATGCCGACCATCTGGATATTTATGGCGATAAAGACCACCTCATTCATTCCTTTCAGGATTTTATCAGTCAGATAAAACCCGGCGGTACGCTTATTTTAAATAAAAACACCGATCCGCGGTTACTGGAAAAATTGCAGCCCGGCGTAAACGTAATTAGCTATGCCTTAGCGCACGGCGATCTGCAGGCCAGCAATATTACAGGTTATCGGCCGACACGTTTGCTTTTGATTTGATCGGTCCGCAAGGCCGAATTTCAGGATATTGAACTGCCGGTGCCGGGTTTTCATAACGTCGAGAATATGCTGGCGGCCATTCAGGCCTGTCTGGTGCTGGACGTGCCCGAAAACGCTATCAAAAATGCGGTAAAAACTTACCGGGGAGTAAAGCGGCGCTTTGAGTTTGTATCGGAAACAAGTACAAAAATTTATATTGATGATTATGCCCACCATCCACGCGAAATAAATGCCTTTGTAAGGTCGGTGAAAGCACTGTACCCGGATAAGAAAATCAAAGCTAATTTTTCAGCCGCATTTGTTTACCCGCACCCGCGATTTTGCCGATGAGTTTTGCCCAAAGTCTAAGTCAGGCCGATGAAGTGGTGCTGCTGGATATTTATCCGGCCCGGGAAAAACCCATTCCGGGCGTTACTTCCGAAATTATACTTGAAAATATTACCAGTTCGAAAAAACATTTAAACTAAAGAAGAAGTCTTGCTAAATTTGAGTCCGAAATAATTCATATTGATGTGCTGGCAACGGTTGGAGCAGGCGATATTGATACCCTGGTTAAGCCCATAAAAAATATTTTAGAAAAACTTTAAAAAAAACCTTGGCAATGCCATTGAACCGTAAAATAATATCGCTAATTTTTGTTTTCTTTAGCCTCGCGGTTTTAGGTGCCTTGGTTGACTTTGTTGCGCAAAGCAGCTGCAGAAAAAAATGTAAATAAAGTTTAGTATTGCTATTGATAATGAATATAATAATTACTTTATTAGCGATCAGGGAAGTAAAAGAGTATTCTAACCCAAGTATGGCACCAGAAAAAATTGAAGGTTTAAATAGTCAAGGAGATTGACCTGAAAAATCTTGAATTGCGAATTAAATCGCATAAATTTGTACAGGATGCGCAGGTATACCGCGATTTAGCCGGAAACTATAAACATTAAGATAAAACAAAACAGGCCTATTGCCAGAATTGTACACCCCGATTCCGAAAAGGATGTTTATATTAGATGAAGAAGGCAATGTTCTGCCTTTGTCAGATCGATTTACCGCCCGGGTTATCCCGATCACCAGATCCGAAAATTCTACCTGCTTTTAAGCAAAGGTTTTTTTCAGGATTCCGCAGGTCAATCCTATCTGTCTCTCTTGAAGTTTATCGAACAGGATGCATTTTGGAAAGCTCAGCTTGCCCAGATGCATATTGACGCGAAAGGTAAAGTCTCTTTTCTGCCCCAGGTTGGCAACCAAACCATCGAATTTGGGAAGCCAGACGACATTGAGCAGAAATTTAAAAAGACTGTTGATCTTTTATAAAAGGTGCTGCCGGCAATGGGCTGGGATAAGTATAAACGGGTAAATATGGAATTTAATGATCAGATCATTTGTGAATAAAATATAGATATGCAAAACGATAAAATTGTAGTAGGCTTAGACATCGGAACAACCAAAATTTGTGCTTTGGTTGGGCGCAAAAACGAGTTTGGCAAACTGGAGATTCTGGGAATGGGTAAAGCGGTTTCGGAAGGTGTGGTGCGAGGCATTGTAAGCAACATCGATAAAACCGTAGATGCGATCAAAAAAGCAATCCGGCAGGCCGAGGAACAATCGGGCATCAACATTGGCGTAGTAAACGTAGGTATTGCCGGGCAGCATATTAAAAGCCTGCAGCACAACGGCAGCATTACCCGCGCTACCGTACCGATAACGAAATTACCGTGGACGATGTAAACCGGCTGACCAACGATATGTACCGGCTGGTAACGCCGCCGGGCAGCGAGATTATCCACGTAATGCCACAGGATTATAAAGTAGATTACGAAGAAGGCATTGTGGATCCGGTGGGTATGTCGCGGTGTGCGCCTGGAAGGAAACTTCCATATTATCACGGCCCAATCCAACGCCATCAACAACATCAACAAATGCGTAACCCGCGCCGGCCTGGAAATCGATAACCTGATTCTGGAGCCGCTGGCTTCTAGCATGTCGGTTTTAAGCGACGAAGAAAAAGAAGCCGGTGTAGCCCTGGTAGATATTGGTGGCGGTACCACCGATTTAGCTATCTTTAAAGACAATATTATCCGGCACGCCGCAGTTTTCCATTTGGCGGTAATATTATTACTTCCGATATTAAGCAAGGCTGCATGGTGATGCAAAACCAGGCCGAAGCATTAAAAGTGAAGTTTGGTAAAGCCATTGCCGATGAAGCTTCTGAGAATGAGATTGTTTCCATTCCGGGCTTGCGCGACCGAACGCCGAAAGAAATTTCTTTGAAAAATCTTGCTTATATTATTGAAGCAAGAATGGAAGAAATTATTGAACTAGTTTATTCAGAAATTGTTCGATGCGGATATGCAAATAGCCTGGCAGCAGGTATTGTAATTACGGGTGGAGGCTCGCAATTACAGAATCTGGTGCAGCTGGTCGAATACTTTAACCGGTATGGATGCCCGCATTGGTTACCCGAACGAGCATCTTGGGCAAAAGCAAGATCGATGCGGTGAAAAGCCCGATGTATGCTACTACGGTTGGCCTGGTATTAGCCGGTTACCAGTCGCTGGACGACCGTATGAACCGCTATACCGAAAGCAAAACAGGAAGAGGCGGCCGTCACGAAGCGAACAGCGAGTAGTGCCAAACCAACAGCAACAGCCAAAGCGGCGGCGGCGATTTCTTTAAGAAGATCATGATCGACCAAAGGTTTGCTCATCGATGATTTTGACGATAAACAAAAATTATTAATACTTTAAAGCAGCAGAATTATACATGACTTTTTCATCTTATAAGTTTGACATTCCTTCCCAATCTAAATCTATCATTAAGGTGATTGGCGTTGGCGGAGGCGGCAGCAATGCGGTAAACCACATGTATAGCCAAGGCATTAAAGATGTGGAGTTTGTGGTATGTAATACCGATGCGCAGGCCCTGAAAAGCAGCAGCGTACCCAATAAACTGCAGATCGGGGTAGACCTGACCGAAGGCTTAGGTGCCGGTGCCAATCCGGAAACGAGGCAAGCAAGCCGCCATGGAAAGCAAAGAACAAATCCGGGAATTACTGGGCAACGATACCAAAATGGTTTTATTACGGCCGGTATGGGTGGTGGTACCGGAACGGGTGCTGCGCCGGTAATTGCTAAAGTTGCCAAAGAATTGGATATTTTAACGGTAGGTATTGTAACCGCACCTTTTATGTTTGAAGGCCGCAAAAAACGCGCTGCCGCCGATAACGGCATCAAGGAACTTACGCGATAACTGCGATACTGTTCTGGTTATTCTGAACGATAAGCTGCGCGAAATGTTTGGTAACCTGCCTATCCGGGCAGGCTTTTGCCAAAGCCGATAATGTATTAACTACTGCCGCTAAAAGTATTGCCGAAATTATTACGGTAACTTCCGAAGTAAACGTTGACTTTGAAGACGTTAAAACGGTAATGAAAGACTCCGGTGCTGCCGTTATGGGTTCTGCCACTACCGAAGGCGAAAACCGTGCCTTCGTGCCGCCGAAGAAGCTTTATCTTCGCCGTTGCTGAACAACACCGATATTCACGGTGCTCAGAAAATACTTCTTTCCATTATGTCCGGCGATCAGGCCGAACTGGAAATGGACGAACTGACCGAAATTACCGAATATATCCAGGATAAAGCCGGCGAAGAAGCGGAAGTTATCTTCGGTCACGGTATCGATCCGGAGTTGGGCCAGAGCATCCGGGTAACGGTTATTGCTACCGGTTTTGCCCGCGAAGGCAACAGCATCGTGAACATTCCGGCTATAAAAAAAATAATGGATAGCGGTGAGGCAAAAGCTTCTCAGCCTGAAGTTGAAAAGCCAATTGCCCAGGTAATGGAACCAGTTGCTGCACCGGTTGCGCCGGTTTACCAGGCACCCGTTAGTGCTCCGGTTGCTCCGGTTCCAGCGCCGCAGCCGCAATACCAGCAGCCTGTTCAGGCGCAGCCGGTAACGCCGCAGCAACCGCAACAGCCAAACTATCCAACCCAGCAGGCGTCGTTCCAGCCGGAACCGGCAAGTATACCAATGCCTGAGCCAGCTACCCGTCTGATCTATGATCTGGGAGCTACGCAATCTTCTGCCCACAACGAATTACCTGCCGGCCAGCCAAAACCACAGGTTGCCCCGGTAACTACCCTGGTAGATACTTTCGATGATGAGAAGGAAATGGTTAGCCTGGAAAACGAAGCAGCCAAACGCCGTGAACGTCTTCGTCGGTTAAGCTCTGAAATTTCCAACGATGCGATCAAAGAAAAACTGGAAGTTCCGGCTTACCTGCGCCGCAATGTTGCTTTAGAAAACGTAGTGCATTCATCGGAGCGCAACATTTCCCGCTTCAGTCTGAACGATGATAACGAGATATTAGGCGATAACCGTTTTCTGCACGATAATGTAGACTAATAAAAACGATAGCGTTTTAGCCTAAAAAACCAAAAGCCTTCTGCACAACTGCGGAAGGCTTTTTTTGTGTTTAGACAAATTTCAAAAACCGTCATCCTGAGCGATAGCGAAGGACCTCATCGGCAGCCTGTAGAAAAGGTAAATTAAAAGTAATTACCAAATTCGATATACAGTTGTCTGTGGCACATATAACCCTTACTGAAGCCTTTTTTGGCCTATAATATTAAGTGTTGTGCTTCGATCTGTGCGCCACAGACCGAAGTGGCCGTTTTTTATGAAACCAACAGTTGTTCGTTGCTTAACCTTACACTATTTTGAAACTGCCTCCTATAAAACCGGTAAACTTTTCAACCCCAAAACTTAAACCATTTTACAAAACAAAGAAACGTATTTCTTTGCTTTACCTATTAAAAATCCGCTAAAAATTCCCGCCCAAAATTGCTGAAATCCGTATGCGTGCTTTAGGTTAAGTAGAAATAAACATCCAGAACTAAAAACTCTCCGGATCACGCATGATAACCAGCGATAAGAATTTTGCCACCCACCCCGACGTAGTTTTGATCGGAGCCGGAATTATGAGCGCAACCTTAGGCGTAATGCTGAAACAACTGCAGCCCGACCTTACCATTGAAATTTACGAACGTCTGGATGTTGCTGCCGCCGAAAGTTCCGATGCCTGGAACAATGCCGGTACCGGCCACTCTGCTTTCTGCGAACTTAATTACACCCCGGAATTACCGGATGGCACAATAGAAACCAGTAAAGCCGTAAAAATTGCCGAGTCGTTTGAAGTTTCGAAGCAGTTCTGGGCCTACCTGATTAAATCGGGCCGCATTGCCATTCCGGATGCTTTTATCAGGAGTGTACCCCATATGAGCTTTGTATGGGGCCCGGAAAACATAGATTACCTGCGGAAGCGTTACGATGCGCTGATCCGGTGCCATTTATTTCAGGGAATGGAATATACCGAAGACTTTATGACAATGGCAAAATGGATTCCCCTGATTATGGAAGGACGCGACCCAGCCCAGCCGGTCGCCGCTACCCGAATGGACATTGGCACCGACGTAAATTTTGGTACCCTGACCCGGTGTATGTTGGATTACCTGAAACGGGCGGGTGGCGTTAATTTACATTTCGGACAGGAAGTTACCGGGTTAAGACATAAAGAAGACGGCCGGTGGCGGGTAAGGTTAAATGATCTGAAAACGGCTGAACGCCGGATAATCCGGACGCCGTTTGTTTTCATAGGGGCCGGCGGGGGATCTTTGGCGTTATTAGAAAGATCGGATATTCCGGAAGGAAAAGGTTTTGGCGGTTTCCCGGTGAGCGGCCAGTGGCTGGTTTGCAACAATCCCGAAATCATTGAAAAGCACCACGCCAAGGTTTACGGGAAAGCTTCTGTAGGAGCGCCGCCAATGTCGGTTCCGCATTTGGATTCGAGGATCATCAACGATAAAAAAGCATTGCTTTTCGGACCTTACGCCGGTTTTTCAACAAAATTCCTGAAAAAAGGGTCTTATTTTGACCTGCCTAAATCTATTGGCCTGGGTAATCTGAAACCAATGCTTTACGCCGGCGCCCGGAATATGAGCCTTACCAAATACCTCATCGACCAGGTGCGGCAATCGCCGGAAGACCGGCTGGCGGCTTTAAGGGAATTTTTTCCGAACGCCAAAATGGAAGACTGGGAGTTAGCCATTGCCGGCCAGCGGGTGCAGGTTATTAAAAAAGATGTAGCGCTTGGGGGAATTCTGGAATTCGGAACCGAAGTGGTTAGTGCCGCAGATGGTTCTTTAGCTGCTTTGCTGGGGGCTTCGCCGGGCGCTTCTACGGCGGTTTCGATCATGCTGGGCTTGCTGGCCAAATGCTTCCCGGAAAATTTTAAATCAGAAGCCTGGCAGAGTCAGATCAGGCAAATGATCCCATCCTTCGGGCAATCGTTAGGCGAAAATGCACAGTTGTTGGAAGAAGTCAGAACATACACCAGCGAAGTGCTGGGCCTGAAGGCGGTGGAATCCAGGTTGTAAAAACCGTAAAAATGGTATCAATTTGAGGTAAAAAACTAAAGGCCTTCCTGGATTTCAGGAAGGCCTTTTTATAGACGTTTATTGGAAATCTGGAAAATTTTCGCAGGCTGTATTACCTAAACACAAAAATGACCTTTACCCTAGAAACGTGGCCAGGATTGCCATGGAATGCGGATCAGGATCAGAATTAGACCCAGGATAAAAAATACCAAAACTTTTCTGTACCGTTCGTGACTATCCTTAAGTTTTTTAGCTTTTGAATAACCCATGGTGATAAGAATAATACCGATGAGCATGGTAAGCGGGTGCTCCAGCATGTACAAACGCGAAACGGAATCTTTCATGGCAGCCCCGGAAAAATTGCTGAGGCCCCGCGGCGAAACAAAGTACAATACCAGGCCAATAAGAAGTTGCAAATGGGCGGAAATCAAGCCCAATAAAGCTACTTTGCGGTTGCTTTCGGTGAATGGCTTTTTTTTGAAGTAGCCCACCAGGTTGTAAATAATAGAGAAAATTAAAACAGCCAGTAATAAATAGGCAAGGCCCGAATGGAGATGATAAAGTCCGGTGTACATAGGTTAGAGCGGTTAGTTAAATAAAAATTCCAGATTAGTAAGCTGAAATTCTCTCGGTTACAATTTAAGCAATTATCGGTATTGCCGGTAAATCGGATGCTAAAAATTCTAAATCTGGTTAAACAAAATAAGAAAATGACAAGCAGTTAAAACACGTTATGATAAATCAGGCTTTAAGTAATGAGACCGGCAGAATCAGAACTTCAAAAATTGTTCCATTTGCAATTCCATCAATTCCACATAAAATGGCGTGGTTAGTTTTTGGTCTACCAGATGCTTCTGGATCTGCGGGATGCGGACCTTATTAGCTAAAACCTGCATGCCCAGGTAATTCAGGATATCGGTTAGATGACTCATTGCCAGCAACCCGCCCTGGGTCCCGTTAGAGAATGCCAGTAACGCTGCTTTTTTGTTAAAGAAGGCGTTGGGGTAGGGAAGACCATCAATAAACGCTTTTAAAACCCCTGGGAAAGAACCATTATATTCGGGCAAGACGAATACGAATTTTTCGGAAGCCTTTAAAAGGTTGGAAAGTTTATTGAAAGCTTCGTTGGTGCCAACCTGATCGTAGAGCGCCGTTGCGGTAAAATCTGCCGGCAGCGATTTCAGATCCAGGATCTGGCTGGCCGCTCCAAACTGACGGTTTAACATATCGGCGTAAATATCGGCTATAATCCGGGAATTAGATTCTGGGCGGTTGGTTCCGGCTATAATTGTGATCATATTCAGACTTTCCAGGTAAATATGGTTTATATGTACCGGCCTTCAAAATTAGGGTTTTCTATTAGATAAACACTTTTAACTTATTTTTGCTTTGGATGTTTACCAAACCCTGGTTTAAATTCAGGGTGAAGCAAATTGCTAACCGTTCGTTAGCCGTAAAAATAGCAGACATTAGGAGCATCCTTAAGTTAGGGCTATCTTTGTTATGAATTTTGCTTTCCTGAAGCTTTACTTACCCATTGCCATTATGAAATTTACCCTGTTGGTTATTGTTTTTGTGTTATTGGTTTTTAAAGTTGCAGCACAGGAAAATGGAACCACCATCCGCGATGTATATAAAACCAAACGGCACTGGGAGTTAGGCTTAAGCCACGGCTTTGTCCGGCCCACCATTTCCCCGGAATTCGGACCACGGAGTGCCTACGCTATAAACGGCCGGGTTTTCGATCTAGGTTTGGGCTATACGTTTAATGCCGCCGAAAACCTGGGATTTACTGCTACCGGCAAAGCAGGTGCTTACCCCATTACGCTGGGCATTCCGCCAACGGCTTACTCTTACGGAATAGATAGCAAGCAATATTTTATGTACGCTAGTTATACCATTTTCGCGGAACTGGCCGGCACGGCTTCTTACCGTTATTTCCTGAACGATCGGTTTGCCCTGATTTCCGGGGCGGGCTTTGGCGCAAAGTTTATTGCGCCAACGTCTGTAGGAGCCGGCTTTGGTACAAGCCCTGCAGGTAGCCACTCAAAATTTGTACTGAGAAATAACGGCGACGCCAAGCCTTTTCTTTTGGCGGAATCCGGGTTGCATTATAAACTCAAAAATTCCGATCTGGTTGGGCTGAAGCTCTCTTTTCATTATTCGCTGAAGCCGGTACAGGAAGGCACCTATTACATTGCCAGCAATTCGCCCGATTATTCTTACGGTTCTGTAGAATTTAAAGGCCACCAATTAAGCCTTGCTTTGCTATATACCTTTACCGGCTACGAAAAACTGCAACGCCGTATGACTTCCGAAAGCCCGGGAAATAAACGGGAACTGAAAAGAACCATAAAACGCGAATACTTCGAAAAAAGGCTGGCAAAAAGTTCAGCGGTGAGGATTTATGGCGGTCTTTTCGCAACACAGAATACCGCCGCCGACCCGAATAACGTAATTCAAAGTTCCCGGCCAGCAGGTTTGGGTTATGGGGCCGATTTTTACCGCGCTTTTCAGCCAAATTTTTTCTGGGAAACCGGGTTTAATTATCATGAATACCGGGAGGGTAGCCGGTATCATTATCCGGGATTTGGGAAGCATGGATTTTCCTCTAATGCATTTGAAGCGCTGCAGCTCAGTGCCGGCGGCGGGTATATTCTCCGGAACAAAAACCTGGTTGCGCTTTTTTACTTTTCCGGCGGTGCGGCCCTGGGTTATATTACCAGAACTTATCTGGGTTGGGTTGGCGGCTCCGAATTCCGGATGACCGACCCGGTAAATAACCGTTTCCTGGCCGCTGTTGGGGAAGACTACATGGACCGTAGAGTTTTTCCGTTGGTTTACGCCGGTATCCGCAAAGATCTGCGCATCAGGAATCGCCTCTTTTTTGTCCCCGGATTTTAAATATTATCAGGGCTTCACCAAAATATTCGAAAGCCGCGTGAATTACACTTCCGATCTTACTTTCCCGGAAAGCAGGAAAGCTTCCGTTTTTATGCGGGGCAGTTATTTCCAGTATTCGCTGGGTTTGAAGCTGGATCTTTAGGGGAGGAGCCAGGAGCCAGGAGTCAGGAGTTAGGGTTGAGGATTGAGGATTGAGGATTTGCATGACAGGGTTATTTTAATTTACAAACCCTCTGACTTTTTTAGGCTGAAACCATACCATTTTCACTGGCTACACCGCTAAATAAAAAAGCAGCTCCCCTCAGGGAGCTGCTTTTTTATTTAAAAGCCCTCCCCTGAATTAGGGGAGGGTTGGGTGTGATTAAATATTCTCTGAGGTAAGTTTAGCGCCTAAATATTCGCGGTTCAGCATGGCGATGTTTTCCAGGGAAATTCCTACCGGGCATTCGGCCGCGCAGGAACCAATGTTGGAGCAAGCCCCGAAACCTTCGATGTCCATCTGGGCTACCATGTTCTCTACGCGGGTTTTGCGCTCTACTTTACCTTGTGGCAACATAGCCAGCTGGCTTACTTTCGCGCTAACAAACAACATGGCCGAAGCATTTTTACAAGCCGCCACGCAGGCGCCGCAACCAATACACGTTGCCGCATCAAACGCTTTATCCGCAATCGATTTCGGAATTGGAATCTCGTTTGCATCTGGCACGCCGCCGGTATTGACGGAAACGTAACCGCCTGCCTGCTGGATCCGGTCTAAAGCCGAACGGTCAACGCTCAGGTCTTTGTGGATCGGGAAGGAATTGGCCCGCCATGGCTCGATGGTGATGGTATCGCCGTCGTTGAATTTGCGCATGTGCAGCTGGCAGGTAGTAGTTCCCTGCTCCGGGCCGTGCGCCCGGCCGTTAATGAAAAGGCTGCACATTCCGCAGATCCCTTCGCGGCAATCATGGTCGAAAGCGATCGGATCAACGCCTTTGTGAGCCAGATTTTCGTTTACCACGTCCAGCATTTCCAGGAAAGACATTTCCGGAGAAATATTTTCGGCCAGATAGGTTTCCAGCTTGCCAGCTGATTTGTTATTTTTTTGGCGCCAAACCTTCAGGTTCAGGTTCATTGGCTTTAGATTCGGATTATTACCTGCCATATCTTTTTTTTAATTAGAAATTAGAAATTAAAAATTAGAAATTTTTTAAAATGATGCTCCGACTTTTTCATTCGGTTTGCCTACCATTTCTAATTTCTAATTTTTAATTTCTAATTCATTTTAAGATTTTTAATTTCTAATTTTTAATTAGGTATTACTTGTAGCTCCGCTGCGTCAGCTTCACGTTTTCGAACTTCAGTTCTTCCTTGTGCAGGTTTGACTCGGTTGACCAGGTCCTGCATATTCCCAGGCCGCTACGTAAGTGTAGTTGGCATCGTCGCGCATGGCTTCGTTTTCCGGGGTCTGGTATTCTTCGCGGAAGTGACCACCACAGGATTCGTTGCGGTTCAAGGCATCGTCTACCATCAATTCGCCCAGTTCCAGGAAGTCAGCTACGCGGCCGGCTTTCTCTAAGGTCTGGTTGAATTCTTCGTTCACGCCTAATACCTTCACGTTTTTCCAGAAGTCTTCGCGCAGTTCCCGGATCTTTCCTTTGGCAAATTTCAGACCTTCGGCGTTACGGGCCATGCCGCAGTAATCCCACATTAACAAGCCAAGCTCTTTGTGGTATTCGTCTACCGTTTTGGTACCGTTAATAGAAAGCAAACGCCGAATGGTATCGCGAACATTTTTCTCCGCTTCGGCAAAGGCCGGGTGGCTTGTTTCTACGCGGGTGGCCGGCATTTGCGCCAGGTAATCGCCAATGGTGTAAGGAATTACGAAATAACCATCCGCCAAACCCTGCATCAGGGCCGAAGCACCTAAGCGGTTTGCGCCGTGGTCGGAGAAGTTACATTCGCCGGTAGCGTAAAGGCCCGGAATGGTGGTCATTAAGTTATAATCAACCCAAAGTCCGCCCATGGTATAGTGCACCGCCGGGTAAATGCGCATCGGGGTTTCGTAAGGATTTTCGCCGGTAATTTTGGCGTACATCTCAAACAGGTTACCGTATTTCGCAGCTACTTTATCCTGACCGTCGCGCTTGATGGCATCGGCAAAATCAAGGTAAACGGCTAAGCCGGTGGTTCCTACGCCGCGACCTTCGTCGCAGGCCAGTTTCGCGTTCCGGGAAGCCACGTCGCGTGGTACCAAGTTTCCGAAAGCAGGGTATTTTCTTTCCAGGAAGTAATCGCGATCCGCTTCCGCAATATCAGAAACTCTGATCTCATTGCGGCGAAGTTTTTCGGCCGTTTCTTTCGTTTCAGGTACCCAAACGCGACCGTCGTTTCGCAACGATTCCGACATCAGCGTAAGCTTAGATTGGTAATCGCCGGAAACCGGAATACAGGTAGGGTGGATCTGGGTAAAGCAAGGGTTGCCGAAGAAAGCGCCTTTTTTGTGGGCCCTCCAGATAGCAGTGGCGTTGCAACCCATGGCATTGGTGCTCAGGAAGAATACGTTGCCGTAACCGCCGGTTGCCAGAATTACGGCATGTGCGCTATGGGATTCGATGGCACCAGTTACCATGTTGCGGGTTACAATGCCGCGGGCTTTGCCGTCTACCATTACCAGGTCCAGCATTTCGGTGCGCGGGTACATTTTAACTTTACCGTAAGCGATCTGGCGGTTAAGCGCGGAATATGCACCTAAAAGCAACTGCTGTCCGGTCTGGCCGCGGGCGTAGAACGTGCGGCTTACCTGGGCACCACCAAAAGAACGGTTGGCTAATAAGTCCGCCGTATTCGCGGGCAAAAGGTACACCTTGCGCCACGCACTGGTCAATAATATCTACACGATAACCTGCGCTAAACGGTAAACGTTGGCTTCGCGGGCGCGGTAGTCACCGCCTTTAATAGTATCGTAGAATAAACGGAAAACGGAGTCGCCGTCGTTCTGGTAGTTTTTAGCGGCATTAATACCACCCTGTGCCGCAATGGAGTGGGCGCGGCGCGGGCTATCCTGGTAGCAGAATGCTTTTACGTTGTAGCCCAGTTCGGCTAAAGTGGCAGCGGCAGAAGCGCCGGCTAAACCGGTACCAACCACAATTACATCGTATTTTCGTTTGTTGGCCGGGTTTACCAGCTTTACGTTAAATTTATGCTTTTCCCATTTTTCGGCTAAGTGGCCTTCCGGGATCTTGGAATCTAATATCATATCATGGAGCGAAAATGAATTATCTGAAAAAAGAAATAAAGCGGCATAGCATGCGAAACCCAGGCACACTAATACTGAAAAAGCAATTCCGAACGTTTTAATAGCCGGAGTGTATTTCTTGTGGTTCAAGCCCAGGGTCTGGAAAGCACTCTGAAACCGTGGATCAGGTGGAAAGCCAAGGCGATCTGGCTACTACATAAAGCAATACGTACCACCAGATCTGGAAAGATTGTACTACCACAGATATAAATTATCGTACGTATTCAGTGCCTTCTATCGGGATCATGTTCGAGTCCGCCGAAACGGGCCGGCCAGAAGAAGTTATATAAGTGAATGATAAGGAAAACCAAAATTACGGTTCCGAGTAAACCCATATTACGCGAAGACCAGTTGCTGTTCTGTTCGGAACGGTTAACGGCGTAACCCTGGCTGCGGGCCGATTTGTTGCGGCGGGTAAGAGCAATGGCATCCCAGATGTGGAACAGGAAGCCGGCTAAAAGCACAAATTCCATGGTCCGGATAATCGGGTTGTGGCCCATGAACTTGGAGTAAATGTTGAAAGCGGCGCCGCCATCGTCTTTAAAAAGCTGTAAGTTCCCGATTAGGTGAATGACCAGGAAAGAGCAAAGAAAAAGGCCGGTAATGGACATTACAAGTTTCCGGCCAATGGTACTGGAGAACGTTTTAGTAAACCAACTCATTTGTTAATAATTAGTTTTAAATAAACAGCGTATAGATTGTTTAATTGCCAAAGGTAAGTGCCCATGTGGTAGAAAGCAACGAAATATCCGTATTTTGAATAAATCTAAATAGCAAATGGGCAGGAAATAGTAAGACAGGAAAAGTCTTTTTTAAGGGTTTATTATTAGTTCTTTAACAATCTTTTAAAGTTGCTGTTATTAATATATCCTAAAACATTTGTTAATTGCTATATATTAGGAGTTTTATGAGGAAAATTCATACCGTTTGGTATACTTATATATTGGCTTTTCTGGTATTTACCTTATTTTTAGGATATTCTCCGAAAGCAAACGCAACGCATATCCGGGCCGGAGAAATTACTGTTAAAAGCGATACCGTAGCTAATCCCAACCCTTTAAGGTTTCATTTTAAACTGGTAACCTACGTGGTAACCAGTGCCGGGATCCCTGACCCAGATGCTACTTTTTTCTTCGGTGATGGTACAAACCAGACCGTATCCAAGGCATCGAACGAAAATCTTCCGGGCGACATTACCCGCCGGGTATTTTATGCTTCTCATACGTATCCGGCCGCCGGTATTTATAATGTAGTTTACAATGAGTTGAACCGAAATTCCAGCATTCAGAATATAAGCAACCCCAACGGCAATAGTTTCCTGATCCAGACCACTTTTACCATTAATCCGCAGATCGGGATTAACCGCTCTCCCCAATTTTCGGTACCACCCTTAGATGTGGCAGCCTCCGGGCAGATCTTTATCCATTTTCCCGGGGCCTTTGATCTTGACCAGGATAGCCTGGCTTACCGCCTGGTTACGCCATTACGGAATACCTCCGGGAACCCTACCAATATTATTCAGGCGCCGGTTACCGGTTATAATCTGCCTAACAATCCACCTTTTAGTTCCACGGCCATTAACGATCCGGTTACCGGAGCGGTTCAGGGCGCTCCGGCGCGTTTCGATCTGAACCAGAAGACCGGGGAGATCCGGTGGAATGTACCATCCAGATGCGGGGAGTACAATGTAGCGTTTGTGGTAGAAGAATGGCGCCTGGTCCCGAACCGCCGGGCAATCAAGTTGGGAGAAGTAACCCGCGACATGCAGATCCGGGTAGAATGTACCAACAACATCCGGCCGGCGCTGGTGGTGCCGCCAGATACCTGCGTAATTGCCAATACCCTGCTGCGTGGGTTTGTAACCGCCACCGATCCGAATACCCCACCAGATCCGTTGGTTTTCAATGCGTATTCCGGAATTCTTCCGCCGGCCCAGTTTTCCCAGACCAGCGGTACCGGTGGCCTGTTCCAATGGACGCCGCAATGTACCGATATCAGCGACCAGCCTTACCAGGTAATTTTTAAAGTAAACGATAACCCGGTAAACAACGATCCGGATTTGGTAGATCTGAAAGCCTGGAATGTGAGGGTGGTTGGGCCAAAGCCAACCGGTTTAACCGCAACCCTGCAACCCGGTAAACAAATGCTGCTCACCTGGAATCCTTACCTGGCAAATGGGTGCGGCAATGCCGAAAAGATCCATATTTACCGGCGCGTGAACCGGGCTAATTTTAATCCGACTAATTGCCAGACCGGCGTTCCGTCCAGTACCGGCTACGTTAAAATTGGCGAAGTTGCAGCCGGCATAAGTACGTTTACTGATACCAACAATGGCCAGGGTCTGAAATCCGGTGCTAATTATTGTTACCTGATCTATGCTTCGTTCCCGGCGCCGAAAAGAGGCGAAAGTCTGGCTTCGCTGGAAGTTTGTGCCGAAGTTCCTTTGCTGGCTTCGGTGCTGACAAACGTTTCGGTAACTGAGACCAGCAAAACTGCCGGAAAAATATTTGTGAGGTGGACCCGGCCGGTAGGCGGCCTGGCCAATTATCCGGGACCGCACCAATACCGGTTATTCCGGGCATTTGGAAAAGGCGACAACCGGAACTTCCAGCAAATTCACACGGCCAGTAACCCGGCTGATACCACCTTTACCGACCAGAACCTGAATACCCAGGATAGCACCTATACCTATAAAGTTGAATTTTATTACGGTTCGCCAACGGGCCTTCGGATCCTGGATGAAGGCTCTGAGGCTTCCAGCGTAAGGTTAGAAGCTGAATCTGACGGCGTTGAAATGAGTTTGTCGTGGAGCTACGAAACGCCCTGGAATAATGGAGAGCGCAAGCATTTGATCTACAGGGAAATAAATAATGTATTTACGCTAATAGACAGTGTGCAGGCTGGTCAGAACCAGGGGGCTTATATAGACCGGGGTACTTTTGATAACCAACCGCTGGTAATAGGGAAAGAGTATTGTTATTATATAGAAACCGTAGGAACGTATACCAATACCAAGCTGCCGCCGGTAGTACGTAATAATTCGCAGATCAAGTGCCAAATCATGCGCGATAATGAGCCGCCGTGCCCGCCGGTTTTAACCCTGGCCCTTATAAATTGCGATTCCCTGCAGCGTACGCCTTTCCGGCCGCCTTTCCAGAATAAGCTAAAATGGAACCCGGCCTTTAGAAATGAATGCGATACGGATATTGCCAGTTACAATGTTTATTTCCGGCAGCCCGACGGCGGCGAGTTCCAGCTTATTTCCAACACTCCGTCGCTTTCATATTTGCACCAGGGGTTGAATTTTCCGGCAGCCTGTTATGCAGTAACCGCGATAGATTCTTCGGGCAATGAAAGCAAATTCAGCAATATTGTTTGCCAAGATATTTGCTTTTTCCTGGAGTTGCCAAACATTATTACGCCAAACAACGATGGCCGGAACGACACCTTCCGGCCCCGCCAATCGGCCTTTATCCGGAGCGTTAACTTTACGGTTTATAACCGGTGGGGCACTAAAGTTTACAGCAATACCACCGGGCCAAATATTGACTGGGCCGGCGTTACCGATAGTGGCAACCGCCTTTCCGATGGGGTCTATTATTACCTGGCCGACATCGAATTTGCCGGTAACGGCCAGGGCAACACCCGGAAAGTATTTAAGGGCTGGGTGGAAATTGTAAGGTAAAATTCATTTGTCAGCAGAAAAAATAGTAGAAGTCAGGTAGCAATACCTGACTTCTTTGCTGAAAGGAGGCTAACGAATTGCGGCTTTTGAAGGAATTGCCTTTGAATAGAAGGTGTTGGACGAAATGCTATAAAAGCAATTTATATTAATTTGGCTTCCGGAGAATAGGTTTAAAGGATCTATCTTAATTTAAAGCGTTAATGGAATATATCTTCAGAAAGGGCACCATTCTATTTTTCTTTTGCCTGGTATTACTGAATTCGAATGCGGCCTTTTCGCAGCCTGCCCGGGGGCTGCTTTTCAATGAAGATTTTGATGGAAATACTTTGCACCCGAATCTGGTACCTGTTCCGTTCCACCAATACCGGACTACTCCATTGGCCAACGGGTGTTTAGGCGGGCCTGGTAGTTTGATATTAACCTTAAACCCATTTTTATTCGTAGGGAAACCGGCTTGTCCGGGAGTGAACTGGATCAATAAGACGGATCATACGCAAATCCTTCCGGGTAAAGCCCAATCGGGGCGGATGCTTTTGGTAGATGTGGTGGTTGGCTCATTGCAGACAAGCCCCACAACCGTCAAAAAAGGGGATTTTACCCCGGTCTGGAGAAGTCCGCCGGTTCAGGTTCAGGAAAGCCGGGAATACCAGTTTGAAACCTATGCTATTAACGTAATGGGAAGCCCTAACAGCCTAACCCGTTACCAGCCCAATCTTCAGCTATGGGTTACGCAATCCGGCCAGCCCGATAAACTTATCCGGTTAATGCCGGTAAGTCAGAACCTGGCCGGCGACCCCGGCACCCATGTTTTATATGAAGGCATGAATGGGATCTATGAATGGAAACTAATTGCAGGCAGAATCTCTACGCTTGTTTCCGGGGCCGCAACGTTTGAGATCAGGGCCAGAACCGATGAGGAAAGTTATAACGATTTTGCCTTAGATGATATTTCAATCTATAGAACGGCCGTAATGACCAACGTGTCTGTGGAAAGCACCAGCCCCGCTTCCGGGCAGATTTTAACGCGCTGGACCCAACCATTAGAAGGAATAAGCGCGTTACAGGCGCCTTTTGAATTTCGCCTTTACCGGGCTTCCGGCCAATCAGTTAACCAACAATTTCAACACATATTTACTACCACAGACCCCGGCATAACCAGCTTTACCGACCAGAACCTTAATACCCGGGACAACACCTACATCTATAAAACCGAATTTTATTTTACCACTGCCCCTGGGAAACTTCAGTTATTGGAAACCCCCGCCATGGCTTCCAGCGTGCGTTTAACGGCCGAATCTAATAACACCGGAATCGACCTTTTCTGGACCTACAATGTGCCTTGGGAAAACAGCAAACGCAAGCATGTTATTTACCGGGAAATAAACGGAGTGTTTACTGCCATAGATAGTATAGCAGCCGGGCCAAATGGCGGGCAATATACCGACAGGGGGACTTTTAATAACCAGCCTCTTAAAATTGATAAAACCTACTGCTATTATATCCAGACAATTGGTACGTTCACAAATCCTGGGCTGCCGCCTTTGGTCCGGAATAATTCGCAGGTATTTTGCGTAACCCTCCGCGATAAAATTCCGCCCTGTCCGCCAGCGCTTTCGGTTTCGCCGCTGAATTGCGATTCAGTTGAAAGGACCCCATTATTACCTCCTTTTGAGAATAAACTGCGCTGGAAGCCGGTTATAAATGGAAATTGCCAAAACGATATCCGGGAATTTAACCTGTATGTCCGGCTTCCGGAAAGCTCAGATTTTGAAAAGATTGCTACCACCGGAAATACAGTTTTTATTCATAAAAATTTGCCGGCGCCCACCGGTTGCTACGCCGTTACGGCAGTAGATTCTTCGGGCAATGAAAGCAAATTCAGCAATGTTGTTTGCCAGGAAGTTTGCTTTTTCGTGGACCTGCCAAACATTATTACACCGAATAACGATGGGCTCAACGATACTTTCCGGCCCCGGCAGCCAGCTTTTATCCGGAGGGTTAATTTTTCGGTTTACAATCGCTGGGGAGTAAAAGTCTACGGAAAAACCACCGGTCCGGCTATAGATTGGCCAGGGGTAAGCGACAACGGCAACCAGCTTCCCGGCGGAATCTATTATTACCTGGCCGATATTGAATTTGCCGGTAAAGATCAGGGCAATACCCGGAAAATCTTTAAAGGCTGGGTGGAAGTTACAAGGTAAAAACCGGAAAAGGTAAAGACTTTAAGGCCGGTACCCGTCGGGGTGGTTTTATTCTACCAGACTCTCACCATGATGGGAGGGGTGATTACGCCAACAAATAAATTATCAAATAATTTAAAAATCCCTATAACCCCCTCCAGGGGATAGTTATTGTCAGAAGGAAATAATCTTTTTGTACCGGAGGGTTGAGAATTAAAAATTGGAACAAAATTAAAAAGGGAGGCAGAACCAAAGCAGGTTTCGCCTCCCTTTTTAATTCCACGCCTTAAATAAAATCTCCAATCCGGAAAACGGTATGATAACCAGCCTAAAAACTGAAAGTAAAATTTGGTATTTTAAACATATTAATTATTAATCTGTATACATAAGATAAGCTTTAAAGCAATCCCTTTAAATTACCTCAAAGCAATTAATTTTAACCATTAACCTTTACCTTACCACTATGAAAAAGACGGTTTTTCTTACCTTTTTTATTGCCATTATGGGCTGGCAATTTGCCTTTTCGCAGGACGCAAAAAAAGTGCCGTCCAGTGTTAAAAGTGCCTTTGCAGCAAAATACCCGGGAACGAAAGTTGCAGACTGGGATTACATACCCGGGAGCAATGCTTACGAAGCAGAGTTCCGGATGAATGACAAAAAAATGGAGGCCTATTTTTCCGAAAGCGGCGCCTGGGTCAGTACCAAAACTTTAGTTAAAATAGAAGAATTTCCGGCCGCCGTTTTCCAGGCAATGACCACCGGCGAATACAAAGACTGGACGTTTCACGATTATGCCATCCTGGATACACCCGGAGGAATGCGGTATAATTTAATTGCCAAGTATAGCGAAAATACTCATAGCCTGGTGTATGACCCTGAAGGCCTTCTGGTAGATAAGAAAGTAATAAAAAGTAAGTAACAGGAAAAAAATCGTGATGGAAAACCTCAATCCAAACCGGGAATTGCGGTATTTGGTTTTTCTTTTGAATTTCCGGTTGAATCCAGCTTTTCCGATCTGAATTTAGCCGGAATTATGGCCCTAAAACTGGATTTTAAATTTTAAACTGTAAATTCGGCCGCTAATTAATTTCTGAAACCGCAAATAAATCTGTTATGAACGCATATATTTTTCCGGGCCAGGGTTCGCAGTTTGTGGGCATGGGCAAAGACCTCTACGACCAGTTTCCGCTTGCCAAAGAAATGTTCGAAAAAGCCAACGATATTCTGGGTTTCCGGATCACGGACCTGATGTTTAACGGTACCGACGAAGAACTAAAGCAAACCAAAGTAACCCAACCGGCTATTTTTTTGCATTCGGTTATTCAGGCTGCGGTGCTACCGGAATTTAAACCCGATATGGTAGCTGGTCATTCCTTAGGCGAATTTTCGGCGCTGGTTGCCAATAAAGTGGTGGCGTTCGAAGATGCTTTGAAACTTGTTTCGAAGCGGGCCTTGGCCATGCAACAAGCCTGTGAGAAAGAGCCTTCCACCATGGCGGCCATCTTAGGCTTAGACGATCAGAAAGTAGTAGATATCTGCGCCGGGATTGAAGACGAAGTTGTGGTAGCCGCTAACTTTAATTGTCCGGGACAGCTGGTGATTTCCGGTAGTGTAAAAGGTATAGAAATGGCCTGCGAACAAATGAAAGCGGCCGGAGCGAAAAGGGCCCTGGTATTACCGGTTGGCGGAGCGTTCCATTCGCCGTTAATGAAAAGCGCCGAAGATGAACTTTCCACGGCCATTTACGACACCAATTTTAACGTGGGCATTTGCCCGGTTTTCCAGAACGTAGACGGCAAACCGCACATCGATCCGGAAACCATTCAGCAAAATCTGGTAAAGCAGTTAACCGCCCCGGTTCTCTGGACCCAGAGCGTGCAGCAAATGGTAGCCGATGGCGCAACTTTATTTATAGAATGCGGCCCTGGTAAAGTTTTACAAGGTTTGGTTAAAAAGATCAGCAAAGATTCGGAAGTGGCTTCGGCTACGGTTGCCGCGCCTTCGGCCTCTTAAAACGCTATACTTTTACCCTGAAAAAGTGCCTGCCGCTAAGCTGAGATTCAGTTTAACGGCAGGCACTTTTACTTTGTATTTTACTTTTTGTCATCCTGAGCGATAGCGAAGGATCTTTTTGGCGGGCAGTAGAAAGCGTATTTTTGAGGTATTTTTTCCTCCCACATGTAACGCTTTCCTTTCTTTAATAGCTAAATTTTCTGCAACCCGCCGACAAGTTCCTTCGCTACCGCTCAGGATGACCTGCTTTTAAATTTTTTTCCTCATTATAAACCTTCGCTTCCAATTCATCCGGGCAGCTTTTTAGCAATTCCGCTACCGTTTTTTTTAGGGCCGGATGAACTAACCCGGGCGCGATTTCGGCTAAGGGTAGCAATGTAAACCGGCGGTTCTGTAATTGCGGATGGGGAATGGTTAATTCAGAAGTATTCAGAACCAGATCTCCGTAAAAAAGAATATCAATGTCCAGTTCGCGGGCGCCCCATTTTTCTTTGCGGTTTCTACCGGCTTCTTTTTCAATTTCCTGGTTTATTTTCAGGATTTCCTCTGGTAGTAAGTTTGTTTCCAGTTCAAGCACCTGGTTCAAAAAATCGGCCTGGTTTGTTACACCCCAGGCCGCAGTTTCGTAAATAGCCGAAGCCTGAATGAGTTTTCCGACGCGCTTTTGCAATTCAATTTGGGCAGTTTTTAGAAAGGTTAATCGGTTGCCCAGGTTGCTGCCGGTTAGTAAAAAGATACGGGCCATATCAGGAGTTTCCCCGGAAAAAAGCAGCCGTTTTTTGAGCTGCCTGTAAGGCGTAATCTGGCATTTCGGTTTGCTGGTAAGGGTGCGAACCACCAAAGGAATGATCGGCGCCCGCTAAAATAAAAATGGCCGCTTCGGGTTTGCTTTGCTTTAGTTCATGCGCTTTGCTTAGGGGTACTATTGGGTCGGCATCGCCGTGTACGATCAGCAGCGGCTGTTTTAAAGCGGCCGTGGCGCGGGCTACGTCGAAACTGTCAGCATTGGCGGCAAAGTCTTCGTAGAGCTGATAATATAACGGCATTTGCAATTTAGTACGGGTATTCAGGTTATAGAGTACCCCTTCGTTTTTCCACTTTTCCAGCACTTCGGGGCCGTAACCCGGGTTTAAATTACTTACGCTTGCCCAGGTTGCCACGGCTTTTATGCGCGGCTCCGTAGCAGCAAAAAGCAAAACCAGCCCGCCGCCCCGGCTATGGCCGATAATGCTTATCTTATCCAGATCCAGATCGCTTTTAATAGGGCAATTTTCGGAATGGAGAAATTCCAGTAAGGTTGCCAGGTCGGTGAGCTCTTTGGAAAAATTATTATTCCCGAAAGCTTCCATGTCGTGCAGGTCGGAATCGTTTTCCGGGGTGGTGCCGTTGTGCGATAAATTCAGTTTCAGGAAAGCAAAACCATTTTCCGCAAAATAATCGGCCAGCAGGTTCCAGTAGCCCCAATCTTTAAAGCCTTTAAAACCATGTACAAAAATTACGACCGGTTTAGGGCTGTTATCGGCTGCAAAAGTGGCATCTGCGCTGCAGGGGCGGCCATGGGGTGGGTTTAAAATAAACGGAATCTTAACTATTTCGGCCATTAGGGAAAGCTTGGAAAGCGGTAAATAAGAGAAATAATCCGGGTTTTACAAATACGAAACTTGGAAAGCATAGCGAAGGGTAGTATTATTGTATCGCCCAAGAGAATGAAGATCAGCTTAGCCCAGATTCAAGCCCCGATAGCCGCCGAAATGGAATTGTTCGAAAAGAAATTCCGGGCGTCTATGCAATCGCGTGTGTTACTGCTCGATAAGATCATGAGCTATATTGTAAAACGCAAAGGCAAGCAGATGCGGCCCATGTTCGTTTTCTTTACCGCCAAAGTCTGTAATCCCAATCCGCTTTCCGAAGCTACTTACCGCGGCGCCGCTTTAATTGAATTGCTGCATACGGCTACCCTGGTTCACGATGATGTGGTAGACGACTCCAATTACCGCCGGGGTTTCTTTTCGGTCAATGCCCTCTGGAAAAACAAAATTGCGGTGCTGGTAGGCGATTATCTGCTTTCCAAAGGTCTTTTGCTTTCCTTAGATAATAACGATTTCGATCTGCTGAAGATCGTAAGCAATGCCGTGAAGGAAATGAGCGAAGGAGAATTGCTGCAGATCGAAAAGGCCCGCCGGCTCGATATTTCTGAAGACGTTTATTTCGATATTATCCGGCAAAAAACGGCCTCTTTAATTGCTTCCTGTTGCGCAGTAGGAGCAGCATCGGTAAATTCCACGCCCGAAATAATTGAAAAGGCCCGGTTGTTCGGCGAAAAAGTAGGCATTGCGTTCCAGATAAAAGACGACCTTTTCGATTACGGCACTGCAGAGATCGGCAAACCGGTAGGCATCGATATCAAGGAAAAGAAAATGACCCTGCCGTTGATCTACGCCCTGCAACATACCGACTGGCTGACCAAACGCAAAATGATCTACCTGGTAAAGAACAACGAAGGTAAAAATGACCGGGTAGCGCAGGTAATTGAATTTGTTAAGAAAAGCGGCGGCCTGGATTATGCCATCACCCGGATGAATGAATTTTACCAGGAAGCCCTGGCTATCTTAAATACGTTTGAACCGTCGCCGTCGCGGACTTCTTTGGAGCAATTGCTGGCTTATACCATTGAGCGGGAAAAGTAACGGTTGTTCTATCTGAATTCCGGATCTTTCCTTTCTACAATACAGGTTAAAGGCTTTCCTTCTGTTTTATTGCGTCAGCCAAGGTGTCAGCAGAAAATCTTAAAGACTTCAGTTTATTATCAAAAACCATTACCGTTTTCGTCATCTCGACTTCAGTAGAGATCGGATCAAGTTGAAGTTGAGTTTTATATATTAACGTTAACAAAATATTGCGTCATCCTGAGCGTTAGCGAAGGAACTTGTTGGCGGACTGCAGTTTTTAAGCTACAAAGGCTACCATTTTTCATAGCCACTATTCTACTATTAAATAATTACTGAAGCATTTTCAAAGCTGATTTCCTTGTTCTTTTTGTCTTGACACAAAAAGAACCAAAAAAGTCAAGTCAAACGCAAACTCGCTGACCGCTCAAACAGTGCGTTTGACAAAAAACGCACTGTGATACTTCCTGCTTTTCATAGGTAAAAGTGCATTGCATAGATAGTAAATGGCAGTGGTCAGGCAAACGGCTAAATTTGCTGCCGTAAGCGCAAATTTAGCTTGTTTTTCATAAAGTTTTGTTGATCGCACTCCGCTCCGCGTTCGAAGGTAAAAATCTAATTAGAAAATCCTTAAATCCTTTAATCCTATAAATCCTAGTTCAGACAAATTCAGATTAATAAACCTTTAAATTCAAGTCCTGCCTGAAAAGCTTCCGGTAAATTTCGTTCACCTGGGTATTCGCTGATTCAGCCGGTTATTTATGAATCGGTTAGCCGGTTCTTCCACCACCTTATACAGACCAATAGCCAGCGCATTCATTGCCAGGAAAATTATGCCCTTATCGGTACTCAGGTGAAAGTACATGAATTCGTAGAACAGGCCGGCGTGCACCAGGTAAAAGGCATAAGAGCTTTTACCGAACAATTGAACAGTTTTCGTGGCAAAAAGCCTGGCTACCCAGCTTCCTTCGGTTATCAACCCGAAGTAAAATAAGGTAATGGGAAGCGGCAAAATAAAGTTGTTCAGCCACACTTCCACCGGAATGGTAAACAACACCAGGGTAAATTTACCAGATACATTTATTGCCAGGTAAATAGCAGCCAGCAAAAGCGCACCCATTAATGTGAATTTGGGCCAGGAAGGTTGGAGAGTTGGTTCAGTTTTGGAAAAGCGTTTTTTAATATAATTGGCCAGCCAGTAACCGCAATAGAACTCAAAACATCTTCCGAAAAAAGTATAGATCAGCATGAATTCTATACTAAACATAAACGACTTGGAGCCCAGGGCCTGGGCTATCAGCACCACTATTGCTCCAAAACCTAACAAACCGGCTAAGGTTAAAACTGCAGACCGCCGAAGAAAAATAAAAACCAGCGGCGCCAGGAAATAAAAGGTTTCTTCTACGGTTAACGACCAGGCCTGAAAAATACCGGTACTGCGTTCCAGTTCGAAAAAACCTTTGAGCAACGTGAGATTCAAAAACCAGTGGCGCAAACTAAAATCACGGCTCCAGAGCAGCACAATTATGGTGAGCAGCAAATAAAGCGGCATGATCCGGGAAAAGCGTTTTCCGAAATACTGCCCGAAATTCACGCGGCCCTCCCGGAAAGCATCGGCGTAGCGGTAGGAGATCAGGAACCCGCTTAAAACAAAGAACATGGTTACGCCGGTATGGCCGGTATTCATCCAGGTTTTTACAAAATGGAGCGGTAAAATTTCATCGGGCCGGAAGTGCTGCAGAAAAACCAGGTAAGCCGCCAATGCCCGCACCCCGGTAAGGGCCGGAAAATAAACATTGCTTTTCAAAGATTGTTTTAAAGGAGTAGCGCTCAAAACGGGCCGGTTTTCTGGTGGGTAAAAGTACTAAATTTTAAGAACCGCGTTATAGAAATGCACTTTTAAGCCGCAATTCCGTACTGTTCTAATCTTTAAGCCTGAATTCTGATAAGAAAGGGCTTTAAAAATAGGGAATACTGAATAAATGTTGCTAATAAAAGCACATATTCCTTACATTTGCACCAATCAGAAGATATAATTTTTTACCTATAAACACGAGCATATAACGATGGCATTTGATTTAGACATGATTAAGGCAGTGTATGCCGGCATGAACGACAAGATCACGGCTGCCCGGGCAGCTGTAGGGCGGCCCCTGACCATGACCGAGAAAATTTTATATACCCACCTTTTCGATGGAAAAGCTACCACGGCTTATGAGCGCGGTAAAACGTATGTAGATTTTGCTCCGGACCGCGTTGCCATGCAGGATGCTACGGCTCAGATGGCCCTGCTGCAGTTCATGCAGGCCGGAAAACCAACGGCTGCCGTTCCTTCTACCGTACACTGCGACCATTTAATTCAGGCCCGTATTGGTGCGGAAAATGACTTAGCCGAAGCAAATGCTGAAAATAAAGAAGTTTACGATTTCCTGGCTTCCGTTTCGAATAAATACGGAATTGGTTTCTGGAAACCGGGCGCCGGTATCATCCACCAGGTAGTTTTAGAGAACTATGCTTTCCCGGGCGGCATGATGATCGGGACCGATTCGCATACGCCAAATGCCGGCGGTCTGGGAATGATCGCGATTGGTGTAGGTGGTGCCGATGCTGTTGACGTAATGGCCGGTATGGCCTGGGAGCTTAAATTCCCGAAAGTGATTGGCGTTAAGCTTACCGGTAAACTGAACGGCTGGACCGCTGCCAAAGACGTTATTTTAAAAGTGGCTGGCATCCTGACCGTAAAAGGCGGAACCGGAGCCATTGTAGAATATTTCGGCGAAGGCGCCAACAACCTGAGCTGTACCGGTAAAGCAACTATCTGTAATATGGGTGCCGAAATTGGCGCCACTACTTCGTTGTTTGCCTACGACCAGAAAATGAAAGAATACCTGGCTGGTACCGAACGCGCCGACATTGCGGAATTAGCCGACCAGGTTGCCCAGCATTTACGCGCCGACAATGAGGTTTACGCCCAGCCGGAATTATACTACGACCAATTGATCGAAATTGATCTTTCTACTTTGGAGCCCCATGTAAACGGTCCGTTCACCCCGGATGCCGCCTGGCCGATCTCCGAATTCGCGAATGCGGTTAGGGCGCACGAATGGCCGGCCAAACTGGAAGTAGGTCTGATAGGATCCTGCACCAACTCTTCTTACGAAGACATGACCCGCGCCGCTTCCATAGCCAAACAAGCTACCGATAAAGGCTTAACCGTAAACGCTGAATTTACCATTACCCCGGGTTCGGAACTGGTGCGTTACACCACCGAACGCGATGGTTTATTAGATACGTTTGCCGAAATGGGTGGGGTAGTTCTGGCCAACGCCTGCGGACCGTGCATCGGCCAATGGGCCCGCCACACCGACGATCCGAAACGCAGAAACTCCATCATTACTTCTTTCAACCGGAACTTTGCCAAGCGTAACGACGGTAACCCGAACACCCACGCGTTTGTGGCTTCCCCGGAACTGGTAACTGCTTTTGCTATTGCCGGCGATCTGACTTTTAACCCGCTAACCGATACGTTAACCAACAAAAATGGCGAAGCCGTAATGCTGGATGAGCCAATGGGCGTAGAAATGCCGATCAAAGGTTTCGCGGTAGAAGATGCCGGTTATGTTGCCCCGGCCGCCGACGGCAGCCAGGTGAGCGTAATTGTAGATCCGAACTCCGACCGTTTACAACTTCTGGAAGGTTTCCAGCCGTGGAACGGCCTGGATATGACAGGTCTGAAGCTTTTAATTAAAGCCCAGGGAAAATGCACCACCGACCATATTTCCATGGCCGGCCCGTGGTTGAAATACCGTGGTCACCTGGATAATATCTCTAATAACATGCTGATCGGGGCTATAAATGCTTTTAACGGCGAAGCCAACAGCGTGAAAAACCAGATGGTAAGCGGTAACCCGTATGCTGAAGTGCCGCAGGTTGCCCGTACTTACAAAGCAGCCGGCGTAGGCTCAGTGGTAGTTGGCGACGAAAACTACGGCGAAGGTTCATCCAGAGAGCACGCGGCCATGGAGCCCCGTTTCTTAGGCGTGAAAGCGGTATTGGTAAAATCGTTTGCCCGTATCCACGAAACCAACCTGAAAAAGCAAGGCATGCTGGCCTTAACGTTCGCCAACAAAGCCGATTACGATAAGATCCAGGAAGACGATACCATCGATATTGTAGGCTTAACCGATTTTCAGCCGGGCAAACCGCTGAAAGTTGTGTTACACCACGGTGATGGCTGTACCGATTCTTTCGAAGTTAACCACACTTACAACGAAGGCCAGATCGGCTGGTTTAAGGCCGGCTCCGCTCTGAACCTGATCCGGTTACAGAATAACGGCGCCACCGTTTAAGTAAAAACGGTATCATTTTGAACAGAAAAACCCTGACCAGCTACGGTCAGGGTTTTTTGTTTGCAGTTGAATGAATTGAACTGGTTAAATCATTAATTTTGGCTACTTCTTCTGCACTGTTGCTCTTTCGGATTTGGAAAGGCAGAGCGATATTATATTGCACAAAATATACTTTACCGTCATCTCGACGATAGGAGAGATCCCCTCCCCGAGGTAGAAAAGCCAGAATAGAAACAACTGCTTTCCGATGAGATCTCTTCCTGCGATAGAGATGACCAAAGAGAATTTTATCATTATTGAGGGTAGCTCCATTAAAAAAGGTAGCGCAGGGTTTAAACCCTGCGCTACCTTTTTTTTATTAGCCTGACTTTCAAATTCCTACTTCACAATCTGGAATTTAGCGGTTTGAACCAGGGCTTTATGGCTGATCTTTACCACGTATAAACCAGCGGCAACTTCCGAAGTATTTATAGTTAAAAGCGAATTGGCTGCTGAAACGCTTACCGCTACTTTTCTTCCTAAAGCATCTAACACCTCAATGCTGGTTTCTGCGGGGTTAAAAGTTTCCGGAAGCTGGATCTGTAAAACGTTGGATGCCGGGTTCGGGAAGATCTTTACGCCGTTATTGGTAAGTACCTCATTCCGGCCTAAAACGCGCTGGTTATACTTCACCTGGGCGGCCTGGGCGCTGGCCTGGATATCGGCCAGGCTGTTGCCCCCAATAATGGCCACGGCCAGCGTACCCGATTGGTTTGAAGCCAGATCCGGTAGTTTTTCGCCGATCACGTAAGAAACATCGTTGCCAACCTGTTGCGAACCAGCGGAACTACGGGCTACGCCACCGGATAGTGCCTGAAATTTTTCGGCGGTAGTAAAGCCATCAGTTATATTAATATCGCCGGAAAACGGGTTAAAATTATCTAAGGCATAAAACGAAGGTACCCCGGAAGTAAGCAATTTGATCCCGGCATACAGGGTGTCTAATTTAACGTTGTAAACGTAGCCCATTTTATTGGCTGGATCCCAAACGGCCCGGTTTTTAGCTGATGCCAGAACATCCCAATCGGCAAACATTCCGGCATATAAATTGGTCAGGGTTGTTGGCTGGGAGTTGCGGATGCGGTATTCCAGGATCACGAATTTATCGTTGGGGGCATTTTGCCAGGCATAGGCCCGGTAGTTTATGTTTATGCCCAGCGTGCCGGCACTTTGCGGAAAAGAATCCTGCATCATCCCTTCGGCTTCCATATCGGCGCGCGGCAGGGCATTTATAAAATGCACCCGGTTTACGGAGAAGAAATCGGTATCGGTTTTAGGCGCTACCACCCGGATATTATCCGATACGGCGGTTGGGGAATTTCCAACCATCAGACCGCCTTCGGAAAGTAAATTATTCCGGCGAAAGCGCACCCCATTTCCCAATTCCGGATTCAGATCTTTAAAACCGATATTGCCTGTGCTGGTAACCGTTACGGCCAGCTTATTGATGTTAAGGGTTACGAAATCGGCATTCAGGAAAAATTCATAATACTGGAAATCGGAATACGTACCGTCGGTAAAATTAAATTTCAGGTTTAAGCGTTCGTTTACCGGGGTGTTGGGCGCTACAATTATGCTGAACGGAACCGAATTGGTTTTGGTAGCCAGCGTGGCCATGGCCCCGGCATTATAACTACCCTGAAGCACGGTAATGTATGGCGAAACCGCCGTTATGGTAACGCCAAGGTTGGTTAAAGGTGCCAGAAAATTCTTAAAATCTACAGTTAGTTTGATGGTGTCGGTAGGAAAAATAAGATCGTTCCTATCTACCTGCACCCTCATGAACCTAACCGATTTGGCATTGGTAGTAGCTAAAGCTTTTGCTACGTCCAGAATGCCTTTTCCCAGCAGGTCCTGGAAGTTGGCGTTGCCGGGTAAGGCATAAATAGCCGGGTTTGCGGTAACCCGGATCTGTTCCGCTATCTGCCCTGCATTGTATTGCGGGAATTTCCGTTTAACCAATGCTGCTGTGCCGGCCACCATCGGGCAGGCCAGGGAAGAGCCGCCGCCCTTGATCAGGGAACTGTCGTGAGAGGCCCAGGTAGTTACTACGCCTTCGCCGGGAGCGGCCAGGTCAATCTGGTGGCTATAGGTAAAATTGGCGCTCTTAATATTCTGTTCGTTCAGGGAGCCTACCGACAAAACATACAGGTAGGAGGAAGGGTGAAAATTAAGCTTGGCGTTGGTATTTCCGGCTGCTGCAACCACCACGGCATTGCGATTAATGGCAGCATACGTAACCACATCCAGTTCATAAGCAGAAGGCGCGACATAACCGCCCCACGACAGGTTGATCACGCTGCAGCCATGGTCGGCGGCATACACGATGCCTTCGAAACCGGCAAAAAAACCGTTGGGCGTGCTTGGGTAGATCTTAATGGGTAAGAACCTGGATTTAAAACCAACGCCGGCTACCAGTTTGGCGTTATCGGTGGTGGCGGAGGCAATGCCGGTTACGGCAATTCCGTGCCCATCCAGATCGGCGGTAGCATTGTTATCGTTATCGGCCACATCCCAGCCCCGGAAATTATCGATAAAACCATCACCATCGTTGTCGATGCCATCTGGCTTATCAGCATAGTTTTTTTTGATATTATCTTTCAGATCGTTGTGCGTGTAGCGGATGCCCGTATCCAGGATCCCGATCACCACGCTGGAATCGCCTTTTTCAAAATCCCAGCCGCGGTAAGCCCGAATCCGCTTTAAATGGGTCTGCGCCGAAGCCACCAGCACCGAATCGGCTAGCGGATCGCTGGTCTGGTAAAGCGGTTCATAACTGCGAAGCTGCTCTACGTAAGTCATTAAACCGGTTTGCAGCATTAGGTTGCGGGCTTTCTCAAAATTAGCCTTTTCGTTTATCTTAACCTGGTAGATCAGGGTCAGGTCCACGGCTTCCGGATTGCTTTCCATCAAAATGGCTTTGGGATATTTCTGAACCGGGGCCGAAGCGCCGATTTCGGTTAAAGCCTGGTTTAATTTTTCGTTCCGGATCTGCTGGTTATAGATGGCGGTCCGGAATTCCGGTTTCAATTTAAAGACCATCCGGCCGGGTTGCAGTTTAACGGTGGCTTCCTGGGCGTGCAACTGGCTGAAAAACGGTATCAGGAAAAGGAAAAAAAGTAAAAATGTACGCATATAAGGAATTATAAAAAATGGAGATGTCAGGCTAAAACAATTGTTAGAAAGAAAGATTTGTAAAATTTCAATAACGGGTGGTAAGTTTAATACTTAAACCTTAATTTTAGGTTTCAAAAGCTGTTGTATCAGCAAGATATAATTTTACCGTTATATAATCGCCAAACGAAACTCTTTTAATTGCATATGACCAACCTGAAAGAAAAACACCAGCCGGCTTTAGATTCCGCCATTAAGGCTTTGCACGAACGGAAATTCTTCACGCTTTACCCGGAAAATCCGTCGCCGGAAATTTACGGTGAGAATGCCGACAAAGAAGGCCGCGAAAAATACAAAGGCTTTTTAAACAAGAATTTCGAAGATCTGCTGCAGCAAAACCCGGAAAACTGGGTAGGGCAGGAGGAATCGCCGTACACCCAGGAAAAACTGAACGTGAAATACCCGTACTTTTCCCCGGAAACCCTGATCAATAACGCTGAAACGGCTTTCCACCAGTGGCGCAAAGTTTCGCCGGCCGACCGTTCTGCGATTTTAGTAGAATCTTTGGAGCGTTTAAGAACCCGCTTTTTCGATATTGCTTACGCTACCATGCACACCACCGGCCAAGCCTTTATGATGTCATTCCAGGCTTCGGGCCCGCACGCCGCCGACCGCGCTTTGGAGGCCATTGCAACCGGCCTGGAAGAGCAAACCCGTTTCCCGATGCACACCGAATGGGAAAAGCCGATGGGCAAATACAGCCTGCGCTTAAATAAATCCTGGAAAGCCGTGCCCAAAGGAATTGCGCTGGTAATTGGCTGCTCTACTTTCCCAACCTGGAACACCGTGCCGGGCATGTACGCCAGCCTGGTAACCGGCAATCCGGTAATTGTAAAACCGCACCCAAAATCTGTTCTCCCGATTGCCATTGTAATTGCTGAACTCCAGAAAGTTTTGCAGGAAAACGGTTTAGACCCGAACATCTGCCAGCTGGCCGTAGATGCCGACGATAAACTGATAACCAAAGAACTGGCCGAAAACCCGAAAGTAAAGCTGATCGATTATACCGGCGGCACCGCTTTTGGAAATTACGTGGAAAGCCTGCCGGGCAAAACCGTTTTCACCGAAAAGGCCGGCGTAAATTCCATTATCCTGGATTCGGTAGATGACTTGGATAAAGTGGCGCAGAATTTAGCGTTCTCCGTAACGCTGTATTCCGGCCAGATGTGTACGGCTCCGCAAAACTTCTTCGTGCCGGAAACCGGCGTGAAAGTGAACGGCGAAAACGTACCTTACGAAACCGTAGCCCAGAAATTAGCCGAAGCCGTTACCGCCCTGGTTAATAATCCGAAAGCGGGGCCGCACGTGTTGGGCGCCATTCAGAATACTGCCACATCGGACCGCGTAAAAGATATGGCCGCCATGAAAGGCAAAAGTGTTTTGGATTCCTGCCAGATCCAGAACCCGATGTTCCAGGAAGCCCGTACCTGCAGCCCGGTTATTTACGAAGTGAATTCTGCAGATAAGGAAGTGTACAGCAAAGAGCTATTCGGCCCGATCGTGCTTCTGATCAAAACCAAAAATACCGACGAAAGCATAAAGCTGGCCTCCGAAATGGCGATGGAGCACGGCGCAATTTCCTGCGGCGCTTACACCACCGACCCGGAAATTAAGGAAAAGATAATGGATGAGATGAGTTTGGCCGGAACTCCGGTAAGCTTCAATTTAACCGGCGGCATTTACGTAAACCAGAACGCCGGCTTCTCCGATTTCCACGTAACGGGCGGCAACCCGGCCGGCAACGCTTCTTTCACCAATCCTGAATTCGTGATCAAACGCTTTACCTGGGTAGGTTTCCGGGAGCCGGTTCAGGCTTAGTTTTTAACCGCAAAACGGTACCGTATTATAATCAAAAACCGCCCTGAATTACTTCGGGGCGGTTTTTTATTTTCATTTTGCTGTTACGATCCTTTATGCTGTTTATGCTGTTACGGACATCTGTGTCCGTAACTATTCCTGCGGCGGACATCCTTGTCCGCGTGTATGGGAACGGGGACACAGATGTCCCCGCCAGGGTGCTTCCTGACATAGATGTCCGGAAGAGTTGAGTGTTTTATGCTGTTTTCATGCTCTTCCGGACATCTGTGTCGGTAACTATTCCTGCGGCGGACATCCATGTCCGCAGAAATGGGAACGGGGACACAGATGTCCCCGCCAGGATACTGCCGGACATGGATGTCCGGAAGAGCTGAGCTGATGAATAGCTGATGAAAACACCGGCAATGAATATTTGGGTTTTTGTTCAACCTTGGTCTGTGGCGCACAGACCAACCTGCTGCAGTTCAAAGTACCTGCTTGTTGAAAATCGGCTGCTTCGGTCTGTGAGGGCACAGACCGAGGGGAGGGGCACAGACCGAGGGGAGGGGCACAGACCGGGGTGAAGATTGGTAGGGCACAGGCGGAGAAGTTGGTCCCAACCTGGGCTCAGACTTTCCTGCAGTCCGGCAATAAATTCCTTCAATAACGCTCAGGCTGACAGAGCCTTTATTCTTTTTCCTAACTCCTAACTCCTGACTCCTCACTCCTCACTCCTCACTCCTAAAAATCACATCTTCCCGCCGGCAATTAAACCCTTTAGATCATCGCCCAGGTTATCAATTTTCTTTTTGATCTCATCCCAGGCGCTTTGGCTTTTTTGTTCCGGGGAATTTAGTTTTTCGGCAATTAAGGCGCGTTTGGCTTCCAGGGCAGAAATGTGTTCGTGGAAGGTATGGTTCGAATCGGCGGTGGTGGCCTGGAGTTTGGCTTTCAGGGTTTTTATTTTGTTGTCCAGTTCGGCCAGGCTTTTGTTTATTTCGGCTTCAGACAGGTGCGCCGGGGCGCGCATGTTTTCGGGTTTCAGGTTGTAAGTATCCATGCGTTTTAGATTAATTGAGTTTTTTGGCCGGAAACAATACCGTTTTCGGTTGCCATTTTAATACTGCCAAACCGGTAAAAAAGATATGCCGGCCGCTAAAAAAGTGCATTTTAACCATAAACTTATAAAACTTCTATATAGCGGTTTTGAATTTTTATACCGGTTTATGCAACTAATAATAAACATTTTGTCTTATACCCTAAACCGAAAAGGCCGGTTAAATAATTTTAAACCAGATTTGCCTTCAAAGTTTTATTTTTCAATTGATGTTAAACCGTTAACTTTGTACGGAAGGCAGGTCAGAAAACCGGGAGCAACATTTTGCGTGGGTTTTGGTTATTGCTTTACAGTATAAAGTTCCTAAAGGAAGGAGACCAATCCCATGAGCACGCACACCCCCACCAAACCCCTGGACCTTATTTTACTGGTAGACGACGACGATACCACCAATTTTGTGAATACCCGGCTGCTGGCTAATATGAATATTGCCCGGGAAATAAAATCTGTCCGTAACGGCCTGGAAGCCCTTGAATATCTGAAAGAATCCTGCGCCGATGAGCCGAAAGCTGGTTTGGTTTGCCCGGACCTTATCTTTTTGGATATTAAAATGCCGGTAATGGATGGGTTCGGGTTTCTGGAAAAGTATCACGAAGAAGGCCTCCACCGCTTAGACCACATCATTATTCTTATGCTTACCTCTTCGGCCAGTTTTTACGACCTGGAGAAACTGAAGCAATACGATAAGGTTAAAAAACACCTCCCCAAGGCCCTTACCGAAGCCGACGTGCGGGATATTTTAAAGACCTATTTTAAAGCGCATAATAATTAGGAAATCCTTCTAAAGGGCAAGAAAATAGCCGGTTTTTGGTTTATTTTTTATGCGCTTTAGAAGGCTTTTTTTTCTCTACGGGTACCAATTCTGCGGCCGGCCAGGTAAATACGAACCGGGAGCCCCGCCCCGAAGACTCAACCCAAACATCGCCGCCTTTTTCTTTGGTTATCTTTTTTATAATAGTTAACCCTAAACCCGTGCTGGCCGAAAGCGAAGCATTATTAGCGGTTTCGAATTGGTTGAAGATCCGCTCCTGATCGGCGGCGGGAATGCCGGGACCGTCGTCGGTAACGGCAAATTCCAGCAGGTCTTTCCTTTTCCGGAAGCTTAGTTCCACCATTCCGGTGGGCTTATCGTGGTGTTTAATGGCATTATTTACCAGGTTACTGAAGATCTGGCGCAGAAAAACTTCTTCGGTTTGCAACACCGGCAGCTCCTCCGGAATATGGATCTTCAGGCCGTCCGGAATATTCAGAAACGAAATAACTTCATAAAGCAGGTTTTGCACGTTCACCGTTTTCTTAGCCAGGGTTTTTTTACCAGCCAATGAATAAGAAAGAATATCCAGGATCAGGTTATCCATGCGGCCTGCCTGCTGACCTACCATTTTTAAAACCGGCAGAGCCGCCTCAATATCCTGGTTCTGGAGGTAGGTTTCCATTACCATAATAAGGCCTTTAATATTCTGCAGCGGAGCCCGCAGATCGTGTGAAACAATGTGGGCAAAGGCATCCAGTTCCCGGTTCTTTTTCTCCAGTAAAATATTGTTGGCTTCGTTTTCCTGGAGTAAGGTTATAATTTCTTCGTTGGAGGAATAGAGTTCCTGGTTCAGCCGTTGGATCTCCTGCAGCTGGGTTTCCGTTTCCAGGTTTTTTACCCGGAGCTGCTCCAGTAATTCCAGCAGCTGGGTATTCTGTTTTTTTATTTCCAGGTAAGGCGAAACCGATGTCTCATTTTCAAAATCGCGGGCCCATTTATCTAAAATTTCTTCCGATAAGTTGGGGTGCACGGCCGGAATAATTTTCCGAAGCCGCACGTGGGTGCCGCCGCCATCGGTTATAACTTTAAAATCGTCGACCAGTTTTTTGGAATTGGCCAGGCCTACGCCCCGTTGGGGAAACACGTTTTTGCTTTCCAGGTGCCGGGGCAGATCGGTTATTCCCTTTCCGCAATCGGTTACCAGGGCCTCCAGGTAAAGCGCATTTTTTTCGGCCGCAATGCTGAATTCTATACAACCTTCGCCCACGTATTCTATTACATTGCGGCAGATCTCCGAAACCGCGGTGGCAAATTTGGTGGGGTTGGCCGCCATCAGGCCGCAACGCTCCGATAGCTGCACGGCCCGTTTATAAGCCAGCACCACATCCAGTTCGTTTATCAGGTTTATTTTGGCAATATTCCGCTGCATATCTTTTAATTTTTAGCTTTGGCAATGAGCACCAGGGCATCGTCGGTACCCCGGTTAAAATCCCGGAAAAGCGCGGCAGCTATCAGGGTAGGGTCATGCAAATGAAGTTTCGGGTACTGGTTCAGGTCTACCGGGGTTTTAAGGCCGTCGGAATGCATAACCAGTATATTTCCGGGCAGCCAATCTGCTTTTTGCTCCTGGAAATTGGCGGGAATAATGTGGCCTATGGTGCCGTTGTAAGACATCAGGTTCCGCATAACCTGCAGCCCTCCGCCATCGCCAAAACCCATGACCTTAGCTGAAATATTCCCGATGCCGCAAAACCGGAGTTCGCGCGTTTTGGAGCAGATCCGGGCTACAGCGCCCACCGCCCCGCGGGTATGAATTATGGCAGCATGCAGCTCTTTCAAAAGGTCAGGCAGGGAATCTTGGCTGCTCTTTTGGAATTGCCTGATAGCTGCTTCCGAAGCGACAGATGCAGGTTTGCCGTGGCCGAGCCCGTCCAAAGCCAGCAACAGCGTTGCATCGGGTTCCTGCTTTAAACTCCACCCGTCGCCGCAAAGGTCATCCAACCGCTTCGCAACCAGGATAGAACCTGTTTCCGGATTCGTTTTAGTTGATTCTTCAGAGGTTGCTCCTTCGGTTTTAAAGATCCGGGAAAGAATTATAGAACCACTGGCCGGTTGGGAGTAAAGGTCAAAAAAATCGGACTGGCGTTTGATCGCGCCCAGCCCTTCGCCGGCCGAACCGTAGGTAGAAACCCCGTCCTGCTGCATGCGTTGGGGTTCCGCCATCCCGGGCCCCTTATCCAGGCTAATAATTTCAATGCCGGCCTGACCTGTTTCGCTTAAAAGCCGGACCAGAAGTTCGCCGCCCTGCGGCACGTGCCGGACCAGGTTAGAGGCCATTTCGGAAACCACAATGTTTATTTTACCGGTTTCGGTTTCAGAAAAACCTATTTTAGTGGCCAGGCGGGCAATATCGCGTTTAACGCCGTTCGAAAAACTGGCATCGGAAAGCGCAAATCGCTGGTGCTGGTTACCGTTCATACTTCCAGAGAATAATGGTTACCACGGTTCCTTTGCCCGGAGTGCTTTTAATATCGAATTCATTTACCAGCCGTTTGGCGCCCGGAAGGCCTAAACCCAGCCCAGTTCCGGTACTTACGCCGTTACGCATGGCTGCTTCTATATCAGGAATACCGGGACCCTGGTCCTGAAACGTTAGTTTGATGCCGTGGCGGCCGTTGCGGACCAGTTGCTCCAGGAAAACCTGCCCGTTTTTGGCGTATAAAAGCATGTTGCGGGCCAGTTCGCTGGCCGCCGTGATCAGCTTGGTTTGTTCCAGCGTACTGAAATTTAGGGCAAGAGCCTGTTTCCGGATAGTATTCCGGAGCAGGATCAAGGCCTGTTCGTCGTTTATTTCCAGGGAATCTTTAATCTGCGTCGTCATCGGCGGCTTCCCCTTCGTTACCTGGCAGGTGCAAACCAACTTTATTTCGCAAAAGCTCCATTCCTTTTTCCACGTTCAGGGCCGTGTGCACCCCGGGCAGCGTGAACCCCAGTTCTACCAGGGTTATAGCTACCGAAGGCTGCATGCCCACCACCACGGTTTCGGCATCCATTACCCGGGCCATGGCGGCAATATTGCCTAAAATGCGGCCCATAAAAGAATCCACCACACTTACTACCGAAATATCGATCAGCACGCCGCGGGCTTCGGTGGAACAAACCATTTTAGCCAGATCGTTTTCCAGGGTCAGGGCCAGCCGGTCGTAGAGGTCTACCTGAATGGAAACAAGCAGAAAGGGGCCCATTTTTAAGATCGGAATTTTATCCATGGTTCCGCCTAAAAGAGAAGTTTGTTGTACCGGCTGCTATTTCTTACTTCTATGCCTAACTGATCGTAAGCCACTTTTAGCGCACTGGCCAGGGTAGATTTGGTTTTTATACCGGTAAGGTCTATGCCCAGGTGCACAATGGTTTGGGCAATTTCCGGCCTGATGCCGCTTATAATGCATTCGGCACCCATTAAGCGGGTGGCGTTTACGGTTTTAATTAAATGCTGCGCTACCAAAGAATCTACGGTTGGCACTCCGGAAATATCCAGAATGGCAATGCTGCTGCCCGTATTTACAATTTCTTTCAGCAGATTTTCCATAACTACCTGGGTGCGGCCGCTATCTAAAGTGCCGATGATGGGCATAGCCAAAATGCCGTCCCAGACCCGGATAACCGGCGTAGAGATCTCATTTATTTCGTCGGATTGCCGTTGGATCACGGCTTCGCGGCCTTTGATAAAAGTTTCGAAGGTGTAAATGCTCAGGCTGTCCAGAAAGTTGTTAACCGTTAAGATTTCCTGGTAAAGCAGTTCGGGCTGGCCTTTGAGTTCCTTTTCCAGAAACCGGGTTATGGTTTTTTTCAGGCCCAATACAAAGCTGCCGGTTTCGCGGGGAGAAAAGCCCCGGCGGGCCCGCATCAGCGAAATTTCCCCTAAGATTTCCCTGATGTCGTTGAATTCGCGGGCTTCCAGGTCTTCGGGATTTTTATGGTCCAGGCCTTTCAGAAAAGCATCCAGCAACTGGGCCGATTGCACAGCCAGTTCTTCATCGTTCAGTAAACCCTGCGGTCCGTTTTGATCGCTTAACTGAGCCTTGAGCCAGTCTTTCTGGAGCAGGTTTTTATTTTTTTTCAGAACCTGAACGGTTGCAGTTTTCATAAAGTAACATTTAAGGTTTATCTAAAGCAAGCTGTTTCGCAACAGGCGAAGGCGGAAAAAGGAAGGCTGAGGGCAGATGAGGTATTAGCAGATTTAAAGGTAAGCAATAAAAACTATCCGGAAAATATTGTTCGCTTTGCGGTTAACAATTTACTGCCGGCTTTGTTGCTTTGCCTTGAAAATTAGCAGCACGGAAAATTTTTCGAACCGACCGGTTTTAGTTCCGGCCCGAAATGAATGGTTTCCGAAATTTTTCCGGATTGAAAAGGCAGCTAAACATTTCGGCATTTCCCGGGTTTAACGGCTATTGTTTCAACTTAAAAAGTAAACCGCATGAAAACGTTATACACAGCCGAAGTTTCGGCGACCGGCGGCCGCAATGGCCATGTAAGATCTGCTGATGGCGTAATAGATATGCCGGTTACCGTACCCGAAGGCATGGGCGGGAAAGGCGGAAGCACGAATCCGGAACAATTATTTGCAGCCGGTTATGCAGCTTGTTTCCAGAGTTCCTTACTGGTAGTAGCCAGCAAACAGCACCTGCGCCTGGATCCGGAATCTACCGTTACCGCCCACGTAGACCTGAACAAAATGGAGGATGGCACTTACGGGTTAGGCGTTACCCTGGACGTGGATCTGAAAGGGCTGGAAAAAGAACAGGGAAACCAGTTAGTAGAAGAAGCCCACCGCATTTGTCCGTATTCTGTGGGCACCCGCGGCAACATAGATGTTAAGCTTAACGTGGTTTAAAGTTTTTGCCAAAACCCGCCAGCAAATTAAAATAAAAGCCAGCCTTATGGTTGGCTTTTTTGCTTTTAAAACGGTAGGCTTTACCGGGAAAAAACTCAAAATTAAGCCTAAATGCCCTTCTGAAAATTGCCTGATTTTTATTATCTTTACCTTAGGTGACAGGGACTTCCGGCTATTTTAGGAGGCCCCGGGAAATTCTGAAATTTATGCAGACTATATTTTTAATTGGGTTCTTTTTTTTGCAAATGCTGGCAATAGTGCCGCAGAAACCTTTATTTATCGCCAAAACCGGTACCATCCATTTTAAATCTGATGCGCCACTGGAATTAATTGAAGCCAGTTCCAATAAACTGAAAGGGGTAATTAACCCGGCGGAGCAAACGTTCGCTTTTTCGGTTCCTAATAATTCTTTCGAAGGGTTTAATAGCGCCCTGCAAAAAGAGCATTTCAACGAAAATTACATGGAATCGGCCAAGTTTCAGAATTCCTCCTTCTCCGGGAAAATTATTGAAGACATCGATTATACCGCCGACGGCACCTATACGATCCGGGCCAAAGGCAAACTGCTGGTGCACGGGGTAGAGCAGGAGCGGATCATTAAAGGCACCTTACAGATCAAAAAAGGCGTTATTTCGGTGGCTTCTACTTTTACCGTGCCGCTGGCCGACCATAACATTACCATTCCCAAAATTGTGTACCAGAAAATTGCCGAAGAGATCCAGGTTTCTATAAACGCCGTTCTTCAGCCGCAATCTTAAAGCCACCAAATGCCGGTTTTTCGCCTGTTTTTGCTACTGTTTTTAAGCTGGCCCTTAGGCATGGTAGGGCAGGGGTTGCATTTTAACAGCCGCACCTTCGAATTCCGGAACGAACCGCTGAAAGTGAAAATGCTTTTTCAGGGGCAGAACGGTTTTATCTGGCTGGGCACCGCCCAGGGCCTTTTTCAGTACGACGGATTTCAGACCAGGCCTGTTCTACCGGTAAACTCCCAAAAATCAATTCCCCCGGTTTCCGCCATTTTCCAGGACCGGCAGCAGCGGCTCTGGATCGGTTGCGAAACGGGGCAGGTATTTTTCCTGGAAAGCGGACGCTTACAAGCCTTTAAACCCGAAGAAGGGCCGCCGAAAGAAAGTATTTTAGCGATTCAGGAAGACGCCAAAGGCTACCTTTGGTTTGCTACCTACGGCGAAGGCTTGTATTGCTGGAAAAACCAACGGTTCTATAATTTCAATACCGACGATGGCCTGCCTGATGATTATGTTTATGCCTTAACGCCGGATAACGCCGGGAACATCTGGGCCGGCACGGACCGGGGCATTGCCGTTTGTAATTTTAGCACTGCCCGCAAACAGGTTCGCAAAATAGGCACGGAGCAGGGCCTGCCCGATAACATTGTTACCGCGCTCACCATTTGCCCGAAAAAGAAAACCATTTGGGCAGGCACTTATTCTGGCGGTTTCTGCACCATTGAGCTGGCTACTCAGAAGATTACGGTGCCTGAAATATCCCGAACCTGGCCCAACGGCGCAATTGCCCAAATTTTGCCCACCAGCGCTACGGCCAGTTTAATTACCACTTCCGGAAAAGGTATTTGGGAATTTGATATGGCTGAACCAACCCGTTTAATTCCCGTGCACCAAACCCCGAATATTGCCGGACTAAATGTAACGGATGGCGTTCGGGACGCGGAAGGCCTGGTTTGGCTGGCGGCGAATGGTCCGGAGGTTTATTTAAGCAATCCGGACCTGCGGTTCGTTCCCGTTGCGGCTCCGGATAGAGCTACCAGTTTACAGGCCGTTCTGGCCGATTCGCGCGGAAATATCTGGTTCGGCACCGATGAAGGCCTCTTCTGCGCCCGGAAGCAACCTAATGGCTACCTGATTAAACCTGCTTTTCCGGATCAGAACTTTCGGCAGTTCAAAGTGATCAGTTTGCTGGAAGATCCGCAGGGGTTTTTGTGGGTAGGTACCTTTGGCGGCGGGGTTTCCAGAATAGACCCGGCTACCGGAATGGCAACCCGCTATACCGAAAAAAATGGCCTGGTTAACGATAATGTTCTTTCTATGGCAGGCAGCGGAAATGAAATTTGGCTGGCTACCCTGGGTGGCGCTTCCCGTTGCAAATTGCCGGCAACTCCCGGAGCCGGGCCACTGGCATTCGAGAATTTTAACCAGCAGGACGGCATCGGGTTCAATTACATTTACCAGGTATTGGTAGATTCTAAAAAGCGGGTCTGGTTTGCCACCGACGGAAAAGGCCTTACCAAACTGGAGAATAGCCGCTTTACCAATTATTCCGAAAAAGATGGCCTGGCTTCTAAAACCGTTTATTCCGTAACCGAAACCCGCAGTGGCGATTTATGGATAAGTACGCCTAAGAACGGCCTCTTTAAATTCGATGGAAAGCGGTTTACCAACTTTTCTTCGGCCCGGGGGCTGCGCGACCTGAACATCAGCAGCCTGCAGACCGACAAATTCGGCAACCTTTTAATTCTGCATAAAAAGGGCCTGGATATTTTAGATCCTGTTACTGGTCGCCTCCTTTACCTGGGCACTGAAAGCGGCCTGTATACCACCGATCAGAACCTGAATGCCATCTCTAAAGATGCTGCCGGCACGGTCTGGTTCAGTACCCAAATCGGCCTGGCGGCTTACCAGCCCATAGCTGAAAATTTCCGGTCCCGGCCCCGGACGCGGCTTACCGGGGTGCAGCTTTTCCTGAAACCGGTACCTTTTGCCAGGCGCCAATTCGATCACGATGAAAACCATATTTCTTTTGATTATGCCGGCCTTTGGTTTCAGCAGCCCGAAGAAGTAAGTTACCGGTTAAAGCTGGAAGGCTACGACCGCGAATGGATGGTTTCGAATAACCGGAGCATTACGTACCCAAAACTTCCGCCGGGAAAATATACTTTTAAGGTCAGTTCTTCGGTAACCGGTAATTTCGATGAGGCATTGCCGGAAACGTTCTCCTTCCGGATTGAAAAACCTTTCTGGAATACCTACTGGTTTTATGCGCTGGCTTTGCTGGGTAGTGGCGGCCTGCTTTTCGGGCTGATAAAAAGCCGCGAAAAACGCCTGAAAAAAACCGAGCGCCTGGAAAAAGACAAAGTTATGTTCCAGTTCGAAACCCTTAAAAACCAGGTAAACCCGCATTTCCTGTTCAACAGTTTTAATACCCTGATCAATATTATTGAAGACGACCAGGCGGCAGCTGTGGAGTACGTGGAAAAGCTTTCTGATTTCTTCCGCGATATTCTGGTTTACCGCGAAAAAGATACCATTACCCTGCGCGAAGAGCTGGTCTTAATTCAGAATTATTACTTTTTGCAGCAGAAGCGCTACGGAGCCAATTTAAAAATGCAAATAAAGGTACCCGAAACCGATCAGGAACTGCTCATTCCGCCGCTTACCCTGCAACTTCTGGTAGAAAATGCTATTAAGCACAATGTAGTTTCCCGGGATAAACCTCTTACCATAGAAATATTTACCGAACCAAACCAGTGCCTGGTAGTCCGGAATAACTTGCAGAAGAAAAAGCTGCCCGAAACCTCTACCGGCATTGGGTTAACCAACATCCGGAACCGTTACGCCATTTTAAGCAAACGCCCGGTAGAAATAACCGAAAACGAAACCAGTTTTGAAGTAAAAATTCCCTTATTTTTTCCGCCAACGCCATGAAGGTATTATTGATTGAAGACGAAGAAGCAGCTGCGGCGCGCATGGAAAAATTGCTCCGGCAATTAGACCCCGCCATTACCATTTTAGCAGTTACCGATAGCATTGAAAGTTCGGTGAACTGGCTGAAGCAAAACCCGGCTCCCGACCTAATTTTTTCGGATATCCACCTGGCCGATGGTTCCAGTTTTGAGATCTTTAAAGAGGTTGAAATTACCGCCCCCATTGTTTTTACCACTGCTTTTGATCAATATGCCCTGGAAGCTTTTAAAGTGAACAGCATCGATTATTTGCTTAAACCGGTAAAGCCCGCCGAACTGGAGAAAAGCCTGGAGAAATGGAAGAAGTTGCATGCCCAGCCAAAAGTCCCGGTAATTGATTACAACCAATTGCTGAAGGCGCTAAAACCAGTACAGAATAATTTTCAGAAACGGATGGTGATCCGCTACGGGCCGCACATTAAAACCGTGGAAGTGGACGATGTAGCATATTTTTTTACTCAGGAAAAAGTGGCATTTCTTTGTACCTTCGAAGGAAAAAAACTTCCCGTAGATGCTACCCTGGATGAACTGGAACACCTGCTTGATCCGGCGGTTTTCTTCCGGATAAACCGGCAATTCATCATTAATGTGAAGGCCATCGGCAGCATGATCAGTTATTCCAAATCGCGGGTAAAAGTGGAGTTGAATCCGCCTTCCGAAATCGAAACCATTGTGAGTACAGAGCGCTCTGCCACTTTTAAAAACTGGCTTACCGGAAAGTAGTTTTTGGGCCTCAAACCCTACCGTTTTTAGAATGGTTTCGGAATATTTGCGCTTTCAAAATAAAAGGTATTTCGTTAAACTGGTCAAAATTTTTCAGAGAATCGCTGAATTCCGGCAAATTAAAGGTACCTGTTCAGCGCATAATTTTCCGGTTCAGAGTATAGTTTTTCCCGTTCGGCAAAGTTTGTTTTCTTTTGGTAAATTAGGGAGTTTAATTAGCCGTACAAATCAGCACCGCTGGTTAGGGATGGTGGAAAATCAGATCCTGGTGGCTGGCAGCAATCAGCCGCCGGGAAATGGTTTTAATCAGGCCGGTCCTCCGGAAATAAAAGAACAATAAAACGAAGTTAATTCTGCATCTGAAATTTAGATCAATGGCCAGCGTTATACTTAAATATTGCAGCCCAGTTTTCATTCTCTTAATCTGCTTCACCTTCGCGTGTAAACATGATATTCCCGAACAGCCGGCACCTGCTCCTACGGGAGGAACCACCGGGGGCGGTACCGGCAATCCTGGTACCGGCAACCCAGGAACAGGCAACCCCGGTACGGGAAACCCAGGCACCGGAAATCCGGTAACCCCCTGCGATCCGAATGTGGTTTACTTTCAACGCGACGTATTACCGATTTTGCTTTCCAACTGCACTATGAGCGGTTGCCATAATGCAACCGACCACCAGGACGGCGTTATCCTGGATAATTACACCAATGTGATGGCAACCGCCGATGTAAGACCAGGCAATGCCAATAATAGCGACCTGTATGAGGTATTGGTAGAATCGGATCCAAGAAAACGCATGCCATACAACCTGCCGCAGTTGCCTGTAGCTCAGCGGACAATTATCCGCAACTGGATAAACCAGGGCGCTAAAAATGAAACCTGCGGTACTGCTTCCTGCGATTCTTTGAATGTAACTTATACCGCTACCATCCAGCCGATAATTCAGGCAAATTGCAGCGGTTGCCACAATACCAGCCTGGCTTCCGGGGGCTATAACTTCAATACCCATGCCGGCCTGGCAGTAGCGGCTCAGAATGGACGCCTGGTAGGGGCAGTAGCTCAGAAAACAGGTTTTAAATCCATGCCGCAGGGTGGCAGATTAACCGATTGCCAGATAAGCCAGATCCGCAATTGGGTACAAAAAGGCGCTTTAAACAATTAAACTTTCATGACGAAATATATAACCGGGATACTTTTTGCAGGTACTTTGATCTTATCGGGGTGCTATTACGATGTAGAAGATGAACTTTACCCGAAAGACCCGCTGGCTCCGGCCTGCAATACGGATAACGTTGGCTATGCAGCCCGCATAGAACCCATAATTAGAGAGAATTGCTACGCCTGCCATTCCGGCACGGCGGTAGCGGGGGGCAACATTATGCTGGAAGGACATACCAACCTGAAAAATGTAGACAGCGCTAAATTATACGGGTCTGTTTCGCATACCTCCAATTTTCCTATGCCCAAAGGCGGGAACAAATTGCCGGATTGCGATATAATGGCCATTAAAAAGTGGATAGATACCGGAAAACCGGAATAAGCCATGAAAACTAAAAACTACGTGCTCACTTTAATGGCCTTGTTGTTGCTTGTAGCAATTGGGGCCTACTGGCAATATAAAAAACCAGCCCGCAACCTGACCGGAGAAAAGGCCGATGTAACGGTTTCCGCGCCGGAATTATTCAACCAGTTCAGCAATAACGAAGCGCAGGCTAACCAGCATTATCTGGATAAGGTAGTGCAGGTTCGCGGAAAACTACAGTCTCTTAATAGGGGCGAGGGCGGCGCTTTAAACCTGGTGCTGGATGCCGGCAGCGAAATGGGCGGGGTGATTTGCGAAGTGCCGAAAGTACCCCAGGGTCTGAACCTGCAAACCGGCAGTGAACTTACCATTAAAGGCCAATGCACCGGTTTTTTAATGGATGTGGTACTGGTAAAATGCGTGATAGTGCCCTGAATGATTAAAACATTATTTCTGATTGAACCCTTGATTTTTAAATTGATAAACCTATGACCCGTACCCTTTTAACCCTGGCCTTGGTGTGTTTGCTGGCGCTTTCGCAAGCCCTGGCCCAGGATAAATATTTTACTAAAAGTGGCCAGATCACGTTCTTTTCCGGTACGCCCATGGAAAATATCGAAGCCAAAAACAGCAATGCCACCAGCGTGCTGGATGCCCGGTCAGGTAAAATGGAGTTTGCCGTGCTGATGAAAGCATTTAAGTTTGAAAAGGCGCTGATGGAAGAGCATTTTAACGAAAATTACGTGGAATCCGGCAAATACCCGAAAGCCAGTTTTGCGGGCGTTATTTCCAACATAGACGAAATAGATTTCAAAAAGGACGGAACCTATAAAGTGAAGGTAAAAGGAAACCTTACCATTCATGGGGTTACCAAAGAAATAGAATCGCCGGGTACCATAACGGTGCAAAACGGCGTGGTAAAAGCCAATTCGGTGTTTAACGTAGCACCGGAAGATTACAAAATAGAGATACCGAAACTGGTGCGCGATAAAATTGCCAAACAGGTAAAAGTAACGGTAAACCTTGATTACCAACCACTGAAAAGCTAATAACTAATGGCTGGCAACCCGGCATCAAACTGAGGTGTCGTTTAAGATAAACGGGCCTCGGAAATAAAATAATCAGTAGCTTTGATCCTTCTGAAACCTGCCTCTCTGTAATGGAAAAACTCCGGAAATTATTATTCTTAATTTTTACTTTTTTTGCCGTTTCGCCTACCGTTTTTGCCCAGGACGATCTGCTATCTTTAATTGAAGACGATAAGCCCCAAACCGAATATACCAAGGCCAGTTTTAAGACCACCCGGGTAATTAACAGCCAGTCGTTGGAGAATACGGCCGGCGGCGTGCTGGATATGAAAATCTCCCACCGTTTTGGCCCGTTAAATGGCGGCGCTTACGAACTTTTCGGGTTAGATGCTGCTACCATTCGCATTGGTTTGGATTATGGCATTTCAGACCGTTTCATGGTAGGCGTAGGCCGGAGTTCGGTTCAGAAAACCTACGATGGTTTTTTGAAATACAAGCTGCTACGGCAAAGTTCCGGCGCCCGCAACATGCCGGTTACGGTTATCTGGTTTTCCAGCATCGCACTTAATTCCTTAAAGTGGCAAAACCCTGACCGCGATAACCATTTCTCTTCCCGTTTGGCTTATACTCATCAGGTAATTTTCGGCCGGAAGTTCAGCGAAGGAACTACCCTGCAATTTATGCCAACCGTGGTACACCGCAATTTGATTCCCACCGATCAGGAAAAACACGATGTATTGGCCCTGGGGGTTGCCGGCCGGCAAAAATTAACCCGCAGGCTGGCCATTAACGCCGAATATTATTACGTACTGCCCGACCAGCTTTCAAACCAGATGAAAAACTCTTTAGCCATCGGCTTCGATATTGAAACCGGCGGCCATGTTTTTCAGCTGCACTTTACCAACTCCACCGCCATGGTAGAAAAAGGATTTATTACCGAAACCAACGGCACCTGGGGCAAAGGCGATATCCGGTTTGGGTTCAATATCTCCCGGGTATTTACCATCCGGCAGCCAAAGGTTAAAGAAATTTAATAGCTATTCTCACCCGCCAAAAACAAAAAACCCGGCTAATTTGATCCGGGCTTTTTGCTTTTCTTCTGAATCAAAGCAAAGGTTAACTACTTAAAAATGGCAGGGCAAAATTCAAAAGCAGCGGGTTTCTGAATGCATAAATTCAAAGCATTTGCGCAAAAGCCAACACGTGCCCGTCCGGGTCTGCCACGTAACCAACGGTATGGCCCCAATCTCTGGGTTGCACTATACTGATCAATTTTCCTCCGTTTTGAATGGCCCTTTCGCAGCTGGCGGTTGGATCTTCCGTAAACAAATAAAGTTCACACCGCGGAATGCCATTGCCGGTAGCGGGGTGGGGAAGGTGTTCTTTTATTATTTTGGCAATTCCAGTTTCCGGCATCAGACCCAGTTTACAGGATTCGTTAAGTTCAAATTCCGTCATGCCAGGCACATCTAAAACGGGCGATTTCTGTAAGACCTTTTCGTAAAAACTTTTGCTGCGGTTTTGATCGGCAACGTAAAGGATAAATTCTACCATTAATTTCAGGTTTGGGTTTTTGGGCCCGAAAAGATACCGTTTTTTATTTTTCGTGCACTACGGTGGCCCAGAAGCCTAAACCAGCGGGAGCTTTAAACCAATCGCCCTGGCTGATCTTCCGGGCATAACTATCGGCGTTGAAAAAACCGGCACTAAACATTAAGCCTTGTTTTCCGAAATCCTTTATCCATTCCAGGGTAAGCAAAGCATCTTGGGTAAGATAAATATTCTTTTCTGATAAGTCTAAACTGAGGGAGCCATAATCCATGCTGGTTTCCAGGTAGAGCGGTTCTTTGAGCAGGTTTTCTCCAATTTTCCCGTTTTTATAATCGTAAATATTCACCCGGAAAAGCAGCTGTCCTTCAAAGTTGTTTGAGGCGATATTGAAGTTTACGTTTTCAATTTTACCGGGCTTTTTCTTGTTATAGCGCAGCACCGTACCTACCTCCGAGCCCAGGTCATTGGAAGAAAATCCAGCCGACATCATGCGGGTATCGGTGGTATTGCCAAGAATTATGGTTTTGGTTTTTTTCGGTTTTATCACAACTTCCTGCAATTTGCGGACCTGCGGTTTCAGAGCGAATGTGCCATTTTTCTGCTGCAGGTTTTTTTCGAATTGCTGCACGGTAAACTGCGCATTTTCATAACCCAGCATGGAAATTTTTACGGTATCGGTGGGTTTTGACTTTTGGGTGTTTAAGGTAAAATTTCCCTGTTCGTCGGTAACCGTTCCGGCTTCGCGGTGCAGAATGCCAACGCTGGCAAACTGAACCGGTTTCTGCGTTTCCAGATCGATGATCCGGCCTTTTATGGATTGGGCTTGTAAGGAAATTGCAATGAAAAAGAGGAGAGCGGTTAACAGCGTTTTCATTAAGGTTTACTTGAAGTTTCTTTTACCTATGATGCTGTTTGGATAAGGAAGGTTGTCTGGAGGTTGAGGTTATTTAATTTGAATTTTCAATATTCAATGGCGGCGTAAATATCTTGAACTTGCCATTAAGTAATAAAGGTGCAGGAGCAAACGAATCGAAGTCAGTTCTTTTACTTAAGGCAACGGCAAAGCTATCATCCAAAAGTTTTTTTGATAAAGAAATAGGAAGTCGCTGGCCTTTATTATCCAGCGTTCTTATAAAATCGCTTAACTCGCCGAAAACATATTTGTTTACATTAAAGAATATTATCTTAGTGCTTTTATCTTTTCTGTACTGGAGTATATGGGTAGGAAAGCAATACAAGCCACCATTACTTTTTTGAAAATATTTTGCGCCATCCTCCATGTTATTCACCTGCGCGAGAAACTTCTGTACAATCGGTTCCGTGCTGAAATTCATTTTACCTCCAATCAAAATACTTCTTGCGGTATCTCCCATCATAGCAGGATTTTCTTTCACCAAAAAGGTATCAGTCAACAGGTCTAAATGCCAGTAATGATGAAAATGCCAATCGTGTATATGGGTATTAGCATCAACCGTTCCACCTAAAATTCCGATATTTATTTCATGTATCTTCTCCGGCTCGGCAACTATTTGCTCCGGTTTTTTACATCCGGAATACGGTATCCAAATTGCCAAAAGAAATAAAACCTGTTTCATGTAAATCATTATTTTCTAACAAGATAAAAATTTATACCGAAACCAAAACAAAAAAGCCTTCCCGGTTTCCCGGAAAGGCTTTCTGAAACGGTATGCTTTTGGGCAAAAAAACTTACGCGGTAATACCGGCAATAACTTCTTTTACTTTCTCAGCAGCATCTTTCAGCAACACCGCCGAAGATACTTTCAGACCAGATTCGTCAATGATGCGGGCGCCTTCTTCGGCGTTGGTTCCCTGCAGACGAACAATGATCGGAACATCGATATTGCCGATGTTTTTGTAAGCTTCTACCACCCCGTTAGCAACGCGGTCGCAACGCACGATACCACCGAAAATATTGATCAGGATCGCTTTTACGTTCGGGTCTTTCAGGATAATGCGGAAACCAGCTTCTACGGTTTTAGCGTTCGCTCCACCTCCTACATCCAGGAAGTTAGCCGGCTCACCGCCCGAAAGCTTGATAATATCCATGGTAGCCATAGCCAAACCGGCACCGTTTACCATACAACCCACGTTTCCGTCCAGCTTTACATAGTTCAGGTTATGCTCACCGGCTTCAACTTCCAACGGATCTTCTTCCGAAAGATCGCGCAGGTCGGCCAGGTCTTTGTGGCGGTATAAAGCGTTCTCATCGATGTCTACTTTGGCATCAACGGCTAAAATTTTGTTATCTGAAGTTTTAAGAACCGGGTTGATCTCGAACATAGAAGAATCCGTTTCCACGTAAGCCTTGTAAAGGTTCGTTACGAATTTAACCATCTCTTTGAAAGCTTCGCCTTCCAGACCAAAGTCGAAAGCAACTTTACGCGCCTGGAATGGCTGTAAACCTACCACCGGGTTGATCCATTCTTTAAAGATCTTCTCCGGATGGTGTTCGGCCACTTCTTCAATGTCCATACCGCCTTCGGTAGAAGCCATGATCACGTTCTGGCCTTTGGCGCGGTCCAACAGAATAGAAAGGTAAAATTCTTTCGTTTCCGATTCGCCCGGGTAGTAAACATCCTGCGCGATCAAGTACTTTATGTACGTTTTTGCCTTCAGGGCCGGTCTGGTGCGTTACCAGGTTCATGCCAATGATCTGATCGGCAATTTCTTTTACCTGCTCAAGGTTTTTGGCCAGTTTCACGCCGCCGCCTTTACCGCGGCCACCTGCGTGGATCTGGGCCTTAATTACGTGCCAGCCGGTGCCGGTTTCTTCGGTTAAACGTTTTGCTGCCTTTACGGCCTCATCGGGCGTATTAGCCACAATGCCTTCCTGAATCCGAACGCCGTAGCGCTTCAGAATCTCTTTTCCCTGGTATTCGTGTATATTCATGGGTTCAGTTTAATGGTCGCACGAAAGTAAGCGTTTCCTTTTTTATTTTCAAGTTTTAGCAGTTTAATTCCCGAAAACGGCCTTGGCAGCAGCTTTTTTACTTTTTGCGGCTTAAACCATACCGTTTGGGCGGTGCTTTTTTTGTAAGTTTGCCTTCATGACGTCGGAAATTCTGCTGCAAGCGGCTAACATTCATAAAAAATACGGTTCCCTCCAGGTGCTTAAAGGCATCGATCTCAGCATTCACAAAGGCGAAGTGGTTTCCATTGTGGGCGCTTCCGGAGCCGGTAAAAGCACGCTGCTGCACATTTTAGGTACTTTAGACAATGCCGACCAGGGCGAAGTCCATTTTTCCGGCCAGGACCTGACCAAACTAAATAATTCCGACCTGGCCCGTTTCCGCAACCGTTACATTGGTTTTATTTTCCAGTTCCATAATTTATTGCCCGAATTTACCGCCTTAGAGAATGCCTCACTGCCGGGTTTCCTGGCCGGCAAACCCGAAAAGGAAGTTAAAGCCCGCGCCGCCGAATTGCTGAAAATGCTCCATTTGGAACATCGTTTAGATCATAAGCCTTCCGAAATGAGTGGCGGAGAACAGCAAAGAACCGCCGTAGCCCGCGCTTTGATAAATTCCCCGGAAATTATCTTTGCCGATGAGCCCTCTGGAAATCTGGATTCGCAGAATGCGCACGAATTACATGAGATCTTTTTTCGCCTGCGGAATGAACTGGAACAAACCTTTGTAATTGTAACCCACAACGCCGAATTAGCCGGCATGGCCGACCGCAAACTGGTTATGAAAGACGGGCATATTGTAAATTGATTGTTGATTGTTAATTGTTGATTGTAGAGACGTAAAATTTTACGTCTCTTTTTTTGCGGTTAAATTTTTGCGGCTGTATTTATTTGTCAAAAAAGGTTTATAATTTTTATTTTCCTGCCCTATAAATTACGCCGGTTATTAGACTGGAAATACAAATTCCTGTTCCGGAAAGAGACGTAAAATTTTACGTCTCTACTGACCTGCTATGACCAAATTTGGGATTAAAATTACTAACCATATTAGCACACTTTTAATGTTCTACAACTTCCTGATTTTCAATGATTCCCGTTAGGTTAGTAATTATTTTAAAATTCTTTGTAACTACCTGATAATCAACGATAAAAATTGCTAAAAAAGTAGCACATTTTTGCACTTTTCAACCTGTCTTCCTGTTAACAAATAGACAACCAAAATAAGGTAAAAATGAATCAGGAAATGAAGGAAGAAAAGATGGTAAAAAAAGCGAAGGTTGAAAGTTATGACATTTCCCGTTCGGATGAAACCATGCATTTGGCTGTAGATCTGGCCAAGTTTATTAAAGAAAACAAACTGTACCAAAACATTCAGGGCAAAGAGTTCGTGAACGTGGAAGGCTGGCAATATGCCGGTTCGCGTTTGGGAATTTTCCCGGTAGTGGAGCACGTAATTAATTTCAGCAACGAAACCGAAATGAAGTACGAAGCCAAAGTTACCCTGCTGAATGTGCGGAGCGGTCAGACAGTAGGCGCCGGTTTTGCGATCTGCTCGAACAAAGAGAACGGTAAAAAATATTACCAGGAATTTGCCATTGCCTCTATGGCGCAAACCCGCGCTATTGGTAAAGCCTACCGGAATATTTTAGCCTGGATCATTCGGGCGGCTGGTTACGAACCAACCCTGCAGAAGAAATGGATTATACTGCAGCTCCGGAAGTAAAAGTAGTTTCGCAACCAGTTGCTAAAGCAGAAAAAGCCCCGAAAGTTGCCGCAACTGCTCCCGCCGAAGTAACCATGAAAGCCAGCTCTGCTGAAAAGGAAACTCCGGCCCCAACCGTGGTTGCGGAAGCAGAAATGCCCAACGTGAAATATGCTACGGCTAAACAGAAAGAAGAAATTATCCGGCTGTTGAACAACGTGGTAATTACGCGTCAGGAGAAAACGAAAATGCTTCTGAATATAAATAAATTAGACGAAGAAAGAGCCGCGCAATCCATTCAGAAATTACGCAAAGTAATTGAAGAGCGCGAAGAGCAAAGCAAAGCTGCTTAATCTTTATCTGGTTTAACCCCACCCAACCCTCCCCTAAAAACAGGGGAGGGCTTTTTTTTTGATCAGGATTTTCGGGATTAAAGGATTTCCGGATTGTTATGTAGGGACAGGGCTTGACCTGTCCGCACGTTATCTGATCAGGTTATCTGATTTTTGTCTGAATCAAATTTTCAGAATTTTAGAATAAACAGAATTAACAAAATTAATTGGTTGAATTCGGATTCGTAAGATTAACGGATTTAAGGATTATAACCCGTTGGGGTACCCCTTTTGGGTGTCATTTCCATTGGCCGAGAACATTCCAATATCCCGTATTCAAAAAAAAACCGCTGTTTTTAGTGGAGGTTTTAGTTATGTAAAAAGATAGCCTTAGTAGCTAAAAAACTGCAAACCGCCGACGGGGTCCTTCAGAGCTCCGCTCACAATCTTCGCGCTCCTGCGCTCAATTGTGCTCAGGATGACGAAATTTTTGAAACAACCTGGGCTCTGACTTTAATCGGAATACCCGAAAAACCGTATCTTTAAGGCCCTAAAAACTCGAATTCACGTTGGCCGACCTGCACCAGATCTTAAAGCAATATTGGCATTACGACCAATTCCGGCCGTTGCAGGAAGATATTATTAAAAGCGCATTAGCCGGAAATGATACATTAGCCTTATTACCAACCGGCGGCGGTAAATCTATTTGCTTTCAGGTGCCGGCCATGGCGAAGGAAGGTCTTTGTCTGGTAATTTCTCCGCTGATTGCCCTCATGAAAGACCAGGTTATGCAGCTGCAAAAAAGGGGGATTCCGGCAGCGGCCATTCATGCGGGGATGAACCGGCGGGAAATTGATATTTCCCTGGATAATTGCGTTTACGGTGCCGTTAAATTCCTTTATCTATCGCCGGAAAGGTTGCTTACCGATATCTTCCGCGAACGGGTAAAGAAAATGAACGTGTGCCTGTTGGCCGTAGATGAAGCGCATTGTATTTCGCAGTGGGGTTACGATTTCCGGCCGCCTTACCTGCAGATTGCGGAGCTGCGCGATATTTTACCGGAAGTTCCGGTTATGGCGCTTACGGCCACGGCTACGGAGATCGTAAAAAAAGATATTCAGGAAAAGCTGAAATTTAAAGCGCCCAACGTTTTCCAGAACAGTTTTGCCAGAGCCAATTTATCTTATTCTGCCCAGCCAACCGAAGACAAATTGAACCGGGTTACCGAAGTACTGAAAAGCGTGTCGGGAACCGCCATTGTGTACGTGAAAACCCGCCGCCGGACCGTAGACATTGCCCGCGAATTGCAGACCCGGGGCTTTAAAGCGGCCGCCTACCATGCCGGGTTAACCTTTGAGCAACGCAGCAAAACCCAGGCCGACTGGATCGAAAACCGGATCAAAATAATAGTAGCCACCAATGCCTTCGGGATGGGGATCGATAAACCGGATGTGCGCCTGGTGGTGCACCTGGATCTGCCGGCCAACCTGGAAGCCTATTACCAGGAAGCTGGCCGGGCCGGTCGCGATGGCCGCTATGCTTTTGCCGTAGTTTTGCACGGACCTAATGATGCCCTGGACCTGTTAGACAAGACCCGCGAAGCGCATCCGCCGGTAGAGGCCCTTCGGAAAACTTACCAGGCATTGGCTAATTATTATCAGCTGGCCGTAGGGAGCGGGGAATTTACCAGCCACAATTTTAACCTGGAAGAACTTGTAAAAACCTACAAATTAAATGCCCTGGAAACCCATCACAGCCTTAAAAAGCTCGAAGCCGAAGGGTTCATCCAACTGAACGAAGCATTCTATTCGCCCTCCAAAGTTTTTGTTCCCTCCGGAAAGGAGGAGCTTTATAAATTCCAGGTAGCCAACCGCGAATACGACCTGCTGCTTAAAATGCTGCTCCGGTCTTACGGCGGCGAATTATTCACCAATTTTGTAAAGATCTCCGAAAGTAGCCTGGCCAAAAACTTAAACCAGCCCGAGCCTCAAGTTAAACAAGCCTTACAATTTTTAAACCAGGCCGGAATTATTATTTATGAACCGCAGAACGACAGCCCGCAGGTAATTTTTACTACCGTTCGTTACGATGCTGCCGCTATGCCCATAAACCAAAAGAAACTTCAAAGTTCCCGCAAACTGGCCCTGGAAAAAGCTGAAAGCCTGATCAAATATGTGCAGACTGAAAACCGCTGCCGCACCCGGATGTTGCTGGCTTATTTCGGGGAGCTGTATGACGACGAATGCCGGATCTGCGATTATTGCCTGGCTCAGAAAAAAATCAGGAAGCAAAAGCAAACCCAGCAGGAGTGGGAAAGCCAGGTGTTGGCAATGCTGGCAAAGGGATCGTTAGGTCCAAAAGAGGTGGTGGCAGCTTTCCCGGCCGGAGCAGCTCCGGAAATTACCCGGCTGCTGCGCCAAATGCTGGATGTAGGTAAATTAACTTACCGCGAAGGGGGAAGCTTAACGGTTGCCGGCAAAAAGTAACTCATACCAGGTTAAATGCCCGGGCATATTGCGAAAGCTCAAAAGAGGAAGAAGCATCCAGTTTAGATTTGATATTGCGCCGGTGCGTTTCTACGGTGGCCGTAGAAATAAATAATTCCCGGGCAATTTCCGGTGAGGTTTTCCCAAAAACCATGAATTGCAGAATTTCGCGCTCCCGTTTGGTCAGGCCGGAGTAGCGGTGGTAATTCTTGCGCAGGAAATTATTTTCCTCTAATAACTTTGCCATTTTAATGGTAACGTGGTGCGCCGGGTCTATCGGAACGGCCAGGGTTATGACCAGTAAAGGTTTACCGGTTTCATTGCGCATAAAGATCTTGAGCGACGTAAGGTACCAGGTCCAGTCTACTTCTGCGGAACGGCGCACCTGCTGGAAAAGCGAGATCCATTCGTCGGTGTTGCGTTCCAGCAAATCCATAACTTTGGGAACATAATCAGCAGATTCGTCGGGGTTGAAAAAGGCTTTATGATAATCCGGGCCCATTTGGATCAGTTCTTCCATGGTTACGCCCAGGATTTCTTTTCCCCGCGGCGACATATACAAAACCGACATGTCTTTCAGATCGTGAATAATAACCACACCCGGGAGTTGATCGGCGATGGCAGCAATTTCACCAATTTTTTCTGCAATCTTCGGATCCTGTAATTCTTCTTTCATCTACTGCTTGTTATTTTTTCCTGCCCGCGGCAGTTTTTGGCAACCATTTATGTTAGGCGCTTTATTTGGATTAAATTCCGGCAGCTTACATTTGCAAACCAGCCAATGTAAGAGGAGGTACGGGCTAAATTAAACATTAGCTCTGGGAAAGTAATCTTAACAAAACCGATAGCGAGCTGTTAAATCTTAAACTCACCGATTAATTCTGTTTAGTTTCGCCAGAGCTAAATTAAACAAATAATTTAGGCTGAAGCCAAGAATTTTTAGGATAAAGTTCCGGATAAAATATTTTTCAGCTTGTATTTATTGATAATTTTTGTTAAGATTAGAAATCGAAATTATTGAGCCGGAAACCCGGAGGGTTTTTGAAATGGTAGAATTGAACAGCCGGAAACCCGGGAGATACCTATATTCAAATTAAGGCCGATGCAGGGATACATTATAATTATTGAGGATGAAAGATTGGTTGCCGAAAATGTGGCCGCCATTTTAACCCATGCCGGTTACCCCAATAATTTTATTACCGATAACCTGGCTGATGCCAAACTTTTTCTGAAGAGCCATGAACCATTGCTGGTGATCAGCGATATTAATATTAACGGGAAGCTTATAGGACCCCAGATCGTGGCAGAATTGTTAAAGGTAAAGCAGTTTCCCGTAATTTACCTTACGGCCTATTCAGAAGAACAGGTGCTGGAGGAAGCCCTGCTCACCGGCCCGCAGGCCTACGTGCTTAAACCTTTTACCGAAAGACAATTGCTGGTAGCCGTAAAAATGGCCCTGCTGCATGAAAATAATGAAGCTGCTAACCAGGAGCTAACCAAGCCAAGCCCCCGGGAACTGGAAGTTATTCAGTTTTTAACAACCGGGTTCAGCAGTAAAAGAATTGCCGCTGAGCTTTATTTGAGTGAGCATACCGTTAACACCCACCGGCGCAACCTGCTTAAACGCTACAGCCTGGAATCGTCCTCAGAATTAATTGCTTTGTCGGTTCGTAATAAATGGATCAGGCTTTAAAATATTTATGGAAGCAAAACCCAGAACCCTGGTTGCCGCAATAGGAGGCCCGGAAACTGAATTCACCCTCGAACACCGGATCTTTAATATTTCCAGCTTTTTTATAACCACGTTCGGGTTCATTGCCGGTATTTCTAACTACCTGATCGGCCTTAACGGACCCATTGTCTGGTTTAGCTTTCTGGGAGCATTGGTTTCGCTGATAATTTTTTATGCTTCGCGGTACCGCAGCATGTTTAACCTGGGGGTGAGTTTTGGCTACGTGTTAGCTACCATGTTCATCCTGAGCGTTATTCATTTTTTTAACGCCGGGGTTAACGGTACGGTGGTCTACCTGATCATTATGCTGCTCAATATTTTCCTGCTCATTGTTCCTAAGAAGTATCAGCCCTGGGTTTTCGGGCTGTTATACGGGAACATTATTTTGCTGCTGGCTTTGGAATTCCTGTATCCGCAACTGGTGGTTCCTTACCGTTCCGATCAGGAAAAATTCATGGACCACGGCATTACCATGTTGCTAAGCATGGTTTATACGTCGCTGGTCATTATTTATTTCCGAAAAAGCTATAACGAAGAACAGGAGAAAGTTACGGCCCAGAATAAGCAGTTAGTGCAGCTCAACGAACACATAGACGAACAGCGCCAGGCCCTGGAAATGAAAACGGCAGACCTGGAAAAAGCCGTTACCCTTGCCAACGACCGGCACGAAAACATCAAAACCCTGCTGAAAGAGCTAAACCACCGGGTTAAAAATAACCTGCAGGTAGTTAGTAGTTTACTGAACCTGCAGGCCAACGCCGTGCGCGACCAGGGAGCAAAAAGCGCTATTCTGGAAAGCAAGAACCGGCTGCTTTCCATGATCCTGATCCACCAGCGGATCTACCACCACGAAAATGCCACCCAGATCTTTATGCCCGATTACCTGCGGGAGCTATCCGAAAGCATCATGTATTCGTTTCGCGGGAATTTCGATGAAGGGTTGCTTTCTTACCAGATAGACCCGGTATGGCTAACCGTAGATAAGGCTATTCCGGTAGGCTTAATTGCCAACGAATTAATTACCAACTGTTTTAAACATACCATCAATACCAAAGAAGACGGTAAAATAGAAGTGAAATTGCTGGCAACGGATAATGGTTATTTTCTTTCGGTTTGCGATAACGGCGATGGTTTTGTTGGGGAACTTTCTAAAAAATCTTTCGGCCTGGAACTGGTGCGTTCGCTGGTAAAACAATTAGACGGCAACTGTAACGTGGTTTCTAAGGAAGGAACCTGCTGGAACATAGATTTTGCGTAACGATCTGCCGAAAAATAGCCTTACCTAAAAATCAACCTTCGGGTTTTAAACGGGAAAAGGATACCGTTTTAGATCGCCTTCTGCCACAATTCGCTTATCGGGTAGCTCACCGAAACGCCATAATTCCAGTAATTACCTTTACCTATAATTTTTGCGGTATTTGGGGCATCGCCGTTTGTTTTTTGGTAGTTTACATTCGTCTGCATGATCTGGTTAAATCCGGTAAAATAACTGCTGCCAAGGGCCAGGCTTACTTTCTTCCGGATCATAAATTCTAATCCCAAACCTGCCTGTACCAACGAAAACGTTTTCCCTGAAATTTAACCTGGTGCCGAAAGAAAAATCATAGGAATCATTCCCAATAGTTTGCGTTCCCCAGCCATTAATGGCATCTGCACTTCCCGGATAATCCGGGTAATAGGAGGAATTCAGGCCCAGCACGTAGCCGGCTGTGGAAGTAAAAAATACTTTTTGCCGGTAAATGGGGAGCCGGTATTTTAGCCGGAGCGGGATCTGTACCGAAGTTAAGGAGCCTAACGATCCATAGGAGTGCGCAGCTTTAAAATGAAACCCTTCGCTGTATTGCTTTTTAATAAATCCGGTTTCCACCACAAACGTGTTGCTCAACTCCTGCCCGATAATCAAACCGAAAGTGCCGTTTGTCAGCGGACCGATAGCAAGGCCTCCGTTCGGGTCAACCAATTCATATTTATCGTTGGTTATGGAAACCCCGCCGCCAATAAATGTTCGGTTCTGGCTATAGGCCTTACCGCAGATTCCCGGAATAAATAAGGCTAAGATCAATAGTTTTTTCATAGTTGCAGGAGTAAAATTAACAGAAAAGTAACGGGCCCTCCAGCCTGTTTGGTATGCCGTGTTTTGATTATTTAGGGAAGCACAAAAAAAGCCCCGCCAATTTCCCGGCAGGGCTTTTAAAACGCTATGGTTTTTGGTAAAAAAAGTCCTCCTCTTAATTAGGGAAGGGTTGGGTGAGTTTAAACCGTAGTTGTTTCCAAGGCATGTACGCCCGGCAGGGTTTTACCTTCCATGTATTCCAGCAAAGCACCACCGCCGGTAGATACGTAAGAAACATCGTTGCCATAGCCAAACTGGTTTACCGCCGCCGCTGAATCGCCGCCGCCAATTAAAGAGAAAGCGCCGTTGCGGGTAGCTTCTACCACGGCTTCGGCTACCGCTTTGGTACCCATAGAGAAGTTCGGCATTTCAAAAACGCCCATCGGGCCGTTCCAGAGAATGGTTTTGGAGTTCCGGATCACCGTTCGCAAATTGCTTCGCGCGCTTCCGGACCAATATCCAGGCCCATCCAGTTCATCCGGAATATGGTGGTTATCGGCACAGATCTATGTTGGCATCGTTGCTGAAAGCTATCGGCAATTACCGAATCCTGCGGTAAATAATAAATTTACGCCTTTTTCTTTGGCTTTCTGGATCAGACTTAAAGCCAGATCCATTTTATCAGCTTCCAGCAAAGAATTGCCGATTTCGCCGCCTTGGGCTTTGGAAAAGTATAAGCCATGCCGCCGCCAATAATCAGGTTATCTACTTTATCCAGCAATCGCTCAATGATCAATATCTTATCGGATATTTTAGCGCCGCCCATAATGGCGGTGTAAGGGCGTTCCACGTTTTCCAACACTTTGCGGGCATTTTCCAGTTCAGCCTGCATTACGTAACCGGTCATTTTGGTCCTTCGGGAAATAACTGGGCAATAACGGCCGTAGAAGCGTGGGCGCGGTGAGCCGTACCAAAAGCATCGTTCACGTAAACATCGCCCAGTCTGCTTAATTTTTCGGCAAAAGCCACATCGCCTTTTTCTTCTTCTGGGTAAAAACGCAGATTTTCCAGCAATAAGATCTGGCCGGGTTGCAGGTTTTGCGCCATGTTCAGTGGCTTCTGTCGCCAATGCAATCCGGCGGCAAATTTTACTTCGGTATTAAAAGTTTGGGAAAGGTGGGTACCAGGTGTTTCAAAGAATATTTTTCGGTAGGCCCGTTTTTAGGCCGGCCCAAATGCGACATTAAAATAACGGAACCGCCATCTTTTAATATTTTTTGTATGGTTGGTACGGCTGCCCGGATGCGGGTATCGTCGGTAATTTCGAATTGGTCGTTTAAGGGCACATTAAAATCTACCCGGATAAGGGCTTTTTTGCCGGCAAAATTATACTGGTCTACTGTTTTCATAAATGTTTTATTTTGAAGATGAAGAAGATGCAAGTTTTACCTGAAACGGAAAACAAAGGTATTAGATTTTTGAAAGGCGCAAAACCCCCACCCCAGCCCTCCCCTGATTCAGGGGAGGGAGTTTTGATCAGGATTTTCAAAATTTAAGAATTTAAAGAATTCCGGTAGGGACAGGGCTTGACCTGTCCGCATGCATTGCTGATTGTTAATTCCTGATTGTCTGAACTATGATTTATGGGATTAGAAGATTAAAGGATTTGCCTGTAGGGGCAATCCTGGTGGTTGCCCTTCTTTTTCCGCAGAACGCCAAAAACCCACGCATACCCGATAAAAAGTCCTCACCTGATTTAGGGGAGGATTTAGGCGGGGTAAACCTTATCCTTTTACAACTAAAAACCGTTCTTATCCCTTGGGCAAAAACCGCAAACCAACACGCAAAATTTACTAACTTTGCACCAACTGTACCCATACCATGAGAATAGGAATAATATTTGGCGGGCCTTCGCGCGAACGGGAAATCTCTTTTGCCGGCGGCCGTACCGTTTACGATAATTTAGATAAATCTCTTGTTTGAGGCGGTTCCCGTTTTTGTGGATTCGCCTGGGCAATTTCATCCTGCTGGACTGGCACTATATCTACAAAGGCACTATCCGCGATTTTTACCCGCCCGTAGATAGCCGTTCCGTTTTCGCATGCACCAGCTTGCAGATCTACATCGAATCGCTGGGCGAACTGGAGAAAGAAGAGCAGGATGCCATTATTGCCAAAGTAGGCAAGCGCATTCAGCCGCATGAGTTCAAAGAGCATTTCGATTTTGCTTTTTTAGCGTTGCACGGCCCTTACGGCGAAGACGGCAACATTCAGGGTTTGCTGGAGTGGTACCGCATTCCGTATTCCGGTTCCGGCATTCTGCCTTCGGCCATCGGCATCGATAAAATTGTGCAGAAGCAATTCATGCAGAACAACGGTTTTGCGTCGCCGAATTACAGCATTATTACCGCCAAAGAATGGGAAAACGAAGAAAACCGCCCGGCCATGTTTGAGCAGCTGGTTGCCGAACTGGGTTTGCCATTGGTGTTAAAAGCGCCGCACCAGGGTTCCTCCATTGGCGTTTCCGTTTTAAAAGATCCCGATTTTGACCAGTTCGAAACCGCCGTTAACCGCAGCTTTTTTATCAGAACCATTTCCAAAGAAACCTGGCAGGAACTGAGCAACGAAGGCAAAGTAAACCTGGTAAAGCAACTCACTGATATCCGGGAAGGTATTGGCCTGCCGGTAATTGCCGACGATGAAACGGAAATATTCCACCCGGAAGAACTTTTAAAACACCTGCAATCGGTTTTCACCTTAACCGGCTCCGATCATATTTCCCTGACGAACGTGGAAACCGAGCCGGCCGTGCTGGTAGAAGGCTTTATCAAAGGCAAAGAATTTTCGTGCATTGTGGTGCAGGATGCCGACGGCAAACCGCTGGCTTTGCCGCCCACAGAAATTGTAAAAGGCGACGAACTTTTCGATTACCGCTCCAAATACCTGCCGGGCCTGAGCCGCAAAATTACCCCCATTAACCTGCCGGAAAACCAGATCAGAAGAGATCCGGACCGAAGCCGTGGCTTTGTTCGAAGCGTTCGGGTTTAATGTGTATGCCCGTTTAGACGGCTTTGTAACCGATGAAGGTACCGTTTTTCTGAACGACCCCAACACCACTTCCGGTATGCTGCCGTCTTCCTTCTTCTTCCACCAGGCCGCAGAAATAGGTTTAAATCCGTCGCAGTTCCTGACTTACATTATCCGCACCTCCATTGCCGAACGCATGAAGTCCGGGAAGAACGTGCTGGCTTTGGGGCAAATGCTCGATACCCTGGATCGCGCCATTAACGGCAAACGCACCGCCCGCCATGATAAATTAAAAGTAGGCGTAATTATGGGCGGGTATTCGTCGGAGCGCCATATTTCCGTGGAAAGCGGCCGCAACATTTACGAAAAGCTGGCTTCCAGCGCCAAATACGAACCAATTCCCATCTTTCTGACCGGCACTTCGCGAAGCACTACAAGCTGTACGAAATTCCGATTAATATCATGCTGAAAGATAACGCCGACGATATCCGGGAGAAGATCCAGTATTATGAAAATGGCGGCCAGCCGCACCCGATTCTGGAAAAGATCCGGACCCAGGCAGAAAGCATTACGGCCACCTTTGCCGGCAATGTGTTGCAGAACCCGCAGCAGATCTCTTTTGAGCAACTTGCAAAACCTGGTAGATGCCGTATTTATTGCGTTGCACGGCCGGCCGGGCGAAGATGGGGCGTTGCAGGCCAAACTGGAGAAATTTGGCATTCCTTATAACGGCTCCGGCATTGCTTCTTCCCAGGTAACCATTAACAAATACGACACCAACGAAATTCTGCGGCAGCACGGCATGAAAGTGGCAAACCACGCCTTGGTTTCCAAAACCGACTGGCAGCAAAACGCTACGGAATTCTACGAAAAAGTCGAAGCGCAATTCTCTTACCCGTTCATTGCCAAACCATCGGACGATGGCTGTTGTTCGGCAGTTAAAAAGATCAAAACCCGCGAAGAACTGGATGCCTTTACTAACCTGATCTTCCGCGAAACCGAAGACCTGCAGGCCGAACACGCCCGCACCCTGAGCCTGAACTACAAAGAAGAATTCCCGCAGAAGGAAGTTTATCTGATCGAACATTTAATTTCAGCTGAAAACGCGAAACATTTCCTGGAAATTACCGGCGGTCTGCTAACCAAATATTTACCCGATGGCCGCGTTTCTTACGAAGTGTTTGAAGCTTCGGAAGCGCTGGCGGTAGGAGAGGTGCTTTCTTTGGAAGAGAAATTTTTAGCTGGCGAAGGGCAGAACATTACCCCGGCCCGCTACGACGCCGACCCGGTAACCCGCCAGGAAATTTCCGATAAAGTAAAAGCCGACCTGCTGAAAGTTGCCCAGATCCTGAACATTGAAGGCTACGCCCGGATCGATGCCTTTGTGCGGGTAATGGAAAACGACGAAGTAGAAACCATTATTATTGAAGTAAATTCGCTGCCCGGCATGACCCCGGCCACCTGTATTTTCCACCAGACGGCCATTAACGGTTACAAGCCTTACGATTTTATAGACAGAATTCTGCAATACGGCGTAGAACGCAACCATAAAAGAGCCGCTGTACATTAATTTGGTTGTTGGTTGTTAGTTGTTGGTTGTTAGGAAAAAATCTGGAAATTAATTCCAGGGTTTTTTTTAACCCAAAATCTAACAACCAACAACGAACAACTAACAACCAAAACATGAGTTTTTTTAAAGCGAATTCCTTTGCCGATGTGCTCAAACACATTGTTATTATTCTGGTAGTGGTTTTCCTGCTGCTGGGGTTTTTCTTTTTTGTGTATCTGCCCAGCACCACCAACCACGGCGAAACCATTTCGGTGCCTAAAATTACCGGCATGACCTTACCCGAAATCGAAAATTACCTGGACGACATGGACCTGCGGTATTACGTTTCCGATTCCAGCTACAACCAGGGCATAAAGCCATTCGTGGTTTTAACCCAGGACCCTGCGCCGGGCGCCAAAGTAAAAGAGAACCGGAAGATCTACATCAGCATCAACATGAAGAACCCGCCTATCATAAAAATGCCGAAACTGGTAGATGGGTCACTGAAAAATGCGCAGATGATATTGAAAAGCTACGACCTGCTGGTAGGAGAAATCAAATTCGTGCCGGATCTGCAGCAAAATGCGGTGCTAAAGCAAATGGTTAAAGGCAATGAAATTAAGCCCGGCGACCCGGTTGCCAAAGGTTCCGTAGTAGATTTAGTGGTAGGCGACGGCGAAGGCAATACTGAATTCGATGTTCCTAACGTTGTAGGTATGCCGGTAGACGAAGCCAGCGTGTTGCTGGTGGGTCAGGGCCTGCAGATTGGCAGTATAAACTACGTACAGCAGGCCGGAAAGCCCCGCGATACCGTAGTCAGACAGCGGCCAACGCCCGGCGACGGCGCTAAAATTAAAGTGGGCCAGCTGGTAGATATCTGGGTAAATGGCCCGGAGCCGGTAGAAGGTATTGAATAAAATTTACTAAAGCACCGTATGAAAAAAACGTTAGCCCTCGGATTTTTACTTTTTTCCTGTCTGGCTGCTTTTGCGCAGACCGGGCTCCCGTTGCCCTTTTTCGATGATTTTGCTAAAAGCAATACTACCCTGGATAATACCAAATGGATGCCGGCCGGTTCGGTTTACGTAAACAACCATTACAGCAACGATCCCATTTCCAAGAACGTTGTAACCTTTAACGGGGTATCGTCAACGGGAAAAATGAACCCAAGTACCGCCCTTTCATCGGGTCCCGTAGATACCTTAACGTCGCGGCCAATTAACCTGGGAGGTTTGATGGCCGCCGATTCGGTTTACTTAACTTTTTACCTTCAAACCGGTGGCATTGGCGGAATACCTGATTTCTCCCAATTTGTGCCCCGGTATTTTGAAGTGGAATTTAAGAATAATAATGGCAACTGGCAGCAGGCCCGCCGTATTAACCCGCCCCCATCTACGCAAAAGACAGTAGCCTGGAAGCAGGTTTTAATTCCCATAACCGATGCCCAATACTTGCATGCTAATTTTCAGTTTCGTTTCCGTACGGTAGGCTTCCGCGTAACCAGTGAGCACACCTGGAATCTTGATTATGTGCAGTTGGGTTCCGGCCGCCGGAAAAGCGATTCGCGATTCGACGTAACCACCAGCCGCCGCATTAGCCCGCTGCTGGAGCGCTACACCGCCATGCCCATTCACCAGTTTATGGCCAACATAAACGGCGAACTGAACGATTCCTTATTTACCACCCTCAATAATTACGAAAACCAGCCCCGCGCCATTGCCACCACCACTACCGTGCAGATCGGGAACGGAGCACCGGCGGTAGTAGCCAACCATGCCATTCCGCTGCCAGGTAATTTCCAGCAGTACCGGGAGTTCCCGGATAAACCAAATGCCGGCATTTTTAACGGTCTGAGCGGTTTCCAGGATGTAAGATCCAGCGTTTTCGTAGATACCTTTGAACCTACCCCGGAAACTAAATTCAACGACACCATTTCCCGCGTTACGCGCCTCCACGATTATTATGCGTACGACGATGGCTCCGCCGAAAACCTGCGGAGTTACCTTTTTAGTACCGGGGTAACGCTCGGCCAGATCGCCCAGCGGTTTTCACTGAACCTAAATGACCGGGTAAAGACCATTTCGGTCTACATCCCTAAAGTTTCTAATACCAAAAATACCGTGGTAACTTTCCGGATCTGGAACGAGAACAGCAGCGGTAATCCCGACGGCCAGGGCATCTTCTCTAAGAACTTTTCGGTACCGGACCTGGCCCAACTCGATACCTGGATCGATATCCCGGTAGATCCCTCGGTGCCGGTTTCCGGAAGCTTCTTTGCCGGCTGGACCATTAACTCCAGCCAACCCATTTTTTCGGTGGGGCTCGACCTGAATAAAAACACGACGATGCATTATACCAAATTTGGTACTACCTGGTTTACCGAAACCCAGGGAACCCTGATGCTGCGCGTCGCCACGAACAATAACATTACCGGCATTTCTAAAAATCTAGAAGCCAAAACCACCAAGATATACCCGAACCCGGCTACCGATTTCGTAAACCTGGAAGGAAGCTTCGAAGCCGTGCGGGTGCTTTCGGCTACCGGCCAGTTGGTGCTGGAAAAGCAAGGCAACGCCACCGGCATTCGCCTGGAAACCGGTCAATTAAAACCGGGTTTCTACCTGGTACAGCTGCAGCATAAAAACGGCACCGAAACCCATAAACTAATTATTGAAGCAAAATAATGAACGACATTACCCCAACCGAATTGAAAGAGCGCCTGGCCACCGGCGAAAAACCCTTTATCCTGGATGTGCGCGAAGACTGGGAATACCAGGAGCAGAACCTGAACGGCCTCAACATCCCGCTGGGCAGCCTGCCCGATAAACTGGAAGAACTGGAAGATTACAAAAATGAAGAAGTGATCGTGCACTGCCGTTCCGGCGCCCGATCCGCTTCCGCCAAAGCCTTCTTAACGCAGCAGGGCTTTACGAAGGTAAGAAACCTTACCGGCGGCATTTTAGCTTATAACGCCTGACCCCACCCAACCCTCCCCTAAAAACAGGGGAGGGCTTTTTTTGAACACGATTTTAAGGATTAAGAAGATTTACAGGATTTCCTGTAGGGACAGGTCGCGACCTGTCCGCACGCATTCCCGATCAGACATTCCCGATCAAACATGCCCGGATTGTCTGAATTGGGATTTGTCGAATTTAGGGATTAAAGGATTTTTACCCCACCCAACCCTCCCCTAAATCAGGGGAGGGCTTTTTTTGCCATTAGCTTGCAGTTGCTCTGGGTGAAATGGGCAATGCCAAAAAACAACCACCCCCAACCCCTCCTTTGAAAGGAGGGGAGCTTTTTTCTTTTCTACTCCATTTTAGCCTGTATGCCCTTTAATTACTTTTTTTGGTCTATAAACCTACTGTTTTTAAAGCGCTTACTATAATACGCAGCCTTTAAAATGAAAGTAGGCAACAGCTCCCCTCCTTACAAAGGAGGGGTTAGGGGGTGGTTGTTGCTATCCGGTTGAAAAAAAGGAAACTATGAAAAACGGTATCCTTTAGGCCAGAAAAACTCAGAAATACGGCTTTATAAGACCCTCCGGCTAATGCTTCCCGAAATACATCGTGACAGGCCGGATGACGCAATAATTTGGTTGGCTTTCTTAGCTGATTTACTACCAACCAGAAGAGATCTCTCCTGACGTCGAGATGACGCAATAAAACGCTATCAAATTTTTCTAAAAATGTCGAAAATTCGAACCTCGAACATCGAACAATCGAATCTCATTCAACAATAAACGGAGTAGGCGTAAAGCACAAAATAAAAAACAGGATCGCAACCCAGCCCAAAACCTTCCGGCCGGCAGAAAGCGGCCGTTCATCGGGGCTGGGCGGGTGATGCACCCCCAGGGCCCGCCCCAAAATAAGGCCAAAAACCAGCCAGCCATGGTACCCCTTCACGTCCGGAAAAACCAGACTGAAAGCAAACTGGAAAAGCAGCACCCCGCCTGCGATCATAAGGCTCTGGTGCCATTGCGGGACAACTTTCTGGAACACGAACGGCAGGTAAAAAATATAAAGCAGCAGCAGCCAGTAATTTTCGTCCCAGTTCGTATCCGGGGTAATAATTCCCAGGCCGGCGTAGGTAATGAACAGCACAAAAAATACCGGCGCCATGCGGTTGAACCGCTCATACCCAAACAGGCCGTACAGAATGTGCCCGCCATCCAGCTGCCCTATTGGGAGCAGGTTCAGCGCCGTAAAAAACAGCGACAGGAACCCCGCCAGGATAAACGGGTAATGGATCATTTCATATTTGGGCGGCAGCAGGGTAGGGTCTGCTACAAAATTTTCGAAGAACAGCACCAGGAGGCTTTTGCCCATATAAAACTGCCCTTCCGTATTTTTATAAACATGATCGGCGTAATTCAGGCCGAATTGTTCGTATTCCGGGTGGATGGTAAAAATGTGCTCCGGGGCCGGCAAATGCGTGTATCCGTAAAAAAGCAACGGCAGCGCCACCACCAGCCCCGCCAGCGGACCGGCCACGCCCACATCAAAGAATTCCTTCCGGGAAAAGATGCGCTCTTTGATCTTGATAAAAGCCCCCATGGTACCAATGCTGTTGGCAATGCCAAAGAACATGGGTATGTAATACGGCAGCGTAACCCGGATCTTGTAATAGCGCGCCGTAAAATAATGTCCGAACTCATGGACCGTTAACACGCCCAGGAACGACACCGAAAATGCCAGACCCTGCAGCACTTCTGCGCGGGTCATCCAGCCGGTGGGGCTGAAGTCGGCGCCTCTAAAAAAGAAAAGTTTCCCGTGCATCCATTCGGCCCCCGCCAGCGTGGTGGTTACAAACGTGAGCAGGAAGAGCAAAAGGTGTAAGCCGTACTGCCGGACCTGCTTATACCGCATCCGCAAATGCCTTGTTAATGGTTAAAGGCGGGGCCAGGTGCAGCGTTTTGAGCCCTAGCTTTTCGGCGCTTTCTATGTGCTGGATGCTGTCGTCTACGAAGAGGGTTTCTGCTTTTTGCAGGTTGTTTTCCTGCAGAATGCGCTCAAAAATGCCCGGGTTGGGTTTGCGGTCGTCTACCAGGTGGGAGTAGTAGCATTTATCGAAAAGTTCGTCCAGGGCCGGCATCCCGAAACTGTCCTGCACAATTTTGTTGAACCCGATCAGGTGGATAGCGTTGGTATTGCTGAGCAGAAAAAGCTTGTGGTTTTTCCGGAGTTTGCGGAGCAGGTCAATGCGTTCCTGCGGAATATCCAGCAGCATGGCGTTCCAGGCGGCGTCAATTTCTTCGTCGGACCCTTCTACCTGGTAGTGTTCGCGGACTTTGTCGCGGAAAGCGGCATTGGAGATCCGGCCGGTTTCCAGCTCATCGAACAAAGCCGACTGCTGTTTCTGGTTAAACTCGATGGTGCAGTCTGCCTGGGAAAGCTTTTTAAAGGCATCGATGGTTTTTTGGTAATCGATGTTGATGATTACGCCGCCGAGGTCGAAGATGATGTTTTTGATAGTTGCCGGAACCACAGGAAATTTTTGTTTGATTTGTTGCGAAATTAAGCTTTAATCCTTAAAATTGCACTCCAAATCAGAAAGAACTATTCTTTTTGACGGGCCTATAGCTCATTCGGTTAGAGCAACTGACTCATAATCAGTAGGTGCTTGGTTCGATTCCAAGTGGGCCCACAAGTAAAAAGCCATTTACGAGATAAAACTTGTGAGTGGCTTTTTTTATTTGCATACAATTTGCATCTATTATTTAAAGCCTTTCTTACTTTTAACTTAATAATTTCGATTTTGCGAATTGCATGTAATTGCTGGCCGTGAGGAATAAAACTTTCGAGAATTTCCCAAGCCGGAATGACCTAGAACTTCCAAATTCTACCGGCTGGAAATGGCGTTGCAGGCTGGTCCGGGGCGGAAGAAATTTGAACTGCAGTTAACCTCGCCGAAGGAAAGAATGGCGGTAGAGTTGTTTTCCCGGAAGTATAGAATTGAGCCGAAAGCGTTTATCCAGCATTTAAAGGGTAGTGAGTTGGGGAGTTAAAAGTTGATATAGAAAAAGGCCTTACGTATGAAAGGCCTTTTCTTTATTAATTTATATTTTCCAAACTATTACTTATTTTAGTATTTATAAATATATTATATAAATAATAAATACTATAATATAGCTATAAATTTAATAATTGGGATAACCATAAAAAGAAAATTAATGATAGATTGGAATTATGTAAGAGAAGAAGCAATTAAAGCTAATCAATTTTACTTAACTAATAAGTTAAAAAAATCAATTAACTGCTATGATAAATTAATAGAAAAATATCCATTTTTATGGGAGCTTTATAATAATAGAGCTAATTTATATTATTCTAAATATAAAAAATATGCTTATGCAGGTTGGGTGGCTAGTGAATTTTCTGAAAATCAAATACAACTATTATTACCAGCAATAAATGACTACATTAAAGCAATTGAAATAAATAAAAATAATATTCCAGCATTAATTAATCTAGGCATTATATACAGGCTTATATTTGGTCATTATGGAAATGGTGAATTAAACAAAAAATTATCTATTCCAAATTTTGAAAAGTTACCTATTATTGAGGATATCGAAACCTATTTTGACAGAGTACTTGAAATAGATGAGAAAAATCTATTTGCTCTTTATAACCGAGCAATTGACAACATTAAAATCAGAAAGAGAAAATCAACAAAGCGACCAATAACAATTGAAGATATTAACAAAGATCTCGAAAAGCTAAGTTCTGAATTAGTTTCCTTTTGGCAACCTTTCTGGGGTAATTATAAGTATTTGCAGGGTATGGTTGCAGAGGAGATTGGGGATATAGAGAATGCAATGAATTGTTATGCAGAAGCTGCAAGTACTGAAGTTACCATTGAAGCTACCGGAAATAACTCTTATAAAATGGCTGATGTTGATTTTTGCTTAGAAAACATAGTTATTGATATTGAGACAAAATTAAGCCATTTAGATGTAGGCGGTTGGTTCCCAGAAAAAATGGGGTTTGGAATTGCAGTAACTTACGATGATAAACATTATTATAGAACTTGGACGGAAGATAGAATACCACATTTAATCAAGGAATTATTACTCGCTAAAAAAGTTATTGGTTTTAATAATTTAAATTTTGATTATAAAGTTCTTGAGCCTTATCATCCAGGAATATCTGTTAAACTTAAACCAAATACAGTTGATATACATTCAGATATTTATGCAAAACTAAATAGAAGAGTATCTTTAAATGACCTCGCAAAATCTATGTTTGGGGAGAAAAAATCAGGTAATGGCCTAGAAGCAGTAAAATTAATGAAAGAAGGAAAACTCGACTTAGTTGCTAATTATTGCAAGACTGACGTCAGGTTAACAAAAAAAATTTATGAATATGGCTTATTATGGAATAAAGTTTTTATAAATTCAACAGAAGAATTGGTTGACGTTATAGAAGTTGATTGGGAATAAATTATATATCCTATTTTTTTAATTTTCAGGTAGAAACTCTATTAAGACAAAAAGAACTTTACCAGTTAAAATCTTCAATTTAAATCACTTTTATTAAAAAAAATAAACAATGGACTTTGATAATTATACTTGGCCAGAAATTTACAGATCACCTAAGGTCGCCACTCTTTCAACAATGGGGAATATTTACTTTGAATCTCCAGCAGGGTCAATATTTTGCATTTCGAACAACGTACCAGACTTTTTTGATTCAAATTTTGTAGAAAAAAGCTTAACTGTTTCAAAATTAAATAAACAAAATTCTCCTACGCCATCAGAAGGAGCAATACATACTTTGGATAATATTAAATATTTATTTATCAATTATAATATTCAAGATTTTGACGAATCATATGTAGCTTTATTTAAATTGGAAATTGATGATGCTAATGACAATCTTATTCTTAAACAAATTAAACAAGGAAAGCTTATTCCTAAAGAAATAAAGATAGATTATTCAAATTGATTCATTTCCCTGTTGTTGTGTTCTCACTAACAACAGTGAAATGAATCACCACGCTCTTGCGGATTTATACGTCCCTGCGCTTTCGGATGTATTCATCCGAAAGCCACCTGTCGGGGATTTATTAATCCCGTGCCCACGCAGGCAGGAACACGCGGGTCAAAAGACCAATAAAAGGGGAAATTGGTATAATAAAACATCTCCTCTGTATGCAGCAAAAATCAGTAGCTATGGAGGTTAAAAATTTAGGCTTAATTCCATAAATTTATCAAAATCAGCTTCAGCACCCTCAAAATCATTCAGGGCAGCTTTAACCTTCCCCCGGCTTTCATAAGCAATATCAAAATCCGGAGCAATTTTGATTGTTTCAGAATAATCTCTAATCGCTTCGTCAAGCTTTTCTAACATTCTGTAAACTTCTCCCCGCCAGAAAAGGGCTTCGGCCTTAAAGGAATTTTCCGGCTTTCGGTTAATAATTTCCGTTAAATCTGCTATAGCCCCATCATAGTCCCCCGAATATCGTTTCAGGTTTGCTTTATGCTTTGTGTAAAGAGTATTATCCGGTTCAAGCTTTAAAGCAAGATTAAAATCTGAGATGGCGCCTGAATAATCTTTAAAATCCCATTTAGCATTAGCCCGGCAAGTGTAAGATTCTACATAATCCGGATTAATTTCAATAGCAGTTGAATAATCGAGAATAGCTTCTGAATAATCCTTTAGGCATTCTTTGGAGTGACCACGAAACAAAAAAAGCTCTATGTCATTTATTCCAAGATCAACCGCCAGATCAAAATCATCAATAGCTTTCGGATAAATGCTTTCTTCCCACCGTGCCTGCCCTCTATAAAAATAAGCGCTCGCGTATGCAGGATCTATATTTAAGGCTTTAGTGTGATCATCGATCGCAGCATAATTATACAATAACTGCTGATTAGCCAAGCCCCGGTAATTATAAGCAACCTTTAAATCAGGTTTCAGTTTTATGGCTTCTGTAAAAAGATCGATAATCTTTTCAAAGTGTTCCTCTTCATTTTCAGGAATAAACAACTCCCTGCGTACTTTGTATTTTGGATCATTTTCAATCAGGGAACAATAGTTTTCAGTTTTAGGCAGAAAATCTATCCCATAAAGCATACAGAATCCTTCATTAAAAAGAAATTCTGCTTTTTTTGAGTCATCCATAAATTCACCTTTTCAATCAACACCTAATTCTCTTAAATTTTAGAAGAGAATTTCACCGTCGTCTTCAGAAATGAAAAGCTTTTGATCGTGATTTTCAAGCCTGAAAAATTCCAACTTATTTCTGTTACTGGTAGTTTGTTCATCTATTAAAAGCCCATTTCTAAACTCAAGTACCAATTCCTCTTCAAATAGAGAATCATAATAATCTAATTCATCAAACTTAACTGCATTGCCATTTTTATTAGGAATGTTCATTTTGCCAGTAAACCAGCCTGCAAAAACTTCTTCCTGCTCGGCAAAAATAAAATCAATACCGCCTCTTTCAAATCCTTCAATATCAATAAGCAAATTTGTAAGATACAATTTGGAGCCTTTCACTTCCCAAGTACTCTTGTATTCGTTTAAATTATTTTCAGTGATAAGGCAATCAAAAGGATTGTCCGGCATTAAAGCCAAATATTGTTGTAATGGGTCTGTAGCCAGTTTATACTTTTTATCCAGGTAAATTAGGCTTACACAATCTTGAGTTATCATAAAAAACCAATTTCTTAAATATTTTAAGTTTTCAGCATAAAGTGGACTAAAATGCCGTAGAGAATTATAGTGTATTTGGTTTTATAAAAGCTGCTACACCAGCCAAAACTTGCTCTTTCTTAGGTTCAACCAAATTAAAGCCCATGCATTTGAAAAGAAGTTAAGGCTTTTTTTTTATATTAATTTAGGATATATCCAACTGTTGAGCTTTCTTCCAGTACTTATGAAGGATTGGCTTGGCTACACTTGATCCACCATTGGAAGGCTCACCTGAATAATGGCAGAAGTTTTCAGGATAGTCCCTATTTTTAAATTTACTCCAACTTTGGAAAGCTTTATCGCTTAATGGTCGATCTGGATTAAAAGGAATCTTTTCACCGGTTCGGATGCAATATCCAATTGTAGTTAGGTTTTCATTAAATGATTTCTTCTCATCAACATGTTTTAAATTTATATTCTGTTGAAGTTTTTCATCTTGGCGCCACTCTTTTTTAGTTTTTTCCTCTTTAAAATCTATCTCTTCTTTAAAGTCAGCTAGCTTTTTGTTTCCTAGTTCAATAATTTTTGAGCTATATAATTCTGTTGACCTGTCGCACAGGATTTTAGAATCAATGTACTCATCTTGACTAAATGTATTAGATTTAATTATTGGCCTTTTAATGAAAATAACTTCATTTTCTTCGGCAATTTTCTGACAGGCATCCCAAACTTGGTCATCAGTATTTTTTGAAAGCCTACTAAAGATATTGTTTTCAAAAAGGACTCCGAATTCTATGTTATTTTTGAATGAAAAGTCATAAAGATTTATTGAGGTTACGACTCCAATAGTTTCATTGGCATAATATTTTGCATGTAGTTTAGGAGCATAAATTATGCTGATATCTGGAAATTTTTTAAAATATTCTAAATCACTAGAATTGAAGCTTTTATTTACATGCCCCTCATTTTTACCAAAAACTAGAGTAATTCGAAGGTTATAATTATCCAAATGAAAATCAAAAAGACGTTTGAATGTATCATCTAATTTAATATAAGGGGAAACAATCATTAAATTACTCTTTGCTTCCTTTATAATATTAAATACAGCTTGGTTTAAATCAAATCCTGTAATAAATTTTGACATTTTATTTAAAGTTTTTAATTGTGTTTTATAAAAACAACTATGTAAAAATATTATTATGTTTTTAATCCCGATATCCGCCTTTAAAAACCTCCTTTACATGCCACTGAAGGAACTCAGGTGCAGGATAATATTTCTTGCTTTGTGGTGGTCTTAAAGATTTTCCGTGATGATTGATTAGCCATTCGTTTGCTCCTAAACCATTTACTTCATCGGAAACCAGCATATTCAATTCTTCTCCAATTGTGAATGCGCCCAAATCGAAAAGTTTATGGTGCGTTGCGCATAAAGCCAATCCATTCACTTCTATATCTGGGCCACCAGCCTGATGCCACATTATATGGGCTGCTTCCAATGCTAGAACCTTATTTTTCAATCTTACACCAAAACCGCAAACGGCACATTGGTATTCGTAAGCTTTTAATATAGAATCTCTGAAAAGGGGATCTCTCTTTTTAGTTTTCTGAAATAATTGGTTTGATTCTATGCTAATATCTAAACCTACTGCATCAAGAATATCCTGATGAATTGTTTCAGGAAAGTTTTGATTAAGAATGAATGAAGCAACATCCTTTAATAGCTTCGGATTTTCTTTAAATCTTAAAATAACTTCATCCGGAAACTTGCCTTCAATATTATGTGAAATCAGGAAGCTGGTAGAGTAATCTTGTTTGGTATTAATTAGGTCTGGCTCATTAAACTGCCATAAATGGTCGTTTGCTAATCTAATAAATGGAAAGGTAGGATAAACGGTTTTTCTTGGGGGCCCGAAATCAACCAGTAAATCTCTTAGTTTGGGTTCAATTGTACTGAAAGGAATAAAACCAATATTTCCTCTTTGAATTTCAGCCAAAGAAATAAGCATCAATAATGGTTTATGCGGAGCACGAATGCCCTTACTTTTCCAAGTATTGATATTTTGAAACTTGAATAAAATTTCGGAATCAGTCACTGAATTTTATTTTCAGATTAAATATAGTTGTTAATCTATTTCCTTCTGACTTTTTGTGTTAAATAAATTATAAGTAGTTGGAATTACTTTAAAAATAAACCCTAAACCTTCTCCACCACCAGATCCGCCAGCGCCTGATGGATCTGGCTTACGGCCATTGCGCCTTCGCCTACCGCCGAGGCTACCCGTTTAATGGAACCGGCCCGCACGTCGCCGGCCGCGAAAACGCCGGGAATACTGGTTTCCAGCATCAGGGGCGGGCGGTCCAGGGGCCAGGTTTTGCCCGAAACTTCGGAGCCGGTTAAAATAAAGCCTTTGCTGTCCAGTTCCAGGCAAGCCTCCACCAATTGGGTGTTCGGCATCGCCCCGATCATCAGGTAGAGGTGGTGGATGTTTTTTACTTCCGTTTCGCCGGTCTGCCGGTTCGTCCAGGTTACCTGTTCCAGCAGGCGGTTGCCGGCCAGGGCGGTTATTTCGGTAAAAGGGTGCAGCGTTATTTTGGCCGATGCGTGGATCCGCTGGATGAGGTAATCGGACATCGTGGCGGCCAGGCTTTCGCCGCGTACCAGAATGTGAACGTGGCTGGCAAAACCCGATAAAAAAACGGCCGCCTGCCCGGCAGAATTTCCCCCACCGATCACCACAATTTCTTCGCCTTTGCAAACCGCGCCTTCCATAGCCGTAGCCGCGTAATAAATGCCGGCCCCTTCAAATTTTTCTTCGTTGGGCAGGTTCAGTTTGCGGTACCGGGCGCCGGTGGTAACAATTATGGTTTTGGTCTGGATCTGCTGGTCGTTGTCGAGCTGGAGCTGGTAGGGTTTCTGGTCGCAGTTCAGGTGCTGCACGGTATAGGGCAGGGCAATGGTTGCCCCAAATTTATGCGCCTGCACCTGCGCCCGGCCGGCCAGGTTTTGCCCCGATATGCCCAGCGGGAAACCAAGGTAATTCTCTATTTTGGAGCTGGTGCCGGCTTGTCCGCCGGGAGCTTCGGTTTCCACCAGAATGGTGCTCAGGCCTTCGGAAGAAGCATAAACGGCCGCCGATAACCCGGCCGGGCCGGCGCCGATAATGGCCACATCGTACACGTGGTTGGGCTGGATCTGCTCTACCAAACCCAGGGCGTGGGCCAGTTCCAGGTTGGAAGGTTTGCACAGGATCTGTCCTTTACTGTGCAGCAACACTACGGGCAGTTCGGCGTTTTCGGAGTTGAATTTCTGCAGCAGTTGCCGGGCTTTTTCATCCTGCGGCTGCAGCATTTCCAATGGGTAATTATTCTTTTCCAGGAAGCGCTCAATGCGCATCGCATCGGCACTCTGCCCATCGGAAATAAGCATTACGGAACCCTGGCTGCGGGAAACCAGCCCCATCCGGCGCAGAATAAAAGCCTGCAGAATAATTTCGCCAATGTCGTTCTCCGCCGAAACCAGTTTGCGGAACTGGGCCCGGTTTAACCGCAATACCTGGCCCGCTTCGCCCATCTGGCCGCTAACCAGAATTTCCCGGTCGTTGAACATATCCAGTTCGCCGGTAAATTCGCCTGGTTTATGGGTCGTGATCGGCTTGGTTCCTTCGGCGGCGTGTTCGTAAATTTCGATGGTACCCTGCAGCACAATAAAGAAATCGGTGTTCCGCTGGCCGCGTTCAAATACCGGCGTTCCTGCCGGCAGGTCTTCGATCTTGCCGTAAGGCTTGGTGCGGTTTATTTGCTCTTCCGAAAGCTCCGGCCAGATCTGGTTCGTGCGGTTATACGGGTCGTCGAAGCCGACAGGCTGGGCAGGTTTGGTCTGTTCCATAGGTTTGTTTGGAGGCGAAAAGGCAGCATACAAATATTGGAATAATTTCCCTCTTCCGGAAACCGCAAAGCTGGAAACCCCAGGGTTTTATGGCAAATCGGCTACACCCTCTTCCATCCAAAACTATTTATTCCGGGAGCTGTCCCCTGACAGCCCCCAATTTTGTAATCTGATGAAAGTCCTGTTGGGGGGCAGGCCTTGGTAAAGGAATAGGGTTTGAATGATTTGGTTTTAGAGGGAAAAACTCAGAAGGAAAACGCCAGGGTTTTGGGCCGAAAAAGTGAGGGGAGTTTTTCGGCGTTTTTCGGGCGCAGGTTTTAACCATTAACGTAAATTATAACTTTTTACCAGTTAGAAGTTTTCAGACTTACGGGTGCTGAAATTCAGATTTCCCGGTTACGCAAGTCTGGAGAACTTGCTATTGTTCCTGAACCCAACTGACGCGAATGGTTAACACTTGCGCTGGTTGCTATTATGTAAAACAGGAAAGTTTTGGGCAGAAAAACCAGGCCCTAAAAGCGAGATATTAAGAAAAATGCTTAACGAAATAGCTCAGATCCAGCCTTTCTTCCGGAACCAATAGTAAATAAAAGCGGAGATGGTGAGCATGGCTATGATGGCCAGCGGGTAACCAAGTTTGGTTTCCAATTCCGGCATAAAGTTGAAATTCATGCCGTAAATGCCGGCAATAAAGGTAAGCGGCATAAAGAAGACCGAGAAAACCGTAAGCACCCGCATCACATCGTTGGTCTTCTGGCTCGATATGGAAATGTACATGTTCATCAGGTTAATGGCGCTTTCCCTTATTTCATCGAAATTGGTTTCCATTTCCAGGTGCAGGTCGCTCAGGTCCTGCAACGCCGGGAAAATGCCGTATCGTTTTTTGAGCTCCGTAAAGATCACTTCCGAAATTTTCAGGACTTTCTTGGCCACCGCCGCTTTGCGTTTTAAATGATAAAGGCCTTTGGCAAGCGGTGGTATTTTGCGTTGCAGAAAGGTTTTGGCTTCATAAAAATCGAGTTCGGCTACCAGGCGCTGCGCCGGAATATCGTAGGTCTTTAAACTGAATTCCAAAACCCGGATAAGCAGGTCCAGGGTGCGGGGCGTTTTGGTGGCATCAGTAAAATTAGTGCTAAGCTGGTCTACCAGCGGTAACGGCGGCCGGTGCAGGGTTATCAGGAAATCTTCGGTAAAGAAGATCGCAATTTTATGGGTCAATTCCTGAATGGTGTCGGCTTCCTGGTGGGCTTTCAGGTTGTGCACCCGCACAATAATGAAAACGGTATCGTTTATCAGTTCGAACTTGGGCAAATGTCCCGGCTGCAAACAGTCTTTTACCGAGGAAGCATGCAGCTGGTACTCATCCGCCAGGGCCTGCAATTCTTCCTGACTCGGATCTTCCAGATCTATCCACGTCCAGGTATGGCCTTCCGGTTTAATTATTTTTTTTGCCACAGTTCCAAAACTTACAGAAACGCTATGCTTTTCGGGTAAAAAAGTGCCGTAGTTCAGGAAACGGGAAAATGCGTTTAAAGTTGATGGGTTGCGGTTCGGATTAACGGTTTGCGTTATCGAAGACGGGGCAATTTTTTATATTGTTTTAGTAAGGGAAAAAAGTAATTAGACAGTAATAAGCGTAGCTTTTACATTTTGTCATCCTGAGCCCTAGCGAAAGACCTCATCAGCGGCCAAAAGAAAATTACCTACAAATCGCCTATCAGTTGTTTCAGCGCTACGATCACAAGTTTCGCTGGTCCCCGCTCACTTACGATCAAAATGACAAAACTTTTTAACTACCTTTAATTATGAGCCAGAACCCAGTTAAATAAAACGGTAGGTAAAATCGCAAAAAACTCAAAAACTTTTAACCTATTAGGAACGTCAAATTAACCTTTCCTTTTAAAATCTACTTTACCCAATTCATTAAAAAAAAATGCCGGCCGGATTTATTTCCGGCCGGCGTTTTCCTTTCAATTCAAATCAGCTACTCCAGAACCAATTTTTGTCTTTTCACCGACTTCTCAGGACGGATCAAAAGCTGATAAACCCCTTTCGGTAAGTGGCTTAAATTCAAAGCATAATTTCCCTGAACCTTTTCAGCCACAAAGACCTGACGGCCGGTAATATCAATAACCGAAATATCGGCTTTTGTGCCGGCATTATTTACATAAAAAACTCCATTACTGGGGTTCGGGTAAACGCTTGCCTCCTGCATGGTTACCGATTTGCCGGTTCCCAGAATTGCCGAATTCCAGCGGTAAGAAGTGCGGGAGCCGGCGCCGGAGGTCCAGCCGGCCTGGTCGCTGGCGAAGGCAACGGCCATGTGGGGCATAGAATCTAATGGCACCCAGGTTAGCCCGCCGTTTTTGGTATAGGATGAACCCGCGAAACCTCCGCTAAAACCGGTGCTAACAAAAACGCCCGGAGTATTCGGAACCGCAGCCATATCATAATCGAACAGGTCACCCTGAAAGCTTACGCTGGTCCAGGTTGTTCCGCCGTTGGAAGTAGTAACCAGCTCTCCGATATCGCTCATAGCCAGGCCGTTCATGGCATCGGTAAAAGCAATAGCCTGCACTGCCCAAAGAGGTGTAGCCATAGCCGCCCAGGTGAGCCCTTTGTTTATAGAACGGAAAATGCGGCCTTCGGAAGTTCCTACCCACATGGTATCGCCAATTATAGCTTTAGCGAACATCCCGAATTCCGGACCGTTGCTGGTCATTATAAAGTTCGGAACGCTGGCTTGCGGTAACCGGGTCCAGGTGGTGCCTCCGTCGGTTGTCCGGTAAATTTCCCAATAGCCCCCCACCGGATCGCCGAAAACAACCCCGTTATTAGCATCGAAGAAGTGAATTATATCCGGGTAGCTGGCCGCGTTGGTGAAGGTATTGGTACCCTGGGTTACCCAGGTCTGGCCGCCGTTGGTGGTTTTTTTGATCATGCCGCCCCCGTTCTGGTTATCTACCATGGCTACCCAAGCGGTATTGGCGTCTGTGGCGGTAATGTTGTTTACTATAAAATCCAGGGAATTTGTAACCGGTCCGCTTTGCCAGGTCAGGCCGCCGTCTGTAGATTTAATGTAGGTCTGGCCTGCGTTGTTAATGGTATCGGCGCCGGCGGCCCACACCACGTTGTTGCTGACGGCTTCCATTTCGTAAACCAAAACCGGCGTAGAAAATCCCAAAGGCTGGCTGATCCACTGTGCCCGGGCAGTAAGGTGCAAAAACAGCAAAAGGGAAATTGAAAGTAGGCTTTTTTTCATAGGTAAATGTTTATGTAAAGATTGTTCAGAGGTTGTTTAGGAAATAAATTTTGATAGAATTATACTGTTTCTCAGGTTTACTGCTAATGTTTGGAAAAATTTGCATTAACTAAAACCAAAAATGCTGAACCGGTAAAAATTTAAGCTGAACCGGTAATTTTACGCGCCGTTCCAGCGCTGGTTTTTAAAGAATATCCTTCCTTAAAGTTAATAGCAAATCAGAATTCACAAAAACACTGAAAAGGAAATCCGGGTAATTAGTGGCAAATGCAGGTGCATCGGTTTTTCTTCCGGAACGTACTCCTTTCCTGTACCAGATTTCTAAAATTAAAAATATGTTGCAACGCCAGGTATACCGCATGCCCAAAGCCGGCTCAATTAGCGATCTGAAGCAGGAAACCGAAACCTTAGGGCCACCCGGACCGGAGGAAGTTTGCGTGCAGGTAAAAGCCAACGGCCTGAATTTCGCCGATATCTTTGCCATGCAGGGTTTATACAGCGCTACACCAAAAGGGTCGTTTATTCCGGGCCTGGAATTTTCCGGCGAAGTAATTGCCGTTGGCGGAGAAGTGAAATCCTGGAAAGCAGGCGACAAAGTAATGGGTGCTACCAAATTTGGCGGTTACGTTTCGCATATCAACATCAATCAACGCTACGTAATTTCCCTCCCGGAAAACTGGAGTTTTGAAGAGGGCGCCGGTTTTTTGGTGCAGGGCTTAACCGCCTATTATGCGCTTACCACGTTAGGCAACCTTCAAAAAAATATGCCGGTCCTGATCCATAGTGCGGCCGGCGGGGTGGGCCTGCTGGCAAATCGCATCTGTAAAAAATACGGGGCCTTTACCATTGGTTCCGTAGGCCGGCCAGAAAAGATTAAATTTTTGCAGGAGGAAGAAGCCTACGATGCCATAATTTTGCGCGATAAACATTTCCCGGAAAAGCTGAAATCGGCTTTAGGAGACCGGCCTTTACTCCTGATCATGGAATGCATAGGAGGGAAGATCCTGGCTCAAGGCTGGAAGGCCTTAGCACCCATGGGACGCATGGTGGTGTATGGCAACGCCAGTTTCAGCAGCCACAGTTCCCGGCCCAATTACCCCAAACTGTTCTGGAAATTCCTGCAGCGCCCAAAGATCGACCCTTTAAAGTTGCCTACCGAAAACAAATCGCTGATGGGCTTTAACCTGATCTACCTTTATGAGCAAACCGATATGATGCACCAATTATTAGGGGAATTGCAAGCCTTAAACCTGCAGCCCCAGCACATCGGCCACGTTTTTCCTTTTACTGAAATGCACCAGGCAATTCGTTTGTTTCAGCAAGGCAAAACGGTAGGGAAAGTGGTGGTAAAACCGTAGGGACAGGTCGCGATCTGTCCGCCCGTTATCTGATCAGGCAATCCTGATAACCCATTTCGGAACTGGGTCTTATCAGAATTGCAGAATTGAAAATGTTTGATCGGAAATATTTAACCGGGAATGTGTGCGGACAGGTCGCGACCTGTCCCTACGTGAGGTGAAATGTATCCTGGATCCAATTGGCAGGGTTGTTCGGGGGAAAATTCAGGAAAGCGCTTCGGGCGCCGGATTGCCGGCCGGCTTCGATTTGTCTTCGGGCAGCGGAATAAATTCCTGGTTGTCGGTTGGCGGGAACAGAATGCGGCCTTCTTTCCAGTCGGCTTTGGCCTGTTCGATCCGTTCCTTCCGGGAAGAAACGAAATTCCACCAGATAAACCGTTCGCCCAAGGGTTCGCCGCCCAGCATCATAAGCGTAGTGGCTTCTTTTGCTATTATCATTGGATCTACCCCTTTATTGAAGACCAGCATTTGTCCGGCGCCATACGTCCTTCCGGAAACTTCAATGCTTCCTTTGGCAATGTAAATTCCCCGTTCGGAATGTTCCTTCGGCAAACCAAACCGCGCTCCCGGTTCCAGCACCACGTGCAGGTAAAATAAAGGCGAATGCGTTTTTACGTTATTCCGCAACCCGAAAGCATCGCCGGCGATCAAGCGCATCCAGACGCCGGTATCGGTAAAAATGGGCAGTTGTTCCGGTTTGTAATTATCAAAGGCGGGTCGCTTTCTTCATCTTTTTCCGGAAGCGCCACCCAGGTCTGGATCATTTCCAGTGTGCCGCCGGCCAGGGCGCTGGGGTCTTCAAACCGCTCGGAATGCGCAATGCCGCTGCCGGCCGTCATCCAGTTTACTTCGCCCGGCCGAATTATCTGTTCCACGCCTAGGCTGTCGCGGTGCGTAACCTGGCCGCCAAACAAATAGCTTACGGTAGATAAGCCAATGTGCGGGTGCGGCAACACATCCATGGCATGACCTGCCGTGGGTTGAATTTCTACCGGGCCAGCATGATCCATAAAAATAAAAGGGCCAACCATGCGCCTTTGGCGGAAGGGCAGATCCGGCGCACATCCATGCCCGGGCCGATGGAGGCTTTCCGGGCTTCTATTACAATATCCAGCATAAGTTTTATTTTCTTAAAAGAGCCCTTTTATTATTGAACGGTATAAAAATAGCAGAATCCGGTGCTAAAGCCTTATTCGGCCAAATATCTTTTACGGAACATGCAGATTTCCTTTTCGGAATTTGTCATTTGGTTTGTAAAAAGTAGTCCTGATTTTGTCTTATTGGCTGAATAAAATTTTCTTTCCCCAAATTAAACTTTCAGCCAAAAACCTTTTTCTTCAGTATAAATTGCCAAACCAAGCCCGGCTCTAATAAAATGAAGGTACTTTATTTCCTGCTACTGCTTATTTCGTTAACAGGTTGTTCCGGCACCCGCCCGCTGAAAGGCCGGGGGGTAATAGCCGATAAAGCCATGGTGGTTTCGGCGCATCCGCTGGCGTCGCAGGTAGGGGCAGAAGTGCTCCGGAAAGGCGGAAATGCGGTAGATGCGGCCATTGCCGTGCAGTTCGCTTTAGCGGTGGTTTATCCGGGAGCCGGCAATATTGGCGGGGGCGGTTTTCTGGTCCTCCGGCAGGCCGACGGGCAGGTGAATTCTCTGGATTACCGCGAAGAAGCGCCGGGTGCCGCCCTCCGCGACATGTATCTGGGCCCCGACGGAAAAGTAGTAAAAGACCTGAGCGTGAAAGGGCATTTGGCGGCGGGAGTACCGGGCACGGTAGACGGCATGGTGCAGGCCCACGAAAAGTACGGCAGCCTGCCCTGGCGGGACCTGGTGGAACCGGCCGTGCAGCTGGCCGCTAACGGTTTTACTTTAACCCAGAAAGAAGCCGATAACCTGAACCTGAACCAGGCCGATTTTGAACGTTACAACACCCGCCGGCCGTATTTTTTTCTGAAAAGGAAATGGGAGAAAGGCGATTCGGTAAAACTCAAAGATCTGGCCCGCACCATGGAACGGATCCGCGACCGGGGCCGCGCCGGGTTTTACGAAGGCCCCACCGCCGACAGCCTGGTAGCTGAAATGAAACGGGGCCAGGGCATTATCTCTAAACAAGACCTGTTAAAATACCGGGCCATCTGGCGCGAACCAATATCCGGTAATTTCCGGGGGTATAAAGTTATATCCATGCCGCCGCCCTCCAGCGGTGGTATTGCCCTGATTCAGCTGCTAACCATTGCCGAAGGCTATCCCCTGAATCGCTGGGGCTGGAATTCCACCAAAACTACGCATTTAATGGTAGAAGCCGAACGCCGGGTTTACGCCGACCGGGCAACTCACCTGGGTGATCCGGCATTTTTCAAAGTGCCGGTAAAAGGCCTCCTGGATAAGGAGTATATCAAAGGCAGAATGGTAGGGTTTTCGGTAAAAAAAGTGACCCGAAGCTCCGCCGTTTCGGCTGGCACGCCGGCTCCGGCCGAAGGCGAACACACCACCCATTATTCCATTGTGGACCCTATGGGAAATGCCGTATCTGTAACTACCACGCTTAACAGCAACATGGGCTCTAAAGTGTTTGTGGGCGGCGCCGGTTTCCTGCTCAACAACGAAATGGATGACTTCAGCGCCAAGCCCGGCGAACCAAATAGTTACGGCCTGGTAGGCGGCGAAGCCAACGCCATTGCTCCCGGCAAACGCATGCTCAGCTCCATGACCCCCACCATTCTGGAAAAAGACGGCAAACTATTTATGGTAGTAGGCTCTCCCGGCGGTTCCACCATCATCACCACGGTTTTTCAAACCATTCTGAACGTAACCACCCACGGCTTTACCATGCAGGAAGCCGTAACCGCCAAACGCTTCCATCACCAGTGGAAACCCGATGTGGTACTGGCCGAAAAAGGCACCTTCGGGTTTGGAACCTTTCAGAAACTCTGGCGCATGGGCCACCGAACTGTTACCCAGAAACGCGGTATTGGACGCGTAGATGCCGTACTGGTTCTGCCCGATGGTAAACTGGAAGGCGGCGCCGATCCGCGGGGAGATGATAAAGCGGTTGGGTTTTAAGGAAATCAAGTTATTAATTTTCTTTAAAACCTGCCCGCCATTTTAATTTCATGGACTTTCAGAAATGGGCAGCTATAGCCACCCGGCGTTTAAAAAAATATTGATCAAATCTTTGGTAAATAATTTGGGTTACCTGATACACTTTTCCCACGAAAATGACTACCATTTTTAAACGGAAATAAGATTTTCAATTCCTTTCTTTCCCTCTGGGTTGGCCTTTTGAACATTGGATTGGTGAAATTTTTTAAGGCCGCGCAACGAATGTTTTATTTACCGCGTCTAAACTTAAAAAAGGCCCTTCAGGAAAGAAATTAATGCTTTTTAGCTTTTTTATTTTTCTGAAACCTGCTGGAAAACAGAATTTTATTTGTAAAAATAAATTTTCTAAATTAGCCTTTTTAGCCTGGAATTATGATCTCCAACAAAAGGCAGGTCTTTCCGCTGGGAAAGCTGGTAAACTGGCCGGTTTAATAATTTTCTGCAAAACTTAATCTTAACCAATTCACTATGAAAAAAAACTTACGCATCGGTAATTTTGCTTCCGGTTGCCGGAACCTTTTCCTTCTGATCCTGCTGTTAGCTGGCGGTATTCCGGAAGCGCAGGCGCAGCTGTTCCAATGGGCGAAGGATTTTAGCCACACCTCTTTTTACGATTTCGGCAATTCCCTGGCCGCCGATGCTGCCGGAAACAGCTATTACGGCGGGGCTTTTACCAATAACCTGCAGATCGGGACTTATACCCTCAATGCTGCGGGTAAAAATATGTACGTTGCCAAATTCGATGCGGCCGGCGGCGTAAGCTGGGTTAAAAATTTCGCTACCACTTCTAATACTCTAGGCTCCATCTATGACATTATGCCGGATGCCGCTGGCAATATTCTGGTCACCGGCTCCTTCACCAGTAACTTAACCATCGGCACCATTAACTTAAATACTACTGCTTCTTTTAGTGGCATCGATATGTTTCTGGCCAAATTTGATCCCATGGGCAATGTACTTTGGGTAAAGCAGGGAACCTCCCAGAGCAATGTGGAAGCATTTAGTCTGACCCAGGATGGAACCGGCAATATTTATATGACTGGTTATAGCTACAGTCCCTCTTTTTCTTTCGACAGCCAGCCGGTAACCGGAAGCGGAGAGGGTTTTCTGCTGAAACTCAACAGCGCCGGCCAACTGGTTTGGGGCAAACGCCTGGATGCGGAGTTCCTGAAAGTGGCCACGGATGCTGCCGGCAATGGCTACTTAACCGGCATCTTTACCATTCCGTTACTGGCTTTGGGTAATAACGTTACCGTTGCGCACCAGGGCGGAAACGCTTTTTCCACTGGGTTTGTGGCAAATTTCAACCCGACCGGGCAGTTCCAGTGGGCGAAACAAATAGGCGGAATAAACGCCGAACCAGATCAGGTGCAGGTAGATGCCGCCGGCAACGCTTTTATTTTAGGTACCTTCTGGCAAACATTTAATCTAGGTACATTCGCTCTGGCTGGAGCGCCCGGCCGGCCCGATCTTTTCCTCCTGAAACTAAACAACGCCGGCAACGTGCTGTGGGGAAAAAGCATGGAGAACCTGGGAATTAATTTTGGCCGTTTCGGTTTTACCGCTTCCCCGATGCTGGAGCTGGATGCTGCCGGAAACGCAGTGGTAGCCAATGCTTTCGTAAACACCGTTAGGCTCAGTCCGAACGATTATCTTTATTCCCGAGCCGATACCATTAGCGATGTGGCCGTAGTCAAATTTTCCGACGCAGGCACTTACCTTTGGTCGGAACGGGTAGGCGGACCCGGTTATATCAATCATTCCGGGCTGGCCGTAAGCGGCAATGGCAACGTTTTTCTGAGCGGTGAGATCAGCCCGGTATTTACGCCTGGCGTAACCACCAATTTCGGCCCTTCGGTAACCCTGGCTACAACCGGTATTAAAGCGTTTGTTTCCAGCATGCTGGGAAGGGCTAACCAGGCCGGCGGCATGGTATTCCTGGATCAGAACAATTCGGGAACCCGCGATGCAGGTGAACCGGCACTTGCTCAGATGGGGGTGAGTTTGGCGGGTAGCCCATTGCCGGCGCTGAGTATGCCAAACGGCCGTTACCGGTTGTACACCGGAGCCGGCACGCACCAGGTAGGCATTCCGCAGACTCCGCCTTATTATACGTTGGCACCGGGCTCCCATAGCGTAACGTTTGCCGGCCTGGGGCAGGTAGATACGGTGCGCCATTTTGCCCTTCAGCCAATACCAAATAAACAAGACCTGGAAGTTAGCCTGGTGCAGGTTACCGCCCCGCGTCCGGGATTCACTTACCGCACCAAAGTTACTTACCGCAATGCGGGCACCGTTGTAATGAACGGGTCAGTGAAGCTGCACTCCGATACCCTGCTTACGTTCTTAAATGCTACCCCGGCTACCAATACCGTTATTTCCGATACGTTGTCCTGGAATTTTACCGGCTTGCAGCCCATGGAAAGCCGCTACGTTATGGTAGAGTGGCAAGTGCCGGTTACCGCTGCGCTGGGGTCTAAACTGCGGCTTACCGCCCGCGTAACCCCTGGCACCGGCGACCAGGAAGTTTCCAATAATTCCCTTACCGCCAGACCGGTTGTTACAGGCTCCTTCGACCCGAATGACAAGTTGGTTTCCCTGGATAAAATAACCCCCGGCCAGGTGGCTGCCCGGCAGCCGCTGGTGTATACGGTCCGGTTTCAGAATACTGGAACCGATACAGCCTTTACGGTAATGGTCCGCGACGAACTTTCACCATTGCTTGATATGGGTACACTGGAAGTAGTTTCGGCCTCTCATGCTTTTTATGCGAAAACCGCAACTCCCGGGATCTTGGAATGGCATTTCCCCAATATTTTGCTTCCGGATAGCAACGTAAACGAACGCGCTTCGCATGGTTATGTGCAGTACCGCATAAAGCCAATGGCTAACCTGACCCTCGGGCAGCATATTTTAACCAACGCGGCCATTTATTTCGATTTCAACGCCCCTGTTTTAACCAATATTACCGATACGGAAGTTGCAAGTTTGCTGGGAGTAAAAGACAAAGTACAAGCTAAGAAATTGGCGCTGCAGCTCTGGCCAAACCCGGCCAATGACCAGGTACAGTTGCAGCTCGAAACCGCAGCTAAGGGTCCGGTAAACGTGAAGGTTATGAACGCGTTGGGCCAGGTAATTCACGAAGAAAGCCACCCGAACGGTAGTTCCCGGTTCCGGAAAACCCTTTCCCTGGCAAAATTACCAGCCGGTATGTATCTGGTGCAGGTGCAGCAGGGTAACATTTCTACTTCGCGGCAATTGATCCTGCAGCGGTAAAAAGTTATTTTTTAAATGGAAAAAGCATTGTTCAGGAATTTCCGGGGCAATGCTTTTTTTTACCCGGCCGGCAGCCATCTTTTCCCGAATTCGGCAAATTAATTAACTCAAAAAATTAACCGCTGAGTTGTTAAAAGTCAACAACAATTCAAAACTAGTTTTGCTGATTAACAAAAAGTTAGGATTGTTTTTAAAAAGGGTTTTTATTTCCCGGGCTAAAGGTGATATTTACCAGGAAATTTTGAAAAACAAACCGTAAGTTACTATCGCTGCATTTAGTTTTTTCCAGATTTCAATAACTCTGTAGCAATAGCGCTCATAAATATTTAAAACGCATTAGAAATATGCCGTACCTCAATTCCGCCTTTTTAAAATTCTTTGAAGCGCTAACCGAAAATAATTCCACCGAATGGTTTAACGAAAACCGGAAGACCTACGAAAAAGAAGTTAAGGAACCTTTTGCGGACCTGGTTAACGAAATGATCCGGCGCATTCAGGAATATGAACCAGAGGTGCAGATAAAACCGGCTGATGCTATTTCCAGGATCAACAAAGACATCCGGTTCTCTAAAGATAAGACGCCTTACAATACCCACGTTTCGGCTAATATTTCGGTATATGGCAAAAAAGACAAATCCTATCCGGGGTTCTTTTTCCAGCTTTCGCCCACCGGCATCAGTATTTTTGGCGGTGCTTATATGATCGAAAACCCGATGCTGCAGGATATCCGGAATTATATTGCCGGTCACCTGGAAGAATTTAAAAGCGTTTATAACGACAAAGATTTTAAAGCAAAATTCGGCAACATTAAGGGGGAACAAAACAAACGGATTCCGGCCGAATTTCAGGAAGTGGCTTTGAAAGAACCCCTGGTTGCTAATAAACAATTCTATTATTCCGCTAGCTTAGATCCAAAACTTATTACTTCCGAAGAACTTCCCGATAAACTAATGGAATATTATGTAGCCGGAAGGAAAGTGAATGAATTCTTAAAGCAGGCAATAAAGAAGTAAAAATCGTTTTAAGCAGCTTTCCTTAGGTTTGAAGACTAAAAAAGGATGAAGTTTTCCTAAGCAGGTTCGTTTTATTCTGGTGACTCTCCCCTTTAGGGGAGCCGGAGGGGTGTAAACACCTGCAATTTAAAAGTCAGTTAACTTAAATACCTCTCTAAGAGCTCCAATTCCAACTGTGAAACGCGCGTTTCAGGTTGTCCTCAAGGGAAGTATTTATATTACTTTAATGCCAGGCGGAAAGACCGGTAAAAGACTTTTCTGTCAGATTGGAAAGATGTTTATTATTTTGGTTCTTCCTTAACCCAGAACTCAGGCTCCCAGGAAATTTGAAGCCCACAACCGGAATCAATAGCGGTTAACTTCCTTTCCGTTTCCCCAGCCGGGCCACTAAATCCACAAATTCACCAAAGGTATCGGTTTCGAAATTAAAGTCTTCCTGATCGGCTACCCGCACCGCTACGATTTTGTGTTCAGGAATACTTACCAAAAAATTACCCCGGAAGCCTTCGGCATTGTATCCCAGCATTTTATCCGAAAAGATCCGTTTCCGGTACCGGACGTACTCTGGCAATTCTGTATTTATGAGTGGCCAGTAATCTTTTCCTAATAAGTTTTCCATGGCCGCTTTAAAAGCTTCCTTCCCCGCAAAAACCTGGTTCCGGATAGGTTGGAATTTCGCCATGAAATCTTTTGCAACGCCGGCTTTTTCCCATTCCGCAATAATTTCATCATCAATGGTAAAGCTTACTTTTTCCGGAATGCGCCACCACAAAAGTCCCCAAATCGGGTCCAGCTTTTGGCCAGGCTCAATAGATTGCTTTATCCATTTTTCGCTTAAAATTCGCTGGCCTTCAAATACGCCATTATTTAGCATCACAATCCCGAACTTCAGGAAATCGGAAGGTTTGAGCAGGAAAGCCCCGTGGGTGGTAGCATTGCCGGCTTTATCGCGGATCCAATCGTATTCGGTGATGCCCAGAGGTTTATAAAAGTTTTCTATAAAATACTGATCGAAGGGCAGGCCCGAAGCTTTTTCTACCACGCCGCCCAGCAAAGCGGTGGCTTTGTTGCTGTAAAATATATTCTGTCCCGGCGGGGTTTGAAGTTCGGCTGCCAAGGCCATTTTTATGATGTTCTCATTTTTATAATCCGGGGCCGGTTCTATTTCTTTGCTGGCATTACGGAAATCCTGTAACCCGGAAGTGTGGTTGAGCAGCATCCGCACCGTGATCAGCTTTTTCTGGCCCTGCTTCCATTCCGGAAATAAGGTGTAAAGCGGCTGGTCCAGGGAATCCAGTTTGCCGTCGTCTAAGAGTTTCCCGATCGTCATGCTGACCAGCGATTTTCCGGCGGAGGCAATGTACATGGGCTTCTCTTTTTTCCGATTCTGGTACTCATAAATAAGCTTCCCATTCTGGTAGATCAGCACGGCATCGGAGTGAGTGGCGGTAGTACCGGCTTTGATCTTTTTCAGGACATCTTTATGGTAGCCCTGGCCGGAAAGCAGGAGAGGGCAGAGCAGGAAAAGGGTGCAGAAAGCGTTTTTCATCGCAGATTCTTTTTCGGCAAGTTTAGGCAGAATTGCGGCGCAATGGTACTCCTGGAACCGGCCTTTTCCTTACCCGGAATCCTGAGTAAAGAAGAAAAGCTGCCCTTTCAGCGATTTCAGGAAGTCTGAGGGTGTTTGGTTGCGGAAGCGTTTAAAGATGCGATAGAAAGACGTGTAATTGCTGAAACCACTGGCCTGGGCAATATGATCCATCGTGAATTTTTGGTGGGCGCCCTGCCGGAGCATTTCTTCGGCCGCTTGTATCCGGAATGTATTTACAAAGTCGTAGAAGTTTTGCCCGAAGCCCTGGTTGATGATGGCTGAAAGTGCCGTCCGCGACAGCCCAAGTTCAGTAGCCAGGAAATTCAGGGTAAGGTCGGGCTGCATAAAATACCGTCCGGTTTCCATGGCGGCGTAAATTTCCCGTTTCTTCGCTTCCAGGTCTTCCGGCAATTTTACCGGTGGCCGCTCCAGCGTTTCCGCGGGTTTTTCCGGCCTTGAAACCCACGGCTCCGCTGGTTGGGGTTCCAGGGCAGCGGCAGCAGGGAGGAGGTCTGGTTCGGATGGCGCGGGTCCCGGCGTTTCGGTTACCTGGTTCAGGCCGAAGCTTAAGCTGTCTTTATTCAGGAGCAGGGAAAATAAAAGCAGGTGGCCGGAGGCAGAGAAAACAGTAAACAGCAGCTTCTGGCCGAAATAGTAAGCATGGGGCGCCAGCGGTAGGTATTGCAACAAGAGAGAAACCGGAAAGATCAAAGCCAGCAGGCTGGTTTTAGAAATAATACTATTGGCCAGCGCAAAATATTCGATCTTATCGCTGGCCGATTCGTCTTTCAGAGCCTTCCTTAGTAAACGGTTAGCCCGGAAGATCCGGACCAGGTAATACCCGCAGTAAAGCAAATAAACCCCGATTATCCAGATCGGGTCGCCGGTGCTTTGGTTAAAATACATGTCCAGTTTTTGAGCGCCTTCTATCCGGTAGGTGGGGATCATAACGGCCAGCATGGCGATGGGCAGCAACAGGTGGAATAGATGCCGGATGTCCTTATGCAGGACGGCGTAATTGTAAAACAGGATAAGCGGCAGGTACAAAAACAGGAACGGCGAACCCATAAACAGGAACCGGGGAAAATGACCGATCAGGCTGCTATTGCGCAAAACCTGTTCCGCCATAATAACTCCGATGCAAACCAGCAGCAAAATTAGCCAGCGAAGCGATAAAGGCCGGCCCAGCATCCGGTACTGCGAAGCGGCCAACCCGATGGCAAAAACGGTAGCCAGAATGCCGCTAAAAGTAAACAACGACGACCAATCGAACCAGAATTCCGGGATAGCGGGCATAAGTATTAATTAACTTCCGGGCTCTATTAAGTTTACGGTTTCAGAACTACTTTATGTCTGGGAATTCGGTTAAATTGATTTGATGATAAGCCTGAAATAATGCCGTAAGATTTTATTCTATCCGCCAGGTTATGGTAATACTTTCCGAAACATCGATATCGTCGGGCTCAAAATCCGGGGTGGCGGCTTCGTAAACTGCTTCTTCCGTGCTGTAAAGCCGGTGTTCGTAACCGCGGGAGCGGATCTGGATCTCCCGAACGGTGCAGTCGATATCCATTATTTCGCGGAGCTGCACACCACTGGTTTCGGCAATTAAAGCGGCGTTTTCTGTGGCCTTTTGAATAGCGTTTTGCAGCAATTGCCGCTGGTGCGGAGCAGGGTCTTTCACCCCGAAGTTGATCTGAAAATTGAGGTCATCCAGGCTGCCGGCAATTTTACTTAGCAGGTTATTCAACAGACCTTGATCCAGGGGCAATTCCAGTTCCAGATTATGCGATGCCTTAAACCCGTTGAACTCATAATTCTCCGTTTTCTTGTTATAATTTGTGTCGCGGTTTACGCTGAAATCTTTGGTCTTCAACGATTTCCGGTCCAGTTTTTCTGAATCCAGCAGTTTTCGCAATTGTTCTACTTTGTCGTTCAGGCGGTTTATGGTTTTTCCGTATTCCCATTCGTGCACCTTTACCGCAAAAGCCAGGATCACAATATCCGGGGAAATAGCCAGGCTGCCTTTGCCGGTAATTTGTAGTTTACGTTCCATGGTTCAGGTTCTTAAATGGTTTCAGAAGGTTTTGGAAAGTTTCTTTCAGGGAAAATCTTAAGCTTTCTCAAGTAACAAAAAATAACTAGCTGCGCAAAATAACTTCCATTCCGAAGTTTAAGGTAAATTTTAATTTAACTGATCCGGCTGCTTTTTAAAAACAAAAATGCCGCTCCAGTTTTAGCAGAAGCGGCATTTAAGAAATGTAAAGAACCCGGTAATAGGCAAAACCAAACGTTTATTTCTGGTCTGGTTTTGTTTAATTGTCCCGGTTAAAAATCATTTTAGTCCTGATACTTATGTCCTGATACCTGTGTCTAATAATTACCAGATCCGGATACGGTCTTCCGGTTTTTTGTAAAGTTTATCGCCTGGTTTTACATCGAAGGCTTTGTACCAGGCATCCATGTTTACCGGCGTACCAATGGTGCGGTATTCGCCCGGCGAATGGTTGTCGGTAATGATCAGTTGGGCAGCGGTTTCCGGCAGAATGTTGGTCCGCCAAACCTGCGCCCAGGCCAGGAAGAAACGCTGATCCGGGGTAAAACCGTCGATCATTTCGTTGCTCTGGCCCTGTTTGGTCATTTTAAAGGCTTCGTAAGCGGCATTTAAACCACCTAAGTCGCCAATGTTTTCGCCTAAGGTTAATTTGCCGTTTACCGGAATAGTATCCAGTACTGTGTAGGCATCAAACTGCTTTGCCAGCGCTTTAGCTTTATCTTTAAAGCGGGTAAGGTCTTCCGGGGTCCACCAGTTGCGCAGGGTGCCGTCTTTGTCGTATTGGCTGCCGCTAGTCGTCGAAACCGTGGGAAATTTCGTGACCGATAACTGCGCCAATGCCGCCGTAATTAACCGCGTCATCCGCTTTCGGGTCGAAGAACGGGAACTGCAAGATACCGGCCGGGAAAACGATCTCGTTCATAACCGGGCTGTAATAGGCGTTAACGGTGGCGACGGTCATTCCCCACTTGGTGCGGTCTACGGGTTTGCCTAACTGGCTTACCATGTCGTTATAACCCCAAACGCCGGCGTTGCGCACATTTTGGAAAAAGGTTTCGCGGTCAATTTCCAGGCCGTCGTAGGTTTTCCATTTGGTCGGGTAAGCTACTTTTGGAGTGAAGGCGTAAAGTTTCGCCAGCGCTTTTTCTTTCGTAGCCGGGCTCATCCAATCCAGGTTCTTGATGCGGATCTCATAAGCTTTTACCAGGTTCTTGATCATTTCGTCCATGCGGGCTTTAGCCTCCGGCTTAAAGTGTTTTTTTACGTAGATCTGGCCCAGCAATTCGCCAATGGTACCATCGGTTAAAGCCGACATGCGCTGCCACCGCGGGGTTTGCACTTTTTGTCCGGTAAGTAACCTGCGTAAAAGCAAAATTAGCATCCACAAATGGTGTGCTTAAATACGGCGCCGCCGATTTCAGTACGTTCCATTGCAAATAAGTTCGCCAGTCGGCAACCGGCGTGCTGGTAAGCAGGTTATTTAGCTTCCACCAAGAACTTCGGATTGTTAACCAGAATGGTATCCTGGCCGGTAACTTTCATTTTGGCCATGAGCGATTTTCCAGTCCATGTTCGGGGTGGTTTTGCTTAGATCGGCAACGGCAAATTTGTTGTAGGTTTTGTGCGGATCGCGCATTTCCACCCGGCTCATCTGCGCTTCGGCAATTTTCTTTTCCAGGTTGAAAATCGTTTCGGCATTTTTTTGTGCCTTATCTTCTTTTTCGCCTGTTAAGGTAAAAAGGGTAGTAATGTATTTTTTGTAAGCTTCCTGAATTTCGGGTGCTGCGCGGATCGTTTTTCAGGTAATAATCGCGGTCCGGCTAACGTAGTTCCGCCCTGGCTTAGCTGCGGCACCATGTTGTTCGGATTTTTGCGATCCTGGCCCACGTAGAAACCAAACATCGGCGACGCCAACCCCATTGGTCCGCATTTCGGCGGCGTGCTCCAGAACCTGCTGATGGGTTTTAACTTTTTTAGCTTTTTTCAGATCGTCTTTTATGGGCGTGTAACCCAATTTATCTATCCGGGCACTGTCCATGCCGGCGGCATAAAAATCGCCAACTCGTTTCTCAATAGAGCCCGTAGGTGCATTGGTATTGGCAGCGCTTTCCTGCAGAATGGATTTTACGGCATTTATGTTAAAATCGCGCAGCACGTTAAAGCTGCCCCAGCGGGTTTCTTTTGCCGGCACCGGGTTGTTTTTGATCCAGTTGCCGCTGGCGTACTGGTAAAAGTCGTCGCCGGGTTTTACGCTCAGGTCCATGTTGGCCCGGTCTATAAAGATGCGGGGGGCAGCAGCGCCGTTGGTCTGGGCCATTGCGGCCGGAGCCAGGGCCGAAGAGGCACCCAACAGAAAGAACGCTACCGGTTTCGGCAGAAAAGTACTTTTGTTAAATTTTGATGACATACGGGGTTTTAAAATGGAAATTTATTGCACTAAAAATGTTAACCAGCTTTTAGGAAGGTGAAAATACCAAATTTTAAGGAAATTCCGGTAAATTAATTTCCGGGAAATGCTCCCCGGGTTTTTTAATCGTTACCGATACCGTTTTCCAATAGGCGTTTATTCCACATTACCAAAGGCTATAAATTATTCCTTAAGCATTACTTCATCTAACCTGCATGGAAAATAAAGCTACCAGCGCCACCTTCCGGTTCTTTGGTTCACTGAACGATTTCCTGCCGCGGGTTAAAAGAAACGTTCCGAACCCTTATACTTTCCGGGGGAACCCTTCCGTAAAAGATGCCATAGAGGCCCTGGGCGTACCCCACCCGGAAGTAGACCTGATCCTGGTAAAAGACCAGCCGGTAACGTTCGGTTATCTGCTGCAGGCCGGCGACGAAATTGCGGTGCATCCTGCCGGAGTGGAGACACCTGTTCCGGAAGATTATTTTCTCCGGCCGCCAATTCCGGCAGTTCCGGGTATTATCCTGGATGTTCATTTAGGCAAACTGGCCAAAGCCCTGCGTCTCTTCGGCTTCGACACTCTTTACCGCAACAATTACCATGACCAGGAAATTGCGCAACTGGCGGCAGGTGACAACCGCGTGGTGCTGACCCGCGATGTAGGGTTGTTAAAGCAGAAACTAGTAACCTATGGCTATTGGTTAAGATCCCAGCAGCTGGAACCGCAGCTTCAGGAAGTTCTCAGGTATTTTAATTTGCAGGATAAATATCAGCCCTTTACCCGCTGCCTGGATTGCAATGGAAACCTGGAAACGGTTTCAAAAGCCGAAATCGTAAATCAGTTGCCGCCCAAAACCAAAATGTATTTCGAAAAATTCTTCCGCTGCACCAATTGCCAAAAAGTGTACTGGCAGGGCTCACATTTCGACCGCATGCAGCAGTTCGTAGCAAAATTTAAAGGTTAAGCTGGTCCCGAAATTACAGATATTCTTTTGCCCAGCTTTCAGGTAGATTTTGAATCACTTACATTTGAATACCTATTAAAAATTCCTTTGGAATAAAATACAAATGTCATCCTTAACGCCAGGGAAGGACGTTATCTGCGGCCGGTAAAATCGTTAACCGTGGCCTGTGGCACACAGGCCACCAAACAACCATTAAAAATCCGGAATTTTTAAACGGCCAGTTCAAAACAAATAAAAAAAAGCGCAAACATTTTCTCCGGAACCTGCTGCCTGGCCGTTTATCTACCACCTCAACTTCCGAACAATTTTGATTCTGCAACGAACACTGCAAAACGGTAGGGTTTTCTGGTAAAAAAGTGATTTTCAGTTTGGAACCAGGCTTAAAAAAGCAGCGAAAAGCCTCCTTTTTAGAAAAAATACAAAAAATCAGAAATTATTTTTTCAATCCGGAACAAGGCCAAAAGGGCGCTTACAAGCTGCAATGACCATAAAAGCCCCGTTGCCAATAAAATTATTGCGGAAATTAGGGGCTAACAGAAACAACATTGAAAATTAATTTGAACCTTTGCATACCTGTTACTGTATTGCAGGTATAAAAAAAATTATAATATGAATATTGGAACAGTAAAATTCTTTAATGACACGAAAGGTTTTGGTTTTATTAAAGATGACAATTCAAACACCGAGTATTTTGTACACGTTTCTGGTCTTGTAGACGACGTACGTGAGAACGACAAAGTAACCTATGAATTACAAGAAGGTAAAAAAGGATTAAACGCCATCAATGTAAAACGCGCTTAGTCTTTATACATAAAGATATAAGTTTCTAAAAAGCCTTACCAGCAATGGTAAGGCTTTTTTTTGCGCCTGAAAATTTGAAAGGGGTAAGGCCTTTAAGCAAAAAGCGCTGTCCGGAATTACCCAGGCAGCGCTTTTATTTAAGATTACAGAACTAAGGTTTTATTCCCGGATCAGCTTTTTAACGTACGTGCCCTCCGGCGTTTCTACTTGCACCAGGTACAAACCTGCGTTTAAGTTATTCAGGTTGTATTGACGGTTTATCCGGTTTTCCAGGCTTTTAAATTCATCCTGCAGCACGGTTTTACCGGTCAGTTCAGAAACGGTAACCTTCACGTTGGCATTGGCGCGGTTCAGATCGAAATTCAGATAAAATTCGTTCCGGGCCGGGTTCGGGAAGAGCTCCAGGTTAATTTTGTTTACTTTTTCGGTAATGCCGGCCATTGCTCCCATTTGCAGTTTAATATTCGGGCGATTGTTGTAAATGTAGTGCGTAGTATAGGTTCCGGCGGCAGAGAAGCTCATTTTAATGCTGGCCGTAGCGGTAGAAGCTTCCCACCGAACTTCGCCGGTAGCGTTGCCCGGACGGCTGTAACGGGTTAGCACCATCAGGTTATCGGTGCCGTTCCAGTTAAATGGCGTGGTAAGCGGAAAATCGACCCAACCAGCCGTGGCCGGTAAAGAGGAGGTAGTGCTTGAAAAAACCGGCGTAGCGCCAACCAGCTCAGCGGTCATATCCGATGCGGTAGTTAGGGTAGTGGTAGGGGTATTTTTCATGAAGATCTCGAAGGAAGCATCGTTGGTAGTGTAGGCGCCGGTATTTACTTTATTCCAGCTTATCTGGCTGATCAGACCGGCTGTGCCGCCCGCTGCCGCTACATCTGCCTGGCTGTAAATGGTCATGCTGTAACTGAATTTATTGGAGCTGGTAGCACTGAAAATGTAAATAGGGCCATAAAGCGTAGTGGTGGTGCCGGTGCCAACCTGCACGGAGGTCTGAGCTATAGATTCTGTAGTTAAAGCGGTGCAAAAAACCATTAAAAACAGGCAGTAAGTAATTGCATACAGTTTTTTAAAGCGGCTTTGATTGTGGTAGTTTTTCATAGTATTTTTTTTAGTTCTATTAAGGGTTAAAGTTAAGGTTTTTACGATATAAAAATAATTGCCGTCGGTTGCGGTGGAAAATTATGTTGGTGAAGGTTTTAACCGCGTAAAATTCTTTTTTTTATTAGAAGCTATCTCAAAAATAGTTGTCATGTTGCGCGTTAGCGAAACAACTTGTTTGCTTTTGGCAACACGCTTCGTTCTGGCTTTTCTACTGGCCGCCGATAAGGTCCTTCAGAGCTACGCTCGCAATCTTCGCACTCCCGCGCTCAAATGTGCTCAGGATGACAGGCGTATTTTTGAGATAACTTCTAGTAAAATTCCGGACCACCCAATGAATTATGAAGCCTTTTGAATCAGGACCTGGGCAGGCTGCATTTGCCAGGTAATTTTACTAACCGGTTTAAAGGTATACGCCGCAACCAACTGCCACCCAATCGTTACCTACCTTTGCTTTGCTTACATAAGTAGATTTTTTGGATGATTTTTTTTCGCCGGGTTTTGGCCACATATAATCTACCCAGCCGCTGCCTTTGGTTTTTGCTGTCTCCAGGAAATCCCGGATAAAAAATTTGCCCTGCGTATCCTTTAGATCCAACACATTCTTGCCTACATATTCCGGGAATGCCGGATTGACCTGCTCCAGGCCCTGGCTGTTGACCACGATCAGGTATGCATCTTTTACCCGAAACGGGCCTGCCGGATCTATAAATAAAGGATAAGCCGCTTCACCCTGTTTCTCTATTTCTGCTACCGCATTTTTTACCGCATCTACCACAAACGCTTTTTCCATGTAATCGGTGTAAATGCCGCTGCCAACCAGGTAGCTTTTGCCGGAAGGCGCCTGTACCAGCCTGACATAACTGCTTTTCCAGACCGGTTCGGTACTGCCGGTTTTAGTCCATTGGTAATGGTACCAGCCTTCCGGTTTTTCCGGGTGAGCCTGAGCCGCTGCCAGAAGTCCGCGGATTATTGGTTTGCCGTTAATATCTTTCAACTCCAGCTGGTTTTTTCCTTCCAGTTTCAGGTCTTTGTGTACCAGCATATTGCCTTCCGGATCGAAAACAAAAACATAATTTTCACCCTTTCGCCAGCGGCTGCCATTTACCTTTAGTTCAGGAAACGCTTTTTCCCCTTTGGTTTGCACCAATTTTGCGGCATCGTTTACAAGGGCTACCAGATGGCGCGTTTCGGGGTGCTGGTAGGTTCGATCCTGTGGACCATCTCTTTTAGATTTTTTGTCCTGTAAACTTAAAAAGGGGCTGGCCTTACTTGCCAGAGTAACAGAAAAACCTAAGCAGAGCAGGATTAACAGAAGCAGGGAGATGTTTTTCATAATCAGGGGTTTAAATTAAAGGTTGCGATCCTTAATTTAACCATAACTTCCTGCAAGGTTTAAAGTTAGGCTGCTTAATAGCCAGAAAGTATCATTCACCCGATTTATTAATGCCCAGGCGGCTCCCCTAAAAAATTAAAGCAAAATTTTTAGCAGCTCCGGCAATTAACGCGTTTATTATTAGGGCCGTTTTATGCTGGCGGACTCTCCCCTTGAGGACAAGCCAAACGTGAGTTTGGACTTGCGAGCGAAGCTCACGGAGGGGTGTTTACAAAAGCGATTTTAATTCAATAATGGCTAAACACCCATATAAACCCGTCAAGAAAATAGCAAACCTAAAGCTCACCTGATCACGCAACCACTTCCTTTACAAAGGCGGTAATGTCCTGCGCTACTCGGTCCGGCGTTTCCCAGTGGATACTATGGCCGTAGCCTTCGTATACGACCAGCTTTGCACCGGCCAGGGCCTCCAGCAGCAGGTCCTGATCGCGGCGCAAAGCGAATGTGTCCTGATCTCCCCAAAGCAGCAAAACCGGTTTCTTTACCTCACGCAAAGCCTCCGTATATTCTGCCTTTACCAGTTCATTCAAAACCGCTTTCCAAATCCGGGACGGTACTTTCAGGCTTTGGCTAATCCCGGTCTGCATAAAAGCCTCACTAACGGGCGTAGCCACTGAGCTGCGCTGGAATTCTTCTGGAAAGACCGGATCGGGGGTATCGCCGAAACTGTTCACCAGTTCCAGCATTTCCGCCACGTTCTGCTTGCCGCTAAACCCGGAAAAAGTATTGAGGAGCACCAAAGCCCGCACCTTTTCCGGGTAATCCAGCACGAACCGCTGCGCAATGATCCCACCCATGGAATGCCCGACAATAACGGCCGTTTTTATCTGCAGTTGGTCCATAAATTGCGCCACATCCGTTGCCAGGTCTTCGGGCGCAAATCCCTTTTCCGGACGGTCCGAATCCCCGTGCCCGCGTTGCGACAAAGCAAATACATGAAAATGTTCCGCCAGCAAAGGCAACACCAGTTCGAAAGAATGCCAGGAATCCGTATAGCCATGCAGGCAAATGAGCGGTGTACTGGAAGCGTTTCCTGTTTCCACGTAATCAAGGGCCGGACCTGAAGCAAGCTTAATCCGATTAGGTTTCATAGTTGATCTTTGAGGTTAAGAAAAATAGTTCAGGTTGATTTTCTACCCTACGAAAAAACAGCTTTTTGTGATCAGGCTAAACCGAAGTACACAAAAATCCAATCTGGATGGTTTTTCGCTAAATCTATGGTTAAAAGAGTTTAAAGTATTAAATTATTTGAATTTGAATAACCTGACTTGGCTTGGGAGTTGTCAGATTAAAATGTCTGAAAGGCAGTTCGGCGAAGCCAATTCGGATTCGGCAGATCAAGGGATAGGTGAATTTCTTTAAATCAGGATCTTGTAAACCGGCATACGGGATTCTTACTTTTTCTCTTTGAAACCCTACCATTTTTGCGCAGGCTAAGAAAGAATTTTAACTGAATTTTAATCCTTATCCAGGCTATATTTCCCGCCACCCTGAAACAGGAACAGAATTCCGCAAAACAAAATGGCCAGCGCCGGGGTCATGGTTTCAACGGTTCCGTGCCGGTCAACCATCAGAATTGCCACCGTGAAATTAACGATGAGGATGATGGCCCCATACCGGATCTTCCAGCCCAGGATTACCAGCACCCCGGCCAGGAATTGCCCATACACGGAAAGGACAGCACAAACCAAGGGAAACGGAAAATGGAATTGTGCCAGGAAATCCCGGAACTCCAGCATTTTCGGCCAGCTCAGAATATTGTCCACCACGCCATAGATCAGCCGCAGGCCAATAAACAACCGGAGCAGCAATACCCCGATATCCCGGTTTTGGTTTAACAAATTGAAGAATGTAGCCATCGGGATTGCTTTAGGTTATAAACCCTAAAGCTAATACTATTCCGGGCAACTGTTATTTGCCAGACCTCAGGATGTGAAAAATCCCCTCAATTTAAATTAACAAAAGGCTATATTCTTTCCCGTATTTTTCGCAACTTACTGCCCTCATCCGGAAAGAACCCGAAACTAAATAATTGTCTGCATAAAGATTCGTAGGACTTCAGGATTTTAATGTCTGAACTATGATCTATAGGATTAAATTGTCTGAACTAGGATTTTTAGGATTAAAAGGTTTTAGGATTCAAATTTTTAAAAATCCTTCAATCCCGAAATCCTAAAAATCATAGTTCAGACAAAAAGAAAACGAACACCATGACCAAAAATAAAACCAACACCACAACCACCAAGCCGAAAGGCGACATCGACTTCGAGAAAGAGCTCTGGGACGTAGCCAACGAACTGCGCGGCGCGGTAGCCGAAAACCAGTACAAAGATTACGTGCTGTCGCTGCTGTTTTTAAAGCACCTTTCCGAACGCTACGAGATCCGGCGGCAGGAGATCCAATTGTCGTTTTTCGAAGACCCCGCCCAATATGGGTTTGATGGTAATTTATCCGATATTGTAGAGACGCCCTATAGGGCGTCTCTACCGGAATTGGAAATGGTGCTGGAAGACGACCTGGAATACCAGGTAAAGAACGTTTACAAACTGCCCAAAGAAGCCACCTGGACCTACCTGCGCGAAAATGCCGAACAGGACGACATCAAAGTAAAGGTAGACAAAGCCTTTGTGCTGATTGACGAGATCCTGGCGGAGCGCAACCCCGACTACAAAGGCGTGCTGGAACCCATCTTCGTAAAAAGCCAGCTTTCGCCTACGCAGGTGGCCGGGCTGATCAACCTGTTTTCAGCAACGACAAATTCTCCGAAATAAACAACCCCGAATCCGACATTTACGGGCGGGTGTACGAATACTACATCGGCAAATTTGCCATGGCCGAAGGCTCCGGCGCGGGGCAGTTCTTTACGCCCGGCTCGGTGGTACGCCTGCTCGTGGAAATGATCGAACCGCTCAAAGGCCGCATCATGGACCTGGCCTGCGGCAGCGGCGGCATGTTTGTGCAAAGCCTCAAGTTCGGGCTGGCGCACGGCGGCGACAAAAACGACATCTGCATTTACGGCCAGGAACGCTACGAAGGCACCCTGCGCCTCTGCAAAATGAACCTGCTGCTCCGCAACCTCTCCTTCGATGTAAAGCTCGGCGACTCGCTTCTCCAGGACCGCTTCCCGCGACCTGAAAGCCGATTACGCCCTCATGAACCCGCCCTTAAACATCTGCAACTGGCACCCCGAACTGCTGCCCGACAACGACCCGCGTTTGTTCGGCGCCAAAGACAGCTTTACCACCCCCGGCAACGCCAACTACATGTGGTTCCAGACGCTGTGGCACCACCTCTCCGAACGCGGCACGGCCGGCGTGGTAATGGCCAACGGCGCCATGACCACCGGGAGCGCCGGCGAAAAGAACGTGCGCGAATACATGATCCAGCAACGGCATGGTAGATTGCATTGTGCAGATGCCCGACAAGCTGTTCCTGACCACCGGCATACCCGCCTGCCTTTTTATTTTAAGCAACAACCGCAACGGCCGCGACGGCGAACACCGCGAACGCCAGAACGAAATCCTGTTTATAGATGCCCGCAAACTGGGGCACATGGTAAACCGCCGCCTGCGGGTTTTTGCCGATGCCGACGTAGCCCGCATTGCCGACACTTACCACCAGTGGCGCAACCTGAACGGCACCTACGCCGATGCCGAAGGCTTCTGCAAAGCCGCCACCCTGGCCGAAGTAGCCGCCAGCAATTACGTGCTCTCGCCGGGCCGCTACGTGGGCATCGAAGCCGAAGAATCCGATGGCGTGCCCTTTGAAGGAAAAATGGAAGATTATAGTACCAAAATTGCTGCCTAGATTATCGAAAGCTAATCCCTTAATAATAAGAATTGAACGATTAGGATTGATCAGAATTAAAATAACCTTTTTAGATCAATTTAAAATATTTTTTTAAACCAGAACAAAAAATACAATGAGTACTCACATTTTTGAAGCTCCTACAATTGGACTTGGACGAATCCTTAGCGAAGGTAGCCGTTATTTAGTTCCTCACCACCAACGAGATTATTCTTGGGGAGAAGATGAGGTTACTCAATTGTTTTTAGATATTGAAGAAGCTAGATTAAGTGATTCTGACTATTATTTTCTTGGATTAATGGTTTTTATTCCAGCAGAAACAGGTGATTACACGATCTTGGATGGGCAGCAAAGAATGGCAACTTCTTTAATTATTTTATCTGCAATAAGAACATGGTTAAGAGGGTTTGGTTTTGATAGGGATGCTGATCAAATTCAAAGCACCTTTATTGCTCGGCGTGAACTAGGCGAAGATGAACTTTATCCACGGCTTATTTTAAACGAAGTAAATAATCATTCATTTTATAGTTATGTAATAAATGAAATGCCTATTTCAAGTATGCATGAAGCGCTAGCCAAGCTTAAGAAATATGATCCAAACCGTACTCTATTAGAGTCAATAATTTTTTGTCGCGAGGAAGTTCATAGGATTGCATCTTTAGCAGGCGACCCAAAAATGGGAGCTCAAAGATTGTTTGAAATAGTAAACTTTTTAAGAGATAATGTACGAGTTGTACGAATTACTGTACCTAGTGAGGCAGATGCTTATACAGTTTTTGAAACTTTAAATGATAGAGGTTTAGACTTAACTGTACTTGACCTAGTAAAAAATTATATTTTTGGTAAAGCTGGTAAATCACGACTTGGCGAGATAAAAAACCGGTGGACCCAAATGATTGCTACATTAATAAATGTACGTGGAGATGACTTCTTAAAAGTTTATTGGACATCTCGTAATGGAAGAACTCAGAAAACTCAACTTTTTCAATACATTAAGAATAGTTTCAAAAATTCAGTGAGTGTTGCACAGTTCTCAGTTGATTTGTTGGGAGCCTCAGAACATTTTGCCGCTATCGAACTTGCCGACGATCCAATTTGGGAAAGCTTTACTGATAAAACCAAAGAAAGAATTAGGACTTTAAAAATGCTTAGGTCTCAATCTATACACCCCGTAATTCTTTCAGGTCTTTCTAAGTTTAATCACAGAGAAATGGAGAGGCTAATTTGGCTATTAGAGGTCCTTATTGTAAGATACCAACTTATTGGAGGTGGAAGAACTGGAATAATTGAAATAGGTGCTGCGAAACTTGCTGCTGAGATTTATAATGGTAAAATTAAAAGTGCAACTGAAGCATTTAAATCGATTGGAGATTTATATCCAAACGATAATGAATTTAGAGAAGCCTTCATTTTGAAACAAGAAAGGAATAATACTAAAGCCCAATATTTATTGAAAAATTTAGAGGAAGAAGAAAGGAAAAGAAATTTGGATGAAAAAACGGGTATAGAATTAACTCCCAAGGCACTTACAGTTGAACATATATTCCCAAAAGGCTCTGGCCCAGAATGGTCAGAACTAGAAAAGAAGGATCCATTTTTTATGGAAGATTGTACATATCGTCTTGGAAATTTAACTCTATTAGGTGATGTCAATAGAGAACTAGGACAAAAAGGCTTTTCTGAGAAAGTTAAGACATATGAAAAATCCTCATTGCTATTAACTAAAAGCATAGCTGAATTTAAATTGTGGAATAGGGAGGCTGTTGATAAACGTCAAATAGCAATGGCTAACTTGGCTGTAACAACTTGGAGGTTTAATTAACAAGCGAGAAAAAGCAAAGTCAATAAAAATTATGTTATTATTTAATTAAAGATTCATAAATGCATACTTTAAGAAAGAAACTACTTAGAAATAATTCATTTAACCCCTTTCACGATGAATTTAATACAAGTGATCTTTTGAATGAATTAAATAATTTTGATCCTTCTGACAAAGATGAAGAAACTTTACAGTTAGCTATAACATATTTATCTGCAGTTAAACTTCACCCATATTATAAACACCTCTATAATTTTATTAAAGAAAATATTAATGAAAGCGGTTTATCCATTGATGAACTCATTCATTCCTTGATTTCCTTTGCCAATAGAAATTATATAATAGTATCACATCAACTATTTAAGTCTAATGAGGATTCAATTGAACATAATTACACGGATATCTTTGGTTCTAAGGTAGAATCAATCGATCCATCAATTGGCAAATTAGATGCTGGACGGGCTATTGAAACTACAATTGATGCGACTCAAGTAATAATTAATTTTGCTGAAAAACTTAAAAATGAATTTTCAAAAATTGATTTAAAAGAAAATGATCAATTATTAACAAATTTTCAAAATATTATAGCTTCAGGTTCTTTCCTTTATCTTTTAAAAGCTGAATATGACAATTGCATCTGGAATAATGGATTCATAAATTATTTAAAAAATAAAAACAAATTCCTATTTGACTACCCGAATCAAAATGAATTAGTGTTGAAGAAAATTGGTTTTTACCGCCTTCATCTTAATTCGGAGAATTTTAGTTTTTTTTTAAGAAAAAGACTTCAACATGATAGCAAGCTTTTTGATTCTCTAAAAAAGCAATATTATAAAAAGAAGCAGGCGAAGCAGATTAAGGATGTAACTGTAAAAGCAGGCTACATAGAATATACTTTAGCAAAAGGAATCAATAATAATGAGGTTTTCGAGGAAGCAGAGTATAGAAGCGAACTTCTAGCTTATTATGATTTTATAGAAAATGTAAAACTTCCTTTGCTTGATAATATTGACCTTAATGATTTAATAACCTTACTATTGGTAACTCAAAATTTATTTAAAAGTGTAGCATTTTCAAATATCGGCCAAAATTCAATTAATGTAAAGGAAGATTTTTATAGGATCCCGTTTAGAATTAAAATTTATAAGTTAAAAAAATATTTAATTGAGCGAACAAATTTTTCAATTCTACAGATCACTAAATTTATTAATCTCCTTATAAACGAAGAGAACAAAAGGATAAACTTTTGGGATCATCCATTTCAAAAAATAGGAACTGATTTATTATGTCCACTTTTATGCATTATTTCGCCTTTGCCTTATCATCTTCTAGATACTTGGTTAGAGAAAGGGGGATTTAAAATTGATGAAAGAGGTATTTATTTTGAAAAACATATTAAAAAGAATTTAGCAGAGGCACTTAAAGAAAAGAAATTTTTCTTTAATATACCTTTAATTTCAGAATTTAAAACAAAAAATAGGGGAAAAGAAGAAATTGATTTAATTGTCAACCTTAAAAATATATTAATAATAGCTGAAGTTAAATGTATCAAATACCCAATGGAAGCAAGAGATTCACATAATGCATATAATCGGTTAAAACGAGGGAGTGAACAGGTTGTCAAAAAAACAAAATTTATTCTAGATAATTTTAATGATTTTAAAAGTATAATAGGTGAAATTGAAAACAAGGAAATCATAAATTTAGTTATCACTAATTATCCAATTTTTACTGGCTTTCAAATAGACGGTATTCCTGTTGTTGATTTTTATTTGTTAAACTCCTATGTTGAAACTGGGAAGTTTACTAATGTAAAGAGAACTTCATTTAATGGTAAAGTGATTTCTGATGAAAATGTAAACGAAGACTTATTTTATAAAGATGAAACTGAGTTCTGTGCTAATTTTAAGAATTATATGATTAATCCTCCTGCTGTTGAAAAAATTAAACCATTAATTGAGGTTACAGAGCAAAAATTTTCATTAGGTAATGAAGGTGAAAAGATGTTCGTAACTGCAGCAAATTTTAAAGAGTCTCAATAGACATAATAGTAATTATTACTGGTACACAATTTTCATTTCTTGGGGGAATTACCATGGCCATTTAAACCGGCATCCTGCGCCAGCTGCCTGCCCTTAAAAACCCCACCATTGTGGTACAGGTAGACCGCTTCGACCTGAACCGCCAGCTTTTCGAAGATTTTGTAGCTGCCAAAGACCTGGTCGGCGACGTAGCTATCGCCAACACCACCGACGAGCTGCGCCAATTGCTCAGCGGCGAAGGCGGTGGCGTGGTGTTCAGCACCGTCCAGAAATTTAACCTGAAAGAAACCGCTGCCGGCAAAGAAGCCGCGCACCCCATCCTCAGCACCCGCGACAACGTGATCGTGATAGCCGACGAATGCTACCGCACCCAGTACGGCCTCGTGCAGGGCTTCGCCAGCAACCTCCGCACCGCTTTGCCCAACGCTTCCTTCATCGGCTTCACCGGCACCCCCGTAGATACTAAAGACGCCGACACCATAGCCGTTTTCGGCGACATCATTCACACCTACGACATCCGCCAGGCCACCGCCGACCACGCCGTGGTGCCGATCTACTACGAGCCCCGCCTGGCCAAACTGCACCTGGCCAACGAGCAGCTGGAAGAGCAGGCCGAAGAAATAACCGAAGGCCTGGAAGAAAGCGACAAAAACAAAATCATGTTGGCGGCCATAGAAGATGCCGCCGGTTCCAAAGAACGGGTAGCAGCCATCGCCCGCGACATCCTGAAACACTACCAAAACCGCACCGCCAGTCTGGAAGGCAAAGCCATGATCGTGTGCATGAGCCGCCGCAACTGCGTAAAGCTCTACGACGCCCTCACCGCCCTGGAAAACTGCCCCGAAGTTGCCGTGATCCTGACTGGCAACATCGCCAAAGACCCTCCGGCCTGGAACCCGCACATCCGCACCAAAGAAGCCATGGAAGCCGTAAAAACCCGCTTCAAAAACTCAACTGATGATCTGAAGATCGTGATCGTGCGCGACATTTGGCTTACCGGCTTCGACAACCCCAGCCTGCACACGCTCTACGTAGACAAAGTAATGAGCGGCCACAACCTGATCCAGGCCGTAAATCGCGTTGCCACCGTTTTCAATGACAAAGATTTTTTCTAATTGGGATTTTAAGCATTTATCGAATAAAATTTTTAATAATTAAAAATATTTCAGCGGCAATATTTATTAAGGTCTTGAAGCGAAATCAGGCAGCAATAATTTAATTTCAGGGTCCGCCAATGCCGAATCTACCACATGAAGACCTAAGCGACGATAACTTTCAAATTGAGATTCACTAAAAAATTGATCGGCGGTGGGTTGGTGGGGGAAATCAGGATGCGCCTTGGCATATTCCTTTATATCAAGAGGTGCTAAATCCGTGAGGGATGTCTTAAGATAAATAAGTTTTCCAGAAGGTCGGCCTTCGGGGTCTTCCGGGTACCAAATCGTGCCCAAGGCAAAATGGCTGCTTGACAGACCGGTTTTATCATCTCGTTCCGTTATAGCTCTTACATTAATCTTAATTTCTGCGCCGAAATCTACCCGGCATCGACGGATGGAATTTGCCAACCCTTCGCACGAAAAATTAATATCCTGTTCCCCATCACCAAGCAAAATAATCCGGACCCTGCGCCGGATGAGCTCATATAACCCCATATTGTCAAAATGGCCTCCGTCGGATAAGCAAATGAAGTCTCTGCGCGTATCAGTTCTGCCAATTAGGTCATAAAGAAGGTATCCCAAGCCGGCGTCTGGATCAGAATGTTGCCATTTACGGCTTCTAGGATTTCCCATCCACCAGCCTAAACGTGCATTGAATATAGTCATCAGGAAAGCAGTGGTCGGGGAAGAATGGGCCCCCATATTTGGGTTTGCAGCAGCACCCGATATTGCCATTACAGTACTGACTTCTGGCCCGCCGGAATTTCGGACACTTTCTTGTTTCGGCTTATATGCATAATTATGGGTCGGACGGTACCCGAATTCATAGGAACTATGTTTACAAGAAGGGTTTGGTCTCGTTGGGCTGATATCGAACCCTGAATACAAAGAAGTAAAGACAAAACTTTCTCCCTGCCGGTCCTGTCGGTCCAAATTTGTTATTTGACTGGCATTTAGAGTAGTGTTAAAAATAGGTAAGGGACCATAATACCCTTCTTTGAATTGAAGGCGGCATAATTTAAGGTCATCCTTTTCATCGAAACCGGTAAAAGTATTTACAGTTTTATCGCGGTCGGTTCGGCGGCGAGTGGCAGCTAGGTAAGCTCGCGTGAGACGGTTGCGGTAAAAATGGTGCATCGAAAATTCATTCACGCCAACCCGACTCCCCAAAAGCCAGGCAATTAATCCAAACAGCAAGGCTAAGCCAGTAATTTGCGGCCAATCTGACGATTTTATTCCATTTTCTTCGAAAAGCCCTGTTAGAAACAAAATGGCATAACTAATTTTAGCTGAAATAATAAGAATGCCGATAATAAACAGGTATGGGGCTAAACGTACTAGAATATCCACTCCTTTCATTGAAGCTGTTAAGGTTTTATGTGCTTGAGCTGGGGTGGCGGCACTGTATGCAATACGTATAGTTGCTCCTACCAAGGCAAACCATCCTCCACCATAAAGGCCCAGGTGTTTTACTTTACTTAATAAATCGATGCTGAAAAGTCCGATAGCAGAAAGCAGTATCCACCCTGCCATTTGAAGGTGAAGTAACGCGCCAATTCGGCCCCACCATTCCCGACGGGAATCTGGAAAGAATTTCCCAAACAGCGCCATGCGTATAATAACTGTTAAAGTAAGAACCTCCAAAATCAACGGCGGCCCAAAAATAAAGGCCAACCGGGTATAACTTTCCGACTTTCTCATGAAATCCAGCCAGTCATTTTTTTTAAGTTGAGGTCCTTGCAAAGGTTCGGGAGCAGATTTTGCCATTTCAGCAAGTGTAGCAAATAAATCCCAAGCTGCGGCTAACAGTACGGTACCTATGCAGGCGGCTATTAATGAAAAAACAAATAATAGGTCAAAGCGAGGTAATTTTGGAAAATCACTTTTGCGAGGTATTCCAAGGTCATAACGACCAATAAGAGCAACTAAAAGCAAGGCAAAAAAGCCTACTAAACCAATTAATTTTAGGGAATTAATCCGGCAAAGAAAAGTACTAGAATAATCAGTTGCAAAATAAAACCAACCGCTTACAAAGAATGCAGTTAACCAAGCTAGAATAGATATGGTAACTGTTATTAGTTTAGTGTTAGGCTTGCCGAAAAATGTTGCTGGAAAATGGTTTATAGTATAGGTGCTCATACCAACACCGACAACTAAAGCTGAAATCAATATTAATACACTGAAGCCAATGAAGGCAACTGAAAGGGATGATGTAAAAAACAAACCAGTGTTTGACCAAGAAAGATATCCGGCATATCCAAACAACAATAGCGAGCATAAGAAAAGGATAATGATCAGTTGGTTCAGCATTGTATTTCTGACCCAAGTAAGCCCCATCGTCCAGGAGTCAGTAGATATTATACTTTTATTCGGCGCCAAGTAATTACTAAACATTCGCAACCATCTGATAGGCCTCACTTCTTCACCCCGGGGATTTGCAGATTTTTCAGGATTGAGACGGTCTTGGACTTTTAAGAGCAACCCGTCACGTTGGACCCAAGCGGCAAACCATGCACCAATATAGCCACCCCCTGAAACTGTAGAGAGATAATCAAACCGGGGAAGTAAACCCGCTTTTGCAAGGCCTTGTAAAACTCCAAGATTAAAAGTGGCAGACCGAATTCCCCCTCCTGAAAAGGCTAGCGCATATAAAACTGATTCATCATTCAATCTGAGAGGGTCTTGGATCAAATTAATGGCCGGTTGGAGGCGCATACCACGGCTTCGATTTATTTCTTTAAGTTCTTCTCGGAAAATAACTTCAAAAGGCATTGCGATGCTATTAGCTTCTAAGCCCTGAACCAATAAGTTATCGTTACAAAGTAAATTTTTAACATTCTCATCTTCATACCAGGTGTTTTGAAGTTTCTCTTGCTCCGCTAAGGGCGAATTCTCACCTTTAAAAGCTAATCCAACTAGTTTTGGAAGGTATTGAATAGCTATTGCTAAAAGATAACGTTCTTCTGTATTTACATATAGCACATTCCGGATTGCTTCCCGCCATTGCTGTGGAGCTGGATAAGGGTCCATATGATTACTTGCCCTATTTGTAGCTGGTTTAAATTCCTGTTTGGGAGCAAGATGGTAATAACCTAAATTAAGAATTAATACACCTCTATTTTTGTGAAGCCAGACTAATAGTTGTTTTGTGTATAGGGTCCAAATCTCAAAAGGTTCAACAGATCCCAAAGGTTTATGGTTATGTGATAAAATTAATTCTTCTATACGGTCACTAAATTGTTTCTTGATCTCCTTCCTTTCGTTTCCATGTATGGTTTTATCATCGGAGAGTTCATCAAGAATGCTGTCGAAGTTATCCTTTATATCCTTAGTCTTATTCTCAGAGAGTTTATCAAGCAGCTGTAAGATGTATGGCGGATTAAGTAATAATACAACATCTTCTTTTCCGCCTTTATTTTCTACTGGTTTAATAAAATAAGCAATATCCTGGGCCAGTGTAATAAAAGACACCGCTCGGGCTGTTAAATCCATTACAGCATCCATTATCAGTTAATAAATAAGGTTTATTCAATTGAAAAATATTATACTTGGTTAGCCAAATCGAAAAATCTTTTAATACATGAATATAAAAGCTACTTTTTGGGTACCGGTTTATGAATTATGTTGGTCAATTTTAATCAAAAAATACAAATTGGCTCAGTGGGATACATTAAAAATTTTGCTTATTTTAATGCTAGGAGATACTTTCCTCATTTAATGGATTAAATGGGACATTGAACAGTGAAAGCCAATTATAACATGTCAGAAACACGAACTATATCTTTCTTAACTAGTTAGGTTTATAAACTCCCTAATTATTAATATTAAACATATAGAATATTGACAAAGTCTGTTGACAAATACTCTCCATTCTTTCTTTTAAAAAAGGAAAGAACAATAATTTTTTAGATTATCAATTGATTTCCTTCAGTACATAGATTTAACCGGCAGCACCGCTCCAACAGAATTCTAAATTGCCTAAATCATACCATTGGTCAATGCCATTTACCCGTTCACCAGTTACAAAGCGTAGAGCAGTGAACACGGTGCCGGCCACTACCTGCCGGGCCGGGGCCCGCTTAAATGGTTCCCCTTTCCTTATATTTAGAAGGCCTTTAGCAGTAACTGGTCTAGGGAAGGTTAGAGTGGGTGGATCTGGTAATGTTCCGCCGGCTTGCTGAAACACTGCCACTACATCTTGAAGAAATTGCGAATAAGACCTTCGACTTTGGGAAAGTCCGTTAATAGGGTCAATTTTTCGCCCAGGATCGAGTATATGATGACCTACTACGGATACTAACGGATCAAGATTAAATTTCCAGCATGCATATGCAATTACCCACACATACCGACGATATGCTTCATTTGCATCAATAGTTTTACCATAGCAATATTCTATACCTATTGCGGCATCATTTGAGTTATGACCAAATAATATATTATCTTCTTTCCGGTCATAAAGGACATGCCACGCCTTTTCTGGAGGGGCAGTAAGTGCCGGAATACATTCAATAATTTGGGTATGGTCAACGAAAATATGGGCGGAAGCATGTTTTAAATCCCTGCTTCGTTCGTAATAACCCACATTGCCACGAGCAGTGGATTCAGGATTCCCAGTATCATGAGCAACTATAAATTTTACACCAGGAGACATTGGGATGCCTGACCGTCGCTTGCTGCCTGGAGTAAGATAATTTATCAGAATAGGAAATTCCTGATCAAGAAGATTTTGTGAAAATGCTTTCATCCCCAATTAACAAATGTTGATTATTATTTTCTTTAGCCTAATGATTGATTAGAATTGGGTAAATTATTGGCTCCTCCATTTGAAAGGATTGAAGGGCCCATATCATCTTCTTGTCGACTTAATACATTACCATCAGCAGCGACCATAGAAGTGTTAAGTGTGCCACTAGGCACAGATTGGGCAATGGGGGAAGGTGTGACTGCAGTTTGCAATGGATTCGTACTTTTATTCTCAGGAATTTTAAGGAGTAAATAAATGCTATTACTTATTCCCATAAGTAACAACAAATTTGTACCAAATTCAGGCATTGATAAATCTCTTACTACCCCACGAATAAATATAAAAGTTAAGGCTAAGGTCCAGACCAAAAATTGAAACCTCTGAACATTTACATCTCCTTTGCCATCGGAAAGGATGTCAATTAAAAAGCCGCGGCTCTCAAATGGCTTGGGTTGCAAAGTATTATCACTTGTTAGTTGGCTAGTATTTGAATCAATTATAGATGCACCTAATAAGGTAGCTCCGCTTAGTCCCAACAGGGTCATAGTTGTTGTCGTCAAATCATTGAACTCTCCTGTATAAATATATAAATGGAGGAAAGAACCAAGGATAATTACTGTCCACCAGCCAATTTGGACCCGAGATAAACTATATAGGTTATTGAATGGAAATTTACTTTCTTTTAATATATTATATTTAACCGCCAGCCACCCAAGTAATAAGGCTGTTACTGCCGTAGCTAACCATATTAACCAAAGCCTGTCTTCTTTTACTAATTCTAAGATAATTCTTTTTCCCTGAGGCTGTTCAAATACTCGAGGTGTTAATTCTTGATGGTAGGTTCCTACACTAAATGAAACTGGTGATTCTTTTTCTCTAGGATACCTGTAAAACCTGTCCCAAGCTTTAGAAATAGAATCTGCAAAACTTATGTTCGCTATATCGGTATTATCTTTGGTTTTTATATTTCTATCTAAAAGGAACGTTAACTTTGTGGTATTTTGACCATCCTTAGATAAAAGTGGGCCACTATTGGGGTGCAGACCTTGCATAGGTAATCCATTTATATATAATAAAAGGGATTTTGGATTAAGGGGTTTTGCAGGTGTAACTTTTGAGGGAAAATTAGTAACAGATATTTCTATTATATCGCCTACTCGATAATAGTTTTTATTAGCCCCCGGCAACGTAATATTTTTAACTGAAATTTTCATTTCAGGACTTGGGGGGGTAGAAGGGAGCTCCTGTACGGAGTTGGCAATTAGTGGCAAATTTACTAACAGGTTGAAGCCTATTAGAAATTTAAAGAATAATTCTTTATGGGAACTCGTTAAATATTTTTGCATATTTTACAGTAAGTCAAAAAAATTAAAAAATACACGATTTTTTAAGGGTACTTGCAAAAAAAAAATATTTGTATCCCTTTAAATGTGTCATTAGTTAAAATAGAAAGAATTAAATTTAACACTTAACAGTGGTATTAGATTATCCATTTAATCCTGTCATACAATTTGCTTAGTCTTTTAGAATGGAATATTTTTCTGATTCTCAATTAAAAACCAATTGTCAGGTTAGCACTAAATTGTTCCCCCTCGTTAAAATTTGGTGCTCCTGATCCTTTTTGATAGGTCAAATCGAAGTATCTATCTTCTTTAAGAATAATTCTAAAAGCACCTTCAATACGATAATAATTCTCAGAATTAACAATATCATACCAATAAGTAGCGTCCCCAATTAAACCAAGTCCAAACCCAGTTTTCTTGTCAAGTATAAATTCTGGCCTATATGATGCAATTGCCTTTACTCTGAAAATTGAATTTTCGACAACTTCATCGCTTTCATCTGTGGCGCCACCAATTGGAATAGTTGATGAATTATCACCATCAAACTTATAGCCTCCTTGTACAAAAGCACCAAATTTAGTCTTAGCAAATTGTTTAGTTAAATCAGAACTTGATTGAATAGCTGCATTTTGATACCAAGGTACAACACCTCCTTCTATCAACCCATTGACTCTATCAAATCTATTATTTGTTTCTCCACCGACAGAAACTGGGAATACCCAAAATAATTTTCTACTATCCGGTGTAGAAATTACTTTACCATCTGCCATTGTTAAAGTTGTCATTTTGAACTTTATGAAATTTAAAGCAGCTTTTGCAATTATTCCATTAAAAGCATCTTTTTCTCCGGTTTCAATTTTCACATCAGGTGATAAGGTCAATAACCAATTATTTCCTTCTTTCGGAACATGAGTAATATTGGGCAGATTTTCCGCATACTTAGCGACAATTCTAACTGTACTTGCTTCTAATTCGGTTCTAACTGCACCTAAAGAAATAATACCCGGTTTTTCTTGAGCATCAACCTGAATTGGTAAAGCAGCTAAGAAAAATAAATAAACTATTCTGATAGAAAATTTTAGGCTTTTCATATTTGAAGATTGTAAAAGATGGTTTAAGCTAAATTAATTACTAAGTGATGACGCTAAATCAATAACGCTCATATCCATCCAATCATTTGGCCAAGCAGGATCTCCATGTCCATTTCTTTGAAAAGTCACTCTCATAAAGCCTTGGTAAATATTTTGTGAATTAGCATGTCCAAATCCATCATTTGGGCTTAACACATCACTGTGAATAGTCTCATCATCAATCTTAACTCCTTCATCATTAAAATTTCTAAGGTGAAATTTCATTACTGTTTTAATTTCGTCTACTGAAAGTGCCATAATTATTGATTAGAGATTTGACTATTTTTTTACTATTATTGAAATGTAAAATTAATTTATACTGTCGCTAAGAAAGGTTTTATGTAAATTTCCGCCTATACTGAAAATTCATTAATTTCAAATTAATCCATTCCCTATAGCGAACTGCACAAATTCCCCTGTATTTCGCGTATTCGTTTTCCGGATAATATTCTGCCGGTGGGTATTCACGGTGCTAAACCCGATGCATAACTTATCCGCAATAAGCTTACTGCTATAACCCTCGGCGATCAGCTTTACAATTTCCAGTTCGCGTTTGCTGAGGACATCCTGTGGGTTTATGCCATCAGTTTCGGGTGTGAAAAAAATGCAGGAATTATCTTCGGTGGAAATTAAAGAAGCGGAAAGGGTTTCGTTCTTTTTCAAGTGGGTAATGTCGGAGCAGATGCCCATTACATGGGTTATATTACCGTTGCTGTCCTGCTGCAGAATGGAGCTTTGTTCCAGTACCCGGATATAAGTGCCATCGGCTTTCGCCATCCGGTAATCGTGGTTGAACTGGTATTGTTTTCTTTTACCGGTTGGTTGCGCGATCAGGAAATCCCAGATCTTTTTGATAAGGCCCCAGGTTTTGGTAAGATCTTCCGGGTGGGTAATTTGGTTTACAAACGGTATGCCCCGGGTGGTAAAAAGTGAAGCATCGTAGCCTAAGGCTGCTTTAACATTACTACCCATGAACAGGTATTGCATGCGGCGCACGTCTATGATCCAGGTAACGCAAGGGCTATTATTCAGGATATTTACCAAAGCCAGGTTTTCCTGCACGAAATGGTCGTAATCGACAGCTACTTCGGAATAATCCTGGTTTTCCCATAAGGCACACATGGCCTGGTAGGTTTTTTCAAAAGTTTGTTTTTGGCTTTTCGGTCGGGCAGGTGCGGCTTGGTTGGTCATTGCTTTCTTTGAGTTTATTTTCTCCCGGTTTAAAAGCATTACTTCCAAAGCCTAAAAAGCAAAGGCAATAAAGAAATGCTTAGGCTCCGGGGAGAGCTTAAAAACTTTTTATAAAGAAATGATTTGCGTTGGGGTAGAGTGAGATCGTATTTCAAATATAACAGCTATTACTTTTATACCAACTTTATGTTATTGAAAGTAAAGGGTTATCTGGTGAAGGCGTGGAATGTGGTGTTAAACGGTAGGTTCTGACTGGTTAAAGATTGTTTTAACAGAAGGGATTGGTTTTGATTTCTTCGTTCGTCCCTTTTAGGGTAGGAGAGTAGTGGGTAAAAAGGCCTTGTTGTTTTTTGCAGAAACTTTCGTGCTGGCCGCCAACAAGTTCCTTCAGAGCTACGCTCGCAATCTTCGCGCTCTCGCGCTCAATTGTGGTCAGGATGAACTGTATTTAAAAGCAAGTTTTAGTATATAAATTTTCCGAGTATTTTTCATTTTTAGTAGCCACGGCAAACGCCTGTTTGAGCAGCTTATTGGCTACGGCTACCAAGGCCAGTTTTTTAGCTTTTCCTTTCTTTAGCAGCCTTTCATAAAGTTCTTTGCAGGCTTTATTGCAGCGAATGGCCGACCAGGAACAAACGTAGCGCATCTTTCTGACCGCACTCATGCCCATCTTGCAGATATGGCCTTTGCCTTTGATGCTGGAGCCTGATTCAAAGATCCTGGGGCAGAAGCCTACGTAGCTGATAAGCTGCTTTACGTGGCGGAACCTGGTGAAGCCTCCGGTAATGGCAATCAGCAGCAAAGAGCTCTTTTTACCCAACCCCGGCACGCTTCTTAGCTGCTCATACTGCTGCTGGTAGTGCTTCTTTACCAGATCATCCATTTCTTCTTCCAGTTTTTCGAGCCGGTTTTCCAGCTGCTTTATAACCGCTTCCAGGCTCTTTTTTGCCTGCGGGTGCAGCTTGCCGCTTGCCTTGAGGCTCTCCAGCTGCCTTTGCTGCTGGTGGTAGCTTTTCTGCAAGCCCCGCACAACAGTTTGTAGCTGTTTTAGAGCCAGTACATGCCCGGCTTCGGGCTCCCAGCGCGCTGGTTGCTGGTTTTGAGCATAGTCAGCAATCAGAGCGGCATCTTTTTTATCGGTCTTGGTCCGGCTGAAAAGCATTTTGGCATAGTGCCGTACCACCAGCGGGTTTACCACGCTCACCCCCAGGCCCTGCTGGTGCAGGAAACTGGCCAGGGGCAGGTAATAAGGACCCGAGGCTTCCATGGTGCAGACCAAAGAAGTACCTTTTAGTTCCTGCAGCAGCTGCCTGAAGCCCTGCTTGTTGTTGCCCAGCTTAAGGTAGCGGTACTTGCCCTCAACTGGAAGGGCCACATCAAAAAAATCTTTGCTGATATCGATGCCAACATAGCCTTTTATAGCAATGCCTGCATAGTTGCTTTGCTGATAGCTGTTTTGCTGATAGCTGTTTTCCATTATCTTTGCTTTAAAAGTTTTATGAAGAAGTAACTGCTTTTTTTGAGCTTATCAATCCTGCATCCAGGCTCTAATGGCCTCATGAACTGTTCAAGCTTAAAAGCAGGGGGAAAAGGGACCAGCATCCTGAACGGCTTCCCAGAGCCAATGACTATTCGCTGCCTTGCTCTTTTCCCCTACTTCTTTTTCTTACTCTTAAATATAGAATTCCTGCTCTAAATCAAACTAGCCTTTCTTGTACTTTAAAGCTACACAACGAAGATAGGATGACAGTTTTTTAGATTATTGATTGGTGTTTAGGATCTGACTGAAGTTAAAACAAAAAGGCCCTGCATTAGCAGAGCCTTTTTGATCAGAATGCGGGAAGATTATTTCTTCTTCGGCTTTACCGGGGCAGTTTTTTTAGGTGCGGCTGCCGGTTTGCTGAAGCCGCGTTTGATCATGAGGGCTTCCACTTTCGGATCGCGGCCGCGGAAGGCGCGGTAGGCTTCGGCGGGGTCCTGGGTGTTGCCGACGGAGAAAATGTGTTGGGTTAGTTTGTGGGCTACGGTTTTGTCGTAGGGGCCGGTTCCTTCGGTAAAGGCACCGAAAGCATCGGCGGTTAATACATCCGACCAGAGGTAGCTGTAGTAGCCCGCGGAATAGCCATCGCCGGAAAAGATGTGGCCGAATTGTGGGGTGCGGTGGCGCATCACGATCTCTTTAGGCATACCCAGTGCGGTTAAGGTTTCGCGTTCAAATTTATCCGGGTCAATTTTCTGGTCGCCGGCCAGGTGAAGTTTCATGTCGATCAGTGCGCTGGCTAAATATTCGGTTGTTTCAAAACCTTCGTTGAAAGTGCCTGCTTTTTCGATGCGGTTTACCAGGCTCTGCGGAATGGGTTTGCCGGTCTGGTAATGGAGTGCAAAGCGGTTCAGCACTTCCGGGGTAGAAAGCCAGTGCTCCAGCAACTGCGACGGGAATTCCACGTAATCGCGCACCACCGACGTTCCGGCCAAAGAAGGGTAAGTTACGTTGGAAGAAAGTCCATGCAGGGCATGGCCGAATTCGTGGAATAGGGTATTGGCATCGTCCCAGGAAATGAGCACCGGTTCGCCGGGGTTGCCTTTTACGAAATTGGAGTTGTTCGAAACGATGGTGGTAATTTCGCCGTTCATGCGTTGCTGGTCACGGTAAGCGTTCATCCAGGCGCCGGAGCGTTTGCCTTCGCGGGCGTAAGCGTCGAAATACCAAAGGCCAATGTGTTTGCCGTTGGTTTTATCTTTTACTTCCCATACGCGCACATCCGGGTGGAAAACCGGCACGTTGCTCACCGGGGTAAAATTGAAATTGAAAAGCTCACCGGCCACCCAGAACATGCCTTCGCGCAGGTTTTCGAGCTGTAAGTATTGTTTTACTTCGTTCTGATCCAGGTCGTAGCGGGCTTTGCGTACTTTTTCAGCGTAATAGCGGTAATCCCAGGGCTCGATGGTAATGTTTTGGCCTTCTTTTTTGGCCAGGGCCTGCATGTCGGCTACTTCTTCTTTTACGCGGGAAATGGCCGGTTTCCAGACCGCTTCCATTAATTCGATGGCGCGTTCCGGGGTTTTGGCCATGGTGTTTTCCAGGCGCCAGTGGGCGTGGGTTTCGTAGCCTAAAAGTTTGGCCCGTTCGGCCCGCAGTTGCAGAATATCAGTAATGATGGAATTGTTGTCGGTAGCGCCGCCGTTATCGCCGCGGTTCACGAACATGCGCCAGGCTTTTTCGCGGAGGGCGCGGTTACTGGAGTAAGTCAGGAAAGGATCTACGGAAGAGCGGGTGTTGGAAATTACCCATTTGCCGGGCATTTTTTTGGTAGCAGCGGCGTTAGCGGCGCCTTCTTTGAGTGAAGTAGGCAAACCGGCCAGGTCGCTTTCCTTATCAATCACCAGGATCTCATTCATTTCATCGGCCAGCAGGTTCTGGCTGAATTTAGTGTACAGGTTGGCTAAGGTCTGGTTGATCGCCGATAAGCGGGTTTTGGCGGTGGCATCGAGCCGGGCGCCGGCCCGCACAAAATTGGTGTAGGTCTTCCAGGTCAGGCGTTGCTGCTCCGGGGTGAGTTTGGCTTTTTCCGGCGAATTGTATACCGTTTCGATGCGTTTGAAAAGCTTTTCGTTCTGGGTGATCTGATCGGAAAAAGCGGAAAGCTTGGGGGCCATTTCGCGTTCCACTACCTGGAATTCCGGGGTATTCATGTTAGAGCTCCAGATGCCGTAAACGGTTATTACCCGGTCCAGGGCCTGGCCGCTCCGTTCCATTTCGGGAATGGTGTTTTCAAACGTGGCAGGAGCGGAGTTGTCGGCAATTTTCTGGATCTCTGCTAAATTTTGTGCCATGGCAGTTTCCAGCGCCGGTTTTATATCGGCCACCTTAACGGCATCAAACGGCGGAACGCCGCCGTAGGGGCCTTTCCATTCGGCCAGCAACGGATTCGGGGCAGCTACCGGCGCTTCTACTTTAGTTGTTTCTGCCGCCGATTGGGCAGGTTGAGTTTTAGGTGTTTTCACGCAATTGGTAAGGGTTAAAAAAGTAAAAGCGGTTGCCGCGGGCAAAGCGCCATAATGCAATAGGAGGTTGCGCATAGGTTTTTCTTCGGTTTTCGGGTAAAAAAATAGCGATTCGGATGCCTAAATTAAACTATAATTCCGGAATTCTATTATGTTTCCGGATAATCCGGTTGCCCGGAAAGCCGTCCTGGTTTGGCGGTTCGTTCGCATGTATTAATCCCTCAGCTGCTTCTCTTGTAACTTATCGGTTTTGTTACCGTTTTGTCAACATCTTTAAAAGTGTTCATGATCCGGGAGATTTTGATTTCCTGCAGCTATTATTCTATGAGAAAGACTTCGATTTTGGCCGGCGTTTCGGCAGTTTTGTTTTTATTTAATTCCTGTGCTACCAACCCGGTTACCGGTAAAAAAGATGTGATCCTGGTTTCGGAAGGGCAGGAGCTATCTATGGGGCAGCAGGCCGATCCGGAGATTGTAGCGCAATTTGGGCGGTACCCGAACGAAACGCTTCAAAAATTCATCAATGATAAAGGCCAGCAAATGGCTGCCATTTCGCACCGGAACAATATTAAATATGAATTTAAGGTATTGGATTCGCCGGTTATAAATGCCTTTGCCGTGCCGGGTGGGTACGTGTATTTTACCCGCGGCATTATGGCCCACTTTAACAACGAAGCCCAGTTTGCCGGCGTGTTGGGCCATGAAATTGGCCACGTGGCGGCCCGGCATTCTGCCCAACAGCAAAGCAAATCGATCCTGGCGCAGGTGGGTTTGGTGGTTGGTATTGTGGCGGTGCCGGAATTAGCGCAGTTTGCCCAGGCAGCATCGCAGGGGGTAGGTTTGTTGTTCCTGAAATTCGGCCGCGACGACGAACGGGAGTCAGACCGGCTCGGCGTGGAATATTCTACCAAAATCGGGTACGATGCTACGGAAATGGCGGACTTTTTTATGACCCTGCAGCGCAACCAGGAAAGCAGCGGCGCGGCCGGCATCCCGGATTTTATGTCTACGCACCCCAACCCCGGCGACCGCTATAATACCGTTAAGCAATTGGCCGCAGAAACCAAACAAAAAACCAATGCCACCAACCTGAAAGTAAACCGCGAAAGTTATCTGAGAATGATCGATGGCATTACCTACGGCGAAGATCCGAAACAAGGTTTTGTGGAGAACCAGTTCTTTTACCACCCGGAGCTGAAATTCCAGTTCCCGGTGCCGGCTGGCTGGGCCCACCAGAATTCGCCGCAGGCGTTCCAAATGGCCCCGAAAGATGGCAAGGCCCTGATGACCTTAACCCTGGCTCCCGGTAAATCGCCGGAGGAAGCGGCCCAGCAAATGGTACAGCAAAACAAATTAACGGTAGCTGAATCTAAAAAAGTAACGGTAAACGGGTTACCGGCGGTAGCCATTATTGCCGATCAGGCGCCCCAGCAACAGGGGCAGGCCGGTATCCGGGCCATGGTTTATTTTATTCAGTATAACAACGCCATATACAGTATGATGGGGGTAAGCCTTTCCACCGATTTCAATACCTACGCCAGTGCTTTTCAGGCCACCATGCAAAATTTCAAAACCCTGACCGACCCGGAAAAATTAAACCGGCAGCCGGAACGCGTTCAGATCAAAACTATAGCGCAAAGCACCACCCTGGGCCAGGCCCTGAAAGCCTACCAGATCCCGGATAAACGCCTGGAAGAGTTAGCGATCCTGAACGGGATGGCGCTGAATGATCAGGTTACTAAAGGCATGCTTATAAAGGTAGTGGGGAAATGATTTTTTAGGAGTGAGGATTGAGGAGTCAGGAGATAGTTTAAAAAATTAGAAATTGACCTGAATTATTTTTTGGATTGAATTGCCCCTGGCTTTAGCCAGGGGTTTTTGTTTGTATCCATTTTCGGCTTTAGCCAAAGTTTTGCAATTCTTCAATTTTAATTCCATTCGGCTAAAGCCTTTCAATAGAATTCTTTAATCCCCTGGCTGAAGCCAGGGGCAATTCAAATGGAGGACGGATTAAATGCTCAGAAAAAAACGGTAGGTTTTTCAGCTGAAAAACCAACCGTTTTTATTATCCAGATATCAAAATCCAGATACCAATATCCAGATACCAATATCCAATATCTTAATTATCGCTGCCCAGGGTGCTGACGTGCCGTAATAAAATGCGTTTGGCAATGGGCAATAAGGAATGTTCAAAAGGGCAGGGGACTTTGGCAATTACCGCAAATGTGGCCGGGTTGGGTAAGGTTTTATCGGAACGTACCAGGTTCAGCTTTAGATTTTCGTAAGTGTCGGTCAGGCCGCGGCGGATGCTTTGTAAATACTCCAGGTGCAGGCCGCGGTAATTCTCAAACGAATTCTGGAACACGGAAAGCTGGTAGCGGTAAAGGCTGGTTTCTTTTTGCGGGAAATTTTCCAGGAACAGATAGCCGGCATCGCGGTAAATTGGCGTAATGCCAACCGGGGTAAATTCCAGGTGGCTTTCCAGGTAATCGTAAATTTCTTTTCCTTCGTGCAGGGCCTTGCCAAACCGGGGCGCGGCATATTCCATGATCTCTTCTATCTGTTGCATGGTTTCGTCGTCGGCAATGATCTTTTCGTACACCAGTTCCAGCTTTTCAAAATCGGCTTTGCTGATGCGGGCCGGAAATTGTTCGTAGATCAGTTTTTTGTTTTCGCGCACCTGCAATAAATTCCGGTAATGCATGCCCAGATCGGTAAGCACCGGATAAAGCCGCTGGCCTTCAAATTCAGACTTTACGCCGGAAAGATAATCCAGCAGCTGGTATTTTTTGAACTCAAAATCAAGTAATCCGTTGGTTAGCCAGTTTTCAGGTAAGGTTCTCATAGCGTTTGTTTTTTTGCGTTTTTAGCAAAATTGCCGGCCGTTTTCAGCAATACGGGGCTTTTGGGGTTTTTTACGCATTTTACAATAAAAAAAGATGCATGAACACTGTGAAATTTAAATTTCCGGGAATAAAGCAGCTTAAAAAATAGCACCGGAATGGATTCATAAAAAAACTGAAATAAGGCGCAGCTTTGTGTATTTTTACCTTTCCAAATGAAGGAAAAGGAAATGGACGCAATAGACCAATATATAGCCAAACAGCCAGAAGATAAACAGGAAGTCTTAAAAGCGCTTCGGGATCTGATCAAAGATACTTCGCCCGAAATAACGGAAGCAATAAAATGGGGATACCCAAGTTTCGGTTATAAAAAGGATGTCTGTTACCTGGCAACTCAGAAGAACCATGTAAATTTCGGTTTTTACGAAGGCGGTTTGCTTTCCGATCCGCAAAAGTTACTGGAAGGCACGGGAGCCAAAATGCGGCACATTAAAATTCGCACGATAAATGATTTGCAGGCGGAACCCATGAGGGAACTGATCCGGGAAGCAATGGAGAAGCAGGAAAAGAAATAAAACGCTATTAGAAGGGCCGTAAAAACTGCTTATGAAAATTTTACTGGTAGAAGACGAACCGAAAGTAGCGGCTTTTATAAAAAAAGGGCTGGAAGAACAGGCCTACGACGTAGATCAGGCTTTCGATGGTTTTTATGGCCGGAAGCTGGCGTCTGGAAAACGAATATGACCTGATCATCCTGGATGTGATTTTGCCCCAACTCAGCGGCTTGGAAGTTTGCCGGGAGATCCGGAAACAAAACAATACCGTTTCCATTTTAATGCTTACTGCTTTAGGCAACACCGACGATAAGATCCTGGGGCTCGATTCCGGCGCCGACGATTACCTGGTAAAGCCCTTTGAATTTAAAGAACTGCTGGCCCGTATCCGGGCCCTAACCCGCCGGGCCAACGATGCCCCTTCCGGCGAAATCCTGAGAATGGCCGATCTGGAAATGGACCTGGCCAAAGAAAACGGTTACCCGGGCCGGACAATCTATATAACTTACCGCCCGCGAATTTGCTTTGCTGCAGTATTTATTGCGGAACCGCGACCGGGTAGTTTCCCGGGTAGATATTATAGAACAGGTCTGGGAAACTTCTTTCGATACGGGCAGCAACGTAATAGATGTGTACATAAATTTCCTGCGCAAAAAGATCGATAAAGATTTTTCGCCGAAATTAATTCATACGCTTGTTGGCATGGGCTATGTAATGAAAGAACAGGAATAATGACCATCCGGAACAAACTAACGCTCAATTTTGCCGGCATCTTTGCCATTTGCTATTGTTCCTGTTTTCGCTTATGGTTTATTATTTCACCTCCATTTACCGCCAGCAGGAATTTTTTGATGCCACCCGCGAACGAGCTTACGCTACAGCCCACATGGTGCTGGAAGCCGATGAAGTTACCCCCGCCCGCCACCAGCAGGACCTGCGGCTATACTACCGTACCCTGCCCGAAGAAATAGTAAGGATCTACCATGAAAACGGAAAGCTGGTTTTTTCCGAAGGCCAGGGCGACCTGCAGGTTACCGCCTGATTTTATTAAGCAGGTAATAAAGCAAAAGCAGGTAGAAGAGGAGCAGGGCAACCGCCAGATCGTAGGAATTTATTATCCGGATAACGAAGGGAATTTTGTCGTTATCGCTTCCGATATAGACCGTTTCAGTTTGCGGAAACTTCAGAACCTGAAAAATATCCTGATCATCGGATTTTTTGTTTCCATGCTGATTGTGATGGTAGCCGGCTGGTTATTTTCGAAATACATGTTGCGGCCTATTACCAAAATCGTTTCGGAAGTTGAAAAAATCAGTGCCTCCGATCTGCATTTGCGATTAAGCGCCGCCGATGGCCACGATGAAGTTTCGCAGCTGGCCAACACTTTCAATAAAATGCTGGACCGCCTGGAAACCGCTTTTGAAATGCAAAATACCTTTGTTTCCAGCGCTTCCCATGAATTGCGTACGCCGCTTACCGCCATGATCGGGCAACTGGAGGTGGCTTTAATGCAGAAACGCGACCCAGAAGAATACCACCGGGTTCTGGAATGTATCCTGGACGATGCCCGCATTTTAGCCCGCCTTTCCAACGGCCTGCTGCAGATTGCCCAGGCCAGCACCGATATTGCCAAAATAACCCTGAAACCGATCCGCTTCGATGAACTGATCTGGGCGGCCCAGGAAGAAGCCCAGAAACGGCACCCGGGCATCCAGTTCGAACTGCATTTCGAAAATTTCCCGGAAGAAGAAGAAGGCCTTATCATCCAGGGGAATGAATCGTTGTTGTTTATTGCTTTTCTGAATGTTTTCGAGAACGCCGGTAAATTTTCGCGCCAGGGCCAGGTAGTAGTTGGGACCGTCAGCATTGCCAAAAAAGGTTTTTCCGTGCTGGTTAAAGATTTCGGGATTGGAATCCAGGAAAATGACCTGGTAAATGTGTTTGTTCCCTTTTTCCGGGCCCTGAACGTGCGCGAAATTTCCGGACACGGTATTGGCTTGCCACTGGCGGAAAGAATTTTTAAGCTCCACAAAGGTACTATCCAGGTTAATTCCCGTTTAGGGGAAGGCACCGAAGTTTTAATTGACCTGCCTCTGCACCGGTAATTTTAATCTCATTTTAATTTGGTTTTAACCTGAGGTTAATTTGCCTTTGGTAGTTTTGCCGTGTTAAATATAAATCCGGCTGATCAGTTTCGGCCATTTGAATTAAAAACTTTTATATGGCGTCACGTTTTGCAAAGTACCGTAAATCCTTGAAAAAAGACCTTCCCGCAGGGCTTGTGGTTTTTTTGGTTGCCTTGCCACTTTGTTTGGGCATTGCATTGGCTTCTGGGGCTCCGGCACTTTCGGGCATTATTACCGGTATTGTGGGTGGTTTGATCGTGGCGGCCCTTAGCGGATCGGCGCTGAGCGTTAGCGGACCGGCAGCCGGCCTTACCATAATTGTTCTAAATGGAATTACTGAACTGGGTGGGTTTGAGATATTTCTGTTAGCAGTAGTAATTGCCGGAATTCTTCAGCTAATTCTGGGTTACGTTAAAGCCGGCATTATCGGGTTATTTTTTCCTTCTTCGGTTATCCGGGGCATGCTGGCAGCAATTGGCTTAACGCTTATTTTAAAACAGATACCGCATTTTCTGGGCGCCGATCAGGACTTTTTCGGCGATATGGATTTTTTCCAAGCCGATGGGGAAAATACTTTTTCGGAAATTGGTAAGGCCTTCAGTAATATTCAGCCGGGCGCCCTAATTATTGGGGTTGTTTCCCTTATTATTATTTTGGTGTGGAACAGTGCGGCTTTAAAGAAATATGCTTTTTTCCGTCTAATACCTTCCGCTCTGATCGCCGTATTGGTTGCCATTTTGCTAAGCACATTTTTTGCCAATGATCCTACGCTGGCCATCGGTCCCGACCATTTAGTAAAACTGCCGCAGATCCAGTCTACCGACGACCTGATGCGAAACCTGACCTTTCCGGATTTTGGTCATTTAATGAACCCGAAATTATATGTAGTAGCCATTACCATTGCCATTGTTGCCAGCCTGGAAACCTTGCTTAGCCTGGAAGCGGTAGATAAATTAGATCCGCACAAACGCGTTAGCCCCACCAACCGGGAATTGAAAGCGCAGGGGGTGGGTAATATTATCAGCGGCCTTTTGGGGGGCTTGCCTATGACCGCCGTAATTGTAAGAAGTTCGGCCAACGTAGATGCCGGCGGTCAAACCCGGGTTTCGGCCATGTTCCATAGTTTTTTGCTGTTGGTTAGTTTGGTGCTCCTGGCCAATGTTCTGAATCTGATCCCGCTTTCGGCACTGGCAGCCGTGTTACTGGTAGTAGGTTTTAAACTTACCAAGCCGGCTTTGTATAAAGGCCAGTTTAAGTTAGGCAAAGAGCAGTTCATTCCTTTCTTCGTAACCATTATTGCCATTTTATTTTCCGACCTGCTGAAAGGCATTGCCATAGGTATGGTAATTTCGGTATTCTATATTTTACGGGACAATTACCGCTCACCTTACTTTTTTCACAAAGTTCCGCACCCGGAAAAAGATATTATCCATATAAAGCTAAGCGAACACGTTTCTTTCCTGAACAAAGCCAGTATTCTACTTACCCTGGAAGAACTTCCGGAAAATAGTCATGTAATTATTGACGGTGAAAATTCAGAGAAGATCGATTATGATGTGCTGGAAGCCATTCATGATTTTAAGATAAAAGCGCTGGATAAAAATATTAAACTGGAGCTCCGTCATATCCCGTCAGTGGAAGTGATGGCAACGCATTAAAAAAAGAACTATGTCATTAGATCATTTATTAGAAAAGAATAAAGCCTGGGTAGCCGAAAAAACGGCCGAAAACCCAAATTTCTTTGCCCAGTTTGTTGACGGCCAACAACCAAATTATTTGTTTATCGGATGCTCCGACAGCCGGGTACCGGCAAATGAAATTTGCAATACTGGTCCGGGCGAAATTTTTGTACACCGCAATATTGCCAACATGGTTGTGCATACCGATGTGAACATGCTTTCGGTGCTGCAATATGCCGTTGAAGTATTAAAAGTGAAACACGTTATTGTTTGCGGCCATTATGGTTGCGGTGGGGTGGCGGCAGCAATAAGCGATAAACAGTATGGCCTAATCGATAACTGGCTGACCAATATTAAAGATGTGATCCGGCTACATGAATCGGAATTTACGATGATCAAAGATCCGGAACAGCGGTTGCGGCGGTTGATTGAACTGAATGTAATTGAGCAGGTACACAACCTGGCAAAAACATCCATTATTCAGAATGCCATGCGCACCGAAAACCCGCCGGAACTTCACGGTTTGGTATACGATATCCGGGATGGCCTGCTGCGTGATCTCAATGTAAACATCGCTGATTTTAACCGCTACAACCATATTTACGCTTCAAAATAATTTTCTAAACCTGGCTATTTAATAATTAGATACCTAAGCCTGAGAAAAACGGTAGGTATTTTAAGCAAAAAACCCGCAACAAGCGTTGCGGGTTTTTTTTAAATGCTAAGTCAATCTGGCAACCTGGTTACCAGTTGTAATCGCGGTCGCGGTCTGAGGTGTTGCCGGAAGAGCGATAATGGCTGCGGTTTTCATACCGGCGCTGTTCCTCATCGTCATTTCCAATCCAACGGTCCCAGGCATTGCTGATCCGGTTGCCCAGATGGTCGAAGAATCCTCCATCATCCTCCCGATGGCCCCGGTTTTCTTCGTAGCGGCCGTAATTGCTGCTGCTTCTAGGTTCGTAGCGGCCACCGTAAGAGGAAGTATCGCTGCCATAGTTATCGGAGTAACGGCTTTGGCCAGCGTTGCCGTGGCTATAGCGGGATGGTTCGCCGGCCTGGTTGCTCCAGTTGCGGCCGCTGCTCTGGCTGCCATAATTCTGGCTGCGGTAACGGTTATCATTGTCATCGTCAGTGGCCCGGTCCCAGGCATTGCTGATCCGGTCGCCCCAACGCTCTACCTGATTTCCTGCCCGGTCGGCCCAATTTTCCACCCGGTTTCCGGCGCGGTCCGCCCAATTTTCAGCCCGGTTGCCGGTGCGGTCAGCCCAGGAATTGTCGCGGTCCCGGCTTCCGTAATCCGATGAACCATAGTTAGAACGGGAAGATCCGTAAGATCCTGATCCGTAATTCTGGCTACGGTTACTTGGGTTCTGGGTCATCCAGCTTTGGTTGGACTGGCTTGAGTAATTTCCGGATGGCTGCGATTGGGAGCGATTTTGGGAGCTTCCTGAATAGTTGCCGGAATTATAGTCATTGCTGGAGGCACTGCCATAACCACTTGAGGTTGAATAATTGCGGTTGCTGGCTTCGTTATCGCGGCTTGACTGGCCGTAAACGCTGCGGCCGCCCCGGGTGTGGCCCGATGGGTTGCCGTAATCATATTGTCTTGAATTTTCGTCGCCGGAGCGGAAAGTATTAAAGGAACCGTAACCAATATTTTCGTGACGTCTCATAGTTTTTAATGATTTTAAGTGAACGATAATTAATGGTGCTTTTTTTTAAGCGGTGCCTCCTTTTACGCCAAAAAGTTTTGTTTAGTTTTTGACTACTTTGTTTTATTCAGATAATGATATTTACCGGAATTTTGCCTGCCGACAGAAGCTATTTATTGATCTTAAAAGTATAAAATTCGGCAATTAGGGGAATAGGTAAGGCTTACAGGAAGATTTTAGCCATTTACCGGGGTGTTATTAATGTTTACTTATTAAATCCATAAATTCCCGGTTAGTAACAAAATGGGCGACTGTACGACATTATTTAGTGAATTGTTGCTAAAAGTGGGTAAAATTCTTTTTAAACTTCATGGTTATTCCTTTAAAGTACAAAACTTTTCTTGTTAAAATGTATGTTTTAAGGTCGAAGTTTAGTTTTGTATTTAAACCGAAAGTTATGAAATTCAGAGATATAACCGTTTCGTTTGCTTTATTAACCATGTTTGGTTGTCAGAATATTTTCGAAGATAACGATGTTACTTTAGACGGTTCAACCCCGTTCAACACTGTTTCTTCGCCAGGTGCTAACAATGTTTATAACGCTAAAGATGGTCTTAAACTGGAAACTTCCTTTGTAGATAAAGACCAGGTGGCCGAAGTAGATGTAAAGATCGTTGCTTTAGGTTCAGACTTCCGTGCCGGAGCCAGCGTTATTGACTTTAAACGTAAACCAAACCTGACCCAGTATAAGCTGGATACCATGTTTGCTGCCAATACTTTTGCCCCCGGAAACTACCAGCTTACCATCCGTTCGGTAGATACGCGGAATAATGTAGGAGTTCAGGAAGTAAAATTCGCTGTTCAATAAAGATTTAATTAATAATTCGTAGTTATAAAATAAAAGCGGGCCGGGGTTACTCCGGTCCGCTTTTTTGTGTCCGGCCGGGCCGGGAATTCCCGGTGAAAATGAGGAAAGCAGCGGTAATTTTCGTAAATTTGTAGGCTTTCCATTAACCAAACTTCTGAATAACTCTTGAAAGTCTGCATTGCCGAAAAACCCAGCGTAGCCCGCGAAATTGCCTCCGTTTTGGGCGCTAATGCCCGGAAAGACGGGTATTTTGAAGGAAACGGCTATCAGGTAACCTGGACGTTCGGCCATTTTTGCCAGCTTCGCGAACCCGAAGATTACCGCCCGGAATGGAAGCGCTGGACCCTGCCGGAACTGCCCATGATCCCGGAAAAATTCGGCATTAAGCTTATCCAGAATAAAGGAGTAGCGCAGCAGTTCAATGTCATTAAAAAGCTCCTGGCCAGTGCCACAGAAGTTATAAACTGCGGCGATGCCGGGCAGGAGGGAGAAGTGATTCAACGCTGGGTGCTAACCGAAGCCAAATACAGTAAACCATTTAAACGCCTCTGGATCTCTTCTCTAACGGAAGAAGCCATCCGGCAGGGTTTCGCTAAATTAAACGAAGGCTCCGATTTTGACCTGCTTTATCAGGCCGGTAAAAGCCGGGCCATCGGCGATTGGCTGCTGGGCATTAACGCCACCCGGTTGTTTACCATAAAATACGGCCAGGGCCGGCAATTGCTTTCCCTGGGCCGGGTGCAAACGCCCACGTCTGGCCATGATCGTTAACCGTTACCATGAGATCCGGAACTTTAAACCGGAGCCTTTCTGGGAATTAAAGACCCGTTACCGCGAAACCATTTTCAGCAGCGTAAAAGGCAAATTCCAGAAAGAAGAAGAAGCCATGCAGATCCTGGAAGCCATTAAACCGGCCGAACTGAGAATAACGAACGTTGAAACCAAAAAAGGCATTGAAAGTGCCCCCCGGCTTTTTGACCTGACTTCCCTGCAGATCGAATGCAACAACCGCCTGGGCCTTTCTGCCGACGAAACCTTAAAAACGGTACAAAGCCTCTACGAAAAAAAGGCTGTTTCTTACCCCCGGGTAGATACCACCTACCTGCCCGACGACATGTATCCAAAAATTGGCAGCATTATGCAGGGTTTACCCGGAGCCTACCAGGTTTTGGCAGCTCCTTTGTTGCAAACCAAGATCCGGAAATCGGCCAAAGTTTTCAATAACAATAAAGTAACCGATCACCACGCTATTATTCCCACCGGTTCCGGGGCAGATAATCTTTATGGCGCCGAAGGGAACGTATACGACCTGATCGCCCGCCGTTTTTTAGCCGCTTTTTACCCCGATTGTCAGGTAAGCAACACCACCGTAGAAGCCGATATTGCCGGACACCAGTTCCGGGTAAAAGGCAAACAAATTCTGGAACCGGGTTGGCGCGCTGTTTACGGGAAAGAAGAAGTTAAAAAGGAACCGAACCCGGAACAACCCGAAGAAGAACTGGCCATTTTGCCGGCTTTTGTGGTAGGAGAGAGCGGCCCGCATGAGCCCATGCTGGACCGGAAAATGACCAGCCCGCCCAAAGATTATACCGAAGCAACCTTACTTCGGGCCATGGAAACTGCCGGCAAACAGGTAGAAGACGATGATCTGAAAGAAGCCTTAAAAGAAAACGGCATTGGAAGACCTTCAACCCGCGCAGCCATTATAGAAACGCTTTACAAACGACAATATATTCAAAAAGACAAAAAGAAAATTATTCCAACCCAGGTTGGCATCGATCTTATCGGGCTGATCCAGAACCCAACCCTGACTTCGGTAGAACTTACCGGGCAATGGGAACGGAAATTACGGCAAATAGAAAGCGGTGTTTTTAAGGCGGAAGATTTCATGGCCGAATTACAGCAGCTGGTCTATGAAATGGTGAAGGAGGTTAAATACGACAACCGGAATTTACGGATCGAAGCCCCGGCCGAAACAGTTCCGGCAGCTAAAAGCGGTACTGCTAAAGCCGCAAAAAGTAACGGCAAAAGTACGCCCGTAGCTAAACCTGCAAAAACCGTTAAAACCGCCGAAGTTTCTGGCGAACCCCTGGTTATTGGCCTTTGCCCGGCCTGTAAGACAGGCAATGTTTTAAAAGGCAAACAGGCCTACGGTTGTTCGCGGTGGCGTGAAGGCTGTACGTTCCGGTTACCCATGATCTGGCACGAAAAAGCCCTGACGGATAAACAAGTTATAGCCATTCTGAAAAACAAAAAACCGGTATTGAAAGGCTTGCTGGCCGGGAACAACGAAAAATTTGATGCTGCTTTATTTCTGAATGAGCGGCATGAACTGCAGTTTGAGAAAGTTGCGGGCGGAAAACCAGCCGATCCGCTCGAAAAATGTCCGAGCTGCCAGCAGGGTAGAGTTCTGAAAGGCAATGCGGCCTTTGGCTGCAGCCGTTTCCGGGATGGATGTACCCTGCGGGTGCCTTTCGAATTGGCAGGCAAACAGCTAACCGAAAAGCAGATAAGTGAATTATTGCTGAAAGGGAAGACCGGTAAGATCAAAGGTTTTGTTTCGCCCAAAACTAATAATAAATTCGATGCCGCCCTTATTCTGAACCCGGAAGGGAAAGTTACTTTCCAGTTCTAGTTTTTAGGTTCAAATAAAGGAAGCGCAGGGTTAAGATCCTGATCTTTATTTTTCGCAAGGCATGCTCCTCGCTGGTGCAAGTTAAACACCACTGGCGCCTTTTTACCTCCGCTGGCGCAAGTGTTAACCCGCTGGCGCAAGTGTTAAGCCGGAGGCGTCACTTGTGCCTTTTTACACTTCGGAAGTCTCCAGACTTCCGTGAAACCAATAACTGATTTCTCTATTTGGTTCAAGCAAGTCTGGAAACTTGCTTTTGTCCCTTAGTCACAAGTGACGCCTCCGGCTTAACACTTGCGCCAGCAGAGCCTCCGGCTTAATACGTGCGCCAGCAGAGGCCAGCAGAAACCTAGCAGAAAATACTTGCGTCAGCAGATCCTTAATGTAAAGAGAATAATTCCAGTTGAATGAATTTGCTGCTCGGATTTATTTGAAACTTGCAAAACCTAAAACCCGGAAGGCGTTGCGGAGTTAAAGGCCTTGAACCCAGCTAAATCGAAACAATGAAAAATACGCTTGAAAAATTAATGAAAGCCGCCGAAGGTTTGTTCTTCCTGAGCGAGTCCGATTACCCTTTTGAAACGGTAGCCTTTCCGGTCCACAAACCGGAGGGTTCTGTCGTGGAGAATCTGCGAATTTATTTAAACCTGCCGGAAACCACTCCAATTGAAATTCAGCAGCTTTCTTACTTTTTTCGTAACCAGACCCGCGACCTCCCGGAATTTGGCGAAGAAGAAAAAGTCATCGCCCAGCGCTTCCGCGACCTGGAAATTTTAATAAAGCAGGAAATACCGGATGCTGAGGTTTACCGGATCGGGCAGCGGCAAATTGATGCTTACCTTTTGGGCAAGTTACCCGATGGTACTATCGGAGGCCTGAAAACCAAGCAGATAGAAACCTGAAATAATTTTACTTTTTAAAGCTAAACCCGGCCTTTAAAGCCGGGTTTAACTTTTTAAACTTTTCCGAAAAATCGGCTAATCAAAAGTTGGAGGCAATATTTGATTGGAAATCTACTCCGGATACAATTGTTATTTTAATTGAATGCTCTGATTAAGAGAGCATAATAAAGCTATTGGTTTTAATATTTGTTAAAGTTGTAACCTCCCGGACGTGTGCACGGTATAGCTAATATCACAAAAATTCTATTTATAATAAACGAATGTATTTACCCAATTTGAAAAAGGTTATCCTAACCTTTTGTTTGCCCTTCATGCTTCTGGTTAGTGCCTGCGAAAAGTTTGAATATAGTCCAAACGAAGTTAAGCTGAAGGACGAAGAAAAAGACCTCACCCGCAAACACCTTGAAAAGATTGCCGCCCTGCAACTCGATAAAAGGAGCTCCTTTAAGTTTGCCGTAATTTCCGATACCCAGCGCTTTTACGACGAACTGGAAGATGTGGTAACGGCCCTGAACAAACGCAATGACATCGATTTTCTGATTCTGACCGGCGACATTACCGATTTCGGCACCACCAAAGAATACCGCTGGATAAACGACCGTATGCAGGAATTAGGCATTCCGTTTTTAACCGTAATTGGCAACCACGATTGCGTAGGCAACGGAAAAAAAATCTACAAAGCCATGTATGGCCCTTATGATTATACCATGAATATTGGCCGGAACCGCTTTGTTTTCATCAATACCAATTCGCGGGAATTTTCCGACCCGGTGCCGGATCTGAATTTCTTCCGGAATGCCTTAAGCGATACCGCCACCTTCGATCAGGCCTTTGTGCTGTCGCATATTCCGCCTTTCGACGGCGATTTTGAAAGATCTATGGAAAAGGAATTTGTTAGAATATCCAACGACAGCAAAGTAAAAGTTTCTATTCACGGCCATAAGCACGGTTATGCCGAACCCCGGAAATATTACGAAGATAAAGTAGATTACCTGATCGTGGGCAGCGTAGAAAAACGCGGTTACGAAGAAATTACCGTTACCGGCAAACAGATCCAGTTAAAACGCATTGAATTTTAGTCCGGTCGCTTCCATGAAAAAAATACTCCAGCTTTTCTTTTATATTATTGTTTTTTTTGTTTCAGTATTCAGCATTCGCCCAGGATTCACATACTTCTGATACTGACCGTAATTGGTACCTGCCCGACCATCTGACCCTGCAATATGCCGGGAACATCGGCATGCTTTCGGCAGGGCCCGGCTTTAGTTATCTTAACGATAAAGTAAATACCGATCTGCTGTATGGATATGTTCCAGCCTTTGAAGCGAATACCAGTATTCATATTTTAACGGCCAAAACTTATTACAAACCCTATGTAAAACCGCTGAAAAACGACTTGCAATGGGAGCCCCTGAAGCTTGGCGCCGGGCTTAGTTATTCTTTAGGCAGCCAGTTCTATACCTCATTGCCGAAACGGTACCCCGATTCTTATTACTGGTGGGCTTCAAGCTTGCGCATTACGCCATTTATTGGAACCTCTATTAGTTCCGGGGTGGGTCACCGGTCTACCATAATTAAACGGGTGCAGTTGTACGCCGAACTGGGCACCACCGATCTGGACATGGTAAGTAAATTCGGCAATAAGCGCCTGCCGCTGTTCGATATCTTTAACCTGGGTATTGGCACCAAACTGGTATTTTAATTTTTTATAAATGCATAAAAAGCAATAGCAAATGGAAATACATGGATTTACCTGGGCCCTGGTTTTTTTCGGCATAACCGCCACTATTGGTTTATACATGTTAACCCGGTTTTTTCGCGGGTTATCCCGGCAAAACGGCGTAATGATGTTGCATGGCATTGGGGCCGGAACCGCTATTGGTATTTTATTTTACTACAGCGCCTTTGAGTTAAATACCGAAGTGCCCTACGCCAGCATATTCTTTTTCATTGTGGCTGTATTCGGGGGCTTGTTTATGGCTTTCTGGGATAAGATCATGAATAGAAAAATGCCGAAGTATTTTCCGCTTTTTCATGCCGGGGCCGCTGTTACCGGGTTTTTATTGCTGCTAATTTACGTGATCAACCATTCCTGATCTGAGGAATGGAGCCGGAAAAAAATCGTATTCTTGAAAAAAAGTTTTCATTAATTCCAAAGGTGTAACATGCCCGGTTTAGGTAAGATTTTGGTTCTGGTTGGCGTAGGTGTTATTATCCTGGGTCTTATCGTTTGGGTCTTCGGCAATAAACTGGATTGGTTCGGCAACCTGCCCGGTGATCTGCGGTAAGAAAGCAAAAATATGAAGGTCTATTTCCCATGGGTTACCATGCTGGTGGTAAGTATTCTGCTTAGCCTTATTTTGTGGCTTTTCCGCCGGTTTTCCTGAACTTCTGCAAGCTGGAACAATATTAAATTCAAAGTCTTATCTTTAGCTTTTCATGTTGTTCTCCAAGCTATGCGGTCCCGGATATTTTATTTGCTTTGCTTTATAAGTTGCCTTTCTTCCTGCTCTTCAGAAAAAGAAAAAAAAGAAAACCGGGAAGTTCCGCAGGATCATGATTTCGACCAGTACAAGCATAAATGGGTAGAAAAATTGTGGCGCCTGAACCCGGATTGGGCCAGCTCCCAGGGTTACCATAAGTACGACAGTGTTTTAGTAATAAACACGGCAGCCCGCCGCAAAGGTGTCCAAGCCACCTATAAAAATATGCAGGCCGAACTGGCCAAATATAACCCCGAAAATTTAAACGTAAACAACCAGATCGATCTGCGGTTAATGCAGAACCACATAGCCTCCGCCACCTGGCAGGACAGTATTTTCCGGAGCTACGAATGGGACCCTTCCAATTATAACATTGGTGGCAGCGTTGCAGAAATTCTGAATGGCCGCTACGACAACCTGGAAACGCGGCTGCTGGCAATTTCGCATAAGTTGGCGAAGGCTCCGGAATATTATCAGAATGCCATTTCCAGCCTGAAAAGACCAACGCTGGAGCATACGCAACTGGCAATTATCCAAAACAAAGGCGCAGCTGCCATTTTCGGAAAAGCCATGCTTGATTCAGTGGCCACCTCTACTCTGAAACCAAACGAAAAAGTAATACTGGAGCAGCGGATCCTGACCGCTAAACTGGCAATAGACGGTTACGTTAGTTACCTGCAGGAAGAATTGTTGCCCAAGCTTAAAACGAAGAATGGTAATAGTTACCAGATCGGAAAAGAGCTTTTCGAACAGAAATTTCAGCAGGAGATCCAGGCCAGTAATTCTTCCGAAGAAAGCTACCGGAAAGCCCTGGCCCGGAAAAAAATGCTGCACGGCCAGATGGCTAAATTAAGCGAACAGCTTTGGCCCAAATATTTCACCGCAAACCGCTATTCCCGCCGATAGCCTGGAACTGATAAAAAAAATGGTAGGAAAACTCTCCGAAAAACACGTTGCCGCCGATTCTTTTGTTACCGCCATCCGCAACCAGATCCCGGAACTGGTAAAATTTGTAAACGATAAAAAACTGCTTAACCCAGGACCCGTCGCGGCCATTGGTTGTGCGGGAAACACCTTTGTACATGCGCGGGGGCGGGGCAGGTGCTTCGGTTTCGGCACCCGGACCATTCGACCAGAAAGCCGATACGTATTACAATGTAACCCCCCTGGATGGTTATTCCAAAGCTGAAGCTGAAAGTTACCTTCGGGAATACAACAATTACACCCTGCAGATCCTGAACATCCACGAAGCCATTCCGGGCCATTACACGCAATTGGTTTATGCCAACAAAACACCTTCTATTATAAAGGCAATTTTAGGCAATGGCGCCATGATAGAAGGCTGGGCGGTTTATTCCGAAATTATGATGCTGGAGAACGGCTATAAGAACAGTCCGGAAATGTGGCTGATGTATTACAAATGGAACCTGCGGGTAACCCTGAACGCCATTCTGGATTACCAGGTCCATGTTTTAGGAATTTCGGAAAAGCAGGCCATGGATATGCTGCGCCGCGAAGGTTTTCAGGAAGAAGCCGAAGCCAAAGGCAAATGGACCCGGGCCAAACTCAGCCAGGTGCAGTTAAGCAGTTATTTTACCGGTTTCACAGAGATCTATGACCTGCGGGAAGAACTTAAAAAGAAACAAGGGAAAAACTTCAACCTGAAGAAATTCCACGAACAATTTCTGAGCTATGGGAATGCGCCGGTAAAATACATCCGGGAACTGATGCTGGCGGAGAAGGAGTAAAATCTCTAGCCTGAATCATTAAGCAGGAATTGCGAAATAATTAAAAGCTTACAATTTTCCCGGTAGCGTAGGGTTTAAACCCTACGCTACCGGGAAAATTGATTTGTAAGAAAATTGACCCTAAATATTCCGGCCCCCTTACGGCTTACAAATTTTCCTTAATTTTGAAGCACCAGCTTTGGTCTGGGTAATTATCTTTCCTTACTTTTTCAAATGTTCTTTTACCTTTCCAAGATCCTGGATTTTTTACTGCAACCCATAGTCTGGATCCTGATTTTAATGGCCATCGGTTTGTTCTGGAAAAAAAGGGAAAAACGGAAATTTTATTTAATTGCGGGTTTCGGGTTATTGCTGGTTCTTACCAATCCTTTTCTGATAAATGAAGCCTGGCTGGCCTGGGAAAAACCACCGGTGCCCATTAAAGAATTGCCGGTTTACGATTGCGGAATTGTACTTACCGGCATTACCTACGGCACCAAATCGCCGCACGACCGGGTTTATTTTAAAAAAGGCGCCGACCGCATTATGCACGCGCTGCTGCTTTACCGGAAAGGGTTGATCAAAAATATTTTAATAACCGGCGGTTCCGGAGCCATAACGCAGCGGTATGCCACCGAAGCCGAAGAATTAAAAAAGATCCTGCTCCAGGCTTCTGTACCGGATTCTGTAATATTGGTAGAAAATAAAAGCCGTAATACCCGCGAAAATGCTATTTTTACCGCCGAATTATTGAAAAAACACCCGGATCTGAAGAAGAACCTCCTCATTACTTCCGCGTTTCACATGCGCCGTTCCGAAGGCTGTTTTAAAAAAGCCGGGCTGCATCCGAATATTTTTCCCGCCGATTTTTACAGTACTGACCGCATGTTCCATCCCGAAGCCCTCCTTATTCCGCAGGAACAGGTTTTAGCCGAATGGTCAATTTTGCTGCACGAAATAGTTGGTTTTCTGATGTATAAGATCATGGGTTACTGTTAAGCCAGCCAGATACTTTTCTGGTTCACAAATTCCCGGATCCCGATATAAGAAAGCTCCCGGCCATAACCTGATTTTTTAATTCCACCAAAAGGCATTTCCGGGCTGGAAGCTACTAAAGCATTTATAAAAACCGCCCCCGATTCCATTCTGCGGGCCATTTCCTGGCCTTTTTTAAGTCCTGCGTCCAGATAGAACCTCCCAAGCCAAACCTTGAATCGTTGGCCATTTTTAATAGCTTCTTCCGCATTTTCGGCAATCATAACTGCAGCTACCGGGCCAAACAATTCTTCGTCGTAGGCAGGCATGCCGGGCTTTACATTTTTCAGGATCATCGGTTTAAAATAAGCGCTTTCTGCCGTTTCCTGGTGGCCGCCATCCAAAACAATTTCCGCACCTTTTTCTACGGATCTTATAACCTGGTCTGCCAGCGATTTAGCCAGGTCTAGGCCGGGCCAGCGGGCCATAATCCGCATCTTCAGAAGTTGGATCGCCGGTCTTTAATTTTTCCATTCCGGCTTTCATTTTGGCTATGAATTCATCGGCAATCGGTTTCTCCACAATAAAGCGTTTGGCCGCAATACAGCTTTGCCCGGTATTGATCATCCGGGATCTTACCGCCGTTTCGGCGGCTTTATCCAGGTCAGCATCCCGGAGAACAATAAAAGCATCGGACCCGCCTAATTCCAGCACGGTTTTCTTTATTTCTTTGCCTGCTACACCGGCTACGTGGGCGCCGGCGCCTTCGCTGCCGGTTAAGGTTACGGCTTTTACCCGGTCGTCTTTAATTAACGGGTCTACCCCGTCAGATTCCACCAAAACAGTTTGAAAAACTCCTTTAGGAAACCCAGCCTTAAGAAAATTTCTTCCATGGCCAAAGCGCATTGCGGTACGTTGGAGGCATGTTTCAGAATGCCTGCATTACCGGCCATAAGGCCGGGGCCGCAAACCGGAAAACCTGCCAGAACGGGAAATTCCAGGGCATAATGGCCAAAATAATACCTAAAGGTTCGTAGGCAATATAGCTGCGGGTGGCGGCCGTTTTTATTTCTTCGTCGGCTAAAAAAGTTTCGGCGTGGGCGGCATAATATTCGCAGGCCAGGGCACATTTTTTTATTTCGGCGCGGGCTTCTTTTATTGGTTTTCCCATTTCGGCGGTAATGATCCGGGCATATTTTTCGGCGTTGCCCGCCAGTTCGCCGGCGCAGGCTCGCATCAGGTTAGCGCGGTGGGTAAAATCGTTTTCCGCCATTCCAGAAAGGCGGCTTCGCCCTGTTGTAATATTTTCTCAATTTCGGCGGAAGTATGGGCGGAAAAGGTTTTCTCAATTTTCCCGGTTGCCGGGTTTAACGATTGAATAGCCATAGATTTATTGTAAGCAAATTTAGCGTCTGGTTAAAAATAAAAGGCTGAAATTTCAGTTTGTAAAAGAGAACGCAGGAAGAACGGTATGGTTTTGAACTTAAAAAGTCAGAGAAAAAATAACCCCTTCCGGCAGACAAATTAAGTGAAATCCGCGGAAGGAAACGCAGATTTTGTATCTTTAACCCTCAAGCTAATGCATTATGGAAAATACCTATTACAACCCCGCCGATCTGCCAAAGTTTGGCGATATCACTTCGTTACAACCCGAAATGGGAAATAAATTCTTCAGCTACTATGGCGAAGTTTTTAAAGAAGGTGCCCTTACCGAACGCGAAAAATCATTGATCGCTCTGGCCGTGGCACATGCCGTACAATGCCCGTATTGCATCGATGCCTACACTACCGATTCGTTGGAAAAAGGTGCCGATGAAAACCAGATGATGGAAGCCATTCACGTGGCTGCGGCTATCAAAGGTGGCGCTACCTTGGTGCACGGCGTACAAATGATGAATAAGCTGAAAGAAGTTAGCATGTAATTAATGAAGTCTTTAAAAGCCCGCGCATTACCTTTTGCCGATTCTGCCTTTCAATTAACGGTCCTGAACGAACAGGCTCAGGCACGGTACTGCACTTTCCGGCTTTTCGGGAAAAATTGGCGGCGGCTGAGCTTTTTCCGCTAAAGCCGGTCCAGACCCGGGTTTTGCAGGTAAATGTAGGCAAAATGTGTAACCAGGTTTGCCGCCATTGCCACGTAGATGCCGGCCCCGACCGCAAAGAAATCATGACCCGCGAAACCATGCAGGCTTGCTTAGACGTGCTTAGCCAGAACCGAGATTGAAACGGTAGATCTTACAGGCGGTGCGCCGGAAATGAACCCGGATTTCCGGTGGTTTGTGGAAGAAATCCGGAAATTGGGCCGCAAAGTAATAGTGCGGTGCAACCTGACCATTATTCTGGCCAATAAGAAATACCACGACCTGCCGGATTTTTTTAAACAGCACCATGTTCATGTGGTTTCTTCGCTGCCTTATTTTTCCGCTTCCCGCACCGATGCCCAGCGGGGCGAAGGCGTTTTTGAAAAATCGATAAAAGCCTTGCAAATGCTGAATGCGGTTGGCTACGGAAAGGAAGATTCGGGCTTGCTGCTTGATTTGGTTTATAACCCGTCGGGGGCTTTTTTGCCGGGCAGCCAGAGCAGCCTGGAAAAGGAATTCAAACGACGCCTGAAAACCGGTTATGACATTGATTTTAATAACCTGTTTGCCATTACCAATTTACCCATCAGCCGTTTCCTGGATTATCTGGTGGAAAGCAAAAATTACGAAAGCTACATGGAGAAACTGGTAAATGCCTTTAACCCGGCTGCCGCCGCCAATGTTATGTGCCGCAATACGATTTCGGTGGGCTGGGACGGCTTATTTGTATGACTGCGATTTTAACCAGATGCTGGATCTGAAAGTGGCCGGACCGGGAGCGCCGCACATCCAGGATTTCAATGCTGAAAAACTGCTGAAACGGAACATTGTTTTAAACCAGCATTGCTACGGCTGCACCGCCGGGGCCGGCTCCAGCTGCGGCGGCGAAACGGTAGGGTAAATGGAAGAAAAAGTACTGCTGATCTTTGTCAGGAACCCCGAATTAGGAAAAGTTAAAACCCGCCTGGCAGCCACGGTTGGGGAAGAAAATGCCCTTACCGTTTACCGGGAATTGTTGCGGCATACTAAATCAATAACAGCCCAACTGCCGGTAAAAAAAATGATTTTTTACGCCGACAATTTACCTGAACAGGATACCTGGCCAGCCAAAACCTTTGGGAAATTCCTGCAGCCCATTGGAGATTTGGGTTGGAGAATGCAGACCGCTTTTCAGCAGGCTTTTGAACAGGGAGCTAAACAGGTAGTTCTTATTGGTTCGGATTGCTACGAATTAACTGCTGAAATACTTTCGGACGCTTTTAATGAACTAAAAACCCATGATGCCGTTATCGGCCCGGCAGCTGATGGTGGTTATTACCTAATCGGTTTTTCGCGGCCAGATTATACCGTTTTTTCGAATAAGAACTGGAGCACCGAAACCGTTTTTTTCGATACTACCCACGACCTTAAAAGGGAAGGGCTTTCGTATTTTACCCTGCCGGTTTTAAGCGATGTAGATGAAGAAAAAGACCTGGGAATTCTCCGAAACCTGTTAACCTGAGCCACCAATGGAAAACTATTTATTTGAAACCGAAAGACTACAATTGCGGGAGATCCGGGTAAGCGATGCCCCCGTGATGTATGAACTTAATCTGGACCCGGAAGTAGTGCAGTATACCGGCGATGAACCATTTGCCAGTCTGGAAGAAACCGAAGCTTTTATTAAAAATTATCCGGATTATGCAAAGAACGGCTATGGCCGCTGGGCCGTGGTCCGGAAGGAAGATGGTGAAGTGTTGGGTTGGTGCGGGCTTAAATTTTTAGCCGAAAACCAGGAAACCGACATTGGGTACCGCTTTTTTAAGAAATTCTGGGGCATGGGCTATGCCACCGAAGCCGCCCGGGCCTGCCTGAAATACGGTTTCGAAAACCTGGGTTTACAAACGATTGTAGCGCGGGCCATGCACCAGAATGAGGCCTCCATAAACGTTATGAAAAAATTGGGAATGACGTATCTGAAAGAAGTAGAATGCGAAGAGCACCCGGCAGTTTGTTACACAATTACCAAAGCTGAATTCCAGGCAAAAAACAACAACCTTAATTCCACAGCAGCCGTCTAAGAATTTTCTTTCCGGTAAGTATAAGCATGAGAAATAAATTACAGCAAAGCACCCTCGATTTTATTGGTGACCTGCAGCAAAATAACGAACGCGATTGGTTTAACCTGAACAAGCCCCGCTACGAAGCCGCTCAAAAAGATTTCGTAGAATTGCTGGAACACGTATTGGAAGGCGCTTCAGAATTTGAACCCGCCCTGAAAGGCCAGCAGGCCAAAGATACCATGTTCCGGATCTACCGCGATGTGCGTTTTTCCAACGATAAAAGCCCGTACAAAACCCACATTTGTGCGCTGCTGGCCGATGGGGGCCGTAAAACCGTAAACCCGGGTTATTACCTTCACATCAGCCCAAATAACCAATCCTTCCTGGCCTGCGGCCTCTGGATGCCACCGGCTCCGGAACTGAAAGCCGTGCGGCAGGAAATAGATTACAATTTTGAGGAGTTCAGGAATATTATTGATGCCCCGGAATTCAAAGAGCAATACCCGGAGCTGGAAGGTGAAAAACTGAAGACCAACCCCAAAGGTTACGTTGCCGAAAATCCCGCCATTCAGTTATTGCGCCATAAAAGCTGGAGCGTTACCCACATGCTCCCCGACAAGCTGGTGCTGAGCGATAAATTTTACGACACTCTTATCAGTCTCATGAAAACCGCTAAACCCATGATCAGTTTCCTGATCCGCCCGTTGAAAGAACTGGAAGAAGAAAAAAGCAGCAAGAAAAGTTAAGCGTTCACCGGTTCAGGATTTTTAGCCAAGCTGCCTTGGCGGAGATCTAAATAAATGGCAGTTGCCAAACTGGTATATTCAAGCAAAATAAGCCAGGGGTTTTCGGTATAAGAACTGTTCTGGTATGCCGCATAAGATAATATTGCCAGCCCTGACCAAACGTACGCATACCGCAACCGGGTAAGCACGCTTAACCCTACCAGCGTGGTAATGTACCACGGGTGAACTATCGGGGCCAGCCCGTAATGAATGGTTAAGGCTATCAATAGGACCAATGGCAGATTTCTAACTTCAGAATGCTTTTCGCGATAAGCCAGAAACAGGATGGCTACAAAAGTTAATCCGGAAAGCAAAGGGCCTATTTTAGCGATCTGGTTATAGCCCGTAAAATAAATACCAAGCCAGCGGAAAATAAAATAAATGCTGGCGTTAAATTCGAACTTTTGAAAATAAAGATTCAGGCTGTTCCAGAAATGTGATACCAGCTCCGGGGTTATAAATGGCAGAAATAAGACCAGGCAGGTTAAGCCAGTTACTGCGCTAAAAATTATCCCGTTCTGAATGCCCATCCTTTTAAAAAGGAACGGCAAAATCAGCAAAGGAATAAGTTTGGTGCATACAGCTAACCCCAGCGCAACGGCAGAAAAATAGTAGCGATTTTTGCTTAAAAAGTAAAAGGAGGCCAGCGTAAAAAAAAGCATTAAGGCCTCAAAGTGAAGGTTGCCGGTTAACTCCATTATTACCAACGGATTCAGGGCATACCAAAGCACATTTCGGGAGGGAAGCCGGAACTGCCCTAAGAGTTTTAAAAGCAACCAGAAGCTTCCTGTTTCAGCCAGGATAATAAACAGCCGCATTACTATTATTCCGGATAAATTGCTAAGCGGATTCATCAAAGCGGCCAACGCAAAAATGAACTGGCAAACCGGCGGGTAAACCGAAAAATAATTTGGCGAATTCAACCCGGAAAATAAATCATGATCTAATCCTGGAATGCCGGAAAAGCCATTTTCCGCATAAAAAGAGGGCAAATGCAGGAAAGGATTTTCGCCGGCTATAATTAACCTTCCATCCCATAAAAACCGGAAATAGTCATCCGATAATGCCGGCACTGCACCCAATAAGAGCAACCGGAATCCAATGGCAGCAATCAACCCGGCTTTTACTGAAATTCCGGATCGGATCAGAAGAAAATAAACCAAAAAAAGCCATGCAAATAATCCCGCCACCGCTGCAAAATTTGTCCGGGGAACGGCGTAACCTAAAAGTAAATAAGCGATAGCCGCTATTAACAGCAAGCCCGTTTTAACCCAGGTTTTTTCCAGGAACATCATTCAGCAAAACGATCTTTCAGGGTGTAAAAAAATACCAGGGAATAACCCAAAGCCAGCATGCCATGAAAAATTACCAGCCGGAAATCATGCTTCCAGAAAGCTGCCGCTACTGCCCCCCAGAAAATGAAGGCCAGTAACCCTTCCAGCATAGTAATTATAGATATTTCGGTTAGGTTATAAGCCCGGTTTTGCCAGGTACCGGTAGTTTGGATCAGGTTAAATTTAGGGGTGCGGACAAAAGGCGTTTTCTTTCCCAGGAAGCCTTCTATTACGGCCACACTGTTATGCAAACTTAAACCCATGGACATAACCAGGAAAAGCAGGAAACGTGGCAGGAAAGTCAGGAATTTAGCAGGATGACTCTGCCGGTAAGCCAGCCAGTAAAAAACGAATAACAGGAAAAAGCCGCTTAAAAAAACAGAAGTTAGCCTGAATAATATATTGCCGGCAGCAGAATTATTTAAAAACAACAACGGCAGGCTGGCCACGGAAGCCCCCAATAAGGCCAGGAAAACGGTACTGTTAAGCAGGTGAAAACTGCCGTGTACTTTTGTTGAAAAGGGAACAGGAGCCTGCCAGATCTTTGTGAAATGTTTCTTTATGGTTTCAGCCGCCCCTTTGGTCCAGCGGTATTGCTGCGATCTTAATGCGGCCATGGTGGGCGGTAATTCTGCCGGAACAACCAATTGGGGCAGGTAAACAAATTTCCAGCCTTTTAGCTGTGCCCGATAGCTTAGGTCCAGGTCTTCGGTTAAAGTATCAGATTCCCAGCCGCCGGCGTCTTCTATGCAGGTTTTGCGCCACACGCCGGCCGTGCCGTTGAAATTAATAAAATAATTGCCCGTATTGCGGCCGCATTGTTCCACCGTAAAATGAGCATCCAGCCCGAATGCCTGCAACTCGGTTAATAAGGAATATTCCGGGTTCAAATGTCCCCAGCGGGCCTGAACGACCCCGATCTCCGCTGAGGTAAAGACTGGAATGATCTTTTTTAAAAAATCGGGTTGCGGAAGAAAATCAGCATCAAAGATACAAATGTATTCGCCGGTGGCCTGGTACAAACCAAACTGCAATGCGCCGGCTTTATACCCTTTGCGTTGAGGCCTTCTGAGCTGTTTTATATTTATTCCCTGGCTTTGAAATTCTTTTACTTTTTGGGCAATGATTGCTACCGTTTCGTCAGTAGAATCGTCTAAAACCTGGATCTGGAGTTTATCTTTGGGATAGTGGAAAGCGGCTACGGCGTTGAGCAACCGTTCTATTACGTAAATTTCGTTGTAAACCGGCAACTGCACGGTAACCAGAGGCCAGGTTATGGGAACCGGTAGATCGGTCGGTTTTGGAAACTTCTGGGATTTGAGGAAAAGCAACGTAAGATGCAGCTGCAGCAAACTGTAGCAAAAAATAAACAGCAGGCAGGTTCCGTAAATAAATAATAAAAAAAGCTCGGGGAGATGCCCATCCATAAAAACAAATGTCGGGATTTACTGCGGGATAACGGTAGGGTTAGCGGTTAAAAAAGGCGTTGGTTTTCAGCGGTATTTAAAAATAGTGTACAGGATCTTATAGCCGGCCAGCACCGTGCCTTTTACCGTGCCAGAAATTTTAGAAACCCCGATCCGCTGCCGGTAAGGCACCGCTACTTCCAGGCACCGCAGATTTCCTTTGGCTGCTTTCAGTTGCATTTCCACGGTCCAGCCATAAGTTGTGTCCTGCATGTTCAGCTTCAGCAGGCTTTCGTAACGGATTGCCCGGAAAGGTCCCAGGTCGGTAAATTTTACCTTATACAATTGTTTTAAAAGAAAAGTAGCCAACCAGTTGCCGAAGATCTGCGGGAAGGTCATGGAGCCTTTTTCGCGGTTGCCCAAGGCCCGGGAGCCAATTACCAGGTCGGCCCGGTTTTGCAAAATGGGTAAGGCCAGTTCAGGCATCTTCTCCGGATAATCGGAATAATCGCCATCCACAAATACCACAATTTCTGGTTTTTCGGAAGCTGGTTTGTTTTGCAAATATTCCAGCCCTTTTAAACAGGCATTGCCATAACCCTGCGCCGTTTGTAAAAGTATGGAAGCCCCGGCTTTTTGCGCAACTTCGGCCGTATTATCGGTTGAATTGTTATTCACCACAATAACCTCAGAAACCAGTTCTGCCGGAATATCATGGATCACTTTCTGAATGGAATGTTCTTCGTTAAAAGCCGGAATAATTACGGAAATTTTGGGCATGCTACCTGGTTGAAAAAACAAAGATGCCTATTTAATTTGAAAGCCAGACGGTAACCGGGAGATTTGCTGCATAACTATTTCCGGATAATGGAAGACCTAAGAACTTTTATTTTTTCTGCATAATGTAAGCCTCCGATACCGGTTTTCCTTTTACTTTTCCGGCTATTTGTACTTTAACCGAATCGGGAGCTAAGCGGATATACCTTATTTTTTGAGGAAAATCGTGGGCTGGATTTTCGAACACCGCTTCAGAGCCGGTGTTTCGGGTAAGTTTAAAAGAAACCGGCTGTCCATTATTCTGATCCGCAATAACTACGGTATAATCAATGTGGTTTTTTACTGGCTTTACGGTAATGTTCTCCGTAAAAATAGTATCCGTGCCTTCCAGCATAAACCCTTTTATACGGTAACTTTTATCGTTTTCCCGACTCCAGACCTCAACCGTTTTGCGGCCTTCGTTCTCGTTTTCCCAACGACCGGTAAGCCATTGCAGGCTGTTTAGATCTTTTTCCATTTTAGGTCCGGAACAACCGTGGATTAACACCAAGAATAAATAAGCGATGGTAAATAAATGGTATTCGGATTTGTAGATTTTCTGCATAAAAGGGAGTGAATTTAGGGAGGCTAAATTATTTAAAACAATTAGAAGTTACCTCAAAAATAGTTGTCATGTTGAGCGTGAACGAAACAACTTGTTGGCTTTTGGAAATACGCTTCGTTATGGCTTTTCTACTGGCCGCCGATAAGGTCCTTCAGCGTTACGCGCGCAATCTTCGTGCTCCCGTGCTCAATTGTGCTCAGGATGACAAGTGTATTTTTGAGATAACTTCTAGTAAATTGCTGCGGTTTACTCTAAAATCCGCAGGTTTTCCGCGTGAAAGAATGGGGTGGGAGCATACCGGTTTTCAGGATTTTTATTTTCCAGTTTTAGCACGCCCCGGGGGCAAACGGTAGCGCACATCCCGCAGCCCACGCAAGCCGCCCTGATAATGGGTTTTCCCTGCTGCGCGTACCATTTTACATCTATGCCCATTTCGCAGTAAGCCGAACAATTCCCGCAGGAAATGCACTGCCCGCCGTTGGTGGTTATCCGGAACCGGGAAAAGTATTTTTGCAGCAAACCCAAATAAGCAGCCATCGGGCAACCAAACCGGCACCAGACCCGCGAACCAAAGATCGGATAAAAACCAACGCCAATTACTCCTGAAAAGATCAACCCAATGTAAAAGCCATACGTCTGCGCAAACCCCCCGGAAAGTGAACCTAACAAGCCGCCTTTTAAATAAGAGTTGACCCAGAGCAAAGCGGTGGTAATGATGATAAAACCGAAAACCGGGTATACTATTGCCACTTCCAATTGCCAGGCTTTTCTTGATTTGTCGGAAAGGTGGCGGAATGGATCGCCGGCGGTTTCGGCCAGGGCTCCGCAACCGCACACCCAGCTGCAATACCAGCGTTTGCCGTAAAAATAAGTTAAAACCGGCGTTGCTATAAAAGACAGAATAACCGTCCAGAATAGCATGAACAGGGTCAAATTAGCGGGCCGGTTCCAGAGGCTGGCAATAGTATCGGGAAAAAGGTAATCGTATTTAAGCGGCCAGAAATAACTGAAATAGAATTCGGGCTGGTTAAATAAGAGCAACAGGTTGGGAATCATAAAAGCCAGTACCAGTTGAACGAAGATATTTGTCAGGGTGCGGAGAACATGGTAGCGGCTGTGCTGGTATTTAAGCAAAGCCCGCACCCCCATAAGTAGCACGGCCAACGAATAAAGCGCACCGTAAAGAAACCACTGGTCCGCCGGCTGTTGCCTGAGCCAAATACTTAGCGGGTCGAAAGCTTTGATCAGAAACGTTAAATATTCCGGGAACCAGTATAATACCACATAAAAACCTGTCAGGAATAAACCCAGAAACCAGGCTGAAACCTTACGGGAGCTTAGATCCCGGAACCAGGTATAATGCTGCAGGTTAGCGCTATCGGATTTTGAAAAACGTTGAAAAATCAGCCAGATGCTTCCTGCGGAAAACATGCCGAAACCAAGGGTTATAACGGTTAAAAAGTGGTCTGAAATTAAACCAGCTGCGGCGTAAATAATTATTCCGGATCCCAGGAAAAATAATACCTTAGGCAGGAAATAACCAGGGTTTGTATATTGACTTTTCAGGCCGGAAAGCATAGCGTTTCTCAATGGTGATGATGATGATCGTCGTGGGGTTTAACGTAAAGATTCCGGAGCAGGCCTATGATATACAAAACTAGCCAGCAAACATAAAGCAACTCAAATGAAGGTACCTGTTTGTTTACGATTTCCAGAACCAGGTGCGCCAGCGCCGTCATGATCAGGCCGGTTACGGCTATCACCTGGAAAGAATTCATTTCGCGCGGATTGTAAAATTTTCCTGTATTCATAAATTATAGGTAAACATAAACAACGGATTTAAAACCAGGAAAACCTGCGGCCGGCTTTCAATTTTAAGGATGATTCCGGGAATTGTTTTCTGTAATGATCAATTACGGCTGAAGTGTGATCGGGTGCAAATTCCGGGTCAAAAAAAGCCGACCTTAAATTTTCTAGCACCTGTTCCAGCGGGGCTCCTTCCCTGATCCAGGATTCGCAAACTTCCTGCCGGAACCGGATGCCCATTAATACAAATCCACATACGGGTTTACCTGCTTGCTGTTCGTAATTGATCCGGATGCTGGTATTTTTTCCGGGAAGCTGCCAGAAAAAGCTGTTGGTATCAGTCAGATTTTCTGGGTTTACAAGGCCGTAAGATTGAAATTCCAGGTGGAAGAACTTGGCAGAATTAAAGGGGATTCCGCGCCGGTAGGGCATTCTATTCCCGCAAATGCTGTGGGCTACCGTTTCTCCCTGCATCCGGGCGGTGTACCACAATTGTTCCACCACGTTATTTTCGGCGGTTAGTTCGGCACAATCGCCGGCTGCATAAATATCGGGAAGATTTGTTTCCAAAAATTCATTTATCAATATGCCCCGGTTGGTTTTCAGCCGGGTGCCGGCCACCAGATCCAGGTTTGGTTTCACCCCGGTAGTAATTCCTACAAACGTGCAGGGCAATCGCTCATTTCCGGAAGTGTGGACGGCTTTTACCCAATTAGCTTCATCTCCTTCCAATTGCTGCAAAGTAGTTTTTAGCCGGAAATCAATACCCTTTTCTTTCAGGATATTAGCGATCATGGTTGCTTCCGGGCCTGGTAAGTTTTTTCCCCAGTACCGGTCGTCGCGCAAAAGCATGGTGGTTTTAATGTTTCGGGCATGCAGCATTTCGGCCAGTTCTATCCCAACCAAACCGCCCCCCACAATTACGGCATCTCCGCAGGTGGCAGTCGCCGCTTCGATCCGGGCCAGGTCTTGTAAAGTATATAACCCGTGCACACCTTTCAGCTCCGGGCCCGGCAGGTTAGGGAAATTAGGTTTGGAGCCGGAAGCTATCAGTAATTTATCGTAAGGAATGGTGGAGCAAGTTTGAACCGAAACCGTTTTTTCAGCAAAGTTTATCTTTTCAACCCAAGCATGTTTTAAAGTGATCCGGTTTTCGGTCCAGAACCAATCTTCGTACCCTTTAATGTTTTCGAATTTTAACTGGCCCAGGTAAAGATACATTAAAGCAGTGCGGGCATAAAAATAAGCGCTTTCGCCGGAAATTACGGTTATTTCGCAAGCGGAAAGCTTCCGGAGGGTTATCGCTGCCGTAATTCCGGCAATGCCGTTCCCGATTATTACAATGCGCATCTTCCGGATTTAAAATTAATGCTGCAATATTAACTGAAAGCCTGCATAAAATTTCATTAACCACGAATTATTCGGTTTATCTGCAGATAAAAAATAAAAAGGCTTAGCATAAAAAAAATCCCCGGAATGCTTTACGCAAACCGGGGACCTTATTATATATTATGTAAAGGAGATCAATTATTTATCTGTGGTAATTGCTACTGCTTTACCCTTATTACCAGTTACCGGGTTGTTTGATATTACTGCCGCATAGCTATCTGGTTGATCTTTTCTATAGTCGGCAAAGGCTTGGTATTGGGCTGGTTTTAGCAGGGCAAACAGCCTTGAATTATAATCTTCTTCTATCTGGTCTAAACGAATATCAAGATACCGGTGGTCCTGTTCCCGTAAATTTGCCAGGGCCGCGATTTTAGCCAATCGGTTAAAATTGATCTTCTTCAATTGCACATAATCGGCTTCGTTCAGGTTTAATTTGGCTGCCATTTCTTTAGTCTGCAATTCAGCCCGGGCTTCAAGATTCTGGGCATTACCTGCGAAAGAAGCTACACTTAAAAAAAGGCCTAAAACGATTGTAAATAATTTTTTCATAACCGGGATCTGTTATAGATAGTGATTTTTATAGTTCTGTTGTATAGGCCTTTTTACGCGGTTAATATTTCCGGGTTGCTTCTTAATTGAATTGTAGTTGTAGAAAAGGCCATTTAAAGCTATTTGAGAAGGTTTTTTATATAATTATATCAAGATTTGTATATGGTTTAAATCCGATGATCTTCACCGGATTAAGATTTTAAATTTGAATTATACCATTACGAAGTTTGGATCATTGGTTGGATTCCAAGGCGGAAAACAGCAACAATTGTTGCTGAATGTGGTTTAAAAGCAGAAACCAACCGGAAAAAACGAGAACAGAAAAGTAGCGTATAGCAAATAAACCAAATCAAATTATTATGAAAGATGATGAAAATCAGCCTGGCCATATTAACGATAAAAATAAATCGGATGTGGACCATAAAATGGACCAGGCCAACGGAAACCTGGGCGACCCTTCTGCTAAAAGAAACATAGGGCTGAATAATGCCACGCAACGCGATAACCAGAAAGATGAATTGGAAAACCTGCACATTGCCGGCAACGAAACAACCGGGTATGGCGATAATACCGATGGGGCAGAAGAAAATGCCTCCGGTCCGGGCTTCGAGGCAGAAGGAAGCGAATTTTCAAACGATCATCCGGTAAAAGAAGAATAGATAAAGGTCACAAAAAAGGCCGCTCTTTCGGGAGCGGCCTTTTTTGTTATCTAAACTTATGAATGTTATTTCTTATCGCCTTCTAAAGCAGTATAATTGCCGGTGCTTTCTTTGTAAGAAGCATAAGCTTCCATTTGTTTGTTATTTAAGAAAGAACGTAACTGGTTATCATAATTGTTCTGCAATTCTGCCAGTTTCTGGTCGCGCATAGCAGCATCGTTCTTAAACGTGTTGCTGATCTCATCCGCTTTAGCCATTTTTTCGCGGTTAATATTCTTAAGTTTAACGTATTCAAACTCGTTTAAACCTAATTTTACGGACATATCACGGGTGGTTGAAGCTACCCGGGCATCCAGATCTGACCCTGACTGAGCAAAAGCTGCTCCTGATAAAGTCAACATAAAAGCTGCAGTGAACAATAATTTTTTCATGGTAGGGAAGTTTTGGTTAGGTGGTAGTTTTAAGTATGAAGCAAGACACAATTTTTTCGTGTTTCATTACAAGTTTACGAAGTATTTATGAATTAGTTGTTGCAAAAAGACAAAAAAATTAAAAAAAATACCAGCAAAAACCTATAAAAAGGCTCCTGCTGGTAAAATTCCTGGTTATTTATTAATAAAACTGAATATTCGGGAGTTAAAATATCAAAAGGGCTTGGTTAAATTTGAAAAAAAAGCTTTCTATTCTTTAATGTTGGCTATTAATGTTACCTGGGTTTTGAAGCTATTGCTTAAGGTAGCATAGTTCTCAAATTGTTTGGAATTTAAAAGGTTCCGGATCCGGAAGGTATAATCGCTTTCTGTTTCCTGAATTTTTGTTTCCATTTGCTCCTGGTTGTTTGCGTACATTTCGCGAATGGTGGCAACAGCCTCTAATTTGGCAATAGTATAATTTCTAACCTGGATGTATTCAAGTTCGTTAAGCTCGATCTGGTTGGCCATGCGGCGGGCAATATCCGAAGCTTCCGAATTAAATCTAGAAACGTCGTTACCTGCATTAGCAGCAAAAACAGTTATTGTTAAGAAAAAGGCTAAAATTAAATTTTTCATATTCGTTAAAAAAGGAGGCATTTTAAACTGCCTGTTAAAACCCGGTTGGTCTTGTTCCGGATATATCAGCTTTAACGAATAGGATATGGCTTGGTTATCAGATTTGAGGTTTTTTATAGAAACTATTTCAGATTTCCATAGGATTATGGCAAGGGCTGCTTTTGGCGTCTGGCACCATCCTGTTAGATTCAAACCATAGCCAATAATTTTAGAAGTTCGGAGAAATTACTTTTATTATATTTTGGTAACCTATATTTAGCTTAGTAACCTATTTCCCTGTTAAGTATTCTATTTATAAGAAACGGTCCGTTATTTAGGTTTTCGCTTTATTCCCCTGACCGGTTCTGCTGCCAGGGGGTCTTCGGGCCAATGGTGTTTCGGGTAGCGGCCCCTCATATCTTTCCGAACCTCAAAATAACCGGTTGTCCAGAAGCTACGCAGGTCGCGGGTTACCTGCACCGGCCGCGAAGCCGGCGATAGTAAATGGATCAGCAAAGGTAGTTTGCCGCCGCCTATCCGAGGAGTATCGAACATGCCAAAAATTTCCTGTAGCCGAACTGCCAGCACAGGAGCTTCCGGGTTGCTGTAATCCAAAGGAATCCGGGAGCCGGTCGGCACTTCGAAATGAGAAGGCGCCAATCGTTCTAATTCATTCCGTTGTTCCCAAGTGAGATCGCCTATTATTATTTCTTTCAGATCCAGTTTTCCCACTTCAGTCAACGATTTTAAACCAACCAGGTGCGGCAACAGCCAGGTTTCCAGTTCTGCATTCAGGGAGTCTAAAGAACAGGCCGGCCAGCCAGCCGGATCCAGAAGGTGTAAAAAAGCTAACCGCAGGCAAACCTTTAGTGCATCTTCCGAATAAGGAATCCGGGTTGGTTTCTCTTTTAAGGTTTGCAGCAAAACCCTGGCAACTTTTTCCGGATCAGGGTTATTTAGCTGGGTATTACTAAGATTGATGGCGCCTAATTTGGTTAATTGCCGGGCAATTACGCGTTCCCGGGTTTCATCCCAGATTATTTCTTCGGCTTTTTCCAGCTGGCTATCAAAGTAATTCAGGATTTCTGCTTTACTGAGCGATGCCGCTAACAGTACCATGGGGTTATTGCCGGCCTCCAGGTGCGCCACAGCATAAAATTCTGAACTTCCAAAATGTTCGGTAGCCAATTGAGCCCGTTGCCCGGTAACCAGCCTTACCCGGTCGGCGGATTCTTTTTGAGCGATCCGTTCGGGGTAAGCCAGGGCGGTAAGTAAGCCGGCGGCTTCGGGTTCCAGTTTTCCCTGCGTTTCTTTAAGCCGTTGTTTTAAGACCGATGCCTGTTCCCGGACCCGCTTCAAGGCATTTTCATCTATAATAAACCCGGGAATGGGCGGGCGCTGGCCGGCAATTATTTCCAGCCGGACCTGGAGATCCGGTAAGGTCGTGGTCCTGACCAGATCGGCCCGTTTCAGAATGTCGCGTTCAGCTAATAAAGCAGCTAGGGCACAAGCCGTTGCTCCCAGCTTCAATTCATGACCGCGCCGCACCAGATGGCCAAGCCGCGGCGGCAATCCCAGAGCGGCCAGGTCGCGACCGTGCTGCGTAGGTTTGCCGGCTGCCGTTAAAGCTTCCAGGCGAATAAGTAATTCCCGGGCCTGAGCTAATGCTGCCGCCGGAGGTAAATCAAGGAACTTAAGGGATGCGGGTTCTGAACCCCAGAGGGCTAATTCCAGGGTAAGCCCGCTGAGGTCCGCTTCCTTTATTTCCGGCGGGAGTTGAGCGGGCAGTTGCAATTGGTCGGCGGCCGTCCACAACCGGTAACAGATCCCGGGACCTAACCGGCCTGCCCGCCCCCTTCGCTGATTGGCAGCCGCCTCCGAAACCGGAATGGTGGTTAAGGTGGTAAGGCCGGTGCGGGGGATAAAACGGGGCACCCGGGCAAAACCGCCGTCAATTACAATGCGCACCCCCTGAATGGTTAAGCTGGTTTCGGCAATACTGGTAGCCAGCACTATTTTTCGGGTTCCTGCCGGGGCGGCCTGAATGGCAGCCTGCTGTTGTTGCAAGGTAAGCTCTCCGTGTAAGAGATGGAGCTTTACGGTTTCCTGCAATCTGGTTTCCAGCAATTCCGCAACTTTCCGCATTTCCCCGATCCCGGGCAGGAAAACCAGGATATCGCCTTCCGGGTTTTCTTTTAGGGCTTTGAAAATAGTTTTGGGCACCAGGTTGGTAAGCCGTAGCCAGGGCGACGTTCCGGCGGCGGCCATTTCGGCGGGAGCCAGGTAATGGGTTTCTATAGGAAATTGACGCCCTTCGGAAGAAATTACGGGAGCAGTTAGCCAATTGCCAATGGCGGCAGCATCCAGGGTGGCGCTCATGATCAGCACCCGAAGGTCGGGGCGGAGCACGGCTTGCGCATCCAGGGTTAAGGCCAGTCCCAGATCGGCCTGTAAACTGCGTTCGTGAAATTCGTCGAAGATAATAGCGGAAATGCCGGTTAAGGCCGGGTCGTTCTGGATCAGGCGCGTCAGAATTCCTTCGGTTACTATTTCTACTTTAGTGTTGGCCGAAACGTTGCTTTCATTCCGGACCCGGTAGCCGATGGTTTGCCCAACTTTTTCACCCAGCAGGTCGCTCATGCGTTGGGCGGCGGCTTTGGCAGCCAGGCGGCGGGGCTCCAGCATTATTATTTTTCCATTGCTGAGCCAGGTTGCCCGGAGCAGGGCTAAGGGCACCAGGGTGGTTTTACCGGCGCCGGGGGCAGCCTCCAATACCACGCAGTTATGGGGTTCTAAGGCAGATAATAATTCCGGTAAAATTTCTCTTACAGGTAATTCCGGCAGGTGCGCAAAATTCATAGGGCAAAGGTCGGGAATAGCAGGCAGGATTAATAACTTCTGAGTGTTCTTTCGGCTTCAGATTAAAACGGTAGGGATTGGGCCGGAAAAAGTAAAACCGCAGAATTTGCTTCCTGCGGTTTTAAAAATTAACCTAAAATAATTATTTGTGCCTTGGGGTGTGTTTGGCAATAAAGGCCTGGGAAGTTTTATTGTAGCCTTCCGTTACTTTATTGCGGTTGGTGGTTAAGGCGGCATTGGTTTTATTAAAAGCCATGGAGGCCGCATTCATATCGCTGATGGCTTTGTTGTATTCATCTACATCTTCCTGGGTGCGGTCGGCGGGCTTCAGGGTGTCGAACGATTTTTTAACTTTATTGAAGTTGGTTTCTTTTATGTAAAAATCAGCCAGCGCGGGTATTTTAGTGGCCTCTTCTTTATGAAAAGCCAACACCTGGCGGCAGGAATTCAACAGGGATGCATCGTCCAGGAAAGGCTTCATGGAATTTAATTTCGTTAACCCCTCTTCCGATACTTTGGCCAGCGAATTCCGATTCTGCTCAATAGCATTTAAGTCTTTTTTCTGCATGGCATCTAACAGGTAGGCTTCCTGCTTGAAACTCTTAAAGAAAACCAGGTAAACCTTCCGGTTATATTCGCCAACCTGGTTGGCTTTCTGGATTTTCTTGGAAAGGTCGTCTTCCTGTTCTATCAGATTTACTTCGTGTTTGGCAGCAAAGGCTTTTTCCGTCAGGTTAAGCCGGGCATTAGCTTCTTTTAGTTTTTTATCGGCCAGTTCCTGGGCAAGAAAATAAGCTTCCATGCCGTCGTAAGATTGTTCTGCTACTTCTTCCAGGTTTACGATCTTTCCGTAATCTTCATTCAGAATGTTATAAGAAATTTTAAGAAAGGCATTAACCGAATCGCGTAAGCTTTTATCGGTTTTGTAAGCCGGCATTTTGGCAATATTGCGGCGGGCTTCGGTTACGGTGGTAAGTAAACCTTTGCGACGGGCTTCAATTTTCCGGGCATTTTTCCCGTGAGCCACAGCACTGGTATAACTCAGGAAATCGTTGGTAATCTGGCGGTATTGGGTAGCTATAAAATTCATGTATTCGCCGCCGCTGGCAAAGGTCTGGCCGCTGGCCTGTGGGGCGAAGCTGTTAAAAACAAGCAGAAAAGCTGCCAGAAAGGGTAGCCATTTTTTCATAAGAACGATCAGGGGGTTTTAGTTTGGTTAATAAGGTCTTTGGTGATCTGGTAAGCTTCTTCCAGGTAAATATCTGCTTCGAGCTGCTTTATTAAATGGGTATTCATTTCTTTGCTGTAGGCGCTCACTTTCAGTAATTGCTGTTCGTGTTTGGGTTCTAAGGCTTTATAAGAAACCGAAGTGGCTTTCAGAAACTTTTCAGCAGCGTCCATTTCGCCATCAGTTTCCGCCATGGCTTTCCGGAAACCGGCCAGGTTAAGCGGAAAAGCCGGGGCCTGCTTTTGTTCCATGGTTGCGGCAAACGTTTTTATCTGCTGAAAGCTGGTGTTAAGGCCCTGGCGGTTTTCGCTTTTTTTGCGAAGCTCCGCAAGCGGAAGCGGTGCCAATGGGTAATAATAAGCTTTTTTAGTTAAGGAATCGGCTGCTAAAGCCGTTTTATAGTCAGCCTCTGTTTCGTAAAAGCTGGAGAACGGATCCGGTAAAAGGATATCGGGTTTTATGCCGTGAAGCTGGGCCGTTTTGCCGCTTACCCGGAAAAGCTTTTCAACTGTGACCACGGCGTACCCGTTAGCCGATTTGCTATTTTCCTGCTCCCGCAAAGAGGCGTTCGGTTTCAGGCCAACCGGCAATACTACCTGGGCGGTGGCTTTCCCGTAAGTAGGCATGCCAACCACCAGAGCCCGGTTATAATCCTGAAGCGTGGCCGCCAGAATTTCGGAAGCCGAAGCACTCTGCCCGTTTACCAGCACGGTGAGCGGACCGTTGTAAACGGTTCCGCGGTTGGTATCTTTCATTATTATGGGTTTGCCATCTTTACCTTTCCGCATAAAAAGGGGACCCTCATCTACAAACAGGCCGGCCAGGTTAGATGCTTCCATCATAGAGCCGCCACCATTATAGCGGATATCCAGGATCAGCCCTTCAATGCCTTCGCGTTGGAGTTGCAGAATTTCGCGGGCCACATCGTTGGCGCAGCCTAAGCCTTCCATATTTTCCCATTCGGTATAAAAACCGGGAAGCGAAATATACCCGATCTTTTTATCGCCGTTCAGCAGGAAACTTCTGACTATATTCTCCGATTCCACTTTTTCCTGCGCCAGCGATACCGTTTTTTCCAACCCGTTCTTTTTCCGGAAAATGAAATCGAACTTCCCGGTTTGGGTGGCATCCAGAAGGGCCTGGGCTTCATCGGCGTCTGAGCCGGTCAGGTCCAGGCGGCTTTTTCCGGGTGGTTTCAGGGCCTCCAGTACATCGCCTTTATTTATTTGGTTGCACTTCCAGGCCGGGCTCCCGGGAATTACCTGGCTTACTTCAATTTCGCCTAATTCATTTTCATCAACCGTAAGCCCGAAAGAAAATACAGAGGTAGACGTTCCGCCTTTGTAATCTTCGTATTCATTTTTAGAGAGGTAAAGCGTATGCGGATCGTAAGCGAAGGCAATGGCGTTCAGGTATAAATTCTGCACCATTTCCTCAAAACCTTCCGGGCTTTCCAGCAGCCGTTTAAAGTTGCGTTCGGTTGCCAGCCTGGTCTTCCGCCGGGCTTCGGCTTCCGCTTCCGGCTTTATGGTGTTGGCGGCGGCATTGGTAGTGCGGATCAGTAAATTCAGGCTCTGGTATTTAAGCCGGTTTTGCCAGCGTTTCTGAAATGCTTTTTCATCGGCAGCAAAAGTTACGCTGTCGCTTTCGAAAGTGAAAGAGCCGGGTTCGGAGAAATTTAGCGGTGCCTGTAAGATCTTCTGACTTAAGGCACGCGCCCTGACCAATTTATCTTTGTAAAAGGGAGTAACAAATTTCAGGAAAGCTGCCGGGGTCCCTTTTAATTCATCGTCAAGTTTCAGGCGGTAATTTTTGAGAGCATTCACTTCGGCCTGCGTAAAATAAAGGCCGTTAGGATCCAGGGTTTGCAGGAATTTATCGAAGACCTGGCCCGAAAATTCGTTGTTGAGCGTGCGGGGGGAATAATGATTTTCGGTAAGAACTTTTACCAGCATGCTGGCCCGGTTCGGGTTTACCTGCCCAACCGCAACCTGCGTTGCTGCCAAAAAAGCAACTGATAATAAAAAGGGCGCTCTCACAAATTCCGGAACAAATAGGGGTGATAGAACCAAAAATAATAAATTTAACAATAGTCAGGTCAGAATATTGGGTATTTATTATTTTACAAGTTTACCTGTTACTTTTTTGGGTGTAAAAGCTACCGTTTCAGGTATAAAAAAAGGAAAGCCGCAGCCTCCCTTTTGAATTTTCCTTATAATGAAGGTATATTCTAATTTTTTGCCGGAATACGTTTTAAGGTTTCCAGCAGGAAGTTCCAGTATTTCTGAACCGAACTGATCTGCACTTTTTCGTCGGGGGAATGCGCGCCGGTAATGTTGGGCCCGAAAGAGATCATTTCCATTTCCGGGTAATTGGCTCCTACAATACCGCACTCCAGGCCGGCATGGCAGGCATTTACGTGCGCATTTTCCTGATACATTTCTTTATAAAGATCGCTCATCAGTTTAACGATGGTGGCGCCCGGGCGTGGGGTCCAGCCAGGATAAGCGCCTTTAAAATCTACGGCCGCGCCTGCCAGTTCATAAGCCGATTGGATGGCCTGGGCCAGGTCCGTTTTTTCGCTGTCTACAGAACTGCGGGTGAGGCATTGAATGGAATAAGTACCTTCTTTTACTATAACCCGGGCTACGTTATTTGAAGTTTGTACCAGTCCCGGAATATCGGGGCTCATGCGGTAAATGCCGTTGGGGCAGGCATAAATGGCCCGCAGCAATTTCTGTTGAAAACCGCCGTTTAGAACCTGCTCCGGAGCAGTGGTCTCTTCCAGGGTTAAGGTCAGGTTCGGATCGGTGGTGGCGTATTCGTTTTTCAGAATAGCGTTCTGTTCTTCAATAAAAGCAATAAAGTTCAGGGTCTGGCTTTCGGCTACGGTTACCAGGGCAAAAGATTCCCGCGGAATGGCATTTCGTAAACTGCCACCATCAATGGAACCGATCTGCAGCCGGAAGTTGGTTGAAGCTTTAAATAAAACCCGGTTCATCAGTTTATTGGCATTGCCGCGGCCCAAATGAATATCCATGCCGGAGTGCCCGCCGGTCAGTCCTTTCAAACTGATTTTGTAGCCTTTTCCTTCTTCGGTTGATTTTTCGGATTGGTAAGTTCCGGTAGCTGTAACGTCTACGCCGCCGGCGCAGCCAATAGTTAGTTCCCGGTCGTCTTCGGTATCCAGGTTCAGCATTATTTCGGATTTGAGCAGGCCGCCTTTCAAACCCAGCGCTCCCGTCATGCCGGTTTCTTCGTCTATGGTAAAAAGGGCTTCAATGGGCGGATGCTGAATGTCTTTCGATTCCAGAATAGCCATAATGCTGGCTACGCCAATACCGTTATCGGCGCCCAGCGTGGTTCCTTTGGCTTTCACGAAATCGCCTTCCACGAACATCTCTATTCCCTGGGTGTTAAAATCGAAATTGGTATCGGCATTTTTCTGGTGCACCATGTCCAAATGGCTTTGCAATAGAATGGTTTTACGGTCTTCCATGCCCGGAGAGGCCGGTTTTTTTATGATCACGTTGCCAATTTCATCTTCTATGGTTTCCAGACCAATTCGCTGTCCGAAATCTTTAATGAATTTTATAACCCGCGCTTCTTTTTTAGAAGGACGGGGAACAGCATTCAGATCCGCAAAATTGCGCCACATAACCTGCGGCTCCAGGTTTTTAATTTCAGTACTCATAGTTTTTCAGGTTAAAAGGCTACCGTTTTTTTCCGGTAAGGCCTTTACGTAAAATCAGGGTAAAGATAAACGCTAATTCAGATTTAACCTTGAAAATGGCGGTTCTATTTTCGGAAACAAAAAAGGCTGCTTCTTTGCGGGAAACAGCCTTCCATAATTTTTTGTTTGGTCAATTTGAGTTAAAGTTTGATGAAATTTCATCAACATTCTTTAAATGGTTGAAGGCTTTGTAGCTGGTTTGATTGCTTTTGTCCGATGAGGTCCTTCGCTAACGCTCCCCGAAATGCTTCGGGGCAGGCACGATGGCAGGTGTATTATATGATGAGTTAAAATAAAAATTTTCAGGCTTGAACAGGCCGCAATTTCCGTTTGCTGAGCTCATACCCGATTATAGCCGGAATGTAAAAGGTAATATCCGCCGTTAATTTGGCTAAGATAATTCCGCTGGTCAGGTTGCCGGTTAAAATTGGGAAATAATAAAGCAGGGCAGGCCGGATAAAAAAGCTATCGGCAATTTCTGCTAAACCAAATTCTACGGCCAGCGCTTTCAGGTTTAAAAATAGAAAACCGGAATTATAAGGTTGACCTTTGATTTTACAATGCTGCCGGGTTTTGTAAATATCGGAGGCAATAATATAGCCGAAATAAGCTACGTTTCCGGCCCAGGTGGCAGTTAGAGCCATAGAAAGCTGGTTTCCGGAAAGGGCAAAAGCCAGCCAGCCGCCAGCCAGGGTTGCCAGGATCGATAAAATTTCGGCGGGCAGGTACCGCTTAAGCCATTCTTTTATTTTGGAGTGCATAAATCTGGGTTATTCCTGAAACAACAACGCGGCAGGAATTTTCGGTTCAGTTTTGTAAAATGTTTTAGCTTTGGTGATCTTTAACCTCAGAACACCATGCTAAAAATATATCATAATAACCGTTGCAGCAAAAGCCGGTGCGCTGTAGATCTTTTAGATCAGAGCGGCCAGCCTTACGAAGTTGTTGATTATCTTAAAAATCCGCCAACCGCCGAAGAATTAAAAACCATTCTGGAAAAGCTGCAGCTGAAACCCGAAGACCTGCTCCGGAAAGGCGAACCACTTTATAAAGAACAGTTTGCCGGCAAAAACTTAACTTCCGAAGAATGGATAAACATTATGATTGCCAACCCGATCCTGATTGAAAGGCCCATTGTAATTTCCGATAAAGGGGCGGTAATTGGCCGGCCAACAGAAAATATTTCGACAATTTTATAAACCAGTAGCGCAGGGTTTAAACCCTGCGCTACAAAATCCTGCATAAACCAAAAAAAGTCCGGCATGCATCCGGACTTTTTCTATGGAATTCGATACCGTTTTTTAGGATAAAACCACCCCTTCAATTTCATTTACCAGGTTTACAACTTCCTCTTCTTCGTCGGGTTCGGCATGCTGGCGTTTTTGTTTTTCGCTCATCGGCCAGATAAAGGCGCTGGATTGTTTTTTGAAACCCAACCGCTTGTAAAACCGGTCTGCTTTATAAGTAGAGGAAGTTAACGTAACAAAGTTAAAATCTTTTAGTTGTTCGGTTAAGGTATTCACTACCAGATCGCCCAACTGTTTTCCCTGGTGATCCGGGTCAACAATGATATCGGCTAAAATGGCGTAGTAACGGCCATCGTCAATAGACCGGCCCATAGCAATAACAACGTTGTTTTCGTCAAACACAAAAACTTTGAAAGAGCTTTTTTCAAAAGCCTGCTTCATCTCTTCCGGATCACGGTCGGTCCAGCCAACTTTATCGATAAGCTGCGAAATCTGGTTCCAATCGATGGTGTTTAAATCCGGGTTTAAGATGTGCTGCATAAAGGGAAATGGTTTAAAATGTTAAATCTAAATGCCAAAAAGGATTGTGCAACTTAACCGGTTCGGAGGAAAATCTTTAGGATTGGTTGCTGTAATAGAAAGCCCCTTTTGAGGAATAATAGTTCAAAATTACAATTTTAAATCGAAAGTTTTTTACCCCGCCGTTTTTGCGGCTCCTGCTATAGGTTAAGGCTTATTAATTTGCCTGAACCAAACCTGCTATTTTTCAAATTGTTCGGTAAAATTTTGGGCAATCCAATTTAACCTGCCCTGAAAAACCCGGTAAAATAATATGGTTTTCAGGGAATAATTATCGGTAAAAAATTGGCCGAAATTTAACATCCGCGTATTAGGGAAAGAAATTTTAAAGAGCAATTACAGATTTTTATGAAAAGAGCTATTTACCCGGGGCACCTAACGCCACTGGGAGCCACCTGGGACGGGGAAGGGGTGAATTTTGCGCTTTATGCGTACAATGCTACCGGCGTTACCCTGTGCCTTTTTAATACCGCCGAAGATTCAAAAGAAGCCGAAAAAATAAAATTGACCGAACGGACCCATCACGTCTGGCACGTTTATCTACCGGGCATAAAACCCGGTCAGCTTTACGGCTACCGGGTAGATGGGCCCTTCGATCCGGAGAACGGGCATCGCTTTAACCACAATAAGCTCTTGCTGGACCCGTACGCCAAAGCCATTTCCGGTACCATTAACTGGCACGATTCCCTGTTTGGTTATAAAATGGGCGACCCGATGGAAGACCTGAGTTTCAGCAAAACCGACAGCGCGCCTTATATTCCTAAATCGGTGGTAATAGACCCGGGTTATGATTGGGAAGGCGATGAAAAACCGCGGACCCCTTACCATAAATCGATAATCTATGAGTTGCACGTAAAAGGCTTTACTTACCTGCACCCCGATATTCCGGAAGAGATCAGGGGTACCTATGCGGCCCTGGCTCATCCGGCTACCATTAAATACCTGCAGGACCTTGGGGTTACAACCGTAGAATTAATGCCGGTTCATCATTTTATTAACGACCGCATTCTGCTGGATAAAGGGCTCAGTAATTACTGGGGATATAATACTATCGGCTTTTTTGCGCCCGATGTAAAATATTCCAGCAGCGGCAGCCTGGGCGAACAGGTGGTTGAATTTAAAGATATGGTGAAAGCCCTGCATAAAGCCGGTATAGAAGTGATCCTGGATGTGGTTTATAACCATACCGCCGAAGGCAATCAGATGGGGCCGACGCTTTCCTTCCGGGGGGTAGATAATGCTTCCTATTACCGGCTTACCGAAGACAACCCGCGCTTCTACATGGATTATACCGGCACCGGAAATACCCTGAATGCCAACCTGCCCAACGTTTTGCGCCTGATCATGGATAGCCTGCGCTACTGGATCCTGGAAATGCACGTAGACGGCTTCCGGTTCGATCTGGCATCTACCTTAGCCCGCGAACTGCACGAAGTAGACCGTCTCAGTTCCTTCTTTGATATCATTCATCAGGATCCGGTTATTTCGCAGGTAAAGCTTATTGCCGAACCCTGGGATGTTGGCGATGGCGGCTATCAGGTAGGCAATTTCCCGCCGGGCTGGACGGAGTGGAACGGCAAATACCGCGATTGCATCCGGGATTTCTGGCGTGGCGAAAATAGTACTTTACCCGAATTCGCGAACCGCTTTACCGGCAGTTCAGATCTGTACCAGGGCGATCTTCGGAAACCTACGGCCAGCATTAACTTTATTACCGCCCACGACGGTTTTACCTTACACGACCTGGTTTCCTATAACGAAAAGCATAACGAAGCCAACGGCGAAGACAACAACGACGGCGAAAGCCATAACCGAAGCTGGAACTGCGGCGCCGAAGGCCCTACGGAGGATGAAGGAATTATTGCCCTCCGCAACAAACAGAAGCGAAATTTTATGGCTACTTTATTCCTGTCGCAGGGGGTGCCCATGCTGGTGGCCGGCGACGAAATTAGCCGGACCCAAGGCGGTAACAACAATGCTTATTGCCAGGATAACGAAATTTCGTGGCTTAACTGGGCGCAAACGGATAATAGCCTGTTGAATTTTACCCGGGAACTGATAAAGCTACGGAAAGAGCACCCGGTTTTCTGCCGCCGGCGCTGGTTCCAGGGGCAAGCCATAAAAGGGGTAGGCGTGGAAGACATTGCCTGGCTTTTACCCAACGGCGAAGAAATGACCGAAGAACATTGGAACCAGGAATCGGCCAGATCTCTAGGCGTATTTTTAAGCGGCCACGGCCTCCATTACCCTGGCCCGAAAGGAGAGAAGCTGCTGGATGATAATTTCTATATTGTCTTCAATGCCCACCACGATGAATTGGAGTTTTTGCTGCCAAATGAAAAGTACGGTCCTGAATGGAAAAAAATTGTGGATACGAACTTCGATGAAGTGAAAGATTCAGAAACGTTTAAAGCCGGGGATAGCTTACGGGTGCCAGGTCGGTCGGTAGTTGTTTTTCATCACCCCTTAAAGAAAAAGTAATTTTCAGATTAATGTCCTAAAACTAAAGCCCGGCACTTTAAATAAGCGCCGGGCTTTTGTTTTAAAAGAACAAGTTACAACTCAAAAACGGTAGGGTTTGGACCTTAAAAAGTCGAAAGGGTATAGTGCATGAAGTCAGAACTCCTGCGGATAATTTAGTGCCCGGATTATTCCCGAAAGTATTAGGCCTGAAAGATTTTCCTGTAGTACCTTTGCGGAGCCATGGAAAAAATTAAAGTTCAGCGCAGCGCAAAGCCCGTAGCAATCTGGTTACTGGTAGGAGTGGGAATGATCATCGTGCAGATAATTCTGGGAGGAATTACCCGCCTGACCGGCTCCGGGCTCTCCATAACGGAGTGGAAACCGCTGCTGGGGTTTATTCCGCCTTTAACCGAAACTGCCTGGCAAACCGCTTTTTCCAAATACCAGGAAATTGCCCAGTTTAAAAAACTGAATGCACATTTTACCCTTTCCGATTTTAAATTCATTTATTTCTGGGAATGGTTTCACCGGGTTTGGGGCCGCCTGCTGGGAGTTGTTTTCCTGATCCCGTTCATTATTTTTCTGGTGCAGCGCCGGTTTAAAAAAGACATGGTGCAGCCTCTTATTATCTTGTTTTTATTGGGAGGTTTGCAGGGCTTAATTGGCTGGATCATGGTTAAGAGCGGCCTGAACGATGAAAACCTGTATGTTAGCCATTTCCGGTTAGCTATTCATTTTATGGCCGCCATGGGCTTACTGGTTTATACATTTTGGTTTGCGCTTAAATTGTTGATTCCGGTTCGTTCGCTGGTTCCAAATTCTGGATTGAAGAATTTTGCTCTGGCCATAACCGGTTTGCTGGTAATTCAGCTGATCTACGGAGCTTTTATGGCAGGTCTTAAAGCAGGGGTCTTTGCCCCAACCTGGCCCGATATAAACGGGCAATTCATTCCGGAAAACATGATTACTTTCCGGGGTCAGCAATGGTCATTTTTTACTGCGCTGGGAAATCACCCGATTGCAATCCATTTTGTACACCGGATGCTGGCTTATTTATTAATTGCTCTAATTTTAATTTGGACTGTAAAAGCGGCGAAATTAAAGGATAGCGCCCTGTTTAATAATGTGAAATATTTTCCTTTGGGGCTGATCTTATTGCAGGTTTTTTTAGGAATTATGTCGGTGCTTACCAGTTACAAGGCAGTTAAGCAGGGTTGGGGTGTTTTTGAATGGAACGCCCAATTGCACCAGATCGTAGCCATGTTGTTGTTGCTTTCGCTGGTTATGGTAATATTTGTTTTGCGGTACCACAAGCAGAATTTAAAATTAAAATTAACGGCAGACCGGTTAGTAAAAGGAGTAAAAGATTAGTATTAGAGTCAGTTTTTAAAGTAAAAAGCCTACCGTTGTTCAGAATAAGTTTTTAAATTTTGCCCGGAAAATCCTGAAATTTTAAAACCTTTTTTAAAAAAAAGAACTCACTTATTACCCCTTGTATTGGGTGCGGTATTCGCTATTACGGTTGGTTTTGTGCAGGTAAATAAGAACAATGGAAATCTGTACATGCGGACCTCCATGTATGGCAGCAGCCTAAACATTTCCTGGATATACTTAGGAAATGATGGGGTAATAGTTGTTGATCCGGTAGCGGGAGCAAACCCTATAGATTTGACTAAAGAAGAAGCTAAAAATGCCTCCAATACCGGTACTTATACCAAACAAGGCGATAAGCTGATAATAAAATGGAGCTATGGAAAAAAAGCTGAATGGCGTGTTGATAAAGAAGGTAATAAAATAAAAGTTCTGGATGGGGATATAGTTACCCAGCCTGTGCCTATGCCAGCCAATTATAAACTGGAAGGCAGTTATTCCGCATCGGAAGTAGTTCCGAATGCTTCTTCGGTTAATACTTTCCATTTCAAAAACGATAGCACCTTAGAATTGCGACGTTCGGGGGCCGTAGATACTCCCGGCAGCAGTGCTACCCCCAAAGATCAGAGAACGAGAAAGTATTCTATTACAGGTAATACTCTAACTTTAAAAATGGCGAGCGGCACCATGGAAAAATAATTGATCAATATTTTAAATATTGCCGGTAGTAAAAACCTGATTATTAATGATGGAAGATTTCCTTTAGCGAAATAGAAAGTAAATTAAATAATAAAAAGGGACCTTGTTTAGGATAAACAAGGTCCCTTTTTATTATTTATAATCTCAATGCTACAATAAAAACCTTCTTGGCAATTAATAAATCCTTAGGAATTAGAATGGCACGTTGGTAATTCCAATTTATGGAAAGCCATTAGATACCTTTAGGAAAACTAATAAAATTTATAAAAATGAAAAGCTTTTAATGAGGGACAATGGAACCATAAGAAAAAACAAATATTAGTTACGGCTTTTAAAGTCCTGAAAAGCAGGAAAATATTCCCATAACATTCCCATCCATAGACCATCAAACTAACGCTCTCCACCTAATAAAACAGCATAAAGTAGGTTGAGTTATTTTGGCGTAGTAATTTTAGTTATAAATAAAACTGGAATAGTTAAATACAATAAGAATTGATGTTAATTAAATATTGTATAAGTACTATTTTAAAAATTTAAACTGAAATCCATCTCCCACTTCCTAAATCAATTTTATGCAACAAAAACGATTACTACAGGAATTATGCAAAAGCCAATGGCTGCTTGTTTTATTGTTTCTCTGGTTGCCAATGCTGGGTGCCCACGCCCAAATTACAACCACCACTTCGGGCTCCGCTGCTTCAGTAACTTCTGATAAAGACGACTATGCGCCCCGCTCCAACGCTGTTTTTACCGGCGCTGGGTTTCAGCCTGGGGAAGCGGTTGTCCTAAAGGTCAAGAACTTAAATAGGCCTTGTAACACGGTAAGTGCCGATTCTTCTTATTTGCCCTGGACGGTAACTGCCAATGCCAGTGGCGGGTTTGTTACTAACTGGACGGTTTGTGATTGTTTTGGTGATTCTTTGCGATTAAGAGCAACGGGGGGGATTTCTGGTAAAATAGCTTATGCTTATTTTACAGATGGAGGAATTCAATTTAAAGCTTCTGGATTACCCAATAATACAACAGTTAATATTTCAGAGATTAATTATACTACTGGAAATGGCAGTAATGCGGTAACGTTAAAGGAGGTAAACAAAACTTTTATTGCTCCAACAGGAAATTATAATATTACCAATGCTAATTCAAATACTTTAGTTACTTTCAATTATCAAAGGTCAATTACTGTTAATGGAAATATTTATTCCTTATCTAATAGTGGGGTAAGTGCATTTTCAACTAAAAACGGAATCAATTCTATAGTTACAGTAACTTATAATGCTTCAAATTTATGGCAGTTTTCTGCAAATAATGATGATATCACAGTTACAGCTAATTATCAATTAGCTCAATCATCTACGTCAATTGTAGTGAGCCCCTCTACTGGAAATTATGGCGGAACAACATCTCTAACTGCCACTTTAACCTCTGGAAGTACAGGATTAAGTGGAAAATCAATTTCATTCACACTTAATGGTAACACTGTTGGTACAGCTACTACAAACAGTAATGGAGTAGCGACACTAAATAATGTTTCAATTTCTGGAATTAATGCATCAGCTACTGCTTATAGTAATTATATAAGGGCAAGTTTTGCAGGCGATGCTAATTACCAAAATAGCATTGGTTCAAATAGCTTAACTGTCACCAAGAAAACGGCTTCGGTAACGCCGCTTGCCAACAGCAAGACCTACGGTGGTTCTGATCCAGCATTGACAGGTAACCTTTCAGGCTTCCTGGCTGGTGATAATGTAACAGCTGCTTATGCCCGCGTTGCCGGTGAGACAGTAGCCGGTGGTCCTTATGCGATCAGTGCTACGCTTAGCCCTGCTGCGGTATTAGGCAACTACGACATCACTTACAACACTGCTAACTTTACCATTGATCAGAAAGCTGCTTCAGTAACGCCAGCGGTTGCAGGTAAAGTTTATGGTTCAGCTGATCCAGCATTGACAGGTTCTACAAATGGCTTCTTAGCTGGTGACAATGTAACAGCTGCTTATGCCCGCGTTGCCGGTGAGACAGTAGCAGGTGGTCCTTATGCGATCAGTGCTACGCTTAGCCCTGCTGCGGTATTAGGCAACTACGACATCACTTACAACACTGCTAACTTTACCATTGATCAGAAGGCTGCTTCAGTAACGCCGCTTGCCAACAGCAAGACCTACGGTGGTTCTGATCCAGCATTGACAGGTTCTACAAATGGCTTCTTAGCTGGTGACAATGTAACAGCTGCTTATGCCCGCGTTGCCGGTGAGACAGTAGCCGGTGGTCCTTATGCGATCAGTGCTACGCTTAGCCCTGCTGCGGTATTAGGCAACTACGACATCACTTACAACACTGCTAACTTTACCATTGATCAGAAAGCTGCTTCAGTAACGCCAGCGGTTGCAGGTAAAGTTTATGGTTCAGCTGATCCAGCATTGACAGGTTCTACAAATGGCTTCTTAGCTGGTGACAATGTAACAGCTGCTTATGCCCGCGTTGCCGGTGAGACAGTAGCCGGTGGTCCTTATGCGATCAGCGCTACGCTTAGCCCTGCTGCAGTATTAGGCAACTACGACATCACTTACAACACTGCTAACTTTACCATTGATCAGAAAGCTGCTTCAGTAACGCCAGCGGTTGCAGGTAAAGTTTATGGTTCAGCTGATCCAGCATTGACAGGTTCTACAAATGGCTTCCTGGCTGGTGACAATGTAACAGCTGCTTATGCCCGCGTTGCCGGTGAGACAGTAGCCGGTGGTCCTTATGCGATCAGCGCTACGCTTAGCCCTGCTGCAGTATTAGGCAACTACGACATCACTTACAACACTGCTAACTTTACCATTGATCAGAAAGCTGCTTCAGTAACGCCAGCGGTTGCAGGTAAAGTTTATGGTTCAGCTGATCCAGCATTGACAGGTTCTACAAATGGCTTCTTAGCTGGTGACAATGTAACAGCTGCTTATGCCCGCGTTGCCGGTGAGACAGTAGCCGGTGGTCCTTATGCGATCAGTGCTACGCTTAGCCCTGCTGCGGTATTAGGCAACTACGACATCACTTACAACACTGCTAACTTTACCATTGATCAGAAGGCTGCTTCAGTAACGCCGCTTGCCAACAGCAAGACCTACGGTGGTTCTGATCCAGCATTGACAGGTTCTACAAATGGCTTCTTAGCTGGTGACAATGTAACAGCTGCTTATGCCCGCGTTGCCGGTGAGACAGTAGCCGGTGGTCCTTATGCGATCAGTGCTACGCTTAGCCCTGCTGCGGTATTAGGCAACTACGACATCACTTACAACACTGCTAACTTTACCATTGATCAGAAAGCTGCTTCAGTAACGCCAGCGGTTGCAGGTAAAGTTTATGGTTCAGCTGATCCAGCATTGACAGGTTCTACAAATGGCTTCCTGGCTGGTGACAATGTAACAGCTGCTTATGCCCGCGTTGCCGGTGAGACAGTAGCCGGTGGTCCTTATGCGATCAGCGCTACGCTTAGCCCTGCTGCGGTATTAGGCAACTACGACATCACTTACAACACTGCTAACTTTACCATTGATCAGAAAGCTGCTTCAGTAACGCCAGCGGTTGCAGGTAAAGTTTATGGTTCAGCTGATCCAGCATTGACAGGTTCTACAAATGGCTTCCTGGCTGGTGACAATGTAACAGCTGCTTATGCCCGCGTTGCCGGTGAGACAGTAGCCGGTGGTCCTTATGCGATCAGTGCTACGCTTAGCCCTGCTGCGGTATTAGGCAACTACGACATCACTTACAACACTGCTAACTTTACCATTGATCAGAAAGCTGCTTCAGTAACGCCAGCGGTTGCAGGTAAAGTTTATGGTTCAGCTGATCCAGCATTGACAGGTTCTACAAATGGCTTCCTGGCTGGTGACAATGTAACAGCTGCTTATGCCCGCGTTGCCGGTGAGACAGTAGCCGGTGGTCCTTATGCGATCAGCGCTACGCTTAGCCCTGCTGCGGTATTAGGCAACTACGACATCACTTACAACACTGCTAACTTTACCATTGATCAGAAAGCTGCTTCAGTAACGCCAGCGGTTGCAGGTAAAGTTTATGGTTCAGCTGATCCAGCATTGACAGGTTCTACAAATGGCTTCTTAGCTGGTGACAATGTAACAGCTGCTTATGCCCGCGTTGCCGGTGAGACAGTAGCCGGTGGTCCTTATGCGATCAGTGCTACGCTTAGCCCTGCTGCGGTATTAGGCAACTACGACATCACTTACAACACTGCTAACTTTACCATTGATCAGAAGGCTGCTTCAGTAACGCCGCTTGCCAACAGCAAGACCTACGGTGGTTCTGATCCAGCATTGACAGGTTCTACAAATGGCTTCTTAGCTGGTGACAATGTAACAGCTGCTTATGCCCGCGTTGCCGGTGAGACAGTAGCCGGTGGTCCTTATGCGATCAGTGCTACGCTTAGCCCTGCTGCGGTATTAGGCAACTACGACATCACTTACAACACTGCTAACTTTACCATTGATCAGAAAGCTGCTTCAGTAACGCCAGCGGTTGCAGGTAAAGTTTATGGTTCAGCTGATCCAGCATTGACAGGTTCTACAAATGGCTTCCTGGCTGGTGACAATGTAACAGCTGCTTATGCCCGCGTTGCCGGTGAGACAGTAGCCGGTGGTCCTTATGCGATCAGCGCTACGCTTAGCCCTGCTGCGGTATTAGGCAACTACGACATCACTTACAACACTGCTAACTTTACCATTGATCAGAAAGCTGCTTCAGTAACGCCAGCGGTTGCAGGTAAAGTTTATGGTTCAGCTGATCCAGCATTGACAGGTTCTACAAATGGCTTCCTGGCTGGTGACAATGTAACAGCTGCTTATGCCCGCGTTGCCGGTGAGACAGTAGCCGGTGGTCCTTATGCGATCAGTGCTACGCTTAGCCCTGCTGCGGTATTAGGCAACTACGACATCACTTACAACACTGCTAACTTTACCATTGATCAGAAAGCTGCTTCAGTAACGCCAGCGGTTGCAGGTAAAGTTTATGGTTCAGCTGATCCAGCATTGACAGGTTCTACAAATGGCTTCCTGGCTGGTGACAATGTAACAGCTGCTTATGCCCGCGTTGCCGGTGAGACAGTAGCCGGTGGTCCTTATGCGATCAGCGCTACGCTTAGCCCTGCTGCGGTATTAGGCAACTACGACATCACTTACAACACTGCTAACTTTACCATTGATCAGAAAGCTGCTTCAGTAACGCCAGCGGTTGCAGGTAAAGTTTATGGTTCAGCTGATCCAGCATTGACAGGTTCTACAAATGGCTTCTTAGCTGGTGACAATGTAACAGCTGCTTATGCCCGCGTTGCCGGTGAGACAGTAGCCGGTGGTCCTTATGCGATCAGTGCTACGCTTAGCCCTGCTGCGGTATTAGGCAACTACGACATCACTTACAACACTGCTAACTTTACCATTGATCAGAAGGCTGCTTCAGTAACGCCGCTTGCCAACAGCAAGACCTACGGTGGTTCTGATCCAGCATTGACAGGTTCTACAAATGGCTTCTTAGCTGGTGACAATGTAACAGCTGCTTATGCCCGCGTTGCCGGTGAGACAGTAGCCGGTGGTCCTTATGCGATCAGTGCTACGCTTAGCCCTGCTGCGGTATTAGGCAACTACGACATCACTTACAACACTGCTAACTTTACCATTGATCAGAAGGCTGCTTCAGTAACGCCGCTTGCCAACAGCAAGACCTACGGTGGTTCTGATCCAGCATTGACAGGTTCTACAAATGGCTTCCTGGCTGGTGACAATGTAACAGCTGCTTATGCCCGCGTTGCCGGTGAGACAGTAGCCGGTGGTCCTTATGCGATCAGTGCTACGCTTAGCCCTGCTGCGGTATTAGGCAACTACGACATCACTTACAACACTGCTAACTTTACCATTGATCAGAAAGCTGCTTCAGTAACGCCAGCGGTTGCAGGTAAAGTTTATGGTTCAGCTGATCCAGCATTGACAGGTTCTACAAATGGCTTCTTAGCTGGTGACAATGTAACAGCTGCTTATGCCCGCGTTGCCGGTGAGACAGTAGCCGGTGGTCCTTATGCGATCAGCGCTACGCTTAGCCCTGCTGCAGTATTAGGCAACTACGACATCACTTACAACACTGCTAACTTTACCATTGATCAGAAAGCTGCTTCAGTAACGCCAGCGGTTGCAGGTAAAGTTTATGGTTCAGCTGATCCAGCATTGACAGGTTCTACAAATGGCTTCTTAGCTGGTGACAATGTAACAGCTGCTTATGCCCGCGTTGCCGGTGAGACAGTAGCCGGTGGTCCTTATGCGATCAGCGCTACGCTTAGCCCTGCTGCAGTATTAGGCAACTACGACATCACTTACAACACTGCTAACTTTACCATTGATCAGAAGGCTGCTTCAGTAACGCCGCTTGCCAACAGCAAGACCTACGGTGGTTCTGATCCAGCATTGACAGGTTCTACAAATGGCTTCTTAGCTGGTGACAATGTAACAGCTGCTTATGCCCGCGTTGCTGGTGAGACGGTAGCAGGTGGTCCTTATGCGATCAGCGCTACGCTTAGCCCTGCTGCAGTATTAGGCAACTACGACATCACTTACAACACTGCTAACTTTACCATTGATCAGAAAGCTGCTTCAGTAACGCCAGCGGTTGCAGGTAAAGTTTATGGTTCAGCTGATCCAGCATTGACAGGTTCTACAAATGGCTTCCTGGCTGGTGACAATGTAACAGCTGCTTATGCCCGCGTTGCTGGTGAGACGGTAGCAGGTGGTCCTTATGCGATCAGCGCTACGCTTAGCCCTGCTGCAGTATTAGGCAACTACAACATCACTTACAACACTGCTAACTTTACAATCAGTAAAGCTGTTTCAATAACGACAATCGCGATCTCTGGTGCACCTTTTACTTACACAGGTTCTCCGATCACACCAGCTGCAGTTAACGTAACAGGTGCAGGAGGAGTAGTTCTTTCTAATCCAGCGGCCGTGTATGTTGATAACATTAATGCAGGAAACGCTAATGCTTCCTACACTTATGCAGGCGATGCGAACCATACTGGTTCTTCTGCTACTGAAAACTTCACGATCGGAAAAGCTCAGCTAACCATCACTGCCCCTAGCCTGAGCAAGTATTGCGGCCAGGCTAATCCATCAGGTTTTTATTGTTCCGTTACTGGTGCTGTTAATAATGAAGTTATAGCTACTACTTATTCCTATAACGGCAACACAATTATTCCTGCCTCAATTGATCCAAAGTTGAGTAACTATAATGTAAACTTTGTGAATGGTACATTGTTGGTTAATTCTGTAACAGTTGATGGCACTGATGCCAATACTCCACGTAGCATTTCTCAGGTAGTTCGAATAAACATTCCAGTTAAGTATGGGACTTCAACTGTTTCAGGTGTACCGGTAGATCTTTACCTTGATGACGTGCATAAGGGGCAAGTATATTCCGTTAATGGAATTGCCACTTTTGATTTAGGTGCAATGGGTGTTAAGGTTTACAAAGTAAGAACAGTGGTAGGCACTTCTGGAAACCCATGTGATGAACAAATAGCTTACCTTCCGGTTTATGACCCAGATGGCGGTTTTGTAACTGGTGGTGGCTGGATCAATTCACCGGCTGGCTCTATGGTATCTAACCCGACAGCGACTGGTAAAGCTAACTTTGGATTTGTTGCCAAGTATAAGAAAGGATCCAATGTAGTGGAAGGCAATACTGAATTCCAGTTCAATACCGGCAACCTTAATTTCAAAAGCACATCTCATAATAATATGAGTTTAGTAATTTCCGGATCTAAAGCTACCTATAAAGGAAGAGGCACTATTAACGGAACCGGCGATTATAACTTCACCCTGATCGCAACTGATGGTCAGATCAATGGTGGTGGCGGTTATGATAAGTTCAGAATAAAGATCAGTGACGGTGGCACTGTAATTTATGATAACCAGATAAATGCTTTAGAAACGGATATTCTAACTACTTCGCTTGGTGGTGGATCTATTGTAATCCATGAACCAGTGAAAGGTGGTAACGGAGGTGGCAAGCGTGTAGCTTCTGAAAACTCAAACCAACCTGCTACTTCGCAGTTCGGCTCTTATCCGAATCCTTTCAGCAATGAAGCTTCCTTCCGCTTTGCCCTGGAAACCGAACAGCAGTATGAACTGGCCGTTCATGACACCCGCGGTATGCTGATCAAGCGCATTGGTGGTGGAACAGCCGAAGCTGGTAAGCTTTACGAAATGAAGCTGGATGGCAGATACCTGGCGCCGGGAGTTTACTTTGCCCGCCTGATCACCAAAGATGGGGTTAAAACGGTTAGAGTGGTGAAACAATAATTACAAACCATACTGGTATTAAAAACACCCGAATCAAAAAGCCTCTTCAGAATATTCTGAAGAGGCTTTTTTTATATTTACTTTTTAAAGCAAAAAACCTACCGCTTTATGCTGACTTTTTCAAGCTATAACCTTACCGTTTCTGAAACAATATTCCGGTGTAACTATAAGGCGAAATTACCCTTAATTCCTTTTTAACTTCTTCGCTTACTTCCAGGGTTTCGATAAATTCCTGAATGGTGGTTTCAGTTATCTTTTCATTTTTCCGGGTCAGGGCTTTTAAAGCTTCGTAAGGTTGCGGATAGCCTTCGCGGCGCAGAATGGTTTGAATACCTTCGGCTACTACGGCCCAGTTATCATCCAGGTGTGCCTTTAAGGCTGGTTCGTTCAGTTGTAATTTATTAATGCCTTTTTCCAGACTTTTCAGGGCAATTAAAATATGAGCCAATGGCAAACCTAAATTGCGCAGCACGGTGGAATCGGTCAGGTCGCGTTGTAAGCGGGAGATAGGGAGTTTGTTGGCAAAGAATTCCAGCAGGGCATTGGCTACACCTAAGTTTCCTTCTGCGTTTTCGAAATCGATGGGATTAACTTTGTGCGGCATGGCCGAAGAACCGATCTCACCGGCTTTTATTTTCTGGGTGAAATAGCCCATGGAAATGTATTGCCAAACGTCCCGCGAAAAATCGATCAGGATGGTATTCAGCCGTTTTAAGTTATCGCAATAGGCAGCCAGGTCGTCGTAAGGTTCTATCTGGGTGGTAACGCGGGTGCGGTTAAGGCCTAAGGTTTCGTTTACAAATTTGGTAGCAAATGCCAGCCAGTCGGTTTGCGGGTAGGCAATAAAGTGCGCATTAAAGTTACCGGTAGCCCCGCCGAATTTAGCCGAAAACGGGATGGTTTGGAGCGTAGAAAGCTGGCGGTGCAGGCGGTCGGCAAATACCATGATCTCTTTTCCCAGGCGGGTAGGAGAGGCCGGTTGCCCGTGGGTATGCGCCAGCATGGGAATTTCCTGCCAGGTTTGGGCCAGTTCCGAAAGTTTGGTTTCGATGGCGGAAAAGGCCGGCTGCAATTCTTTTAAGGTGGCTTCTTTTAAAGAAAGCGGAATAGCGGTGTTATTAATGTCCTGAGAGGTTAGCCCGAAATGAATGAATTCGGCAAAACCGGTTAGGCCATGCTTATCGAAGTTTTCTTTCAGGAAATATTCCACCGCTTTTACGTCGTGATTGGTGGTTTGCTCCAGTTTCTTAATTTCCTGGGCATCAGCTTCGGTAAAATCGGTATAGATCTGCCGTAAAAAAGTGAATTGGTCTTTGGGGAAGGATGCCAGTTGGGGCAGCGGAATTTCACAAAGGGCAATGAAATATTCAACTTCCACCAATACGCGGTAGCGGATCAGGCCGAATTCTGAAAAGTAAGGAGCCAGGCTGGCAGTTTGTTTGCGGTAGCGCCCATCTGCCGGAGAAATTGCCGTTAGGGAATTAAGATTCATACATATGCGTTAAGGGCCAAAGATACTGCGAAAGCGGTAAACTTTTAAAAGAGAATTATTCCTAACTTTACAGGCTTTTTGTACTACTTTTAAGATGTTTATGAATAAGTTTTATGGCGGTCTTCTGGCTGCATTCTTCGGAATTTCCGGTTTACAGGCCCAGACCCTGCAAACCAGCCAAACCCAGCTTGCTTTTGGTAACGCCACCGAAATTGCAGCCGCTACCCAGCAGGTTACCATTACCAATCCGCTGAATTACGCGGTAAATATAAAAAACATTAAATTCTTTACGGTTTACGGCGCTCCCGCTTTTTCTGTAAACAATACATTTCCCATTAGTATTCCGGCGGGCGGTTCGCAAACCATAACCGTAACCTTTTCGCCGCTGCACAATATTGCGCATAATTCCGAAATGGTGATCGAAACGGATTCCCGTGGCGGCAATCTTTCTGTTGATCTGACAGGCCAGGGAAAATATTCCCGCACTTATTACAACAATACCGAAAACAAATCGGAAGAAGTGTTGAAAACAGCTTTGAAAGCTACTATTTCCAGCCCTTATACGTCGTTTGGCTACAACGTGGCCCGCGATAAAATGTACATGGAGATAGATAACTGGAAAGTGAACGGCCGCGGATCTGCGGTAAACAAACTGGAATGCGTGTATACCGGCCGCGTGGCTTCCGGCTATACCGATCGCACCCACCTTTTCAATAATTTCGATATCAATGCCGAACATACTTACCCGCAGGGTAAATTCAACCAGGCGGAACCCATGCGTTCGGATATTCACCACCTGTTCCCCACCGATGAAAATGCTAACAATAGCCGGAGCAGTTACCCGTTTGGAGTAGCCACCACTCCTTACGTGAACGATGCGATCAATAATCCTTCGCACCTGGGTTCAAACCTGTTATATGAGCCGCGTCAGGTGCAGAAAGGACCTACGGCCAGGGCAATGCTTTATTTTGTTATCCGCTACCAGGATTACCAGAGCTTTTTTGTTTCGCAGGAAGCGCTTTTGAAAAACTGGAATAAGAACTTTGCCCCATCGGCCGTAGATATTAAACGCAACGACGATATCCATGCCCGCCAGCTGAACCGCAACCCTTTTGTAGATTACCCGCAGCTTGCCGACCGGATCAATAATTTTGTAACTACTTCGGCTGCTCCCGCCAATTATGAGCTCTACCAGCAGGGAATGGTGAATTTTGGGAATATTACGCCCAGCACCACTTACACTTTCCATTATGTACTGGTAAACAATGGCAACCAAACCATGAACTTTACCAACCCAACTTTATCTACTACCGGTAAATTAAGTTTTGCTCCCGGTTCGGGAACTAACTTTTCCATTGCTCCCGGCGAAGCCCATACCTTAAAGATTAACGGTTTTGTAGTCGCCGGCGACTCTATTAATGAAACCCTGACCTTTGGCTCCAACATACCCGGTAAAGCTACTTTTACTGTGCCGGTTTATGCCAATAAACTAAAAGTTCAGAACCCGCTGGGAACTTCCAAAGAAATCAAACAGGCTGAATTCAACCTTTTCCCGAACCCGGTAAACGACGAACTGACCATTGCCAGGGGGAACCAGTTCGGTGCCGGTGTTTTCAGTTTCGAAGTGATAGATGCTTTAGGAAAAACCGTTTTAAAAGCTGCTTCCCGCCAGGATATTACTACTATAAACGTTGCAGATCTGAAGCGCGGGGTTTATTTCCTGCGGGTTAAAGCGGGCGAAGAAATGCAAACCAAACGCTTTGTTAAACTGTAATACTTTTTGCCCGGTTTAACCTACCGTTTTTAAGGCCAAAACCTTCAACGCGACTTTTAGTAAAAGAGGAGCATTGAAGGTTTTGTTTTATCTATATTTGCACATTAAATTAAGAAAAGAGTGCCAGAATCAGAAGTGCCAGAATCTAAGTGGAATAAAAAAATGATCATGCGCCGGGCCCTGATCTGGGGCGGTGCATTTTTACTACTGTTCGTTATTATTATAAGTGTTTTGCTTTTCTACCGGCAGCGGCTTTTGACCTATGCATTGGTAAAAGTGAAAGATAAAGTAGAAGCCAGATACCCGGCAAAACTCCACATTGGAAAAGCTACTTTCGATGGTCTGACTACGGTAAATCTAAACTCCGTATCCCTTGTTCCGAACCAGGGCGATACCTTGCTTCGAACTTCCGATGTAAGGGCATCAGTCAGCATCCGGACCCTGTTCAAAGGCCGCCTGATCTTTAAAGAACTGAACATTTCCGATGCTTATTTAACCGCGGTTAAAAAGGCCGATGGCAGTAATAATTACAGTTTTTTAATGGGTAAGAAAAAGGCCCAGCCGGTGGATACGACCAAAAGCCGCAACTACGGCAAACTGCTCAACGACCTTATTGAAAAGACTTTCGAAAGTGTGCCGGATAGGGTTAACTTTAATAACCTGAACGTAAGCTATAATTCAACCCACCGCAATGTTTTAATGAAAATGCCGGAACTCCAGATCAAGGATGGCGATATTAAAACATCGGTAAGCATCAAAACCGATTCGCTGGTAAATAACCTTAAACTCCACGGTACCATTAACCCCGGTAAATATTTCATTTCGGCCCAGCTTTATGCCCTGGATACCGGCGGTATTGTAATGCCCTATGTAAAGCAGAAATTTGGCGGCACGGTGGCTTTCGATACCCTGGCTGTTAGCCTGACCAGCAAAGATTTTAAGCGTGATGTGCTAACGGTTCGGGGCGATGCCAGCGTAACCAGCCTCAAAGTTTTTCACCCGCGGATCGCCGATACCGATATTGAAGTTAAAAGCGGCGCGGTGCATTACGTGGTTTCCTTAGGGCCCGATTATTATGCCGTAGACAGTTTAACCGAAGTGCGGGTAAATAAAATAAAGGCTTACCCGGTTATTCAGCTACGGACCAAACCAACCAAAGACCTGATCGTGCGGCTGCAAACGGCCCAAACCCCGGCCACCGATTTTTTTGCCAGTTTACCGCCGGCCATGTTCGAAAGCGTGGAAGGGATGGAAGGCACCGGAGCTTTATCTTACAAGCTAAAATCGCATATCAACTTTTCTGACCTGAAGCACCTTACGTTTGATTCGGACCTGGAAGGCCATAATTTTCAAATTACCAAATTCGGAAAAGAAGACCTTTCGCGGATCAATAAAACCTTTGATTATACCGCCTACGAATATGGTAAGCCTTTACGGACTTTAACCGTTGGGCCCGGTAGCAATTCTTATGCCCCCTATAACTCTATTTTCCGCTACCTGAAGTATGCCATTATGACTTCCGAAGATGCGCAGTTCTTTACCCATAAAGGGTTTCACGAAGAAGCGTTCCGGCAAAGCATTGCGGCCAATATTAAGGCAAAGAAATTCGTGCGGGGCGGGAGTACCATTTCCATGCAATTGGTGAAGAACGTTTTCCTGACGCGTAAAAAGACCATTGCCCGCAAAGTGGAGGAGGCCCTTATTGTGTGGCTGATTGAGAATAATAAAATTGTTTCCAAGACCCGCATGTACGAAGTGTACCTCAACATTATTGAGTGGGGACCAAATGTGTATGGTATCCGGGAAGCGGCGCGTTTCTTTTACGGCAAACAGCCTTCAGAATTAAACCTGAACGAAAGTATTTTCCTGGCCAGCATCATTCCCAAACCAAAGGCCTATAAATCTTCATTCGATGAGTCCGGTAACCTAAGGCCGAAAGTTGCCTGGTATTTCAAGCTGATCTCCGGCATTATGCTCCGGCGCGGCCACATTACCCAGGAAGAATATGATTCGCTTTCGCCGCACGTATCGCTTTACGGCCGGGCCCGCGACATAATTGTAACTGCCCCGCCTGCCCCGGCAGATTCCTTACAGCTAACCCCGATCGATCTGCTTGATTAAACCATTCAGCAAAAGATAAAGCTACTGTTTGTTACCTGGTTTAGCTTAACCTGATTAAATTCACCTTCCACCTGGGCCTGTCCCCCTACAGGCCTTTCTTTTTATCTGACTTTCGCTAATTCCGTGCTTCTAATTCATGCCCAATTCAGAAATTTTTCCTGGTATTAGAAATGGTTTACAGAAGAATTTTCAGCATAATAGATCTTTATGATTAGCCTTCCAGATTTAGGAATATGGTTAACCAAAACTGCCTGCCATTAAATAAGGCAGGCAGTTTTGATTTTATAAGATCATAGAAAACGGTAAGGAAAAGGCATGAAAAACTCAAATTCTTTTCCTGAGCAAATTACTTGGTTTCAGGTGGTTCCGGCAGTTCTTCGGCTGGTTTGGGGAACAGGAGAGAGGCAATAACTGAAATAGCCAGGATGCCGCCCACAACCAAAAGAGCATAGCGCATGTCAAAATGGTAAATATCAGATAGCACCAGTTTGGTACCAATAAAGACCAGGATGAGGGCCAGACCGTAATGCAGGTAATGGAAAAGCTGCATTACGCCGGCTAAGGCAAAGTAAAGCGCCCGCAGCCCAAGCAAAGCAAAAACGTTGGAAGTGTACACAATAAAGGTATCGCGGGAAATGGCCAGAATGGCAGGTATACTATCCATGGCAAAGACCACATCGGTAGTTTCTACCATAAGAAGCACAATGAACAGGGGCGTAGCAAAAACCATTTTTTCGCGCTTCACGAAGAATTTACCACCTACCAGATCGTTGGTAACGGGCATGTAGCGGCTGATAAATTTAACCACCGGGTTGGCTTTCGGATCAATTTCAGGTTCGTTGGAAGCCATGGCCATCCGGATACCGGTAAAGATCAGGAAGCCGCCCAGAATGTAAAGCATGAAATGGAATTTTGCCAGCAACGCTACCCCCACCACTATAAAGAAGGCCCGCAGTACCAATGCCCCGATAATGCCCCAGAACAAAACTTTATGCTGGTAGATCTGCGGGATCTTAAAATAATTGAAGAGCACAATAAAGACAAAGAGGTTATCTACGCTCAGCGATTTTTCTATGAGGTAGGCCGTCAGGAATTCGATGGCCGGGCCGGGACCTTTGTAGTAATAGATCAGGGCATTAAAAGCCAGCGAAAGCGCCACCCAGAAGGCACTCCAGCCCAAAGCTTCCTTTATCCTTACCACGTGGGCGTCGCGGTGAAAGACAAAAAGGTCCAGCGCCAGCATTGCCAGCACGAACAGGTTGAAAATTATCCAGAAAGAAATATGATCTCCCATATAAATATTGCGGTGGCGATTGCTTTACCGGGTAGCTTCCGTTTTTGTTTTGATCTTTTTTAGCGGTTAAAATGCCGGAAGTAACTGTCTACTTTCATGCGGATAACCCCGTAAAATGCTTCCCTGATGATGCCTTTGCTCATCTTCGATTCGCCCTTAGTACGGTCAGTAAAAATAATGGGTACTTCTTTTATTTTAAATCCATATTTATAAGCCAGGAATTTCATTTCTATCTGAAAGGCGTACCCTATAAACCGGATCTCATTCAGCGGAATAGTTTCTAAAACCTTCCGGGTATAACATTTAAAACCGGCCGTGGCATCGGCAATCGGCATTCCGGTAATTACGCGAACGTAACTGCTGGCAAAGTAAGACATTAAAACCCGGTTCATGGGCCAGTTCACCACGTTCACGCCTTTAATATACCGGCTGCCAATGGCCATGTCGTAACCTTCTACGGCGCAGGCTTCATACAATTTTACCAGATCTTCGGGGTTATGCGAAAAATCGGCGTCCATTTCAAAAATGTATTCATACCCGCGGGCCAGTGCGTATTTAAACCCATGAATGTAGGCGGTGCCCAAACCCAACTTTCCTTTCCGTTCTTCCATGAATAGCCGGTCCGGAAATTCCGCCTGCAGGTCTTTAATAATGGCAGCAGTACCATCCGGCGAATTATCGTCTACAACAAGAATATGAAAGGGAACCGGCAACGAAAAGACTTTACGAACAATGGCCTCCGCATTTTCTTTCTCATTATAAGTGGGAATTACCACAATTGCGTTATTCATAGCCTCAAATATAGTAAAATCAGGCGGTTCCGGCGGGGATTGATCCCTGAATTTTTTTTGCTACTTCCAGAGCCCGTTTTACGCAATCGGCAACCGAAACCCCCGAAAACCAATTTGCGGCTACATATAGATTTTCCGATTCAAGCGTTTGGGCCAGTTCCTGGGCATCTGCAATGTAAAGATCGTATTGAGGAATGGCATGGCTCCACAAATAAAAATGCTGAAAAACCGGCCTTTCGGCGGTTATCTGGTAATTGCGCTTCAATTCTTCGTGCACTTTGCTTAAGATCTCCACCCGGGGCAAACGGGTGTTTTCGGCAAAAACGCTGCCGCCGATCAAAGAAGTAAACAATACTTCGTCTTCGTGGCATTTCCCTTCAAAGACCGAACTGCTCCAGATAACGCCGGCTGTAAATTGCTTTTCTTTAGGCGGATGCAAGGCGCCAAACCCGGCCAGGGGAAAGCCCACGGTGTTTCGGCGGTATACGCTATGCACAATAGAAACCGGCGGATAATTTATATTCCGGAGCGCAGCGGCCAGACCCGGATAGGTAAATTCCAAAAGCGGCGTGGCTTTATGGGCCGGGAGAGCTAAAACCAAAATATCGTATTCGCAATTTTCGTAATCCGGCGAATTGGTGCTGACAATATATTTCCCGTGCGTTTTGGTGATCATTTCAACCGGGTAGCCGGTATGAATATCAATAAGTTTTGAGGCCAGTTCCTGGGGTAACGTTTGCAGGCCTTTCTTAAAAGAAACAAGCCGTTTACGCTCCGGCGGATTTTTCAGCAGGCTTTTCATGACCGATCCGTTTTCATTGGCATGGCTATATAACTGCGTGAAGGTTTTGGCCATTAATAGCTCATCCGGATTTCCGGCATAAATTCCGGTAACGAAAGGCGCCACGGCATAATCAAGCACTTCCCTTCCAAACCGGGATTCAAAAAAATGGCTTACGGTTTCCAGGGGGTTAACCGGTATTCTCTTTTTTAGCGGTTCCTGCAGGATCCGGAATTTGGTTTTGAGGTTGAAAAAGTTGGACCCGGCCAGTTTTAAAGGCGAATCCGGGAATTCCTGGTAACGTCCTTTGCGTAAGATATAACGGTGGCTGGCATGCGGTTTACTTTCGATCAGCTCATTTTGCAGCTTCAGTTCCTGGATCAGGTTTTCCAGTTCTTCCGTCATGGCCAGGGCGTTGGGTCCCATCTCCAAGGTGTAGTCTTTTACCTGCACCGATTTTATATTGCCTCCCGGAAACTCAGTTTGTTCAAAAAGATCGTAAGCAATACCCATTTTCTGTAACTGGTATGCTACGGTCAATCCTGAAATTCCGCCTCCAACGATGCCTACTTTCATAATTTTGTTTTGAAATTTTTGTTCTGCGCTGCTAAAATTACCTTTTATCCGTGCCCCATTTTTTTTCCGGGATCATCTTTTAAAATTTTGGGAAGGATCAGACAATTTAAGCGGCAGCACCCTCTTTACGAAAAACAGGAAAGAAGTTTCAGCTTCCGAACGGTAGGGTTTTAAAGCCAAAAAGTGCCAAGGCCATAGAAGTAATTAAAATCCGGGCGGAATGTTTAATTTTGAAGGGAATATGGATAAAGATAATTTGGCCCGCCCCTGCGTTTTCCTGGATCGCGACGGGGTGCTGAACGCCGAACGCGGCGAATATACGTTCCGGCCGGAAGAATTTGAGATCTTACCGGGCGTGCCGGAAGCCCTGCAACTTTTAAAAGCTACCGGATTTTTACTGATAGTTATTACGAACCAGGCCGGCATTGCCAAAGGCCTGTATACCCGGGAGCACGTATGGGCTTGTCACGAAAAACTCCAGCAGGCCTGCGGAAACCTAATTGATGCCCTTTATTATGCGCCCATGCACCCCAGTGTTTCCGAATCGTTGAGCCGCAAACCCGATTCGCTGCTGCTGGAAAAAGCCATTGCCCGGTTTAACCTAGATCCGCACAGTTCGTGGCTGGTAGGCGACCGGAAACGCGACCTGGAAGCTGCTGCAAAAGTAGGGGTAAAGGGAATTTTAATTGAGGGCGAAGAAACCTGGCCGGCGCCGCTTAAAGCTAAAAACCTCCTTCAGGCAGCAGAAATAATAATAAACCAAAAAGCTAAGGCATAAAAAAACCGCCCCGAAAATATTCCGGGCGGTTTTTTAATAAATATTTTTAAAGCTTAACCGCGAACGGAAGTTTGGGCAACTTTGGTTACCGGCTGCGCTTTGGTGTCTACTTTAGAGTAAGCCGGGCAGGTTGTTTTGCAGGAAGAACCAAACATAACCATACCAACAGCAGCTAAAAACAAATACTTTTTCATACTGATCTGAACCTAATTTTGAGTGAATTACCAAAAATACGCAATTTTCGGATATAACGAAAAAATTATAGTTTAAATTTTACCGTTTTCTGCATTTTCCGAAATACCCCAATTCTTTTCTGATTTTAATTAAATTCTTCGGCGCAAAGTTCATGGTTTACAAAAGCGCCGGTTGCCATACCGCTACCTACCGCCATAGCTACCGACCGCATACCGGAATTATTGCCGCAGGCATAAATACCCGGAACGGTAGCGCGCTGCATAAAGTCGATCTTTAATAAGCCGGATTCAGCCAGTTCACAACCTAACTCCTGCGGAATTTTACAATGATGCTCAGACTCCGGCCGGTGGTAAAGGGCTTTTACCGGAAAACAGGAATTATCTTTGAAAACTACGTTCCTGATTTGTCCTTCCTCATGTTCCAGTTCGGTTATTTCAGTTTCGATTACTTCTATGCGATGGTGCTTTAATTTGGCTTTTTGCTCTTCCGTTAAATTGGCTTTGCCGTTGGTAAGCATCGTCAGGTCTTTGGTCCAGTTCCGGAGGAGTTGGGCGTAATGCAGGGCCTGGTCGCCGGGGACCAGGAAAGCGGTTTTCTGGTTTCTAACTTCGTAGCCGTGGCAATAAGGGCAATGGATCACTGTTTTTCCCCAGCATTCCGCAAAGCCTGCAATCGGCGGCAGCAGGTCTTTCAGGCCGGAAGCGAACACCAGTTTTTTAGCTTTAAACGTTTCGCCGGTTTGGGTTTTTATTTCAAAACCGGTACCGTTTTGTTTGCCGGAAACGGCCAGCCCTTCGTGAAATTGAACGGTTTTATACCTGGTTACCTGCTCTTTTCCAATGGCCGCAATTTCGGCAGGAACTTTACCGTCCTGGGTTAAAAAATTGTGGGAATGCGGCGTGAAGCGGTTACAGGGTTTTCCGCTGTCGATAACCAGGATCTGGCGCAAAGCACGCCCTAAACTCATGGCAGTGGCCAGACCGGCATAGCTGCCGCCTATAATAATGGCATCGAAAAGGTTAGTGTCTTTCATTCTATTCGGTTTATGGAAGGTGAGCAAGAAAATGGCAATCCGAAAACCATTAAACTGAAGCTTATTACTCCCAGGAGATTTTGGACAAAATGGTTATTGCTGCCATAAGATTTGGCAAAGTTAAATATTGTTTTTATTATTGCAACATAGTTGCATTAATATTTTATGAAGCGCCGAAACACCCCCGCCAAACAAGCCGTCCTGAGTTTGCTACAAAATTCTAAAGCCGCCCTCAGCCAGGACCTGATAGAACAAACCTTAAAAGGGACCATGGACCGGGTTACCATTTACCGGGTGCTGAACAGTTTCTGCGAAGATGGCTACGCGCACAAAATTGTTTCTGACGACGGGAAAAGTTATTTTGCTTTGTGCCAGGGTTGCGAAGAAAGCCATCACCACCACGATCACTTTCATTTCCGGTGCCTTAATTGCCAGAAAGTGGAGTGCTTAAAAGAAGAAGTAAAGGTTAAAGTTCCGCCCGGTTACCGGGTAGAAAGCGTGAATTGCCTGCTGACGGGATACTGTAATGACTGCGCTTAAAAGAAAATTTCAGGCAAAAAAAAACGCTACACTTTTTGAGGTAAAAAGCATAGCGTTTTTTCTGGGTTAAAGCGTGATACGAATGCCTACTGCACAATTTTAAAAGCAAAATAACCATTGCCGGTAGCCATCCAGGTGCGCAGCCAGATCGGGAGCATCATTTCGGTGGTGCGGGAAGAAGTTATGTCGCCCAGGTCGATGATGTCGGTCCAGTTGAACTGGTTTAAAAGGGTTTTTACTTCGGCTTTGGCTTCGGCACTATTGCCGCACATAAACATGGTTGGATCGCCGCCGCTTTTTTTGGCATCGGCCATAACTTCGCAATTTACCATGTTCAGGGTTTTTACCACGTGGGCATTAGGCAATAACTTTTGAATTTCTTCGCCCAGAGAATTGGTGTTGCTGTATTGCGGGAGCAGGGAAGGCGGCATGCCCTGGGAGAAATCCAGCGGGTTGGCAATATCGATCAGGATCTTACTATCGAAATTTTGCGCCCCGGCCATTTTAAAAACTTCCAGCGTAATGTCGCCTTTGGTGCAGTTCAGGATAATGTCGCCGAATCTGGCGGTTTCTTCAAAAGTACCTGCGCTGGCTTTTTCGCCGTTGGCTGCTACCCAGGCCTGGGCTTTTTCGTTAGTGGCGGTACGGCTGCCCATCATTACTTCGTAACCCAGCTGAATTAATTTTGAACCCAGGGTATTGCCCACCATGCCGGTTCCTAAAACGCCTATCTTTCTCATATCTTTTTGATTTTTAGTTAAACTATACTTTTTACAGTTGCAAAACTAAGTATAGCTTTATAACTTTGCAATAACTGTCAAACCTGACAGTATCAGATTTTTTTTAATTATTTTCAGAATGCTCATAAACGATAAGGAATACGTATTCAAACTGCACGACAAAACCTACCATTGCGCCCTGGATGTAACCATGAGTTACATTGGCGGCAAATGGAAAACGGTGGTGCTTTGGTATTTGCGGAATAAAACGCGCAGGTTCGGGGAGCTTAAAAAGCAGATACCTGACATTACCGAAAAAATGCTGAGCCTGCAGCTGAAAGCATTGGAAGAAGATGGGCTGGTAAAGCGCGAAGTTTACGCCGAAGTGCCGCTGCGGGTAGAATATTCGCTTACCGATTTCGGCAAAACCCTGATCCCGGTAATAGAAGCTATTGCTGCCTGGGGCCGGAATTTAGGCGAAAAAGAAGGAGAGATGGTTGAAGTTTAAATGGGCCGGCCGGAAAACTCTGATTCTTAACCTAAGGTTGCGGTTGAGTTACGTGGCAGATACCCATTCGCATTCAGGCTTATTTCAGCTTATCCAGTTTTTCCATTTCTTCTTGAAGCCTTTCCATGGTTACCGGTTCAAAAACCAGTTCAGATTCGCCGGCTTTTTTTATGGAAGTTTCCTTTACGGCCAGCATTACGTTTTCTCCTTCGGTTTTCAGGGCTACAATAGTCACTTTTTCACCCAGCGGCACGTTGTTAACTGCGTATTGTTTTTGCCGGAAAAAACCGGGCATTATGGCCCTGACCGAATGAAAGACCACTCTTACGCTTACCTTATCCGTGCTGTTATGGTCTATTACATAATCGATCTTTGGTTGCCGGGTGCCATAAAAACGGTCGCAGTTGATCCAGCCTAATTGGGTGGCACTAAACAAATACCGGCTTACTTCAGCTACGTCGGCCTTATGCAGGCCAGTGCTTTTTAATTTTTTCTCCAGCTTGGCTTTGGAGTCCTTTTCCGGAATGTAATACGGTTCTCCTTCGTCCTGGACATTCGTATAAAGGGAACCCATTTGGCGAAGCTGGCGCTCAAACCTTCGGGCTTGTTTCCTGGTTTTTTTATTGATTTCCGTCCCTTCCAGGCTAAACGTTACCGGCAGGATATGGGTGGCCTCCACCGGTTTGTTATCTACCCGGCCGGCCCGCCACCGGGGCATTTTATAAGCGGCATAGGCGGCTGATTTATCCAGGCCGGGAGAGAGGCTGTTCTCAACCTTCACCCCGGATATTTCGCCGTTCTTTTCTATCCGGATCTTAAGAACCACGGTTCCTTCGGTTTTTTCATTAAGGGCGGTAAGCGGGTATTGGGCGTAACGGGCAAAGTGCTTTTTCAAACCCTTTTCGCCGCCCCGGTACACCGGTAAAACTTCCAACTCTGAATACCGGCCGTTAAATAAATTGCCGGTTCGGTCAGGAATCTGGTCTATCTGGTCGGGGGTTTGGGTTAGCTGCCAGTCGATGTTGTTTTCCTGCCATTGCCCGGAAAAAAGCTGCATGCCTTTTTTTGCCGTCTGGTAAGGGAAACCGATCTCCATATTCCGCCCAGGTTTTAAGGCGCAGGGTCCATTCATGGAAGTTGCGGTTACGTGGATCATGCCGGCCGTTTCCAGGTTTTCTTTGCCGGAGGTAGTACTTAGGTTGGCCAGCATGATATCCGAAAGCTTATAATATTCCTTTACCGAGATCTCTACCGGACCTGCCACTTCCAGGCCGGTAACTTCCGAAACAAAAGCATTGGCCGGAATTTTAAGGCTGGTGCCTTCGCGGCAAATAAGGGTAGTGTCCCGGTTGGGGAGAATACTGAAAGTTTGGGCCGTTTTGTCGAAATGGCGGTAAACATCTGCCAGCGTTAAGGCTGTTTTTGCTTCCGGGCCAGAAACGGTTGCTGCCCTGGAGAAAAAGGATGCTGGTTTGGATGATGCTTTTTGTTTCCTGGCCAACCGGCGGGTGCTTTTATTTCCGCCGGACTTATCCGGGCCAGAAGCTGAGGCAACCTGCAGGCTGGTAGATTTGCTTTGGCGTGGTTCGGGTTTTTGGAGTTCGCTATCGGCTTGGTTTGCCGGTTCAGAAATTTCGGCGGTTGGTTCCGGGTTGGCAGGGGTGGCTACAATTGCAGCATCTTTCTTTTCGTCGGGTTTGGTGTTGCACGAAAAAGTTAAAGCTGCAATTAGGAGCAGGTATAAAAAGGATTGGCGTTTCATAAAGGTCTGCCTGGCAGGTTATAATACCCTAAGGTACCAAAAACCCGAACCTTTTCAAATTCTGTTAATTTAAAAACGGTAGCCATTTCCTTTAAAAAAGTAAGCAGGCCTGAAACGGCGGTTACCTTTCCGCGATGGCTTTTAATTTCGCCAGCGCTTTCGGGAAGGCTTCCTGGAAATATTGGTCGGACTTTTCTTCGATTTCTACCTCAACCTGCACTTCGGTTACGCCACCGGTTTCGGTGAGGCGGTAATTTTCGTGAGCGCCGTACCAGGAGCTGGTTGTTTCGTCGGCCGGTAGTTCTTTGCCGTCTTTTACTTCGCCCAGGTGTTTGAACGACATGTACTCATTGGGCACCAGCTTTTCTATTTCGCTGTACATGCCACCTCCGTCCGGGGCCAAAAACAAGATCTTGCTGCCTTCTTCCCAGTCCGAAACCGCATAAGAGCCCTCCGTAAAGGCGCTGGTCCATTCGCGGTAGTTCCGGTCTTTCCAAAGGGCTTCCCAGACTTTTAATTTCGGGGCGTTTATTTTGATAGAGAAGATGGCTTTTTTCATAGGGCATTCGGTAAAAATGGTGAGGTTTAAAGTTCTGGAATTTCCGGGAATAAAAAAACGCTATACCTTTTGGGTAGGAAAGTATAGCATTATAATTTGGTTGAAAAAGGGAAGTTGCTTGTCAGGTTTATTCGTTTGCTTTCGGGATAATGGAGATGGAGCCGTCTTTTTCCAGAATGGCGTACTTTACCTGATCCAGCCGTTCCAGGCCGTGTAGTTTCCGGGCAGCTTCCATGATATCTTCCTCCCCGATGCGCTCTTTTTTTAACCGGTCGTCCAGCGTTTTGCCATCCTGCAGAATGATCATGGGTACGCCTTCCACCAGCTTTTCAAATTTATGGGAATATTCTTTCAGGAGCGAAAGCCCGATATCGGCCAGTACCAGCGTGGTTATTAAAATGATGCTGTTCATGATGGAAAAATCATCGCCCAGCAAGGCCTGCTGCGTGGTTTCGGCAATGATCAGCAACAGCACAAAATCGAAAACGGTTAGGTCTTTTAAGGTGCGCTTTCCGCTGACCCGGAAAATGACCAGCAAAAAAAAGTAGACAACTATTGCTCGTATAACGGAATCCATAACGCTCAGGGATAAATGAACTGACTGGTTTTTATTTCATTACCGCTGCCGGTTTTCAGGCTTACGTTCAGGGTGCCAGACTCCATCGGGTTAAAAAATATTTTTACCTCCCGGTCAGGCCCCTGCACATCTGGTTCGAACCACAACAGGATCTTATCCTGATGGTACTCCATTTTCGAGGGTTTGGGCAGGATGTTTTCAATCTTCAGTTTTTCAAAAGACTGGCTTTGCAGTTCCAGACGGCTATCGGCACTCTTCATTACCACCTGGAACTCGGCGGGCGTTTCGCGGTGCAGGAACTGGTAATACTTCGCCTCGAGACCGGTATTTTTATTGCCGGCGGTTGTCTGGTCCCAGATCAGTCCTTTTCGGCCCAGCAAACCTGCCAGGGACGCCAGAAAAACCAGCAGCATAATAAACCAGCCAAACCGCTCAAATTTCCACTCCCGCTTCTGAAATCCGATATCCTCCTCCAGATGCAGACCTTCTTTTGTTTCTTCCATACGCCGAAATTTAAGCCTAATACGGCAGGGGGATAGTTGTGTTGTAGGCGGGTTTGAAACTAGCGAAGGGTTGGGGTTAAGTACGTTTTTTGAATTGGGTTTTGGCGGAAGAAGATGGTGAAATCCGGATAATGGAAAGAAGCTTTAAATAGCTGTTTTTAGTCTTCCGCAGGAGGACTGAAAACTTAAAAATGGAATTGGAAGTCTGTGACTTCCCTACACAAACACGAATTTTCAGGAATGTTTATTCGCGTGTAGTAGCGCCGTCAGAAACGGCTTGTTTCATTGGAACTTTGAAGTCCTCCTGCGGAAGACTCTAAAGAGCGGCGTGTGAAAGTTCTGGAATTTCCGGGAATAAAAAAACGCTATACTTTTTGAGTGGCAAAGTATAGCGTTTAATAGTAGAATTAATTTTTAGAATATGTAAAAAAATTGTTTAACCTAGTAATTCACTTACAATTTCGAAACGGCGGATTCTATTTGGCTTCTTATTAGTTCCTTCTTTTGACAATGCTTTATATTCATTGATTAAAGGAAACTTTTCTCCAAAATATTCTTCAAGCCTTGAATCCTCTTCATAATTATCAATAAATGTTCTGTAATTAGAAATTTGTTCTTCAGTTAAAGCGTTTTCATTAATTATTACTGAATATACGAAATTGAAAAGAGTATATAAGTGAACTTTAGTGTTAAGAAACGTTTGTCTTAAAGGGTTATCCTCAATTATTCTATCTATCTCAGAAGTTATTTTAATAAAATTGCTTTTATCAATCTCTTTATTAGGATATTCATCATTAAATAATTCGTAAACTTTATTGATATTTTTAGATGTTAGTTCCTCATCAATACCTAATTTCATAAAGGTAAGTAAACCACTGACAAATGTAATATCTCGCATTCTTCTGCGGTCAGCAATACCAAATAGCTTATTCTTGTCCCAAAATTCCATATCAGCAAGTTCTGCTGCTAGTTCCATAAATTCCCCTTCAAACTCAGCATTCCGTAGTTCTTGAGGATTTAAAGTCATATTATTAGTATTAAGCCTTAAGAACATTTGTACAATTTTTTCACGTGGTACAGATTGTCTTACTATCCTTATCGAGAAAACATAAGCCCAAATGGACTGCTTATGTTTATCATCTAATTCCCTAAAGAATTTATTTTTAATTTCACTATATAATTCTGTCTTATGATCTAGAGAAGACTCTTTTAATTTAAACCCGTTATGAATGAATTGAAATATTGCCCCTGTTCTTTGTTGACCATCTACTATTGAGTATTTTGTATCACCAGTATTGGAATCTGTTCCAGTTTTCCATAAATAAATTTCAGGAATTGGGGAGCCGATTAAAATGGTTTCAATCAATTTAATTTGATGTTTTTCCAACCAAACATAATTTCGTTGAAATGAATTATCAACTTCAATAAGACCTTTATTTTGAAGGTCAAAAAGCCACTTTGTATGTTGAGGTTGTATATCAATTTGCTCAATTAGCTTCATTTAATTTCTCTTTTAATTTTTTAATTCCAAATAGGTGATACGATTCTACTGATTCCCAATTCGCATAAATTCTAAAATTTATCTCACTGTAAATTTTATAAGTTAATTGTAACTGTGTTTTAAATTCTGTTAATTTTCGTTGCCAATCAATTAATGCCTCATGATCATAATGAGGATCATCTTCTTTAACACTAATAAATTTTCTAAAAATACTTGAAGCAACAGTAGGATAAGTTTTCAGCCATTGATTTTGAGAAATTTCATAGAAGGCCGTCCAAAAATAGGTGTATAAATCATTTGAAACTAAAACGATATCAAAATCTGATGTTTCGTTAAAAGCCCGAAAGTCTTTATAAGGTGAAAAGCTATATTTTGTTTTTGCGCTTCCGATTATGGAAATATTATGAAAATGAATATTTAGTTTAGCTGAAATAAATTTTTTAAACTTATCATAAAAAAGTAATGAATCTTCATTTTTAATATGTTCTTGAAAATACCATACGTCTTGACCTAAAAGGTACTTTTCATAAATTTCTTTTTCAGAATTTTCTTTAATAAACCTTTTGATTTCTTCTGCTTCCATATTACAGCATTCATTAATTTACCAATCATAACCTGTCTAGTTCTTTCAGTAGGTTATGAAGATTGATAATTATCAATGCGAATGTAACAATAAATAACTGTATTATGAAAACTATATATTATAGAGTTTCAAGATAAAAAAACGCTATACCTTCCCCTCAGAAAAGTATAGCGTTTCATTAAAACTAAGTAGTTCTTAGCCAACAAGATCCTTCGCTAGCGCTCAGGATGACAGCTATTTTTACTTATACCCCAGAATCTTCAGCATCGATTCCTGCGATTGTTCCTCCGCAAATAACCACGTTTTCAGTGTGCCGTCCTCTTCGCGGTCTATGATCACGTGTTTCGGCGAGGGGATTAGGCAGTGCTTGATGCCGCCGTAGCCGCTTAAGCTTTCCTGGTAGGCGCCCGTGTGGAAGAAACCGATGTATTGCGGTTCTTCCTGCTGCTTTTCTACCTTCGGCAGGAACACCTGGAAGGAGTGGGTTTCGGAGTTGTAGTAATCCTGGCTGTCGCAGGTTAGGCCGCCAATGTTGAGACGCTGGTAGGGTTTATCCCACTGGTTTATGGCCATTAAAATATAGCGCTGGTTCAGCGCCCAGGTATCAGGCAGGTTGGTAATAAACGAACCGTCTATCATGTACCAGAGCTCTTTATCATTCTGCATTTTGGTATCCAGAATGGAGTACACGTGCGCCCCGCTTTCGCCAACGGTGTAGATCCCGAATTCGGTAAAAATGTGTGGTTCCGGCACGTCTTCTTCTTTACAGATCCGCTGAATGGTACGCAGAATTTCTTCGATCATGTAGCGGTAATTGTATTCGAACTGAATAGACGTTTTGATTGGGAAACCGCCGCCAATATCGATGGTATCCAGCTCCGGGCAGATCTTTTTCAGCTCACAATATTTGTGCACGAACCGGCTTAATTCAGACCAGTAATACGATGTATCTTTAATGCCCGAATTAATAAAGTAATGCAGCATTTTAAGCTGGAACTTCGGGTTGTCTTTTATCTTCTTTTTGTAAAGCTTTATTACATCGTTGTAGTTAATGCCTAAGCGCGACGTATAGAACTGGAATTTCGGTTCTTCGTCGGAAGCCAGCCGGATGCCCAGTTGGCAGGGCTCGGTTACGTGCAGGTCGTAATGGTCTATTTCTTCCAGGTTGTCCAGTACCGGCGTAACGTGCCGGAAACCGTCGTTGATCATTTCGGTAATGTAATTGCGGTACAACTCACGTTTGTAACCGTTGCACACCACAAAAATATCTTTATCTACTTTCCCTTTTTCGTGCAGCGCCCGGATAATGGGAATATCGAAGGAAGAAGACGTTTCGATGTGGATGTTATTTTTGAGCGCCTCTTCCAGCACAAAACTAAAGTGCGATGATTTGGTGCAGTAGCAATAGGTATAGGTTCCCTGGTAATTCAGTTTTTCCATGCTTTCTTTAAAAAGCAGCTTGGCTTTCTGGATCTGGGAACTGATCTTGGGCAGGTACGTGAGGCGGAGCGGCGTGCCGTATTCCTTCACGATCTCCATCATCGGAATTTCATTGAAAAAAAGCTGGTCGTTTTCTACCCGGAATTCCTCCGTCGGGAAATCGAACGTCTGATTGATCAGATCTATGTATTTATCCATTTATTGGCGTTGGTTAAGCAATTTTGCGGTACAAATGTATGAAGTAGTAAACTAAAACGGGGGAAAATTATTATCGTTACCGGCAGAAGTTTTACCCCACCTAAATCCTCCCCTAAATCAGGGGAGGACTTTGATCGCAGTGCGTGGTAACCACCCCCGAATCCCTCCTTGAAAAGGAGGGGAGCTATTCTTAGCCAGATTTCGGTTTTTCAGCTTTATAGAAATTAAAACGCTATGGTTTAAGCCTCAAAAACTAAAAGAAAGCAGGAACCAAAAAGCTCCCCTCTTTAACAAGGAGGGGTTCGGGGGTGGTTGACTTCCGGGCAGAGACAATCCAATTCAGGGAGATTGCGTTTTAGAATCCCCGGGAAGTTCAGAATGAAATTTAAATGGATAAAAAAAGCAGCCTGTTCGAGCTGCTTTTTTGCGGGTTTTTGAAAAGCCTAAAGATTAGGCTTGTTCGGGTCATTTAAGCCAGGGTCATTTAGACGCTCGTTCGGAAGATTAGGCTTATTCGGTTCATTTAAATTCCTGTTCGGATCGTTTAAATTGGTGTTTGAACCACCTACGTTCGTGTTCGGATCAGTTACGTTTCGTTTTTCTACAATGCGCGGAAGATCCGTACTGCTGGTCTGGCTTTCTTTTTTGCTTAGTTCCGATTCTTCTTCAATCAGCGGACGCGCCGTGGAAGGACGGGTGCCGAACGTTCTGTTTTCGTTAAAATGTTCGTAGGTGTAAAAATCGTCTTTTACGTCGTTTTTATCGATAGAAACTGCTCCGGCTACGCTGGCGGCGACGCCTTTTACGGCACCTTTCACGGTGCCATACGCCGAAACCACGGCATTTTCAATATCGCGGGTAATCGTGCCGGTTTTGTATGCCGGTAACGGCCGCAAATGTTCGGCAGTAACGCCGGGCAGAATTACGTCATCGTCTGATGGGTGTAGTTCGGCTATGCCAATTGGTACCAAAACATTGCGGGGCTCCAGGTCCAGCACGTTGCCTTCCAGGTCCATTACAATGTAGCGCACTCTGCGGCTGGCCGTGTCAAAGATCAGGTCGTCTACTTCGCCAATAGTACGGCCTTGTTCGTCTTTAATGGTCCAGCCCAGGATATGCGGCTCGTTGTCCACTATTTCAAAATTGCTGCCTTTCAGGCTTTCCAGGCTTCCGCCAGTATAATTAGGATCTCTTTCCATTTCTGAATTTCTGTTTAGGGCGCATTGCTTACGCCGGTTAATAAAGAAAAAAAATTAACGCCATTCACATGTAAAAAACCGAATTACTGCGCGCGGCGGGCCACAATTTCCACCCGGCGATTCTGCGCCCGGCCTTTTTCGGTTTCATTCGTCGCAGCCGGCTGAGCTTCGCCGATCGGGTGGATGGAAATATTTTCTTTGCTGATATTTCCGTTTTCTGCCAGCCAGTTCTGCACCGCTTCGGCCCGTTCTTCAGAAAGTTCTTTGTTGTATTCTTTTGTGCCTCTGGCGTCGGCATAGCCAAAAACGCGTACCGGACCGCCTTTATAGCGCTTGTCTAAAGAAGCCGCAACCTGTTTTAATTTCTCTTCGGCAGCCGGACGAATGTTGCTCTTATCGGTGGCAAAAAGTACGGTTTCATTTATGGAATAGATCGCATAATCATCGTTGCCCCGAACTTCAATATCCTTATCGGTTATTTCCTCATAAGTGGCAACCGGCACATTGCGGTCCAGGGTGTTCCAGTCCTCATCGGTTGTAGTGGTGGTGGTAGTGGTAGTGGTTGTTGTATCAGTTGCTGTGGTAGTGGTTTCGGTTATTTTCGTATCGTCATCGTTACGGTCGCAGCCCCGCATTAAGAAAAATAACAAGGCCAGGGCTATAAGCGCTAACAATAGCCATAACCACCAGGGTCTGCTATTTTTTGGTTGTACATGTAATTCTGCCATAGTTTTAAATGGGGGTTAGGAATGATGAAGGTGAAAATTTGTATAATACCCGGGACTTTACGGGATAACAATCAGTATGTTTACGTAAGTATAAATTTTCTATTCTGAGCAGAATTTCAACCATCCTCAACTTCTCCTGTCCGGAAAGGGTTGAGATAATTGAAAAAACATGTGAAGATTAAAAACTCTGATTCAGGGTTAAGTTGGTATTCCCTTAACCATTCATACCTATTTACATTCTCTTGAAGGCTACCGGTTCGCTTTATTGCCCGTATTTTCCCATCTTTGCAAAAGGATCATTCCGAAGACTTTATGAAGAATATTAAATTAATAGAAGTAAAATCGGAGTTAGGTGCGGGTACGCGCGGGGCCAGTTTAGGCATCGACGCCCTTAAAATTGCCTGCCTGGATGCCGGTTCTAATTATTTTACCCGTTTCAACTCCACCGAAGTTCCCAACGATAATTACGTGCTTTTTGGAAAAAACCTTTTTCCGCACGCCAAACACATCGATTCTATTCTGGTTACGCTTAAATCCATCAGTGCCACCATTGTCCAGACCTTCGAGTTTGGCATGTTCCCGCTGGTATTGGCCGGCGACCATTCCAATGCTGCCGGAACCATTGCCGGCATTAAAGCCGCCCACCCGGATAAACGCCTGGGCGTTATCTGGGTCGATGCCCATTCCGATATTCATTCGCCATATACCACCCCATCCGGTAACATGCACGGTATGAGCATGGCCATTGCGCTGAACGAAGACAATAAAGATTATAAGATCAACGACCTCGATCCGGAAACCAAATTTTTCTGGAAATCGATGAAAAAAGTTGGTCTGGAAGGCCCGAAACTCAAGTACGAAGATCTGGTTTACATTGTGGTGCGTTCGTACGAAGAACCGGAAGAGCACCTTATGAAAACCAAAAAAATCAAAAATTACCAGTACGACGAACTTAACCAGAAAGGCCCCGAAAACATTGCCAACGAAGCCCTGGCCCGCCTGAAACACTGCGACCTGATCTATATTTCCTTCGATGTGGACAGCCTGGATTCTAAATTCTCAAAAGGTACCGGCACCCCGGTTGAGATCGGCTTAACCGTAGACCAGGCCAAAGAACTTTGTGCCTGCCTGGTAAAAGACCATCGCGTTTGCTGCTTCGAAATGGTAGAAATAAACCCAACCCTCGATACTGAAAATACGATGGCCGAAAATGCTTTCGAAATTCTGGAAGCCACTACCAATTCACTTGTAGAACGTTTAAACAAAACGATTTAATTTTCTGCCGGTTAGGTTCTTTTGATTATAAAATAACACTCTTCTTCGTCATCTCGACGATAGGAGAGATCTCATCCGGTTAGTAATAAAGCCAGCTTAAAAGCTGCTACCAATCTGAAGAGATCTCTCCTGACGTCGAGATGACTCGTTTATTTACTTAATCCTTTCCGGCTATTATCTGCAATTAACCGCCTGAAAACAGCCGAAAAAGGAAAACCTGAAAAGATACCGCAGAACCCTTACCTTTGCACTTTTAACGCCCTAAACCCTACCGTTTCAAACATGAAACAATTAGAACAGAACCTCCGCACGGCCATTGCTGAAGCTTTACATAAAACGTTTTCCATCACGGTTGAGCCGTCCACAATTTCGCTGCAGCCAACCCGTAAGGAATTTGCCGGCACGTTTACGTTTGTAACTTTTCCGTTCACCAAACAGGCAGGCAAAGGTCCCGAACAAATTGGTCAGGCTTTAGGCGAATATTTAAAGGAAAACAATCAGGAAATTTCCGGCTTTAACGTGGTTAAAGGCTTCCTGAACCTAGAAATTGCCGAAAACGTGTGGGTAGACCTGTTCTGGGAAATGGCAGGAAATTCGGAGCAAAAACTGGCGGATACCGGTAAAAAGATCGTGGTGGAATATTCTTCGCCTAACACCAACAAGCCGCTCCATCTGGGCCATTTACGCAATAATTTCCTGGGGTATTCGGTTTCGGAAATTCTGGAAGCTGCCGGCAATAAGGTAAGCAAAGTAAACCTGATCAATGACCGGGGCATTCATATCTGCAAAAGCATGCTGGCCTACCAGCGCTACGGCAACGGCGAATCCCCGGAAAGCGCCGGCATGAAAGGCGACCACCTGGCCGGAAAATATTACGTGCTTTTCGATAAACATTACAAAGCGGAGATCGACGAATTGGTTTCCGGCGGCATGGAAGCGGAGGCAGCCAAAAAAGAAGCGCCCTTAATGAAAGAAGCCCAGGACATGCTGCAGAAATGGGAGCAGGGCGACAAAGAAGTGATGGCGCTCTGGAAGCAAATGAACGCCTGGGTTTATGATGGCTTCGATAAAACTTACCGGAACATTGGCGTAGACTTCCATAAATATTATTATGAATCCGAAACGTATTTGCTGGGCAAAAAGCACGTGGAAGAAGGCCTGGCCAAAGGCGTGTTTTTCAAAAAAGAGAATGGCTCGGTTTGGGTAGATCTGAAAGAAGAAGGCCTGGATGAAAAGCTGGTGCTTCGGGCCGATGGTACTTCCGTTTACATAACCCAGGACCTGGGCACCGCCGACCTGAAATACCAGGAATTTGGCTACGATACTTCGGTTTACGTGATTGCCGATGAGCAGAATTACCACATGCAGGTGCTGAAAGCCATTCTTAAAAAACTGCGCAAACCTTACGCCGATGGCATTTTACACCTTAGCTACGGAATGGTAGATCTGCCAAGCGGGAAAATGAAAAGTCGCGAAGGCACCGTGGTAGACGCCGATGAACTGGTGGCGGAAATGATCGAAACGGCCCGGATCAAAACCGAAGAATTAGGAAAGATCGAAGGTTTCTCCGAAATGGAAGCGAACGAACTTTACCACAAGCTGGCCATGGGCGCTCTAAAGTATTTCCTGCTGAAAGTAGACCCGAAAAAACGCATGCTTTTTAACCCGGAAGAATCTATTGAATTCCAGGGCAATACCGGTCCTTTCATTCAATACACGCACGCCCGAATCTCTGCCATTATGCGCAAAGCTGCCGAAATGGGTATTGCTTTTGGTGATACTTCCTTAGCCGATAAGAATACGTTACACGAAACCGAAACCGAAGTTATAGTGCACCTGAGCGGTTATGAGAAAATGGTGCAGGACGCTGCAAATTTATACGCCCCAAGCATTGTAGCCCAATACGCCTACGAATTAGCCAAAGCCTATAATCGTTTCTATACCGAAGTTTCTATTTTTCAGGAAACGGATCAGCAGGCCCGCAGCTTCCGGATTGCTTTATCAGGAATGGTAGCGAAAACCATTAAAAAAGGAATGGGATTGTTAGGAATTCAGGTTCCGGATAGAATGTAGGTTTTTCAGGTAGGGACAGGGCTTGACCTGTCCGCACACATTTCCGATCAGGTCCAATTTAATTGAAAAAATCTTGGTCATCTTAAAATTCCTTAAAATCGTGTTCAATAATTACCTTCGCAAAAATGTGCGGACAGGTCAAGCCCTGTCCCTACGGAAAACTTTATAACCTGATTTCGGTTACCAAAATATGAAAATAATAGTATACACCTTTTTATTACTGGCTGCCTTTGGCTGTCAGCAAAAAGAAACTCCTAAAGCTTCAAAAGATATGTCACAAATGGAAGGCTCTTCGGAGCAGGCAAATAACCCCGCTAAATCAATTTACGATTTCGAATTTAAAACCCTGCAGGGCGAAGAAGTAGTGCTCAGCAATTACAAAGGCCGCAAAATGCTTATTGTAAACACGGCTTCGGAATGCGGGTACACGCCCCAATACAAAGAATTACAGCAACTTTACGATAAGCATGGCGATAAACTGGTGATCCTGGGTTTCCCGGCCAATAATTTCGGCGGACAAGAACCAGGTACAAACCAGCAGATAGCCGCTTTCTGCGAAAAGAATTACGGCGTAACCTTCCCGGTTTTTGAGAAAATCTCTGTAGCCGGCGACGACATGCACCCGCTTTACAAATACCTTTCCAGCAAAGAACAGAACGGGGTAACCGACGAAAAGCCAAACTGGAATTTCTGCAAATACCTGATCGATGAGAACGGAAAGGTACAGGCATTTTTCAATTCGAAAGTTTCGCCGATGAGCAACGAAATGTTAACGGCCATTCACCAATAAGACTTTTCAGACCGTTTTGCCTACCGATTTTAAGAACGCTAAAATGAGTAACGCCGAAGCGCCGGGCAAGTTTAATGCCTGGGTTTCGGCGTTCCGGTTACGTACGCTGCCGCTTTCGCTGAGCAGCATTTTTATGGGCTTTATTCTGGCGGTTTCAGAATTTGAGTTCAGCTTTACTATTTTAGGCCTTTGCATTCTAACCACCCTTTTCCTCCAGATCCTTTCAAACCTGGCCAATGATTACGGCGATTCCGTGCATGGAGCCGACCATGCCGAACGCCAGGGGCCAAAACGGGCGGTGCAGGCCGGTCATATTTCTGCGGGCCACATGAAAACTGCGATCGGGGTTTTTAGTTTACTTTCGCTGGTTTCCGGGTTAAGCCTGTTGTGGGTCAGTTTCGGGAAAGAAGGCATTTATCTGTTCCTGCTTTTTCTGGCTTTAGGCCTGGCAGCAATTTGGGCAGCCATCAGTTATACCAACGGGCCTAAACCTTATGGTTATGCCGGACTGGGCGATATTTCCGTATTTATTTTTTTTGGTTTAATAGCGGTTTTAGGTACCGTTTTTTTACAAACTCAGGAGTTTAACGTCAGCCATTTACTACCGGCGGCGGCCTGCGGATTCTTTGCTACCGGGGTGCTCAATGTAAATAACATCCGCGATATTACTTCCGATAAGCTGGCTGGTAAAAATTCGGTTCCGGTTAGGTTAGGACCAGATAAAGCCAGGTACTATCACTGGTTTTTACTGATCGGCGGCATGGCCTGCGCCATTGGGTTTGTTTTGTGGCGGTCTATTGGTACCTGGCAGTATTTATTTATTCTAAGTTTCCCGTTCTTTATTTATAACGGAATTCAGGTGAGCAAACACCGCCAACCCGCAGCCCTTGATCCTTATCTGAAACAGCTTTCGCTTTCAACTTTGCTCTTCGTTTTCCTGTTTGGGCTTGGTTTGGCTCTGAGTATGTAGTTGCCGGAAAAGCTGAAATTAAAATTGGATTAAGCGGCTTTTTGCATTTTCAGCTGGTTGCAACGTTCGTTTATCTGCTCCATGTAGGTATTGATCTCTTTTTTTTCTGATTCAGATTCAGATCTTTTTAAAATGTACCGCAGAAAAGCCAGGGTGTCGGTGCACTGGTCTTCCGTAAAATTCTGGATTTGAGTTAAGCTGAACTGGTTAATTAGAAATGATTTCATAGCGTAGTTGTTTTAAGTTCGGGGATATTGGATTATACTATATTTATTTAGCTTAAGTTACGAAAATGCAATTTTTTAATTAGAATATTTATAATTGCTTATTGCTATTTTTGAATAAACGGTTTCCATTTTTCAGGATTTTTTTAATAAAAAAAAGAAGCCTCCGGATTTAGACCAAAGGCTTCTTAAAAAATGGTGTTTAAAATGAATGGCTATTTATCCGTTTCTGACTTTTCCGTTCCGGGATTATTGTTTTCAGGTTGCCGGGTTTTAGATTCCCGCTTTGGTACAAATGGCTTGATGGGGCGGTTATTGTCTACTTCAGCTTTGGGCTTTTCGCTGCGGTTCCGGGGCTTCTGATTCCGGTTCGATCTTCCTGTATTTTCTCCTGCTTCAGCATTGCTGGAAGCACTTTCGGCAGCCGGGCGTTCTGGTCTTGGGGTAAATTTTTTGTCGTTTGTTGGCCTTGAACCACTGCGGTCTTTGCGTTCGCCCTGGCGGGGTTCGCCGCCCCGTTTATCGCGGCCGCCTTTTTTCTCCGGCTTGGCGTTCGGGTCGTATTCCGGGCCTTTGCCCAGGAAATCCGGAAGATCGAATTTAGGTACTTCTTTTTCTATCAGTCTTTCAATGCGCGGGATCTTATACATATCCTTTTCATTTACAAAGGTAAGCGCCGTGCCGGTAGCCGCCGCCCGGGCGGTGCGGCCAATGCGGTGAATATAATCTTCAGCATCCTGCGGCATATCGAAATTTACCACGTGCGAAATATTATCGATATCGATCCCGCGCGACATAATATCGGTAGCTACCAGAATTTGGTACTGGCGGTTCCGGAAGCCCAGCAAAACTTTTTCGCGGTCGTCCTGCGAAATATCGCTTTGAATTCCTTCGGCGGTAAAGCCCAGTTTCTGCAAAGACCGCACAATAGAATTTACGTTCGATTTCCGGGAAGTGAAAACGATCATACTGGAAACCTCCAACCCATTAATAAGGCTTTCCAGAAGGGGGAGTTTCTGATTATCGTAGGTGAAGTAAAAACGCTGGTCGATGTTTTCTGCTGGTTTCGAAACGGCTAAACTGATCTCCGCCGGTTCCTGGAGGATCTTTTTGGCCAGTTCGCGGATCTTGGGCGGCATGGTAGCAGAGAAGAGCAGGGTCTGCCGTTTCTTCGGAAGTTCGGCTACGATCCGCATAATGTCGTCGGTAAAGCCCATGTCCAGCATTTTATCGGCTTCATCCAGCACCAGGTAATCCAGCTTTTCGAATTTTACATAACCCATGTTCATGTGGGCAATTAAGCGTCCGGGCGTGGCAACAATAATATCGGCGCCAGAGGTTAAAGCTTTTTTCTGAAGGTCCCAGCTATCGCCTTTTCCGCCGCCATAAATAGCAATGCTTTGCGCCGACACAAAATAGGAGAGGCCTTCTACCTGGTCGTCTATCTGTTTGGCCAGCTCCCGGGTAGGTACCAGGATCAGGGTACTGGTGTGGTCGTGGGCAGCGTGGGAGATCCGGTCTAATAAAGGAATGAGGTAAGCGCCGGTTTTACCGGTCCCGGTCTGGGCACAGGCAATCAGATCTTTGCCGTTAAGTATTTCCGGGATGGCCTGTTGCTGCACGGGTGTGGCATGTTTAAAACCCATGGCGTTGATGCCCGAAAGCAGATCATCGTGGAGGTCGAAGGTATTAAAAGAAACGGTTTCCATTTACTAATTAAAAGGTCAATAAAAATAAGGCGCTTTTCAGCTTCGGTAAATATACTGAAATTTGAATTAGGAATGCTCAAAGCTGCTTACTATCTGGAAGCTACCGGTTTCTGATCCGTTTAAGGCAAAATAGTTTTAATTTTTGGACCGGTAAAATCATTCTCTTTATAAAAGGTCTTAAAAATTAGCAATCCCATATCTGGCATTTTCTTTTTAAAACCTGTGCAATATTGTTAGTGAAATGTAATTAATCTAAGGCCGCCTATTTTTTCATTTGCTTTCTTAAAATTTCAACTGGTTTTTAGCTTTTTCTGACTCTTTTATCGGTTCTTTCTCCTTTCCTCTCCTTCTTAATTTTGTGCTTTGGCTAAAGAAAACTAATTGTTTGCCCTGTTTTTCAGCCTTTCTTTTCTATTAATTGCACTATGCCAACAAAGTAGTATCACTGTAATGGCGGTCGGTAGTTGTGGCTCAACTTGTTTTCTGAAGGGGCGTTAAAACCACCATAAGCGCAAACAACGCTTCTGAAAATAAGAAAAAAGAATGCTAAAAATTATACTTTACAAAGCCATGAAATCAACCTTACTTCCGATCTTTACCTTTATTTTAATGTTGTTCACGGTTTCGGCCTCGGCCCAAACCACACCCTGCCCGGCCGGCTGCGACACCGATCCGCTTTGCGTTCTGGAAGACAACTGCTTCCGCTTCGAATACTTCGGCGCCGTAGATCAGGGCAACGGAACAACCCAACTTAAATTCCGCGTGATCAACGCCGCCCGCTACCCGTTTGAGCACGTAATGTTCGAACTGCCAGGCCAGAACCTGCCGGCTGTTTCGCCAATAGCCTCTTACATCAGCCGCTATACCTATTCGGTACAGAACACCTTCAACGACTCTTTAATTAAATTCACGGGCCTGAACACTTCTACTTTCCGTTATGACCAGGCTGACATGTTCCGCTATACTGTAAACACCGCCGAATTCAACAACGGTAATAACTCTACCATCCAGATCGTAGCCAAAGCCGGTATCTTAGTAGGAACCGTTACCTTTAACCTGGAAGAATGCGAAGACATGATCATTGTTCCCCTGCCGGTTGAGCTGACTGCCTTTAAAGGTGCTGCCTCTTCTTCTGGTGTTGCTTTAGACTGGACCACGGCTTCTGAGAAGAACAACGATTATTTCTCTATCCAGCATTCTAAAGACGGCCGTAACTTCGAATCTGCCGGTACAGTTCAGGGTAAAGGAACAACTTCTTCGGCTTCTGCTTACAGCTTCAAACATGCTAACCCGGCTGCCGGTAAGAACTACTACAGACTAAAGCAGGTTGACTTAGATGGTACTACAGCTTACAGCAAAGTAATTATGGTAGAAGCCAAAGACGTGAAAGCATCAGCGCTGAACCTGGTAGTATATCCGAACCCGGTAACGGGTAGTGAGCTGAACGTAAGATTAGAGCAGGCCATGAACCAGAATGAAATTGCCAAAGTAACGCTTACTGACCTGAACGGCCGGGTGATCATGAAGCAGGAAATGAAAGGTGGCCAGGAACTGAAACTGAACCTGGATGCTCAGAGCTTGAAAGCGGGTATGTACTTAGTAAAAGTGCAGTCTGGCGCTAACTCCACCTTCCAGAAAATTATTCTGCAATAAACATTAAGAAATAGATAAGTAAGATAGTTAAGTAGTAACGAACCAAAAAACCGCTTCCCATTGGGTAGCGGTTTTTTTATTTGCCGGAAACGCTAGGGTTAAAGGTTGAAAAAGTAACGGTAACCTACCTGATATCTTTAGACAATCAGGCAGGCCTGAAAAAGAAATTGATAAAATTAACTTACTTTACTTTTTAAACTCCAAAGCCTACCGTTTTAAATGATTCCCGCCGCTCCATTTACCGATTTAATTATTCTGGAACTGGCCAGTGTATTGGCCGGGCCTAGCGTTGGGCAGTTCTTTGCCGAATTGGGAGCTACCGTTATCAAGATCGAAAATACCACTACCAACGGCGATGTAACCCGGCAATGGAAAAGCTCTTCCGAATCTTCCGATACCGATATTTCAGCTTATTTTTCGTGTGCCAATTGGGGAAAGCAATCGGTAGCGCTGAATTTAAAAGACCCGGAAGCTTTAGGATTGGTACATGAGCTGGTGAAAAAATCGGATGTGGTAATTGCCAGTTATAAGCCCGGAGATGCCGAAAAATTGAAAGTAGATTATCAAACGCTTTCCCAACTAACCCCAAAATTACTTTATGGCCATATTACCGGCTACGGGTCAGGTAGTGCCCGCGCCGGCTACGATGCCGTAATTCAGGCAGAAAGCGGCTTAATGTTTATTAACGGCCAGCCCGAAAGTGAACCTACCAAATTGCCGGTTGCCTTTGTAGATATTCTGGCGGCGCACCAATTAAAAGAAGGATTATTAACGGCTTTATACCTCCGGGAAAAAACCGGCGTAGGCCGATTGGTAGAAGTTTCGTTGCTTGATGCGGCCTTAACTTCTCTGGCAAACCAGGGCACCAATTACCTGGTGGCCGGGCTTAACCCGAATAGGGCAGGTTCAGAGCATCCCAACATTGTTCCTTACGGCACTATTTTTCGAACTTCAGACCAGAAGCAACTCATTTTAGCCATCGGCGACGACCGGCAATTTGGAAATCTTTGCAAAATTATAGGGTTGCCTGATTTAGCCGATAATCTATTGTATGCCCGGAATGCTTCGCGGGTAAAGAACCGGGAAACCCTGAATCGAATTATTGCCGATCGAATTTCCGGGCTTCCGTTAAAACCATTGCTTGCTGAACTTGAAAATAAATTTGTGCCGGCCGGAGAAGTAAAAGATGTTGCAACTGCGCTATCAGATCCGGCGGCAGAAGCACTCCGGTTGCAGGATCCGGAAGGAAGTATTAGTGGCATGAAAACGGTAGGGTTTACGCTTCAGAAAGTCGGTAGAGCTGAGGTTTCTCCGCCTCCGCACTTTGGCCAGCATACGCTGAGCGTTTTGGAAACTTACCTGCCGGATAATAAAGACCAGTTAACGAACCTGGCAAAAACCGGAGCCATTTACCAGAACCCCGCTACCTGAAAAATTTATAACCCAAGTTGCCGGAATAAAGTATGACTTAGGCAGCGTTTGCTTACTTTTAATTTTTAAACTTTAAACATTGGTATGGAGGATAGACTGAACGCAATTTTTGAAGGCCTTACGCAAAAGTCTGCAGCCAAACAGGAAATTTACCGCAATACCCTGGAAGCTTTCAAAATGCTTAAAAAGGTTTCCAAAGAGCTGGTAACCAAGCTGAGTACCCGGGTCAGTCCGTTAGATTCTTCCGTTGTTATTGAATACCGCGACGTAAACGAACTGGAATTCCATATTAAGATTGCCGGCGACCTGCTTATTTTTGTGATGCACTCCAACATTGTTACCTTTCCGGAAGATTACGACCTGATGAAAAGCGATTACGTGGAAGCCGATTTCAAACGCCGCTTCTTCGGCCACATTATGGCTTACAACTTCATGGCCGATTCTGTAAAATACAACCGGATGAACGACCCCGGTTACCTGCTGGGCCGGTTGCTGATAAACATCGAAAATCACTTTTACCTGGAAGGCGTAGACCAGTTAGACCTGAAATACCAGGATATAGCCAAAAATAAATTGTCGGAAGAAGCCGTGAATTTAATGGTTGAAAGTGCCATGATCGCATCGGTAAACAACGACCTGATAGCCCAGGATCTGGAAGATATCCGCAAAATTACCGTAAAGCAAAAGCTCGACAACCAGCAGGTTAGCCGGACCCAGAAAGTTGGTTTCAACTTCAGCTACCAGGCCAGCCACGACCACGATTAATGTCTCTAACCTACGCTGCATGAATCCCGAAGAACACCACCTGGCAATAAAGAATATGGTTTGTGCCCGTTGCGTGCGGGTGGTTACAGAGGAACTTCAAAACCTGGGTCTGACCGTTAAGAATATTACCTTAGGAGAAGCAACCGTAACCGGAAACCTGGACCTAAACATTGTAAAAGAAACCTTAGGCCGCGCCGGGTTTGAACTGCTGGAAGATAAAAAGGCCCGCCAGGTAGAGCAGATCAAAAATTATATTACCGAACTTCTGCAGGATCCCGAAAACCGGTCCGCTAATTATTCCGACCTCATTGCCGACCATTTAAACAAAGATTATCACTACCTGAGCCAGCTTTTTTCGGCTGCCGAAAACGTTACTATCGAAAAATACATCATCCTGCAAAAAATTGAGCGGGTTAAAGAATGGCTGGTTTACGATGAGCTTAGCTTAAGCGAAATGGCGCATAAATTAGGGTACAGCAGCGTAGCCCACCTTTCAAACCAATTTAAACAGGTAACCGGGTTTACGCCTACCGCCTTTAAAAAACTAAAGAACCACCACCGCACGGCTTTAGATCAGGTTGGGAAATGATCTTAGGTTTAGTTATTTGCAGAGCCTAAGGCTAATGTAAATTCAGGCAGGAACCTAACGTGCAGCTTACCGGCAACGGAAATAAAATAAATTCCGGGTTATCATAATTTTGCCTGAAAACGCCATTTATGACCTTTCCCGGGTAGCTTTTCTACCACCAGTTAGCGGTAGAATTTTTGATAAATCCCTCTGCCTGGTTTGCTTCCTTAGACCAAATCTTACAAGTTAAAATCAGAATTCTGTAAGAGAACCGGCTTGGCCTTTCCGTAAATTTGTAGTATCCAATAACGTATAAAAATGCTATGGAAACGCTTTTAAAAACCGAACCAACAGAAATAATAGAAACCACTTTCCCGGTATCCGGCATGACCTGTGCCGCTTGCGCCGGCAGCGTGGAAAGTATGCTGCAAAGCCAGGACGGGGTTGAAAAGGCTCAGGTGAACTATGCCAGCCAGACCGCTTCTGTAAAATATAATGCCAGCAAAGTAAACCCCAAAGACCTTCAGAAAATTGTCAAATCCATTGGCTACGACCTCCTGATCCAACCCTCCGAAGCCGATTCGGAGGCCCTGGAAAAACAGCGCGAAAAGAATTACCGGCAACTGAAATTCCGGACCATCGGGGCATTGGTTCTGGGTATTCCGGTTGCGGTGCTGGGCATGATGTACCACCATCCAAGTCCCTTTATCAAATGGACGGAACTGCTGCTGTCGGCTCCGGTGGTTTTTGGTTTTGGCTGGCCTTTTTTTAAAAGAGCCTTTGCCCAGGCCCGGCACGGGAGAGCCAATATGGATACCCTGGTTGCCGTAAGTACCGGCATTGCTTTTCTTTTCAGCGCTTTTAATACCATTTACCCGCAATATTTCGAAAGCCGGAATTTAGAAGCCCAGATTTATTTCGAAGCTGCAGCCGTAATTATCGGTTTTATTTTACTGGGAAAATTACTGGAAGAAAAAGCCAAATCCCGGACCTCAGCAACTTTGAAAAAACTGATCGGGTTGCAACCTAAAACGGTAAAGGTTTTGCGGAACAACCAGGAAACAGAGATCCGGATAGAAGAAGTTGTGACCGGTGATCTGATCAGTATCCGGCCCGGCGAAAAAATTCCGGTAGATGGTTCAGTAGTTTCCGGCGAATCTTTTCTGGATGAAAGCATGCTTACCGGCGAACCCCTGCCGGTTTCCAAATCTGAAGGGAATCCGGTTTTTGCGGGTACCATCAATCAGAAAGGCGCTTTGCAGGTTGAAGCCCGGAAAGTAGGCGCGGCCACCCTGCTGGCCCAAATTATTACTTCCGTCCAGAAAGCGCAGAATTCCAAGCCCCCGGTGCAGGAACTGGCCGATAAAATTGCCGGTATTTTTGTGCCGGTGGTTATGCTGATCGCAGCCCTGGCTTTTGCGGCCTGGATGATCTTTGGCGGACAGAATGCTTTAAGCCACGGCCTGCTGGCTTTTGTAACGGTGCTGATAATTGCCTGCCCGTGTGCGCTGGGCCTGGCCACGCCTACTGCCATTATGGTTGGTATTGGCAAAGCTGCGGAAAACGGGATCTTAATTAAAGACGCTGAAAGCTTAGAGAATGCCCATAAAATGAATGCCCTGGTACTTGATAAAACCGGAACCATAACCAACGGCAAGCCGGAATTAACCAATATGGAGTGGAAAGCAGGCCCGGAAGAACAGGTTGTGCTGAAGCAAATCTTATTTTCTCTGGAAACCGCCTCCGAACACCCCCTGGCAACCGCCGTTGTTAACCGGTTAAAATCCGAAAATCTGAACCTGGTGCCGCTAAAGGATTTCCAAAGCATTACCGGCCGTGGTGTTAAGGCAACCTATAATGAAAAGCATTACCTGGTAGGCAACTTGAAATTCCTGAACGAAAATCTTATTCTGCCGGACCCGGAGCTAAATGCTCTGGCCCAAAGCTGGGAAAAGGAGGCCAAAACGGTATTGTTTTTTACCGAAAATGTAAAGCTGGTAGCCATCATGGCCGTTTCCGATACGCTGAAAGAAACCTCGGTATCGGCCATTGAAGCACTTAAAAATCTTGGCCTGGAAATTTACATGCTTACCGGCGACAATGAAGCAACTGCTCAAGCTGTTGCGGCCCAGGCCGGAATAACCCATTTTCGCGCCGGTTTCATGCCATCCGACAAAGGTAAATTTGTGCAGGAATTGCAAAAACAGGGAAAAATAGTAGGCATGGTAGGCGACGGCATAAACGATTCTGAAGCCCTGGCCCTGGCCGATGTAAGCATTGCCATGGCCAAAGGCACCGACATTGCCATGGAGGTTGCCCAGGTTACCCTTATGCATTCAGATCTAATGCACATCCTGAAAACCATAAAACTATCCCGGGCTACCGGTAAAACCATCCGGCAGAATTTATTCTGGGCTTTTATTTACAATCTAATTGGTATTCCGTTAGCAGCCGGAGTGTTGTACCCGGCCTTTGGTTTTTTGCTGAACCCGATGATCGCCGGGGCCGCCATGGCATTAAGTTCTGTTTCGGTGGTAACCAATAGCTTAAGGTTGAAAGGAAAGAAATTGTAATTATTGAAAGTGATTTCGCAGAAAAGAAGAAGGCTTGGTGGGCGATATTTTTTCATTATTCGCTTCGGGTGACGATTAATGCAAGATGGCTGTATATTCAGGGTCAATACCAATTTAAGGGATTTCTTAATGTGTTCGAAATGACCGGAGAATGGTAGGAATAGGTGCTTAAAAAGTCGAAGTTATTAATGTTCTTAACAGTTTTTAGTTTTGATTTTATGATAACCAGAACGTTGAAAACTGCCGGAAATAAAAAATGCAGCAAAAATCTTTGCTGCATTTTTTATTTTAAATGAGGTTCAATCCTAAATAATTTCCCCTAATTCCAGCCAGCGTTCGCCCTTTGCATCAAGCTCATTATTGATCCGTTTTAATTCTGCTCCGGCTTCGGTTATTTTCTGGTGATCCAGGTTGCCATTTATCATTTCGGCTTCCAGCACTTCTTTCCGGAGCTCCAGTTTTTCTATATCTTTTTCAAGCTGTTCGTATTCCTGCTTTTCTTTAAAAGAAGCTTTCCGTTTTTTTTCACTTGGTTCCGAAGTAGGAGCGGAGGCCGGCTTCATGGCTTTTTCCGGTTGGGAAGAACCGGTTTTTTCCTGTTCTTTCAGCCATTCCCGGTAATCGGTATAGTTGCCGTTAAAATTTCGCACTTTCCCATGACCTTCAAAAATAAAGGCGTGCTCAATTAACTGGTCCATAAAATACCGGTCGTGCGAAACAATGAGCAGACAACCGCCAAAATTCAGCAGGAAGTCTTCCAGAATGTTCAGGGTAATAATATCCAGGTCGTTGGTAGGCTCATCCAGGATCAGGAAATTAGGGTTTTTAATAAGTACCCTTAATAATTGTAACCGTCGTTTTTCGCCTCCGCTTAATTTACCAACCATGGTATATTGCTGCGATGGGGCAAACTGGAAATGTTGTAAAAATTGCGAAGCAGAGATCACATCGCCATTTGCCGTTTCTACCACTTCGGCTACTTCCTTAACAATATCTATTACGCGCTGGTCTTCTTTAAAAGTAAGCTCCGTTTGGGTGTAATAACCAAATACCGTAGTCTGGCCTTTTTCAACGGTTCCGGAATCTGGCTGCAGCTTGCCGGTAAGAATATTGAGCAGGGTAGATTTGCCCATGCCGTTCGGCCCTATAACGCCAATGCGGTCGCCTTTCTTGAACACGTACGAAAAATCGTCCAGCACTTTTTTGCCGTTAAACGCTTTGCTGATGTGTTCCACTTCCAGGATCTTGCCGCCCTGGCGGGTGGTTTTAACCGAAAGTTCAAGATTAGGTCCCTGGGCTTTGCCGGCGGCTTTTTCTTTGGTTTCATAAAAGGCGTCTATCCGCGATTTGGATTTGGTGCCGCGGGCTTTTGGCTGGCGGCGCATCCATTCCAGTTCTTTCCGCATCAGGTTTCGGGCTTTGTCTACTTCAGCGCCCGCCATTTCTTCGCGTTCGGCTTTTTTCTCCAGAAAGTATCCGTAATTTCCTTTATAGGTATAGATCTGGCCCTGGTCCAGTTCGGCAATTTCGGTGGCTACTTTATCCAGGAAATACCGGTCGTGGGTAACCATAAGCAGCGTTTGCTGTTGCGTGGAAAGGAGATTTTCCAGCCATTCTATGGTATCGAGGTCTAAGTGGTTGGTTGGCTCATCCAGGATCAGTAGATCCGGTTCGGTAATTAGCATCCGGGCCATGGCCACGCGTTTCCGCTGGCCACCGGAAAGAACCTTAATTTGGCGGGTAAAATCATGAATGCCCAGTTTACCTAAGATCTGCTTTACCTTCTGCTCATAATCCCAGGCGTTCAGATCGGTCATCCGGTCCATGGCGGCTTGCAGCACATCATGGTCCACGTCATCGTCGGCTACCGCTTCTTCATAATCGCGAATGGCATTTAAGGTATCGTTGGTACCGGAAAAAAGGGCTTCCTGCACGGTTGCATCTTCATCGGCAAATACCGGGTTCTGGCTTAAATAGCCCACCAGGATACCGTTCCGGGTGCTTACCGAACCGGAATCGGGCTGAATTTCGCCGGCCAGGATCCGCAGCAGCGTGGTTTTGCCGGTGCCGTTAATGCCCACCAGGCCTACCCGCTGACCGCGGTTTATGCCAAAGTTAAGTTCTTTAAAAAGCCAGCGATCGCTGTAGTTCTTCGATATGTTTTCTGCCGATAGGTAATTCATGCCGCAAAGGTAAGCAATTCAAAGCTCTTAATGGAAGGGCGCTAAGAGTTGGCGCTGATAAATGCGGTTAATGTACCCTTTTAACCCGAACGGTGCAGCCCGAAATAATATCGTGCAGGGTTTGATGCCTGGTATTGGTTACCGCCATAAGAAAACCCATGAAAAGGGTGCCAATGGAAAAGAATTTACCAAAATACCGGATGGAGGCCTGGATAAAATCTATGCGGCCGCCATTAAGGTTAGAAACTTTTAACCCAAGAACTTTTTTGCCCAAAGTGCCTTTATGTCTGGACGATTCCATGAAGGCATAATAAAGCCAGTGAATTAATACGAAATAAAGATTTGTGTAAAGAAACAGACCTAAATAATCCAGGTTTGAAGTAAATAGCTTCATGTTGGATTTTATCAGGTTGGTCGCAATCCCGTGGGTATCGGGGTAACCAATTAAAATGTAAATAACGAAGCTCTGTATAAATACAAATAAAGTGGTATCGATTAAAAATGCTGCAAAACGACACTCCAGGCTTGCGTAAGCGGATGATCGCCTAACTAAAATAGGACGATGGATACTAACTGCTGGCATAATGGTAATGGTTATAAGGTTTGTTTTTCAGGTCATAGGACAATTACGTGTAGTTAAAAATTAGTAGTGGCGTAAAAGGGGGTTTATAAAAGCGCGGTTATTCTTACTGGTTTTTATCTGATTATTAAATTTTATTGAGGAAAGAATATAAATATTTAAACGTATTCAAGCGAAAAAAGGCTACTACTTTTGTTAATTTTAATTTTTGTTCACGTGATTTTTAAGGACGTTTACATTTTTTTTGCCATTTTAAGGCGTTGTATCGGGTTTTTTAACCTTCCGGAATTTAAGATCAGAAAAACAGCTAAGGTAACCTGGTAAACTTCAAATATTAATTTTACGAGGTATTACTTAAAAACAGCTACTTTCCGGGCCGGTGATTTTTCACCCCCATTACCCTTATTTATCCCTGCCGGCAGAACCCATTCCACCCAAAGAATTAAAATAAACCCGAATCATTTTAAATCGGGTTAAAGCCACGTACCTTCGCCTTATAGAAATAAAGCATATGTCGTCTCAGGATTTAAAGCAATTGCCTATTGGAATTTTTGATAGCGGTATTGGCGGTTTAACCGTAGCGCATGCCCTTACTTCCGTTTTGCCCCACGAACAGCTGATTTACTTTGGCGATACTGCCCATTTGCCTTACGGCGATAAATCTACCGCCGCCATCCAGGCTTATTCGGTAAAGATCTGCGACCTGCTTATCCGGCAGCGGTGCAAAGTAATTTTAATTGCCTGCAATTCTGCTTCTGCGGCCGCTTATGAATTGGTGAAAGAATATGTGGGCTCAAAAGCCAAAGTCCTGAACGTAATAGACCCTACCGTTCTATATATTGGTGAAAAATATGCCGGAAAAACCATTGGGCTGATAGGTACCAAGCAAACGGTAAATTCCAACGTGTATAAAAAGAAAGTTGATGCCTTAGATAAAGATATTACCCTGCAGTCGCTGGCTACGCCTTTACTGGCTGCCATGATCGAAGAAGGCTTTTTCAACAATACCATTTCCGAAAGCGTGATCAGTACTTACTTATCGGACCCGCACCTGCAGGAAATTGAAGGCCTGATCTTAGGCTGTACGCATTACCCGCTCATTAAAAAGCAGATCGAAAAGTTTTACGATAAGAAAGTAGATGTTCTGGATACGTCGGAACTGGTTGCGCTTTACGTAAAGAACTTCCTTCACCACAACCACCTGGCCAGCCCGAAGCTTAGCGGTAGCCATAAGTTTTACGTTTCGGATTTTACCCAGTCCTTTGAAGAATCTACCCGGATATTCTTCGAAAAAGAAGTACACCTGGAACATTACCCGCTTTGGGAGTAATGGCTTTTATTTCCCTTCAGTTTTTTTTCCTTTCTTAGCATTTACCACCTTAAAAAAAGGTACCTGCCAACAACCCCTCTGATTCTAAACGAACAAAAATCCGGAATAAAATGTCTTACTACCGAATCGCCTGTTTATCAGGTGTTTTCAGTAGGGTTGTTACCATGCTTTTTAGTTTTAAATAATTCCCGCCAAAAGAAAATTTGTTTAAAACGGTAGGCTTTCAGGCTTAAAAAGTAAAGATCAGGTAATTGCCCGGTTGGTTTTCTTACATCGGATTTATTTTTCTACTATGCAGAATCTAAATAAATACCTTGCCGCTTTTTTATTGGTTATCATCGCTCCGATTGCTGCTCACGCTCAAATTCCTGCTACATCATTGTTAGGTGGAGGAGCACCAGATAATAATTCGTTGGAAACCTGTGGCGCCTCCTTCGTGCACGAAAACCTGCTTCGTACAAATGAAAATTACCGGCGCCAGGTAGCCGTAAACCAAACCGCATTGCTTGAATCCGTTTCCGGGAAAACCAATGCCCGTCAAGCCCAGGTTACCGGCGTGCTTCAGATACCAGTGGTGGTTCACATTGTGCATACCGGCGAAGCGGTTGGGGTTGGCAATAATATTTCCGATGCCCAGGTACAGAGCGCTATTACGGCTCTGAATGATATGTATCGCCGTAAACCGGGCACGAATGGTTATGGTGGCGGCGTAGACATGGAAATTGAATTTCAACTGGCCACCAAAGATCCTAACTGTAATCCAACCACCGGAATTGTGCGCGTTAACGGCAGCACGGTTCCTAACTATGCTACTTCCGGGGTAAAAGCCAATAGTGTAGGCGCCGATGAAGTTACCGTTAAAAACCTGAGCCGCTGGCCGACTTCCGATTATTATAATATCTGGGTGGTAACCGAAATTGAAGGCAACGACGGGGGTTCCGGTATTCAGGGCTATGCGTATTTTCCGAATGCCCCTGCTTACCTTGATGGTACGATCATTTTGAACAGCGCTTTCGGCACTACCGGCACCGTTAAATGGTATACCAACCGCGGCCAGACCCTGGCGCATGAGTTAGGCCACGCCTTTAACCTGTACCATACGTTTGAAGGTGACGACAACGGAAGTACCTGTCCGCCGGAGGTAGATGGTTGCGGAACCGGCCAGGGCGATTGCATTGCCGATACCGAACCGCACAAACGGTCTGCCAGTAACTGCCCGGTGGGCACCGTTAATTCCTGCACCAATACCACCATTGGCAGCGTTTACAAAAATTACATGGATTATTCGAGCCAGAATTGTTCCAACGAATTTACTGCGCTGCAAAAAGCCTGGGTACGTTCCGCCATCGAAAACCTGCGCCCGGGTTTGCTGAATTCCAATGCGTTGAACAGTGCTACGGCCTCTTTACCTGCATCTGCCCAATGTTCGCCTTCAGGAACCGTAGCAAGCAATAACTATGGGGTAGGCATATTAAAAGTAGCTCTGAATGAAAGAGCGGTAACTTCCGGCGGTACGGTTAGCGACAATGCCTTATTCGTGGACCGCACCTGCGGCCAGCAGTTTTCTGTTTCTAACGGTACCCCATTGACAGTTTCGGTAAATACCGGCACGGCCAATAACGAAAACCTCCGGGTTTACCTGGATTATAACAACAATGGCAATTATACCGATGCCGGCGAACTGGTGCTTACCTCTAACAATGCCAGGACCCACACGGCCACTTTTTCCCCACCAGTTAGAGCGCTTAAAAATACGCCTCTTCGCATGCGGGTTATCAGCGATTTCGTTAATCATACTATTACCGGGCCCTGCTACGTGCCGGTTCTTGGCCAGACCGAAGAATACACGCTTTTCTTAACTACGCCGCTGCCGGTATCGCTGGTTTCTTTCCAGGCAAAAAAAGCCGGCCCGGAGGTAAGCCTTAATTGGAAAACAGCCCAGGAAATAAATAACGCCTATTTTGAAATTGAAAGATCAGCGAATGCCGCCGAATGGGAAGCGGTTGGGCGAATAGCCGGAAAAGGAACCACCAGTTCAGCTCAGAACTACAGCTTTACGGATAAGACTCCTTTAGCCGCTACCAATTATTACCGCCTGAAGCAGGTAGACCTGGATGGTACTGCAACCTACAGCGCCGTAGAGCAGGTTCGTTTCGATCAGGAATTATCTGCCTTAACCGTATTTCCTAACCCGGGAACCGGCTTGTTTACGCTGAATTTTAGCGAAAAACCAATAGAACCGGTACAGTTGCGAATTTTTAACCTCAATGGCAGCCTGGTTTACCAACGGAAAATAAATACCGAACGGCAATACCAGTTTTCGCTTACAAACCTCCCGGCCGGCCTTTACCTGCTGGAAGTTTCTGACGGGAAAATCGTTACCAGGATCAAACTGGTGAAGGAGTAAAGAGCCAAATAATTGATAATGATAGCTGAATTAATTTTTAATAAGCAAAAGGAATCAATCTGAATAAATTTAAAAGCCCCGGGTCTATCAGGGGCTTTTTTCGCTTTATACCCTACCGTTTTACCGACCGAAGATGCAGGTTGCCTAATTTTTAATGCTTCGGTTTCATTTCGTACCTTTGCCCGGTTTAAAATCCTGATCTTCGTAAATGCTGGCACTGGTACTTTGTCTGGTTTTTGTAATAAGCATGGTGGTGGTGCTTGCCTACGCCGAACGCAAAGTTGCCGCGTTCATGCAGGACCGGCTGGGCCCCATGGAAGCCGGACCATACGGCAGCCTGCAATCTATTCTGGATGTGGTAAAGCTGCTTCACAAAGAAGACATTGTGCCGGCCGCCGCCGATAAACTCCTTTTTAAATGGGCACCTATTATTATTTTTGCGGCAGTACTGGCAGGTTTTGCCGTAATCCCTTTAACGCCGGCTTATATTCCCTCCGGTACTTCATTAGGCGTTTTTTACCTCCTGGCTATTTTATCCTTAGATGTAGTCGGCTTGCTAATGGCGGGTTGGGGCTCCAATAACAAATTTGCGGTGCTGGGGGCCATGCGGTCGGTAGGGCAGATCGTGTCTTATGAAATTCCGGCCGGGCTGGCGGTGCTTTGCGTGGTTATGATCTCCCAGAGTTTAGATTTTCAGGAGATCAGTTTCCAGCAGGGTATTTTAGCCTCTCAAACCGGCACTTCCAATCACCTTTTCGGAATAAAAGCCTTGGGCATTAACATCACCAACATTGGCGGCTTTACCACCTGGAATATTTTCCGGGCGCCATTTTTATTGGTTGCTTTCATTATTTATTTTATCGCATCTTTAGCAGAATCGAACCGGGCACCTTTCGATATTCCCGAAGCGGAATCGGAGCTGGTGGCTGGTTTCCACGTAGAATATTCCGGTTTCCGGTTTGCTGCTTTGTTCTTAGCCGAATATGCCATGATGCTGCTGGTTTGCCTGGTAGCCGTAATTTTGTTCCTAGGCAGCTGGAATACGCTTTTACCCAACATCGGCCCGGTTAAATTAGCCGACTGGACCACCGGCCAGCCCGGCGCCATTTCGGGCCACCTCTGGGGGCTTTTTTGGCTGTTAAGTAAAACGGCAATACTTTTATTTATCCAGGTAGGCATCCGGTGGACCTATCCGCGTTTGCGGGTAGACCAATTAATGTACCTTTGCTGGAAGATCCTGACCCCGGTTGCCCTGGGTTTGGTTATTATTGCCGCTTTCTGGCGGTTATGGATGATAGGTTGATTTGAAGATTTGAAAATTTGAAAATTTGAAGATTGGTTTTGCTGGCGTTAATTTTCTGGCTTTTGCTGGCGCAAGTGTTAAGCCGGAGGCGTCACTTGTGACTAAATAACACTTCGGAAGTCTCCAGACTTCCGTGTAACCAGTTGTTGATCTCTTATTTCCGTTAAACGCATCCACGAAAGTCTGAAGACTTTCTGAAATGTAAAGTTACAAGTGACGCTAACGCTTAACACTTGGGCCAGATAAAGGGCCAGATCAGGGCTCAGAATGGCTTATGAATTTTAAATAAAACGCTATCCTTTCAGCCCTGAAAAGTCGGAAGGCAAAAAAATAAAACACAGCCCGAAAAGCCCTCCCCTGAATTAGGGGAGGATTGGGTGGGGTAAAATGACGAAGCAAACGAACACATGGTGGCAAAACGTAAAAGGCCTTTTACAGGGCTTTAACTTAACGCTGCGTCATTTTTCCAAAGCAAATAACCGCCGCAAACCCGTAGCCATTAACCACCCGGAATACTTTTTTCAGCCCCAGGGTTTAGTTACGTTAAATTATCCTCAGGAAAGTTTACCCGTGCCGGACAAAGGACGCTACCGGCTGCATAACGAAATAGACGATTGCATTGTGTGCGATCTATGCGCCAAAGTTTGCCCGGTAAACTGCATCACCATCGAATCGGTTAAAGCCACGGAAGAGATCGGAATTACCTCCGACGGTACCAAAAAACGCTTGTACGCCCCGGTCTTCGACATCGATATGGCCAAATGCTGTTACTGCGGACTGTGCACTACCGTTTGCCCTACCGATTGCCTCACCATGACGAACGTGTACGATTTTACAGAGGTGGATATTAAAAATATGATCTACCATTACACGGATCTCACCCCGGAACAGGCGCAGGAAAAACGCGAACTTTTGGAAAAGCAACAGGCCGAAATGGCCCGGGCAAAAGCCGAAGCCAAAGCCAGACAAGCCGCAAAAGGGGGGGAGCAGGCATCATGATCCCGGTTTCAGTTATCTTTTATCTGTTTGCAGGGTTGGCAGCGGCTTCCGGTTTAGTGATGGTGCTTACCCGGAACGTGCTTTATGCAGCTTTTTCTTTACTGGTATGTTTACTTTCGGTAGCGGCCATTTACGTTTGTCTGTTTGCCGATTTCGCGGCCATTGCGCAGCTGATGATCTACGTGGGCGGGGTGCTGGTACTTATTATCTTCGGAATAATGCTGAGCCTGCGGCCAACCGGCGAAACCAATACGTCTCCCTCCCGAAATAAAATAAAGAGTGGTTTATTGGTAACTTCCGTATTGGCTGGTATATTATTCCTGATCTTCAGTTCTGACCTTAGCAGGTTGCCAGGTCTGGCCCAGACCAACCCAGCCATTTTAACCCATAAGACTACTATTTACCGGCTTGGCATTGAGTTTATAACTACTTTTGCCCTGCCTTTCGAAGTTGCTTCCCTTATTTTACTGGCTTCTTTGATAGGAGCTGCTTACCTGAGCGCAGGCTCCCGTACCCGATGAACCAGATACCGTTAGAACATATTTTAAGCCTCGGGGCTATTTTATTTTGCCTGGGGTTGCTGGCCGTTTTTACCAAACGCCACGCAGTTGTAGTATTAATGGGCGTAGAACTTATCTTCAATGCCGCCAACCTGAACCTGATCGCTTTCAGTCGCTATGACCCGGAAATTGCTCAAGGTCAGCTTTTTGCTCTTTTTGTGATGGTGGTAGCCGCCGCCGAAGCCGCCATTGCTTTAGCCATTGTATTAAGAGTGTACCAGCTTTTCAAAACCAGCCATGTGGATGAATTGAACACGCTGAAAGGGTAAGATAATGATTAATGCTTAATTGAGATAACGTTATTTGATAAGTTTCCCTTTGGAGGGGGTTAGGGGGAGGATAATCGTATTGCATAAAATACCACCTCGGTCTGTGGCGCATAGACCGAAGCAGAAAATAAATTTAAAGCACGAAAAAACGCTATTGTTTCAACTCAAAAAAGTCCGTCAGCTAAAGTAGCCGACAATGAATAATAAGATAAGCCGTTGTTGGTGTTTTCACCAACAACTAACAACTAACAACTAACAACCAATTACCTGAACACCGCAGCTACCATATCGCAAATATCCGACAGTGCAGCCGGCCAACTGGGTTTATGGCTTTTGCTGTTGCCGTTTGCCTCCTTCCTGATCCTGCTTTTTTTTGGTAAAAAACTTCCCCGCCAGGGCGACTGGTTAGCAATTCTACTGGCAGCTGTAAGTTTCTTTTTAGCCTTAGGGATTTTGAGTTATACCTGGACCGGCCCTTCCCAACATTTCCGGTGGAACTGGTTTTCCTTAGGCGTAGGTGATGAGGCTATTAATTTTTCCGCCGGAATTTTACTGGATAGCCTGGCCGGCATCATGCTGGTGCTGGTAACCTTCATTTCGCTGCTGGTACAGATATTTTCGGTGGCATACATGCACGGCGATAGGCATTATAACCGCTATTTTGCCTACCTGGGGTTATTCACCGCGGCTATGATCAGCATTATCCTGGCCGACAACCTGTTGCTGCTTTTCATGGGCTGGGAACTGGTAGGGTTTGCTTCGTATCTGCTCATTGGTTTCTGGTTCGAAAAAAAGGCTGCGGCTAAAGCCAGTCTAAAAGCCTTCCTGATAAACCGGTTAGGTGACGTTGGTTTGCTTTTAGGTTTATTTGGCTTGTATGCTTTATTCCACACGTTCGATCTGACCGACCTTAATCAAAGCTTCTCCGGGACGGAAGTTTTAAATTCTGAAAATACAACCTTGTTAACCCTGATCGGCATTGGCCTTTTTTGCGGATGCGTTGGGAAATCGGCGCAGTTCCCGTTGCAGGTTTGGTTGCCCGATGCGATGCAAGGGCCTACGCCGGTTTCTGCGCTGATCCACGCGGCTACCATGGTGGCCGCCGGCGTTTACCTGCTGGCCCGCTGCTACGCTTTTTTTACCCCGGATGCTTTGCTGGTAATTGCTATTATTGGGGCTTTAACAGCCTTAAGCGGCGGTTTGGCGGCTCTTTTCCAAAACGATATTAAACGAATTCTGGCTTATTCAACCATTTCGCAATTGGGTTTTATGGTTATGGGCATGGGAACTGGCAACCCGGAAGCATCGTTATTCCATCTGGTAACCCACGCGTTTTTCAAAGCCGCTTTATTTTTGATTGCCGGAATCGTGATCCACGCCATGCACCAGGGCCTGAACCAATTGTCGGATCATGAAACAGTAGACCGGCAGGATATCCGGAACATGGGCGGTCTGCAGAAGGTTTTGCCGGTAACTTTTATAGCCTATTTATTAGCTTTCGGCGGAATTGTCGGCTTGCCATTTTTCTCAGGTTTCCTCTCAAAAGACGCTATACTTTCCGGGGCGTGGGCCTGGGCTGAAAGTAAAAACAACCGGCTTTATTTCCTTATTCCCGACATCGGATTTCTCAGCGTGCTGCTGACTTCCTTTTACATGACCCGGCAATTGTTTTTCGTTTTCCTGGGGAAATTACGCCTTGACCTGGCCCCAGCCCAACTCCGGCATTCCGTCCGGAACGAAGCTTCGCCGTTATTGCTGTTTCCGGTAGTTTTGCTGGCCCTTTTTTCGTTAGCTTCTTTCTACGTTACCAACCCGTTAGACGCCGCTACCGGCTGGTTATACGGCACCGGAAAACTAATGCCGAAACTGCAGAATATGTTGCCCCAAGAAATAGCCCAGGATCACCAGATCCATTTATACACCGCTATTTTATCAACGCTGTTGGCCTTGGCCGGAATTGCCTTTGCCTGGTACCGGTACCGAAATCTGGAACTGAAAATTGGCAGGGTTGCCAGCGCTTATGCGTCGGAGCCGATTAACCCGGTAGCCCGGTTTACCTTCAACCAGTTTTACCTGGATAACCTATATCGTTTTACTGTAATAAAACCCAGTCGAAAACTGGCCCAAACGGTAGCCTTTATCGACCGGAAAGTGATTGATAGTAGTTTGCATGCCCTGGGAATGGGTACCGTTATCGGGGCTAAAATGATCGGTTGGTTCGACCGGGTTTTTATTGATGGCTTCGTGAATTTAATTGCCTGGATTTCCGGTTGGTTTGGCAAACTTGGCAGAAAACTTCAGGGCGGCGAATTGCAAAGCTATTACCTTTATTCGATGCTTGGGTTGGTGCTGGTAGTGGTTATTATTCTGGTGTTCTAACAAACCAGTCGCTCATTTCCGATTTCAAAATCCAATCCGGAGCTTTTACCTTTTATAACCGGCTGTTTACCAAGATTCTTTTCCTTTTTCAAACCAGCATAACAATTGCTGGCCAATTCCTTTCGTTGAATTTCTGGCGTTGGTATCTGGGTTGGAAACGATTTAAAAGGTCTTATGAAATATTTCCTCATTTTGGTTTTTTTACTTGCTGCCGGCCCCGGTTTTGCCCAGAAAGAATTTCTCATTACCACCTCTAACGGCTGGAAAGTAAATTATAACAAGCTTTATTCCGATAAACCCCTGCCCAAGCGTTCGCTACAGCATTCGCGCTATTCCGGGTTTTCTTTTTCCCTGGGTCTGGAATATAAGATTAACCCACATTTGGGTATTCACACCCAAATTAAAGCGGCTGGGCTTGAAATGGGGCTGCAAACCAAGGCTTCCGTAGTTTATGATACTACCAGTAGTAAGTATAAAACAAGGTATGGGGGAAGTGGCGGGAGTATGACTAGTTACGCCCCGGCCCATTACCAGTTAGGCGCCACCTATTACAGCGATCCGATTAAAAATTCAAAATTTTCCTGGCTGCTTGGCGGGGGAGTAGCTTATTTGGTTACCCGGTATAAATTTCCGGAAGATTATGAAGGTACCAGTTCCGGTATCGGTTTAAATGGCGGTTACAACAACGATATAAATAAAAGTTATGGCAAAAGCTTCGATGCGAATTTGTCGGAAGAATTTTCCCGGAACGGAATTCTTTTAAATATCCATACCGGCCTCGATTTTCATTTTGCCCCGAACCACCACTTTACGCTAACGTTGCAGCATAACGAAGGCCTGCGGCGGATCAGGCAATTCCGGTCAGACTATTTCAACTATGTGGACCTCACACCAACCGCCAGAACTTCCGAAGCCTTTGATGTGAAAATTTATTCCAAAGGCAGTTACAGCGCTTTACAGCTAGGTTATAAATACGCGCTTTTCAGCTCAAAATAAATTACCAGTTTTTAAAACTACATTCGTAATTTCGGCTTTCGTTTCCGGAGGCGCTGCGGCGTGTTGTTTTAGCTGAATGGATCACCTTTTAAGTTTATTGATTTTCCTTCCCCTGCTGGCTGCCTTGCTTATTCTGGCAATGCCTGCCCGGTTCGTAACCGTGATCAGAGCCATTGCTTTACTGGCAACCCTGGCAGCGTTCGGTTTGAGTTTGGTGGCCTGGTTCAGCTTTCAGCCCGCAACCACCGGTTACCAATTCGTAGAAAAAGCCGATTGGTTTGGGTTGCAGCTTTCCCGGCTTGGTTATTTTCAGGTACAATATTTTCTGGGTGCCGACGGTCTGAGCATTGCCATGGTGCTTCTAACCGGCATTATCGGGGTAATTGGCATTATCTCTTCCTGGAACCTGGAAACCAAAAATCCGAAAGGTTATTTTGCGCTCTATCTTTTGCTGCTGGCCAGTGTAATGGGTTGCTTTTTGGCCCTGGATATGTTCCTGTTTTACCTGTTCTTTGAGTTTATGCTCCTGCCCATGTATTTCCTAATCGGCATCTGGGGCGGACCGAAACGGGAATATGCAGCTATCAAATTCTTTATTTATACTCTAATCGGGTCTTTGCTGATTCTGGTGGTCATGATCGGATTATATACCTCCGTTATCGATCCGGAAGCTACTTTAATGCGGGCCGGTTTGGAGGTTTCCAGTCCAACCGGGCTCCAATTTCTCCTGCAAAGCGGTAAAATCCCTGCTGAAAGCCTGGTGCACACCTTCAGCATTCCGGCCATGACCAATAATGCCAACTTTATTCCCGGCAGCATGCTGCATCTGCTTTCGGATAAAACCCTGTGGGGCTACCCGGTAAGGCTCATGGCTTTTCTGGTTTTGTTTGTCGGTTTTGCCATTAAGATCCCGGTGGTACCGGTGCACACCTGGCTGCCCGATGCCCACGTGGAAGCACCTACGCCAATTTCGGTGCTGCTGGCGGCTATCTTATTAAAAGTCGGGGCTTACGGTTTGATGCGGATCGCTTTCCCGGTTTTACCGGAGGCTGCTGTTTATTTTAGTTCTTTCATTGCCGGGTTGGGCGTGCTTTCCATTTTATATGGCGCCTTTTGTGCCTTGGCCATGAGCGACCTGAAAAAACTGATCGCTTATTCTTCGGTGTCGCACATGGGTTTTGTATTGCTGGGTTTGGCTTCGTTAACGGTAGAAGGCATGAACGGCGCCATTTACCAGCTTTTCAGCCACGGCCTAATTTCCGCCATGCTTTTCCTGGTAGTAGGCGTGCTTTACGACCGCTACCATAACCGGCAGATCTCCAGCTTCCGGGGGCTGGCGGCAACCATGCCGGGCTATACCTTTCTGGTGGTGGTCGCTTTTTTTGCATCGCTGGGTTTACCGGGTTTGTCAGGGTTTATTGCCGAATTGCTGGTGCTGTTGGGTGCCTTTACTTCGGCATCCGCCAATGGTTTGCTGAGCCGCTGGTTTGCTGTTTTAGCTGCCTTCGGAATTCTTTTGGGAGCCGCTTATTATTTATGGGCCTTGCAGCGCATGTTTTTCGGTAAATTCTGGATCCAGCCCGACCTGAGAACCGAAGCCGCCCCAACCGACCTGACCGCCAGAGAATATGTAATGCTGGTTCCGTTGGCTATGCTAATTTTAGCTTTTGGTATTTTCCCGCATCTATTGCTCGATAAAGTAAGTCCGGCGGCGGTAGGTTTTGTAAATGCTATCCTGGAGGAAGGAAAAAGTGCCTTACCGGAAATCTTAAACCAATTGCCATAAATGCGATTTCCCTCAGACCTGACCAATTCCCTTTTATTAAAACTGGAGCAGATCCGGGAAACGGTGGGAGTGCTGGCGCCGGAAGGTTTGTTGGCCGCCCTTTTTCTGTTGCTGGTGATCTTAGGTTTATTCCGGGGAAATCTAATAAGCCGGATCCTGCCCTGGCTGACCAGTTTCGGTATGGCCGGCGTTATGGTTTACCAGCTTTATGCTTCTGAAAATGCCGGGCCTGAACGCTTTGGAAACATGTTGTTGTCCGATGGCCTGGCCGCTTACGGCTTGCTGCTATTCGGAACGGCCGGTATTTTAACCGTGTTGCTTTCCGGTTTTTACGCACCGCTGAAAACTAAAAGCGGGCGGAGCGAATATTTTGCCTTTATCGTTTTATTGGTTCTGGGGTTAAGTTTTATGGCCAAAGCGGTTAACCTGCTGTTTTTGTTTTTAGCCATCGAAACCGTTTCTATTGCTTCTTATTTCCTGACCCTGCGGTTGCGCGAAGAAAAACCGGCCGCTGAAGCTGCCCTGAAATACCTGCTCTTCGGGGCTGTGGCAGCCGGAATTATGCTCTACGGCATGTCGTTCCTTTATGGTTTTACCCAATCGCTGCAGTTTACGGAAGTAAGTTTCTGGCAGAAATTAAGCCTGGTGCCGAAGCCGATCTTAACCATAGCTTTAGCCCTTACCCTGGGAGGGTTCCTGTTCAAACTGGCTGCTTTCCCTTTTCAGTTCTGGGCTCCGGATGTGTATGAAGGAGCTCCCACGCCGGTAGTAGCCTTTTTTTCTACGGCGCCCAAAGCTGCTATTCTTATTGTTTTAATGCGGTTTGTGAATGTATTGGATAAACCAGACCTGGCTCCCCATTTTCAAAACCTGTTCCTGATCCTGGCCGGATTTTCGTTTTTAACCATGCTGGCCGGAAATTTTACCGCCCTTTGGCAAACCAACCTTAAACGCCTGCTGGCTTATTCTTCTGTTGCCCACGCCGGCCTGCTGTTGGCAGCTATTTTACTTCCGGCTGAAAGCCGGTCCGCTGCAATTCTTTTCTATCTGAGCGTGCTGCTTTTCAATAATTTCGGGATATTCCTGGTAATTCAGTTAGCTGAAGAAAAAACTGGCTCTAATAACTTAAAAAGCCTTAGCGGGCTGGGCAGAGAATTTCCATTATTAGGAATAGCGGCTACCATTCTGGTTATTTCTTTAACGGGCCTGCCGCCAACGGCCGGGTTTACCGCCAAGCTATTTTTGTTTACCGGCCTCTGGGAAAGTTATGCCGCTACAAACCAGACCTGGTTCCTGATCTTACTGCTTTCGGGTTTACTTTTTACCGCGGTGGCACTTTTTTATTATTTAAAACTACCGTTTTATATGTTCTTCCGGAAAACAGAACCTGCGCCGGCCGGTAAAATTGGTTTAGCGCCAAAACTCTTGGTAACTTTGCTGCTGCTTCCGGTAGTTTATTTTTTCTTCCGGGCCGATGCACTTTTAAGCTTCATCCAGGGTTTTATTATTAGAAATTAAAAGCCGGAAAGGTTAAAATAACGCAAGAAATACGGTAGCCTTTTGGGCTTAAAAAGTCAAACACTATAAAAAGCCTAGTAAAAGTCATCCCCTGAATCAGGGGAGGATTTAGGTGGGGTAAAACCAACAACCAGCAACGAACAACCAAAATAAATGAGTGACGCAATAAAACACGAATGCGGAATAGCCCTGATCCGGTTGCGGAAACCGCTCTCGTATTACGCTGAGAAATACGGCAACCCGCCATGTACGCCATTAACAAGCTGTATCTCCTTATGGAAAAACAGCATAACCGCGGGCCAGGACGGTGCCGGAATTGCCACATTAAAATTGAAGTGGCTCCCGGCTACCGAATACATAAGCCGCGAACGCTCGGTTAAGACCCAGGCAATAAACGATATTTTCGGGAAAATAGGGGAGCGCTACAGCAAGCTTAAAAAGAAAAATCCCGATAAAATAAATGATTTGGAATTGCTCCGGCAAAACATGCCCTTTTTAGGCGATGTTTACCTGGGCCATTTGCGTTATGGTACCCACGGCGAAAACCGCATCGATAACTGTCACCCGATGGTGCGCGAAAATAACTGGCGGAGCCGCAGCCTGGCCGTTGCCGGAAATTTCAACATGACCAACGTGGAAGAACTCTTCCAGAAACTGGTGGAAATTGGGCAGCACCCAACGCACAAAGTAGATACCATTACCGTGCTGGAAAAGATAGGGCACTTCCTGGATGAAGAAAACCAGGTGCTTTTCGATAATTATAAAAAACAGACCGACACCAACACCGAAATTTCGCACCTGATAGAAGACAACCTGGATCTGCAGCGGGTATTGAGGCGGGCCTGTAAAGATTTCGATGGGGGTTATGCCATGGCAGGCCTTACCGGTTACGGCGCCAGCTTTGTGGTGCGCGACCCAAGCGGCATCCGGCCGGCCTATTATTATATGGACGATGAAGTGGTTGTAGTGGCTTCGGAAAAACCGGCCATTAAAACTGCTTTTGGCATTGAATATAACCAGATAAAAGAAATTACGCCGGGCTGCGCATTAATTGTAAATAAAAAGGGCGAAGCGCAGGAGCTTGAAATTATTCCGCCGCGCGAAAAGCATTCCTGCAGTTTTGAGCGCATCTATTTTTCCCGCGGCAACGACCCGGAAATTTACACCGAACGGAAGAATATGGGCCGCCTGCTGTGCAAGCAGATCCTGGAAGCCATCGATTATGACCTGCCTAACACGGTGTTCTCCTACATTCCGAATACCGCTGAAACTTCTTTCCTGGGAATGATTAAAGGAATGGAGCAATACTTAAGAGAGCACCGCATTAATTCCAGCCACGACAAAACCATTACCCCGGAGCAGCTCGATGAGATCTTGGCTTTCCGGCCGCGGGTAGAAAAGCTGGTGATTAAAGACGTAAAGCTGCGCACCTTTATTACCGACAACAACAACCGCGAAGACCTGGTAGCCCACGTGTACGACACTACCTACGAAGTAATTAAAAAAGGCATCGATACGGTTGTGGTTATAGACGATTCGATTGTGCGGGGAACTACCTTAGAGAAAAGCATTATCCGGATGCTGGATAAGCTGGAGCCCAAAAAGATAATTGTGGTTTCCTGCGCGCCGCAGATCCGGTACCCTGATTGCTACGGCATTGATATGTCGCGCTTAAAAGAGTTTGTGGCTTTCCGGGCCATGCTGGAGCTGCTGGAAAGCTCAGGCCAGAGCAATTTACTGCAGGAAACCTACGAAAGCCTGTAAAGCGGCCGAAGGTACCGAAAAATTCCTGGAGGAGAATTTCGTGAAAAGGCTCTATGCGCCATTTTCGGCAGATGAGCTCTCCCGGCAGATCGCCAGGATCGTAAAAGCTCCGGATGTGAAGGCCGAAGTAGAAGTTATTTACCAGACCATTGAAAACCTCCACCTGGCTTGCCCGAACCACAACGGCGACTGGTATTTTGCCGGCAATTACCCAACCCCGGGCGGCACCCGGGTAGTAAACCGGGCCTTCATAAACTTCATGGAAAAGAACGAAGGCCGCGCCTATTGATTTCTGAATGCTTCTCAATTTCCTTTAAAGATGTTATTCTGACCAAAGGGGAGAGGAGACTAAACCAAATTTTAACTGTTTGCCTGGTTAAACAAAAACGGTGTCCGGCAAATGATTTTCCAGAATTGAATTGCCCCTGGCTTTAGCCAGGGGTTTACTTTTAAAAAGCAAGCCAGAAACGGTTTGCTTTTTTTTATGCCGGGCTATTATTTTAATTATATTTCATGAAAACCGGTAAATAACGGCGTAAACATGTTTATGTTTATAACTTTTACAATATAATGTTTGATCAATTAAATAAGCTTTTGATTTGTATTTTTACATCTGATAACTTAGTTAAATAGTTCAGGGCCTATCAGACTTTGTAAAACACAATTAACCCCCTGAACTTATAAATTGCATAACGGTTGCCAAACTTGTAATATAGTAAGCAACCGGAAATGAGGATAAGCTAATACCAAGTTCAATAATATTAGTAATTTATAATTATAAGCTCTATGAAACTAAAACTACCTTCCGATTTTTTTGCAACCATTTTAAAGGTATCTGTAGCAGGTACCTTGTTTTTGGGAATGAGTCAGGGGCAGGCCCTGGCCGCCACCAACGGCTATGCTTACCGGACCAAAGCTTCCGGCACCTGGCATAGCGCCGGCACGTGGGAACGTTTCAATACCACTTCCGGGCTCTGGGAAGATATTATTGCCGCCGATGTGCCGGATGCCACGGCCGGCGTAACCACCATTCAGAGTGCTCATAGTGTTACCCTGAGTTCCGCTACCGCCGCCGACCAGCTCGTAATTGCGGCCGGCGGTACTTTAATTCTGAATGCCGATCTGAACCTGGCCGATGGCACCGGCACTGATATGCTGGTAAATGGCACGCTTGTTACCAATACCCGCACCATTTCCGGAGCCGGCGAATTTATGCTGGATGCCGGAGCCACCATGCAGATCGGTTCGCCGGCCGGCATCAGCGGTACGGGCAGCGCTACCGGTAATATCCAGGTAAGCGGCCTTAAAACTTACAGCCCGGCTGCCGCCTACATGTACAACGGCACGGCCGCCCAGGTAACCGGCAATGGTTTGCCGGCCAGCCTTAATGTTTTGCAGGTAAATAATTTGTCCGGCGTAACGCTGTCGCAGGCGGTTACGGCCAGCAACGTGGTGTTAACTGCCGGCGTACTGAAAACCACCCAGGCCAACCGCCTGATATTGGCCGCGGCCGGTTCTATTTCCGGTGCTTCCGCTGCCAAATTTGTGGATGGCCCTTTAGGGGTTACCCTGGCCAGCGGCTACGGCGAATTGCAATTCCCGGTAGGGAAGAACGGTAATTTCCGGACTATTGAACTGAACATTTCGCAAAGCGATGGCACCCCAACTATTTACACTGTAGAGCAGGTAGAGGGCGTTCACTCCGGGTTAACCCTGGGCAATACTCTGGAGAAAGTTTCCGGCATGCGGTACTTCAACATTTCTAAAAGCGCCGGTGCAACCCTTCAGGAAGCTTTCATTAAAATGAATTACGGCGCCAACGATTACGTAACCGACCGGGTTAACCTGACGATCGCAAAATCGGAGGGAAGCTCCTGGATGGATTTGAAAGGTACCGACGGCGTAAACGACGGCGGTTCAGCGAATGGCATCGGCTATATTCAGTCTACGGAATTCTTTAATTCTTTGGGCACGTTTATTCTGGCCAACAAAATTGGCGGCACCAATCCGCTGCCGGTAGAATTGGTTAAGTTCTATGCCCGCGCCCTGGAAACCAACGTTGTGCTGGACTGGACCACTGCTTCGGAAAAAAACAACGACTATTTCCTGGTGGAGCGCAGCCGCAATGGCAAAACTTTTGAAACCGTTGGCAAAGTATCCGGAAACGGCACCACTTCTTCGGCGAACTCCTATTCGTTGCTGGATAAGAATTTACCGGCGGGCCTGCATTACTACCGTTTAAAGCAGGTTGATCTGAACGGAGCGTTTGAATATTCGCAGGTAATAAAAGTAACCGTAAAGGAAAGCAGAAACAGCCTGACCGTTTACCCGAATCCAACTTCAGGCCAGTTAAAACTGAACTCCCGGGATGCTATTTCACAGGTGCGGATCCTGAACGTGCTGGGTCAGGAAATTTTCCGCCAGAACCTGAGTGGTCAGCAAACTGCTACCCTGGACATTAACTTTTTGCCGGCCGGCACTTACCAGTTGCTAACCGATGGTAGCCAGGAAACGGCCGTAACCCGTTTTGTTAAATTGGACAAATAATTTTTACCAGGTTCTGAAACCTTCCGATTGGAGAGGCCGCTGTTTACAGCGGCCTCTTTTCGTTTACCAGACCCGGAGCCTGAACTGTTGCTAAATCCGGTTAGAGCGGGGAGGAAACGGCCGCCGTTTGTCATTGTAAGGCAGAAGTATATTATAATTTTTAAAGGTTATTTAATTTATAAGAAAACCTGCAAGCAGTGAAGGGGGCTCCGGAATCAAGCCTGAATGCCTGGGGCCGGCCAACAAGCCCCGGCTGGAAGGGCCACTTAACGCTTTAGGCCCAGATAAACAGCCAGATTTACCGAAAAATAGTGCTCAAAACATTAGGTTTCTACTATATAAAATTTTTAACAGGTTCATTTTCAGGCAGAACTACGAAATTGGATTTAACAATTAATTAATGGTTTAGCCAAATTCGGCCGGGAAAAAGTGGGTATATTTGTAGGTTATTTCGTGCTTGAGCCCCACGAAAAGCAAGTTGTGCGTTCCTTTAAGCCTATTAACCGATAATTTTTAAGTACCTGTTAATTATTTTATGAAACACTTTTTACGATTGAGTTTTTCCCGCTTAAAACCTAGCGTCTTCCTGGTGGGATTGGTAATGTTCTTGTTGCCGTTAGTGAGTTGGGGGCAAATAATTATTTCAAATACAAATCCCTATTCAGAGGTTTTTGACGGAATGGGATCTAATGGTACTACATTTCCTACTGGTTGGTCAGCTGTAAAATACGCGGGTTCCTCAACTACTATACCTACAAATAGTAATTTACCTTTATCAGTAACTGATGGGGGCGCAAATAGTGGGGGTGTTTATAATATTGGCACATTAAATGATGGTGAGCGAGCATTTGGTTCCCTAGCCTCTGGTACAGTAATACCAAGATTTGGGGTCGGTTTTAGGAATAATACTGGATCAACTGTTTCGACAATTGATCTTTCAGGAGTTATGGAACAATGGAGATCTGGAACTTTGGCAACCACAACAGAAAGAACAATTTTTGAATATAGCTTGAACGCTTCCGGAATTAATGATGGTGGTGCAAACTGGGTGGCATTATCCAGTATGGATTTAGTTGAAAAATTACTAACTACTACTACTGCTGCTGCTGTTAATGGGAATTTAGCCGCAAATCAAACTCCAATTTCTGGAAGCATTATAAACTTAAGTTTAGCGAATGGAAGTGACATCTGGATTAGGTGGTCAGATTCTGATGCCTCAGGAAGCGATGGGTTATATGCTATAGATAATTTTTCAATAACATTTCAAGCTAGTTCTACTCCAATAACAGCTCCTACGGATCAGGCTTCTTTGTTAATTTTCAGTCCAACTAATAATTCGGTTACGGCCAGCTGGACAAATGGAAATGGTAGCCGGCGAATTGTTTTAATGAATACCACCAACTCTTTTGTAGATCCGGCCAACGGCACAGACCCTGCTGCTACCACCGTTTTTTCTAATACCGGCCAGCAAGTAGTATTTAACGGCACCGGAAATTCAGTAACGGTTACCGGCCTAAACCCCATAGCCACCTACTGGCTCCGGGTTTATGAATATAATGGTACTGGTACTGCCACGATGTTCAATGTAAATACCGCCACCGATAATCCGCTTAGCTTTACAACTTTAGCTGCTCCATGCGTGCCAATAAGTGCTTACTTCCAGGGTTTTGAACCCAACAATAACTGGCCAATAGCTTCTACAACCGCTGGGGCAATTTCAACTACCACTGGTTCTGGTGATTTTCCAGCAAATCAGCGTATTTTATTAGGAACCCATTCTTGGCAAACCAGTGGTGAGACAAATACTTTAGAATTAAATTCAGTAGATGTATCTAATTTCACCGGAAAGAAAATCAAAATCCGTCTTTCCTCAACTTCTGCAACCTCAGGGAATGGTGCGGATGGTACAGATTATGTAAAAGCCTTTGTTGCTTTAAATGGTACTACGTTTCCAACAGATGCAGATATTACCATTAATGGTAATACTAATATTCGATATGGATACGGAGCAACTTTGGTAGCAACTACTAGTGCTGGCGTTCCGGCAACTTTCACAACGGCTGCTGGAGGTAATAATAATTCTGCTTATGCAACTTTAGAAATTACCATCCCAGATAATGCTACATCTGTTGCATTAAAAATAGATGCAAGAAATAACGATAGTAATGAGTTTTGGAACATCGACGATATCGAAGTATTAGGTTGTGAGATCAATCCATGTAATGAACCATTGACGGATGCTACTAATTTTTCCGCTACCCCAACCCAAACCTCCGCCCAGCTTAACTGGACCATCGGTTCGGGCACAAAAAGAATGGTAATTCTTAGCCAGAATCCTATAACTGCTGCCGAACTTCCGGTAGATGGCAATTATTATGAAGCGGATGCTGCATTTGGTACGGCTGCCGCTGCCCTGGGTAGTGGTTTTGTGGTGCTGAATGGAAATGCCGCTTCGGTAAATGTTACCGATCTGGTTTCTGCTAGAACTTACTATTACGCAATTGTAGAATATAGCTGCGCCCCCGAAAATTATAAGACCGTTGGTTTTTTAACCGGTTCCTTCAATACCTTAGGCTGTTCCGAACCGGTTGTTGCCGCCATCAATATCCAGTTTTCGAACGTTCAGCAAAACTCCCTGGACCTGAGCTGGACCAATGGCAACGGCCATAACCGGATTGTGGTAGCGGTTGAGAATAATGCCGTTTCTGCCTCCGAAACCCCTGTCGACGGCATAACCTATACTGCAGGCAACCCTTTTGGAACTACCGGAACAGCCTTAGGAAATGGTTTCGTGGTTTATAATGGCTCCGAAAATTCGGTTACGGTAACGGGCCTTACGCACAGCACCAACTATCATTTTGCCGTTTTTGAATACAGCTGTAATCCGGAAAATTATAAAACTGACGTGCTGGTAACAGCAAGCCAGTCTACTGCTATTTGCCCCGGCCCAACAACGGAAGCTACCGCTCTTACTACGTCGCTGGTTAAAGACGACAAGATCAGCTTAAACTGGATCAGTGGGAACGGTTCCGGCCGGATCATAATTGCCAAAGCCGGATCGCCGCTAACTCCGGCTGATTACCCGGTTAATGGCACCACCTATGCTTTTAATGCTTCGGTAGGAGCCGGGTTTGTTGCCTACAGAGGTACAGGTTCTTCAACCACGGTAACCGGCCTTTCCGGCAATACCACCTATTATTTCGGGGTTTTTGAATATACCTGCGCTCCGGGACAATATTTAACCGCAAACTTTGCTTCGGCAGATGCTACCACAGAACCCGGCGCTTTGGTAACCTATTCATTCAATGGGGCCGTTGGAAATGAAGTTACTTTCCCGGCCGATGCCCAGCCTGCCAACGGCGTTGCCGATGATATGAGCCGTGGTACCGGCCTGAATCCTTCAAACAATGCTAATAGATTCAGTGCGAATAACTTTAGCGAGAACCTTACTTTAGATCTGAATGACTATTTCAGTTTTAAAATTACGCCTAATGCAGATTTCAGATTTAGCGCCACAAAGCTTGAATTAGACCTGACCAGATCAAGTACTGGGCCGAAAACCTGGGAGATCCGGTCAAGTTTAGATAATTTCGCTGATTTCATAATAGTTGTTGATCTATCGGTCCTTCTCAGCTCTTCCGATATAATTATTCCTTTGGGAACGTCCTTCAGCAATGTAACTACTCCTGTAGAATTCCGGATCTATGCTTATGGAGCTACCGGTACAGCTGGTACCGGCCAGGTAGATAACCTACAGACTTTTGGAGCAATTACGCAAACCCCGCTTCCGGTAGAACTTCTAAGCTTCACAGCTAAAACCACCGATAAAGCGGTTCAGTTAAACTGGGCCACCGCTTCAGAAAAGAACGCCGACCGCTTTGAGATCCAGCGCAGCAGCAATGCAATCACTTTCGAAACCATCGGCTCCGAAAAAGCCCAGGGCAACAGCCAGGCAACTCACCGGTACGCTTTCACGGATAAGAACCCGCTTAGCGGCCTAACAACTTATTACCGCTTAAAGCAGATCGATCTGGATGGCACGTTCACCTATTCCGCCATTGTTAAAGTAACCATTGCTAAAACTGCCGAAATTACCCTTTTCCCGAACCCAACCCGCGAAAAATTGAACGTTCGCTTACCGGAAACCGGAGAGGCTACCCTGCGGGTATTTAACGTATTAGGCCAGGAGGTATTGAGCCGCCAGGTAAACCAGACCGCTTTGGTTGAAATGGAAATCAAAACGCTTCCGGCCGGAACCTACCAGTTGCGCGTAACCAGCGGCACAAACCAATCAGTGCATAAATTTATAAAACTGGATCGTTAAAAAACGGTATTCATTTTGATTCAAAAACCCAAACCGCCCGCAGGCTACCTGCCGGGCGGTTTTTTTATGGTTAGAAATGAAAATACGTTATCTGTTGGAACTTAAAACACGCTGAAAACATTTGGAGCTAAGTTTTAAAATTCAAACAGGTATGCAGCAGAATTCATTTAAAACATTTTGGAGCAAATTGGTAGTTGTAGCCGTTCTGGCCGGGGTTTCCGGAAAGGTTTCGGCCCAGAGCCCAAGTTTTAAATTCGAAGATTTTAACCGGACCAACAGCCTGGTAATTGGGGCACCCGCCGGCAACCCCCAGGCCTGGCTAGAAACCGAAACTGCCGGTTCGAACGATCACCGGGTTCGGATTGAAAACAATATGCTGGTAATAGGCAGCCAGAATAACGCAGCCGTTGGTTCTTCCGGCCTGGAGCAGGTTTCTTTCGATGCCTCTAACCTGTATGCCACCGTATTCAACCACGCAGCAACTGAATTAACCTGGGCATTTAATTTCCGGCAGAGCCGTTCCGGAACTTCCGGATTCGGGACTACCACTTACGGCATTGCCTATGTACTGGGAGCTACCAAAGCCAATTTTAACGATCCTGATGCCAGCGGTTACGCCGTTATCATCGGGAATGCCAACTCCCCGGACCCGGTAAAACTGGTGCGTTTTAAAAACGGCCTTACCGCAAACTCCAATATCACTACGCTGATTTCTTCGGCAGAGGCTATTGAAACCGCTTATTACAGCGTGAAAGTAAGCTTTGAGCCCTGCACCAGGTCGTGGGGCCTGCAGGTACGCAACGATAACGGCGCTTTTGCCGACCCGGCCACCGTTACCGCCCCAACCATAACCTTCGCCGATCAAACCTTCACCGGCACAAACCTGAATTTTACCGGCGCTGCCTATAATCACGGAACCGTTGGCGTAACCGCCTTTTTCGATAACCTTTACCTGCCAACTGCCGCCGCGCTTTCGGCGCAGCCATATTCCTGGACCGGAGCTGTTTCTACTGATTTCATGGAGCCGGCTAACTGGAGCCCTAAACGTATCTGCGGCCGCGCTACCGATATTTTATCGTTCAATACCGGGACCAACCTTTCCCTGATCAATGTTACTTCTCAGGAGATAGGCCAATTATTAATAACCAACAATACAACCCTGAACCTAAGAGCCAAAACCGGCGCTACCCAAACGCTGCTGCTTGCCGGTGGCCAACATGATGATCTGATGTTGGAAAATGGCTCCGCCCTGATAATTGACAGTAACGACGCCCTGGAAATAAGCCTGAAAACCGGCGTTACGGGCCGCGTTGCCGGATCGGTAAGTGTGCAGAATACGGTTATGAATTTAGGCCGGGCGCACCGTTTCCTGGTGGCCGATGCCCAGGCGCTGATATTTGAGAGCGGAAGCCAGTTTCTGGCCCGCAACCTGTCGGGGGAGCCGTTTGGCAACAACGGTGCTGCCAACACGGTTATCTTTAAAAGCAATGCCACCTATATTTCCCGCGATGGCGCCAGCCCGTTCGGTTTGGCCAGCCCAAATTCCAAAGTTATTTTTGAAACCGGCAGCTTATACAAACACGAACAAACCGGCACCGCTCCAAAATTCGACGGCCGGATCTACGCCAACTTCGAGCTTAACGTAGCCAACAACCTGGCCATTATCTTTGGTACCAGCGCTGCCACAACTACCCGCATAGATCATTTTACAATTAGCAGCGGCACCATGAACGTTACGCTGGCCAGCGGCGCTACGGCCTTGCCAATGCACATTAAAGGCAATTTAATTGTTGCCCCGGGGGCTACGCTTAACTTCAACCCGGCGGCTGTAACGAATACTTCTTTGATAACTTTTAACGGCACCAGCAACCAGCAGATCTCCGGCAACATAAATTTCGGGCAGTACGCTAACCTGGAACTGAACAACCCGGCAGGAGTAGAGCTGCAGTTATCTTTAAGAGTGCGCGGAAACCTGCAATTTACCAACGGCTTGTTGACTGCTGCTGCCGGCGCCAACCTGATGTTGGAGGATAATGCCACTGTAACCGGTGCTTCCAATGCCAGTTACGTTGCCGGAAAGGTAATAAAGACCGGCGATGAGGCTTTTACTTTCCCTACCGGTAAGAATGGTTTTTATGCTCCTATTGCCATTTCTGCCCCATTAAATACTACCGACCAATACGTTGCAGAATATTTCCAGACCAACCCAACCCATCTTTTTGGTATGAATAAAGCCGATTCGCTTAAGCTGATCTCAGATACCGAATACTGGGATCTGGCGCGGTTAACTGGCACTTCAGATGTAAAAGTAACCTTAAGCTACGACCCAGCCCGCAGTACTATTGTGCCAAACCCGCAGGATCTGCGTATCGCGCACTTCAAAGTTGGTAATGGTTGGGTAAATGAAGGCCGTTCGGCTGTTAATGCCACCGAAAACTTTTCTTTTATAGCAACCGCTAATTTTCAGGCTACTTTTAGTCCATTTACCTTTGGTTCGGTAGCAGCCCAGAATACGCTACCGGTTAACCTGACACAATTTTCTGCCGGTAATAACGGTTCTGCCGTGGTTTTAAGCTGGACTACCGCTTCTGAACTGAATAACGAACGCTTTGAAATTGAAAGAAGCGGCAACGGCAAAACTTTTGAAAAAATAGGAACGGTAACAGGCCAGGGCACCAGCAGCCAGTTAAAACGGTATGCTTTTCAGGATAAAAACCCATTGGCAGGGGAGACCTTTTACCGGCTTGTGCAGGTTGATTTTGATGGTACCAAAACTTATTCCAAATTGGTAATGGTAAGCAACCTTAAAGCCGAAACCCGGATTAATCTGTATCCGAACCCGGCTCAAAATAAAGTTACCGTTACTTTTTCCGGACAACAGGAACCCAATTCCATTCAGGTTCTGAATATGTTAGGCCAGGTTGTGCTTACCCAACAAATAAAAGGAACCATTTCGGAAACTCAGATTGATCTTTCAGCACTGCCGGCCGGGACTTACTTCCTAAAAGCAGACCAAAAGCAACCTGCCATCCGGTTTATAAAAGGCTCCTGATCCTTCGTTATTTCAACCCTGAATAGCCACCTTGATAAGGCTGGCTTTTCAGGGTTTCTATTTTCCCTCCCGGAAAGTATACCTTTTTAACTTATTTATAAATCGCTAATAAATAATAGCCTGAAACTGGATACGGGAGCGGGAATATTGAAAAGTATAAAGTTTTTAGTATTAAGATTTTTATAGCTAATCTTCCGGAACCCTTTTTAGCCAGCCAAAGTTTTGTGAGCGCGTAAAAAACCTCAAACACTTAATCTAAATTTAAAAAACAAACCTATGATAGTCGCATCTTGTATTTTCGGAATAACTGCAGCTTTGATTTTCGTATTTGAATTGCCAGATAAAAAAGAGGCTTAAGGCCTTTGGATTTCTTGAGCACTCACACGAAAATTCTACAAATTTTAATTTAAATAGGCTTATTGTTTAAAACAGTAAGCCTTTTCTTTTAAAGTGTTTTCTTAAAATAGGTCCAGATCAATTTGATCCAGGCGCTTATTTTATTTTATCTGGTGCAATTAAAAGAAAAAGGCTTCCTGTTTAAAGGAAGCCTTATTTATTTATGGAAATTTATATTAAACGGAGAAACTATCTCCGCAGCCACAGGTGCGGGAAGCATTAGGGTTGTTGAAGTAGAAGCCTTTGCCATTCAGGCCGTCGGAGAAATCTAGTTCAGTACCGGCCAGGTACAGGAAGCTTTTCATGTCCACGACTACTTTTACGCCTTTATCTTCAAATTCCTGGTCCATCGGCCGGGTTTCATCGTCGAAATCGAGTTGGTAGGAGAGGCCTGAACAGCCGCCGCCGGCTACCGAAGCACGCAACCGGAAAGAGTCGTCCAGGTTAGCGTCCTTTTTTAGCTTTTCAACTTTTTCTTTAGCTTTATCGGAAACGGTTATCATAATTTTAGTTGTTGGTTGTTCGTTGTTGGTTGTTAGAAAAACAATCAACACAACTTTTTAATTCCTTACGCAGGGCAGAACGGTACTGATTACGGAAGCCAGTACGGCTACCCGGAGTTTAAAAAGATCTGATTGAAACATCTTAAATAAGAAACTAAAAACTAAGAGGTCGGGTTCAGCACCACGCTGAAAACGGTAATGGTAGCAATATCCCGGCCGTAGTACAATTTATCTAAAGCACTGTAAACGTTGGCAGCCCGGAAATAGGAAGTATTAAGCTCCTTTTCGCCGCGCGCGATCCACTGGATAGTAAAGCTGCTTTCCTTATCGCGGTAATTCTGCACATAATCCCAGATCTTGCGCAGGGCGTCCAGTTTATCAATTCCGGTTTCAGAATGAAAAAGGAACGACTGGCTGTGGCGTGGATTTACGGTGATCAGATCCAGGCGGGTGCCTCTTTCCTGTTCGCGGTATTCAAACAGTAAGGTTGAGCTGTTCATACCCAGATATTGCATTATCTGGTCCTGCAGGCGCACAATTTCCGCCCGAACGTCGGTGGTAACTTCCATAACGGTAAGTTTTAGGTGATTGGGAAATTCAAATTTCTGTCATACTGAGCGATAGCGAAGGAACTTGTCGGCTCCCAGTAGAAAGCTTCCTACTAGCAGCCAACAAGATCCTTCACTCACGTTCAGTATGACGATTTTTCTTAGTGGTGCGATTTCGGCATTTCCAACGGCTCCATACCGTTCTTTACCCGGTAATCGTTGATAGCAGATTTAATTGCATCTTCGGCTAATACCGAGCAGTGAATTTTAACCGGCGGTAAAGCCAATTCTTCCACAATTTCCATGTTGTCGATAGCCAAAGCTTCATCAACGCTTTTACCTTTTAGCCATTCGGTAGCCAAAGAAGAAGAAGCAATAGCAGAACCGCAACCAAAGGTTTTGAATTTAGCATCGGTAATGACCTGGTTTTCGTCTACTTCAATTTGCAGACGCATAACGTCGCCGCACTCAGGGGCACCAACTAAACCGGTACCAACACTTGGCTTTGGATTTATCCAGCGTACCTACGTTGCGCGGGTTGCTGTAATGGTCAATTACTTTATCTGAATAAGCCATATCTATTTAATTATGAATTACAAATTAAAAATTATGAATTACTTAGAATTACGAATTATAATTTAGAATGATTAAGTAATCATTAATACCAGAATAGTTAGTTAATAATCCATTTCTAATTTCTAATTCATAATTTCTAATTTAAATATTAGTGTTCTGCCCACTCAATGAGTTCAGGTCGATGCCTTCTTTGAACATCTCCCACAGCGGCGACATTTCGCGAGTTTGGTTAACTGCTTCTGTTACGTGGCTAATGGCGTAATCTATCTTCTTCTTCGGTGGTAAAGCGGCTTAAACCGAAACGCAAGGAAGAATGTGCCAGGTCATCGCTTAAACCTAAAGCTTTTAATACGTAAGCATGGTTCCAAAGAGGCCGAAGTACAGGCCGAACCGGAAGAAACGGCTAAGTCTTTCACACCCATCATCAGGCCTTCGCCTTCTACGTATTTAAAAGAAATATTGCGTTACGTGCGGCAAACGGTGTTCTCGCGAACCATTTACGTAAGATTCTTCCATTTTCAGCAGTTCTGTTTCCAGTCGGTCGCGCAGGCTGAGAAGTACGAGCCGTATCGTGATTCCATTTCCAGTTCGTGCCAGTTCGCAAGCTTTGCCTAAACCAACAATGCCGGGTACGTTCAGAGTGCCGGAACGCATACCGCGCTCGTGACCGCCACCGTCCATCTGGGCAGTAACTTTAACCCGCGGGTTTTTCCGGCGCACATACAAAGCACCAACGCCTTTCGGGCCGTACATTTTATGCGCAGTAGAAAGCCATCAGGTCAATGCCATCAGCTTCTACGTCTACCGGAATTTTACCAACGGCCTGCGTAGCATCGGTCATAAACAGAACGCCGTGTTTTTTGGCAATAGCCGAAATTTCGCGGATCGGCTGAATTACGCCAACTTCGTTGTTGCCGTACATGATGGAATCAGGATGGTTTTGTCGGCGTAATGGCAGCTTCCAGTTCCTGCAGGTTAATTAAGCCTTCGTCGTCAACTGGCAGGTAAGTTACCTTGCCACCCAGTTTTTCGATGTGCTTGCAGGTATCCAGAACGGCTTTGTGTTCGGTAGTAGCGGTAATAATATGGTTACCTTTAGAAGCGTACATTTCGAAACACGCCTTTAATAGCCAGGTTGTCGGATTCGGTAGCGCCAGAGGTAAAAATGATCTCTTTTGGGATTGCAGTTGATCAACGCAGCAATCTGTTCGCGGGCATAATCAACGGCTTCTTCGGCAGCCCAGCCAAAAGGGTGGTTCCGGGAAGCCGCATTGCCGAATTTTTCGGTCATGTAAGGAATCATCGCTTCCAGTACGCGCGGATCCATGGGCGTGGTAGCGTTGTTATCCAGGTATATAGGGAATTTCAACATAATTGCTATTTTCTGGTTACGTATCTATATTTTTACCTCCTAAAGAAACACCTAAGGCGGCTCTTTAGTTTAGTACGCCGCAAAATTACTAAATTAGATTCAATATAAATAATATGAAAAACCTCGAACACATCGGCATTGCCGTGAAAGATTTTGCCGCCGCCAACGCTTTATTCACCAAACTGCTGAACGCGGAGCCTTATAAAACCGAAGAAGTTGCCTCTGAGGGCGTTAACACCTCTTTCTTTAGAATGGGCGAAGCGAAGATCGAGCTGCTGGAAGGCTTAACCCCGGACAGCGCCATTACCAAGTTCCTGGAGAAAAAAGGCGAAGGCATTCACCACCTGGCGTTTGAGGTAGAAGATATTTACGCCGAAATGGAACGCCTGCGCGCCGAAGGCTTTACCTTACTGAACGAACAACCCAAACGCGGCGCCGATAACAAACTGGTGTGCTTCGTGCATCCGAAAACTGCGAACGGGGTTTTGGTTGAGTTGTGCCAGGAGATTAAATAAATTGTTGATTGCTGATTGTTAATTGTTAATTGGGTTTTTAGGCGGAAAAGGATAGCGTTTTTTGCGAATTTCCCTTTTTCGTCATCTCGACGATAGGAGAGATCGCATCAAAATGGTAGGGAAATTGGCTATAAAAGCCATTTCACATTATTGCTTCATTCCGAACGAAGCCGAGGAAACTTATGGGGCTATTAAATTAATTTGTTAATGAAATATGTATTTATAATTCTTATTAGTCTACTAAGTTTTACTAGCTGCAATTATTCTAGAAACCCGGAAACGGACTTTATAGAAATTTTAGATGACCAGGAAAAATGTTTTCTTGATTTCAGGTTAGGAATGCGGGATTACAAATATGAAAAGCTTGTAAAGGAGTACATTGGTGATGGAATTTTACACGAAACTTTAATTCCAAGGGAATATGATGCAGATTTGAGAATACTATCCTATAATTTTGAAGCAATTGAGTTAACGGGAGAATTAGAGGCTCTAATCTATTATGACCGATTAAAAAGGTTGTCTATTCTATTTGAAGAGGAAAATGATGACGAAAATAATACAACTATAATTTTAAATAAATATGAAAAATTAGTTAACTATTTTACAAGGAAATACGGAAAGCCTACTGATGTTAATACTAATGCTCAATCAATACACCGATCAACTATTTGGGAACGAGAAAATTATATTCTTTTAATATGGGTTTACCAATCAATTGATGAATCCAAAAATAAAATTTCTATTAGTTTTGACCCTGCGGATTATTTAGAAAAAGCATTTGATTTTTATAATGAAGAAAAGAAAATTGAGCAAGGAAAGCTTCAGTGATTTTATTCGGAGTAAAATCTTTTATACAGGGGTAATATAAAAATAAGGTTCCAGCCCCATAAGTTTCCTCGGCTTCGCTCGGAATGACGCAATATTATTAAAAATGTCTTCCGCCAACTTCCTTTCAACCACCACCAAATTCTTCCGTATCCAAACCCAAAACGAGCTAAAACGATGAGCAAAGAAATAAAAGAAATTCAGCGGGTAGTAGACGAACTTTTGGTGGGCAACGTGATCCTGTACCCGACCGATACGGTTTGGGGAATTGGCTGCGATGCGGAAAATTCGGCAGCGGTAAAAAAGGTTTTCCAGGTAAAAGAACGGCCGGAAGATAAACCCTTTATTTTGCTGGTGTCGGACGTGGAAATGCTGAAACGCTATGTGAAAAACCTGCCGGAAAACTTCGAAAGCCAGCTGCAAAACCAGGACCGCCCAACCACTTATATTTTCTCCGAAACCCAGAATTTACCCAAAGAAGTGCTGGCAAACGACGGCAGCGTAGCCATCAGAATTCCAAACGATGAATTTTGCCACCGCTTAACCCGCCAGTTCGAGCGGGCCATTGTTTCTACTTCGGCCAATGTGAGCGGCGAACAAACCAGCGGCAGTTTTTCGGGCATTCCGGAAAGCATTAAAAAAAAAGTAGACTATGTGGTAACCTGGCGCCAGGAGGAAGAAATTACCGCCCAACCTTCCCGGATCGTACAACTCCAACCCGACGGCAGCCTGAAAGTGATCCGGGAATAGTTTTTTAGCAGAAAAGCCTACCGTTTTTTGAGTAGTTTTGCAGTCAGAATTCAGAAGAAATTAAGCTTGCTGATAAAAAGTCCCCCTTTGGAGGGGGTAGGGGGAGGACAACGCATTTCTGATGATTCTCCCCTTGAGGGGAGTTAGAGGGGTGTAATTCGCAGATTGGATCGCATATCGGATAAAACACCCCTCCGGCTCCCCTCAAGGGGAGAGTATCGGCAAGCGTAAAAATCCTCCCCCTAACCCCCTCCGAAGGGGGACTAAACAACCTAGCACCTTTCTTTCAACTTCTGACTTTTTTCGTTTGAAACCCTACCGTTTTCGTTGATGCAAACCGTTGAACTGCCCGATCATAAAATTTTTGGAACTGTAGCTGAAGCCGCCGCTGAATTGAAAGTAGAAACCTACGTGATCGGTGGTTTTGTGCGGGATTTAATTCTGAAGCGGTCTTCCAAAGATATCGATGTGGTTTGCGTGGGAAACGGTATCGATTTGGCGGAAAAAGTCGCGGAGAAATTGCCGCATAAACCGAAAGTGAACGTGTTCAAGAATTTCGGGACAGCGATGCTGCGGGCGGAAGACTGGGAAGTTGAATTTGTGGGTGCCCGAAAGGAATCATACCGCTCCGATTCCCGGAAGCCAGAAGTTGAGGCTGGAACGTTGGAAGATGACCTGAAGCGCCGCGATTTTACAATTAATGCTTTAGGAATCAGCCTGAATAAAAACTCCTACGGACAACTGATCGATCAATTCGACGGGCTGGGTGATATAAAGCGGAAAATGATAAAAACCCCGCTGGAGCCGGGCATTACCTTTTCCGACGATCCGTTGCGGATGATGCGCGCTATCCGGTTTGCTACCCAGCTGAATTTCGATATTGATGCCGATACCTATGATGCCATTGTAGATCATAAAGAGCGCATCGGCATTATTTCGAAAGAACGCATTACCGACGAGCTGAACAAAATAATCCTGGCACGCAAGCCGAGCTACGGTTTTAAGTTGCTTTTCAACACTGGTTTGCTCAAGCTGATCTTCCCGAAAATGGTTGAGCTTTACGGCGTGGAAACCAAGAACGGAAAATCGCATAAAGATAATTTCTACCACACACTTCAGGTTTTAGATAATGTTGCCGAAGTAACCGATAATCTTTGGCTCCGCTGGTCAGCCATAATGCACGATATTGCCAAACCCGATACCAAACGTTTCAACGATAAAGTAGGCTGGACATTTCACGGCCACGAAGACCGCGGCGCCCGAATGGTTCCCAAACTTTTCGCCGACCTGAAATTACCGCAAAACGAACAAATGCGTTACGTGCAGAAACTGGTTCGCTTGCATCTTCGACCTATTGCTTTGGTAAAAGAAACCGTAACCGATTCAGCGGTGCGCAGATTATTATTCGAAGCCGGCGATGATATTGATGACCTGATGAAGCTTTGCGGTGCGGATATTACATCGAAGAACGATGCGAAAGTAAAGCGCTACATGCAGAACTTCCGGTTGGTGGAAGAAAAGCTGAAGCAGGTGGAAGAAAGCGATAAGCTCCGCAATTTCCAGCCGGTAATTTCCGGGAGAGATCATTATGAAAACCTTCGACCTGAAGCCTTCTAAAGAAGTCGGGATTTTAAAAGAAGCCTTAACGGAAGCTATTCTGGAAGGCCATATTCGCAATGAATTTGAAGCTGCTTATCCGTTTTTATTGAAGGAAGGAAAGAAGCTGAACCTGGAGCCGATGGTAGTTTTAACGAAAGAAGAAGCCGAAGACCTGAAACCTGTAGTAAAGGAAATTTAATAAAGCTGATCTGTTATAATGAAATTTAGTTTAAACATCATTGTTGCATTTTCAGTTATATAATTACCGGAACCGTTTAGGTGTGAACAGGGCTGGAACACACACCAGACTTATGCCATAATTTTTGAAGTTTTTCATAACCAAATGATAGTCTTTCAGAACAGCTTAATTACGCTAACGCAAATTCCTGATTCGGACATTTTAACAGTTACCTGGACAAATACCGAGCCTTATTCTTTGGTTAAAGCGGAGCAATCAATTAGGGAGGTTGTTTTAGAAATAAATAAATTAAATTTTCAGAATTTATTGATCGATGCCAGTGGAGCAGATATGGTTATGGATGGCGCAGCCTTCAGAAATATTTTAACTGATTTTGTTTCAGCCCTCCGCCAGACAGGTATAAAAAAAGTAGCCAGAATTATTACTTCTGATCTTTCCAGGGAAAAAGAAAATACTTCCATCCGGAGTGAGCAAACGCTGCCTTTTCAAATTTACGATATCAGTAATAGAGAAAAGGCGCTTATGTGGTTACTGGATAAAGAGGAAACGAAAGAGTAACGCAAATTTTATTCAGATTCTGCAGTAATTCGTTGCTTACAGGATGAGCAAAAAAAAGCGCAGGCTGTTCAGACCTGCGCTCATTACAAACTGTACAACCCATCTAAAACAAACAATTTATATCGCTGATTAGGGGTTTCTGTTTAAAAGATGCTGAATCAACCTATAAGGTTGCCTGCACTTTTTAATTACTTTTCGATACCATTTTCCGGTACCATTAGTTCATCGCATTTAGTATTTCTTAGCTCTTAAAAGGCCTTCCTTAGTAAGATACTAACAGGGGTTGGTGAACGGGGGTTATTTTCAGGTTAAAAAAATCTTCAGGCTTCCAACCTCCGTTTGAATTATTAATCCCGGGCCTCCGGGTTTAGGGGTTTTGCTTCCTTATAACCAATCCAGCTTAAAGTTAAATTGTGCTATTATGGGTTGGCGCCCTGGTCTGTACCCAGATAGATTAGTTTGCCGCTGAACCTGGTTTGTAGTTCCAGATTATATTTGGTTTCCGACGTTCCATTTATACCCATAAAAGTTAAAAGCCTTTTTTCAGAAGAATTAGAAACAGCTTTATTGGGGCTTTCATAGTTAGAAAACATAAACGACAGCGCTGGTAAAGCCAGTAATCCCAGCATAAAAAAATGTTTTTTCATAGTTTTAGTTTTTGGGTTTAAGGTGCGGCTGCAATTAACTAATTACAACCGCACTTTTTTTTTGGTAAAAGACTACCGTTTTTTTAATTATCGCGGGCATTTACTTCGCCGCCGGCACCTTCGTCTACATCTATTTCGTCCGGGCTGCCGTGGTAATTTAATTCGCTGCCGCCCGTTACGTCGCCGCGTAAAGACCGGGTAACGAACACGTTGGCTTCGCTTCCGCCAATTATGTCTAGTTTGGCTTTGGCAACTTCCATTTTGGTTGCATTCAGTTCACAGCCGCCTATCAGATTTGCTTCCAGGTTATCGGAAGTGCCTTCCAGCACGGTTTCGGAAGCGCCCGTTAAATTCAGTTTTATGAATTTTGCGTCGGTACGCATAAAGCACCGGGCGGCACCGGTTTGGTTCAGGGTAATCCGGTGCGGATTGAAGCCCGTTATTTCGGAGGTAGTAGCGCCCACCATGTTAACTTCGGTCAGTTCCGGCATTTCAATGGTAATGTAGATCGGATCCATTTTATCGTGCCCTATGCCAAAGCTCTTTTTCTTCGGAGAAATTTTTAGAGTGCCCTCTTCTATTTCGAAGTGCATTTCCCGCAGGTCCTCACCTTCGCCGCGGGCTTTAACCTTAAAGGAGCTGGCTTTCGTAATTTTTAGATAAAAGGGACCAGCGGCCGAAATTTTCCGGAAACCGGCAGCATCAAGCGTTCGGCTATCGGAGCCAAATTCGTCCTGGTTTTGCAGGAAGCTGGCGCCATCTTCTACGCCGGAGTCAATGCCGGTTTGGTTGCGTTCGTTTACTTCTATAGAATCGGCTGCGGTGCAGGTAAGGCAGCTAAAAATGCTGTTCTTAATGCTCCAGGTGTTGCGGGAAATCTGTTGGTTCGAATAATTCGGCATCGAAATAAGATTCTGGTAACAAACGCGCCAGGTCTTCAGTTATGCGGTATTGTTTTCCTTCCGGCAACCTCAATTTTACCTCTAATTTCTGGTCGCGGTAAATAGCGTTTGGTTTATAAGTGAAACCATTATCCAGTATCACGGAAGAATCTTTCTGAACGGCGCGGTAAACCATCATTTGTGCGTTTTTAACGGCGTCATCTTCGGAGCGGCCTTCCGCCCGGAATTGTTGCACCAGACGGATATCGGTGCCCGGATAGCTTTCGATGGTCAGGTCAAAATCATGATCAAAGCCGCCTTTAATTTTATTGGCATCTAGAGAAACGGTCTGAAAACCATCTACCGCAAAAGTGCGCTCACTGGTAAAAGTGCCATTCTCTTCGAAATTCTTATGGTAGCTGATGATTGAGATCAGGAAAATAAACCCGCTGATAAGCCAGATGGCAAACATGCTCCAGCCCACGGTTGCCCGCAGATAAAATTGTTTCGACAGTAAGCCAATACCGATCAGGATCAGGAAAAGACATGGAATGAGGCCGGTGAGGAACCCCGCGATCTTACCAATTACCGGGAAATCGGAGAAGAAAAAGTTCGTTGGCATGTTATTCAGATCCACGAAAGAAGCATCCTGGATAAAGCCCATGCTTACTCCTAACAATGAAACCAAAGCAACTATCCCGGATATGCCCATGAAGAACAAAATTACTCCGGCAAAAACCCGCACAATTACCAGAAGCACATTTAAAAGTGGGCCCAGCAGGCGGGAAAGAACCACCAGGATCTGGGAAACCAGCCTAACCGGCAATAAAATCAGGCGAACCAAAGGTGTTTCTTCCTGGGTAACCCCGTCCGGCTGCAGGCTGCTTTTCAGCGAGTTTTCAATACCAGACAGGGTTAAAGGCTTTCCCTGCATCTGCGCTTTTTCGGTTACAGTTTTTGCTTCCGGTAAAATGATCCAGAGCAGTAAGTAAATTAATAAACCTGTACCAAAGAAGAAGAAAGAGATAAGAAAGATCAGCCGCATAACTGCCGGATCTATGCCTAAATACAGGGCCAGGCCGCTACAAACCCCACCCAGTTTTTTATCGTCGGGGTTGCGGAAAAGCTTCCGGGCGGTAGTTTCCTGAGAATAAGTAGCTAACGGCGGATCGTTTTCCAATGGCAGCGCGATCCAGCAAAGAATGTATACCATTATAATGAAACCTGCTGAAAGACCGGCAGTAAGCGGGGCTACAACGATCACTAATAAAACGAAGATCAACCGCATCCAGATCGGGTCCGTGCCCATGTAATCGGCCAGGCCGGCGGCTACTCCGGCAATTACCTTGCGGCGGCCGTCGCGGAACAATCTTTTAGGACCGGTTGCTGTTGAACCAGAAGAAGTTGATGATGAGGAAGAAGATGATGAATAACCGGAGGCCGGATCGCCGATAAGGCGGGGAGCTACCATTTCTTCGTCGTCTGTATCCTGCTGGGCAAAATCGTTTACGCTACCCATCTTTTTGATTAAGGCCTGCACATCTTCTAAGGTAATAACCTGTTTGGAAGGCGTTAGATTGGCGTAAAAAAGTTCGGCCATGCGGGCTTCTATGTCGGCAATAATTTCCTGGTGCCCGGCATATCCCGAAAAATAAACTTTTATGCTGTTCAGGTAATTGTGGAGCACTTCGTAACCGTCTTCCTCAATATGGAAGATCATGCCCTGCAGGTTGATGCTGATATTCTTTTTCATGGGAATTAGGCTTTTTTCTTGTTAATGATGAATTCGGTGGAAGCCACCAGTTCGGTCCAGGTCAGGCGGAGCATTTCTAAAAATGACTGGCCGCTTTCGGTTAGTTTGTAGTATTTGCGGGGCGGCCCGGCCGAAGATTCCACCCAGGCATAATCCAATAAGCCGGCATTCTTGAGGCGGGTCAGGAGCGGATAAAGCGTGCCTTCCACCACGATCATTTTAGCGGAAGTAAGTTCTTCCAGCATATCCGAGGCGTAAGCTTCGCCGCGGGCTATTATTTCCAGGATGCAGAATTCGAGAATTCCCTTCCGCATTTGAACCTGGGTGTTTTCTACTTTCATAAGCCATGTTGCGTTAAGCGGTTCATTCTTTAATGATGCAAATATATAGACAGGTACTATGTAAAGCAAGGTACTGTGTAAAAATTATTACGCGGTTATGCCCAGTAGGTTGTGGAACGGTAAAAAAAGTGGGTTAAACAGCTGTTTTATTGGGTTAAACGGGCAATAAAAATTTGGCCTGACCGGGAAATTTCTTTTGAAAAGGAGGAAAATTGTTCAGGAACTGGTTTTTTTTGCAGAAACCATACCGTTCTGGATAAGAGGCTGGTGCTTTAAGCGGAGGAAATATGATTCGAAAAACCGGAAACTCAGCCAGGCTATTCCAATTACCATAGCCAGGTAAACCCCAAAGGCCAGAATCTCCAATAGGGGTTGCTTCCTGATTTGTTCTTCCAGCCTGAATTTTTCAAGTACCAAAATAGAAAAGGCCAGTATCGGGAAATGCAAAATATAAATGCCATAAGTAAGTCGTCCGGCGAAAACCATTGGTTTCCATTTTAAAAAGGAGGAAGTACGGTTAACATTAAGGGCTGTAATTAATAGCAAAGCAGCTACCAAATTTACAATGGTATAGGTAAAAGCGTATCGGAACCTAAGAAACCAAAGGTCGGGCTGTTGGGAATATTGATAAAGCGGGTGATCCAGGCCCAGACTTTTCCGGCCTATTTCGATACCGTTCTGGCGTAGGTAATTTGTAATAAGGAGCCCGGTAACCAATAGGATCATAGCCGAAAGAAAAAGCCAGCGCCCGGGTTTCCTGAATTGGGTTAATGGCAGCATTGCTAACAAGCCGCCGGTGGCAAAGCCATCCAGGTGAAAAATAGTTACTTTGGAAAGGATCAGCCCTATAAAATGTTCCTGGCCGGGCTCCCGGTTTAATTCGCCGACCAATAATCGGAGCGGCGGGGTAAGAAAAACTATAGCAGCCAAAAATATAAGTAAAGCTTTCCGCGGTAAATAGTACACCAGAAATGGAAATAGCAGGTAATATTGCTCCTCTATTGCCAACGACCATAAATGCGAAAAAAATGGCGATGCCGCTACCGGAACCCCGGCAGTTATTCCAGGAAGCAGGTCGTTGAAATTATAGGTGTAGGTAAGCAGCAGCAGCCATTCGTTTTTTAAAACAGTTAATCCATTTGCAATAACTTCGGGCGGACCTGCTTCCGTTGCCAGGTAAGCAAGTCCGGTTAAAACTATACCAATTACCAGCAGGTAAGCATAATACAAAGGAAAAATGCGAAGCAGGCGGTTGCGGTAAAAGCTCCTGAGATAAAACCCGATGGGTTCGGTGCGGGCGTTTATCAATATCCGGGTTATGAGGAAGCCGGATAGAACGAAAAAAATATTTACTCCTGCCCAGCCAAAAGGCATTTGCAGCATTGGAAAAGGCCAGTGCAATAAAAGAACCAGCCCTACAGCCAGCGTTCTAACCCCATCTAAGGCCGGGATGTACGGTAATTTCATAGAACTCAAGTAGGGCTTACGCTATCAATATTTTTCCCAATTTAACAATGCTCAGGTAGAAGGTTGAAATTTAACGGGAAAAATCATCTTTCGAAGTTCTTGTTTTTTAAGCGAAGAAAATAAGTTTCGTAATATTTAAAGCTAAGCCAGGCAAGCAGCGAAAGTAAACTTAAGTACGCCCCAAATAAAATCAATTCACTTAATCGGTTACCTAAAAAATCTGCCCTTTTAAAATAGTAATTAAGAACAGCATTAATTGGCAGGTGAAATACGTACAACCCGAAAGAGATCTGGCCAATGAATTTAAACAAGGGCCTATGAAGGAAAGCACTTAGCCAGTTTTGCTGAAGGGAAGCTACCAGCAATAATCCGGCACCTAAATTTACTATTGAAAATGTAAAGGCGTATCTAATGTTGGTCCATAATAGCGCTGTTTGTTGCCCGTACTGGAAAAAGGGATGATCAAAACCCAGCGAATCCCAGCCGATGAAAATATGGTGCTGATTTAAAATAAAAACCGTGTAGCACCCAAGCCCAAAGCAGCCTGAACAATAAAGGAATAAATACTTAACCGGTTTGGAAATCTGGTGAACCGGAAACAGGGATACCATACCGCCGATAGCAAATGCATCTAAGTGAAAGATAGTGAGTTTTGTTAAAAGAGAGCCGATTACATTTGCGTCATGAGAATTTCTTAATATTTCTCCGGTTACCAACCTAATAAAAGGCGATAAAATGATCAGGGTTAGAAACAAAGCTTTTAGAGGTCGGGGTTTTAAAAAGTAAACGGTTACCGGAAATACCAGGTAAAATTGTTCTTCTGCAGATAGCGACCAGTAATGCCCAAAGAATGGGTGCAGCTGGTTGTTGTTTTGCTCATTGACGATTTGAAACAGATCGGAAAAATTATAAAAAAATCCAAATAAGGAGAATATCTCGATTTTTATTTCGGCAAAATTCTTTATTAAAAAATTACCGGAAATCTGCTGGCTAAAGAACGTTGCTAAAAGATAAAGAATGAAAAGCAATAAAAGGGTAAACCCAAAATATAAAGGAAAAATCCTGAGTACACGGTTCTTATAAAATTTAATTAAATACTTTTTTAAAGGATTTGGTTTTGCCTTTACCAGGATACGGGTTATCAGAAAGCCTGATAATACGAAAAAGATATTAACTCCAATCCATCCAAACTGCAGGGTTAGAAAATCGAAGGGCCAGTGGAACAAAATTACCAGAATAATAGCCAGCGCTCTAACCCCATCTAAGGCTGGGATGTACGGTAATTTCATGGTAAAAATTTAGGGTATGCGGTGGCCTTAAATATTTTCCAAATTTAATATAATAACCGCCAAGCTTCCTAAATTGCAGTCTAATATTCAATTTTGTTTATTTTTAAAACCATATTCCCATATTGATTCTTTTCCTAACAAAGAAGAATTGGTAAAAATATTTACAAACAAATTCTATAAGTTACGTACTTATAGCTGAAACATAGCGTTCAAAGCTTGACTCAATTAACTTATTGTATGCCTAAAAGAATAATTAAAATGGCTGTTGCCGGGTTTTTCAGCCTGGCTTTTCATGTTTCTGATGCCCAGGTTAACGCTCCCAAATATAGCAATGAGTTCCTGAATATAGGGGTAGGCGGCCGGGCCTTAGGAATGGGCAACGTGCAATCGGCCATAGTTAGGGATGCTACTGCTGGTTTCTGGAACCCGGCCGGGCTCACAAAGCTTAAGAATAAATACAACCTGGTGGGTATGCACTCCGAGCTTTTTGCCGGAATTGTAAAAAACGATTATGGCAGTTTTGCTACCCCTTTAGATACCATGAGTAGCCTGGGCGTTTCTTTGATCCGGGTTGGCGTTGATGATATTGCCGATACCCGGCGGCTTTACAATGCCGGTGGCCAGATCCAGTACGACAGCATCCAGTTCTTTTCCGTAGCCGATTATGCCCTGCTGGTATCGTATGCCCGGAAAAGCAATTTGCTGGAGGGCTTAAGCCTAGGGGCCAATACCAAAATAATTTACCGGCACGTAGGCGATTTTGCAACCTGCTGGGGCTTTGGCTTTGATGTAGGGGCCCAGTTGGAACGCCGGGGCTGGAAATTAGGTTTAGTAGCAAAGGATATTACTACTACGTTTAACGCCTGGTCAATAAATACAGAAGAGTTACGTGAGGTTTACGAAGCAACCAGCAATACCTTGCCGAAAAACAGTGTTGAAATTACCTTACCCCGACTGGTATTAGGAGTAGGCAGAGATTTCGCCATTGGAAAAAAGTTTACTGCTTTGGTAGCTACCGATCTGGATTTGACTTTTGACGGCAAAAGGAATACCATTTTACGGACCGGGCTGGTATCGGTAGACCCAAAAATTGGCGCAGAAGTAGGATATGACGGAATCGTGTTCTTACGGGGCGGTTTAAACAACCTGCAGCAATTTGAAGAACTGGACGGCGATAAAGCCTGGAAAGTGCAGCCTAATTTTGGTATCGGGGTTGCCATGAGAGGGTTGACTTTAGACCTGGCTTTAAGTAAAATAGCAGATAATAGTAATATTTCATCGGTAATTGTTTCGTTGGGATACACATTTGATAAATAGTTTTTTTTCGAACTTATGCGAGCAACCTTATTTTTTCGCAACCTGATCCTGGTTTTTGGTTTCTTTTTGCTTACTTTTTCCGGCCGAGCCGTTCACGCTCAAAATCCGGTTTACGGTAACGAATGGATAAATTACGGCCAGACCTATTATAAAATTAAAGTTCTTAATTCCGGCATGCACCGCCTTACCTATAACGATCTGGCGGCTGCCGGTATTTCCAACGTTAATCCCCAGAAATTTCAACTTTTTCGTCGTGGCCGGGAATTAGCAGTTTATGTGAACGGCCAATCCGATGGCATCCTTAACGCCGGCGACTACATAGATTTTTATGGCCAGCGAAACGATGGCCAGACGGATACCGAACTATATGCCAGCCCAGCCAACCAGGTGCATAAACATTACAACCTCTTTCAGGATACCGCCGCCTATTTTTTAACCTGGGGTACTGCCAACGGTAAACGAATGGTTGAAAAAACCTCTCAGAACGCTGGCTTAACACCAGAGCCAAGGCATTATGCCGAACGTTTGAAACTTATTACAACAAATTATTTTCCAGGTTACCAGACCACTTCAACAATTGGACCTTTGGGCGATATGTCTGAAGGGTTTATGAGTAATTTCTTCCGGCAATCCCGCCGCGATACTATCAGTACCCTGACTAATGCTTCATCAGGGGGCCGTAACCCAGTTGTGGAAGTTGGTGTAGTTGGTGCTTTTTATTATCAGCATTCGGTAAAAGTTCTTGTTATACCTCCCGGGGGACCGGCGCGGGTCCTTACCAATGCTACAACCGGAAGCTCTGGCCTTATCCAGATGCCATCCTTTCATTTCCGGGTACCTAAATTTGAAATTTTACCCTCCGATATCCACCCTAACGGGACCCTTGCTTTAAGAGTAGCTGTAGCCGATTCCGTAACTGCTCCGCCTCCGAACATCGATATAATCCGGGTTTCCCACTATAAAATTACTTACCCCCGGGATAATAACCTGAACAATTCCGATAGGGAGATCTTTACCGATTCTCTTCGGGCCAATCCATCTTATTATTTATTTGATAACCCGCCGGTAAATGCAGTCGCATTTGATATTACCGACCCGTATAATGTAGTTAGAACCCAAGGAATAACTGTAGGCAGTCAGCGGGGTTTTGTTTTTGACCCGTCCACTAACCGGCGAAAAATATTAATTGCCAAAAGTGAAACCAGCCGAAGTCCGATAGCCATTAAAAGCGTAACTTTTCAGGCGATAAATCCTGCAAATTTTAATTATATCATTCTTACCCATAAGTCTTTAAGAGTGCCGGTTGCAGGTACTTCTTCCCAGGATCCGGCGACAGATTATGCTGCGTATCGGGCTTCTGTACCGGGGGGCGCCTACCAGCCCTTGATTGCAGAAATTGATGATATCTATAACCAGTTCCATTATGGAGAAAAGTCTTCCTTAGCAATTACCAATTTTAGTAATTGGATGCTGGCTAATGGTCAGCCAAAATTTCTGTTGCTAATGGGTAAAGGTCTGGATAGGATCAATCCAGAAAACCTTACTGGTAGCCCTAAAGGTGATATCCGGACCCGGCCAGAGTATTATAAAAACCTCGGCTATGGCGAAGATCTGATCCCTACTTTCGGGTTTCCGGCTTCTGATGTATTGTTAACGGCAGATTGGAAAAACGGCTCTTTTGTTCCTAAGATTCCTACCGGCCGCATACCCGCTAATTCGGCCCAACAAGTGTTAAATTACCTGGATAAGATAATGCTTCATGAATCCTTAGGCAATGAAGAATGGCGGAAAAATGTGTTGCACCTTGGCGGTGGTAACGATAACGGGGAAGCACGGGTCTTTGAAAATTATTTGAATAATTATAAAAATAAAATAGAAGCCCCGCTTTTAGGTGCCAGGGTTAAATCTATATTCCGCCAGAATGTTGGAGGCGGGGGAACTACACCAATTAATATTAATAAAGAATTAAACGCAGGTCTTTCCTTAATTACTTTTTTTGGTCATAGCTCCACAACGGTTTCGGATCTTGATGTAGGCTATGTTTCAGATCCGATATTCGGTTATAATAACCAGGGCAAATATCCGATGGTTCTGATGAATGGTTGTAGTTCTGGTAATTCGTTCCTTTTCAAGGATTTAGTTTCTAACCGGTATTCCTTTGGCGAAGACTGGTTGTTAACAGCTAATAAAGGGTCTCTTCTTTTAATTGCTGATGTTAACATGGCCTTGCCTTTTGCGCTGAATAATTATTCCAGTAATTTTTATAGCATTGCATTTTCAGACCCTGCCTTCTACGGCAAACCAATCGGAGAGATCCAGAAAGAAACGATCCTCCGGTCTTTATCAGGTTCACCAAATAACTGGGAATACCGGGGGGTAGCCGCAGAAATGTTGTTGCAGGGCGACCCGGCCGTGCGGCTGTTTTCCCCTGAGAAACCGGATTATGCTTTTAAAGCTAACGGCGTAAAATTGCAGTCTAACCCTAAAGGCGAAACTGTTACGGCCAACTCCGCCAAATTCGACTTGGTACTGGATCTCCGGAACCATGGCAAAGCAATTGAAGATTCGTTGGTTATTTCGGTTAAAAGAACGTTGCCGAACGGCAGCGTGATCCAATATCCGGCCCGGAAATTCAAGCCGTTGTTTAACGACGATACTTATTTCTTTACAATTGACAATAAGAACATAAACGGATTCGGCGATAATAAATTTGAAGTATTCCTCGATTTTGGCAACCTGATTCCGGAACTTGACGAGAACAACAACACGGCTGTTTTAAATCAATATCTGTCTGTGAATGGCGTTATTGCATTACTTCCGAAGGAGTTTGACATTGTGAGTACGCCAACTGTGAAACTTATTGGTCAGCCAGCTAATTTACTTAGCCCGGACCGCGATTATTGGTTTGAGCTGGATACTATTCCTACTTTTACCAGTTCTGTTCGTCAAACTGCTTTGGTTCGGAATGGTGGCAATGCTCCATCCTGGATTACTACTTTGTTACCAAATTCCAGCCCGGATGATAGCATTGTTTACTACTGGCGGTTCAGATTCAATACATTCGGGCCAAAAGAAGATACTATTTGGGCACAAAGCTCATTCCGGTTTATTCCTGGCAGCCCGGATGGGTGGTCGCAAAGTCATTATGGCCAGTACGCCCGCAATGAACTAAACCAAGTGGTTATAGACCCGGTCACTCATAAGCTGGAGTTTGCACCAATAGCCAAAGAACTGTTATTGAAAACTGCGGGAGGAGCAAAACTTTTTGTTCCGAATTCGATGGGTATTTACCAGGACAACGTTTCTTTAACAACTTTTTTCTGTAATAATAACAATACCCCAGTTTTTGCATTAACAGTATTTGATGAAAATACCCTAGTACCTGTTAAGAACCTTTCAACGGGAGGAATCTCCTCTGGCCCATGTGGTCCTAATTTCAATAACTATTTCTTTCATATTGATGGCGTTAATGCGCAAGCCCAGCTCGATAGTATGGCCAATTTTATCCGACGGATCCCGAATGGATATTATGTAGCCCTTATCAGCCAGAATAATATCCCTTTCTCCACCTTTACTCAAAACCAGAAGAATGCTTTTGGCCTGTTGGGTTCGCAACTTATTAATACCTTAACTACCGGCGATCCTTTTGCTTTAGTTGGCCGGAAAGGCGCTACCAGTGCCCAGGCTGTTTTGCTTAAAGAAGAAACTGCTCTTGCCAGCAATCCTACTCCGGCTAATCAGCAGGATATAACCCTGACCTATACTATTACCGGAAGAGGCAACCAGGGAACGATTATTTCGCCAAGAATTGGCCCGGCTATTTCCTGGACAACGCTGCACCATACCGTGAAACAAAGCGGCCGAGACAAGTATACCCTGGACCTGTATGGTTTTGATAAATCCGGAACCCGGCAGTTATTGGTTTCTGATGTTACCAATCAGACCTACAGTTTAGCTTCCGTAAGCGCTGCCACTTATCCGTACCTGCAATTGCAGATGGCTATCAGCGATACGGCTGCTGTGCGTACGGCGCCGCAGTTAAAGCAATGGATGGTTACTTACCAGGCAGTGCCGGAAGGCATGATGCGGCCGGATATGGTGGGCATAGATAAATATAAAATAGATAAACAGGCCGCCAGCGGAAAAGTAAACCTGCGCTTTGCTTTCATGAATATTTCGGACATCGATTTCTCTGATTCTTTAACGGTAGTAAGATCCGTGATTGGAACCAGCCTGATGGATACCATTAAAGTAAAACTCCTTAAAGCCAACGATAGTGTGTTCTTTGATTATAGTTTTAGTACGGGTGGCATGCGGGGAAATAATGTAGCCCGGGTGGAAGTAAACCCCCAGATCCTGCCGGAACAATATTACTTTAATAACTTCCTGGAAATACCTTTCAATCTGCCGAATGCCGATCTGCACCCGGTATTGGAAGTTGCCTTCGATGGGGTGCGGATCATGGATGGTGATATTGTGTCGCCTAGCCCGAAGATCAGCATTAACCTGAAAGATGAAGACAAATACGACTTTATTAAGGACCCAAATAACCTGGAAGTTTTCCTGAAAAGGCCAGGCGCCCAGCAATATGAACGGATAAACCTGGAAGATCCAACCCTGGTAACCTTACCGGATATGAGCGATGCGAACCGGGATAAGCGGGAATTCAATATTATTTATCATCCGAAGAACCTGCCGGATAGTCCGGAAGGGGAGGATTATCAGTTACGGGTTCAGGGTAAGGATAATACTGAAAATACCGCAGGATTTGAGCCATACACCATTCGCTTTAAAGTAATTAACGAATCGGCAATTACTCATTTTTATCCGTATCCGAACCCGTTCAGCAGCAATACCCGTTTTGTGTTTACGCTTACCGGGAACCCGGAGAACATGCCGCAGAACGTAAAGATCCAGATCATGACCCTTACCGGTAAAGTGGTTCGCGAAATTCAGAAAGAAGAGCTGGGCATTATCCGGGCCGGAAATAACAGGAGTGAGCCTTGGGATGGTACTGATGAATTTGGCGATAAGCTGGCAAACGGAGTTTACCTGTACCGGGTGGTAATGGACAAATCGCCGCTGGAAGAAATGAAACACCGGAAAACTACAGCCGATAAAGCCTTTAAGAAAGAATACGGTAAGCTTTATATTCTCCGTTAAACGGTAGGATAAAAGCCTGGAAAAGTAAAAGGGAAGCTAATTTTAGCTTCCCTTTTTTATGGTCACAGTTCAGGAATAAGGAGGAAAAAAATAAGAATTACTCAGCAGCCTTCAGCACTACAAAGGCATAATCGTAAGCGTTTTTTTCATCGGCCTTAAACTCTTCCCGGCTGGATTCCTGCCACAAAACGGTATCAATCTCCGGGAAAAAAGTGTCGCCGTCAAAGGTTTGGTGCACTTCCGTTAAATAAATGGTATCGGCCAGGAACATGGCTTGTTTGTAGATCTCAGCGCCGCCAATTACAAAGATATCCGAATCCATTTGCTGGGCCATCATCAGGCCTTCCGCCAGCGAATGGGCAACCAGGCAACCTTCCGCTTCAAAATCTTCCTGCCGGGTAATAATAATGTTGGTCCGGTTGGGTAGCGGTTTTCCTATGGATTCGAAAGTTTTGCGGCCCATGATTATAGGGTGGCCGGTGGTTAGGTTTTTAAAGAATTTAAGGTCGGCCGGCAGCCGCCAGATCAGCTGGTTGTTTTTGCCGATCACCCGGTTTTCGGCCCTGGCCACTACTAAAGCTATCATTGGTCAGTTAAGGTTTTAAAGGTGAAACCCCGGAGCAATTCCGGAATGGGCATGCGTTTTTTTCCTTCCATTTGCAGGTCCAGAATATTTATTATGCCATCAGCCGTTTGCACCTGGATAAAAGTTTTCTGATCGGATTTTAACTGGCCGGGTTGCAGGTTTTCCAGGTTTCCCGGAATTACTTCCGTTTTAAAGATCTTAAAGGTTTTATCGTAGAAAGTGGTCCAGGCGGTTGGGTAGGGCGAAAGGCCCCGCACAAAATTATGGATCTTTTCTGCCGGCTGGTTCCAGTTTATCTGGCAGGTTTCTTTAAAGATCTTCGGGGCTTCTTTTAATTCGGAGGTGGCGGTTTGCGGGTGGGAGGGAACGTTCCCGGTTTCTATTGCCTGAACGGTTCGTAAAGCCAAAGCTGCGCCGGCCTGTTTCAGTTTTTCATACATGGACCCAAAATCATCTTCTGCTAAAATAGCAACCTTATCCTGGAAAATAATGTCGCCGGTATCGATCTGGTGTTTCAGGAAAAAGGAAGTTACGCCGGTTTCGGTTTCGCCGTTCATAATGGCCCAGTTGATGGGGGCTGCACCCCGGTATTGTGGCAACAGCGACGCGTGAATGTTAAAGGTACCCTTAGGCGGCATGTTCCAGACCGCTTCAGGAAGCATCCGGAAAGCTACGATTATTTGCAGATCGGCCCGGTAACTCTTCAGTTCTTCCAGGAAGGTTTCGGCTTTTAAATTAGTTGGCTGCAGCACCTGAATATTTTGCGAAACGGCATATTGTTTTACCGGCGATTCCTGAAGTTTCAGGCCGCGGCCGGCAGGTTTATCGGGAGCGGTTATAACGGCTACAACGTTTTGACCGTTCTCTACCAGCGTTTGCAAAGTAGACACGGCAAAATCGGGCGTGCCCATAAATATTATCCGCAAATGTTTATTCATAGTTTGGTTTTTGGGGTATCAGTTAGCAAGTATCAGGTTTCAGGAATTTTCTAAAAATATTAAAGAATTGAAATTTAAATATTGAATTCAAATTCCTGATACCTGATACTTGCCACCTGATACTAATTAATTATTCGAAATCCGGATACAGTAAGTACTTTTTGCGCATTTCCTTATAGCGTTGCAGCCCGGGTTGCCAGGTTTTTCTGATTTCATCTTCGCTCAGGCCGGCTTCAATTTGCTTGCGTAGTTGGTCGGTGCCGGCCAGTTTGGTTAAAAAGCTGTTAAAGAATTTTTCCTGCTGATAGGTGTTCCGGTAAAAATCGATCAGGTATTTTAAAGTAAATTTTGGCGCGGGATTTCGGGAAAGGTCTATGCCGTAGCATTTCTGGTTCAGATGGGGTGGATTGGTAGCTCCCGGAATTGACTTGGGAATAAAGAAGTAAGTGGTGTCTTTATAAAACGGGCTTGCTACCTGCTGAAAAGGCTTATCGGTGCCCCGGCCAACGCTTACATTGGTGCCTTCAAACAAACCAAGCGATGGGTAAAGGCGGATGGAAAGCTGGTTAGGCAAGTTCGGAGAGGGTTTTACCGGCAATTCGTATACCGTTTTGTGGGTATAATTGCCTACCGGGATAACCGTGAGCGGGGCCGTTTTGCTGCCTGCCAGCCACTTTTCCCCGTTTATCATTTTCGCCAATTCGCCAACCGTTAAGCCATGAACCAGCGGAATGGGATGCATGCCCACGAAAGAAGTGTGCTGCATTTCAAGAACCGGGCCGTCTACGTAATCGCCGTTGGGGTTGGGGCGGTCTAAAATCAGTACCTGTTTTCTGTTTTCAGCCGCGGCCTCCATCATATAATGCATCGTACTGATGTAGGTATAAAAACGTACCCCTACGTCCTGAATGTCAAAAACCAGCAGGTCTACGTCGGCAATTTGTTCAGGCGTTGGTTTTTTGTTTTTGCCGTAAAGCGATACTATCGGTAACCCCGTTTTAACGTCTTTTTCGTTTTTAACATGCTGGCCGGCATCCGCTTCGCCCCGGAAACCGTGCTCCGGCGCAAAGATCTTTACCAGGTTTATTTTATGAGCCAGCAACGAATCTACCAGGTGGGTTTTTCCGATCACGGATGTCTGGTTTACCACCAGGGCCACCCTTTTCCCCTGTAACAATTTTAGATATGCTTCAGTCTGTTCGGCGCCGGTCTTTATGGATTTTGAAGGCTGTTGCCGGTTACTCTTTTCCGAAGGTACATTAGCGGTTTGCGCGGGTTTTTTTATTAATTCAGTATCGTTTTTGGAGGTTTCGGGCACCGATTGCTTACAGGAGGGCAAACTCACCAGGAAAAAAGAAATTAAAAGGGAAACGATCTGAAACATGGCTAGGAACAAAGAAATCGAAATTGATGGTTATCTTGCAGGAAATTTAGGCGCGTGAACGTTTCCCGGTACATATCAAAAAAAATAACCGCTTCCGCTTCGGAGTCGTTTACTTCTTCGGTTACAAAAATAGCAATAATTAGCATTGCCATCGGCCTTGCCATCATGATTGTTTCGTTTGCTATTCTGGAGGGCTTCCGGCATCAGATCCAGGATAAGATCTTCAGCTTTGGCGCGCACCTGCAGATCAGCAAATACGATACCGATAATTCTTTTGAAGGACTGCCCATTAGTACAAACACCGGCGTAAATGCAGAAGCCATTCCGGAAATTGCGCACATGCAACCCTTCGCCCGCAAAACCGCTATTGTAAAAACCGAAGGCGAAGTACTGGGCGTGGTATTGAAAGGAATAGATAAAACCTACGATCTGGATGCCATGAAAAGCAACATGGTGGATGGCCGGGTGCTGCAATTTGCAGATTCTGCGGAGTCTGATGAAATTATGGTAAGCAAGAAAATTGCCGACCAGCTGCGTTTAAAAGTAGGACAGGAAGCCTTATTTTATTTTGTCCAGAATCCGCCCCGGGTCCGCAAATTTAAAATTGCCGGTATCTATAAAACCGGCCTCGACGAATTCGATAATATTTACGTGATGGGCGATCTGGCCCACATCCGCACGCTGAATAACTGGAGCGATACCCTGGTTGGCGGTTACGAAATTATCCTGAAAGATTTTACTACTATAGAACCTACGGCAGACAAAGTTTTCAACAACATGAATTACGATCTGCAGCTTCAAAAAATAACCGATGAATATGCGCAGCTTTTCGACTGGCTGAAACTGCTGAAACGGAACGTGGTAATTTTTCTGGTGCTTATTGTGTTTGTAGCTACTTTCAACATGGTATCTACGGTATTTATCATGATTATGGAGCGTACCCACATGATCGGGGTTTTGAAAGCGGTTGGGTCTACCAATTACCAGATCCGGAAAATATTTTTTTACAACGGAGCAAAACTTACCTTGAAAGGACTGGTATGGGGAAATGTGGTGGGGTTAAGCTTTTGTGCCCTGCAGTATTACTTTAAATTCATTCCCCTGGATCCGGAAAATTATTACATGGATACCGTGCCCATTCATTGGAACTTCCAGGTAATTCTGATCCTGAACGCGGCCATTTTCCTTCTTACGCTGCTATCGGTGCTGCTGCCTACGGCTTTGGTAGCGCGTATCAATCCGGTTAAGGCCATCCGGTTCGACTAATGAAAAACGCTATACTTTTCAGGAAAAAAAGTACAGCGTTTTTTGAACCGGTTTTGAAATTAATACAGGGTAACCGGTGAAGTTTCTGCTTCGTAAATTTCGCCGGTATCTAATTTGAAAACCAGTTTGAATGCTTGTTTAATGGTTGGGTCGGGTTTTTCGGTTAAGTCCATTTGAAAACCGTAGCTGTCTATTCCGTACTTGTTCTTATTATTGATGTAATCGGAAACCGGCTGGTTGTCGATTTTAACAATTGAATTTAAAGAAGTACCAGCCTTATAATTGGCATTGAAATCAGCCTGGGCAATAAGTTGAATCTCCGTTATTTTTTCTTTGGTTCCGCCTTCGCCCGGTTCTACGCAGGAAAGGGCATAGGCAGAATTTACCAGGGAAAATGGCTTTTTAGAATTCAGGGAATAGAACCTTTTTTCGAAAGAAACATCCAGCCGGAAATTTTCAAACTTCATAGAATCGGCTAAGGGGCAAAAATTGGAATAATCAGATTCGGGTCCTTTATAGTTGTAAAACATCCTCACGCCTTCAATATCGAAATATCTGTCTACCGGCGGACATTTCTGGATATCGCAACCAAATGAAAATACACTCAGTACCAAGGCAGTCAATAAGATTTTTTTCATTTTATTTTTCGGGTAAACGAAACTGAAGTTAATTTATTTAATGTATCAGCCTGGTAAATTAAAGTGCTATACTTTTCAGGCGTAAATTTATACCGTTTTTCTGGGGGTTAAAATACTTTAATCGGCTTGGTTTGGGCGGTGTATTTTTCGCCGTTTTGAAGATTTATAACCAACCTGAAAGCGTGCTTAACTTTGGGTTCAGGTTTTTGAGTAAACATAATTTCGGGGTTCTGCTCTTTTATTCCTTCCGTCCGGTTCAGATCTATTAAATCCTGCAGACTGGCGCCTTCAGCTATGGCTCTGCCCCGTACCGTAGCAATAGCATTAATTGTATCGCCGGCCTTATATTGCTGGTTAAAATCTGAAAGCGTTATCAAATATAATTCGGAAAGTTTTTCCTGGGAGCCCATATAACCGGGAATAGGGCAGGGGGGCGTGGCATAAGCCGACGGGATAAAGGAAAACTCAGGAAGGTTTGCGGAATAATAATCGGCTTCATAAGCAATTTCCAGGTAAAAGTGATCGGACCGGACAGAATCGTAAGGATTATAATCGTATTTCACGAAATCATAGATCCGGGGATTCTTAAGTTCCAGGCCTTTTATATCGAAATACTTTTCCTCCGGCGGACAATTATTCCGGTAATCATCTGAGAAATCGCAGGCCCCTATAAAAAGTAAAAGCGCAACCGCAGAGGTGAATAACTTTTTCATTTAACTGGCATTAGAAAATAGTAACTGGTAGGGTTTCGGCGGAATATGCTTCGCCATTGGTAAGTTTCAGGTTTATTTTAAAAGCCTGTTTTACCGTAGAATCCGGTTGTTCTGTAAGTTGGAGATTAAGGCCGAAATTAGATAATCCGGATTGTTCCTGCATGTTAAAAAAGGCTGGTTCTGCTAAACCATTAATGGTTACTATCGGATTTAGCAGGTCGCCTTTTTTGTAATTTGTATTGTAATCGGAAACGGCAATTATTTCAATATTAGCCATTCTTTCTTTGGTACCCTTATAGCCGGCCTCATCGCAGGGTTGCGTTGCCATAGCTTCCGGAATTAAAGAAAAGCCTGGTTCATTTGCCCGGGAATAATATTTGGCTTTAAATCTTAGATCGATCCGATATTCCTCAAACCGAACAGAATCTTTTGATTGGTTGGCGTAATAGTTGCCCCCGTTATAAACATCTATGCCCCAAATATCAAAATACGGATCCGGATTGCCACAATAACAACCGCCCAGAAAAAGGAGAAGCCCCAGGGAAACGGCAAATAATTTTTTCATACAACAGGTTTTAAACCCAGACAGGTATTTACTGCCAATCGTTGCTTTACTTTTTAAATTAGGCAAAGAAAAAGCGAAGCGAACGCAAATTCCAGTAATGTATTAAGCTGTTTCAGTTTTTTACAAAATTCCTTCTTTATGGAATTCATCTTTTGCCCGGTCCTGGATTGCATAAAAAATATCCCAGTAATCAGCATGGTGGCACCAGGCCCGAACTAAGAACGTTACCGCTAATTGGGTCGTTTCTGCCACGGCTACTTTGGGTGCCGGTTCTTTTAGAATCCGGGTATCTTCTGCAATAATCTTATTTAAGATCTCCCGGGCCGTTACCACGTTGCTTTCGGTTTTAATTATGAATTTGATATCTACCCGGCGTTTTTCCTCCAGATCATAATTAATAATAGTAGACCCGGCCAGGGGTCCGTTCGGGATAAAAATGGTTTTGTTGTCGCCGGTTTTAATTACGGTATTGAAAATATTAATTATGTGCACTTTGCCGCTTTGGCCCATGGCTTCAATAAAATCGCCTACCCGGAAAGGCCGTAAGGTTAGCAACAGTACGCCCCCGGCAAAGTTGCTTAAACTTCCCTGCAACGCTAAACCAATGGCAATACCGGCCGAACCCAGGATAGCTAAAAATGAGGTGGCCTGAATTCCGATCTGCGAAATAACGGCAATTGCTAACATAATTTTCAGCCCGATGCTGACTATGTTGCTCAGAAAGGGTATCAAAGAAGGGTCCATGCCCCGCTTTTGCATCAGGTTGCACAGAAAATTATTGATCCTCCTTATCAGCCAAAGGCCTATTACCAGAATTACCAGGGCAATAATGATCTTCGTTCCGTAAAGCACTGCGTAATTTGTCAGCGTACGGCCGTATTTTGTAAAATCGAACATTTAAGAAAAGTGGTGCTTAATTTATTGTGAGTTGAACGGATTTACCGCCAGAAATCAGGAAACTGAAAAATCTTACTTTAAATGAGCGCTTTGCAGGATCAGGTTCGGGTCAGGGCAAAGCGATGCGTATTTAGCCATGGAAGAAGGCCGGCAAACCCCGGAATAATCGCCGCGTTTTCCTTCCATATCCGCAATTATCTGGAAATGCAGGTGGGGCGGCCAGTCGCCGTTTTCCGGGTAAGGCCCGAAGCCGGCAATGCGCTGGCCTTTGGCAATGGGTTTATCGTCTTCCAGACCTTCCAGGCAATCCACATCCAGGTGGCCGTAAAGCGTGTAGAACCGTACGCCATCCAGTTCGTGCTGCAGGATTATGGTTGGTCCGTAATCGCCGAAGTTATTGTTGTTAAAAAAGCTGTGAACCTTTCCTGCCAATGGGGCATAAACATGCATGCCGGCTGGCGCCCAGATGTCTACGCCCAGATGAATGCTGCGGGGTTCTTCCGTAGCCTGAAAATGCGGGCTGCGGCGGTAAATAACCCGGTTTTCCAGGTAACCGCCAATTCCAACGGTAGCATTATTATCGGCCAGTAATTGGTTAACCAGGGCATCGAACCGGGCGGTATCTACTAAATTCTCCAGGGTAAGCAGGTTGTTGTTTTCGCTGAAATCCAGTTTGGTTACCTGGGGGCTGCTCAGGTCAATATCCAGAATGGGGTGGATATCAGAAGCGTGGTTTACTAAAACCTGGCGGACTTTTTCAGCGGGGCTAATGGCAGTTTCGGAATTCATGATCAGGTAAAATTTCTAAAAAAGGACATACGAAGTTTAACCGGAAAAAGTCAGAATGAAAAAGCTTTTCGGATAAAAAGTAAAAAATTAGTTAAAACTTCCCAAAACAGGCAGATAATCGTAACTTCACGCGCTGAAATTTAACCGCCTTCCGGTGGTTACCCCAACTGCTGAAAACCTATGAGTAGCCATTTAAAATTAAAGGTAGCGGAAATAACCCAGGAAACTGCCGATGCCATTACCCTGCATTTCGAACATCCCGAAAACCTGGTTATTCCTTATAAATCCGGCCAGTTTTTAACCTTAATTACGCCAATTAACGGAAAAAGCGAACGCCGGGCCTATTCGCTCTGCAGCGCTCCTCACGAAGGCAAACGCCTTTCCGTAACCGTAAAACGGGTAGAAGGCGGCTTAATGTCTAATTTTTTACCAGACCAGGTAAAGGTTGGCGACATGATGGAAGTGCTTTCGCCCATTGGAAATTTCTGTCTGGAACCAAAAGCCGATGCTACCCGCACCGTGGTTTTATTGGGCGGCGGCAGCGGTATAACCCCGCTCATGAGCATTGCCAAAACGGTGCTTAAAAACGAAACCAAAAGCAAAGTAATTTTGCTTTACGGCAACCGCGATGAGGACAGTACCATTTTCAAAGCCGAATTCGATAAAATGGAAGCTGCCTCCAACGGCCGTTTAAAAGTAGAGCACGTTTTCAATCACCCTAAAAACCTGGCTTTTCCGCAAACCCACATCGGCCACTTAGACCGCAACAAAGTTATAGCCCTGCTGGAAAAATATGGCGTAACCGAACTCCTGGATACCGAATATTACATCTGCGGCCCGGAATTGATGATGGAAGAGGCCAAAGAAGCCCTGACCAAACTTAAAATTCCAAAGGAACGGGTGCATAAAGAAAGCTTTACAGCCAGCACCCCCCAACCCGTAGATACCGAAGGCATCGTGGGCAGCGAAGAGACCGATGGCGAAATTAAAACCCAGACCGTAACCATTATTTACGAAGGCCAGGAATACAAAGTAACCGTAGAACCAAACCAAACAATTCTGGAAGCAGGTTTAGATCAGGACATAGACCTGCCTTATTCCTGCCAGGCCGGGCTTTGCACAGCTTGCCGCGGAAAATGCCTGAGTGGTAAAGTGCATATGGATGAGCGCGAAGGCCTTTCGGATAAAGAGATGCAGGAAGGCTACGTGCTGAACTGCGTGGGGCACCCGCTCACTTCCGATGTGGTAATTGAAATAGGCTAAACAAATATTTGAAAAAAGTGTTGTAATGGATTAAATACCCATGGCAGCACTTTTTTGCTTTAACAACGTACCGTTTTTTTCTTGCCTGAATTTCTCTTATCTTACCGGGCTAAATAAAATTAAATTTTCACTCGAATATTTATATGACTACCGCTGAAAGAGCCGTGCCGGAACTAACCAAAATGCCGCGCACATATTTGCCCCAAACCTTTACCGTTACCGATTGGGCAGCCTTAGAACCTTACTTTATAGAACTTCGGGACCGGCCTTTAGCTTCCGGGGCAGAACTGGAAAAATGGCTGCTTGACCGTAACGAACTGGAAAGTGCTTTGCAGGAAGATATGGGCTGGCGGTACATTAAAATGACCTGCGACACGCAGAACGAAGCCACAACCGCCGCCTTCCAGTTTTTTGTAGAAGAAATAGACCCTAAAATTGCGCCTTACGACCATGAGCTGAATAAGAAACTCATTTCATCGCCTTATTTAAACGAACTGGATCAGGAAAAATACCGCATTTACCTGCGTTCGGTTAAAAAAGCGCTGGAAATTTTCCGGGAAGAAAACATTCCGCTTAATACTGAGATCAGTACCAAACAACAGCAATTTGCCGCCATTTCCGGCCAGATGACCGTTACCATAGACGGCGAAGAAATGACCCTGCAGCGGGCCGCGGACCGCCTTAAAAATCCGGACCGGGCCGTGCGCGAACATGCTTACCGCACCATTCAGGAACGCCGGAAACAGGACCGGGAAAAGCTGGACCTTCTTTATTCTGAATTAGTGGCATTGCGCCACCAGGTTGCTGTAAATGCCGGTTTTGCCAATTACCGCGATTACATGTTTGCCGCTCTGGGCCGTTTCGATTATACCCCGCAGGATACGTTCGATTTCCAGAATTCCATTGCCGAAGTGGTTACCCCTATTATCAGCGAATTTGACCGGGAACGGAAACTGGAACTGGGTTTAAACGAATTAAAACCCTGGGATCTGGATGTGGATACTTCCAACAAACCGCCCCTTACGCCATTCCGGAACGGTAGCGAATTGCTCGAAAAAAGTATTGAATGCTTCTACCGCCTGGATCCGTTCTTAGGCGACTGCCTCATAACCATGAAGCAAATGGGCCACCTGGATCTGGAAAGCCGCAAAGGCAAAGCGCCGGGCGGTTACAATTACCCGCTCGATGAAGTTGGCGTGCCCTTCATTTTTATGAATGCTACTTCTTCTTTACGCGATGTGGTAACCATGCTGCACGAAGGCGGCCATGCGGTGCATTCTTTTCTTACCCGCAACCTGGCCTTAGGCGCTTTCAAACACCCGCCTTCCGAAGTAGCGGAGCTGGCTTCCATGAGCATGGAATTGCTAACCTTAGACCATTGGGATATTTTCTTCCCGGATGCCGGTGAGTTGAAGCGCGCCAAAAAAACGCACCTGGAAGGAACTCTGGAAACTTTCCCCTGGGTGGCTACCATCGATAAATTTCAGCACTGGGTTTATGAAAACCCAACGCATACGCAGGAGCAACGCCGAAGCAAATGGGTAGAATTGTTCGATGAATTTAACCAGAAAGAAGTTTCCTGGAGTGGGCTGGAAGAGAACAAAGCGTACGCCTGGCAAAAGCAGCTGCACCTTTACGAAGTGCCTTTTTATTACGTAGAATATGCCATGGCCCAACTGGGCGCTATTGCGGTCTGGAAACAGTATAAAGAAAACCCAACCGAAGGACTGGCCGGTTACAAAAGAGCTCTGGCTTTGGGTTATACCAAATCCATCAGCGAAATTTATGAAGCCGCCGGAATCCGGTTCGATTTTTCAACGGAATACATTAAAAGTCTGGCAGATTTTGTAAGGGAAGAGATAAAGGCGCTTTAGTTAAATTTTGAATTCTTGATTAACATAAAGGGGCGGTTTCTTTTCGGAAACCGCCCCTTTATGTTTTCTATCTATGAAAGTCTGAACCTGGCTACTATTGTAATTCTTTTTCAACGAACAAAGGCATGGGTTTCAGGTCCTGGTAGGGCGGTCCCAGTTTTCGGATCTGCGGTTCATAATCTTTCAGGTACTGGTTATATTTTAATGCGGCCCGGTCGTAGTGAGCTCTTAAAATTGGCACCCGGGAATCGTCTTCCTGGATCTTATTCGCTAATTGGCCGGCAACTGTATCGCGGGCGGCCAGGTTGGAATTATCTAATAGCTGGTTTGTAGCATCCATGATCCGGATCTGTAAGGAATCGTAAGCATCTACCGCGGTTACATGGGCAATGTCCTGCCGGTCGTAGCGCTTTACTTTCAGGTTATCGCGGGCTGCAATTACGTCGGTTAACGCTTTTTTATCGTAATTTTTGTCGCGCCCTACCCGGGCTAAAAGGGTTTGCAGGTTATCAATTTTCTGATCATCGGAAGCGATCATGGCGTTCCAGGTCGTTTCCATTTCCTGAATCATAGCATCCAGATCGGATTTGATCTGGGTATCAGATTTTGCTGCCACCACCCGGTTTTTTTTGGAAGCTGTGGTTTTCGTTTTGTCGGTTTTACAACTGTAAATTCCCAAAAGCAAAACTGCAAAGCAAAGGAAAAATATTCTTTTCATGGAAGGATTAATATTTAAGTTGCTATAACGAAAAAGCGCTTCAATTTAGTTAAAAATTGAAGCGCTTTTTATAAATAAATGTTTCTGAAACTTAATTGTTGCTATCTAACAGGCAAAGTTAATGTCTGGAAACCTGTTACAAAGGTTTAAATTGTTCGAACATCTGGCGGCAATTGTTGCAATAATGCATCGACCGGCAAAGGGTTGGTCCAAAAGGCGTTTTCAGGTCGGTATTATCGCTGTCGCAGTACGGGCATTTTACGTGTTCCAGAATGTCCAGGTCCAGAATTAAGTTGTATTCCGGCGGCGGCGCTAAGCCAAAGTTCTTCAGGGCAATTTTTCCTTTTTCAGAAATTTTATTGCTATTCCAGGGCTTGTCGAAACTCATGCGCACCTCAAAATTCTGAACGCCGTATTTGTCCAGCACTTCTTCAACGTTGCGCTTCATGTAATCCATCGCAGGACAGCCCGAAAAAGTCGGCGTCATTTCCACCGTTACTTTTTCATCGGTTTCCCCTACCGTTACATCAGTAATCACACCCAGATCCACCAGCGACAGCACCGGAATTTCCGGGTCTTTCACTTCTTCCAGCCAGGTCAGGATTTGTTCTTTGGTCAGCATTTTTTTGAGACTTAAGATGTAAGAATTAAGACACAAGATTTAAGCAAGTCTAAAATCTTATGTCTAATATCTTGTGTCTGATTTACCATTCAGCCGTTGGGTCGATCTTGAACACTTCGGCCATTTCGTCCAGAAGGGGCTGTAAATGTTCGGTGTGTTCGCCGTAGCGGCCGCCGGTTTTTGGGGTAATGGTGGTCAGATCGGGAAGTTCAAGTTGGGTTTGGGAAAGCACTTTTTTAATGTTTTCCAGCCATTGCGCCTTGATCTTTTCTTCGCCTTCGTAAATGCCATCGGCAATCAGTTCCGCTTCGTATTTCGAAGGTTCGAAAATTCCTAAAGCATACGGTAAAGCTTCGTTCAAAGAATTCTGTAATCGCTCGATCGCTTCTTCGGTGGAAGAACCAAGTTGCTTGATCATCGTGTTGGCGTGCAGCACATGGTATTTAACTTCGCCCTTCAGTTTGGTTGCAACCGTAGTTATAGGCGTGTAACTGGACCGGGTCAGCATATCGAACCGCAGGATCTCCGCATTATCGAACAGGAAATGGCGGATAAGACTGAAATCATATTCGCCGATCGGTAATTCTACGAATTGGGAATTATGGAACTGGTTCGCGTTTCGGGTAAAGGCAATGGTATCCGCATCGGCTTCGCCAAGTTCGTGAAGCAGGTTGTAGAAAGCCAGACTGTGACCCAGTTTGTCCTGCGCCATGGAAGAGAAAGCAATGTCTTCTTCCAGGATCGGGCCGAAGCCAGTCCATTCGGAGTTGCGGTGACCCAGAATTAACTGGTCGTCGGCGATCTTATAAAGGAGGTCTTTTAAGGCTTCGGTATTCATTTGGCAGCTTGTTCTTCTTTGAATTTCGTGATCTTATCCATAACGCGGTAAGCGGTGGCTTCGCGGTAAAGTTTGTCTTTGGTAGTATTCCAGATGTCTTTGTCTTCGGCTTCAGAATGAAAAATATCGGCCGCTTTAATAACCCAAACGTTTACCACTGGCTTCATTTCCCCGAATTGTTTTTTCGCTTCCGCTAAAGCACCCTCATAAGAAGTTGCGGTAACGGTTCCCACGTGCGTATGCGCTTTGCCGCGTTTTTTCAGGTGGAAGATTTCGTAAGCTTCGGCAGTTTTTCCTTCCGTTTCAGTACCGTTTTCAGAAGCAATTCTCATCACGTCGTAAACAGAAACGGCTTCGTCGGTGTAAGGCGTAACCATTACGTGGCGCGTCTCGGCCACCCACATGCCGGTGCAGGCAAAGCGACGGCTGTATTGTTCTTTCCCGAAAAGGAAGGCCACTTCTTCGTTGGGCGCGTGTACCGGACCAACGTAGGTATAAGCAGCACTCTCTTTTTTCTGATGAAAAACTTCGTAGGTTTCAAGCTGGTCCAGCTCGGATTTATCTACCGGAGCAGTCGGGTTTTCGGGCAAATGCAACCGGTTAACGCGCGGATCTAAAGATTGTAAACTCATTTTCTGTTAATTAGAAATTAGAAATTATGAATTAGAAATGGTTTTTGTAATTAGAAATTATGAATTAGAAATTAGAAATGTAACGATGTTTTACATCTTACATGCTCAATTTGCTAATCCAATAATTTCTAATTTTTAATTTCTAATTATTAATTAAGCCAGTGGCTTCACGTATTTCGCTTTCGGGCTAAGTAAGGCTCTGCGTACCCAGGCACCGTTTTCTTCGGCGGATCGGCGAACGGCTAAGCGTTCTGTGTTGCACGGGCCATTCCCATTGATCACTTCTTTGAATTCAACCCAATCCGGTTCGGTGTATTCCCACACGCCATCGGCGTTTTTATGCAGATTCGGATCCGGAACGGTCAGGCCTAATTCCCAGATCTTTGGTACGTACATATCCAGGAACTGCTGACGGCATTCGTCGTTGGTGGCCATTTTTACTTTCCAGCGCACCAGTGTTTCGGTGTGCGTACTCATTTTATCGGATGGGCCGAAGAAGGTCATGATGGGTGGCCACCAGCGGTTAAGTGCGACCTGGATCATTTCGCGTTGTTTCGGGGTGCCGGTGGCTAAATGTACTACCGCATCGTGACCGTATTTCAAGTGAAAAGCTTCTTCGGCGCAGATCCGGTCTAAGGCGCGGCAATAAGGGCCGTAAGAGCCTTTGGCGTTGGCCATCTGGTTAACAATTGCACCGGCATCGATCAGCCAGGAAATGGTGTTGGAATCGGCCCAGGTTAAAGCCGGGTAATTGAATACGTTGGAATATTTGCTTTTGCCGTTGATCAGGTCAGTAAGCATCGCTTCGCGGGATTTACCTAAAGTTTCGGCGGCCGAATATAATAATTGCGCGTGGCCAACTTCGTCCTGCACTTTGGCCATTTGCGCCATTTTCCGGCGGAAACCCGGGGCGCGGGTGATCCAGGTACCTTCCGGCAGGGCGCCGATAATTTCGGAATGCGCATGCTGTTCGATCATGCGAATAAGCTGCTTGCGGTAAAGTTGCGGCATCCAGTCGTTCGGTTCGATCTTTTCGCCGCGGGCAATTCGGGCTTCAAATTCGGCCAGCTTTACCGGATCTTCGGTTGCCAAGTCGTCGAACTTGGTTGCTTCAAAAATATTTCCTCCTCCGTACATATCTATTTAGTTATGAGTTTAAAGTTATGAGTTATGTTTAGTTTTGATGAATACTTTGTAATTGCTCTTTCGGATTTTCAAATCCGGAAGCTTTCTGCGCGGGGATGTATACATCCCCAGCAGGTTGGTTCGGGATCTGGAGATCCCAAACAGCAGTTTCCTTAATTTGATTTTTTTGCCCCGAAACAATACCGTTTAAAAGCATATTGCTTAAGGTTTTGCTGATCTGTTCTGGGGTTAAATTGCCTTCGGGTTTGTACCAGGTATGTACAAAATTCAAACTGGAAAGCAGCATTAACGTGGCCATTTTTTCATCGGCTACTTCAAATTCGCCGCTGGTATTTCCTTCCTTTATGATCTGGCGGAAATGGTTTTCGTAAGCGTTGCGCAACTGCAGGAAATCGGTAAGAAAAGGTTCGCTTAAGTGTTTCCATTCGTTCTGAAAAACGGCGGAAGCAGCAGGCTGTTTGGTTAAAACCGTTAAGTGGCTTTTGATAGCGGCTTCGAGTTTTTCCTGAGAATTTCCTACCGTTTTTTCGGCTTTTTCCAGGCCTTCGAAGAATTCATTGGCCATCCGGAAACAAATCCGTTGCAGAATTTCTTCTTTGCTTTTTATGTGCGAATACAGACTGGCAGCTTCCAGGCCCATTTCGGTGGCCAGGTCGCGCATGGACGTGGCAGCGTAACCGCGGCTTTTAAACAGGGCCGTGGCAGTTTGTTCGATCTGGTCTTTGCGCGAAATAGTTAAGGTGCTCATAATGAATAGACAAATATAAACAACCTAACGTTCGTTAGCAAGATTTTTTTCCAAAAACCTTTCGTCTCCAACCTGGATTACTTTTTGAGTATTATTACAATATGTTCCCTTTGTTTTAAGTATAAAGAATATTATGCATGTTAACATAAAAATAACCTGGACTTTAGGAACTTTCATACCTTATTCGTAATTTTGACCCATAGAACGCCTAAACTTTTTTATGAAAAAATTATACGTATTAGCTGGTGCTTTATTGGCAACAACCAGCGTTTTTGCCCAGGGGCATGACCTTTTCTTTTCAGCTTATAACGAAGGTGCTCACCCAAGTTCGGGTGCTGGAAACACGCCTCCGGGCGGTGGCCTGGCGTCTGCTGGTAACGAAAAAGCCATCCAGATCTTTAATCCAACAACTTCTACCATTAATATGGGCCAATATTCTATTGCCCGTTATTCTAATGGCAGTACCATTATTACTGAGGAAGAAAAACTGGTTCGCAACAAGCCGGCCGGTGCCAACAACATGCTAACCTCCAGCGATGTTTTCGTTTATGGTGCCGTTGATGCTACTTTATTGGAAATTACTAACGTTTGGGATCAGCAGGCTGCTCCTTACGGCCCGGTAGTTACCCCAACGGTAATTACCAAAGGTGGCGCTGCTGCTTTTAACGGTAACGATGCCGTTGTACTTCGTCGTTGGACAGGCGGAACTGCCGGCACAGGCTTTCCGGTTATTATTGATATTTTTGGGGTGATCGGTCATGATCCGGGTAGTTTCGGCTGGGTAACCAATACAGTAGTTAATGGCCAGACCGTAACAATTAGATCGGCTAACCAGTCATTAAACCGCAAAGGATCGGTGGAGCATGGCGTAACTATTAACCCTAATTCAGCTACTTTCGATATTTCAAGCGAATGGGAAGTTTTCTCAGCCTGGAATAGCGGAACAACTGCAGCCGATTATTTTGGCCAGAGCTATGCTAACTTAGCGGGCCATGCTTCCCGTTACGATGGTACTTATGGCTCTTATTTGCCATTAGGAATCCTGGAAGACTTCAACAAGGCTATTAAGGTTTTCCCTAACCCGGCCCACGGCGATGTAACTATCCAGATCGATAACAAAAAAGTAAATTCAATTACTATCCTGAACGCTTTAGGTAAGAGCATTAAAGTTAACCCGATCAATGCTGCTCAGAAAGAGATCAAAGTAGATGTTTCTTCTTTAAAGCCAGGTTTATACTTCGTGAAATTTGTAAGCGGCGACGATTACAAAACCACGATCTACAAAGAGCTTTTAGTTAACTAATTAAGACCGTTCCGATAATTAAAAAGAGAGAAGTTTTCAGCTTCTCTCTTTTTTTTGCCTTACTTTGGGGGAAGTTGGTATCTGGTAGTTGGTATTTAGTATCTGGTAATAAGTATCTTGATATTGGTAATTTTTAATCAAATACCAGTTTCCATTTATGAGCAGCATCCGGAGGAAATTAAATTTAAAACAGCACTCAAACTTAATGGATAAAGTAACATCGCTTCAGGAACTGGGAGAATTCGGTCTCATTCATGAACTACAGAAAAGCATCAGCCTGCGCAACAGCACCACCCGGCTGGGCATTGGCGACGACGCCGCTATTATTGAACCTTCTAAAAAAAGAATTGTGGTATCGGCGGATATGCTGGTGGAAGGCGTACATTTTGACCTTACTTTTTGCCCGTTGCGCCATTTGGGTTACAAAGCCGTAGCGGTTAATGTGTCTGATATTGCCGCCATGAATGCCGTTCCTACTCAGATAATCGTGAGCCTGGCCATTGGCGGGCGATATTCGGTAGAAGCCATAAAAGAACTTTATGAAGGCATGCGCATTGCCTGCGAAAACTATAAAGTAGACCTGGTTGGCGGCGATACAACTTCTTCTAATTCCGGCCTGATCATAAACGTAACGGTAATAGGCGAAGCCGATCCGGAAGATATTACCTTGCGCAGCACCGCCCAGGTGAACGACCTGGTTTGCGTAACCGGCGATCTGGGAGCGGCTTTTTTAGGCTTACAGATCCTGGAGCGGGAAAAACAGACCTTCCTGGCCAACCCGGAAATGCAACCCGAACTGGAAAATAAGGAATACCTGGTGCAACGCCAATTACGGCCGGAAGCCCGCATGGATTTTATTTATGAGCTGAAAGAACTGGGCGTAAAACCTACCAGCATGATCGATGTTTCTGATGGGCTGGCTTCGGAGTTAATGCACATCTGTAAGCAATCCGGGGTAGGGGCCGCCATTTACCAGGATAAACTGCCCGCCGATCAGCAGGTTTTAGATACTGCCGAAGAATTTAAAATTGACCCGCTTACATGTATCCTGAACGGGGGAGAAGATTACGAATTGCTTTTTACCGCTAAACTTTCCGATTTCGATAAGATCAAAAACCATCCGGATATAACCATAATCGGGAAGATCTTACCTAAAGAAGATGGCATTATGCTGGTTACGCCTTCGGGTAACGCTTTTCCTCTGAAAGCCCAGGGGTGGCAACATTTCCAGAATTAATAACGCTAAGGTTTTAGCACAAAAAAGTCAGGCTGGGATTTCCGGCCTGACTTTTTTTGTTTAAACCGAAGGAACAAAGAAGAAAAGCCTGTAAGGGGACAGGCCTGAGTTGAAAGATAATTGGATTTTGAAAATTTTCCTCCTTCCGGCTTTTCCGGTTCCCCAATACAAAGTATTTCACAATCGTTCAGGAAACCAGATGTATATTTTGGAAAACTTTTATTGAAAATAATACCGTGAAATATTTCCGAATTTAGGCCTTGTGAATACCTTTAGTTTTAAAATTATGTTAAATATATAGCAGTCTTCATTTAATTTTAATCCTCCGGGAAAGGCACGAAAACAAAACCGGTAAAGTCTTCATCTACTACAAACAGGCAGCAAAACTCTTCGGGATTTTTGTACGCTTCTTTAAAAGCATCGGTCTTTTCAGGCAATACCACTTTCTTTTGCACAAAATCATTCAGGAATGAAGCGAAAATGTGCCAGTCCAGGTTTAGTTCGTCGGCATTGATGAGGAGGGAGCCAAGGGCAATTTCTTTCTTCGCAAAAATAAAGATGGGGTATTCCGAAATTTCCCGCTTGCGGATCTGGTACGAAGCCTCTTTTAAAGTATCAGAAACGGCAGCAAAATCTTTGGTAATGGTGCCCAGGTATTTGCCGTTCAGTTCCGGGTCGTTTTCCATGTTTATTTAGCTATTAGTTGAACAATATTTTCTACGTGATGGGTCTGCGGAAACATGTCAACCGGCTGAATGCGGGTAACGTGGTATTTGGCAGAAAGCAATTCCAGGTCGCGGGCCTGGGTAGCCGGATTGCAGCTTACATACACAATTTTAGGGGCGTGCACCTCCAGCAGCTTTTCAATTACATCCGGGTGCATGCCGGCCCGGGGCGGATCGGTAATGATCACATCCGGCCGGCCGTGCCGGGCAAATAATTCAGCCGAAAGCATGTCTTTCATGTCGCCGGCGTAAAAAACGGTATTAGTTATGCCATTAATTTCCGAATTGATCTTCGCGTCTTCGATGGCACTGGGTACGTATTCAATTCCGATAACCTGGGCGCTCTGACCGGCCACAAAGTTGGCAATGGTACCGGCGCCGGTGTAGAGGTCGTAAACTATTTCTTTCCCGGTTAAACCGGCAAATTCGCGGGTCAGTTTATAAAGTTCGTAAGCCTGTTCGGAATTGGTCTGGTAAAAAGATTTCGGGCCCACCCGGAACCGGAGGCCTTCCATGCTTTCGTGAATATAAGGGTGACCATGGTAGCAGATAACTTCCAGATCGTGGAAAGTTTCGTTGCCTTTAGAATTGATCACGTATTGCAGCGATGTAATTTCCGGGAAACTGGTCTTGAGGAATTCCATTAAGCCGGCAATATCTTCGGGCTGGTCACGGTAGACCTGCACAATTACCATCAGTTCGCCGGTATTGGCCGTCCGGATTATGAGGTTACGGAGAAAGCCTTCCATCCTTACCAGGTTAAAAAATACCAGGTCTTTTTCGCGGGCATAATTGGCCACTGCCAGCCGGATCTCATTAGAAGGGCTGGGCTGTAAATAGCAATGCTGAATATCTATGATCTTATCGAAGCGGGCCGGAATATGAAAACCCAGCGCCCGGCGATCGAATTCCTGGCCGGACTGGATCTGTTCGTTTGTTAACCAGCGGTTATCGGAAAAGGTAAATTCCAGTTTGTTGCGGTAATAGCTGATGGTTTCGGAAGCCTTGATCGGTTCAAAACCTTTTAGTTCTACCTTTCCAATTCTTTCCAGATTATCTTTAACCTGTTTTTCTTTATAATGCAGCTGGGTAGGGTAATTTATATGCTGCCATTTACAACCGCCGCACACCCCGAAATGTTCGCAGAACGGGGTAACCCGCTCTTTGGAATACTCATGAAAAAATACCGGTTTTGCTTCCAGGAATTTTTTTTGCTGGCGGGTTATCTGCAGGTCTACCACATCGCCGGGAGCAACGCCGGTTACAAATACAACTAAATTTTCGTGCCGGACCAAACATTTTCCTTCGGCAACCATTTCTACAATACGTACCTCTTTTATGAGGTCAAATTTTTTCTTTTTCACGATGGTGCAAAATTATAGTTTTAACAGACAGAAACCTGCGCAATTGGTAAAAAATCGGTAAATTTATATTATGAGATGGCTTAGATTTTTTTTATTCATTTTTCTGCTTTTTTCCGCGAAAGCAGGCCTGGCCGACCATTTAGTGGGCGGTGAATTTAAGGTAAGTTCCCTGGGGAATTTTGAATACGATATTCAGCTGATTGTTTATGGCGACAACAAAACCCTGACCACCGGCAACCAGGATCAGAACGTGGCGGTAACTATTTTTGAAAAAGGCACCAATTTAACGGTAGAATCTTTTGCGCTGGGTTTGAAAGGTACAGCTTTTGTACCGTATGTAAATCAAAATTGCCAGTCCGGTTCAATTCAAACCAAGATTCTTACGTACCAGGTTACCAGAAGCCTGGCGCCGCAGCTTTATAATAGCCCTAACGGCTATTACATTGTCTGGGAGCGGTGCTGCCGTAACATGGGCATCTCGAACATTGTTAGTCCCAACCAGTCGGGCTTTGTATATTATGCCGAAATTCCCCCGGTAATTCTGAATAATCAGGAATTTTTGAACAATTCCCCGGTATTGCCGCCAATGCCTCCCGATGTTTTATGCGTTGGAGAGCTTTACCAATACTCCATGAAATCTACCGATAAAGACGGCGATGCGTTGGTGTACAAGTTATCTACGCCCATGCGGGGTACAACAGCTCCCGGTAGTCCTTTTACCGCCTTTAATCCTGGTCCATATTCGCCGGTAATCTGGGCTAACGGTTACGGCCTGAATAACCAGATAAACGGGTCGCCGAATTTAACCATTCATCCGGCTACGGGCCTGATCCAGGTCCGCCCGAACCTGGCCGGACTTTTCGTTTTTGCCATAACGGTAGAAGAATACCGGAACGGCGTTAAAATTGGGGAAGTAAGGCGCGATATCCAGGTGAAAGTGATCCCCTGCGTTGTTAACCAGAAACCAGTTATTAGTTTGCGGCAACCCGGAGCGGCCCGCGATTATCAACCCGGCGATACCCTTTTGGTTACCGATGCCACGGATTATTGTTATCAACTCCGGTTTTCTGATCCGGATATTGGGCAGACCTTAACCCTGAAAGTTGAACCCATTAATTTTGCTTCTCCGCCGCTGTTAACGCCTGCTTCGGGCACCATTCAGCAATCGGGCCAGGTACTTAGCTCCCGGATCTGCTGGGCAGATTGCAACGTTAATTCACCAAACCAGCTTTATAAGGTAAGGGTAATTGTAACCGATAATCCCTGCGGCCAGTCTTCTTCCGATACGCTGGAGCTTTCGTTCCTGGTTATTCCCAAGCCCAATGTAAGGCCGCAGGTCATTACCCAGAACCTGGCAATTAATGAGGTAACGGTGCTGGTTGGAGAACCGGTTAACTTTAAACTTTTAAGCTCAGACGCCGATAAAGACCAAATTACCTTAAAAATGTCCGGCAACGGTTTTATTCCGGCGGCCGAAGGCATGACCTTAAGTCCCTTAGCAGGTAAAGAGGCCTTTTCTTCAAGTTTTTCCTGGACCCCAACCTGCGACCAAAAAAGCAAAAGAGAAACCTACGATCTGCGGTTCGTTGTTAAAGACAACAGCTGTTTTCCCAACCATTCCGATACCGTTTTGGTGCGCATCCGGTTGAGGGAACTGGAAAATGAAACCATATTTCTGCCGCCTAATATTTTTACCCCTAACAACGATAAGCGTAATGATTTTTTTATAGCTCCCACCTTACCCTTAGATAAATGCGATGATACTTTCCAGGAGATCCGGATCTTTAACCGCTGGGGTGGGCTGGTCTATAAATCTGCGGACCGGCAATTTGCCTGGGACGGAAAGAATGTAAGCGATGGGGTTTATTATTATGCAATCCGGTTTCAGAAACGATCTTATAGAGGCTACATTACTATAGTGCGGTAGGAGCCAGGATAAACCGAAATTCAGTTTTTATTTAAGTGCCGGGTAGAATACCTGGCACTTTTTTTGGCTTTAACTGAACATTCGAATATTGGTGACCTTTTCCGGGTAAGCTTTTCCTGGCGCAAGTGTTAAGCGTTAGCGTCACTTGTGCCTAATCATCTTAAAAAGTCTTCAGACTTTCGTAAATACTGGCTCAGATTTTTTACCCTTCAGGATTTTAATTCCGGAGAAGAAAGATGGGTGATACAGCCAAAAGCAACTGGATTTTCTTTAGCGTCCGGTATGCCCCGGGCACTAATAACGAAACGAATGTTGAGATAAAGGGCACAAAGGAACGTGATTTTCAAACAGGTTATCTATAAGGAAACTTACAGAGATCCCGTTTCATGGTCAGGAATTCTGAAGGCCCACTATTGTACGTAAGTCACTCCTAGAGCTTTAAAGGAGCCGCAGGGTTGGAATCCGGAAATATGGGTATCGGAAATTATCTTTGTGTAACACAAAAGTCTGAAATCTAATAGGCAAACACGAAAGTCTGAAGACTTTCTGGCATGATTAGGCACAAGTGACGCTAACGCTTAACACTTGCGCCAGCAGGAGCTTTTGGTCACTAATTGCCGCTTACTTACTTATTAAGCCAGTGTCTTTGCAATACATTTTAACCTTAAAGCCCTACCGTTTACTTACCGGAACCAACGTAGCAACGCCATAAAAAAAGCCTCCCGGATCCGGAAGGCTTTTTTATTAGGAGTGGAATGGGGGTTATTTGATTATTTCAACCCACCCTTTGTAAGAAGTACCATCGCTTAGTTTAAGCAGGTAATAATAGGTTCCCGGCGATTGGTTTTTTCCTTCCCACTGGTTATCGTAGTCTTTTTTACGGAATACTTCAGAACCCCAGCGGTTATATACGCTCAGCTCATTTCCCGGGTAAAGCAGGATGTTCTCTATCACAAACTTATCATTATTACCGTCGTTGTTCGGCGTAAACACGTTGTAGAATTTCAGCTTATTTTCAAAGCCCAGGCAATCTATATTAGACCAGGAAATGCGGCTGTCTTTGCTTACCGCTTTAATCCGGAGACAAAGGTTAAAGCCCTGGCCGGTAATATTTCTTAAAATTGCCTTGGTCTCAGAACCGGCTACTTTATCAACCATGTTAAAGGTTCCGTTGTCCGCTTTCAGGTAAATTTCATACCTGTCAACTTCATTCGTACCCCAGCCCAGGTATGGGTTCCAGGTTAAGCTGATATTCTTCGAGTTTTCTTGCGAAACAGCATCCAGCACCATGGTGTTGTGAACCGTTGTAATCAACTGATCACCACATTCGTTCGTGCTTTGCAGGCGATATTCGTAAACCTTTTCTCCTGGTTGCACGCCGTTATCGGTAAACTTGGTTTGGGTATTGGTAACAGTACCAACCTTTACAAAACTACCGGATCCGAACTCACTCCGGAATACTTCAATGTCCTTCCGGTTGAGCGCATTATTCGGCATGTTAAAGTTTAGCTCTATTGCCTTGTCATTCTGTTCTGCGGTGGTTACGGAGGCCAGCTGCAGGCTGGCTGCATCCATAATTATCGGCAGCGTGAAAGGAGCTCCCTCACATCCGGTTGAAGAAACAGGAGTTACCGTAATGGATTTAACCGGATCGTTTTGGTTGAAGTTTACATAAACACTGTCGTTACCCAGGGCCAGTTGAGCCAAAGCCCCACCCTGAACGGTCCAGTTATACGTATTGCCGGCTGGTCCATTTACGTGGAATAGCAGGTTATTCAGGTTTTGCGGACATACGGTATTTGCTCCCACTATCTGGTTAATTACCGGACGTGGCGTTACTGTAATGGTGCGGGTTATTGGCAACCCAACGCAGGCCGCCGCATTCGTTTCAACCGCACTCAGGGTATATTGTCCCGGCGTGGTTGTGTTTAGCGAAATCGTATTTCCGGTTCCGGACAAAGGAGTGGTAACGCTATTCTGGGTTAAGGACCAAACGTATGTTGAACCTGTGCCGCCGCCCAGAGAGAACTGGTTGCCGGTAGAATTCTCACAAATGCTGGCCGGACCGGTGATCTGCAAACCAGGATTTGGGGAAGCCAGCACGGTAACCTGTAAAGGAATAGAGCTACCAAAACAATTCACGGTACCGGAGCTCGATTCGTTTACTAAAATTGTAAAGGTACCCGGTGTATTCCAGTTAACAAATATGGTATCGTTAATTGCAGAGCCTACAATGGTTCCGCCGGTAACTGTCCAGTTAAAGGATGAGCCTGGAGTAGGGTTGTTCATTACGTACCGAACAGGTGCACCTAAAGTCTGACAAACGGTTACCGGGCCGGCAGGCTGCGGCGTGATCAGAATCGGGTTAATGGTAACCGGAAGAACGGCCGCAGGGCTTAAGCAACCCTGCGTATTCTGAGCTTGTACCGAAACCGTAGCATTAGCAGCCCCATTCCAGTTAACCGTAATTTCGGTTGTTCCCTGACCGGCTACAATAGTACCGTTACCGCTTGAGAGTACCCACTGGTAAGTAGATTGTCTTGGGCTAATAATGCGGTATTTAATGCCGGTAATACCCGGGCAAACCGAAGTAGGACCCGTGATCTGGTCAGTAAGTGGAACCGGATCGATGGTTATGGTACGGTTCGTAGTAACAGAACAATTGGTGCTGTTCACTTCGGTCATAGCAATGGTATTCGGTCCAACGGTCAGGGTAGAAAGATTAATCGAACCACCCGGAATCGCTGATCCGCCATTGATCACATAAGAAATGCCGGTTCCGGTAGGTAACGTTATGGCCGGGCTGTTCTGGCAATAAGCATTATTCAGGAAGGCCAGGCTTGGCGTAGGAATAGCATTGATCACCACCGTTCTGGTAGCCGTAATAGAGCAGTTATCCGGAGTAGAAGTGGTAGTTACCGAAACTGTATGATTTCCTACCGATAACGTGGCCGGATCAAGGGAAGTGGCGTTCACACCATCTATCTGGAAAGTGCTGCCGGTAATGTTATTTAACGGGAAAGCCGGATCATTTTTACAATAGGCGTTAGCCAGGGTACCGAAGTTGGCGGCCGGAACCGCTTTAATAATTACCGTCTGGTTGGCCGTTCCGATACAGCTGTTAGGGTCGGTATTACTTACCCCGATTACGTGCGGGCCAACACTTAAAGTAGCTGGATTCAGCGTAGTAGCCGCCACACCATCTATAGTAAAGGTAGTGGTGCCGGACGTCATGTTTGAAGCTAAGGTTACTACCGGATCATTGGCACAATAAGAAGCGCTTAAACCCGTAAACGCCGGGGTTGGCAGCGGATTGATGGTGATGGTCCGGTTCGTGCTGGCTGCGCAGCCGGCTGCCGTAAGCTCATTCATAATTACGTTGTAGGTACCTACTCCCAGGGTTGCAGGATTCAGCGTATTTGTATTAACGCCGTTAACGGTGTAGGTTACAGTGGAGCTGCTGCTTCCAGGTAAAGTAACTGCGGCTGCATCCACGCAATAAGCACTGTTCAGGAAGGCCAGGCTAGGGGTAGGCAGCGGGTTGATCACCACCGAACGGGAGGCGGTAACCGAACAATTATCCGGAGTAGAAGTGGTAGTTACCGAAACATTATAAGTACCAACCGCCAAAACCGAAGGATCGAAAGTTGTTGCATTCGTCCCGTTGATCTGGAACGTGCTGCCGGCAATGTTAAGCGAAACCGCAGGGTCATTTTTACAATAAGCATTAGCCAGCGTACCAAAGTTGGCTGTTGGAACTGCCTTTATGGTTACGATCCGGGTTTGGGTGGCCGTACAATTATTCGAATTTGTATTGCTTACAATTACCGTATGCGGGCCTACGCTAAGGCTGGCGGGGTTCAGACTGGTAGCATTTACACCATCAATGGTAAAGGTGCTGCCTGGCAGGTTGGCGGCTAAAGTAACTGCCGGTTCGTTGGCACAATAAGAAGTATTTAAACCTGTAAAGGCCGGAGCCGGCGTTGGCGTTACCGTAATAGTTACCTGGTCGGTATTCGTGCAATTAGTAACCGTGTTCAAGCCTGTAACGGTATAGGTAGTAGTTGTTGTTGGCGTAACGCTTACATTATTCCCGGTATAGGTATTGGTTCCGTCGGTCCAGGTATAAGTTGCAGCGCCGGTTGCTTCCAGGGTGGTAGATAAACCGTCGCACACTGTTTTGTCCACCCCAACCACATTTGGCAAAGGGTTTACAGTTACCGTTACCGAATTGGTTCCGTTGCAACCGGTAATGCCCGCTCCGGTAACCGAATAGGTGGTAGTTGAATTTGGGGTTACTGTAAGGGTAGAACCTGTAAAGGAATTGGTTCCGTCGTTCCAGGTATAAGTTGTGCCGCCGGAAGCGGTCAGGGTAACCGGGGTCCCAACGCAAACTGCAGTAGCGGAAGCGGCAATATTCAGGTTTACACCTGGGGTAACGTTTACAAAAAAGCTAACAGAATCGATACAGTTACCGGTGCTGGTTTCATAAGCGGTTAGCTTATGGCGTCCCGGCGCGGTCCACTGTACCTGCACATTCGAATTATTGGAAGAGCCGACAAAGGAACCGCCGCTTTGAATTTGCCAGGTATAACTGGCTGTAGCTTTGCTTATTACGTTATAAGCTTCGGTAATATTGGTACAAACGGTTGTATCACCATTAATTTTATCCGGGCCCTGATAAGGCGCCACCACTACCGAAAAGGATTCTACTTTTTTACCCGGTGGGCAGGCATTGTCGCTAAGGGTTATGTTCAACGGGTACGTTCCGGCCTGGCCGCAAACGGAGGTGAAATTCAGCGTGGCGGTGCTGTTATTGGCAACCGTTATACCGGTAGTATTACTGGTAAGGGTATTGGAACCAGCGGTAAAAGTAGCGTTTCTGCCGCCTGGTCCATCCAAAAGAGATCCTCCCAGTTCTACTTTTAAGGTTTGGCCAGGGTTAGGATCGGAAAAGGAGAAAGTAACCGGAGGAATGGCGTCGCCTTCGGTAATATTGATGATCTTGGGCCCGTTAAAAGTAAAATTCGGGTTCACATTGGTGCTAGGCGGCAGGTCTTTAACAACCAGCTGAATATCGCGGATACTGGACCCGATCAGAATATCACCGACCCCGGGAAGACTTCGGTATTCCTTTACCTGAAAAGAGACGACGTATTTGCGGTCTGTGGTGTTTCCCGGAATAGGGGGAACGTAGTATTTGGCAAGACCGGTACTGGCGTTAATAGATGCATAACCACCGGCCCCGAAAGGCTGCGCAAAGCTGTAGCCTGAACTATAAGTTACCGTTTGCGGCGGGGTAATAAAGGTACCTGAAGAAGCATTAAAAGCATAAGGTACGTTAAACGAATAGATCAGCTTATCGCCGTCAGAATCGAAAGCACTGTTAATTACCGAAGCTGTATCGCCGGCAAAAATAACCACAACTGCTGTGTCGGTAAATACTGGTGATTTACTGCCAGCTTCAATTATAAATGGGGGCGGAATCTGCATGTATAAAGACATGTTGCCGCCCTGGATATTGGTAATATCCGAGTTCCGGGCATTGGCTACCGCCGTTACATAATACCCGTTAAAAGATAAAGGCAGGTCTACAACCTGGGTAAACGTTCTGATCTGGATACAAGGGAAGGTGATCGGGCAGTTAGACGGTATTGGCAAAGCCAGCGGTGGGGAAAGAAAACTGCTTTGGTTTACGCTTCTTATAAAGGTACCGGCATTGGTACCGTTATAGTTATAGTAGTTAAAAGATACGCTGGGCGTTATGCCATTGCCTACGCAACTTACATAATGCTTCATGGTGATCCGGTATCGGAAATTATTTGGCGGGGTTCCCAACTGGCCTAGGTATTCGTAGGTCATTTCCCCACCGTATAAGTGGGTGGCTTCCGCCGGCCTGTGGAACAGGGAAAATAAGATGAAAAGGGAAAATATTCGGAGTAAGGTTTTAATACGCATAGTCAGGTATTAAGGGGTTTTGTTAGGTATGTTGTGAGTAGTTTATGGCTGGGATTTTCATTTAAACCAGGCATTACTTTTAAGGGGCATTTCCCTACCGTTTTCCCGGCTTTTAAAAGCTTCTGTTGGAATTAAATGTTAGATAAATAAATAAAGCAAGCCGGCTGACCGGCTTGCTTTATAATAAATAGTTAATCGATCACTACGCGTCTTACGCCTGTAGTTCTGTCGTTCTGGATCCGGATAAAGTAAACACCTTTAGATAATTTACTAAGGTCAAGCGGCAATACTTTATTATCGGTAAAGGATACTTTTTTGTCTACCAGTACTTTTCCGATCATGTCTACTACCTGCAGGTTATAATTCTCATCCCGGTTATTAGCCAGGCGAAGATTTACCAGGCCGGAAGTAGGGTTAGGGAATACATCAAAAGCAGCTTCATTTTTAGAATCGGCAATGCCGGTTGGGCGGGTACACGAATAGGTGGCAGCAAATCCGGTACCGGTTACGCTGAAATCAGATGTGAATCGGATCGTCATTACCCCGCTGGTAGCTATTATCGGGTTACCACCATTCGGTAAAGTAAAGCCGGTGTAAGGGCCGCCAATTTGCGGCGAAGAAATGTTTGGACCATCGTAAATAGTTAATTGGTCGCAGCAGGCTTCCATACCAATAGAGGTAAAGGTAATAGCTACACTGGTAGCATTGGCCGGAGCAATTACTACAGTTCCGTCTACGCCATCGGAGTAATCACCGGTAGGGCCGCCATTGTCGTATAAAGCACCGCTACAGGTGGTAATAACAACCGGAGGGCCACTAATTGGCATGTTGGTGCTGAAGCAAGCCGGGTTATTCGGGTCGTAAACAATGTAAGCATTCTTGACCATGGTGTTCGGACCGTAGGTATTCGATGCTGTAAGGGTTACCGTGTAGGTTCCCGGGTTGGCGTAGGTATGCACCGGGTTCCGCTGGGTAGAAAGCGGGCTGCCGTCGCCGAAATTCCAGCTCCAGGATGTTGGCGCGTTGCTGGAAAGATCCGTGAAAGCTACAATGCCATCGCAGGTAATAGTAGATGTAGCGCTAAAGTTTACAATTGGCGGAACGGTGTTCGGCAGAATGTTAACCGTATAATCTTCAACTTCAGCATTAAAGTTATTGACTATACAAGGGTTGGTCAGGTTAAAGTTCTGGCTCAGGATCACGCGCATCCGGGTAGGACCCGCCTGGGCAGTGGCCGGAATGGTAAGCGTACCGGTAGCAACTATCGGGCTTCCGAACGAAGGACTGGTTGCCTGCGCATTGAATATCCGCTCATTGGTCTGGAACACGCCGTCTTTATTTAGGTCAGCCCAGATAGCAACGTAACCAAATGGCCCGTTAACATTTCCTAAAGTAACGGTAGCCTGGTTACCTGTTCCTAATATAACGCTGTTGGAAAGGTGGGTATAATTTCCATAACCATTGGTTTCCGCAACAGTTGTATTATTGATCGTTCCGAAGGTAAGGTTGCTTATCCATTGGTTGGTGTTGATATGGCCGTTAGATACGCAGTAAGTGAGACACGGAACCGTAATGTTGATCAGGTTATTTTTGGTGATCGTGCTGCACACCCCATTCTTACAAGCCGTTAACGTTACGTTGTAGCTGCCGGGAGTTCCGGTTGCATACGTATGGCTTGGGTTCTGCAGCGAAGAAGTAGGAGTTCCATCGCCAAAGTCCCAGGTCCAGGAAGTAGCGCCGTTCAGAGAAGCATCGGTGAACTGGATAACGCCGGTACAAATGGTATTCAGGTTGGCTATAAAATTAGCTACCACCGGTAAGGTGTTCGGCTGGATGTTAACGGTATAATCTTCAACTTCGGCGTTAAAGTTATTCGTGAAGCATGGGTCAGTAAGGTTAAAGTTCTGGCTCATTATAACCCGCATCCGGGTTGGACCGGTTTGGGCATTGGCCGGAATAGCTAAGGTACCAGTTGCTGTAATCGGACTGCCAAAGCTTGTGTTGGTAGCCTGGGCATTGAACAACCGCTCCGTGCTCTGGAAAATCCCATCTTTGTTCAGGTCGATCCAGATAGCTATATAAGAGAAAGAGCCGGAAGAACTTCCCAAAGTAACAGTTACCGGGGCACTGGTGCCCAGGGTCATGTTGTTGCTCAGGTGGGTATAATTTCCGTAGCCATTTGTTTCAGCTGCTGTAGTGCTATTTATGGTGCCTAACGTTACGTTCCCGATCCACTGGTTCGTATTGTTGTGGCCGGTAGAAGCGCAGTAGGTTAAGCAAGGCACCGTAATGTTAATGAAATTGGTTTTGGTTACCGTGTTGCAAACGCCATTTTTACAAGCCGTTAAAGTAACGGTATAGCTACCGGGAGTTCCGGTTGCATAGGTATGGCTTGGGTTCTGCAGCGAAGAAGTAGGAGTTCCATCGCCAAAGTCCCAGGTCCAGGAAGTAGCGCCGTTCAGAGAAGCATCGGTAAACTGGATAATCCCGGTACAAATGGTATTCAGGTTGGCTATAAAATTAGCTACCACCGGTAAGGTGTTCGGCTGGATGTTAACCGCATAATCTTCTACTTCGGAATTGAAGTTATTGGTGATACACGGGTTAGTCAGGTTAGAACTCTGGCTTATAATTACCCGCATCCGGGTAGTTCCGGTTGAAGCAGTAGCCGGAATGCTGATATTTCCGGAAGCGATCATTGGACTTCCGAATCCAGTGTTGAATGCCTGGGAGTTAAATACCCTTTCGGTGGTCTGGAAAATACCATCTTTGTTGTAATCTATCCAGATAGTGGCAAAGGCGCCAGGTCCGGTATTATTGCCCAACGTTACGGAAACTGAATTGTTGGCCGTGCCCAGCATGACGCTATTGCTTAAATACGTATAGTTCGCGTAGCCATTTGTTTCCGCTACGGTAGTATTATTTATGGTACCAAAGGTTACGTTACCAATCCACTGGTTCGTATTATTGTGGCCCGTAGAAGCACAATACGTTAAGCAAGGCACGGTAATGTTAATGAAATTGGTTTTGGTTACCGTGCTGCAAACGCCATTCTTACAAGCCGTTAAAGTAACCGTATAGCTGCCGGGAGTTCCGGTTGCATAGGTATGGCTTGGGTTCTGCAGCGAAGAAGTAGGAGTTCCATCGCCAAAATCCCAGGTCCAGGAAGTAGCGCCGTTCAAAGAAGCGTCAGAGAACTGGATAACCCCGGTACAAAGCGTATTCAGGTTGGCTGTAAAATTAGCTACCACCGGTAAGGTGTTCGGCTGGATGTTAACCGTGTAATCTTCGGTTTCTCCCCTGAACAGGTTGCTGATACATGGGTCGGTCAGGTTAAAGTTAGTGCTATAGATCACACGCATCCGGGTAGGACCGGTAAGGGCCGTGGCCGGAACGGCGATGTTGCCGGTAGCAATGAATGGCGCTCCGAAAGTTGTGGAAGTGGCCTGGGTATTGGAAACCCGTTCGGTGGTTTGGAAAACGCCATCCTTATTAAAGTCGATCCAGATCGCCACGTAGCCGGTTCCCCCGGTATTATTGCCAAGCGTTACGGAAACCGGGTTGGTAGTGGTTCCCAGCATTACGTTGGTGCTGGCAAAGGTATTGTTTGCGTAACCGTTATTAGCTGCGGAAGAGCTCTGGTTTATAGTTCCGAATTCTACTTTGCTTATCCATTGAGGGGTATTGTTATGTCCGTTAGAAACGCAATACGTTAAGCAAGGCACCGTAATGTTTACAAAGCTGGTTTTGGTAACCGTGTTACCGCCAAAACTATTGGTTGCTGTTAAAGTTACGGTATAATTTCCAGGTACGGTTGTAGAATATGTGTGCGTAGGATTCTTTAGCGTAGAGGTTGGACTGCCGTCGCCAAAATTCCAGAGCCATGAAGTTGGGCTGTTGGTAGAAAGGTCCTGGAAGCTAACTACGCCTGTACAAACCGTAGAAAGGTCTGCTGAGAAGTTAGCAACCGGCGGGCTTGTAACCGGAGCACAGGTCCAGGTAGCTGCAAAACCATCGCGGGTTACTACGTTATCAGAAGTAAAATGCAGGGTAAGCGCTGAACCGGTAGATGTTATCGGGCCTGGGATAGAAGGACCGGACAATGGGACGTTTATAAGCGGAGAGTTAGTATTCGGTCCATCATAGATCCGCAGAAAATCCCAGTTGGCTTCCAGGTCAAAAGAAGTAAAGGTAAGGGTTACTGAACCGGCGCCGGCAGGAGCAATGGTAATTTTACCGTCTGCATTATTTGGATACTGGCCGGTTGGCCCTCCCGGGTCGAAAATGGTACCCGAACAGGCAGTAGCATCCGGACCAGTACCGGTTGCCGGCATTACCACGTTCGTACAGAACGGATTGGTAGGGTCATAATTAATAAAATTGGTTTTAGTAACCGTCCTTGTACCAAAGCTGTTGGTTGCTGTTAATGTTACCGTATACATACCGGTGGTGGCGTAGGTATGCGAAGGGTTCTGCAGGGTAGAAGTGTTGTTAGCCCCAGAAGCCGGATCGCCGAAATTCCATAACCAGGTGGTTGGCAGATTTATGGTGTTATCAGAGAAGTCTACTACTCCGGAACAGGTAATCTGGCTCGGAACGGTAAAATCTACTACCGGTGGCTGCTGATTCGTTTGAATATTAACGGTATAGTCTTCAACTTCCATGTTGAACTGATTCAGAAGACATGGATTGGTTGGCGGGTTCACGTTCCCGAAGGTCATTACGCGCATGCGGGTAGATCCCAGAAGGGCATTGGCTGGCACCAGAATGGAGGCAGTTGCTGGTCCGGAAGAGCCGGTCCGGGCCATTACCCGTTCTGTGGCTTCGAAGATCCCGTTACGGTTATAATCGATCCAGACACTCACGGAAGAGTTAACAATAAAGCCCCCGCGGGTAACCGATAACGTAGCAGGATTTCCCTGGATCAGGGTAGCCGATTGAGAAGTAAAATTGGAATAACCGCTTGGCGCCTGCCCCGATGAATTATTCAGGTTACTTAACGTTACATTCGAGATGAAAAGGTTGGTATTGGTATGGCCGGTAGAAGGGCAATAAATAATACAAGGCTTAATAATAGAAATTAAGTTGGTTTTAGTTATCGTATTGCTACCATTAGAATTCGTGGCTGTTAAGGTTACAGTATAACTTCCCTGGTTCTGAAAAGTGTGTATCGGGTTTTGCAGGGTAGAAGTATTGTTTACGCCGGAAGCAGGATCGCCGAAATTCCATAACCAGGAAGTTGGGGCATTGGCACTCTGGTCGAAGAACTGCACAATAGAATCGCAGGAAGTGGCATAGTTGGAAGTGAACTGGGCTACTGGCGGATTCGGGTTAGGCGTTATTATCAAAGTATAATCTTCGGCCTGACCGGTTTGGATTCCGGAGCAACTATTAAAGCTGCTGCCTATTTCATCCGAAACAATGCGCATGCGCAGCGGGGTATTCAGGTTGGTAGTGCCCGGAATGGTTATGGTGCCGGTCGGGTTTATCATGTTCAACACGGTCAGCACCAGTTCGTTCGAGTTGTTAAAGCTGCCGTCGTTGTTAAGGTCTATATAAACTTTGGTGTCCTGCGGGTTGGTTCCGGTGGTCAGGTTAAGGGTATAAGGGTTACCGGCAATTACGGTAGCTGATTTAGAGCAGGTAAAATCCTGGTAACCCGCCGATCCGTTGGCCGAAGTATTGGTAATTAAACCATTCCCGAAATTAACGTTGGTTATACCGTAGCCGCAGCAATAGCTGATGGTGTTTGGCGTACAGGCAGCAGCAACCGGTACATTATTGTGGTATGTAATGAAATTGGTTTTGGTAACGGAATGGGTACCGTTTGCATTGGTTACGGTTAAAGTAACAGTGTAGGTTCCGGGCGCAGAAAAGGTATGCGACGGGTTCTGCAGGGTAGAAGTATTATTGGCGCCGGAGGCCGGGTCGCCAAAATTCCATAACCAGCTGGTAGGGCCGTTCTGGGAAAGATCGGTGAATGTTACCGTTGGACTACAGGTGGTAGTGGCAGAAGCAGTGAATTCGGCTACCGGCGGGTTGGTGTTCGGGGTAACCGTGATCCGGTAATCTTCCACCTGCGAAAATTGCGGGTTGGAGCAGGGGGTTGGTACCGGCGAAGAAAAGTTATCAGCCGAAACCCGCATCCGCAACGGAGTATTTATAACCGCATTAGCCGGAATGGTGAAGTTACCGGTATGGATTTTATTATTGTTGGAGCTGAAAGCAAGCTCAATGGTAGCATTAAAAGTACCATCGTTGTTGTAATCTATCCAGGCCCGCACATTTTCGTTTACGTTCGCATTGGTTTGAATACTGATCGGGTAAGTTACCCCGGGAAGTAAAGTAGCGCCGGTGGTGCAGGAATAATCCTGGTAACCCTGGCTGGCCCCTAACGTGGTATTGTTTATGGCCCCGTTATTTACGTTTACATTAAAAATACCCATACCAAATACCAGGTTTGCAGCTGGCGCACCTAACGGCGTGCAGGAATTGGCTATGGGGCACTGGGCATACCCAGTAGTTGAAGTTAGGCCAACCAGCAGCAAACAGCTCGCGATCAGGTGGACCAGGGACTTAGGTAGTAATAGTTTTCTCATATATAAGGTGAAAGCTTAATAACTGATTATCAAGGAAGAATAAAGTTAAGGAATTTTGTATAATGTGTTGCAATATGTGTTGCAATAATTTACCCGATATAGCGTATTTTAAAGGGAAATATTGATAATTAGGAGCTCGTCTAAAGACGAAGACGTCGGAAAATGTCATACCGTTGCCTGCCCTCAAAAATAAATTTAAGAAGATTTTTCAAAAAAAAGTTAATTATCTGGGTTCCTTTCCAAATTGGATACAAAAAGATAGGTTTTGTTAAATCCTGCCCGAATCCACTACAATAATAATATCCGCAAAACCTAACATCGGAAATTGTTTTCCGGCCTTAAAAACGCTATGGTTTAAGCCCGAAAAACTGCCTGTACCACAGCTTTTCATATACTCTTCGGCTGTTTTATAAAATTCAGAATTAAGCCGGCATTTTTTATCTTTGCCAAATTTTGAATTGGCTACCATGAATAAAGTTGTAATTATTACCGGTGGAAGTTCCGGAATAGGAAAGGCCTGCGCGTTCGCTTTCGGGAGATCCGGCTGCCGGATTGTAATTACCGGTCGCGATGCGGTACGGTTGCAAGCCACTGCCCAGGAACTGAATAAAGCCAATATCGAATGCCTTGCTGTGGCCGGTGATATCAGTAATGAGGCCGATGTAAAAAGCATGATCGAAAAGACCGTACAAGCTTTCCACGGAATCGATATCCTGATAAATAATGCCGGAATTTCCATGCGGGCTTTATTCGAAGAGCTGGAGCTGGATGTTATTAAACGGGTGATGGATATTAATTTTTACGGTGCCGTTTACGCCACCAAATACGCCCTGCCCTATATCATCGAAAGAAAAGGATCCATAATTGGAATTTCCTCTATAGCCGGTTACCGGGGCTTGCCCGGTCGTACCGGTTATTCCGCCTCTAAATTTGCGTTACAGGGTTTTCTGGAAGCTTTAAGAACCGAATTATTGCCGAAAGGAGTTCATGTTTTAGTTGCCTGCCCGGGTTTTACTGCCTCCAATATTCGCAACACCGCCCTGGCAGCCGATGGCAACATTCAGGGAGAATCGCCGCGGGAAGAAAGTAAAATGATGACTTCCGAAGCCGTAGCCAACGAAATTCTCAGAGCTACCATTCACCGGAAGCGGGACCTGGTTTTAACTTTTCAGGGTAAATTCACCATTTTCCTTAACCGGTGGCTTCCGGGCCTGGCCGATAAACTGGTCTATAATCACATGAAAAAAGAAAAGGATTCACCTTTCAAATAAATAGCCGTTCGGTGTATTTACCGGGTTTTTATAGAAATTGTAACCTTTACTTTATTTCGGTTTTCTTTTGCTGAATCTCTTAAACCAGTTATTTGTGGCTAATCCGGTAAAAGGCGGAGGTTCTTTTTTCGGATAAAGGCCTTTTGGTCGTTATATTTTACCTCATACCAGATATCCTTTTCTCCGGTAATTACCAGCCGGTTTCCGCTGGTAAGCGTTTGCAGCCATTTGCTCCCCGCAGAGGGTCCTGCCATAATTGCGGCCTGGTTGTTAGTTATAATTCCCTGGGTGCGGAATGTCAGGAAATTTATATAGATCAGAATGAAAACCAGGTAAACCAGAAAGCAGGCCCGGAAAATAGTATTGCGGAAAAAGGCCTGGCGGCGTTTAATAGCCATTACCGTTACCACAATTACCGCCCCTATCAACAGGAACTCCAGCACTTTCAGGTAATATTTTTTGAACTGGGTCAAAAAGAAATCGGCATCGCGGTATTCATAACCTGTCAGGCCCTGGGTATGGGCCACCTCTTCCATTTTGTGCAGCACGCTGCGGGAAGGGTGAAGGTTGTAGTAAAGGTTCAGGTAATACATACTTTCCGAAAAGTGGTGCAGGGCTTCTTCCATGTAGGCCATTTTCAAAAGCATTTGAGGAGAATATTGCTTCCCCGAATTCAGGATTTCTTTATAAACAGCCAATGAACGCAGGTATTGCTTATTCTGGAACAGCGAATCGGCAGTTTTATGAGAAGGGTTAAAATTTTGAGCGTAAACCGGTTGCGTGAAAAACAGACTGCAAATCAAAAAAAATAAGCAGAATTTACTTAAATAGTTTTGCATTTAAAGAGATAGCTATTAGTTTTGCATCGCAATTGAGGGAAACGCCCTTGACTGCTTCAAAGGTAATAAAAAGATTCTGTAGCTCAGCTGGTAGAGCAATACACTTTTAATGTATGGGTCCTGGGTTCGAATCCCAGCGGGATCACTATAATGCCATCTCTACCATTTAGCAGGAGGCTTTTTTTACCTCTTATTACATTTCCTGATTCTGTAGCTCAGCTGGTAGAGCAATACACTTTTAATGTATGGGTCCTGGGTTCGAATCCCAGCGGGATCACGCTAAAAGCCTTTCTGTTTATACAGGAAGGCTTTTTTTATTTTAAACAAATCTTGATTATTTTTTCAGGAAAGGCATAAACGCAAAACCCCGCTGCATTATTTGCAGCGGGGTTTTGCGTTTCATAGCTCAGGAATTAAGATCGGGTATTTTCTTAATGTTTATTGCAGAATAATTTTCTGGAAGGTTGCGTTTGCGCCAGACTGCACTTTTACTAAGTACATACCGGCTTTCAGGTTCTGAGCATCCAGGTTCAGTTTCAGTTCCCGGCCACCTTTCATTTCCTGCTTCATGATCACCCGGCCGTTCAGGTCAGTTAAAGTTACTTTGGCAATTTCACTGGCATTCATGGCCTGCTCTAATCTTACGTTCAGCTCACCACCGGTTACCGGGTTTGGATACACTACTAAGTTCAGCGCTGATGCTTTCACGTCTTTGGCTTCTACCATAATTACTTTGCTGTAAGCTACGGTGCCGTCTAAGTCAACCTGCTTAAGTCTGTAGTAGTTCTTGCCGGCAGCCGGGTTAGCATGTTTAAAGCTGTAAGCAGAAGCCGAAGAAGTTGTTCCTTTACCCTGCACCGTACCGGCAGATTCGAAGTTACGGCCGTCTTTAGAATGCTGGATAGAAAAATAATCGTTGTTCTTCTCAGAAGCCGTGGTCCAGTCTAAAGCAACCCCGGTAGAAGAGGCAGCACCTTTAAAGGCAGTCAGCTCAACCGGCAGCGGAACGATGATCATGTCTTCGCATTCTTCCAGGTTAAAGGTAACGGTTCCTACTAAGATGCCGGCTTTGGCTACGATCTGGATGGTAGAGTTATTGCCATTGTTGAATTCGGCGGTGTTAACCGTGTAGCGGAACATGTCAGCCTGGTCGTAACGGAATGTAGCAGTGTTCAGGCCCGTGAATTTAATAAGGGAATCGTTGAAGGTATTTTGTACTGAATAGGTATAGCGGCTGATGTAAGAGGCGATTGGCGAAGCGGCCGGCAGGTTCTGGCCCGGCAGTTCGAACATAACGTGCTCAAACGGGTAGCGGGCGGCGTTGATAACGCGGAATTTAAGTTGGGTTGTTCCGTTGCCCTGGTCTACGGCGCCGAAGTATTCGAAGCGGAAGCAGTTGTCTTCTAAAACGCAAAGCGGATCGGTGTCGCAGCCGGCCGGGCAGGGTGAGGTCTGGGCCGAGGCCGAAACGGTAAACAACATTAAAATAAAAGTAAAGATCGGAAGTAAGGTTGATTTCATGGCTTTGGAAAGTATAATTTTTAGCATTCTTTTTTCTTAGTTTCAGAAGCGTTGTTTGCGCTTATGGTGGTTTTAACGCCCCTTCAGAAAACAAGTTGAGCCATAACTACCGACCGCCATTACAGTGATACTACTTTGTTGGCATAGTGCAATTAATAGAAAGGAAAAGCTGAAAAACAGGGCAAACAATTGGTTTTATTTAGCCAAAGCACAAATTCCGGAAGGAGAGAAAAGGAGAAGGAGCCGATAAAAGAGCCAGGAAAAGCTAAAAACCAGTTGAAATTTTAAGAAAGCTAATGAAAAAACAGGCAGCCTTAGATTAATTATATTTCACTAACAATATTGCACAGGTTTTCAAGCAAATTGAAATCAAAGGGTTTATAAAGACCGAAGTTAGCTATATTGAGAAGGGGAGGTTATCCTTTCAATTATAACTAAGGTAAAGTTGGTTTTCTGATATTTGGGTAAAAACGGTAGGAAAAAGACGTAAAAAAACGGGTACTGAATCTCAATACCCGTTTTTTTACTTAGAAGAAAAAAATGATTATTTAATATTGTAACGGATACCTAAGCCACCCTGCAAGCCTAAATTAACCTGATCTACCAGTTCCAGGAAAAGGTTAGCGTCTGCGAATAGACTTAACGGCAGGTCTGAGAAAGTATATTCTAAACCGAAAACCCCGTCTAACCCCAGATCTATATTTGTAAAACTTTTAACACCTCTCCGCCAATGGAAATCACTTCCTTTCGGGCCATAAAAATCTTTGTAATTATAGACATATTCTATTTTATAAGTTCTCAGTTGCGGGCCGCCGCCATAGTAAAACTTTAGTTCTTTGGCTGATTTGGTTGCTTTAGACTTCAGAAAATGAAGTTGCACCGCCACCGGGTTGTAGGCCCGGTAATCGTTAAAGTAATAACGGTCATTATTAAATTCCTGGTAGGTAATAAAACGGTCTTCGTAATACTTCCGGTCAGAATAACGGGAATTGAAGTAATAAGGTCTCCCTATTACCAGTTCAATATCCAATCCAGAGCGGTAAAATTTTGCACTTAAGCCGGTAGGGTCGCCACCTTTTATACCAAGGCCAATAGTACCGGCAGATTGCCCGAAACATACCGCCGAAATCATAAATGCCGTGGCAAAAATGAAGCTCCGGAACATATTACTTAAAATATACATAGTACTTTTTTTAGATTAAAATTAAATGGTTATTTGAATTTATTTTCGGTAAAGGTAGTATAGATTGTTTAATCTGCAAATTTCTATAAATTTTTTTAAAGCTACAATTTTTAAAATTATAATTAAAATAATATTAGCTCATTTTTTAAATTATAACTTAGCCCTATTAATAAGGGTTTTTAAGGACTTTTACATGTAGCAGAAAAAGGCTCTGCTGATTTTTGGACCGGAAGGCAGCGTTTTTTCAAAAATACCGTTTAGAGGGTATTCCTTTGGGAGGCTATGAATAAATTACAGTTTGCAATTATTTTAAGGTATATCCTGGTTATAGGATTTGGGGCTTTCGTTTCCTGGAATCTTAGGCTTTTCAGCCCTTACTCTTCTTTTTATCCACCTTCTGCACCTTACTCAGAAATTTCTTCGCCAATTTCTGGGATAGAATTTGTAAAGGCAGCCCCAGGCATTCAATACAAAAGAAGCTGGTTTGGGGAGTTTTGGTTAGGAAAACACTACCGTTTACTTTGGACCACCCCTATAAAAGTAAAAGTGCTGGATTTAAAAAAGGAGGAAGGCGGCCTGCAGATAACCAAGCGGGGCGGAGGGATGCAAACCACCAGTTTTTCATTGGTTAATAAAAGCGATCTGGAGTTTTCGCTTCGGTCAGTAGACAAAGATCCGGTAAATGTTGTGCCTGCTGCTTTATGGCCCACCGCGATCCGCGCCTTTATCCGCGACCAGGTTTCGGCCACCGACCCTTATGCGCTGCCAACGGTACTGACTTTAAGCGAAAAAGCCGGTATAACCCAGGGAAATGCCAAACTGGTTTTTGTTTTACCCAATGATCCGGCATTTAAGAAATTCGGGTTGCAGCGCGGCGGATTTTATTACCTTACCAAAAAGTATAATGGAAAGGAGGAACAATCACCAGTAATTTATTCTACCCAGGAAATGTTGCAGCTCCTCCAGAAAAGACGCGCATAGTGGCATAGATACGGCATTGTTTTTACGATGCAGACTTTTTGACCTCCTGATCGGCGATTGGGACCGTCATGCCGGCCAATGGGATTGGATTGGCGTTAAAAATTCCGAAGGAATAAAATTCAAACCTATACCCAAAGACAGAGACCAGGCTTTGGGAAATTATGCCGATGGCGTGCTGCCTTATATTTTCACAAGGGACTTTGCTTTCCGGAAAATAACTTCATTTGCGCCCCGTTACCAGGATATTAAAGGTTTTTCCCAGAATGGCAGCGACCTGGATGATCTTTTTCTGAAAACGGTACCTTTTTCCCGGTACAAACCCATTATTGCCGATTTGCAGGCCAAATTAAATGATCGGAGTTTTCGGGATGCTATAAACATGTATCCGCAACCAGTTCGTCCTTTAATTGACAAACAGTTATTTAATACCTTAAAAAGCCGGCGGGAATTACTTCCGGAAGCTGCCCATGAATTTTCTAAAATTATTCAGGAAAGGGAGTGAGGGCTTCCTGAAATTAAACAAAATAAACCGGGTTACTTTTTAAGAGCTTTATCAACTTTGGCAACTGCCGGTATTGGGCTTAAAGTAATAAACCGTGTAGCTGGGGACATTACGGACTTTTTCCTGAATTTTATTAAACAAAAAAAGGGCGTTACTAATTAAGTAACGCCCTTTTTTATAGCATATTAACTATTTGGAAATAGCAATGTTAGAAGCATCCAGGCTAATGTAATTCTGGAAAGCTACTTTTTGCGAAGCAGTTAGCATAGCTTCGATCTGCATATTGAATTTGTTTTCAATTTCAGCAATTTTAGCTTGTTTTAAAGCGGCATCGTTGGCGTGCTGGGCAACAGCCAGGTCAAGCTCTTTAAACTTCTGGTCGTTCAACTGCTTTACTTTAATGTAAGTACTTTCGTTTAACTGCAGGTTCTGAGATAATTTGCGGGTTGACTCAATACTGCGGTTATCAGCGGCAGTAGCAATGTTAACTGTTCCGCATAACATTACAAAGGCGATCAATAATACTGACTTTTTCATCGGAAATTTTTTGTTGGTTAGGGTTAGTTTCTTATTTCAAATTTACAGAATGATTTTAAACTTTTTATAACTAATTTTATAAATATTTGAAATTAGAGCCTTTTAAGTGAATAAATTTGGTGGGAATATGCTTTTTCTGGGTGAATGTAAATATCAATATTCTAAAGCCTGCCAAAATATTTAAGTTTTAAGATGTTTGAAACATAAGCCTATGGTCTTTAACCAGAAAAGGCTGAATTCAGAATGATTTCTACCTTGGAAATTTCCGGTCTTAAGCCAATTACGTTTTGTTATTCTATTATTTAATCCGGCTATTATATAACTGAGATTTTATTCCGGTTTTCTAATGTTTAAAAATGAAAATTGTTTTTTTAATATCTGGCACAAGTTGAAAATGCTGGGAAAAAAAATTACTTTTGTTCAGATTATTTAATGCCAAATGGCTTAAATGCTTTTGCGCACGTGGTGAAACTGGTAGACACGCCATCTTGAGGGGGTGGTGCCTTACGGGTGTGGGAGTTCGAATCTCCCCGCGCGCACTGTTGGTAAGGGTCCTGTGGCTTATTAGCCGGAGGACCTTTTTTTATGTTTTTATTTAATTAGGTAGAAGTATAGATACCAAACTCTACTTCCGCAAAAGTTCTTTTATTTATTTACATGCGTCCTGAAAAGGTGGGTGCAAAAAAAAATCTCCCGATTGTATAATGAAAAAATGTTTAACCCTTATTGTTTGCCTTTTTGCTGCTTTTTCCGGTAGGTCGCAAACTTCCTACAATTATTACTATGGAAACCTGCATGCCCATTCCTCTTATTCCGATGGCAATGCCGATGCCGCAACTTCTGGCCATGCAACTCCTTTCCAGAATTACGTTTATGCCCGCGCTTCACTTCATTTCGATTTTTTAGGAATTTCAGAGCATAACCACTCACAGGCGGGTATGCAAAAAATAAATTATGCCAAAGGGTTAAGACAAGCAGACAGTGCTACTATTAACGGGCAGTTTGTTGCTCTATACGGGATGGAATGGGGCGTAATTTCTACGGGCGGCCACGTTCTGGTTTACGGTGTAGATTCGCTATTAGGTTGGGAAACCAATAACCACGATGTTTTTGTAGCTAAAACCGATTACCAGGGTTTATTCCGCCAGATCAATAAACGCCCGGCAGCGTTTGCAACCCTGGCGCACCCTACCAGCTCCGATTTTGGGAATATTGCAGCGGCTGCTACTGCCTTCAGCGCCCGGGCCGATAGTGCTATTGTTGGAACGGTAATGCGTTCGGGGCCCGCTTTTTCTTCAAATTTTACTTATTCCAATGCTTCTACCGGCAGTTTCGAAAGTTATTACCGCACGCTGCTGGCAAAGGGATACCACGTAGGAATTTCGCTGGACCATGACAACCACAACACCACTTTTGGGCGTACCACCGATGCCCGCGTAGTTGCCCTGGCACCATCGCTTACCAAGGCCGACATTATGATGGCTTTTAAAGAAAGAAGGTTCTATGCATCCGATGACTGGAATGCCCAGGTAAATTTTACCCTTAATGGCCAGCCTTTGGGTAAGATCTTTTCCGGAAACGCGCCAGCTACCATCAGCCTGAATATTACCGATGCAGATGCTAATGACCAGGTTCAATCCATAAACCTGTTAAAAGGAGTGCCGGGAAGCGGATCGAATGCCTGGCCGGTTGCCACTACCGGGGCTGGTATTTCAACTTTAAGTTATGTTGATCCAAGCCCTGCAGGAAATGCTTATTACTATGCCGTAATTATTCAGCAGGATGGCGACCGGATCGTTACTTCTCCGATCTGGTACAACCGGACTACCGCTACCGGCCTGGAAGAACAACAGGAGCAGCTTGCATTCAATGTATTTCCTAATCCGGCATCTGGTGGTCCGGTAACGGTTTCTTTTTTTCTGAATAACCCGGAAACTGTAACGCTGGAACTGGTAGATGCTTTAGGGCGGGTAATTACCGTATTGGCCGGAAAGGAAGCGCTGCAACCCGGTTCCCAAAACATAACTATTGATCCGGTTGCCTTGCGCCTGAAGAAAGGCGTTTATACGATAAGGCTGATCCATAACGGATCTGTAAATTACCGCAAGCTGATTATCATGAATTAATAAGCTACCTCCCTTAATACTGATAAGTCCTTTTTTTAAGGACTTATTTTTTTGCCCCACTTACCCATTTTTGAAACCGAAAAATTTGAAAAAACTTAAGCCGGGAAAGTAGAAATTAAACTTGCTCTCAACCTTAAATTTAGTGCGTTCCTTCCTGAAATATCTCCCCTTCTTTTGGTATTATCCCCTTTAAAATTAAAGCGGATTCCGGTTTTTTGTTGGCCATTTGCGAATTGTGAAGTTTAGCTTTGAACTAAAAATACCACGCAAAAACCTTGCACACCGCCAAGCGTTAGAAGCTTATTTTAATGCCGGAAAAAGCATTGATTCTGGTAGGCAACCTTAAGGCAGCAGTTAACATTTACAATTGGAAATAATATGCTTACTACCAATAAATAGAAGGTTTTAATCCATCTCCTATGGAATTAGTTTTTGATCAGAAAGGTACCCGCCTTTATTATCATCCTGAACACAAAGTGCTTCATTTAAAATGGAGCGGGATAGACGATAGCGATTTATATCTGGAAGTTTTAAAATCCTTTAGAACCTTAACCATAGAACTTGGAATTACCGGCTGGCTTACGGACTTAAGCGAAGGAAAAACGATGCCTACCTTAACGATGAAAGTTTACCTGGAATTCTTATGGAGCGCCCTTACCGAAGGCCATTTAAAAAAATATGCCCGGGTTGTTTCGCAGGACGAACAATACGAAAAAAGTATTATGGTAAAATTGGCAGCCTTAAATAAGGATTATAACTTAGGAATTGAAATAGAAAGCTTTAAGACCGAAGCAGAAGCTTTGGCCTGGTTGTTCAATGCCAGCCCCGGAACACTTATCAATTATGAATAAAGATCGGGTGTTGGATGGAAAAAATTTGGTCTTACCATATAAAGGCAATTTACCTGGGACTTACCTGAAGAATGGCTCCCGTTAAAATGATAAATTAAATTGCCAGGTCCCGAAATCTTTAGCGATAAAACTTATCCGAAATCGCGTTCGAACGGATTGCCGGGTTTTACCAGCATTACTTTTTCCCGCTCTACCACCACGCTTCCGGGAGCGGAACCTTTAGGCTTTCTTACAAATTTTTTAGGGGTATAAATTACCGGGCACAGCGAATCGGTTTTTCGTTTAGAATAGAAAGCTGCTAATTGAGCTGCCTTTTCAATTACGGTAACCGGGAAAGGCTTGCCGGCCTGATATTTTACAATTACATGCGACCCGGAAACGTCTTTTGCATGTAGCCACAGGTCTTCTTTGTGCGCATGTTTCTGGGTCAATTCATCGTTATTTTTGCTGCTTTTACCTACCAGAATTTTAAAATTCTCCGTCCGGAACTCCCGGAAAGGACTTTCCGTTTGGGAAGTTTTGGCAGAGGGCAATACGTCTTGCTGTTTCAGAAATTGTTTTAATTCCTTTGCTTCCGTTATTCCCTGAAGGGCCGCTAATTTTTCTTCCAGGTCTATTATTTCTTCCGTTTTCCGCAGCGCCTTTTCTTCTAATATTTTAAGTTCGATCTGCTGATTTTTAGCTTTTTTGTAAAGCCTTTCGGCCGTTTTCTGGGGTGTTTCAGTGCTTTTGAGTTTGATCAGCCGGTTCGAATCCTGATAGAAGTCATATAAAAGCGCTTCATCCGCCCGGGGGGCAATGTTAGTTAAGTTCGCCATAATAATATCGGCGGTCTGGCTGTAGCTGGCATCGGTCTGCAAAGATTTTTGCTTGGCTTCTACCTGGCTCAGGCTTTGATTAGCGGCATAAAGCTGGCGCTCCAAAGTTTGTCTTATTGTTGCGAAGGTGGTCCGGAAATACCGGTCAGCTAAAAACTTTACCGAAAAATATTGAGCAGCTTCCAGCGGGTCGTGGAAACGGGTAATTTCTTTTCCAACAGGCAGCAAACTTAACCGGATCTTTTCGCGGAAGTCCACAATATAAAACACCGGTTTTTCCAGTTTCTGTAATAGCGCAGCAACTAAAATTTGCTGTTCTGTTGCGGGCTTTACGTCAAATTTTTGCTCCTCCAGGTAGGTCAAAGAAAGGTCGCCTAAGGTGGGAAGTTTTTTTTGTAAGCCTTTAAAGGTCAGCGGAAAATCTTCGGGTTCAATAGTAAAATCCCTGTCCATGGCCCAGGGGTTCAATGCATAATCGTCCGGAAATTTCTGGTGAAAACGGTTAACGGCTTCTCTTCCTTTATAAACGATCAGGTTCGACCGGTTACCGAACATTTTAAAGAGCAGGGTAAAGTCTTCGGAAAGGCTTAGATAAAAGCTGCGCTCAAACCGGTGCTGGGTTATGCTTAAAACTTCCAGGTCTAAAAGCTCCGGAAAAAGGTCTACAGAGTTCTGGCGCTTCCGGTGAAAATCGGGAGGGAAGGCCAAAGCAGAAAACGATGACGTTAAAATTGCTTTCAGGTAAACGTCTTCCTTACCATTAGAAAATCCTAAAACTAATTCATCTTTTTCCTGACTAAAACAGGCAGCTATTTTAAACCCGGTTAGTTTTTCATTAAGCCGGGCGCTTAGTTGCTTCAGGAAATAGTAATTTAGATGCACCCTTTTTTAATGTTAATTGTTGATTGTTAATTGTTAAGGGCTGATTGTTAATTGTTAATTGTTAATTGGATTTTGGGATTTTGTAAAATCTCCTGACTTTTTTAGGTCAAAACCATAGCGTTTTTGGTCTTGCAAATTCCTGATTTTTCCTGACGAATATTGTTTCAAACTTTCACCCAATTTCAAATCAACAATCAACAATCAACAATTTAACAATTTAACAATCAACCTGAAGCCCGTCGTAGGCCAGCCGGATAAAAGGCGGGAGTTCTTTTTCAACTTCGGCATGAAAACCCAGGAGGTGGCTGATGTGGGTTAGATAAGCGCGTTCCGGCTTGAGTTCGGCTAATAAGGTGATGGCTTCGGTGAGGGAGAAATGAGAAATGTGCGGTTCGCGCCGCAGGGCATTTAAAATAATTACTTCGGAGCCTTTAATTTTTTCTTTCTCTTCTTCCGAAATAAAATTGGCGTCCGTTATATAAGTAAAGTTATTGACCCGAAAACCTAAGACCGGAAGTTTGTAATGCATGGCCCGGATAGGCGTAAAAGTTACCCCCAGAATTTCGAATGGTTTTTCAGTAATAGGGTTTAATTCTACCCGCGGTATTCCCGGATAGTTTATGCCGGAAAAAATATAGCTGAATTCGGTTTGTAACTGGTGCAGTACCCGTTCTTCGGCATAAACCGGCATATCCTGGTGCTGGGCAAAATTAAAAGCCCGGATATCGTCCATACCGGCGGTATGGTCTTTGTGTTCGTGGGTAAAAATAAGAGCATCCAACCTTTTAATGCGCTCCCGCAAAACCTGCTGCCTGAAATCTGGGCCGGAATCTATGATAAAGCTTTTGCCATCTACATCCAGATGCACCGAAACGCGCAGGCGCTTATCGCGGTAATCGAGCGAATTACAAACCGGACATTCGCAGGCAATAACCGGCACGCCCTGTGAAGTTCCCGAACCAAGTACGGTAACTTTCACGAGGCGGCGGCGTTGTTTTGGATCTCGGTATAAAATTCCAGGTTCTTTTCGGTAAGCCGCGAAGTATCTATGGAAATGGTGCGCAATATTTCGTAAAGGCAGTTTATTTTACCTTCCAGGGCGTAATATTTATTTACCACCACCACCTTCATGTCTTTCAAAACGCAGAAACCCGCTTTGAAATTTCCTTTTTCGTACCGCAACATGTAATCTGATTCGGCAAAAAGATCTTCGAGCTTATTCAGAAAATGGCGCGTATACTTCAGCTCCATACCGGCAATTTTTAATTAAGCAATGTATTGTTTTACGGTTTGCACCAGCATGTCGAAATCTACCGGTTTTGGTAAATAGGCGTTAATGCCCACCTGTTTGAAATCTTCCATGGTGTAGTTGTTAGCATTACCGGTAACGGCAATGATCGGAATCTGGGAGATCTCCGGGTTGGCGTTGGCGCGGATTTCTTTGGAGCAATCCATTCCGTTTTTACCCGGAATGTTAAGGTCCATCAGAATGCCGTCGATCTTTTGTTTATCGATTGCTTTCATTACTTCACTGCCGTTTTTGGCGGCAATAATGTTGTAATTCTGCAGTTCCAGAATTTTGCGGGTCAGGTTCAGAATTACCGAACTGTCTTCAGCGATCAGAATTGTTTTAGCGTCTGCCATTTTGGTTTAAATAAAATAGTGCTTATACGATTGACAATATTTTTTAAAGTGTTGCAGTAATTTCTGAAAGCCGGCCGCAACCGGCTCGTAGTCTCCTGCCTTAATGGTATGTTCCAGGTCTTTTGCCACCTGGGTAATTAAATTAAGGCCCAGGGTGGAGGCAGTACCTTTAATCTGATGCAATGTACTTAAAATCTCTTTGTATTGTTCAGCATCAACTTCTTTTTTAGCGGCGGCCAGCAATTCGCTTACTTCATCCTCAAATTCGTGATAAAGTTGTTTGGCAAAATCTTCGCCGCCCAGTTCTTTAAGCTGTGCCATTACGTTCGGGTCCAGAATTTCATTTTCATCTTCTTCCGGGCCATCTTCCTCCAGGTCAACGTTTATTAATTCCTTATCGAGCCATTTTGTGATCATTGTATAAAGGTCCTGCGATTTTACCGGTTTGGCTACATAATCGTCCAGGCCCTGGTTCATGAATTTAACCCCGTCATCTTTCATGGAGTAGGCGGTCATGGCTATTATTGGGGGGCATTTATCCAGGAGCACTTTTTTAATTTCGCCGGTGGCGGTGATCCCGTCCATTTCCGGCATCTGAATATCCATGAAAATAACGTCATAATTATGCGTGGTGGCCATCTCAATGGCTTCGTAACCGTTAGAAGCCAGGTCGCAACGGCAACCCAGTTTGCCCAGTAATTTCAAAGCTACTTTCTGGTTTATCTGGTTATCGTCTACCAACAGGATGTAAGGCTCAGAATCGAATTTTTCGTTGGTAACGGAAGCTTCTTTGGTTGCCTGAATGGTTTCCACGATTTCATCTTCGTTGTTGGCAACCCGGGTGGCAATGGTAAACCAGAACGTGCTGCCTTCGCCGTAAACAGATTCCAGCCCCACTTCGCCGCCCAGCAATTCGCTGAGTTGTTTGGAGATGGCCAGGCCTAAACCCGTACCGCCGAATGATTTGGTAGAGGTATCGTCGAGCTGGGTAAAGTTTGTGAAAAGGATCTTTTTATTTTCGTCCGTAATGCCAATGCCGCTATCCTGTACCTTCACTTCCAGCATGAAATTAAGATCGTCGTCGCCTATCCGTTTCACAAAAATATTAACGTCGCCGCTGTTGGTAAATTTAATGGCGTTGGAGGTTAAATTAGAAAGTATCTGCAGGAAACGGGTTTCATCGGTAACAATAAACCGCGGGGTATCCGGATCGATGGTCAGGCTCAGGTCCAGGTTTTTCTGGTTGGCCCGGTTGTGGAAAAGCGAATAGATCTTCTCCAGGGTATAATAAAGGTCAATGCCTGATTTATGGATCATCAGTTTTCCGGCCTGAATTTTAGAAAGATCCAGAATGTCGTTCAGAATAGCCAGTAAGGCATCGGAAGATTTCCGGAGAGTATCTACGTATTCTGCCTGTTCCTCTGAAACTTTGGTTTGGTGCAGCAGGTCGATCATGCCAATAATTCCGTTCATCGGCGTCCGGAGTTCGTGGCTCATGTTGGCCAGGAACAGGGTTTTAGCCTGCAGAGAGCTTTCGGCCAGTTCTTTGGCCCGGATAAGCTCTTCTTCAATTTTCTTTAATTCGGTTACATCGCGGCAAACGCCTTCCATGCCCTGGGTATTTCCATCGGAATCCTGGAGGCGGCGGGAGTTGATGAGCACTTTTAATATACGCCCGTCTTTTGCTTTCAGGGTTACTTCAAAGTTGCTTACTTTTCCGTGCGCTAAAAGGGCTGCCAGTAAAGAATCGCGTTCGGTTTCGTCTTTGTAAAGAATAGAGCTGTGCAGGCCTACCACTTCGGCTGGCGTATATCCCAGCATTTCCTGTACCGACGGGCTCATGAGCATAATGTAGCCCAGGGCATCTGTGCGGAAATACACATCCTGGAAAGATTCGAAAATGGAACGGAACTTCTCTTCGCTTTTCGCCAGGGCCAATTGGGAAAGTTTCTTTTCGGTTATATCCAGCGAAATACCGGATACTTCTTCGAAGGTGCCATCCTGCAGATAGATCGGATTCAGGTAAATTTCCCGCCACAGGTTTTCGCCGTCGGCGCCCCGCAGGTTGATTTCGAAATGCTGATTGTTGCCGGCAAAAACTTCTTTGTAATGTTCTTTGAGCGTGACCAGGCTGTCTTCGTAAAGAGTGGGCAATTTATCAAGCACGAATTTACCTTCGGGAAGGGCCAGGGTAATTGGTTCGTTAAAGAAAGAGTTAAAAAAGTTCTGGTTGTAGGAAGTGATCTCAAACAAATTGTTTACCGACCACATCATGTGCGAACCGCTTTCGAAAATAGCTTTTAAGCGGGCATTCTGTTTGTTGATCTGTTCTTCGTTGCGCTTCCGCTCAATGGCTAATGCCACCTGGTTAGAGATAAAGTGCAGGATCTCAATATCGGTGTGAATGTAGGCATCCGGCTTTTTATAATCCTGCACGGATATAACCCCAATAATGCGGTCTTCTATGGAAAGCGGCGAACATAATATTACCTCCGGAATTGGCCCGCTTGCTTCAACTTTCCCTTCCAGGATAAGTTGTTCAAAATCTTCCTTCAGTAAATAAAGCGGCCGGCCCGTGCGGATAATGTATTCCGAAATTCCATTGCCAAAAGGGGTGGTGATAATGTTCTGCGACCCACTGGTATGCTGATCTACCAGATAAACAAAATTCAGTTCGGTCTGGGCATCGTTACAGAGGGCAATAAAGATGTTATTGGTTTCTATTATCTTACTTAGTTCCCGGTGGATGGCTCCATAAAGGGAATTCAGGTCTTTGCTGCTGATGGCCAGGTTGGCAATGCTATAATATACTTTCTGCAATCGTTCCGCTTTTATACGGTCGGTAATATCATGCAGAATGGCGCGGGTAGCTACCGGCTTGGCATCGTGGTAGGTGCAGCTGATACTGCCTATGAGGTGAACCGGTTTGCCGCTTTTGGTCAGGAATACGGTTTCGATTTTATTTACGTCTTCGCCTTTATACAAATTCCGGAGCTGGTAAATTAGCTTGGCTTTGTAATAAGGGTGCACAATTTCGTTCAGCGTCAGCTTTTCAATGTCGTAATCATCATAGCCCAGTTTTTCTTTCCAGGCCCGGTTCACGAAAATGAATTTGTTATCGATAGAAGTATCCTGGATCAGGTCATGGGCGTTGTCGAAAAGGTCCTGCAGGCGGATCTTGTTGGTTTTCAGCGCTTCCATGGCCGCCTTCCGGTCGGTAACGTCTTTACCCACGCTGGTAAGGCCTACAATGTTGCCTTCCTGGTCTTTTTCCAGAATGCTGTGCCATTTTAAAACCTTGATCATGCCGCTTTTGGTAACGATCTCCCGTTCGTAGAACTGGTTCAGGTTTTTTTCTTCCAGGGTAATAAAGTAGTCGGTTTTGCGCTGGTCTTTCTGGTCTTCGGGCAGGAAAATATCAAAATAATTCCGGCCCAGGATCTCTTCGCGGGTATACCCGGTGTAAGACAAAAAGAAATCGTTTACCGCAACCAGGTTACCTCTATTGTTTAAGCTAATGTAAGACAGGTTAACTTTTTCCAGGAATACCTTGAACTGCTGCATGCTCTCCCGCATAACTTCTTCCCGCCTGATTGCGGCCTGGGCTTGTTTGCGTTCGGTAATGTCGCGGATGCTGGCTTGCAGGTAATTATTGCCATCCAGAACAATCCGGTTCAGGTTTATTTCGGTATCCAGCAGGCTGCCGTTCTTATGCCGGATAACCCATTCATACGATTTCGAAACCCCGGTCTTCAGGGTTTCTTTTATAATACTGGCAGCCTTAACAGCTGAGATTTCGCCATCAGGTTGCAATTCCGGCGAAAGATCTTCCGGACGCTTACCCACCAATTCCTGCTTCTGATAGCCAAAAAGGTGAAAGGTTGTATCATTACAATCTACTATAATATCATTCTGAAGCAGTAGGATACCGTAGTAGGAAGATTCAAAAAGCGCTTCGTATTTGGTATTGGAAACAGAAAGTTCTTCGTGCAGCTCCAGTTTGGAAATATAATGGCCAATACCCATGCCAATAGAATCTACCAGCGAAATTAAAGATGGGGTGATCTTATTTGGGCTCTTTAAAAATAGCAGGTTCAAGGCTACAAACTGTTTATCGGTATTTACCGACATCATTACAAGTGGTTGCGAAGGAAATAGCTCCCGGAAGATCTTGGTGATGCGGATAATATTCCGCTTTTTATTTTGCCCTAAAAGGTCTTTAATCAAATCTTCCTCTATTTCGATCTTTTGGTGCTGGGAGATCAGTTCTGCGAAGGCGCCGTTGGTGGTTTTCAGGGTCAGGTTTTTCTCTTCTTCCGAAAAATAATAAGTGCCGCCACCTATTATGTCGCTTTTCTCAATTAACTGGCCGATGGTGTATTGAAGGATCTCATCGGTGCTTTTAAAACTACCCAGGTTAGCCAGCAGGTAATTTACAAATTCCAGTTGAATGTTGCGGAAGAAGATATTTTTCTGAGCATCGGTCTTTTCAAACAGGTTTATGATGGAGCAAAAAATTACGTCCTGATTTTTAAAAACCCCTTTTTCCAGTTTTATGTTTACCGTTACCAGGTCGCCGTTTTTAGGAATCAGCCACCAGTCGAATTCCTGCGGCTCACCGGCCAGGGCCAGGTTAAAATGTTTTGCAAAAAAAGCTTCTTCGTAGCTGTTCAGGTCTAATATCTGGCTAAAGGTAAGGCCATGATAGCCTTCATCCCTTCTTTCCACCAGGGTTAAAGCAGCTTGGTTGGCTTCTATTAAACCGCCTTTGGTATTCAGAATGCAAATGGCATGGTTTGCTTTTTCAAAAATGGTTTTATACGGATACTGCGATTCAGGTTGGCCAGCTTCCTGCTTCAGCGTAAAAACCAAAAAATCCTGTTCTTCAAACCGGACCAACCGGGCCAAATATCTGAAAACGGTATTGTTTGGATCAGAAAAAGTGCCGGCAAATTCAAATGCATCTGCCCGGGAAGCTTGTTCTAAATCGCGCTGGCAGGGAATAAGGCTGGTGATCTGGAAAGAGCCGCTCCCATTGGGGGCCAATCGGAATTCCTGATTGGCTGCCTGGTTGGCAGTAAGTACGAATCCGTTACGGTCGGTAATGATCTGAGGATCAGCCGCACCCTGAAACTGGCCAACGATCTGTAATAATCGATTGGAGGTTTGCGTATCGGAGAGGGAAGAAAAATTCATAGTAGCAAATAATATTTTTCCGGAAGCAGGTGCGAAGGTATTAAGGTAGTCGTTTTTTTCAGATAAAAGCGTTTAACTTCGCAAGAAAATACGCTGCCAGAAGTCTGACGCAATCCTTACCTGAAAAGTAGTATTTCCGGTTCGAAAATATGAAAAAAATTCTATTTACGGTAACTACAGATTTGAATTACGACCAACGCATGCAACGTATTTGTACGAGCCTGGTCCGAAACGGATACAAGGTTTTGTTAGTAGGGCGCGAATGGAGCGTTTCCAAGCCTTTAATCCCTCAATTATACGATCAGTTCCGCCTAAAATGCAAATTTAATAAAGGCAAACTTTTTTATCTGGAATACAATTTCCGGTTATTTTTTTACCTCTTGTTTAAAAATGCCGATGCCTTTGGCGCTGCAGATCTGGATGCTGCGCTTCCGGTCTGCCTGAAGGCAAAACTAACCGGCAAACCTTTTGTGTTCGATGCTCACGAATATTTTCCGGAAGTACCCGAAGTAATTGCCCGGCCCATGATCAAAAAGATTTGGCAAGTGGTTGAAAAACTTATTATTCCGCGCTCGGATCTGCGATACACCGTTACCAATTCGCTGGCGCAGATCTTTACCCGGGAATACGGATTTCCTTTTGGGGTTATCAGGAATATCAGCGTGTTAAAACCTTATTTGCCGGTAAGCAAGCCAACCAAATACCTGCTATACCAGGGGGCGGTAAATGCCGGCCGGGGGCTTGAATTGTTGGTTGAAGTGATGCCGGAAATTGATGCCGAACTGTGGATCTGCGGGCAGGGGGAGGTTTTACAAACGTTAAAAGAGCGTACCAAAGCTTTAAAGCTGGAGCATAAAATTAAATTTTTAGGGTACGTGTTGCCGGCTGATCTGGAAAAAATAACCCGGGAAGCTTACGTAGGTATTAACTTGCTGGAGAACATGGGTTTAAGTTATTATTATTCCCTTTCCAATAAATTCTTCGATTACCTCCACGCCGGCATTCCGCAGGTAGTCATAAATTTTCCGGAGTACCTGGGTCTGAACCGGCAACACGAAGTTGGAATTACCATTACGCTTGAAAGGAACGCCCTGATTGAAGCGCTTACCAGTTTGCTGGCGGACGAAAAACGGTACGGAAAACTGGTCCAAAACTGCCTCTTGGCCCGGGAGGAATGGAACTGGCAGGAAGAAGAAAAAAAGTTACTGGCCTTATACGCAACCCTATGGCAAAATCCGAAAAATTCCTGATTGTGGTGGCCGGGCCAACGGCAGTAGGTAAAACCGACCTGAGTCTGAAATTAGCCTCCCATTTCCAGACCGTGATCTTATCGGCAGATTCGCGCCAGTTTTACCGGGAAATGAATATTGGTACGGCCAAACCAGATCCAGGTGAGCAACAGGGCATTCCGCATTATTTTATCGATTCGCACAGCATTACCGAAGAATACAACGCCGGCCAGTTCGAAACCGACGCTTTAGAAATTCTTTCGGAAATCTTTAAGACCCATGAAGTTGCCATAGTAGTAGGAGGGTCTGGGTTATACGTACGGGCGCTATGCGAAGGTATGGACGAAATGCCCGATGTTCCGTCGGAAATCCGGAAAAATTTAAACGAACAGTTAAACCAGAGCGGGCTCCGGGAATTAAGCAGGCAATTGGCGCAGCTCGATCCGGAATATGCGAAACAAGTAGATACCAGTAACCCGCAACGGGTAATCAGGGCGCTGGAAGTTTGTTTGGCCAGCGGCAAGCCATATTCCTGGTTCAGGAGCCGGCAAAAGAAAGAGCGCCCTTTTAGAATTTTGAAAATTGGGCTTGACCTGCCCCGTACCGAGCTTTATTACCGGATAGATCAACGCATGGACCAGATGCTGGCCCAGGGTTTACTGGACGAAACTAAACAATTACTTCCCTTTAAAGAACGAAATGCCTTACAAACTGTGGGTTATTCCGAAATTTTTGATTTCCTGGAGGGCAAATATGATTGGGAAGAAACCGTCAGGTTATTAAAACGAAACAGCCGGCGGTACGCCAAACGGCAATTAACCTGGTTTAAAAGAGATCCGGATTTTGCCTGGTTTAGACCTGATCAGGAAACGGAGATCTTAGAATATATTAAAGCCCAAATGGCAATTGATAATACCTGTCTGCGGTAAGCCCGTTCCAAACTTTTAAAGGTGAAAACCCATATTTTGTTTTAGAACCCGGATTGCCCTATACACTTAAGATTTCTACCATCCGGGTAAATTTGGGGTTGATCAGTTTCTTTTTGTGAATGGTATCCACAAAAGGCGTGTAAACTATTTTCGAATTCACCACTCCGGCCATCACATTTTTTTTGCCGTTTATTAATCCTTCTACGGCCGCGATCCCGATCTGGCTGGCCAAAAGCCGGTCGGCAGCAGTAGGAGAGCCACCCCGCTGCACGTGGCCGATGATGGTAACTTTACCATCCATCTGGGGCAGGGCTTCCTGCACTTTGGCCGCGATCTGGGTGGCATTTCCTTCTTCATCGCCTTCGGCAACAATTATAATAAAAGAGGTCTTGAAGCGCTTCCAGCCGTTCTGCAAAGTGTCGATCACGCTTGGAATGGTGGTAGCCGTTTCCGGGATCATAACAATTTCAGCGCCGCCGCCAATGGCGCAGGGCATGGCAATATAACCAGAATCGCGGCCCATTACTTCAATAAAAAATACCCGTTCGTGGCTGTCGGCGGTATCGCGGATCTTATCGATGGCATCTAAGGCGGTATTCACTGCCGTATCGTAACCGATGGTATAATCTGTGCCGTAAAGGTCGTTATCTATGGTTCCGGGTGCGCCAATAAAAGGAATATTATGTTCTTCGGCAAAAATATTGGCGCCGGCAAAAGTACCATTACCACCAATTGCTACTACGCCATCAATCCCATACTTCTGAAGTTGTTCCAAGGCTTTTTTGCGGCCTTCCGGAGTAAGAAATTCTTTAGACCGGGCCGATTTTAATATAGTGCCCCCTTTCTGAATGGTGTTACTAACCGACGAAGAGTCCATCTTAATGAATTCGCCATTTATCATTCCGTTATAGCCGCGTTTAATGCCATAAACTTCCAGCCCATGGTAAATGGAGGTTCGCACCACCGCCCGGATACAGGCATTCATACCCGGGGAGTCGCCGCCGGAAGTAAAAACTGCAATTTTATTCATGGGTCAGGAATAGGTTGATTTGCCTGAAACAAGCTTTCTTTTAAAGTGGTACTGAAATAGCGGGAAATAGTTAAAAAAAATGCACCTCCGGAGCTACTATTCTATAAAAGTAACGTATATGAAATTGTATATATTAATTCTAAATTAAAAGTTATTACGAAAAAAATATTCAGGTGCACTGCTTTAATTAAAAAGCGTGTTATATTGGTGGATGATTTCGGTTTTTACCTGATTTTAACGTTAACTGGTTTAATATAGTAGTACCTAACTAAACGCACGGATTTTATGTTTAATTTTTTTGAAAGTGAACAAACCAAAAAGCTGAAAAGCCATTTAATGAATCTGGGTGCCCTGGCCAAAGTGGACGGGCATATCGATACGGCGGAGATGAACTATATCATAACCATCGGGAAAAAGAATGGCCTGAAACCGGAGGATGTCCGAACCATAATTGCCAGTGCGCCCAATACCAAACTGGAATTGCCAACCAATGATTCTGAACGGTTTGATCAAATTTACGACCTGGTAGAAATGATGCTGGCCGATGGCATTGTAGACGACAACGAAATGGATTTCTGTATTGATATGGCTGCCAAACTTGGGTTCCGGAAAGCCATTGTAGGCGTGCTGGTGCGTAAGATCTCCATGGGTGTAAAAGACGGCCATTCCCGCGATCATATTAAAAAGGAAGCCCAGGCATTTCTGGAATATTAATCCGGGCGTTCCGCTTAAAATAATTTAAAACAGTTTCAGGGCATTTCGTGCTCCGGAACTGTTATTTTTTTTTCATAAATAGTCTTCTTACCAGGCAGATCTGTTATCTTCCATTCTCCGGATTTGTAATAAACCTTTTCATCGTTGCCGGTCCTCACGGCAAAGGCATCCTGCGGAATTTTATGGTACCGGTTCAAATGTCCGTTGTAAACCCTGTCTCCTTAAGCTATAAACCGTAAACTATAAAAGCTTTTTAAAGGCTCATTTTTATGGTTATTGCTTAATAAAGGGCCCCTTTCCAATAAAAAATGGTTGAACCGGTCGGATCGCGGTTGCTGTAGAAAGGCAATTACGGAGATCGAATCTTTTATCAAAACCTGAATGGCATAATCTTCCGTTTTGTTTTTATCGAAATCGCCTTTTACCCAGGTTAAATTACGCAAAGAGTCATCAAAATTTGCTAACCAGGCAGGTGAGAATTCGGGTAGTTCCCAGCCCGGATGCGTTTGATCCAGGGCGGCAATTAACGCCGGAGGCATTTTTTCCTTTTCGGTTAAAATGGGTTTTTCTACTGCAACCCCGTCTTTTTTGGTGTTTTCCAGCGTATCGCGTACTGCTTCCGGATCTGTTTTTATGTCGGGCTTTTTTTCAGTTGCATTGCAACCTGCCAGGAAAAATAACAATAAAGCAGTTTTCAGCCGAAAATCCATACCATTTTTGAATTTAAAACGGCCATAAAAGCGGCACCATAAACAGAATAATGGCCAAAAGGATCACTGTTAAGCCGGTACCTACCTTTAAAAAATCGCTGAATTTGTATTTGCCAGGGCCATAAACCAGAATGCAGGCCGGTTCAAACGGTGTTATCAAAGAAACCGAAGCCGCCAGCATAATGCCGATTGCAAAGGTGCGGGGGTCAGCATCTAAGGTTACCGCGGTTTTTAAGGCAATTGGAATGATTACCAGCGCTGCCGCGGCATTAGACATGGGTTGGGTTAAAAAGACGGTGAGCACCACAAACCCAGCCAGGATCCCGATATTTCCCCAGGGTTTCAGGATGTCTACAATGCCATTGGCCAGAAAAGTAGCAGCCCCGGAATTTTCCATGGCCGTACCAAAAGCGGTCATACCCCCGATCAGGATGAGCAACCGCCAGTCAATGATCTGGTAAGCTCTTTCGGTGGTAATGCATTTAAGCAGAATACTAACCACGGCCGCTCCTAAGAAACTGATGGAAAGGGGTACCAGATCCAGAGAACCCAGTAAAATGGCCAGCATAAAAATTCCGATGGTTACCAGCCCTTTCCGCTTCTTAAATAATACCGGAGCAAACTCATCTAATAAAGCCAGGTTTTTACTGGTTTTCAGCCGCGACAAGCTATCAGATGTTCCCTGGATAAGAAGGAGGTCGCCCATTTGTAAAACAATGTCGTTAATAGAAGACCGGATGGTTTCGCCCTGCCGCGAAATGGCCAGGATGGCAAATCCGTAACGCCTTAGAAAATCAATTTCCCGCACGGTCTGGTTTATTGTGTTTGATTTTACTGAAACCAAAACTTCCGCCAAGCGCAGGTCTTTCCCTTCCAGATCTTCCGCCACCATTACGTCGGCCATAATTTCGATGCCTTTCGATTCTTTGATCCGGATCAGGTTGTCAATGCTGCCTTCTACCAGAATAATATCGCCTGCTTTAAATTCGGTTTTATAATCCGGTAAAAAATTCTCTTTATTTCGAATGATGTTCAGGGTTCGGAATGGGGCATTGGCCAGGATAGAACTGAAAACGTTTTGATCTACCAGCGCAGAATTAGGCATGATGAGAATTTCAGTTATGTACTTCTGAACGTTATACTCATCGGTAAGGGTCTGTTCGGCGCTCTGCTTGGGTAATAATTGCCTTCCGATCGTCATCATATATACAAACCCTACCGCGAACAGTACCAAACCTACCGGCGTAATTTCAAATAAACCCAGGGCGGGATAGCCGGCTTTTACCAGGTAACCGCTTACCGCAACATTCGTGGAAGTGCCGATCAGGGTGCAGGTTCCGCCTAAAATGGAAGCATACGCCAGGGGCATCAGGATCTTGGAACTGCTTATATTTGCTTTCCGGGAAACGCCTACCAATGGGGTTACGAACATAGCCGCCACCGTGGTATTATTCATAAAACCAGACAAACCGCCGGCAACCGCCATAACCAGAGAAAGCAGCATGTTGGTGCTGGAACTGGCAACTTTAACCAGCTTGGCGATCATAAAATCCAGCACTCCGGTATCTTCCAGGGCCGCGCCTAAAACAAAAACGGAAGCCAGAATAACAATAAAATCGGAACTGAAGCCGGCATAAGCCTCCGCAGTAGTTATAATGTTGGTTAATACCAGCACCATAAGCATTAAAAGGGTAACTATATCAACGGAAAGCTTTTCGGTGGCAAACAGAATTATGGCCACCAAAAGCAGGCCCAGCACAATGGCAATCTCCATAAAAAAACGGTAGGGTTATCCCGGAAAAAAGTACAGTATTTCGGTAGTTTAATCGTGATTTCGGTTATTGCGGTATTTACTGATTTAAGCCAAAAGGGTTAGCCAATTCCGAAAAAACAAAGGAAAGTAGATCGAAAGGCTTGCTTAAAGTTTAGAAATAAGGAAGATACAACCCAAAGTAATTGGATGAATTTAGTAAACCACTTTGTTTATAGCTCCCAGAATCAATTGGCAGGCAGCTTCAATTTCCGGTTCGGTAATGGTAAGAGGAGGGGCAATCCGCATAGCATTATCGCAGAATAAAAACCAATCTGTAAGAACCCCGTCCGCTATTGCCTGGTCTATAACCGGTTTCAGGATCTCAAAACTTTCCATTTCGGCAGCCATCATTAGCCCACAGTTCCGGATGTTTTTTATGGCCGGATGCTGTAGCTTGGATTTAATAAGTTCCGCTTTTTTATTTACCGAAGCCAAAAGGTTTTCCTGCTGAATTACCTGGAGCGTAGCCAGGGCGGCGGCGCAGCTCACCGGATGGCCGCCAAACGTGGTCATATGGCCCAGGATCGGGTTTTCTTTTAACACGCCCATTATTTCCGCGGAAGCGATGAAAGCCCCAATGGGCATTCCGCCGCCCATACCTTTGGCGCAAAGCAAAATATCCGGAATTATCCCGAATTGTTCGAATGCCCAAAACGTACCGGTCCGCCCGAAACCGCACTGAATTTCATCCAGCACCAGCAGGGTGCCGGTCTGGTTGCAGCGTTCCCGAACGGCCTGCAAATAATTGTTCTCCGAAACCCGCACTCCGGCTTCGCCCTGAACCGTTTCCATAAAAACAGCTGCCGTTTTTTCAGTTATGCGATTCAGGTCTTCAAAATCATTATACCAGATGTGGTTTACATCGGGCAGCAACGGACGATAAGCGCGTTTAAAATTTTCGGAACCGGTAAGCGACCATGAACCTTGGGTGGAACCGTGGTAGGCATTGTAGCAGGAAACAAATTCGGTGCGGCCGGTAAATTTCTTGGCCAGCTTCATGGCGCCTTCAACCGCTTCGGAACCTGAATTTACAAAATAGGAAATGCTTAAATTCTCCGGCAGGGTTTTACTCAGGGCTTCGGCCAGTCTGGCCTGAGGCGCCTGTACAAATTCGCCGTAAACCATTAAATGCAGGTATTTATCCAGTTGTTCCTGAATGGCTTTAATTACGTGCGGGTGCCGGTGCCCAACATTACTTACTCCAATGCCTGAGATCAGATCCAGGTATTTTTCCCCGTTTGCCCCATACATGTATACACCTTCGGCGCTTTCAATTTCCAGCATTAAAGGAAAATCTGAGGTCTGGGCCTGGTGCTGCAGGAAAAGCTGGCGGGAAGTAAGCATATTTTCAGGAGTGAGGATTTAGGAGTGAGGAGTGAGGATTGAGGAGTTAGGAGATTGATTTTTGGTTTAGAATTTAAGCAAAGGTAGGGTATTTCCTGAAATTGCATGGACCCTGAAACGGTAGGTAAGTTGGTCTGAAAACTCCTGATTTATGCCAAAATAAAAGCGGAGCGCATTTGCGCTCCGCTTTTACAGTTCACCCTATTAGATAAGAAACAGATTGGCTAATTTCGGGAACCGTCGTCGTTTAATTTTTTCAATAAAACCCGCATAAATTCTTTTTCCGATTTATACATGGTAGCAACCTGACGGACGGTAATCACTTTTTGAAATTTTTCGAGATATTCTTTTTCCAAAGCCAGTTCCTGCTGACGGGCTTCCAACATGGCATTGATAGCCTCTTTCAACTGGGCATCCGACATGTTATCCGTATTTTCATTTTTGAAAAGGTGGCTCTTTTTACGGAGGCTGTGCCGTTTAGCATCGTATTCGTTGTAGAGCGGCCAGAATTTCTGGGATTGTTCGGTATTTAAGTTCATCTTATCGGTCATGAAAGCGATCTTAGCCGCAGCTATTTTTTCGTGCCGTTCTTTGCGGTCGCCTTTAGAAGCCTGGTTTCCCTGGGCATTTCCCGGAAAAGCCAGCAGACTGAAAGCAAAAAGGAAGATATATAGTTTTAATTGTTTCATCGGGTTATAGGTAAGTTTCGTCAATGGTTTCATTTTCCAGCACTTCCGAAATAGCTTTATTTTCAACGTTAATAAATTCTGAAGTAAAATCCCGGTCGGCAGCGCTCAGGTACGTTAGGTCGTTTCGTTCCAGTTGTTCTGAAGCCAGCAAATAATTTACGATCTCCGTTTGGTTTATCCGGGCCAGCTGGTTGGAATAAGATATTTCAGTTTCCTGCGTATTCAGCATAAAAACGGTAGCAAATATGGCGGCAAAACCCGTACCCGCAAAAGCCAGGCGCCACGGCGAAAGCCAGCCCGTAACCGGCGTTTTTTCCGGGGCGGCGGTAACGCGTTGCATGATGCGGTTGGGCAACTTGTCGAAATAATTTTCCGGCACGTTGTAAACGTTCTCACGCTTGAAGTCTTCCAGTTTAAATTCGGGTTTCATAGTTGTTTAGAGGGCTTTGATGATCAAAGGTTTAATTGCGGGTTACATATTCTTCGATTTTTTTTACGGCCAGGTGGTAAGATGCTTTCAGGGCGCCTACGCTGGTACCCAGAATTTCGGAAATCTCTTCGTACTTCAGATCGTCGTAATATTTCATGTTAAAGACCAGTCTTTGTTTGTCGGGCAGCTTTAATAAGGCTTTCTGCAGTTTCAGTTGTATTTCATCGCCGCTTATCTGGTCCGACTGGTCGATCTTGGCCGTAAGTTCTGCCGAAACATCGTTAATGGGCAGGAAGAACTTTCGTTTTTTGCTTTTCAGGAAGTTCAGGCATTCGTTGGTGGCAATGCGGTAAAGCCAGGTATAAAGCTGGGCATCCTGCCGGAAATTCTCCAGGTGCTTCCAGACTTTAATGAAGGTTTCCTGGGTCAGGTCATCGGCGTCTTCGTGGTCTATCACCATTTTCCGGATGTGCCAATAAATCTTCTGCTGATACTTGCGCACCAATTGGTTGAAGGCCACATTGCGGCTTTCTTCCCGGGCAAATTTTTCAAGTATCTCTTTGTCTTCCAAGTTTTTTTAGGAGTGAGAAGTCAGGAGTGAGGAGTGAGGAGTCAGGAGTCAGGATTTAGGATTTAGGAGTTAGGATTTAGGTGCTAATATTAAAGTGTAATTAATTTTTTGAAGTAACGTTAATTTTTCTGGCGCAAGTGTTAAGCGATAGCGTCACTTGTGACTTTTCATGTCAGAAAGTCTTCAGACTTTCGTGAATCTTTATCTGATAAAAGTTTACCCTAAATCCTGATCCTTAGTAACCATAGCGTTCAAACCGGATGCTCTGGAAAAATTAAAATTTCAAACCAGTATTTCCGCAAGTCTGAAGACTTGCCAACATGTTTGAGTCACAAGTGACGCCTTCGGCTTAACACTTGCGCCAGCTTTAGTCAGGTTTAAAATCGCAGCACTTTTTTCCCTAAAAACCCTACCGTTTTCCATATAAAAAGGCTGCCGCCGGTAAGCAACAGCCTTTTCCAGAAATTAACGGAAATCATTAATCATTAGTCACTAATCACTAATCACTAATCACTATTTCCGGGCCATTACCGCTTTTACCGCTTTCACGATATCGTTTTCGGTCATGCCGTATTTCTCCATTAGCTGGTCCGGGGTTCCGCTTTCACCGAAGCTGTCGTTTACGCCTACCATTTCCAGCGGAAGCGGCATTTTTCGGGCTAACAACTGGGCAATGCTATCGCCTAAACCACCATTAAACTGGTGCTCTTCGGCGGAAACCACGCACCGGGTTTTGCTTACACGCTTTAAGATGGCTTCTTCGTCTAAAGGTTTAATGGTGTGGATATTTATTATTTCGGCATCTATGCCTTCTTCCGCCAAAATTTTACCCGCCAGGATCGCTTTCCAAACCAAATGGCCGGTAGCAAAAATGCTAACGTCTTTTCCTTCGTTCAGCATCAACGGCTTTGCCAATTTCAAATTTCTGATCGGCAGGGGTAAAGTTTGGAACAACCGGACGGCCAAAACGCAGGTAAACCGGGCCTTCGTAATCGGCAATGGCAATAGTAGCGGCTTTGGTCTGGTTATAATCGCAGGGATTAATCACGGTCATGTGCGGCAGCATTTTCATCATGCCCAAATCTTCCAGGATCTGGTGGGTAGCGCCGTCTTCGCCTAAGGTAACCCCGGCATGCGAAGCGCAGATCTTTACATTTTTCCCGGAATAGGCAATGCTCTGGCGGATCTGGTCGTAAACCCGGCCGGTAGAAAAGTTGGCAAATGTACCGGTAAACGGGATTTTACCGCCAATGGTCATACCGGCAGCCAGACCCATCATGTTGGCTTCGGCAATACCCACCTGGAAAAAACGCTCCGGAAATTCTTTCTGAAACGCATCCATTTTTAGAGAACCGGTTAAGTCCGCGCATAGGGCCAACTACGTTCGGGTTGGTGCGGCCCAGTTCCAGTAAACCCGCACCAAAACCGGAGCGGGTATCTTTTGATTCGGTGTAAGGAAAATCTTTCATTTTATAAATTTGAAAATTTGGAGATTTGAAAATTTGAAAATGGTTCGGCGATCAGGCCCCCTTCAAAGGTGGACTTTTTCTCAGGTCCCTTTCAATTTCCGCATCTTATTTTTAAGTTCTTTTTTAATTAATCCAGGAAAAAATCCTGGTACTTTTTTCTTGATACTTTTATCCCAAAAGCTATTGCCCGAATAATTTAAGCGTAGTAGTTTTTCCGCTAGTTATGGTAAAATCCTGGGCTTCGGTAAATTTACTGGCCCGGGCGTTTTTACCGCGGTAAACCAGCCGGTATTTGCCGGGTTGTAACGGCAGGTTTATTTTGCTGTTACCTTCCGGTAAATTGTAGATCCAATCCTGGGAACCGTCTTTATCTACTGTATAAATGCTGCCATACCCCTGAAGCTCGGAAGTTACATTGAGCAAACCCGGCATCGGGTAGGTAATAATATTGGTTTCGCCTTGCTTAACGGTAACGTCGTTCAGGTAAACCCGGGGCAGGGTAAGCAATTCGATGTCGTATTTTCCGGCCAGAAGCTTTTGTTTGGTACCATAAGGAACAGAGATCAGCGTTTTGGGCGAATTGTTTTTCCGGATGATAGCCGTTACAATGCCATAAGCCGAAGGCGCTTCCTGCCGGAAATTAAGATAACCCTGCGGGGCGGTAATGGAAAAAACGTTGTGCTTTCCGGCCTTTATCTTCAGGTTTTTCTCTACAATGCCCGGAATGGTATTTACTACCAGATCATAGCTCAACAGCGCATCAATATCCAGGATATCGGTTTTCCCGTTCTGATCTAAGTAATGCACATAGTTGTATTCGGTTTCGCCGGTAACATTGTTTATGAAGGTCATGTTCACGTTCGTTTCCACGGGCTTTCCCTGTTCGTCTTTTAGTTCCACACTTACCGTGGTGGTGCTCAACGCCGTAGTTACCACATCTTCCAACACATTCGAAAAGGTTTTGATATCGGCAGCGTTGTAATACTGGCCCACACATTCAAACTGCTTCTGAAACTCTTCTGTAGCACCAATTCCAATTACAAAAGGCTTTAAAAATATCCGTTTGCGTTGCAGCGCCAGCGAAGCTTTACACGGATCGCCTTTGCAGGATTCCAGCCCGTCGGTTATAATTATGATAACGTTGCGGGAGTTGGGATCTACCGGAAAATCTTTGGCGCTCTGCTCCAATGAATAGGTTATGGGGGTATTGCCTTTCGGGGTAATGGCTTTGATCCTTTTTTTGATCTGGTCCGAATTTCCGGGGGAAAAAGCAACTTCCAGTTTACTATCGGTGCAATTGTTCTCTTTATTGGGGAACTGATGGCCGTACACCCGCAAAGCCATTTCCAGGTTTTTATGGGTCTTCAGCGAATCTACCATTTTCGAAAGCAGGTCTTTGGCTACCGCCATCCGGACGCTGTTTTCCCATTTGGCATTCATACTGCCCGAACCATCCAGCAGAAAAAGAATACGCGTTTTTTTAGGCTTTTTAGGCGCCCCGGGATTTTGGGCCAGCCCGCTAAAGCTCAGCGTACAAAAAAAGACCAGAAGCCAGATAGCATTCCGCATAATTATAAGGGCTAGATCTAAGTGCTTACTTTTTTAACGTAAAAACCTACCGTTTTAGCAGGCCTGGTCCGGATTAATAATCGCCGGCTGTTTCGGCAGCCTGCAATAAAGCCTGTTGCAACTGCGCATCGTTTGGTGCCACACCATGCCATTTGTGCGAACCCATCATAAAGTCGATGCCGTAACCCATTTCGGTGTGCATTAAAATAACGATCGGTTGGCCCTGACCGGTCAGGCTTTTGGCTTCTTCCAGCGTCGGCAGCAGTTCGTCGAAATTATTGCCTTGGGTTTCCAGCACTTTCCAACCGAAAGCTTCCCATTTAGCCCGCAGGTTGCCTAAACTCATAACCGCATCGGTAGGGCCGTCAATCTGCTGTCCGTTCACATCTATGGTAGCAATTAAATTATCTACTTTGTGGTGGGGGGCATACATGGCTGCTTCCCAAACCTGGCCTTCTTCCAGTTCGCCGTCGCCCATCAGCACGTAAACCAGTTTGTCATCGCCGTTCAGTTTTTTAGCCTGGGCCGCACCGATAGCAACCGATAAACCCTGGCCCAAAGAACCGGAGGCAATGCGGATGCCGGGTAAATGTTCGTGTGTTGCCGGGTGGCCCTGTAACCGGGAATTCAGTTTGCGGAAAGTGGCCAGTTCTTTAACATCGAAGTAACCCGAACGGGCCAGCACACTGTACCAAACCGGCGAAATATGACCATTGGAAAGAAAGAAAAGGTCTTCGCCGGTACCGTTCATGTTAAATTTCGGATTATGATCTAATTGTTTAAAATAAAAAGAAACCAAAAATTCGGTGCAGCCCAGAGAGCCGCCCGGGTGACCGGAATTTACGGCGTGCACCATGCGCAGAATATCGCGGCGCACCTGGGAGGCCATTTTGTTTAATTCTTCAACGTTGTGGTTAAAAGGATTCATTTATTTTTAATGATTAATGTTTAATAACGAATGATCAATTTTTAAATAATAAGGTAGTTAAGTCCCTGGCTTCTAAATAACTTAAATATGGTTTCTTTAGGAGGCAGGTTTTTATAAATTCTCTTCTTCAGGATCTAATTCTACGAATTTAAAATCGGAAAACCATTGTTCGCCAACTTTCCACTTTTCGGTTGTAATAGTTGGCTCATAATCATTTTCTTTTATGGCAACTGTGTCGTAAGATAAATCTCCGGTTTCCGCGCTTCTGCGGGCTTTTTCCAGCATAAACTCCTGCGCACCACCCGGACTTACAAAACCGTCTTCCAGGGTAGTTTCTGCCAGATAAAATTTATCGGACTTTTTATCAAGCACGAAATGATAGGTGGCATTACTGTAACTGGCCGTTGCGCCGGCACCCTGGATAACGGAATAAAAATGGAAACCATTTCCCAGAGAATCGCCATAAATTCCAACCTCTATAGGCACGTATCCTTCCAGGGCTTCCAGGGTAAAGGCAGATTCATTTTTGGAATGAATTTTCAGGGTTTTATCTTTTTGTCTTAAAAGCAGCCAGGTTGGGGCAGGTTCCATTTCCAGGCCTTCGGGCGGATTTTCATTGTTCAATTCTGACCTTACCAATAATAATATATAATCCTTTAAGCCGTCCTGGTTAATATCGGTTTCCTCAAAACTATGCGCTACAAAAGGAGATTGAATAAACGGTATCAGTTCCAAAGGTAAAAGGTCAGGATATTTACTTTTAGCATACATGAATTTCTTCCGGTAAGCGGAATCCTGAGCCGCAGTTCTGGCTATTGGTTTGGTTAAAACCTGCCCTGAATCTGCTTTTTTATCTTTACAGCCAATCAAATTAAACAAACCAAAGATCACCAGAATTAAAAAGCAATTTCTCAGGAACATGTTTTTTTAAGTTTAGCAATTGACTTAAAGCTGATAATATATTAGGAGCAGATTTGAGATCGTCATTCAACTTCATCTCCAGTCTTTATAAGCCAAAAAGTTGAACCGCAATTTTTACAGTTCAACTTTTCAGGTTAGTTTTTTAATATCTGGGCGGCGTGTTCTTTGGCATCTACTTTCGTAATGATATTTTCTATTTTGCCGTTCTCATCTATAATAAAGGTGTAGCGCATGGTTCCCATATACTTCCGGCCGTACATGCTTTTTTCCTGCCAAACGCCGTATTTTTCTACTACTTCATGGGTTGTATCTGCCAGGAGCAGAAAAGGCAGATCGAATTTCGCAATAAATTTCTGGTGCGATTTTTCCGGGTCCACGCTTACGCCCAAAATTTCATAACCTTGATTACGCAATTCGGCGTAATTGTCGCGGAGGTTACAGGCCTGGGCGGTGCAGCCGGAGGTATCGTCTTTTGGGTAGAAGTAGAGTACCACTTTCCGGCCCCGGAAATCCGAAAGCTTTACCGGTTCCCCGTGCTGGTTATTCACCACAAAATCGGGGGCCTGGTCGCCAATTTGTAAGCTCATGCCTGTTGGTTTAAATTTCTGTTGCAGTTCAGTATAAAGGCCGAACTCATTTCTTTTTCCTGGCAGCCGGTTCGAAATTGGTTTTGTAAACCGTTTCGTTGCCTACGCTGTCTTTTAACCGCAAAACGGCCTCTCCGGACAAAGGTAGGCTTTTATCCAGTTTCTCTGACCATAAAAGTGCTTTTTTATGCTCAAACCGGAGTAACACAAATTTGCCGTCTATTTCCAGGCGGTAAGAGGCCAATCCGGAAAGGTCGTCTTTAACTTTAAAGGATATTACATTGCTGTTTTTAATCATAACTTTCACGGTAGGAGCAGTGGTATCGCTCAGGATCCGGAATTTGCCCAGGTTTCGGGTTTGAGTAGTAATGGTGTTGTTTTCCCATTTCCCGCCTTCAAAGTTCCGGCTTTGGCCCCAGCCCGCATAATAAATAGAGGCTTTACTCTGATCGGCAGGTAATATTTTCGGTTTAAGGGTCAATTTTACCGGTCCGTAAAGCGGCGTAAACATATCGTTTAAAAGAAACATTTCCTTATCGAGGCTCGGTTTGAGGAAAAGCGTATCGTAAAGCGAATTCGGGTTAAATACCACGCTCAGGTTATTATCGGTATAGCTAAGTTCCTGGCCGGAAGGCACCATTTGCTTAATGCCCGTTTTCTTAGAAATACCGCAGAAAAAAATAGAATCGGGAATTCCTGCCCGGATATCATAAAGGTGCACGGAACCGGCTTCGGTGGCATAGCTGGGCAAAAGGGTATATTTCAGGCGCCCTACAAATAACTCAACATTGCGCACCTGTTTAGCGGTATCGTTAGCGGTAACTTTCAGAATATTTTCCGATAGTTCGTAATCGAGCTGGGGTTTTTTAGGTCTTTTCGATACGCCGGAATACACCGGTTTGCGGCCGTAAATGGTGAAGCGCAGCGTGCTGGCATTCTGGTAAGCATCTTTAATGGTAAGCACCACTTCAGTAGCCGTATTAGGCTTGATGTAAAATTTTCCTTTCTGAACCGTCTGGCCGTAAATAGGTAATGCATTGCCATCGTCTACGTAGCACTTTTCAAAACTTTTCCCATACCGCTTGAGCACTTCGTAGTTTACGTGGCAGGAGATCTGCCGACTTTTTTCTATGGGAATAGCATCTACGTAATGGCTGTAAACTAACTTTCCGTTTACGGTTAAGTCTACTTTCTGAACGCCGTTTTTATTTTCCGCCTGGTTTAGCCGGTCAAATGCGATCATTTCCAGACCCAGCAGGCCGTGCGCAAAAATGCTATCTTTTATGGTGTAATTGGAACCGTTCTTTACCGGCGTGAATTCAAATCTGCCGAACTGGTTATTTACCCGGCCATCAATGGAAAGAGTTTTTAAGGCGATTCTGGTAAATTCCGGCGGAATGTTATCTATTATTTCCGGAAATTTAAACCGGAGCACATTGTATTGTACATCATCTTTATCGCGGATCTCAAAGTGCAGGTGAGGGCCCCCGGAACCGCCTGTATTGCCACTGTACCCGATTATGTCGCCTTTTTTAAATTTAAAGATGTCTTTCTCCAGCTTTAATTCCAGCTCATACACCTCATTTTCGTATTGTTTGCGCAGCATGTAATTGGCAATGGGTTCGGCAAACCTTTCCAGGTGCCCGTAAACCGTTACCAGCCCGTTTGGGTGGGTTAAGTAAACCACATTGCCATAACCGTAACTGGAAGATTTATACCGCGAAACGTACCCATCTGCCGCGGCATAAACCGGCCAGTTTATTTCGCCGCCCGTTTTAATATCGATGCCCCCGTGAAAGTGGTTCGGACGGATCTCACCCATACTGCCCGAAAGAAAATTCTGCTGGCCGGGCTTAATCGGAAACAGAAAATAATCGGCCGAAACATCGGCGGGCATTTGCGCCAGCGCGCAGAAAACGGTACTGAAAAACGCTAAAAAAGTGGCAAAGGAAAACTTCAAAACAGGATTATAATTTGGAGATTTGAAAATTTGGAGATTTGAAAATGAGCAATGCGGGCAAATGTTAATTCAGGGAAAAGAAAAATTTTAAAATCGGAAATCGGAAATTAAAAGAATAAAGAAAGCTTTGAATTTTCTGTTTACCAATCTTCAAATCTCCAAATCTTCAAATTTATTTCACTTCAAAATCGAACATCTTTTCTTCTTCAATGTAACCTTCCAGGCGGTCGTGGATCTGCACCGGGCCAACACCGGCCGGGGTTCCGGTAAAAATAATGTCGCCTTTTTTTAAGGTTATGAATTTAGAGATGAACGCAATTATATCGGCAAACTTGTGAAGCATCAGCTGAGAATTTCCCTGTTGTTTCAGTTCGCCATTAATTCGCAGGCTGAAGTTTATGTTCTCCAGGTTCGGGAATTCAGTTAACGGTTTGAATTCTGAGATGGGAGCAGAGCCGTTGAATTCTTTGGCCAGGGTCCAGGGCAGGCCTTTGGCTTTTGCTTTGCTTTGCAAATCGCGGGCGGTAAAATCAATTCCCAGGCCTATGCCATCGAAATAATTTGCCGCAAACTTCGGTAAGATATTTTTGCCTTCTTTCGAAACCCGCAGCAACAACTCTACTTCGTGGTGGATATCGGTGGAAAAATCCGGGTAATAAAAGGGGGCATTCTGGCGCAGTAAAGCCGTATCTGGTTTGGTAAAAATTACCGGTTCGTCCGGGGTTTCGTTTTTTAGTTCGGCAATGTGTTCGGCGTAATTGCGGCCAATGCAAAGTATCTTCATAGCAGAAATTCTTGCTTCAAAAGTAAAACTTAATTTTTCAGGAAAACAGGTTTATCCCAAAGTTTCTCCTTTTAAAGCCCGAAAATAATTAAGGCTTCCGTTAACCAGGTCCAGGAATTTTGGTTGCCGGTAAACATTTTATATAGTAGAAAACGTATAGAAGCGAAACCGCCCCAAAAAAGGATGGTTAAAACATTCAATTTCAGCTTTAAAAGTAGATTTATTATGTTAAGAAAAATTTTCCTGGTTTCCTTTTTATACGTAGCGGTTAGTTGCTCCACAGTGCCGGTTACCGGCCGTCGGCAGCTCGATCTGGTGCCCAATTCGCAAATGCTTTCAATGAGTTATTCAGAATACGATAACTTTCTGAAAGCTAACCGGTTATCTTCTGATGCCGCTAATACGGCCATGGTTAAAAGGGTAGGGCAGCGCATTCAGCAAGCCGTGGAAAGTTATATGGCTCAGAACAATTTAACCAGCGAACTTCAGGGTTTTCAGTGGGAATTTAACCTGGTAGAGGATAAAACCCCCAATGCCTGGTGTATGCCCGGCGGTAAAGTGGTGGTGTATTCCGGAATTCTCCCTTTAACCCAAAACGAAACTGGCCTGGCAGTTGTAATGGGACACGAAATTGCCCACGCTATTGCCAAACACGGTAACGAACGCATGAGCCAGGGCTTGGCACAGCAATTAGGCGGCGTAGCCTTAGATGTGGCCTTATCGCAGAAACCGGCGCAGACCCGCAACCTGTTCCTTACTTCTTATGGGGTTGGCTCCGGGTTAGGATTATTGAAATACGGCCGCACCCAGGAATCGGAAGCCGACCATTTGGGCCTGATCTTTATGGCTATGGCAGGTTACGATCCGCAGCAGGCAATCCCGTTTTGGGAACGGATGGCCGCCCAGGGTGGCGGACAAGCCCCGCCGGAATTTATGTCTACGCACCCTTCCGATGCTACCAGGATCGCCGATCTGCGCCGCTTAATGCCTGAAGCCATGAAATATTATAAACCGCGCTAACTTAGGTAATTATGAAGAAGATCCGTTTAATTGGCGCAGCCCTATTGTTGATTTTTTCCGCCTGCCAGCGCGAAAACAGCTTCCCGGAAGTTACCAATATGCCCGTAGAGCAGGAAGATGGAAAGGTAGCAGCGCCGGCCGGAAAATTAATGGGCCAGATGATTTTCGACAGCGTTGCTTATGCCGTGCAGCCGGAAAATATGTTGCAATCTTTTATCAAAGAATTCGGCGACGGCACGGTGGTTGATAAAGCCATGATCAAACGGGTGCAGGCCACTAAAAACGACAAACCCTACTATTATGTGGTTGGAATTGGCATAAAAAACGGAGATTTCCGGATGATGGCCATCGAACTGCATGCCACCGAAGATAACAGCCTTTATGTACATCCGGGAGCCCGGAAATACGTTTCTACCAGCAATGAATGCCACTTTTGCATGTTTACCTACGATAAAAATGTGATTACCGGGGCTGAATGCCAAAGCCGGGAAGAGTCAGAACCTTGTACGTTTAATGTAGAAGATTCCAACCGGTTTATGATGTAAGGTATGTGGAAGAAAATTATTCTAACCGTAATTGTTGTATTGGCAGCCACCACCTTAGCCGGCGACAAAAGAATCAAAAAGAAATAGCACAACCCGAAAATAAAAAGGCGCAGCATTTAAATGCTGCGCCTTTTTATTGAAGCTCCCTTCCTTAAAAACCTGAAGGCCCCGGCGTGGGCAGGAACCGGATTTTTAAGCAGCTAAAATTTTAAATTAACCTTAAGCTTTGAACATGGTAACCCCACGTAACTTGATCTTTGTCAGTACCTTCTTGGTGTAAAGCGGGAATTCACCTTTCATCATCCAGTCGTAATAGCTGGGTTCTTTGCGCCAATACTTCCTCTACCGGTACATTTTTGTGCTTACCGAAATTAAATACTTCTTTGCCTTCGCATTGTTGTAAACGATCCGGCCGGAAAGGTCGGCTGTATTTTGGGCCGTGAATTTGTGCAGTTGCTCCATGTCATTACAAACCGGAAAAACTTCTTTCAAATCTGCCGAAACCATCGATACGTTTTCGTAGCGCAGGATCTGGGCTTTCAGAATTTCGTAGGTGGCAATGGTATCGGCTTCGGCGCTGTGGGCATTTTCCAGGGCTTTATCGCAGTAAAATTTATAGGCCGCCGAAAGGGTACGTTGTTCCATCTGGTGAAAGATCCGGCAAACATCTACCACCGCCCGGTTGGAAATATCGAATTCAATGTCGCAGCGCAAAAATTCTTCGGCCAGTAACGGAATATCAAATTTACAGCAAGTTATAACCGCCCAGGTCGCAGCCTTTCAAAAACTCATCCATATCTTTGGCCAGCTGGGCAAAAGTAGGCGCATCCTTCACATCATCATCGTAGATCTTATGGATCATGCTCGATTCCAGCGGAATGGGAATGGTTGGGTTGATCGTTTCGGGTTTTCAGAATTTCTTCCCCGTTAGGCATAATCTTCAGCACCTGATTTCTACGATCCGGTCTCTGCAAATATCGATGCCGGTAGTTTCCAGGTCGAAAAATACGATCGGTTTTTTCAGGTTCAGTTTCATGCTTTATAGTGATTAGTGTTTAATGATTAGTGATTAGTTAATCAGAAAACGGTATAATATTCAGGGAAAAAAGTTAATCGTTGCTGCCCATAGTTATCGTTAGCCAATGATTCAGCGAGAAGTACTAATCATTAATCGCTAATCACTAAAGAACCTTCTCCGCCAGCTGTTTAAGGTCCAGGTTATCATAGTTTCCGGAGCTCATCAGCAGTAAATTCTGTTTTCCTGCCAATCCTGACTTTCCAGAAATTGTTGCAAGGCTTTGCTGTCGGTATAGATACCTGTACCTGCTGGTTTTTAAAAGCATCCTTAATCTGATCCTGATCTAGCATTTCCATGCGTTTGTGCTCCACCGTTTTCGGGTTGAAATAAACAATCGGCACATCGGCGGCATCTAAGGCATGCTGCGTACTGCGGCAGAAAATGCTTTGTTCAGGCTGCTGAAAGTGTGCAGTTCCAGGCATGCCACCAATCTCCGCTCCGGAAACTGTTTTTTTAAGGCTTCGGTAGTGGCTTTTACTTTAGAAGGCGCGTGGGCAAAATCGCGGTAAATAACGCGTGCCATCGACTTCGCCTAATTTTTCCAGCCGTTTGGCCGCGCCTTTAAAAGTTGCCAGCGCCTCGTAAAAAGCCGTGCCTTTAATGCCCATTTGCTTACAAACTTCTTTGGCCGCACTGATATTGCGCAGGTTGTGCTCCCCAAAGATCTGAATGGCACATCGTCTTTTTTGGTGGTTAAATAAGTTTTGCCTTTTTTTATCTTCGTGCTCGTGCACGGTATAACCAATATATCTGACATCGCGGGTTGCGGGGCACGCATACGTGGGCTACCTGTTCATCGTCCTGGTTATAAATCAATGATGCCGGCTTTGGGCGTCATTTCGGCAAAAATGCGGAACTGCTCGCGGTAAATTTTTGGCGTCCGGAAAAACATTGATATGATCCCAGCTGATGCCGCTGATTACGCCAATGTGGTGGTGGTATAAATGGAATTTAGGTACGCGCTGGATCGGAGAAGAAAGGTATTCGTCGCCTTCAATAATAATGATCGGGGCGTCCTCGGTCAGCTTCACCATGTTTTCAAACCCTTCCAGCTGCGCGCCCACGGCATAATCAAACATGCCGGTTATGGTACTGCAGCACGTGCATGATGATAGCTGGTAATGGAGGTTTTGCCGTGGCTGCCGCCAATTACGATGCGCTGCTTGTTTTTGCGATTGTTCGTAAATAAATTCCGGGAAAGAATAAACCGGCAAGTTTAATTCCTGGGCTTTCAGCAATTCCGGGTTATCGGGCCGGGCGTGCATGCCCACAATTACCGCATCCAGTTCAGGCGTTATTTTTTCCGGGAACCAGCCTTCCTGTTCCGGTAACAAGCCGGCCGCTTTCTAACCGGCTTTTGGCCGGTTCAAATATTTCATCGTCGGAGCCGGTTACTGTTAGGCCTTTTTGGTGCTAAAGCCAGCGCCAGGTTGTGCATGATGCTGCCGCCGATGGCAATTAAATGAATGCGTTTGTAATGCGTTCGAATCATTTAAAATACTAAGTAGGTTAGCAAATGTACGAAAATAAAGTTCGCGCTTAAGCCCGCATTTTATTTTTAAGCTAACATTTTAAAAGGATATCTGCACTTACTTAATATATAGCCATAACGGTATGTTTTTCAAGGTAAAAAGTAAATAAATTTAAGCGGCTGGTCTTCACGAGGCTGAATAATTGTGCATAAATTGTGGATTACTCCGGCTATTTTTCTGTAGATTTGTTTTAGTTAGATTTGTAACGGCTATGGAGGAGAATAAAGTAAAGTTTCAGGCGTAAAACCAAAACGGGTTGGAATGCCAAAACGGCTACTGCCGGCTGGCTGTGGGTAAATTACCGCCCGCAGGCCCTGGAACTGGAAGAAGCTGTTTTGGGTGCCCTGATGCTGGAAAAAGATGCCCTAACGACCGTAATTGATATTCTGCGGCCCCAAAGCTTTTACAAAGAAGCGCACCAACGGATCTTTTCCGCCATTGTGGCTTTGTTCGATAAATCGGAGCCGATAGATATTTTAACGGTAACGCAGCAGTTGCGCGAACGGGGCGAACTGGAATTTGTAGGCGGCCCGTATTATATTATCGCACCTGACCACGCGGGTTAACTCGGCGGCCAACATCGAGTTTCACGCCCGTATCATTACCGAAAACTCCATTAAACGCGAACTGATCTCGGATTTCTTCTGAAGTTTTAAGCAAAGCCTACGAAGATACTACCGATGTTTTCGACCTGCTAGACAGTACCGAAGCCCAGCTTTTTGAAGTTTCGGAATCGAACATCCGGAAGAACTTCGACGACATGCGTTCGTTGATGCACAAAGCCATTAAGGAACTGGAAGATAAAGAAAAACCAGAAAGATGGCCTGACCGGCGTGCCAAGCGGCTTTACGGCTTTAGACCGGGTAACTTCCGGCTGGCAACCTTCCGATTTAATTATTCTGGCAGCCCGGCCCGGCGATGGGTAAAACAGCTTTCGTAGTTTCGGCCATGCGCAATGCTGCCGTTGAATTTAAAAAACCGGTAGCCATTTTCTCTCTGGAAATGTCGTCGCTGCAGCTGGTAAATCGTCTTAATTTCGGCGGAAGCAGAACTGGAAGGTGAAAAGATCAAAAAAGGTAACCTGGAAGATTATGAGTGGGCGCAGCTAAACCATAAAATTTCCAAACTTATCCGAAGCCCCTATTTTTATTGACGATACGCCGGGTCTTTCTATCCGGGAATTGCGCACCAAATGCCGCCGCTTAAAAGCGCAGCACGATATCCAGATGATTATTATCGATTACCTGCAGCTGATGACCGGTAACCGACGGGTAAAGGCAGTGGGTAACCGCGAACAGGAAATTGCCTCCATTTCCCGGGCTTTGAAAATGCTGGCCAAAGAATTGAGCGTGCCGGTAATTGCGCTTTCGCAGCTAAGCCGGGCCGTAGAAACCCGCGGCGGCGATAAAAAACCGCAGCTTTCCGACTTACGGGAATCCGGTTCTATTGAGCAGGATGCCGACATGGTGGTTTTCCTTTACCGCCCGGAATATTATGGCATCACCGAAGATGAAATGGGCAACCCGACGCCAGGGCACGGCGAAGTAATTATTGCCAAACACCGGAACGGTTCCCTGGAAAATGTGCAGCTGAAATTTATCGGTAAGTTCACCAAGTTTGCCGATCTGGATGGTAATTTTAACGCCGATTATAACCCGGGCAGTTTTTCCGCAACCAGCAATTTTGAAGATGAAGCTCCGGGCACGATCCGTTTAGGCAGCAAAATGAATAACGGCGGTGGTTTCCCGCCACCGGCTTTCGATGAAGAACCACCGTTTTAAAACGGTAGGGTTTCAGGTGAAAAAAGTAAAGGCTCCACAATTATGCGGAGCCTTTACTTTTTTAGTTGAAGGATCTTTTATTTTCCTGCAAATTTTTGAAATTGTTGAACCATGGTTTTGGCGGTACTTTCGTAATCTTTCCGGTATTTTTCCATTTGTTCTTCGCGGGTGGTTTTAGTTCCTTTTGCCAAACCCTCCCAAAGCACCGATAAGGTGGCATAGGGCGGCAAAGTAATGCCAACTGCATTGTAAAAGTTGCTGATGTTGGCAATTAGATGCTGGGCCCCGTCAGAATCGCCGGTAATTACAATACCGCCAACTTTACCTTCCAGCCGGGATTTTTTGCCTTCCATAATTTCGTCATGGATCTCATCCAATCTTTCTATTACCCGCTGGATTTCCGAAGATTGGTTGTTCCACCAGATAGGACTGCCGAAAATAATAATGTCGGCGGCCAGGATCTTCTCCAGGATCTTTGGCCATTCGTCACCTTCGCCCATATTGCTGTAGGTGCCCGGCAGGATCCGGTAATTTACCAGCTTAATAATGTCGCAGGTGATTTTCTGTTGTGCCAATTGATCTTTTAAAAATTCCGACAACGTTTCGGTATTCGATAAGCCGGTCTTTTTAAGGGTGCCCAGTAAGATTATTGCTTTCATAAAAAATAAACCGGCTCCGGTAATAAAAGTTTAAATTCAAATAGCCGGCTAGTTTTTAATGAGCTTATATATGTTTACGCCAATGGCATAGCCATAGATCCTGCCATCCGGTTGCCTGATAATCCTGATCTTATTGCAGGCGCGGCCCAGGTCGGTTTTCTTCCAGGTTTTGCCGCCGTCGGTGGTGTGGTAACCACTGGCCATGGTTCCAATATAGCCTTCCTTTTCATCTGTAAAACCTACCCCGAAGGAGCGGGCTTTTTGATCCTTTACCAATTCATATTCCTTCCATTTTTTGCCACCGTTTACCGTTTTTATAAAACGCTGCACATTTATGGTTGTGTCCGGGTTATAGCTTTGAATGGTGGCGTAACCGGTTTTCCGGGTCGGGAAAAATACCTTCCAGGAGTTTTCATAAGGCCTCTTGGATTCGTATTTCTTTTCCCAGGTCTGGCCCCCGTCTTTGGTATAAAGGATAACCGCATGGCTGCTGGCCAGATCGGCACCGGTAGAAGCGCAGGCAAAACCTTCCCGGGTATTGAACATTTTTATATCATACAAAGCACTGCAGTACTGGCTCATATCCTGGCTGGAAAAAGTCTGGCCGTTGTCGTGGCTTACCATGAAATTGGCCGGGCTGCCCACCCTGCCTACTGCAAAAATATGGTTCCGGTAACCCAATTCGCCGTGGTTATTTACTGGTTCCTTAACAATTTCTATCGCACATAAACCTTTCACAGTCTTCCCGGAATATTTTACCGGCTCCCAGTTCCTGCCGCCATCAATTGTCTTATAAAGCGGAATGGTATCGGTAACGTTCGGAAAATATCCGGTGCCCACGGTGCCGGCGTAACCGGTAAGGCTGTCGGAGAAGGCAATACACCTGAAGAAAGTGCCTTTCTTTTCAATTTGCTGTTCCCAGGATTCGCCCCTGTTAAGGGTCCGGTAGATCCGGCCATAGCCGTTCACATACCAGCCCTGGGTTTCAGTTATGAAAAAGATGTCGTCCTGCTTTCCGCGGTAGGGCTCAGTTTTTAGCTTCTCCCAGGAATATTGTTGCCCGTAAGATTGAAATAAACATGTAAAAAAAAGGAAGAAGGTTAGAATGAAAGAATGCTGCATAGCCGGGTTTAATCGCCGTAAATTTATTTAATCCGGCGCAGATTCTGCATTTGTTTACTTAAATCCATGACCTTTTCTGGTCAGGACCTATTTCTTTTTATAGGGTACCAGTTTTCCTTTTTTTACCAGGAATGGTTTTTCGGTCTGGTCAAACATATCTTCCTTTTTATCGGAATAGGCTTCGGTAATCGTAAAAGGTTTCCCCTGATAATGTTCCTCCAGCCGGCGGGTTTTCTCTTCGTCTTTACAGGCCCTTCCTTCAATTACATAGGTCTGACCGGTAAATCGGGCTTTGGTACCGGCAAAGCCATCTACCGGGTAAAGCTTGAACAGGGGCTCCAGGTAAACTTCAAAAGCCCCGGAAGCACAGAAAATTTCTTTGCCGGCAGCCCGCGCCTTTTCCAGCCGGGCTTTTATTTCAGGGTTAAAGTTTTTAGGATATTCCAATTTCCAGAATTCTTCTGCATAGGCTTTTACCTTTTCCGGCGGCAGGCCATCCAGGTAATTGAAAAAATTCTCTTTGAATTCGGTCTGCCGGATCTGGTTTATTTTCAGTAAAAATTTATAATAAATCATTTCAAAAAAGTACCGGATCCGCCAGGGCCTTTTGCTGCAAATAAATTTATAGAATTCGTCTTTTGAGCTTTTATAATAAAAGGTCTTATTCAGGTCGAAAACAACTACCTGGGTCTTTTCTAAGTTCGCCATTTAAAAAAATCTGAAAATTTATTAAAGGACGGCAGGCAGCAGAAATAGTTTTTAAAATCTTTTAATACCCGGATGCCGGACCTTTGAATTTTAATATCTTAACTATTTATTCCTAGCTAAAATCAACCTGGTTCTTTTAAATCTAATCGCAATTTTTTAGCTAAAATAATGGCAACAATTCCTCTTTAAATATTCCTAAAAACCTATTGACAATTTCTCAAATTTAAACCAAAAAGTGCCTTTTGTTTTTTTTACACTTCTAATAAGCAGGTAGTTAGTTAAAGGATCGTGATTAAAATTTTGGCTCAAAAAGCGTTCAAAAAACAGGATTACCCGTTTAATAAGAAAAACAAGGTAAGATCGATTTGCCGATCTGATTAAAAGGCGGCCTATGATTTTAGAAAAGTTGGTTCAGTTGCCCGTTTGGCTGTTTGTTACTATAATCACATCATTCAGTGTATTCATTACGCTGGTAGGTTTTTACCTGAAATTTAAATTCTTTTCCAGCCTTAGAATTTCTTCTACCGACAGTCAGAGCGCCAATATTCTGATCAGGTTGGTTAGTACCTTATTAACCGTTTTGCTGGCCTTTATGGTAATTTCTATCTGGAAAGATTACGATGCCCAACGAAACAATACCGAAATGGAAGCCTGCACCTTAGGGAATGTTTACCGCGATGCCCGGGGGGCCAACCCGAAAGTAGAAGCAGAATTACAGGGCCTAGTAATAAATTATACCAAAACCGTGGTTGAGGATGGTTGGCCCGAAATGAAAAAAGGGAATGAAAGTAAAATTGCCTGGCGGGCCTTTAATGAACTTTACGGGTACGTGATCAGAATCAACCCTGAAAGTAAAAAGGAGGAATTTCTTTACTCCCGGTTAATTACGCATCTGAACCAATTAGCAACTTACCGGCGGTTGCGGCATTTACGCAACGAGGCCCCTTCTATGCCAGGATTTATGACCGGAATAATTTTCCTGGCAAGTTTTATAAACGTTTTTTTTAGTTACCTGCTTAATGTAGAAAATAAAAAGATGCACCTGTTAATGGTTGCCATGGGTGGTGTTATGTTGGGTTTTGCTTTTTCCTTAATATTACTTTTGAATAATCCGTACCGGAGCAGCGCCATGGTCAATTCTGACCCGCTTAAAAGCCTGCTGAACGATGTGTTTCCTATGGCCGATATTACGGCAGTAGAACAGAAATCACAGGACCAGGTAAATTAGAATCGCCTTAAAAGGGAGGTTAGTCAATCCAGGGAAGGGCTTTGCTGGTGGCAGGTATAAAAGCAAGAACAAATTAATTGCAAAATCCAGTAAATAATCAAAGGCTACTTAATTCTGAGCTGGACCCCAATCTTCAACAAAAAATGTATTTTTGTGGTGTATACAGCCAACCGAATATGTATTTGAGATTGCTGCTAATTTTTTCTTTGGTCGTAATTTTTCCCCAAACCAATTATGGGCAGGAAAAAGCAGGAAAAGAAAAAGTTGTTTCAAATGAATTTTCCCAGGGAACCCAACATTATGACGCCGGCCGTTACCAGGAAGCTGTGATTGCCTTTACCGCAGCCCTGGCCTTCGATTCTATGACCCAGGAAGTTTATAACAATCGCGGCCTGGCTTACATGAAACTTAAAAATTACAAAGCCGCCCTGGCAGATTTCGATCAGGTTTTAGTACTGGATGCCGGTTCCCGGGATGGCTTTAAAAACCGGGGTATTGCCCGCCTGAAATTAAACCAGATCGCCGGTGCTCTGGCCGATTATAACCAAGCCCTTGCATTGGCTCCGGAAGATGCTGAACTGTATTACGAAAGAGCACTGATTTATTCTATAGCCGAAAGAATTAAGGAAGGATTAGCCGACCTGGATAAAAGTATTGCGCTTAAACCAGACGCAAATTCCTACCTGGAACGCGGAAAATTAAAAGCAAAACAAAAAGACCTCCCTGGTGCGGTATCCGATTTCACGGCCGCTATTAACCGCAATGCAAAATTGGCCGAAGCCTACATGCAACGTGGGTTAGCGCATGAGGCGCTGGGGGATGGGAAGGCCGCTGAAAGCGATTACGGGCAGACCATTGCGCTTTCCCCTAAATACGCTGACGCATTTTTTAACCGGGCCATTATTAGATACGGCCGCCAGGATGCAAAAGGCAGCGCTGAAGATCTTACCCGTTTTATTAATCTGGAAAAGGGCCGCGCAGAAGCATATTTTAACCGCGGCCTGGCCTATAAAAAACTGGGAAAAAACCAGGAAGCAATCACCGATTTTTCCAAAGCCCTGAGTCTGAAACCAAAACAAGCTGAATTTTTATACCAGCGGGGGGAAGCAAAAATTGCGCTGAAGAATTTTGCTTCCAGCGAACAGGATTTTACCCAGGCTATTACGCTTAAACCTGATTATGCCGATGCTTGTTTGGGCCGTGGTTATTGCCGCATGTTGCAGAAGAACCCGACCGGAAGTTGTACCGACTTTGCTAAAGCAGATGCCCTGGGAAACAAGCATGCCGCTCAGATGCTCAAGGCCAATGGCTGTCGCTTATAAGCCATTCCTGGTTTCGCCAGAACCTTTATTTCGCAAAGAACTTCAACCCTAAAATGCCACCCAGAATCATACTTATAAAAAGTATGCGTACCAGATCTTTGGGTTCGTTGAATAAAACCATGCCCAGGATTACGGTGCCAATTGCGCCAATTCCGGTCCAGACGGCGTAAGCGGTGCCTACCGGCAAAATTCTTACTGCGTAAGCCAGTAAAGCCATTGAAATTGCCAGGCAAATAAGCGTAAAAACCGAAGGCCAGAATTTGGAAAAACCTTCGGAATATTTCAGGCCGATGGCCCAGGCAACTTCAAAAATACCGGCAATAAATAGAATAAACCAGGCCATAGTTTTTAAGCAAAAAAGGATACCGTTTTAGTAATCAAATTAAAAAGAAAACCGCCCGAACAACTGTGCAGGCGGTTTTTTATTTTCAAAGGTATTGCTTTATTACCGCAAATTCATATCGGTAATAATAGCCTTTATTTTTTCGGTAAGTTGCGTGTTAACGTTGTCAAAATCTTCGGCGGCCGGTAATTTTTCGTTTACGCTGAAATAGAATTTTATCTTGGGTTCGGTACCGCTGGGCCGGGCCGAAATCTTGGTTCCGTCCGCTAAAATGAACTGCAGTACGTTGGAGCTTTCAGTGCCGGTTTCGGTTTCCTGGCCGGTTTCCAGGTTGCGGATCTTCCCGGTTTTGAAATCGCGCAATTCCACTACTTTAGAGCCGTTTATTTCCTGCGGCGGATTGGCCCGCAGATCGCTCATCATTTGGGAAATTTCTTCAGCGCCCCGCATGCCTTTTTTGGTAATAGAGATTAGTTCTTCTTTGTAAAAACCGTATTCTTTATACATCTCTATCATCAATTCGAACAGGGTTTTGCCCTGGTCTTTGGCTACCGCAGCCATTTCTGCAATTATGGCACAGGAAGCAATGCCGTCTTTGTCGCGCACGGAATCGCCGATCATGTAACCGTAACTTTCTTCGCCGCCGGCAATATATTTAGCACCGTTGCCGCTTTGTTCCTGTTCCCGGATAATGGCGGCAATGTATTTGAAACCGGTTAAGGTCTCGTAGCATTTTACCCCCATTTTTTCGGCAATCTTATTTATCAGATCGGTGGTTACAATGGTGTTTACTACGAATTCGTTGCCGGTAATTTTGCCTGCATTTTTCCAGGCGTTGAGCATGTAATAGATTATCAGACTGCCGGTCTGGTTGCCGTTTATCAACACAAATTCGCCATTCAGGTCTTTCACGGCAATGCCCACGCGGTCGGCATCCGGATCGGTAGCTAAAACCAGATCGGCATCTACTTCGCGGGCTTTTTCCAGGGCCAGGGTCATGGCTTCTTTTTCTTCCGGATTCGGGTAAATTACGGTGGGGAAATTACCATCCGGCGTGGCTTGTTTTTCTACAATGTGAACATTGCTGAAACCTAGCATTTGCAAAGCCCGCGGAACCAGGGTAATGCCCGTGCCGTGCAGCGGCGTGTACACAATTTTTAATTCGTGCTGGCGGTGAATGGCATCTTTGGAAACCGAAAGCGAAGCGACCATTTTCAGGTATTTTTCATCGATCTCATCGCCAATAATTTTGATCTTCTCCGGGTTTCCCTGGAATTTGATATCGGCAATGGTAGAGATGGCGTTTACTTCTGCAATGATGTTTTTATCGTGGGGAGCCGTTACCTGGGCGCCGTCGTTCCAATAGGCTTTGTAGCCGTTGTATTCTTTCGGGTTATGGGAGGCGGTTAAGACCACGCCGCTCTGGCAGCCCAGTTCCCGGATGGCAAACGATAATTCCGGGGTAGGGCGGAGGGCTTCAAAAAAGTAAACGGTAATGCCATTGGCAGAAAAAATATCGGCTACAATTTTGGCAAACGTATCGGAGTTATTGCGGCTGTCGTGGGCAATGGCCACTTTTACTTCCTGGCCCGGAAAAGATTTTAACAGGTAATTGCTCAGGCCCTGGGTAGCCATGCCCAGCGTATAGCGGTTCATGCGGTTGCTGCCTACGCCCATAATGCCGCGCAGGCCGCCGGTGCCAAATTCCAGGTCCTGGTAAAAGGCATCGTTAAGGGCTTCAATCTGATTTTCCGCCTGCATGATGCGGATCTCTGTTTTGGTTTGTTCGTCGTAATTACCGTTAAGCCAGGTATCTATTTTGGCCTGAATGTTAGGTTCTATGATCATAGTTTGCAGCTAATTTAAGGTTGGGCATTCACCCTGAAACGGGAATGCGATTGAAAAGGGTAATTTAATAAAAAAACCGGAAGCTGTGCCTTAACCTGGCTATTAAACCCAAATTATAAGCAGGCTTCGCCGGGTTAATAACCAGATGGAAATTAATATTAAAAAAGGCTTACGTGCCGTTAACCGGTTAAGAGCATGTTTAAAATTCATCTTTTGGGCTGCAACTTGCCATTCCCGGAACCTGCGTTCACCTTTTACAGCCCCATAGCCCTGCTATGCGGCTCTAAAAACGCTTCCGCAGAACCCGAAACTCACAAGTTTCGCCTTCAAAAACGAAATTTAAACATGCTCTAAGCTATTTAATTCCGGCTTATTTGTTTTCCTGTTCAAAAAGGTTCGGGAATTTATTAACCACTTTTTCGAATTTCCAGGTGCCGTCGGTCTTTTTAAAGAGCATGGTTTGACCCCAGGCTTCTCTGGAGACCAGGCCTCTTTTGCGATTTTTTTTGCCGAGCTGCCATTGGCCGTAAAGGTGAACCAGGGCATAATCGCCTTCCGGCTGGTTTATCTGGCCAAGCCTGATAAAAAGATGGTTCTTTTTGGGTTTGTTCTTTTTAAAATAAGCTTCGTTGCGGAGGTTAAATTTTACCTGCTCAAAAGCTGGCAAAACTTCAGGCGTGAGGTAAACCGGGGCTTTATCCCTGTCCTCTATAGAAACCATTTTATCCAGGATATCGATCTTTTCTTTATTGGGTAGGAATTCATAATCCGGCAAGTTTTTTTCGGTTACCAGCGCCACCCGAAGGGCCTCTGCCAGCAAGGCTTTCTGGTCTGGCGAAAAAGCTGCGGTCTGACCAAATCCTGTTTTAGCGATTAAGAAAAAAGTAAAAAAAAGACAGGTTAAGAATTTTTGTTTTAGCATGATTTTTAGTTGGCAGGCGAAAAAAAACACCCCGGCACAATGGCTGAGGTGTTCCTGTAAAAGAAGGTCGTAAAAAATGGCTTAAAGGTTGCCTCTGAGTTCCTGTTCTCTTTCTATTGCTTCGAATAATGCTTTAAAATTTCCTTTACCGAAAGATTTGGCGCCTTTCCGCTGAATGATTTCATAGAAAATGGTAGGCCGGTCCTCGATCGGTTTGGTGAAGATCTGCAGTAAATAACCTTCTTCGTCGCGATCTACCAGAATGTTCAGGTTTTTAAGGTCTTCAATGTCTTCATCGATTTTACCCACCCGGTTAACCAGTTCGTCGTAATAAGTGCCCGGAACTACCAAAAATTCCACGCCGCGGTTGCGCAATTCAGAAACGGTATGCAGGATATCGTCGGTAGCAACGGCAATGTGCTGCACGCCGGCGCTGTGGTAATAATCGATATATTCTTCTATCTGCGATTTCTTTTTGCCTTCGGCCGGTTCGTTAATCGGGAATTTTACGTAGCCGTTGCCGTTAGAAACCACTTTGGACATTAAAGCGGTGTATTCGGTGGAAATATCGTTATCATCGAAGGTTATCAGCAATTTAAAGCCCATTACATCTTCGTAAAACTTGACCCATTTGTTCATTTCGCCCCAGCCTACGTTGCCAACACAATGGTCTACATATTGTAAGCCAACCGGGGTAACCGGGAAATTGCTTTCTTTTTTAAGGTAACCCGGCATAAAAGGTCCGGTATAATTTTTTCGTTCTACAAATGTATGGATGGTTTCGCCGTAGGTATGAATAGAAGCTATTTTTACTTCCCCGAATTCATCGGTTAAGGTTTGTGGCGGCGTATGGGATTTTGCACCGCGTTTCACGGTTTCATTATAAGATTTTTCTGCATCGTCTACCCAGATCGCCAGTACTTTCACGCCGTCGCCGTGTTTGGCTACGTGTTGGGTGATCTCAGAATCGGGATCCAGGGAAGTGGTAAGCACAATGCGGATCTTACCTTGCTTCAGCACGTAAGAAGCGCGGTCGCGGACAGCCGGTTTCCGGGCCGGCATAAGCCACCATTTCAAAACCAAAAGCCGACTGGTAATAAAGGCCGACTGTTTGGCATTGCCCACGTAAAACTCTATATGATCGGTACCGTTTAGGGGTAAAAAATCGGTGGTGGTTTGTGGCGCCTGGGCCTGGGCTGTTTCCTGATTCATAGTAGAAAGAGTTTAATGACTAATTATAATTAACGTAAAACTAAGAATTAAGCCGTATTTGTAAACCCGAAATTTTTTAAACCCGAAATAGTTGCCTTATTATTTGCAATTGCCCCGGTATGTTTTAAAATTTGTACTAAATCAGCCGTTTCAATTATGAATATTACAGAATTAAATACTCGTTAGTAGCAATAATTGAAAAGAAACAGGCCCTAAGCAAACTTTCGTATAACGATGAACGGTACGACGAAATTGAAGAAGAGCTTCACGATTTGGAAGACAATTTTAACGATGAACTACGGCGATTACCTGGAAGATGCTTTGGAAGAAGTGCACGCCAAACTTTGCCCGGATTCTGATGTGTTGTTACCAACTGCTTACCTGCCAAACAACATTGGCGGCGAAACCGGCTGCAGACAAAAGAAGGCGTTTGGGTAGATTCCGATGAATTTCCGAGTAAAGAGGCCCGTTTGGTCCTGGTGCCAAATCCTACCCGGTTGATTTTATCGGTAGGTAATAGCATTAGAAAAGAAGTCTGGAATGCGGTAATAAAATTTCTTCAGATATAATTTTTATAAAACGCTATACTTTTCAGGTTGAAAAGTATAGCGTTTTATAAACAAAAAAGCCACTGCTTAAACAGTGGCTTTTTTGTTGCTATAATTTACAATTAACGGGGTAAATAACCTACTTTTTCCCGTACCCGGGCTCAGCGTTTTGCTGCCGATGGCATGCGCTTTTTCGGCGCCGATTTTTAATTTGGCATCCAGTTCGGGCAGGTTGTTCATATAATAATTAAACTGCTTCCCGCTCTTGGGCAAAACGCTTCATGATCAGTTCAAAAAGGGCTTGTTTGGCGTGGCCGTAACCGTAATTGCCATTCAGGTAATTGTTGGCGCATGGTTTCCAGTTCCTCCGTAGGCGAGCCAGCAAAGAATAGAGTTTAAAAGTGTGTCCGTCGTCCGGGTTTTTTGGTTCTTCCAGGGTTTTGCTATCCGAAATAATGACTTAACGGTTTTCTGTAATTCTTTTTCCGGCGCAAAAATATCGATGATATTGCCGTAGCTATTTGCTCATTTTTTCGCCGTTCATGACCCGGCACGGTCATTACGGTTTCGTCTACGCGGGCTTCCGGCACTACAAAAGTTTCGCCGTAGCGGTTATTAAAAGCACTGGCAATATCGCGGGCTATTTCCAGGTGCTGAATCTGGTCTTTGCCTACCGGTACAAAATCGGCATCGTACAGAATAATATCGGCGGTCATTAGAACCGGGTAGGTAAACAAACCGGCATTTACATCGGCCAAGCCGGTTCGATTTATCTTTAAAAGAATGCGCATTGGCCAGCATGGGGTAAGGCGTAAAGCAGCTCAGGTACCAGGTGAGTTCGCAAACCTCGCGGCACATCAGATTGCCGGTAAAATATATTGCTTTTCGGTATCGAAACCAAAAGCCAGCCAGGCGGCGGCTACCGCGTAAGTGTTCTCGCGCATCGCTTCGGCATCCGCACGGTAGTAAGGAATGTAAATCCGCAATAAAATAAAGCGATTCGTTGGCGGAATTTTCGGATAAAGTAATGGCCGGGAAAATAGCCCCCAATAAATTACCTAGATGCGGCCGGCCAGTTGCTGGATTCCGGTAAGATTCTTGACATAACGTTCAGTTAGTGAATAGTGAATAGTGAATAGTGATTAGTGAATAGTGATTAGTGAATAGTGATTAGTAAATAGTGAATAATGATTAGTGAATAATGATTAATGATTAATGTATTAGGATTAATGTAAAATTAGAATTCTATAAACAGCGAATTTCGTAAATTCCGTTTATAATATACTTTTTCTAATCAAAATAATAGTGTTTTGAGCAATTTCCCGTTTCCAATCACTAATCACTAATCACTAATCACTAATCACTATTTAAGCGGATTGGTTACAGCTTCGGCTTCAAGTTGATGGGCAGCTTCTTTGCCAAGATATAGGTCGATCAAATAATGGGCCAGTATAATAAAGGCGTAAGTATAACGGCCACTAAATTTATAAATATAATTTACGATCATCACCGAAAATACCTGATTCAGAGCCAGTTGCCGAATACATAAAATGCAATAAATAATACCACAAAACTATCTACCAGTTGCGAAACAATGGTGGAACCGGTAGCGCGCACCCAGATTTTTTTCCTGCCGGCGGTTTTGCGCAGCCAATGGAAAACCGTGGCATCTAAAAATTGCGAAATCAGAAAAGCGGTAACCGAACCCATGATAATTCCCATTCCCTGCCGGAAAATACTTTAATAAGCAAAATCGATATTAAAGGGGTTGCCGGCAGCATCTTTGGATTCAGTTGAAGCCAGAAATCGGCCGGCGGCAAAACGGTAACTACAGAGATAACCAGAAAGGCAAACAAAATAAAAATAGCGGTAAGCCAGCTGATGCGTTTCACGCCGGCTTTGCCGAAATATTCATTTATAATATCGGAAGTAATAAAAACGACGGGCCAGATAATTACGCCAGCGGTAAGGTTAAAAGAAAGCGGCGCATCCGTAAAAAGGTCAGGTTGGCAGGGGGAAGCCCAGCAATGCTTCCAGCGAAAATATTTTAACGCCCATCAATTCGGCCAGTATGGCGTTGGCAAGTACAATGCAGGTTAGAACAATGAAGAGAAAAGTTTTCTTTTGCTGGTAGGTAGCGTTCGGGATCATGATCCGAAAGGTGCAAAATGTATGGGAAAAACCCTATGGTTTAGGCCGGAAAAACTGAAGGATCGTGATTATAGTAATTACCTAAATAGGGTAGAATTTTTTAACCAAAAGAAGGCCCTAAAGGAAATATGAAATTAAAAATAGAATAGAATTACACTACTTCGTTAAAATCATACTCCAGCACGCCAATGGTTTTACCTTCGGTAGCCAGCATGGTGTTTTCAAATACGGCTTTTGCTTCCTCCAAAACGGGGGTAAGGTCTTTGTAGCGCGCCGAAAAATGGCCGATCAATAACCGTTTTACCCCGGCTTTCCGGGCCAGGGTAGCAGCCTGGTGGGCGGTGCTGTGGTGGGTGTAAGCCGCCCGGTCCACCATTTCATGCATAAAAGTAGCTTCGTGGTAAAGCAAGTCAACGCCCTGGATATAAGGCAAAATATCTTCTTTGTACTGGGTATCGGAGCAATAGGCATAACTGCGGCTGCGTTTGGGATTAGTAGTTACGTCGGCGTTACGTACCACGATCTGCCCGGTCTCATCCTTAATGTCTTCGCCGAATTTTAAGCGCACCAGTTGCGGTGGGGTAAGAAAGGAGGGAAGTTTTTCTTTTATGAGATGCCGAAGTTTGGGTTTTTCGCGGAAAAGGAAACCGCAGCAGGGTACCCGGTGCTGCATGGGCAACGTGTGCACCGTCATGTTTTTATCTTCGAAAATCTTTTTATGAACGGTAGTATCCAGTTCATGAAAAGTGATAGGAAACGTTAAATTGGTATTGGAATACTTTAAACTGTAAGCTGAGCATTTCCGCCAGGCCGGGAGGACCAAATAGGTTTAAAGGGGTGGTGCGCTGCTGCAGGTGCATGGTAGAAAGCAAACCGAATAAGTCCAAAAAAATGGTCGCCGTGCAGATGGCTGATAAAAATATTAAAAATGCGCTGATGCTTTACTTTGTATCGCATCAGCTGGCATTTGAGTGCCTTCGCCGCAATCTATTAAATTTAGACTGGTTGCCAATGGTTAAAACCTGGGCGGTATGATTACGATTGGGAGCAGGAATAGCCGAAGAACTGCCTAAGTATTTTTAGTTCAAATTCCAATCCTGCTCCGCTTAAAAGTTTTATTCTTCTTTGTTGGTTAGGTCGCGCTCAATTTCGTGCAGAAAAATGCGGTCGATAGCTTCTTCTACGGTAGGTAAAATATTTAAAACCGATTCCAGTTTAGAAATGGTAATAAGTTTCATTACGTGGTCCTGCAGGCCAGCTAAGATTAAGTAAGCCGCTGGAAGAATTACACAAACGGTTAGCAATCAGGATAGAGCTAAGCCCGGAAGAATCAGTATATTTTACGTTGGTAAGGTCCAGAATAAGATTATTGATACCTTCGGCGTTGAGCTTCACAAACTCAGATTTCAGATCAGGAGCAATCGTAGTATCAAGTTTTTTCTCGTCTATGGTAATGATGGTGTAATTCTCTTTTTTATCGATCGTGTATTTCATACCTCGGGGTAATTGGTTTCAAAGGGCGAATTTACAAAAAAATCCTGAGATTCAATTAAGATTCCGCGTTAAAAAATGTTTTCTTTTATGCTTTTCTCTATGCGCGCTTCAATATTGTTATAACCGGTTTTTACGAATTTCTGGCCCGTAACCTGCTCATACAACTCCAGGTAACGGTCCGAAATTAGGGTAACCTGGTCGTCGGTCATTTCAGGTATGGTCTGCCCTTTTTTGCCCTGGAAATTATTTTGGATCAGCCATTGCCTTACGAACTCTTTGGAAAGTTGTTTCTGAGGTTCCCCGTTTTTCTGCCGGTCTTCATAACCGCTGGCGTAAAAATACCGCGATGAGTCGGGCGTGTGGATTTCGTCTATCAGGTAAATATGACCTTCAAATTTGCCGAATTCGTATTTGGTATCTACCAGGATCAGGTCCTGTTTTTCACCCAGGTCGGTGCCGCGCTTAAAAAGAGCCTGGGTATAATTTTCAAGCAGCGCGTAATCTTCGGGGCTAACCAATCCCTGTTTCAGAATTTCTTCTTTGGAAATATCTTCGTCGTGGCCGTGGTCCGATTTGGTGGAAGGAGTAATGATCGGTTCGGGCAGGCGGTCGTTTTCATTTAAACCATCCGGTAAGGCTACGCCGCAAAGGGTACGTTTGCCTTCGCTGTATTCCCGCCACGCATGGCCGGCCAGGTAACCTCTTATAACCATCTCTATCCTGAAAGGCTCGCAGAAATTGCCGATGGCTACATTAGGGTCGGGCTGGCTTAAGATCCAGTTCGGTAAAATATCGGAAGTGGCTTTTAAGTGGTAGGCGGCTATCTGGTTCAGCACCTGGCCTTTGTAGGGAATTGCCCGGGGCAAAACCACGTCGAAAGCAGAGATCCGGTCGGTGGCTACAATGGCTAATTTTGTTCCAAAATAATAAACATCGCGTACTTTTCCCCGGTAAAATCCGGTCTGACCCAAAAATTGGTAATTGGTTTCTTTTAGCGCGTTCATTAAACAAAATAGAGAATAAGAGTATCTGCAAAGGTAGAAACATTTCAGGAGGTAAAAACAGGAATAAAGCTTAAAATAATTTATTCGGGATTTTACCGGTGGAATTTTTTTGCTTCCGAAACTAATGAACGCGAATTTACCTTAGCCGGATTTCCTGTTTGCAGCCTAAAGTGGTTTATTTGACTTTTTCCGGCTTAAATCCTATCGTTTTTCCGGTCCGGTATAATTTGCCAGGTTCCGTACCATGCCGCCAAAGATCAGGAAATGGAAAGGTAAAACGGAATACCAGTAAAGGCGGCCCGGCAGCCCTTTTGGCCGAAAGGCTGCTAATTGCTCAAGGTAGTTTTGGCCCTCTTTTTCAAAGATCCGGAATTGCAGCCAGGCTTCGCCGGGTAAACGCATTTCAGCATACAAAAGGAGACGTTTATTTTCTTTATCGGCCAGAAGCACCCGCCAGAAATCCAGGGTATCGCCGGCTTTGAGTTCGGTAGGGTGGCGCCGTCCGCGCCGCAAGCCAACCCCGCCCACTACCTTATCCAGAAAACCGCGGATCTGCCATAGCCAGTCGGTCTGGTACCAGCCTCTTTTGCCGCCAATACTCCAGATGTTTTTCAGTACTTCTTCCGGCGGCCGCTCCAGAGAAATTATTTGTTTATCGGTTAGTACGCCATGCTGCGGGATCTGAATAAAATCCATGTAATTATGATTCAGGGTGCCGCTTACCAGCGCATCGGTCCAGCTGGAAACTACGGAATTCTGCTCAATGCGGGAAAAAGCCAGTTTTAAGTTTTCTTCGTAGGGCAGGCAGGTGTGCGGCAGCAATTCCTGAATTTCGTGATGCTGCATTATAGTGTCAGATCGCAGGCTTTCAACCAGGCTGCGGGCAATGGAAAAGGTAGTGGTAGTTACAAAATAAAGCCAGTAAGAAGAAAGCCTGGGCGTGAGCACCGGCAGCGTAATAATGTGCCTTTTCAGGCCCCTTACTTCGGCCAGTTTTAAAAGCATTTGTTTGTAGGTCAGAATTTCGGGGCCGCCAATATCCAGGGTTTTATTCAGGCAATCCGGGCAGGATAATACGCCGTTCAGGTAGAAAAGCACATCCCTGATCCCAATGGGCTGACACCTGGAATTTAACCATTTAGGCGTAACCATTACCGGCAATTTTTCTACCAGGTCGCGGATAATTTCGAAAGAAGCACTGCCGGAACCAATAATAATAGAAGCCCGCAAAACGGTTACCGGAATGCTTCCCGAACGCAGGATATCTTCTACGTTGGCCCGGGAAGCCAGGTGTTTGGAAAGTTTTCCGCCTTCTGATATGCCGCTTAAATAAATAACCTGCCTTGCTTTGGTGGAATTTAAATAGCTGGTAAAATTCCGGGCCGATTCCGCTTCTGCTTCGTAAAAATCCTGGGCTGCGGAACCCATGGAATGCACTAAATAAAAAGCAGCATCAATATCGGAATGCAAGTTGTTCAGGCTGGAAAGATCCAGCAGATCGGCTTTTATTATGGTTACGCGTTCAGCTAATTTAGCTTCGGGTTCAAACCGCCGCGGGTCGCGAACCAGGCAAACTATTTCATGGCCCTGGTTAACCAAAACCGGCAAAAGTCTTTTTCCAATGTACCCGTTTGCACCGGTCAGAAGTATTTTCATGCTGTGTTTTAATTGTTTCACCCTTTCGGATCTTTCTGATTATGAACCGGTAACTACAGCATAAGTTTCAGGCCTGAACGGGAACCGGGTTTTTTATTAAAATTAAAGTATAGGTTTTTTTGAATAAAAGTCAGAACCTAAACCAAAGTGGTGCGTTATAGGAAATTATAAAAACCTACTATATATAGTTATGGCAACATCCGGAGCTTCTCACTACTTCTACTACCAGGACGAAAAAGTTGATTTAGGGCCTGTTTTAACTGATCTGATCATAATTGGCTTTACCCCGGGTACCGACCGTGCCGCCAAAGAAAAAATAATAAGTAAATACGATTTTCTGGGCAATGTGGTAGACGAACATACCTCCGGCTCGGCAGATGTAACCGTGGTTTCTACCCGGAACAATCCAACGCCGGGCACCCTGGAAGTAAAGTTCAGTGTGCTGGAGCAGGACCCTGATATTTTGTATGCCACCCCGTTCTTTACCAAAAACCCTACTTCCGGCGGCCGCCTGGGTATAACCAACCAATTCTTGGTAACCCTGGAAGATAAGATAGGCCAGAACCTGCTGGAAAAGCTGATGAAACGCACCAATACCAAGCTGATAGAACCGTTAGGCCCGCAAACCTTCATCTTATCTGCCGATAAAAATTCTGCCGGAAATGCGCTGGATATGGCCAATTATTTCCACGAAAGTCCGGGCATAAAAATAGGCGAACCAGATTTCTTTCAGAACCTGGTGCTTGATAAATTATAAGGAATCTACTTTTGCATAACAGGTCTGTTAATTAATAAATTAGCCTGAATTGAAATATAAAAAAAGCCTGCCCGGAGCATTTCCGGGCAGGCTTTTCGTTTTAAAACGGTATGATTACGGGCTGAAAAACTCCTATTCTTCAAAGAAATAAGCCTGGGCTTTTTCGCGGAGGTTATAGCTGGAACCCATTACTTCGCCGTAAGCGCCTGCCGTCCGGATCGCGATCAGATCGTTGCGGTTTGTTTCCGGCAGCGAAACGGCTTTGCCGAAACAGTCCGAAGATTCGCAGATGGGACCTACCACATCGTATCGCAATTCAGATTCGCGGCTGCTTAAATTTTCGATCTTATGATAAGACTGGTACAAAGCCGGGCGGATCAGTTCGGTCATGCCGGCATCCAGAATCGCAAAATTGGTTTTTATTCCTTTTTTAATGTAAAGCACTCTGGAGATAAGAGTGCCGCATCTGGCAACCAGCGACCGGCCCAATTCAAAATGCACTTCCTGCCCCGGCTCCGGTTTTAAAAATTCTTTAAAAATGCCGAAATAAGTTTCAAAATCCGGGATCGGGTGGGCATCGGGTTCATAATAATCCACCCCCAGACCGCCACCCACATTCAGATGCTCTACCATTATGTTGCGACCCAGAAACCATCCCTGGATCTCATTTACCCGCAGGCATAGTTTTTTGAAAACTTTCATATCCGTGATCTGCGAACCGATGTGAAAGTGCAATCCGATCAGCCTGAGATTCGGGAAGCTGGGTAAAATATCGGCTACCTGCGGCAGTTCCCAGAAATTAATTCCAAATTTATTTTCTTCCAGGCCGGTAGTAATGTAATGGTGGGTTTTGGCGTTTACGTTCGGGTTTATGCGCAGCGCAATTCGGGCAATTTTTCCTGCCTTACCGGCCAGTTCGTTTAAAACCTCCAGTTCCTGCAACGATTCGCAGTTGAAACAGAAAATCTCCTTTTCCAGGGCAAAATTAATTTCGCGGTCGGTTTTGCCTACTCCGGCAAAAACGGTCTTAGCAGCCGGAAAGCCGCTCTCCAGAGCAGCTTTTATTTCGTTGCCGCTTACGCAGTCGGCGCCAAAACCAACTTTCTTTACCTCCGCCAGGATCTTCGGGTTGGCGTTGGCTTTGAGGGCGTAATGCACGTGATAACCATATTTGCCGGCCGCTTTGGCGGCGGCCTGCAGGGTTTGGCGCAGCAACGCTAAATTGTAAGCGTAAAAAGGGGTAGGGAGCTGATTTAATTCAGCTGTAGAAACTGGAAACATTAATTATTTATTCGGGGGCTAAAAACATTTTCATTCAGAGCGGTAAGTGCAGCAATTTTGTGTTCGGTACTTATAAGAAAGCTGATGTTGTTTTTGCTGCCCCCATACGAAATCATGCGCAACGGTATTTGCTGAAGCGCGCTTATAATTTTAAAAGCATAGCCGGTAGATTCTGCCATAAAATCGCCTACCACGCAAATAATACTCTGGTCCTGATCTACTTCTACGGTACCGTACAATTTTAGCTCAGCTATAATCTCTTTTAAATATTGTGTATCGTCGATGGTCAGCGAAACCGCTACTTCCGAAGTGGTGATCATGTCGATTGGGGTTTTGTATATCTTCAAAAACTTCGAAAATACTTCGTAAAAAACCGTAAGCCAGCAACATACGGCTCGATTTGATTTTTATGGCCGTAATACCATCTTTGGCCGCTACCGCTTTTATGCCGTTGCCGTTAGTTCTGCTGGAAATCAGGGTGCCCGGGGCTTCGGGCTGCATGGTGTTTAACAAGCCTAACCGGAATATTCTTTTGCTTGGCCGGCAAGACGCTGGAAGGGTGCAGGATTTTAGCCCCGAAATAAGCCAGCTCGGCCGCTTCGTTAAAAGAAAGTTCGGCAATAGGATAGGTGTCTTTTACCATCCGCGGGTCGTTGTTGTGCATGCCGTCAATATCGGTCCAGATCTGGACTTCTTCGGCTTTTATGGCAGCGCCTATCAGCGAAGCGGAATAATCGGAGCCGCCGCGCTTCAGGTTATCTATTTCGCCAAAAATATTGCGGCAAATATAGCCCTGAGTAATAAAGATCCGGTTACCAGGATGCTGCGCCAATTCGCGGGATAAATTTTCGCGGATATATGGCAGATCGGGCTCCTGGTCTTTATCTAACCGCATAAAATTCAGGGCCGGAAGCAAAATGTTGGGTATACCTTTTTCCAACAGATGGAAATGAAAAAGCGCGGTAGAAAGCAGTTCGCCCTGCGCCAGAATGGCACGTTCTTCGTTGGAAGTAAACAGGTCCAGTACAAAGCCCTCCAGGTACGTAAAATGATCGCCTAAAAGGTTTAAGGCCTGGGTTTTATAGGTTTCGGTTTCGAAAAGTTCCTCTGCAACCTGCTGATACCGGTCATGCAAGGCTTGGATATGCTTCAGGGATTCATCGGTTTTATTTTCTCTCAGCAGTTGGCTTAATTGCACCAGGGCATTGGTAGTGCCCGCCATGGCCGACAAAACCACAATAACAGGAGCTTCTTCAACTTGAATTAAACGGGCCACTTCTTTAAAGCGCTCCGCTGAGCCAACCGAAGTTCCGCCGAATTTCAGGATTTTCACAGGTAGGGATAAGATAAAAAGTTAAGCCAGCTCACGCCGGGAAATGATCTTCAAAATTAAGCAATTAAACGTTAGCCGGTACCTATTTTGGCTGGGGAATATGCAAAAGAAAACCTGATTGGGAAATAAAAATGGTTTCCGGTAAGATACAGCCTTAAGTAAGGAAAAGAAAAAAGGGGAAATCCGGAAAACCTTCTGCATCGGTTTGTGGCTAACAGACCAAGGCACAGCTATTAATATATAGGAATCTCAACTTTAGAAAGATACCGTTCCGCCAATGGCTTCTTGGTTTTTGTTGTTATCTTCATGTTTAGAATTTCAAATTGAAATTTCCCACTCAAAACAACGAAAGTATTCTGAAAGATAGCTTCCATAAAAATTGAAGGCTGCATACACCGGTGAATAAAGCAGTTTTTTATTTAACTTCGATACCGTTTTTAAAGGTAGCCGACCGGATGGTTTTTCCTTCTTCGTTCATAAATTTCCAGTTTCCGGTTTCGCGGTTGTTACGGAAGGCGCCGGTAATTTCGGTTTTTCCATTTTCAAAATACTGGCGGAATTTCCCGGAGCGTAAACCGCTTTTATATTCGGTTTCGGTTTTTACCTTTCCGGAGGGAAAATAACTAATGGCGGTCCCGGTTTTCTTATCGTTTATGTATTCGGTCTGGGTTTCTACCTGGCCATTTTCATAGTAAGTAAAACGGATGCCGGTAAGCCGGTTATTCAGGTACGTTTCTTTTATTTTTACCTTTTTGGGAGCATCGAAATAAGTGTACCAGGTGCCGGTCTTTACATTATTTTCATAAAGTTGCTCCTCCTGCACATTGCCCGAAAGGTAATACAACGTTATTTTCCGGTTTTTGGCATCGTTGCTGTATTTCGTTTCTTCTTTAAGGTTACCGTTCTCATAAAAAGCCTGAGAAGTTCCGGTTAGAATTCCTTCTTTATAGGTGCTGATGCGCAGGGGTTTGCCGTTTTCATAGTACGATTTTACAACACCATCGCGTTTGCCGCTGTAGGCGTTCAGGTCTATGCTTTCGCGCGGGCGGGTTTTCTGGCCGTCGTAAAGCATTTCCTCTTTTTTAGTTATCTGCACTGCTTTGTAAGAACCTTCCATTTCCAGGGCACCGCTGCGGTAATAGCTTTTGTACGTGCCCGATTTGCCGTTTTTACCCGGGTGCGATTCCGTATGGAGCTGGCCGTTGTCGTAAAATGTTTTGTAATAGCCATCTATCATGCCATTCGCGTAAACGGCTTCCGTTTCCAGATTTCCGTTTTCAAAATACGTTTTGGCCAGGCCATTCTGCTGATTTTTTTTATAGGTTATTTCAGACCGAAGCTTCCCATTTTCATAGTATTCTTTTACCAAACCGTCTGGGAAACCTTTTACAAAAGCTGCTTCCATTTTGGGCTGGCCGTTCTCATAAAAGGTTTTGATCAGGTTGGTTTGCTCTCCATTTACAAAAGCACCATCCTGCAATATTTTTCCGTTCTGATGATAGGACTGAAAAAGACCATTCTTTAATCCATTCTGATAAGGCACCCGCAGCCTAACTTGTCCGTTCTCATAAAATTCGGTGTAAATGCTGTCGGGCTTACCCCCTTCAAAACGGGCTTTAACTTCCGGTTTTCCATTGGCATAAAATTTCCGGTATTGGCCCTGCATAAGCGTATCCGGGTTGGTAAGGATAAAATATACCTCTTTTACTTTGGTAAATTCATGATCGTGGTAAGTAACTACTTTTGTTTCTTTGCCACCCGTTTTAAAAAACCGTTTATAATAATTTTTTTGCCCGAAAGTTAGAGAGGAAAAGCAAAGTAATAGGAAGCCGGTAAGCAGGGAGCGAAGCATATTTTTCTTAATGATCTGGTAATACAGGTTGGGTTTTAATTTGTAAAGTTCAGTCAATCTGAAATAAAAGCGGTATTAAAAGTGATTGTACTCCGCTGCGCGTAAGAGTATTCTGTTAATCCTTAAATCCCTTAATCTTATAAATCCTAGTTCAGACAATTAATTCCGCTAATTCTGGAATTTGGCTACGCCGAACCCCATTTCTAATTCAGATAATTAACAATTCAAACAAAAATCAAATAACCTGATCGGGTAACGTGCGGACAGGTCAAGCCCTGTTCCTACAAGAAAATCCTTAAATCCCGAAATCTTGCGAATCCTAATTCAGATAATTAATTCTGAAAATTCTAAAATTGGCTACGCCGAACTACGTTTCTGTAAATTCTGATTTCAGACAATTACTCCTTTTAAAACAAAAAGCCTTACATTTTAACGCAAGGCTTTTTGAAAATGGTATACTGGTAAGGCAAAAAAGTGAATTACATTTTTTCCAGCACAATAGAAGAAGCGCCGCCACCGCCGTTGCAAATACCGGTAACCCCGATCTTTCCGCCTTTGGTGTTCAATACATTAATTAGGGTAGTAACTATTCTGGCGCCGGAAGCACCCAGCGGGTGACCCAACGAAACAGCTCCACCGTAAACATTCACTTTGCTGTCTTCCAGGTTTAATTTCTGGTTGTTGGCAATAGAAACCACCGAAAAAGCTTCGTTTATTTCGTAAAAATCTACCATATCTGCCGAAACACCGGCATTTTTCAGAGCTTTCGGAATGGCTAAAGATGGGGTAGTAGTAAACCATTTCGGTTCCTGTTCAGCATCGGCAAAACCTAAGATTTTAGCAATAGGCTTAACGCCCAGTTCTTCGGCTTTTTCACGGCTCATCAATACCACTGCAGCAGCGCCATCGTTCAGGGTAGAAGCGTTGGCCGCCGTAACGGTTCCTTCTTTATCGAAAACCGGTTTTAAGCCGGCGATCTTTATCGAAGTTAACTTTAGAATACTCTTCGTCTTCGGTAACAAAAACGGAATCTTTTCCGCGTTGCGGGATCTCTACCGGGATGATCTCATTTTTCATCATGCCGGCTTTGGCGGCTTCGGCACTGCGGCTGTAAGACTGGGTGGCAAAGGCATCCTGCATTTCGCGGGTAATCCCCATTTCGCTGGCAGTATTTTCTGCCGCATTGCCCATGTGGTAATCGTTGTAAACATCCCAAAGGCCATCCTTTACCAGACCATCTATCATTTGCCGGTGACCTAATTTAGCGCCAAAACGGGCTTTATCGAGGTAATAAGGCACATTGCTCATGCTTTCCATACCGCCGGCAACTATTACATCTTTATGACCCAGCATAATGGCCTGAGCGGCAAACATGATGGCTTTAGACCCGGAAGCACAAACTTTATTTACGGTAGTACATTCAACTTCGTAACCCAGGCCGGCATAAATGGCAGCCTGGCGGGCCGGGGCCTGACCAACATTAGCCGATAACACATTGCCCATTATTACTTCCTGCACTTCTTTGGGATCTACGCCGGCTTTTTCCAAAGCGCCTTTAATGGCGACAGCCCCTAATTTGGTAGCAGAAACGCTGGCTAAAGCGCCGCCAAAACTACCAATTGGCGTACGAACCGCCGATATTACATATACTTCTTTTGTTTGCATAAAGCGTTTGTTTCTAATTTGGCCGTGAAATTACCCAGACTTAGCGGCAATTGCAAATAGGTGGTTGGTGTTCAGAAAGCGCTTGTTTAAACGCATTTATTACAGGAATTTCCTTTCAGCAATTTTGCCGGAAGTCTATTCGGAGCTTAGCTATTATTCGGATATTTTAATAATTACATTACCCGTTTTTTGACCGGATTCTACATACCGGTAGGCTTCCGTAATTTGTTCCAGTTTATATTCACGGTCTATTACTGGTTTGTATTCTCCCTTTTCAACCAGGCTTTTCAGGAATAATACATCCGCCTGGTTTTTGGTGGGAATGGGAAATAAAACTTTTTTACCGCCGAACAGGGGGGTGGTTAAAGCATAAAAAATATTCTCACCATTTTTTCCTAATTCGGTAGAAATGTAAATGCCCTTTTCGCTGAGAAGGGGTTTGCATTGGCTAAATGAACTCTTGCCCACTGCATCGAAAATAAAATCGAATTTTTTATCTGATTGGGTAAAATCCTGGGTTTGATAATCAATTACAGTATCAGCGCCAAGCGATTTAATAAGATTTACATTTTTGGAATTACAAACAGCCGTAACGTTAACCTTAAAATGTTTTAGTAGTTGCACGGCAGCTGAGCCGATGGCCCCCGTTGCCCCGTAAACCAAAGCGTTCCGGCCGTTTTCTATTTTAGAGGCCCGGATATTGTTCAGGGCGTAATGCGCGCCTTCCGTTAGCGGGGCTGCTTCTTCAAGCGTTAAGTTATCGGGAATAATGGCAATTGCATCGTTCTCCCCAATGGTTAAATATTCGCCGTGGCCGCCAAAGGTTTTATCATTATACCCGAAAATTTTATCTCCTGTTTTAAAATTGGTTACGGCTTTACCGGTTGCTTCAATTACGCCGGAAAATTCGCATCCTAAAATTTGACATTTGGGCCGCAAAAGACCGCTCCAGAAGCGGGAAACGAAATATTCTGCACTGCGGAAACCAGCATCAGTTCTGTTTACGGTTGAGGCGTAAACTTTGAGTAATACTTCATTTTCTTTAGGTTCCGGTTTCTCAACTTCCCTTAGAACGGCAACTTCGGGCGGCCCGTATTTTTTATAAACAATAGCTTTCATAAGAGATGGGATGTAATAATCCGGTCTGCCTGTTTTTATTTGTTGCCAGCAATTATCCCGCAATCCGGTTAAAATGTAGAAAAGTAAAAGTGCCGTAAACCGGTAAAATTCCTGAATAATTAAAAGGGCCAGATAGGATGAATAAATTCTTTATAAAACGAAGCAGTTTAACAGGCTTCCGGTAAGTTAACAGACCTACCAGTTGGGCTTACTCCGGTCAGGCTTTTTAGTGCCTTTTTTAGGCAGTTGCTGCAGGTGTTGCTGTTCGGCATTTTTCATAGCTTCCAGCATCATGTTTGCTTTTTCCGGGCTAATGTTAGCCTGGCGCAGTCGCTCATATTGGGTTTGCAACCGTTGTTCGTCCCCGGAGGCCTGTTCTCTTCCGGCACGTTTAGGCTGGTCATTTTTGGCGGGTTCATCCTTTTCAGAAGCCAGGTTTTCCCCTGCTTCTTTCCCTTTTTCGGTGCCCTGGTTTTGCTTTTTTTCGGTCCCGTTTTCACCGGCTGGTTTTTGCTGTTCCGGCTGGTTTTTCCCTTCCGGATCCATTTCTTTATCCTGCTTTTCCTGCTGATCGCCTTTTTCCGGATTTTCCGGGTTGTCTTTTTCCTGATTGCCGTTGGCGTCTGGTTTCGCCGATTGGTCTTTGTTTTCTTTTTGGTCAGGCTGGGTTTTTTTCTCTTCCTGTTTTTCTTTTTTCTCCGGGGCAGGCGGGGGCAGCTGGTTTTGTTTCTCCGGATTCTGAGCCAGGTATTTTTTAAGCATTTCGTAATTGTAACGGGCCTGCTCATTCGCCGGGTTAGCTACCAATGCGCGTTTATAAAAGGTCAGGGCCTGGCGGTAATCCGGAATCTTGGTTTGCAGCGTGCCTAATTGCTCCCAGGCTACAGATCGCAATGCGGCATCTTCGCTTTTAGCGCATTGCAAATAAACTTTCTGGGCTTGTTCGGGCTGGTTATTCTTAAGGTAGGCATGCGCCAGGTTCAGTAATATCTCCGGGGTATTGTGGTTTCTGGTATAAAGTACAAATTCATAATTTTTTACCGCCGCTGCATAATTGCCCATTTTGAAATTTTCTTCAGCCTGCTGCACATGGGCATTTATTTCGGCAATGTTCTGAAAACCGCCTATACTTAAAAAGATCAGAAATAAGATAGAAAGCAACTTCATATCCGGAATGTATTAAAACGGTTACCCGCGTCGATCAGCATTAAAACCAGGGCTGCCAGCAGCGGGTAAAAGTATTTATTTGCTTTTACTTCTACCGTTCGGCTTTGTTTTACCTCGCTTTTAACGTTGTTAATGGCGGTAATCAGTTTGCTTATTTCACTGGCCCGGCCGTTTATTTCAAAGTATTGCCCGCCGGTCTGGTCCGAAATTTCTTTCAGGGCTTCGGTATTCAATTTGGTTATAACTTTCTTTCCTTCCCGGTCGCGGACGACACTTTCACCCAATGGGATCTGACTTCCTTCGGCAGAGCCTACCCCTAAGGTAAATACCATTATATTTTCTTTGGCCAGGGCTTTCAGGGGGGCTTTTAAATTATCGCCGAAATCTTCGCCATCGGAGATAAGGATCAGCATCTGGGAAACATTCTGGCTGGCCGGTTTTTTGGTTTCGACAAATTTTTTCAGGGCCAATTCCAACGGTGCGGCCAGATCGGTGCCGGCCCGGGGAACCAGGTCGGTTCGGAGGGTATGGGTATAAAGGTCTAAAGCACTTTGGTCGAAGGTAAGGGGGCATTGCACAAAAGCTTCGGAAGAAAAGATCAACAGCCCGATGCGATCGGAATTAAATTTCTGAATTAGTTTGGGCAATTCGAACTTAACTTTCTCCAGGCGGCTGGGCTGCACATCGGTGGCGTTCATAGACTGCGAAAGGTCTACCGCTATCAGGATGTCTTTACCTGTAGTTTTGATCTCTTTGGTAGCCGCCCCAAAGGAGGGACCCAGCAGGGCAATCAGTAATAAAAGGAAGTACGCGCTCCGCAAAAGCATCTTAACCCAGATCAGGTGCGGTTTCTGGTTCAGGGCATTCGACAGCCTTTTCATCCGGTATAAATAGGCGGCATAGCAACCTATAAAAACGGCTCCAAAAATAAGCTCCAACAAAGAAAGCGGCTGGCTCCAGATCATTTATTTTCAAATGGTAGTCCCAAATATAAGGAATTCAAAAAATAACGACCTACTTAACCTTTCAGGTATTCAGCATTAGTAATATGTTGTTGAAAAGGTCTGCTTAATAGGGAAGGGGAAAGGGGTGATGGTGGATTTTGGATCGGAAAAAGGTGTGTTTAAGCGGAAATGTCTTTAAAGCAGATGGTAAAATTTAATGCAGGAAGTACCTGAAAGAAGAATATGTATTTTAAAATCAGAATATTAGCGCCGGCCGGTAAATTTTAAATTATTTTATCCGGAAAAAATGGATTTGCGTATTGCTTTTCTGAAATAAGAAATCGTATATTTGCATTCTCTTTAGCAGAAAGAGCCACGGAGAGGTGGGTGAGTGGCTGAAACCAGCAGTTTGCTAAACTGTCGTACGGGTCAAACTGTACCGGGGGTTCGAATCCCCCCCCCTCCGCCAAGCGATTAAATATTTTTAAAATTTAATTTTTTAATTTAAAAAAAGCTCTTAAGTTTGCACCGCGATTGAGCAGAAAGCCTTCGGGCATACGATCAAAAGCGAAGTTCGGGGTGTAGCGTAGCCCGGTATCGCGCCACATTTGGGATGTGGAGGTCGTAGGTTCGAATCCTGCCACCCCGACTAAATTAATTACGAATTACGAATTACGAATTACGATTCTTGTTCTCCGGAACATTCCTAATTCTTGATTTTTAATTCGTAATTTTTTTTTACCCGGTCCCGTAGCTCAGCTGGATAGAGCAACTGCCTTCTAAGCAGTAGGTCTTTGGTTCGAATCCAAACGGGATCACCTGAAAATCAAGCACTTACGAAGCGAAATCTCGGTAAGTGCTTTTTGTTTTTACCCCTTTTTTGTTTTAAGTTTTATTTTGGCTTCCCTACCTTATTTTGTTCCTGAATTTCGTTATCAAGGGTCGGGATCTTAAGCTTTCTCCCACCGGTTTGGTTTTTAGCTGCATTTTAGCCTGAAAGCCGTGATCCTTTATTTTCGGGTTAATTCCTTATATTCAGGCTTTCGCTTTTTTTAGATAAGCTTTTTTCCAAATAACCTGCATTCCTTACTAAATGGAGACCTGGGTATTAATTACCATTATCATCGTAATTTTTTTCGTAATAAAGACTTTTACCGGGAAACTGGATGAGTTCCGGCACCATTTTGTTATGCTTAACGATGAGCTGCAAAAGATCCGGGCCGAACTGGAATTACTCCGGAAAGGGCAGGAGCCACCAGCGGTAAAAGCTCCCGAAAAACCCATTATCCAGGAACCGGTCCCGGTAATTGTTCCGCAACCGGTAATTCCTATTCCGGAACCGGTAATTCCTATTCCGCAACCGGTTCAAGTACCTTTACCGCCGGAAATTATACCTCCAAAAACGGTACCCCTGGAAGCAGAAAAAGTGCCAACCGTAATTTCCGAACCTCCAAAATACATTGCGCCAATGGCGCCGGAGCCGGTTTACCACCAACCGGAGCCATCTTTCTACGAACGGTTTATGCACGATAACCCGGACATGGAAAAATTCATTGGGGAAAACCTGATCAATAAGATCGGCATTGCTATCCTGGTTTTAGGGATCGGCTATTTCGTAAAATTCGCCATCGATAAAGACTGGATAAATGAGATTGGCAGGGTTTTCATCGGGATCCTGGCCGGCGGCCTTTTGATAGGCGTAGCGCACCGGCTTAGGTTAACGTTTGCCGCTTTCAGTTCGGTATTGGTGGGTGGAGGCCTGGCGGTGCTGTATTTTACCATTGCCATTGCTTTCCACGAATACCACTTATTCAGCCAGGCCGCAGCGTTTGTAATTATGGCGGTGATCACAGGTTTTTCGGTGCTGTTGTCTATTTCCTATAACCGGGTGGAATTGGCTGTGCTTGCCATTCTGGGCGGGTTTGCCACCCCGTTCATGGTAAGTACCGGAGAAGGAAATTACCAGGTTCTGTTTACTTACGTGCTTATTCTGAACATCGGCATGCTGGTTTTAGCTTACCTCAAAGGCTGGAAAATCATTAACTGGATCTGTTACGGTTTTACGATTTTGCTTTTCAGCGGCTGGCTGGCTACTAAAGTATTGAACACGCCAGATGGTCCTTTCCTGGGCGCGCTGCTCTTTGCTTCGCTTTTTTATATGGTTTTCTTCCTGATGAACATTATTAAAAATATAAAGGAAAGAACGCCTTTTGAAGCTTCTGAAATCTGGATCCTGCTCAGCAATACCTTTCTATATTATACTGCCGGTATGGCCGTTCTTTACCACATCCAAAATGGCATGTACCAGGGTTTATTTACGGTTGGCGTAGCGGTCTTTAATTTTGCTTTTGCCTTTGTTTTATTCCGAAGCCGGCAGGTAGACAGGAACCTGGTTTACCTGTTGATCGGATTGGTAATTACTTTTATTAGTCTAGCTATTCCGGTGCAGCTGGAAGGAAATTATATTACCATGTTCTGGGCTTTGGAAGCGGTTTTGTTGTTGTGGTTTGCCCAGAAGACCGGCATAAAGCTGGCCTTCGTCAGTTCCCTCATTATTGCCGGTTTAATGCTTATCAGTTTAATAATGGACTGGCAGCAAATTTATATCCAATATGCCGGCAAAACCCCTCATCCTATCCTTTTAAATAAAGGGTTTATTACGGGGGTTATCAGCATTCTGAGTTTAGGTGCCATCTTTAAACTTTTGCAACGGAATTCCGAACCGGTAGATTTTTCCGGAGTTACTTTTGAGCCGCTTATTTTTCGCCGCATAATTGGAGTATTTTTATTTGTACTGGGTTACCTGGTTTTATTATTGGAACTGAATTACCAGCTCAATTTAGTATTCAATTATAACTTCAATAAAACCATTATTCTGGGTACCTATAACCTGGCTTTTATTCTTTCTCTTTTTGTTTTTGCTCAGTACAAAAACAGAGCGGGGCTTTCCTTCTGGATCACGCTTCTGGGTTTATTAGGATTGGTCTTGTATTGCCTGCTTTATAACCCTGAAGTTTACCGGCTATTAGATCATCATTTTCTGCAAAACGTTCAGGAAACCACCGGTTACATTTTTCATTACTTTAACCTGGTATTGGTGGGGTCTTTAATATATTACGTTTACCGGAACCGGAATTATTTAGCGCAATTCGGCAGCAAAACCGGAACTGTTTTGTTGTGGGTTTTAAGTTTTGTTTCTGTATACATTGTCAGTTCTGAACTGTTGTACCACATGCTTTATTTCAATTTGCCATTTTCGGATACCACGGGCTTAAGCGCTGATAATTTCCGGTCGGAGCAACACGGTTATTTCGACCGGTTAAGGCAGCAAACGTTTAAAGTTGGCTTTCCTATTTTATGGGGATTGTGTGCGTTTATTTTTATGTTTATCGGCCTGAAACAAAAGCATAAACACCTTCGCATAATTGCCCTTACCTTATTCTCCATTACTTTATTAAAGCTGTTCCTGTTCGATATCAGGGGGATTTCGGAAGGCGGTAAAATTGCGGCATTTATCTGCCTGGGCGTGCTTTTATTGGTTATTTCTTTTATGTATCAGAATATTAAAAAGCTGATCCTGGCGGATGAAAATTTACCTGAAAAGGAGGCCGGACAATGAAAAAACTTTTGCTGATCTGCTGGTTTTTATGCGGCGTTTTTTTTGTTGCTCAGGCCCAGGATTTTAAATATTACGGTACGATTCAGGCCGGGGCCGAAAGCCGTTTTTATAAAATTATGCTGGCCCCGGAAGTTGTAAGTAAGGCCCAGGCAGATCTGGCGGATATCCGGCTAAAAGATTGGAAAAATCGCGAAGTCCCTTACATTTTAGAACGTGCGGCTGCCCTGGAGCGCCATCAGTATTTCCAGGAATACCCGGTGGTTGAGAAAGTGAGCAATAAAGGCGTAAATACCACCCTGGTGGTGCGGAACCAGAACCGGAATAAGATCAACAACCTGGGGCTGCTTATTAAAAATACGAACGTAATAAAAAAAGCAAGCTTAAGCGGCAGCCCCGACGGCGAAAACTGGTACGCGCTGGAAAATAATTTTGTGTTGCAAAATGTAGCCAGCGCTTTAGAAACTTCGGAAGTTAAAATCCTTAATTTCCCCTTAAGCGATTATGAATATTACCGCCTGGAAATAAACGATTCGGCCAGCGCGCCATTAAACATTCTGGCGGCCGGGTATTATGATTTCAGGGCAGAAGCCGGCGAATTTACGGAGATCAATAACTTTCACCATTCCCAAATAGATAGCGCCGAAAAAAAGCAAACGTATCTGAGTTTCAGTTTTCCGGAGCCGGTCCTTATCGATAAGCTGGTTTTTGAAATCGATTCCACGACTTTTTTCCGCCGGAATGCTACGGTTTTTGAGAAGCAAACTTATACGGGAAAAAGGGGGCGCCAAAGCGTGGAATATGTGTCGGTGCATTCCTTCCAGTTAGAATCTAACAGCAGCAATACCGTGGCTTTAAATGGCTTCCGTTCCAGTGATTTTTTAATCGTGATCGATAACGGCGATAACCCACCGTTACATGTCAAAAAAGCGCAGGCATTTCAGCTTAAAACCTATCTGATAGCAGAATTAAAAGGCAGCAAAAATTACACGCTGCAGGTAGGCAACGAAAAAGCTTTAAAACCCGCTTACGACCTGGAATATTTCAAAGATAAAATACCGGAAGGTTTGCCGATTTTAACGGTACAAAACGTAACATCCGCCCCAAAAATAACCTCTCAGACATCAGGAGTTAACGGATTTTTTCGCAACAAAATAATTATATGGATAGCCATAATCGGGGTAATAGCCTTACTGGCATTTATGACCTGGCAAATGCTTCACGAAGCCGGAAAAAAGCCAGGTAAATGAGTTTTGAAAAAGTAATTTTTTCCACTACCTGATTCAAAAGATTTGAAGAAATCAGATCATACTAAATTATTTATTTTGTATCTTTTTTAAAAGAAACCGCCCTTTCAGGTAAATTGGGAATCTGGTATATAATATTCCTAAGAAGGTATATATTGAAATAATATATACCCGAACTTTCTTAACAATTCCGGTGTCTGTGTTTTACAAAAAATACCTTTAAAATAATTAGCTTAAATATTAAAAGGTTAGTTACTGGTTTGATTTTTGTAAATAGATAAAAAATGTAAAAATCTGAACTTAAAAAACCGAATTAACGCTCTTTAAATTAACAATCCGCTATACTACTTGACCCTCACGTTAAACTAAAACTTATGAAATCAGAGATTAAAAAGGGTGACGAAGTACGACTTAAAACCGGTGGTCCGGTAATGAAAGTAAAAAATATTCTGGATGGCCACGCCGAATGCGAATGGGTAGTAGTAGACAAGCAGGTAAACATGCGCTTTAAACTTTCAAGCCTGCTGCCTGAACCAGAAAATAAATTAAAATAATCTTCAAACAATTTTTAACTCAAAACGAAGCATCGATCTAAAGCAGGTAAGGTTTATACGTTGATAAATTATAAACTACTTTGCCGGAATTGATACTTTTAAAATAAAAAAGCCCTTCCATTTTACGGGAAGGGCTTTTTTATTGCGTATTTCCGGATCAGGTTGCCTGCGCAGCTTTGCGGTTAATGTTGCTTTTAGCCAGGTTATTTAATTTGGTATCGGTGGCTTGTTCTTCCTGCAACGTTAAATTTAAAAGCTGGTAAACCGAATCAAGGGCCAGCCCTAAAGCAATGTGCGCCGCTGTTCCGTAACCCGAAATTTCGTAATGTTCAATTTTCTGGGCCGCACAAATCAGGGCAGCATCCATGGCTTCCGGGGTGGCGTTCTGGTGCATAACTTTTTCCCCTTCGGCTATCAGGCCCTTCATACCGGCACTGGCATCTCCTTCGGGTTTAATATCCAGTAATTTTGCCACCTGTTCCAGCCGGGTTTTATGTTGTTCGGTTTCTGCCAGGTGTTTTTTAAAAGCGGCTTTCAGCTCCGGGTCCCGGGCTTTTTCGGCCATGCGCGGGATAGCGGCTATCAGTAATTTTTCGGTGTCGTATAATACCTGCACTTCGTGGTGCAGCAGATCGGTTAAATCTTTTAAAGCGGCCATAGTTTTATTAAATTGGTTAATTTGAAACAATAATTAACATTAAACGGGTTTTTGAGCCTGGCGTTTATATTTATTTACCTGTTGAGAAATTTCTTTAGTTTAACCTTTTAATAGTCAAAGGTTTCATCTCAGGATTAATTGCCATTTGGTTTTAACGGTCCATCTTCGAAAAATGGATTTTAGGCAAAGTTGAGGTACATGTTGGGTGCCGGAAGGCCTGAGGTAGGATACAGGCGGCTTAGCAGGAAATCTTCCCGGAGAAAAAAAAAGAGGGTTTCTTCTAATTACGTTCCGGCAGGATATTAACCATCTCCCTTTAAAAAACCTGCCTTAATTGGTAATTATTGAAACCCTCAATCCTTTTGTTTTACAAATAATTCTAATTGCTTTTACGCGATCCGGCTACTAATTATTCAATTTATTAATACGGAAAATCGCTACGGAAATTACGGAATTTGAAAACCCAAAATACCTGCGAAATTTTTAACCCATAAAAAGGGCCGGAAGATTGGAATCTGATCCTAATGAAAATGCCTGATTATTAAGCTTTCCCGGAACGGTAAAATGCCTGGATTCAGGTTAGGGAATTGCGATTTTTGCGGTTTAAAAATTATTCTGCTTCTAGGTAGGAAAAGGGGCCGGAAAACCGAAAATATCGGCTTTTTTACTGGGAAAAACCGAATAAAATCCGTACTTTTACATTACTAAAACTGACCCATTAACATGAGTGAAATAACAGAGAACAAAATGTCCGATTATTCAGCAGATAGCATTCAGGTTCTCGAAGGTTTAGAAGCAGTTCGGAAGCGTCCTGCCATGTATATTGGCGATATTGGCATAAAAGGCTTACACCATCTGGTTTGGGAAGTTGTCGATAACTCCATTGATGAAGCCCTGGCCGGTCATTGCGATACCATTGATGTTTCTATTAACGAAGATAATTCCGTTACCGTTTCCGATAACGGCCGGGGTATTCCAACCGATTTTCACCAGAAAGAAGGCCGCTCTGCCCTTGAAGTAGTAATGACGGTGCTGCACGCCGGCGGTAAATTCGATAAAGATTCCTATAAAGTTTCCGGTGGTTTGCACGGCGTAGGGGTTTCCTGCGTAAATGCCCTTTCTACCGATCTAAAAGTAACAGTTAACCGGAATGGTAAAATATACGAACAAGAATATAAAATTGGTATTCCGCAGTACCCGGTGCGGGAAATTGGTGAATTCCAATACCCACGGAACCACTGTACACGTTTAAGCCAGACGATTCTATTTTTACCACCACCGAATACAAATACGAAACCATTGCCAGCCGTTTGCGCGAGCTTTCTTTCCTGAACAAAGGCATCCGCATTAACCTGACCGATCTGCGGGAGAAAGGATGACGAGGGCAATGCCATTGAGCGATTCTTTTTATTCGGAAGGTGGTTTGCGGGAATTTGTGGCTTACCTGGAAGAAACCCGCGAAAACCTGATTCCGGAACCGATCTACATCGAAAGCGAAAAGAACGGCATGCCCGTAGAAATTGCCCTGCAGTATAATACTTCTTACGCCGAGAATATTTTTTCTTATGTAAACAACATTAATACCATTGAAGGCGGTACCCACGTAGCCGGTTTCCGGCGGGCTTTAACCCGTACCTTGAAAGCCTACGCCGATAATTCGGGTATGCTGGATAAAGCCAAAGTTGAAATTACACGGCGACGATTTCCGGGAAGGTTTAACGGCCGTTATTTCGGTAAAAGTACAGGAGCCGCAATTTGAAGGCCAGACCAAAACCAAACTGGGTAACTCCGATGTAATGGGCGCGGTGGATATTGCCGTAGGCGAAATGCTGAACGAATTCCTGGAAGAAAATCCGCGCGAAGCCCGAATTATTATTCAGAAAGTAGTATTGGCGGCTCAGGCCCGTCACGCAGCGCGTAAAGCCCGCGAAATGGTACAGCGCAAAAGTGTTCTTATCCGGTACTGGCTTACCTGGTAAACTGGCCGACTGCTCCGATTCTGAACCCGGCAAATTGCGAAATATACCTGGTAGAGGGTGACTCGGCGGGTGGTTCGGCCAAACAAGGCCGCGACCGTAAGTTCCAGGCTATTCTGCCGTTGCGGGGTAAAATTCTGAACGTAGAAAAAGCCCAGGAACACCGGATTTACGAAAACGAAGAGATCAAGAACATGATTACGGCTTTGGGAGTAAGTTTCGGTACTGCCGAAGACCACAAAGCCCTGAACATGGAAAAACTGCGGTATCACCGCATTATCATCATGACGGATGCTGATATTGACGGTAGCCACATCCGGACGCTGATCCTAACCTTCTTTTTCCGGTATATGAGAGAGCTGATTGATAACGGTTATATCTATATTGCTTTGCCACCGCTTTACCTGGTTAAAAAAGGCAAAGAAGAACGTTATTGCTGGACCGAACAGGATCGGGATGAAGCCATGAAAGAACTGGCTAAAGGCGGCAAAGAAGATACCGTAGGTGTGCAGCGATACAAAGGTTTGGGAGAGATGAACCCGGAGCAGCTCTGGACCACCACCATGCGCCCGGAAACCCGCAGCTTAAAGCAAGTAACCATTGAATCTGCGGCTGAAGCGGATCACCTATTCTCGATGCTGATGGGCGATGAAGTAGCGCCGCGCCGCGATTTTATTGAACGAAATGCCAAATACGCCAAAGTAGATGTTTGATTTTACTGGTATCTGGTATTTGTATTTGGAATTGTAAAAAAAAACCGGGCAGAAATGGCCGGGTTTTTTGCTTTAAAACGATAGGGTTTGGCCGTTAAAAAGTCGTAGTGAGTTAGGGAAATAATTGAAATGCTGGTGCAAGTGTTAAGCTGCAAGGCGTCACTTGTGTCTTTTCATGTTTGGAAGTCTTCAGACTTCCGTAAAACGCATTCCTGATTTCTTTTTCCAGTTCACGAAAGTCTGAAGACTTTATGAAATGATAAAGTCACAAGTGACGCTAACGCTTAACACTTGCGCCAGATAAAGCTGAAACAACCTCAAAACTCTAAAAAAAGCCGTAATACTTTAATTAAAGTGCTTCCAAAGCTGGAACGGTTAGTTCTTCGATTGGCCAGTTAGCGCGTTTGGCTCCTGCCTGGTAAGCACTTTCCAGAAAGGCCAGCAGGGCTTCCTTCGGGTCTGGTTGCTGGCGGAAATCTTCGTAACTCAGGTAGGCCATCGGGCTGTTATTCGAAAGTACCCATTTGGCGGCCGCCGGCTTCAGCTTTTCCTGATCAATTCCTGTAGGTAACGGGGCGGTGTAAGAATAAAATGCAGGTTCTCTAACCAGGTCATCGCCGGGCCAAAAGCCAAAGCTTATTACTTCATGCGAATAGGCGTCTTTTTCTACCATGCTGGCCTCCGGATTTAAAGGTACCTTTTTACCGGAAAACCGGGTGAAGGTAAGATCAAAATGATGCCAGTAAATTTGTACGGGGCAGGTTTTGCCATAAAAGCGGCCGCTGAATTCTTTAAAGATCTGGTCGATCTGGGCTAAGGCGTACCAATAATTTTGTACCTGCTCAGGGTTGTAATGGTGGTGTTCAAAATCTTCAGCAAAGGAAATCTTGCTATTTATATCGTAAGGTTTGGCCAGGATCTTAACTTTAAAGTTCAGCTCCCCCAAAGCGCTGAAAACCTGTTGATAAAATTGAGCTACACTTAAGCCATCGTGCAGCGGAATTTGTCGGGTTTTCCCTTCGCTGGAAATTATTTCCAGAACGTGTTCAATAAAGTTAAAATGCAATTCCAGCGTTCGGCCCTGGTAGGGCATAGGTCCCGTTGTTATTCCCCGGGAAGTAACGTACAACGTAACGTGCCACCAGTGATTCTTACGGGGCATTAATTTTAAGCGGATCTTTCCGGCTATCTGCAAATATAAATGCAGGGTGTTTTTGGTTTCTTCCCATTCAGTTAACGGAAGGGAAGGAAGTTTTAATGTGGAATTTGGCGAAGATGGCATGATTAATAGATTTTAAATTTACTTTTCAAACTACCGGATTGGGCTTACTTTGTTTAAATTTTATAAACTTAATTACGTTAACGTAATTGAGAAACCTGTGAGAATTTAATACTACTAAAATTCATTTCAGCGTTTCTATAATAAAAAACGGTTTACGCGAAGAGTAAAAAAGAAATTTACTTATTTAAAACTGATTCGGCTAAAAGATATTGGCTTTTAAACGCAATTACCTACCGTTTTCAAATAAATAAACTTAATTTGCCATAAACCCGGCCGGCGGCCTTCCGTTTAGAATTTTAGTTGTTAATTTATTCCAAATGGTATTAAAAAACCTTCGTGGTATCACCGATAACCTGAACATGCTTATCAATAAAGTTTCTGAGCAAATCCGGAGCAGTAAATACATTAGCCGCGATCTGAGCTGGCTGCGTTTTAATTACCGGGTACTCGACCAGGCCAAAGATCAGGAAAAAAGTTTATTCGACCGCCTGAAATTCATGGCGATAACTGCTTCCAACCTTGATGAATTTTTCATGATCCGGGTTGGTAGCTTGTATAATTACATTGATTACGGCAAAGAGCGGGTAGATTATTCGGGTCTTCGGGAATTGCCTTTCCGGAAAAAACTGCTGGAATTTGCCCACCGGTTTGTAAACGACCAGTACCTGATCTATAATAATGAATTACTTCCTTTTTTCGAAGATCATGGCTTTAATATTCTGAAGCCTTCAGACCTTACTGAGATCGAAAAGAAAAAGGTAGATACCTATTTCAAAAAAACCATCTACCCGCTGCTTACCCCCATGGTTTATGATACTTACCATGGCTTCCCGCTTTTAATGAACCAGCTTTTAACCTTTGGAGTAGTTACCAAAACTGCCGAAGATATTAAGCAGAACCAACGGCTCACGTTTGTCCAGATCCCGCAGAACCTGGCCCGTTTCTTTGAGATCCAGCGCAAAGATCAGGTTGTTTTTGTGCCGATTGAAGAAATAGTGCGGTGGAAGATCAAAAAGCTTTTCCGGAACGTGGAAATTGTTTCTACTAATCTTTTCCGGATAACCCGTAACGGCGATTTTACCCTGGAAGAAAGCGATGATATTGAAGCAGATTTCATTCAGGAAATAAAAATAAAGCTGAAAACGCGAAAAAAAGGAAGGGTGGTCCGGATTGAGGTGGAGAAGAATCATTCGCCAGTTCATGATGAAATTATTGCGCGAACGGTGGATCATCGACAATGCCAATATTTTCACTTTACCGGGGCTATTCGACATGAAAGGTTTCTGGCAAATTTTAAAACATCCGCAGTTCCGGAACCGCTTATTTAAACAGCCAAATTCGGTTGCCCCGCTAAGCCTGGCCGATAACCAGACCGAAAACCTGTTTGAATACCTGAAAAAACGAGACGTATTGCTGCACCACCCTTACAACAGCATGGAGCCGGTTATCCGGTTGCTGGAGAAGGCGGCAGAAGATCCTTATGTATTGGGGATCAAACAAACCATTTACCGTTTAGCGGACCAGTCGCGGGTTTCGGCGGCTTTGCTGAAGGCGGCGGAAAACGGGAAGCACGTTTCGGTACTGTTTGAGGTGAAGGCCCGGTTCGACGAAGAACGCAACATAAAGGAAGGTGAAAAACTGGAAAAGGCCGGTTGTTTTGTTATCTACGGCATCAGCAAATACAAGACCCATACCAAGATGATGATGATCATCCGGAAGGAAGGGGAAAAGGTTACCCAGTATGTGCACATAGGCAGCGGTAATTATAACGAACAAACTGCCCGCCAATACACGGACATCAGCATGCTCACCAGCGATGAAGTGTATGCCCACGACGTGTCTGAATTTTTCAATGTAATTACCGGCCATTCGCAACCAGATGAGTACCAGCATTTAATTACGGCACCAAAGAACATGCGCCAGAAATTAATTGAGCTTATCAGGAATGAAGCCGCCAATGCCCAGAAAGGTTTGCCAAGCGGGATCGTGGTTAAAATAAATTCGCTGGAAGATAAAGAAGTGATCGATGAATTTTACCAGGCTTCGCAGGCCGGCGTTCCCATTAAACTGATCGTTCGTGGTATTTGCTGCCTGCGGCCGGGCCGTGAAAATTTAAGCGAAAACATTGCTGTAAGTTCAATTGTAGGCGAATACCTGGAACATGCCCGCTTAATGTATTTCCATAATAACGGCGACCCAAGAGTTTTGGGCGGCAGCGCCGATATTATGGTGCGGAGCTTTGAGCGCCGCATTGAAGCCATGTTCTTTATTGTAAATGAAGAGTTGCGGAAAGAAGCCATTAACATTCTTTATTATAATTTAAAGGATAACCAGAACAACTACATAATGCGCGAAGATGGGTCTTACATAAAACGCAAACCGGAAGGCGATGAGCCGGTGTTTAATGTGCATAAGGAATTTTACCGCATAAACCGCGAAATAATAGATCATTCCAAGCTTTTTGAAGAATTGTATCCGGAAATCAAGCCGAAAAAAGAGGCGGTTCTGGAAAAAGATCCCGGCGAAGATCTGCTATAAGTGGTTAAAGAATTTCCAGTTTTCAAACAACAAAGGCCCGGTATAATCCGGGCCTTTGTTGTTTTAATTTCAATAAGTTATTAAAAAGGTTAGCGCAAACCAGCGGGGGAATTTACCAGATGCCTTTCATAAAGCGATTGCAAAATACCATCTTTTAACCCAACCGCCGGCACATTCATGCTTTCAACTTTTGACCAACGCATGGCTGCCAGATAAATTTCGGCGGCCGGCACGATCACATCAGCCCGGTCGGGATTTAGCATCATGATCTTAATGCGGTCTTCCATTTTCATGGCGGCCATTTGCTCAACTATCTCTTCTATCTGTTTCCGGAAGATTGGTTTACCCTGTACTTTCCCGGCCAGATCGTAGATCTTATTAATGTTTCCGCCGGTACCAATAGCGCGGGTTACGTGGTATTTTTTCGAATTTTCTTTTACCCACTTTTTCATGTTCCCCCAGATCAATTCCGAATCGTTGCCCTGCATGTGGCGGATAGAGCCGGCCTCAAAAGATTGGCAGGCAACTTTCTTGCGGTCTACATAAATGTTGAATTCGGTACTGCCGCCGCCTACGTCTACGTGCAGGTAATTTTTATCGTCGAGCTGTTTAACAATTACCTTATTTATAAGTTCAGCTTCCTCCGGACCGTCAATTACTTCAATATGCATGCCCAGTTGTTCCCGCACCCGGACGATTATTTCCGGCGCGTTGGTGGCAGAGCGCATGGCTGAGGTGGCGCAGATCTGGTAAGCAGCTACATCGTGCACTTCGATCAGCAGCCTTAAGGCGTGAAGAAATTTAAGGAATTTTTGCTGCTTTGCTTCGCTGATATAACCGGTATCGAAAACGTCTTCGCCTAAGCGCATGGGGTAGCGGATGTATTCTACCCGCTTAAAGGTAATGTGCTGGTTATATTCTAAAACGCTGGAAATCTGGCAACGGACGGCATTTGAACCTATATCGATGGCGGCTAATTTCAACAGGGCAGGTTTTTTATGGTGAAAAGTAATACAAATATAGCATAAAAATGTTTCCGGTATTTATCCGGGAATTGGCTATGGAAGGCGGGGTTATGGCTGAATACCAAAAAAACGGTAGGGTTTAGGCAAAAAAAACCGCCGGAAAATTGCCAGCGGTCTTAATAAGGAAAGGCTATGATTATTTTCTGATCCGCACTTTTTTCCAGTAAGTGGTATTGGCAGATCGCACTTCAATTAAATAGATACCCGAATTAAGCTGACCAATTTCCATGGGTTTGCCGGTATAGCTTTCGGAAGCGGATAATTCTTTCGCAAAAAGCACTTTGCCGGCCGAATCTTTCAGTTCCAGGTTGGCGCTGTCTTTTAAATTTTGGGAAAACCGAAGGCGGAAATTACCGGTCTTCCGGACCGGAAAAAGATTAATGCCCGATAAACTTTCAACCCTTTTAGAATCTTCATTGGTAGTTATTTTTTCTTCGGATTTAATTTTTACTTCCTCAGATTTTACCTTGGTTTGGGTTTTGGTTGTTTGCGCCGTAGCCGCTTGGGTGCTGAAAAACAGAACGCTTAGCAGGCCGAAGATGAATTTATAGGTTTGCGTTTTCATATGTTTAATTTCGTTTGGTGGGTGATCTGAAAGGCTATATGCTAAATCCGTTCCAATTTTTTGTTTGCCCGGTTTTGGACGCTTACACCATACCAATTTATTGGAATAATTATTTTTCCAGCGGTAGCTTTCCGGTTTCGGCAATTTGAGTATCTTTCGCTTTGCAACCTCCTGAATGAATACGCAATGGAAAAAAATAATCCCAAGATCACCAATGCCTGGTGCATTTACGATTGGGCCAACTCCGTTTATTCCCTGGTAATAACCACCGCCATTTTTCCTATCTATTATGTGGCTATTACCAGCCAGCCCGACGGCACCGATATGGTCAGTTTTTTTGGCTGGAACGTTTCCGCTTCGGTGCTCTACAAGTACGCCCTGACCGGAGCCTTCCTGGCCATTGCCTTATGCAGCCCAATCCTGACGGCAATTGCCGATTATGGCGGAAATAAGAAGGCTTTTATGCGTTTTTTCTGCTACATGGGTTCTTTTGCCTGCATGGGTCTCTATTTTTTCAACCTTCAAACTTTTTCTGTTTCGGTATTGCTTTTTATGGTAGCGGCCATTGGGTATAGCGGCAGTATTGTTTTTTACAACGCCTACCTGCCGGAAATTGCTACCGAAGACCGGTTTGATAAGTTAAGTGCCCGGGGCTTTTCGTTGGGGTATATCGGGAGTATGATCCTGCTGATTTTTTCACTGGCCCTGGTATTAATGCCGGCAACTTTCGGGATCTCCGATAAAAGCATGGCGCCCCGCTTATCTTTTTTATTTACCGGTTTGTGGTGGTTTGGCTTTGCGCACTATACGTTTGCCTACCTGCCGAATAATCCTTACCAAAAGAGAGCCGCCGGAAATTACCTTTTTAACGGGTTTAAAGAACTTCGGAACGTCTGGATGCAACTCAATAATCTGCCGGCGCTGAAGCGTTTTTTACTGGCATTTTTCTTTTACAACATGGGCGTGCAAACGGTCATGTATGTGGCTTCCCTTTTCGGTTCAAAAGAACTCCACCTTCCCGACCAAAATCTGATCATTGTACTCCTTATAATCCAAGCGGTGGCTATTGGCGGGGCTTATGGTTTTGCCTGGCTTTCGGCCCGGATGGGCAATATTAAAGCCCTGATGGTTGCGGTAGTTATTTGGTTAGGAATCAGCATTGCGGCCTATTTTATTACCACCGGAGACCAATATTATATGCTGGCTTTTGTGGTAGGCGCAGTTATGGGCGGTATCCAGGCCCTTTCGCGGTCTACTTACAGCAAGCTTTTACCGCCTACTACCGATCATGCTTCTTTCTTCAGTTTTTATGATATCTGCGATAAGGTAGGTCTGGCTTTAGGTTCGCTGGCTTTCGGTTTAACCGAACAATGGTTTGATACCATGCGGCCAAGCGTGTTGGTGCTGTCGGTTTTCTTCGTTTTCGGGCTGATCGTGCTGGCTACCATTCGCATCAAAAAACTGGAAGGAGAACCGCAGTTGGCGTAATGGAAATTGTCTGAACCAGGATTTTCAGGATTAAAGGATTAAGGGATTTTTGTTTGTATGATGATCCTTAAGATTTGGAATAAATCGTAGGGACAGGGCTTGACCTGTCCTAACAGTATGCGATCAATTTACCGGATTTGATTTGGAGGAGTCAAATTTTGAAAGTTGCATTTTAAATCAGGCAATAAAAAAAGTCCGGCCCTTTAGCAGGGTCGGACTTTTTAGGTTAAAACGCTACCGTTTTTAATTATTCGAAACGCATATGCTTTACCGATTCGCCGGAGTTCATGATCTCAATTAAAGAATCGATGCCAATTTGAAGGTGTTTGGTAACGTAATTTGAAGTTACTTTCAGATCGCTTTCGGCGGTCTTCACGCCATCCGGCGTCATCGGGTTATCCGATACCAGCAGCAAAGCACCGTGCGGAATATCGTTCATGAAGCCCACCACGAAAATGGTAGCAGTTTCCATGTCAATGGCCATAATGCGGGTCTGGCGCAGATATTCTTTAAATTCTTCGTCGTGTTCCCATACCCGGCGGTTGGTGGTATAAACTGTGCCGGTCCAGTAATCCATTTCGTGTTTTTTGATCATGGAAGAAACGGCGCGCTGCAACCGGAAGGATGGCAATGCCGGAATTTCGGGCGGTAAATAATCGTCGGAAGTACCTTCGCCGCGGATGGCTGCAATGGGTAAGATCAGATCACCAACTTTGGTTTTTCTTTTCAGGCCGCCGCATTTCCCTAAAAACAAGGCAGCTTTAGGTTTAATAGCCGAAATACAATCCATTACGGTAGCCGCCATTGGGCTTCCCATACCAAAATTAATAATGGTAATGTTGTTGGCGGTAGCGGTTTGCATGGGTTTATCCATGCCTTTTATTTCAACCCCGTAACTGCTCCGAAAACATAACCACGTAATTAATAAAATTGGTTAGCAAAATGTATTCGCCGAATTCGTCTAAGGGCGTACCCGTATAGCGGGGCAGCCAGTTGTTTACTATATCTTCTTTGGTCTTCATATAAAATGCTTATAACGGAATTAATGAGTAGGGTTGGTGAGAAAGCGAAAAATTTGCCTTAATTCCGTATCTTTGAAAGATGCAAGCCCTGAATTTACCGGCCTACGAATACAAACTTAAACATTCTGCGGGAAATTCTTTTATATTCGATCCTGTTCGGAAAAAATTTGTGTTGCTTACGCCGGAAGAATGGGTCAGGCAGCACTTTCTGCATTATTTAACAGAACACCTGGCTTATCCCAGAAGCCTGATCTCTATTGAACGGGGTTTGCAATATAACCGGTTGCAGAAACGCACCGATCTGCGGGTGTATGCTTCCACCGGCGAACCACTGGTTCTGATTGAGTGCAAAGCAGTTTCAGTAGCTATTTCCGCAGCAACTGTAAAGCAAGCCGTGGTTTATAACCAAACGATCAGAGCCCCATACATTATGCTTACCAACGGTCAGGAACATTATTGCTGGAAAGTAGATTTTGCCACGGCCAGTTACGAAGTGCTAAATGAAATCCCGGCCTTTGGCAGTTTGTAGCTTTAGGTTAAAGTAATTATTTAACCCAGAAATACAGATTGTTGTTTATCAGACCGTTGCGGTAATATTGCACCAGTGCTTTTATTTCTTTTTCGGCTTGCTTTTCTTTTTCAGAATTGGTTTGATCGTAAGGTTTTAGAGCGTGCAGGTCGTATCCGGCAAAGGTGGCTTCATCGTTTTCGTTTAACCTGGTTACCAGATCCGGTTGCACCAGCACGTAATTTTCTTCGGTAAAATAAATGGCCCGACCGCCTGCCGTGGTATCCAAAACTGAACTTCCGAAAGGCAAAAGCAGGTTGGTTTTCAAATGCAGATAATCTACAATGGTGGCCGGAATATCGGCATGCTGGGTTATTTTGTTTATTACTGGCGCAGGCAGTTTTTTGCGCGGGTGGAAAAGCAGCAGGGGTACTTTAAAGCTACCTAACTGGTTCTGGTAAGCCTGATCGCTGGAAGCCTGGGTATGATCTGCCGTTATCACGAATAGGGTATTTTGGTACCAGGGTTGTTTGGCGGCGGTTTGAAAGAACTGGCGCAACGCGAAATCGGTGTAGCCGATACTTTCATGAATCGGCAGATCGCCTTGGGGAAATTTGCCTTGGTATTTCTTGGGAACCGGGTAAGGCTGATGGGAGCTGAGCGTGAAAACCGAAGTAAGGAAGGGCTCGGACTGTTTGTTTAATTCCCGGGCAAAATATTGCAGATATGGCTCATCCAGAATTCCCCATTGTCCGTCGAAATCGGTTTTAAGTAAATTTTTTGGGTATTCTCTTAAACCGAAATACTGGTCGAAGCCGGCAATCCGGGAAAAAGTATTAAAGCCCATGGTACCGTTTTCGGCCCCGTGGAAAAAGGAAGTTGCATACCCGCTTTTTCTGGCGATGGCTCCAATGCCATAAATTTCATTTCCCTGGAAGCTTGACGTAATATAAGGGCTGTTGAGGAGCGAAGGCAAGCCGGCTAAAATTGATGGCAAAGCCTCAATAGATTTCCGGCCATTTGCATAATGGTGGCGGTAAAGAGCCCCCTGAGTAGCCAATGAATCGAAAAAAGGCGTGAAGCCGGGGCGGTTATTCTCAATTCCGGTATATTCCGACGCAAAGCTTTCCAGAATGATCAGGACTACATTTTCCTTAAATTGTTGCTGCTTTTGGTGAGCATATTTTTCCGGGTCGAAGTTTAAAACCTCCAGGATCTCCTGGTTGGAGCTGAAATATGCTTTCGGCTCTAAAACCGGTTCGTTGATGCTTTTAATAAAAGTAAAGGTGCTGTTCAAACTGACATGGCCTAATATTGCCGGCTGCTGAATAAAGGCATTGCCCGGCCGGAGCGGTTTTAACTGTACGCCACCCCTTACAATAAAAATACTCAGCAGCCCGATAACCAGTAAACTAAGAAAATCCGGGAGCCAGGTAAATCTACCCACCGACTTTTCCGGGGTTTCAGGATACCATTTTACCAATACAAAAAGCAATAAACCGGCCAAAAGCGGGATGAACCAGTAATTAATAAAAAGCTGGGAAGTTTGGGCCTGGATATCCTGGGTTATGGTAAAAAGTTCGTTTGAAGTACGGCGCCCTATAAATTTAAAATATTCCAGGTCGATCAGGTTGAGGCACAGGAACGGGAAATTGCTGATCACAAAAAGGATCTTCAGGAAAAGTTGGTAACCAGGCCGGGGATAAGCGGGAACCGGAATAAGTGAAAATAGCAGGAACAGGCCGTTCACCATGAATATGGCGGAGAGATCGAACCGGAGACCTATCACGAACGCCCATAAAAGCTGGCCAGGGCTTGCTTCGCGAAAAACCGAAAAATGTACGGCCAGAAAGACCAGTCGTAAAATGAAATAGATTGCCAGCAACCAGCCTAAGCGCTTTGTCAGGTCTGCCAGCTTCAGCCAAAACATGTTGATACTTATTTAAACGGCTAAAAAAGCGAAAGCCTCTCCGAACAAAATCAGAAAGGCTTCCGGAATAAATTATTTGAAGGAATTAAACAGTTGCTTCCAAAAACTTATTTACGTTGGTAAAAGGCAGGTTCCAGGCATCGGAAACTCCTTTGTAAACCACTTGTCCATCAATTACATTCAAACCTAATCTTAGTTCTTCGTTCTGAATGCAGGCCGCCTGCCAGCCTTTATTAGCCAGTAATATGGCATAAGGTAAAGTAGCATTGGTAAGCGCCAAAGTAGAAGTAAACGGTACAGCGCCTGGCATGTTTGCAACGCAGTAATGCACCACATCGTCGATAATGTAAGTAGGATTTTCGTGGGTAGTAGGCTTGCAGGTTTCAATGCAACCGCCTTGGTCAACAGCAACATCCACTACTACCGTACCTGGGCGCATGTCTTTCAGCATGTCGCGGGTAATTAAATGCGGCGCTTTGGCACCCGGAATTAAAACGGCTCCAATAATTAAATCAGCTGTTTTAATGGCTTCTTTAATGTTGTAGTGGTTGCTCATCTGGGTTATTACGTTGGCCGGCATAATATCATCCAGCTCACGCAATCGGTTCAGGTTAATATCCATAATGGTAACGCGGGCGCCAAAACCGGCAGCAATTTTAGCCGACTGGGTTCCAACAATACCACCGCCTAAAACCAAAACTTCAGCTGGTTTCACGCCTGGTACGCCACCTAATAAAATGCCGCGGCCTTTTAATGGTTTCTCCAGGTATTTTGCACCTTCCTGCGGCGCCATACGGCCGGCAACTTCGCTCATAGGAATAAGCAGGGGCAACGAACGGTCTTTGCGTTCCACGGTTTCGTAAGCAAGGCAGATAGCTTTGCGTTCGATCATGGCCAGGGTCAGTTCTTCGGAAGATGCAAAATGGAAATAAGTAAATACTAACTGGCCTTCTTTGATCAGGTTGTATTCAGAAGCAATCGGCTCTTTTACTTTAATGATCATTTCAGCAATTTCGTAAACTGCTTCAATGGTAGGAAGTATTTCAGCACCAGCTTCTACGTATTCAGCATCGGTAAAACCGCTTCCCATACCGGCGGTAGCCTGTACGTAGATGGTATGGTTATGCTTTTTCATTTCGGCCACGCCGCCGGGGGTAAGGGCTACGCGGTTTTCATTGTTCTTAATTTCCTTTGGAACACCAATTATCATTTCTGTGGATTTTAGAGGTAATAACTAAGCAAAGATACAGTTGTTTCTGAAAATTAAACAGGAAAAAGAAAGGGAATTCTTCCATGTTGGGTTTTTATTGTGGTTTTTTCAGGTTTGGTCGAATCTTTTAAATTATAAACCTGACATTTCCCGCATTTTATATCATTCTGTGCGCTTTAAAAGGAAGTTGTTCGCCAATTGTTAATTCGATTTTTTAAGCCCTAACTCTACCATTTCCAGTCCTCTTTATAAGAGGAAAGACTCCTTAGGTAGTAGCTACTTACAAATTTCAGGTAATCCTGAGCAAAAGTTGGGAGAACTTATACCATTGTATTTGAGATATTTTCTGCTTAAAACTAAATCTTTTTCAAACCTTTCCTCTTCCCTAAAAGGCTTCTCCGAAAGCTACATAAAAACCGGAGGTGTTTTTTCCCCAGGCAAAGTCGAAACGAATATTTACGTTTTCTTTCCGGTCAATTAAAAAGCGCAGGCCGGTACCATAAGTTGGTTTTAAATCAGATAGTTTAAATCCGGAAAGGGTGGAAGCAACCTGGCCCGCTCCCCCAAAAAAGGTAGCTCCAAACCGGCCTTTAAGGGTTGCCCGGTATTCGGCCTGGAAGGCGGCATATTGCCTATCCCGGAAACGGCCCCGGTAATAACCGCGCATATCCGCATCGGAACCCAGCAGGGCCAGCATACGAAATGGGGGCTGGCCGGAATTAAAAATACCAACTGCCTGGAGGGCCACCGTATGATCCCGGAATCCTTTAAAGTACCGGCGGCCATCCAATTCGTAGCGGGTAAACCGGAAATCGCTGCCAAAGGCTTGGTTAAAAAAAGTTTGGGAGAAGGCCATGTACCCGGCTTTTTTGGGATTAAGCAGGTTTTCGCGGCGGTCGTAAGCCAGGGTGTAGCCAGGTCCGGAAGAGGTGCCGCCGGTGGCTCCCGTTATGGGTTGGGTTTGCAGAAGTCCGTCCGGGGCAGGTTCAATATCAAACATTTTCTGCAACTGGAACCGGGGCCCGACATACCAGCCGGGTTTAAGCTGTTTCAGCAAACTTAGCTTTATTTCTATCCGGCGGCCATCGTAATTTTCGCGGGCTTCTTCCGGTGTGTTGTTGCCAATGCCATAAAAGTCTTCGGGAAATTTGTTGTAGGAATTATCGCCCGAAAAATAGTAACGGTCATTTTGGCTAAACCAATTCCAGCCGGCGCTGGCAATAAACTGTTTGTTCTTGGTAAAGGCTATTTCAGTTTTAGCGTTGGAGGTGCGGGTTAGGGAATCGGGGTAGAATTTTAAGGTAAATAAGGCAACCGCTCCCACGTACCCGCGGGTTTCCGGAGCGTAGCCAAAGGTAGGTACCGGCAGCACCCCGATACGGCGCTCCGTGGTTTTTTCAGTTGCCTGAGCCAGGCTGGCTACCGGTTTAAAGAAACAGCTTATCACCAGCAAAAAATAGAAAAATGATCTGGATGGTTTCAGGATTTCAGACGGGGTTAAATTAAATTTATCAGCAGTTTTTCCGGTTAAAAGCCTACCGTTTTTGTTTGAATTTGGAAGTGGAATTAACCTGGGTTTGGGTATGGTTCTGCAGTACATCCAGGTATTCGATCAGGGCGTCCATATCTTTTTCCGATATAACTTCTTCTTTAAAAGCCGGCATGGCTCCCAGTCCTTTCCGGACCTGGCGCCGGATCATAAAACCGGGCAAAGGTTTATTGTTAATAGAAGGGCCAATACCGGTTTCGCCGCCAGGGTGGCAGGACTGGCAATAATTACTGAAAACAACCTGGCCCCGGGCCGCAACCGCGTTATCCGCCGGCAGTGGGCCCCGAAATGGTTCGCTGCGCCGGGCAGAACCGCAGGCGGCCAGCAATCCCAAAATTGCAGCTACCAGAACCAGGATCACAAGATGGTTTGTATTTTTCATTGGGTTATTTTTTAGTTATTTTCCAGATAACGCCGGTATTTTTCTGAGGGTTGGGTCCCTGTTCTGTCATGGTTAGGATCCCGAAATCGGCAATGTACAGGGCTTTGCCATCAGGGCTGAACCGGGCGGCTACAGGTCTTTCCAAACCACCCAAACCAAACATGCTGGAAGGTCCGTTGTCTTTACCAATGTTGGCGGCAAATTCTTCTATTACCCCGTTCTGAACATTCACCCGCACGATCTTAAAACCTACCGGGCCTAAAACTTTGCCAACATTGGGAGCCATATCGCCGAACTGGGCCACAAATGCCTGGCCGGGATAACCAAAATCTGCGCTGGTAGAAAAGTCGAAACCATTGGAAGAGGAATGTACACCCAGCATGGCCGCAGGTTTGGGAACCGGATTGGGATGCTCTTTTAACAAAAATTCCGGGCGTTTGTGGCCGGGATCGTTGAATGATGAAGTGTTTAAAGGTAAGCCTGCCGAATAATCGGGCCAGCCGTACCATTTACCGGTTTCTATGGCCCAAAGGCAATCGGCAGTGCCCCAGATTGGCCGGCTGCCGCGAACGTCGTAACCGTTTTCCGTTATGTATAACTGGCCTGCCGGCGTAAATGCCAGCCCATAGGGGTTGCGCAAGCCCCAGGCCACTAATTCAGGATTACCGCCGGTCAGCGGAATGCGCATGATGGCGCCGGTACACGGAACACTCCCTTTAATAACCTGACCGGAAGTTGCTTTGGTGCCGAAAGGTAAAAATGCGCCGGTAGAAACAATTTCCTTCGAATTTACTTTCAGCACATTTTCCGATTCAAAATTCTGACCAACCAGCGTAATGTCTTTGCAGGGAATATCATGGAACTCCGGCTTTCGTTTTAACCAGCCAAATTCTGCATTATCGGTACCTACAACCCCGGAGTTTGTAGCTGTGCCCTGACCAAAATAGATATAGCCGTCGGGACCGATAACCGGCCCGTTGGTATGGTGGTCGCCGATGCTGGGCAGGTTTTGAACCAGCGTTGTAATAGAGCCTTCCGGCGAAATCCGCAGGATTTTACCGCCTTCCATTTCACCGCCTTCGGCCACGTAAAAATTACCCTGGTAAAAAGTAACCCCGTTCCAGGGGCCGTTTTTCGTGCCGGAAGCAATGGGCGTTATTTTGCCATCTTTTTCAATTCTCACCAACCGCGGTATCTCAATAACTTCGCCGTAAGAGTAGCCGGCCTCAACCGCATATACATTGCCATTGGCATCGGTGGTAACGCCGGTTGGAAAAGTTAATCCGGTGGCAAGAGCTTCTATTTTATACCCCGGGGGCAGCGCCACATCGGCCGGATTTATCTTCCGGGGGCCGGAAACAGTTACCCGTTGGCCGCCGCCTTTGGAGTTACGCATGGGGTAGCAGCTCTCTAAAACCGGAACAAAAAAGACCAAAGCAAAAATTAAACGGAAGTAGTTTTTTTTCATGACTTAGAAGGGGAAGTACTTATTTCGCAATTCTTAAACTACGCAAAATAAACCCTGACGGACTTAGTATAAAGCTGGTTTTTAGGCTTCAAATGGTTCGGATTAATACGGAATTTTTAACAATAGTTTGGTGCCCCAGAATTAAATTTCTTTCTTGAATCAGGGAAAAAATGCTACCTTTTTTGCGGTTAGAAGTAAACTACCTGTAAGCAGGTCTTTTAAGGATTTTTAATAGGTCTGCTTCTGGCCGTGCCTTCATTATAAAAAGCCTGGCACCCATTAAGAATGAAAGAAAAAAACGAGAAAGAGATCCGCGTTCCTGAAAGGGCTCCCGAAGAAATAGCTATTAAACCAGAGCACCTGGCCAAAGCCAACTGGCCCAACGTTACCCGGTTGGCCATAAAATTCCCGGTGGTGGGTATCGGCTGTTCGGCGGGTGGAATTGGTGCCCTGGAAGTATTTTTTCGCAATTTGCCTCCCGATACCGGGATGGCTTTTGTGGTTATAACCCACCTGGACCCCGCAAAGAAAGGCATGCTGCCGGAAGTGCTTCAGCGCTTTTCTAAAATGCCGGTGCAGGAAATTACAGATGGCCTGCGATTAAAGCCAAATAATATATATGTAATTCCGCCCAACAAAGATGTATCGGTAATGCATGGCAATTTATTTTTGCTGGAGCCGGTTGTGCAGCGCGGTCTGCGCCTGCCTATCGATCATTTTTTTGAAAGCCTGGCCAAAGACCAGCGCGGCAATGCCATTTCTATTATTTTGTCGGGAATGGGGTCTGATGGAACCACGGGCCTGAAAATGATCATGGAAAATTTTGGTATGGTGATGGTGCAGGATCCGGAATCGGCGGAATTTGATAGTATGCCCCTAAGTGCCATTCACACGGAGTTTGTAGATTATATTCTTGCCCCGGAAGCTATGCCGGAACACCTTATTAATTATGTACAACAGCCCACCCTTAAGAAAAACAGGGAGGTGGCAACGCATGGCAAACCGGCTCACGCCCTGGAAAAGATATATTCGCTTATCCGGAACCAGACCGGCCATGATTTTTCGTTTTACAAACGCAATACGGTGTACCGGCGCGTTGAGCGGCGCATGCAAAGCCACCAAATTTCCGAGTTTGGTAAATACGTCCGCTTTCTTCAGGAAAATCCATCGGAAGTCAATTTGCTGTTTAAGGAGCTGCTGATCGGGGTTACCAAATTTTTCCGCGACCATGAAGCTTTCGACCTCCTGAAAAATGAATTCCTGCCCCAGCTTCTTGCTGAAAAGCCGCTTAACAGCGTTGTAAGGGTTTGGGTGGCGGGTTGCTCAACCGGCGAAGAAGCCTATTCCATTGCTATAGTTTTATTGGAATGCCTGGCCGAAATGAAGGCTGACAATTCCCTTAAAATTCAGGTTTTTGCCACCGATATAGACCGGGATGCCATAGATAAAGCCCGGGCCGGTGTTTACAGTGAAAATATTGTTTCTGATATTAGTCCGGAAAGGCTGCGGCGGTATTTTAACCGGCTGGATAATGGCTACCAGATAAAGAAAGAAGTGCGCGAATCGGTGGTTTTTGCCCTGCATAATTTAGCCAAAGATTCGCCGTTTACCAAACTCGATCTGTTGTGCTGCCGCAACCTGCTGATCTATTTTTCGGCAGAACTGCAGAAGAAACTGATCCCGGTTTTTCATTATTCCCTGAACCCCGGCGGAATCCTTTTTTTAGGGTCTTCCGAAACCATAAGCGGGTACAGCGACCTGTTTTTACCTTTAGATACCAAATGGAAAATTTCCAGGCGCACCGATAATTTGTATTCGCAGGTGCGTATCTCCGATTTTCCTTTTACCCAATCCCGAATCGATATGCCTAAAATGTCTGTTCCCGAAACCGCAAAATCCAGCAACGAAGAAACCCTGCCCGGGGTAATTCAAAAAGTGCTGATCGAGCAGTTTGCCCCCCCTTCGGTAATTGTAAACCAAAAAGGCGATATTTTTTACATAAACGGCCGTACCGGCAAATACCTGGAACCGGCATCCGGTCAGGCAGCCCTGAATGTTTTCGAAATGGCCCGGGACGGGCTTAAGTACGAACTGAATAACGGACTTTACAAGGCCTTAAGTTTGCAGGATGAAGTGGTAATTCAGCCAATAATGGTGCAGAATGAAAAAGGAGAGCAACCTATAAAGCTTACCATCCGGAATTTATCGGAACCTGAAAGCCTGAAAGGATTACTATTGGTGGTTTTTGAAGATATAGCCCCGCCGGAAAAAGAAACAAAGTCAGGTAAAAAAAGGTCGCCTAAAGATGCCGTGAAAGTAGCGGAGTTGGAAAAAGAGCTGCAATTTACCCGCCAGCGCCTGCAATCTACCATAGAAGAAATGCATTCTTCCCTGGAAGAGCTTAAGTCTACCAACGAAGAGTTGCAGTCGGCCAACGAAGAGCTTCAGAGTTCAAACGAAGAAGCCATGACCAACAAAGAGGAACTGCAAAGCCTGAACGAAGAGCTCATGACGATCAATGCCCAGTTCCAGTCTAAAGCCGATGAACTGGCGCAAAGCAACAACGACATGAAAAACCTGCTCGACAGCACCGAAATTGCCACCATCTTTTTAGATAATCAACTCAACATCCGCAATTTTACGCCGCAGGCTACCGAGCTTTTTAACGTGATCCGGTCTGATATTGGCCGGCCCATTATGCATATTTCAACCAAACTGAAATACGAAAATTTAGCCGCCGATGTAAGCGAATCGTTGCACAAGCTGATAACCAAAGAAGTAGAAGTTACTACTGCCGACGGCGAACACTGGTACACGGTTAGAATTCTGCCATACCGCACTGCCGATAATTTTATTGACGGCACGGTAATTACGATATCGAACGTTACCCGTTTTAAAGAGCTGGAAATGGCCCTGAACGAAACCCGGGATTTTGCCGAATGCATTATTGATGCCGTACCTGACCCATTGGTGGTGCTCGATGAAAACCTGAAAGTAATATCTGTAAGCAGTTCCTTTTCCAATACTTTTAAAGTTATTCCGGAGCAAACCAAAGGGCATTTACTTTACCACCTGGGCAACGGCCAATGGGATATTCCACAGCTCCGGGAATTAATGGATAAAGTTTTCAGCGGCGAAAGTACAGAGTTCAACAATTACCTGGTGGAGCACACTTTTCCGGTAATCGGGCTCCGCAGAATGTTGCTGAGCGGTCGGAAAATAATGAGCCGGCCGTTCCGGAAGCCGTTAATCTTATTGGTTATTCAGGACCTGGATCAAAATTCCGGTCAGTCAGAATAATAATACCGGCAAGGCAGGAGGAAAGATAAATCTGAAAACGGGGAAGGCCTGACAAAGGTCTTATAGCAGTTAAAACGGTATGAAAAAGCATCAGAAAACCCCGGTAGATAACCTGGATCAGCTGCGGAAAAAGGCAGAGGCTCTCCAGGCAAAAATCGATGCCCAGAACTTTGAGGAAATTTCTTCTTTCGATGCCCAAAAACTGATCCAGGAGCTGCACCTATATCAGATTGAGCTCGAAATGCAGAACGAACAGCTGCGCCTGGTTACTGAGGAACTGGTGCAATCAGTAAATAAATACGAAGACCTTTACGATTTTGCTCCCGTAGGCTACGTTACGTTAGATGCCTTTGGGCTGGTGATTGAATCTAATTTAACCAGCGCCCGAATGCTGCATACAGACCGCCGCTTACTCCAGAATAGCCGGTTTAGCCGTTTAATTGCCCCTGAAAATTTCAACGCTTTTACTTCTTTTTTAAGGTTGGTTCTGGAAACGGAGATAAAACAAACCTGCGAACTGACTTTAATACGTCCGGACCGTAGCGTTTTTGATGCCCGGCTGGAAGGCGTGGCTTTTCAGAACCAGGATCCGGAACAAAAAAAGATCCGGGTTGCCATTATTGATATTTCGGACCAGAAAGCTGCTGAAAAGAAGTTACTGGAAAGCCAGAATTTCATTGAAAAAGTTGCCGAAACCATGCCCGATATTCTTACCATTTACGACCTGGATACCTGGAAAAATATTTACGGCAACCGCGAAATTTACTCCCAGCTTGGTCTTGATCCGGAAAAGATCAAAACCATGCGGCCGGAAGAACTGCTGGCTTTGGTGCACCCCGATGATATAGAAGAATTTCAGCAGAACATGGTGGCCTTGCGCCATTTAAAAAGCAAAGAAGTAGCAGCGTTTGATTACCGCATTAAAAATGCAGAAGGCAAATACATTTGGCTGCACGTAAGGAACGTGGCCTTCCAATCTAATGCCAATGGGGAAACGGGCCAGATCTTAAGCGTACAACAGGACATAACCGCTAAGAAACAAACCGAGAAAGAGCTTACCTCCAAAAACAAAATTATTAACGGCCTGATCTCCACGCTGCCGCTTTCTATAAATATTATTGCGCCTGATGGTACCTTCCTGCACGCTTCCGGTTCGGCCCTCAAAAGAATAGGCCTGGATGAAACCGGTCAGGAGTTGGTTGGTAAAAACGCTTTTTCCATTTTCCCGGAACTACAGGAATATGTGAACGAAGCCATGAGCGGTAAAATTACAGAGTATGTAAACACGGTAAAATTTAACGGGTTCGACCGGTATTTCCAGAATTACCTTTATTACGACCCGGAAGTTAAGGCTGTTATTGTTTTTTCTATAGACGTTACTGCCCAGAAAGAAGCCGAACAGGAATTGCGGGCTGAACGGGAATTTTCGCAGAATTTACTGGATAACAGCATAGATGGCATTCTGGCCTTTGATAAAGATCTGCGTTTTACGGCCTGGAATAAGGTAATGGAAAATAACACCAGGTACCGCCGCGAAAATATGCTGGGCCGCAAAATGTTCGATCTTTTTCCGCCATATAAAGATACTGAATTAGGCCGGGCGGTTAATAAAGTATTAAAAGGCCGCCGCCTGGTTTTATTTAACCAGACCTTTGGCCTCCGCAATACCAATTATGAAGTGTACCTGAACCCCTTATTCGACCAGAATGGCCAGGTTACCGGTGCTTTGGTAACAATGCATAGCGTAATCATGCAAAAAAAGCTCGAAGAGGAATCTACTCAGCTCAAGTTAAGCCAGCAAAAAACAGTTCTCAATACTATTCTCAATACCCAGGAAGAAGAGCGGAAACGGATTGCCGAATCGTTGCATAACGGGGTAGGGCAATTGCTTTATGCGGCCAAACTAAACCTGGAACGGGAAAGTAAAGACAGTAAAGACAGTAAAGACAGTAAAGACAGTAAAGATAATCAGGAAAAGCGAAAGTTGCTAATTGAATTATTAGACGAAGCGATCCGGGAAACCCGAACCATTTCGTTTGAACTGATGCCCCGGATCCTGGAAGATTTTGGCCTAGAAACGGCTACCCATGAATTGATTTCGCGTATTTGCCGGGCCGGCCTGAACCTGGTTTATCAGCCTTCCGGGCTGCCCCGGTTTAATCCGATCATAGAAATAGGAGCTTACCGCATTATTCAGGAATTAGCCAACAACATTATTAAACACTCCAAAGCTACCGAAGCCAGCCTGGAAGTTTTTGTCAGAAAAAATTCCCTGTGCATAATAGCCCGCGATAACGGAATAGGTTTTGACCTGGAAAAAGTAAAGGCAGGCCATAAAGGAATTGGAATTACCAGTATTCAGAACCGCGTAAAATTACTGGATGGTAAAATAGAAATAGATACGGCGCCCGGAGAAGGCACCACCGTTACCATTGAACTGAACTTAAAATAAAAAGAAGAATATAAATTTTAGAAATTGTAATGGTTATTACCGGCCAAAGTACTGGGTAGCAGTTTCCTGATCGGGAACGATCTGCAGAATTTCATCTAAACCCAGAATGGTAAAAATGTTGCGGATCTTAGCATTAAGGCCAAAAAAAACCAGGTTAATGTTATTGCCTTTAATAGTTGGTAAGTGCGAAAGAAAAACGCCTAAACCTGCCGAAGAAATGTAATTCAATTCCTGTCCGTCGATCCAGATCTGTTTGGGCAGGGTCTTAATAATATAAATAAGTTCGGCATCTACCTGCACGGCATTACCGGCATCCAGTTCGCCGGTAAGTTTTAAAATACTTACCTTATTTTGCGTATTTGTTTTGATTTCCATGTGGTTCCTCCTTCAAAATAAGCCAACCTTTTCCAATAAATTATCAAGGCAAACTGGTGATTAAAAGCTGGTAATTTAATTACCTGAATATAAATAACTTAGTTTAATTATTTTGTGAACCAAGGTTATTCTATTGTTAACAATTAAAATTCTCAGTCCAAATCATTCATAAAGTAATTCCAGGGCAGATCCGGCAGCTATGCCAGTTGATACAAATCCGGTCTTGTAAATTCTTTCAAATTCAATATTGCCCAAAAGTTTTAATAATGCAGTCTGTTCCGGGTTAAATCATAACAAAAATAATAAATAACATGCTTTGGAAGTAGCGTGTTTTTACGGTTTTATAAGGGGATTAACCACAAAATTTCCGGTTGAAGTTACTACGCTATTATTTTGATATTCAGAATTTTCCGGCCAGGAGTTTGCGTTAAATACGGATATAAATACGGATGCAAATTGCAGGGTAAATACGGTGGTATTGCGGTTAAACTTCCCCTAAATTCGTTGCATTCCTCTCTCCTTAAAATAAAAGCCTTTGTATTTGCGCCAACGGCGTATAACTTAGAGACCAACAGGAAAGAAGGTTGCTCAATTATTTAAAAACTTTAAAACCCAGAATCATGTTTGTAGAAACTACCACCAAAACAATTAACCTGGTACTTGTTGATGATCATAAAATAATCCGCGACGGGATCAAGGCATTTCTTCGGGAAGACGATATTAATATTGTTGGCGAAGCTGCAAACGGCAAAGAACTATTGGAATTACTGGCAGAAACCCAGGCCGATGTAGTTCTGATGGACGTTAACATGCCGGAGATGGATGGTTTTGAAGCCACCAGGGCCATAAAAGAGCAATTCCCGGAAATTAAGATCCTGATCCTTTCTATGTTGGATCACGAAAAATACGTGCAGCAAATGATCAATGCCGGCGCCATGGGCTATGCCCTGAAGAATATCGGGAAGGAAGAACTTTTGCATGCCATCCGGTTAGTTGCCGACGGTCATAAGTTTATCAGTACCGATGTGGCTTTTTCTTTCCTGCATAAATTACAAACAAATTCAAACGGCGGCACAGCCTGGCAGGCCCCGGAAAAAAAGCCAACCGACCTTTCGGCCCGCGAAATAGAAGTGCTTAAACTTATTGCCGAAGGGATGACAAATGCCGAAATAGCCGATAAACTTTTTACCAGCAAACGTACCATAGAAAGTCACCGCCAGAATATAATTGAAAAGACCAACGTTAAAAATACGGCGGCCCTTATTAAATACGCGCTGAATAATGGCATCATAGATTAATGGCCGGCTGGCAAACTAAGTAGTTCAGGCTTCGTAAGGATTTTAATTAATTTTTCAATCGCTGTTAACTTTCCTGAAAATATTCGCATGTCCCAACCCCGTATCGTGGTTATCGGAACTTCAGCCGGTGGATTAGAAGTCCTGCATAAATTAGTGGCGCAACTGCCGGAAGATCTTCCTGCTTCTGTATTTATTGTAATTCACATGGCCGCAACATCTTCTGCCGAATTTGTGGTGCATCGCCTGCAGAAGCAAACCAGCCTGACCTGCAAAGTGGCGGTAAATAAAGAACTGATCCATCCGGGAGTAATTTACCTGGCACCCGAAGACCACCATTTGCTAATTTCCGGTAATTATTTGTTAGTTACGCAAGGCCCCCGCGAAAACCAGTTCCGTCCGGCCGTAGATCCTTTATTCCGGTCGGCGGCGGTCAGTTATGGCCCTAATGTAATTGGGGTGGTGCTAACCGGCATGTTAAACGACGGAACCGTAGGCATGGATGCTGTACAGCGAAGCGGCGGTATTGCCGTTGTACAAAACCCCGATGATGCCGAATTTCCGGAAATGCCGCTTAGCGTGCTTAGCAACTTAAAAGTTGATTACAGCGTGCCGGTCTCGGAAATGGGGCAGTTACTGGTAAACCTGGTAAAACAGCCCGTTACTTCTAAAACCGGTATTCCAGACGATATAAAACTTGAAGCTAAAATTGCCGAACGCGTTATGGGTACAACAGAAGAAGTAGAAAAATTAGGAAAAAAAGTGGCCTATACCTGCCCGGATTGCGGCGGAAATTTATGGGAAATGAGCTACGGTTCAGTGCTTCGGTACCGTTGCCACCTGGGCCACGCTTTTTCTGCCAGATCGTTGCTTAACGATATGAATGAAGCGATGGAAGAAACCCTTTGGGTAGCTTTGCGCATGCTGGAGGAACGCAAAAACCTGCTTACCAATATGCTGGACCGGGAACAACATAAAACGCCTTTGGCTTGGGCAGCCGGCCAGCGGGAGCGGGTAGAAGATATGAAAGTGCATATTAACCGCATAAAAGAGATTCTGATGGGCAGGCAGCAACAGGATCTTCAGGAAGAACCTAAAATCAGCTCAGATCTTAGCAATCCGTAATACGTTTAAAGAGAAAAACTGACCATAAAAAAGCCCCGGAATTAAATTCCGGGGCTTTTACTTTTTCGGGCCTAAAGCCTACCGTTTTTTTTAATTGATGTTTGGCAGGAAAGAATATTTTTTACCGTACTCCAGCATTTGCTGGGTAAAGTCTGAAGGGTATTCCAGCTTAACGTCTACCATTTTACCGTTCTCCATAACCGGCGTTAATTTAGGCTGAATAAAACCGGAATATGGCGGAATGTTGAGCGTGGCATAACGGGCCAGAACTTCTTTGTGTAAAGCCGGGTCTACTTTTACGCCGTAGGTTTCTACCAGTTTTTCCGCTGCTTTGTAATCGCCTTCGGAAGTTAAGCGCTGCAATTCACGTAACTGCTGGCCAAAGATGCCGCGTAGTTTATTGTAATCGTTGATCACAAAATAAGTTTTGCCATCGCGGGTTTTCTTTTCGATCACGTTTTCTTTTTTACCCATTTCGTAGGCCCACTGAGCTACCATCTGGCGGTTACGCATGTGCGCTTCCTCTACATCTTCGCCGGGAGCTAAGCGCGAAAGCTGCGTCATCATTCCGTTGCGGATGTAACCGTCGTATTCGGCTTTGCCCACTTCCAGGTTCGGCATAACCCCGATCTCAATAAGTTTCGGGTCCATTACGTAGTACAAAGCAACCAGGTCGGCGCGGCCTTCTTCAATGGTAGAGGCGTAGCTTTTCAGGGTTTGCTTTGGCGTTCCTACGCCGGCATTTATTTGTCCGGAAGCATGCCCGATTACTTCGTGCATATCGGTGTGCAGGTCGCCGGCCAGGCTGCTGTATTTCTTGGAACGCTCAATTTCTTCGGGGCTCCAGGCAAACTCATTCAGGGCGCTGCCTTTGGTGGCGGCCTTGTTGTAAGCGTTCACAATGTTGCCCAGGTTTACCGATTTGGAACCGTGATCTTTCCGGATCCAGTTGGCGTTTGGCAGGTTTATCCCGATCGGGGTGGTTGGAGCAGCATCGCCGGCTTCTACCACGGCGGTAATAACTTTGGCGGTAATGCCTGTTACGTTCTTCTTTTTATGTTCCGGCAGCAGGGTAGAATTGTCTTCGAACCATTGGGCCTGGTCGCCGATTGCTTTTATCCGTTTGGTAGCTTCCATGTCTTTGAAAGAAACTACCGATTCGTAAGAAGCGCGCATGCCCAGCGGATCGCCGTAAACCTCTATAAAACCGTTCACCACATCGATAGGGGAAGTTACATCATTTACCCAGGCAATGTTGTAATCGTCCCAGGTTTTCAGGTCGCCGGTTTTGTAGTATTGAATAAGCAGGCTCAGCGATTTTTTCTGGGCCGGATCGGTTGCTACGGCCTGGGCTTTTTCCAGCCAGCCAACAATTTTAGTTATGGAAGCATCGTACATGCCGCCTACTTTCCAAACCTTTTCTTTTACCACGCCGCCTTCTTTTACCAGCTTGGAATTAAGGCCATGCGAAACTGGTGTTGGGTCGTTTTTATTTTCTTTTTTCGCATAAAAAGCTTCCACTTCCTTCTGCGTTACACCTTCATAAAAATTGTTTGCCGAAGTGGCGATCAGATCCTGACCGGAAGCCTGGTTTACCCGTTTTGCCGCAACTTTCGGATCGAACATAAAGGGTGTCAGGTTTTTAACCAGCTGGTCTTTGGTTTCGTTGGTGTTCAGCGGAAATTTAGCATTTGGGGAGTTTTTAACCAGCTCGACAAAATAAGCCTGGGAGAATTCCGGTAAAAACTTGTTGGTGGAATAGTGATGGTGAATGCCGTTAGAGAACCAAACCCTTTTGGTGTAAGTCATGAACTTCTGGAATTCCGGGCTGTTGCGGTCGCCGCTGTAATTTTCCACAATGGCATCCAGGGTCCGGCGAATGCGCAGGTTGTGCTTGAAATTCTGGTCGTAAATAATATCGCGGCCGGAAAGCGCTGCTTCGTATAAATAATACAGCATTTCTTTCTGTTGCGGATCAAGTTGCTCAAAACCGGGAACCTGGTAACGCAACACGCGCAGATCAGCAAACTGGTCGGCAATGTATTCAAAATTATCTACCGGTTTTAAGGCTTCAGCCGGATTTAGTTTAGCCCGATCGGCCGTATTGGGCGCAGATGCCAGCGCATCGGAGGCGGTTGTGGTTGGCGTAGCTGATTTGTTGCAACCAGCCAAAAGCATGGCCGCTATCAGGAGCGCGGAAGCAGAATTTTTAGTGATCTTCATATTGTAAGTTAGGTACTAAAATACAGTTAACTATTACAAATGAAGCGATTTGCAATTTATTAAACAAAGCCTTAAGCCATTTCCGACTTTTTTGCCCGAAAATGATACCGTTGGGCAATACTTTGCCCGGATCCGGACGAAGATAAAACTCATTAAAAATTAACTTTGTCTTATACTTTAAAAGGAGAACTTTAAAAGTAAAGGATAATTTGAAAGTCAGCTTTTCTTTTTAGAACCGGCCCTTACGGCTATAGGCTAAGGCAAGTTTTACCGATTGCTGGCGGTCTAATTTTCCGGAAACGGTTTTCCTGAATTCGGGGAGGTATAGAAATAATTTCGGCATTTCGTAACGGGTGAGGAGGGAAGCCAGTTTTTCCTGAAGCTGCTTTTCCCGGACCTGATCCAGGAAATTACATTCTATTACTGCTACTACTTTCTGGCCTAATTTCTCATCGGGAAGGGTAGCTATAAAACTATTCAGGTTCAGGCCCATTTGCGCTAAAGCCAGTTCCATAGTTGCTTCTACTTTTTCAGCCTGTACTTTTACTCCCCCGGAATTAATCACAAAATCGGCGCGGCCCAGCCATTCGAAGGTTTCTTTATCAATAATGGAAACCAGATCGTTGGTAATTATTTTTTCCTGGTTTGTTACTTCGCCCTGAATTATGAGGCAACCTCTTTCGTCCGCAGAAATTTTTATTCCGGGTAGAACCTTAAAAAAAGCAGATGCTTTCGCGGTATTCAGCAGGCGTAAAGCAACGTGCGATGCCGTTTCTGTCATGCCATAAGTATGATAAACCGGCACCGTCAGCGATTTGATCTGGTTCAGAAGGTTAACGGAAACCGGCGCTCCCCCCACTAAGATCGCTTTCATCTGGTTAAAAAACGGTATGGTTTCCGGCGAAAAAAGCAACATTTCGTGCATTTGCATTGGCACAAAAGAAGCATAATCGAATGCAGTTTCGGCGGGTAATACCATTAAGGGGTTGGCGGTGGGCTCTATAATACTTATCTGCATTTCTGCCAGAAAGCCCCGAACCAGCAGCATCAGGCCCCCTATGGTTTCGGTATTAAGACAGATCAGCACCCGGTCGTTTTTCTGGACATTTAAAGCCTGGATGGTTGCTTTTGCGCTGGCTTCAAGTTGCTGCCGGGTTAGCGTAATTACTTTGGGCGCACCGGTAGAACCGGAGGTCTGGATGGCAAATTCCTGCACCCCATTGAGCCAATCGCGGCAGATTTCCAGCACTTTTGCTTCGTACCCGTTAATGGCTATACTGTTGCGGAAAGAGTAAGCGGCAATTTCATCGTAGTAAAAAACTTTTCCGTTCAGCAGCAGGCTTTGCATGTTTGGTTGTTGGTTGTTGGTTGTTGGTTGTTGGTTGTTGGTTGTTGGTTGTTGGTTGTTGGTTGTTGGTTGTTGGTTGTTGGTTGTTGGTTGTTGGTACAAATTTTAACCGGTAAAGTTACGACTGTTTAATATTTTCCTGAAAATAAAAAAAGCAGCCAGACTAACCTCTGCTGCTTTTTTCGAATAACATTACGTTTAAATTGTTAATGAATCTTTATTGATCCCAACAACTAACAACCAGCAACCAACAACCAAACTAAGGGAATTTAGGGTACTTAGAAAAATCTGGTTTGCGTTTTTCCAGGAAGGCGTTTTTACCTTCTTTGGCTTCTTCTGATAAATAATAAAGCAAAGTAGCATCGCCGGCCAATTGCTGAATTCCAGCCTGACCATCCAGTTCGGCATTAAAAGAGGCTTTGAGCATGCGCAGCGCCAGGGGGCTTTTTTCTAAAATTTTCCGGCACCAGCTCATGGTAACTTCTTCCAGATTTACCAGGGGCACTACTTTATTTACCAATCCCATTTCCAAAGCCTCCTGGGCATCGTATTGGTCGCACAGGTACCAGATCTCCCGGGCTTTTTTCTGGCCTACGATCCGGGCTAAATAAGAAGCGCCAAAACCGCCATCGAAAGAACCTACGTTCGGGCCGGTCTGCCCGAAGCGGGCATTTTCGGCGGCAATGGTAAGATCGCAAACCACGTGCAGCACGTGGCCGCCGCCAATGGCCCAGCCTGCCACCATGGCTATAATTGGTTTCGGAATCCGGCGGATCTGCATTTGCAGGTCCAGTACATTTAGCCGCGGCACGGTATCTTCGCCAATGTAACCGCCGTGGCCCCGAACGCTTTGGTCGCCGCCGCTGCAGAATGCTTTGCCGCCTTCGCCGGTTAAAATAATGGCCCCGATCTCCGGTTTCTGCCGCGCAATTTCCATAGCATCGATCATTTCGGCTACGGTTTTTGGGGTAAAGGCATTATGCACTTCCGGCCGGTTAATGCTGATCTTAGCTACGCCTTCGCAAAAAGAGAAAAGGATCTCCTGATATTCTTTAATAGGTTCCCAATGATATTTGCTTTTTTCCATTTCTGAATTAAGGTAAGGTTTATCGGCTCTACGTTACTGTTTCAAGCCGAAATCATTTTAATTCAAAAGTAAGCATTTCTGGAATTTTAAATGCATTGCTGCCATAAAAGGAAAAAAAAAGCCCGGTGGGTTACCGGGCTGTGAGAGAAGGTTGGTTTGTTAGTACAACATGTCGTGGGTATTATCTTTTAACCGATGGTCTAAAGACAGCCTTCCGGAGCCGTAAAATGCATAAAAGCAAAGCAGCAAGAGGGTAATAATGGCCTGGATCAGGTTATAATTTTCGGCATAAAGCCCTTTGCCAAAGCTGGTCAGGAAAACAGCGCCTAACAGAATTGGGATCTGCACCAGGCAGGCAAACCGTGTCTTCAGGCCCAGGGCTACCATGGCTCCCCCGGCAATGTGCGTGAAAGCAACCAGGTGCGCCATAGCCATGGCCGGCCACGGAAATTCACTGGAACCAATCAAGGTCTGTAATTCGCCAGTATTCTGGATGAACATGATACCCTTTACAAAAATAAAAAGCCCTAACGCGATACGAAGGTATTCTAACACGTAAGGATGATGTTTTTCGGACCACCGGTCTATGTCGTTTGTTAGCTGCATAACAGTAAAATTTAAGTTTAACACCTGGTTTTCTGTTAATTAAGTACGCAGTTAAATGGGGAAAAGTACGGAGTTACCTCCCTGGTTTTTGGTGAAGGTGGGTTTTTAAAAGGTAAAGGTGCTGAAACTGGGAAATTTAGGCTATTTCCGGTCGAGCCTCAGGAAGGTAAATTTACCTGTTACCCCTTGAACCAGGTCAATTCGTTTCGAAGCTATTTTTGAAAGCTTTGAAAACGGCCGCGTTGGCCAGGTTTTCGGTAAAGATCTCCAGCAGGGCGGCTCCTTTATGGTTATAAAAATCCGGCAACTGTTTTAATAATTCTGGTTCATTGGGGGCCTGGAAATAGGTTAAGCCAAAATCGCGGGCCGTATTTTCAGCCTGAAGCACCTGCCGGGTTTCAAAATATTCATCCAGTTCCGGCACATTGCCAGGACCATCTATCAGCCGGAAAATACCGCCGCCCTGGTTATTAAATACCACGATCTTCAGGTTTTCCGGCAGGTAATTGTGCCATAAACCGTTCCGGTCGTAAAAAAAAGCCAGGTCGCCGGTAAACAAAAAAACCGGTTTCCGGCTTTCCCATGCATTGCCCACGGCGGTACTGGTAGAGCCATCTATGCCGCTGGTACCCCGGTTAGCAATTACGGTGATATTTTTTGCGGCCGGAATACCCAACAAATTCACATACCTGACAGCCATGCTGTTGGCTACGTGCAAAATGCTGTTAGCCGGTAATAATCTCAAAGTTTCGCGGTAGGCAGTGAATTCATTAAAAGGTCTTTCCCGAAAAAATTGGTCCAGGTATTTTGAAGCCCGGAGGTTTTCTTTCTGCCAGTTTTCTTTCCAGGAAGTGTTCGGATTATTATTTGAGGTTTTTTTAAAGCCGCTAAAAAAATGAAGCGGAAAACATCGAATTATCCTGGTTAAACGCTGAAAGGTATCAGCCACCTGCCCGGCCGGCTGCACGTGCCAGTGGGTCAGGTTTTCGGTTTTACGCAGGAATAATTTCAGGTTCTTGGAAATGACGGATTTTCCGAAAGTTATCAGCAGGTCCGGTTTCAGGATCGGGGTGCTGGGATTTTTAGCGCTTAGAAAAATATCCTGATGGGTAATAGCATCTTTCAAACTAAAATTGGCTATTACATCGCTAACCAGAACGCTATGGTTTTGAGCGCAAAAAGTGCGAACCACCTCCTGTAATTCCGGATCAGGCATTTGTTGGCCGGCTACAACTAAAATCCGGTTAAACTGCTGTAAATCCTGTCGGATCTGAATTAACTGGTCCTCATTCAGGTAAAAATTATTTTCAATTTCCTGAATAATTTTCAGATCCCGGGAGAAACTAAAAACTTCTGCCGGGTCCGGGTAAAAAGGCTCCCGTAAAGGCAGGTTAATATGCACCGGTCCGGCCGGAAAAGCATGAGCTAAATTTATGGCTTCGGAAACCATGCGATGCGCATACCAAACCGCGTCCGGATGGTTAAAATCGGCCGGAAAATTAAAACTTTGCTTAATGTGATTCTGGTAAATATTGGTTTGCCTTATGGTTTGTCCATCCTGCTGATCTACCCATTCGGTTGGCCGGTCGGCGGTTAATACCAGCAGCGGAATTTGCTGGTAAAACGCTTCGGCCACGGCCGGGGCATAATTGTAAGCCGCCGTGCCGGAAGTACAAACCAAAACGGAGGCTTTGCCAGAAACCTGCGCCATGCCCAAACCGGTAAAAGCTGCTGCCCGCTCATCGGAAACCGTTTTAACCTGCATTTGCGGGTGCCGGGAAAAAGCCAGCGTTAGCGGAGCGCACCGGGAACCCGGCGAAAGCACCACGTTCTTTAACCCCAGGCGGGCACAAATTTCCGCAATATCAGTAACCGGTTGCAGTATCATCGGGTTGGGAATAAAATTGTAAAGCCGCAGAAACCGTTTGCATTTTCATTTCGGTTTCAATCCATTCTTTGCTGGGATCGGAATTAACGGTAACCCCGGCGCCGGCGTATAGAATGGCTTCGGTCTGGCGTAATTCCAGGCAGCGCAGGTTTACAAAAATTGCCGTTTCCTGATCTATGTTTACCGGACCTAAATAACCGCTGTAATACCGGCGGTCATACTTTTCCTGCGCATTTAAAAACTGCAAAGCCAGTTCTTTGGGCTGCCCGCAAACCGCCGAAGTAGGGTGAAGCAAATGCAGCATTTCGGAAGTAAGGTTGGGGAAATCCTGCTCATTAAGATCCACGCAAAAGTCGGACCGCAGGTGCAATAAATTTCCGGCAACAACGGTTCTAGGACCAGTTTCTACGTATTCGCGAAACCTTATTTTTTTAAAGCAACTGATAATGTAACGCATTACCATGCTTTGCTCTTCAATCTCTTTTTGCCGCCAGATGGCATCGGCCGGGTCTAAACCGGAAGCCAGTTTTTGGGTGCCGGCCAGGGCCATGGTCCGGAACATGTTTTCCTTATTTCTGGCTACCAGGATCTCCGGAGAAGCCCCCAGCCAGGTACCGGTTTCCGGGGTAGTTACCAACGAAACAAAGGCTTTAGGATAGCGCTGCATTAAATTCAGGAACCCGGTAACCGGCGAAAAATGAGGAAGCAATTCGCTATGAGCGCACCGGGTGGGGACGATCTTTTCCGCGCCGGTTTTTTGCAGGAATTCGATACCGTTTTTTACCAGGTTCTCAAAGTCGGTACGGGAGGCTTGTTTGTTTTCTGTCGGATCAAAATACCAATTCGGAGTGGTGCCAGGATTTTCCAGGGCAAATTCCAGTTGGGTAAAAAAGGCATTTAGTTCCGGGCCGGAAATCTCCAGAGTTTCGGCAATTTTATTCCCGGTTAAGCTTACCCGAAAATAATAATTCTGCCGGCAAAAAATAGGGCTGGTTCTGGTTTGTAACTTCAAAGGGATGAATAATAAATCCGGGAGCAGCAGTTTCCAGCGGAAAATTTTCTTTTATTGCTACCGGCTTCCGGGAAATACAGATCCGGAAAGTATCCTGATCGGGCAGGCGCCAGGCAGCCAGGGAAAACTTACCGGCAACGGCTGTTTGTAAAAGGGCGGTTAAAACCTCCGGAGCGGAATAAGCTGTTAAAAAGGGTAGGGTAAAGGTCTTCAAAACCGGTTATTTCTTTTCTATTACGGCCATAGTAATTCGGCTTATACAAACCAGATCGCCGGTTTCGGTTGTGATCCGAATTTCCCAGACCTGGGTGGTGCGGCCCAGGTGCTGCGCCGTAGCTTTGCCAAAAACATAACCGGACCGAACCCCTTTTATATGGTTGGCATTAATTTCCAGGCCTACACAGGCATATTTGCTCTGATCAACCTGCAGCGTGGCGGCAATGCTTCCTAAGGTTTCGGCCAGGGCCACCGAAGCGCCGCCGTGTAACAGGCCCATGGGTTGGTGCGTTCTGTGATCAACGGGCATTTTGCCGCATAAAAAATCAGGGCCAACTTCCGTAATTTCAATGCCTAAATGCTCCACCATGGTATTGTGGCGCCAGCTGTTTAATTTTTCGACGGTAATTTCCTGTTTTTGCATGCGGTGGGGCTATAAAAGCCGTAATATTGTACCGGAAACAAATGTAGAGGAAAATTGAGTATCAAAAAAGTTTACCTGATCCGCCACGGCCAGACCGATTACAACCTGCAGAATATTGTGCAGGGCAGCGGTATCGATTCTTCGCTCAACTTAACGGGCCGGTCGCAGGCCGAAAAATTTTACCGGCATTACAAAGATATCCCATTCGATAAGATCTATACTTCGGCTTTAAAACGTTCGCAGGAATCGGTAAGCGGTTTTATAAAGCTTGGAATTCCTTTTGAAGCCCATGCCGCTCTGAATGAAATTAACTGGGGAACCCGCGAAGGCACCAAAATTACCCTGGAAGAAGATCAGTATTACCACGACATGCTGCAGGCCTGGCGCGAAGGCAAAACCCATTTGCCCATTGCCGGGGGCGAAAGCCCGGAAGATATCCTCAGCAAACAAAAGCCTTTCCTGGAATTACTTACCAGCCGCCCCGAAGAAGAAACCGTGCTGATCTGCATGCACGGTCGGGCCATGCGGATTTTCCTTTGCCTGCTCTTAAACTATCCTTTAAAGTACATGGATATTTTCGAACACAAAAACCTGGGCCTGTATAAACTGCACTACACGGGCAGCTTTTTCCGGGTCGCCGAATTTCTGAATCTGGAACATATAAAGGAAGCGTAATTTATGAAATGCAGTTAGGTTTATCGATTCTTTATCTATTTTTAAAGGTGAAAAATTGATTCCGGAAGCTTGCAAACTGTAATCCTGAACAAATGCGGGGTTATAGTTTGAATAAACTAATTTTCGCCCTATTTTTGGGCGAATTAACAGCGATCTATCTGATTAAAATATATGGCCGAAATTATAAGAATGCCCAAAATGAGCGATACCATGACCGAAGGGGTTATTGCTTCGTGGCTGAAAAAAGTGGGCGATACCGTTAAATCCGGCGATATTCTGGCGGAGGTGCAAACCGATAAAGCCACCATGGAACTGGAAAACTACGAAGATGGTACATTGCTTTATATTGGTCCGAAAGATGGCGAATCGGTTCCGGTTGACGGGGTGCTGGCTATTGTAGGAAAAAAGGACGAAGATATTTCCGGTTTGCTGGAAGAAGCCGGAGGAGGCGAAGCCGCTCCCGCAAAAGAAGAACAAACCACCCAACCGAAAGCAGAAAAAGCGCCGGAGAAAAATAAGCAAGCTGAAGAAGCAGAAGCGGATGAAGAAAGTACGGATAAAGAAACCGAAAGTGCTACGGCTTCCGATGTAAAAGCTACCGTGATCCGGATGCCGAAAATGAGCGACACCATGACGGAAGGCGTGATAGAAACCTGGAACAAAAAGGTTGGCGATAAAGTAAAATCCGGCGATGTGCTGGCCGAAGTGCAGACCGACAAAGCCACCATGGACCTGGAGAATTACGAAGATGGCACCCTGCTTTATATTGGCGTGGAAGCCGGTCAGGCTGCTCCGGTAGACAGCATTCTGGCAATTATTGGCGAAGAAGGTGCTGATTACCAGCAATTATTAAAAGGCGGTAGCGGTGGCGCAAAAGCGGAAAAAACTTCTGAAAAACCTGCCGAAAAAGCCCCGGAAAAATCAACAGAAAAAGCCACCACCAAAAGCGAAAGTGAAGTAGAGAATGCTTTAACCGACGATAAAGAACAAAAAGGCGCTCAAAATCAATCTGCGCAGAATGTATCGGTTCCGGCCGGCAAAACCCAGCCCCAGACCAGCAGTACCACCGAAGGCGGCCGCGTAAAAGCTTCGCCGCTGGCTAAAAGAGTTGCCCAGGAAAAAGGCTTCAATTTATCGGAAATAAAAGGGTCCGGCGATAATGGCCGCATAGTACTCCGCGATGTAGAGAAATTTCAGCCAAAAGCTGCCGAAGCCGCTCCGGCTAAGGCAACTACAGGCGGACAGCAGGTTGCTGCCAAGTTGCCTGAAGCATTGCCGGAAGAAATTCCGGTTAGCCAGATGCGCAAGATAATTGCCAAACGCTTAGCCGAAAGTAAATTCGGGGCGCCGCATTTCTACCTTACCATGGAAATAGACATGGATAAAGCCGTAGCGGCCCGCAACAGCCTGAACGAAATTTCGCCGGTAAAAATATCCTTTAACGATATGGTGATAAAGGCTTCAGCGGCCGCTTTAAAACAACACCCTTACGTGAATTCAAGCTGGCTGGGCGATAAGATCCGTTTAAATAAGCAGATAAATATTGGCGTGGCAGTAGCGGTAGAAGAAGGTTTGCTGGTACCGGTAGTGCGTAACGCCGATGTAAAAACAATGTCGCAGATTGCCGGGGAAGTGAAAGACCTGGGAGCCAAAGCCAAATCAAAGAAACTGCAGCCAAGCGATTGGGAAGGCAACACTTTTACCATTTCCAACCTGGGCATGTTCGGCATTGAAGAATTCACGGCTATTATTAACCCGCCGGATGCCTGTATCATGGCGGTAGGTGCCATTAAACAAACGCCGGTAGTACGAAACGGAGAGATCAGAATAGGCAACGTAATGAAGGTTACCTTAAGCTGCGATCATAGAGTAGTGGACGGGGCCGTTGGATCTGCTTTCCTTCAAACCTTTAAAAACCTGCTGGAAGACCCGATCCGGATGCTGGTTTAAGTGCCAGAATTAAAAATATAAAAGGCAGCTGATTTAGCTGCCTTTTTTTTGCGAAAACCCAGAAATATTATGAAATATTTGCTAAATGAATTAGTATAATTAAGAGATTTATAGTATTTTTATAACCATAAAACCTATTTTAAGTATTGGTTATCAGGAGTTACTAATTTTGTTGGAGTATGTTGAACACGAATATTAAAAGTTTGCGCAAGCGGTTAGGCATTACGCAGGCGCAGCTGGCGGAAAAATTGAATATAAAAAGGTCGCTGATCGGGGCTTACGAAGAAGGCCGGGCAGAGCCTAAATTAACCACATTGGTGAGCATTGCCCGCCTTTTTGATATTTCCCTGGACTCCTTAATTACCGAAGACCATTCGAACGAAATGCGCCTGGTGCCGCAGGAAGCTAACAATAAGGAAGGCAAACTGCGGGTTTTAGCCATTACCGTAGACCAGGATAATAACGAAAACATAGAACTGGTTCCTCAACGCGCCAGCGCCGGTTACCTGAATGGTTACGCCGATCCGGAATTTATGGAAGAGCTGCCAAAGTTCCGGTTGCCGATGCTGAGTGGTTCCGGCACCTACCGGGCCTTTGAAATTGCCGGCGATTCCATGCTGCCCCTGGTAAGTGGTACCGTGGTAGTAGGCCGGTTTATTGAAGACTGGAATTCTATTAAAGATGGAACTCCCTGCATTCTTCTTAGCCAGCGGGAAGGAATTGTATTCAAGCGCCTGTTCAACAAGATCCAATCTTCGGCCATTATGATGCTGCATTCCGATAACCCGATCTATCCGCCTTATGAATTGCCGGTTAACGATATTTTAGAGATTTGGGAAGCGAAAGCCTTTATCAGCAGCTCTTTCCCGATGGCGGATATTTCGCTTAGCAAACTTTCTTCTATTGTGCTGGACCTGCAGCATGAAGTAATGAAAATGAAGAAAGCTATTTAATTTTTTTTAAGGTAAAGATTTAATTTTCGAAAGGCCTGATCCGGAAAGATCAGGCCTTTTAACTTACCGGCAGTTATTCCGTAATAAGCACTATTTTAAGTTTCATTGCTTAAAAAAACAGCAAAACTAAAACGATAACTCATGGTTGAACTCATCAAATCTTCTGAACGGCACTTATCTACGCAAGGCTGGTTAAAATCTTATTTCCTTTTTTCCTTCGCCGATTATTACGATCCTAACAACATCCAATACGGACCATTACGGGTTTTTAACGACGATACCATTTCCGGTAAATCAGGCTTCCCGATGCACCCGCATTCGGATATGGAAATTATTACCATCGTGTTGAAGGGAGAGATTTCGCATGAAGACAGCATGGGAAATGAGAAAACCATAAAGGCCGGAGAAGTGCAGCGGATGACTGCCGGAACCGGCCTTACCCATAGCGAACGGAACGATGCCGATGAAGAAGTACATTTATACCAGCTTTGGTTTTTACCCAACCGCAAAGGGCTTCAACCTTCATACGAACAGAAGAAAATAGAATTCCTGGATGCAACCAACGAACTGATACCGCTGGCAACCGGCCAGAAAGTGCTGGAAGATGTGATCTACATGAATTCAAATTCTACGATTTATTATGCCAACCTCCAGGAAGACAAAGAGATCGATTTTAAGACCTTCGACATTCGGAAAACCCTTATTTATTTAACGGAAGGACTATTATTTGTTAATGGCCAGGAAGTAACCAAAAACGACCAATTGCGCCTGGAAAACGTGGATATGATCAAAATTAAAGCCGCTAAAACCTCTTCCTTTATTTTAATTGACCTGCCAGCAGTTGAAGCTAATTATTAAAGGATTTAGTTTGAAGTTTAAGCCCGTAATCCCGTAATTTTAAAGACCTTGTATAGTAAGAAAAAAGAAAGCCGGCTTTTTGTCCGGCTTTCTTTTTTTATCTGGCACTAAATTTTAGGCTGAAACCCTACCGTTTTAGATGGTGTATTTCCGGCCTTTATTCTGGTCTTTCAGGTATTTCATTAACGGCATAAAATATTCAACCATGGCCCGGGCGCTTAAATCCTCGCCGGTTTTTTCTTTCAGCATTTTCCGCCAGTCGGCGCTTGCGCCCGGGTACATAATGCTTTTAAGGAACTTACCTACTTCTTTGTTGCCGTAATAATTGGTGGCGTGCGGGTCCTGCTTCAGGATATTTTTGGCAATATGATCGTGCAGCTGGAACAGGATAACGTAAGATAAGGCATAATCGTAATATTGAGCCGGGTCGTCGTTGATGTGGGTTTTGGAGGCGGCATCGGCGTATTCCTGGCCCCGCGTTGGTTGGTGGGGCAATGCCCTGGTATTGCGATACCAGTTCCCACCAGCGTTTGTTGAAAGTCTCCGGCGAAAGGTTTTTGGCGTAAAGATCGTGCTCAAATTCGCTCATCACCCCTGAAGCAAACGGAATAAAAACCACGTAATTCAAAGCCTCTTTTAATAAGCGTTTGCATTTCGTCGGTTTTGGTTTTCGGCATCAACTAAGTTTCAGACTGCGCCAGAAAAGGTTTTTGCATGGCGGCCAATCCCATTAAACTGCCCATAGCTTCGTGGTAAGCCCGGTTAGCGCCGCCCCGCAGCAATACCGGCACATCCGGGTTGGTATAAGTTAAGTAATAATAAATATGGCCGAATTCGTGGTGGGTGGTTTCGTACCATTCGGCATTGGGTTCTACGCTCATCAAGCTGCGCACATCGTTTTCCAGATCCATGTGCCAGGCCGAAGCATGGTTATTTTTTTTGTATTTGGCATCTGGCTGGCACGGGGTATAAATCTCGATTTGGTCGTAAAAGGTTTCGGGCAATGCCGGGAAACCCAAGCTCTGGTAAAAGCGTTCGGCTTGTTTGCACCTGCCATTCGGCGCCTTTCTGTTTTTAGCTGGGCATCTAAATTAATCCCTTTTACATCTACCATGCTGCTCCAATCCTGGCCCCAACGGTTGGGCAACCAGTGCGCCGGCAATTTGATCCGGCACCTGCTTTACGCCGTATTTTTTAGCCAGTTCGTAACGGGCATAGGTATGCAATTCCCGGTAAAGCGGCAATAATTCCTGGTTTATCTTCGCGCATCAGTTCCATCATTTCCTGCCGGGTCATGCCATATTCCGAAGCCTGGTAGGTAAAATAATCGGAGTAGCCCAAGGCCTGTACCGTTTTGTTCCGGAGTTCCCGCAAGTTTATCAATCCTTCCTTTAAATCCTTACCAACTTCTTTGCTGGTTTCCCAGGCTTGTAAGCGTTTGGTAAGGTTTTTTTCTTCTCTTAAAATATCATCGAGCTGGTTTGTGGTTACCGATTTGCCGTTGAGTTTGTAATCGTAGCCGTAAAGTTTTTCGGTTTGTTCGGTCTCGGCTTTAATGCGTTTGTTAACCAATTCCGGCACCGTTTGCGGATTATTGGCAGCCTGAAATAAAATGGCTTTCAAGTTGTTATACCTGAAGTTGCGTCAGATTCTCTTCGTGTCTCCAACAATTCGCGGGTAATTTTTATATTTTCTTCGCTGCCGGTAAAAGCGGCCATAGCTTCGTTGGCAGCCTGGGTGCGTTTGGCATTGGTATCGTCGCCGGGAACAATGCGGGTGTTAGATGCCCATTCTGCTTCCGAAGCTTCGGTGTAAAGCTTCTGGTATTGGGCCGAATATTCGCGTAGGAAGCGGGCGGCCTCTCCCGGGTAATCGCGCGGAATGGCAGCAGGAACCGGGGTGGCAGTAGTTACCGCCGCATCCGGAGCGGTTGGCACTTTAGATTGGCAGGAAAAAAACAAAGAAAAGGCAACTGCCGGAAAGATCAGTTTTTTCATAAGTGGGAAGTATAGGGTTCTTAAAACCAAATATACAAATTCCGGGCAGGCTAAACCTTAATTTATCCTGCTGTTTTATGTACCGGCTTAAACAGTTTTTTTAAGGAAATGTATGCTTATAAACCAAAAAAACCGGACTGCTTTTCAGCGATCCGGTTTTGACAAAATATTATTAACATTAATTTTCGATAGATTCCGGTAAAGAAGATTTTAGCAAATTTGAGTCTAAAGATTTGCTGGTTTTAGCCCCTAATTTTTTGAGCAGTTCCGCTTTTTTTATCAGATTGCCATTGCCTTCAGAAAGTTTATTCATGGCCAGTTGGTATTTTTGCTGACTTCGGTCCAGGTTCAGGCCAATATCTTTCATATCGTCTACAAAACCCACGAATTTATCGTAAAGTTTGCCGCTTTCTTCGGCAATGCGCAGTACATTCCGCTTCTGGCTTTCCTGTTTCCAAACGCTGGCTACCGTTCGTAAAGTAGCCAATAAGGTAGAATTGGTTACGAAAACAATATTGCGGTCCAGCGCTTCCACGAACAATTCGCGGTCGTGCTGCATGGCCAGGTTAAAAGCCGGCTCAATAGGAATATACATCAGCACAAAATCAGGGGAGTTGATACCGTGTAAATGCTGGTAATTTTTGCGGCCAAGATCCGTATAATGGGTTCGAAGAGAGTTTAAATGATTCTTTAACTGAAACTGTTGCCCCAATTCATCTTCGCAGCTGCAATAAGCCTCATACGCCACCAACGAAAGCTTCGAATCGATCATCAAATGTTTGTCGTCGGGAAGGAGAATAATTACGTCGGGGCGGTAGATCTTTTGTTCATCGTTGCGACGGACATCTTCGCGGCGGTAATGCACATCGCGCTCCAGCCCCGATTTTTCCAGCAAACTTTCCAATAAATATTCGCCCCAGTTTCCCTGCGTTTTGCGTTCGCCTTTTAAAGCCTGCGTTAAATTCAGGGCATCTTTACTCATTTGCTGGTTCAGATTTACCAGTTGTGCTATTTGTTCTTTCAGGGTGGTGTTTTCTACCAGGCTTTTTTCGTACGTGGTTTCAACTTTGGCTTCGAACTCTTTAATGCGTTCTTTAAGCGGTTCTAAAATGCGCTCAATATTTTCGGCGGAAGCTTTTTTGAAATTTTCGGAATTGGTAACCAGTACTTCGTTGGAAACGGTATGAAATTGCTGTAAAAAAGTCTGGCGCAGGTGGGTTAACTCTTCGTTATTTTCCGAAAGCTTTTGCTTTAAATGGTACAGGTCGGTTTCGGTTTTGCTGAGTTCAGAATGCAGGGTAATTACCTGCCGGTTTTCATATTTAACCTGGTCCTGCAGTTTAGCAATTTCCTGTTTCTTTTCTTCAACCTGGGTTTGCGCCAGATTCAAAGCCATTTCAGTAGCCTGCGTTTTCTGCGATAACCCCGAAATCCGGCTCTTCAATAATACATAAACCAACCCACTTGCCGGCAACGCTCCGGCCGCTACAGATAACCATTCCATACCCTTAAATTAAGCGAAAATCTGCCTCGGAACAAGTTTGAAACCAGTTTAGTGCCACGAATATTTTCTTTGTAAAAATGGTAGGGTTTGAGCACAAAAAAGTCCGGCCTTGCCAAAGCAAAACCGGACTCAAATTCAATTCAGACTGGAAATCAAGGCATTTTCAAATCTCCAAATCTTCAAATTTCCAAATTAATTACTCCGCTTCCAGTTCCATGGTAGAACCATCCGGGGCTTTCAGGTCAAGCTCATCGTCGTCTAGTTTGGTAACTTCAAAAGACATAGAAGTTTGCGAACCATTCGGCGTTAACATTAACGATTTACCGGACTGGTCGTAACGATAGGTACCCGACATGGTCTGCAGATTTGAATTCATAGAGAAGTTTCCGTTTGAGAAAAATTGCAAAACGGTGTTTTTATCTTCGGCCGTCTGGGTTACTTTATCGCCGCCGGCATTCCGTTCTTTATCGGTGGTCCACCGTTTGCTGTCGGAGCCGTAAAGGTTGCTGGTACTGCCGGCTTCGTTCTTTTTATTACAGCCTAACGTGAAAATAAGAGCCAGCAAAGAAAAGGCTAAAAACAGGTTTTTCAGATTCATTTCTTTCATAGTTTAAAGAATTGTTTGGTTAAAAGCGTCAGTAATTTTACTGAGGCTGGAAATTTGTTAGGATACGGGAAGCTGCCATTTTAGTTTATTTAAAAATGCCAGCCGGCTGAAAAGCATTTTAAACAACAATATGCATCTATTTGGCGTATGCGGTTAATTAACAGGAAATTGAATAATTTTAAAGTTACCTGGAACCATCTTTATACTTTAACCGAAATAAAACTATGGGATTATTTGATTTTTTAAAGAAAGGCGAACAAAAACCGGTAGAACAACCAAAAACTGGTGCCGCTAATGATTCAACCGGCGGCTTTTTTAACCAGGGCGCAGCCGGACAACCAGCCGCGGCAGGTATGGATACTTATACTGTAAAATCAGGCGATTCGCTTTCTAAAATTGCGAAACAATTTTACGGTGACCCAATGAAATATAATAAAATCTACGAAGCCAACCGGGATCAGATCTCTAATCCGGACTTAATTCAGCCAGGCTGGATTTTGAAAATTCCGAAAGCTTAGTTTTGGATTTTAGACACAAGATTTAAGATATAAGATTTTTAAAGCTTCAGTAGCGTAGGGGTTAAACCTTACGCTACTGAAGCTTTACTTTTTTTGCCAAAGTTAATACCATTTATCGCGCGCAAATTCCCCGGTAAGGACAATATTGGCAAACTTCCAGGTCGTTGGTTTTTCTTATTGATTCGTTCGGATCAAGCATTTGCTGAATAAATTTATGCAGGTATTTTTCCGATTCTGCCAGGAATTCTTCCGTCGTTTCAAAGCCTCCGTCGGTAAAATTAAGCTGGGCTTTCATAAGCCCTTTATCCAGATTCCGGAAAGATAAAATGCTGGCTTCGATCTCGGTTTTTTCGGGCAATTCCATACCGTTTTCAGCGGCCATAATCGGAATTTCAGCCAGGCTTTTTTCCATTAAATACCGGTAAAGCCAAAGCTGTCGCACTTTTTCATATTTCTTGTTGGTAAGGAAATGCGTTTCCAGGTCTTCGGTTTTAAGCTTCAGATCCGTATGACTTACGAAGCCGGTTTTATAATCGATCACCCGAATTTTATTTCCAGTTTTATCAATCCTGTCGGCTTTACCGGCCAGTTTGACTTCTACCAATTCATCACCAACCGGAACTTGTAAAATCGTTTCCAGCGATTGTTCCAGTTTCAAAACTTTCAGCGGATACGTGCCGGATGCGATTTCTAACTTCAGGTATTTTTCCAAAATTTTAAAGGCTACTTTCTTAAGCAGATAATTCATACCCTGCTCCGGAAGTGCCTCCAGACGGCCCCGGTTAAATTCTATATTTACTTTTTCCGTCAAATTCCCTAGCATTTCTTCCAGCTTGGAAACTGTAACCGGCGTGCCATCAAGCATAAACGGCTGGTAAAAATCTTCCAGCACTTTATGCACGATATTTCCGAACTGGTCGGTACCGATCTGCTCATCCATTTCGTTCGTTTCGCGAAGGCCGACCACTTTGGTGAAATAGTACTGCAAATTGCAGCGCACCCACATATTCAGATGCGACGGGTACAAACCTTTTTTCAGGTTCGCTTTCAGCTTGTTTAAAACGGCTTCGTCTTTTTCAATGATGATGTCGTGGTTGTAGCTTTTCTTTTCATTTTGCACAACGATGCCGGTTTGCTCCGTGTATTTTATCTTCGGGTTAAGCGGCGCTAAATGGTTGGCCAGTTGCAAAATGAAACGGCTTTTTTCGGCGGCGCCAAAGGTGTCGGAAGGTTGCACGTACAGCAAACTCACGGTTTTGGCGCGTTGCAGCAATCGGTAAAAATGGTAAGAAGTAATACTTTCCTGTTCCGAATAGGTAGGTAATCCGAATTCGCGAAGCACATCATAGGGCATCAGCGAAGAGTGTTTCTTTGGTGCCGGCAAGGTTTTTTCGTTTACCGAAAGAAGGATCAGGTTTTCAAAATCCAGCGCGCGGGTTTCGAGCATTCCCATCACCTGAATTTCGGAAATCGGTTCGCCTTCGAATGGTAAGCGGGTTTGACCAATTTGTTCGTACAGGAATTTCTTGAAGCTGCGCACCGATATCTTTTGCTGGCGGCAGTCGAAGATGGAATCAAGGCGTTTTACGATGGTGAAAAGGTGGTACAGGTATTCGGTTTCTACCGGGTTAATAAGTTCAAAGCGGTAAATGTCTTTCAGCAGGTCGATTATTTCGAACATTGCCGCGATGATGTCGTCGCAGTTTTTCCAGGGGCGGAAAAGCGACTGGAAAAGCGGGTGTTCTTTGCCTAATTCAATTAACGTTTGCGCCGAAAGTAAAATGCGGTTTTCCTCCAGGATTTTGGTTACTACATTCTGGATCAGGTTTTCGTATTCCGGCTGCTCTGTTAGGTTTTCGTGGAGGTAATGCTCGTAGCGGCGGATGAACGGGTGGCTCAGCAGTTTATTTACGGCCAGGTAATGGTAATGCTGCACCGCGTAACCCGTTTGCCCCGGCTGAATAATGCCCGTTAAATGCACATCGAAAAGCAGATCGACCAGGTTGAATAGGGACGTGCCTTTGAGCGTAAGCCCCATCGTTACGTTGTAATCGGGCACGTTTTCGCCGATGGCGTGCAGCACCGGCAGCAGCATATTTTCGTCGGGCAGTACAATGGCTACTTCGGCGTTCGGTTGTTTGCTGCGAATTTCATCTAATAACTGACCGGCCACGCGGCCCTGCATACTGGCATTCGCCACGCTGATCACGTTGATTTCTTTTTCGGCAGTTAGAAGTTCGTTGCCGCTGAAATTCCATTCGGGCAGGCTCCATTTCTGGCGGTATTTGCGCAGGAAATGCCCGGCTCGGTTTGGCGAATCGGGGGCTAAATAATACTCATCGGCATCGAAAAATACGTCGGCTTTATCGAGGCTCAAAAGGGTACGCACGATCTTTTCTTCCGACCGGCTCAGCGCATTCAGGCCAATGAAAATGTAGCGGTGGCAGGCAGTTTTTTCGGTAATTTCCCTAACGTTTTCGGCTACATAGCGGAAAGCCATTCCGGGGTAACTTTGCTTTTTCCTGCGTAAATTCTGCTGCAGTTTCCGGTAGGTTTTTTCCAGGTTGTCCCAGAGCTTAAAGTAATTGGCAACGGTGGCGGAAATGGGCTGGCCCAGCGCTTCCGGGTCCCAGCGCTCCAGGGCTTTGGCTTCGGAAAGGTATTCGAAAAGCTTGTCGGTGGCTACCAGGTTCTGGTCGATGCGATTAAAATCTTCGAGCAAAGTGCCGGCCCAGCTCACGTACTGATCGAAATCGAGTTTCTGGTCGAATTCCTGGATGATGTCATAAAGCTCGAGCTGCAGGCTGATGGGCTCCACAATTTCGGTTTTGGCCAGGTTGCACACAAAATCCTCCATCGACGAAACTTCCGGGCTCCACATTCCGCCCGGCGCAAGTTGCGCCAGCGCATTTTTGAAATACAATCCCGCCCGGCGCGTGGGCACGATCACGCAAAGCTGGCTGATGTTGTCGGGGTATTTCTGAAGTAAAGCAGCCGCGGTTTGGTGGAGGAAGGTTTGCATTTGGGATGAAGGTAGGATTAATAATTATTCAGCAGTTAAAGTATCTTGTTTTTCTAAATCGTACCAATGTTCAAACTGCCGTAAAATATTTATATCTGTTTGTGAATTTTCGAAATTGAAAAATTTAACTGAATCTAAATTTAAAATATGTGAAAATTCACCAATTATCATATTGTGAACATATTCCTCATTGATAAATGATTTTAAGAAATTATAATCCTCTTGAGTAAAATTAGATTTATAAGGATCAGGGTAACTTGTACTTTGAGCAGTTGGAGTAATAGCCCTTAATAAATCAAGGATTCTTTTTGGGTCAGAATTGAATATCTTAGTTAAATAGTTTTCTAACTCACCTTTATTTATCGCCTTCCAAACTTTAAATATATATTTAAATTGGTTTGGAAATTTGTCGAACAAAGGAATATCTCCAGCTTCATTTATAGCCCGTTCTTTAAAAATCCGACCAAGTTCTAAAAAATCTTCATCACTAAAAGTCTTTTCATTTGTAGATTCACCTGTTCTAAACCAATTATTTAATTCATAGGCAAAATCAATTGGAACAGGAGAAATCATTAAATTTTTAGCAAATTCAAATCTTTCGTTATAATCATTGTGCCTTTTTAGTAACTGATATATAAAAATTGCTGCTTGGGATTTAGCACCCTTCATTCCAAAGCTGAACATTGAATTATTTTCTGGGAAAATTTCTCCAATATATGCAATTGAAAGGGATACTTTTTTTGATTCCTCCCAAGTAAAATCCTCTTCCAAATTATTAATCTTGTATAAGAAAGTACTAGCTGAGCTTTCCTTTATAAATTCCTGAATTTTATCAGTAATTTCTTCTGTAGATAATTTATGCAGAGTATCCTTAAAGTTATCAAAGTAATTATCTGAAATTTCACCTTTCAATACGACAAATGAAAAGTACCTCTTGAAATAATTTGGTGATACAATCCGTTTGTGTTTATACCATTTTTTATACCCTTCATATTCAATTGTATTATCAAAGGCTTCTTTTAGAGTTGGAAATAACTCTTTTAATAACGCTAATATGGAGGTTTTTTCATTGTTAGATAAGCCAATTCCTAAGGTTTCAAGAAACGAACTCAACTCTTCTTTCCTTTTATTATTATTTAGGTTTACACTATTGCCATAAGAATTAAAAGATGAATAAGAAGATATGAAGTAATGAGAATTGTCTTTTATAAAATCGTAATGTTTAGGATAAAATATTTTTAAGGCTTCAATAAGCATTAAATCAACGTGATTTACTTCCCCCTTTAATAATGGGAGAGAAAATGACAAAGAATTTCCATATCTCACTGCAAGTCTCGGTGTTTTAAGCCTTGATAAAATTGAACTAGTAAATTCTGAAACGAACCTTTGTGCATCATCCTTTGATATTTCTAAATTACTTTCAGTTAAGGCTTTATCTACAAGCTCAAAGCAATAAGTTTTTAATGAGTCAAGTTGAGCTTGTGGTAGTTTAAGGGGAACTTGAATAATTTTTTCTAAGAAATTAAATCCTGATTTCTGATCACCATCCCCAAATCTGCTTCCAATTGCTGAAGCCACCATTGTTTCATCAAAAGATAAAATATATGTTGTTTTAGAGAAGTCAGCAGTAAGTTTAACTAGTCTAAAAAGGGAATAAATTTCTTGTTTATCTAAGCGATCTATATCGTCTACAAAAATTACTAATTTACTTGTACTTTCATTTAAAAATTCGTCAATTCTATTTTTAAGTATTTCTAAGTCAACTTCAGCAAGTGATTTACCAATGTCTGTAATGTTGTAACCAAATACATTCGCAATACCTCCATATTTTGAAATAAGACTTCCAAATTTCTCCTTTTTATTTTCAAGTTCGTGGCCAAGAGATTGCGCTATTTTTAAAAAGAATCCCTTAAGTAAACTATCTTCATCACTATATCTCCAAGGATTTAGTTTAATAGTAATGATTGAATTGATAGTTTTTAATTCTTCTTCAATAAAATTAAGAACGGAGGTTTTGCCTTCACCCCAAGCTCCATAAATGCCTATTACAATTCCATCAGGATTTTCTCTATTCTTTATGGTTTCAGCAATTCTTTTTGAGAAGTTATATCTTTGAAATCTATCTTCGATTTCCGAATTTACTGGCTTGTCAGATGAAAAATTATGAGCCATAAAAATTAAATTTTAATATTATATATTTCTAATTCACCTTTAAATCCCCAAACCAATCTGCTCTCCAGCCTTTGCAGGAACAAACTTCCATTTGTGCACTCGTTCTTCTTCGAAATAGTATAGCAGGCAGGTAATATCCGAATGCAGTAGTTCCGCGAAAAGCTGGGCGTAGGAATTCAGGTTTTCGATGTATTCGTTCTTTTCCGGTGGCAGCTTAAAATCGATCAGGGTAACGGCGGTGCTTTTCGGGTCGAAAACGATGCGGTCTGGTTTGTAGCGGAGGGTACGCACGTCCAGTATCTCTTTTTCGTTTTCGAAAACCACGTCGTTGCTGAAGTAATGCTGCATTTGGGGGTGCTGCACCACGGTTTGCAGGCGTTCGGTAAATTCCGACATTTCCCGGCGACTGATGATGCCCTGGTTTTTGAGCGAATTTAGTACTGTTTCCAGTTCGTCGGCTGTCGTGAGGCGGGAGAGGGCGTAGTGCAGACGGCGGCTCCATTTGCGTTGCTGCTGCTGCGTTTCGAAGTCGAAAATGTTGTTGGCGTGCTGCTTTAGTTTCAGGCGTTTTTCCCAGTCGGTGGCGTGCAGTTGTTCGAGGCTGTAATGCCCGGAAACGCTAGGGGTTTTGCCCGAAAAAGTCGCGGTGTCTTCGGCCAGTGTGTACACGGTTTTGGCGAGGTCCCAAAGGCCTTTGTTTACGAGGTAGGCGTGCAGGAAATAGCTGATGTTTTTCATATTGCCTTCCTTCGTGAAATCGAGTTTTCTGGCAATGAGGTAAAGCCGGTGCTCGGGGCGCGTGAGGGCCACATACAGCATATTCAGGTTCTCGATAAAGGTACGTTCCAGTTCGGTTTGGTACTGGGCGTTGAGCAGGGTGTTTTCCAGGCGACTGCTCATTCCTACCACGGCAATGTCGAGCTTTTCGGCGGGCGTATTTTCGGCGGTCAGTTTGCCCCAGAGCAGCGACCGGTTCATCGGCACCACGCTCCAGTCGGCAAACGGCACGATCACCACGGGGTAGGCAAGACCCTTGGCTTTGTGGATGCTGGTGATGGTTATGGCGTCGAGGTCTTTGGGCGTGTTGATGCTCAGTTTTTCCTTGTGCAAGTCCCAGTATTGCAGAAAGTTAGCCAGGTTGTTGCTATTGTTCAGACTGTATTCCATTACCAGGTCCAGGAAGCGGAACAGGTATTCGCACTCGTTGTTTTTACCCAGCAGATCCATAATCCGGATGAGCTTTTCGGTAAGTTCGTACAAACTTAAATTGCCGGTTTCCTTTTCCTTCAGGTCGTAGCCCAGAGCCCGCACTTTGTTGAAGAAAATTTCGGAACGGGCATCGTCGGCCACGGCGGCAATTTCTTCGGTTACGCGGCTGTTTATGGGTTCTTCTATTACAATTTTATAGATCAAACCCAAAGCTTCGGCGCGCGCCAAACCATCGTCCGGACGGTTGAAAATGCGGAACAGCGCAATGAGCAAATTCACCACTTCGGCGTTCTGCAACGAAAGAGAATCCGACGAAATAATGGCGTAGCCTTTTTCCTTTAAAAAGGTAGCAATTTCGCGGCTGTTGGCATTCTTCCGGCTCAAAATCGCAATGTCTTTCAGCGCATAACCGTCGGCCAATGCCTGCTTTACCAGCTGCAGCGTGATATCGAAATTGCTTTCGGAATAAGGGATGATCTGTTCGTGTTCGTAGCCTTCGAAAAGCCTTTCGGTGCGGTTGCCGGTTTGCAGATCGAGCTCAAAATTCGGGTCTTCGTCGGAAGTAAAAATTACCTGCACCAAACCCCCTTTTTCGTTTTTGCCGCCGGGCGCAATTTGCGGAAACGTGTCGTCGTAAATGCCCTGCAGGGTTTCAAATTCGCGGCCTTTATGGTCGGCAATAAACCGGAAAAGCTCGTTATTGAAGTTGATAATTTGGGTATCGGAACGGTAATTGGTATTCAGGTTTTGCGGCCGCAAACTATGGTCTACGGACTGGTAACGTTCCGATAAAATTTCTTCGTTGCGACGGTTTTCGTAGAGGTTATGGGTTTGGCCTTTGTACAAATGCAGGATCTGCTCCAGATCGCCGCCGCGCCACCGGTAAATGGCTTGTTTGGCATCGCCCACCACTAAATTGAAATGCCCACCGGCCAGGGTGTTGTCGATGAGCGGCAGCAGGTTGTTCCATTGCAACGCGGACGTATCCTGAAATTCGTCAATTAGGATGTGGTGGTATTTTTCGCCCAGCCTTTCATAAATAAACGGAATGGGTTCGTGCAAAACGATGTCCGTAATTTTCTTGTTAAACTCCGAAATGTGCACCAGGTTTTTGTCTTTCTTGATCTCCTGCATACACTTTTCCAGCTCGTTCAGCACGCTCAGCTTATACAGGTTCGGGATCATTTCTTTGATCAACAAATATTCCTGGCTGCGTTCCGTTTTTATGGCTTCAATGCGGTTATAACAATCAGTTAAGCCACCACAAATACCATCGATATTCGCCTTGTCTAATGCCGTTGCTTTGCCGCTGTAGAACTTTCCGCCGGCGAAGGTTTTGTGCGCATTGGCATACGGTTTTTCCAGGTCAACTTCTTTGGCTAAGCCTTCAAAATAAGCCGGAATGCCAAGCTTACCGTTCGCAAAAGCTTCCGCCGGAATACAGGCGTTGTTTATCAGATCGGCGCCTTCTTTGGCAACTATCTGAATTTCGTTTTCAATGGCTTTTTGTTTTTTAATTAATTCAGCGCGAATTTTCCGGAAGTCGTCAAGCTTTAATTTCTGCAAAGAAAGCACCGCTTCATAGACCTGTTCGTTTAGCAGGTTCACGCCAAATTCCGCTAGTTCCGTTGGCAGGCTATTCCAGCTTTTTCCTTCGGAGGCTTTTTCTTCGGCGTACTGTTCCAGAGTATTCGCCAGCAAATTTCCTTCGCCGTCTTTTACCTGGTCCAGCAGCATCGCTACGGCTGTATTTAGTAAGGTTGCCGCATCCAGGTCCACTTCAAAATTGAAAGGAATATTCAGCTCCCGGGTAAAAGCCTGCACCACTTTATTCACGAAACTATCGATGGTGCTCACCGCGAAATCGGCGTAATGGAACAGGATCTGTGTGAAGACTTCCCGGGCGCGAATGCGAAGCAAATCGGTGGTGAAATTATGGCCTGGGTATTCTTCGTTTAGTTCTTTGGCAATGGAATTTAGCAATTCATCGGATTTACTTTTTTCCTTCGAATCCATACCGTTTTCCTGGAAACCGCGCAACGCATGCAGAATGCGTTCCTTCATTTCGGCGGCCGCATCGTTGGTGAAGGTAATGGCCAGAATGGTGCGGTAGTAGGAGGGGTCGGGGCTTTGGAGCGCCAGCTTCAGGTATTCTTTGGTAAGCGTATAGGTTTTGCCGGAACCGGCAGAAGAGGAATAGACTTTTAAGACAGCAGGCATAGCGTTTTCTTTCGGCGGAAATTCAGGTGCGGAACAGAAAGCTAAGTTACCAAAAAAATTGCTGATTGTTAATTGCTGATTGTTTTATGGATAAAGGTTTTGAATGGCTTAATCATTGAATCGGGTAAAATAAAACAAAAGTAGCGCAGGGTTTAAACCCTACGCTGCTTCGTAAAATGCTATGCCTAATTAGCTAAAAAGTTAAACCTTACTTGTTTAAAAGGAACGTTATGGTTTTAAGGCCAAAAAGTCAATCAACAATTAACAATTAACAATTTAAAAAAAAAGGTCCTGAATTGTAGAGCACTTTTGGCTTAACAACTCAGGACCAGCCGGATAACTTACGCCAAAAGGCGTGTGAATTGAAGCCCGATCAGACGGCCTCGTGGTGTTGATTTTCGAACTTCAAAACGCGATTTGGGGCAAAATCTTCCAGCGTTATATTATATAAAATTTTAGCAAACATAATGGAGTACTCAGTCAGAAGGCAATTCTGTTGCTCCGTATAGTGTAAAGGGCGGCTTTGGTTTACGCCGGGTTTATTCAATTCTATTAATTCATCAAAACTGGCCCGCATTTTTTTAACGGCGCGGTAATAGCGCTCATTATAATACATGGCAATTACTTCGCAAACGGCATAACCGTTATCCAGGCGTTGCTCGGCCATTTTCAGGCACAAGGCATTGTTGCTTTCTTTATCCAGATCCGAAACGATTGCAAAATAAACCGATTTAACTTCCGGATTTGCCTTAAACAACGGGCTGGTAGCCAGGGCATCGCACAGAATACTGTAACTCTTGATCTTCTGGTTTTCGAAAATCGGGTCTTTTAAAATTTTATTATACATTTTAAAAGCCAAAGCACCTGAAGCCATCAGGTTGAATTCTTTGCCATTTCTGGTGATTCTGGATAAGTGCAACATACAGAATGAATAAAATAAGTTAATAAGTTTGTTTTCGGTTACTTAGTGTTTATGTTTCCCTCACCGGGTGCTGAATCCTCTACTTCAAAGTTTTAAAATAACCACCTGTTAAATTCTTTTTTTCGTTTTACCTTGGCCTAGTACATAATACGTATTTGAACCAAAACAAATCAATTGTATTTTTTACAGAGGAAGTTTAAAAACAATGATTATTTATCTAATTTACAATGTTTTTTACGGCATCTTCAAGAAAATATATAATTAATTCTAGCTTAAATGGTGAATGGAGAATTTTGAGCCGTAAAAGTACGGTTAGAGCCAGTTTTTAGAATTGTATTCAAATTTGTGACTATATAGCAATGACCGCTTTTTGCAGTATTTGCCTGATATGCTGTAGCTTAATCTGATTCGTTAACCGGCAGCCTTCCAATTAGATACCGGTTCCTATATATTTTATCGTATCTTTGTAACTTATTGAGAGCTGATCCATTAAAGAAATCAAAGCCAGCCTCCCACTTATCTTTATTTATGAATAAAATTAAATTCGAAGAATTTCCCTTAAGCCCGGAAATGCAGCGGGCTATCGCCGATATGGGTTTTGAAGAAGCATCTCCGATCCAAACCGAAGCCATCCCGTTATTTTGGAAGGCCGCGACATTATTGGCCAGGCGCAGACCGGTACCGGTAAAACCGCCGCCTTTGGTATTCCGGCCATTGAAAGCATCGATGAAAACGACAGAAGCGTGCAGGCGCTTATTCTATGCCCTACCCGCGAATTAGCCATTCAGGTTTCCGAAGAAATCAGAAGTTAATAAAATACAAAACGCGATATCAGCGTGGTGCCTATTTATGGCGGCCAGTCTTACGACCGCCAGTTACGCGCCTTAAAACAAGGCGTGCAAATTGTAATTGGTACGCCCGGGCCGGGTAATGGACCACATTGAGCGCGGCACCCTGCAACTTGATGCGCGTTAAAAAAATCATCCTGGACGAAGCCGACGAAATGCTGGACATGGGTTTCCGGGAAGACATTGAATTTGTACTGACCAAAATACCGGAAGAGCGCCAGACTATCTTCTTCTCCGCTACCATGAGCAAGCCGATCATGGAGCTGACCAAGAAATACCAGACACGATCCGCAGATTGTAAAAGTGGTGCACCACGCAGCTTAACCGTTACCAACATTGAGCAGGTCTACTTCGAAGTGCGCAACAACATGAAAATGGAAGTGCTTTCGCGATTGATCGATATGTATAACCTGAAATCGCTGATTGTGTTCTGTAATACCAAGCGCATGGTAGATGAACTGGTAGCTAACCTGCAGGCCCGCGGTTATTTTGCCGATGGTTTGCACGGCGACATGAACCAGACCCAGCGCACCAACGTGATGGCCAAATTCTAAAGCCGGCACCCTGGAAATATTGGTAGCTACCGATGTGGCCGCCCGTGGTATTGACGTGGAAGAACGTGGAAGCCGTATTTAATTACGACCTGCCGCAAGACGAAGAAGCTTACGTGCACCGCATTGGCCGTACCGGCCGGGCTGGTAAATCTGGTAAAGCTTTCTCTTTTGTTTCAGGCCGCGATATTTATAAGCTGAAAGATATCATGCGCTTTACCAATGCCAAAATCAAACTAGCAGCGGTACCTAGTTCCGAAGATGTAGCCGAAATGCAAAACCAATTTATTTTTGGATCAGATTAAAGAAGTTATTGCCACAAGGCAAATTAGAAAAACATATTGCCCGGATTAGAGCGCTTATTAACCGAAGATTTTACTTCTCTGGAAATTGCGGCGGCCTTGCTTAAAATGAGCATGCTGAAAGAAGCCAAAGCGCAAGCCCGGCTTCCGAAGAAATGAAAGGCCCGCGAGAAGGCTATAACCGCTTGTTCGTTACCATGGGTAAAAAAGACCGGGTTCATCCGAAAGATATTATTGAAGCTATTACCGAAAATACCAGCATTCCGGCAACAAAATCGGCGATATTGATTTGTACGATAAATTCAGCTTTGTGGAAATTCCGGTGGCTTTTGCCCAGGAAGTTTTAGACCAGATGGACCGCGTTTCTATTAACGATATTCCGGTTACCTTCCAGAAAGCCCAGAAAAAGGACGCTACGGCAGCTAATTCTGAAAGGTCGGAACGGAAAGAATTTGGCGACCGCGGCGGAGACCGTCGGGAAGGCAGATCTGGCGGCGGTGGATTCCGCGACAGAGACCGTGACGGCGGTGGCGGAGGTTTCCGTGGCCGTGATGGTGGCGACAGAGGCAGCCGGGGCGGCGACCGCGACAGAAGTGGCGGAAGCAGCAGCGGCGGGGGCAACTGGCGCGATGAAATGAAAAAAGGCGGCGGCCGCTTTAGCGGTGGCGGCAAGAAAAAAAGCTGGTAATTTTTAACCGGTTTGAAACCTTGCTTTGATCCTGGCGTATAAATACCTAGATGAAAGTTTAATTGCAATTTAATATTTAAAGAAGCCGGACGATAAAAAAGTCTGGCTTCTTTGCTTTTATAGGCATTCTAAAAGGCAAAATCTTATGTCAAAAAAAAACCGGCTGGTTAACAGCCGGTTTTTTTCTTTTAAAGCATACCGTTTTTTTAAGCCTGGGCTCTAGCCTGGTCGCGAAGGTCCCGAACCTGGTCATGCGCTTGCTTTACCCGCTGGAACTGCTGTTCAACAATCTGGTGCAGGTTGGCCGGCAGGTCGGCTTCCAAAGCTTTTTTGTAAGCGGCAACAGCATAATCTTCGCCGCGTTCGCATTCTTCCAGAATTCGTTTCCGGTCTTTGCTGGCCAGCGCCGATGAAAGATCGATCCAGGCGCGGTGAATTTTGCCTTCAATAGAGCCGCTTTCGCTGTCTGATTTACCCATTTTGTGCAGTTCGTTTTGCAGTTCAGTAATCATGCCATCGCGCTGCACGGAAAATTGCTTGAACATGGTTTTTAATTGCGGATCGTCTACGTCTTCGGAAGCTGTAAAAAAACCTTTAGATCCGTCTTTGCATCTTTCGATCAAATGATGGACAACACCCACAATATCTTTTTGGTCGCTCATAGTTTTAGGTTTATAGCGTTTAGGAATTGATTTGGAGTGTTTACTACCAGAGCGCCTAAATTGTTTTAATTACCGGTTTTCCTACTTAAGCGCAGCCATGTGCTTACCGGCCAGGTAGCCGGTGGTCCAGGCCGCCTGAAAGTTAAACCCGCCCGTTATCCCGTCTACGTCAATTACTTCGCCGGCAAAATGTAATCCCGGTATTATGCGGCTTTCCATGGTTTGCAGGTCCAGATCTGAAAGGGCAATGCCACCGCAGGTCACGAATTCTTCTTTAAAGGTAGTTTTTCCGCTTACTTCAAAGTTTCCCCTAAAAAGGACTTCCAGGAGTTTATTCAGGCTTTTGTTCGAAATATCGAGCCACCTTAATTCAGGATCAATGTTAGCCTGTTCGGTAAAAACCTTCCATAAGCGTTGGGGCAGCCCAAAGAACGGGTTGCTTCCAATTATTTTTTTGGCGTGAAGGGTTTTAAATGAAAGCAGCTCGGTGCGTAAGGTATCTTCGGTAAAATCAGGAACCCAGTTTATATGAATGCTGAATTTGTATTGCAGCTCATGCAGCAACCGCGCCCCCCAGGCCGATAAACGTAAAATGGCCGGTCCGCTAAATCCCCAGTGAGTTATGAGTAAGGGACCTTCGCTTTCCAGTTTCTGGCCGGCAATTTTTACTTTGGCTCTTGGCACCGAAATGCCCGGCAACTCTTTTAAATAGGAACCCGGCACATTGAAAGTAAAAAGGGAAGGAACCGGTTTTTCTATTTTATGACCTAATGCCTGAAGCCATTCGTAGTTCTCCGGCTTATTCTGGCCTCCCGTGGTTACCAGCACCTGGTTAACCTCCCAGGTTTGCCCTTTGGAAGTCCGTAAAGCAAAGTTGTTTGGCCCCAGGGGTTTAATTTCAGTTATATCGGTGTGGGTTAAAATTTCAACCCCGGTTTTATTGGCTTCCCGCAGCAGGCAATTAATAATGGTTTCAGAAGAATCGGTAACGGGAAACATACGGCCGTCAGTTTCGGTTTTAAGCTTTACGTTCCGGCTTTCAAACCAGGCAACGGTATCTTCAGCGCCGAATTCCTGGAATGGTTTTTTAAGCTGTTTGCTTCCGCGCGGGTAAAACTTTATCAGTTCGGCCGGTGAAAAACAATGGTGCGTTACGTTACACCGTCCGCCTCCGGAAACCCTGACTTTTGATAGTAATTTACCGGTTTTCTCAAATAAGATCACCCGCGCCTCCGGATTTTCTGCAGCAGCCGTAACGGCTCCGAAAAAACCGGCAGCTCCGCCCCCAATTATTGCAATTATACTGGCCATGGTTCGGGTTTTTTAGGTTAAAAGCATACCGTTTTGAGCTTCTGTTTCCAGTGCTTTCAGCGGGTCCGGGAATTTAAAGGCATACTGCAGCGAATTTTTTAATTTTTGGCTGGAGATCAGTTTTGTAACCGGTTCGCTTTCCTGGTTTTCAATAAAAGTAGGTTCAGGTAAATTTAATTTCCGGGCCGCGGCCTGGTAAAATGTTTTGCGGGTGGGGTGGGCATCGGCGCAGGCGTTAAAAATTTCACCCCATTTTTGTTGGTTTACTACCGCTTTAATAATGCCAATGCAATCTTCCAGGTGAATTAAATTTACAGGGCTTTCCGGGTCCGGCAAATTGGTTTTTCCGGCCAAAAACCTTCCCGGTTGCCGGCCCGGGCCAAATAAACCGGCAAACCGGATAATGGTGGTTTGCCAGGTGTTTTCCGGAGCTGCCATAATTCTTTCAGCCATAATCAATTCGTTAGCTTTTTCCTTTTCCAATTCGCTGGTTTCCGAAACCGGGCCGGGGGCGTTGGCATAAACGCTGGTAGAACTAATAAAAATAACCTGCTTAACTTCCGTTTTTAAAAGTGCCGGTTGCAGATTCCGGATCTGAGCGGCGTAAGAATTGCCTGAATTTCGGCGGGGCGGAACGTTAATAACCAGGGTTTCCGTTTGGAAAAAGGCTTCGTTTGCGCTGTTTAACTCCAGGTTCTCCAGGTCTAATAAAAAGGGAATTATCTCAAAGTTCTTCAGAACCGGGATCTTTTCCGGCGTGGTGGTTGAACCGGAAACCTGGTAATTATCGTTTATAAAAGCTTTGGCCAAGGGTAATCCCAGCCAGCCGCAACCAAGTATACTTATCTTTTTTTGCAATGGAAAGAATTTAAGAAAAATCAAAATTACGCAATAAAGCTTACCGGTTAACACCTTTCCGGTTTTTCCGCTAATTGGATACCATTTTGTTTTCCGGTAGCTTTTCTGTAAATAAGCAGATTAATACGTACGGTTCAAAAACAGCCGGGCTTTGACTTTATTCAAACCGGTCCTTATTTTAATATTTGTTTCAGCAAAAAAACAGCAACATGTCTTTATATAAAAACTGGTACCATCCATATAGTGTAAATCCGGCTTATAGCAAACGGGTGGCGTATTTTTGCATGGAATTTGGAATTCACCAGGCTTTAAAAACCTATTCCGGCGGTCTGGGGTTTCTGGCCGGCTCCCACATGCGGAGTGCCTTTGATCTGCGCCAGAACCTGATCGGGGTGGGTATTCTCTGGAAATTCGGGTATTACGACCAATTGCGTAACGACGATCTTACCATGCGGGTGCATTTTCAAAAGAAATTTTACACCTTTCTGGAAGATACCGGCATTATGGTGGAAGTTAATGTTAACAACCACCCGGTTATGGTACGGGCCCTGGTATTAAAACCAGAAGTATTCGGTACGGCCCCGATTTATTTTCTTACTACAGATATTCCAGAAAACGACCATTTGGCCCGCACCATCACGCATAAACTTTACGATAAGGAAACATCTGCCCGGACGGCGCAAAGCATAGTGCTTGGCATTGGCGGGGCGAAAGTAGTAGAAATGCTGGGCGGAACGGAAATAAACCATTTGAACGAAGGACATGCTTTGCCGCTGGCGTTTCACCTTTATAAAAATTTAAGGAATATTAATGAAGTAAAGCGGCGGATGGTTTTTACCACCCATACGCCCGAAAAAGCCGGCAACGAAGAACATGATATTGAATTTTTAAACCGGCTTGGTTATTTCGATGGTATTCCTTTAAGTGTAGCCCGGGAAATATCCGGCATGCACGGGCAGTTTTTTAACCGTAACCTTGGCAGGCCTGCGGCTGTCTAAAATGGCGAACGGCGTCTCTAAATTACACACGGAGGTTTCGCGGCAAATGTGGTATGAAAACGAAGGCGTATGCGAAATAAAAGCCATAACCAATGCCCAGAATGTTCCTTTCTGGACCGATAAGCGCCTGCGCCGGGCCCTGGTGAATAATAATGACTATGATCTGGTAAATCGCAAAAGGGAATTAAAACGGCAATTGCTGGATATTGTAGCCAACCAGACCGGAAATATTTTCGATGAAAATGTGCTCACCATTGTGTGGGCCCGCCGGTTTGCCGCTTATAAACGGGCCGACCTGTTATTACGCGATATTACCCGGTTCCTGGATCTTATCAGCCGTAAAATCAGCCTATTCAGGTGATCTGGGCCGGAAAACCGTATCCCTTCGATTTCGGGGCGGTGGAAGTGTTCGATAAACTGGTTAAACTATCTCACCAGAGAAAGAATTTCGCGGTGCTTACCGGTTATGAAATCGAATTATCGGAAAGTTTGAAAAAGGGCGGCGATGTGTGGCTGAATACGCCCCGGCGGCCGCGGGAAGCTTCCGGCACCAGCGGCATGACGGCGGCAATGAATGGAGCTATAAATTTTTCGGTGCAGGACGGCTGGATACCGGAATTTGCCCGACACGGCGAAAACAGTTTCCTTTTCCCAATAACCGATAACAACCTGCTGGACAATGTGCAGGACGACCAGGATTACAACAACATGATGAATATTCTGGAAAATGAAATAATTCCAATTTATTACCAGGATAAAAAGCGCTGGCTTCAGATCATGAAAACTGCCATGCGGGAAGTAACCCCGGCTTTTAATTCCGATCGCATGGCCGACGAATATTATAAGGTCCTGTACGAAAGCTAATACTGGAGGAAATTTAAATCCAGGAAAACTTTATACAGGAGTTTGCCGCTTAGGCAGGTTTTTAGAAAGAATTCCTGACCATTTTTTTGTCGTTTAAAAGATTCAAACTTAAAGAACCGCTATGAATTACCAGGAACCCATGCTTCGGGAAAATGCCCTGAAGGGTAAAGTTATTTTAGTAACCGGCGGCGGAACGGGCCTGGGAAAGTCGATGGCTAAGTATTTCCTGGAATTGGGCGCTAAGGTGGTTATAGCCAGCCGGAAATTAGAGGTTCTGGAAGCAACAGCCAAAGAATTGACAGAACAAACCAAAGGAGAGATCCTTCCCCTGGCTTGCGATGTGCGGAAATACCAGGAGATCGAAAACCTGCTGGAAACTATAAAAACAAAATTTGGCTTGCCGGATGTGCTGGTAAACAATGCCGCCGGAAATTTTGTAAGCCCTACCGAACGCCTGAGCCCGAAAGCCTTCGATATTATTACCGATATCGTATTAAAAGGTACCTACAACTGTACCCTGGCTTTAGGAAAGGAGTGGATCGAAAAAAAACAACCGGGCACCGTTCTTAATATTGTTACAACCTATGCCTGGACCGGTTCCGGTTACGTTGTTCCTTCGGCCTGCGCCAAAGCCGGGGTTTTGGCCCTAACCCGTTCGTTGGCTTCCGAATGGGCTAAATACGGAATCCGTTCCAACGCCATTGCCCCCGGGCCGTTCCCCACAGAAGGTGCCTGGAGCCGGCTTTTCCCGGCCGATGTGGCGGAAAAACTGGACCCGGTAAAGCGGATCCCGGTAGGCAGGTTTGGCCACCACCAGGAACTGGCCAACCTGGCCGCTTATCTGGTTTCAGATTTTGCCGCCTTTGTGAACGGCGAAGTGGTTACCATAGACGGCGGAGAATGGCTTTACGGCGCCGGCGAATTCAATGCTTTCGATGCCATAAAACCGGAACAGTGGGACATGCTGGAAAAAGCAACCCGCGGAAAATAATTCCTGATTACCAGGTTTTTGCCCTAAAAATTGAAAGGAAGCTCCAGTTTAGAGCAGCAGGAAATAGGAATTCGTTTTGAAAAATAGCTATTTTGTAAGGCTAACCAAAACAACTCCTTTATCCTGCTTATGAAGCGATTAATCCTGGCCCTGGTTTTAACCACGGCTGTTACTTCTTCCGGTTTACTTACCAGCTGCAACGAAAAACCAAAAACGGTACAGAAAACGGCCGAAAAACCCAAAACCCCGCTAACCGATTCAGCAGAGGTCATAACCTTAGACTCTACGGCTATTGAGGAAGACACTTCAACCGTAGAAGTTGCCGATAATGCCCCTTCGCCAGCCGCCAGCCAAAGTACCGGCGCGCCAAAATTCGGGCATATTAATTCTGCGGATCTTATTCAGTTAATGCCCGAAACCAAAAAGGCCGATGCCAGTCTGGCTGCTTTTGTAAAAGGGTTGGAAGGACAACTGGGCGGCATGCAAAACGATTACCGTAAAAGAATTACCGAATTCCAGGCCCAGGAAAAAACCATGATCGATGCGATCAAAGAAACAAAAATAAAAGCCATCCAGGACCTGGAAATGCAGATGCAGCAATCGCAGGCCGAAGGGCAGGAAAAAATTGCAGATAAGCGCGAAGCCCTTTATAAACCAATCCTGAAAAAAGCCGAAAAAGCCATTAAAGACGTGGGTAAAGAAAATAATTACGATTATATTTTCGATACCAATGCCGGCACCACGGTTTATGTAAAAGAAACCCACGATGTAATGCCGCTGGTTAAAAAGAAACTGGGTTTAAAATAACGCTTTGGATTTTTCCCATTTAGGTCAGCAGTTCAAAATTCAGCTTAACTGAATTAGGCTCTGTCTTCAACCTGGAATAAACCGCCCTCACCATTTCCTGATTTTCAGTATTACGGTCTACATGAAAGATTATAAAAAATACTACATTATTCCGGCTTCTCCGGAAGAAGTTTACGAAGCTTTGACCAACCCAACCATTCTTGAGATCTGGACCGGCGAACCGGCAGAAATGTCTACGGAGCCCGGTTCGGAATTTTCGTTATGGGAAGGCAGTATTGTAGGAAAAAATATTGCGTTTGAAGAAAATAAAAAGATAGAACAGCTATGGTATTTTGGCGATCAGCCCGAAGATTCTATTGTAACCATTAAGCTGCATCCGCACAAATACGGCACATCTGCAGAGCTTAAACATACTAATATTCCCGATCAGGATTTTGAGGACATAACCGAAGGCTGGAACGAAGCTTATTTCGGTTCGCTGGAACAATTCTTTGAAGGTTAAAGAAAGCATTTTGCTTTTTAAACGCATAAAACTACCTTTAGGCTTTGTTTCAATTCACCCTTAAGTTATATCTTCCTTTTTTATGAAAAAGATTTTTTTCCTGGCAGCCCTGCTTTTAGGTTTTTCTTCCGGAACCATGGCCCAGGATTATGCAAAATTAAATTACGAATATCAGGAAAAATCTTCCACGTTTTATCTGGGTTTTGGCGGTGGTATAAACAATTACTTAGGTTTAATTGGCCCTTCGGTTGAGTATCAGTTTGCGCAAAATTTTACAGGTTTCGGCGGATTAGGTCTTGGTAGCTGGGGCAATAAAGCCTCTATTGGCGTGCGGTATTATTCAAATTTTCCGAAAGGCTGGGCCTTTGGCGCCGGATTATCTTTTTCCGGCGGCCAGGATGATGTTATTTACAAAATGCCGGAAAATACGCTGGTTGGTGTTTCCGGTGAGGCGGATGTAGCTTTTAATTTAAATCCTACTTCAACTTTTAACCTTACAGCCACCCGGTTCTGGCAGCTTGGTTCATCCGGCAAAAACCGTTTCAACATAGAATTAGGTTATGCTTTTGCCTTGAAAACCAGACCATTTACCGTGGTTGATAGCCGGATCCAGTTAAACCGCAATGGCTTTACTTACATGGATATTTTGCAGCCGGGTGGCGTAATTTTAGGCTTAGGTTTTTCCTTCGGATTAAATTAAAATCATCCGGAAATCACACAAAAAAAGTCCTGCATAAGTGCAGGACTTTTTTTGCTTTAAACCATACCGTTTTTAAGCGGCTTCTTTCTTCATTTTCACCTTCTTTTTCTTGTCTTTTCGTTTGATCTTAATTTCAGTTTCCGATTTTCCTTTGTCTTTTACTTCTTCAGGATTCGGGGTAGCCGGAGTATCCTCTCTTACCAGTTTCATTTCCTGGATCAGGTGACCCGCTCCGGCAAATTTATCGATTATAAAAAGCGTGTAGTGCACATCCAGGGTAATGTTGCGCACCCGGTCCGGGTCGTACATAATATCGCTCATGGTGCTTTCCCAGGCCCGGTCGAAATTGGTGCCGATCAGTTCGCCTCTGGCATTTATAACCGGGCTTCCTGAGTTACCGCCGGTGGTATGGTTTGTAGCTACGAAGGCGATCGGCATTTCGCCATTCACGGCATACTGACCGTAATCTTTAGCATTGTAGAGGTCAATTAATTTTTGCGGTACTTTAAAATCGTCGTGGGTCTGGTCGGCTTTTTCCATTAAACCTTCCAGGGTAGTATAGTATTCATAACGCACACCATCCATGGGTTCGTAACCGGCCACCTGGCCGTAAGCTACTCGTAGAGTTGAATTTGCGTCCGGGTAAAATTTACGGTCGGTCTGCATTTCCCGGAGGCCGGTAACGAAGGTACGGTTGGTAAGGGTGTTGGCATCGTTGGCCTGGGTATAAGTTGGAGCAATTTTAGACCGATAATTATCTAAAAAAGCTTTGGCCAGTAAATAGGCCGGGTCTTTTTCTATAAGTTTAGTATTGGTTACTGTGGTCTTTGCCAGGGTCTCTTTCAGTTTTTCCGGGGAAGTAAGGAAAGATTTGTTGTATACATTATCGGCGAAGGCTTTGAAATTACCTTTGTAGGTTTTAGCTGCCAGGTTACGAAAATATTCCGGCTGAAATTTTGGGTCTACATTGTTGTAATACATTTCCATTAAGGCCGCAAACACTTCTTTATCGGCAGCCATGTTGTAGTTTTTATAGAAACCGGCGTAATTGTTCAGGTTCTTAAGCGTTTTTTCAATATCTGCCTGCGGGGCTTTTTTATTGATCATTTCCACGAAATTCACATAGGCCTGAGCGTAATTTATCAGTTCAACGCCCAGAGCAGCCTCAATAAAGTAATCGCGGGAAAGGGTGATGCCATTCAGGTTATTGTAGTTCTTTTCGAAATCAGTCAGCACCGTGCCGTATTTGGCCTGCCGGTCCGGCGACGCATTTACCCAGGCGGAAAATTGCTTTTCCAGTTCCTGTTTCCTGGCTACGGCATTCAGTTTTTTCAGGCCCCGGTTTTCGCCGATCCACTTTTTATGGTAATTGCTGATGCTGGCATATTTGGCGGCGTACTGAATGCGAACGGCATCGCTGGCTTTCATGTGTTTATCCAGGATATTCAGTTTGGTTTCGCGGATCGCTATTTTGGCCGGATTCGAAACTTCGTAGATCTCTTTAACCGCGTAAGATGGCAGGTATTCTGTGGTGCGGCCCGGAAAACCGAAAACCATGGTAAAATCAGATTCCTTTACGCCGGTCAGGGATATGGGCAGGAAATGCTTGGGCACATAAGGCTTGTTTTCAGCGGCGTAGGCAGCGGGTTTGTTATTTGGGCCGGCATATACCCGGAAGAGGGAGAAATCGCCGGTGTGGCGCGGCCACATCCAGTTATCGGTATCGCCGCCGAACTTTCCAATGGCGGAAGGCGGGGCGCCTACCAAACGCACATCCCGAAACGTTTCGGTAATGAACATGTAATATTCGGTACCGTAAAAATAAGGCTTGATAGAAGCATCGTAATGGGTGCCCTGCACCGCAGCTTTCTGAATGGCATCGATGTTTGCCCGCACCCGGGCTTCGCGTTCAGCTTCGGCTAAATTGGCCGGCATATCTTTTAAAACCTGGCCCGTTACGTCTTCCATGCGCACAATAAAGGTGGCGGTAAGTCCTGGATTCGGTAATTCTTCCTGGCGGTTCATGGCCCAGAAACCGTTGGTGAGGTAATCTTTCTGCACAGAACTGTGGCTCTGGATCTGGCCGTAGCCGCAGTGGTGGTTCGTTAACAGCAGACCTTCGCCGGAGATCATTTCGCCGGTGCAGCCGCCGCCAAATAGCACAATAGCGTCTTTTAAGCTGGTTTTGTTTATGCTGTAAATATCTTCGGCGCTTAGCTTCAGGCCACGTTTCTGCATGTCACTTTCGTTTAATTGCTTCAGCAAAAGGGGCAGCCACATGCCTTCGTCGGCGCGGCCAATCAGCGGGCAGAGCAGGAGCAAAGCCAGCAAACGGGTAATTAAGGCGGTTTTCTTCATGAATAAGTTTAGTTGTTCGGAATGCCGAATTTACAGAAAATTTAGGTAAATCCCGGGCGTCAGTTTTTGCACCTTAAAGCCTACCGATTTTTGAAAAAGGTTAACCAGGACTTAAAACCTTGAGTTAAAGGATTTTTCTGCTCAGAAAATTATCCCTTTTGAAAGTAAGGTTAGGATGGCCGGTTTTACTAATTTGCAAACGATAATCTAAACAGAAATCCATCCTGCATGAATAACCTGCAAAAACCAGTCGAAAAGGAATATCCGGTATATTTTGAGCGCTATCTAAAATTGCTGCCCGACGAAACCGACGTAATAAACCTGCTGAAGAACCAGGTAGAAGAAATTATAGGTTTGGTGCAGCACGTAAAAGATGTTGATGCCGGATTAGGGTATGCGCCCGGAAAATGGAGCATAAAAGAATTGCTGCAGCACATGTTGGATACCGAACGGATCTTTGCTTACCGGGCTTTATGTTTCAGCCGGGGCGAAGCTACCTCTTTGCCCAGCTACAACGAAGATCAGTACGCCGAAAATTCAGTAGCCAACCGCCGCCGACTGGCCGATATTATTCTGGAGTATCGTTTACTCCGGCAGTCCACGCTGAATTTAATTAAAAGCTTTTCACCGGAAATGATCGATATGGTTGGAGATTCCGGGGGAAAAGATGCTTCGGTGCGGTCAATAATCTGGATCATTGCCGCCCACGAAAAGCATCATCTGGATATTATTAAGGAAAGATATTTGCCTTTCCTGGAAGCCATTAAAGCGTTGGATTAAAGCAGTTCATTAGCCAGGTTAGCCAATTCGGAACGTTCACCTTTTGCCAGCGTTATGTGGGCGTAAAGGTGGTGATTCTTAGCCTTATCTATAAGGTAAGATAAACCATTACTTTGACTGTCCAGGTATGGGGTATCGATCTGGTAAATGTCGCCGGTAAAAATTATTTTGGTGTTTTCGCCGGCCCGGGTAATTATGGTTTTTACTTCGTGCGGGGTCAGGTTCTGGGCTTCGTCAACAATAAAGCAAACGTTGGAAATGCTCCGGCCCCGGATATACGCCAAAGGCACGATCATCAGTTTTTCCTGCTCCAGCATTTCTTTGATCTTCCCGGCTTCTTTGCTGTTTTCGGAAAACTGGTTCTGAATAAATTTCAGGTTATCGAAAAGAGGCTCCATGTACGGGTTCAGTTTCGATTTAATATCGCCGGGTAAATAGCCAATGTCTTTGTTGCTGAGCGGCACTATGGGCCGGGCCAGGTAGATCTGCCAGAAATCGCGGCGTTGTTCCAGGGCTCCTGCCAGCGCCAAAAGGGTTTTTCCGGTTCCGGCAATTCCCTGAATAGTGACCAGCTTTACCTTCGGGTTCATTACGGCGTGTAACGCAAACGTTTGTTCGGCGTTGCGGGGTTTAATGCCGTAAGCCGAAAGTTTATCTACCCGTTCTATTTTCTTCTGTTCCGGATTGTAATAAGCCAGAATAGAACTGTTCACGCTTTTTAAAATAAAGTAATGGTTGTCACGTGGGTCCTGTGGCAAAACTTCGCTGCTGCTGCAATAACCCTTTTCGTAAAGCGTATCGATCACATCCGGAGAAACATCGTTCAATTCATCTATGCCGGTATAGAGCGACGAAACGTTCTGCACCTTACCGGTCTCATAATCTTCGGCGATCAGATTAAGGGAACGGGCCTTTAACCGCAGGTTAATGTCTTTGGTAACCAGCACCACCTGGTGTTTTGGGTTTTCCTGTTGCAGCAATAATGCCGAATTCAGGATCTTATGGTCTGCTTTACTTTCATTAAAGATCTTTTCAGAATCAATATTCGCATCGTGGCTCATTATAACCTTAAATCGCCCTTTGTCGTCGCCGTGCAGGGGAATCCAGGTTTGCAAGCGGTTTTCGGCGGAGAGGTTATCTATAAAGCGGATAAATTCCCGGGCTTCGAAGTTCTTGATATCGTTGCCTTTTTTAAAATTATCGAGTTCTTCTAAAACAGTAATGGGAATGGCTACATCGTGCGGGCCGAAATGCTCCACGGCGCTGTGATCGTACAAAATAACGGACGTGTCGAGCACGAACATTTTTTTTTGTTTTGCTTTCTGTTTTTCGGTCATAAAAAGTTAAATTTTCAGAAGTCAGGCAGGTTTTTATAAAAGCATTTTAGCAGACCTGCGGTTAGAGCGGCGGGTCGTTGATAGTACGCACAATCTTAAAAACTGAATATAAAAATTGCTATATTTTTGGTTAGCGAAACCGGTAAGAATCCTAAGTTATTGAATCTGAAATATTTATTTTTTGAAAAATTAGCTAAAAATCCGGCCACTTTTTTGGACCAAAACCATAGCGTTTTTTTTACCGTTTAAGATAGTCCGGAAAAGAAAAATGAGAATTTTTTCTTAAAAAAAAAGACCTGGTTGTATTTCAGTTAGGCAATATTTGACTACTTTCGGAAGTTAGGAATCAATTGACAATAACCTAAAAAATTAACTCATGGGAAAAGCACAAGACGCCAAAAAAGAAGAAAAAAAGAAACCGGCCAAAACCGATAAAGAGAAGAAAGCCGCCAAATTAGAGAAGAAAGCTTCTAAAAACCGCGACTAGGTCAATTTGAAGATTTGAAAATTTGAAGATTTGAAAAATTTCTTCTGATGGACAAAGGTTAAAAAAAATCCCTGAAAGACCTTCAGGGATTTTTTTTATTACTGAACCTCAGAGGTTAGATCCTCCGGTCAGCTAAGAGTATAAAAATCCTCCTTTTCTTTATCGTGTAACCGGATTGCGCCTGCCAGCACCATTCTTACCAGGGTTTGGTGCGCCCGGCGGTGCGAAAAATTAACCAGTCTGGAAAATTGCTTTAACGTTATCCGTCGGTTGGCCGCCAGAAAATCCAAAAGCCGCATTTCCGCCGGTTCAAATTCGGGCAGGATCTTTTCGGTGGCGGGTTCGGTTTCCAGTACGTTTAAAACCATTTTGCTGGTCTGTACCGTTTCATCCTTTACCCGGATATAGCCCCGCCAGTCTCCTTCGGCAACTTTAACCAAATGCGGCTTGTGGGCACTTTCCGGAATAATCACTTTTAATACGGTTTTGTCGTCCTCTTCCAGTACTTTAAAGAATATCTTTACCGGCGGGTCGCAAAAGATGGTGGAAGCTTGTTGCAAAAGGTGTTTTTCTTCTTCCGGATCTATGCCTGAAACCTGGCCGTTGTCCATTACGCCAACCAGCAGCAGGCCGCCACGGGTGTTCGCAAAAGAGGCTAAGGTGCGGGCAATCCTATCGGGTTGGGAGATCCGCTTTTTAAAATCCAGCGAATCGCTTTCGCCGGCCAGAATAAGTTGCTGCAACTCTTTCATTGAAGCTTTTTAATGGTATTCGGATTACTTAGAAGCTTTTCAGGCCTTAAATCCTGTCTGGCTTTCACTTAACGTCCACAAGCGGCGGGCTATTGCCGGGCTATAGGTTTGTTTAGAAGATCTTACTGGTTTCAGGTTTTTAAAATAGAGGCCGTTAAAATTAGCTGCTTCCGGTGAAGCTGCCAGGTACAACGTGGTACGGGCACCTTTTTCCGGAGAACTCATAAAAGGCCGGCCAAGCATAAACAAATATTTGTAAACCTGAGAATTTTCCTGAGCAAAATTAGTAGCTACCACTCCGGGATGCAGGCAATTAGCGGTAATATTGGTAAACTCCAGGCGGCGGGCAAGTTCATAGGTAAACAGGATATTCGCCAATTTGCTATCGGCGTAAGCGGTAACGGCACTGTACTTTTTAGCGGAATGCATATCCTGGAAATTTAAATGGCCCAGCCGGTGAGCTTCCGAAGAAACGTTTATGATCCGGGCCGCATCGGCAGCCAAAAGTTTATCGGTTAACAGATTGGTAAGCAAAAACGCCGAAAGGTAATTGGTGGCCCAGGCAATTTCATGACCTTCGGCGGTTACATTTCTTTTTCCGGGCAGCATACCGGCATTGTTTATCAGAATATCGAGTTTTTTTATTTTTCCGTTTATTTCTGCAGCAGCTTTCTTTACTTCTTCCATTAAAGATAGTTCAGCATAAACCACCGAAAGGAGGGAATTGCCGGTTTTTTCGATGATCTGCCGGCGGGTTTCTTCGCCTTTGATTTTATTCCGGCAGACCATTATTACTTCGGCGCCCAGGCGGGCCAGTTCCAGGGCGGTAACCTTACCAATGCCGGAACTGGCCCCGGTAATAACGGCGGTCTTTCCCTGCAAAGAAGACAATTCAAGGCCTTTACCTTTAAATTTCATTTAATGTATTTGCAATTAAAGGTTGGGTGTTGAAAAAACGTAAAACCAGAACGAATACCCGGCCGGGTAAGTTTTACGAAACCTAAGCCGAAAGATTTGAGAAAGTAGTAATTCCTTCTATTGCAACCTTCTTTAAAAATTGGGGTTCTAAAGGGAAATTAAAATTACCGATTTGAAAAAGCGCAATAAATATTATGTAATTGGCATTGCGGGTTTGATCCTTAACCTGCTCCTTTATTTCATTCTGAGTTATACCGTAGATCCGTATTTTGCCGGTATTTTCGGGGCGTTTTTCCCGGTTTGGATCATGATCCTGGTAGTGGGTTACCGGAAAGCGCATCCGCGCCGGTAAACAAAAAAAATGCGGACTTTTTGGGTCCGCATTTCGATAAAAGAATTTTCTGTTTAGAAAGGAAGATCGTTGTCAGCTTCGTCCATTACAAATGTAGAAGCCGCGGCCGGAGCTGCAGCATAGCTATTAGCCTGCTGGTTGTTACCACCACCGTTATTGCCACCACTGGCGGGCTCAATGCGCCACGCACCTAAATTGGTGAAATACATGGTAGTGCCGTTTTTAGTGAACGGTTTGCCAGATAAGTTAAAAGCAACTTTTACTTCGTCGCCAACTTTATACTGATCGAGCAGGTTACACTTATCCTGGGTTAACTGGAATTTTATAAATTGGGTATAAGCACCATCCGGAATTTCGAGAACGAATTCACGTTTCTTGAATTTCTCACTTACCTGCTGTTCATCGAAAATTTCGTGTAATTTGCCTTGAGCATCGTAAGCCATAATACTAATATTTTTAAATTTTGCTATCTACAAATATACGAAAAGTGCTCCATAAAAATTCCATTTCTTTCGGTTAAAAAGCGCTTTTTTTTGCAGTTTTTGTTTAAAGTTTTCAACATTATAACTTATATTTCAGTTACCTGTAATTGTATAAACCCGAAAGGTAATTATTTAACAACAGCGCCACTATTAGGTTAATAAGTGCGTATGGTGGCAAATGGTAGGCTTTCAGATTAAAAAACTCCACTATGAATAAATTTGCAATTGCGCTGCATGGCGGCGCCGGCACTATAACCCGGAAAGTAATGACTCCGGAAAATGAAGCCAAATATCGTCAAGCACTTGAAAGCCCTTAGAAGCTGGCTCATAACCTGCTGGCTGCGGGAAGTTCAGCTCTGGAAGCGGTTACGGCCGCCGTGGTTAACCTGGAAGATTACGATCTCTTTAATGCCGGAAAAGGTTCAGTTTTTACCAAAACGGGCAAGCATGAAATGGATGCTTCTATTATGTGCGGAAAAACCCTGGATGCCGGGGCGGTAACCGGTGTGCGGAACGTCAAAAATCCTATAAAACTGGCAATGGCCATTTTGCAACATTCCGACCATGTATTGCTGTCGCATACCGGAGCCGAAGATTTTGCCCGAAGCCATAACCTGGAATTTGAACCGGATGAATACTTTTTATACCCAGCACCGCTACGATCAATGGAAAGAAGTCCGGGATTCGGATATTTTTATGCTGGACCATACCGAAGATGCTCCGATAGACAAAAAATTTGGAACGGTGGGAGCGGTGGCCTTAGATCAGCTCGGAAACATGGCAGCCGCAACCTCTACCGGCGGCATGACCAATAAAAACTTTAACCGCATTGGGGATACTCCCGATAATTGGCGCCGGAACCTACGCGAATAATGACACCTGCGCCATTTCCTGTACCGGCCATGGCGAATTATTTTATGCGGGCGGTAGTGGCTTACGATATTTCCTGCTTAATGGAATACAAAGGACTAAGCTTCAGGAAGCCTGCGAACTGGTAGTTAACGAAAAACTGGTAAAATTTGGCGGCGAAGGGGGGCTGGTGGCCATCGATACCAGGCGGCAATATTGCCCTGCCATTTAATTCGGAAGGTATGTACCGGGCTTCCCGGGTAAACAGGAAGCACCTTTTATTGGTATCTATAAAGATTAACGGTTTAAAATTTTATAACCTGGTATCGGGTGGATGCTGGGTTTTAAGCCATTCCTGATGGTCGTCGAAATCGTTGTAAAATTCCCGGCGGTTCATGTCGTAAACGTTGCCTTTTGCCAATACGTGCATTTTTACATTCTCTATAGATAGGGGGGTGCCTTTGTCGGTATAGGGCGCATTATTATGGCCAATATTATGGCCATCGATAATAATTACCAGGTTGGACCCTATGGTTTCTATATAATGACCTTTGGTTATCAGCACCCCGGTATCTTCCCCCAGGCCAATGCCAATAGTTTTATTATGCAGCGCTACGCCCTCAATTAAGCGGCCAAACCTACCGCGTTTTACAAAGTGCGAATCAACGATCACCTCCGGAAAGTAAACCCAGGCCTTCGCCGAATTTCACGGTGCCTTTTATCAAAGCATTGGGTACGCTACCGCCTTTTATCATAATTTCAGACATGGCATGTGCCCCGGCACTGGTACCGGCAATTACAAAATTATTTTCATTCTGGTAACGCTCTTTCAAGACTTCCAGAAATTCAGTATTTAAAAACATTTGGGTGATCCGGGATTGGTCGCCGCCGGTAAACATTATCCCATCTGCTGCTTTCAGCCGTTCCAGGTATTCGGGTTGCTGTGCTTCTTCCGGGGTGCTGATATGCATTAAACCAAGGTTGTTAATATTTAGCAATTTAAAGGCGCTCTCATACCGTTCTCCAACTTCTAAGGGAATCATAGAAGCCGAAGTAATTACTTCGATGCGGGGGTCTTCGTGCGCTAATTCCAGGATAAAACGTTTCAGAATTCCCAGTTCAAAGAAATTAAGGGTATAAAGCCGCTTGGCACTAGGGTTTGGATAAGTTCCTTTATCTTCGTTTCCGCCAATAGCAATTAATTTACCTTTCGGGAAGGTGGTTTCCATAAATACTTGATTTTTTAGCGTCTTATACGGGAATTCCTCCCGGTACGGGTTTATAATTTAGCTTTTCCCTCAGCAAAAACTCCGGGATTTACTTTCCAGCCAGTAAATCATCTATGGTGCTGGTAGCTACCGCATGATAATTAGGCCGGGCTTTTTTATAAATAGCTTCTGCCTTTTTGCGGCCCTCCGGCGTAGCCAGCAAACCTTTGTAAAGCGGTATGAGGAATTTACGGCGCCCTACATTGGTAAGGAAATCTTCTAAAGCCTTATCTGCGGGTTGGTATTTATTCCGGATAGAAAGTTCGAGCCACGCCGCCAGGATCTCAGAATTTCCCGAACTGGTAAAATTGAAAGCCTGGTCCAGTTCCTGCATCTGCGCCGGCGTTAAAGTTTTAGGTAATTGCCGGATAAAACGCAGCCATTCATGACTGGACCATTCCTGCGTTTGGATTTCTTTGGCCGGCCGGCCGCTCTTAAAACCTTCCGCAGCTTTATCTACCTTATCAAAACGGCTTGAATTTACCTTAATGGCTCCGGTTGGTATCCCGGGTTGGAAGATCCAGCTTTCCAGATTTATTTTTTTTGCCAGTTCCTCATCGCCTTTTATCAGTTCTTTATTCAGAAAATCTATAAACCCTTCAGTGGTCATAGTCTGAAAGGCGAACTGATTAAAGTATTTATTTAGAAAGGCGTCGAATTTTTCGCGGCCAATGGCATTTTCAATGTTCAGTAAAAAGTAGTTTCCTTTTTCGTAGGCAATGTCGGTCAGGCCGTCGTCCGGGTCGCGGCCGGCCAGGTCTAGTTTAAGGCGGGTATCTTCTGGCTTATTATTTAAGTCTTCCAGGGTATGGTGCAGATCCTGCTGGCCCAGTACTTTTAGCATATCGGCGTATTCTTTCCCGTACATGGCCTCCATAATGCGGCGCTCAAAGTAAACGGTAAAGCCTTCGTTCAGCCAGAAATCGTTCCAGGTGGCATTGGTTACCAGGTTACCCGACCAGGAATGAGCCAGTTCATGAGCAACCAGGCTGGTCAAGCGACCGGTCTTTTGCCAGAATGGTAGGCGTAACGAAAGTCAGGCGCGGGTTTTCCATGCCCCCAAAAGGAAAACTTGGCGGTAGCAGCAACAGATCGTAGCGTTCCCAGCGGTATTTGCCATAGATCTTTTCGGCGGTAACCAGCATGTTTTCCAGTTCGGCAAATTCATAAGCAGCGGCATCCAGCGAAACCGGTTCGGCATAAACCCCGGTTTTATTTCCCAAACCCCTGAATTCCAGGTCGCCTACGGCCAAAGCCATTAAATAGGAGGGAATAGGCTGGTCCATTTTAAAAGTATAGGTCCCGTTTGATGATTTTTGCTGCGGGTTTACCGCGCTCATTAAAGCTAACATTCCTGCCGGCACTTTTACCCGGGCATTATAGGTAAAGCGTACCCCCGGGCTGTCCTGGCACGGAATCCAGGTGCGGGCCAAGATGGCTTGCGACTGGGTAAAAAGAAAAGGGAGTTTCTTTCCGGCAGTTTGCTGCGGATCTAACCATTGCAGGGCCGCCGCCTGCAACGACGTTTCGTAAGTTATCTCAATGGTTTGAGTTTCGGGTAAAAGCGTAATTTCCAAAGGCTCCCCAAAAACCGGTTGGCTGCTGCCGGTCTTAAAAGTTAATGCTTTATTAGAAGTCTTATCGGTAACTTTTTCGATCTTAAGGTCTCTGGAATCCAGTATCAGCGTATTTCCTTCATTTTTCCGGTTTAAGGAATAAGTAGCCGTACCCCGGATCTTTTTCTGGTCGAAAAGCACCTCAATGTCCAGATCTAAATGTTTTACCGCAACGGTTTCCGGGTTAGAATAGCTGTGCAGGTCTTTGGAAATTTCCTGCTGAGCCGGTTTGGCTTTTTGCTCCATGGTGGTTTTTTTATCGGTTTTAGAATTACAGCTTTTCAGACCAAAAGCCAGCGAAGCTACCAAAAGCAGAATAATACTGCGGTTGTTCATGCATTTAAGGAAAAGTTTCCGGGCAATTTATTTAAAACTATCCGGGAAAAGAAAATATTAAGCCAGTATTATAACTGGAAAGCAATATTTAAAATTTTATGTTAAATAAAATAATAGGAACCTGTCGGGAAAATGGTATCATTTTAGTGCTAAAAACTAAGCAAAACCGGAAGAAAGTGGTTGCGGCTCCGTATAAAAACTATTTCTGAGATAAAACAGTAAGACCAAATATATATTAAAAACAATATGCTAAAATACAGCGCAGGTACATGCCCTGCTAAGAAAAAAAACCATCTTTCAAAAATCCCTATGAATTTGTTTCTCAAACTAAGGTACCTGCTACTTTTCCAGATCATTGTGTTCTCTTCAATAGCCTGTAATAATAAATCTGGTGGTTCAGGTACCGGAAATACCGAAGCTGAAAAGGACGGAGCCGCCCGGCAGGAGACCAGAATGGATAGTACTTTTATTATCGATTACGTCCGGACAGTGCCTGAATTTAAGAAACACGAAGACCTGGTCCGGTTATTTTACCGGGACCGCGGTTTCCGGCTTGCCTGGTTTAAAAAAGATGAATTAGTGCCTCAGGCCAGTAAATTTAAAGAAGTAATAAATAAAGCCGGCGAAGAAGGTCTGAATCCTAACGATTATAAGCTTAAAAACTTCGATCAATTATACAAAGAATACCAGGATACCAAAGATGATGCAACAAAGAAAAAGTTGCAGCAGGAGCTGGATATTGCTTTAACAGCCTCTTATTTCCATTACGGCACCGACTTTTATAAAGGTATGGTGAACCCCCGGGAAAACAAGAACAGCATTGCCTGGAAGGTAAAGCGCAATAAGATCAAGCTAAATAAAGCCCTGCAGACGATTCTGAAAGAAAGAGAAAGCAAATACCCGTATTACGAATTTGCCCCACTGCATCCGGAGTACAATAACCTGCGAGCAGCCCTGAAAAAATACCGGGACCTGCAGCAATATGGCGAATGGCCTAAAATTGAGAACGTTAAAAGGCTTAAAGTTAATGACAGTTCACAAGTGGTGGCTACCATCCGGAAACGCCTTTTGATGGAATATGAGCCTCAGAAAGCAAAGAGTTTACAAGCCAAAGCAGATACCGTTTATGATGAAAGCCTGGTACAGTTGGTGAAAAAATTTCAGGAGCTGAACGGCGTAAAAGCCGACGGGGTAATTGGACCGGAAACCATTAGTTTGATGAATATTCCGTTGGAAGACCGGATCGATCAACTGATCATTAATATGGAACGGTGGCGCTGGATCCCGAAATCTTTTGAAGAGAAATACATCTTTGTTAACATTCCGGAATACACCATGCACGTTAAAGATAAAGGGAAAGAAGTGCTTAACATGAAGGTTATTGTTGGTAAAGAACTAAATTCAACCCCAATTTTTAGCGATAAACTGGAGTACGTAGTTTTCTCACCTTACTGGAACGTGCCTAAATCTATTGTGGTGAATGAAATAAAGCCTAATATGCTGAGAAATCCGAATTTCCTGGAATCGCAGGACATGGAGATCATTAAAGGCGACCGCAAGAATTTTCAAAGAATTTCAGCTTCCAGCATCGATTGGGAATCGGTAACTGAAAAGAACTTCAAATATCTGATCCGCCAGCGGCCCGGGCCAAAGAATTCCCTGGGTTTGGTTAAGTTCCTTTTCCCGAATGAATATAATGTATACCTGCACGATACTCCATTTGATAAACTGTTCAACCAGGAGCAACGTGGTTTCAGCCACGGGTGTGTAAGGCTGGAAAGACCCGCGGAGTTAGCCGATTACCTGTTAAAGGATCAACCGCAATGGTCGCAATCGGCAATTAGAAATGCCATGAATTCTAAGGAGGAGCAATGGGTTGTTCTTAAAGAAAAAGTACCGGTTTATATTGTTTATTTCACCTGTTGGGTTGATGCCAATGGCGATGTTCATTTCTTTAAAGACCTTTATGGCCATGACCAAAGCCTGAAGAAAGAATACTTCGGCTAATAATTCCTGACTAAACATTCATTATTTTTTCGAAAACCTGAGCAAGCCCTGCTCAGGTTTTTTTTGTTTTACCTGGATCCGTTATTCTTTAAAAAGGCATTTTTCCAGACAACCATAGGAAGGGGAACTATTAATAAAGCCATATTTTAATTAAACCTGCCAGTTGGCATTTTTGAATCCGGGCCTATTGATATTTTCATTTTTCAGGAAAAGGCTTCCGATATTTTAGTTAGGAGCAAATAATAAAGTAAGCCTTTTAACGCTCCCAATTCATTTTTCTGACTGCCTTATTTTCTAAACAAATTCCTATACCACGCAGGCTGACAACTTGTCGGAAGTAGGGTAGAATAGGGGCCTGATCAATTTCTTTCAAAATCAATCCTGAATATTCTATACTTACCTTTTAAACGCGGTTAATTTTACTGTTTACAAATGTTTAACAAATGTAAATTCGAGATTACAATTGTATATACAAATGTATACACAATATATGACCGGTTATAATTGTGAGTCAATTATAAAATAATCAAGCTATTATATGCTTGTATTTGACTTTAAACTTTAATAAGAGGGAATGGAATTAAAATATAGATTTGTTTAAGAAGCCCTTTTCGATTAAATTGAAGTTTACAAAAAGCATAACTTAAAATAGCAGGTTTTGACTAACAGAATAAAGGAGGTAGCCAGGTTTTATAATTTAACGTCCACTGCCTTTGCAGATCAGGTTGAAGTTCCCAGGCCGGTTATTAGTCATATTTTTTCGGAGCGCAACCGGCCAAGTCTGGAAGTAATCCAAAAAATAGGGCAGGCTTTCCCCGAGCTTCAGTTGGAGTGGTTATTATATGGTAAAGGAGAAATGCTAAAAAATGAAGCAAAACCTGCCTCAAACAAAATTACGCCCGAAGAGCAGATCAAAACTCCGATGCCTGAACCTAAAATCGAACCGATAGGCCAAGGTCCAGAGAAAATTAAAATTAAGTCTGATCCTGTTTTGGTTCAACAGCAGCAAAAAATGTCCGGGAAGAAGACGGTTAAGATTGTGTTTTTTTACGATGATAATTCTTTTCAGGAATTCAAGCCCTAAACAGGTATTGGTAAAATTTCAGATCCAATTGGATTATATTCCCCACAAATAATTTCTTCACCAATTCTGGAATTGTAGGGTTTGATAGGGATTTTCTGGAAAAAATTATTTTTAATCTAAAATATTATAATAAATATTTTGCGATTCTAAATATTACATCTACATTAGGCCCGATTTATACCTCACCTTAAACAATTATTTATGAAGATTAATTTTTACCAGTTTCTGGCTGGCTGTGCTATGTTTTCAGCTAGCTTAAATGCCTTTGCCCAGTCTGCACCAACCACCCGCAGCTGTAGTACCATGGAGTTATTAGCGCAGCAGTTAAAAGATGATCCAACGCTGCTTCAGCGCCGTAATGCTATCGAAGCGCAAACTCAAAAATCTATCCAGCGTGGATCGAACCTTCGCACCGGGGTAATTACCATACCGGTAGTGGTACACGTTGTCTACAACACGGCCACCCAGAATATTTCTGATGCCCAGATCCAATCCCAGATAGATGTTTTAAATAAGGATTTCCGGAAACTGAACCCGGATGTTTCGAAAGTACCTTCAGTTTGGACAGGATTGGCGGCCGATGCGCAGATCGAGTTTTGCCTGGCTAAACGCGATCCAAGTGGCAACCCTACTACGGGCATTACCCGTACCCAGACCACCAAAACTTCTTTTGCTGATACCGGTGATCCCATTAAATATAACAGCCAGGGCGGGAAAGATGCCTGGGACCGGAACCAGTATATGAACCTGTGGGTTGGCAACCTGACCGGCGGCCTTTTAGGATACGCCCAGTTTCCCGGCGGACCGGCCGCTACCGATGGCGTGGTTTGTACCTATACCGGCTTTGGAACAATGGGTTCTGCGGCTGCACCGTTCAATTTAGGCCGTACCGCCACGCATGAAGTAGGCCACTGGTTAAATCTGTACCATATATGGGGTGATGACGGAACAAGTTGCACCGGTTCTGACCAATGCGCCGATACTCCAAACCAAGGAGGCTCTAACGGCGGTTGTCCAAGCTTCCCGAAGATCAGCTGCAGCAATACTCCGAACGGCGACATGTGGATGAACTATATGGATTATACCGACGACCGTTGCATGTATATGTTCACTACCGGCCAGAAAGCCCGCATGGACGCTGTTTTAGTGTCTGGCGGCTTCCGGGCCAGCCTGGCTAATTCGCAGGGCTGCGTGGCGCCAGGTACAATTACAACCTGTAACGTACCAACCGGTTTAAGCACTTCTGGTTTAACTTCTACCAATGTTACTTTAACCTGGGCCTCTTCCGGAGCTGCCAGCTACAATGTGCGTATTAAAACCACTTCCTCCACCACCTGGAGTAATTTTACGGCCTCAACCAACAGCCTGGGCTTACAAGGCCTGACTGCCGGCACTTCCTATGAATATCAGGTAGCCAGCATATGCGGAACTACTACCAGTGCTTTCTCAACTTCTCATATCTTTACGGCAACCGGTAGTGGTACAACAACTGGCGGAACCATTACAGTAGGTACCGGAACCACGGGCATTACCCAAGCCCCTTACGGTACTTATTACATGGATCAGCGGGTACAGTATATTATTACCAAAGCAGAACTGACTGCCGCAGGTTACACTTCTGGCAGCAGCCTTTCTTCGCTGGCGTTCTACGTAACTTCTGCTCAAAGCCAGGTAATGAATGCTTATACTATAAAGGTTGCACACACTGGTTCTTCTGCTTTTGCTTCAACCAGCTATTTAGCAGGCACCAATACTACCACTACCTACACCGGAAATTACACTGCAACGGCAAACAGCTGGAACACACATAATTTCAGCACCCCGTTTGTATATAATGGCACCAGCAACATATTGATCGATATTTGCTTCAACAACAGTACCTATACCCAGAACTCTACTGTTTCCGGCACTACCCTTTCGGCTTACCGGTCTTTATACAAGCAGCAGGACGTAGCCAGTGGCGGGATCTGTACCGTTACTACCGGAACAGTTGCTTACGCCCGGCCAAATATGAAACTGACTTTTGCCAGCGGAAGCCGGGAACAGGAGGTAGTTGTGGGTAATAATTTGGCTGCTAATATTATGGTGTTCCCTAACCCGGTTACCAATGCCATGCAGTTAAATTTCACGCTGGTAGAAGACCAGGCAAATGTACAGGTGGAGGTTTATGATCTGGTAGGTAAAATGATCTATTCTGAAAACCTTGGATCAAAGGCTAAGGGAGAACATGCTTTCACTGTACCGATGGAAAAAAGCAAACTGGCTTCGGCCCCTAACGGCATGTATGTTTGCCGCATAGTAAATGGAGAGATGTCGCAGCAGGTACGGTTTGTTCTGGCCAGATAACCCCAGTTACTAGGTATTTAAAAAAGAGGTTGCCACTTTTGGCAACCTCTTTTTTTTTAAAGGCCCTTAACTAGGGTCAGATACTGTTGTGAATGTTTTTTTCTTTCTATTTAAAAGGGCGGAATCAGGTTTAAAACCAGGTTTAGGGCCATTCAAATTATTAAGATATTAAGCGTAAATTAATTAAAATAAAGCTGTTTTATTACCTAAAAAATTTGTTATTTGTAGCATGAAAGATTCTTTTTTATCTTTAAAGCATGCTGAACAAACCACTTTATTGCATGCATCCAACTGATATCCTGGTTTTTCTGAAAAATATTAAATCTAATGTCCAGAGCATAGATGAGCTGCTGACTGCCATAAAATCTGAAAATCAGCGGGCGGAAAACTATGGACAGAAGAATATCCATGAATTAATGGAAGTTAGCGCCTACCAGTGGCAATTAGAACAACTGGAGATGAAACTTAAAGCACCTTCCTTAATTAAAATTTCTTTTACCGAACAGTTAAGCGGTACCCAAAAAGATAAATCGCTGGAGGAAAGCGCAGAGGAAATATTACTGAATATTTTAATGCGGCTTATTAGCAGGGGGGAATTGGAAAACGGTGAAGATAATAAGCGTTTCCGGTTAATATTATAATTTTTTTAGCCGGGGTGTTCCTCTTCCATGAACCATCCGATGGCATGATTCAGATCCGGTAAATATTTAAAACCGAAGGACAACTGTCTCTCTCTTATCAATTCCGAAACAAATTCTGATACCCTGGTTTCGTGGTGCCAATAGCCGCTGGCTATCCGGGCTATTTTTTTTACCGGTAATTTAGAAACCTCTTCCGCAAAGAAAGTATAACTCCATTGCGGATCGAAAAGGCGAATGCTGTCTTCTTCGCGAGCATCTAACACCCAAAATTCAGCATTTAATTTTTTAGTAAAATGATACATTTCGCCCATTACCGAAATGTATTCCTCACGTTCAATATTCCCTGACCAACTTAAATGCAAACACCGGTACTTATCAAAATAATCTATTTCGATTTTGCCTCTTTTAAAAACTGTCCGTGGGAGACAAGACAAAATGTACATGGTTACCGGGATAATTGTTTAGAACCAAATATGCAAACATTAACTTGTTAAAACAAGAGGAGTATTCATATTAAATTTCCGAATTTAAATAAGTCATTTGGAAGTTAATACTAATTATTAGTTCCTTCTGTTTCACCTCAACATTTGAAAAAAACAGGTGGCAGCATTTAAGTTTGGAATGGTTGTTTTTAGTTGAATTTGGATACCGATATAGGAGCGTTCGGTGCCCGGAATTTCGGGTTATTTAGCCTTCATTTTTTGTCAAAATAAGATCAGGATTTGTGAGGGAAAATTAAAGGCATAAAAAAACCCTTCAGCAAATTACTAAAGGGCTTTTTTGCGGTCCGGACGGGACTCGAACCCGCGACCTCCGCCGTGACAGGGCGGCATTCTAACCAACTGAACTACCGGACCAACTCCTTTTCCGGAATGAACTTCCGTTAAAGTGATGCAAATGTAAGCGGTTAATTTTGAAAATACAATATTTTAAAAAAATAATTTAGGCAGGGTTTAAAACTATATGGAAGGGTGCCTTGGTTACATGAATTCAGCTGCCTCAAACTTTAATTAAGTGATTTCGGGATGGAATTTTGGTCGGGCTGCTTTTTGAAAGTAGTTAAGATTAAAGAAATGTTAAATTTGTTAAACTAAGATTTCTTAAATTACCAGGCAGATTTCCTTTCCAAAATAAACCTGTTCAAATTATTTATTATAGCGGAAAGGGTTAGGTTTAAGCAGATGTCAGATTTTAGTCTATTGAGCAAGGCGGTACAAACCATTTGCCCGGAAGTAACGGCGGCAGACCTGGATCTTTTTATTCCGCATTTAAAATTAAAAAAACTGGCCGCTGGCGAAACCCTTTACCGGGTTGGCGATAAACAACCGGATATTGCCTTTGTGAATAGTGGCCTTTTGCGTTGTTTTTATGTTAACGAACAGGGAGAAGAAATAAATACCCGGTTCATTTTTGAAAATGATTTTGCAATAGATTACAAAGCATTTCTGCAACAAAGGCCGGGCGATTCAAGCATTGCCGCTTTAGAGAACGCTGAAATAATTTTGATCGGATTTGAGCCCTTTCAGCAGGCAATCTACCATTCCCGGAACTGGGAGCGGTTTGCGCGGTTAATGGCGGAAGAAGTTTTTCAGCGAACCCAAAACCGTTTTAACAATTACTTTCGAAATACGCCTGAACAACGGTACCTTGATCTGCTGGAAAGCCATCCGGCAATTTTTGAGCGCGTGCCTTTGTTTCAAATTGCATCTTACCTGGGAGTAAAAAGAGAAAGCCTGAGCCGGATCAGAAAACGAACTTCCTTAAAGCGAAATTAACTTAAGTCACGTAGTAATTTCCGGGCCGCCAATACCTTTGTAAAATGGATACAGGCCTTTTGTTTCAGTTCTCCAATATGTTTGCAATGGCCGGTTGGTTATTGCTTATCTTTTTTCCGGGCCGGGAATGGAGCCGGCGAATAATCTTTTACCTGATCATTTTTTTATTTACGCTGCTTTACGGTTTCTTATTTTTCCGGACCGTTGGCCTTTTCTCCGATGGGGCAGGGTTCGGCAGTCTAAGCCAGGTAAAGATTTTCTTTCAGAACGATGAGGCCCTACTGGCTGGCTGGGTACATTACCTGGCCTTCGACCTGATGGTAGGCTTATTTATAACCAGAGATAGCCTTAAACTTGGTTTTAACCGGTTAATAATTATTCCAAGTTTACTGCTGACATTTTTGTTAGGTCCCTTGGGGCTTTTGTCTTACATCCTGATCCGGGGAATAAAAACCAGCCAATTCATTCATATAGATTCCTGATGATATTATTTCTCCGAAAGGTGCGAAAAGCCAATCTTGAGTTATTCTGGCTGGGAACCGCACATGTACTTCTGGTAATTTTGCTGGCGGCCTATTTCCCTTTTAATGAAAAGGTGGTACTGGGGTTGAATTCTCTGATCAAACCTATGAAGTTTGCGGCAAGCTTCTGGATCTTTTCCTGGACCATGGCTTTGTTGCTGCAACATTTGCAAAAACAGCGGAAAGTAAAAGTATATTCCTGGGTGGCCATTATAGTGGCGGGTTTTGAGCAAACTGTAATTACTGTTCAGGCATTTCGGGGCAAACTATCGCATTTTAACATTTCTCACCCTTTAGATGCTTTCCTTTTTTCCTTAATGGGCTTATTTATAGTTACGTTAATGGCCTGGACGGTTTATATGGTGTTTCTTTTCTTTCAGCAGAAAACCTTCCGGATACCTTTAGCTTACATTTGGGGAATTAGAATCGGGATCATTCTTTTTGTAATCTTCAGCCTGGAAGGCGGGATGATGGCCAGCCGGTTAAGTCATACGGTCGGCGCTCCGGATGGAAGCCTTGGGTTGCCTTTCACGAATTGGAGTACCAGGTTTGGCGACCTCCGCATCGCCCATTTTATGGGAATCCACGCGTTGCAGGTAATCCCTTTGGTAGGGTGGGTTTTATCCGGAAGATTCTCAGAATTTGCCTCAATGAGGTACCTGATGCTTTTTTCTTTGATTTATGCGGGTGTTACCACTTACTTATTGGTGAAGGCGTTGGCAGGTTTACCTCCTTTCTAATGAAAAATAACCGTACCATAATTTATTTGGCAAGTTGGATTTCGGCACTGGGCCATCCTTTTATTATTTCAACTGCGGTAATTTTATTTATTTCCTTCCGGACCCTGGAAATTAAGTTTGCTTTAACCAGCCTCCTGCTGTTTTTGGTAATCTTTATTTTTCCGGTGGTTTTATTTATCCGGCATAAAATCCGAAAAGAAGTATACCAGGACTTTGATATTTCTGAACAAAAAGGCCGCGAAAAGTTTTACCACCTGGCCATTCCGTTAATGATTGCTTTGAGTTCGCTATTCTACTTTTGGGAACCGTTACGGATTTTGGCGCTGGGTACAATCTTAGCCACCGGGTTGGTTACCCTTTCTTACCTGGCAAACTTTTTCTTAAAATCTTCGCTTCATACCGCTTTCAATTTTTACTTTGGGATAGTTTTCCTTTCCTGGCATTTTCCGCTAGGCATGGCTTTATGCGTTTTCGCGATTATTGTAGCCTGTACGCGGCTGCTATTAAAGCGCCATACCTTTCCGGAAATTGTAACCGGCTTTTTAATTGGTATTGCTTCCGGAGCTGCATTTTGTTTCTTTATTTAATAATGAGGAAAAAGCGGAAAGTTTCCAGATTTTAAATCTTGCGGAAGTATAAATAAAAAAGCCCTTCAGCAAATTACTGAAGGGCTTTTTTGCGGTCCGGACGGGACTCGAACCCGCGACCTCCGCCGTGACAGGGCGGCATTCTAACCAACTGAACTACCGGACCAATTCCTTTTCCGGAAAGATCTTCCGGTTAAAGTGATGCAAATGTAGAAGCCTGAATTTAACGACGCAATTATTTCCGGCCACAATTTTTTAAATTATTCATTTACAGCCAGATTAATTTTTTCCTGTTACGAAACTTGACCGAAAATACTGTTCGCATCGCGGAATCTTTTACTTTTGTAAGATATAAAAGGAGAAACGAATATGCTTTTAGATTTTGAACAACCCATCGCCGCGCTGGAAGGCAAACTGAAGGAAATGAAAAAGCTGGCCGAAGAAAGCCAGGTAGATGTTTCGGAAGCCGTAAAAGCGCTGGAAGAAAAAATAAAAGCCCTCAAAAAAGAAACTTACGCCAATCTTACCCGCTGGCAACGGGTCCAGCTTTCGCGCCATGCTGAACGGCCCTATACCTTAGATTATATTCAGGGGCTGACAACTAATTTTATTGAGCTTCACGGCGACCGCAACGTTAGCGATGACAAAGCCATGGTTGGGGGTTTTGGCGATATAGACGGGCAGACCGTAATGTTTATAGGGCAGCAAAAAGGCCGTAATACCAAACAACGGCAAATGCGTAATTTCGGAATGGCTAATCCGGAAGGTTACCGGAAAGCGCTTCGCCTGATGCGGATGGCCGAAAAATTCAACAAACCCATTATTACCCTGATCGATACTCCCGGTGCTTTCCCGGGGCTGGAAGCCGAAGAGCGGGGGCAGGGTGAAGCAATTGCCCGCAACCTGAAAGAAATGTTCAGCCTGAAAGTACCGGTAATTTGTATCGTGATCGGGGAAGGTGCTTCCGGCGGAGCTTTGGGTATTGCCATTGGCGACCGTGTTTTTATGCTGGAAAATACCTGGTATTCGGTTATTTCTCCTGAAAGCTGTTCTTCTATTTTATGGCGCAGCTGGGATTATAAAGAACAGGCTGCCGAAGCCCTGAAACTTACTGCTCCGGACATGCTGAAATATAAATTAATAGATGGCATTATAAAAGAACCACTGGGCGGAGCACATACCAGTCCTGAGAAAATGATTCAGACTTTAAAGAAAAAGATCCTGGATACCCTGGCCGAATTGCAGGCTATGGACCCGGAAGAAAGAATCTCCCAACGCATTGATAAATTCTCCAGCATGGGCGTAGTTTCCAACATGGCCGAAGGTATTGAAAAGAACTACACTATTATTTAATTTTTTCCTCAAAGGGAGTTCAGAAAAATGTTTTGATTTAAGCATAAAGGAAACTAAAACTTAAAACGGTATCCTTTTCCGCTAAAAAAGTCGAACCTTCGAATATCGAACAATCGAACAATCGCAAATATGAACCTGCACGTAATAGATACCGGTTTTTTTAAGCTTGATGGCGGGGCAATGTTTGGGGTGGTGCCAAAATCGTTGTGGCAACGCACCAATCCTGCCGACGAAAATAACCTTTGTACCTGGGCCATGCGGTGTTTACTGGTGGAAGATGGCAACCGGTTAATTCTAATCGATAATGGTTTGGGGGATAAACAGGATGCGAAATTTTTCAGCTATTACTACCTCCATGGCGATGCTTCGTTAAAGGGTTCGCTTAAAAATGCCGGTTTTTCTCCCACCGATATCACAGATGTTTTCCTTACGCACCTGCACTTTGACCATTGCGGAGGCGGGGTGGAGTATAACCAAGCCGGCGGCCTGGCCCTTACCTTTCCGAACGCCACTTATTGGAGCAACCAGGATCATTGGGAATGGGCAACGGTACCAAATGCCCGGGAAAAAGCCAGCTTCCTGAAAGAAAATATTATGCCCATGCAGGAAAGCGGCAACCTTAAATTCATAGACCCGGAAAATACCAACGCCTTCCCGGATTTCGAAATCCTGTACATGGATGGCCATACCGATAAAATGATGCTTCCCGTAATAAATTACAAGGGCCGGAAAGTTGTTTTTATGGCGGACCTGATACCATCGGTTGGTCATTTGCCACTTCCTTACGTGATGGGTTACGACACCCGCCCTTTATTAACCTTAACTGAAAAAGAAACATTTCTGAAAAAGGCAGCTGCCGAAAATTATGTGCTTTATTTTGAACATGATCCGGTAAATGAATGCTGTACCGTGGTACAAACTGAAAAAGGAGTGCGCCAGGACCAAACCTTTAAGCTAGCCGACCTATAATGCAGGCACAGCCAACGGTTGGAATTTCGTTTTCCGGCGGTGCTGCCCGGGGTATTGCGCACTTAGGGGTTTTACAAGCCTTGCAGGAGTTAAACATTCCAATTAAAGTTATTTCCGGTACCAGTTCTGGGGCAATAGTAGGCGCCTTTTATGCAGCTGGTTTTCAGCCGAAAGAAGTGTTGGAGCTCCTTAAAAAAGTAAATGTGCTCCGGATGCTGCGGCCGGCATTCAGCTGGCATGGTTTAATGAACCTGGAGGAAGTTGAAAAGACGATAATAAAGTATTTAGGCGACCTGAATTTTGAAGATCTGAAAACCGAACTGATCGTCACAACTACCGATATTAACCAGGGAACCGTAGTTTATTTTACGTCCGGAAGAATTATAAAACCCTTAATAGCAGCTTGTTCGGTACCTTTGGTTTATAGACCGGTTGAATACCAGAATCATGTTTTACTGGATGGTGGCTTACTTAACAATCTGCCCGTGGAGTGCCTTACGGACCGGTGCGATTTTATTATCGGTTCGCATTGTAACCCGGTTAATTATGAGGCTAAGGTTACTACTTTTAAAACCATTTTGGAGCGTACGTTTCAATTGGCTATTAACAATAACGTGCAGGCCCGTTTTAAATTCTGCGACCTGCTAATAGAGCCGCCCGCTTTGCGTTATTTTGGTTTACTGGCCTTTTCCCGGGCCGAAGAGTTTTTCCAGGTAGGGTACGAATACACCCTAAGCCTGGCCGAAAAACTGGAATTGGTTCGGGTAAAATGATTGATTAATTTAAAACCCAACCAGAACTGAAAATTTATTGAGGATTCGGACCCTCCTTTTTGTAATTTATCAGGCATTTTTAACTTTGATTTACCTACCGTTTATTTGATTTATATTTTATGGCAACGATCACAGATATTTCAAAAATGGGCAAGACGCCTACCGGATCTCAACTAAATACCAAAGGCTGGATACAGGAGGCGGCGCTTCGGATGCTTTACAACAACCTGGACCCGGATGTTGCCGAACGTCCGGAGGACCTGGTGGTTTATGGCGGTACTGGTAAGGCTGCCCGTAATTGGGAGGCTTTTGACCTGATCGTGAAGGCGCTGAAAGATCTGGAAGAAGATGAAACGCTGTTGATCCAGAGCGGAAAACCGGTAGGGATTTTACCAACGCACCCGGACGCTCCCCGCGTGCTGATCTCTAATTCCATGCTGGTACCGCATTGGGCTAACTGGAAGAATTTCCGGGAACTTGAAGCCAAAGGTTTGACTATGTATGGCCAAATGACGGCCGGGAGCTGGATCTATATAGGTTCGCAGGGAATTGTGCAGGGAACTTACGAAACCTACGCCGAAGTAGCCCGGCAGCATTTCAACAATACTTTAAAAGGCACCCTGAACGTAACGGCTGGTCTGGGCGGAATGGGCGGCGCACAACCGTTGGCCATAACCATGAACGAAGGGGTTTGCCTGGCTGCCGAAATGGAAGAATGGCGGATCCGCAAAAGGCTGGAAACCCGCTATCTGGATAAAATGACCAACTCTATTGAAGAAGGCATTGCCTGGGCGCTGGAAGCCAAAGAAAAAGGGGAAGGTATTTCTATAGGAGTTGTTTGTAATGCGGTTGACCTTTTGCAGGCTTTGATCGATAAAAATATAACCCCGGATTCTTTAACGGACCAGACTTCGGCCCACGATGCGCTGGTAGGTTATTTCCCGGAAAATATGACCGTGGAAGAAGCCAACGTGCTGCGCTCCCAGAACCCGGACCAGTATGTTGAAAGGTCTTTGGATACGATGGCCCGCCACGTTAAGCAAATGCTGGAACTACAAAAGCGCGGCGCGGTTACCTTCGATTACGGAAATAACTTAAGAGGCCAGGCCCACGACCTTCGGGGCGTAACTAATGCCTTCGATTTTCCGGGCTTTGTGCCGGCCTACATCCGGCCTTTATTCTGCGAAGGTAAAGGTCCTTTCCGGTGGGTTGCTTTAAGCGGCGATCCGGAGGATATTTTAACCACCGATAAAGTATTGCTGGATCTTTTCCCGGAAAACAAAGCCTTAGCCCGCTGGATAAATATGGCCCAGGAGCGGATAGCTTTCCAGGGTTTGCCGGCCCGAATTTGCTGGTTAGGGCAGGGGGAACGCGAAATTGCCGGCCTGGCATTCAACAAACTGGTGCGCGAAGGAAAAGTAAAAGCTCCGATAGTAATAGGCCGCGATCATCTGGATACCGGATCGGTAGCTTCGCCCAACCGTGAAACAGAAGCTATGAAAGACGGGTCGGATGCGATAGCAGACTGGCCGGTGCTTAATGCCATGATCAACACGGCAGGTGGGGCCAGCTGGGTTTCTCTGCACCATGGCGGCGGGGTTGGAATTGGATATTCCATTCACGCCGGAATGGTAATTGTGGCCGATGGTACCAATGCCGCCGAGGTACGGTTGAAAAGGGTATTGCATAACGACCCCGCAATGGGGGTCCTTCGTCACCTGGATGCCGGCTACGACATAGCTGCCGATACGGCGCGACAGCACCGGTTAAATATTAAAGAGCGATTGAAATAATTTAAACGGTTTAAGAATTAAAAGCCCGGGTATTAAGTGATCCGGGCTTTTTTTTATTTTAATCAGTTGTCGATTTAGACAGGATTAAAGAATTAAATATCCTTTTTTTAAGGTCCTTCACTCACCTGAAAAAAAGCCCTTTTATTGTTTTTAGGGCTGCAATAAATACCATTTTAAGCGGAATATTTCATTTTATAGAAATATAGTGCAGAAAAATTAGTTATATATAGGAAAATCTAGATAGAAATTCACCCCTAATCTGATACTTCCGTATAAGGAGAAAAATTAATCTTAAATTCTCTCAACCTAATTTTATGCACAGACTACTTATTCTGGCTTGCTTCATGGTTTTAAGCATGGCTTCAGTTGCTCAGGAAAACAGAAGTTCTCTAATAAATGCCAAGATCAAAGACGGCACCGTGATGCTGGGTGGAAACCTAACAGGCTCTTATCAAAAATATTCCAAAGCCTCTAACAACCAAAAAGGTGACCTTATAACGGCGCGCTTTACTACAAAATCTGGGTATTTTTTCTGGCCCGATATAGCCATTGGTTTGAATGCTTTTGTAGAATATACTAACCTGAATATATCTGATTCTATCCAGTCAACCCAATTTGGCGGCAGAACTACTGATCTTTTAGCCGGTCCATTTGTGCGGTATTATTTTAACAGCGGCCTTTTTACCGAACTTAATTTAAATGCCGGGGTGCATACCGTAAAAGGCGGAATTAAATCTGATATCAAGAGTGGCGCATTAGGAATTGGTTATGCTTACTTTTTAAGCGACCAGGTTGCAATAGAACCTTTATTAAGCATCGATTACCGGCAAAATCAGATTAACGTGAATAACAAAATCTCAAAAGACCACCAGTTCGGGCCTGTGTTAAGCATTGGTATTCAGGCCTATATATGGTCGCCCACGCGGGTTTTACCAACGAAATAGCGAATTAATGGATCCAATAAAAAGTCAGGCAGGTAAGCCTGACTTTTTTTATGTTTAGCTCTTCCATTATTTCATAACTTAGAGTTTTAATTAGAGATAATGTTCGGAAAGTTTTTAGCGAAAGTAATATTTAAGATAGCCGGCTGGAAACAGGTTGGCAATGTACCACCCGATGTAAAAAAATGCATTATGGTGGCCGCGCCGCATACCAGCAACTGGGATTTTATCTTCGCCCGCGGTGCTTTTTATTTAATGGAACTGCCCGTTAAATTTACCATAAAAGCCGAAGCGATGGTTGGCCCTTTAGGTTGGCTTTTAGATAAAATGGGCGCTTTACCGGTAAACCGTAAAAAGAACAACAGCCTGGTAAATGCCATGATCGATCTGTTTAACGAACGCGAACAACTGGTAATTTTAGTAACGCCTGAAGGTACCCGCAAATACCAACCGCGCTGGCGCAAAGGTTTCTACCACGCGGCTTACGGCGCCGGCGTTCCCATTGCTTTAGGCTACTTGGATTACAAGAAAAAAGAAGCCGGTGTTGGCCCCTTATTTTACCCGACCGGGGATGTAGATGGCGATATTGAAAAGATCAAAGATTTCTACCGGACGGTTACGGCGAAGTATCCGGAGAATGGGGTGCGGTAGTTTTTGGGGTGGACGGTATAGCGTTTTAGATTTATTCTTGGTCTTAGCATTCTTCCAAATAGGCAATCAATAATTTGGGTAAAGAATTAAAAATTACTCTTGGCAATGAGAAATCATCCAAACTAATTCTCCTGTTGATGGTTTAAAAGCTAATGCGACTTTAAATTCTGTAAAAAAAGATTCTTCTATTTTTGATAAATCTATCTCTTTTTTTTCTGAATTATGACCAGCTACATATCCAAGTTCAGTTAATCGGTTAGATGCATAACTTGTAAAGTGTAAATTTAAAACTTTGGAATTATCTATACAATTTTCATCTTTTTCTATTCCAATATTAAAGAAGCTTATATAAGGGACACCATCGAATGATATCTTTATTTTCTTTTCGTATGATGAAAGACCTTCCGCTTTTAGAAATGTTTCTAAAGTTACTTTAGTTAATTCGGTTGATATTTCATCACTATTTGTTTTTAATTTATTTGTATCTTCAATTAAAGAATCCTTTCTACAAGTTGATTGATCTATCAGACTTAATTTGATTTCTAAATCGAAGCTTTCATCTTTATTTAATTTTTTTAAAAAATTTATTTCGTCTAATCCGCTATGTTCTAAACATTTCCAATTTGCTTCAACCTCCAGTTCGAGTATATTGTTGATTTTTAAAATAGGTTTATAAATTTGGGAAGCACTATTTTCTACATTGTATTTAGTGACATATGTGTTTAGGTATCTATTCTGATAAGGAAAATATAACTCTTTAAATAACCCAGTTTTGTGACCACACCATTTATTAAAGGAACAATTGACGCATTTATTGGGAGAAAGCTTACTTACATCAAATACAATCTTTTTGCCTGATTTAAGGACATTTGTCTTATCAAATATTTCTACTAGGTATTCTTTAGCAGTTTCAGATTTTGTAACCTTAAAAACTTTGCACCTCTGTATTTTTATACTGTAATTTTCATAACAGTAATACCAATAAACTAAATAACCATACTTAGCATCAATTTCTTCAAGACCATATAAGTAAGAAATTAATTGAACTTTATGATTTGAAAACAAAGATGAAGTTATATTGTCATTTTGTTTAAATTTTTCCTCAACTATAAAGTTATCGCCTTTATTATTTTTAAATATATAATCCGGTTGCCCTACAAAATCTTTTTTATTGTTAAAAAATAGCTGATTACTATTTTCTTTATGTCCAGAAAAAACTAAGGTTGAGTTTTGAATATCTTCAAATAAATAATTGTTTTCTTCATTTATATATTCTGGTTGTTCGGTTGAACCAATGACCTGTTTTGAACTTTCAGTAAAATTTTTATAATAGTCCTTCTTAAAAGCAGATAAAATAGATTCTTCGTGCTGTTCAGTTCCAATTTCCATTGCCTTAGTAGTGTCAGTCTCAAAAGTGTTAAAAATACTGAAACTTGCAGGACAAAAATCAAAAGCTGATAATTCTGTAGCGGAAATAGCTTTTGAAGCAAAGTGATTATTTTTAAGTAACCATTTCTTTTCCTCCCTAAATTTAACCTCATCAAAAAGGGCATCGATTACATTGTAATGAACAGGAACTGTGACTTCTTTTTCAGTTATTTTATCTTTATAAGTGAATTCCTTTGTGAAATCTTTATCCAAATAAAATTGAGTTAAAAGGATAGCATATTTATCTTTAAGCTCATTTTTTGTGAAACCTAATTTTTGTAATAGGAAATCTCTTAGGTTTACTTGCTGTTCCTTTAATTCCCTTTTTCTTAATTTGGATTCCATAAACGTTTTATTAAAGCTTTAAATTAACCAGTTTATTTAATTTAAGTTTTTAATACTCTTGATGTAAACTATTTTTAGTTAAGAAAAATTAAAGATAGTACAATAAAAAAGGAGCACCAAAATGCTCCTTTTTTATTGTACTATCATTTCAGCCGAAAACCCAAAACCATTTCCACCTAAGCCAACTGCCTTAAATCCACCGGAATCAAACTACTCACCCCAGGTTCCTTCATTGTCACCCCGTACATCACATCCGTAGAAGCCATCGTGCGTTTGTTGTGGGTTACCACGATGAACTGGGAGCTGTCGGAGAATTTCCGGATGATGTTGTTGAACTTGTCGATGTTGGCGTCGTCGAGCGGGGCATCTACTTCGTCGAAGATACAGAACGGCGCCGGCTTGAGAAGGTAAATGGCAAACAGCAGGGAAATAGCCGTTAAGGTTTTTTCGCCGCCGGAAAGTTGGTTGATCGTGAGGGGACGTTTGCCTTTCGGGCGCGCCATAATTTCGATCTTCGATTCCGTCGGGTTGCTCGGATCTACTAACACCAGGTCGCAGCTGTCGTCTTCGGAGAACAGGCTGCGGAACACGCGGTTAAAGTTCTCCTTGATCTCCAGGAACGAGGTCATAAATTTATCCTTCGCCACCGTATCGATCTCCTCAATGGTTTTCACCAGAATTTCCTTCGCGTTCAGCAAGTCTTGACGCTGGGTCCGGATGAAGTTGTTGCGTTCGTCGATTTCCTGGTAAGCTTCAGCCGCCATCGGGTTTACCGGACCAATATTATCAAGCTGCTGCTTCACCGTCTGAATGTTCTTGCTCAGTTCTTCGGTCTCAATTTCCAGCGGCTCCACGGAGTTTTGCAGGTCTTCCGGCGTTAAATTGAATTCCGCAGAAAGGCGTTCCAGCACCGCTACCAGTTTTAGTTTGGTTTCGTTGATGGTGTTCTGCATCTGCATCATCAGGTCATTGCCGAGCTGCTGGTTGCGCTGCATTTCCCGCAGTTGTTTTTCCTTCAGATCAATTTCGCCGCGCAGAGTAAAGTATTGTTTTTCAACTTCTTCCTGTTGCTTGGCAGCTGCATCTTTTTCCGCCATTAAACCAATCAACGCATCAGAATTTTCTTCCACGAAAATTTCCGAATTCTCTATTTCAATTTCGGCGCGTTCCAGTTCTTCCTGCTGGGTCTGTATGCGTAGCGTGCTGTTCTCGAGGTTTTTCTGCTTGTAAATAATTTCCTGCTGCAAACTGCTCAGGCGGTTTTTCAGCTGGTGGTACGTAATATTTTCCTGGTTGAAAACGGCGTTCAGGTTCCCGATCACTTCGTTCTGCTTGTTGATCTGGTCAGTTAAATTCCCGATATTTTCTTCCAGCAATTCCAGTTCTTCCTTGCCCGCTTCGGCTTCCGGACGCATTTCCTGGAACCGGTAGCGCAGGTCATTCAGGCGTTCCTGCATTTCATCTTTCTGCGCCAGCTGGTTTTTGCGGTTCAACAAATACTGTTCCTGCCGGATGCGCACACCCATTAGTTCCTGCTGCATTTCGGCTACTTTTTTCTCCATTTCGCGTACCGTTTGCGGCGCCAGGGCAGCTTTCAGGTTTTGCAAAACGAGTTGCTTGGTGTTCACCAGGCTTTTCTGAAGTTCGGTTTTTTGCTGCAGTTCGGTTAATTCTTCGGCAAGTTTTTCCAAATTCTGCGCCCGGCCAATCCGGTTGCCATCGAACAAGCCCACCGAACCACCGGAAACGGAAAGCGGTTTTTTAATGATCGAGCCGTCGTTCAGAATGTACGTTCTGCCATCGCCGGAAAAGAAACTCGCGTCGCTTTCGTTGCTGATGAAAACCTCGTTGAGCATATAACGCAGCAGTTCGTCGTATTTCAGGTCCGCCGAAACCACTTCGTAAGCCGCCACCAGTTTGCCTTCCGAAACCGTCGGTTCCAGCTCCATATCGGCAATTTCGCTCAGGATGATAAAGTTGGCGCGACCTTTATTCTGGTTGTTCAACAGCTGAATGGCCTGCAGCGCATCTTCCGGCGTATCTACCACGAAGAAGTTCATATAAGGCTCCAAAAAGCTCTCAATCAGCGATTTATATTCCTGCTGAACCAAAATAAGGTCGGAGAGGAGCGGCGCCGGATTGTCCCAGTCCTTCGATTTCACCAGGAATTTAATGGCATCCGGGAAACCTTCCAGGTTATCGACTAGCGATTTGGTAAGCTTGAATTGGTTATTTTTCGAGTCGGCTTTACGGCTAAGTTCCGCCAGTTCCGTTTTCTCGGTCTGAATTTCGATCTCCAGGTTGTTGATGTCGGTGCGGATCTGTTCCTGCTCGGCCATGAATTTTTCCAGCTCCGCATTTTTCTCAGATAGCTCGAATTGCAAATCAGCCAGATTCTCTTCGAACTGGCGCGCCACGTCTTCTTCCGAACCCGAAAGCTGCTCCAGTTTTTCGATCTCAGTCTGCAAATTCACGATCTGCACCTGCGCAATTTCCAGGTCCTTGTTCAGGTTGAAAACGGTTTGCTGCTTGGTTTTATAACGAGCCGAAACCTCCTGGAACTGGTTCTGCAACGTGGTTTTGTAAGCCGTAGCTTCGTTAATATGCACCCGCTTTTCCTGCGTTTGCTCTTCTGCCGCCAGGAAATTTTCCTTTACCGCTTCCACTTCGCCTTCCAGTTGTTCGATGGAGCTTTGCGTCTGGGTCAGATTTACTTTGTCCTGCGCCAGTTGCTGCTGCAAGTTCAAAACGCGTTCTTTCAGGTAGCCGCAACGTTCGCTTTTCAGCTTAATATCGGCTTCCAGCTGACGAATTCTATACGTCTGGTCGTTGATGTTTTTCTGGCTCGCGCTCAGGTTTTGCTGCGTTTCGTCGAGCTGGTTTTTGAGTTGTTGTAACTGGTCTTCGGTCTGGTTCAGGAGCTCCGAGATATCAGTTTTCTGCGTGCTTTCCTTTTCCAGTTCTTTCTCCAACCGCTCCAACGTGCTCTGGTGCTGCTCCATCGAGCGACGGGCATATTCCAGGCTGTATTTCTTGTAATCCTCTTTCAGCTTGAAATATTTGTCGCTGATCTTCGCCTGACGCTCTAAGCTTTTCAGGTTTTTAGAAATCTCGAACAACACGTCTTCCACGCGTTCCAGATCGGCATCGGTTTCTTCCAGCTTCTTTAATGTCTGCTTTTTCCGGACCTTGAACTTGGAAATACCAGCTGCTTCTTCGAACAACGTACGGCGCGAATTTTCCTTGTCGTTCAGGATCTCATCCACCATTTTCAGCTCGATGATGGCGTACGAATCGGAACCGATACCGGTGTCCAGGAAAAGTTCGTTGATGTCTTTGAGGCGGCAGGTAACGCCGTTGAGCATATATTCGGTATCGCCGGAGCGGTGGTAGCGGCGCGTAACCGTAACCTGCGAATATTCGCTTGGCAGAATGCCTTTGTCGTTGTCGAAGGTGAGGGACACCTCCGCCATTTGGACCGGTTTGCGGTTTTTGGAGCCGTTAAAGATCACGTTCTCCATTTTATCGGAGCGCAAATTCCGGGTTTTCTGTTCACCCAAAACCCACCGGATCGCGTCCACAATGTTGGATTTACCGCAACCATTAGGACCCACAATTCCGGTAATCCCGTCGTTGAAGTTTAAGGTTACTTTATCGCCGAAGCTCTTAAATCCTTTAATTTCTAATTTCGATACTTGCATTCTTGTTGTATTTACCCCACCCAACCCTCCCCTAAAAACAGGGGAGGGCTTTTGGTTTCTTGCTTTTGCTGAAGCAGTTTTTGGCGGCTTTTGGCTACCGTTTTTTTGCCATTTATTTTTCCATTGCGCTCTTTCGGATCTTCAGATTCGGAAGTTTTCCTGCGCGGGGATGTATACATCCCCATCAGTTTGGTTCGGGATTAGAAAATCCCGAACAGCGAAATAGTTTTGGTGGCTTTTAACTCAACCTGATGAGATCTCTCCTCAGGTCGAGATGACGTAATATTGTTGCAATAACATGCCTTCAGCAAAGCCCATTAACTTACAAATTTAAGGCTTTTTTGGGAGAAATAATTCAGAAAATTCCCGTGTTTCGGCCATTTTTGCCGTAAAAAACGGTATCTTTTGACAGCAAAAAAATAAAGCGGAAATGGAAGGAATAAAGATCGTTGTTTTTGTAATTGTGGGGGTAATCTGGCTGGCCATCTGGATCGTGGGGATGTTTAAAAAAGCTTTTAATCAACCTAATTCCCGGAAACCGGAGCCTTATATTCCCATTTCGGATCAGACCATTGCGGAAGTTCTGCGCCAGCAAATGGAGAAGCAGAAAAAGCAGGGTAAAGATAAATTGGAGCGGAAGGAAAAAGATCTTTTAGAGCCGACTGAGCCTGGCCCGATGCAAAAGATGAAGGTTGAAAAACTTCAGAAAAGGTCATTGGAATCCGATAAGCCGAAATACCGGTCTTTAGAAAATCTGGAACCACGCCGGCGCTCTCTGGAAATAACCGAAGTAGAAAGTGGACAGCGGGATGATATAGTGCGCCGCCGCCGGGAGAAAAATATTTATCAGGCAAGCGATAAGAAAGAAGTCTCAATATTTGCCCAAATGCTTCAAAACCCGGATGGTGCCAGGAAAGCTATTGTTTTAGCAGAGATCTTAAAGCCAAAGTTTTAAGATTTAATTTTCTAATAGAATCTTTTCCAATTCCTTTGCCGAAACGGTTCCTAAGCGGGAATAAACTGAACGCCCGCTTTTATCTAAAATTACGTTTAACGGCACCGCATTAATTCCAAAAGAAGAAAGTGGCTCGTTCGATTTTAAGAAGATAAAGCTATAGTTGTTCCGGTTTCTAAAATGTTCGATCTTTTGAGGGCTTTCATCAGACACGGTAATAATTTCTAATTTTTCCGGGTACTTATCTTTCAAAGTTTGGAAATCTTTAAATTCTGCAATGCAGGGTTTGCACCAGGTAGCCCAGAAACTTATAAGCCGAATTTTTTTTGATTCTTTTGAAAGTTGAAACGGCTTACCTTCTAATGATTGGTAAGTGGGCTCAAAAACATCGGTTCCTGAATTAATAAAAGGTTTGGCAACATAATAGCAGGAAACTAAAGCTACCAGGAAACCTGCTAAGAAAGGAAAACAAAAATATTTAGTTTTCATATTAGCCTATTTTAATAAAGCCTGCCCATTTTGCGATTAACATTACCAGAAAAATCAGCAAAAAACAAGCAATAAAACCAGCAACAAAGCCACCAATTATCGTAAAGGTTTTTTTCATTTTTCGCCTAACCAATGTTAATAATTGAAATTTTCTGAAGTTAATTATTCGGAAATTTATTAATACTGCGTCAGCGCAAAGGCCAGAATATTGGCTCCCATTTTTAAAGCGGCTTCGTGTTTTTCTACCGGGTCGTTATAAATCTCCGGATCTTCCCAGCCGTTGCCCAAATCGGTTTCGTAGGAATAAAAGCAAACCAACCGTCCTTTATACATAATGCCAAAACCCAGCGGCGGCTTGTTGTCGTGTTCGTGAATTTTTGGCAGGCCGCGCGGGAAGTCGTATTTCTGGTGGTAAATAGGGTGGGAGAAAGGCACTTCAACAAATTCCAGCTCCGGAAATACCTTTTTCATTTCGCGGCGCACAAACTTATCCATCCCGTAATTATCGTCAATGTGGAGGAAGCCGCCCCCGATCAGGTACTTCCGAAGGTTCTCTGCTTCGGCCGCTGAAAAAACCACATTGCCATGGCCGGTCATGTGAATAAACGGATAATTCATTAACTCCGGGCTACCCACTTCAACTACCTTTTCGGTTTTATCCAGGTTAAGCTTTAAGTTCTGGTTCGTGAACCGGATCAGGTTGGGTAAGGAAGTTTTATTTGCGTACCAGTCGCCGCCACCGTTGTATTTTAGCTTAGCGATCTGGAAGCTCGGTTTCTGGGCAAAAACGCTATAGAAAGCGAGGGAAAAAGTAAATATGGTTAGAAGAAGCTTCTTCATTTTTGGTAATATAAGTTTAGCTTTAATGCTAACGTAAAGTTGGGGCAATTAATATTTCCGCCGGAATTCCTAACCCTTTATGCAGATTACGAATCTGTTCAACTGTTAACGCCCTTTTGTGATTTAATACTTTAGAAACCACGGTTTTATCGCCAAGGAAAACCTCCAGATCTTTCCGTTGCATTCCTAAGTCCTGCATCCGGATCTTTATGGCTTCGATAGGATCCGGAGAAGGAATGGGATAGTGTTCATCTTCGTAGGCTTTAATAACCAGAACAAGGAGCTTTCGTTGGAGGGCCTGTTTTGTACCAGGATTTGCATCGAACAATTCTTCCAGCTTATTTAAATAAGCCTCATATTGCTCTTCGCTTTCTATAACTTTTATTTCCATTGAGTTTGACTTTAAATCTTTGTAATATCTTTTATTTTATCATATTCCGCGTGCGTTCCGATCCATTTGATCTTTACATCTTTATAGAGAAAACTTACACGGGCAACCAATCGATATCGATTTCCCTGAATATTAAAAACAAACCGATCATCGCCAACCAAGTCTGTATCAGGATAAGTCCTGCGCAAATCATTCATATTTTTCCAAGTAGCGTTGGAAACAGTATCGTACCAAGTTAGTAAACCTTGTTTAGCGGTGGTATTTTTCTCGTAAAAACGAATGATGGTCGGTTTAGATAAAACGTTCAACAGATAAGCCAGCTTTATATGCTACATCAAATTTAATGAAAAAGTTGCCAAATTAGCAACTAACTCAACAGCAGATTTAGTGTGTGGCAGGCAACCAAAGCAGCCGTTTCCGTCCTAAGCCGGCTTTCGCCTAACGTAACCGGCTTTATTCCTTTCGCCAATGCCAATTCAATTTCTTCCGGCGTAAAATCTCCTTCCGGTCCTATCAAAACACAAATGCTTTTTATGGAGGTGTCTATTTGCTTTAAATCTTGCCTGTTACCTTCTTCTAAATGAGCAATATAAGTACCGGAAATGCTATTTAAATTGGTTAAAAAAGTTTTGTACGGTGTCAGTTCATTCAGCCTAGGCAGGTAGGCTTTCAGGCTTTGCTTCATGGCACTAACGGCAATTTTCTCCAGGCGGTCCAGCTTTAGTTCTTTGCGTTCGGAGCGGGCACATTTCAGGAAGCTGATCTCATCAATCCCGATTTCTACGGCCTTTTCTACAAACCATTCCATGCGGTCCAGGTTTTTGGTAGGCGCTACCGCAATATGAATGTGATACGGTTTTTTACCAAAATCCCGTACCGTTTTGGTAATTTCCAGCTTGCAGCGTTTGGGGTTTGGGTCGGTAACCTTCGCGTTATACATGCCGCCTTTACCATCAACTAACTTAACCTCATCGCCGATATTTAGCCGTAAAACGCGGATAGCATGTTTCGATTCATCTTCATTTAAGGTGTAGTCAGAGCCGGCAATATCAGGGGTGTAGAAAAGATGCATTTTGCTGAAATTGTCTGAATTAGGATTTTTAGGATTAAGAGATTAAAGGATTATTTCTTTTAATTGTATAAACCTTTTAAATCTTTAAAATGGCACCTTATTTTTTAGAGTAGAAGATTAAATTGTCTCTACCTTCAGGCTGGGAATAAATTTAAAGCATAAATTCGGCTTTAGCCAAATTACTTTTCCAGATTTAGGATCATGAAAATATGGATAATCTTAATCATATTTTTTGAATCTGAATTTAAAACTGAATCCTTAAATCCCCTAATCCTAAAAATCCTAGTTCAGACAAATAAAAAACCCTGCCGTTTGCACAGCAGGGTTTGTTTAATCTGGTTTCAAAAATTATTAAGCAACCGTTGAAGCTACTTTAGGAGCACCGGCCATAATGTCTTCGCTGGCAAAATCAGCGTATTTGCCGAAGTTCTTCACGAAAGCTGCTGCCAGTTCATTTGCTTTAGCATCGTAAGCGTCTTGTATCGGCCCAGGTGTTACGCGGGCTTAGGATCTCAGAAGGAACGTTAGGGCAAGATTCCGGCATGGCCACGCCAAATACGCGGTGATTGGTGTAATTTACGTTATCCAGTTCGCCGGTTAAGGCAGCCGTGATCATGGCGCGGGTGTATGGCAGTTTCATGCGGGAACCTGTTCCGTAAGAACCACCAGTCCAGCCGGTATTGATCAGCCAAACGTTTACTTTGTTCTCATCCATTTTCTTACCTAACATCTCTGCATATTTGGTTGGGTGTAATGGCAGGAAAACTGCGCCGAAGCAGGCAGAGAACGTAGTTTGTGGCTCGGTTACGCCAACTTCAGTACCGGCAACTTTTGCGGTATAACCAGAAATAAAGTGGAACATGGCCTGGCTCTTATTCAGCTTAGAGATCGGAGGCAATACCCCGAAAGCATCGGCAGTTAAGAAGAAAATGTTCTTAGGGATATCAGCAACCGAAGGCTCAATAGCGTTATCGATAAAGTTGATCGGGTAAGCAGTACGGGTGTTTTCAGTTACCGATTTGTTGGCATAATCCGGGGTGCGGGTACCTTCTACAAAACGGGTGTTTTCCAGAATAGCCCCGAATTTAATGGCATCCCAGATCTGCGGTTCTTTTTCCTGGCTCAGGTCGATTACTTTGGCGTAGCAGCCACCTTCAAAGTTGAAGATACCGTCTTTGGTCCAGCCGTGCTCATCGTCACCGATCAGACCGCGGTTAGGGTCTGCAGATAAAGTAGTTTTACCGGTTCCGGACAGACCGAAGAAAATAGCGGTATCGCCTTTTTCGCCAACGTTAGCGGAGCAGTGCATGGATAGGGTATTTTTTTCGTGCGGAAGGATGTAGTTCAGCACGCCGAAGATTCCTTTCTTCATTTCGCCGGCATAACCAGTTCCACCAATCAGGATCATGTTCTTGGTGAAGTTCAGGATCGCGAAGTTTGGCTGACGGGTTCCGTCTACTTCCGGATCAGCCTGGAATTCAGGGATACAGATAATAGTAAAGTTTGGAACGTGGTTTTCAATTTCTTCGGCAGTAGGGCGCAGAAACATGTTGTTGCAGAAAAGGTTCTGCCAGGCTTGCGTGTTTACAATGCGCAGGTCCAGCCGATAGTTTGGATCTGCACCGGCGTAAGCATCGCGCACGTAGATCTTTTTATCGGCCAGGAAGTTGATCATTTTCTCCTGAAGCTTGTCGAATTTATCGGCGTCGAAAGGAATGTTGATATCGCCCCACCACACAGAATCTGCAGTTTTAGCGTCTTTTACCACGAAACGATCTTTGGGAGAACGGCCGGTGAATTTGCCGGTATCGCACATTAACGCGCCGGTATCAGATAGAACACCTTCGCCATTTTTAAGGGCTTCTTCGACTAACTCGGCTGGGGTGAGATTCCAAAGTACGCTTTCTGCTTCCTTAATTCCGATACTTTCCAAGCCTACCTTGTTCGATTTTCTACCAGTTTCTTTCATGAGAAATATGTGGGGTTTAACTTTTTGAGATTTGAGGATGATAAAATTTAATACAAAAATAAAAAAATATTCTGATTAAAAGCTAAATATTACCTTATAAATTCTGGGGATTTACCCGGGTTTACCTTCGTATTTAGGCGGCTTTCAGGGGAAAGCCAAACCAGCCAATAAAAAGTTCAAATGTTTGGTTTAATGATTTCGGAAACGTAGTTTTACTTTCCGCATATTGCCGGAAACAAACTGTTTAACCAATTTTTCATCTTCTAAACTTAATTCATTCTTAAATGTCCTCAACCTCTTCCTCGATGCAGGTAAAAAAAGGCCACCCAAAAGGGCTTTACCTGCTTTTTATGACGGAAATGTGGGAGCGCTTCAGCTATTATGGTATGCGCGCCTTGCTTATTCTGTACCTGACCAGCGCCACTACCAACCACCTGGGCGGTAAAGGCTGGACCGACGGCGACGCCGGAATGCTTTATGGCTGGTTTACCGGTCTGGTTTATCTTACCCCGATTCTGGGGGGCTGGTTAGCCGATAATTTCATCGGGCAGCGCCGTTCCATTACCATGGGTGGTATTTTAATGATGTTGGGGCAGTTTGCCTTATTTTCCGAAGTTGGCGACTGGAGTTTTTATTTAGGTTTACTTTTACTCATTATAGGTAACGGTTTCTTTAAACCGAATATTTCTACCATTGTAGGTAACCTCTACGAAGAAAATGATGCCCGCCGCGACAGCGCTTTCACTATTTTCTACATGGGTATTAACGCCGGTGCTTTCCTGGCTCCTTTAGTTTGCGGTTACTTAGGCGAAACTTACGGTTACCGTTATGGTTTCCTGGCTGCCGGTATCGGTATGATGCTGGGCCAGATCATGTTCAACACCTTAGCGCAATCTTACCTTGGCAACATCGGTAATTTTGTTGCCAAAACGGCCGAACAAAAAGCCGCCCCGAAAACCAAAATGACCAAAGACGAAACCGACCGTATTGCGGTAATCCTGGTTTTAACCGTTTTTGTGATCTTCTTCTGGGCCGGTTTCGAACAGGCCGGTTCTTCCCTGAGTTTATATACCGATCGCTTTATCGACCGGGTAGTTTTTGGCTGGGAAATTCCTACTTCCTGGTTCCAGTCGGTTAACCCGTTGTTTATTGTAGCTTTAGCACCGGTAATATCTTCCTTGTGGATCAACCTGGCAGCCAAAGGTAAAAACCCGAACGTAACCGTGAAAATGGCTTTGGGTATGATGCTTTTAGGCCTTGGTTTCTTCCTGATGGTTGGTGCGGTTATGGAGCGCGGCGGCGAAACTGCCGATGCAACCATTAAAGCCAATATCTGGTGGCTGGTAGGTACTTATTTCCTGCATACATTAGGTGAACTTTGCTTATCGCCGGTAGGCCTTTCTATGGTTACCAAATTAGCGCCGGTTACTTATGCTTCTATGTTAATGGGGGTTTGGTTCCTGAGCTCTTTCGTAGCGAATATCATGGGCGGTTACATTGTACAGTACGTAGAACAATTAGGCGCCTTAACCATCTTTGGCGGCATCGGGGCTTTCGTAATTGTGCTGGGATTTGTACTTCTGGCCGTATCCAAGAAATTAACTTATATGATGCACGGACGGGGATAACCACTTCTGATCCATAAATTCAAAAGTCCCGGAGCTTATGTTCCGGGACTTTTTTTGTGCCTTACCATACCGTTTTGGGCAACCGGAATAAACCCGGTTAAAATTCAAACATAATGTACTTCAACCAAAAAAGCATTGCCTTCCGGGTTATTAATACATACATTTATAGATGCATTGAAAATAAAGCGTTTGTTTATACCTACTTCAGGGAACTTGCTTTCCGGCACTGCATTTGGATGTTTTGGTTCCGGTTGGAGGGCTTTTGTGTAAAGCAGGAAACCATTTTCATCGGTAATAATTAATTCCAGGTTTGAATTCTCAGGCTCTTTTAAGGTTACTTTCAGAATTTCGGCGCTCATTTTTTCTTCCCTTCCCGAAATGGTAAAAACAGGGTTCTGGTTGGTAAGGTTAATAGTTTCCATAGCTGATCTTTTTTGTCTTAACAATAAAAGGAAGTGAAATTCTGTTAGATTCTTTATGGCTTTTGAACGTAAATTTTAATAATGGAACGAATTGTTTTAACTGTAATTATTCTCCGACCCATAATTTAATTCCTTACTTTAGAATTATGGAATTTGATTTTAATAAGGATCATCTATTGGAAGACGATCGAATAATGCTTACCCCGCTGGATCTATCGCATTTAGATGGTTTGCTGCCTGCCGGATCGCAGGATGAAGATCTGACCTTCTATTCCACTTTTTCGGTTTATACCCGCGAAGCTTTACGGGAATTTATACAAACCAGCTTATCGGAAAGGGAAAATAAGATCCGCTACGCTTTTGCCATTTACGATAAGAAGACCGGAAAATTTGCCGGTAGCACCAGTTTTGCCGCAGTTTCGAATATCGATCAGAGGCTAGAAATCGGTTATACCTGGTTGGGTAATGATTTTCAGAAGACCGGTGTAAATCTTCATTGTAAATACCTATTACTGCAATACATATTTGAGGAATTAGCATTTGAAAGAGCCGAACTTAAAACCGACGAACGCAACCAACGATCCAGAACGGCCATCGAAAAAATAGGCGGGAAGTTTGAAGGCATATTACGCAGCCATATTCTTATGCGCGATGGTTTCCGAAGAAGTTCAGTTTATTACAGCATCCTTAAAAATGAGTGGCCCGAAGTGAAATTGATGCTGGAAAACAGGAAGATAAGAAATTAGTCTGAAGTAAATTAAAATGGGCTATTCCTGGTTTCCTGGCGCAAGTGTTAAGCCGAAAGGCGTCACTTGTGCCTTTTGAACAGAAGCAAGTCTCCAGACTTGCGTATTATAGAAAGCAGATTTTCAGCTGTCAAGATTACGGAAGTCTGGAGACTTCCGAAATGTTCTTTAGTCACAAGTGACGCCTCCGGCTTAACACTTGCGCCAGCACCAGCTTTCTTTACCCAAAGATATGAGTCTTCAGACTTCCGTAAATTACTCCCAACGTTCCAATATAACATTCACGAAAGTCTGAAGACTTTCTGAAATGATTTAGGCACAAGTGACGCTTTCGCTTAACACTTGCGCCAGGAGTTTCATAGTATAAAACGGTATGCATTTTCCCTCAAAAACTCGAAAAACAAAAATCCCCGATCAGTAGCTGATCGGGGATTTTATATTGGCAATTTAAAAGCTTTTGGAGCTGATTCTTACATCATGCCGCCCATGCCGCCCATGCCACCTGGCATGCCGCCACCAGCACCAGCTTTTTCTTCTTCCGGCTCATCAGAAATTACGCAATCAGTAGTTAATAACAGACCAGCAATAGAAGCTGCATTTTCTAAAGCTAAACGGGTAACTTTAGTTGGGTCGATAATACCAGCAGCAAACATGTTTTCGTATTTGTCTTCGCGGGCATTGTAACCGAAATCAGCTTTGCCTTCGCGTACTTTCTGAACAACTACAGAACCTTCGCCACCAGCATTAGAAACAATAGTTCGTAACGGAGCTTCCAGAGCAGTGCGGATAATGTTAACACCAGTTAACTGATCTTCGTTGTCAACTTCAACATCTTTCAAGGACTTCAATAGCACGGACTAAAGCAACACCACCACCAGCAACTATACCTTCTTCTACGGCAGCGCGGGTTGCGTGTAAAGCATCATCTACGCGGTCTTTCTTCTCTTTCATTTCTACTTCAGTAGAAGCACCAATGTAAAGAATAGCAACACCACCAGATAATTTAGCTAAACGCTCCTGTAATTTTTCTTTGTCGTAGTCAGAAGTAGTAGTTTCCATCTGCGCTTTGATCTGCGTTAATACGGCCAGTATATTTCAGCTTTCTCACCTTTACCATTAACAATAGTAGTATTGTCTTTGTCGATGATGATTTTTTCAGCCTGACCTAAGTATTCTAAGGTAGCGTTTTCCAGTTTGTAACCTCGCTCTTCAGAAATTACATGTACCACCGGTTAAGACAGCAATATCTTCCAGCATGGCTTTCCTACGGTCGCCGAAGCCAGGAGCTTTAACAGCAGCAATTTTTAAAGAACCACGCAGCTTGTTTACTACCAAAGTAGCTAAAGCTTCGCCGTCTACATCTTCAGCAATAATAACCAAAGGCTTACCAGTCTGAACTACCTGCTCTAATACAGGCAGCAATTCTTTCATGGTAGAAACTTTTTTGTCGTAGATCAGGATGTAAGGCATTTTCTAATTCAGCTTCCATTTTCTCTGGGTTGGTTACGAAGTAAGGAGAAAGGTAACCGCGGTCGAACTGCATACCTTCTACCGTTTTTACTTCGGTTTCAGTACCTTTTGCTTCTTCTACAGTAATTACACCATCTTTACCAACTTTGTCCATCGCATCGGCAATCATTTTACCAATTTCAGCGTCGTTGTTGGCAGAAATAGTACCTACCTGGGCAATTTCATTAGAGTTTTCGATTTTTTTAGACTGAGTTCTTCAGGTTCTCAACTACAGCATGCAACCGCTTTGTCGATACCTCGCTTCAGATCCATTGGGTTGGCACCAGCAGCTACGTTTTTAGATACCGGCAGTATAAATAGCCTGGGCCAAAACAGTAGCAGTAGTAGTACCGTCACCAGCCTGATCAGCAGTTTTAGAAGCAACTTCTTTCACCAACTGAGCACCCATGTTTTCGATCGGGTCTTTCAGTTCAATTTCTTTTGCTACAGTTACACCATCTTTTGTGATAGTAGGGGCACCAAATTTTTTGTCGATTACCACGTTGCGGCCTTTAGGACCTAATGTTACTTTTACCGCATTAGCCAATTTATCAACGCCAGCTTTAATTTTATTGCGGGCTTCGGTATCAAACGAAATTTTTTAGCCATAATTTTAATATGTTTAAATTTATTTTAAAGAATTTGCTTTTAGCAAAGTTGAATTGAAAATTCTGAAATTAAACGATACAGCAAAAATGTCAGATTCTTTCATGATCAGGTAATCCTGTGCCTTCGATCGATGATTTCAGTACCGGCATATTTACCGTACAATACCTGGTCGCCAACTTTTAATTGCGGTTTCACCAAGACGCCCTGATCCGACATTTTACCTTCACCAACGGCTACAATTTCGCCACGCTGTGGTTTTTCTTTGGCAGTGTCCGGAATAATAATACCTGATTTGGTTTTTTCTTCTGCTGCAGCAGGAGCTACAATTACGCGGTCTGCTAATGGTTTAATGTTTATTGCCATAGTTTTTATTATAATTGGTTTTTAAGTTTAAAATGAAGGTAACAGGCACTTATCATTTCCCGTGCCAAGCCCTAATTAAAGCAATTTTTGCCGAAATGTCAGCCCCCGGATTTTTAATTTGTCAGGCTGCCTGCCAGATTTTACCGTTAAAACGGTAGCGTTTTCTGGTTAAAAAGTCAGGGCATAAAAAAACCGGCCCTTTTAAAGAACCGGTTTCTATACTATTCGGGAAAATTATTCTGTTGGTTTCTCCGTCAGCGGATCGTTCTGCGGGGTTGCAATTTCTGCCTCCGGAGTTGCTACCGGCGGTTGTTCTGCATTTCCCGGCTGAACCGGAATAGCGCTTTCGCCTTGTGGAATAGCCGCTGGCGCAGCCTGACGATTTTGCGCAGCTCTTTCCTGGTTTATGCTGCGGGCAGATGTAGTTCCGGTCTGATCATCTACAATGGTGTGGGTAGCCAGGGTTAAAACAACTAAAGCAATAGCAAAGCCCCAGGTAAGTTTTTCTAATAAGTCGCCGGTGCGTTTTACGCCCATTAACTGGCTTGCGCCGGCGCCGCCAAACTGGCCGCTTAAGCCGCCGCCTTTAGAATTCTGCGATAAAACTACCAATACTAAAAGCACGCATATAAAAATGATAATGCTAATGAGGGCGATGTACATTGTTTTTAATTAAAATTAGAAATTACGAATTATAAATTTTGGTTTCAGCGAATGAGGTCTCAGAACTTCCGGAGCAACATTATTTATGAATTACTCAGGATTTTGCAATTTTTCAATCTGTGCTGCAAAGTAAGCTTTTTTTTCCGGAATTTTCAATATCAGGTGTTCGTAAATTTTAATGGCTTTTTTAATTTTTCCCTGCTGCACCAGAATATGGGCGAAATTCTCTGAAGCCAGATTCTTATTGATCTTCGAACTTTTAGACGACAGATCTTCCTGGGCTTCAGTTTTGATCTTCTGGTGGGCCATGGCTTTCAATCGCGGGGTCATCTTCAGGAAATTATCGATGATATCGAGCTGGTGGCTAAGTTTGGAAGGAACCGGTTTGATCTCTTTTGAAAGTTCGTGCGTTTTATTGTATTCCCAGATGAGTTCCGGATGGAAATCGTAAGGTTGGGCGGTGGTAAGCTCATTTTTGAATTCTAGGCTTTCACCCATCCGGCTGGAATTCATCCAGTAACCTATGCTGTCGTTGTGGTAAATGGCCTGGATCTCATTTTCCGGGTTAACTACCTTCACATCTTCTTCGGGCAGCGCCTCTTCGTTTTCCTTTTCCGGCCGGAATAAATAATGATCGAAATTGGCCAGCGTTTCCTGGAGCAAATCGTCGTTTAAAACCTGTACCGTAGGAGTTACTTCGCCGGTTTCCGCTTTAATTGTATCGCCGATAGGTTCAGTTTCCGGCTTCTGGAAAATTGCCTCCTGATTTTTGGTTACAATTTCGTGGGCTTCGGGGTTTTCAAAGGCGCCGGCTATCTCAATTTCTTCGGCCAATAAAACCTGATCATCCAGTTCTTCTGCGGTCAATGCTTCGCCTGCTGACCCAATTATTTTTTCAATCCCAAAAGGTTCTTTTTTTAAAGCATTGATCTCATCTTCTGTCGCTAATTCCGTTTCAGTTTTTAAATTGGTATCGTTGGAATTTTCTTCAGAGGTTTTTGAATCAATGGCTTCCGCCGTTTCATTTTCAACGTTCGGTTCCGGAAAATCGGCTGGTTCGGGAATAACAAAATCCTGGTTTTCCGGAGAACTTAAAAAAGCCGATTCGTTTAAGGGTAAATAACCTTCTTCCAGAATTTCTTCCGCTATTGCAGCGTCTTCGTGATCCGTAAAATAAACGGCTTCGGCCAAAGCTGCCTTATCTGGCTGTTCTTTTTCTAAGTCAGGGGCTACTGTTTTGTCTGAATCGGATTTTTCTGCCGAAGCAACTTCTGCCGGTTCCAGTAATTCTTCTTTTTCTGCTGGTTCCGAAAGCGTTTCTGATTCTACCGCCGCCTCTACAAAAGCCTGCGATTCGGCAATTATGGCTGGCTCAGAAATTTGAGATGGTTCCGGTTTCGTTTCGGATAATAATTCTGGCTGAGGAATTTCCTTTTCGGTTCTTTCTTCCGGAAGAGGTACCGGCTGTAAAGCAACCGTAGCATCAGAAGTATAGATCAGCTTTTTGAGCAATTGCCGGTTGGCGGCATAGATAGCGGCTTTTTTAAGCTTCTGGTTAGAAAGCATGCTGCCTTTGTCGTAGGCGGCTTTTGCTAAAAGCAGGTGCGCCGACTGGCAATACGGGAAATTTACTACCAATTTTTCCAGCTCTTCCACTTCCTGATCGGATATGCGGGAAGCCTGGCGGATGAGTGATAAAAAAGAAGCTTTGTTCATACGGGCAACAGCAGCGAAACAGCCGCAATATGCGTTTTTTTTACCAGTTCGCTACCGTTTCGTTAAAAATTTGGGTAAGCATCTGGTTTAGAATAACCCTTATTTCGGGCTCCCCAATATTGTTGGGATTAAGTTCCTGCGGAAAATCGCTGAATGCAGAATACGGCTTATCGAAGCTTTGTTTCGGGTCGTTGTTATTGGTAAACTTAACCTGGAGCCGGATAGTTAACCGGTTCCTGGCCGCAATGTCCCGTCCATCCTGCACCTGGGGCGCAACCGGGCTTACTTCGTAACCAATTATCTGGCCTTCAAAAACCAAATCGCCATCGCGCGGCACCAGCTTTAAACTGGTATTCCGCTGGAAAAAATCCCGGAAAATATTGGTAACCGATTGGCTTAAAATAGACGGTCCCTGTCCGGAATTATTGGGAAAGGTAGAAACCGAAAACGTTTTAACTTCCGGCGGTAAAGATGAACCCGAAAAAGAATAAGCACACCCGCTTAAAAACGGTATGCAAAACATGCAAAAAAGTGCCAGGGCAACCCTATTGTTCTTCAATGTCATATTGTTTCAGTTTCCGGTAAAGCGTACGTTCCGAAATTCCCAAATCCTGGGCGGCATATTTGCGTTTGTTATGATGTTTTTTCAGGGCTTTCAGGATCATTTCCTTTTCCTTTGTTTCCAGCGAAAGCGTTTCTTCTTCGGTTTCGTGCGGAATATCTTCCACTTTATCGTCGTATTCTTCTATGCTGGTTTCTTTTACCGGCAACAGGTAACTGTCCGATTTGCTTTCGCGCGGGGTATATTTAATGCGGTCTGCGATACCCTACATTCTCAAATAAATGCTGGTTTTGTTTCAGCAATTCATCTTCCGAATGCTGGTGATCCAAAAGGTCGAAAACCAGTTTTTTCAGGTCGGTCATGTCCTTTTTCATGTCGAAGAGGACTTTGTACAAAAGGTCCCGCTCCGAGATAATTGTGAGCCGGTGCTTTTGGATCTGCTGCGAACAGCACCGGCAATAAATTATTCTGTTCCTGCGGCAAGTATTTCTGTAATTTTTCGGCATCTATTTCCCGGTTCATATTCCAGCACGGAAATCTGCTCTACAATATTTTTAAGCTGCCGGATATTTCCCGGAAACCGGAAATTAAGCAATAGCGGCAATGGCATCGGGTGTAAGCGTGATCGGTTTCACCTGGTATTTTTCGGAAAAATCAGAAGCAAATTTGCGGAAAAGTAAATAAATATCGTCGCCCCGTTCGCGCAAAGGCGGAACTGTAATAGGCACGGTATTTAACCGGTAATACAAGATCTTCGCGGAATTCGCCTTCGCGTACAGCATTATAGAGATTTACGTTGGTAGCAGCTACTACGCGCACATCGGTTTTCTGAACTTTAGAAGAACCTACTTTAATAAATTCGCCGTTTTCCAGCACCCGCAGCAAACGGGCCTGGGTGCCTAAGGGCATTTCGCCAATCTCATCCAGGAAAATAGTGCCGCCGTTGGTTACCTCAAAATATCCTTTGCGGGCTTCCTGCGCGCCGGTAAAAGAGCCTTTTTCGTGGCCGAATAATTCCGAATCGATGGTGCCTTCCGGAATGGCGCCGCAGTTAATGGCAATAAACTGGCCGTGCTTGCGGGGGCTAAGCTGATGAATAATTTTGGAAAAAGATTCTTTTCCGCTGCCGCTTTCGCCGGTAATCAGCACGGTCATATCGGTAGGAGCCACCTGCGCCGCCACCTGAATGGCATGGTTTAGTAGCGGCGAATTACCAATTATGCCAAACCGTTGTTTTATACTTTGTATTTCGATTGATTTGCATTTTTTCTAATTTGGAGATTTGGAGATTTGAAAATTTGGAAATGATTATTTGAGTTTTTCTCTCGGAAATCCTAGCGTTTTAAAGAATGATTCTGAAATTATTTCGAATCCATCTTCAAATTTCCAGATCTTCAAATTTTCAAATTAATCAATGGCTTCGCCGAAGAGCGTGCCTACGGAGCAGTCGTGTTACCAACACGTTTACGTAGTCGCCTTTTTTGAAATGTTTTTCGGCGAAAATCACTACTTTGTTCTGGTCGTTGCGGCCCATCAGTTCATCTTCCGATTTTTTTGAAAATCCTTCTACCAGCACTTTGTGCACTTTGCCTATATCGAGCTTGTTGCGGTTCAATGAGAGTTTCGCGTTGTTTTTCGATGATTTCCTCCAGGCGCCGTTTTTTAACTTCCAGCGGAATATCGTCTTCCAGTTTCCGGGCAGCCAACGTGCCCGGCCGTTCCGAATAAAAGAACATGTAGGAATAATCGTACTGCACATAATCCATCATGCGTAAGCGTATCCTGGTGCTCTTCTTCGGTTTCGGTGCAGAAACCGGCAATCATATCGGAAGAAATGCCGCATTCTTCGCCCAGAATATTCCGGATGGCATCTACCCGGTTCATGTACCATTCGCGGTCGTAGGTACGGTTCATGAGTTCCAGCACGCGGGAGTTGCCGCTTTGCACCGGCAGGTGAATGTATTTGCAAATGTTGTCGTACTTTTTCATGGTGTACAACACTTCGTCGGTAATGTCTTTGGGGTGGGAGGTAGAAAAACGAACCCGCAGATTCTGGTCGAGTTAGCGCCACCATTTCCAGCAGGTTGGCAAAATTCACGAACTCAGTGCCATCTTCGGAAGTCCATTTATAGGAATCTACGTTCTGGCCCAGTAAGGTAACTTCTTTGTAACCGGCGGCCAGCAATTGTTGGGCTTCTTTAATAATAGAATGCGCATCGCGGCTGCGTTCGCGGCCCCGGGTAAAGGGCACCACGCAGAAAGAGCACATGTTGTCGCAGCCCCGCATAATGGAAATAAAGGCCGAAACACCGTTGGAATTTAACCGGATCGGGTTGATATCGGCATAGGTTTCTTCGCGGGAGAGCAACACGTTTACCGCTTTCTGGCCACCATCAACCTCGTTAATTAAGTTCGGCAGGTCGCGGTAAGCATCCGGGCCAACTACCAGGTCCACAATTTTTTCTTCTTCCAGCAACGATTTTTTTAAGCGTTCCGCCATGCAGCCCAAAACGCCGACCATCAGATCACGGTTTTTCTTTTTGTATTGCTTGATCTGCTTTAAGCGGTCGCGAACGGTTTGTTCGGCTTTTTCCCGGATGGAGCAGGTGTTCAGAAAAATAACGTCGGCTTCGGCAATCTGAGAAGTGGTATCGAAACCGTCTATCGGCCATGATAGAACGTCACAATTTCCGAATCGGAGTAATTCATCTGGCAGCCGTAACTTTCTATGTAAAGCTTGCGGGTTTTACCGGTATTCGATTCAACAGTGGTTTTAAAATCGCAGGCCATTGCTTCTTCCGGCGTACGGTTATCTATAAAATCGAGGCTTTGTATCAGGGTATCCATCTTCAATGTTATCTTCAAAAACAGCTACAAAGATAAGGATTTTCATGGAAATTTCTGCCAGAATGGCAGAGGTTTTTAACAAGTAATTAGTAATCTTTTACTTAATAACTTGCTTAAATCTTCTTAAAATAAAACTATTCAGTTAAAAAATTGTATAATTAAAAACACCAATCGCTCAGGCTATGCTTATCTATTCTGATTCTTTAATCTATCTGGATTACGATCCAAAAACGGATATTCTGTGGGTAAAATGGCCGGATCTGGTAGATGAACCAATGTTAATTGTTAAACCGACTATTGATAAAATTCCGGAAACGATTCGTTACTTTCACGTTACTAAGTTGCTGGTCGATACCAAAGACACGCGAACTAATATTCCGGAAGAAGAATTTCGAAGGATGACCAAAGAATTTGTTAATGGTTTAGAGGATTCCAATTTAAAGAAGGTTGCGCGGGTGGTATATGCAGAACCAAAAAGAGAAATACGGGCCAAAATTTTACTGGATGAATTGGCCGCCAGGCTTTCACCAGATTTAAAAACAAGGGAATTTCCGGATGTGAAAAGCGCTTTTGCCTGGTTGGAAAATGATGAGGAATAACCCTTATCAGGCAATTAAAACAAGCGCCGCGCTTTATTAATTTTGAGTTAAAATACTAAACTGCAATTCTGATGGTGGTTTATTCAGATAGTTTAATCCATTTAGATCTCGATCCGAAAACGGATATTTTAAAAATTAAATGGCCAAGCCTGGTTGATGAGCCCATGTCGGTCGTGCAACCTGCTATGAGCAAAATCCTGAAGTCGTTCGAACTCCTGCAGGTTAGTAAGTTACTGATTGATACCAAAGATACCAGGACAAATATTTCAGAAGAAGATTTCAGAAAATTGAGTAAGGAAATTATAGCAGTTTTAGCTCCTTCGAAATTAAAAAAGCTGGCGCGGATCGTTTATGCGGAGCCCTTACGGGAAAAAAGGGCCAGGATTTTAATAGAAGACCTAACTGCCTGGTTAAGTCCCGATTTTGAAAGCCAGGAATTTACCGACGAAAAAAGTGCCTTGGCCTGGCTCGAAAACGACGAAAATTAAAACTCCTTTCAATCAATATTCAACTATTCCGCAAACCTCCATAATGGCTTTTGCTTTCAGCAGGCATTCTTCATATTCATTTTCCGGAATAGAATCTATGGTAATGGCGCTGCCCACCATGTAAGACAGGTATTTGGTTTGGGAGTTGTATTGCAGGCTCCGGATAACCACGTTGAAATCGAAATCGCCGTTGGGTTTCAAATAGCCAATGCTGCCCGAATATAGGCCCCGGCGGTGATTTTCATATTGCTCAATCAGTTGCATGGCCCGGATCTTGGGTGCACCCGTCATACTCCCCATAGGGAATGTGTTCCTTAAAATGGATGCCAGGTTTTCTTCGGATTTAGCCGTTGCGGTTACGGTAGATATCATTTGATAGACGTGCTGAAAGCCGTAGATGCCAAATAATTCTTCCACTTTTACCGAACCGGTTTCCGCCGAACGGCTCAGATCGTTGCGCATGAGGTCTACGATCATCAGGTTTTCGGCGCGCTCTTTTTCGTCGTTTAATAACCGGTTTTTCAATTCGAAATCTTCCTGTGGGTCTGAACTTCGTTTAATGGTACCTTTTATAGGTTGCGCAATAAGTTTTTGCCCGGCTTTTTTCAGGAATCGTTCGGGAGAGGCGCACATTAAAAATTTATCCTTCAGCTTAAAAAAACCGGCAAACGGCATCGGCGACCGGGCGGTTAGCTTTTCGAATAAACTTACCGGAAAAACGGTAGCATTTTCGGCAAAAAACTCAAGGCAGTAATTTATTTCATAGACATCACCTTCCAGAATGTGGTTTTGTAAGCGCTTTACATTCTCCAAGTAAGTTTCTTTCGCAACCCGGTTTTGCCATTTTACTTTAGGTGAATTAACCTTTTGAATTTCGGTTGAAAGGATCTCTGCCAGGATGATTTCCGGGGCAATTTCGGAGCTAATAACAGTAGCAGAAAGCGGGGTAAAAGTCAGATGGATTTCGGGCTGAAAAAAATGCACCTCAGGAAAACCAATAAAGTCCGGATGTTGGCTGCTTAGTGCTTCTACCTGGTTTTTGAGATCGTAATGAAGCAATCCGCACCAGAATTTACCGGAGCCCCCAATTGAAGTTAGGAATTCAAAAGCCTTTCCAGCTTCTGCCAATTCCGGCTCTTTAGCAGAAACGGCCAGCAGGTTTTCAAAACCATTATACAAGTAAGGAAGATCGTTATCAGAAAAATAAGCCACCTGGCAAAATTTTTCTGACCAATGCAAAGCCTTCCGCCGGAATTCCGCCGCCGAAATATTCAAATCAGAAAAATGAAAGGTGCTTTCCAAAGAATTATAATTCAATAAACAATAAACAATTAGCAATTATAAAGTGGATAGAGCAATTTTTGCTTTGGAATCGATACTGTTTTTGTATTCGTGTTTTGGGTAGGAGAGGGCTTTTTTAAAGTAATTGCGGGCTGCGCTTTTATTGCCATTTTCCATTGCCAGATAACCCAATTGTAAAGCTGCATTCGGAGCAAAATAATAAGGCAGATCGCCGGAGATCTCTATGGTTTCTTTGTAATAGGTAATGGCTGAATCCAGATCGCCGAGACCCTGAAAAATGCGGGCTTTCCGGTAATTCAGTTCGATCTTATCTTTGGCGGTGGTTTTGTTTGAAGGTTTAAAATGTTTTAAGGCCTGCATTGCCAGCGAATAATAACCGCCATCGGCATGCAGCCGGGCTTTGGTAAGTTGTTTGTTAAGCACATCGGCGTTATCTATAAACTTTTGGGCATATTTATCTTCTTCCACCACAGTTACCCCGTTAGCCTTTATGCCATTATAATAAAGCTGCGCCGAAATTACGTTATCGCTTAAATAGCAGGCCAGGTAAAGTTTAAAATAAGCATCTTTCAGGTAATGGCGCCCGGCATAATTTTCCAGAAATAACTGGTTCTCCCGCAAAGATCGCGAATAATCGCCCCGGTACAAATACATATCGGCGGCCATATGGTGGAGGTACGGAAAGTCCAGGTATTGATTATTTACCGGGCGTTTCTGATAAATTTCCAGGGCTTTGTCGCAGCTTTTATTTTTTTTAAGCATGCTCATGGCCAGGTAAGTAAACAATAAATTATCCGGGTTTTCCAAAGCCAGCTCGGTTAAAATTTTAGGCCCCTGGTCGTCGGCGGCATTCATCCAGTCCTGGGCAAAATGTAAGTAAATGCGGGCTTCCGTTTGAAACTGATTGGGCGTTTTTGCGGCCAAATGCAAGTTGGCCAGCCCGGCCGGAATATCGCCCCGCATACCTAAAATTTTGAAAACCCACTGATAGCTATCCGGCACCGATCCAATAATAACCTGCAGCAAGCCCAACGATTTCCGGTTTGGAATAAAACCTGGGAATTGTTTCTGGTTTTCCTTTAACAGGAGAAACGCGCTCCGAACATTCCACGCTGCCTGCACTTCGTCGGCAAAGAAAATCTGGCACATGGCCAGCTGGAGCTTTATTTCAGCCTGAACATACCGTTTATAAGGCGTTTTTTCTTTTAGGGCATCAACGGCAGCTAACCGCTGTTCCTGCCGGGTTCTTAATTTTTTATATAAACTTTCGTCCTGGGAAATAAGAATGTTCAGAAAATCGGCATAGTTCGCCACCAGAATCGCGCAGGCATTATCCGGGTTCCGTTGTAATTCCGGCTGCAGAAATTTATGCCCCGCCGGTAAACGCAATTTCATTATTTCTGCGTAAGCTTGTTGTACAGGCCGGTTAAATTCTGAACCGGCAACTGCCGGAAAGGTGATTAAAGTAAGCAAAAAGAACAGCCTTTTCAACAGCGTATCAAACCTAAAAAGACAGGAATTATTTTTCACGGATTAACAGCTGGAGCAGCAGGATTGGAAAGATAAAAAAAAGGTAAATCGGGAATCTTAAGTTAAACCAAAGCAGAACCAGTTACGAAAGTAGGCTATTTATGCCTTTTAAAAAAACAGTACAGAAAATTCAAAAAAAACGGCGTTCCGTAAAAATTTAGTAGTATTACATTCTAGCTAGAATTATATGCACGGCTTTATATTTATACAATTCGAAAAATTTGCTTTAACGCAGGTCCCTTTTACGCTCTGGGACGAAATATTAGCGGAAAACAAACTTCAGGACCGCTTGTACAGCCCGATTGCCTTGTACCCGGATGCAGAACTGGTGGCTTTACTTACCAGTGTCTCAGTCAAAACGCGTTTACCGGCCGGGCAATTGCTTGAAATGTTTGGTTACAGCATGGTTCCGGATCTTATGAAAGTATACCGGGCCTTTATAAATCCGGAATGGCGAACCATGGATATGCTGGAAAATGCCGAAAAGACAATTCATGTTGCTGTAAGGAAAAGTACCGCGGGTGCCGCTCCGCCCATTCTGGATGTGCGCCGGGTTAGCCACAATGAACTGGAGATCCATTACATATCGGCCCGGAAAATGGTGGAATTAGGAGTAGGGCTGATAAAAGGCATTGCCAGGGCTTACAACGAAGAAAGTAATTTTGAAATAGAACTGGAAAAGTTTGAAGCAGAAGGCCGAAGTATAATCCACGTCAGGAAACTGTTTTAAAATTAAATTTTCTCCTTCAGGAAAATTATAAAAGCAGGTACCACAAAAAAGCCTTCGGAGAATTCCAAAGGCTTTTTTGTGGTAGTTAGAATGGCAGATTAAGCAATACGCTGCTCCACATCGGCAAAGATGCGGCCACAATGCTCACAAACGATGATCTTCTTATGGGAAGCAATATCTGCCTGCCGTTGTGGCGGAACTGTATTAAAGCAACCGCCGCAGGCATCACGCTTTACGGTAACTACTGCCAGACCATTCCGAACATTTCCCCGGATCCGGGTGTAAGCCATGATCAGGCGGTCTTCAATATTTTTTTCGGCTTTTCCGCGTTCGTCCATCAGCTTGCGCTCATCTTCTTCGCTTTCCGAAATAATTACCTGCAGTTCGCCGTTTTTGCTGTTAAGGTCTTTCAGGCGTTCTTCCAGGCGCTGTTTGGTACCGGCAATTTCCTGGCCTTTCTGGTCGATCTGGTAAAACGATTCGCGGATCTTTTTTTCCGAGATCTGAATCTCCAGTTTCTGCAATTCGATCTCTTTGGTAATAGCATCGAATTCGCGGTTGTTCCGTACGTTTTGCTGCTGCTCTTCGTATTTGCGGATCAGGTTCTCTGAATCTTTGATGGCTTGTTTCCGCGCCAGGATCTGCTCATTCAGGAACTGGATCTCTTCGTCGAATTTCTGAACCCGAACTTCGTAGCCCGCAATTTCATCTTCCAGGTCGCGAACTTCTTCCGGCAGGTCGCCCCGAACCCGTTTAATTTCATCTAACTGGGAATCGATGGTTTGAAGTTTTAAAAGAGACTCTAGTTTACTGGCTACAGTACTTTCCATGTATATTAGCTATAGGTAACAGGATTGGTATTAATTTCTGACAATAAGACTGCAAAATTAGGAAAATTTTGCAAAATCAAATCATAAAATATTTCCTTTGTGAAAACTTCGCTTTCATAATGCCCCAGGTCGAACAGGTGCATTCTGTTTTCGGCCATAAAATATTCGTGGTATTTCAGATCTGCGGTTACAAAAGCATCGGCGCCGCTTTGCAGGGCTTTTCCAATTAAAAAGCTGCCCGCCCCGCCGCAAACAGCTATTTTCCTGATTTTATCCGGTCCGATTTTAGTATATTTTAGCCCGGTAATTTCCATTTTGGTTTTCAAATGCGCAACGAATTGTTCCGGTGTCATGGCCTCCGGAAGTTCTCCTATCATGCCAATGCCTACTTCCTGGTAAGCATTTTTCAGAGGATAAAGATCGTAGGCTACTTCTTCGTAAGGGTGAGCAGCAACCAGCGCATCTACTACCCGGCTTTGAAAAGGGGCCGGCAACAGCACTTCTATGCGGTCTTCTTTTACTTTTTCCGGTTTTCCGGGTTCTCCAATGTGCGGGTCGGATTCTTTAGTTGGTAAAAAGCGCCCTTCGCCTTCGGTGTGGTAACTGCAATTTTTGTAATCTCCAATCTGGCCGGCACCGGCGGCATGCATGGCTTTTAAAACTGTTTCGGTATTTTCTTTGGGCGCGAAGGTTACCAGTTTGATCAGGGCTTCTTTTTTCTGGTCCAGTATTTTGGTTTTCTGTAAGCCAAGCTTTTTGGCAATTTTAGAATTTACTCCGCCCAGCACGCTGTCTAAATTGGTGTGGCTGGCATAAATGGCAATGTTGTTCTGAATGGCTTTAATAATAGTTTGTTCTACCTGGTTGGTGCCGGTTAATCGTTTGAGCGGCTTGAAAATAACCGGGTGATGCGCCACGATCAGGTTGCAGTTTTTAGCAATTGCTTCTTCTACCACTTCCAGGGTGCAATCTAAGGTAATCAGCACGCCGGTTACTTCCGTATTGGAATTTCCGGTTTGCAGGCCGGCATTATCGTAACTTTCCTGCCAGGCCAGGGGGGCCAGGTTTTCCAGGAGGTTTATTATTTCTTTTATTTTAGGCATTTAGAATTTAAAGTAAGTATTGAAAAAATCCGGTTCGATTTTAAATTTTACTGTTAATAAAGTTCCGCTATGCCCTTTAAGGCAATTCCAAAACCGCTTTCGGATCCCGTGCCTGCATTTCGCCTGGTTCCTGGATTATAGTGCGGGTTGGGTAGGCAAAGGAAATTCCTTTTTCCAGAAATGTTTCAAATAGCTGCAAATTTACTTCCTGGTGAATATCCATATAGGTATTATAATCGGTGGTCAGCACGTTGTATACCACTTCAAAATCGAGGCTTGAATCGCCGTAAGCAGCAAAATGAGCCCGGTCGAAAAGCACGGATTGCTGCGATTCAATTATGTTTCTTACAATTATCGGAATGGCCCGCAAATTTTCCGGGGTAGTTTGGTATACCACCCCAAAGTTAAATTTTACCCGGCGCCGGTTCATCCGTTTGTAGTTATGGATCCGGGATCCGGTGAGGTCGCTGTTGGAGAAAACCAGTTGTTCGCCGCTCAAGCTTTGAACCCGGGTGGTTTTAATGCCAATATAATCAACTGTACCGCTTTTTTCATCTACTACAATAAAATCGCCGGTTTCGAAAGGGCGGTCGAAGAAAATAACCAGGTAGTTAAACAGGTCGCCCAGAATATTCTGCGCGGCCAGCGCTATTGCAATTCCGCCAATTCCTAACCCGGTAATTACGGTTGTAACTTCAAAACCCATGTTGTCGAAAAAGAACAACAGGCCGATAACCCAAATAAAAATGTTTACAATGAGCATAATGCCGCCCAGTTGTTTTATTTTTTCGTCGCTTTGACTTTGTTTCCGGACGAACTTTTGAAGTAAAGCCAGAATGATGGAGGCCACCAGCCGGATGACCAGGAAGGTAAATGCAGCAGTAAAGGCGATCTTAATTATAGCTGCAGTATTTTTTTGGAGCGTTAAATAATGAATGCCGATATAAGCAACCGTTATGTAAAGCCACGGAATGCCGAACCGTTCGATACTATTGTATACAAAATCGTCGTAATGATTCTGGGTTCGAAGGGTCCAATTTTTTAATCTTGCCAGAATAGTGCGTTTAAAAACTTTAACGAACATGAAGCCCAAAAGCACTAAACCCAGCGCAATAAGGTAATCAAGCACGGTATTATGGTAAATCTCTCTCCGGAAAAAATCGTGGTCAATCAGGTTGTTAAGGTTATTTCTTAATTCATTCATTGGTAAAAAAGTATTCTTAAAAAAACTTCTCCATACGAAATTTTAAGGCTTGGGGTCAAAAACCAGATAGGAATAAGCTTTTATAAAAGACCAGATAAAAACAAACATTCATGTTAAAACGGTATACTTTTAACCTGAAAAAGTAAATCTGCATCATAGCAAATGCCGGTGCGTGCAAAAAAAATGTAATTTTACCCCAAACCGGTGTCTCAATCCATGAAATTTATTAAATGGCTGCTTTTTCCTTTTGCTCTGCTTTACGGCGGAATAATGGCCATCCGGAATTTCTTTTATCGCCGGGGAATTTTTGAATCTACCCGGTTCAGCCTGCCGGTGATCTCTGTTGGAAACCTAACCGTTGGCGGTACCGGAAAAACGCCTCATGTGGAGTTTTTACTACGGTTATTAAAGCCTTACCAAACGGCCACCTTGAGCCGAGGTTATAAACGCCAAACCAAAGGTTTTGTACTGGCAGATAAATCCGCTACCGCCTTAACGATTGGCGATGAGCCCTTCCAGTACTTTCTTGATTTTCCTGGAACGGTGGTAGCGGTTTGTGAAAAAAGGGTAGAAGGCATCCGGAAAATTCAGGATTTAAAACCTGAAACCGACGTTATTATTCTGGATGATGCTTTTCAGCACCAGGCCGTAACGCCCGCCTTTAATTTACTGCTCACCGATTTTTACCGCCGTTTCGATACCGATTTTATGTTACCTACCGGCTTGCTAAGGGAGCCCCGGTCGGGGGCCAAAAGGGCCGATGCTGTAATAGTAACCAAATGTCCGGTAACCCTTTCGGAGGCCGAAAAACAAATAATAAAAACCCAGGTTAAAAGGTATACCCAGCCTGGAACTTCCGTATTTTTTACAACTTATACTTATGCCGAAAGTATAGGATTTGGCAGCCGGAAGGAAACCGGCTTAACTAAAAAGGTAATTCTGGTTACGGCCATAGCCAATCCGGAGCCATTAATTAATTATTTAAAAATTGCCGGGTACCAGGTTATGCACCATTTTAATTTTCCGGATCACCATGCCTTTTCCGGCGCAGATCTTAAAGAAATTGCCCGGTATTATGAAGAAATAAAGGGGGAGCAACCCCTAATACTTACAACCAGAAAAGACAGCGTAAAACTATTAGCGCCGGAATTTGCCGGTACGGTAAAGAATCTTCCGTTTTTTTACGTACCCATTACCGTGGCTTTTTTAGCAGACCAACCGGAATTCGAATCGCTGGTATTACAGGCAATGCAGGCCAGGGTTTCGTAATTTTAACTATTTTTGAGCGTGAAATTTAAGATCGGCCTAACTCTTGCTTCCATTTTCTGGTTATTTGGTGCTGCTCCGGCAGTGGGCCAGATCGTAAACGATACCACTCACTTACTTTATGGGCCAAAAACCACCCAGGTTTTCCGCGAAGCCAGTTTTTTTAAGGGTAATTACAAAGAAGCGCATGTTGATACAACTTTAAACAGCAACTATAGCCCTTATTTCTGGTTTTCCGATACGCTTTTTTACCAAACGTTGAGCAATATCGGGCTCCCGGCCAAACCGCTGCTCTTTCGTTTTCCGGATAAAATTGGCGCCCGACTGGGCCGGGATGTTTTCGATCTGTATGCCTACCATTCAGAAAATATTAGCTACTTCAATACCCGTTCGCCTTACAGCAAGCTTGAATTTGTGCAGGGTAGTTTGGGCGAAGGCGTTTTTGAAGGAGAATTCAGCCGGAACATAAAAAAGTGGTGGAATGCGGGCCTGGCTTACCGGCGGCTGGCAACCAACAAACAACTGGCTGGCCAGCGGACCGACGAAGAAGTGGTGATGAACGGATTAAAACTTTACACCCACCTGCAAACCACCAATAACCGGTACCACTTATTTGCCAATTACCTGAACAACAACCATAAATTTGTAGAAACGGGCGGTGTCCGGCCACCCAGCCCCGATACGCCAACAAAAGAATTCTTTGATTTTTTAAGCGAACCGGTAAACCTTATTAATGCCACCGGCCGGGAGATCCGTAATGGCTGGCACATTGGGCAAACCTTTGCCCTGGCCGGAGAGCACATGAAGCTTTTTTATGATCTGGACCGCCGGAAACAAACCAACCGGTTCGATAACCAGAATCTTGCTGATAACCGGGCATTCAACCGGAATATTTTTAATTACGATTCCTCCCAGACCCACGACCGCAGCATTTACACCGAACTGGAAAATACCGCCGGAATTACCGGCAACCAGAAACATTATTTTTACCGGGCCTACCTTAAAAACCGTAACGTAAAAGTAGAAAGACTTACCCCGGAAACCTGGCGGATCAATCAGACCTTTGTGGGCGGCGATGCCGAGTTAAAAGTAAACGAAAAAATTAAAACCAGCTTTACAGGCGAATACAAAGTTGCTGATGAATACCGGGCCCAGGCCGATGTGCAGTTCCTGTTTCTGGGTTTCCGGCAATTGCGGACAAGCTATGCCCCCAGTTTAATGGAACAGCGATATTACGGCAATCACCACGCCTGGAACAACGCCTTTGATAACATTTCTGCCGACCAAAGTACCGTCTGGCTGCAGGCTACTGTCTGGCATAATTTCTTCCGGTTAGAGATAGCATCAACTTCTATCCGGAATTATGTTTACTACAACCAGGTTCAGAATCCAGCCCAGGCCGGCAGCGTTCAACGGTTACAAACCGCCGTGCTGAATCATAAATTTAACCTGGGAAAACTGCATTGGGAAAACCTGGTAGCTTATACCAACAACGATAAAGCCAACCTGATCCGGGTACCTGATTTTGCAGTTCGGTCGCGGATCTTTTACGAAGGTTTTATTTTTAAGAAAGCGCTTTTCGGGCAGGTTGGTATAGAAACCAATTACAAGTCGGGTTATCATGGCGATGCTTATTCGCCAGCGCTTCAGCAATTTTATTTGCAAGACCAGTTCACCGTAGAAGATTACCCGGTTATCGATGTTTTCATTGCGGCCGATATCAAAACGATAAACCTGTTTATTAAGCTGGCCCACGCCAACGAAGGAATGTTCGGACCGGGTTATTTTACCACGCCATACTATCCGGGCATGCGGCGGAGTTTTATATTCGGAGCGAAGTGGCAATTCTTCGATTAATTGTTAACTTCACGCTGATTTTAAAGAAGTTACCAAAAATTAACTGCAAAAGAAAATGAAAAGAATCGGTATTCTCTGGTGCTTGTTGTTTGCTTTATACAGCTATTCCGGATTCTCCCAGGATATAAGTTACCGTAAAAAAACCATTTATGTGGATGGTAAGCCTTACGGATATCTGGAAAAATCCGGTACTGTTTGGGCCCGGCATTACAGCTTCCGGAACCTGAATAAAAAAGAACTTATTACGATAAAACCAATTTCCAAAAAGCTCGGCAAAGATTACGATTTCATTTATTACGAAGTTACTTTTATTGGTTTGAACCGGAAAACCGAAATGCAGGACGACAACGACATGGCCCGGCGGTTGGCCTACGAATTCGCCGGTTTTAATATCCTTAAAAACAATAAACTGGATCCGGAAGCAGTAGAACTGTTTTTACAAAAATACCCGGCCAAACGGTTCTCCATTCAAAGTTTCATTGCCCCTGATTAGCTTTATTGGGTCTAAAATTACTTTAGCCACTTTTTCTTCGCTAAACCATAGCGTTTTTTAATTTATTTATGTCCAAAACCATTCTTCGCTTAAAGCTTCCTTCCGATCCGCGCTGGGTGAATATTGCCGAAAAAAACATTGCGGAGATCCTGATCGATCATGCCTACTGCGAACAGAAAGCGGCTTCAAACGGAATTTCCCTGATCGTAAAGTACCCGGACAAAACCAAACTGGTAGCAGAAATGACCGCCCTGGTTGCCGAAGAATGGAGCCACTTTGAGCGGGTGCTGGAAGAATTAAATAAGCGCGGCTACGAATTAGGCCCTAACCGCAACGACGAATACGTGGTAGAACTAACCAAACACATCCGGAAAGGCGATACCCGCGAACGCCAGCTTATGGATAAGTTATTGGTAAGCGCCCTGGTAGAAGCCCGCAGCTGCGAACGCTTCAAATTACTCTGGAAGAATATTCCGGACGAAGGCCTGCAGAAATTTTATTACGAACTAATGGTTTCCGAAGCCGGTCATTATACCAGTTTTGTAAAGCTGGCCAAAGAATACATGCCCCACGATGTAGTAGAAGCCCGGTTCCAGGAATTGCTGAAAGCTGAAGCCGAAATTATCGCCCGGCTGGAGCCACGGCCCGATAGGATGCATTAAGGCAATTTGGGAGTTTTTTCATTTTCAGTTAATAGCCAATAATAAGAACTAAATGCTTTTGATAGTTCAAATAAAAAACAAAAGAGCTTCTGTTTAATTTCAGAAGCTCTTTTGTTTTGATAAAATATAAAAATTAAGTTTTAAGCTTTTTTTTCTTTGCCGCCGGGAATAGAATATTATTGAGAATTAGCCGGTAGCCCGGAGAATTCGGGTGCAGGTTCAGGTCGGTTGGTTCTTCGCCTACCATGTGCATGTAATCTTCCGGATCGTGGCCGCCATAAAAGGTCCAGGTGCCTTTGCCTACCGTGCCGTGTAAATACCGCACTTCGTTGGCTGCTCTGTTTTCGCCCATAATTATGGTTTCGGTTTTAATAAACTGCTTTTTAAAGGCCGTAGTCTGCCCCATAAAACCTTTAATTGTTTTGGCATGGTTCTGGGTAAGCATGGTTGGGATCGGGTCGTATTTGGCAGAGAAAGTAAAGAGCTGAAAGTAATCATTCTCTTCTGTCAAACCCCGTTCGTGCGCCTGGTTATCGATGGTAGAAAATTCCACGTTGTATGGGTCGCGGTTCAGTTGGAAATTCTTGAAAGCATAGGTTTTAGAAAAATCCAGTTTCTTATCAGCATTAGGGTCTGCACCGTCGCCATCGAACATAGATTCTACCATGTCCACGCCTTCGCCGGCCAGCGCAATATCGTACGTATCGGTAGCGGAGCACATAGCAAAAAGAAAACCGCCGCCGGCCGTAAAGTCCTTCATCTTTTTAACCACCGCCAGTTTTAACTGCGATACTTTTTTAAAGCCATATTTTTTAGCGGTATTTTCAGCTTCCTGCACCTGCGCAATGTACCAGGGCTGGTACCGGTAGTTAATGTAGAATTTGCCGTACTGGCCGGTAAAATCTTCGTGGTGCAAATGGAGCCAGTCGTATTTTGGCAGATCGCCGTTCAGCACCTCTTCATCAAAAACCACATCGTACGGAATTTCGGCATAAGTTAACACCATGGTAACGGCATCGTCCCAGGGTTGTTTGGTTTTAGGCGAATACACCGCAATTTTTGGCACTTTTTCCAGCTTCATAACGTCCATGTTGGCATCCGGATCGTTTATCTGCGAAAGGACCGAACTGTACTGGGCATCGGAAATAACCAGGTAGCTCACGTTGCGCACCACCAGTTCGTTCTCTATCCGGGGATCGTGGCGGAAAGCAAAGCTGCCGCCGCGGTAATTCAACAGCCAGTCTACTTCCAGTTTATTCTGCAACACCCAAAAAGCCACGCCATAAGATTTCAGATGGTCCTTCTGCGATTCATCCATGGGAACCAGCACGTAGGTGGCAAAGCTTTTACCGGTAACCAGCAAAAGCGCAAAAAACAGCATTAAGAATTTATATTTCATTAGCGAAGATCAAATACCGGGTACTAAACAAAACTACGAAATTTGGGCCGGAATGTCCGGACAATGCATTGCATATTTTACACCAAAACGGTATTCTTTTAACGGTAAAAAGTAAATTGAGCGTATATTGCGTTTAAATAATTCCAGCCATGCATTTATTAGAAAATATAAAGGAAGGGTTGCGGGCCATTAAAGGCAACCTGCTCCGCACCATACTTACGGCGCTGATAGTTGCCATTGGTATAATGTCGCTGGTTGGAATTTTAACGGCAGTGGACGGCATTCAGTATTCCATCAGCGATACTTTTTCTTCGCTGGGCGCCAACTCCTTCGATATCAGGGTGGAAAGCAATCAGGGCCGCCGGCAGGGCCAAATGGAAAAGAACAACCCGCCCATTACGTATTTCCAGGCCCGGCAATACCAGCGCATTTCCGGAGATGCCGTGCGGGTGAGCCTTTCCACCTCCATTGGCGGAGCCATAACCGTTAAAAGCGAAAAAGCCAAAACCAACCCCAACATCCGGATTATTGGCGCCGACGAACATTACCTGGCAAACGAAAATTACAACCTGGCAGCCGGCCGGCAATTCTCTAATTTTGAACTGGAACAAGGTAGTAATGTAGCCATTATCGGCAGTGAATTAAAAGACAATCTTTTCAAAAACCAGAATCCGGTTTCGGAGAAAATATCTTTTTTAGGCAAGCATTTTAAGATTATAGGGATACTGGAAAAAAGTGGTTCCTCCATGGGCGGCCGGGGAAGCGACCGGGCCGTAATAATTCCGTTGCAAACCGCCAATCTTTTGCCCCGCAACCGGGACCTTACCTATAATATTAAAACCACCGTTCCCAAAGCGGAAAATATGATGTACATGATGGGGGAAGCTACAGGCATTATGCGGAACGTGCGCCAGGATAAACCCGGTAAGGAAAACTCATTTGAAATAACCCGCAGCGATTCGGTTTTAAAATCGCTGAGCGATGTAACCGGGTATTTAAAAGTTGGCGGGTTTTTGGTTGGTTTTATTACGTTGCTGGGCGCTTCCATCGGTTTAATGAATATCATGATGGTTTCGGTAACGGAACGCACCCGGGAAATAGGCATCCGGAAAGCTTTAGGCGCTACCGCCCTTCAGATCCGGCAGCAATTCCTGATAGAAGCTATTGTAATTTGTTTCTTAGGGGGTTTGTTGGGCGTATTTTTGGGCGTTTTAATGGGTAATTCGGTTTCCAGCTTAATAGGAGCGGGTGGGTTTATGGTACCCTGGCTGTGGATCTCTTTAGGGCTCACAATCTGCGTTGGCGTTGGCTTACTTTCCGGCTGGTATCCGGCGTTTAAAGCTTCAAAATTAGATCCTATCGAATCACTCCGGTACGAATAAGAACCTTATGATCTGCCTGTTTACTTTCGAAAACAGGTTCTAATAAGTGCCAGGCAGGTTCTAATAAGTGCCAGGTTATCGTGATTTCATAAAAATTTTTGGTTGAAGATTTTGCCTGGTACCTTTGCCGCTACATTTACAAGTTATTTCCATGGATTTTAGGCTTTACGATCCTTTTAAAAGCATGACCTTTAGCAGGCATGCCTGTTTTTTATGCGGTACCATCGTATCTGACCAGGAACAGATTACCGTTTTCCCGGATTGGCTCCAAAAACGGTATGATCTGGCCGGTAAAAACCTGCTGTTATTGGATCAGAGCACTATTACGTATCAGGAATTACAAATACCCTGCTGCCCAACCTGTAATAAAATAACAGAAAGATTAGAAGCAAATATTCAGGCTTCCGCGGAAAAAGGTCTAACTGGTTGGCAGCAATTAGAAGAAATCACCTTATTCCTTTGGCTGGCAAAGATCTTTTATGGCATTCTGGTAACGGAGCTAAAAAGAGAGGCAAATCCACTGATAAAACCGGAGCATACCGTGGGCGAAAACCCGAAAATGCTGCATAAATTCCAGTCGTTTTACCAGCTGTTGCAAGCTCTCCGGGTGCCCATTGACTTCGACGATTTTACGCCCTGCTCCATTTTTATTTTACCGGTTAAAGCCGGAGAAAACCAGCCCGCATTCAGCTACCGCGACGACCTGACCACCATGATGTTCAGCCTGCAGCTGGAAGATGTACTACTTGTAGCCTGTCTGCTGGATAATGGTATTATCCGGAAAGCATTGACCCCGGTCTGGCGCGAAATAGAAGGAAAGACCTTACATCCCATCCAGGCGGCTGAGTTTTCGGCCAGGGTTTATTATGCAGCTTATTTATTCAATTTAATTCCCGATTATTTTGTGCGGAAAGGCAAGCCCGGCGACACGCATCTGGTTTATGATACCCTGGTAGATGACATAACGGCTTCAATTTTTAACCCATGGGAAAACGACGTTTATGCCACTGCGCTGGAAAAATTCTGGCAACCCTGGCAGCTTTCCCGGCACCAGATCCTGAGTGATCCGGAAAACCCGATAAGCTTTTTACTGGATGCTGAAGGAAAATTCCGGTCCCTGGAAACCTGGGAAATTCCGGCCTGACAGCAGATTAATTAAAACAAAAGAGCAGCCTTCCCAATAAGAAAGACTGCTCTTTTGTTTCAGGCTTTATTCGATTTAAAATTTTTTCCGGTGAAGACTAAAAAGCAGAATATACTACCGGTTATTAAATTCATTAGCGCTTTAATTTTCAATTACAAAGCTGGCTTCTACCGTAGAAGTTATCGTGATCTGGCCGCCGGAAATGGTTGGACCCGAAGCGCCGTCTGCGGCAGAAGCTCTTTCGGCCATTTGGTTGTAAACGCCGCGGTAGGGAATAGGCTGGCCCATACCAGAATTTTCATTTATAGCGTAAACCCGGCCTACTTTAGTTCCTAATTCGGTAGTTAATAAAATGGCTTTTTCTTTGGCTGCTTTTATAGCCAATACCCGGGCCTGGTCGCGGTATTTTTTCAGTTCCGAAGTCCGGAATTCGATCCCATCCACCCGGTTAGCGCCGGCTGTAAAAATGCCCGAAAGTATTTCGTCGAACTTATCTACTTTTTTAATTAATACGGTAATGGATTTCTGGGCGATGTAAAAAGTAGGAGAGGCCTGGCTGTAATCCTGATGGTTATATACCGGTTGCACATTCATAAAAGCAGTTTGCACGTGCTTTGGCTCCACGCCGTATTTTTTTAAATAAGCCAGAATTGAAGCTACTTTTTGATCGTTCTGTTTGCGGGCCACATCCAGGCTTTTATCCCGGATCTCTACGGCAAGGTTCAGCATGATTTCGTCGGGAGCAACTTTAATTTCGCCGATGCCGGAAACATTTACCAAAGGAGGCAGATTGGCAGGAGGTTGCGACTGCGCGCAGGAAGTAAACCCTGAAAATAGAAGGGCAAAAAAGATGGGAGTAAGTTTCATAAAATAATAATTTGAGGATGGTTAATTTTCGAATTGCAAACGTAATGCCCAAAAATAGTTTCAGAAAAACGGTAGCATTTTTAATAAAAAAACCCGGCGCTGTTAAACAACGTCGGGTTTTAGATTAATATTTTGGAAGGCAATTAGTCTTCTATTTCTTCTTCTATTTTTTTGGCTACAAAAATGGTAGCTATAGCCACACCGGTTACGATTAAGATCAGTTGGGTGGTACTTAATTTTTTGCTGGCTTTCATTAAAAGATTACCGGCATCCGAAAGCAGTTCAGGTAACACTTCATGGTGACCCTGCACCACATGTAATCCGTTCTGAAATACTCTTGAAATGTCTTCCGGTTCTATTTTAAAATTGGTTTGCATTCCTTTTGCCATAGTTTTATGGGGTTGAATTAGTGAGGTTAGATACGATCTGTCTTTTAACAGTTGGCTTTTATACGCAACGCTGCTTTAGGTGTTATACTTATTTTAAAGAAGAATTTCAGCTAACTTTTTGGCCGCCGGCTTCCGTAACTGCATCCGATATCATCCCGATAATTTTATCGGAGCTGAACATCATGCTGGCCGGAAAACTAACATCCACATTGTTAATGGCCAGGGTCTGGTTTGCTTCATCAAAATTATACTCTGCCGAAACCCCTTTTTCCTTTACCTTACCCATATTCCCTTTCAGGTCTATTCCAAAACCGGCTAACTTACTTTTTAACGAATTATAAACTTCCGGCGAAATACCGGAGAATTGCGCATTATTTGCCATAAAAATATTGTTTGAGTTTTAAATTTGTTTAATAAACGCAGCTACAGGCAGGAAGTTTTCAAGTTGATTTTCCGGTAAAAAGTAATTCCGGAAAATGCCGCTGCATTTACAGTAAAATATGGTTCTTTAATTTTTCGCTGGCAAACTGGTAAGCACAAACGGCCGCCAGCCTGGCGGTCCGGTTATCTATATCCAGGTCCGGATTCAGTTCATAGATACCCAAAGAAGTTACCTTTTCATTCCGGGCCGCGATCAGTAACATTTCTATTACTTCCGAAGGCATAAATCCTTCCGGCGCCGGCGCCGAAACGCCTGGCGCAAAAGCTGCCTGAAAGGCATCCAGGTCCAGGCTTATTACAATCTCATCGGTCCGTTCGCTCAAATAGGCCAGCGTTTTCTGAAAACTGCTAACTGCTTTGCCATTCCGCAGGTCATCGAACTTTACGATATTGACTTTTTTCTCTTCCGCAAAAGCAAATAATTCTTCGGCATTGGCATATTCCTGGATCCCGAATTCCACGAAATTTTCGCCTTCCAGAATCCCCCGTTTAAGCGCCATGTAAAATGGTGAACCGCTGGTAATTACCGGTTCATCCGAACGCAGGTCCAGGTGCACGTCAATATTAATACAACCCAGTTTGCGGCCAGAATCACGGCCATTTTTGTAGGCGCACAAATGCGGAAAAACCAGGTCGTGGCCGCCGCCTACAATTATAGAAAAAAAGCTTTTAAGCCGGGCATCGGCAATGCATTCAGCTGCGCGGTGGTGGGTTCCTTCTATAGTTAATTGAATGTTTATATCGCCACAATCCTTCATAAAATGTTTAACCGCCGGGTTACCCTTTAGCTTATCAAAGAATGTTCTGAAAACTGCCGGTCCGTTTCCTGCACCAGGGCGGCCTTTTACATTTATTACGCCGGTATCGTCAGGAAGGCCAATTAAACTCCAATGTTTTTCCATTTTCGTTGGTTGTTGATTGTTGGTTGTTGGTTGTTGGTTGTTGGTTGTTGGTTGTTGGTACAAAGATTTAACTGTTAAAGTTACGGACGTTTTGTAATTAACCGGCAATAAAAAAGCAGCCGGTAATTTCAGCTGCCTTTAATTTAAATTTAATCGAAGTGGAAGGTTTTTATTTCCATTATTGGAATCCGAACAACCAACAACCAACAACGAAATCAATGCTTCAGCATTTCTATTTCTGTTTCCTCCACTTCCATCAAACCCAAAGTATTTAAACCGGTTAGCCGAACGTGTTTGGTTTCATTTACCAGAATCGGATCGTACTTAACTGCCACCCGGATGTAATTTTCGGTAAATCCTTCCATGAACCCGTCGGTAATATCAGCTTCGAAAAGTACGGTTGTTTCCAGCCCAATGTGCTGTTCGTAGAAGAAGCGCTTTTTCTTTTCGGAAAGAATACGAAGCATATCCGCCCGGCGGTTTCGTTCTTTTTGCGGCACAGCGCCCGGCATATTTTCGGCCAGCGTATTGGCGCGTTCGGAATACGGAAAAACGTGCAGGTAACTGATATCCAGTTCGTTCAGGAAATTATAGGTTTCCAGGAAATCTTCGTTCTGTTTCGCCGGGAAAACCTACAATAACATCTACGCCAATGCAGCAATGCGGCATCAGGGCTTTGATTTTCGCAACCCGGTCTTCGTACACATTCCGCAGATAACGGCGGCGCATGCACTTTTAAAATTTTATCGGAACCGGATTGCAACGGAATATGAAAATGCGGCATGAACCGTTTGGAATTAGCCACCAATTCAATTACCTCATCGGTTAGCAAGTTCGGTTCTATGGAAGAAATGCGGAAACGTTCAATGCCTTCTACGTCATCCAGCGCCTCGGCCAGCTGGTAAAAATTCTCTACCCGGCCTTTATTTTCCTGGATCCCGAAATCGCCCAGATTCACCCCCGTTAGTACAATCTCTTTAACCCCGGATTCCGCAATTTCCCGGGCCGAACGAACAACATTTTCGATGGTGTCGGAACGGCTTTTGCCGCGGGCCTGCGGAATGGTGCAAAAGGTGCAGGAATAATCGCAGCCATCCTGCACTTTTAAAAAGGTACGGGTACGGTCGCCAAAAGAATAGGCATTATGAAAGGTATTGGCTTCGGAAACCGGGCTGTGAAAGATCTGCGATTTGTCTTTTTTCTCAAAACCTTCCAGCAGGTCTACCAGCATAAATTTTTCCGCCGCTCCCAATACCGCATCCACCCCCGGAATTTCGGATATTTCCTGCGGTTTTAACTGGGCGTAGCAGCCCACAATGGCCACGAACGCTTCAGGAGAATGTTTCAGGGCTTCTTTAACTACTTTCCGGCATTTCTTATCCGCATTTTCGGTTACCGAACAGGTATTTATTATATAGATATCGGCAGGTTCCTGGAAATCGACTTTTTGGAACCCGCGCTCCGTAAATAGCCGGGAAATGGAAGAAGTTTCGGAAAAGTTTAGCTTACAGCCTAGGGTATAAAAGGCAATTTTTTTACTCATAAGACCGCAAAGGTACGGAATTTATGATTTAATTGCTTAAGGGTTTGGGTTTCAATTACAACTAGGGTTTTAGTTTGTGAATTTTACCAACCAGTTAATTAACGTTAAAACCTTGTGGCCGCTAATACCAATAAACCAGAAATTATAGATAAACCAGAAATTCCGGATGAAAAGCTTATAAGGATTTTTGGGTTAGTTATTACTGTTACAAATATTTTAATTTCCTTCAAGAGTATTCCGGAAATCGTTGCTTTACTTGAATCTTTGCAAAAACCAGCCCATCAGAATGATATGGTAGGCGCCGGACCAGGAATATTCTTTTTAATTATTTCCCTGGCAATTCATTCAACTTTACCTTGTGCGCTTTTAGGAATTTTTTATAATAAATCGACTGCAAATAATTCGGTATATTTAACCATTTGTGCGGTGGTAATTGTATTGGTAACGCTGGCTCCGGTTTTAATAATAATGGTAGCTGGTTTCCTTTCTGATGGTTCTTCTATCCACTTTTCCGGCTTTGGAATCGGGGTGGGTATCGCAATTTTTGGTTTAATATATGTTGTGGTAAATAGAAATAAAGAAATTTATAAGACAAAAATTGAAAAGACTCTTTTACATTATAATTCGTTTGGCTTAATAGTTTTATTTCTGTTTTTCTTTTTTTTATTTCTTGTATAGGTATTGTGCTTGTTAATTCTTTTGTTGCAATAGCTGCATTTTAAATTCTCATTTACTTCTTTAAATAATCTTCGAAAGAAACCTGCATGTAAGCTTTGGCTTTTTTAATATCTTCCTCAGTAACCACGCCCTGCTGGCCGATTATTTTTTTTGAAACATTATCGAAACTGAAAGACCCCGCACCGCCTACAAACCCAAAGCCATCGTTGAAAACATAAAAAGCAAAGGGTTTCTCTTCCGGGTTAAACAAGTCTTTGCTCCACTTAAAATCCTGGGTTGGTAATTGCAATTGTTTAAGGATTGAATAAGCCAGGTCGGTCTGGGACCCGATTGTTGAATCTTTGGAAGCACCTTTCTTTAAGGCGCCCCCGGTTAAAATAAGTGGGATCCGGAATTTGGATGGTGCGTCCTGGGGGTCATAATTTGGCAGGGTGTGGCCGTGATCTGCCACCAGCACCACCAGGGTATTTTTCCACCAAACCTGGCTTTTAGCTTTCCTTATAAAAGAACCTATTGCTTTATCGGTGTAAAAAACGGAGTTCTTGAATTTAATGGCATCATCGTCACCCTGAAATTTTGTAGCCATAGGAACGGTGTAAGGTTCATGACTGCTGAGGGTGAAAACCGTACTGAAAAATGGTTCGGTTGTTTTTTCCAGATCCTGCTGCACCCGTTTAAGTAAAATATGGTCGTGCACCCCCCATTTGGAAGTGTAGTTCTGGGCCGGGAAATCGGCTTTGCCCACTAGTTTATCGTAACCAGCTGTTAGCAGGTATGATTTTATGTTGGCAAAAGCCAGTTCGCCGCCATAATAATAACTTGTCTGGTAACCCGCTTTTTTCAGGGTCTGGCTCAGGTGAGGAAGTTTTTCCGTTTTCCGGGGAATCTTAATTATAGAAGAAGTGGGCTGAGCCGGGAAACCGCTCAATAATGCTACCAGTCCTTTTTCGCTGCGGTCGGCATTGGCATAAAAATTGGTAAAGAGTAATCCTTCGGCGGCAATTTTATCCAGTTCCGGGGTGGCGTCTTTTACTTCGCTAAGGCTGCCTACCATTTTCGCGGTATAGCTTTCCAGAATTATAAATAAAATATTGGGTTTTTTCGAACTGATGATCTTTTCCGTTTTTGCGGACTCTGGTTGATATAATTCCGAAATGGTAGTTTCCGCTTCGGCTGCCGGCAGGTATTGGTAGGGGTTTGGCTCGTTTATATCGGCTTTGGTAAAGGAATAGATCAGGTTCCAGGGAACGTTAACGGCGGCATGGTTAGCAAATAATTTTTCCGAAAAGTAAACGTCGCTTTGGTTTATGGGAATTTGCTGCCATCCGCCCCGCATGGGTAAAAAAAGCAAAATAAGGAGTAAAAACGCTAGGGTAAAATGCCCAAAAACTGATCTTACTTTATAAAAAGCGGGCTGCAAATAGCGGTAATAAATCAATAAACAGATTCCGGTCTGAAGCAGAAACAAAATTGCCAGTAACAAAACCGGAGCCGCTGCCGAAGAGGCAACCATTTCGGCGGGAGTGTTTAAATATTGCAGCGGGGTTGCATCCAGTTTATAGCCCCAAACCCGGTAAAGATGAAGATCTAAAGTTTGCAGAAACCCAATAAAAATTGTAAAAAGGACTACATAACCGTTTAGCAAAAGCCGGGTAAATTTTGAAGGCAGGGGAGGGGTGATAAGCAATAAAAAAAACGGCAGAACCGAAAGGTAGGCTGCCGATGAAAGATCGAGCCGGAGCCCGAAGAAGAAAACCCTGGCAATTTCGGAAGCGGAGAGTTTAGCAGTAAGGTTAAAATGGTAAAGCAAAAAAACAACCTTACCGGTAATAAAAAGGAGCAGCCAGTAAATAAAAATTAAAAAATGGTTCGATCGAAATCTTTTCACGGGACAAATATACAGGATTGGCTTCCTAATTTCTTTTCCGGAGACATAATAATATAAAGTCTAATTAAATAAGGGCCATTCTAACCGAAAACATGGTTTATTCTGTCAACCCCTTTTTATTTTAAGGCTTTTTTTAAAAATCAGCATAAAAATTCATGAAAGGCCTTAAAAAATTAGGGGGTATTTGTTGAAAATTTAGATTTATCTCTAACTTTGCCTTAACATCTAAACGCACCAATAAAATTATGGCAGTATTAAGATTTAAAGCCCTGGAATTAGTTAGCCAGCGCAAGCCGCAGGAAATTACCCTGCCGGCACAAAAGATCTCTGATTATTTCGGAAGGAATGTTTTTGGCACCGAAGCCATGCGGGCCACCCTTTCTTCAGAATATTTTAAAAAGCTGCAGAAGGCCATTCACCAGGGCCAGAAAGTAGAGCGGAATGTAGCCGATGCCGTTGCTTCCGCCATGAAAACCTGGGCCATGGGCAAAGGCGCTACGCATTATACCCACTGGTTTCAGCCTTTAACCGGCGCAACCGCCGAAAAACACGATTCCTTTTTTGATTTAAACCCCGATGGCCAGGCCATTGAAAATTTTAAAGGATCAGCGCCCTGGTACAGCAGGAACCGGATGCTTCTTCTTTCCCGAACGGCGGTATCCGTAATACCTTCGAAGCCCGTGGTTATACCGCCTGGGACCCAACTTCTCCGGCTTTTATTATTGAGAATGGCCGGTACCAAAACGCTTTGTATGCCTACCATTTTTGTAGCCTATACCGGCGAAGCCCTCGATTATAAAGCACCTTTACTTAAAACCTTAGCCATTGTAGAAAATGCAGCACGTAGAAGTTTGCCAGTATTTCGATCAAGATGTAACCAAAGTAACCGCTACGCTGGGTATTGAACAGGAATACTTTTTAATTGATCAAGCCCTTTATGATGCCCGTCCGGATTTGGTAATGACCGGCCGTACTTTATTTGGGCATGCGTCCGGCTAAAGGCCAGCAGTTGGAAGACCATTATTTTGGTTCTATCCCTAGCCGGGTGCATGCCTTTATGGTTGATTTTGAAGCAGGAGGCTTATAAATTAGGTATTCCGTTACGAACCCGCCATAACGAAGTAGCCCCTAACCAGTTTGAATGCGCGCCAACTTTTGAAGATGCCAACTTAGCCGTAGACCATAACCAGTTGTTAATGGATTTAATGGAGCAAAGTGGCGCAGAACGTCATAACTTTAAAGTATTGCTGCACGAAAAACCATTTACACAGGCGTAAACGGCAGCGGTAAGCACAACAACTGGGCCTATGTCTACCGATACCGGCGTTAACTTATTGGCGCCGGGCAAACGTCCGAAAGAAAACCTGCAGTTCCTTGGCTTTCTTTGTTACTACTTTAATGGCAGTTTATAAATATGCCGATTTATTGCGCGCCAGTATTGCTTCCGCCAGCAACGATCACCGTTTAGGTGCCAACGAAGCGCCGCCGGCTATTATGTCGGTTTTTATTGGTTCGCAACTTAAGCGAGGTTTGGATGAACTGGAAAATAATTCTACCATTACGCATCGATAAAGGCGATAACATGTACCTGAAACTGGGTATTGATAAAATCCCGGAAATTTTACTTGATAATACCGACCGTAACCGGACTTCGCCGTTTGCCTTTACCGGTAATAAATTCGAATTCCGGGCCGTTGGTTCTTCAGCCAACTGTTCTTCTGCTATGACGATTCTGAATACCATTGTAGCCGATCAGTTGATGGATTTCAAAAAGACAGTAGATGCCCATGATCGATAAAGGCAAAAAAAAAGAAGTTGCTATTATTGATGTATTGCGCGAATATATTATAGCATCTAAAGCCATTCGGTTTGAAGGAAATGGTTATTCTAAGGAATGGGAAGAAGAAGCAGAACGTCGTGGTTTATCAAATGTAAGAACTACGCCGCAGGCTTTGGATGCTCTGGTATCTAAAGATTCTGAAGACTTGTTTACACGCAATGGCATTTTCACTAAAGTAGAATTACATGCCCGTCACGAAATTTTGCTGGAAGATTACATTAAAAAAATTCAGATCGAAGGCCGCGTTTTGGGCGACCTGGCCCTGAATCACGTTATTCCTACGGCAGTTGCTTACCAGAACAAACTTATCCAGAACATTAAAGGATTGCAGGAATTGGGCTGGAAGAAGAATATTTCGAAACCACACTGGATACGATTAAAAATATTTCGAAACACGTTGCTACTATTAAGAAAAACGTGGATGAAATGGTAGAACGCCGGAAAGTAGCCAATAAATTAGAAGATACTCCGCGAACGAGCCATTATGTACTGCGACGAAGTTGCTGCCTTATTCGATAGATCCGCTACAGCGTAGATAAACTGGAACTTATGGTAGATGATGAAGACTGGCCATTGGTTAAATACCGCGAAATGCTTTTCAGCCGATAAATTCGATTGTTAGATTATTCGAAATTCGAATGTTCGACTTTTTAAATAAATTCGGTTGTGAATTTTTTTCGAAATAAAATTGTGGAAATTTAAAATGCTATGGTTTTATCTTAAAAAACTCAAACCTTGAGGAATTAAAAAAAAAATCGAACAACCGAATATCGAATAATCGAAAATCTCTTAAACAAAAAAACCAAACCGGTAAATCTGGTTTGGCTTTTTTGTTTAAAGCGCATAGCGTTTTTTAAGCAGCATTTTCGGCCGGAGATGGTATTTCACTATCCGGTTTTTTAAAGATGAACTTTTCGCGAAGGACATCACCTAATTCAGAAAATTCATTCATCCGGTCGGTAATTCCAAAGGTATCCATCAAATCGGTTACCGAATCGCTTTGCAGCACTTTGTGAGCCATTTTGGAAAGAATTAGCGGTACTAAAATTGCAGCCAGGCCGGTAGCAATAGCGCCTTTTAAACCCATCCGTAAACCAATTTTGGTTGCAATACTTTTAATGATCTTATCGATAAGCAGTTTCCGGCCGCCGGCCATCGGTTTACCTTTCAGGGTACTCACTACTTCGTCAATGTTTCCTTTTTTCAGTTCGTCGCGCAGGATCTGCATGATCGATTCTTTCGTTATAAAAATAGCCTCACCGACCTGCTGCATTTTCAAGCCAGCTTTTTCAATAAAAGGCTGGAATTGTTGTGTAGGGGTCTTTCTGAGTAAATGTATCATATGGAAAAAAAATTATTTTAAGTATTTATTACTATTTAACGGAAAGGTTCGGGTAAAAGATTCATGCGATATTATAATTAATATCCAAAAAGCAGTTTAGAATGGTGCAATATTTTATTACAACCGAATTAACCGTAATTTTACCCCGCCGCCCTGAACAATCTACAGGTTTAAAGGGTTAATAAAGGCGAAATACCTACGTTATGAATAAAAATTATTGTCCCAGTCTTACTGCATACCAGCGCCGCCAAACCATTGAAGTAACTATTGGCGATCTGCCTATGGGTGGAGAAAATCCAATTCGGGTGCAATCTATGACCACCGTAGATACCATGGATACTATAGGTTCGGTGGAGCAGGTGATCCGGATGGTAGAAGCCGGCTGCGAATACGTACGCATAACGGCCCCAAGCGTAAAAGAAGCCGAAAACCTGCGGAATATTAAAGCTGAACTTCGCAAACGCGGTTACACCGTGCCGCTTATTGCCGATATCCACTTCACCCCGAATGCGGCGGAACTGGCCGCTAAAATTGTAGAAAAAGTAAGGGTAAACCCTGGAAATTACGCTGATAAAAAGAAATTCGATTTCATAGAATACAACCGACGAAACCTATCAGGCTGAACTGGACCGCATTCGCGAACGCTTTGAACCGCTGGTTAAGATCTGTAAGGAATACGGCACCGCCATGCGCATTGGCACGAACCACGGTTCGCTTTCCGACCGCATCCTGAGCCGTTACGGCGATACCCCGCTGGGCATGGTAGAAAGTGCACTGGAATTTCAGCGGATCTGCGAAGACTTGAATTATTACAATGTGGTGCTGAGCATGAAAGCCTGCAATACCCAGGTTATGGTGCAGGCATACCGGTTATTGGTGCAAAAGCTGGAAGAAGAAGGGCTGAAACCATATCCATTGCATTTAGGCGTAACCGAAGCCGGCGAAGCTGAAGATGGCAGGATAAAATCGGCCGTAGGTATCGGCACGCTGCTGGAAGACGGTTTAGGCGATACGGTCCGGGTTTCTTTAACCGAAGCGCCCGAATTTGAAGCCCCCGTGGCCCGAACCCTGATTAACCGTTACACCAACCGTGCAAGCCACGAACCAATTGAGCCGGTTACCAACGTTCCGATAAACCCGTTCCAGTATGAGCGCCGCAAAACCCGGGAAGTGCAAATTGTGGGCGGAACCAACGTGCCCCGGGTTATTGCCGATCTGAGCCAGCTTACGGATATAAAATACGCTGATCTGAAATGCGTGGGCCATTTGTATTCCATGCTCCTGGATAAATTCAACATGAACGACCTGGGCAGCGACTTTATTTATACCGGTTCGCAGCCTGTTACCTTTATGTTGCCGAATGGTTTGAAGGAAATTGTAGATTATGCCGCCTGGCTTAAAGCAGAACATCGGGAAGAGCGTTATCCTTTAATTCCTGCGAAACAGTACCTTTCAGAAGGAAAAAAGTCAAAGGAAATGAATCTGGTTCAGGTAAGTTTGCCGGACCTTTCTGAAGAACTGATAGCCAGCCTGAAAACCGATAAAACCGCAGTTGTGGTGTTGCATACCGAAAATGTTCACGCCATGCCGGAGCTGCGAAGAGCATTTTTCCGGCTACTGAATAAAGAATGTTCCGTGCCGGTTATTATCCGCCGCGATTATACCGAAATGCCCGATGAGGACCTGCAATTATACGCCTCCACCGATGCCGGCGGTCTGCTCATAGATGGCCTGGGTGATGGCATTATGCTGGGAACATCATTAATGGCGCCAAAAACCAAAGAAGAATGGCTCAGCCGGATCGATAACTTAAATAAACTTAGCTTCGGTATTTTGCAGGCGGCCCGGACCCGCATGAGCAAAACCGAATATATTTCCTGCCCAAGCTGCGGCCGTACCTTATTCGATCTGCAGGAAACCACCGCTATGATCCGGAAACGGACTGACCATTTAAAAGGCGTAAAGATCGGCATTATGGGTTGCATCGTGAACGGACCAGGCGAAATGGCCGATGCTGATTATGGTTACGTAGGAGTAGGTAAAGGAAAGATTGCGCTATACCGGGGCCAGACCGTTATCAAAAAATCCGTTCCGGAAGAAAAAGCCGTAGACGAACTGATCAATATTATTCGGGAAGACGGAAAGTGGGTGGAACCGTTAGTGTTGGAAACCGAAAACGTTTAAAAAACGGTAGAGAATTTAAACAAAAAAGTGCAGCTGTTGGAGAATGGCTGCACTTTTTCTTTTGTGCTGTAGGGAATTCTTACCTTCGAAAGCAATCACCCCCAACCCCTCCTTTGAAAGGAGGGGAGCTTTTTTTGTTTCAGCTTTAATTTGACTTTCTGAGCCGTTAACACAGCATTTTCAAGGCTTGCTATAAAATGCTTCAATTATAAATCACCAATTCGGCAGCTCCCCTCCTTACAAAGGAGGGGGTGGGGGTGGTTGTTTCACAACCAGAAAAACCTAAAGCTCTAAAAACCTACTTCTTACCTTCTTCATTCGGCACCCGGTTATAAAGCAGCAGCATTTTTTTCAGTTCTTTCGGGTCAAGCGATTTAAGTTGTGCTTCCGTTACCCGCCAGCGCCAGTTCCCTTCTCCCACAGAGGGCTTATTCATTAACGCTTTTTCATCCAGGTTCAGAAAATCCTGCATCGGGAAAATGGCCAGTTTCGCTACCGACATTAAAGCCAGCCGAATCAGGGCTTCGCTGGCGGTCTGGGCCGTTACCTTATAGTTCAGGTAGGTATTCAGCCTTTCTTTTTCCTGCGGTTTCAGTTCTTTCCGGTACCAGCCTTTGGTGGTATTATTATCATGGGTTCCGGTGTAAGCAACAATGTTCTCGGTAAAGTTATGAGCAATGAAAGGACTGGTGGTAATATCTTCGCCAAAACCGTATTGCAACACCGCCATGCCCGGCAGTTCGAAACGGTCGCGTAATTCGTAAACCCCCGGACCCACTTCGCCCAGGTCTTCCGCAATAAATGGCATATCCGGAAAGGTTTTCTGCAACAGCTTAAAAAAATCATCGGCCGGGCCCAGGCTCCATTTGCCGTTTACGGCCGTTTCTTCTTTCGCCGGTACTTCCCAAAAATCATAAAAAGCCCGGAAATGATCGAGCCGCGCAACATCGAAAAGTTCCAGGTTATGCCTTAACCGCCGGATCCACCAATCGTATTTTTGGGTTTTAAGTTTTTTCCAGTTATAAACGGGCGTTCCCCACAGCTGTCCGGTTTTGCTGAAATAATCAGGCGGCACCCCGGAAACCGTAATGGGCTGGCGCTTCGGATCAAGTTTAAAGATCTCCGGGTTAGCCCAAACATCTGCGCTGTCGAAACTAACGTAAAAAGGCAGGTCACCAAAAAATAGAACCCCCTTATTGTTGCTATATTCCCGCAGCGCTTCCCACTGCCGGTAGAACAAAAATTGGGTAAAACGGACGTAATCCAATTCTTCCCGGTGGGTTTCGGCAATTTTCGCCAGGGCTTTGACTTCCCGGTCCCGGATGCCGTGCGGCCACTTCAGCCAGCTGGCTTTTTCAAAAACCTGGTCTAAAACATGAAATAAGGCGTAATCATCCAACCACGAAGCTTGTTTCCGGCAAAAGGTGCTAAAGGCTTTTTTAATTTCCGGGTCAGGATTATGGGTAAAATTCTGAAAAGCTTTGGCTAACAACTCTTTTTTTAACCTGATGGCTTTTTCAAAATCAACTTTATTTTCCGGAAAATTAGCCTTTAAATTTATCTCATCTTTTTTCAGGAAGCCATCTTTTACCAGCAGATCCGGGCTTATAAGCGACGTATTACCGGCAAAAGCGGAGGTGCTGCTGTAAGGCGAATAGCCGTTGCGTTTCTCAATAGGATTCAGCGGTAAAAGCTGCCAATATTTAATACCGGCGGCAACCAGGAAATCCGCGAACCGGTAAGCTTCCGGACCCAGGTCACCAATCCCATAAGGGCTGGGTAAAGAAGTAATATGCAAAATCAGGCCGGAGCTGCGGGCAGTTCTCATACAGTTTCAGAAATTAATAAAGCTAAAGGAAAAGTGGCAAAAACATTTGCTAACTGCAACTTACCATTGCCGGAAAAAGTCTCATTGGTAAAAGCATTCCGCCATTGGTTTGGAGCGCCTTGCGGTAAAGTGACAGTGGCATTTTTCCAGCTGGCCTGGCCTAATGGGAAAGTTCCCGCTTCCGAAAGATCGGTAACATTTAAGGGAATCAGCACTACGCACCACTGGTTTTCGGTTTTCCGGGCAAATGCAAGCACGTGGGCCTGGCCTTCAAAACTTGTTTGTAAGGGAATATAAGCGCCCTTTATAAACAGGTTTTGGCTAGCTTTCCGGATGCGCAGCGCCTGCCTGGTGGTGAATAATTTTATCCGTCCGTCGGACCAGTTTTCCAGCATACTTTTCAGGGCATTTTTCCTACCATTTTCCTGCTGGTTTTCTAATTCAGCCAGCAGGTTTTTACGGATCTCAAAATCTACCGGACGGCGGTTATCGGGGTCAACCATGCTCAAGTCCCAGAGTTCGCAGCCCTGGTAAATATCCGGGATTCCGGGTGCCGTAATTTTAAGCAAAACCTGGCCGATACTGTACAACATGCCGTAAAAGCCAAGCTTTTGCACAAACGGTAAGAACGATTTCCGGAATTCCGTATTCTCCTCAAAAATGCCTTCCGTAAATTCGTGCACGCCGGCCTCATATTTTTCGTTTGGTTCGCTCCAGTTCGAGAACCTTTTGGCTTCGCGCATGGCTTTGGTCATGGCTTCTTTAACGCGGTCCAGGAAATCTTCTTCCGGCTCGCCGGCCATGGGGTAAGCTCCTAAAAGCGCCTGGTATAAAAAGAAAACCCGGTTTGCTGAAGGAACCTGTTCGCCATTCAATTGTTGCAGGAATTTCCCGTTTGCCTGATCCCAGGTTAAAAGGATCTTTTCCCAGGCATCCGGCATTTCGGAGAGGACATTCAACCGCATGCGGGCATCTTCGCCGCGTTTGGTATCGTGGGTGGCGGAGGCATTTTGAGCCCGCGGCCAGGTCTGCTGCCGTTCGGTAAGTACTTCATGAAAGTGGTCCAGGCTGAAACCAAAAACTTCCGGATTATCGCCAACTTCGTTATGAGAGATCAGCCGGTTGTAATTATAAAAAGTTGTATCCTCCACGCCTTTGGCCGCCAACGGACCAGTAAATTGCTGGCTGCGCATTAAAAGGAAAAGGCGATCTTCCGGTTTTCCCGGTACTCCTTCGTTGAATCCCTGGAACAGGTCGCGAAAATACCGGAATTCTTTTTTCAGGTAAAGCGCTTTTTTTTCAGCCTCCGCCAAAGCAAATTCCAGCACCCGGGCATCCTGACCCAGCACCGGGAAATTGTTGGAATAAAGGCGGTAAACCGGAAAAGAGGCCAGCAAAATTTTCAGCGCTTCCCGGAGGTGCGCTTCTGAAAAATCTACCAATGATGGCAACAGGTTCAGATCCCGGAATAAGGCAAAAAGGTTATCCAATTCGCCCTGCATGTGGTTCTCCAGCATGTAGATCTTTTTATCGAAAACCATCTGCCCGTAATCAGGTTTTTCGGCGATAAATTTGCTGTAGATATCATCGAACTTTTCAGCGGATGTTTGGCGGGTAAAAAGCTGGTTTACTACGGCCAGAAAAAAATAGCCGGTAGTACCCTGCACCGGCCAGTTCGCCGGCAATTCTTCGCCCAGCTCCAGGATCTTTTCAATGGTTAAAAAACAATCCGGGCCGGATGCTTTCCGCAAGCGGGCAAGATAGGTAACCGGGTCCAGCAGCCCGTCTATGTGGTCGATGCGCAATCCCTGAAAATAGCCTTTTTTAACCATTTCCAGCGCGGTTTTGTGATAAGCGTCAAAGACTTCCTGATGTTCCATTCGGAGGCAGATCAGCTCGTTGATGGTAAAAAAACGACGGTAATTAATTTCTTTATCGGTCTCTTTCCAGTAGGTTAACCGGTAGTTTTGCTTATCCAGGATTTCGGTTAATTTCTCCTGACTTTTATTCAGCTTTTCCAGACCGTTCTGCACCAGTTTTTCAAGGGCCGGATCGGCTTGTAAAGCGGCTTTAAATTTCCTTTTCCGTTTGCCCCAATTCTTCAGTTTAGCCTCCGGTATTTCGCTTTGCGAATACACCTGAAAATCGGCTATTTTTTTCCGGAAGGTAGGCATTACTTCCAAATAAGGGTTAGCATTTTTCTGGATATAATCCAGGATCTCCGGCCAGGTTTCCATGCTTACCGGATATTTGTTTTCGTAGAATTGTACCTGAAACCGGTTCTCCTCATAAATAATTTTAATATCGCCGGCAGCCAAAACTTCTTCCAAAGGTGCTCCCAGGAAAGGTGCCATAACTTTGCCGGTAAGTTCCTGGTTCGGGTGGTTCCAGTTTATATCGAAGAAATTATAGTATTTGGAATTGCGGCCCTTTTCAAAAACCTTCATCAGCCACCGGTTTGCGGAACTGAAGGCCATGTGGTTGGGCACAATATCCTGAAGCCAGTACATGCCGTGCTGTTTCAGGGTTTGCTGAAGCGTTTCAAACTCTTCCCGGGTTCCTAATTCCGGGTCAATTTCGTTGGGATTGGTTACATCGTAGCCGTGGGTGCTGCCGGCCCGGGAAGTAAAAATTGGGGAGGCATAAATGGTATCGATTCCCAGCGAAGCCAGGTAACCGATCTGGGGCAGCAAGTCGCGGAACCGGAAGTTTTCGTGGAATTGAACGCGGTAAGTAGCAACCGGGGTAAAAATACTCATGCTTTTAAATTTAAACTTTCGTAAAGGGCATTAAAATTATCGCACCACTCCTGGCTGGTTTCATCGCCATTGCGGCTTCTGGTTTCGTGTTCTTTAAACAACCGGCGGTGAAGCGAAAAGGCAATATTGCGGGCTTCCCAGAGTTCGGGTTCCAGGTTTATTTCGGCCAGCTTTTTTACCATCAGCATAACGGTATTCATTAAACTGGTATTTTCCGGTTCGCGGGCCAGTTGTTTCATAAGCCGCGTAAGACTGTTGGTAGCGCTGTAGTTCAGGGTAAGAATGTCTAGTTCTGCCGGAAAACGTTTGGCATTGTTAATGGTTCGCTCCAGCGATTCCATGTCCGGATCGTTACTGGCAAAGATCACTTTCAGGTCGGCATTCAGCACAAAGTCGTGGATATTTTTTAGTTCGGGAGGCAGGTTCATATTTACCTGTTTCAGGGCCTGCATAATCGGGTAATTGGTTTCGTACAACCGCCGGAAAAGGGTATCTACCCCCACCAGGGTGGTTTCCAGCACGGAACTCAGGATCTGCCGCTGGTCGTCGCGGAATAAGTGCCAGAACGAATAATTATGCGCCCCAAAATGCTTGTCGAGCAGGTAAATTATTTCGTGGATATTGCTGCGTTCAAAACTATCCACGATCTCCGTTCGCATGTGCTGATACGCTTCTTCGCTTTGGAATAAGCGTACCCCGGCAAAAAGCTGGTGTTCGCCCAGGTGAAGCACCGCATAGGTTATATGGGCAGTTTCCCAGGTAAGGTCAGATTTTAAGGACGCCTGCCCGATACCAAGCCGCTGCCGGCCGGCCTCCAGTTCTTCGTGGTGCCTGGACTTAACCTGATAGCAATACAACTGGGTTTCTGCGGGGTAATTATTGAATAGGGAAGAAATGGCATAATGTACCCCAACCCGGAGCATGTCCAGCATGGTGGGTTTAACCAGGCTTTCGTAAGCTTCGGCCGCATTTTTAAATTCCGGGCCATTGCTTTCCGCCATTGCCAGGTGTTCCATAAAATCAGGCTCGTATTCGGTGCCGGTAATTTCAGAAGCCAGTTGCAAAGCGCGGGCAGCATAAAGAATATCCTGCATCGATTCCAGCCCGGTTACCTCATCGAAAAACCAGCCACAACTGGTATACATCAGCATGGCATGGTACTGCATTTCCAGCAATTTCAGGATCGTGATCTTTTCCTGTTCATTCAGGTTTTTCTTGAAATTAACCCGGAAAAATTCCGCTACATTTTGTTCGGACCGGTTAAATACAACTTCAATATACCGGTTGCGGATTTCCCACGGTTCTGAAGCAAAATGACCCATTTCGGCTTCGTAAACCGGGGCCAGCGTATCGCGCACCCAATCGAAGGTTTTGCGCAACGGGCCGCGCCATTCCTGGTTCCAGCCGGGTTGGCCGCCGGTCTGGCAGCCGCAATTGCTGCGCCACCTTTCCACCCCGTGGTAGCAGCTCCAGGATGAATTTTCTATGATCTGCGCTTCGAATTCCGGGGGATAATGTTCCAGGTATTCGCCGTAAATAGTAAGGTTGGCCAGGTTCTCAGTTTCGATGTGATACAAGGCGTAGGTGAGGGCCATTTCGCCGAACCGGTGGTGGTGGCCGTAGGTTTCGCCATCGGTAGCAATGTGCATCAGTTCGGGCTTTTCATTATCCGAAAAGGTGCCTACCAGCCGGCCGGCAAAACGTTCACCGCTGTTCAGGAGTTTTTCAAATGCCACGCCCTGCGAAACCGGGCCATCGTAAAAGAAAAGTACGATCTCCCGGCCCGAAGGCAGGCGGTAAAGATAAGGATGACGCGGGTCGATTTTGGCCCCGGTGCCATCGTGCCACTCTTTTTCTCCGATCTTCCGGTAGTTGCGGGCCTGGTACGGGGAAAGGATGGTGAATTTAATTTTATGTAGCGCCAGCATTTCCAGCACTTCGGTATTCACAGCTGTTTCGCCGCACCACATACCCTCCGGTTTACGCCCGAACCGAAGCTCAAAATCGCGGATCCCCCAGATAACCTGGGTTTCCAGGTCGCGGGCATTGGAAAGGGGCAAAATGGTGTGGTTGTAGGCCTGGGCCAGCGCCGACCCGTGGCCGCCATAACGTTGCTGGCTATCTTGGTCGGCCTGCAAAATTGCCTGGTAAGCTTCCGGTTGTTTTTTGGCCATCCATTCTAAAAGAGTTGGCCCGAAATTAAAGCTGATGCGGGAATAATTATTGACAATATCTACGATCTGATCTTTTTCGCCCAGGATGCGGGAGGCGGCATTGCGGGCGTAGCATTCGGCAGTAATGCGGTCGTTCCAATCGTGGTAGGGGTAAGCACTATCCTGCAATTCAACTTCGTTTAACCAGGGGTTTTCGCGGGGCGGCTGATAAAAATGCCCGTGGATGCAAAGGTGTTTTTTCATGGATGTATGAACGCAATCATGGGCCTTTAAGCTGAAAAAATATTGAAAGAGGAAAGGTGTAACGTGATTAAATTACTGAATTACAGAAATTTACAATGGAAAAATTTCTGAATTACTAAGCCATTTTTTTTCAAAGGAAGCCGCTGAATTATGGCGTTTAGCAGAACCTTAAATTAAAAATTAACATTCCAAACAAATACTACATTTCCCTGACAATTCCCGAATCGTTGTAAATGGCAGGTAAAATCGGATCAATTTTTCCTTCAACCTATCGCTTTTTCCATGCTTAAGTCTCATTGGTTTTCCGGAAATTTTAGAAATTAAAGCGCCATTCAAAGGTTTATCTTTCAGGATTATTTACGGCATTCCAGAATGACTACCGATTCAGGTTTAACCTTTATGCTGTCATTTACGGCCGATAGGTTTTCCGGTAAGCTTTGTGATTCGGAACTATCTAAAAGTATTTGCCATTGCTGTTTTTTTTCAACGGTTAATTCAACTTCTGCCTTACTGAAATTCAGGAAAAGCTTTACCCGGGAATTATTTTGCCAACGTTCTATTACTAACAGTTTTTTGGTGCTATCTGCGGTAACTATTTGATTCTCTTTGTCGGGTTTGGAGAAAACTTCATGGGTTTTCCGCAGCTTTATCAGGGTCTTGTAAAACTCAAATAATTCCCGGCCTTCGCCATCCTGGTATTGCCACGAAAGGGTTGAATCCTGAAAGGTTTTTTCGCTTTGCGGGTCCGGTACTTCTCCGGCCCATTTAAAACTTTTAAATTCTTCTTTCCGGCCTTTTTGCACCGCTTTAACCAGATCTTCGTCGGTGTGGCTGATAAAATATTGGAAGGGGTTTTTCTCTCCGTATTCTTCGCCCATAAAAAGCATCGGCACATAAGGGGAAAGTAAATAAGTAGCAGCCATGAGTTTTAAGGCCTCTAACGATACCGTTTTGGAAAGGCGATCGCCCAGCATGCGGTTGCCTACCTGGTCGTGGTTCTGAATGCACACCACAAACTGGCGGCCCGGGTTTTCCGCAGCCGAATTACCGTAGGTTTTATGCCGGTGCGGGGAATAATTACCGTTAAACACAAAGGCATCCCGAAAAGCTTTTTCCAGATCTTCCAGCTTTCCGAAATCGGCATAATACCCGCTGGTTTCACCGGTTACCAGGGCGTGTATCGCATGATGAAATTCATCTGACCATTGCGCATCCATGCCATGGCCGCCTTTGCTTAAAGGATTAATCATCCGTACATCGTTCAGGTCGCTTTCTGCAATCAGTATCAAATCCCGGCCCAGGTCCAAGGAAAGTTTGTTTACTTCTTCGGCCAGTTCTTTTAAAAAATGCCGGGCACTGTTATCCATAATGGCATGCACGGCATCGAGCCGCAGGCGCATCGATGTGGTAATCGCGAAACCACATGAGCGCATTCTGGATAAAGAAATTCCGGACCCCATCGCAATAAGCATCGTCGAAATTCAGGGCGCTTCCCCAGGGTGTTTTGTATTTATCGGTAAAATAAGGGCCAAAATCGTTCAGGTAATTTCCTTCCGGACCCATGTGGTTATAAACTACATCCAGCACCACCGCAATCCCTTTTTCGTGGCAGGCATTTACCAGTTTTTTAAGGCCTTCCGGGCCACCATAGGAAGTTTGCACCGCAAAAGGATAAACCCCGTCGTAGCCCCAGTTACGGTCGCCGGGAAACTGGGCCACCGGCATAATTTCAATGGTGTTTACTCCCAGTTCAACCAGGTAATCTAATTTCGAAATGATGCCTTCAAATGTATGTTCCTGCGTAAACGTGCCGGTATGAAGTTCGTAAATGATCATTTGTTCCAGCGGCACGCCGGTCCAGGTTTTATCGGTCCAGGAAAAATTCTGGTGGTTGATTATTCCGGAAGCTTTATGCACGCCATCGGGCTGAAATAAAGAAGCCGGATCGGGCCTTTCCAAGCCATTTTCAAGTTTAAAAAGGTAGCGGGTTTCGGGTGAAAGATTTTCCAGCGTGGCCGACCAATAACCTTGTTCGACTTTTTGCATCGGGACCGATCTTTTTTCGGGAGAAGTAATTTCCAGGCAGATCTCCTGTTGGGTGGGAGCCCAGAGGTAAAATTTGCAAAGGCCGTTTTCCTGAGGAATTGCCCCGATGGGATGTAGTATACTCATGTAAAAAAAATGCAGGTTATATCCGGCTATTATAAGAACAATTAAATTTCAGGTTGCCGAAATGACTAAAAAAGTTATTAAGCACTGAGTTTGCTGCCGGCAGCTTTGGTAAGGTTTCAGCCGGAACAAACCTACCTTACCTGCTTAGGAGCGGAATGGTTTTAAGGAGAATTAACAGATTTATACTGAAAAAGCTTGTATTTAACCGGAAAACCCTAATATTCGCCCAAAAGGTGATTAAGCCAGGCAACCAGCGAAATTATAATTGGTAAAAACCTTATTGTGCGTAAATAAGTAAGGAAATCTACTTTCCACAATTATTCTGAAGATTAATGAAACACCTCGAAGGAACTAAAAGGGTAGTAATTGACAACGTAAAACCAGAAATTAACGGCGGTCATTTTCCAGTAAAGCGGGTAGTAGGGGAGAAAGTTAGGGTTATTGCAGATGTATTTACCGATGGCCATGATTCTGTCAGGGCAGTTTTGCTGCACCGGAAGGTAAACCAGAAAAACTGGGTAGAAACGCCCATGGATTTTTTAGGCAACGACCACTGGGAAGGCGAATTTACGCCGGCTGCCATGGGTCGGTACGAATACAGCATATTGGGCTGGGTAGACCATTATTTATCCTGGCAATTAGGGTTACAGAAAAAATTTGAAGCCGGCCAGGACATTGCGGTTGAGCTGGTTATTGGGGCCGAACTAATTGAAGCTGCTGCCGGCCATGCTAAAGGCGGCGTAACCAAAAAAATGCATAAGTGGGGCGCTTCGCTCCGCAAACCCATCAGCGACGCCGCCGCCGTATCTCTTGCCCTGAGCGATGAGGTATCGGAGCACATGTACCAATACTCCGACCGCAGCAATGCCAAACAATATTTCCGGATCTTACCTATTGATGTAGAGCGCCAAAAAGCCCTGTATAGCAGCTGGTACGAATTTTTCCCGCGGTCCACTGCCAATGAATCAGGTTACCACGGTACTTTTAAAACTTCCATGCAGATCCTGCCGCGCATTGCGGAAATGGGGTTCGATGTTATTTATCTGCCACCCATTCACCCGATCGGTATCAGTTTCCGGAAAGGATATAATAATACCCTGGATCCTAAACCCGGCGACCCGGGAGCTCCCTGGGCCATTGGCGGCAAAGAAGGCGGACATAAAGCCATTCACCCGGAACTAGGTACGCTGGAAGAATTTAAGGAATTTGTAAAGGCGGCCAAAGACCTGGGAATTGAGATCGCCCTGGATTTTGCTATCCAATGCTCCCCCGATCATCCGTATGTTAAAGCAGCACCCCACTGGTTTAAATGGCGGCCGGATGGCACGGTGCAATATGCTGAAAACCCACCAAAAAAATACCAGGATGTGCTGCCGGTAAACTTCGAAACGGAAGACTGGGAGAACCTCTGGAAAGAGCTGAAAAGTATTGTCGTTTACTGGATCGAGCAGGGGGTAACCATATTCCGGGTAGATAACCCGCATACCAAACCTTTTGTTTTCTGGGAATGGCTTATTGCCGAAGTTCGGGCCGTTTATCCAGATACATTTTCCTGGCCGAAGCCTTTACCCGGCCCCGGATTATGGAGCGCCTGGGTAAGATCGGCTTTACCCAGTCATACACCTATTTTACCTGGCGGAATACAGCCGAAGAATTGCAGGAATACCTGGAAGAACTAACCCAAACCGACATGCGCGAATATTTACCGCCCGAATTTCTGGCCCAACACCCCCGATATTTTACCGGAACATTTGCAGCAGGGCGGCGAACCAATGTTTATTACCCGCCTGGTGATGGCCGGCTACCATGTCTTCCAACTATGGCTTGTATGGTCCGGTTTATGAATTTGGCATTAATACCCCGCTGGCTCCGGGCAAAGAAGAATACCTCGATTCCGAAAAGTACGAAATAAAGCACTGGGACTGGAATGCCCAGACCAAGATCCGGTACATTATTACCCAGCTTAACCGTATCCGTAAAGAGAATGCCGCCCTGCAGACCACCTGGAACATTTACTTCGGCAAAGCCGATAATAACAACCTGCTTTGCTACGGAAAAAGGGATGAAACCGGCTTTAACCGGCTGATCATGGTTATAAACCTGGACCCATTCAACCAGCAGACCGGCTGGGTACAGGTACCGGTGGAAGAATTATTCATAGATTCTACCGAACCCTACCAGGTGCACGATCTGCTGACCGGACATACCTACACCTGGCGCAACGAATGGAATTATGTAGACCTGCACCCGAACCATTTGCCGGTTCATATTTTCCGGGTAGAAGCCCCGGTAGTAAAGCCGGAAAAAGAAGTTGCAACGAACAAGCCGGTACATTAATTTCCCTTTGATCTTTTAACCGGAAAACAATAGGTTTTCTAAGGTTAAAGGAGCCGGATTAATTTATAAACGGTAGGGTTTTCAGCTAAAAAAGTAAAACGAAAAGTATAGCCCCTTAAAATTCATCTCCACCATGGCAAAAGAGCAAAGCTTACCCGATGAAAATTTACATTGGTATAAAGATGCCATCATTTATGAACTGCATATTAAAGCCTTTAACGATAGCAACGGGGATGGCATAGGCGATTTTGAAGGGCTTATGAAAAAGCTGATTACCTGGAAGATCTTGGGCGTTACGGCCATCTGGCTGCTGCCTTTTTATCCGTCGCCGCTGCGCGACGATGGCTACGATATTGCCGATTATTATAGCATAAACCCTTCGTATGGCAATATAAATGACTTTAAAAAGTTTCTGAAAGAAGCCCATAACCGGGGCCTGAAAGTAATTACCGAACTGGTAATTAACCACTACCTCCGATCAGCATCCGTGGTTCCAGCGGGCACGCCTGGCGCCGCCTGGTTCGGTAGAACGCGATTATTATGTATGGACCGACGACCCGAACAAATACAAAGATGTACGCATTATTTTCACCGGATACCGAAACTTCTAACTGGACCTGGGATCCGGTAGCAAATCGTATTACTGGCACCGCTTCTTTTCGCACCAGCCCGATCTGAATTACGATAACCCAAATGTGCAGGAAGAAGTTTTCAAAATGCTGGATTACTGGCTCGATATGGGCGTAGATGGTTTCCGGCTGGATGCCGTTCCTTACCTGTTTGAACGGGAAGGCACCAACGGCGAAAACCTGCCCGAAACCCATGCCTTCCTGAAAAAACTGCGCAAACACGTCGATGAAAAATACCCGGGCCGCTTATTCCTGGCCGAAGCCAATATGTGGCCGGAAGATTCTGCTTCTTATTTTGGCGATGGCGACGAATGCCACATGAACTACCATTTCCCGATCATGCCGCGCATGTTCATGGCGTTGAAAATGGAAGACCGTTACCCGATTATCGATATTTTTGACCAGACCCCGGAAATTCCGGAAACCTGCCAGTGGGCCATGTTCCTGCGTAACCACGACGAACTAACCCTGGAAATGGTGACCGATGAAGAGCGGGATTATATGTATAAAGTGTATGCCAAAGATCCGCAGGCCCGCATCAACCTGGGTATCCGCCACCGGCTGGCCCCGCTGTTGGATAATAACCGCAGCAAAATTGAACTGATGAATATCCTGCTGTTCTCTATGCCCGGCACACCGGTTATTTATTACGGCGATGAAATTGGCATGGGCGATAATTTTTACCTGGGCGACCGGGATGGCGTACGTACGCCAATGCAATGGAGCGCCGACCGGAATGCCGGTTTTTCTCAGGCCAATCCGCAGCAATTGTACCTGCCGGTTATTATCGATCCTGAATATAAATATGAATCCGTAAACGTAGAAACCCAGGATAAAAACCCGAATTCCCTATTGTGGTGGACGCGCCGCGTGATTAACATGCGGAAACGTTTTAAAGCTTTTGGCCGGGGTAAGATCAAATTCCTGAATCCGGAAAATACCAAAGTCCTGGCTTTCCTGCGAACTTACGAAGAAGAAAATATCCTGGTGGTCTGCAACCTTTCGCGGTTCCCGCAAGCTGTGGAACTGGAGCTGGAAGATTATGAAAGATTATTCCCCGGTAGAAGTTTTCGGCCAGAATAAATTTCCGAAAATAACCCAGCATCCTTACCTTATTACGCTGGCGCCCTACGGATATTATTGGTTCCGGCTGAAGCAGGACGAAAGCGTACAACGCCATGCCGAATTACCGGAAATAAAATTGAACGGTCTGGCCGATATCGATCATAAAGCAGTACGCGAACTTGAAGACCGCATATTGCCGCAATACCTGCTTAAATGCCGGTGGTTTGGCGGCAAAGCGCGCACCATACAGCGCCTGGAAGTTACCGAATACATTCCGGTGCCGGTAAACGGCGAAGAAGCGGCCCTTTTGATAATAGAAATAACTTACAACGAAGGACTTCCGGAATTATACCAGCTGGCACTTTCTTTTGCTGCCGATAACCAGGAAGAATCCTTACGGACCCATTGCCCGCACAGTATAATTGCCGAAGCCACCATAAAAGGAAAATCCGGCGTACTTTACGATTCGGTTTACAGCGATGAGTTCCGCCACACTGCTGTTCACGTTCATGGTAAAGAAAAAGACCCTGAACCTTGGAAATAATACCGACCTGGTTTTCCAGGCCGAAAAAGGAACCTCCGCTGAACTTAAACCAGGTAAAAAAGTAATCTCATCTAAGATTTTGGGGGCAGAGCAAAGCAACACCTCGATTATTTTTGACGATAAATATTTCTTTAAGCTTTACCGTAAACTGGACAGAGCAATTAATCCTGATCTGGAAATCACCCGTTTTCTAACCGAAAAGGCCGGGTTTAAAAATGTACCGTCTTATAAAGGCGATATTGAATTACAGACCCAGGGCAGGACCGGAATTGTACTGGGAATGATGCAGGAACTGGTGCCAAACCAGGGCGATGCCTGGACCTATATCGGCGAATCTGTGAAACGATTCTTTGAGCGGGTTTCTTCGCAAGGCAGGAGTATTGAGCGGACAGCCCCTTTGGGAACCCTGGTAAATCCGGCTGCTTTCGAAAGCATTCCGGAAGAATTGCAGAATTTGCTGGGGGGCGCTTATGTTGAACGCATAAGTTTGCTGGGCACCCGCACAGCCGAAATGCACCTGGCCCTGGCTTCGGATAACATAAACAAAGATTTCAGTCCCGAAGATTATTCGCTGCATTACCAGCGGTCGCTTTTCTCCTCCCTGAAATCTTTGGTTCGCAGCAATTTCGACCTGCTAAAAAAACACTGAAAGAGCTGCCGGAAAATGTGAGGCAGGAAGCAGAAGAAGTGCTGGCCATGCGGGAGGAAATTCTGGAACGATTCAAACGGATCTTTGCCCGGAAGATAGATACCCTTAAAGTAAGGACCCACGGCGATTTCCATTTAGGCCAGGTGCTGTTTACCGGAAAAGATTTTATTATTCTGGATTTTGAAGGCGAACCCGCCCGGTCTTACAGCGAACGCCGGCTGAAACGTTCGCCGCTGCGCGATGTGGCCGGCATGATCCGTTCTTTCATTATGCTGCTTATAATGCCCTTTTTCAGGATACGTATGTAACCAGCGAAAATAAAGAAGAATTGGAAAAATGGGCCGAACAATGGTACCATTACATCAGCGGATTTTACATGGAAGCTTATCTGTAAAACCATGGCCAAAGAGAAATTCTGCCGGATAATAAAGAAGATTTTGAAGTAATGATGCAAACCTTCCTGCTGGAAAAAGCCATCTATGAATTAGGTTATGAACTTAACAACCGGCCTGATTGGGTAAGGATCCCGCTCAGAGGTATTAAATCAATAATGAACTCCGAAAAGTATGGCTAAGAAACCTAGAAATACCAGTACCCCGAAACCAAGAAATACGAAGCAAAAACCTGTCGCCATCACCCCGGAGGTGATCCAGGAAACTGCTCAACCGGAAAAAAAGAATCAGGAAATGGCAATTCCGGAATCGGACCATTGCACGCGTTTTTCCGATTTCGATATTCATTTGTTCCGCGAAGGGAAACATTATACGCTTTACGAAAAATTAGGCGCCCACATCATGACCTGGAAAGGGCAGGAGGGCACTTACTTTGCCCTTTGGGCGCCAAACGCAGAGGCGGTTTCGGTAATAGGCAATTTTAACCATTGGCGGCCTTATGAGTTAATGTTAAATCCCCGCCACGATCATTCCGGCATTTGGGAAGGCTTTTTCCCGGGTATCGGGCACGGCGCTTTGTACAAATATCATATTCGTTCGCGCTTCAATAATTACGAAGTTGCCAAGGCCGATCCGTTTGGTTTTTTTGCAGAATTACCTCCCAACACAGCCTCGGTGGTCTGGGACCTGAAATACCAGTGGAATGATAAAAAATGGCTGCAGACCCGAAGCAAATGCGTAGGCAAACCACAACCATATTCGGTCTACGAAATGCACATAGGCTCCTGGCGCCGGGTACCGGAAGAAGGTAACCGCCACCTGACCTACGTAGAACTGGCCCGCGAATTACCGGCTTACTTAAAAGAAATGGGTTTTACCCACGTGGAATTCATGCCGGTTATGGAGCACCCGTTTTATGGTTCATGGGGTTACCAGGTAACCGGTTATTTTGCTCCTTCCAGCCGGTACGGTTCTCCGCAGGAATTTATGTTCCTGATCAACGCTTTACACGAAGCCGGCATTGGCGTGATCCTGGATTGGGTGCCATCGCATTTTCCTTCCGATGAGCATGGCCTGGTATTCTTTGATGGTACCCATTTATATCGAACACGCCGATCCGCGGAAAGGCTTTCACCCGGACTGGAAAAGCTACATTTTTAATTACGGCCGCAGCCGAAGTAAAATCTTTCCTGATCAGTAATGCGCTCTTCTGGATTGACCGTTACCACGCCGATGGCTTGCGGGTAGATGCCGTGGCCTCCATGCTTTACCTGGATTATTCCCGGAAACACAGACGAATGGATCCCGAACGAACACGGCGGCCGCGAAAACCTGGAGGCTATTGCTTTTATCCGGGAATTTAACGAAGCCATTCAGGCCGCCCACCCCGATACCTTAACCATTGCGGAAGAATCTACTGCCTGGCCGGGGGTTTCCAAACCAACTTATGCCGGAGGTCTGGGCTTTAATATGAAATGGATGATGGGCTGGATGCATGATACCCTTGATTTTATGCAATTGCAGCCTATTTACCGGCAGCATCACCAGGGCCAGATAACGTTCAGTATCATTTATGCCTTTGCCGAAAATTTCATGTTGCCGCTTTCGCACGACGAAGTGGTTTACGGAAAGCATTCGCTGCTGAAAAAAATGCCGGGCGATGAATGGCAGGAGTTTGCCAATTTACGGCTGTTATTCAGCTACATGTACGGGCACCCGGGATCCAAGCTGCTTTTTATGGGCGGTGAATTTGGCCAGCCAACCGAATGGGCGCATGAAAGCAGTTTGCAATGGCATTTAACCGACCAGCCACTGCATGGCGGCGTGCAGCAATTAATGAAAAAGCTTAACCAGGTTTACAAAGAAGAGAAAGCGCTTTACGAAAGAGCCTTTGAAGGCGAAGGTTTTGAATGGGTTGATTTTAACGATGCCGCAAACAGCGTAATTAGTTTCCTGCGGAAAGGAAAAGCCGAAAAAGACCAGATCCTGGTGGTTTGTAATTTTACCCCGGTACCGCGGGAGAACTACCGGATCGGGGTGCCCTTCAAAGGAAACTGGGAAGAGATCCTGAATACCGATGCTACGGAATTTGGCGGAAGCGGGCTTTTGAATGGCCCGGAAAATCAATCGGAAAACTTTCCGTTACATGGCCGGGAGAATTCGGTTTCGTTAACATTGCCGCCTTTAGGAACAATATATTTAAAATACCGGAAATAGGTTCGCACTTTTTAAAGGTAAAAGCCTACCGTTTTTGGTTCTTTAAAAATAATAACAAAAATTTAACAGACCGGTTTACGTGCAAACGTAATCCGGTCTGTTGTTTTAGCCCTTCTCTGAATACGGAAAATGAGCTGATTTATACTTAATTTAAAGGCTACTTTACCAATTTATGCCTCTTAAAAGGCTTATATTTTGGTCTTTAATTAAATATTAGTATTTTTAAATATATAACTATAAAAACCTTTATGCGTCAGGTAAGTAATTAATAGAGTAAAAGTACGCCACACTTCCTAACCGCCAACACCATGCCTCGGACTATAATAGTTTCTAACAGACTTCCCGTTACGGTTCTAAAGAAAAACCAAAGCATTGAATATAAGACCAGTGAAGGTGGCCTGGCCACCGGCCTGGGCAGCGTTTACCGCCAGGGTGCAAACCGCTGGATCGGCTGGCCGGGAATTTTCCTGGAAGAAGAAAGCGATCAGCTCCAGGTTGCCGCAGATCTGCAGGCCGACCACATGCACCCGATCTTTTTGACCAAAACCGAGATAAAGGAATTTTACGAAGGGTTCAGCAACGAAACGCTATGGCCTACTTTCCATTATTTCCTGCAATATGCTTTGTATGATCAGAAAATGTGGGAAACCTACCGGCGGGTTAACCAGAAGTTCTGCAACGAAGTAATGAAAATTGCCAAACCCGGCGATACCATCTGGATCCACGATTACCAGTTATTGTTGTTGCCGCAGATGCTGCGCGAAAACCTGCCAGATAGTAATATCGGCTTTTTCCAGCATATTCCGTTTCCATCTTTTGAAGTTTTCCGGTTGTTGCCGTGGCGGGAAGAATTGCTGAATGGCATGTTGGGCGCAGACCTGGTGGGTTTCCATACGTACGACGATGCCCGCCATTTTTTAAGCTCCGTAAGCCGCCTGGTTGGCCTGAACAACTTTCAGGGAATGGTTGATACGGGCAAACGCATGGTAATGGTAGATGCTTTCCCAATGGGAATAGATTATGATAAATATGCCGAAGTTGCCGAATCGGAAGAAACCATTAAGCGCGAAACATCTTACCGGAAATCGTTTGAAGACCAGCGGATCGTGCTTTCTATAGACCGGCTCGATTATTCAAAAGGCATTGCCCAGCGGATAGAAGCTTATGAGATATTTTTAAAGAAGTATCCTGAATTTCATGAGAAAGTAACGCTGCTCATGATCGTAGTTCCTTCGCGGGATCAGGTGGGCAAATACAAAGAACTGAAAGAGGAGGTAGATGAACTGGTTGGCCGCATAAACGGAACTTACGGCGGTATGAATTGGCGACCGATCACGTATTTTTACCGGTCTTTTCCGTTGGAATCGCTTTCGGCTTTTTACCGGATGTCTGATGTAGCCCTGGTAACGCCGATCCGCGATGGGATGAACCTGGTTTGTAAAGAATATATTGCCAGCAAAACCGATCAGAAGGGCGTTTTGATCCTGAGCGAAATGGCTGGTGCTTCAAAAGAACTTTCGGATGCTATTTTAATAAATCCAAACGACCAGAACCAGTTGGTAAATGCCCTGTACCGCGCCCTAACCATGCCGGAAGAAGAGCAACGTAACCGGATTGAGCAAATGCAGGAATCCTTACAGCGGTATAATATAAATCATTGGGTAAATCTTTTTATGGACCGCCTGAGCTACATTAAGATCAAGCAGCTTTCCATGTCTACCACCCCGCTTGATAAGCAGGAATCCGTATTGCTGCGCCAAGAATACGCCAGCGCTAAAAGCCGGCTGATCTTCCTGGATTATGACGGAACCCTGGTAGGATTTCAGGATGCCCCGCAAAAAGCCCGGCCCGACCAGGAACTGATAGATCTGCTGGAAAATCTTACTTCCGATCATAAAAATCGGGTGGTGATCATCAGCGGCCGGGACCGGCGCACCCTTAACGATTGGTTGGGCAACCTGGATGTGGATATTATTGCGGAGCATGGTGTCTGGCTGAAAGAAGGCAGCGAAGAATGGCAGACCATCCGGAATATGAGCAGCGAATGGAAACGCGATATCAGGCCAATTCTGGAGCTCCAGGTTAACCGTACGCCAGGCTCTTTTATTGAAGAAAAAGACTTTTCGCTGGTTTGGCATTACCGGAAGGTAGAAAAAGGGCTGGGCGAATTGCGGGCCCGCGAAATGCACATGCATTTAAGCTACCTGGCCTCCAATATTAACCTGCAGGTTATGGAAGGCAATATGCTGCTTGAAATTAAAAATACCGAAGTAAACAAAGGCGCTGCGGCCAACCGGTGGCTCGAAAAATATCCGGCCGATCTGGTGCTTTCCATCGGCGATGACCGGACCGACGAAGATACGTTCCGGGTAATGCCGGAGAATGCCTACACCATTAAAGTTGGTACTGCCCGGAGCTCAGCCCGTTATTATGTTGACGGCGTGAAAGAGGTCCGGCGATTGCTGAAAGAGTTAATGGCGGAACCAAAAGCGGAAGGTAAACTAAGAATCAGCGCCTGATAGTAAATTGCCTTGACATTCCTTTAACCGAAGTTCCGGCTTTGGTTAAAGGAATTTATTTTTTGCAGAAAGCCAGGCAATAGGATTAGGGATAAAATGGTTGATCTTTTTGGCCATAATCAAATCTTTTGGTAACTTGTATGGTTCAATTAGCAGAACCCCAGCAATATTATTTATGAAAGGCTTATTTAATTTTTCGGAAGTACTAACTTATTTTTTCCGCAAACCAGACCCGAACCGCAAAACGAACTTCAACCTGAAAATGATGCACGGCATTAATAAAATTTCGATGCTGATCTTTTTGGTTTGCCTGGTGGTTATGGCTGTGCGTTATTTTACCCGATGAACATAGAAGAATACCGGGAATATTGCCTGGTCAAAAAAGGCATTTCCGAAGGATTTCCTTTCGATGCGGATACGCTGGTTTTTAAAGTTGGCGGTAAAATGTTTGCCTTAACCAACCTTTCGGATTTTGACGGCGGCATTGCGCTAAAATGCGATCCGGAAAAAGCAATTCAATTGCGGGAAGATTTTCCGGATGATATAACCGGGGCTTATCACATGAATAAAAAGCATTGGAACAATGTGAAGCCCAATGGAAGTGTTCCGGTTATGCTTTTGAAAGAACTCATCGATCAAAGTTACCTGCTGGTTTATAATTCGCTTACCCGGTCTCAAAAACTGGAAGTTGATATTGAAGATGAAAAACCGCCCGGAATTTTGAACGCTTAACTGAAATGGTTTTTAGTATTTTATTACTTAATTAGGTATTGGCATTTTCTGAATTAGTTTCCTTCCTGAAATAAAATAAAGCAACGCCGTTCTCATAAATTTCATGCTTTTCCAGTTTCAGGTTTTCCTGTTTTTTAACTTCCGGGAACAATTCAATTCCTTCGCCCAGAATTACCGGAATATAAGCCAGGATATAGGCATCTATCAGGCCGGCATTATGCAGTAAGCTTATAATTTCGCCGCCGCCTAAAAGCCAGATGTCTTTCCCTTCCGTTTGCTTTAATTGTTTTATAAACACCACCGGATCTTCCGTAATTAGTTGGGCTTCGGGTAAAAGTTTACGGTCTGTTTGCCGGGAGAAAACGCACGACAATTTATCTTTATAAGCCCATTCTCCCAGGTTCATACAAACTTCGTAGGTTTTATAGCCCATTACAATGGCATCGATGGTTTCCATAAATTCGGCATAACCATAATCGTATTCTTCCAGGGGTGGCAGCCAATCGATTGCGTGGTTCCGGCGGGCGATTTTTCCGTCTAAACTGGCGGCAATGTAAAGTTTTAGTTTGCGCATGTCGGTTTGGAATTAAATTTTGAACCGGATGATCTTTTACCTGCAAGTATTTATTTTTTGGTAAAAAACCCTAATCTTTTCCGGTTAAAACGTGCTTTTTCTTTTTCCGTCTGAATTGGCGTAGCTTTGTAAAAATATTTGTTAATAACCATGCGTAAACGCTTACTTTTAAAATACCTCCAGATCCTGTTTTTTATTGTTCTTGGTTCCGTAAATTTTCTGAATGCGCTTAAAACCGGCGATATTCTGGACTGGATCGTTTATGCCGTTTGTATGATCGGAATAATTGTAGTTTCCTTTTCCATTAAAGCCATCCGCGATGCTCACAAAGGAATTGTGGAAGATAAACCGGCTGGGAAAGTAAAAGTGAAAAAGTAATTTTATTTTAAATAAAATTATTACGTCATCCTGAGCGATAGCGAAGGACCTCATCGGCGTATTGCAATACTGTTAATTTAAAAGTGGAAAATCTCAATTAAATAATTACTTAATAAACAACTTGCCCAATTAGCAAACGGTTTTACCGGCCGCCGATGAGGTCCTTCAGAGCTACGCTCGCAATCTTCGCGCTCTCGCGCTCAATTGTGCTCAGGATGACAATAAAAAAAGAGTGCCGGATATTAAACCAAGCACTCTTTTTTCCTTTAAAACGGTATAGTTTTTTGCCGAAAAACTAAACTACTACGTTCACAATTTTATTTGGCACCACAATTACTTTCTTAACTGGTTTACCTTCCAGGTATTTCTGAATTACTTCCGATGCCAGCACTTCTTTTTCGATCTCTTCTTTTGGTTTATTTACCGGGAAGGTGATCTTTCCGCGGGTCTTTCCATTTACCGAAACCGGGTATTCGAACTCATTTTCGGTCAGGAATTTTTCTTCCCAAACCGGGAACGGCGCGTAGGCAACACTTTCTCTGTGGCCTAATAATTTCCAGAGTTCTTCCGAAATATGCGGGGCATACGGCGAAAGCGTGATAACCAGTGGCTCCAGAATGGCGCGTTTATTCGTTTTGAAAGCGGTGAGCTCATTTACGCAGATCATAAACGTACTAACCGACGTGTTGAAAGAAAACCGGTCGATATCTTCCTCTACTTTTTTAATGGTTTTGTGCAACGTTTTCAATTCACCGGAAGTTGGGGCTTCATCGCTTACAGCAAAGTTGCCTTGCTCATCGTGGAATAAGCGCCAGAACCTTTTCAGGAATTTGTGTACGCCATCCATGCCGCTGGTATTCCAGGGTTTGAACTGCTCCAGCGGGCCCAGGAACATTTCGTACATCCGCAATGTGTCAGCTCCGAATTTCTCTACCAGATCTTCTGGATTAACAACATTATACCAACGTTTGGACATTTTTTCAACTTCCCAGCCGCAAACATATTTGCCATCTTCCAATATAAATTCTGCATTTGCGAAATCATCACGCCATTTCTTAAAACGTTCAGTATCTAAAATATCATTCTCTACTAAATTCACATCAATATGAAGCGGTGTAGTTTCATATTGATCTTTCAAGCCAAATGATACAAACTGGTTACTGTCCTTAATTCTATATACCAAGCTGGACCGTCCCTGAATCATCCCCTGATTGATCAGCTTTTTGAACGGCTCTTTTTCCGGCACCAAACCTAAATCAAACAGGAACTGATTCCAGAAGCGGGAGTAGAGCAAATGGCCTGTTGCGTGTTCGGAACCGCCAATGTACAGGTCAACATTCTGCCAGTAATCAATGGCACTTTTGGAGGCAAATTCGGTATCGTTTTTCGGGTCCATGTATCGGTACCAATACCAGCTCGATCCGGCCCAGCCCGGCATGGTGCTTAATTCGTATTCAAACCCCTCCGCCTTCGGCACCTCCCCTGATTCAGGGGAGGAGTTTTTGCAGTACTTCCAATCTTTGGCGCGGCCCAATGGCGGTTCGCCGGTTTCGGTTGGTTTGTATTCGTCAATTTCCGGCAGCACCAGGGGCAGATCTTTTTCGTTCAGCAACTGCGGAATGCCATCCTTAAAATAAACCGGTACCGGTTCACCCCAATACCGCTGGCGGCTGAAAACGGCATCACGCATCCGGTAGTTTACTTTGCCTTTGCCTACGCCTAATTCTTCGGCTTTCTTTATGCCGGCCGTAATCGCATCTTTCACGCTCAGGCCATCCAGGAAACCTGAGTTGATAATGGTTCCTTCTTTGGCGGCATACGCTTCTTCGGAAATATCGCCGCCGCTAACCACTTCTATTATGGGTAATTTGAAATGTTTGGCAAAAGCATAATCGCGGGAATCGTGCGCCGGAACGGCCATTACGGCTCCGGTTCCATAGCCTGCCAACACGTAATCAGCCACCCAGATCGGTACTCTTTCGTTGGAGAGCGGATTAATGGCGTAACTGCCGGTAAAGACTCCGGAAACCGATTTTACGTCGGTCATGCGTTCGCGCTCCGACCGGTTTTTTGCCATCTCAACGTAGGCTTCGGTTTCGGCCCGGCGATCTTCGGTAATCAAGGCAGGAACCAGGTCATGCTCCGGGGCCAGCACCAGGAAAGTTGCCCCGAAAACGGTATCGATGCGGGTGGTAAAAACGGTGATCTGGTGGTTTAATTTCTCCAGCGGGAAATGCAGTTCCGCCCCGATGGATTTTCCGATCCAGTTGCGCTGCATTTCCTTTACCGGTTCCGGCCAGTCGATGGTTTCCAGGCCCTGCAGCAAACGTTCCGCATAGGCGGTAATGCGCATGCTCCACTGGCGCATCCGTTTGCGCTCTACCGGAAAGCCACCGCGTTCCGACAAACCTTCCTTTACTTCATCGTTAGCCAAAACAGTTCCCAGCGCCGGGCACCAGTTCACCATAGCTTCCGATAAAAATGTGAGGCGGTATTTCAGGAGTAATTCCTGTTTTTGTTTTTCGTCTATCCGGGTCCAGGCATCGGCGGTTACGTGCGGGGTATCTTCGTCGCAGGCGGCTTTTACAAAACTGTTGCCTTCTTTTTCAAAAATCGCGATCAGTTTTTCGATCGGCTCGGCTTTATCGGTGTCGTAGTTATACCAGGAATTGAAAAGCTGCATGAAGATCCACTGGGTCCATTTGTAATAATTCGGGTCGGAAGTGCGCACTTCGCGGTCCCAGTCAAATGAAAAGCCGATCTGCTGCAGCTGCTCAATGTAGCGGGCAATATTCTGTTCGGTAGTAATGGCCGGGTGCTGCCCCGTTTGGATGGCATATTGTTCGGCAGGTAACCCAAAAGAATCGAAGCCCATAGGGTGCAGCACATTAAAACCTTTATGGCGTTTGTAACGGCTTACAATATCGGAAGCAATGTAGCCCAACGGGTGTCCAACGTGCAAACCGGCGCCGCTGGGGTACGGGAACATATCCAGGGAATAATATTTGGGTTTGCTGCTTTGGTTTTCGGCCCGGAAAGTTTTATTTTCTTTCCAGTACTGCTGCCAGTTTTGTTCTATTTCTTTAAAATTATATTCGGCCATGGGCTTTAATTCCTGCTAAAAAGGGTAGGGGTTTAACGTTTAAAAGTGGTCCGGGAACCAATGCGCAAATTAAGCCTTTTTTGCGGAAATGCGGTAGAAATGCCATTTAGAGATTTAACCAGCAAAAGATATCCGTTCACCAAATAGCTAAACCAGTTTCGCCAGGAATTAAAATATTGTCCTTATTTTTAATAAGTTGACTTATTGCGGCGTTATGAGATCTTTATTATTCTTGGTTTTATTCACCATTTTTGCCAGTTTCTTTTCCTGTTTTTCCGGAGACGTAGAAGTGCCGCCCATTTCTAAAAATGGTAATTGGCCTGTTATTAATATTGAAGAAATGACATTAGATTCTTTGGGTTTTGTGGTTGCTTCTTCCACGAAAAATTACGGAAAAGGGGAGAAGGCATTTGAATTTGATGAAGCTGCTTTGGTATATACGGAATTCGATAATGGCGTAATTACCCGGTCCGGGAGCTATTTTCAGGGAAATTCTCCGGAGGAATTTGTGGTACTTTTCGGCCAGGATTCTGTTAAACTTAAAATTCACGGACACGGCCCCTGGGATCTGGTACTGGAAACCCGGGAAAAGTCCGGTTCACATGAAATTCTCCGGAATGTTTCGGGCAATCGGGAATACAAAAAACGCTAGCCAACCGGGTTTCGGCCATTCCACAGACCTTCAGGTTTTAACAGCGCAAAACGGGCGAATAATTCTTTTTTATACCAGATATCTTCGGGGGGTCGCAATTTTAAATTTATATTCAGCCATACTCACAATTCCCGGCTAAAAAGGGAAGGGGTTTGTTGTTAATAAAGTGGATCGGAAACCAATGCGCATATTAAGTCTTTTTTGGGTAAATCTTTTAAAATGATGTTTTGCCTTTCTTTTAAAAATTACTGAAGCAGCGTTCTTTTTAAATTCTTCGTTACAAAGAGAAGAACATAAATTGCTATATTTACATTGGCCTAAAATTATTGGTATGAAATCTATTTTGTTATTCAGTTTTCTTAGCTTGTTGGCCAATACTTTTTGGTGTGGAAGGAATGAAGAGGATCCCATTGCAGTTGGTTCCGTTTATGATGGATACTGGAATATAACCGATCTACACACAAAAAGATTTACCAGAAAAAACCAGCTCATTTGGGAAACCAAACAAGTATTTACAACTGGAGAAAGGGCTTTTGAATTTGGCCAGGAGGATTATCGGGAATATGAAAACGGAAATCTATCCCGGTTAGGGAATTATGCTTTTTATAACCAGAAAGTTATTTTGATGGCAGATGGCGATACCATTTATACGGAAATTTTCGGGCATTCTGATCATAGCCTGACTATTCAAAACATAGAAAGGGATAGCATTGGGTATGAAATAAAGCTTATAAATGCCCAAAAATAAGTACCTTTAAGATACCCTCACCGGATTCCTTCCGTTCCACAGACCTTCCGCTTTTACCGGCACAAACCACGAATACAATTTTATTTATACCAATTTCCTTCCCGGGTTCGCTTAATTACTTCGGCGTGCATTCTTATAGGCATAATCTTCAAAGCCTTGCAAAATCTGGCTTATTTTTAATGCAGCCCGTGGATCTGTTAATAACTTGCCTGCCTTCCATAGGCAAACCCTGGGTTTCAGGATAGCGATGCCTAGAGAAAGAAAATAAGGTTCAGACAACTAATCTCAAAGCAAGCCATTGGCTGCTCAATCAACTAGATCTTTAATTTTTTTCGTGTTAACCAGTTGTGTGCGCAGTACTGGCAGGTTCTGGCTGGCAAAGGCCTTCATGTCCGGATCGGTATGGCGTTTGGAAGCATCTTCAAACAATTCTTCGAATTCTTTATGGGATGCCTCCTGAATTTCCATGTAGGTTTTATCAAAATCCTTCGATTTTTCTTCCTGTAATTGGTTCATTAAAAGCTGATGTTTAGGCAGTAAATCGGTAGGATATCGAAGTTCTTTTTTGGTTGCCAATCCTCTGAGTTGCCGCGTTACATGGCTATGGTCGGCAACTACCGCTTGGGCAAAATTCCGAACTTCAGCATTCGTAGCCTTAGCCAGAGCTTGGTTACTGGATCGGGTTTGCAAAAGATCCAGGCTACCTGCCAGCAAAACAAAGTTTGTTGGATCCTCGGATAGGTTACCGGAAGGGGCCATATTACCGGTTCCGGTTACCGGGTTAGTCATGCCGGGCTCTGTCTTAGCCAGGTCAGTGGTTAAAGTTTCGGTGGTAGCAACGGTATCGGCGGTTTCTGTGGTGGTAGAACTGCAACTACTCATGCCGCAAAAAATAAACCCGGCCAGGAAAAAGGAAACAGATATTTTCATAGTTTTAGGAGTTAGTTGGGACAAATGAAAAGGCACAAACCAGAGAAACATAATTTTCCGGCTCTTAACCCGGATTTGCTTCAACCAATTTATATTTCATTAAAACCCCAAAGCCCCGAATAGGTTACAGACTTTTTTCAAATTATCTAGCTTAAACCGGCTGATACTTATGCAAAACGATTCGAAACATATTTAGGCTTCCTTGCTAAGTTTGCAGTAATATCTTGATTAAATTTTATTCCATTCAAGGTTCAATAATTTAGTTGGAAGCCTGGGATTTACAAATAAATTCCATTTATGGAGAGCTATAATGAAACCGGATTCCTACCACCCCACAAACCTTCTGATTTAACCGGCACAAACCGCGCAAATAATTCTTCTTTGTACCAGTTTTCTTCCCGGGTGCGCTTTATAACTTCGGCGTGCATTTTATTGCGGTAAGCGTAATTTTTCAACGCCTCGGCACTTTCCCAAACGCTGAAAGTTGCCTGCCGGATAAAGGGTAATTCGCCCAAGCCTATTGAACATAATAAACCATCTGCTTCCTTTAAAGCCTGGCTGGTTTGCGGCACGTATTTCCAGAAGGAGGGAAGCGCTTTTAAACGAATAGTAGCCCTGGTTAATGCTGCCACTGTTCCATCGGATTTTAAAGCTGGGGTCGTTTCTGAAAACGGGTTTTTTCCATCCCAGAGTCCGTGGGCCTGGATTGTTTGGAGCCAAATGGTCCAGTGCTCAGCGGTATGTTCCAGGTATTCTGAAAACGGTAGGTTTTCGGCAAAAAAAGTCGCGGCAGCTGCTTCATTTTCCCAGACGCAAAGCAGGCCATAGCGGTTAAAATTCGGTTTTAAACTGAAGCCCAATCCCTGGCCACTGCCCAGCATTTTATAGAATTTTAAACCCGGAACAGTTTTAAGTTTTTGCGGCATAATGCCCATTTGCGCCAATCCCCAGCGGATATTTCCTGGTTTCAGGCCAAAAATTGTAACGGTGGTAATATTGGTTGAAGGTGCAGATTCCAAGTTTAAAGGGAATTTCGGAAGGGAAAAGATAAGGAAAGGAAACGAAAAAAGGGAGTTTAAGGCTCCCTTTAATGGTTTTAAATAGGTTTTTAACCCTGCACAGTTCCGTGTTCGTCGGGTCCCGGGCGGTGCGGTTCGCCGGTAACTTTCGCTTTTACGTAGCCAAACAACTGCACCAATTTGCTGGATGGCGAATCCCAATATTCAGCGCTATCCAGGGTTACTTTCAGAAGGGCCACATTCGGATCGTTTTTGCCTTCCGGAAACCAGGCTTTCAGCATTTCGTGCCAATGCTCCTCTATTTTAGCTTTATCGGTAACCAGCGTGGCCCGGCCGCAAACGGCTACGTAAGTATTACTGCCCGGGTCGGCGTAGCTTACACTTACGTGCGAATCTGCTTTGATCTCAGCGGTTTTGCCGGAATTTTTACCCGTGAAAAACCACAAAACACCATCCTCTTTCATTTCCTGGGTATGCATGGGGCGGGAATGCAGGGAACCATCGGCTTCCACGGTGGTGAGCATGGCAACTTTAATATTATTGATCTTTTCTCTAAGCATTTTCAGCCCTTCGGCGCGGTTCTGGGTATTTTCCATAGGTCTTTTTATAGTTTTTATAGCGTTCAAGAAATTACGGCAAGCTTCTGTTTTGGTTTTGATTCCTGAGGCCAGCCTGGAAACACAAAACCCGAAACCTGGAAAAATGTTTATCTTGCTATCAGAAAATTTTATCCTTATTTAATTGGCCAAATGAATTCTAAACAAGCCAATCCATTTACCGTTCCAACAACTAACAACTAACAACTAACAACTAACAACCAATTTTGAACTACCTGGCTCACGTTTTTCTTTCCGGATCTGAACCTGAATTGATGATCGGGAATTTTATTGCCGATGCGGTTCGCGGAAAACAGATCTTACAATTTTCGGAAGGCATTCAGAAGGGTATTTTTCTGCATCGGGAAATAGACCGGTTTACCGATACGCACCCTGTAGTTTACCAGACCAAAAACCGCCTCCGGCCACAATACGGAAAATATGCATCGGTAATTGCCGATATGTATTATGATCATTTTTTAGCGGCTAATTTCAATATCTTTTCCAGCTTACCACTGAGCACTTTTACCGCCCAAACCTATAGCGTTCTGGAGCAAAACTGGTCAATTTTACCGGAGCGGGTAAAAGTGTTTTTGCCGCACATGAAAGCCCACAACTGGTTATTAAGCTATGCGCAGATCAATGGAATAAAACAAGCCCTTACCGGCCTCAGCCGGAGAACTACCTTCGTATCGGGCATGGAAACGGCGGCGCAGGAGCTGGAGCTGAATTACGAACTGTATGCCCGGGAATTTCTTGATTTTATGCCGGAACTGGTAGCTTTTTCTGAAAATTGGATCGCAGAAAATAGTAACCCAAAACCAATTTCGGGAGTTTAGTAATTCTTTAAGCAACAGAAATTTAAAGCAGAAAGATTTATGATCGCTCCGCAACAAACCGGCCCTTTCGATATAATTGGCGACGTGCACGGCTGTTACCCCGAATTACTGGAGTTGCTGGAGTTGCTGAATTACGAAATTAAATGGGCCGGTAAAAACGTTCAGGATATTACCCACCCGGAAAACCATCGGTTAATTTTTGTAGGCGATTTTGTTGACCGGGGGCCTGATTCACCGGCCGTATTAAAGCTGGTAATGAAGGCCATGGAACTGGGAATTGCCTTTAGCGTAATCGGCAACCACGACGATAAATTAATGCGCAAACTGGCCGGCCGTAACGTGCAGATAAACCATGGCCTGGATACTACCTTAGCGCAATTAGAAAGCGAACCCAAAGTGTTTCATGACCAGGTAAAAGATTTTCTGGCGGCTTTACCGTATTATTTGTGGTTCGATAATAATAACCTGCTGATTGCCCATGCCGGCCTGGCCGAAAAATACCACGGCCAGAAAGATAAAAAGATCCGGGAACTGGCCCTCTTCGGACCAACAACCGGCGGGCTGGATAAATTTGGCCTTCCCAACCGCATCCAGTGGGCAAAAGATTACAAAGGAAAGACCATGGTGGTTTTTGGCCATACTCCGGTAAGAGAGCCTTTATTTCTGAACAATACCGTTAACATAGATACCGGCTGCGTATTTGGCGGCAAATTAACCGCTTTGCGCTATCCGGGAACCCAAACGGTTTCGGTGCCCTGTAAAGAAGAATATGCCGAACCCCGGCGCCCTTTCTAACCTGGCAAATTTCTGTTTTCAGCCTGAATAATATTATTAATCTGGGTGAGGTTTTTTTCGGGTAATGGCCTGACCGGTACTTTTAGTACGCCGGTAAGCCGCAGAACTAATAAAATCAAACCAATTCCCCCAAAAATGTAGGCCAGGGTCCTGGTATTTTTAGTGCCATGCCGGTCTGCAGGCACCAGGGCCGGAATTAGCACGGCAATGGCAAAGCAGAACCAACTGGCCGCTTCCCAGTAATCGCGGTTATTGGCAATGGCCATGCCACCGGTTATTATAAACAGGATGGCCGGTAAAAAACGCAATAGCCCTTTATTCATTGGTTCGATAATAAGTTTCTTCAATTTCAGAACAGCCTTTTGTATTAAATTTTAAGGCCGGCTCCGCAGTTTTATTTCCTAACGCACAGATCTAATCCGGGTTAAAGGTATTTAAAAATACCTTTCATGTTTAAGTTTTTGCTTCCGGATTTTTTCCTTTCTTTTAACTGACCTTTGACAAAAACCGGATCTCGGTTCTGAGAAAATTCTTTAACTTTCAGCCGGAAAATTAAACCCTTTTTATTTTATGCAAACCCTTAAAAAAATTGGCCTGGGCTTTTTTGGCCTGCTGGTTTTACTGGTAGCTGTTGCTTTTGTGCTACCCGGAAAATTTCATGTAGAGCGATCTCTGGTAATTAAAGCGGGCGCTGAGCCGGTTTATAACCAGGTAAATACGCTCAAAAACTGGGAAAAATGGTCGCCGTGGCACGAAATGGATACCACAATGGCCCTTACTTACGAAGGCCCTGAAGCCGGAAATGGCGCTAAATACAGCTGGGTGAGCAACGAAATGGGAACCGGTTCGCTTACTATTGCCGACAGCAAGCCAAGCAATTACATTAGAACCGCCATGGATTTTGGCATGATGGGTATTTCTTACGCCGAATATACGTTTGAGCCGGTTACTGAAGGCACTAAAGTTACCTGGGCTATGGAATCTGATTCGAAAGACATGCCGTGGCAATGGTACGTGCCGTCTAAATACATGAACCTGTTTATGGATGACATGTTAGGCAAAGACTTTGAAAAAGGTTTGAATAATCTAAAGACCGTGGTAGAAAGTGCTCCGGCCATTGCTTTTGAGGTAGTGGAAAAAAACATTCCGGCCGCTCAGGTATTAACCCTTAAAGCCACCTGCACCCAGGAGGAACTACCCGCAAAGCTTGCTGAGATCTACGGTTCCATTTCAAATGAAATGAAGCGCTCCAAATTAGAATTTGCCGGTTACCCGTTCGCTATTTATCACAAATACGATCCGCAGGCCATTGAATTTGAAGCCGGCATTCCGGTTAACAAACCCGGTAAATCAATTGGTAAAATTACAGCCAAAGAAATGAAAGGCGGAGCGGTAGCCATGATCGCTCATTACGGCAAATACGAAGGCACCTACAATGCCCATATGTTTATGGATGGCTGGCTTACCCAAAATAAAAAGCAGGTTACCAATTCCCCGTATGAAGTTTACGTTACCGACCCGGGCGTAGAAAAAGATCCTGCCAAGTGGTTAACCGAAGTATATTACCCTTTGTAAGATATTCTTAAAGTTATAAAACGGCCTGTTCCCAAAAAGGGAAAGGCCGTTTTTTTTTGCCGGTTAAGCAATTTTTGAAAAGCACAGGTCACTTATTTTGAAGTTTAAATATCCATTAACGGGTAGTTTTAAACCATTTGCAACAAATTATTCTACCGGGAGTTAATACAAAGAACAACCAGCTCCTTTTTTATGAGAAAGCTACTTTGTTTTTTACTTTTAAGCCTGATTCTGATACCGTTTTCGGGCTTTTGCCAGATACCGGATAAAACCCAGGAACGCGAAAAACCAGATAATCCGGCGGGCAAATTAGAGATTGCCACCTTTGCGGGCGGCTGTTTCTGGTGTACTGAAGCCTATTTTGAGAAACTGAAAGGGGTGCAAAGGGTGATTTCGGGGTACAGCGGCGGCAAAGAGAAAAACCCTACCTACCAGCAGGTAAGCAATGGGCAAACCAGCCACGCTGAAGCCGTTCAGATATTTTTCGACCCGGAGCAGATCACGTATGCCGATCTTTTAAAAGTACATTTTGCTACCCACGATCCCACCACGTTAAACCGACAGGGGCCCGATGTGGGTGAACAATACCGGTCTATGGTTTTTTATCATAATCCGCAGCAAAAAAAGCAAACTGAAAAATACATAACCGCGCTGAATGAATCCGGCAAATTAAAAAATAAGATCGTTACGCAGGTAGTACCTTATTCGCAATTTTACGAAGCCGAAAAAACGCACCAGAATTATTACCTCCGCAACCCCACCGATCCCTATATTCTTAATGTAGCCAAGCCTAAAATAAAGAAGTTCGAAACGGAGTTTAAAGCCTGGCTAAAAAAGACTAACACCTAAAATAATCCAAGATAATTCCAGTGTTTGATTTGCCATTATCGAAACAGGGATTCCTGATCTTTAAAAGAATACCATTGAGCCCGGAAGTTGAAAAACCGACGGGCTTTTTGTTGGTTATTTTCTTTATCTGCTAATTTTAACGTTGATTTAGCCTTTTTCAGAAGGAGTTCTAATCAAACTGAGGTTTTGAAAATTGCTAAAAGGAATATGAATTTCAGCCATTACTGCAGGCTAAAAAAGGAACGGAACCCAAATTATATAGCCGGATATAAACCAAATATTTTTAATCTCCGTAAGCGCATTCTGTGTTTAACTAAATCTGAAAAACTATGGAATTTATTGTAAACTTGCTGGTAAGCGCAGGGGTATTAATGGTAATGGCATACATAATGCCGCAGGTAACGGTTAAAAGTTTTACCACTGCGCTGGGTGTAGCCTTACTGGTTGGCATTTTAAACGCTACTATTGGCTTAATATTAGGCTTTATTTTTAACCTGTTCACCCTTTTTCTGCTGGGTTTTATTGTGAAGGTAATTATCTCGGCTTTAATGATCAAACTGGCCGATAAATTTATGTCCAATTTCAAAGTAGATGGTTTCTGGCCAGCCCTGGTTATTGCCATTGCGCTGGCCGCCGGCAGCACGCTGGTAGACCGGGTAATGGACGATGATGACCGCAACCGGGAATCAATTGAAGAAAATTATTAATAAGTAAAATTCCTTTAATTCCCTAAAATAACTTTTAAACAAATAGCTGGCAACGGTAGGCTTTAGGCCTGAAAAAGTCGGAATTATTCAAATGCCTGTTTTGCTTATGCAGAACAGGTATTTTTTTTTAACCTTTTCCTAAACCGGTTGTTGTTCTCCTGAAATTAAATTTATTAATCTTGTTTTGGTGCTATTGGCCGGATAAATACTGACCTTTGCAGCGTATTATTGCTATCTCCCAATGATTTTTCGGACCAATTTAAAAGCAGTTGCTTTTTTTACTTTCCTTTTGCTTTGCTTTAGCACTATTAACGTTGCAGCGCAAAGTATTCGCTACACCATAAGTGGTTATGTGAAAGATGCCAAAACCGGCGAAGAGCTTATTGGTGCTTCGGTTACAGTTAAAGAATTGCAAACCACCGGAACTACAACCAATGCCTACGGATTTTATTCGCTTTCTATTCCGGAAGGAAATTATACGGTGGTAGCGCAATACCTGGGTTATAACCAGAAAACTTCCAATGTAAACCTTCAAAAAAATACCCGCCTCGATTTTGCAATCGGCCCCCAGGAAAATCAGCTGCAGGAAGTAGAAATTACCAGCACCCGGAAAAATGAAAATGTGGTCCGGACCCAAATGGGCGTGGAAAAACTCGACATGCGGGAGATCAATAACATACCCGTTTTAATGGGAGAGAAGGATGTGATCAAAACCCTTCAGCTTATTCCGGGCATTAAATCGGCGGGAGAGGGGAACGGCGGTTTTTACGTACGGGGCGGTAGCGCCGATCAGAACCTGATCTTATTGGATGAAGCTCCTGTTTACAACGCGTCGCATTTACTGGGCTTCTTTTCCGTTTTCAATTCTGATGCCATCAAAAATGTAACTATTTACAAAGGCGGAATGCCGGCCGAATATGGCGGGCGTTTGTCTTCGGTGCTGGATATTAAAATGAACGATGGCAATAACCAGAAATTCGGGGTTAGCGGCGGCATCGGGTTAATTTCTTCCCGGCTTAGCGTGGAGGGTCCTATCGTAAAAGATAAAGGTTCCTTTATGATCTCCGGCCGCCGTTCCTACGCCGATATTTTCCTGAAGCTTTCCAAAGACAGCGCTATCCGCGATTCACGGCTGTTCTTTTACGACCTGAACTTGAAAGCCAATTACAAATTAAACGAAAGGAACCGGCTGTATTTATCGGGTTACTTCGGGAAAGATGTGCTGGGGTTTCAGGACCTTTTTGGTTTTGACTGGGGAAATGCTACCGGTACTTTGCGGCTGAATCATTTGTTTAGCGAAAAGCTTTTTTCCAACACTTCCCTGATCTGGAGCAATTATAATTACAACATCGATATAAATGCCGGGAACTCCGACTTCAACATCATATCGCGCATTCAGGATCTAAATTTAAAGCAGGATTTTGAATTTTTCCCGAACACCCGCAGCACCTTTAAATTCGGCTTAAATGCCATTCACCACGAAATTGTACCAGGTGCCATTTCCGCCGGCGAATCATCGGGCATTAACAGCCGTAAATTACCTAACCGGTATTCGCTGGAAAATGCCGTTTATGTTTCGCACGATTATAAATTCAGTGAGAACCTGAACGTAGCTTATGGCCTGCGGCTTTCGGCTTTCAGCGTTTTAGGGCCCGGCGATTTTTATACGAACAACTACGAAGGCGACCCTATTGACACCACCACTTACCGCTCCGGCGATTTTGTGAAGACCTACCTGAATCCGGAACCGCGGGTGGCTGTTAGTTATATCCTGAATTCCCAGCATTCTGTAAAAGCATCGTACGGCCGGAATGCGCAATATTTGCATTTGCTTTCCAATTCCAACGCCGGCAGCCCTACCGACCTGTGGCTGCCTTCCGGTGAGTTTGTAAAACCGGGCCTGGCCGACCAGGTTTCTTTGGGATATTTCCGGAATTTCAACGACAACAACTATGAATTCTCTACCGAAGTCTACTATAAAAAACTGCACAACCAGGTAGATTACCGCGACGGCGCCCAGCTCACGTTTAACCAAAACGTAGAAGGCGAATTGCTGATCGGGGAGGGCCGGGCTTATGGGGTAGAATTTTTCCTGAAAAAAAAATACGGCAGGTTTAACGGGTGGGTAGGTTATACCTTATCGCGTTCGGAACGCAAATTCGACCTGATAAATGGCGGCGAATTTTACCCGGCCAAACAGGACCGGACCCACGATGTTTCGGTGGTAGGTATCTTTACGTTAAATCCAAAGTGGACCTTTTCTTCCACCTTTGTTTATTACACCGGCAACGCCATAACTTTCCCGAGCGGAAAATACAAGATCAACGGCCGCATTGAAAATCTGTACACTGAACGGAACGGTTACCGCATGCCCGCCTACCACCGGATGGATATTGGCGCCACCTGGATCCGGAAGAAAACCGAAAAATTTGAATCGAGCTGGACGTTTTCCATTTATAATTTGTACGCCCGCGAAAATGCCTACCTGATCTTATTCGAAACTTCCGCTACCGACCCGAACCGGACGGAAGCCGTTCAGGTAGCATTGTTTAAAATAGTCCCATCTTTCAGCTATAATTTCAAATTCTAATGCGCGCTTTTTTCACTTTTTTTACCCGAAAGCATACCGTTTTCCAAGCCCTGTTAGCTATAGTTTTATTTACTTCTGTGGCCTGCGAAAAAGTGCTTGATATAGACCTGAAAGATTCCGAACCAAGGATCGTAATTGAGGCTAATTTCAGCGACCTTCCCGGTCCGCACCAGGTTTTAATTTCGCGTAGTGTAAGCTTTAACGATCCAAACGTTTTTCCGCAGATCAGCGGCGCTCAGATAATTTTAAGCGATAATGTTGGTAACGCTGAAACGCTTACGGAAACACAGCCCGGAGTTTATGAAATTCAAACCCTGCAAGGCATACCCGGCCGGACCTATACCATGAAAGTACTGGTTGATGGCATTGAATACGTAGCCATTTCCACCATGCCATTACCGGTTGCCATCGCGGAAATAACAGTTGGGCCTTTTCCGTTCGACCCTGAAAGTGATGCAGTAACCATCAGGTTCCCGGACCCGGTGGGCAGAAAAAATTACTACCGTGCTTATTACCTCGTAAACGATACCCTTTCGGATAATATTTCTTTTTTCAGCGATGAATTCAACGAAGGCAAATTGGTGGAAGAATTGTTTATTGACGAACAAGACCTGGATTTAAATTCCGGCGATACGGCAACCGTCAGGTTACAGGCCATAGATGAAAATGTATTCCGCTTTCTGCGGGAGCAGCAACAATTAGGCAACCCCCAGTCATCGTCGCCGGCCAACCCCAAATCGAATTTTACAAACGGAGCTTTCGGTTATTTCAGCGCCCATGCCGAAACTTCTGCTAAAGTGCGGGTTCCGTAAAAAAGGTAAGTTTCGCTTCTGCTTTTCTATCTGATTTTTGGTAATTAAGTTTTAGAAGTTATCTCAAAAATACACCTGTCATCCTGAGCCCTAGCGAAGGACCTTATCGGCGGCCAGTAGAAAAGCCAGATCGAAGCGTATTGCCAAAAGCCAACAAGTTGTTTCGCTAACGCTCAAAATGACAACTATTTTTGAGATAGCTTCTTGTTAAAAGAATAGCTAGGCACAATTAGTTTTAATAAAAGCGTACTAATAATTTAAAATATTTTTACCCAATTATTGAAGATTCCCGGACCTGAAAAATTATTCCTCCTGCCTTGGTTAAAGGTTTATTTAGGACCTTAATTTAACGGTAAAGCAATAATTAGAAAAGAAGCCAGCCGAACTCCCATTATCAATAATTACAAACCAGATTTGAAAAGGTTACCTGCAAAAATCCATCGTAAAAGTTCAGGCCTTATAACTCTTAAATCAGCTCAGGCGTGGCCGTTTTCCAGCCATTTAAGCGCCGCCGGCCTATCCTGAAAAAACCTTATTTCGAAAGGGCATACCGAACTTATGGAGGGCAGCATTTCTTTTAGTATGCTTTCGCGGGCCTGAACGGCAGATTCTACCCTGGCTAATTTTTCCAGACGCGTATTTTGCAAACCGGAAATAAAGGTACCTACTACTTTATCGGCATCCTCTCTGGAAGAATGAGGCTGGGTCTCGGATCCGTCTACTAATAAATGCCGGATATTATAATGCTTTATATTTTGTACAAGCGTGTTGACGGAGTTTAGGATTTCCGGGAGGTACAGGGTTTCAATGGTCGGCCATTTAATGCATACCATATCATGTTTAACCTCATATATATGTTCAAAATACCGGTCAGTATGTAGGATCATGGCAGCCGCGGATTTAGTATTATTCTATTAAACGGAATTCAGAAAAAAAAGAAGAACTAATCCCGTAGATTTATAAGGTGTTCCCTCGGATTTTCATAACTTTTCCCTTAATCCTGTTAAATAATCTGGAAAAAGTAATTATTGGCTTAACAGCTTAACCGGGGTCTTGTTTAATTTTTATAAGGAAACAGGTATCGGAAACCATATTTTAAAGGATACCCTTAGATTACAATGCCGGGTTGATTACCGGTAATAATTTCTGAACGGTCGTATGGATCTTTCCTGAAACAGGTTAATATTCGGCTTAAATTTTCCTTTAACTGATTGAAAAAGGCTTAAATTTAAATTAAATGGCTTTGCCAACCTTCACAAAAAAGCCTGCTTCCCAAAAGGAAACAGGCTTACCAATATTTTTTTGTTTTGTTATAAGAAAGGTTTGGAAAGATCAGCTTCGGAAATTTAACCGGGTAGAACCGCCGGAGGTTGATAATTTAACCGGAATGCCCCCGCCATTTATGCTGCCCTTTATTTTATTGCGGTCGCTTTCACCTTTGAAATTAGAGAGCTCTGCTTTTACATTCGTACCGGAAAGATCCAGGTCCAGGCCCTTTCCGCCGGGAATGGTGGCCGTAACGCTGCCGCCGGTAGTTTCCAGCGTTAGGAATTTTCCAAGTTTCAGAATATCGGCAGAAATGCTGCCGCCACTGGTTTGCGCTGCAATATCGCCGGATACTTTCTGCAGGCTTATACTGCCCCCGGAGGTTTGTACATTTAATTTCCCCTCAGAATCGGAAAGGCTGATTGAGCCACCGCTGGTTTTCGCTTCCAATGCCCCTTGGTACTGCTGTAAAGCGATGCTTCCGCCGGAGGTTTTAAGCTCTGAATTGCCTTTTACGTTGTTCAGGCTAATACTGCCACCGCTGGTATTAACGTTGCAGGTTGTTTCGTGCGGCACCTTTATCCGGAAGGAAATACTCAATTCGTTATTTCCTTTCCAGTTTTTATCAATCCGTTCTGCCGTAGCATAAAGCGTTTGATTATCTTTCCGGATATCGATCTTATATTTTTTCAGCAGTTCTTCAATCCGGCTTTTATCTACCCGGCCGTTCTGGTCGGTAACAATCAGGGCTACGCTGGCTTTTTTATCGCTGGTGCCGGTAACGGTTATGCTGCCGCCATTGGTGAAAGTCTGAAGTTTACCGCCGGCTTTCATGTCAAAATCTTTAACTAAATAAGGCTCAGTTTCCTTACTCCAGCCTGGCAGAACCTGGGCAATTATCAAGAAAAAAAACAAAGCAATAGAGAACATCTTTTTCATAGGAAGTTTTTTGGGTTAATGATGAAATTTAAATACCAGAAATTGCTGCTCAATCTGAGTGCCAAATTAAAATGCCCATTTTAACGGTCCTATTTCACTTTTTTTGTCCGGCAGATTTCCAGGGTGTTCATTCCCGGTACACTTTTTTGTCCGGTAATGGCCAGTTAGAATTACAAAAACCGTTTTACCCGGTTTCAAATCCCTTCAGGTTCCGGGGAAAAAATTAGCTTCCAGGAATAAAAATAAAATTGGTTTTGAGCGAAAATTACCCAGGAAAAAATTTATACAGCCGGTCGTTGTTGTTTGAGCAATTGGTGGAACTGTCCTTCTATTTCTTTCAGATATTCTTCCAGTTTTCGCTGTTCGGTTATGTCTTTAAAATCTATAATGGCTCCGGTAATAATACCGTTCGAATCGCGGACCGGCTTTCCGGAAATAAAAATGTTCTTTCCTTCCGGCAGGTTTTTATTTCTTACCAAAACTTCTACTTCTTCCGTAAATTTTCCCTGCAGGGCCAGGTTGAAAGGCAGCGTTTCAGTTGGATAATACGATTGCCCATCCGGCAGGTAAATTCCGTAATATTCGGGCCATTTGGTTATGGGCAGATTTTTCGGACCTTTGCCTAAAATTTCTTCGGCTTTGTTGTTTATCAGAAGGAGGTTTTCCTGCTGGTCTATAATAATTACACCTTCGCCAATGCTGGATAAAATTAATTTCAGCCGGTGCTCATTTTCACTGAATAGCCTTTCAAGCTGTTTGCGGAGGGTAATGTCCCGGAAAACAATTACCCCGGCAATGATGTCACTTTTTTCGTTCAGAACCGGCCGGCCGGTAACCGCGATCCATTTCCCTTCCTTAAAATATTCATTTTTAACCAGCATTTCAACGTTATCGGCCGTTTCGCCCTGCACCGCTTTAAACAAAGGATTATCTTCCCAGGAAAAATAGGTAAGGCCATCTTCCTGGAAAAAGCCGTAAGCTTTATTCCATTCATCTAGTGGTTCGTTCACGGCGCCGGTTCCTAAAATTTCTTCCGCCCGCCGGTTAAAGATCAGCAGGTTTCCGTCTTTATCTACTACAATTACGCCTTCGCCTATATTATCTAGTATCCCGAACAGGCGCTGGTGGCTTTTCCGGAGCTCTTCTTCCAGGTGCTTTCGTTTGGTAATATCCAGCGAAACCGCGCCCAGCGCATAGATCTTTTGGTCCTGGTTAAATAAGGGAAATTTTACTGTAAGGTAAGTATGGAGGCCATCTTTCTGCGGATACTTTTCTTCAAAACTTTTGGGCTGACCGGTCTTAATGATCTGGTGATCGTACTGGTTTAGTTCTTTAGCCAGTTCCCGGGTAAAAAGATCGTAATCGGTTTTGCCAATAACGTGTTCAGATTCAATGTTAAAATCTTTCTGGAACTGCTTATTAACCAGCGTATATTTTCCCAGAAGCGATTTAAGGGAAATATTGGTAGCCGAATGATCTAAAATAGCCTGGAGCCGCAATTCATTTTGCCGGATCACTTCTATTGCCTGCCGTTTGGTTTCCCGGATCTTATGCTGTAAAATTGATTGCCGGGCCAGGAAAAACATAGCTACAATGTAAGTAAGAATAGCAAAAAGGGCGGTACCAAATTCCTTACTGAAAAGCCCGGCATTTTCGCCCTGGATCTTAAGCCAGCCATATAAAAGGGGCAACACAAAAGCAATAAAACGCATGAATATGATCTGCCCGGAATTTTCGCCGATCACCACGGCCATGCTGCCTTTATCTGGCCGGGCAAAAAGGATACCTGCGCCTAAGGCCAGAAAACAAAAAGCCGTATGCATGGCCATGGGAATGAAGGCCCGGACCGAATAAAGCGTTTCTATGCCATATAAATATCCGTAAAGCGAAAGCAGGGCCAACAGGGTTACTACAATGCTCAGGTATTGGCTTGGCCGCCGGTAGCCTTTCATTTGGTAATCGATTAGCAGCAGCGCAAGTCCGGAGAAAAAGAAATTAATGGCCGTGTTGGGAGCCATAGAATTTATCTGGTGGGTTCCCGGGTTCCAGAGCTGGTTTTTAAACAACACCTGGTCGAAGGGAATAGGATAGTGCAGGATAAGCGAAAAGAGTTTAACTGCCCCTACGGTAAGAATTATGCCCGCCAACCAGTTGGCAATTTTTTTTCCTTTATGCTTAAATTCTTCCTGCAACAAATTCAGGGCGGCACCAGCTAAAATAAAGCAAATTGCCGTTGCCGGGTTCATGGCAACCGTATCGTGCCGGATACTTTTTAACCGTTCTATCCCGAACATCCAGCCAACTATTACCAGGAAGCCGGTAAATAAAATTAGAATGCCCAATACCTTAGAAATAAACCGAAGTTTACGATAGGTGCCCGGGGTTCGGGTAGGGTCTTTAAATTCAGCCATAAGCTACCAAGGTTCTTAAGAACGTTCCGGTATTTTTACTTATTAGCGATTTTAAAAGAAAAGGTTTTACTGGAATTAAAAATGTGCTGCTAAACTTAAAAATTATCCGGCTTTTCTGTTAAAAACGGTAGGATTTCAGGTAAAAAAACTCCTGCCGGTAAAATTATAGAACCGAAACCTATTACTTAATACTTTAAAGGCTATTCGTTCGGGAAATGATAACTTTTTAAGGAAAAGCTAAATGAGAGTCAGAGCTTGGGAGCGTAGCTAAACGGCAGGGTTTCACGCTAAAAAAATCTTGATCCGCAACTATAAACTTCACTCTGGGAAAGAGTTTGATAGATTGATACGACCATTTCCTTTACCGGACAACCCGGCTGGTTTAACCTTAACAATTAAATTAAATGCAGCAGCGTTGTCCGGAGCGGGATAAGAATAATGCGAATCAATACCATTTTAGCTATAGTTTAGTGAGTAGCCTGCACTTTCAAAATTAATAGAGAAGTGGCCAGGATCGTTTTCCCGGCTTATAATTACCGGTAATTCAATTCTGCCTGTCCGGTAATGGTATGGATCTTAACCGGCACGCCGCCGCCGCCTACGCTGCCTTTAATTTTATCTTTCTCAGTGAGGCCGGCAAAATCGGAAAGGTCGGTTCTTACGGCTACGCCGGCCAGATCCAGGTCTATGTTGCAGTTGCCCGGCAGGGTGGCCTGCACGTTACCGCCGGTGGCTTCCAGGGTCAGAAATTTTCCTATCTGCCGGATATCTGCTGAAATATCACCGCCATTAGATTGCGCTACAATGTCGCCGGCAACTTTTTTTAGATTTATGTCACCGCCGGCAGTGGCCAGTTGCAAAGAACCTTCCGCTCCATCCAAAATGATCGGTCCGCCATCTGTCTCCACTTTCAGGATACCGGCATACTGGTAAAGACTAATGCCACCACCAGAGGTAAGCGCCTTGCAACCGCCTTTAATATCTTTGAGTAAAATGCTGCCGCCAATAGTATTCAGATCGCAGGTGGTTTTTTTGGGAACATAAATGCGCATGGAAACAATGATCTCCGGGTTTCGGGCGGTTTCGCCATCATTGCGGGAAACATGGGCGATCAGTTTGTTGTTTTCCTGGCGGATATCGACGGTGTATTCTTTCAGCGCACTTTCAATGGCCGCTTTGTTAAAGTTGCCATCCTGATCGGTAATAACCAGAGCAACGCTGGCATTGCGGGCATCGGTACCGTAAACGCTGATGTCGCCGCCCATGGTGGAAGCTGATAAACTGCCGCCCGATTTAAAACTGAAATTTTTTACCTGGTAAGGTTCCGACCGATGCGTGTCTGAAGGCTGACTGAAAACCGGCAGGGTAGAGGCTGCTAAAATTAAAAAGAGAAAGAAGGAGTTAATTAGCTTTTTCATAGAGATAAGGTTTAGAGGTTGTGATATACTAAAAGATGCAAAACCCGGGGCTTTCGTTGCCTCGTACCAAATTTATTTTTTAATTACAAGTCTGGTGCCAGATTAAATAAGCGGCAAATCAGACCAAAAAAGCTACTTTAAAAGAATTAAACTAAAAAAATGTCCGATTTTGAACAAATGCTCAGTTCGAAACCGGACATAAAAAATATTAGAAAAGCCATATTTGTTAAATATTTTATCTTCAGGATTAAACAAAGATTTAACTACGAAGCCAGAAAAATGGAAAATTTAAAAATATAATTCTGGTTAGGTCCGGGTTTCAGCTAAAGTGCAGTCTGTTTGAAATATTTTTTTAAAACCTGCCTTAAAAAATAATTTTAATTCCCAGGTTACTTCCTCTTATATTGCAGTATCAGTTACCACCGGTATGAACGTGTTATATAAATACCAGCGTAAATTTCTTAAATGGCGGAAACGGCAAAGTAACAACCGCGTTTTGCCGTTCGTGCTGAGCGTGGTGGTGGGCCTGGTGGTAGGGTTATCGGCGATCCTTATTAAAACCATTATTTCCTACATAGAGATCTACGCCGTTTACTTTTCGCCGAAGGTTTTCTATTTCCTTTTCCCGTTAATAGGTTTTCTGCTGGTAACGTTTTTAAACCGGAACCTCTTTAGCCGGATCGCGGAATTTAAGGGCGTCCGGAACGTGGTGGAAGCTATTGAGAACAGCTCCTCTATCATAAATTTCCGGCTCATGTATTCCAAGTTCGTAACCACCGGTCTTACCATTGGCTTCGGCGGTAGTTCCGGGGTAGAGGCTGCCATTATAACCTCCGGCTCGGCGGTAGGCTCTAACCTGGGGCAGTTGCTGGGCCTGGGGTACCGGCTCCGTACATTGCTGATCGGTTGCGGCATTGCGGCTGGTATTTCGGCGGTCTACAATGCTCCCATAGGCGGGTTTATCTTTGCGCTGGAAACAGTGCTGCCGGAATTTACCCCAACTTTGCTTATTCCGCTGCTGATCTCTGCCGCCACCGGGAAGATCCTGTTCGAATTTATTATGGGCAACCACCTGCGTTTCGATGCGCCCATTATGGATTTTACCTACGATGAATTGCCGCTGGTAATTATCCTGGGAGTGCTTTCCATGATAACCGCCGGTTACCTGAATAAAACCTACGAATTTTGCCGGAAAACCTTTGCCCGGATAAAAAATGTTTACTTAAAAGCCCTGGCTGGGGGAATTGCTTTGGGCTGCCTTATTTTCCTGATGCCGGCCATGTACGGCGAAGGGTACAGCAGCATTAACGCCCTGCTGGAAGACCGCGAACAATCCCTTCTGGTGCGTTCGCCGCTGGCGGGCATTCCGTTCAATACCTGGTTCAGCCTTTTCTATTTTTTCCTGATAACCCTGATCAAACCCCTTAGTACGGGTATCTGCGTAAATTCCGGCGGCGAAGGCGGGTATTTTGCGCCTTCCATAATCACCGGCGGCTTCCTGGGGTTTTTCTTTTTTAAACTGATAACCATTTTATTCCCGGCCGTTGGATTCAGTGCCGTAACTTATATTTTCCTGGGCATGGCCGGTACTTTTGCCTGCGTAATGAATGCCCCGGTAACCGCAATTTTCCTGATCGCGGAAATAACCCAGAGTTACAAATTATTTATTCCGTTAATGCTGGTTTGCACCGTTTCTTACCTGTTGAAATATTACGCCGAAAATTTAAGCCATGAAACTGATAAGGAGCACAGCATCCGTCGTTCTTTCCGGCTCGACCGCATTATTCTAAACCAGATAAATGTAAAGTCTCTGATTGACCGCGATTTCCCGGTTATTGCGCCCACAGATTCGCTCCGAAGCTTGCTGAAGATCTACGGCGCCACCCACCACAGTTTGATCTCCGTAATTGATAAAGACAAGCAACTGGCAGGCATCGTGCAGGTCCGGGATATCCGCCAGATGCTGCCCGGTTCTTTGGATTACGATTCGATCCTGGTAAAAGACCTCATGGAAATTCCGCCCGCCATTATTGAAACCGATGAGCCGGCCGCAGCCATTATGGCCAAGTTCGATAAATATGGCGTACCGTATTTGCCGGTTTTCAAAAAAGGGAAATTAAAAGGCTTCATTTCCCGAACCAAGATCCTGCTCCGATACCGCGAAGAGTTAACCCGCGCAAACCGGTTTATTTAAAGTGATCCTGATCAAAAGATTTTAATTGTCTGAATCTGGATTCTCCCGATCAATGGATCAAAAGATTTTGAAGGGACTGGGCTTGACCTGTCCGCCCGCATTCCCGATCACGCATTCCGGTTCCTTTTTCACGATCCAAAAATGGTGTCTACAAACGGTAGGGTTTTCACGCAAAAAACTACTGCAATTATTTATCGCAATAATGTGCGGACAGGTCAAGCCCTGTCCCTTCAAAAAATCTCCCTCCCTTGTTTTTAGGGGAGGGCCGGGGTGGGGTAAATTTCCTATATTTACCCTTTGCTACCGAACTTCCCAGACCGCTATGAATCCCCACATCCAGCAATACCTCAGCACCGTTGCCAACCGTTTAAAAGCCGGAACTGCTACCGACAATTGTAGCCCTAAAACCAATTTCGGAAATTATGCCGGAAATTGACAAGGTGTTAAACCTAGAAACGGTAGAGGTAGAGGGATAAAAAATCCCATCCTGAAGGCCTGAGAAAGTCGCCTTTAGGATGGGAAAAAATCAGGAAATTTTTAAAAAAAACTGACGGCCGAAATTTCTTTTTTTACTCCTTAATGAACCTCTTATAAATAAAGGAACCGTCGGGGGCATAAATTTTTAGCAAATAAAATCCTTTAGGAAAGCTGGCAACATTTAAAGAAAAATAAGTTTTCTTTTCGTTGGAAACGAACATTTTTTTGCCGGAGGCATCCAGGCATTCTACTTTTTGAATTTCTTGTTCTGAACGAATAAACACCCTCTGGGAAACCGGGTTTGGAAAAACTTCCAGCTTAATTTCCTCTTCTCCTAAAGGTGGTTTAATTCCCGTGGTCAAGGTTGTTATCGCATAAAAGCGCTGCGTAAATTTATTGCTGTTATTGGTAACGTTTTTAAAAACGATAAGGCTATTTGCTGTATCTAAAGTATTATTAGTAATAAAGCTTAAGGTAAAAGCTTGCGATTGGCCGGCCGGTAAATACAATCTGGTGCTATCAGCAAAAGGAGGAAGGCAAATATCTGTACAGATATATGACTCCCAAAACGCCGGGAGGTTGTTTTCTTTTCTTATTATATCAATTTCAAGGGGCACTGTTCCGGTATTTACCAGATTGCCGGCCACCACAATATCGTTCCCGCCCGGAGTTCCGAAACCAGTATTGCCGTTAACCAATTGGAACGTAAAATTTTGCGCCGAGCTTTTCGAAATTACAAAAATTACGAAGAGTAAACTTATTGCGGGAAAAACAAATTGCTTTTTCATTCTATAATTAATTTTCTGGTTGAGGAAATATTTGTACCTGCTACCTGAATAAAATAGATTCCTTTTTTGAAAGACTGGGTTTCAACTTTATAAAGAGATTCCTTTATGTTTTTGGCTTCAAAAATTATTTTCCCGGTTACGTCTGTAATTTTCAGACTTACCGGAGATGCATTAAAAGATGACAGATCAAAACTTACGCTGGAATTCGCCGGGTTCGGATAGAAATCGAAATCTGCAGTTAGCTCATTTTTTAACCCGGTTATTGCTAATAAGGAATTTATGTCTGTTACAATATTATTAGGATTTTTATCGAACCAGCCGTGCTTTTTATAAATTACCCCGTTTGGTTTAATTAAATAAGCATTATTAGGAGCAGTCCCAAAATTCAGCCACCAGTCATTGCAAGGTCCATCTAATAAAACCGGTACCGATAAGGGATAGCGGATATCTGCGAGCATATCATCCAGAATTTGTTTCCGGGCACCATAAGTAGTTGGCTGAAGATACAAAATGTTATCTTGCTGGTTTTCAGAAGTGGTCCAGACGGTACCGCTATAAGGGCTGGTATCTGGCGTTTTGGGATGGGCTTCAACCCCATAAACAATAAGAATATTTATTTGCGACCCGTACGTAGCTGCTAATTGATTGATCTTGCTTATTTTTTGCCGGAAAACCGGACAGGTATAATTCCCGCCAATTAAAAGCAAAGGTTTTCCGGTTTGTAATAACGTTAGAACATCCGTAGCAACCCCGTTTTTATTGTACAATTTAAAATGTGGAATGGTATCGCCGGGCATATAACCTGAGGTATTGAAGTTGCCGGTAAATACTGGAATTGCACAAATTGAACTGCTATTCGGCGGCAGATTGGTTAAACCAATAGATGGCTTTAACTGCTGACCGATTCCTGTTTTACTAAAAATACAAAGCAGAATAATTAGTAAGTAGCGTTTTTTCATATGGTTAAGTTAAGTTATTAATTTTTAAAATTAAACTGTCATCAGATTATTTTAAAGACAAATGGTTTAACTAACCAACGATCTTTATTTAGAACAGACTGACTATTTTACTTTTTAAATTTCAGATTGATTAAAGTCTTATAATTTATATTATGATAAATAGAATTCTGAATAAGGTTCAAACCTTTTGAATCCCTGCCTATTTATTCCTTTTCCTTTCTTAATAACTAATTTACGCACCTACCCAATCTTCCAGTTAATTCGTCCGGTTAGCTATAAAAAAAAGGAAGCCTTAGGAGCTTCCTTTTTTTTATCTGATTTGAAATGTTTACTACTTTTTTGGAGCAGCGGCTTTGGTTTTATCCATCAGGTTATTCATTTTTTCAGCATCGGCATTGCGGCCCAGGTTCAGATAGATTTTTGATAAAGAATACATGATATCTGTATCATCCGGCGTCAATTTTAAAGCTGCTTCCAGATAAGGAACCGCTTTTTGCGAAAAGGCTTTCGCGTCGGCTTCTATCTTTTTACCTGATTTCTGGTAATCAGCAATCTTCATTTTATTTACCTTTTCGTAAAGGTCGGCGGCTTTGTTGTTGTAATAAATACCAAGGTTATATTGAGCTACCACGTTCGACGGGTCGGCAGCTATCGCCTGGGTATAGAAAGGAATAGATAGTTCCGGTTTTTTATTTTTATCGTGCAGAATGCCAATATTCGTTAGCAAATTAGATTTTCGTTTGCCATCTGTTTCTACGGCTGCCGCTTTTTCTAATTTGGTAATTGCTTCTGCTCCCCGGCCGGTTTCCATGTACAGACGGGCTTCGTCGGTCATTAGATCCTTATCTTCCGGGAATTTAGCGCGGGCTTCTTCAATTAATTTAAGCGTTTCCGGCTTATTCTTTTCAACCTGCTCGGTAATGTAGATCAGGCGCTTGTAATTATCAAGCGGTTGGTATTTTAATTCGATCAGTTTCCGGGCATAGGTTTTCTCCAGATCGTAATTCTCTTTTACCCCGGCTGTATTAACGGCGTAAGAATAAGCGGTGGTATCCTGAGGCCGCATTTTGATAGCCGCTGCAAAGTTAGCCAGCGCCTTATCGTATTCTTTGGCATTATGCAGCTCTGCCCCTTTGTTTACCATTACATAGTATAACCGGTTCCGCTGGTCTGTGGCCTTTTTGGAGAACTCCCCTGAAGGCTCCAATTGCAGGTATTTGTCGTAAGCTTCGTAGGCGATCTGGGCCGCATCTTCCGGAGCATTCTTTTTATAAACCGGGCTTTCCATTAAACCGGTATAGATCTCACCGCGGTAAAACCAGGTCTTTGGAATAGCCGCCGATTTCTCATTTTTGCTGGCATTGTCGATCTCCGTTTTGGCTTTATCGAGTTTTCCGTTCCGGAAATCGAGAATGGCGCTGGTCAATTCCGCCTTCTGCGCGAACGCCACCTGCATGCTGATACCGGCAATGATCGTTAAAACTACTTTCTTCATTTTAAAAAGTGGGTGTTAGTGTATTGTTGGTATTGATTTAAACTGTTAATTATCGCTGATAGCATCAATATCGGTCAACTCATCCGTTAATCCCGGATCAAGCGACTGGTCCGGCGTTAACTCCGACTGGTCCATGATCGTTTCCACGGTTTCTGCCTTATCTTCCACATCGATCTTGGCTACCGAAGAAATTTCGTCGCCTTCGTTGATCTTTATCAACCGTACGCCTTGGGTAGCCCGGCCAATAACCCGCAAATCCGCCACCCGCAACCGGATGGTAATACCCGATTTGTTAATGATCATCAGATCATCGGTATCAACCACACCGTGAATAGCTACCAATTTACCGGTTTTCTCGGTAATGTTCAGGGTTTTAACGCCTTTACCACCCCGGTTGGTAATGCGGTATTCTTCAATCGGCGATCGTTTACCGATAGCCTTTTTCCGAAACCACCAGCAAATTCATTTGTTCGTTCTTTACACAAACCATGCCAACCACTTTGTCGTCTTCGCCGGCCAACGTTACGCCCCGTACCCCGGCTGCATTACGGCCCATCGAACGTACTTTGTCTTCGTTAAAGCGAACGGCCCTGCCCGATTTCAAGCGCCAGCACAATTTCGTTGGTAGCCGTTGGTCATCTGCACGTCCAGTAAACGGTCGCCTTCGTTGATGGTAATCGCATTGATACCGTTTAGTTCGCGGGCGGGAATAAGCTTCTAAAGGAGTTTTTTTAATAATGCCTTGTTTCGGTACAGAATATCAGGTAATTATTCAATACATAATCCGGATTTTTCAGATCTATGCACGTTAATTACCGCCCGGACCTTATCTTCTTTTGGAATGCTGATCAGGTTCTGAATGGCGCGGCCTTTGGCGGTTTTGCCGCCTTCCGGAATTTCGTAAACTTTTAACCAGAACACCCGGCCCAGCTCCGTGAAGAATAGCATGTAATTGTGGGTGCTGGCAATAAATAAATGTTCGGTAAATCGTCTTGCTTTGGAAGCGGAAACGCCACGGGAACCAACGCCGCCGCGGCTCTGGCTGCGGTATTCGATTAAAGCCGTCCGTTTGATATAACCTTCGTGCGAAATGGTAATTACCATGTTCTCATCCGGAATCATATCTTCCATGCGAGAAATCGCTGGCCGACATTTCGATGTTGGTGCGACGGTCATCGCCGTAACGGTCCTGAATTTCCAGTCAGTTCGTCTTTAATTATCTGCATCCGAACGGTCTTCGCTGGCTAATATTTCCTGTCAGATGGTCAATTAAAGCCTTGATTTCTTCGTATTCTTTCACGAATCTTATCGCGCTCCAGGCCGGTTAAACGCTGCAAACGCATATCCAGAATAGCGCGGGCCTGAATTTCGGATAAGCTGAAACGCTCAATTAAACCGGCGCGGGCAATTTCCGGATCGCGGGAAGAACGGATCAGATTAATTACTTCGTCCAGGTTATCCAGGGCAATAAGTAAGCCTTCCAAAATATGCGCCCGTTTCTGCGCTTCGGCCAGTTCGTATTCGCGTCCGCCGGATTACTACTTCGTGGCGGTGATCCACAAAATAATCGATCTGGTCTTTCAGGTTCAGCGTCATTGGGCCGGCCTTTTACCAGCGCCACGTTGTTTACCCCGAAAGAAGATTGTAACTGGGTATATTTGTAAAGGTTATTCAGCACCACGTTGGGCATGGCATCGCGTTTCAGATCGTACACAATGCGTAAACCATCGCGGTCCGATTCGTCGCGCAAATCCGAAATACCTTCTATTTTTTTCTCGTTAATCAAAGCCGCCGTTTTTTCGATCATGGCCGCTTTGTTTACCATGTAAGGAATTTCGGTAACAATGATCTGCTCTTTACCGGTTGGCAGTGTTTCGAAAGTAGCTTTGGCCCGCACAATAACGCGGCCGCGGCCGGTTTCAAAGGCCGAACGTACGCCTTCGTAACCGTAAATGGTACCGCCGGTCGGGAAATCCGGAGCGGTAATATGCTCCATCAGTTCGGCAATGGTAATCTCGTGGTTATCGATGTAAGCCACAATGCCATTTACCACTTCGGTTAGGTTGTGCGGCGCCATGTTGGTAGCCATACCCACCGCAATACCCGAAGTACCGTTTATCAGCAGGTTAGGTAATTTGGCCGGCATTACGCTTGGCTCATTCAGGGAATCATCGAAGTTGGGAACAAAATCAACGGTATTTTTTTCCAGGTCGGCCAGCAATTCATCGGCAATTCGCTTTAAGCGGGCTTCGGTGTAACGCATGGCCGCCGGCGAGTCGCCGTCAATCGAACCAAAGTTACCCTGGCCATCTACCAGCGGGTAACGCAAAGACCAATCCTGGGCCATCCGCACCATGGTATCGTAAACCGAAGCATCGCCGTGCGGGTGGTATTTACCCAGCACCTCTCCTACAATACGGGCCGATTTTTTGTACGCTTTGTTATAAGATACACCCAGTTCCGACATGCCGTAAAGCACGCGGCGGTGTACTGGTTTTAATCCGTCGCGCACATCGGGCAAAGCCCGGGATATAATAACCGACATCGAATAATCGATGTAGGCGCCACGCATTTCATCTTCAATATTTATAGGTATTATTTTTTCGCCTTCGGCCATATAAAAAGGGATATTTTAAGTAATAATTATCAGTTTGAATAACGGGCAAGTTACGGAAAAATAAGCGTTTTGCCTACTTTTACTTGCGCATTTTGCTCTTATCATTGTGCGGTTCCACCCCGTCCTGGGTTGGTTTTGGCAGCTTCTCTCCTATTTTAGGGTTTTGTTTTTTATACCATTTGGAACCCCGGAATTCGCCTTTGCCATGCCGGTGTACCATGCGCACGTGGCAGGATTCTATGGGGCACCTGGGTTTGCATCCCGCATATAAACCGGAAAACGCTATTAAAAGCAGGCCCAAAAGTGCCTGGCGGGATTTGATCTGGAACAACATGGAGCTTTTTTTGATATGCGCGAAAATACAAAAACCTAACGAATTCCGGGCAGTTTTCATACGTTTAGGCCTATTGTTTTTTCGGGTTTCAAAAACGCCAGGCTTTGGGGTAAAAAAGCAGGTTGATTTTATTGCCGGAAATTCTTTCAGAACCAGCGCATGTATATCAGAAACCCGATTATCAGAACCGGAAAAAGGATGCGCTGATAAAATTTCATGATTGCTGTAAAGGCATTTTGCTTCCGGTAAAAAATGTAAATAAATATGGAAGTGCCAATTAAAGAGGTTACCATGATATAGGTAAAAATGAAGATCTTATCGGAAATAGTGGCGTAGGGCATTTGCGGTTTATAGGTGGCAAAATACAGCGCAATAGACGATAATAAAGCCGTAACCTGGATGCCGGCCAGGGCTTCAAATTCGCGGGCCGGGATGTAAACCGAAAAATAAGCCGCCACCAGAATAGCTAACAACGGTACCAGTGTTTTCAGAAAAAAGTCGATGTGGGAACGCTTTAAAATATAGGCGTACGTGAACTTATAATGCGGAATATTTTTGCGGGTCTGGCCAAAGGCATTTGGCGAAACAATTATATCCTGGTCGTAGCCAACGAACTGGTCTTTGTATACCCAGCCTTTCGATTCGAAAACGGAGTCTTGTTTTTCTCTGATGGAAGGCTGCGCCAGAAACGGTTGCCAGGCATTGGCAGCCTGCAGGATAATAAAAAATTTCTGTTCGTCTAAAGGATAATTTTTCAGGTTGGGCTCAAAATAAAACCGCCCGGAAATTTTATAAAGCCTATGGTGGAATTTATGCTTCAGCGAATCCATCTCACTCCTGATCAACTTTGCTTCTATAAGCGGTTTATGATCTATTTCATTCCGGACGGCATTGGCAAAATCTATCTGAGCCAGGTCGAATGCTTTCAAAGCATTTAGTTCCAGGTAAAAGCTGGCAAAGAAAGTTTCTTCTTCTTCGTTGATCTGGTCTATCTGGATCATATTCAGGCTGGTATAAAAAACCGGAGCCGGAAATAAGGTCTTTTCCGTCCGGATGTATTGCGTAGCCGAAAGTACCTGATAAGCGGCGTTTTTAGGCTTCCAGGCCAATAAGGTCTGTCCGCCATACGCATGTTCCGGGGTAAAATGCCAGTCGGAAAGCCAGCCCCGGTAAATTCTTTTACCGTTCACATATTCCCGGAGCCCGGCATTAATTTTTTCGCGAATGCCGGCAGCTTCAGGTAACAATTTCAGGTTGGCAGCCTCCTGAATAAGGCCGAGTTCATCGGCTAACCTCCCGGCCTGGCTTAACTGGTAGGTTGAATTTGGACGGAGTTTAAAATCTTTATTGTATTGCATTAATTCCTCCTGCAAACGGGTATTCTGGGCTCCCGGAATGCTGAACGTATTTATACCAAATAATTCCAAACCAAGGAAAGCCGGATTTTTATCGTCAAGCTGCAGAATGTCGGCCCAGCTTATAAATGCCGGAATGCTGATCTTATTTTGTTTTAAAAAGCCAAGTACCGCATTGCTGCTTTGGGGACCGGCAATAAACACCAGAAAATCAGTTTCGGTTTTTAAAGAATCGGCAAATTGTTTCTGGGTTACATCTGAAAAATCTAAAGGCTGTTTGAATAACCGGTTTACCGTAATTTTTAATTCCGGTGTAGCAGCAACCATTTCTTGTAGCAGATGCTGCATGGCTTCGGACATCATGTTTCCGCTTTCTCCAATAAAACCAATTTTAGTGGCCTTATCTTTAAACAATTCTAAAAGCACATGCCGGGCTTCGTTCATACCAATGCTGAAAGTATACATAGTAGGATTCGCCTGAAGGGAATCGGTAAAAGCGTAAAGCCCTAATAATGGAATTCTTTTGCCGGTAATTAAGGGCGCAATTTTTATTGCCCGCGATAAACCCCGGCAACCAATATAACCTATCAGATCTGGGTTCCGGCTGGTTTGCTGTACCAGGCTATATAAGGTGTCATCATTCTGGTTATCATCCAGGTAAATGGTTTCTATTTTACGGCCATTTATTCCGCCGGAATTATTAATTTTTTCAAGTTTGCGGGCAATAATAAATTTATAACCTTCCAGATCGCCAGCTGGTAATTCTGCTTCACTTAAAATGACCCCGACCTGGTAAGGTTTATCCGCATTTTTACTTTTAAACCAGAACAGGCCGGCCCCGGTTAAGACCAGCAGCAAAAGCATGCCCGCAGCCCGGAAAACCCTGCTTCGAAAAAAGTCGGTGGCCCGGTTTTGCTGCACGTTTCAGGCCCGGATATAAAGCGTAAACACGATTACGATTATCGGAAAAAGTACCTGCTGGTAAAGCCGCGCCAAATTGGTAACGGTGTTGCTTTTCCGGTACATCGTATATATCAGAATGGAAGTACCAATCAGGGAAGTAATCATGACATAGGTAAAAATGAAGATAGTGTCTGAAACGGTGGCGTATTGCATTTCAGGTTTATAGGTTGAAAAATACAGGGCAATTGCCGAAAGCAGGGCCGTGACCTGAATGGCGCACAAGGCTTCAAATTCGCGGGCCGGAATATAGGCCGACAAATACGTAATGATAAGAATTGCCAGCAAAGGCACCAGCGTTTTCAGGTTAAAATCTATCCGGGCGCGTTTCAATTCGTATACAAAACTGAATTTGTAAATAGGAATATGTTTCTGGTCATCTTCAAATATATTTTCTACCGAAATAATATCCTGGTTAAAACCCACGTAATTTTTCTGGTAGATCCAGCCCGGCGATTCAAAAACGGTATCGCGGAACTCCTGAAAAGTAGGCTGCACCAGAAATGACTTTAAGGTATTGCTGGTCTGGATTACGATCGGAAATTTCTGTTCGTCGAAGGGGTATTTTTTCAGGTTGGGATTGAACAGGAACTTTCCATCTATTTTATACAGGTAATTATTGAACTTAAAGTTTGTGGAATCGGTGCTTTGCCGGATAAGCCTGGCTTCTATAAGTGGTTGCTGATTGATCTTGTTACGGACGGCATTGCTGAATTCTACTTCCGCTAAGGTCAGGTTCCTTATGGAGCTTAATTCCAGGTATAAGGAAGCGTAAAACGTACCTTCTTCGTCGTTAATCTGCGATATACTTTCCAGGTCCAGATCTAAATACAAAACCGGGGCCTGGCGGTAGCCGGAATCGGTGCGTAAAAACTGGAGTGGCGCCATAATGGGCAAGGAAAAATCTTTGGGTTTCCAGGCCAGCAGGGCATCGGCGGAAAAACCGCGTTCCGGGGTAAAAAACCAGTCCGCGTACCAGCCCCGGTAAATGCGCCTGCCGTTTATATATTTTTTCAGACCGGCGTTAATTTTATCCCGGACGCCGGCATTTTTCGGTAAGGTATTATCAAGAGAGGCTTCTTTAATTAACCCTATTTCATCGGCGTGCCGGCCGGCAAAACCTAACTGAAAATCGATGGTTTTGCCTGGTTTCAGCTGAGCATTAAATTGGGCAAACTGTTCCTGCAGCCGCGTGTTCTGCACGCCCGGAACGGCAAACCGGAAAATGTCATACAATTCGCCGGTTTTATAAAATGGATTATGTAAATCTACCTGCGAAATATCCGATTTCCCGGTAAATACCGGCATTTTTACCTGGTTGGTCCACAAGCCGTTCAGAATGGCATTGGTGGTTTTAGGTTCGCTGGAAAGCAGAATAAAATCAGCCTGCTGTTTTAAGCTGTCCGCCAGATTTTTCATTTCCTCCGGCGTTGGGATATAACCTAATGGGTACCATCTCCGGAAGGCAATTTTAAACTCCTGGTTTTCTGCCTCAAACTGCTCTAAAATCTCTAACAGGGCCCTGGAGTAATAATCACCGCTGCGGCCAATAAATGCGGTTTTGGTCGATTTGTTTTGAAGCAGATCTTTTAATACTACCGAAGCTTGTTTTATACTGGTTTCGGCGGAATAGATATTGGGGTATTTTTCATATAAATGCGGTAAAGAAGTGCCGCCAATAAAGGGTATGTTTTTACTGCCGATCAGGTGGTTAATAACTTTAAATTGGTCGGAAGTATTACAACCGATAAAGGCAATCAGGCTGGTATCCCGGGTAGCTGCCTGTACCAGGTTAAAGAGTCTGGTATTGCTACCCTTATCATCCATGTAAAGTACATCTACAGACCGGCCGTTAATACCACCGGCGGCATTTATTTCTTCCAGCTTTTTACCCAGAACAAACCGCAAAACGGCCATATCTTCGGCGGTTATTTCAACTGAATTTACAATTACCCCTATTTTATAAGGTTCAGAATAAAAATCCCCGAAGTAATTGGAGAGCCGGGAAATGGCAAAAATGATAATGGCCGCTCCTATAATGAAGAGGAAAAATGGTTTATAAAAAAAGCGGGTTAAACGTACAAACATTCGCCCAAAGCTTTAGAACGTACCTTCCTGGATTCGAATCAGGTATTATACTGATTATCAGGTTGTGATTTATACGCCCGCAGCGTAAAAAAGACGTACTGCAAAAAAACTAACCTGATCTCCCAACTCCAGCCCAATCTTAAACGCTAGGTTTTTTGGTTTGAAAACTGAAACCGGGTTCTGATTTTTTGATTAAAAAATTCTATAAAGTGAAAGGGAAACAGGGTAAAAAAAACCTGAGGAATTAATGAGCTGGATTTAAAATTGGAAATAAATAAACGGCTGAATGGCTGCGGTTTTAACCTGGTATAAACTTAAAATAATAATTACGATCACCACGGCTTTAGCCAGATCCGGTAAAACTCCAAACCAGTTGCCAAGGCGTAATTTCTCCGGTACCGGAATAAAATGGATAACATAAGCGATCAGCATTAAGCCGAATACCTCTTTGTAAGCCAACAGCATTTCCGGGATCAGGTGTGGTTCAAAACGGTAGGCAATCTGGCTTAAAATCTGGTTTACCGATTGCAGGGTTTCGGCCCGGAAAAAGATCCAGCAAAAAGCTACAAAATGAAACGTTAGTAACCGGCCCCAGAACCTTCCCAGAAACGTTTTTCCTTCGCCGTTGGTGCCGGTTACTTCCATATAGAATTTATGAAAGGCCAGGGCTAATCCGTGCAAAGCTCCCCAAATCAGGAATTTAATATGCGCCCCGTGCCATAAACCGCCCAGCAGCATGGTTATAAGCAGGTTTGCATACTGCCGGATCTTCCCTTTGCGGTTCCCTCCTAACGAAATGTAAAGATAATCGCGGAGCCAGGTGGAGAGGGAAATGTGCCAGCGGCGCCAGAATTCGGTTATGTTCTGCGAAATGTAAGGAGCATTGAAATTAATATTCAGGCGGAATCCCAAAAGCAGCGCTACGCCGATGGCAATATCGGTATAGCCGGAAAAATCGCAATAGATCTGGATGGTATAACCGTAAACCGCCATCAGATTCTCAAAGCCGGTATAGCTGTTTGGCGACGCAAAGATCCGGTCCACAAAATTGGCTGGAAATGTAATCGGAGATCAGGATCTTTTTAATGAGGCCGCTCAGGATAAGGAAAATGGCGCGGTTAAATTCGTCGCGGTTCAGGTTGTAGGGCTGGTAGATCTGCGGCACAAAATCAGAAGCCCGTACAATGGGCCCGGCTACCAGCTGTGGGAAAAAACTTACAAAAAAGGCAAAATCCAGGAAACGGTCTACCGGTTTGATCAGCCCCCGGTAAATATCTATGGAATAACTGATGCTCTGGAAAGTGTAAAATGAAATACCAACCGGCAGAATAATGTGGGCAATATCCAGGTTGGAGCCGGTAAAATAATTGGTCCATTGCGCCAGGTAATCAACAGGTTCGTAACCGGTGCCAAAAAGGGTATTAAAGAAGCCGGAAAGGAAATACGCGTATTTGAAATAGGCCAGCAAGCCCAGGTTCAGAACCAGCTCAGGAACACGTAGAATTTCTTAAGCGCTTTGGTATTTGCCCGGAAGATCTGCCAGCCCATGGTGTAATCTATGGCAGTGGTAAGAATGAGTAAAACGAAAAAATACCCGCTCGATTTGTAATAGAAAAACAAACTGAAGGTAAACAGGAACAAGTTGCGGGCTGTTAATTTTCTATAGGTTAATTGAAAAATGACCAATACCAAACCAAAGAAAATCCAGAACAAAGCCGTGGTAAAGATCATCGGTTGCTCCGGCTGGAATTTCAGCAGGTCTTTTAAATTATGAAGTATATTTTCAAGCATCTTTTTTAAAGATAATGATTAATGATTAATGAATAATGATTAATAGATCAAGCCACTATTCATTCCGCAATTCAATTAACATTTAACTTTTTCCTAAATCATTAATAATAGTTACCGGATTCAATAAGACTTAATCACCATTAGCATTAGCTAAGCGCATAGTTGCAGGTTTTAGTGTTGTCCGCCAACAAGTTCCTTCAGAGCTACGCTCGCAAGCTTCACGCTCCCGCGTTCGGTTGTGCTCAGGATGACATTACTTTTTTTGATTCAGGTGCTGAGCATTAATCATTAATCATTAATCATTAATCATTCCCATAAGCTTTCATCAGGGCATCAAACAAAAGGTCGCCCTGCAGTTTATAGCCTTTGGCGGTTAAATGTACCCGGTCTTTGGCGGCCAGCCCGTTGTTTTGCCACTTCACTACCGACCGCAAGCCACCCATCACTTTATAAAAATCCCAAACGGCGCAATCGGTTTCTTCGGCCAGTTCGAGCATTTTGGCGGTTGCTTTTACATTGGCGTAATTTGGATATTTCCTGCCCACGGTAATTATCGCCGGGCGCCGTTAACAGCACCGAAGCCTGGGGCGCTGCCCGGTAGATGCGTTGTAGCAAATGTGCCTAAATTCTGTTTAAAAGTTTCCGGGTTAAAATTCTTGCCGTAAGCATCGTTGGTTCCCAGGGAAATTATTATCAGGTCCGGCTTCAAGGCTTGCAGATTGCTTCCAGGGCCGGGTTCCGGAGAAAAGAGATCACTTCGGCACCGTTTACCCCAACGCTGGCATATTGCAAACCTGGCCGGCTGTTTTCCAGGCTTATACCCTGCAAGGTAAAATGGTTTGCCCGGCTTCGGTTTTCGGAAAATGCACCGTTATTTTCTGGATCTCAAACGTCCAGTTCAAATTCGGCAAAACCCAGCGGTTCAGATCGAACCGGGAAATAAACCGAATCGGCAGCTTTAGCATTAACGGTAAAAACTGGGTCTGGTCTCGCTACCGGGTAAAAAATCCGCACCCGGCTTACCGGGAATTGCCCAAACGGTATGGTTTTGCACGGAAAAGTCGCGGCGGTATCAATGGTTTCGGCGGTAATACCGGCCAGGCCCCAGTCGCAGGTTTGTTTGTGACTGAATGTTGCGGCAGCCGGTCCAGATGCCGGTAGAAGTTACTTTGTAATTCCAGGGATTGTTGGTTTTAGCCAGCGGATAAGGAAAAATCAATCCCCGGCCGCCGTTTCCAAAAGCCCCGAATCCTGGAACAACGTACGCACCCGGCCGGAAAAAATATCGGCCTGAATGTGGGAATCGCCGATATGGACCACGTTCACTTTTTGCCGGGTGCCGGCCTGCAGCGAATCCAGCGCGTTAAAAAATGAAGCCATTGCCAGCGGATCCGGGGATAGATCCGGTTTTCGGCGTATTTTACAAAGTTGTATTCCTGTTCGGCTGGCCTTTTTTAAATTCGGTACTTCCTGCCGTTTTTTTTTACCTTATCGGAGGCAAAGCCACCGCCAGACCGCATGAACACAGCAGCAAAAAACTCAGAATCAACAATCTTACTTACGGCTGAATTTCTCATATTCGTACATCAGGCTTTTAAACAACATTTCCGAAACCAGCTGGGCGCCTTTCGGGGTAAAATGGGTAAAATCTTTATTGGCCAGCGCCGGCTTGGCAAATACCCAGCTCGGCATAGAATCTTTTCCGCCCATAGCCGCATACAGGTCCCAGAAAGCACAACCGGCCTTAAAAGCAGCATTGCGCTGGGCATCTCGGATCTTTTCTACGTTCGGGTAAGTGGTATAAACCTCCCCTTCTTTCCGGGAAACATCCGAAACCCCCACCACCAGAATGCTGGCCTCCGGGGCCAGTTCCTGCAAAAGTTTCAGCTGGTTGTAGAATTGCTTTTCGTAATAACTGTAATCTTTGATCACGTGCGGCACCACGTTCACCCCAAACTGCAGAATGATGAATTTCACGTTCAGCTGCCGGAATTGCTGCCGCAGGATTTCCCGGTCCATGCGGCTGAATTCGGTGCCTGAACTTCCCCGGAACGGCATGTTATCGATCACTACCCCGGCGTTGCAATCAAGCGCTACGCCGTAAAATTCCGGGCTTTTCGTTCCTTCAAAACTAAGGGTAAGTTTCCGGAAAGGATCCCGAAAAGGCTGCTGGAAAATGGCTGGGGTGTCGGTAACCGGAAGCACGAACCGGGCAACGCTGTCTTTTCGGCTCTGGATCTTTAAAACTACCGGGGCTTCCGGATTCAGATAAAGCAGCTTTATATTTTCGAACCGGCTGTCGCGGCTGTATGCCCCCGGCGCTTTTAAAAATTCTACCGCTACCTGGTCTCTTTTCCGGGTCCGGAAAATGGTTTTCGGGCCAGGCTGTCGGTGGCAGTTGTATCGGGTTTAAGGGGTTGCGAATAGGTGAAGGAAAAATTAAAGTAACTGCCCATAAGTCCGTAGTGGCGTGGGGTTTTCTTGCGGAAATCGGGACCGTAAGCCCGCAGGCGTTTCCAGGCTTCATCGGCTTTTATCTGGATGGAAGTGCGGTTTCCCAGAGCATCGGTAAGAGGCACCAACCCTACCCCGCAGCCGCCAAAGCGGTTCTGAAATTTGTTGCGCAAAAAGGCTGTGATCCGGTCGCCTTCTATCTGGGAATCGCCGTAGTGGAGAACCCGAACCAATTCCGGATTTTTAGCCAGGGCAGCGATCTGGCGAAAGAAATTATAAAGCAAAGTATCGTTCCCGGCAGGGTATTGGATCTTGAACCGGGCTTCTAAGGTATCGGCAACCGGTGCTTCTTCGTTAGAAATTGCCGGAACTGTTCGGGCCCTGGGCTTACTCAATGGCTGGAGTAAATCTTTCTTCCAGCCCGGAAATGTCGGCGTATTGTTTACCTTCGGTTTCCAGCAGGCTTTGCAGGGTAAAGAACCGGAGCGAATATCCGTTAGGCAACGGAATTTGGGCCGGCAAAAAAAATAACGCTACCGCCAGCAACGCCCCTATATACACCAACAACAGCAAAGACCGGAACGGTTTGATCATAACATTCAGAAATCCGGAGGCAGGAAAAATGCTTTAGTGCTTTCCTGAATTCAGGCTGCAAATATACAAGAAAGCCCCCGGCGGAAGATATTTTGCCAAATAATTCTCTTCAAAATGCTATGTTTTATTTTTGGCTCCGGCCTTTGTTTCAAACAGGGTTTGGCCAGGAAACCAAAAAGCTTGCACTAAACCTGGTTGCGGGAAATTCAAAAAAGCCTTTTACGGATATGCACCGTTGGATGTTAATTTTTCTTCCGGAAATTTTCGGATTTTATTTGGCTTGTTTTCAGGAGGTTAAATTTTCCGGACCGGGTTTTCAGGTTTTTCGCCAAAAAGCGCTTTCAAAGCTGCATAAAATTTGCGCACCGAAAATAAAAGAGCGACGCAGGAAATTGGGCAGGTTAAGCAGGCAGTTGTCGCTCCTTTCGAGTTGGAATAATTTAAACTTAAAAACACTTTTTCATGAAAAAAGACCTTTTATGGATTGCTTCCGGCTTCCTTTTTCTGCTTAGCAGCTGCTCTTCCGTTTACATGCCCAATGTTCCCAACACCCCCATGCTGAGCCAGAAAGGCGAACTATTTGCCGGAGCCCACCTCACCCCAAAATTCAATGCCAGTTTTAACACCGGCTATGCGGTAGGCGACCACGTTGGCGTGCTGGTTAATGGCTCCATGATGAACCAGAACAAAGACAAAAAAGATTTCCGGCACAATTTACTGGAAGCCGGCGCCGGTTATTTTACCACCTTTGCCCGCGGAACCCGCATTCTGGAAGTGTACGGCGGCCTGGGACGCGGTAGTTCAGATATCACCTTTAAAAAAGAAACCGACGGAAACTGGGTAACCTACGACCGGCAGGAAGTGACTTTCAACAAATATTTTGCGCAGGTAAACTACAGTTCAAAAGATAAAAAGAAGCTGCGGCTTTTTGGTAATTCTTATCCGCTTAATTACGGCACCGCCCTGCGTATTAGCTACATTAACATGGACGATTTTTTCCGGAACGATATAAAGCAACCCACCGAAGATAACATTTTTCTGGAGCCGATCTTTTTTACCAGGGTAGTTTTGAGTCCGGCGGTACAGTTGCAATACACCAGCGGCAGCAACTTTGGGTTGAAGAACCGGAAATTCATGACGGCTGGTAATTCCGTTTTCAGTTTAGGAGTGATCATTAATGCCGAAGGGCTCCGGAAGAAAAAGAAAAGTTTATAGGCCGCATAAGCCAATGTTCCTTTAAAAACTGATTTGGCAACGGAAAAGCAATAGATGCTATCTCAAAAATAGTTGTTATGTTGAGCGTTAGCGAAACAACTTGTTGGCTTTTGGCAATACCCTTCATTCTGGCTTTTCTACTGGCCGCCGATAAGGTCCTTCGCTACCGCTCAGGATGACAGATGTATTTTGAGATAGCTTCAAGTAATAAATACGGATAACCCCGAATTATTCTTAACTTACTTCTGTTCCGGCTAAACCAGCGATCTAAAACCTTTCTGAACCTTGTTCCTTAAGCCTTTTATCTCCGGATAAGTATAACTACGGAGAATGGAACGTCTCCTTTTTTCAAATATTAAGAACAGGTTTTGATACATATTGCCATCTCCGGCTTCCTGTATTGCCGGCTGTTTGTATTCTTATGGCATTTATTGACGATGTATTACAAGTGCCTGCTTATGGCTGGCAAAATGCAAATGGTGAATTGATTAAGCCAACCTTAAAGCAGCTTTTATGCCGAAGCTTTTTCCCGGATCAATATTTTTAAAACAAACGGAACTGGATCTCCGCTTATTAGCTGGTTGATGGCGATTTGCATGTTGCCTTTCGTTTACCTATTTATTTTTGAATACTTTTCTTTCCGGTTCCTGGGAGCGGCTATTTTGTATAGTATGGTTATCATGAGTACCCACGGTACGGTCTGGTTTCATCGGTATTGTACCCATAAAGCTTTTACTTTTAGTCATCCGATCTGGCGTTTCATTACCCAAAACCTGGTGCTGCGCACTTTTCCGGAAGAAATGTATATCGTTTCGCACCATGTGCACCACGTTAAAGTCAGACGAACCCGGCGACCCGTATAATGCCCAGGGCGGTTTTATGTATTGCATGTTTCGGATGTAAACCACCAAAGTATTGCCAAAGATCTTACCGAAGAAAATTATGCAAAAGCCGCTCATTTTCTAAAGCATACCGGGGTACAGATAAATACTTATGCGCAATATAAAAAGTGGGGTTCTATTGCCACTCCAGTTTATACGGTAGGTTTGTGGCTTGCTAACTGGCTGTTTTGGTTTGGAGCTTTTTATCTTAATTGGCGGGCCGGGGCTGGCTTGTGCCTTATTTAGTGCGGAGCATGTTCTGGTTTGTACTGGTGCGGGCTTTTAATTATAACGGGCACGGCAAAGGAGAAGTAAAACACGTAGACGGCATTGATTTCGACCGCAGCAACCTTTCTATTAACCAAACCCGGCCGGGCTTATTTTCCGGCGAATGGCACAACAACCATCATCTGTACCCGGCCAGTGCGCGCGCCGGGTTTTTGCCTTACCAGGTAGATCTGGCCTGGATGTATATTAAAGGGCTGCATAAGATTGGCGGCGTTACTTCTTACCGCGATTCCAAAGCCCTTTTTCTGAAAAACCAATTCGCTAAATACCAGGCAGCTAATGCTGAAACCAATAAACCGGAACCATTGCAGGAAATTCCGGTGGTTATTTAAGCGAATTATCTGAGTTTTATAGCGGAAAATCCTACCGTTTTAACCACCCCGGAAGCGGCTAAGATTGCTTTACTTTAATTCCCGCACGGTAAGGTGGGTTTGGTTTTCCATTTGCCATTCTTCCCCCATCACCTGGATCGTATCCCCAATTTCTAATTGCCGGTAAGTTTCCGGTTGGTTCAGGTTGGCGCGGCTGATGGTGGCAAAAATCACGGTACCGTCTTTAATGGTTTTCAGCTGAGCCGTAAAGCCGTCTTTGCCCATCTGGATTTCCGTAACAATTCCGGAATATAAATTTATGACCGGCGTTTTTGGATCTCCTTCCAGGTTGGTTATTTCTTCGGAAACGGAGTTTTGTTTTTCCGGGGAGGTGCAAGCCGCCAATGCCGACATGGCTATAGCAATCAATAAGATTCCAGCGTGTGATTCATGGTTTGATTATCAGAATTTTAGTTTTTTTGACGGGTCAGGGCTTTAAAATCTTTTACTTCCAGAACAGTTTTCGGGTAATCCTGTTTCAATACCAGGATCATGGCTTTACCCAATTCCGCCAGCGAACTCATATAATTAGAAAAAAACGGTTTTAAAACCGGCTCCAGCCAGGCAAAATATTTGTAATAGCTTTTAGTGTTTTTCAGGCCGGGGGCAGACCCAGGAAACCGGGCCGGAACATGTATGCTTTCTTAAAAGGAAGCTTCAACAAAGCGTTTTCGGTTTTACCTTTTATCCGGGCCCAATGCGAACTTCCTTTTTCCGAACTATTTGTACCCGCGCCGCTAACGTAACAGAAAATCATAGCCGGGTTTTGGGCCGCCATCTTTTGGGCTACGTGCAGGGTCAGGTGGTAAGTATATTTTTCGTAGTCCGCCTTACTAACCCCTAACGATGAAATGCCCAGGCAAAAAAAACAGGCATGGTATTCTTTAAAATCGACCGGAATGGCGGAAAAATCCAGGAAATTGGAATGGATAATTTCTTTTAGTTTGGGATGGTGGAAGCCGGCTGGCCGGCGGTTTATAAGCAGTACGCCGGAGATTTCCGGGTCCTTCAGACATTCGTGCATGACGCCTTCGCCTACCATGCCGGTTGCTCCTGTTATAATTACTTTATAGCCCATTTCTGATACCATTTTTCCAGCCGAAAGGTAAGCAATTAGTTTTTCAGGAAACCAGGAATCAGGGAACCGGAAAAATAAAAAATAGCGGATCACTCACCCGGCATTTTGGCGATATAAATTGATCTTACTTTTCCGTATTCTTTAAAACACTGAAAATAACCGGGCTGAAGAATTGCAGGTTTTCCAGAATGCAAACCATGCTGTAAAACTTTACCGGGTCTATCTCCGGGGTTTCGGCCAGGTTTACCAGCACGGCATCCAGCGCTTCGGTAAATTGTTCGTTAAATTCGTTTTCGGCTAAAGGCATAATTCAAAGGTATTCTGAAATTATATAACTACTATTCAGAAAATAAAATTTCAGGAAGGTGCCTTCTTATTTTTTTCAGGAATTTAATCTGAAATTCCCGTTTAGCCGGCTATATTGCTAACCGCTGTAAAGGGATTTTTTCACAACCTATCTTCGCGCTCCCGGCAAAATGTATACCGGGATAGGATTAAATTCCGCGGACCGGGCAACTATTTTCTGAACGATCAGCTTCAATCAACCGTAACAGTGCCGTCCGGATTATTTTCCGCTTACCTTTGCCTTCTGAATTTTTTCTGCATGCCTTCTTTACGTAACCAACGCATTGCCCTGAGTGCCTTTTTCTTTTTGGCCGGCTTTAGTTTTTCCAGCTGGACCTCCCGGATTCCTACCATTAAAAATGCCCTGAACCTGAACGAAGCCGAGCTGGGCAGCATTTTATTTGCCATGCCGGTTGCTTCCATGATCGCTTTGCCTTTTTCCAGCTGGCTGGTTACAAAATACGAAACCCGCCTGCCGCTTACCATCGGATTTTTATTAAATGCGATTTCTCTTTCCTTTATAGGTTTTGCTGATACGCCTACCCTGTTGGTAATTGCTTTGATTTTGTACGCCTTGTGCATGCGGGTCCTGAATATTTCCCTGAACACCCAGGCCATAAATTTGCAGAACCAGTACGGCCGGAAAATAAACGGTGCTTTTCACGGGCTCTGGAGCAGTGGCGGGATAGTGGGCGTTGGTTTTACCACTTTGTTGGTTTCGCTTAAAATTTCCATAATCCCGCATTTGCTGATGGTAACCGTTATTACCGGCGTTTCAGCGTTACTGGCTTACCGGTTTCTTTTACGCAACGACCGGGCAACGTCAGGTAACAAATTATCATTTAAGAAACCCGAACCCTTTATTCTTTACCTGGGGATAATTGCCTTCCTGGCCATGGTCTGCGAAGGCGGCATGTTCGACTGGAGCGGTATTTATTTTGAGCAGGTAATTAAGGAAGAGATCTTTACGGCCGGTTACCTCACCTTCATGATTTTCATGGCAACCTCCCGCTTTATTTCAGACCGCATTATTGATAAAATAGGCATGGCCAAAGCTTACATTTTGAGCGCCCTGCTGGTTTCTTCCGGGGTTGGGTTAGCCATTTTGTTCCCAAGTTTCTGGCCGGCTATGACCGGGTTTTCCCTGGTAGGTTTTGGCGCGGCTTCGGTTATTCCCATGACCTACACGCTGGCCGGTACTTCCAAAACCTATTCCCCGGGAATTGCCGTTTCGCTTATTGCTACTTTTGGTATAGTGGGAATGCTTTTAGGTCCGCCCATGATCGGGTACCTGGCCCATGCGTTTAATCTGAAGCTTTCTTTTATGGCCTTTGCTATCGCCGGCATTATGCTCATCCCGATTTCGCAGTTGTTTTTCCGGCTGGAAAATAAATAGGATCCGGAATTCTAACGTTGACAATTTGGTTCGTTAAACCTGATTTCAATTTTGGATTAAAAGTTTAGGCGTTTCCCCCGTTTCATTCGTTATAAAATAACGCCTTTAAATAATTTCCAGCACCTGCTTCATGAATAACGGAAATGCGGAAAACCATCAATTTGCAGTTATAATGCTCCTGGCATGCTGCTTTTCATTTTGCACGGATAACCCTCAACAAGAAAAGCGTAAAGCTCCTTCCGCCTCAGCTTCTTACAACGATACAACCTCACTTTCTGTCCCACCCTTAAAACCCGCTTCCGGTTCTGATTCTCTGGAAGAAAAAGGAGCTAAAATTTTTAAACCAAAAGTTTATTCCGGTCGCTTAAAGCCCTTTCAAGGGAAAGTTGTTTGGGTTAAACCGTTGCGTCTTCAGGGCGAAATCCGCTCCGAAGTAATGATTACCGATACTTCCGGAAACTTAATGGTACTTTTCTTTCTGGAAGGAATCTGCTGGCCGGATCCGAAAACCAGGCTGGAAGGAAAAAGTAATCCGGTATTTCTGAAATATTCGCGGGAAGGGAAATTGCTGCTTTCAAAAGTGCTGCCGGAACAGGATTACCATGGCCTGACTTTTTCCACCTTTAATGGCCAGGTCACCATGGCTAAAGTTACTCAGGAAAATACCCTGGAGTACTACTTTATTGGTCCGGATGGAAATCTGCAATTATTCAGCACCATTCCTTACCCCGCTAAAACCGAATATCACCAGCATACTTTGGATCATTACGGAAACCTGGTTGTTGCCGGCGCCGAAAATATCCGCGATACCATTCAAAGCACCGATATCTTTTTCCGGGTAGTCTTACGGTCAATTCCGGTGGTAGCCAAATACAACAAAGCCGGTAAGCTTCTCTGGAAAATTTCCTGCGGCAATGAATGCCTGGGCCAGTTTTATAAGGTGGCGGTAGATACTGCCAATAACATTTGGGCAAAAGGATACTACAAAAACTGTTCAGACCTGCCTTGTTTCGATTTAAAAGCCACTGCTACTGAAAATGACTTTATTACGAAGGTAAGTGCCAACGGAAAGTTATTGCTGACCGCACCCGGAACTTATAAAAACTGGCAGGTCGCGCATTTTTTAGAGGCTACTGCCCAGGGACATATCGTAAACCACCAGGGCACTTCCTGTTTAAAATATACGAACCAAACCCACCTGCCCTACCGGGTTTACGACCTTAATTTAAACTTGCTTTGGGAAAACTGCCTGACTGATGAACCGGGTGCCCGCCTTGATTGCATTCCCGTTGAACAACCCCACCAAACGGTGCTGGCCTGCAATAAAAGGACCGGTATGATCCAACCGGGAGAAACCAGACAAAGCTTTCTGAACAAAAAGCAACTCGTTTTCCAGCGCCTGGATTCTAAGGGAAAGACAGTTTGGACCAAAAGAGAAAAAACCACCTTTTCCCCGATCAGTTTTATTGAAGGGCCGGCTCCTTACTTTTACATGTTAGGCATTTCCGGTTCCGATGCAAAAATCGGGGATAACGTATATCCGGTAAAGAAAGGTTTACAATATTATTTGGTTTGCTATAAATAAATTCGGTTCCTGGGCAGGATTTTCCTTTAACCTTAAATCAAAAAAGAATTTCCCCGGACCTCAAAAATTCTGACAGTACGCGTTAGATCCCTTATCAGCTAGGCTGGCTCCTTTTGACTTGCGTCTCAGGAATGTTTGCGATGACTGAATGATTTAAACAAAGGAGAAATAAATTGACAAAAAACAGCGGGATTTTAACTTTAGCACTTGTAAAAAAGCTCCCCTCCTATCAATGGAGGAGTTTTGGGAATTTGTTCTACTTTTAAGCCTCCCCCGGAAATTATCCTAAAACCCCCTTTCTTAAGGCGCTATATGCTGAAGCGAAAAGCTTCCCAGTTCTGACCTGAAACGCAACCTGAAGTAAAATTCAAAAGTTTTATTAAACCGCCAACCTGGTGAAAATTAAAACGAAGCTAATCAGGAGCTTATTAATTGATTTTATACCCAATATGCCAGGCCCACCAAATGCCCCTGCCGCTCCCACGAAAATAGACCCCTACCAATTTATCTTTTGGAAAATAATATAATTGGGTGTACCCCCCTCCCCAAGTACCATGAAGAGTGAGTCTATTTTTATCGGTATTTACAGAGGAAAGATAATATACCGTATTGGTATTATTCGAGGCACTTTCAGTTATTTTAACTGATCCATCGGGTAACGATAATACTTCCAAACTACTACTGTAAGTAGTATCATATAGTATTGGACCGGAGAATTGCTCATACCTTTTATTGACATTAACCAGGTAAGTGCCCTTAAAGGTTTCTGCATATTTCTGCGTTTCGAATTGGGAAATGGTAGTATCTGAATCCTGAATTATCCGCCAAAAGAAAGTAGTAGCTTGTTCCATAATCTTCTTATCGTATTTAAAATTATTTGAAGCCAGCAAGGTATCAAACTCGGCAACTGAAAAGTCTGATTTTTTCGAAAGAGTAAAGCGGTAATTACCTGTTTTACAACCCTGCCAGGCAAAATCAGGATAAAAAGGACTTATTTTGGCATTGGTAGCCGGTGCCGAAAGGATCAAACAATTGCTCTGTTTCTGAATAACATTTCCATCGTCATCTTTTGCACATCCCCAAATGAATGCGGCCAAAATCAGGATTCCAAAAACTTTACGCATAGAGTTACTTTTTAGAAACGTTTTGAAATAGCTAATTCAAATTACTGCCTTACTAAAATATGCCTTAAATGTAATGTTATATTTTAAAATTGAAAAGGAGGAACCTAAAAATGCGGTAAATATTTTTACCTCCACTTCACCCCCGGAAACTTCTCCACCAACTCTTCCCGCAAAACGCTATACTTCTCAGCCCAAAAACTCCCCAGATCCGCCACCGTTGCCAAAGGCTTCAGATCCGGCGTAAGCAAGTTAAGCAGCACGTGCATCTCCCCGCCATCTACGGTCGGGTTTTCCTGCCAGTCGAAAATATCCTGCAGGCGCACTTCCAGAACCGGTTGCTTGCCGTTCTTCATATAAAGCAATTCCACTTCGTAGCCATCAGGCAAGGCAATGGTAGCCGGAGCCAGTTTAGCTAAAGCAGCGCGTTGTTCAGGAGTTAAGAACTTCTTCAGAACCGGCAGCAGGTCTATTTCCAGTAGGTCTTCAGGGACTTCAACATTAACTAAATAAGGCGTCAGCCATTCAGGATTCGTCAAAAGCAAAGTTGGCGTAGAAAGATCCGGCCAACCTTCGGTGGGGCGCCATTTTCTTAAACTTAACACCCGGTTCTGGAACTGCTGCACTTTTTCGGTCCAGTTCAGTAGCGTTTCCCCTTCCCGTTTCAGGGCTTCGGAAATGGCGGGGAGTAAATGCTTTTCGTCGGGGGTCGGGCAGCGGTTTGCTTTGCAGCACAATGCAGCCGATGCGGATATCGCGGGAGGCGGTGAGTTCGCCGTCGGTGGTGTCCCAGGTAATGACGTCCTGCTGTTTTACGAGCGGGGCCAAATCGCGGGGGTTGAGCGGCGAGGCCAGGAATATTTTGCCCATGCCTTGCGCGGGCGTCGAGGTGGGCTATGGCCAGCCAGGGCTCGTGGGCCAGGTCGTCGCGGTGACCGGCCTGGGCGTAGTTGCCGTTGGCGAGCTGGAACTGCGCGTTGTTGCCGGGGCGGGCGTAGGCAATGCGCTCGGGGTAGCAATGGGCCAGCAGCACGCCGGTTTCGTAAGGGTCTAGGCGTGCCGTTTTCGGGCTCGATGCTGAACATCCGGCGGTACGATGCGGCTATTTTTTCGATTTTTTTCAGGCGCTTTGCCGCCCACGTTTTCCTGCCGGTAGCGGCGCAGGGCTTCTATGCGCAAATTCATATCGATGCCGGCATCGCGGGGCAGCGGGTCGCGCTCTTCCAGCATGGCGGCAATATCGGTAGCCAAAGCCAGCTGGCCGGTTTCTTCGGCCATTAGCAGCATGTGGGCCAGGCGCGGGTGCGTGGGCAGGGCGTGCATTTTTTTGCCGTGCTCGGTAATGCGGCCGTTCTCCAGGGCCTGCAGCTGGTGCAGGGTTTCGGTGGCCTGCAGCAGGGCGGCTTTGGGCGGCGGAGTGAGCCAGGTAAGCTGGGTAATATCAATAATGCCCCAGCGCGGCCATATCCAGCACCAACGACGCCAGGTCGGCTTCCAGGATTTCGGGGGTGCGGTGCGGCGCCAGGCGTTCGTGGGCGGCTTCGGTCCAGAGGCGGTAAGCAACTGCCGGGACCCAGGCGACCGGCCCGGCCGGCGCGCTGGTCGGCGGCATCTTTGGAGATGCGCATGGTTTCGAGGCGCGACAAGCCGGTGTTGGGATCGAAGCGCGACGTTTTGCCGAAGCCGGTATCTACCACCACCGCCTACGCCCTCGATGGTTAAGCTGGTTTCGGCAATGAGGTAGCCAGCACTACTTTGCGTTTGCCCTGGCGGTCGGGCATGATGGCGGCGTATTGCTTGCCGGACGGCAGCATGCCGAACAGCGGATGAATGGCCACGTCGCGGAGCTGTTTGCGCAGGATGCCTTCGACTTTTTTAATGTCGCCTTCGCCGGGCAGAAACACCAGCACGTCGCCGGTTTGTTCGCTGTAAGGGCCCGCTGCACGGTGCGGGCCGTGAATTCGGGCAGCAGCGTATTCGTCGAGTTTCGCCGGCGTAAATGGTTTCGACGGGGTATTGCCGCCCCAGGCTTTGCGCCACCGGGGCGTTGAGCAAGCTGCGTGAGCTGTGGGCATATCCAGCGTGGCCGACATCACCATCAGGCGCAAATCGGGGCGCAGGGTTTGCTGGGCTTCGCGCGCCAAGGCCATGGCTACATCGGCGTGGATGCTGCGCTCGTGGAATTCATCGAAAATGACCAGGGCCGTGCCGGTAAGCCCCTTATCGGAATGAATCATGCGGGTGAGAATGCCTTCGGTTACCACTTCGATGCGGGTTTGCTCGGAAATGCGGTTCTCGAACCGGATGCGGTAGCCCACGGTCTGCCCCACCTTTCGCCTAAGCAGCTGCGCCATGCGCTCGGCAATGGTGCGGGCGGCCAAGCGCCGGGGCTCCAGCATGATGATCTTCTGCCCGGCCAGCCAGGGCTCGTCCAGGAGGGCCAGCGGCAGCAAGGTACTTTTACCGGCCCCGGGCGGCGCATGCACGATAAGCGTGTTGCGGGTAGCCAGGTGTTCGCGGACCGTCGGGATGATCTCCGTAACGGGAAGGTCTATTTGGAAGGGGTTGAAGGGCAAGGGAGAATATGATTTAAAAAGCAGATTAAAAATTGTCTTACCACAAAGTTAAAGGAAATGGTAAGTTATGTAGTTTGAAGAGAAGATTCTATATTAAAAGTATTAAATATTAAAATAAAATTGTAAATTTAACATCTAATATACAACATTCTAAAAGCCTTTAGTTTTATTAAAGCTGAAAAACCTATTAAATGAGCTATACTTTTAAAAATACAGAAATTAATAATGAGAAGGCTTCCACTTTTGAAACAAAATCCCTTCTTTATTTAATCGGTATGAGGAAAGATAGTAAAGAAGTTGAATACATTACAATTGATTGTTTTAATGATATAAGTGGTCTCTGTAAAAATCATAAAAAAGTTTGGGATATCCAGTCCAAAAACCATAAAACATTATCACCTGGATTAATAGGAGAATCACTTTTTACACTTTTTGATAATTACCTTTCCATATTTTCTTTCCATGAATACATCTTGTTTACGCCACAAGTTAATCCGGATTATTTAATTGATGATCAACTTAAAACATTCCACTTAAACAACTTTAAAAAAGAAACATTCGCAAGAATAAAAGAGGGATTAAGAAAAAAAATAGAACACTCAAAGGGAACTAATACTGATTTTAGTCAAGAAATCGAAGATTTTTTGCAATTAGCTATTATAGTTCAAGATGATAAAACAGAATCAGATTATATTAAAAAGATTACAAAGTTCAAGGATAAGGACCTAAAATCAGTTGAATTCTATAATAGCATTTTTATTGAGTTAAGAAGCATTCAATCGGACAAAAAAAACAGCTACATAGAAAACTCAACAATTAAAGAAATAAAGGACGTCCTTAATTTTAATCGCTATTTAAAATCAAAGGACATTGAGCTTCTTATTATTAATAGAATTATTGGGAATGAAATTTTTAGCTATAAAGGAATCCCAATTGATTTTTTGCCAATTATACATGGGCAAGACAAAGAAGACGTTAAAGATATTTTACAAGAATGCAATTCCAATCTTAGCAAAGCATTCTTTAACAAAAATAGCAATAAGTTGTTTTGGAAGATTTGTGAACATATAATCAGTTATATAAAAAATGAAGGCACTAATGATGTTGAACATATTTATAATGCATTGCCAATACTTTTAAATCTTAATATTTCTTATTTAAATAAGATCACATTATTTTATTTAATCGCAATCATATTAGAAGGTATAAATGATAATTAAGGAAATAGCATTTGGAAATCGTGAAGAAGCATTTATTGAAAATCGCTTCACTAATAAAACCAATATTGTATTTAGTAATGAAAACAATAGAGGTAAAACGCTTTTAATGCAGAGCTTAATGTTCTCAATAGGTTATGATTCTATTTTTCCAAGTGGATTTAACTACCGAGATTTTTACTATTATTCAAAAATAGAATTCAAGGAAAAAGAATTCGAATTTCTTAGAAAAAAGAATTCAATATTAGTAAATAACACATCCGGTATTCAAATATTTAATAGCGTTAGCGAATTTAAATATTATTTTGATATTGAGATTTTTAAACTACCAAGAATACCTAAAAATGACATTGTAAAAGCAGTGGATTTAAGTCTTCTTTATGAATTGTTTTTTTTAGGCCAAGATAAAAGAAATCCATCAAATTTAATTTCAAAAGGACAAAATAATAAAGCTGATTTTATTAATATGATTTATGCTTTAGAAGGCGTAAACTTTGATGAAAGTGATCCTCAAGAAATGGAAAACTTGAGGAATTTGAAACAAGAGTTAGAATCAAAAATAAAACTTGATAAAAAGAAATTAGGAATAATAAAGAAAGATAAAAGTATTGCTAATCAAGTTAGTTCAGCTGCCAATAATATAGAATTTCAATCTTTAAGAACCAGATTAAATGAAATTAATCAAAGTATAACAAATCTTAGAACCATAAGAAATAGGGAAGAAAACAGAAAACTTAAGCTTGAAAATCTTATTACTGAGCTTAATTCATTAAATAGGAACTTAAATTCTGGAAAGGTTAAGTGCTCTGATTGCGGAAGCAAAAAAGTTATTTTTTCAAATGAAGATTTTGAATTTGATGTAAGCAATGATTTTGTAAGAAAGAGCATCTTAAAATCAATTGAATCTAATATAAGCTTAAAAGGAGAAATAATTAATGAATATAACAAGGATATTAATAAGGAACAATTATTATTAAATCAATTAATAATAAGTACACCTCCAGAAGCAAAAAATTTCTTAATATTCCAGGATGAAATTATAAGCTCGGTTGAAGTTGATAGAAGAATTGCGCTTTATCAAACTGAATTGGATATTGTAATTAATAAAATTGACAATATTTTAAAAATCATTCAAAGGGTTAAAAATATTCAAAGCTCTTATATTGGAATGATTATCCAAACTATGCAAAAGTTTTATGGTATTATAGATCCAAACGGAGTATTAACGTTTGAAGATATTTTTACAAAGAATGATCAAACCTTTTCTGGAAGCGAAAGTCAAGAATATTATTTCTGTAAATTAATGGCTTTAAATGAAGAATTAAAGCATCCTTTTCCTATACTTATCGATTCTTTCCGGGATGGTGAAATTTCTACGGCAAAAGAAACTTTAATGATTGAAGAATTTAAAAAATTGGACAAGCAAGTCATTATAACTTCAACATTAAAAGATGAAGAATATGAATCCGGAAAGTATGTAATGATAGAGGGGGTAAATATTATTGATTACTCCTCATTTGAAGATAGTAAAATTTTACAACCAAGATATGCAGAAGAATTTATTAAATTATTAAATAAGTTTAATGTTTCATAATACATATGAGCTTTTCTAGTTTAATTCTGTAAGCAATGACCTCAATCAATATTACTCCATATAATTCAATCAAAGATCAAATATTCAGGAATGAAACTGAGGTTTTAATTAATAAATCTGATTTTATCGGAGTTCCTTTCGACGGTTCAACAATAACTTTTTCTTTTATTAGGTGTAATTTTGATAAATTAATTATTATAAATATTGATGATATTGAATTTGAATCAATATCAATAAATTTCTTTGGTTGCTACATAAATGATTTAGAAATTAAAACAATAAAATCAAACAACATTAATGTTTCATTTAGTAGCTGTATATTATCTGGAATTATTCAAACCCAAGAATTACAGAGTGTGTACTTTAACAATTCTATTCTTCAGAATAGCGTATTCCTTTTAGATCTTAATAAAATTGAAATTTCCTTTACCCAGGAAAATATATTCCCATTAGTCTGGAAACGTATTTTTCGAAAAATTCCTGAAAAAGAAATAGAAGAGATTTTAAGAATTAAACAATCTTACCATATTCATAATCATAAAAAGTTAGTTGTTCGGTCAAATGAGATAAGGAAAGAGCCTCAAGGTTTATTTAAACAAAATGCTCGAAATCCTATTTTATACAGATTGGTTTACCATTTAAATGAAACAGAAAGAAAACTTGTTGATGTTAGTTTAGATATTCATTTCTCTCAAAATGTTGATGATACTGAGACTAAAATATTAGATTCTTTTTTAAATTCTGTATCCTTATCTGGTTATTCAAATGGTATAATTTCAGTTGAAAATTGCAAAATTGAGAACTGGTACATTAAAGAGTTTTCACCGCAAAATGAAGTTAACTTGTATAATATTGGTCCTTTAAATAATAGAAGCAAAGAAAGTAAAATTGAAATTCATAAATCAAATTTAGATAAAACTTGGTTTGATAATGTTGATTTTAATGATTATAAAGTTGTCTCCTTTTTCAGAACAAAATTTGGAAAAGCAACTTTTACTTCATGTAATTTTCCTTCTGATTATACTAGTTTCGAAAAATTTAAAACCTTAGAAAACATTCATTACCCTGAAAGAAAGTCCGAAAATTACTATAAGAATCAATATGAGATTTTTTTGCAATTAAAGCTACTACTTGAGGCTTCTGGGAATTTTTATGAATCTCAAAAATTACAATCAATTTCAAATGAGGCCCTTAAAAAGATTGATAGAATTTCTAAATGGGATAAATTTATCCTTTGGGTCAATAGTAAATCTAATAATCATGGTTTATCAATTGCGAAGCCTTTAGGTTGGTTTTTAATATTTTCAATTTTTCTTTATGTATTGTATTTATTTTGTTTAGGTAGGATATTTAATAACAATGAGGTTGATTTGACTTTAATAGGATACTATTTTTCATTTATCGACATCACTCATCGAGTAGATTTTCTAGTTGAAAAAGAAGAATTTAATTCTGCTTCGCTTACAATCGATTTTATTAGTAAAATCCTTTTAGGTTTCTTTATTTATCAGTTTATTTCAGCTTTTAGGAAATATGGCAAAAAGTAAATTTTATAAGAGTTTAATTACGGCAAACACCTAAAACCAAACTTATGGGTAACAACCTAATTGTCAAAGCCGTAAGGGCGGTAGTTAAATTTTACCCAATAAGTACGAAGAAATTCCAGTTAAACCTTTTATCAGTCAATTTCCTCCTTTAGTTTAGCCGCCAGCAGCTCTACCAACCCCGTTATTCAATTTAAGCCCCCTACCCTACTTCAACGCATTCAGCACCTTATACATTTTCTGGGTAATGGCGGCCGGAGAACCGGAGTAATTATTTACCAGGAAGGCTACAATATAGTCGTTGCCGGCTTTTTCGCGGGCGTAGCCGCAATAGCCTTTTACGCCCGCCATGGAGCCGCTTTTCAGTTTCTGGCCGTTGGGGCTGGGTAAGCTGTTGTAAAAACCGGGGTACCAGTTCCGGCCGCGGGCCTGTTGCAGCACCTTCACCAGGGCCGCCGTGGTTACCCGGTTCAAGGGCGAAAGGCCCGAACCGTCGTAGATCCGCAGTTCCGCCGCCGCAATTCCCCGGCTTTGCCAGAAACGTTGCATAGCGGCAATGCCCTGGGTGGTGCCCGCCACTTTTTCCTGCTTTTCGGCTAGCGTTTTTAACAGGGCTTCGGCGTACAGGTTCACGCTTTTGCGGTTCAGCCAGTACACCACGCTGTCTAAAGCCGGCGAGATGTGGGTGTAAAAAACCGTATAGTCCGGGGTTTCGGGTTTACCGGAAATGGTTTTCCAGGCGCCGGCCGCGTTTGCCAGGCTGCTTTCCGGATACCGCCCGGCCAGGGAATGCAGGAACTGGCCCGTGGGCGAAGGCAGCGCCCCGGAAATTTCGAAGGTTAACTGGTTTACCGGGATGGTCCCCCGGATGGTGGCCGTGTCGCCCCGCAGCGGGAAATAAATGTAAGCGCTGTCGCCGGAGCCCGCCGCGGCCGCTTTCACTTCGGAACGTACCTGGTACCCGTACAGCCGGGGTTCGGTCCGGACCACGGCAACGGCGCTCCCCACCTGGCTCCCCGACCGCAGCAGCACGTCGAACTGGTTTTCGCGCCAGTTTAGTTTGGCAGCGCCGGCCCCGTAATAATTCCCGATGTCCTGCCACAGCCAGCCGTCCGGAATGGTTTCGGTGTTCCAGTTGGCGTTATCTACCAGCACTTCCGTTACGGTGGTTACTCCTGCCTGGCGCAAGGCCCGGTCCAGGTTCGCCAGCACCCGTTCGTCGCGGGTAGCCGGCCAGCGCCAGCTGCCCAGGGTCGGGTCGCCGGAAGGCAAAATGAGCAGCGAGGTTCCCTGTTTCCCGGTGCGGTAAGCAAACCTGGTCTGGTAGCGGAAATCCTTGCCCAGCAATTCGTAGGCGGTAGCGGCGGTAACCACCTTCAGGGTAGAGGCCGGCACCAGTCCGGTTTTTTCGTTGGCCGCAAACACCACCTTGCCGGTCCTGGCATCGAGCACGTACAAAGAAGCCAGGCCCTGCGCCATCTGCGGATCCTGCTGAAAGGTTTTAAACGCCCGGGTTAGTTTTTCGGTGGGGGTTTGGGCGGTTGCCCAGGTTGGGAGGAGAAGTAGGATTAGAAGGTAGAGTTTTGGCATATTTGGGGAAGGTAATAAATTTTGGTGTTGTTTTTTATAGCGGGCAGGTCAACCACCCCCGGCCCCTCCTGTCCAGGCGGGGAGCTTTTTTCCCTGCTTTTAATGACTTTTTCAGCCTGTAAGTATACCGTTTTCTGTTGCCCGCTATTGCGCACAGAAATTAGATTAAAGCAGGCAGCAGCTCCCCTCCTTTCAAAGGAGGGGTTGGGGGTGGTTGATGCTATGAAAAACAGGTCCCTGATTTAAACTCTTCGGATAAATTCAAAGGGAAGGTGGCTGCAAGGGATTTATTAATTCCGCACTTGTGCCGCTGGAATACGTGGGTCGGTTGCCCACGCTACGGGAAATAACCGGATTGGAAGATCCGGATCAGCTTTACAAGTAGGCCGCATCAGAAACGTTACCCATCTGGTAAATTTCCGGTCGCGGAAAAGTTGTAGCATTGACTTATGCCATTCCGGTTTTCCGGCGGACAAATCGCCGGATGCCTTCGCCTTTCATGCCCATAACCGCAAAGGTCAGGGCGGCGGCCACGATAAGCACCGTTACGTTCAGGCCAAAAGTGAGCAGATGTTCCTGCCATTTATCCCCTTCCTGAAAGCCAAACACCAGTTTCAGGCCGAACCAGGCCGGGTAAATGGAAATGTGGGCCGTTGCTGCCAGCCCGATCAATTCCCGGCGACCGGCATCGTCCATGGCGGCGAGGGCGGCTGCCGCGCCAATTATGGTAGCCAGCGCCAGGCCGGCGAGCGGCGTTCCGAATTCCTGGTATCCGATGGGCGGTTCCGTAAAAAAAGCCACGGTTACCCCGCCCAGCAAGATCAGGATAGTAGCCAGCGCAAGGGCTAATAGCGCCTGGGTTAAAAAGCGTACTTCCCGCAATACCGCCCCCAGCCCGATGCCCAGCATAAAGTGGTGGTATGGCAGGAAAAGCAAACCCGCAATGATTACCGGCATGCTGCCTTTTACCATTCCATAGGAAAGCAGGACCGAAGCCAGGAATACCCGCCCCACCAAACTTACCGTTACCCGGTTGAACTGCCAGAGTTCCTGGTATACGTCGGTAGAGGGCCGCACAATGGGATACGTTTCTTCGGCAGGGGCTTCGGCGGCCATTATGGCTTCCGGGTGGCGGACCGCTATGGCATAGGTATCTGGGTTGTAAAAAGGCGCATCCATGAGGCTTTCCAGAAAGGCTTTGGCTTTGGGCGTAGCCGTTTGCACTTCCACCACATCAAGCACGCTTTCGGGTTGCCCGGGTTTATACTGTTGGGTCTGGCCTACCGTAACCTGTACAATGCCAGCCTCAAACGCTACTTCCACGATCTTTTTTCCATCTCCGGAGGGAGCTTTTATTGTTACCAAACGCATAGTTCAGAAATTACGGTTTATGCCATTATTCCGGCTGGTACTTAATTATACCCCGGAGCCGGTAAAAAGTTAAAGCCGGAAAAACGGGGTTTTGCTGGCTGGCTCCAGGCTAAACTGGCTGTTGCGGATTTGTGATATGGAAGAGCGATGACCTTGTGGGGTGTAGGCGGATTACAAATCCGCTGCTCGGTACTTCCGGATTGCAAATCCGGAAGAGCGATGGTAATTAATCCTGCTCACTGGTTCTTGTTTTGTGCCGGGTTTTGGGCATCGGTTGGAGTGTATGCGGATTACAAATCCGCTGCTCCATACTTCCGGATTACAAATCCGGAAGAGCAATTGTGACTATCCACTTTCGCTGTTTCGGATTTGTAATCCGAAACGTTTGAGCAGCGGATTTGTAATCCGCATTCCTGTGATTCAGGAACCTATTCCACCAGGATCACATGCAACAGCCCTTTTCCGCCGGCATAATCTATTGCCGAACTGAAAAGATAATGTTCCGGTTCGCTTACAATTTCTGCTCTTACCGGGTTTTGGTGGATGTAATTTAATTTCTGATCCAGGAATTGGTTGCTGTGGATTTCTTTTGCTTCGTTGCCTTCCTGCCAGAATTTATAGTTCTTTATTTTAGCATCGAGGCTGCCGGCAAAAGCGAACCGGTCTAATAACCAGGTGCGGCGACTTTCCGGTTCTTCCCGAATGGCTTTCATTATCGCTTTGCTGGTAAACTTTTTGAAATCGCGCAGGATATCCGATAAGCTGCTGCCTTCACGGGCGGAGGCGATCAGGTGAATGTGATTCGTCATGAGGCACCAGGCGTATACTTCCAGGCCTTTTTCCTGCTGGCAGTACCGGAGGGAATTTAGCAAAAGATGCTTATATGCCGGACGGGTAAAGATGTCTACCCAATCTACCACGGTTAGGGTGAGGTAGTACAGGTAGCCCGAATTTAGCTGGTTCTTAAGCCCCATGATCTTGGTGTTTTCTAAAGCTCTTTACTCATATTTTCCGGTTTGTGTTATAGGTTGGCTTCGTTTGGGGTAGGCGGATTACAAATCCGCTGCTCAAGGCTTCCGGATTACAAATCCGGAAGAGCAAGCGCGCTTGGAAATCCGGAGCTTCGGGGCTTTCGGATTGTAACCCGGAAGAGCAAGCTATTTTGGGTTCCAACGACTACGGTAGGACAACGGGCAAGCAAGCAGAAACGAGTGTTTTTAAATTTAAACTGGATCAAACCTTCGGCAAACACTTAAAAACGGACATTCGGGTAACAACCTATCCGGCAAAGCCGTAAGGGCGGTAGTTAAACATAACCCAAAAGAATGAAAAATTCCATTTATAGTTTTTTAGCCACCGGCGTGTTAGTTTGTAGTTTAGGCGCCTGCAGCTCTACCAATACCGAGACCGGCACTGCCACTACAACGGAACCGGTTAGCACCTCCGCTCCTTCTACCCAGGCCGCTGCCAGCGATCCCGATGCCACCTCCACTCCGGCTATGGGGGCCAACAGTTTCGTGACCATGGCTGCCAGTTCCGATATGTTTGAAGTACAGAGCGCCGATCTGGCCCGGACGCGGGCGCTGCACCCGGCCGTGCGGGTTTACGCCAAGGTGTTGCGCGACGACCAGGGGAAAGGCTCCAAAGAGTTAGAAAGCCTGGCCGCTAAAAAGAACATTACCCTGCCCACCACCATGCTTCCGGAACACCAGCGCCTGCTGGCCCCGCTGAGCGAAGCCAACATCGGGGAGAAATTCGATAAGCGGTTTATGAATGCCCAGATCACGATCCAGCGAAGAGATGATCAGGTTCTTCGAAAACGCCGCCGCCAATGAACCCGATGCCGAGCTGCGGGCCATGGCCGCCCAAGCGCTGCCTAAGCTACGGGACCACCTTGTGCTGGCGAAGAAAGCGAAGGATGCTTTGGATTAAATAAATTTACTGTCATGATGAGCGTTAGCGAAACAACTTGTTGGCCGGTTGTATGGGCTTCCTGCTGTCTTCCAATAAGGTCCTTCAGGGCTATGCCCGCAAGCTTCGCGCTCCTGCGCTCACTTGTGCTCAGGATGACACTTTATGATATTGTTTTCACTTAATTTAAAAGCACTGGTTTCTGTAAAGGGCCGGTGCTTTTTTGGTTTAAAAGGATAGCGTTTTTTTGTAATGCTGAGCAGGAGTTAAACATCTTGTTGGATCCCTATTTGTACTTTCCTCTGGCGGTAGACCAGTTCCTTCAGCGCTACGCTATAAATCTTCGCGCTCCTGCGCTCACTGGTGGTCAGGATGACAGGCCTATTATTTTTTGGCAGGATATAAATATGGTAATAAGTTTAGAATCAGGGATCAGCAACTATGCCCGGATAGGCGCGTATTGCTTGAATATAACCTTATCCCTAAAAACTATGAAAAATCTAATCTTTTCTTTTTTAACTTCAGGCGCAGTAATTTGTAGCCTGGGCGGGTGCAGCTCCACCACTACCGAAACCACCGATACCACCGTCACTACCGAAACGGTAGCCTCGGATATGACGGCGACAGAAACGGAAACCACCCAACCGGCAATTGCCACCGATACCACCCAGGGTGCGACTACAGCCGCTCTTTCCGAAGATCCTACCAACTTTGTTTTGCTGGCCGGCAGCCTGGACCTGTTAGAATCTGAAAGCAGTAAAATGGCAATGACCCGGGCAGTAAATCCGGAGGTTAAAAACTTTGCCCAGATGACCCTTTCAGATCACAGCAGCATTTCGAAGGAACTTAGAGCGATGGCCACGGCTAAAAAAATCAAGTATCCGGCGAACATGTTACCGAAGCACCAGTTAGTGCTAAACAATTTAACGGAAGAAAAAGCAAAGGATTTCGATAAAACCTACATGGAACTTCAGGAAGCAACCCATAACGAGTTGGAGGAATTATTTGAAGATGGCTCCAAGCGCCATTCCGACCCGGAAATGCAGGCTTTTGCCAGCAAGTACCTTCCCGTTATGCGCACGCACCTGGAAAACACCAAAAGAATAAAAGATATCGTGGATTAAGCGGCAAACGTTTTTTTCGGGAAAAGTTTGGCTACCCCCAGAGCCAGGATAAAACCAATTTTAAGTATAACAGCCTTTTTAATATCCTGTCAGGGTGACGATAGCTGCTTCGTTTACAGATTATAAGTAAAGCCCAATAAATTTAGTTTATCCTAGCTATCAGGTAAAAGCACCCTTTTCTTAAGAAGAGGGTGCTTTTTTGGGTTAAATGAGTAGCGTTTTTTCGTCATGTTGAGCGTTAGCGAAACATCTTGTGGCTCTTTGTAGAAAAGATTCTACTGGCCGCCAATGAGGTCTTTCAGGGCTACGCCCGCAAGTTCAGAGTTATCGCGCTCACATGTGCTCAGGATGACGTGCTTTTTGAAACAGCCTGAGTTAGTTTAAGTATAGTGGTTATCAAATTTATTTACCACTTTTTAAGCGTTTGTCAAATTTCTGGGGCGTAATTATTTTAAGAATTTTTAGGCGGCTGTGATCCGGATGGGCAGGATTTACCAGGTAGTTAAAATCTAATTCCGACTGGGCGGAAGGCACTTTCAGTAACAAATACTTATTTTCTTTTATCCAGGCTTCGGTGATAGTTGGTAATTCTTTTGGCGCCGGATAGTTATCCCAACCTGCTGGCAGATCCGAAATTTTTATTTCTTTTACCGCAACATCATCCGGCACCTCCAGCATGGCGGCAGACTGATCTTCCGGCGTTAAAAGGCTGTTCGCCAGAACTTCCAGTTTTGCCAGGGCCAAAGATTCAGAAGTGTAAAGGATTCGGGTTCCTTTTTCGTGCCACCTTCCGGCCGCAAATAAACCACCGGTGCCGCTCAGATCGGAAATATAACGGGTGCCGGAAATTCGGAAGAGCAGCATAAATAGGGTTTTGAGAATGGAGTTTTAGGATGGTCCCCCTTTGAAGAATTTTTTAATTCTAATTTTTAACTATCCCCTTGAGGGGATTATAGGGGTGTAAATCGATTCGGGAAAAATTATTGAACGTGTAAACACCCCTCCGGCTCCCCTCAAGGGGAGAGTTGATCAACTAATGTCAATATCCTCCCCCTAACCCCCTCCAAAGAGGAACAGAAAAATCAGGAGTAAATACCATATTCGATGCGGGTAAACAGGTCGAGAATTTCGTTTCTTCCGATGGCTGAACTGAGCCATTTGATCGGTTTTATGCCTCCTATTGCCTGATTTTCCAGGTACAGCCACTGGTAGAACTTTTCTTCCGAGCCAAAAACCTCCACGCCCCGGGCTATTACGTTGGAAAGCTGGATCGCTTTTTCGGCTTCGCCTTTCCGGAGGGCCTTTTTAGAAATGCGGTAACGCTGCAGGGTACTTTCCGAAATATCCAGGAACGTACTGATCTCTTTGTTGGTAAATTTGGAATGCGACTGGATGGCCGTAATAACCTGCGAAGGCATGCCTTTGGCTGACAATTCGATAAAGTCGGCCGTATTCCGGATATCGCGGCCAATGGCCTTCCGCCCTCCCATTATATTTATGACCGTTCTTAATTCCATGGTTTCTTTTGACTGTTTATAAACATTCAATTGAATGCAAGTTAGAATTATAACGGTTCAGGCGCAAGTTTAGTTTGCATCATCGGAAGCATTTCCTGCAGCTTTCCTTTTTCAATGGCTTAAAGCACTTTTTTACCCAAAACCCCTACCCTTTTCAACATATATCGATTTATCGCGTACCTTTCCATTCTGAAAATTAATTTCATATTTGCTTTCCGGAGGGCCTTTTTATGGTAAGCGGCCTTAGGAGTAAATGAAAAACCAACAAAAACAAAATTAATGGCTACCGGATTACTTGCTTTATTGGATGATGTTGCTGCCCTGGTGAAAGTGAGCGCCGCCAGCCTCGATGATGTGCCTACGCAGGTTGCCAAAACTACGGGCAAAGTATCGGGCATCGTGATCGACGACACGGCGGTTACCCCTAAGTACGTAGTTGGGCTTGATCCGAGCCGCGAAATTTCCATAATCTGGCAGATCGCCAAAAGCTCATTGATCAATAAGCTTATTTTTTTAGGGCCCGCTGCCCTGGTGCTGGGCTTTTTTGCGCCCTGGGCCATTCCTTACCTGTTAATGGTGGGCGGGGCGTATCTGTGTTTTGAAGGGTATGAAAAAGTCCATTCCATGTTTGGCAAGCACCATACCGTTGAGAACACGCCGGTAGCAGAAATGGAAGTTATGACGCCGGAGGAACTGGAAAAAGACCGGGTTAAAGGCGCTGTTCGTACCGATTTTATTTTGTCGGCGGAGATCATGGCCATTGCCTATGCTACCGTGGCAGATACGCCGGTTTTGAACCAGATCGTGGTGCTGATCGCGGTGGCCATTTTTATAACGGTAGCGGTTTACGGGTTTGTTGGGCTCATTGTAAAAGCCGACGATTTTGGGGTGCACCTGGCTAAGGAAAAAAATTCGCCGGGGGTCCGGAGTTTTGGCCGGGGGATCGTGAAATTCATGCCGCATTTTTTAAGTATCCTGGGTTACGTTGGCACCGCCGCAATGCTGTGGGTAGGTTTTGAAATAATTGTACACGGCCTGGAATTCATGCACCACCCTATGGAAACGTTTGACCATGCGTTGGGAAGCATCCCGGTTCTGGGCTGGCTGCTTCGGGTGCTGATCCTGGCCTTGGGCGGGGTGATCCTGGGCTGGCTGGTTGCGCTGGTTGTGGGTTTGGTCCAAAAGTTGATCAGGAAGAAGAAAAGTTAATTTTAATATTTTTTTGAAGCCGCAAATGTTAACATCTGCGGCTTTTTTATTTTTTCCGAAGCTTGTTTTCCAACTGCCCCGGCAATTCCGGCCATGGAAAAGCGATTTTGTTCCAACCTGGTTTATTCCTTTTTGGGCCGTAAAGCTAATTGTTATTGTTGCTGACAGCACTGTTTAATTTAAACCGAAAGTTTATTTGGCAGGCTTCCAATTCAGTTGTAGATTTAACAAGGCAAATAAGAATTAAATCATACAACCCTGGTTATGAAAATAAGCTTAAAGTATTGCTTCATAGCAGCCCTTGGTTTTTTAACCGCTGGTTGCGGGAACGATGATGACACTGCTAACCCTACTACTCCAACTCCCGCTGCAACTACCGGCAACATTAGCGGAAGCATAACCCCGGCAAACGGAGCCAGCATGGTGTTCCTCATTGCCGGTACCGATACGCTGAAAACTTCGCCCTCCGGTTTCGGGACCTTTGAATTTGAAGAAGTAAAACCAGGAAATTACCAGGTAATGGCAAAACCTTTTTCCGACCACGAAGGCCCGGGTCCCAGTCCGGTGACAGTTACGGCCGGAAAAACCGAAGAGGTGCATATTAACCTAACTAAAATTCCGATCGATGGGTTGATGTCGGTTTCAATTGACGGTAGCATTATCCAGGGAACTCCGGTTTTTTCGGCTGTAGGCCACGGTTCCGTTTCTATTTCAAACAGCGATTACCTGGTTTATATTGACCTACCCATTATTTCGGGTACCGGAAACTACACCAATGCCAATAGCGATCTGAAAGTTACCGTGCTTCAATACCCTACCTCCGCCCGTTGGGAAACTACCAAAACCCTGGGCACGGCTACCTTAACCGTAACGGCCTTCGATCCGAATTCCTTAAAGGGAAATGCTACCTTTTCGTTTTCGGCGCCAGCCAGCGGCAACGGGGCTACCGGCAACAAAGCCGGCACCAACGGCTCTTTAAAAAATACGCGTTTGGTTCGCTAAACGGCTGGTTTTTTTGATACTTCCACGCAGCGGCTCTCCTTTCCGGGTGAGCCGCTTTATTTTGTTTGTTTCAGAAACCAACCGGAAAGGTTTAGTTAACCAGTTCGAACCGGGAAACTACAAACTGGAACGGGGTTGTTTCGGTAAAGCCATCATTAAAGGTGTAATTATACCGCACACCCATAGAAACGGAAAACAGCCGGAGCAACCGCAGATCCAGGAATAATTCGGTACCGGTTGCGTTCAGGTTCGATTCCGAAAAGGTAAGAGCAGCCCGGGAATGGTCGTAGAACAAATTGGTGCGGAAGCGCTGAAAAAAGAATACGCGGCCCAATGCCAGATCCGGGTACCAAACCGGGAGTTCGTAGTTTCCGGAAACCACCCAGATCCGGTTAAAAGGATCCGGCAGATAACCCCGCGGCATCCGGAAATCATCCAGGAACCGGTAGGTATCTCTTACCGTTTCTTTTTTAAAACGGCCTTCCAGGTTGAAAGAATGCGTTTTCTTTATACCCGGGAAATAAAGGGTGGCATCGGCAAAAATACGTTCGGGATCTTCGTTAATGGCTTTCTGATACTGTAGTCTGGAACGCTGGCCCCACCGGGGTTTAACCTGCTGCCGGGACTGGGGTAAAATGCGGTTGAAATTCAGGGTTCCGCGCCAGGCGTTAAAATCCGTTTCTAGGGGTTGAACTGTGAGCTCCGGATCAGGTACCTGGCCTACCTTATATTGGCCAAAAGCCCCGCCGGCTTCTAAATTGGTGTGGTATTTCCCTTGGGTTAGAATTAACGGCAATCTGAGCCCGGCAAGCCAGTAATTTTCGGTCCACTCCTGTTCATTGATCTCTGTTTCCGGGCTGTTCCTTATCTCATATTTCCGACGGGTCTGTAATCCGTATTCCAGGTCAACAACCGGGTAAAATGCCGCGTAGGCCAGATTGATCTTTGTGCCGAATGCATTTTCGTTGGTATTGTAAAAAAGGGTTACGGTACCGCGCAGGGTGCTCATCAGGTTTCGGGTATAAAATTCCGCGCCGTACTGACTATTGCCAAAAGTCGGGAACCAGCCATAGAAACGGAACAGGCCATCGGTTAAGGCCCGGTATTTTTTCACTTGGTAATCGGTCCGGAAATTTAAGGCGGTAATATCCCGGTTTCCGGTAGATTCGCCATTGGTTAATAAGGGTTTATGAAAATTCAGATCATTAAAAAAATCAGCGGTTAAAGGAATTAAGGTTTCGGGCAGCATTTCCGTTTCGGCGATCTCATAACCATTGGCAGTATACTGGCTGTAAACCAGTTTCCGGCCGTTTTCTGATACCATTGGTTCATAAGCCCCAAACCGGACGGAGGTAACCTGAAACGCCTGCCCGCTGGAAATTCTTAAAGCATAAATATTATCGATGCCGGTATGCCCTCCGGAAAAATAAAGGAGGTCACCTTTAAGGTAAGGACGGGAAATGGGCACGGTAATAAAAGGCAAAACCGTTTTGGATTCTCCGGTCTGCGTATTGACCTGCAGAATGCTGTTCCCCAGTTCATTCACTGCCAGGCAAATTACCTGTTCATTATCTTCTGCCCAGCGGGGTTGCGCCAGAAAAGGGTTTCCCGGATTGGGTAATTCCTTTAAAAGGTTTCCGGTTGCGGCATCCAGAATTACCAGCGAATGCTGGCCGGACGTAGAGGAATGTACGGCTGCAATTTTGCTGCCATCCGGTGATGGGGCCGGCGCAAAGTACCGGGTGCGGGAAGTTAATTTTTGCGACTGCCCGGTTTGAAAATTAAAGGTTTTAATAACTGAAAAATCCTGGTTCACCCACCGTTCATCAAAGCCCGCCTCCGCCCAGGTCAATAAGTTACCCGCCACCGAAAACATGATATGATCATCGGTGTAAACGCCGTAGGGAAACAACTTTTCTTCGGTGCCATCGGGCCGGACCATATAAAAGGTTCTGATCTCATCGAAGGCGTCTTTCAAAACCACCAGGCTGCCATCGGGCAGGTAATGCGGAAAACGGTAGTTGGTGTAGGTTTTGCCGGCAGGTGGACTTATTACTTTGTGGGCGGTTAGTTTCAGGTTTTTATCGGTTTCCTGAAAAATACTGTCCAGCTCTTTTACGGTCTGGTTATAAAGCGTTTTGGTGGAATACCCGGTGTGGTCCTTCAGGCTGCGGTTAAAACCATAAACGGGGTTTCCGTGATACGTACCGTGCAGCACTTTTTCCCAGATAGAATCCCCGTGGTCGCGGCGCAATTTGGTGGTCATGTAATAACCAATGCGATACGGATTCGGCACAAAATGTTTAAAGGATGCCGGCATGTTAGCCTTTTCGTAATTGTAGTGCAGGCCGCTCAGCCGCAGGGCCCGATACTCCTGGTGGAACCTTGGTTGCCGCCCTCTTCCCCCTTTGGTCAGCAGGGTTTCGGAGGTAACGGCATCGCCTTCGCGAAACCATAAGGGCTGGTTGAATAGGGCATGTAAAAGCCAGCCGGTCTCTCCCATCAGCACCTTAAGCGGAAGAGTAGTACCTTTATTAGCCATTTGGAATTGCTGCGCGTGCCGGTATTCGTGAATGGTTAAATAATCCGTCCAGGGCACGGGGCCGGTAAAGAGGTTTTGCGGCGGGGTAAGGTAAAATTCGTTCCGCCAGGGCGCCGGGGTAGAAAATCCGGCCGGCATAGAAGACTGGTTTTGCAGAATGGTAGGCACGTTTTTCGTTTTCCGCTTACCTACCACACTTCCATCGAATTCTTTCTGAAAAGTCATGATCCCGGCGGCCCGGAAGGCGGTAGAATCCAAACCTTCCGGAAAGATGACCCGACCGACCGGCGTAGCGATCTGGTGCCATTTCATTCCGGGCGGGTTCAGGCCAATGGCTTCCTGAGAATACAGGCGGGAAGAAAAAAGGAGCAGCAATAATAACAGGCAGGAAATTTTCATAGCGGGTAGAATGGTTTGGTTCCTTATACCGCAAAGCTAAGCTTAATGCTGCCTGTAAATGCCGTTTTAACGTTCCAACCGCTAAGTCAGGACTTCTTTCAGGGCCAATTCCCGGGCCGGGGTGTCCGGTTGCGTACGCAGCTTCCATTCGGAAGGCGTCAGGCCGGTGAGTTTCTTAAAATTGGTATTAAAAGCCGACTTCGATCTGAACCCTGCTTCCAAACCTAATGCATATAAATTAAGATGCGAAAAGGCCGGGTCGTTTATTAAGTCCTTTACTTCTTCTACCCGGTAGGAATTTACAAATTCGAAGAAGTTCTTTTCCAGCTTTTCGTTTATAATTTCGGTCAGGTGGTTGCGGGAAATAGAAAGCCTTTCGGACAAATTATAGATGGTAAAATCCGGGTCGCGGTAAGGCTTTTCGGTTTCCATAAAGGCCAGTAAGGTTTGGAGGTAGAGGGCGCCCTGTTCGGGCTTTAAACCGGACCGCTGATACTTTTCCGGTAATTCGTCTGAAGGTGTTCCCGGTTGTTGAATGGTAATAATTTCGGCCCTTTCTGAAAACAGGAAAAGTTTAGGCTGCAGTAACAGGCGGTAACTCATAAAATAGATCAGACCCGTAATAGAAACCTGCACCAATATATAATATTCCGAAGCTTCTTTAACTCCAAAAATAACCGCATGGGTTATAGCAAAAGAAAGAATATAAATGCCGGTAAGCAGGCTCACCACCAATTGCAACCATTTGATATCATGCGGTTCCAGACTGGCATTTATCTGGAGAATACTACTCCCGTATTTTTTAAGTTTCAGGAAGGCCAGCATATTATACCCCAGGATCTGGATTATCAGCATTTCGAATAAGGCCAATTCAATAAGTTCATGCCGGATACCCTGGCCGGAAGAAAGAATTAAAACGGTATCTAAACCATACAAAAAACCGAAAGGAAGGAAATGCAACCAAAGCCTGGATTTAAAAACGGGAGCTTTCTCCGGTAAAAAATATACAAATAGGTAAAGCAGTGGACCGTAGAGAAAATTGGAAAAACCCAGGAAACTATACACCAATTGGCCGGCTGTTCCGGTTAAATTTTGCTTTAAAAAATTTTCCAGCATGCCCAGGGAAAAAATGCAGATATAGGCGCCAAAAATTTTACCGGCCAGGTGGTTGTTTTTCCGGAAAAGAAAAATTAGAGAAAGCAAAACTCCCTGCAAAGCACAGAGGATAGAAATTATAAAATAGGGTTGCGTTGGCATAAATTAAACCGGAGGAAAGCTCAAAAGCGGATCAGGCTGAATATTAGCAATTTCTACCGCATTAGGCAAAAAAATTTAGCAGAAAATGCAATTAGAACCGAAGGGATAAAATTCGTTTTTCTTTATTCTTTTACCGAAATGATCGGCTGGAATTGCTGGTATCAGAAGAAAATTAGTATCACTTTCCAAATAGTTTTAAGGCCGTCATTTCAAAAATGACGGCCTTCTTATGGAGACTTAAATGAAAGCGGCAGTAATTATTAAAAAACGTGTTGTCCGCCGTTAATAGCCAGGTTCGCGCCGGTAATAAAACTGGCATTTTCAGAAGCCAGGAAAGAAACCAGGTAAGCAACTTCTTCTGTGCCGCCCAGGCGCCCTACCGGTATCTGGGAAATGATCTGGTTCCGGATATCTTCGGCTACCGCCATTACCATATCGGTGCCGATGTAGCCCGGTGAAATGGTGTTTACCGTTATGCCTTTGCGGGCTACTTCTATGGCCAGGGTTTTGGTAAACCCGTGCATGCCTGCTTTCGCTGCTGCGTAATTTACCTGCCCGAACTGGGCCCGTTGGGCATTCACCGAAGAAATATTGATGATCCGGCCAAAGTTGCGGTCTATCATGCCATTAATTACGTGCCGGCTGCAATTGAAAACGCTATTCAGGTTGCTGTTTATTACGGCATCCCAGTGCTCTTTGGTCATGCGCCGGAATTGACCGTCGCGGGTAATTCCGGCGTTATTAACCAGAATATCGATGGGGCCAATTTCGTTTTCAATTTTATGGACCATGGCTTCCACGGCATCAAAGTCTGTTACGTCAGCTTCGTAAAGCGCTATATCGCTGCCTCCGGCTTTCATTTGCTGCTGCCATTTATCGGCTTTGGCGGCGTCGCGGTAGGTACCTACCACCCGGTAGCCATCCTCAACAAGTTTCTTACACATGGCGGTTCCTAAACCACCTGTACTGCCGGTAACCAGCGCAATTCTTTTCTTCTGAACATCCATTGTCTAAAAAATTTAGGTGAATGATATGACATTTTATAATGGAGAAAGCAGGGCATGCGGGAAACGACCGGTTGGTATTTTCCCTGTAGTGACTTTTACTGTATCCGGCAGCAATTGTTCAGAAAGGTTTAAAAGAAAGATATACCAGAGTTTTTTTTAATTGGAATTTTACTCAAACCGTTAATCTTAGATTTGCTGTTGGTTTTGCCGGTACAACTTAATCTATTCTGCAACCTTCATAATTACTAACCATTAAAATGGGACCTGATTTAAATATCATTTATGCTAAATTGCTTTTGAATACGTATTACCGAAAATCTTTACAATTTCTCCCTTTATGGATTCGGAGCTATTTCAGAAATTTGCGATCTCTTTAGGACTTGGTTTATTAGTTGGTTTGCAACGGCAGCACCAGCATTCGCAAATGGCCGGCATCCGGACCTTTCCGCTCATTACGCTTTTCGGTTCGCTCTCTGCCCTCCTGGCAACCGGCTTTGGCGGCTGGGTGATCGCGGCCGGTATTTTAGGTTTGGCCGGTCTGATCATGGTAGGAAATTACCTGCGAAGCCAGGCCGGGCCGATTGATGCCGGTCAGACTACCGAACTGGCCATGCTGCTAATGTACGGCATCGGGGTTTACGTAGTCAAAGGCGATTCCACCCTGGCCGTAGGATTAGGTGCAAGCGTGGCCGTTTTGCTGCACCTGAAGGGAACTTTGCACCGGACCGTAGAACGTATCGGCGAAAAAGATATCCGGGCCATTATGCAGTTTGCCGTAATTTCGCTGATCGTACTTCCCATTCTGCCCGATAAAACCTTTGGCCCTTATAACGTACTGAATCCGCATGAGATCTGGCTGATGGTTGTGCTTATTGTTGGAATAGGGCTGGCGGGTTATTTTGCTTATAAGATCTTCGGAGAGAAAGCTGGTACGGTGCTGGGCGGTATCCTGGGTGGCCTTATTTCCAGCACCGCTACTACCGTTACTTATGCCAGGCGCACCAAACTGGCCGGTTCAGGCTCTATGCTGGCGGCAATCGTAATTTTTATTGCTTCTGTAGTATCGGTTATCCGCGTGATTTCAGAAATTGCTTTTGTAGCGCCGGCAACGTTGCCGCAAGTCCTGCCTCCGCTTTGCGCCTTCTGCCTTTTTTTGATCTTGCTGGCAGGCGTCTCTTACTTTTTTAAACGCTCCAACAACGGGAAGATGCCTAAGCAGGAAAATCCGGCCCAATTTAAAACTGCACTGGTTTTTGGGTTGATCTACGCGGGCGTTACCTTGGCTACTGCGGTTGCCAAAGATAAATTTGGCAGCTCCGGGATTTACGCCGTAGCGGTTATTTCGGGCCTTACCGATGTAGATGCCATAACCCTATCCACTTCGCGGCTCATGCAGGCTGGCGGCATGGAGGCAAATGCCGGCTGGCGCATCATTTTGGTGGCGGTACTTTCGAACCTGGCTTTTAAAGCTGCCTTAACCGGTTTTCTGGGAAACCTGAAGCTGTTTACCCGGGTTGGTTTCCTTCTGGGATTGGGAATTGTAGCTGGGGCTTTGGTGCTCTGGTTATGGCCGGAAAATTGGGTTTTAGCCTTTTAAATAAATTTAAAGCGTACGTTATTAAAGTTTGGTTTTGACTTTTTCTCTTTCAAAAGATAGCGTTTTTGAAGAAATAAAAAGCAAAATTAAAAGGGAGCCTGAATTCTTTAAAGTAAAAATTAGCAGCAAATCATCTACCCTATTTATTTTCTTACCGGCGGAAATTGAGGTTCTTCGCTCCTATTCCGAATGACAGTTTTTTTAAACAAAAACGGTAGGTAAAACACCTTAAAAAGTGCTGGTTATTATTATCAGGTGCGGTTCAGTTCGTCCAGGCCGGAGTTGCGGCGTTTGCTGTCGAATTTGGTGCCCCGGCTGAAGTTATAACGCACCGTCAGGCTAATGGCGCGGTTCAGGAAATATTGATTGAAATCGTTGATGTTTCCGCCCAGCCGGGTAGCGAATTTAAGGCGCTGGCCTTTGAAAATATCGGTGGCATTCAGGCTAACGTCCAGTTTATTTTCAAGAAATGATTTTTTTACTCCCAGGTTCAGCCACCATTGCGTATCGATCATATATAGACCATAAGCCCCGGGACCACGGTAAGCAAGATTTATTTCCAGTTTCAGGTCGTGCGGCAGCAGCAGGTTGTGGTTGGTTTGCAGCATGTAAAAAACCCGGTTGTTGTTTATGGCTTCGTTATCTACCACGGTCCGGAAATCATTGTAAGAAACCAGCACGGTATTATTGGTATCCCAGTTCTTGCGGATCTTTACAGGAGCGCTTCCGGTTAAACTCAGGTTGCGGCTGTCTTCCACGTTGCCGGTATAATAAATGGTGCTGTTGGGTGGTAAAAGCCGCGGTAATTCCGAAATCACATCTGTATGCAATTGGTAATTTAAGGCCAGGCTGTAATTCTTTTTGAAGGTCTGGGTTAAACCAAAAGCATGGGTGTATTGCGGCCGCAAACCGGGGTTTCCTTCGAACCAGGTATAGGGGTCGCGGTAAAAAATAAAAGGGTTCAGGTTTCCGTAATTAGGGCGCTGAATACGGCGGCTGTAATTGTAATTCAGACCATAATTTTCGGTAACGGTTTGTTGCACGAAAATGCTGGGAAACCAATCCAGATAATTCCGTTTACTGGGGTTGCCAACACTTCTGGATTCGCCCAGGCCATCGGTCAGTTCCGCCCGCAGGCCCGCCTGCACGTCGAATTGCTTGCTTAGTTTTTTCCGACCGTTTACGTAGGCTGCGTAAATGTTTTCATGGTAGGTAAATTTATCGCTGCGTCGCGGATCAGGTTGGGCTTCGGGTCCTTCGTTAAAATAAAAGCGCAGGTCATTTTGAGAAATTACCCTGCTCATTTTGGCGCCCGTTTCAAATTTTCCATCCTTCAGAAATGGTTTTACAAAATCCACTTTGGCGGCGTATATGTCATACCCGCTTGGGTTTTCGTTGGAAAGGATCTCAACCGAAGGATCTACCCCGGGCTGTAAATCCTGGTAAGCATTTAAAAAGCGGGCCGTCGAGCTGTTGCTGATCTGTACGTAATCCAGGTCGGTAGAAAAAGTGGTTCCCAAAGTATCTAATTTGCCTACGTAATGCAGATTAGCGGTAAAATTCTGGTACCGGCCGTTGAAATAATTATTCGCATCGATGTACGTATCCGGGTTTTCCCGGCTCTTACCCAGGTAGGTATCTGTTAGAAATTCCGATTCGGTATCCTGGAATGTAAAATTGGTCATGAAGCCCACGCTGTGGTTTTTGTTCAGGCTGTAATCGGTTCCCAGGCGAACGGCTGGGGCGTACCGCAGGCCGGCTTCCGTTGCCACCTGGTCGAAATAAGTTGAACTTTCCGGATTATTGAAAACGCGGGTAAAGGTTGCTTCCCTTCCCCAAACCCGGCGTGCCATATCCAGCACCAAAAAAGAATTCCAGTTGTTGGTTTTGTGGTTCAGGTTGCCCCCAAAGGAATAGCCATGCATTTTATTGTAGCGGTAACTGGCATACGTACTGCCGTTAATCCCGCGCATTTCGTTCTTTTTCAGGTTAATGTTCAGAATGCCGGAAGAACCTTCGGCATCGTATTTGGCCGAAGGATTTGTGATGATCTCAATGTTCTTCAGGTTTTCCGCGGGCATTCCTTCCAGCATGGTGCGCAGGTCGCGGGCCGACAGGTAGGTCAGTTTCCCATCTAACATTATGGTTACGCCGGCTCTTCCGTTCAGCTGAATGTTTCCTTCCTGATCAATAAAAACGCCGGGGGCTTTGGCCAGCACATCGTAAGCGGTATTGCCGGCAGCTAAAGCCGTACCTTCCACGCTAACCACCATCCGGTCGGCCTCCTGCACAATGGTGGGCCGCAGGGCCTGTACCTTTACTTCTTTCAGGGTTTTTGCCGATTCTTTAAACTGCAGGGTTCCAAAGTCTTTGTTAAACTCAGGGCCGGTAACTGCAAAAACCGGGGTTTTTACATCCTGGTAACTAATGGCATTAATCCTTAGAAAATAAGTACCGGCAACTGGCGTGGGAAGGCTGAATTTTCCGGCTTCATCGGAAATGGTCCCGGCTACATAAATAGTATCGGCAGCCTTAAAGAGCACTACATTGGCAAAACCCACGGGGTTATTTTTTTCATCTGAAACCCTACCGTTTAAGGCTCCGGCCTGACCATAAGCGGTGGTGCGGAAGCATGAAAGTAATACGAAGGTAATAAGGGAAAAAAGCCTTGTCATGTTGTTTGGTTAGTTTATTGATTTCTCCGGCCCTGCAGCCTTTGCTTTAAATTGCATTGAAAAAAAAGTGCCATGCTCATAAAAGGTTAATTTTTAGAATGTTGAGAATGTTGCTTTCAGGAAATTGTCCGCTTATGGTACAGGTTTTCAAGAAAATTGTACGCTTTCAGCCAGGGTTTGCTATTCAGGAAACCGCTTAATCAGGCTTTACCCGTAGCCTTCTGAAAAATTAAACTCCTTTGAATTATTTATAGAATTACGCAATTGTTATTCCTGAAAAGCTTCCTGTGTTTGTATGGTTTATAAACCAACCTGTTGTTTTTGTTCGGGGGGATTTTAAAATGGCGGAATTAAAAATAAAAAGAGATTGCAGCCAGCGGAACAGAATTTTGCTTTTGCCGTTTTAACTAAGCATTAGATTTGGAGAAGTATGGCTTTTAAACAACCGCCGGTTATTCATAACGAAAATGGTGAGCTTCGGAAAGTAGGATTTGAACTGGAATTTACCAATGTAGATACCGAAGCTTCGGCCCGCATAATTCAGGAGATCTACGGCGGAGAGATATTGAAAGAAAACCGGTTCCTGCAAAAAGTAGTTAATACCAGCGTGGGTGATTTTACCGTAGAATTTGACCTTACTTTCCTCACCGAAAAAAAATATAAAAAAGCGTTCGAAATTTTTGACATTCATCCGGAAACAATAAAGTTCGGCGACAGGACGCTGGAAGAAAACCTGGAAGCTCTTCTGGAAAGTGTAACCGGGAAAATTTTTCCGTTCGAGATTGCCTGTCCGCCGGTTTGTATAAACCAGCTCGACCGGTTGGAAGCGCTCCGGGAAGCCTTATTTAGAAATCACGCCCAAGGCACAGAATCGTTTCCGACCAACGCTTTTGGCACCCACATAAACGTAGAAATTCCGACCAAAGATGTTACCACCATGTTGGCTTATATCCGGGCTTTTATTTTGTTGTACCCCTACCTCCTGGAAGTTGGAAAAACCGATCTGGCCCGGAAATTAAGCCCTTTTATTGATCCCTATCCGGATGAATTTGCGGACCTCATTCTGGATAATGACTATGCGCCGGATCTGGATACCTTTATCCGCGATTATCATTATTTCAACCCCGATCGCAACCGCCCGCTGGATCTTTATCCGCTATTTGCAGCGTTAAATAAAAACCTTCTTACGCAGTACACCGGTTTGGGAAAGGTTAAACCCCGCAATACCTTTCATTACCGCCTGCCTAACAGTTCAATTTCAGAACCCACCTGGACCCTGGCTCAGGAATGGAATAACTGGGTAACCCTGGAAGAACTTGCCCACGACCGTGAGAAAATTAAGACTTTAAGCCAGGAATACCTGGCCATGAAAAAAGATACCATAATCGGGTTTGAAACCCGGTGGAACAAACGGACCAAAGAATGGCTTTTTTTAAGCACATAAATAAAATTAACCGCAACCGGCCTACCATTGGCGTAACCGGCCCCGACAAAGGGGGTGAAACGGCCTGGCTTTTCACGGCGCTATCTGTTTGGCTTGCCGGCGGAAAACCGGTTCGCATAACGCCGGTCCGGCCCCGCACCGCCGACGGTTTGCAGGGCCTGATAATTGGCGGCGGTGCAGACGTAGATCCGCACACCTACGAAAAAGAACACGTGCTCAACGATTACCTCAAAAGCAAGCTTGAAAAGCCCAATATTAGTTTGTTCCAACGCATCAACAAAGCGCTTCATTGGCTTTATTACCCGGCCCTTTATTTTATGCGGAAGCTTTTCAGCCGGAAACTAATTTTCGGCCTGGACCGGAAACGCGATCACCTGGAATTTCAGCTCATAGACCAGGCGGTAAAAAAAGACCTGCCGGTTTTGGGTATCTGCCGCGGCGCTCAGTTAATGAACGTTTATTTCCGGGGATCGCTGCACCAGAATATAAGCTCTTTTTACGTGGAAGCCCCAAACCCCGCCAGTACGCTACCGGTTAAAAAAGTGACTATTAAAGCGGGAAGTAAACTGGAAAAAGTACTGGAAACTCAAAATTTACTGGTAAATGCGCTACACAACCAAGCCGTCAATAATCCCGGGGAAGGTATAGAAATTGTGGCGCAGGAAGATAATCAGATCGTGCAGGGAATAGAACATACCGGCATGGATTTTATGATCGGGATCCAGTGGCACCCGGAATACCTGCCGCAAAGCCCTACCCACCGGAAGCTCTTTAAAGCACTGGTGCAGGAAGCCCGCCAGGTTAATCAGCAGATCGAAGCTCCGGATATGGCCGCTGCGCTGGCCGCCCCGGTTGCGCCGGAAGTAATTGCTATGGAAGAAGAAATTACCAAAAAATAAGCAGGTACAGAAATCCGTAAATTAATTGCTTGATCAATAAAAGACAATTCAGAAAATGGTAGGGATAAACGCGAAAAAACCTGCGGAAATAGCTGAGATGCTTTTTCCGCAGGTTTTAGTTTAAACAAACCAGGATTTTAATAACCCCGGTTCTTCTTTTTCTTTTTAGATTTTCCGGCACCTGTTAAAAGTACTATGGCGCCAACCGTTAAAAGGGTGCCCATGGCAATGCGGTAAATAGCTGCCGCTTTATCGTGCTTGAATTTTCCTTTATAACCTTTTTCAGCCAGGATATTCGGAAAAATGCCGTGGGCAATGTCTTCAATTATACCTTCTACCACGTTTACCCGGTCGGCCAAAACCAGTGGCAGCCAGTGGGCGTATTGGTTTTCGCTTTTGGTAAAAGCCAGCCGCCTGATCATGCCGCTTAAGCCCGAAGGCGGGGAAGTAGTTCCGAAAACGGCAGTTAGATTTGGCCGCTCAATAGAATGAAGAATTTCTACGGTTTCGGGTTGCAGGGTTGGTCTTTCCCAGCTTAGACCGGTTTGCTCCAGGTCCAGCCGGTTTTTCATAGGGTACGTCGGGTCATTTTTAGGATCAGCATCAATGCCCCAACCTTTTATATGCGAATAATCTTTTGGTGAGTTTTCCATAAAAATTTAGCTTTATTATCTGGCGGTTAAGGTATAAGTACGGGTTTAATGCAATTGTCCAGTTTATCGGAAAAGATCCGGTAAGCATCGGCTGCTTCTTCCAGCGGTACGCGGTGCGTGATCAGCGCTTTCGGATTCAGGATGCCGTTCTGTATGTGTTCGATCAGGCGCGGCAAATGGCGTTTTACGGCGGCCTGGTTGGCCCTAATGGTTAAACCTTTGTTCAGCACGTTACCAATCGGTACGAGATTATCGGTAGGTCCGTAAACGCCCACAATAGAAACAATACCGCCTTTTTTCACGGAATTGATTGCCCAGTGCAGCGCCGTAGCCGAACCGGCCTGGATCAGTAATTTCCGGCCGGTAATGGATTGTAAGGCATTACCTGTTGCCTCTGCTCCTACGGCATCAATTACCACGTCGGCACCCATCCAGTCGGTAATTTTCTTAATGAAAACCACCGGATCGTCCATATCCTTTTCGTAATTATACGCTTCGCAGCTGGCATAATTTTTTGCGAATTCCAGGCGGTAATCTAACTTATCGATGATAATAACGCGGCCGGCGCCAAAAAGCCAGGAGCAGCGCGCCGCCATGATCCCGATCGGGCCGGCCCCAAATACAACCACCGTATCGCCTTTCTGAATGCCGCCCATTTCGGCTGCCTGGTAGCCGGTTGGTACCACGTCGGTCAAAAGCACAGCATCGTCAAGGTCCATTCCTTCCGGAATGATGGTTGGACCTACGTTGGCGTAAGGCACCCGGGCATATTCAGCCTGACCACCGTCGTAACCGCCAGCCGTATGCGAATACCCGAAAATACCGCCCACCGCCGTGGCTTCCGGATTCGATTCGTGGCAATTTCCGAATAAACCCTGCCGGCAGAAATGGCATTTCCCGCAGGAAATATTAAAAGGTACAATTACCTTATCGCCGATCTTCAGTTTGGTAACTTCCGAACCAAGCTCTACTACTTCTCCAATAAATTCATGGCCGAAAGTTGTTCCCACCCGGGTATCAGGAACATTGCCGTTGTAAAGGTGCAGGTCGGAACCGCAAATACAAGAGCGCAAAACCCGTACAATAGCATCTTCGGGATGTTTAATTTCGGGCATTGGTTTTTCACTAACGCGAATCCGGCGAATACCCCGGTAATTGGTTGCTAACATAAGCTTTTAGATTTTAAGTTATGGTTAGAAAATATTTTTCCCAAAAGCCATTTTGTTAAACAATTATTTTGAAACGTAAAACAATAATTAAAATGGCGACGGAGATAATACTTATAAATTGGCGGAGAGTTGCGGTTACCAGTTTTAGCATCCGGTATTTAGGTATTAATACTGATTTGTTAAAACCGAAAGAATCTACCAAAAAAATGCCTCAAAAATCGAAAGCGTGCCACCTTTGTTAAGTTAAAATTTACAGGAATTCCGCAGTTTAAATAGCTGTGAAAAATTTCATCCTGTTCATGAATTCAATAAAGCAGTTAACGAAAAAAATTTAAAAAAGCCCCGGAAAGCCGACCTTAACAGGCGGTTTCCGGGGCTTTAATACTCCCGATTATTGAAACTTAAGCTACCACTTCCAGCACCGGGTTAAATTTATTGCGGTATTGCACCGGCGAAAGCCCGGTAATGCGTTTAAAGGTGGTCCGGAATGCTTTGGTATCGGTGTAGCCAACGTTGTACATCACTTCGTTTACGTTTTCGCGGGTAGATTCCAGGCTCATTTTGGCGGCCTCTATTTTTACCCGCTGAATGTATTCGGCAATGGAGTTGGAGGTGGCTTTTTTAAAACGGCGTTCCAGGTTACGGCGGCTCAGGGCTAAGGAATCGGCCAGCTGATCTACCGTTATCCTATCCTGGTAATTTTTTTCAATGAATTCCTGGGCCGTTCTGATCAGTAGGTCTTCGTGATTCTTTTGGCCCGTAAAGATGGCAAACGGCGATTGGCTCCGGCGTTCGATATCGATCTGAAAAGCTTTGGCCATAAAAATAGCAATATCGCGGCCGGCGTATTTTTCAATAAGGTAAAGCACCAGGTTCAGGTAAGAGAAAGCGCCGCCGCTGGAATAAATGCCATTTTCATCGGTTATTATTTTATCCTCAACCAGTTCTACTTTCGGGAACATTTTCCTGAAATCGTTCGCCGCCATCCAATGGGTTGCTATTTTTTTACCGTCTATCAAACCGGTAGCGGCCAGCATAAAAGCGCCCACGCACAAGCTGGCTACCTCTGCCCCATTTTTATGCTGCTCCTGTATCCAGGGAATAAAAGCGTGGTTTTCTTCGATCAGTTTTCCCAGGTCTCCATCCAGCGCCGGAATAATGATCAGGTCGGTTTGTTTGAGCTCTGAAAGTAGCACATCCGGGAAAACGGTGTACTTTCCTCCTGCTACCGGAACTTCTTTAGATAACCCGGCTAATTGTACCTTAAACATGGCTGGTTTGCCAATGCTCTGCAGAAATTTATTTACTTCGGTAAAAACCTGACGCGGCCCTTCCAGGCTGCCTAAAATGGCCCCTTTGGGTACCAGTATGGAAATGGTTTTCATATAATCCGGATCTGGTTTCATTCAAAACTTAAATCAAAAACATTAAGCTATTAACGGCAGCAGGCTTTACTTTTTAAGGTATTTGCCCTACCATTTTTGCTGTTTTCAAAACTAACCAGAATTATTGTCGCAATCAACCCCAAAGTTGCCGGAATTGCACCCGATAGAAGGCTCCGGAACCGCGTAAATTTGTACAGAACCTTAAACCTATAAACCTGTAACTGCCATGCTACCTGAACCCAAAATAGAATACCGGGCCGAACAACCTTACATAGCGCTCAGCGCCCGGATTGCCATGCCAGAAATTCCGGAAAAACTGCCGCCCTTTATTCCGCAAATTTACCAGTGGCTTAAAGGAAAAAATACCGAACCGGCCGGCCCTTTATTTTTCCGGTACTTCGATCTTAAAGATAAACTGATCCAGGTGCACGTGGGCGTTCCGGTTAAAAAGGCAATTCCGGTTGAGAAAGAATTTACCGCGGAAATTCTGCCGGCCGGCCGGTATGCTGTACAAACTTTTACCGGCAATTATACCGGTTTGCCCCAGGCGCATGCAGCTTTCGAAAAATGGGCGAAAATAAACCAACTCCAGTTAACCGGTCCCCGAACAGAATCTTATGTTTTAGGCCCGGAAACAAATAATGATCCTGCGACCTGGCAAACCGAAATCCTGCAACTAATAAAAGAAAATAAATCAGAAAATTTAAATTCAGAAACCATGAAGAACGAAGTTAAGACCATCGAAAAAACAATTGAAATCCAAGCCCCGAAGGCCAACGTTTGGGAGGTGCTACAGCAGGATCAGTACACCCGCCAATGGTACGAAGCTTTCAGCAAAGGCTCTAAAGCCGATACCACCTGGCAGACAGGAACCAAAGCCGTTTTTACCGATGATTCCGGCAACGGGATAATCGGCCGGATCGAAGAAAATTCGCCGGAAGATTTCCTGTCCATAAAATATAACGGGGTGGTTACGGACGGAAAAGAAGATTACGATAGTGAAGGTGCCAAGGCAGTAAACGGCTGGCAGGAAACCTACCGGCTTATCGAAACTGACGGTAAAACCCAGCTGGAAATCCGGTCGGATATGTCGGAAAAATATTTTGATTCCATGTCGGCTGCCTGGGATAAGGCTTTGCAAAAAGTAAAGGAATTAGCCGAATCAATTTAAGGATATGTTTACCGGAATTTAACTTTCCCTTTTCCGATTTTAAATAACTTGTAACGCAATTTAAAAAGAATGAAAATGCTGAAAATAATTGTTTTAACATTGGTTGGCCTGGTGGCCCTGGTATTGCTGCTGGCTCTTTTCGTGAGGAAGCAATACACGTTGGAGCGGGAAATAACCATTAACCGGCCCAAAGCCGAAGTTTTTTCCTACCTGAAACACCTGAAAAATCAGGACCAATTTAATAAATGGGTAATGGCCGATCCGAACATGCAAAAGTCTTACCGGGGTACCGACGGCGCGGTTGGTTTCGTGTACGGCTGGAACGGTAACAGCCAGGCCGGCGAAGGCGAACAGGAAATTATAAACATTGAGGAAGGCAAAAAGATAGACCTGGAGATTCGGTTCAAACGGCCGTTTGCCGGCATTGCCTATACCCCTTTCACCACCGAAACAGTAGCTGAAAACCAGACAAAAGTAAAATGGGGCATGACTGGCGGCAACCCATACCCTTTGAACCTGATGCACCTTTTCATGGATAACCTGCTGGGTAAAGATCTGGAAATAAGCCTGGCAAACCTGAAAACTCAACTGGAGAATACACCGGAATTAACGACTTCCCGAACCATGTAATAGCAATTCTGCTTTAGAAACGGTAGGTTTTTAAATCAAAAAACTCCTAAAAAAAATTAATTAAAACTCTAAACTTTAAATAAAATGGAAACGCAGATCTTTGTTAATCTCCCGGTTAAAGACCTTAACCGGTCAATCGGTTTTTTCACCAAACTTGGCTATACCTTCAACCCGGATTTCACTAACGAACAGGGTGCCTGCATGGTGATCAGCGAACATATTTATGCCATGTTGCTGGTGGAAGAATTCTTTCAAACCTTCACTAAAAAGCCTGTTGCCGATGCTACCAAAACTACGGAAGTATTGCTTTGTCTTTCGGCGGAAAGCCGGGAAAAAGTTGATGACCTGGTAAACAAAGCCGTGGCGGCCGGCGGAACCGCCCCCAACCCGAAACAGGACCACGGCTGGATGTACGGCTGGGGCTACCAGGACCTGGATGGCCATTTATGGGAAGTGGCCTACATGGATATGAGTGCCATGAACCAACCGGCAGCAACTACCCAAACTGCAAATAATTAAGCTGCCCTTCACTGCTAAACCTGCTTCGGAAAACTCAAATTTAGCGTAGCTTAGGCAAATGCCTCCAAAAACGAATTTAATTTTAACAAAGAAAAGGGTATGGTAGAAGTTTTTAAAACCAACGTAAACCACCCCGACCATGCCCGGAAACTATTGGAGCAGATCCATAAAACATGGCATCATTACCGGGCTAATTTCGATCTGGATGATTGCGACAGAATCCTGCGGGTGAAAGCCCTGCATGGCGCTGTTTGTTCCGGATTGCTTATAAACCTGGTAAAGCAATCAGGTTTTTATGCCGAAGTTTTAAAGGACGAATAATAGCTTTCGGATAATTGTTAAATTTAAAAAAACTGCAATATGTTAAAAAACTCCCCCGCCTTCAGTGGCTTTTCTGTAAACGATCTGCAAAAAGCCAGGCAATTTTATGCTGAAGTACTAGGTCTTAATGTTTCCGAAGACCCCGAAATGCAGATCCTGACGCTTCAGTTAAGCAATGGCAATAAGGTAATGCTCTACCCGAAAGCCGACCACCAGGCTGCAACCTTTACCGTGCTTAATTTCCCGGTGGAAGACCTGGAAAAAACAATAAAACACCTTAAAGAAAAATCAGTAACTTTTGAACATTACAACTTTCCGGACCTTAAAACCGATGCAGACGGAATTTTCCGCGGCGGCGGTCCGCATATTGCCTGGTTTAAAGACCCGGCCGGCAACATTCTTTCGGTTCTGGAGAAAGAAAATTAGTCGTTTGTTTCGAGGCAACTACTTTTAAGCCAGATGTTCACAATAGATAGGTTTCTGGTTTAATCCTTAAAATTAAATATATAAAACACCGTATTTGTTTCTCTTAAATTTCCGGATCATTTAGTAACTTTACGGCTGGCCGCTCCCGTTAAAAAGCAGGCCGGAAACCAACATTAAGGAAGTTTCCAGTTTAACCGTTTTGCCAGAACTATTTTCCCCGGCAATCCTTTTATAAACTGGCAGTAAATTGAGAGGAACAATATGCATAAGTTTATTAAAGTTACTGAAGGAAATGAAGAGGAATTGCAGAAAAGCCGCGAATGGCGGAATACCTGCAAAGAACTCCAGATCCCGTATGTAGTGGTTTTAGTAAAAGGCGAAAAGATCAGCATTGGGGCCAGTATCATTCACCTGGTGTATTTGCCTGGCCAACGCTTAAAGGCTGATATGAAAGCCATCGAAAGAAAATTAAAGGAGGTAGAAAAGATCTATAGCAAAAATATTAAGGGTTACTGGAATTTTAACGATATGTACCACCTCCTGGATTTCGTGCCGGAATCTGATGCCATGGAGTTGGCGGAAAAGGTGTTTGATATGCTTAAATCAGAGATCACTTTTGAACACAATTAACCGCCTGCTGTTTTTTTTAAATTTTTCAGGAATTGCCCTAAAGCCACAACTTAATAACTTTAGTTTTTCCGCAGAATTCCTTGAACAACTGCCGGAAGCCAGGTAGTTTTTTGCCTTCAGAGCCTACCATTTTTCTGCCGGCGGGATATTTTAAATCCCAGGTATTATTACTTTTTCCTTTTTTTTCCTCATTTCATTTTTATTTAAAAGCACTTCCCTCCGGTGAAATAACACCCTTATCTGTATTTATCCGTATGAGCCATTTTATACTGCAATGCCTTTTAAATTGGTTTATCAGGTAACCGGATCATGGTTGCATTGCAGTTTTAAAACTTCGCATGAAATATTTCTACACCCTTATTTTTTTCCTTTGGGGATTAGTTCAGGCTTCGGCCCAGGTTATTACTACCCCGGAAACGGTTAAGCCAGGCAAAGGCACCCGGGAACAGCAAATCGAAAAAATCAAAGCCCGTAAAGAAAAACTCTTTTCCGATTCGCTGGGCAATGAACCGGTTAACGCGGAGCTGCTGGATTCTACCCGCTTCAATAAATACGGCGACCTGCTGAACGACGACCCGGAATACAATAAGCGGCAACCCCTCTGGAAACCAGCATTGCAGGTTTTGGGAGTTAATGCCATATTTATGGGTTATAACCGCTACATAGCCAAAGCCGATTACGGGTACGTAAGCCTTGATACCTGGAAAACCAATCTGAAAAGCGAACCGGAATGGGATACCGATGATTTCGGAATTAACTTTATTGGGCATCCGTACCAGGGAACCCTTTATTTTAATGCCGCCCGGGCCCAGGGTTATAATTTCTGGCAATCCGCCCCTTTTGCGTTGGCCGGTAGCGTAACCTGGGAATATTTCGGCGAAAACACCCTTCCTTCCTATAACGATATGATCTACACGCCGCTCAATGGCATTGCTCTGGGTGAGATCCTCTACCGCATAAGTTCCAATATTCTGGACGACCGCACCCAGGGCCGGGAGCGTTTTATCCGGGAACTATCTGCCGGTCTGGTTAATCCGGTGCGGGGCATAAACCGCCTGCTCCAGGGAAAAACGTCAGCAATAACCAATAAAGAAGTTTACCAGAAAGAACCGATAAACATTACCTTGTTTGCCGGGGTACACCGGGAAAATGAAGAACAAAAGGATGTTTTAGGGCCTGGTAGTAACCGGGCCATGTTTAACGCCCAGCTCGATTACGGTAATCCTTTTGAAGACCGCAAACGCAAACCATTCGATCTCTTCCGCCTGCGGGTGGAATTAAGCCAGGGCAGCGATACGCTCAGTGGTCTGGTAAATAATATTACCGGCTACGGCAACATTTTCAGCCGGAACCACCAGGTAGGAAAATTAGCCATTCATACCGGGATCTTCCATTATTATGACTACTGGAATACCCGAAATTTTGACCTGGGGGCTTTAAGTTTCGGCGGTGGGGTAATAACCAAATTACCGTTAAGCAAACAAATAAATCTTTATACCAATGCGCATTTAGGAATTATTCCGTTGGCCGGAAACAGCACCCGTTTTGCCCCCGATTCTGTAGGCCTGCGGGCGTATGTTTTTGCCAAGGGCGTGCAGGGCAAATTTGAAACAACCCTGAGCTTAAGTAAATACCTTTCTGCTGCTTTGGTCTACCACCATTTTTGGCTTAGCACTTTCGAAGGGCTGGAAGGAACAAACTCCATTGGTATTATCCGGCCCCGAATAACGGTAAGGATCTTCAAAAATTTAAGCCTTGGCTACGAACGTTTTGGATATTCTACTAACCGCAAATTAAAAGATTTCCCGGACCAGCGGTCTGACATAACCGATCAGAAGATTTTCCTGCAACTTTTCCTGGAAGACCCGCAACGCCGCGGAAGATATAATTGATAATTTAAAACCAAATTGGTAATAAAAAAGGCATTCCTTATCCGGGTGCTTTTTTTATTTTTCAAAATTTCAGTCTGCCGCTTTGAAATATATTTTCTCCGGAAATTTTCCCAGGAGCAGTGCATAATGTTCTGAAAAGGAATTCCCCAATAACCAGCCCAATGCCAGCACCCTTCAAAAAAAAAATAACGAAAATCCGGGCAGCCGGCATGTATAATCGTTTACAATGGCATTCAGTAACTTATCCGGGAAAACGGTGTGGAAGCAATTCTTCACCATTTTTAGTTAACAGCTTTCCAAATTTTAACGCCTGCTTTGCCGTTTGAAAATCTTAAATTAAAAGCCGTAGCTTTGTAAAAAAGACCATGCGCTTAACCGGAAATATTCTTCAGATCAAAAATAAACCGGATCCCCGGAACAAGGCAATCGAAATTCAGATCGATGCGATAGAATACCTGACCAGCAAAAAAGATGGCCGGTATTTCCAGGAATTCGATTATATTGATCTGCTGGAAACGCCGCTCCTGCTTACCGGCGATTGCCTGGCGGTGGACACTTCCAAAAAGCAACCGGAAGGGGAATTTGAATTTAAAGTTTACGATAAGGTAGGCGACGATTACGTGCTTAACCCCAACAAAGAATTATGGCTGAATACCGTGATAGATCCGGAAGAAAATATCCGGATCTTAATAGAAATGAATTATTCTGAGCGGTTGCCGAAAGAGGAATTTGAATTATTAAAAAGTACCCGCGAAAAAGAGAAAGCCTTTAAAAACCGGAAAGGCAATAAAAAGAAATGATCTCTCCGGTTTCTGATTTTTACCAGGCCTACAATTAAAAAGCCTCTGCCTTAATTAAGGCAGAGGCTTTTTTGGATTATGTCCGGAAAGGTAAACGCCGGCAATTACTGAATCCAGCTTCTCCGTTCGCTGAAATGGTTACAGCCAAAGCCAGCTCCCGTTATCATCTCGAATTGCTGTGGAGTAGAATCTGCTTTACTGGCTTCATGCACCAATGGCAGCACATATTCCGGGTCCATGGCGTGCCGGCCGGTTAATTCATCGCAAACGCCAAAAGCGGAATTCTCTACTTTGATCTGAATTTTGTCAGGGTCTTGTTCCCAATGGTTACAGTGATTGCAGGTCGCTTCCATAAAAATGAGTTAAAAAGTTCTACATCGTTTGAAACTAGGTATACTCAATTTCAGGAAAATAGGATTCCGGAATTTAGATTTTTCCGGTAAAACGGCTTCTGTTTTTTTAGTTTTTCCGGAAAATTACTACCGTTTTTATGGCATCTTTCAGTTTTTGGTTTAAATAACCTGATGTTTTTGCAAAGCATGACCGGCCTGATTGAGATTGGTGGTAATTCTCTTTAAAATTCCGGATAGAAAACGGTATGGATTTACCCTTAAAAACCCGTTAAAACATTTAGCTTCATTTCCAGTAAAAACGGGCTGTTGTGCCGGCAGCATTGGCAATTACCCGGTCAGGAAAAAATAAAGCAAACGAATATTTAACCGAATGAAAGATAATAAGGATAATTCCGGTAACCAGAACTTCAGCGGTTTTGTGCATGTGCGGGGCGCCCGGGAGCACAACCTTAAAAATGTAGTTTGGATATTCCCCGCGATGCGTTGGTGGTGTTTACGGGAGTTTCGGGATCGGGAAAATCGTCGCTGGCGTTTGGTACGTTGTATGCCGAAGCGCAGCGCCGTTACCTGGAATCGGTTTCGCCCTATGCCCGCCGGCTTGTTTCACCAGATGCCGGTGCCGGTGGTAGATGAATTGAAGGCCTGCCGCCCGCAGTAGCCTTGCAGCAGCAACGGGGCGGTACCTCCACGCGTTCTTCGGTGGGTCGGTTACCACCATTTCTAATCTGCTGCGCATGCTGTATTCGCGTGCCGGCGATTATCCCAAAGGCCAATCCATTATTTATGCGGAAGCTTTTTCGCCCAACACACCGGAAGGCGCCTGCCCGCAATGCCACGGCCTGGGCAAGATGTACGAGGTTACCGAAAAATCCATGGTGCCCGACGATTCGCTTACCATTCGGGAACGGGCCATTGCCGCCTGGCCGACTGCCTGGGGGGTCAAAACCTGCGCGACATTCTTATCAACCATGGGTTATGATGTGGATGTGCCCTGGCGGGAACTGTCCAAAAAAGACCGTGACTGGATTCTTTTTACCGACGAAACACCGATGGTACCTGTTTATCCGGGTTTTACAAAAGCAGAAGTAACGCAGGCCTTAAAACGGAAAATGACGCACCGGTTATATGGGCACCTTTACCGGTGCGCGGCGTTACGTATTGCATACGTTTGCCAATACCCAAAGTGCGCTCATGAAAAAAAGGGTAGCGCAGTTCATGATCAGTACAGTGCCCGTCCCTGTGCAACGGCAAACGCTTGCGCGCGAATCCTTTCCATTAAATTTTCGGGCTTGATATTACTGAAATTTCGCGGCTGCCTTTGAAAGGCTGGCCGCAATTGTTTGACACCCTATGCAGAAGGCAAGGCCGATGGCTTGATAAGACTGGAAAAGACCATGGGGAAAAAGCGATGGCCACCCAACGCATTGCAGAAGACCTGGTCAGCCCGGTTAAACGTTTTGCTGGACCTGGGTCTGGGTTATCTGATCGCTCGAACGCAGTACACCTACCTTATCGCCCGGTGAACTACAGCGGCTTGCGCCTGGCCACGCAAGTGCATTGTAATTTGTTTGGTGTGGTGTATGTGCTTGATGAACCTTCCGCCGGCTTGCATCCTGCCGATACAGAAGCCCTTATTGCGGGCCCTTGGTAAATTAAAAGCTTCGGGCAATTCCTTATTTGTGGTCGAGCACGAAATGGATGTGATTCATCATGCCGACTGGATTGTGGATGTAGGCCCGGCTGCCGGCGAAAAAGGCGGCGAAATTTTATACAGTGGTCCTATACGAGGGCTTGAAAAAAGCAGCCCATTCCCGCACTAAAGAATACCTGTTTCCGGACAAACACCTTTTTTACAACCCGCCTATCGCCAACCTAAAGGCTGGCTAACGTGTAAGTGGTGTCAACCGTAACAACCTGCACAACCTTGATGCGTCAATTTCCATTGGGTGTTTTAACTGCTGTAACGGGTGTTTCGGGCTCGGGAAAATCAAGTCTGGTAAGCCAGGTGTTGGTAGAGCTGGTGGCGGCACATTTAGGTCATGAATTGCCGGCAGAAGAAGAAGAAGGAAGACCCGCTACAGCAGGAAGTGGCAGCGCCGGTAGATGGAAGGATCACCGGCGGCATGGAAGGCATTAAAAGAATGGTACGGGTAGATCAAAAACCCATTGGCCGCACACCCCGGTCCAACCTGGCAACTTACACCGGCTTGTTTGATGCCGTACGTAAATTATTTGCGGCCACCAAAATGGCCAAGTCAACGACAGTACGATGCCGGCCGCTTTTCGTTTAATGTGGGTAAAGGGCGTTGCGAGCAATTGCGAAGGGGAAGGTTTTGTAATGGTGGAACTTCTTTTTCTGCCCAGCGTGTATGCGCCCTGCCCTATTGCGACGGCACCCGCTACAATGGTAAAACATTGGAATAATATAAAGGAAAAAATATTGCCCAAGTATTGGGTTTGACGGTTGATGAAGCATGGGAATTTTTTGAGGACGAACCCCATCAACGGGCCCTTAGGTTTTGCTGGAAGTAGGTCTGGGTTATTTACGGCTGGGCCAACCCGCCACGGAGCTTTCCGGCGGCGAAGCACAACGTATTAAACTGGCCACCGAATTGCAACGCAGCAAAGGGCATTCCCTTTATATTCTAGATGAACCCACCACGGGCCTGCACCCTTCCGATGTAGAAAAACTGATGGTGCAACTAGAAGGTTTGGTAGAAGCCGGCAACACCGTAATTGTGGTGGAGCACGATATGCGGGTAATTGCCGGCAGCGATTGGGTTATTGATATTGGGCCGGGCGCCGGCGAAGAAGGCGGAAAAGTAATAGCGCAGGGACCACCTGAAGCCCTTGCTCAAAACAAAATAAGTAAAACGGCCCCTTATTTAAATCGGTTTATGACTGGCAGGGCTAATGGTTTACTTTAACTGGAACCCTTTATAATTATCCTTTAGAAGTTATATACTTTGCTAAAGTTATCTCAAAAATACACCTGTCATCCTGAGCACAATTGAGCACGGGAGTGCGAAGATTGCGAGCGTAGCTCTGAAGGACCTTATCAGCAGGCCAGTAGAAAACCCAGAACGAAGAGTATTGCCAAAATCAAACAAGTTGTTTCGCTAACGCTCAACATGACAACTATTTTTGAGATAACTTCTAGTTACTTGACTTAACAGCCGGAATTCCTGCTATTACCAGAGGGTAAAATCTTCTAAGTAATCCAGGTGGTCAACTTAATATACCTGAAAAAAGAACTGCACCCGGTTCAGGTTTTGATTGTCAACTAAAGTAAACGAACCTTTCCCGGTAGTATAGTCTTTTGTTCCAAGCGTACCTGGGTTTACCGTCCATTGGGCCATTACCCTATCGGGTTTCGCATAATTATCGGTTTCAAATAAAGTATAGGTATTCGGCCGGTCATCTAAGGGAATTCCTCCTGTTCCTCCATACACCCATTCTAAAGGCAAACTGCCAGGGCTAATGTTCAAAAAAGTTGAGGTTGTTTGGCTTGGGTTTACCTGCATCCAGATATCCGGTCCGCTACCATCGGCATCCCAGGGGTTACCATAAATATCCTGAAAATTCAGGCCATGAAACTTGATCTTTTCTAAGATCCGGTAAATCCCTACTCTTATTAAGGTTGAGGTAGTATCGGATTTACCGTCGGCGTTGTAAACCTTTAACTTTACCCGGAAATACCGGGGATTCGGAAAAGTAACCGTAGGATTCGCTAAAGTAGAAGTTAATCCATTGCCAAAATCCCATTCGTACCGGGTTGCATTGGAACTGGTATTGGTAAAGGTGATCGATTCATTTCGCTCAATAAAGTCCCGGTTTTGAGTAAAGGCAGCTACCGGAATTGGGGCCGGTTGCGATTCTTCTTTACAGGAAACAAAAACCAAAAACAGCGGCAAAATTGCTGCACTTAAAATTCTGAAAATTACTTTCATAAAAGGCCAATTATAATTTCAGCAATACCCATAAAGAAAATGTTAATCTTCAACCGTGGATTGGAAGTATTAATAATATGGAAACCTATAACTTTAAGCAATATAAATTTTGTTAACTGAAATTCATAAAGAAAGCACTTCTGAAATTTAAAATGTGCTTTTCCTTCACCATAGAAATTATTAATTACCCCGCTACCTGCAGGGTCGTTTCATTCTTGCTGACTCTCACCTTAAGGGCGGGGTCGTTTTATTCCAGGTGATTCTCCCCTTGAGGACAAACCAAACGGGAGTTTGGACTTGCGAGCGAAGCTCACGGAGGGGTGTTTACACCTGCAGATTTTTATCAAATAAAGTGTTTACACCCCTGTAATTCCCTCAAGGGGATAATCAAAAAACAGAATGAAACGGCCCTACCGCTACCTGTAGTAGTTTTAGTTAATTAAGGCCGGATCAACACAGATCCGATCAGAGATCCGGTTTTCCATGTTTCATAATTTTAAATTTTACCTCACAGAAATCACCTGGTCTGGTTAGGTAATTTATAATCGCAGCTTGATTCAATTATTGCGGCGCATTGGGCACTTTTAAACAAAAAAGGGAAGCCCTTAATCAGGCTTCCCTTCCCTTTAATTTTACTTTAAACTTTAGCTTTGTTTCCATTTAATGGTGCAGCCAATAGCTTTGGTTGCCGGTTGGCTGACTTCCTTTCCGGCAATTAATTCGTCTAAGGCAGTTTCTAAGTATTTCTTTTGGACGCTCTTCGGTTCGCGCGAATTATCATCGATGGCGCCAATATAAACTACTTTAAAGCTGCCGTCAGTTTGCTTTTGCACCACGTACATGTGCGGGGTGCGGGTGGCACCGTAGGTTTTGGTAATTGCCTGGGTTTCGTCGTGAAGGTAAGGAAAATTAAATTTCTTCTCTTTGGCCCGTTTCTGCATGTCGTTATAAGAATCTTTCGGCGACACCGTTACATCATTCGGATTAATGGCCACTACCGGATAACCCTGGGGTTCATACTTCTTTTGCAGCGCAATGATCCGGTCTTCGTAAGCTACCGAATACGGGCAGGTATTGCAGGTAAACGTAATAATAAAGCCTTTTGCTTTTTTATTATCGGCCAGCGCTACCATTTTACCGTCCACATTTTTAAGCTTAAAATCGGTAGCCGTATCGCCTACTTTATAGCCTTCGTTGTCGGCTGGTTTGGCGGCCATAAATAAACCTACTAATGCAAAGCAGACCATGTAAATTAAGGATAAGGATATTTTTCTCATAGTTTCTGTTTTATTTTTTAGCATTAAATTTTTCTATCAGATCAAACAATTCCGGTTCATGTAATTCCTTTTCTACAAAATAATAAACCTGCCGGCGGTTATTGAAAAAGATGGTAGCCGGAATAGCCCCGGACCATTTAGGTTCTATCTTATCTATCCAGGAATTCGCATCTGGTTCGTCCAGTAAATACAGTTTGGTTTTCAGGTTTCGCTTTTTTACAAACGGAATTACCTTGGTATTCAGGTCCACTTTGGAATCCATGCTCACCAGGATTACTTTAACCGGCTGGTTCTTATATTTCGTTTGGGCCGCCTCGAAAAAAGGCAATTCCTTTATGCAGGGTTTACACCAGGTCGCCCAGAAATTAACCACGTACAACGTATCCGAAGGATTGTTCCGGAGTGCTTCCAGCTCTTTAAATTTAATAACCTTTACTTCCTGGGCTTTAACCGCCAGGCTTCCAAAAAGCAAAACCCAGGTAAGGACCATAAGTTTAACCCCGCTACTTTTCATGCTTACCTAATGCGATTTTCATGCTCCTTTAACGTCCGTTAAATTAATAAATTATATCGGAGGATTTTCCAGGAAAGGTAAAAAGTAATTGGGCACTTGCTATCCGTCAGGTAATTATAAGAAGATAAAGCTTTTTTAATCGCTAAATTTAGTATATTCAGGTATTGATTATCAATTGGCTATGGGCTTTCAAAAGTATTTATTTTTGTTGTTGGGACTTTCTTTATCAGTTACCGGCTATAGTCAAAAAGTTAAAGTAAAAAACAGCCGGATCGAAGTGGATGGTAAACCTTACGCCATTATTGAATCAGAATCTTCACCCGCCAATATTGATTTTAATCTAAAATATAAGGCTAATTATTCCCAGTTTAAACTGAAAAACCTAAAAGGAGAAACCCTTGCTGAAATAATACCTTTCCGGGATACTTTAAACCATTTCCAGAACTATGAGATCCGGTTCATTAATGAGGGCGGGCCCAGTTTATTCTACAAAGCCCATAATTTGATCAAAAGCAAATTTGCGGAAGATCTTGTAAAGTTTGAGGTTATTTCTAACGATAAAATTAACAGGTATGGCTTGAGAAAACTTTATAAGCATTACAAACAGGGCCTGGTAGCATTTAGTTACTATGTGGGTGGTTGCGGAACAGGCAGACGAGGAACTCCTTTCATCCTGAATTGTACTTCAAATGAAATTTCTGTGCATGAGGTACCTTATGGAAAATTTGAGATAACTGCCCTGGAGAATGATTCAACCTTTAAAGAAATAAAATATTATAATTTGGATGGAGCGTTTATTGGTTCAGCAAAATTTAATTCAGTTGCAGATACAAATTTACTTGAAGGACTTTTAAATAAGTATTATTTAAGATCATTAAAATTAACGTTCACCGCTATGGATGGTGAAACCATAGACTTTCAAATAAATGAATATATGGTAAATGAACCGGTTGGAATAGGTACCACGTATTACGGCACGGAAGCTTGCGGGATCAATAATAGACTAGCGTCCCAAATAATTGCTATTTCCTTTACCCTGCGGACTTTGTATTTTTTAAAGCCTGCTAAGCATTCACTATAAATCGGAATTGATTAGTTTAAGCCACAACAAATTTTGATTGTTTGAAGATTAAATATTTTTAATGTAGTAGACATTATATTATTAAGTTTCTTTATAAAATAAACTACTTCCTCTTTTTCAAATCTAACAAAAAATATTTTCACCTACGCAGAAAGACTGCGCACTGGTCTCCCAATTTTGAATCGTCAACTAAAACAAAAGGCTATGCAATTCAAATTTATTTAAGAAACACCAATATGCTTAATTTTCATCCTCCGGTTCTTCCTCCGAATCCTCATCCGGTTCATAATCCCGGTCTCTATCCCGTTGATTCTCCAGCCTAACCTTAAATGTACAGGTGGTGCCGGGTTCCATATTCTGGAGCACTACTATACAATCCCGGTTTCGGTCATGGTAAGAATAGCTGAACCAGAGCCGGCCTTTAGCTTTCTTTTCATCCCTGGTACTGGCTTGTAAACCATCGTGATAAACCTCTACCTTACCGGGGGTACCTTCAAATTCATATTCGATAAAAACGCCCTGGTGTTCCATTCTATTCCGGTCTACCGTCGGAAGCTCAAACCAGGTCATCAGGTTTGGTACGCCAATTACCCGGACGATTTCATCCAGGCTTTTACCTTCACCCTTCCAGAACGTCCTGCTTACGGTGCAATTACGGAAATCGCGAATCGTTACCTCATGCCTTCCCGGATCGGAAAACTTTATCAGCTCGATTAAATTTGTTCTCACAGCCGCTCCGCCATCCAACGAATATTCATAAGGGCTCACCCCTCCTTTTGCGCTCATCCACGGCGAAATTTCCACCTGAATGGCATGGACCCCGATCCCGAATGTTTCAGTATTTTCCTTACCGATTATTGCTGGTTCTGAAGATACCACTCGTACCCGATATTCCTTTCCGGGCGCTGCTCCTTTGGGTATGGTTGCCATTATTTTATGGACACCCTGACCGGAAGTTTCCAGTATACCGATGGTTACCTGATCATTGAATTCCCCTTTTACATCAGAAAGCTGGGCAGAAAAAACATTGCCGGTTCTAAAACTTCCCAGGGCCGTAAACGGAACTTCGAATGGCTGGTCGTTGCAAATTGCCGGCAAAACATTTCCGGTGGAAATTACCGGGTGGTCCAGCTCTTTTACTTCTACCACCCAGTTGGGATTTATGGTATTCCAGTTAGCTCCCGATTGAAAAATGGTCATATTTTTAGGCTTCTGCGCCTTAGTCCGGATTTCGGAAAAACCGATGAAAACATACTTTCCTTTTGCTGGTTCCATTAGATCGAGCTTGTACGTATGCGTATTGGGCGGACCGATAAATTGTTTATCCCAGAGCTTCGTTCCGTCAAGGTCCGTTTTCAAAAGCCAGACGGTCATACCCCGGTGCGATTCGGTTTTATCGCCGGAATTTTCAGAAAAGGAATAACCCCCTATTAAAAGGTTTCCGTCGGCGGTTTCCAGCACCGCCTGGAAATCATCGCCGCGGCTGCCTCCGAAGGTTTTCTCCCATAACTGCAATCCTTCTTTGTTTATTTTAACCAGCCAATAGTCTTCATCTGAGGACGAAACAAAGCTGCCGCCGCCGCGTTGTCCGGTTAATTTATCGCCCCCCGGTCCGGACCTGGTGGTACCGCCAAGAAGAAAATTGCCATCTTTTAATTTTAAGATCGCCTTTAGCTTATCGTCGGCCGGCCCGCCGTACCGCCGGTCCCACACTTTGTCACCTTTGGCATTCAGTTTAACCAGCCAAAAGTCTGAGCCGATGTTGTAGGCATGGGGCGAATTCTCATAAGAACCCAGGTTGTAATAATTGTAATCACCCTTCACAATGGTGTGGGAAGCCTGGGTTTTGTCGCCGCTTATTTTTGAGTTAGAGATGCCCCCCACCAAAAAGCCGCCATCCGGCGTAGCAATTGCGGTATGGGCCATATCCACCCCATCGCCGCCCAGGGTTCTTTGCCAGATAATGCGGCCTTTCAGGTCTATTCTTAAAACCCAGAAATCGAAACCGCCTCTGCTCTTTTCACTTTTATTTCCCGAAATTTCCGACTCTGAAGAACCTGCCAGGAGAAACCCGTTCTTAAGCGGCACTATTGCCCCCAATTCATCCCTGTACATTCCTCCAAAGAGTTTATCCCATTGCTTTTTTCCTTTGGAATCAATTTTAACGATCCAGATATCTCTTCTGCCTTTATAGGTATCGGTTACATCCGTAAAATTCTGGACAGAATCTCTTCGCTGTTCATTGCCCCAGCCGTTTGTTCCGCCCAGTAGATAACCTCCATCCGCGGTTTGGCAAATGGCAACCAGATCGTCTTTGTACTGGCTGCCAAAACTTTTTGCCCAGAGCAGTTTACCCTTTTTATTTGTTTTGAAAACGCTAAAATCATTGCCTCCCCTAAAAACCCCTGTCTTAAAGGCATCCGAATTTCCGGACCAGGTAGAACCGATCAGGTAACCCTTGTCCTTCGTCAGGATGGCCTGGCTTAACTTGTTTTCGCCAGGCAAGCCATAGAAATTTTCCTCAACAATTTCGGCGGTCTGGGCCAGGGCCCGGCTACCACAAAAACCAAGGAAAATGATGAAATAGAAACGGGCCAGGGAAAGCAGTTGGTAGGGCATAAAGTGGAAGTAAAAAAAGGTTTTTTTAGCGCCGGAAAAAGATTTTTAAAGGAAAAATAAATTCATGTTGCAGGTAAGAAAACAGGTTAACCTATTTATTGCCCTGTGGACAAATGATCCGGTATTGCCAGTTGGCCGCCGTGGACTTTCCGGATATTTTTATATAGCATTTATCTTCTCCGGCAGCAGGATCAAACGCAAATTGCAACACCCCGGTGCCGGATACGGCAGTTCCGGTAGAAGCAACCGCAATACCGTGGATAAATGCTTCCAGTTTGAGCGGTTCGTCCGGAAAATTATATTGAATTGAAACGGTTCCGGCCGTATTTAAAAGCTGGTTCAGAATCAAGGCGTATTGGGAATTTCCGCCACTTACTTCTTCCCCGCATTGCTTCAAGGGCAAAATGGAAACGGGCAAATTTATAATACACCCGGCTTTATCCTTTATGGAAAAAGTATGATTTCCCGGTCCGAGATTGTTAAAATTCAGCTCACGCTTATCCGAATTTTCTATAAACTTTCCGTCATTCACGGTAAAAAAATACGGGGGCAACCCTTTTGTTGGTTTTAGCACCAGGTGCCCCGGCCCTAAACTCAACAGATCGGCCTTTAAGGTAGAATTCAGAATGTGTATTTTGGCCTGGTTCCCGGCTCCTGTAATAAGTGGGTTAGAAGCCCTTACCCGGACCTGGTAATTTTTGCCGGCAGGAATACCGGCGGGCAAAGTAACTTTGATAGAATCCCCTTGAATGGCTTTAAGCTTCCCGATTTCCAGCGGGTTGGAAAAACTGCCGGAGGAGTCGGAAACCTGGGCGGTAAAAACATTATCCTGCCTGAAGGTTTGGTTGGTCTTAAACGGAAATACAAAACTATTCCCGGCACAAATGGTTCGGGCTTTTGGCTCCGCATAAATGGCCGGCTCCGGATTTTCTTTAACGGTGAGCAGCCATAGATCATAGCTGCCAATAGCAGGAAGCCCCACATCATACCCCTTATCTGAAGTGGTAGTGCCGGCTAATAAATAAGTATTCTCTTTTATTTCTTCCATTAGCTGGATCCCCTCCTTCCCGCTGCCTCCCAGCTTTTGCGACCACAATTTATTGCCGTTACGGTCTGCTTTTATTACAAAATAGTCGAAGTCTTCATTGTTTTTCTTTTGGGGAATTGCGGCATTATAGCTTTTATCGGAAATTGATAAACCTCCAAGCAAAAAACTACCGTCTTTTAATGGAAGAATGTTCCTGGTTTTTTCTTTATACATCCCCTTTTCAGCATAATTATTTTGCCAGATCGGGTTTCCGTCGGGGTCTATTTTTATAACGCTCAAGCTTCCGGAGAGCAAATAATTTCCGTCGGCAAGCCGGGTAATTTCTTCGGCATAACCGCCTGGATAAGCTTTATCCCAGATCTTCCGGCCGTTGGCATCAACCTTCAGGAGCCAGAAATCAGAATTAGGCGATTTAGCTACCGTCCGGTCTCCGCCGATCCCTGAATTGCTCCAGCCTAATAAAAAAAAGCCTCCGTCGGGAAGAATTTCAAGATCCATAAAAGAGGCGTCTTCTTTGCCGGCATACCGGCCTTCCCAAAGAAGGTTGCCCCCGGCATCTAACCGGAAAATGTGATAAGTAGACCAGGTATCGTTGGCGACATTTCCGCTGTAAAACCGGTCATTCTTATATTCTTCTTTAAGCTCCTGCGTATTTCCACCCAACAAAAAGCCGCCATCCGGCAGCTCCGTTGCAGCTCGGTATAGGTCATTTTCGGGAGTTCCAATGGTTTTTTCCCAAAGTTTTTTCCCGTTCTTATCTGTTCTTACCACGAAGAATTCGACGCTTCCCGGGCCTGGCTTATACCGGTCGTAAAGTTTAAAGGGCTCAGCAGCCCGGTTGCTTAAAACCCCGCAGAGCAGGTATCCGCCGTCGGCCAGCACCAAAATTTCCTGAAGGCTTTCAAATAAAGGTCCGCCATAAGATCGCTGCCACGTGATAGCGCCTTTGGCATTGCGCCTGGTTAATTGAAAATCCTGGTGCAAAGAACCAGGCGGAAGGATACTTTTTTCGATTGTGCCGCCGGTAATAAAGCCGCCATCCGCAGTTCTTTTGATGATACTTATACCAGTATTCCCTTCATAACGAACTTCCTGCGTCTTCAACAGAAACTGAGCCTGCAGTGGGTTGAGGCAGCAGGAAATGATTATGGTAAAAAATAACCGGACAAAGCTTCTGGGTATGGATGTCATACTTTCGGAAAAAGGATTAAACTGCAGGATCCGGATATCAAAATAAAGGATCCTAATTTGATCTTCCGGCACCATAAGGAGGAGTTATGGTTTCTTTTCGAAGATAAGGAATGTGTACTGAAAACTATCGCCGGTGGTGGTCATGTTTTTTATTTCATAGCCCTTGGCTGCCATCTTTCCTAAAAACTGATTAATGATCTTTTGGTTTTCGATCATGGCGGTATACGCTTTCTCTTCTTTAACGAAAGATTCAAGCTTATTTAAAGGGATGGTTTCATTCTCTCCGGTCTCATAGACTACCAGGATGGCTGAGGTTCGGATGGCCGGAGCTTCGATAATTCTGGCAGTCGCAAATTTGGAACTTACCTGAGCGGAAGCAGATAAAACGAAAAACCCGAAGACAACCAGGGTTAAAAGGGTCTTTTTTAAAATCATTGCGGTTGGGTAAGGAGGTTTAGTAGCCCTTTAATTTAAAAAAAATACCGCAAGAAATAACTTATACTGCCAAGAATTAGCCTTTTACCACCGTTTCGGAAATTCAGAAAGAAATTTTTGATTGTTCAGGATGTTCAGGTGATGGGTGCAGTGGTTATGGCGGAGATTGACGTTTAATGGACTTGATACTTAATATTAAGGACTTCCTTATCTGAAAAGAACCTTTGAAACACAATTTTCTAAAGGAAATATTTTAAGATGATTCCTGTTTGAAGCGTTCTTGAACTGGTTAGTTTGTCAAAAAATCCCCAAGCCATCCGGGTGAAAGGGGTTGCATCGTAGGATCCTGCAATACCTAATTCCACTGCATTACCATTTGTAAACTCTTTTTGCAATCCAATAGCCAGATTAGGGGCTAGAATTATTCGTCTAAAGGGGTTTGCCGGTAAACCAATTTCTTCAAAAATTATTTGTTGGTAATTATTGCTTTGGGAAAATAAGACTTTGGTTCTTAATCCTCCTGTAAAGTTCACCTGCAGGTCCTCCTTAATTGGAATCCCATAAGTAACATTTACTGGCACTTGAATATAGTTTAGTGCCATGGTTAGTATTGAATCGGGTCTCCATCCATTCCGCATCCAAGAATAGTCGAATGAAGAATTATCGAACACAATTTTATGATTGTAGTTAACGAATCCAAGCCCAGTTTCAATACTAAATTTTGGGGTTAAATTTTTTCTTAAAAGAATTGTTGGAGAAATGCCAAAAGATGGTTTATGTTCGAAAGGAACAATTGCGTAACCAAAACGAGTCTCTGCGTTTGTAATATTTTTCAGTACGGCTGAATACGCATTTAACTCTAACCCGACCTTAATTTGACCTGAAGCATTTAGCGATAGTATGGTCAAGAAACCTATAATAAAGATTTTCACTTTCATAGTTAAGGGATTAGATAATCCAGGTATTAGGTTTATAAGCCAACCACCTAATTAATTTACAAAACAATTAGGAGAGGGAATTAACAAATGGGGCAACTTAACACCCAATATACAAATTTTTCATTACTATCTCCTTCAAAGAAAAAAGTTTACCAATGGTTATTATATTTAGATTCAAGAATTTTGATTGCCCTTTAGAAAGGCATTATTAGCTCCAGGTAAGAACCAACAGTATCAATCTTTAAATATTTTTTGTAAGGCAATTTGCAGTTTAAGCTATATATTTTAATAGCCAATATTGCTTATTCTTAAGGAAAATATAGAAAATCAGGAAGAACAGTTAACTGATCATTAATACAAACCTGCAGTTTTACAGTTTTAAAAGATGACCAGTTGTATGTAAAAAGGAAATAAAACAAAAAAGCACTTCCGGAATATCCAGAAGTGCTTTCTCTTTCAAGAGCCTCCAGTCGGAGTCGAACCAACGACCTACTGATTACAAGTCAGTTGCTCTACCAGCTGAGCTATGGAGGCTTTTGCCGTTCCGGTATTGCTACCAGATTGATGATGCAAAAGTAGCGACCTGATTTGAATTTCCAAACTTTGTCCGCTACTTTTTTTTAGTTTTTTAATAACGTTTTGAAAATCAGCTTTAAAATTAACTCCGTAATTCTTTAAGTTGTTTCTGAAGCATTTCAATCCGCTGATAAGCATCCTGGGTACGGGCTTCGTATTCTTCCCGGAGTTTCTCTGCATTTTTAGATTTCGCAAAGAATTCGATATTGGTTTTAAGGGTCCGGATATCGTTTTCCAGCTGGCTGATCTCCCGGCGAAGGCCCTGCTCCCGCTGCTGTAGTTTGGCCGAAGAATCGGGTCCGCTTTTTAATTTATTCAGCTGTAATTTAAAGAGCAGATCGCATTTTTCTTCGTTGGTAATATCCGGAACGGTATCCAGGTATTTTTCCATAAGGGTGTAGAAGCGTTCTTCCAATTGGGCATTTGCTCTTCCGCCGCCGGTTTCGAAACTTCTCCATTTTGCCAGCATTTCCTGAAAATGGGTAAGGCTACCAATAATTGGGTGTACATGCTGATCCATCTGGCCGGTTAACTCTTCCAGGTAATTGCTTTTTTCGGAAGATAGTTTTTCCTGTTCGGCTTCTTTTTGCTGCGACTCATTTTGTTTCCGGTCGAAGAATTCGTTACAGGCGGCCCGGAAACGCTCCCAGATCTTATCGGAATATTTATCGGGTACGCGGCCAATGGTCTTCCATTTTTTCTGCAACTGAATTAGCTGTTCTTTGGTGGTATCCCAATCGTTGCTGTCTTTTATTGCTTCGGCCTGTTCGCAGAGTTCGGTCTTCAGCTTTAGGTTTTGCATTTTCTGCTCATCCAGGGCTTTAAAGAACTGGTTCTTGTTGTGGAAGAAAGCCTTGTAAATACCCCAAAAGCGTTTGTTGATCTGGTCGGCATTTTCTTTTGGCACTAAGCCTATGGCATCCCACTCTTCTTTTACTTTCTGGATCTCATCGGTTTTATCGCGCCAGTCGTTAATGCGGTCGGTATTAAAATCCTGGAAACTTTCCATGCGTTGCAGCACTTCGGTTTTTTTGGTGAGGTTGGCTGTTTCGGTTTCCCGGCGCCCCGCTAAAAATTCCTTTTTCCGCTCATGGATCTTTTCCGAAGCCTGGATGAACCGGTCCCAGATGGCATCGCGCTGGTCGTTAGGCACCGGGCCGATATTTTTCCACTCTTCGTGTAAATGACGCAATTCCTGCAGGCTGGCATTGATAGACGGGTTATCAGCCAGGGCTTCCGCCCTTTCTACCAATTGCTGTTTGGCATTTAAATTTCTTTTCCGATCAAGTTCTTTTAACTCGAAGTAAATGCTGCGGTTATTGTAAAAAATATCCAGCAGGGCATGGTAGGAATTCCAGAGCTGCTGCGATTCGTTTTGCGGCACCGGGCCAATGGCTTTCCATTCTTCCTGGATCGCCTTCATTTTTTCGGTGCTGGCTTTGGTTTCGGCGGCTTCCACCACGCCGCGGAGTTCTTCAATAAGTTGTTTTTTTCGCTCCAGGTTCTTAACTTTTTGTTCTTCCTCCGAACGCTGATCGCGCACCCGGTTTTCCCGGAAAGCCTGCATGGCCTTTTCTACATTCTGGCGCTCCGGCGTTAGGCGGAACTGGAAATCATCGGCGCTGCCGCCTTCGTTTATAAACCGTTCCTGAGCTTCATTTTTTTCAGCTGCCAGTTTTAATTCATACTCCCGGTACATGGCATTTACCTGCCGGTAATTCTTTCGGTTATCCGATTGTTTTAAAATTGCCAACAATTGGGCTTCCAGATCTGAAATGTTCATGGAAGCATAATCGGTGTCGTTCAGTTCTTCCTCCGGAGTTTCTTCAAATTTGCTGGCTTCCTCCGGTTGAGTATCAGAAACGGTAGGATAATCAGTAGAAAATGTGCCGGTTGTCTGAATGCTTTCGGTAATTCCGGCAGAAGGTGCCTCTTCTTCTTCGCGCTGGCCCGGCATAATTTCCGGTATTATTTCGTGGGCGGCAATAGCCCCTGAAATGATGTTGCCAACGGAGTTACTATCGCCCATGGCAGCGTCGCGTTCGGCTTCCGTAACGGTTCCGTGACCGGCATCCGGATGGCTGAAAGTACCAATGGCATCCTGCGGGCCGGCATCTTTTACAGGCTGGTCAGCTACCGGGAAAACAGGTTCGGAAGTATTTTCGGGGGTAATTGGTTTTTCTATTTCGGGTTCCTTTGCCGGTTCTAATACGCCTGGCTGCCGGCCTTCGAATACATCGAGATTGGTATCTTCCGGGCTATCGGAAATTTTGGGTTGAATGGTTGTTCCGCCCGGTTCCGTAGGCGGCAGTACCTCATGAAAGGCAACGGCTCCGCTAAAAACGTCGCCTGAATCTGGTCCGTGATCTTTAGTTGGGCTAGAAGCAACTGGGTCCGCAGGCGGGCTGGCTGGAGATAAAGTTACTGCCGGATCTGGAGTTTTGGTTGTTTCCGGGGCTGAAGCACTTACTTCCCGGGCTGGCTGAGCCGGGGGTTCCGTAGGTTCTATTTTTATTTCCGTTGCCTGGGTTGTAGGCTGGGCCGGTTTGTTTTCGGGCTGGGCAGGAGCCGCCGGCGGGGCAGGCTGGCTGGCTGGGGCGGACGGTACCGGGTTTGCATTTCCACCTTTTCGGGCATTTATTTCGGCAAGCCGGCGCTCCAGGATGCTCATTGAATCTTCTTTAGAAACTGGAGGCGTTGTGTTATTTGGTTTATCGGTTGCGTTAGATTGCTCGTTCGTAGGGTTTTCGTTCTCTGAAATCATTAGATCAGTTCGTTATAGGTGGAATAGGGTTTATACGGCTGGAATTAATTCAGGCTCGGATCGATGGGATAATTTGAAAGTATTTTGTACTTCCCTCCCATTTCTTTCAGAATCTGGCGCCAGAGCGTATCTGCGTTCAAAGTAAATAATTTTTTAGCGGCATTATGGTTTACGATCCAAACATTTTTATCGATCTCTTCTTCCAGCTGGCCCGGGGTCCATCCGGAATAGCCCAGAAAAAAACGGATCTCTTCGGGATCAATTTCTCCTAATTCAAGTTTGTGTTTTATATATTCGTAATCGCCGCCCCAGTAAAGGTTGTCGGAGATCTTGATTGCTTCCGGAAAATCGGGGCGGTTATGAATGTAATGCAGGGTATTATGCTGTAAAGGCCCGCCTATGTTCAGCTCCATTTCCAGCCCCTTATCCACGTAATCAAGAACATCGGAAAGCTTCAGGTTAGAGCGCCGGTTCATGATCAGGCCAAAAGTTCCCTCCTCATCGTGCCGGCAGATCAATACCACCGTCCGCTCAAAGTTGGGGTCGCCAAGGTAAGGTTCAGAAATAAGGATGCTGCCGTTTTTCACGTTCGCCATTGATCCGGAATTTTTAATTTTCGGCTCTAAAATCCGGAGATTTTATTGCCAAGTCTCACTACGCAGAATTTGCTGCAGATGTGGCATTTTTTTTAAATAATTAACCAATAATTGGTGAAATTATTGCCTTAAGTGGTAATATATAAGCATATACGGGTCAGTTGCCGGAGGAATAACCATTTTTAGAAATAAAAGTTAAAGATGGCACCGCTATTTTTTTTAATTTTGATCCGATCAGCTTTCCAGGTTTATGAAAAATGCCCTATCGCTTGCCGACATCCGGAAAAACTATTCGCTTGAAGAATTATCTGAAAATAGCGTATTGCCGGACCCGGTCCACCAGTTTGAGTTCTGGTTAAACGAAGCCCTAAAGGCTAATATTGAAGAGGCTACGGCCATGGTCCTATCCACAGCCACCAAAGATGGGAAACCATCGGCCCGGGTTTTGCTTTTAAAGGGCATTGAAAACGGCAACCTGATCTTTTTTACCAATTACCAGAGCCGCAAAGGCCTGCAACTGGAAGAAAATCCGTTTGCGGCCCTTACCTTTTTCTGGCCCGGGCTGGAGCGCCAGGTGCGCCTGGAAGGCCGGATCTTTAAATTAGACCCAAAAGCTTCCGATATTTATTTTCATTCAAGGCCGCAAGCCAGCCAGATCGGTGCCTGGGCTTCGCCGCAAAGCCAGCAAGTTGCTGACCGCACCGAAATCGAAAAAGCGGAAAAACATTTTGCTCAGAAATTTGGATCGCTTATAGAAATTCCCCGGCCCGACCATTGGGGCGGCTTCCAGTTAGAACCAGATTATTTTGAATTCTGGCAAGGCCGGCCCAGCCGGTTACACGACCGCATTGTTTATGAAAAACATGAAAACCAGGGCTGGCAGATCAAACGGTTGGCGCCCTGAGTTTTGAGGAGTCAGGAGTTAGGAGTTAGGAGTTAGGAGTCAGGATTGAGGATTGAGGAATCAGGAGTTGAAAATCCGGTAATAATAGGATTCTGTTTTTTTAAATAAACCTACCGGCAAATAAATAAATTTTGAATTTTCTGGGTAAAAACGCTACCGTTTTTGGCTAAAAAAGTCGAACCATCGAAAATCGAATAATCGAAAATCTAAATTATGGCGGAAATAAAGCCACTACGCGCCTGGCGCTACCACAATAAATTTTCTTCGGAAATAGCTGAATTAACCTCCCCGCTTTTCGATGTGGTTTCAATTAAACAGCGGCAGGCGCTCTATCAGAACCCCTTAAACAGCATCCATTTATCTGTACCCCGCGGCGAAAACCCAATTGAAGATGCAACCGCCTTATTAGCTTCCTGGAAAAAGGAGCACATTCTGAACCAGGACGAACTGCCCGGCATCTACGTTTATTACCAGCATTTCCGGCTGGCCGGCTCTAATAAAGAATACGTGCGCAAAGGCTTCATGTGCCATATAAAGGCTTATGACTGGAACGAAAAGGTTTTGCTGCGGCATGAAAACACCATTCCGGAAGCTGTTAACGACCGGATAGACCTGCTGGAGAATACCCTTCTGAACAGCAGCGCAACCCATGGTTTATATTCCGATCCTGCTTTTATGCTGGAAGATTATATGGATGAAGCCATGCTGGACCCGATCTACGAAACGGAAGATTACCAGGGCGCCCGCGATGTACTGGCCATTATTCAGGATGCGGAAATTATCCGGAAATTCATGACGGTGCTGGAAGATAAGCAGGTGCTATTAGCCGATGGCCACCATCGGTATGAAGGTTCCCTGGAATACCGGAAAAAGATGATGGCGGCCAATCCGCACCACACCGGCCAGGAACCTTACAATTACCATTTAATGTATTTGACCAACTCCGAATCTGACGACCTGCGCATATTGCCTACCCACCGGCTTTTGGAGAAATTGCCCCTATCCAAAGAGGAATTTTTAAAACGTCTGGAAACCTATTTTGTAGTTACGCCTAAAGAAGACCCTTATGAACTCAATGAGGTGATTGCGGGTAAGCCCTGGGCCTTTGGCATGTACCTGGATGGCCAGGCTTTCAAGTTAAGGTTAAAGCCGGAAGTGCATGCGCAGATCGATTGGGACACCACTCCGGAAGTAAAAGAACTAGACCTCACGGTGCTGCATTTTTTTGTCTTTGAAAAGGTATTGGGCATTCCGTCCGAAGCGCAACGCAATTACCATGGTTTAAGCTACGTCCGGAATTTTACGGAGTGCATTACGCATGTAGATTCGCATAAGGCCGAAGTTGCTTTTATTACGAACGAAGTTTCTATGGACCAGGTAAAAAGGGTTTGTTTCAGCGGCGCCATTATGCCCCAGAAATCAACATTCTTTTACCCGAAAGTTATCTGCGGCTTTGTATTCAGTTCTATTAACCCCGAAGATTATACCCGTGAAGTTGATTCTTGCTTCTAATTCGCCCCGCCGCAAAGAAATTCTGGGTGGCCTTCGCATTCCGTTCACGGTTCAGGTGAAAGAGGTGGCCGAAGATTTTGAACCCCATCTGCAGCGCGAAGAAATTGCCGAACATTTAGCCGCGCACAAAGCTTCGGCTTACCAGGAAAACCTGCAGCCCGGCGACGTGGTTTTAACCGCCGATACCATTGTCTGGCTGAAAAACACCGTGCTGAACAAACCCCGGGACCTGAAGGAAGCAAAAGAAATGCTGCAGCGGTTATCCGGCAACATGCACGAAGTAATCACCGGCGTCTGCCTGCAGACCGCCGAAAAACAAGAGGTTTTTCATGACGTTTCAAAAGTCTATTTCCGGGAATTAAAAGAAGCAGAGATCGATTTTTACCTGGAGCACTTTAAACCGCTGGATAAAGCCGGCGCTTACGGGGTGCAGGAATTTATTGGCATGATAGGCATAGACCGGATAGAAGGCTCTTACTTTAACGTAATGGGTTTACCAATTCACCTGGTCTATGAAAAGCTAAAAGATCTGGGATTGAAGCTGGAGGATGTTTAAACCTGGTTTAGTTATTATATGAACGAATAATTTATTTGATATAAAGTAAAGGCCCGATCAAAACCGGGCCTTTACTTTTTTTGCTTTAAACCATACCATTTTTTACCTGAATTTTTCTTTCAGGATCTCCATTTCTACAGCCGGCGAAATGCGTTCATACAAAATATTGTATACCGCGGTGGTAATGGGCATATCTACTTTATAGGTCTTATTTAATTCATAAATGCTTTCCACGGCATAATACCCTTCGGCCACCATGTTCATTTCAAACTGCGCTGATTTAACCGTGTAGCCCCTTCCTATCATGTTTCCAAAGGTCCGGTTGCGGCTGAACTGGGAATAAGCGGTTACCAGCAGATCGCCTAAGTAAGCGGAGCCAACCAGGCTCCGGTGCACCGGCATAACGGCCGTCAGGAAGCGATCTATTTCATCCATGGCATTCGAAACCATTACCGCCTGAAAATTATCGCCGTAGCCTAAACCGTGCGCAATGCCGCAGGCCAGGGCAATAATATTCTTCATGACCGCACAATATTCAATACCGTCAATATCGTCTAAGCGGGTTGGCTTTTACGTAACGGTTCCGGAGCAATTCGCAAAACCGGGTGGCATTTTTAAGATCGTGGGAGCCAATGGTAAGGTACGATTGTTTTTCCATAGCCACTTCTTCGGCATGGCAGGGACCGGCAATTACGCACTGGTGCGACGACGGCACTTTATAATGTTTTTCCAGGTAATCGGTTATCAGCACATTCTCTTTCGGGATCATGCCTTTTATAGCCGAAACCATAATTTTATTTTCGAACGCATCAGGAGGCATGGCAGCTATGGCGATTTGAACAAAAGCCCCCGGCACCGCCAGAATCACCCAGTCAGAAGCTTTAATTACGGCGCTCAGATCGGTGGAGGGTTTTACATAATTCAGGTCGAAACGCACGCCACTTAAATAGCGGGGATTATGTTGAAAATTAAGCAAATGCTGTACATCGTCTTTCTGGCGCATCCACCAGTGGATCTCCGATTTGTTTTCCGATAGTATTTTTACCAACGCCGTGGCCCAGCTTCCACCGCCAATTACCGCTATTTTTTCCAAGGAATTTCGTTTAAAATAAAAGGCCGGCCCGAATTGTTCCGGCCGGTTTTTTGATCGGTTTCTATACCGTTTTAACTGTTTACTCTTTATCGCCGCCCGGGTTTTCGTTGGCTTCTTTGGCAATGGCTTCGGCATCTTTCGGCACAATGGCGTCGCCGTTCTTCAGGGTTTTGGAAACCGCCCGGAATGGCCCCGAAATTACTTCCTGCCCTTCTTTTAAGCCTTCCAGAATTTCAATATTATCGAAATCGGAGATACCGGTTTTTACTTTCCGGGCTTTTGCTTTGCCATTTTCGATTTACAAAAACGATTTCCAGCAATTCGGCTTTTCTCGTTGTTGTTCGTTCTTGTCATCGGTCTGGTTTTCCGGTGTTGGTTTCTTTTCTCTTTCCTTCCAGGAATCTGCGGTGCGGGTGGTTACGGCAGCCAGCGGCACGGTTAGAATATTGCGTTTCTGATCGGTTATAATATCTACCGAAGCGGTCATACCCGGCCGGAAAGGAGTTGCGTTTTTTGGATTGGGCCAGCTCTTTATACGATTCATTCAGTAACCGGATCCGCACTTCAAATTCAGTTACGGCTTCCAGGGTCACGGCATCTTTGGCAGTGTTGGCGATCTGGGTTACGACGCCCCGGAATTTATCGTCCTGGTTCGCATAAGAATCTACTTCCACCATTGCCGAATCGCCAAGTTTTACCCGGACAATATCGTTCTCATTTACGTTTACCCGCACTTCCATGGTGTTCAAATTGGCAATGCGCAACAATTCGGTACCGGCCATTTGCGAAGTTCCTACTACCCTCTCGCCGCGCTCTACGCTTAATTTGGAAATGGTGCCGCTTACCGGGGCATAAATAGTGGTTTTGTTCAGGTTTTCGCGGGCTTCCTTTAAAGATGGCCAGAGCACTTTGTACAGCAAATTCTGCGGCCCGAACACTTTCCTTGCCGGATTCGATTTCCTGCTGGCTTACTTCATAAATTGGCTTTGCTGTTATCGAATTCCGATTGGGAAATTACTTTTTCTTTAAAGAGCGAAGTATTGCGCTGGTGCGTTTGTTTTATCTGAACATTATTGGCCATATTCTGCGCCAGCCGGGCTTTGGATTGCGCCAGATTGGCTTTAGCCTGATTCACGGCGGCAATGCGCATATCTACCATGCTCTGATAATTATCGGGCCGGATCTTTAAAAGCAACTGGCCTTTTTTAACCGAATCGCCTTCCGCTACGTGTAATTCTATGATCTCTCCGGAAACGTCGGGGCTGATCTTTACTTCAACTTCTGGCTGCACTTTACCGGAAGCACTTACGCGTTCAATAATATCGGCGCGTTTTACTTTTTCTACGGAAACGCTGGTGCCTGAAGGTTTTCCAACCCAGCCTTTCTTTTTAGCCACCAGGCCAATTACCAGCAAAACCAGAACTGCTGCTACTAAAATGTAAATAAGTCGGTTTGAGCTTTTTTGAGCCATAGCTTATCTTAGAACGTAAGGGGTTTACCCTGGTAAAAATCCAGGATCTTGAGCTTAAAAGTGTAATCGTATTTAGCCTGGATCAGATCCGATTGGGCTCTGGTAAAATTATTTTTTGAAACGTTAAAATCGGTGGTATTCAGGATGCCGCTGTTAAACCGGATGCCGGCATTCTTATACGCTTTTTCCCAGGAATCTAATTGGGTTTTGGCGGCTACGTAACGTTTCTGGGCGGCTATTACGTCGGCGTAGGCCTGTTCAATTTTCTGGCGGAGTGTATTCCGTTCCTGCTGCAGGTTTAATTCTGCGGTCTGGCGGCTTATTTTGGCCCGGTGTACGCCGTACCGGGCCTGGAACTTGTTAAAGATCGGTACGCTCAGGTTTAAACTTACGGCCTGGCTGATGTTGTCGCTGAACTGGTCAGTGAAAGCGTAGGTGCCGGAAACATAACTAGGTTGTGTAGATAAGATCGGAATTTGTTCGCCATTAGGGCCGGGAATATAGCCAATAGGAACTTGTTGGGTTCCGGTTATAGTAGTTAACTGCCGGGCACTGGAATAACCGGAAGAAATAAAACCGCTAAGCGACAGCCGCGGGTAATAATTGGCACGGGCAATATCGATCCCGGAAATAGCGCTCCGAATTCTTAAACTGGCGGCTTTAATTTCCGGCTGACTTTGCTGGGCCGTTTCAAAAACCGATTCGGCGTTAAAATCTATAACGGATTGGGCCGGGTCTGGCAGGTCAGGTTTCTCAACTTCAAAATTGCGTTTATCCTGCAGGTCCAGCAATTGCATGAGGTTCAGTTCGGCAATGTCTTTGTTGTTCTGCGCGTTGATCACGTTCAGCTCATCGCCGGCTACCTGGGCATTTATCTCCAGGAGGCTGGCTTCGGCAACGTTCCCTACTTTGTAAAGCTTTTCCGTGCGTTGGGCTTGGGCCTGAGAAGTACTGAGGTTTAGTTTGGCCGTGGCTAACAATTCATCGTTAAATAAAACCTGCATGTAAGCCAGCATCAGGTTCAGCACCATGTCGTTTTTGGCTTTCAGCAGATCCGCTTCGCTAGCTTCCTGGTTCAGGCGGGCCTGCACCCGGCTGTTCTTTAGCTGAAAACCCGAAAACAAGGTAACATTGGCATTCAGCGAAAAATTGTTCGACCAGATATTTTGGGTAACGAAGGTATTGGTGAACGGATCTACCGAACGGCCGGAGTTAAAATTCTGACTGCCGTTTCCATTCAGGCTGGGTAAAGCACTGGCATTGGCTTCCTGCAAAGAAATGCGGCTGACTTCAGCATTTAAAGCGCTTAGCTTTACCTGTAAATTATTGGCCAGGGCATGATCTATGCTTCGTTGCAGGCTCCAGCGGTTGCCGCTTTCGCTTTGGGCGCGGGACGGGAAATAACCGGCCGCAGCCAGGAAAAATATAAGTAGTTTTTTTTTGGAAATGCGGAACATAATTAATCAATGTTTGGAATATAAGTTACATTTTTAACCCAGCGCAAATGCCGCATGTATTCCAGGGCCACCGGGCTTATGCCGCTGTCCATTTCAATGAACTGCCGGGCCAATTCATTTTTCCCTTTGCGGGAAACGCTCATGGTGGCAATGTTGCAATCGTCGTGGGCAATAACGTCGGCAATAAACGCGATGCTTCCTTTTACATCTTCGGCATCAATAATTAAGGTGTGCAAACTGGCCGAAAAATCTGCCGGAAAACCATCTACTTCTACAATTCTGATTACCCCGCCGCCCCGGCTCTGACCAATTACTTCCACTTCCCGGCCACCGCCTTTCAGATTCAGCTTAATGGTGTTGGGGTGCATGGTTGAAGCGTTGCCAATTGACCGGAATGAATATTTAAGGCCACTTTTTTCGGCTAATTCAAAAGCATCCTTAATCCGTTTATCGTCGGTTTTAAAATCAAGCAAACCGGCAATAATGGCTTTATCGGAGCCGTGGCCTTCATACGTGCGGGCAAAAGAATTGTAAAAAGTAATAATAGCTTCTTCGGGCAGGCATCCCAGAATCCGGTTGGCGGCTCTGGCAATCCGCACCACGCCGGCGGTGTGGGAGCTGGAAGGGCCGATCATAACCGGACCGATCATATCGAAAATGCTGCTTTTTTCTGCCATAAAACGGGTTGCGGGTAAGAAGTATATTCCAAAAATCAAATTTAGCAATTAAGCGGTATTTTAAGCTTTTTTGGCCAAAAAATCTCTGTGCTTTCCGCAGAATAAATTTACCGGCTGTTCTAAAACTGAACAACCGTGTGTTTAAAACCGGACACTTTGGTTTGCCTTTGGGAGCTTCCAAATTGCTGAAAACGGTATGATCTCAGGCAAAAAAAATGTCAGATTCTAAATCAAAAGGCTGTTTACCAGTATTTTTGCTTAAAAAGCACAGAATCTATTCCCGGAATAACCTGCTTACCAATACTTTTTAGTTTATTTGCAACCCGATAGGAATTACCATTTTAGTGCCACGTATGAGTCATGAATTTACCCCGGAAGTGCTGGCCCAATTAAAGCGGCTGGAAGAAAAATACGCCGCCGACGGCCAGGATCTGGCCGGTTACCTGGAAGGATTGTATTACACCGATTACCTTAATTACTGGGATTACATTCACCTGGATACTTTATTAAGTCTTCAGAATCCCGAAATCGAACATTCCGGACGAAAAGATCTTTATCATGTATCATCAGATCACGGAGCTGTATTTTAAGCTTTGCCTGAACGAATACGAACCAGATCGGGAATAATACCAGTCTTCAGGTTTCGGAACTGATCATGCGCCTGAACCGCATAAACCGCTATTTCGAAAACCTGATCGATTCTTTTGATGTGATGGTGGATGGCATGGATCGCGAACAATTCCTGCACTTTCCGGATGGCGCTGATGCCGGCCAGCGGTTTTCAGACGGTGCAGTACCGGATGATCGAAATTGCTTCTACCGACCTGCGCAACCTGACCGATAAAGAAAAGCGCGCAGCCCTGGGATTGAATTCCACCCACGACGAAATGATGGGCTGCATTTACTGGAAAGCCGGCGCTACCATGGCCGATTCCGGGGTAAAACCTTAACGCTGCTGCAGTTCGAAGAAAAATATACCGAATTCCTCATAAAGCATGCCCACGAATATAAAGAAAAGAATGTCTGGGAAGTAGTTAAGCAGATTACCTGAAGCTGATCAGCATAACCCAAAGCTGATCAGCCAGTTAAAGCAACTAGATAGCAACGTAAATGTAACTGGCCACTTATGCATTATAAATCGGCGGTGCGTTATTTACAAGACCGATCCGAAAAATGCCATAGCGGCTACCGGCGGCACCAACTGGCAAAAGTACCTGCCTCCGAAATTCCAGAAACGAATCTTCTTCCCGGAAGTCTGGACCGAACAGGAAATGGAAGAATGGGGATCGGCTGGGTAGAAAAAGTGCTGAGCGAAGATTAAGCAGATTTGAAAATTTGAAAATTTGAAGATTTGAAAATGGAACCTCATTGGCGAAAGCTGATGAGGTTTTTTATTTCAGTATTTTGAAGATTTATACTTTTCTGAATTTTAAATTTTTAAGGTCATCCCGTCTCAGGAATGCTCGGGATGACGCAATTTTATTTGTCTTTTAGTTAAACAAATTCAGCCGGAATTATATCTGCTGAAAAACCGTTAAATTTGCACTTTAAATTCCCAGATACCAGATACTAACTACCTGATACCTGCTATCATTTAAGGATAAATACCTTACCAAATTTCATGAAAAAAGAACTTGAACTGGTGTTTCCCGCCGGAAATTGCCTTCGACGAAGTGCAATTAGAACAGGAACTGATCGAAGCCTCCGGCCTGGATTCCGAAGAAGTTAAATTCCTGCATAAAGTAAAACGGTCCATCGATGCCCGGGGCCGCAAAGTGGGCGTAAGCGATTCGTGCCGATATTTATACCGAAACCCCTCCTGCCGATATCCTGATTCCTGATTTCACCTACCCGGATGTTCGCCAGAAAGAAAAAGTAATTATTGTTGGTGCCGGACCGGCCGGTTTATTTGCGGCTTTGCGTTGCATTGAATTAGGTTTGAAACCGATAATTATTGGAACGCGGAAAAGATGTCCGGGCCCGCCGTCGCGATCTGGCTGCTATTAATAAAGAGCACATTGGTAAACCCGGATTCCAATTATTGTTTTGGCGAAGGCGGCGCCGGTACCTATTCCGATGGCAAACTTTACACCCGTTCCAAAAAACGCGGCGATCTGTACCGGATTCTGCAGATTCTGGTACAGCATGGCGCCACGCCCGATATTCTTTTCGATGCCCATCCGCATATCGGCACCAACAAATTACCGGTCATCATTGCAGGCCATGCGCGAAACCATTTTGCAAGCCGGCGGTGAAATCCATTTTGATACCCGGGTTACCGATCTTATAATTGAGAAAAGCGAAATTAGAGGAGTAGTTACGCCAAAACGGTACCGTTTTCGAAGGAGAAACGTGTGATCCTGGCTACCGGCCATTCGGCCCGCGATATTTACGAATTGCTGCACGCTAAAAACATTCCGATCGAAGCCAAACCTTTTGCCATGGGCGTGCGGGTAGAACACCAGCAAAGCCTGATCGATCCAGTGCAATACCAATGCGACGGTGACCGGGGCCCTTATTTGCCGGCTTCCTCCTATGCCTTGGTACAGCAGACGTATTTAAATAACAAACAGCGGGGCATTTTTTCGTTTTGCATGTGCCCGGGCGGTTTTATTGTGCCTTCGGCCACTGCCCCCGGCGAAGTGGTGGTGAACGGCATGTCGCCGAGCCGCCGCGATTCTAAATTTGCCAATTCCGGCATTGTGGTGGCCATTGAACTGGAAGATATGGATCTGAAAACTTACGGACCTTTGGCCGGTTTGCGGATGCAGCAGGATCTGGAACAAAAGGCCTTTAATATGGCAGGCGGCACCCAGGTGGCACCGGCCCAACTATTGCAAGATTTTACCCGAGCCGGAAAACTTCCGCCAGCTTGCTTGAAACTTCTTACCAGCCGGGTTTAACTTCAGTAGATATGCACGAACTGCTTGGCCCGAACTATTGGTTACTGCGGCTGCAGGAGGGTTTCAAGCATTTTGGGTCAAAAAATGAAAGGTTATCTTAACCAATGATGCCCAGATAATTGGCGTAGAAAGCCGTACTTCGTCGCCGGTGCGAATTCCCCGCGATAAAGAAACGCTGGAACATGTACAGATAAAAAACCTATACCCGTGCGGGGAGGGAGCCGGTTATGCCGGCGGCATTGTTTCGGCAGCGATGGACGGCGAACGTTGTGCAGAAAAAATTGCAGAGAAAGTTATCCGGTAGAGACGCAATATTTTGCGTCTAATCATTCCCGATCCATTTTGCGGATCAGCAATTCCAAGGTTTTTAAAACAGAGCAAATCATTAGCCGAAAATCGGAGGACGCAATATTTTTTGACGCAATAATGTAAGACGCAAGATCTTGCGTCTCTACGGTTCTGAATATTTCGTTATTAACCTTTTGCTGCTGAAAACAGTATGATTTAGGAGCAAAAACCAAATCCTTATGAAAAAGACCGTTGTAATCGGCGCCACAGATAATCCTACCCGTTTTGCCTTTAAGGCGGTGCAGAAATTGTTGAACTATGGCCACGAAGTAATTCCTGTCGGGATCCGGCATTCAGCCATTGGCTCTTTACCCATTCAGCACTTAAAAGATAACCCTAAAGTAGATGGCGTAGATACCGTAACTATGTATGTTGGCCCGCAAAACCAACCCGCCTGGTACGAATACATTTTATCCCTTCAGCCAAAACGCATCATTTTCAACCCGGGTACCGAAAACATTGAATTTGAACGGATGGCAGAAGATAAGAACATAGAAACAATGCATGCCTGCACGCTGGTAATGCTGGCTTCCGGCAGTTATTAGGCTTCCTTTTTGTTGATTGTTGATTGTTGATTGTTAATTGGAAATTTTAAATCTTATCCGGTATCCGCAATCTCCAACGTAGGTAGAGATCCCGGCGGGTTGGCAGCAAAATGGGCTTTTTATTAACTTTCACTTTAATTCACCAACCAGATCTTTTATAATCGGTACCCATTCTACACCAAAAACCCAGGCCCGGAAAAATTTCCGGGCCTTTTCATTTTATTTTATAATTTTACTCTCCTGAATTTCAGTTAATTACCAAATTTTTAAAAATATTTCGGAAATTTTAATCGGCTTAGGCAACCTCCTGGAATACCTTTGCATCTATATAAACAGAAACCCAAAAGAATCTGTTTACCGAAACACTTCTACCCGTGATTACACCAGAACTGATAGCAGACCTACAACGCGGCGATGCGAAAGCCCAAAAAGCGATCTATGATCGTTATTCAGGCCCGATGCTGGGAGTTTGCCTGCGTTACCTGAAAAATGAAATGGATGCGGAAGAGGTAATGATTACCGGAATGGTAAAGGTGTTTCAGAATGCAAATAAATACGAAGGCAAAGGAAATTTTGAAGGCTGGCTGCGCCGGGTTGTAGTAAACGAAGCATTGATGTTCTTGCGCAAAAAGGAACCTTTACACATGGCCGTCGAAAAAGAACACCTGCAGTTTGCCAGCCAGGAACAAGCCGATACCGCCCTGAACGAAGCCGAGTTGTTAGCCTTACTACACGAATTACCCGCCGGATACCGGGCCGTTTTTAACCTTTACGCCATAGAGGGGTATTCGCACAAAGAAATTGCCGATATGCTGCAGATAAACGAAGGAACTTCCAAGTCGCAATTAAGCAAGGCAAGAGCTTTATTACAAAAATGGGTTACGGCCCAGGAAACATTTACAACAGAGAAAAATGGAACAGCACAATATAGATTCGCGCTTTAAAAAAGGTCTGGAAGACCTGAACCGCCAGCCGTCGGCAGATGCCTGGGCGCGGCTGCAAAGCCAGATGAATGCCCCGGAAGCTGCCCCGGAACCAGCGGTCGGACAGCCGGAAGAAAAAGAGGAAAAACGCCTTTTATTGTGGTGGCATTATGCCGCCGCGGCGGTAGTCCTGCTTTTTATTTCGGTGGGCATTATTAAAAACGGTACCAATTTCGGCGGAAAAACTGAAACTCAAATTGCCAGCCAAACAGTAACAACTCCGGCCACAACCCATAAGGTAATTGAGGCACCGGCAGTAGAAACCCAACCGGAAATAATTCCGGAAAAAGCAGTAGCAACCACCGTGGTTCCGCCGGTAATAGAAAAGCAGGAAACTAATAAAGAAACAAAGTTTACCAAAACAACTGCCCCGGCAGAAGTTCCTAAGCCAATGCTGGCCCGGCATAACGGTAATGAAAGAACTGAAAAAGCAACCAGGGTTAAAGCAACCGAACCAGTGGTTTCAGATCTAAAGCCGGTTCAGCCGGAAGAAAAATTAATTGCTGTTAACACCCCGGCTCCGGCTAAGAAAGCCGAACCAAAAGAAAACAAAATTCAGGGTTCCGGCCTGGCAGGAATGGCCATTGAAGTAATTGTAAAAAGAGACAATTCAAGCCAGGCCGTGGCCTTGCAGGCTGCCCCTGAACCGGAAACCGAAAATGACGATTCCAAACTCAAAAGCATTTTTAAACAAGCCCGTAAAATAAAAGAAGGCGAAAAATTGGATCTGCAGGCCCTTGGACTAAACACCGATTCCAAACTGGCCATGGGCACCAAATCGCTTACTCAAAAATTCTCCAAAGTACTCGATATTTAGAAAATCTTAACCGCTTAAAATTATGAAATTCCTGAATTTGCTGGCCGCTTTAGGCTTAGCTACAGCCACCGCTTTGCCTTCCCTGGCCGATACCAACGGTTTCAAAACCGCCCCGAAAGAAGATACCGTGCTGGTAAAATTAGCCAACGGCGCTAAAATGAGCCTGATCGTGAAAAATACCGAACAGCTTAAAACTTTCCAGAATTACAGCCTCGATTCCCTGATGATCATGCTGAACACCTACATTTCCGAAGCCGATAAAAAGGGAATGAAAGATGTAAAAGGGAAAGATTACACCATGACCTACCGCCCGGCCGAAGAAACCAAAAACAAACGCGCCCCGGAAAAGATCAGCATTACGTTCAAAGATTCGAAAGATAAAAACAACGCTTCGGGTAAGTCCGGAATTAATATAGATGTGCAGTATAAGGATGGCGACCAGGAAACGTTCAGCATTTCCGGTAAAACCGAAACCAAACGCGATACCGTTATTTATAAAACCCTGCCGCGGGGAAACAGCAAATACGACAGCGGCTTCGAACTTGACCTGGGCTTTAATACCTTTCTGAACCATGAAAACAATACCCTGGATGTGGTTGGTCTGAAGCCTTGGGGTTCCCGCTACGTGAGCATTAACCGGTACTACCGCTTCCGGATCGGCGGCGAAAACAGCCCGCTTAACCTGAAAACCGGTATAAACGTTGCCTTTAATAACTACATGTTCCAGGGAAGCTACATCATGAAAGACACCGAAGCCGCCGGCAGCCATTACACCACCCTGGAAAGAGATCCGCGCAATCTGGAGAAAAGCAAATTGGCCACTTCCAGCATTAACCTTCCGCTAATGGCCATCCTGGATTTTAAATCGAAGAAACCACGCACCAAAGAAACCACCGACGATGGCGTTAAAACCATAACTACCTCTTACCGTCCGTTGGTTAAAGTAGGGCTTGGCGGATTTGTTGGTTACCGGATCGGGGCGCATACCAAAGTAAAATACAACCACGAAGGCGATACCAAGAAGGACAAAGACCATGGCAATTTCAATATGGAAAACCTGCAATACGGTCCTCAGGTTACTCTTGGGTTCGGAAGCCTGGATCTGTTCGCCAAATACAACATGAACGATCTGTTTAAAGAAGACCGCGGCCCGAAAGCCAATGTGCTGAGCTTTGGCGTAACCTTCTTCGCCGACTGATTTAAACCAGACTGAACCTGACAATTTTTAATTCCCTAAGTTTAATATCAACAATTCTGAAAATCAGCTTTTAAAATTGATCTGATGCTGATTTTGATCTACCACTATGAAAACAGAAAAGGAGCTGCAAGGCTCCTTTTTTGCTGTCCGGAAATTGTAAATAATTTTTCTCCAGCTAAAGGATAATTTTCATGGTACGTGGCAGCAAATTTGAAGGAGCCCAAAGCTGCCCCGGTTTAAAAAAAATTTCTTAAGAAACCGACCGGAAAAAGTTATCTGTTATAATAGCGGTGGCAGTAGCTACGTTCAACGATTCTGCTTTTCCGAAGCCGGGTATTTTTATCAGGTCTGTTATAAAAGGAATAGTTTCCGGCCGGAGGCCGTTCGCTTCATTTCCCATAATCAGAATGCCTTCGGGCTTTAAGTTTTTTGCATGAATATTTTCGCCATCCATGGCCGCGCCGTAAATTTTAAATTCCTTTGGAAGTTCTTTCAGGAAATCCGGCAGGTTTAAATAATAGGCCGAAACCCTGCCAAAAGAGCCCATGGTAGCAGCTATAACTTTTGGATTGTAAAAATCGGCGCAGGTTTCGGAGCAGATAATTTTGTTTATGCCGTACCAATCGGCAATGCGGATAATTGTGCCTAAATTGCCGGGATCGCGAATGTCGTCTAAAGCAATTACCAGTTCGGTTGGAGTTACTTCCAGTTGTGGCAGCTTTTTCATGCGGGCCAGGGCCAGACCGGCATTGTTGCTTTCGTAAGTTCCGGCCTGCTTTAACTGATCTTCGGTAACTACCGTAATATCTAAATTTTTAGAGATGGTCCGGGCATGCTTCTGGTAAAATTCTTCGGTAAGAAAAAGCTTTTCGATCTGGAAGTCGGAAGAAAGCAATTCGCGCACACTTTTTGCCCCTTCAACTACAAATGTTTGATGGAGATTTCGATATTTCTTTATTTGCAGCGAATTGATGTACTTGGTTACAGCTTTCGATAACATACATTCCGGATTTGACAATACGATTTTACATATTAGCTCTTACATTCGCAATTTTATTATTGGCGGGCTGTGCTCCTTCGCGTCATTTGAAAGGCAAAGAGCGGTTGCTTTACGATGTAAGCCTGAACGGAGCAGACCAAAGCGATCCGGCTAAAATAGAAGCGCTTTACCGCCAGCGGCCAAACCGGAAAGTGCCATTCCTGGGTATTATGCCTTACCTTTCGGTTTATTACTTTGGTAAATCCTTTTATAACCCGGCCAGGATCCAGGCCAAAATAGAAAGGGAAAACAAGCAGTTTGCGGAAAAAATACGAAAAGCCGGTGCGGATTCTGCGAAGACCATAAAACTTTCTTCCAAACGGACCCGCCGGCTGGAGCGACTAACCAAGAAAAAAGAAGAAGGGAACTGGCTGATGCGGACCATTGGCGAGCCCCCCTCCATTTACGATTCCCTCCTTACAGTTGAAACCGCTTCGCAAATAAACACCTATTTAAATTCTAAAGGGTTTTTCCATAACCAGGTTTCTTATAAGACCCGGGAAAAAGGTAAAAAGATCTTCCTTACACTGGATATTACCGAAGGCGAGCCTTTTAAATACACCGAAATTGGTTACCAGATCCCGGATTCTACCGTGTTGAGTTTGGTTAGAAGTACTGAAAGTGCCACCTTCCTTAAAAAGGGCAATAATTACGATGAAGAACTTTTAACCCTGGAACGTGACCGCCTGGAGGATCTAATGCGGAACCGGGGTTTCTACGATTTCCGGAAGCAGTTCATAACCTTTGATGTTGATACCAGTTTTGGCGGCAATTCAGTGCACTTAAAAACGGTAATTTCCAACCCGGCCGATAGCCTGAACCACAAGCGCTATAAGCTCCGGAAAGTTTACTTTGTAGGCGATGCCGGCCAGGACCGTTTTGGCCTGAAGCGCGATACCGTGGTTTTTAACCGGGTGCATTACGCCGGCTACCGCAAATACGTTTCTACCAAAGTGCTTGATAAAAAGATCCGCATCAAGCCCGGCCAGGATTACAGCCTCATCCGCACCAACCGCACCCAGAAGCAGATCTCTGACCTGGATGTTTACCGTTTTTCGGCCATCAATTACAATGTTGTTAAAAATGCGGATGAACCGCTGTTGGATGCTTTTGTAAATGCTACCCCGGCCAAGCGTTACCAGAGTACTGAAGAATTAGGGTTCAATTTATCGAGCTTTACCGGTTCCCGGATAAACCCCTTACCCTTCGGCAATGTCCGGCTAAAGGTCCGGAATATTTTTGGCGGCGCCGAAAACCTGGAATTTGGCGTTCGGGCCGGTCTGGAAGGTCAGCCCAGCTCCATTTCCACCAGTATGGTAACTACCACAGAGTTGGGAGCCAACGTTGGACTTTCCTTCCCGCAATTCCTTATTCCGTTTATAAACCTGGATAATAACCCGAACCTGGTGGTTTATAACCCACGCACCCGGGTTAACCTGGCATATACCTACACCGACCGGGAAGACTATACCAGAACCAATACCGAACTTACGCTGGATTATTACTGGCAGCGTTCGCAACGGCTGCAATACGTGGTTTCGCTGGTAGATATAAACCTGGTAGATGCAACCATTAATTCGGCGGAGTTTGAAGCCCGGCTAGACCTGATCCAGTCGAACGGTGTTCCATTACGGCAGGCTTTCAAAACGGCTATTGTTTCCAGCTCCCATGCTACCATGCTGTATAACAGCAACAATATTAACCAAACCCTGGATGCAAAATTTTTTAAGCTTTTTGTAGAAATAGGCAACCTGCCGCGGGTATTAAGTCTTGGATCAATAAAAAGCACCCCTTATCAACTGCTTAGCGACGGTGTGGAAAAGATCTCCAAAGCCAATGAAGAATATAATACTTTCAGTTTTTTTAAGATTAATGCGGATTACCGGCGCTATTTCAAATTAAAAGAAAAACAGTTTTTGGTGGGCCGGGTAAATCTGGGTCTGGCTTCGCCGGTGTTCGGCTCGGAAAATAGTATTTTGCCTTATGATAAGTTCTTTTTTGCCGGAGGTGGTTCCAGCGTAAGGGCCTGGCGGCCACGCAAGCTGGGGCCTGGTTCTTTTACGCCGCCAAACCGCCAGGAAAACGGAGAAGATGAAGTAATTGACGGGTATGTGCAACGTGATTACCGCCAGGAACGGCCCGGGGAAATTCTAATGGAAGGTAATATAGAATACCGTTTCAATATTTTCAGTTATCTGAACGGGGCCCTTTTTGTGGATGCCGGAAACGTTTGGAACATTAAAGGTGATTCTACGCAACCTGAGGCTGCCTTTGGAAAAAACTTTTACCGGGAAATTGCGGTAGGTACCGGTTTTGGCTTACGTTTCGATTTTTCTTTCCTGATCATCCGTTTCGACCTGGCTACCAAAGTATTTGATCCCGCAGAACCGCTTGGTGAACGATTTGTATTGAATCGCTTCCGCGTGAACAAGGATACTTTTAACGCCCGGAATATGCAAAACTCTTTCAATCTGGGTATTGGTTATCCGTTCTAAAAAAGCATCGTTTTGTTTTGCTTAAACCTGTCAATCTCTATTGCTGGTCGAGGTATTTCCATTGCTGGCGCAAGTGTTAAGCATAAGCGTCACTTGTGACTTAAAAATTTAAGAAAGTCTTCAGACTTTCTAAAATCCCAATAATGGCATTTTATTTTTACTTGGTATTTCCGCAAGTCTGAAGACTTGCCTGCATGGATAGGCACAAGTGACGCTTACGCTTAATACTTGCGCCAGGGATTTCAGTCCATAAAAAAGGCTTCCTGAAAATTCAGGAAGCCTTTAGTTTTTCGGGCCAAAACCCTACCGTTCTTCAGATAACTAATTTTAATAATTTAAAAGTTCTTCCATTGCCGCAGCCACTTTATCCGGGTTTGGAAGCATCATTTTTTCCAGTTCAACATTAAGGGCAATGGCAGGTAAATTAGCGGCACCCAGCGTAAATACCGGAGCATCCAGTTGCTGGAAACATTCCCGGGAGATCCGGCCGGCCAGCGATTCAGCAAAAGAATTCATAAGTGGTTCTTCGGTAAGCACCAACACTTTTCCGTGTTTTTTAACGGAATTTACTACCGTTTCAAAATCCAGGGGGTTAAGGGTTCGCAGATCCACAATTTCTACGGAGCCTTTAAATTTGCTGGAAGCTGTTTTGGCCCAATAAACGCCCATGCCATAAGTTATTACGGTTAGAGTATTTCCCATTTGCAATTGTTCTTCATCGGCTTGCTGAGCAATGGCGGCTTTCCCAAAGGTAAAATATAATTTTCGTCGGGCTCAATGGTTTTGGCTTCTTCGGTGCCGGCTACTTTGCTCCAGTATAAACCTTTATGCTCCAGCATTACTACCGGGTTCGGGTCCAGGAAAGCAGCTTTCATCAAGCCTTTCATATCGGCGGCATTGCTTGGGTATACCACTTTTATGCCCCTAATATTTAATAACGTAGATTCTACCGACCCGGAATGATAAGGTCCGCCGCCACCGTAAGCTCCAATCGGAACCCGGATCAGCGACTGCACCGGGAATTTGCCCATACTTCAAGTAACAGGATTTGGAAAGCTCTTCCACCAACTGGTTCATACCCGGCCAGATATAATCGGCAAACTGAATCTCCACAATGGGCTTTGCTCCTACCGCCGACATGCCGGCCGTTGAACCAACAATGTAAGCTTCCTGAATTGGGGTATTAAAAACGCGTTCATCGCCGTATTTTTTAGCCAGCAAAGCTGCTTCCCGGAAAACCCCGCCCAGTTCACCGCCAACATCCTGGCCGTAAAATAAGGCTTCCGGGTAGGTTTTTAAAATATCGTCTACGGCATGCAGGGCAGCATCTACCATTAAGGTTTTTTCGCCGCAGCTTGGGCTTCTTTCGCCTTTTTCTTCGGTTACCGGCGTTGGGGCAAATTCGTGCTGATCGAAAGTGGCCGGATCGGGATTAGGTGCTTGCAAAGCCTGCTGGTATTGTTCCTGCTACGTAAGCTTTAACTTCTTCCGCGATCCGGGTTAATTCTTCTTCGGTTACTTCGGCAGCTAAGAAATGTTTTTCCAGCTGCGGGAATAGGGTCAGTAAGGGCGTGTTCGTTCAGGTTATCGCCGCGGTACCATTCTCGGCGTACGCCGGAAGTATGGTGGCCCAGCAACGGGCATTTTGCGTGCACCAGGATAGGTTTGCGCTCTTCCCGCACGTACTGGAAAGCCAGCGCCATGCCTTCGTAAGAACTCACAAAATCAGAACCATTTACACGCATGCGTTGCATGCCTTTAAAACCGGCGGCATATTCGTAGGCATCCATGGCGCGCATTTCTTTACCGGTAGCCGAAATTCCCCAGTCGTTATCCTGCACCAGGTAAATTATAGGTAAATTCTTCAGAACGGCCATCTGGAAAGCTTCGGCCACTTCGCCTTCGGTAACCGAGCCATCGCCTAAAGAACAAATGGTAACTGCCGGCTGGTTTTTATCGCGCAAGCCCTGGCTTTCCAGGTAAGCTACTGCGTGGGCCATGCCGGTGGCCGGAATAGCCTGCATGCCGGTGGCAGAACTCTGGTGCGGAATTACCGGGAAACCTTCGCGGCGCAAGGCTGGGGTGCCCGTAATAGGTGCGGCCGCCGGAAAAAGGATCGTCGGCTTTTGCCATGAGCTGCAACATTAGCTCATAAGGCGTTAGACCCATGCCCAGCAATACCGATTCATCGCGGTAATACAGGGAGGCAAAATCGTATGGTTTCAGGTGAAAAGCAGTGGCCAGCTGAATGGCTTCGTGTCCCCGGGAGGTGCTGTGGACATATTTGCTGCAAACTGCTTTCTGTTCTTCGTAGGTTTCGGCCATGGTTTTGGCCGTGAGCATTAATCTATAGGCTTTCAACAAAACCGAAACGTCAATTTTTTCGGTGGCGGCAACTTCATTCAACATAAGCTTACTTTTGGAGGGAATACAAAAATAGTGTTTTAAGCCCGTTTAATAAAATGGGAAGGCAAACTAAGATAATGCTAACCCAAACCTGAAAAATGAGTATTGGTAAAATATGCTCCTGTTTTACACTTTTAAAGGAAAATGAAAGACAAACTGCTGAATGAGGCAACCATTACCCGCTACAAACTTGATCAGATCGAAAACCTGACCACGGAGGAATGTATAGATGCTTTGCAATTGCTTAATTACTTATACCGCCGCGCCGAAACCGAAGCTTCCAGGACTTCGCTGGGAATATATATTGACCAAATAAATGCCCGGGTTGCAAAACTGGAGAAAAGCTGATTTAATTTTTCCGGCACCTTTATATCCAACCCAATCCTTTAACCTGCTAAATTATTGCAGCAAGCCAGTCAGCAACCCCAGATGCTGATCAGATTAATCAACTTTCCGGCAGGAATTGAATGCAGAAAGGGATTAACTTTAGCTAATAATAAGTAAGTTTGGCTTTCAGATCCACTGCCAACATGCAATGAGAGAAATTGTTGAAAAATTCATGCGTCAGTTCCAGGACGACCTTTGCCAGGAATTGGAAAATTGCGATGGGAAAGCCCGGTTTAAAGAAGACGCCTGGGTGCATCATACCGGTGGCGGCGGCCGGACCCGGGTTATCCAGCAGGGAAATGTTTTTGAAAAAGGCGGCGTAAATTTTTCGGCGGTTACCGGTAAATTACCGGAGCCGGTTGCCAAAGCCCTGCTCCTGCCCGATCCGGAATATTTTGCTACCGGGGTTTCGGTAGTAATCCACCCGGAAAACCCGATGGTGCCTATTACCCACATGAATGTTCGGTATTTTGAAGCCGGCAACGGTGACTCCTGGTTTGGCGGCGGCATTGATCTTACGCCTATTTACATCGATAAGGAGCAAAGCCGCTTTTTCCATACCCAGCTTAAGAACGTTTGCGACATTCACCAGCCAACGTATTACCCGGAGTTTAAAAAATGGGCCGATGATTATTTTTTTATTACCCACCGGCAGGAAACCCGCGGCATTGGCGGGGTGTTCTTCGACCGGCTTACCGGAACGGAAAAGATCAGTCTGACCGACCGTTTTAATTTTGTGCACGACCTGGCTTATACCTTTGCGCCTACTTATACCAGCCTGGTAAATGAGAACCGCGAACTCTCTTATAATGAGCAGCAAAAGCAATGGCAGTTATTAAGACGCGGCCGCTACGTGGAATTTAATCTGGCCATAGACCGGGGCACCAAATTCGGACTGGAAACGTCCGGGCGGATCGAATCTATTTTGATGAGTTTACCTAACCTGGCCGGCTGGGAGTATAACTTTGTGCCGGCTCCAGGCAGCCCGGAAGCCCAAACGCAGGAACTTTTAAAAAAGGATATCGACTGGCTAAATATTGCATAGCATTTGGAAACCATTCGGCAGTTAGACCGCGAAATTTTTACTTTTCTGAATAACAACCATTCGGCTTTCTGGGATCCGATCATGATCCTTATTTCCGAACGGTTTTTTTGGTTTCCGGCCTATTTTGCGCTCATCGTTTATTTAATCTATACTTTTGGCCGGAGAGGTTTTGCCAAGCTGGTAATGGCTTTGCTGGCCGTTGGCGCCGCCGATCTTATCTCCTCCCGGATTTTTAAACCGGGATTTGCCCGGCTTCGGCCCTGCCACGATCCTACCCTTTCGGAAACCATAAACATTGTGAGCGGTTGCGGCGGGCAGTTTGGTTTTATGTCTTCGCACGCAGCCACCACGTTCGCGCTGGCCACTTTTATGTACCTGGTTTTACCCAAACAATATTTTTGGTTTAAATTATCTTTAATTGTGTGGGCTTTCCTGATCTCTTACAGCCGGATCTACCTGGGCGTTCACTATCCGGGCGATGTTTTGGCCGGGGCCCTGTTGGGAAGCGGCCTGGCCTGGGTTTTTGAAAAGTTCTACCAACACGTATTGCAGCGATATTCTTTCTTTCAGGGGTAACATTTGGGCGGAATTGGTTGTTTAAATGATGAACTGTATTATACCAGCCGTTTTGCTTTACCGATCAATACTTTTTCTCATTCTTTTACTACCGTTTTCTTTCCTGGTTGCGGCGCAAAATACGTTTAAACTTAGCGGTTACGTGCGCGATGCTCAAACCAACCAAGCCTTACCCGGTGCTACGGTGGTTTCCAAAACCAACCCGGCCACCGGAACGCAAACCGATGCTAATGGTTTTTATTCCCTCACTTTTTCCGCCGGAAACCATACCGTTCTGGTGCAGTATTTAGGATACCTTCCGCTGGAAAAAAACCTTCAGATAAAGTCAGACCAAACTTTAACCTTCAGTTTAAAAGCCGAGAACCTGCAGGCAAAGGAAGTGGTAATAACAGCCGAACGGAAAAATGAGAATGTTAAAAGCACCCAGATGGGCGAAATAACCCTGAGCATGCAGGAAATAAAAACCCTGCCGGTCCTTTTTGGGGAAACGGATATTTTAAAAACGTTGCAGCTTTTACCAGGCGTTAAATCCGGGGGCGAAGGCAATACCGGTTTCTATGTGCGGGGTGGCGGCGCAGATCAGAACCTCATTTTGCTGAACGAAGCGGTGGTTTACAATCCGGGGCATTTAATGAATTTCTTTTCGGTGTTCAATTCCGATGCCCTGCAAAGCACTACCTTAATAAAAGGCAACATGCCGGCCCGGTACGGCGGCAGGCTTTCTTCTGTGCTAGATATTGGCGCCAAAGCCGGCAACCTGGATTCTTTTATGACCACCGGCGGCGTTGGACTTATCTCTTCGCGACTCACCGTTGAAGGCCCGATCATTAAAAATAAAGCCGGCTTTCTGCTCTCCGGCCGGCGAACCTATATCGATAAACTGGCCGGGCCCTTTCTTAAAAATACCAGCCAGGGCGGCGTGCCCTATTATTTTTACGACCTGAACGGCGGCCTTAATTTTCAGCTTTCACCTAAAGATTTCCTTTTCATTACGGGGTATTACGGCCGCGATATCGGGCAATTCTCTTTGAGTGGCGGCGCATTTAAAGCGAAGTTCGATTGGGGGAATACGGCTGCAACGGCCCTTTATACGCACGTATTTTCTCCTGAATTATGGGTAAATGTTGCCGGAATCCATAGCGGTTACCAATTCAATTTTACTTCGGAATTCGATACCTATACTTCCAAATTACTTACCGGGGTTAAAGATTATGGCTCCAAAACCGATCTGGTATGGAAACCTAATTCGCGGCATACAATCCAGTTTGGCGGCATGTATACGTACCACGTTTTAACGCCCCGGAGCGGACAAGCCCAGACTTCCGATGGGCTTGATTTTTCCACGAACCAGGTTCGCGATAAATTTGCGCATGAAGCCGCCGTTTACGTTTCTGAGAACTGGGCTTTGTCAGAAAAGCTGGAAGTTACGGCAGGCTTACGGCAGAGTTTCTTCCGGCAACAGGGGCCGTTTACGTTGTACCAGTTCAACCAGAAAGGCAGCATTTCCGATTCGGTGGTTTATGAAAAGGGCCGGAAAGTAAAAGATTTTCAAATGCTGGAGCCTAGGCTTTCGGTACGGTATAGCTTATCGGAAAATTCTTCGGTAAAGGCCGGATTTTCGCAGAATGCCCAATACCTGCACTTGGTTTCGAATTCTTTTACGTCCCTCCCGCTCGATATCTGGGTGCCCAGTTCCGTGCTGGTACCGCCGCAAAAAAGCCTTCATTACGCCGCCGGCTATTTCCGGAATTTTGCAGATAATTTGTTTGAAGCATCGGCCGAAGTTTATTACAAAGACCTGCAAAACCAGTTGGAATACCGGGAAGGCTATGCCGCCGGTCCCAGCAATCAGGACCTGGAATATGAGTTTGTTACCGGCAACGGCGAAGCTTATGGGATCGAGCTTTTCCTTCGGAAGAACCGCGGTGCCCTGCAGGGCTGGGTTGGTTATACCTTTTCTTACGCCAACCGGCAGTTCCCAAATCTGAATGGCGGCCGGGTTTTTCCGGCCCGCTTCGACCGGCGCAACGATATTTCGGTAGTCGGGGCTTATACCCTAAACAACCGGTGGAAATTGGGGGCTTCTTTCGTGTATGCTACCGGGCAGCCGTTAACCATTCCGGTGCGGCGCTATATAATTGAAGGCATCGTAACCTACCAGTACGGCGACCGCAATGCTTTCCGGATGGAGGCCATTCACCGTTTAGATGTGTCGGCCACGTATCAGAAAGAAACAACCAAGCGTTTAAAATCGAGCTGGACCTTTGCCATTTATAACGTTTATGCCCGCCAGAACCCCTTCTTTTATTACATAGAAAGCACGGGCAGCCCTTACGATAATTCTATTAAACTGCAGGCCCGGAAAGTAAGCATCTTTCCTTTTCCTATTCCTTCGGTAACGTGGAATTTTACTTTTTAGGAGTGAGGAGTGAGGAGTCAGGAGTTAGGAGTTAGGAGTGAAAAAATGATTGAATAATGACTGGAAAACTAATAAGCAACAAAATTGGCAAATACGAACTTAAAAGGGTTTTACGACTTTTTTGGTGGTTTTTGGTACCGTTTCTGGTTTCCTGTGAGAAGGATATTTTACTGGAAATTCCGGAAGGCGATCCCAAACTGGTGGTTGAAGGCCATATTGAGCAGAACCAGCCGCCTATAGTTGTAATTACCCGCAGCGTGCCGGTTTTTAGTGAATTCAGCCAGCAGCAGCTGGAAAATGCGTTTGTGCACAACGCGGAAGTTTTTGTTTCGGATGGCACCCGGGAATTTAAATTGCAGGAACTGAATTCGGGTTTTCTGCCGGCTGAACTGGTGAAAATTATTGCGGAACAATATGGTTTTAGTCCGGATGCTTCCGGCCAATTGCCATTTCTTCTCTATTTCTACACTTCTGCGGAATTGAAAGGAGAAGTCGGCAAAAAATATAAACTTAGGATCACCGCCGAAAATCAGGAATTAACAGCTGCCACCAGCATTCCGCAGTTAACCCGCATCGATTCTTTGTGGGTCAGACCTCACCCCGACCCTAAAAACGATTCGCTGGTTATGTTGTGGTACCGGTACCGCGACCCGGATACGGTGGGAAACTGCGTGCGGTATTTTACTAAACGGAATGAGGAGGCCTTTTACCCGGGCTATTTTACTTCGGTTTTTATTGATGATTTTGTGAATGGCAAACCTTATATAGATTATCCGTTGCAGCGGGGCGAACCTAAAACCCGGGAACCGGATTTTGATACTTTCGGCTATTTCCGGAAAGGCGATTCCATTACCGTAAAATGGTGCACCATCGACATTGAGCAATACCGGTTCTGGAGCAGCCTGGAAAATGATTTCGGCAGCCGGGGCAATCCATTTGGGTCACCGGTGGCTATTCAAAGCAATGTTAAGGGCGGCCTGGGGATCTGGGGAGGCTATGGCGTTACTTACCACCGGTTTGTAGTTCCTAATTAAACGATTGCTAATAGCTGATTGAAACAAATTTTCTGGCTTTTCCTGGCGCAAGTGTTAAGCCGGAGGCGTCACTTGTGACTAAAGGACAAAAGCAAGTCTCCAGACTTGCGTTACTGATAAACCAGAATTTAAGAGCACGGAAGTCTGGAGACTTCCTAAGTGTAAAAAGGCACAAGTGACGCCTACCGGCTTAACACTTGCGCCAGGAGGGCCAGATTGCTGCCTGAAGGCTTCAAACTTCAGATTTCGCAAGCTGCCTTTACTTAAAACCAATTATCAATTATCAATTAACAATTCTTAAGCCTGCGTTTTCAGGATCCGGGCAATGTATTTGCCTATTATGTCGAATTCCAGGTTTACGGTATCGCCGGGTTTTAAGCGGTGCAGGTTGGTATGTTCATAGGTGTACGGGATTATGGCTACCGAAAAGGAATCTGGTTTGGAATTCACTACCGTTAAGCTAATCCCGTTTACGCAAATCGATCCTTTTTCTACGGTTATATTTCCTGCCGAAGTATCGTATTGGAAGGTAAAAACCCAGCTGCCGTTCTGATCTTCAATGTTTTTGCAAACGGCAGTCTGGTCTACGTGGCCCTGCACAATGTGGCCATCGAACCGGCCGGTGGCCGGCATGCATCTTTCTAAATTTACCACGTCTTTTTCCTGCCAGAAACCCAAGTTGGTTTTCTGCAAAGTTTCCTCAATAGCCGTTACGGTATAGGTATTGCCTTCAATGGCCACTACCGTTAAACAAACGCCATTATGCGCCACGCTCTGGTCTATTTTAAGTTCCGGCACAAAAGAAGCTGTTAAGCTGAAATGTTTATTAGAACCCTCCGTACGGATGCTTTCTATTGTGCCAAGCGTTTCGATAATTCCGGTGAACATGCGATTTGATTTGAAAATTTGGAAATTTGAAGATTTGAAAATGGAATTTGAAGATTTAAAAGAAGAATAACTTAAAAATTAGGTTTTGACTTTTGGGGGCAAAACCATAGCGTTTTCATTTTCAAATTTCCCAATCTTCAAATCTCCAAATTTTATTTACTTTCCTCTTCCTTCAATTATGATCTTTATGGTGTAAAGCATAACCCGGAAATCCATGGCCAGGCTCATATTTTCGATGTATAAAATATCGAATTTCAGGCGGCGCACCATTTCATCTACACTGGAAGCATAGCCGTATTTAACCTGGCCCAGCGACGTAATGCCCGGTCTAACCCGGTGCAAATGTTTGTAATGCGGGGCTATTTTAACGATCTGATCGATAAAGAACTGCCTTTCCGGCCGCGGGCCTACCAGGCTCATATCACCGATGATCACGTTCCAGAACTGGGGTAATTCGTCCAGCCTTACTTTGCGCATAAAACGGCCCCAGCTGGTGATCCGTGGGTCATAATCGGAAGAAAGCGATGGGCCGGTTTTTTCTGCATCTATGAACATGCTCCGGAATTTATAAATATGAAATGGTTTGCCGTTTATCCCGATCCGTTCCTGTTTATAAAAAATTGGCCCCGGGCTGGATAATTTTACCATTACCGCGATCATGGCGTAAACCGGGAAAAAGATCAGTAAGAAAAGCGAAGAGGCAACAATATCGATTATTCGTTTCAGGACCTCCTGCCAAACCGGCATCAGGTTTTGCTTTATTTCGATAAGGGGCGTACCGAACAGGTGGTTTACCTTTACCGAACCCAATAAAATCTGATAAAGATCGGGAAGAATACTAATGCGCACTTTAAGACCTTCCATTAAACCCAGGATCTCTTCAATCTTTTTGTGTTCCGAAGCCTCAATGGCAATGATCACTTCTTCTACTTTGTGCTGTTTAATCAGGTCCGGAAGCTTGTAATAGTACCCCAGGTTTTTGAGTTCTTTTACGAACATATTATCTATGGCCTGAAAAACATGCACAAAACCCAGGATATTCAAACCCAAATGCCGGTTATTCTTTTCCAGCTCCAGGAAAACTTCCCTGGCATTTGAATTAGAGCCCACAATTAAGGTGTTAAAGGAAATAATGTGTTGCCGGACCAGACGCTGAATGCTGGAAACGGCAATAAACCGGAAAACCGCCGATATAAGGAAATGCAGGAAAAAATACGTAGAAATAGTTTTATAATAAACCTGGTAATGCGTTACCCCTTCATCATCCAGAAGCAGGCCAAAGAAAATTATAATGGCGCCTAAAAAAGAGATCTGAGCCAGATTGGTAACTTCTTTAACCCGTGATTTGCGGTAAATATCGCGGTACTGCCCAATTAAAGTGTATAATAAAAGCCAGAAACTGGCAATCATGATGGCACTGCCAAGCAGAAAAAAAGAAATCCCTTCGTTTATTTCGTGCAAAATGTACTTGCGAAGCACAAAGAACGTGATCCAGGCCAGCAGGGCAGCCAGGTAATCGGTAATAACAAGTTTAGCTTTTTGCAGGTTTCGGGTCAAAGCTTAGAAATGAAAAAGTCTGACGTTGTCGATTGCAAAATAATCTTTCGCATTGCTGCTGGCGGGCATTTCAAAAAAGATCTTAAAGGTTGCCCCGGCGTAATCGGGGTTATTAACTTCGTCGGTCAGGTTCAGGTAGATCTTATTCCAGGAATCACGCTTCAACACATTCAGAAAATTCGGGTCCCGGATAGTAACGCCGCTTTTGGTAACTATCACGCCTACCTTAAAATCGAGGGTTGCTTTGTAGTCGAATTCCAGAAAAACGGCCCGGCCGTCGGCAGGGAGTTTTTCATTAAAAGTAGATTCTATAATTGCCGGCTCTGCTGCGGCAGGATTCGCATAAATAACGCCTACAGCGCCATCGGCAAAAGGAAAATCGGTTAAAACATCCGTATTAATATCAAGTTTATAAGCGCCTGCTCCCGTTACCTGAAACTCCCTTCTGCCAGTAGCAAAATCTTCGTTTATATCTAATGGGAATTTAAGGTTTGGCAGGAATTTAACTTCAGGCTGTATTTCAATAACTTCTCCCGGAATCAGGTTTACTTTTTGATCAAAAGGCGTATAAAAGGCATAAGGGAACCGGGCCGTTTTCATACCATCGGCAAACACGCCACCGTATATTGAAATTTCAGTAGCATCTTTTTCCAGAATAGGAATAGTGGCAGGTAACTCAAAAACCCCGATCCGCTTGCCGTTAGCAAAAACCCAGGCATCGGTAATGTTGTGCGAAGCGGACCCGTAGGTCTCGGTTGCATTCCGGGTTGGGTTCAGGGTAAATTTATTAATTTTAATATATGATGGGGTATCTTCCGTAGGATTGATAATTTCGCACCCGGAAAGGCTTATAAAAGTGATTACCGGCAGTAGCCAGGCAACAACAGAGCAGATGCGCATGTTCTTTTTTAGATTGAAGAGGTGCAAATTTAAAATTAAAAACGCTAAACCCGAAATAAGATTGTTTTTTAAAAAGAACGAACGGTCAAAAAAACAAAAAGCAACATGGTAGAAGATTCGTATAAACATAAAGGAATGCGGAAAGCCCTGGTAAAATTATTACGGGAAAAGGGTATTACCGACACCCGGGTGCTGAAAGCAATAGAAACAGTGCCCCGCCATTATTTTTTCGAAAAAGCTTTTCTGGAACATGCTTACCAGGACAAAGCTTTCCCGATTGGCGAAGGACAAACCATCTCCCAGCCATATACCGTAGCCTATCAAACCGAACTGCTGGAGCTTAAACCAACCGATAAAGTATTGGAAATAGGTACCGGGTCCGGTTACCAGTGCTGCGTGTTATTGGAAATTACGCCGCAGGTTTATACTATAGAATACAACGAAGTGCTTTTCCATAAAGCCCGGCATTCTTTTGCAGATTTAAAAAAGCAACCAATTGTTTTTCTGGGCGATGGATCAGAAGGCTTGCCGGCTCATGCGCCATTCGATAAGATACTTGTAACGGCCGGCGCCCCGGCAGTACCAAAAGCCCTATTGTCGCAATTAAAAATAAATGGTATTCTGGTAATACCGGTAGGCGATGCAAATACCCAGAAAATGCTGCGCTTTACCAAGGTTTCCGACACTGATTTTACAAAAGAAGAGCTGGATAATTTCAAATTTGTACCGCTGCTGGGAAAATCCGGATGGAACTAAATAGCGTATATTGGGATTAAGAAAAGAAATCCAAACAACTGGTATGTTCTATTGGTTAAGCAGTTGTTGTTTTTAAGTGAGCGAATAATTATATTGCATTCAAATATTCACATCATATGAAATTTAAACATTTACTATTAGCCTCCGCAACAGGCTTACTCTTTGCTAACGGTACCGCTTTTGCGCAATCGGTTGGCAATTACGGTTGTTTTACCGATGAAATGACCCAGGAGCTTGAAAAACAGTATCCGGGTCAGAATGCAAACCGCCAGGCTCTTGAGCGGCAAATCCAGCAGTATATTAGCCAGAACGCTAATAACCGGCAGGCTGGGCCCATCCTAAAAGTTCCGGTTGTGGTGCACGTTGTAACCCAGAATGGTTTAAGCGGTATCTCCAAAGCTCAGGTTCTGGATGGGATCGATGTTTTGAACCGCGATTTCCGTCGTAGAAACAATGATACTACCTCCATCCGTCCGCAATTCAAAAAATTTAGTGCAGACTTGGAAGTTGAATTCGTAATGGCCCGCAAAGACCCGAATGGTAATCCTACCGAAGGTATTGTGCGTGTAACTTCTTTAACTACCAATGGACCAGTTACGCGTAACGACGTTAAAGCTGCTGCTCCTTCCTGGCCAACCGACAAGTATTTTAACGTTTGGCTGGTGCAGACCATAAACAGCGCCGGTGCTGCCGGTGGCGGAACAATCCTGGGTTATGCCCAATTCCCGAACACTGGTACCTGGAACGATTATGGCCTGGTAATGCTACACAACCAATGGGGTAAGCAGGGAGCTGTTCCTGGCTCTACAGCCACTTCAGATGGCCGTACTGCTACCCACGAAGCTGGCCACTGCTTTAACTTATACCATACCTTCCAGAGTGGTTGCGGCAATTCATGCGATAACTCCGGCGACCTTGTTTGCGATACCCCTCCTGCTGCTAACCCTACCTACGGTTGTAACCTAACCTGGAATACCTGCCCTAACGATGCTACCGGCAACAGCCCTTACCTAACCGATGGGTTAGATATGCTAGAAAATTACATGAGCTATGATGATTGCCAGCGCATGTTTACCCACGGCCAGCGGGTAAGAGCCCATGCCGTGCTTAATGGAATTCCGCAGCTTGTAAATTTAACTTCTGCCAACAATGCAGTTTTTACCGGTATTGATCCATCTGTGGTGGTGGGTACTTTAAAACCGAAGGCTTATTTCGGAGCTCAGAACGACCGGGTTTGTGCCGGTGGTTCAGTAACTTTTACCGATATGAGCTATGATGGCGCTGCTACTTCTTATTCCTGGTCTTTCCCAGGTGGAACGCCAAGCACATCAACTGCTCAGAACCCTACTATTGTGTATTCTACTCCTGGCACTTACGATGTAACGTTAACCGTTTCCAATTCTGCCGGACCTACATCTTACACAGCTACAAATCAGATAAAAGTTATTTCTACCGCCAATTCTCCTAAAGCTATGGCGCAACAGCCTTACGTAGAAGATTTTGAAGATCCTTTATTCCCAAATAACGCTATTCCGGCCAGGAACATCGAATTAAGAACTTTTAAAGTTACCCCTGATCCTGCCGGTTTAACGACTTTTGAAAAAACATCAGTTGTTTCAACTTCGGGTACTTCCAGCATTCGTTTACGTAATGGTTCTATTTCGGCTGGTACGATTCATTCTTTAATTACGCCAAATATTGATCTTACCGGCAATTCCGGAGCAATGTTTGTTTCTTTTGACATTGCTCATGCCCAGCGATCTTCTACTGCCAGCGAAGAAATGAAAATATTCATTTCCAACGACTGCGGTGCTACCTGGAACCAACGGGTTGTAAAATCCGGTACAGCTTTAGCTACCAACGGGGGTGCCGTTGTATCAAGCTTTACTCCTTCTGCCAGCCAGTGGCGGAAAGAAAACGTGCTAATTGCCCCTAATCTTGTTTCTACCGGTAAAATAATGGTTAAAATAGAAATAACCAGCAATAACGGTAATACTACCTACATAGATAACCTGCGCATTTACACCTTATTAGGTACCAACGAAGAAGTTGCTTTAAACAACAACATAAAGCTTTATCCTAACCCCTTAACTGCTGAAACCGGTATCTCTTTCGACCTGAAAACTCCGGAAACAGTATCGGTTAAGATCTTTGATTTGGCTGGCAAAACAGTATTCCAGAACGCAGAAACCAAATACAACGCTGGCTCGCATAACTTACCACTTTATTCAAAAATGAAAGATCTGAAAGCCGGTATGTATATGGTCCAGGTGAAATTTGGCGATAAGGTTTACAACACCAAACTAATTGCTCAATAGTAAAAGCTAATTGGTTTTTTTAAAAAGGCTTGTTTCCATTCCGGAAACAAGCCTTTTTTATTATTTTCTTAAATTAATACCCTTTAACAAATTGTTGAAGAATCTGCTCTGTTCCAACTTTATCTATTCCTTCCAAAAGCATAAATTTTTCATTTCAAACTTACGCTGCTGAAATACCTTATTTCAGATCTTTTGGTAATAGGTTTCTGAAGATTTTTCCTGAATAATTAATTTTTAACAAAAGACCTATACCAGGATTATTCGTTCACCATTTTTTGATATGGTTTTAGTTATGATTAAGCAAAAAGGCCTATTTCACGCCTTTGGATATCTATTCATCATTAAAATTTGTCAATAACAGCGTTTACTATTTTAATATTCCTAAATTACATTGAAATTCAAAATCTTAAACCGAATCTATGCACTTTAGACTTTTACTATTAGCCACTTTTGCAGGCTCCTTACTTTCCCAGGGTAATGCTTTGGCCCAAGGGAATACTTCCCTGGGTTGTTATACCGATGAAATGACGCTGGAACTCGAAAAACAATACCCAAATCAACAGGCAAACCGCCAGGTTATTGAGAATCAGATCCAGCAATATATCCGGCAGAATGCCGGCAACCTTAAGAAAGCAGGACCGGTTTTAAAAATCCCAATTGTTTTTCATATCGTTACCGAAAAGGGAATTAATGGTATTTCGAAAGCCCAGGTTATAAATGCTGTACAGGAATTAAACCGAGACTTGCGCCGTTTGGACCCTGATTCAGTTAACATTCGTCAGCCTTTTAAAAACATAAGTGCTGATATGGAAATTGAATTTGTTTTGGCCCGGAAAGACCCGCAGGGAAACCCAACTGAAGGCATTATTAGAACAACTTCTATAACTACCAATGGCCCTGCTGTTCCAAATAGTGTAAAATATGCATCTCCAGCATGGCCTGCCGACAAATATTTTAATGTATGGGTGGTAAATGATATTAGTGGCTCAGCGGCAAATGGAGGCGGTGTTGCCGGTTACGGCCAGTTTCCGGGTACAGGTGTTTGGCCTACTTATGGAATTGTTGTGTTACATAGTTATATTGGAAAACAAGGCGGTGTTCCTGGTACAACTGCTACAACCACTGGAGAATTATTTTCGCATGAAGTAGGCCATTGTTTAAACTTATACCACACATTTCAGGGAGGCTGCGGCAACAGCTGTGAAAACTCAGGCGATTTAGTTTGTGATACCCCTCCCGTTGCAACCCCAACCACTACCTGCGATGTAAACCTGAATTCTTGCACTAACGATGCAACGGGCCTTAGCCCTTATACCTCCAGTGTTGTTGATCAGATGGAAAATTTCATGAGTTATGATTGGTGCCGGATTATGTTTACTAATGGTCAAAAGGTTCGTTCCCATGCTGCTTTTAATACAATTCCGGAATTAATTAATTTAACTTCTGCCACGAATGCAACCTTAACGGCCATCGATCCGGCCGTAACGGTAGGACCCTTAGCACCAAAAGCTTATTTTGGTGTTCCCAGTGAAAGGGTTTGTACTGGTAATTCTTTAACTTTTTCAAACGAAACCTATAATGGAGCAGCCACAAGTTATTCCTGGACTTTCCCGGGAGGAACACCTGGTACATCCACGGCTCAAAACCCAACAGTAGTTTATAATACCCCGGGTACTTATGATGTAACCTTAGTGGCTTCCAATGCTACTGGCACCTCGACTTATATGGTCCCGAATCAAGTGTTAGTAGTCAATACCGCTAATCCTCCTAAGGCAATGCAACAACAACAATACCTGGAGGATTTTGAAGATGCTTTGTTCCCGAACAATGCTATTTCAGGCCGTAACCTTGAGCTTACAAGCTCATTAGTTGCAAACCCAACAACTTTTGAAAAAACCCAGGTTGTTGCCACTTCGGGTACTTCAAGCGTAAGACTGCGCAACGGTTCTATTCCTTCAGGAACAATTTCTTCTTTAATAACCCCTAACATTGATATTACCGGCAATTCCGGTAATATGTTCCTTTCCTTCGATATGGCATACGGTTTAAGATCTGCCACCCAAAGTGAAGAACTTAGAGTCTTTCTTTCAACTGATTGTGGTACTACCTGGGTGCAGCGCGTTTTTAAATCAGGAGCTGCTCTTTCCACCAATGGCGGTTTGGTAGTACCATCTTTTGTTCCTACAGCCAGCCAATGGCGGAAAGAAACCGTAGTAATTACGCCTAACTTTGTATCGGCCGGAAAAGTAATGGTTAAGCTGGAAGTAAAAAACGCCAATGGCAACACCATGTACTTCGACAACCTGCGGATTTACTCCTTATTAGGAACCAACGAAGATATAGCTCAGGCCAACAACATAAAGCTATATCCAAATCCTTTAACCACCGAAACCGGTATTGCTTTTGATCTGAAAACTCCGGAAAAAGTTTCGGTTAAGATTTATGATCTGGTAGGAAATAAAGTATTCCAGAACCAAGAAGCCACATTTGGTGCCGGTTCCCATACTTTACCATTGTATTCCAACATGAAAAATCTGAAAGCGGGCATGTACCTGGTTCAGGTGAAGTTTGGCGATAAAGTTTACAACACGAAACTAATTTCGCAATAAAAGACTTTAGATGTATATTTAAGGGCTTGATTAAGTGGTTATTCCTTAAACAAGCCCTTATTTCTTTCATCTAAACCCTCTTTTATTATTTATGAACAAAAGGATACTGTTTTTTTTAAGCTTCTTAGTTTTTAGCCTCAGCTTTGGGGCCGCCCAAAGCCAAAACGTACCCTTCCGGAAGTATTGCGGAAGCGATAGCATGACCCAGGTCGCTATGCAGCAATACCCTGATTATGCCCGAAACCGGAAAGTATTCAATGATTTTATAAAATCGCTGAACAACCAGAGCATTGCCCGGTTAAACGCTTCGCCTAATTTTACCATTCCTATTGTCGTACACATCGTTCATACCTATGGCGCCGATAATATTTCCGATGCCCAGGTGCATGATGCTGTAAGAATTATTAACGAAGATTTTTCTAAATCCAATCCAGATACCTCTCAGGTAATTGCAGCTTTTCAATCGCGGTATGCGAACGTTGGTTTTGAATTCAAGCTGGCTAAAAAAGACCCGAACGGAGATTGTACCACCGGCATTACCCGTACTTATTCTGCATTAACCAACAAAGCCGACGACAACGTTAAGGCCTTGATCGGATGGGACCCAACCAAATATTTAAATATCTGGGTAGTTAACACCATTTCGTTCGGAGCGGGTGGTTATTCTTATTACCCGTGCGGCGTTCCGCAAAGCATAGAAGGGGTGGTGGTTTTAAACACCCAGTTCGGTAGCATTGGCAGATCGAACGGTGGCAATTTTGCCGCCCGGACCTTAACCCACGAAATTGGGCATTACATGGGCTTGCCTCACGTTTGGGGCGGCACCAACGATCCCGGACTTGCAGGCAATTGCGGAAGCGACGACGGCATTGCGGATACTCCCAATACCATCGGGACCACCGGGTTTTCCTGTAATTTGAATGCTAATTCGTGCGGCGGCGTAAACGGGAATCCTGATCCGGATGGCACATTGCCGGATAACGTTCAGAACTACATGGATTATTCTTCCTGCGCCCGGATGTTTACCAATGGCCAGAAAGCAGTTATGGTTGGGGCTTTAACCATGTTCTGCCGGAGCAACCTGGTTACTCAGGCAAACTTAGTAGCTACCGGCACCAATACCGGCTTTACCGCCAGCTGCAAGCCGATTGCCGATTTCCATACCTATACTGACCGGATTTGCGAAGGAACTGCCGTTTCTTTCTCTGACCATTCTTATAATACCCTTTCTTCTACCGGCCAAACTTATTTATGGTCTTTCCCGGGCGGAACCCCAAGTTCTTCAACCTTACAAAATCCGGTGGTTACCTATAATACGGCCGGCGTTTATGACGTAACGTTAACCACAACCAACGCAATAGGCTCAACCACCACTACCAAACAAGGCAGCATTAAGGTTAAAAGAGCCGTTAGCACCGTTGGCCTTCCTTTCTTCTATGGCTTCGAATCTGCCTCCTTCCCGGTAGACCCTTCAAATCCGGAAATGGACTGGGAAATAATTAAACCAGGTACTGTTGGTTGGGAACGGACGCTTGTGGCGCCGGCAACCGGTACCAGTAGTGCCCGCGTTCGAAATCCGAACCTGGCTAAAGGAACCGTAAACACCTTGATAACGCCAGGAATTAATTTAACGAATGCTACTGGCGCCACCCTGAAATTTAAAGTGGCCAGTGCTCAGAAAACAAGCGCCAGCGCCGACCGGTTAGCGGTTTATATTTCTAAAGATTGCGGTAACACCTGGGTGATCCGTTACAACAAAGCGGGTTCTACTTTGGCTACGAACAACGGCGTGCTGATAAATGGAAGCTTTAATCCAGGCCCTTCAGATTACAGACAGGAAACCGTGATTCTGGCCCCTGGTTTTATCGGACCGAATACCCTATTCAAATTCGAAGCAACCAGCGACCAGGGTAATTCCCTATTCCTGGATGATATTGAAATTAACGGTCAGATTTCCGGAGTTTCTGAAGAGAAAGCGCTGGAGGCTAATTTCAACGTTTACCCGAACCCAAGCCACGGCGAAGCAACGGTAAGTTTTGTATTGCCTGCCGTTTCAGACTATACTCTGGAAGTTTACACCCTTACCGGTCAGCAGATCGGTAAGTCCCTCAACAGTAAAAACAAATCTGGTAACCAGGAAATTAAGCTGAATGCCGTAACCGGCCAGCAGCAATTACCGGCCGGAGTTTACCTGGTTAAGCTTTCTGCCAACGGATTTACTACCCAGAAAAAGGCTATCGTTTTTTAAATAAAAACTAAACCCTTTTAATTGTACCGCCGCAAGGACTATCTTTGCGGCGGTATTTTTTTATAAACCCATGCGGAAACAAAAAAAAGTTAGTGAATCTTACACCATCATGACGGAACTGGTATTGCCCAACGATACCAATACCTTGCACAATTTAATGGGCGGCCGTATGATGCACTGGATGGATATCGTTTCGGCCATTGCGGCGCAAAAACACTCCAACCGCATTGTGGTTACGGCTTCGGTAGATAATGTATCTTTTAAGGAAAGTATCCGGTTAGGGAATGTAGTTACCCTGGAAGCGCAGGTTACCCGAGCCTTCAATTCCAGTATGGAAGTGCATATTAAGGTTTTTGCCGAAGACATTCCGGCAGGTAAAAAAGTAAAGACCAACGAAGCCTTCTTTACTTTTGTAGCAGTAGACCAGCTGGGCAGCCCCATAGATGTACCGGAGGCTATTGCCGAAACGGAAGGAGAAATTGCTTTATACGACGGGGCACTAAGACGGCGGCAGCTGCGTTTAATTCTGGCGGGCCGCATGAAACCAAATGATGCCGAAGAATTAAAATCGATCTTTAATCTTCAGGAATAATTTTTCCTTTTAGTTTTCAGGCCGGAAACCCTACCATTTTTCTTTTAATTATGCCGGAATTCAATTCAGCTTTTTATAAAAATTTTTATCCGGAAGCGCTTTTTGTAACCCGCGATGCCAATGCCAATGTGCCGGCGCCGGAAGAAGCCTTAACCGAATCCGGACCGGAAATAATTTTTAACGAACCCGTTTTTAAAGGTTTGGTAATTTTAGTTTCGGAGGAAAAGGAAGCCTTTAAGCAGATCCTGCAAAATGAATTCCTGACCAAGATATTAAAGGCCATTAAATTTGAAATTCACGACGTAGCATTTGTGAATGTAGCGAAAAGCAGCAACGTAAATTTGGCGATATTAGGAAGAAAGTTACCCATAAAAAGTGTGGTAAGCTTTGGTTCTACCCTGCTTGACCTGGAGAAAGCGCCTGCTCCTTACAAACATTTCCATATTGGCCCTACTCCCGTTTTGCTTTCAGAAAGTTTAACCCAACTGGAGGCTGACCAAAGCAAAAAACGCCTGCTTTGGAATGGTTTGCAAGGCATGTTTTTGTAAGGTTATAGTCATTTCGACCAAAGGGAGAAAGCGGACTTTCAGCCTTCTTGGAATTGTTTTTAAAACTGATTGATGCGCAATAAAATTAATTGCAGTAAAATTAAAAATACACCTGTCATCCTGAGCGCTAGCGAAGGAACTTGTTGGCGGAAAGTATAAAATTCACTAACAGGGGCTTTCCTCATTTTTAATCAAGGATTTAGCGAACTCAACATTTATTATCTATTTCAACTCTGCATTAAAATTTTCCTGAACCTTAATAGTAATTTAAAACTCTGGAATAAATCTTGGTTGTTAAAAATTTGCTTTGCAATTTATTATCCTGCTGAATGCCAACAAGTTCCTTCGCTAGCGCTCAGGATGACGATAGTAGAGAAATAAAAAGCCTTTCCGGATCCGGAAAGGCTTTTACTTTTTTAGGTTAAAACGATAGCGTTTTTTATTTCAGCACTTCAGCCAACTTGGCTTCCAATGCAGCTCCCCGCAGGTTTTTGGCAATAATTTTACCTTCTTTATCGATCAGAACGGTGTGAGGAATTGCGGTGATGTTGTATAATTTTCCGGCAGCACTCTCCCAGCCCTTCAGGTCCGAAACATGCGGCCAGGTAAGTTTATCGTCGGCGATGGCTTTAACCCATTTCTCTTTGCTCTGGTCAAAAGATACCCCGAAAATTTCGAAGCCTTTGTCCTTGTACTGGTTATACATTTTAACCACGTTCGGGTTTTCGCGGCGGCACGGTCCGCACCACGAAGCCCAGAAATCGATCAGCACGTATTTGCCTTTCAGAGAAGATAAAGACTGGGTGCCTCCATCCGGAGTTGGTAAAGTAATATCCGGCGCCATGCTGCCTACCGTTACCGAGCCAAGTTTAGCCAGGCGGTCGCCCAGGGCTTTGGTGTATTTTGAATTGGGCTGCGTTTTTTTGTAAATGGTAAGCATGCTGTCGGCAAAGGCATAATTCTCTTCCGGGTTGATCAACGTAAGCGTGCTGTACACCGACATAATCGATTCCGGATTTTTGCGAATATATGCTTTGAAATTTTTCTCACTGGCACCCTGGATCTTGGCGGCGGCGGCTTCTATTGCTTTAATAGAATCTTGCTGGCCGGAGCCGGAAGCTACCATGTAACGCTGCTTTAAACCTTCCATTTGCTTCTGCGGCGCCATCATTAAAGCATTCAGATCCTTCAGCAATTCAGAATCTTTGGAGCCTTTAACAGTATAGGTTTCCGATACATTTTTTGCGTCAGCTTCGAATTCTATCTTTTTCTGATTTTCCAGCACAAAAAGAATGGCGTTTTGCGGATCTAAGGCCAGTTTGTAGATTCCGGTTTCTGGTACAGTTCCCGTCATTTCGAAGCTGCCGTCTTTACCAATCTCGGCGGTATCACGGGCTACAAATTGCTGTTCGCCCAGTTCATCAAGGTATACTTTGCTGCCTTCCGGCGCATTCTTAAACTTTCCGGAGATCTTATAACCGTTACCAGAGGTTTCGGCGGTGGTACCTTTTTTGTTGCAGGCGCTTAACATGGTTAAAGCACCGGCAAATACTAATATGGTTTTTTTCATGGTTCTTAATTATGCAGGAAGAACATCCCCCTGCCCCCTTCAAAGGGGGAGTTTATCTGATAACGTTTAATTTAATATGAAATTTTAAAGTCATTTCGACTGCAGGGAGAAATCTCATCGGCTAGGAAAATTATTAGCTACGGAGAACATTATCATAGTTGAGCTTCTACCAACTGGAGGAGATTTCTCCCTGCGGTCGAAATGACGGTTACTAAGCCTCTTCTAACGTTTTCTTTAACAACTGGTTAGCAATTTTCGGATCGGCTTTGCCCTGGGTTTTCTTCATTACATCGCCCATGAACATACCCAATAAACTTTGCTTGCCGGCTTTGTACTCCGCAACTTTAGCAGGATTGCCGGCTACTACGGCGGTAATAATTTCCTGCAACGCGTTTTCATCGGTGCTTTGCAGCAGGTGCAGGTCTTCGGCGGCTTCGATCGGGTGCTTTCCCGGATATTCTAACAGGTGAGGGAAGATCTGCTTGCTGGCCAGGTTGTAATTTACTTTGCCGTTGTCTACCAGAGAAATCAGGTCGGCGATCTGGTTTGGCGTGAGCGCGAAATCGTCGATGTGCAGGGTGAGCTCGTTCAGGTGCGATTTGATCGGTCCCATCATCCAGTTGGAAGCGGCTTTGTAGTTTTTGGTGTAATTGCAGATCTGCTCGAAGAACAGGGCAATTTCTTTGCTGTCGGTTAACACCTGGGCATCGTATTCCGAAAGGCCGAAGTCTTTGGTGAATTTGTTGTGCAGGTAATGCGGCAGGTGCGGCATATCGGCTTTAATCCGTTCGATCCATTCTTCCGAAACGACCAAAGGCGGCAGATCCGGCTCCGGGAAATACCGGTAATCGTTCAGGGTTTCTTTGGAACGCATCGCCGTGGTGTTGCCGGTATTTGCATCGAAGTTACGGGTCTGGGAATCGATCTCGCCGCCGTTCTCTAAGATCTCGATCTGGCGGATAATTTCGTGTTCGATGGCGCGCTGCACGTTCCGGAAGGAGTTCATATTCTTTACCTCCACTTTGGTACCGAATTTCTCTGCGCCGTGTAGCATAACCGAAATGTTGGCATCGCAACGGAGCGAACCTTCTTCCATATTGCCGTCGCAGATATCGAGGTATTGCACCAGTTTTTTGATCTGGGTCAGGTAGGCATACGCTTCGTCAGAATCGCGGATATCCGGTTCGGAAACGATCTCGATAAGCGGTACGCCGGCCCGGTTAAAATCTACCAGCGTTTCGGTTTCGCCGGCTAAGTGCATCGATTTTCCGGCGTCTTCTTCCATATGAATGCGGGTGATGCCGATGCGCTTTTCTTCGCCTTCCTTGCCTTTTATTTCGATGTAGCCTTTGGTGCAGATCGGGGTTTTATCCTGGGTGATCTGGTAGCCTTTCGGAAGATCGGGGTAGAAATAGTTTTTGCGGGCGTACACGTTATTTTCCGTGATCTGGCAGTTGGTAGCCAAACCCATTTTCACGGCCATTTCCACTACTTTTTTATTGATGCGCGGCAATGTGCCCGGGTGACCCAGCGTGATCACGCTCAGGTTGGTGTTAGGCAAGGTCCCGTATTCCGTAGAATCGGAAGAATAGGCTTTGCTCTCGGTTAACAGCTGCGCGTGCACCTCCAAACCGATTACTGCCTGATATTTATCGCGAATTGCGCTTTCCATTTTTTGGTAATGATTAATGATTAGGGATTAATGATTAGTTGGGTCATTAATCAGTTTTCAATTTTAAAATTTATTGAACACCAAATATAATTGGCAATTCAAACATAACTTCGACTGGTTTACCTTTTAATAAACCAGGTATTAGAATATTATTCTCACTTATTGATTTTACTAGTCTTAAAGCTTCGTTATTACAATTTTTTTCTAATCCTTTAGAAATAAACAAATCAACCATTTCTCCTTCTTCATTTAGGACCCAAATTGTATGTACTGTTCCTTGGACACCGTTCAAACTTGGTTGATCTGGAATACTAATTTGGGAATCGGTTTCGCTTATATCTTTTTTCGGAAAAAATAAAGGTGGTTGATCTAATTTAGCTACATCTTGACCAAAATTTCCAACAATTAAGAATTCTTCATTAGAAGGCTTATAATAAACAAGTTTGCTTTCAGTGTAATCAAATTTACTAATGAGTTCATCATTATCATTGTAAAAACACCAAATTCCTGTCTTTAATCCGTCTTTGAATTCACCTTTGCCTTTCATTATTTTTTCCATTGTGGTGATTATAACAACCACTCATTAAAATTTAGATATAAATATCTTCAGCTTTTAACTCTTGAAATTCAATTGTATCTTGGTTTTTAATTTTATCTGCAATTTCTTTATTGCAACCCAAAAGATAAATTCCAGATTGATGATAGATATTTCCTAAGCACCATTCTTTATTTTCAGCAAAAATATATTCTGGAAAAAAATTAAATGATAAATAACCATCTTCGTTCATTGCTTTAAACAAGTCAGGCAAATCTTTGACTTTTCCTTTCGCAACCCAAGAATTCATATAATCTTCAGGTAGAAGGTCATCACCAAAACCGTGAAAGAAACAAGTGGTTTCAGGACCAAATATTTCTACAAGTTTCCATATTAATTCGAGGTCTTCTTCCTTTAAAATGACGTAATCAACTTTTGGGCCTCTAAAATTATCTAATACTTTATATGGTGCAAAATTAGATTCGAATGATAATCCAGCTAACTTTGAAATCTCCTCATAAGTAGATTTTACTGGATTTTCATTTTTCCCATTTTGTAATCCAATAGAAGTAAAAATCTTAAAATAATGTTCAAATTGTTCAGGAATTACACCTTTAACTTTATTTCTTGAATCTCTATCTAAATCCAACCATTCAATATTTTTCCAAATTGGATTATCAAGATCCTTTATTAAATCCAGGTTCATATCTGTGAATTATTTTACGTTTTCCCTAACAAACGCCTCAGCCTTCGCTGGAACATTTGCCAGACCAGCGGCATTTTTACCGCCGGCGGTTGCGTAGAACGGCTGACCACCGCCGCCGCCCTGGATCTCTTTGGCCAGTTCTTTTACGATCTGCGTCGCGTTCAGGCCTTTTTCGGCAACCAAGTTATCGGAAAGCATTACGGTGAGTTGCGGTTTTGCGTCTATTTCGGCGGCTAAAACCAGGAACAGGTTGTCTACGGTTTGGCGCAGATCGAAGGCAAGTTTCTTCACGTAATCGGCGGAACCGAGCTCCACGTTGCGGGCAATGAAGTTGATGCCGTTGATGTTCTGCGCTTCGCCGGCCAGTACGTTTTTCAGCACGGTAACCTGCTTCAGCTCGAATTGCTCCAGTTGCTTTTTCAGGGCTGAGTTTTCTTCCAGCACTTTTTCTACCGTTTTCGATAGCGTTTGCGGCGAACCTAAAAGCTGTTTCACTTCTTCGAGTTGCGCTAATTGTTCGTGCACAAATTCTTCGGCGGCATTAGCGGTTACGGCTTCGATTCGGCGTACGCCAGCCGCCAACGAGCTTTCCGAAACGATTTTAAAGTAACCTATTTCGCCGGTGCTGGGCACGTGCGTACCGCCGCAAAGCTCCACCGAATAATCTTTATCGAAGGTAATTACGCGCACAAATTCGCCGTATTTTTCGCCGAACAAAGCCATTGCGCCCATGTGCTTTGGCTTCGGCAATGGGCACGTTGCGCTGTTCGTCCAGGGCAATGTTTTCGCGGATGTGCTCGATTCACGATACGCTTCTACTTCCCGCATCTGATCGTCGGTAACTTTGGTGAAATGCGAAAAGTCGAAGCGCAGTAATTTTTCGTTTACCAAGGAGCCTTTCTGGTGCACGTGTTCGCCTAAAACTGCTTACGCAAAGCGGCGTGCAGCAAGTGCGTAGCCGAGTGGTTTTTCTGGATCACTTTGCGGCGGTTCGCATCTATCTGTCACGTAAAGCGGCGCTTCACATCTTCCGGCAATTCGGTGGTTACGTGAATGATCAGGTCGTTTTCCTTTTCGCGTATCCATTACTCTCACCTTGCTCAAATCCGATTCCAGGAAACCGGTATCGCCTACCTGGCCGCCGCTTTCGGCATAGAAAGGCGTTTTTTCCAGCACCATGTGGTATTCGGTTTTGTTTTTGGTTTTTACCTGGCGGTATCGCACCATGCGGGTTTCGGTGGTTTCGTGGTCGTAGCCGATAAATGCGGTTTCGGCTTCGTCGTTCACAATTACCCAGTCGCTTTGCTCTGAAACCGAGGCATTGCGGGAACGGTTTTTCTGCTGCTCCATTTCTACGTCAAAGCCGGCTTCATCTACCGTCAAGCCTTTTTCTCGGGCAATTAGAGCAGTTAGATCCAGCGGGAAACCAAAGGTATCGTATAAGTTCGAAAGCAGTTTTTCCGTCGATAACGTTACCGTTTTGTTTGAAATTTTTCTTCCAGCGCTATCGAGGCGTTTCAAACCATTTTCCAGGGTGCGCAGGAAAGCAATTTCTTCTTCCTCGATCACGCGCATCACAAAACTTTGCTGCTGCTTTCAGTTCCGGGAAAACGCTCGCCATCTGGTCGGCCAGCACCGGCACCAGTTTGTAGAAGAACGGCTTTTTAAAATTCAGGAAAGTGAAGGCATAACGCACTGCGCGGCGCAAAATGCGGCGGATTACGTAACCAGCTTTGTTGTTGGAAGGCAACTGTCCGTCGGCAATGGCAAAGGCAATGGCGCGGATGTGGTCGGCAATTACGCGGGTGGCAATGTCGGTCTTTTCGTTTTCGCCATATGTTCAGGCCGGCTTCTTCGGCAATAAACTGGATCAGCGGCTGGAAAACATCGGTATCGTAGTTCGATTGCTTGCCTTGGATGGCCATGCACAAACGCTCGAAACCCATGCCGGTATCTACGTGCTGCGCAGGCAGTTTCACCAGCGAGCCATCGGCCAGGCGGTTAAACTCCATGAATACGTTGTTCCAGATCTCCACTACCTGCGGATGGTCGTTGTTTACCAGGTCTTTGCCCGGCGTCTTGCGCAACTTCTTCTTCGGAACGCAAATCGATGTGAATTTCGGAGCACGGACCGCAGGGACCGGTATCGCCCATTTCCCAGAAATTGTCTTTTTTAGAACCAAATAAAATGCGTTCTTCGCCGCCCAGATATGCTTTTCCAGATCTCGAACGCTTCCATCATCGCGCTCCAGGTTTTCTTTATCGTCGCCGCCAAAAACACTTACGTACAGGCGGTCTTTCGGCAGTTCGTATACCTCGGTAGCAGTTCCCAGGCCCAGTGCAGCGCATCTTTCTTAAAATAATCGCCAAACGACCAGTTGCCCAGCATTTCGAACATGGTGTGGTGGTAGGTGTCGTAACCTACTTCTTCCAGGTCGTTGTGCTTGCCGGATACGCGCAGGCATTTCTGGGTATCGGCGATGCGGTTATACGGCGCGGGTTTGTTGCCCAGGAAATAATCTTTAAATGGCGCATGCCCGCAGTTGATGAACATCAGGGTCGGGTCGTCTTTCACCACGATGGGCGCGGAAGGCACAATGTGGTGGCCTTTGGAAGCAAAAAAATCGAGGAACTGTTTCCGTATTTCGTTCGAGGTCATATTTCGTAGGTTCGATTATTCGAGATTCGAATGTTCGATTTATGTAAAGTCTTAAAAATGCTATGGTTTTAGGCCTGAAAAGTGCGGATTGCCGGATTTCAGGCTAAATACAAAAGTAGTATATTTCGGAAGATTCTGGTAGGTTTTTGCGGGATTTGATTAAATTTACACCCCACCCCGGCCCTCCCCTGAATCAGGGGAGGGAGATTAAAAAATTGGCTGAACACGATTTTCAGAATTAAAGGATTTACAGGATTTTGTCTGAACTGTGATTCTTTTGATCTTTATGATTTTCGTGAAAATGTAGGGACAGGGCTTGACCTGTCCGCACGTTATTGCGGCAAATTATTGCGAATTTTTTAACCGAAAATAATAGCGTTTCTTCAGTAGCGTAGGGTTTAAATCCTACGCTACTGAGGAAAATCGAAAATACGACCATCGAATAATCGAACCTACGAAACCGTGCCCTACAAAGAGAAAGACATAGAAAAGCAGTATTACACCATCGGCGAAGTGGCTTCGATGTTTGGCGTGGCGGCGTCGCTGATCCGGTTCTGGGAAACGGAATTTGAGGAACTGAAGCCGAAGAAAAACAAAAAAGGCAACCGGCTTTTCACCCCTTCCGATATTGAAACCCTGCGCACCATCCACCACCTGCTGAAAGACCGCGGCTATACCATCCAGGGCGCCCGTGAACTGCTGAAAAACAAAAGCGTGCAGACGAAAGATAAGGTGGAAATGATCCAGAGTCTGGAGAAGGTTCGGGCGTTTTTGGTGGAGATGAAGAAGCAGTTGTAGTGGATTATTAAATGAGAAAATTAGTTTTTATTCTGATTTGCTTTTGCCTGGCCAGTTTTCAAAATCTCAAGCAAGGACAGCAAAAGCCACATACAATTTATAAATTTGAGCCAGCTGTTTCCACTTTAACTGGAATACTTAAAGCACAAGTATTTTACGGTCCTCCCGGTTATGGAGAAAGCCCTAAAATCGACAAAAAGGAAACAGCTTTTATTTTGAATCTTACTAAACCCATTACAGTAATTGCCGACCCGGATGATGAAGATGGATTGAATAGCACTACCCAAAATGTAACTAAAATTCAGCTTGTAAGTTTGGGGAAACTTCGGTTAGGTGAATATAATAACAAAACCATAAAGGTATCAGGTACGTTCTTTAGCGCAATCTCAGGGCATCATCATACAGACGTTTTGCTGACTTTGAAAATAATTGAAATTGTGAAATAGTAATTAAGTTTTATAAAAACTACAAGGTAAATTTTAGAGATTATTTTCGATTATGAGTATCCAGCAACTTCGCAATTTATTGATCGATAAAATTTCCGGAATTCGGGATGAAAAATATTTGATGGCCATAAAAACTATTCTCGATACTAATTTTCCAGAAGAAGAGCCCTATAAATTGTCTGATGCCCAACGCAAAAAAGTGCGGACCGGAATAGAACAGTTAAAAAGGGGCGAAACTATTTCGAATGAGGATCTTGAAAAAGAAGAAGATGAATGGCTAAAAGAATAATCTGGTCTAAAGAGGCTAAACAAGATCGCCGCGAAATACTGGAGTTCTGGTTTCAGCGAACGGGCAATAAAAAATACAGCCGGAAATTAGCCCAACAATTTGCAGAAACGATCCGGTACCTTTCCCAACATAATTATCTGGGCCGTGCAGTAGATGAAGAAAACGCAAGGGTTAGCGTCTGTGGTCATTATCTGATTTTTTACCGGGTTTCAAGTAATCTGCTTGAAATTGTTTCAATTTTCGACAGCCGTCAAGATCCTGATAAATTTATTTTCGATTAGCACACTTTCTAATAACTTGTTGGGATCTCTCCCTGCGGTCGAGATGACAAAACCCTTCATAAAACGATATCAAAAACCACCCAAAAAGTGCCAGACCAAAACGAACAGCTTTATGAAGTTGCCATCGGACTGATCCCCGGTATTGGCAATATGCTTACGAAGCAGTTGGTTAGTTTTTGCGGTTCGCCGAAAGCCTTTTTTGAAATGCCATTGGCGCGTTTAGAGCAAATGAATGGCATTGGTCCGGGAGCATTAAAAGCGTTTAAAAACCGGAACGAAGCCCTGAAGAAAGCGGAAGAAGTTTTGCAGCAAGCCGAGAAATACGAAGCGCAAATTCTTTTCTATACCCACCCCGATTACCCGAAACGCCTGAAGCAAATTGCGGATGCCCCTTCCCTCCTTTTTTACAAAGGCAACGCCAGCCTGAATCACCCCAAAACCATCAGTATCGTAGGCACCAGGCAAATTACTCGTTACGGTGAAGCGGTTACCGAAAAAATTGTCCACGACCTGCAAAAACACGACCCGCTCATTATTTCCGGTTTGGCATACGGCATCGATATTGTGGCGCACCGGTCGGCGTTGAAATATGGTTTGCAAACCATCGGCACGATTGCCAGCGGCCTGGATATGATCTACCCTTCGGCGCACAAAAAAACGGCGGAGCAAATGCTAGAACAAGGCGGTCTGCTTTCAGAAAAGATTTTTGGCATTGAGCTGCATCCGCAATTTTTCCCGGCCCGGAACCGTATCATTGCCGGCTTGGCCGATTGTACCATTATTGTAGAAGGTGCTTTAAAAAGTGGTTCGTTAATTACTGCCGAAATTGCCTATGGCTATAACAAAGAAGTAATGGCAGTGCCTGGGAATATTACCTCCGAAGTTTCCGGCGGGACAAATTATTTGATCAAAACGCAGCAGGCGGTGCCTTATACGTGTGTTGAAGATCTGGAAGCTTTATTGAACTGGGATAATGCTTTGCAACCGCCGCAGCTGGGTTTGTTCGATGAAAGTCCTGCCGCCAAACCGCACCGGCCAACAGTTTACGATCCTAATGATTTCAGCAAAGAAGAATGGGCCATTATTGAAGTGCTTCAACAAACGAACGATGAACTAATCGACAATATTAGCTGGAAAGCACAGATACCGATTAACCAGATCGCTTCCCTCCTCCTGAACCTAGAGTTTAACGGGGTTGTAAAAAGTTTGCCGGGAAAGAAATTCAGGCTTCTTTGAAGCTTTACATTATTGCGTCATCTCGACGTCAGGAGAGATCTCATCGGGCTGGTAGAAAAGCCAGAATAAAAGGTACTACCAACCTGATGAGATCTCTCACTCCGTTCGAGATGACTGGTAAAATTTTAAAATTGAATTTTGAAATACGTCCTTCACAATTTCGAATTACTATCTGAAGACCAATTGCAAATCCCAATTTCCAGCCGGGCTTTTCAATACAACGATGGCGCCTTTGAAACCATGCATTTTGTAAACGGAAAGGTGCGTTTCCTGGAGAGTCATTTGAACCGGTTACGAACTGCCTCAAAAGTTTTGAATCTCGAACTAACTGAATCACTTTCAGAGCTGGAAACGGTAGCGTTTTGGATCGAAAAACTCATTGCTGAAAATCAGCTTTCCGGAAACGTACGGGTAAAAATAAAGGTATGGCGCAGCGGAAAAGGCTTGTATACGCCAGAAGAGGATACTGCCGAAGTTTTAATTACCGCCGAACCGCAGAAGGAAACACTGACCATTATTGAAAAGGCAGATTTTGCAGAATCCGTTCAGACTAACTTTTCAGCTTACTCCTTTTTCAAAGGCCCGAATTCCATCAAATATGTTTTAGCCGGAATCGAGAAAAAGCAGCGGAATTTAGACGAAATAATTTTACTAAGTGCAAATGGATTTGTTTCCGAATGTCTGGCTTCCAATATTTTCTGGGTAAGAAACGCCAAGGTTCTCACCCCGGAAATTGAAACGGGTTGCATAGCCGGCATGATGCGGGAAAACCTGTTGCGACTTTTTCAGGCCAAAAACATACCGTTTCAGGAAGGTTTATTTTTGCCGGAAGCATTACTGCAAGCTGAAACCATTTTCACCACCAATGCCGCCGGAATTAAAATTATTCAGCAATTCAGCAATAAAACATTTTCAAAAGAATTACCCCAATGGCTGGCCCAAATGCTGAAGGAAAAACAATTCCTTTAAAATGAAAAAGCAGCCATTTCAAATTGAAATAGCTGCCTTAATTCCTAATTATTTACACCGCAACCGGTGCTTTAATGGCCGGCCAGCTTTCGTAATTCTCCAGTTTAAAATCTTCATATTTAAAACCGAAAATATCTTTAACCTCCGGGTTCAGCTTCATTTGCGGCAATGGCTTGGGCTCCCGGGTTAATTGCAATTCTGCCTGCTCCAAGTGGTTGGTATATAAGTGCGTATCGCCGCCGGTCCAGATGAATTCGCCGGGTTCGAGGTCGCAAACCTGGGCCATCATTAGGGTCAGTAAAGCATAGGAAGCAATGTTGAAGGGTACGCCTAAAAAAGTATCGGCGCTGCGCTGGTAAAGTTGGCAGGATAGTTTGCCATCGGCTACGTAGAACTGGAAAAAGGCGTGGCAAGGCGGCAATTTCATATTGTTAATTTCTGCAACGTTCCAGGCGCTTACAATAATACGGCGTGAATCCGGGTTGTTTTTAAGCTGATTGACTACTTGCTGGATCTGGTCGATGTGGCCGCCATCCGGCGAAGGCCAGCTGCGCCATTGCGAACCGTAAACCGGGCCCAGTTCGCCGTTTTCATCGGCCCATTCATCCCAGATAGCTTACCCCGTTTTCCTTCAAATACTGAATATTCGTTTCGCCTTTCAGGAACCAAAGCAATTCGTGGATAATGCTTTTTAAATGCACTTTTTTGGTAGTAACCAGCGGGAAACCTTCCTGCAAGTTGAACCGCATCTGGTAACCGAAAACGCTGATGGTGCCGGTGCCGGTACGGTCTTCTTTTCTGGTGCCGTTATCCAGAATGTGCTGCATGAGATCCAGGTACTGCTTCATTTTGAAATTTGAAAATTTGGAGATGTGAAAATTTGAAAATTATTCCGGAAATGCAAATCATTAGCTAAGCGCTTAAGAAAAGCGGTAGGCAAAATGGCAAAAAAAGTAGCGTAGGGTTTAAACCCTACGCTACCTGAAATTTTAAATTTCAATCCCGTCTGCTTTAGCAGACAAAAAAAAGCCCTCCCCTGATTTAGGAGAGGGTTGGGTGGGGTTACGCTTTCGCTTCTTTTTTAGCGCAGCAAGATTTTTTTTCACCACCTTCGCCCGGAGCGCAGGATTTCATTTTTTTAGACTTTTTCTCTTTTTTGTCGGCTTTGTCAGATTTCTCTGTTTTTTCGCCTTCGTGCTTAATAACAGCAGCGTTTACCGAAGCAGTACCAACAAAAGCAAAAAGGGCGATAGCAAGCGTTAATTTTTTCATGAGTTGATGAATATAAAATGAAACAAATGAGTTTTCTATATGGTTGTTAACTCTGTAAATGTAACGAAAGTTTCCGGTTCCGAATATATATTCCGGCTGGTTTTTTAAGCAAGATGCCCTACAAAAGATACTGTTACCTCGTAATTGGGATAATTTTAACCATTACCGGCTTTAATGCCTACCACGCCGCCCAGCTGAAGTTCGATTATAATTTCGACCATTTCTTCCCTACCGGTGATCCGGACCTGGCTTATTACAATGAATACCGCGAAACGTTCGGCAACGACAACGATTACATCCTGTTAGGGATCGATGCCCCGGTTTCGGTGTTCGACCCGACTTTTTTAGCTAAAATTGATACCCTTTCGGAATTTCTTAAAACCCAACGGAACGTAGTGGAAGTGGTATCGCCAACTACCCTGCGCAACCCGGTAGCCGAAGGCTTCGGCATTTTTGAAATTCCGTACCTGCACCCTTACGAACCGGAAAAGCGGGCCTCCGATTCGGTGCTGGTCATGCAAACGCCGGGCCTTGTTAACAGCTTTTTCTCGAAAGACGGAAAATCAATTTCACTGGCGATGAAAACCACGCCCAACCTGCTGAAATTACCCAGCGATACGTTGCTTCAGGCCATAAACGGGAAACTGGCAGATCTGAACCTCACCCAGACCCATATTGCCGGGAAAGCCATTGCCCAATCCATTTTCGTGGACCGGATGCAGTTTGAGCTGGCCTTATTCATGAGTCTAGCGGTAGTGCTTTTGATCGGGGTTTTGTGGCTTACCTTCCGGACCTGGTGGGGCGTGGTGCTACCCTTAACGGTGGTATTTTTTGCCATTATCTGGGGCCTGGCCATAATGTATTATTTCGGGGCGCCGATAGACCTGATGACGGTGCTTTTACCTATCATGATGTTCGTAGTAGGCATGAGCGACGTGATGCACATTTTAACCCGCTACGTTACGGAAATTGACCTGGGAACTCCTAAAATGCAGGCCATTAAAATTACCTTGAAGGAATCCGGTTTTGCATCGGGCCTAACCTCCATTACCACTTCGGTGGGTTTCTTTTCGCTGGTAACATCTCCCATCGGGCCCATCAGTAATTTCGGCTTGTATACCGGAACGTCGGTGTTGTTAACCTTTGTGCTGGCCTATACTTTGCTGCCGGCTATGATGATCTTACTGGATAAACCTAAAATGCACCGCCCTACTTCTGACGGCCGCAGCTGGTTCGATATTCTGGGCAATCTTTTCCGGCAGGTTGTTCGGCACCGGGTAGCCATTCTGGGAATCAGCGCCGGTTTTGTCCTGGTTTCGGTAGCGCTTATTTCCCGGGTTAAAATTGATTCTACCTTCCTGGAAGACCTTTCCGATGATGATCCGGTAAAGCTTGATTTCTTTTACTTCGAAGAAAAATTTGCCGGCGTCCGTCCGTTCGAAATGCACCTGAAAGCGCCGGCGGGACAAAGCATGTACAGCCTGGAAACGCTGAAGGAAACCGAAGAAATTGAAACTTACCTGAGTACTACTTACGGCCTGAATTTTATCACGTCACCGGTAACGGTAGTAAAAGCCCTTAACCGCAGTTTTAACGGTGGCGGCAACGATTTTTATAAGCTTCCGGCCAACGAAAAAGACCTGAAAAAGCTGACCGGCAAACTAAAATTATTCGCAAAAAAAGACGCCCTGAAATCTTTGATCACGGAAGATGGCAGCAGCGGCCGGCTAACCGGAAAAATGCCGGATGTAGGCAGCGCCAAAGCCAAAATAATGAATGCCGGCCTGCAGGATTTTATGGCTAAAAATACCGATCCGAAATTCCTGCAAACCCGCCTGACCGGCACCGCACTCTTAATGGATAAGAACGGCGAAAATCTGACCACTAACATGATGCTGGGCATGGGCATGGATATTGTAATTGTGATCCTGATCGCGCTGGGTTTATTCCGGTCTTTCCGGATGGCCATCATCACTATAATCCCTAACCTCATTCCAATCCTGATGATCGGGGCGGTAATGGGTTTGTTCGGCGTGAATATGAAAGTTTCCACCTCCATTATTTTCACCATTGCTTTCGGAATCGCGATTGATGATACCATTCATTTTGTAAGTAAATTAAAACTGGTAACGCTGGAGGAACCATCGCTTTTTAAAGCCGTGCGCCACACGTTTATGCATGCCGGGAAAGCCATTATCCTGAATTCCATTATCCTGGTTTGCGGCTTTTTTACCTTGCTTTTCTCCAGTTTCGACGGCACCTTTTATACTGGTTTGCTTATTGGTTTAACCCTGGTTTTCGGAATTGCTGCCGAAATATTTTTGCTGCCGGTGCTTTTGTTATATTTCTACAAACCAGTAACCTGGCAGAAAAAAGTCAAAAAATTAAAGTCCAAACCGCAAAAGCTGGAAGCTGAACTTGTAAATTAATTGCAGCCTTCCGGATCGGGTTTGAAAAACTTGTCAGGCAATTTTATTAATAATTCCTAAATTGAAGCTTCCTTTGGAATGACTTGGAAAAGCTATTCCTAAAAACCTTACTTCAATCTTTTTTACCAGACATGTCTAAAATTCTCAGCTTCTGCTGCCTTTTTTTATTTACCCTTTCGGTTTCCGCCCAGAATGATGAGTATAATACCCTGATAAAACAGCGGGAAGAACTCATTAAAGAATACAATTACCTGAATGCGCAAAACAGTAATTTCTGGGGTAAAAAATCCAAGAAAGACCTGATGAAAATTATCGATAACCTGAAAGCGGTAATTAATAAAGATTCGGAGATCATCAATAACGTACAGGCCAGCTATGTAAGGAAAAACGCCGACCTTACCGTAAAAACCGAGAAACTACAAACCGAACGAAAATCCGACACCCGCAATATTGCCGATAATATCTTCGAAATGAAACGCCAGGTTGCCAACCTGGAAGCCCGCGACCAGCAACGCCTGTTAAAAATAAGAGAACTGGAAGACCGGATCAAAGAAGTAAAAGCAGCAAAAACCGAACACGACATGATCACCGTTTTTGCCTGCCTGGCCGCTTTGTTTTTTCTGATTTACATAATCAGGCTTCGCATGAAACTTGCCCATAAGCGTGGAAAGTAAGCTGATTTGCGTTGCGGAATATTTAACTTACCAGGAAGGAATAATCCTTTACAATCGCCTTCAGCAGGCCGGAATATCTGCTCTGGTAAAAAGCTGCGGACCACCAGCCATCTATTGGTGCCTGAAGAATCGCTTGCTGAAGCCAAGGAATTATCGGCTGAATTTCAGGTGGAGCTAAAAAATGCTAATACAATTATTAAATGTCCGCGGTGCAAATCGGAAGCAGTTTTTAAGGCTGAAAACCTACCGTTTTGGCAAAAGCTTTATTATGCCGGAACTCAGGTCTATAAATGCAGCGATTGCAACAAAGTCTTTTCCCATTGATTAATTTCAACTGAGTTCTAATTTGTTTACGCATATTCCTGCACCATTTTCTACCTTACCTATTCAGGTTTAAAATTTAATTTTACTTTTACCTTTCAAAACCGTATCCTTTCAGGTAAAAAAAACATAATAAACTTAAAATAAGTACGTCATCCTGAGCACAATTGAGTGCGGGAGCGCGAAGATTGCGGGCGGACTCCTGAAGGAAATTGTCGGCGGACAGCAGAAAAACCAAAACGAAGGTTTTAACCCAGAATTAAAGGTATTGCAATCCGCCAACAAGATGTTTCGGTCACGCTCAACATGACCCTATTTTTTACTTTCTACCAAACCAAAAGGAAAGAAAAACCTATAACCTAAAATTAAAATCCTGATACTTGTGTCTCAAAACCAAAAATGACAGTAAAAGAAGAACTCAGCCAGGTGCAGACGTTGCTCAAAATGGAGCAGGAGGAAGACCTGGAACAATATAAATTAAAAAGTACCCGCAGTCACCCATTTCAGGAACGCAAGAAAAGTGGTTTGTGCTGGTACCCGGTTACCATAACCAAAACCGAAATCGGTTTTGGCAGATAAAGTGGTGGTGGAAATAGAACGCACCGGCAGCCGCGATCAATTGCATCTTATTTCAAACCGGGTAAAGCGCGCCGCCATTTTCACAAATTCCAACAACGGCCAGGGGCACACGATTCGCAGCAACTCAATGGGGTTATCATGACCCTAAAGCGCAACAAACTAACCCTGGCCACCAACAAAGAAGATCTCCCCGACTGGATCGAAGAAGGCAAACTTGGCATTGACCTGACCTTCGACGAAATGAGTTACCGGGAGATGGAAATTGCCATGCGAAAAGTAATGGAAGCCGAAGATACCCGGCTGGCCCAACTCCGCGATATTCTTTACGGCGTACAACCGGCCAGTTTCAAAACCAACCTTCCTTTCCGCCCGATTCCCCAATCTAAACGAATCGCAGAACGAAGCGGTAAAAAATATTGAAGCGGCCAAAGATGTAGCTATTATTCACGGCCCGCCAGGCACCGGAAAAACCACTACCTTGGTGCAGGCCATTTTACGGACGCTGGAAACGGAAACGCCGGCTTTTGGTTTGCGGCCCCAGCAATACAGCCGTAGATCTTATTAACCGAAAAACTTGCCGAACAGGGCGTAAACGTTATCCGGATTGGGAACCCGTCGCGGGTTTCGGATATGTTGCTGCAGCACACCCTGGATGCCCAGATTATGGAGCACAAAGCGAATACAAAGAAGTTAAAGATTGCTCCGGAAAAATGCGGAAGAATACAAGAGCATGGCTTTTCAGCCCAAAAGCGCAAATTTGGCTGGGAAGAACGCGAACAACGCCGCTTGATGAAAGAAGAAAGCCGAACTGATGCTTAGCCGAAGCCGACCAAATTGAACGCTATATTACCGACGATCTGCTCGACCGGGTGCAGGTAATTACGTGTACGCTGGTAGGTTCAGCCAACCGGGTTATCCGCCATTTAACTTACGATACTGTTTTTATAGACGAAGCCGCCCAAGCCCTGGAACCCGCCTGCTGGATCCCGATTACCCGAGCTAACCGGGTGGTTCTGGCCGGCGACCATTGCCAGTTACCGCCTACCGTTAAATCTTTAGAAGCGGAAAAGCGGGTTTAAGCCGAACGTTATTTGAGAAATGCATTGAGCGGCAGCCAAATGTGGCGGTTATGCTGAAAACCCAGTACCGGATGCACGACCATATCATGAATTTCTCGAACCAGCAATTTTACGGCGGAGAATTAGAAGCGCACGAATGCGTGTCCATTATTCCGACCTTCACGCCTTTCAATCCGGCATTTTCCGACAGGACTTGCGGTGGAATTTGTTGATACGGCCGGTTGCGGTTACAACGAAAAATCCTTTCTGAAACCAGCAGTGTAGCCAACCCGGAAGAAGCAGATTTGTTGGTACAACACCTGCAAACACTTCTGGAAGATTCCCGAAAAGTGAAACGGAAAACGGTATCGAAAAGCCGTTAAAAGTCGGAATTATTTCGCCGTACCGGGCCCAGATAAATTACCTGAAAGACCAAGTAGAACTGATCCCGGAACTGCACGAAATGGCCAACCAGAAAATGCTGTTCGGTAGGCACGGTAGACAGTTTCCAGGGTCAGGAACGCGATATTATCTACATTAGCATGGTACGTTCAGAACGACCGCGGCGAAATTGGTTTCCTGACCGATATCCGGAGAATGAACGTAGCCATGACCAGGGCCCGCAAAAAACTGGTAATTGTGGGCGACAGCGCAACGTTAACTCATCACCCATTTTATAAGGAATTTGTAGAATACACTGAAACCATTGGCGCTTACAAAAGTGCCTGGGAGTTTATTAATGATTAGTGATTAGTGATTAGTGATTAGTGATTAGTATGTACTTGAATTATTGCGTCATGTTGAGCGATAGCGAAACAACTTGTCTGTGGTTGGCATAAAGTTTTCTACGGGCCGCCGATGAGGTCCTCGCTAACGCTCAGGATGACGCAATATTTTAAATTGTAAAATTTCCAATCAAAAACTGCTTTGTTTCCGTTAGTGAGTTTTAAGATTTATTAATCATTAATCATTAATCATTATCCATTAATCATTAAATTCCTACCTTTGAAAAAAACGACACACTTATGAAAATCAGCGAGAACAAAGTGGTTTCGCTCACCTACGAGCTTAAAATGCAGGACGAAACCGGCGAACACGCATTAGTGGAAACTGCCGAAAAGGAACATCCAATGGTGTTTTTGTTTGGCGCTGGCGGTTTACCCGATAAATTTGAAGAATACCTGACCGGCAAAGAAGAAGGCGAAACGTTCAAATTCAAACTGGAAGCAGAAGAAGGATACGGTCACCCGGACGAAAATGCGATCGTAAATATTCCGAAGGCCGTTTTTGAAGTGGATGGCAAAATAGACGAAGAAATGCTGAAAGTTGGCAACTTCCTGCCAATGGCAGATGCCGAAGGAAACCAGCTCCAGGGAAAAGTTGAAGATATAACCGATACCGAAGTAAAAATGAATTTCAACCACCCCTTAGCTGGTATGGCCATGTTCTTCGAAGGTAAAATTGAAGAAGTGCGTGAAGCTACAGCGGAAGAAATTTCTCATGGTCACGTACACGGCGCCGGTGGTCATCACCATTAATTCCGGAAGTTAACTATTTAAGGTTTGCAAGGTTGAAAACCGGCAACAGATATCTTAAAACAAAAAACCGGAAGCCTTAAAAGCTTCCGGTTTTTTGTTTTAACTAACCTTAAATGGCCTTACAAAAAGAACGTTTTATTTTACAGCTTTATTAAAGGTTTCTACAATCGTTTGCTGTAATTTTTCCCATTGTTCGGCATTTCCCAGCGGGAATTTTTGATTCACTTCCAGCTCAATGCCGGCGTAATTTTCGTCGGGAAATTGTTTGCGTAAATAAGTAGTAAAACCATCGGCGGTACCCCGGTACGGATAATTATTTCTTACCCTGATTTCCGAATTGGTTTCTTCCAAAATTGCTTTCCACCTGGCACAAAATTGCTTTTCACGGGTTCGTTGCGGGTCATAAAGTAAACCAATATCGGCAGTCCGGACCTCCCCATCCATTTCCGGTGTAAATGAATGGACCGATAAGTGCAAGACGCTATGCTTTTTGGCGGCAAAAGTGGCTATGGCATTTTCTACGCTGCGCCGGTAAGGTTCGTAATGCCAATCCAGGATCTGATGCTGTTCTTTTTTGGAAATATTTTTAGTGGCAACAGAGAAAAGGTTTTTGTGATGCCGCGAACGGTTTAACTCCACCAACAACCTGCTGGTTTCGGAAAAAAAAAAGCATCGGCCCCAGCCGCAACAAATTTCCGGTAAAGCTCTAAAGCCCCAATATCCCAGCCCCGGTGCGTTTCCAAAAGCTCCTGATGCGCGTCAAAATGTTGCTGAAATTCTTTCGGAATTTCCCGGCCGCCGTGTTCGCAGGTAATCAGAATTTTCTGCATGACTTGAGGTTAAAATTTTGTGTGTTTTTCCGATTTAAAAAAGAATAAAAAATATCGTCATGTTGAGCGATAGCGAAACAACTTGTTGGCGATTGGCAGGAAACTTATTTTAAAGAAACAATCTTCGTAGTTTCTTTTCTTCCAGCCGCCGAAAAGGTCCTTCAGAGCTACGCTCGCAAGTTTCGCGCTCCCGCGCTAACTTGTGCTCAGGATGACGGGTGTATTTTATAATGAAAAACCGCTATGCTTTTCCAGGTAAAAACTGGCGGCCGGATTTCAGGCAATTGGTTAGCTTTTCGTAAACAGCTTTAATGTTTTCCGGCGAATGATCTCCAGCTAACCCGTTAACAATCCGGGTTGAAAGGGTATCATTTTCCAGGATAAAAGTCAAAGCATTCTTAGAGGTTTCATCCGGAAAAGCATCAACTAAAACTTCATCAAATAAATATTGCCAGAGCTCTTTGGCAGTACAGCTTTTGGCTTTGTTGTAGCCGAATAATTGCAGGTAAGCAGCATTGGTAATTTCAGCCTGTTGCCCGTTTTGAACCACGTTCCAGAAAATTTCGGCCAGGTCTTCTTCATGCCATTTCTTTTGTTCGTCTAAATTAGTCCAGCGTTCTGCTACCAGGTTTTGAAGCATGGCAATTACGGCACTCAAAACGGCAATATCAGCCTGCGGACATTCCTGGATATCGATAATTCTTATTTCAATGGCCCCCCGGTCAAAACGGGCAATTGCGCCCCGCGAATTAAGAAATTGTTCACGCAGGATTTCGTCTTCGTCGTAAGGCGCAATATCGGCATAGATCTTTTTGAAGACCTTCTGGTCGTATTCCGCTTTGCTGAAAACGCGCTCCGGAATAACTTTACCGGCAATGCTGGGCACCTGTTTCTGGTTCTGAATATAAACTTGTAACCGGGTATCTGCCGCACCGGAAACTTTATTATCCAGAATAGGCGAAGAAGCGCTTAAAGCCGGAATGATTGGCAATAAAATCCGGATAGCGGCGTGCAGTTTCCCGAACTCTTCGTCGTTGGCAAACGGTAGGTTTAAGTGCGTGCTTTGCAGGTTTGCCCAGCCGTGGCCGCGGCAATCGAAGATCTTATTATAGGCTTCGTAGATCTGGTTGTATTCGTGTGGCCACAAACACATTTCTTTGTAAGGGTCCATGAAAGGGTGTGCTCCGGAGCCCAACAAAGTAGCATTATATTTTTCCAGCAATTTATTGATATGATCTACCTGCGCCTGGAATTTCTGGCTCAGATCCTTTAAGCTGGCGGCCGGGCCGTTGGTCTTTAATTCGATCACGTGCAGCACCAGTTCGTTGCTCCAGGCCATGTCCTCCAGCTCAACATCCGAATCGAATTTGCCGGCTACATCATAAATAACTTTATCCGTAATTGGCAGAATTTCCAGGGTATCTTTTTTAACGATCATGTATTCCATTTCCACCCCAAAGGCCTGGAATAAATGAAGGGGTTTACGCGGGCTGCTCATTCGGGATATTCTTTTGAATTTCGATTCTTTTTTTTATGGATTTTAAAATGCTCAGATACAGGTCTTTTTTTAGCATCTGGTCTTCGTAACCGGCATCTATACTGGGGTTATCATTAACTTCAATTACATATGCCTGGCCATCTATTTCTTTTAAATCTACGCCATACAAACCATCCCCAATCAAATTGGCGGCTTTTAAGGCCGTGTGCATTACATTAAATGGTACGTCACCAATATCTACCGTTTCGGCATTGCCGCTCACATCGCTTTTCTTGCCTTTCCAGTTGTAGATCTGCCAGTGGTCTTTGGCCATGTAATATTTGCAGGCGTAAAGGGGCTGCCTATCTAAAACGCCAATGCGCCAGTCGAAATCAGTAGGCATAAATTCCTGCCCGATTATAAGCTCCGACATAGAAAACATGTTATCTAATTCGTCATTCAATTGGGTTTCGTCGCTCACTTTTACCACACCCTGCGAAAAAGAGCTATCCGGTTTTTTTAGCACGGTAGGCAAACCTAACTCTTTAACCACCTGGTCCCGGTTATCTTTGTGAATGATCATGGTTTTCGGGATCGGTACTTTGGCTTTGGTCAGCAATTCGGCTAAGTAAACCTTGTTGGTGCATCGCAAAATAGAAACCGGATCATCGATCACCACCAGGCCATCGGCGTGCGCCCGGCGGGCGAAACGGTACGTGTGGTGGTTTACGGAAGTAGTTTCTCTTATAAAAAGCGCATCGAATTCCGAAAGGCGTTTATAATCGTCTTTGGTTATTAATTCGGTAGCAAAACCAAGGCTCTGAGCTGCTTCAATAAATTGCTGCAGGGCTTTCCGGTTGGAAGGAGGATCGCTTTCCATCGGGTTGGTAAGAATGGCCAGGTCATACGTTTTGTTTTTCGGTTTCGGGCCATTAAAGCGGTGTCGGGCAAAATAAGCTTTCGCAAAATTCATGAGGTAACGCTGGTGCGCATCGGGAACTTCGTTCAGCGGAATAGGCGAAATATTCTGCAGGATCCATTCTTTATTGAAAACGAATTCGGCTCGAAGTAACGGCGCCTGGAAAAGATCATGGAGTTGTTTGCTCAGCTTTTCATATTTCTTGGCTACGTTCTGTCCAAAATAAATACTAAGGGTAAAAGCCCGCGATTTTAGGTCGGCCAGGCTCTTCTGAATAAGTTCATCCAATTCATTTGTAATGCTCCGGATAATGGTCTGCGATTTCAGATCCTGGATGGTAGTAACGTTCGGGATGGCCCGGTGCCCGCGGGCTTCGGCCAGCAGCGATACGTAATAACCGGTACTTTGGTATTTATAAGAACGGCAAAGATTAAAAATACGGGCATTTTTTATTTCGGTGTAAGCCGGTTCGGTCAGGTATGCCTGCGCAGCCACAACTTCAACGTCCTCAATGTTAAAATCCCAGTCTTTTGGGTTATTAACGATTACAATTTTGCGCATTGATCAGGAAAGTGATTGTGAAAAAGTTTCGGGTTCTAAAGTTGATTTGGTTTTAAGTCCATTATCTTTTGGCTCAATTATCAGGATATTGGCATCGTAACTGATCATGCCCAGCATAATGGAATTTATCAGCCGGGTGACTTTAACCTGGTAATAATTGTTCCGGAAAAAGGGATTCTCCTGGTACGGATCAGCCACGATTACTTTTTCGCGTTCCGGCGTAAAGCCGCAAAGCACCACAAAATGGCCCAGCGGTTCGCCCCGTATATCGTCGTAAATAGCTTCGTCGCGTTCGTTGGTGCGTTCGCGGGCACAATTATACAAATAGGTGGCACTCAATCCGGTGAGTACCGGTATTCCTTTGGAAAAATATTCGTCTAACAGCTCAACGCTCAGGTCTTCGCATTTCATTTCGCCGCCCAGTTGCAAAAATTCAATGTAGGCTTTGGAGGCCATGTGGAGCTTCGGATCGGGCTTGTAAAGAAGTTGCTCCTGGAGGTTTTTAATTATTTTTTCATTAGTGCTTCTGAACCAGGTAGGGTCGAAAACGTGCAGGTTGTAAGAATAAATGCGGGCTTTGTAACCGCGTTTCAGCGCATGACAGGCCAAAAGAACAGCCAGCGTCCCTCCTTCTTCCAGAAAAGAAACTTCATCGATCACCGTTTCCAGCGGAATCATATCCTGATAATACTGGTAAACTGCATGCAGGCTGGTAGGTCCGCAGGTTGAATCGTCTGGTTGGGTTAAGATCTTTAGTTTGTTCAGGAGCTTTATGTCAAGCACAGCGTCAGGAAATGGTTAAGCAAATCGGTTTTTCCCCTTATACGCAGTTTTTAAAGTAAGTCTGAAAATTTCAGGCTGATTTTAACTTGTTCCGAAAAACTTCTATATTTCCTTTTTAACATGCTAAGTAAATCGAAATCCGGGCAATTGGAAAAAGGAGTTGCAACCGGGTTCTGAACCGAAAATTTGGCGCCGGTTTGTTTAAAGGCTTATTCCGGGTTACTTTTACTCAATTATTCACCTTCAGAATCCGATATGGCAGTCAGCCGTTTACTTTTTTTGCTATTTACCCTACCGTTTCTGGCGCTTCCGGTTTTCGCTCAAAACAACTTCAAACTAAAGAACGGCGACCTCTTATTTCAGGATCTGGATTGCGGCGAATTATGCGATGCCATTGAAAATGTTACCTCAGGATATAGAAATTCAACTTTTTCGCACGTGGGCATCGTAAAAATTAAGGCAGACGGAAAGGTTGAAGTACTGGAAGCCATTGGCAAAAATGTTCATTACACCCCGCTGGCAACTTTTTTAAACAGGCAACTGGATGCTGCCAATAAACCAAAAGTGGCCGTGGGCCGGTTTCGTAAGCCCTACCAAAACCTAATTCCGGAAGCACTTAATCAAGGGGAAAAGCTGATAGGGAAACCTTACGACGATGTTTTTGTTTTAGAGAACGACGCCTATTATTGTTCAGAACTGGTTTATGAAATGTTTAAAGCTGCCAACATTCAGAAACCGGTTTTTGAGCTGGCCCCAATGACCTACGCCACGCCTGGCTCAACAGAAATTATGGGGGTGTGGCAGCAATATTTTAAAGAATTAAACGCTGATGTGCCGCAAAATGAACCCGGATTAAACCCCGGCGGCATTTCGCAGTCTAAGAAATTGAAAATTTATTTCCCTTATGGCCAACCAGGCATCAAAAAACTGCCGAAAACGTAGTTTAAATAACGGTTTTGGCACAATTTTGAATAGGTAGAAATTATTCCTGAAGAAGTATTGTTAGAGCACCACGCACCTAATGCCCGTTACTATGAAATCCAGAATATTATATTTAACATTTTTTTTAAGTTTCCTGGCCCTGGGGCTTCAGGCCCAGCAATTGGTTTTACCGCAATCCAGCCCCAGAGCCACGGTAAGCCAGACAATTGGTTTAACCGATATTTCCGTAAAATATTCAACGCCCAGCGTAAAAGGGCGGGAGATCTGGGGCAAACTTGTTCCTTACGGTAAGATCTGGCGGACCGGGGCCAATGAAGCCACCGTAGTAACTTTTACCGACGATGTTATTGTGCAGGGCGAACCGCTTAAAGCCGGAACCTATTCCCTTTTTACTATTCCGGAAACCCATGATAATTGGACCATTATCTTTAACAAAAATCCGGTGCAATGGGGAGCCTTCGATTATAAAGAATCTGACGATGTGTTGCGGGTTCCGGTACAAGCCATCCCTTCCGAATTTCACGAAACGCTTTTCTTCTCATTTACCAATATAAAACGAACCTCCGGAACCCTTAACATTAACTGGGAAAAGATCCGCATTCCGATCAATATTGAGACCGAAGTTGATAAGAAAACCCTTACCAATATTAAAACGGCGCTAAGCCAGGCAAAAGAAAATAACTGGACCATTTATGCCGAAGCTGTAAATTATCTTTTGCAAAATAACAAAGAGCCGGAACTGGCACTGCAATGGATCGACAAATCGATCAGCATCAGCGATAACTTTTATAACAACTGGTTAAAAGCTCAGTTGCTGGCCAAACACAAAGAATACCGCGAAGCCGTTAATCTGGTTAAGAAAGCAATTAAGTTAGGCGAACAGGAAAAGGAATCTTACAAGCCTTATGCTCCTGACCTGGAAATTGCTTTGCGCGAATGGCGGACCTTACAAAATTAAAAACTGGGGCATAAAAAAACGGTAGGTTTTTCATTAGAAAAACCTACGGTTTTTTTATGCCCTGACTTTCTTAAAAACGGGCAATAAAACGCAGGTTCACCGTCCGGGCCGAAAGGTAATTGGGTACGGCATAATTCACGCCGTTTATGTCCTGCACAAAGCCATAGGAAACCAGGTTATTGGCTGCCACCAGGTTAAGAATTTCCAGGCTTATCCAGAGACTTTCAAAGAGGCTATTCTCATTGGCGCTGGCATCGCGTAAGGTGATCAGCTTGGAGAAACCAATATCCGGGCGCACATAAGCTCTTCCGGCTAAAATTCCCCTGCCCCCTTCAAACCCCGGGTAACTGTAAACCAAACCACTGCCAAATACCAGGTTAAGGTACATTTTAAGCGTTGGGTTATTCGGAATATGATCCTGGAAGAAAATACCCAGGGTTAGCCGCTGGTCGCTGGGCCTGCGGATATAGCCAATTTCTTCCTGCCCGGTTACATTGCCTTCGTTATCCAGCACATCCTTTTTATCGCCGGCAATATCTTCTTTGGTAGTTAAAAGTCCCAGACTAAACCACGATTCCGCTCCTTTAATAAACTCCCCGTTAACCCGGAAATCAAAACCCGCCGCATAGGCTTTGGCATTGTTGAGGGCATAATACCGCAGGCGGATATTGTCTATTTCATAAGGCACAACATTCGTCAGGTATTTATAATAGGCTTCGGCGGTAAGTTTAAAATCGCGGTTCCACTTTTTAAAATGGTATTCGGTGCCGGCAATCAGGTGTGCAGAGCGCTGGGCTTTGAGTTTGTTGTTCAGGATACCTTCGCGGTTCCGCAACTCCCGGTAAAAAGGCGGCTGGTAATAGAGCCCGGCGGCCAGCTTGTAAGAAAGATCAGGGTGGTTTTTCGGAATAAAAGCAAATTGTACCCGGGGAGTTAACGTAAATTCCTTATTAAAATCCCAGTAACTTGCCCGTAACCCGTAAGTTATAGATTTTAACGTATCTATTTGAATAGTGTGCTGGGCATAGGCCTGGTACCGGAAAGATTCCAGATTTATGTTCGTATTCAGCGCATTCCGTTTAACCACAAAATCGGTAGAATCTATAAAATTGTATTCCGAAATAAGATCTGAGATGTCTTCGCGCCCGCCTTTAATGCCTGCCACCACCGTATGCCGGTTATTGATCACGTAGGTATTTCGGTTTTCCAACGTTGCAATAAGGGCCTTTAATTTATTCCGGGAATGGTCGTAACGGCTGCCTACGTCGCGGGAACGCACGCATTCGTTAAAGCCCGGCGAAGAAGGATCGGTGTTTACGTCGCAAAAGCGGTAAAAGGCTTCGGTATCCCGGAATTCCCGTTCATCAGACCTGATACCGGAGAGGATCAGTTCGGAAGTAAGCCATTCGGTGAACCGATGGGTCAGGTTCAGGCCGGCCTGGTAGGTTTCGTATTCCATCCGTTCCCGGCCTTCGTAAAAGATCTTTAACCGGACCACCCGGTTAACGGTACCAAAACTGGTTTCGGAAGTGGTGGGGCTTAATTCGTATCGGTTCCGGCCAAAAGCGGTTAAAATTCCCAGAGAGGTCCGGGCCGGTTTATTCGGGTTTAAAACGCTGTCTTTGGTGAAATTTATGGTTACGTAACTCTGAAAATCGGAGAATACCGGCTTGTAATCGCCACTCACTTCCAGCTTATGGAACAGGTAGCGGGCATCTTTGTGGCGGGCTCCAACCAGGTAGGTTATTTTCTTATTCTTAGACGCGGCCTCTATGTGCGCCGAACCGCCGGTCAGACCGCCGGTTAAGGAACCCGCAAATTTGGTTGGCCTTTTATAATTTATATCCAGCACCGAAGAAAGCTTATCGCCGTATTTTGGCTGCCAGCCGCCGGAAGAAAAATCGATGCTGCCGGCCATATCCGGGTTTACAAAACTAAGGCCCTCCTGCTGGCCGCTGGTAACCAAAAAAGGCCGGTAAATTTCTATGCCGTTTACATAGATCAGGTTTTCGTCGTAGTTACCTCCCCGTACCGAATAGGTGGAAGAAAGCTCATTGTTGCTAACTACACCCGGCAGGGTAACCAGTAATTTATTGAATTCGCCAAAGGCCGATGGAACCGTTCGGGTTATGCGCGGGTCCAGCTTCATTAAGCTTACTTCGTCGCGGGTGTCTTTTTCGCTTTTGCCTTTAATTACTACGTTGCCAAGTACTTTATTATCGGCCTCCAACCGGAAGGTAAGGTTCCGGGTTTCGCCCGGATTAAGCTTCAGGCGCTGCTCCTGGATTTTATATCCTACATATTGAATTACCAATGTAAAGTTTTCCTGAGAGGGAACCGTGAGCCGGAAATTTCCGCTGGCATCGGTCTGGGTACTGGTGGTGGTGCCTTTTAACGATACCGGCGCCAGTTCCAAAGGTACATTATCGCTGGAAAGAACCGTTCCGGTAAGGGTGGCCTGCTGGGCAAAAACCCAATGTGTTAAAAACAAAAAGAAGAAAATGGCACTATTCCTTTTCAGCATGCGGGAAGGTAAGATCAGTAAGCGATATTCTTTAATTCGGCGATGGTTTTTACCGGGTCGGCGGCACTAAAAACAAAATTTCCGGCTACCAGTACATCGGCTCCGGTCTTTAATAATTCCGCTGCATTTTCCTGGTTCACCCCACCATCTATCTCAATTAAAGCCTGGGAATTTTGTTTCAGGATCAGGTTCTTCAGCTTAGCGATTTTGGAAAACGTATTCTGAATAAATTTCTGGCCGCCAAATCCCGGATTCACGCTCATTAAACACACCAGATCGATATCGGCAATAATATCTTCCAGCACGTTTACCGGCGTATGCGGGTTTAAAGCCACTCCGGCTTTGGCCCCGGTATTTTTGATCTGCTGCACCACCCGGTGCAGGTGGGTACAGGCTTCGGCATGAACCGTAATATTTTCGGCGCCGGCCGCTTTAAATTGTTCAATGTATAGTTGCGGCTCTACAATCATCAGGTGCACATCAAGCGGCTTCTGGGCGTGTTTAAAGATTGCGGCCTGAACCGGAAGGCCAAAAGAGATATTCGGGACAAACCGGCCATCCATTATATCGATGTGCAGCCAATCGGCCTGGCTGCGGTTTAGCATTTCTACTTCGGTTTGCAGGTTGGCAAAATCGGCGGCCAGCACCGATGGGGCAATAATTGGGGGCATGCGTAAATAGTTTGATGGGAGAAGTTATACGCCGGTAAAAGTACGGAAGAAAACGAAACTACTGCAATTTGATTACACGTTGCGTTCTGATCTGGTCGGCCCACATTACCTGCATAATATACATGCCGGCGGTCAGGTCAGATTTAAACCTTACCGATACGTCTTCCCGGGCCTTTTTCTGCACACGCTGGTCTTCTACCAGCCTACCCACCCGGTCGAATACCCGGACCTGAACCGAACCTTCGAAAAAATCATTTTTAAAATCAAGAGAGATATTTTGGTTTTTGGCTAACGGAACCGGGAAAGCATTTATTGTATTGCCAGCCCCCAGGTCATGCGCAATCAGGGCTTTGGCTTTTTCATAATTCGGAATTCCGTAACCCAGCCGGTCATCGGGATTATTGGCCTGCGTGGCAGAAAGCTCCAGGTACCTGATAACCTGCATATTGGTCAGGTTTGGGTTGGCCTGCCAGAATGCAGTGGCCATACCAGCAAGAATGGGGCAGGAAAATGAAGTACCGTTGCTGCGGGTGGCATAACCGCCCGGAACTATAATAGCGGCCAGCTGGCCCTGGGCGCTTACATTTGGCTTTATCCGGCCATCAGCTGTAGGTCCGAACGAGCTGAAATTTGCTTTATTTCCTAATGAATCCACTGCTCCTACCGCTAAAACTGAATCGCCATCGGCTGGGGCGCCTATGATTCGCCAAATATCTGCCCCTTCATTACCTGCCGAATTTATAACCAGCATGCCTGTAGCCGCCGCCATATCGGCTGCTTTTGTTACAACCGTTTTATTTCCATTCATATCTGCCGGCGTATAACTGGTAGATGGTAAATCGAAAGTAGTGTAACCCAAAGAAGAGCTGATCACGTCTACCCCGGCACTGTCTGAATATTCGGCAGCCAGCAGCCAGTTAAATTCTTCTGCGCGGTGCTCAGAAGAAGCATATTCCGTTGTGAACAGGAAAAAATTAGCCTTATAAGCCGTACCAATAAATTTACCCGGTTCGTACGCCCCAATACAAGACAAAGTAGCCGTACCATGGGAGCTTTCTATGTATACGTTCGGGTCGTTATTTACAAAATTATAAGTTCCTTTTATCTGGTTATTCTGATAAAGGTGTTGAAAGGGAACATCTTTGTCTACGCCCGGAAAACCGGCATCGAACACGGCAATTGTCTTACCTTCTCCCCGAAAACCTTTGTCGTGTAAACGGGTAGCCCCTATCATTTCTGCCTGATTGTAAGCAATGCCATACTGGCTCCTCTGTGCGGAGGTCCGTAGGTTAGATACCGGATTATCAGGAAATTTCTCAGGACCTGTTCCCGGCTTTACCCGGTTTAAGGCAGTGGTATTTTTAATAAACGGTAAGGTAGAAACCTGGGCTAGTTGGTTGGCATCACAGAAAATCACGGCCCCGTTAAACCACTTGCTTTTATAAAAAACCTCTATCCCGGCATTTTTTAACTGGGTAACATAAGCAGGGTTTACCGGCAGATCGCGGGAAGTGATCCGGATATTTTGCTTGGCCCTTCTGGCTAATGCTGCCTCCGATAAAAAAGCTTTAGGGTTAGCAATGCTGTAAGGTGTATTGTTTTTGTCCCGGAAATAAACAAAGTATTTTTCTTTGGTTTGCGCCTGTAATCCGGAAGAAAACCCGCCTATCAGGAGCAGGCCGGCAATTATTAAGAACTGCTTCATAAATTATTCAATTTTGCCGTAAGAGTCCAGCACTTCTATGCGACGGTTACCCCGGAGAATATAATCGAGGTTAAACTTACAGGCCGAAATGTTACAGAATTCAATTACTTCATAATTCTTGTAAACCAAACCCACATTTTCGGCATATACTTCCTTCCTCACATCTCTGCTAATGGCCGAAACGAAATCGTTTACCATAACGGTAGTCGTTTTTCCGTAGTTCTTTCCATCCGTTGAGAAAGGCTGTCCTACATTGGTATAGAAGGCACGGCCCGGTTCCAAGGTATTATACACATTCGGGTTCCAGGTTTTTCCATCCCGGATCGGGAATACCATTTTTACGGATTCAACATTGCTGGTTTGCTTCCGCACCTGGTTGTTAGATACCGTAACCGTAATTACCGAATCGTCTATCCAGACATCGTCCGGGGTAGGCCGCCGCGATCTGATTATTTTATAGGTCGGTTCGCCGGCTAAATTGCTGTATAAGGTATCTACCCGTTCGCGCAACTGGAAAGACGAAGAATCGCTTACCGTATCCTGCAGCAACCTTACAGCTGTTACATTATAGATCCGGAAATCGCCAATTTCAACCGGGTAATAAATTTTACCGGTGGTCTGGTCGTTTATTTCTTCCGTTTCGGAACAGCTGTAAAACAAGCCGGTTAGCGCAACCAGCAGATACCCTATTTTTTTCATACAAAAAGCTACCGTTTTTCTATTGAATATTATAACTCGTTTCGATCCAGCCACCGCCAATTACGTCGTTGCCTTCGTAAAAAACAGCGGCCTGGCCCGGCGCAATGGCGTGCACGCCTCTCATGAAATGCACTTTCATTTTATCGCCGAACTGCTCAATGATAGCTTCCGTACCGGCATCGTTGTAACGCACTTTGGTAACGGTATGCAGTTGGCTTGTCGAATAAATCGGCATATTTACCCATATTCAGTTTTCCAACGGTGCATGCCATTTTTAGCCAGATCATCGTAATTACCCAACACTACCCGATTTGTTTCTTTTTCGATGCGTGTTACGATAAGCCGGAAAACCTAAAGCAATGCCTAAACCTTTCCGCTGCCCAATGGTGTAAAACGGATAACCTTCGTGTTTGCCCACTACTGTGCCATCTTCCATTACAAATTCGCCGCCGGCAACTTCTGCTTCTAAACCATTCGCACCCGCCGTTTCAAAAACCCCCGGTAATCGTTATCCGGAATAAAACAGATCTCGTAGACTTCCGGTTTTTGCACCAGTTCGTTAAAACCTCGTTCCAGGGCCATTTGCCCGGATCTCCGATTTATGCTAAATCACCTAAGCGGAAAAATGGTCCGGCTCAAACTTTTCTGCGAAATTCCCCACAAGAGCATACGATTGATCTTTATTTTCGTCCAGCCCTTTGGAAATTACAAAACGGCCGTTCTCTTCCCGGATATTGGCATAATGGCCGGTAGCAATAAAATCACAGCCCAATTTGTCGGCGCGGCGCAACAAGCGAATCCCATTTAATGTGGGTGTTGCATAACACACATGGGTTGGGGTACGGCCGGCAATATATTCATCGGTAAAATGATTAATTACAAAATCGCCGAACTCTTCGCGGATATCAATTATATAATGCGGAAAACCCAAGTTGACGGCAATGTTACGGGCATCGTTTATCGAATCTAAGCTGCAGCAGCCGGTTTCTTTTTTGCTGCCACCCGAAGAAGCATAATCCCAGGTTTTCATGGTCATTCCCACTACTTCGTAACCCTGCTCATGCAGCATTACGGCCGCCACGGACTGTCTATTCCGCCGCTCATGGCTACTAATACTCTTCCTTTGGTACTCATTTAATCGAAATAAGGGTTGAAAGCCCTCTTTAAAATGGTTTAACGCGCAAAGATACAACAATGCGGCGGCACTATTGCAATTTTGCTATGCCTGGTGCTATTAACTTAACGCGGTGGCTGCCAATTAATTTCCCGCGCGGCCAGGTCTTTTTCAGGCTAAATTTTATATCTCCAAAATAAATCAACTAAAGCTTTTACTGCCACCATTGAAATCTGCAAAAATTGCGCTTTGGTTTAAAAAAAGTGCCCCTGGAAACGGTAGGAATTTGGCGCAAAAAAGTCGCTACCAATTATATAGTGCTTTTAAAAAATTATCCTTTCCGGAAACCAGCCGTATTTTTTATTCTAACAGCAAATTCATGTCCGAACACCACCAACATGACCTGACTCCCACGTTCACTAACCTGAACCGGGCGTTTATAATCGGGATCATCCTGAATGCGGTGTTTGTGGTGGTAGAAGCGGCGGCGGGCTTTTATACCGGATCCTTAGCTTTGCTCACCGACGCCGGCCACAACCTCAGCGATGTCGCGTCGCTGGCCCTGGCTTTGCTGGCTTTTAAACTGGCTAAAGTTAAACCCACAAAGAACTATACATACGGGCTTCAGAAAACCACCATTCTGGTAGCGCTGGCTAATGCCGTAATTTTACTGATAGCCATCGGAAGTATTGGCTGGGAAGCTGCCCACCGGCTTTTTAATCCGGAACCAACTCCCGGTAAAACCATTGCTATTGTTGCCGGAATCGGGTTGGTTATCAATTCTGTAACGGCTTATCTGTTTTTTAAAGATAAAGAGCATGACCTGAATGTAAAAGGAGCTTACCTGCATTTAGCGGCCGATGCGTTGGTGTCGTTGGGGGTGGTTGTTGCCGGTATTCTTATCTATTTTACCAATTGGTTCTGGCTCGATAGCGTGATCAGTTTTGTAATAATTTTAGTTATCTTTTTTAGCACCTGGCGCCTGTTAAAAGATACCCTCCGGTTAAGCTTAGACGGGGTTCCAAAGAATATTGATGCTGCTGCGGTGCAAAAGGCTATCGGCCAACTCCCAATGATTCAGGAAGTGCATCATATTCATATCTGGGCTATAAGCACTACCCGAAATGCACTAACCGCCCACCTGGTCTTACAACAGGAAACCCGGCCGGAAAAAATTATTACCATAAAAGAAGCCGTAAAAAACTTATTAAAGCCTTTAAACATCCAGCACGTTACCCTGGAAACCGAATTTGCCGGCGACACCTGCAGCAATCCTTCTTGTTAATGGTATTTTTAATTTATAACCCACCGGCCCGATTTGGAGTTTAAAGCAAGCAATACCTATGGGGTAACGGAAGCGGGTAGAAATTCAGAAATTTAGCCGGAAAATGTTTCGGTTAGGGGAAAAAGCTGCTTACTTTTACCCGTTGGAAGTTCCCAATTTTGTTTAACGCTTTAAAACCGTATCCTTATGGCCTTAAAAACTACTGTGCTGGTAAACGGCATCAATAACTTAAGCGATGCCCGCTACTGTGCCGGCATGGGCGCCGACATGATGGGTTTTAACGTGGACGATCATCATGCGGAACATTTAAACGACGCCGCTTTTAAAGAAATTACCGGCTGGGTTTCGGGCATTAAGCTGGTTGGCGAATTTGACGATGCCGGCGCCTCCGAAATAAATGAAAAAGCTTTTAACCTGAACCTGGATTATATTCAGTTAAATAAGCCTGCCTTAATAGATGAGATCCGGAAAATAGAAAAACCGGTAATCCAGAAGGTTTACATCGACAAAGACACCATCGAATCTGAATTGACCGAAATGCTGGATCTTTATAAAGACGACGTGGCGTATTTCCTGGTGTATTCCAACGATTTTACCACCATCGACGAAACAAACATCCGCTTCCTGAATGACCTTTCCGGGTTATATAAGATCATAATCGGTTTCGGGATAGAAAAAGATAACCTGGAGAAAATTCTAACGCAGGTAAAACCGGCTGGCCTGGGTTTACAGGGTTCTGATGAAATTCGGCCAGGCCTGAAAACGTTTGACCAGCTGGAAGAAATCTTTGAGGCATTGGAAGAGTAATAAATTTGGAGATTTGGAGATTTGGAGATTTGAAGATTTGGAAATGTGAAAATGTGAAAATGTGAAAATAGGAAATTAGGAAATGATAAAAATGAAAAAACCCGCAGGTATTAAAGTTGCGGGTTTTTTATTTAAATTCATACCGTTTTCCTGGTAAGCATTACACTTCGAACTGCAGGTATTTGATAGGAACACCTTCGGCCAGGAATTTCTTTTCGTAAGTGGTCTGAATATTTAAGGTATGATGCTGAAGGTCGGAAAGATACAGGTCGTGGGTAAAAACCAGGTTCTTTTCTTTTTGATGCTGCAGCACTTCCAGGGTATAATCAAATAATTCCAGGTTGTCGGTTTTAAAATGCACCAGGCCGCCGGGCTTAATTATTTTCCGGTAAAGCTCTATGAACCTGGGCGACGTTAACCGTTTCTTCGTTTCGCCCAGCCGCGGCCGGGGGTCCGGAAACGTTATCCAGAGTTCGCTTACTTCGTTTTCGGCAAAATGATCCAGCAGGCCTTCGGCGTAGGTTCGTAAAAAAGCCACGTTGGTCAAGCCGGCTTGATCCGCAGAACTGCTGCCTTTCCAAAGCCGGGCTCCCTTTATATCGATCCCAATAAAATTTTTATTCGGGAAAAGTTTGGCCATTCCTACGGTATACTCCCCTTTTCCGCAGCCAATCTCCAGGATCAGATCATGGCCATTTTTAAAGAAGCCGCTATTCCATTGCCCTTTTAACTGGCCGAATAAAGGCTTATTTTCTTCAATTACATTGTGGCTTTCGCCGATCAGATTAAATTTTTTAAGTTTGGTTCTAGCCATTTTTTATAGATCTTCCAATTCGGCAACCACAAATGTGCTGCCGCCAATAAATACCAGGTCTTCTTCCCCGGCTGCTGCTTTAGCCGCTTCTACTGCTTCGGTAACCGTAGTAAATTTCTGACCAGCTAATCCGGCCTGCACCGCCAAAGAATACAATTCATCTATGGGTAATGCCCGCGGGATATCCGGCTGGCAAAAGTAATAATTGTAATCTGGTGGCAGCAATTTAAATATGCCGGTCAGGTCTTTATCATTTACTGCCCCGAAAACTACGTGCACATTTTCTGCCCCGAAGCGGGCGATCTGCCCGAAAACTTCTCTTATGCCGGCCTCATTGTGGGCCGTGTCGCAGACAGTGAAGGGTTTCAGCTTTAAAATTTGCCAGCGGCCTTTAAAACCGGTAAGATCCGTTATGTGCCGTAAGCCTTCCCGCAAATTATGCTCCGAAATATCAAAGCCTTTTTTCCGAAGTTCTTCCACAACCATTAACACGCCGGGCAAATTAAATTGCTGGTAACTGCCCAATAACCCTACTTCCACATTCGACAAATAAACCTGATCGCCCTGGTAAACGTCAAATAGGCGCGACTCCAGGTTTACATCCGGGTTCATAACTTCAACAACCTGGTCCGCAAAAATAAGGGGAGCCTTTTCGGCTTTGGCTTTTTGGGTGAAAACCGGTACCGTTTCCGGCTGGGTCTGGCTGATCACCACCGGAACTCCAGCTTTGATGATACCCGCTTTTTCGGTAGCAATGGTTGGCAGGTCGTTTCCCAGTAAGCTTTGGTGATCCAGGCTAATGTTGGTAATGAGCGAAACTTCCGGGGTTATGATATTGGTAGAATCCAGGCGGCCGCCCAAACCCACTTCAATTACGGCAATATCTACTTTCTCTTTGGCAAAATGATCGAAGGCCAGGGCCACTGTCATTTCAAAAAAGGAGGGTTTAATTTTTTCGAAAAGGGCTTTATTTTCTTCCACAAAAACCGTTACTGTATCCTCAGAAATTTCCTTTCCGTTAATGCGGATGCGTTCGGTAAAATCCTTTAAATGCGGTGAGGTATATAACCCGGTTTTATAGCCGGCACTCTGCAGAACGGCCGCCAGCATGTTTGAACTGCTCCCCTTTCCGTTAGTGCCCGCCACGTGAATGCTTTTAAACATGTATTGGGGGTTATGCAGGGCATCGCAAAGCGCAATAATATTATCCAGTGACTTCTTAAAAGCAGCGTTGCCGATGCGGTGAAACATCGGCAACTGCTGGTACATATATTCTAAACACTCCTGGTAGGTCAATTTTTCTTAGGATTGAGGATTGAGGATTCAGGATTGGGTAATGCTTTTAAATCCGGATTTTACCTGAAAACGCTGGAATTTTAAACTTTAAATTCAAATAAGAAATTTTAGCGGGCATTAATAATAAAAGTGATCGTTCCGGAAGCGCCGGTTGATGCAACGCCGGAAGCATTGGTCGGGCTTAAGGAAGATTTGAATACGGCATCGCGGTAAAGTTTGGTCAGGCCATCAGAAACATTGCTTTCAAGTTTTTCACAACGCACAATATTACCGTCTTCGTCTACTTTAATACTGAAAACAATCCGGCCGCTTTCGCTGGAATTATCGTTTGGTTTAGGCGGACGATCGAAAGCCCACCCCGGCATGTTCAGGCTGCCACCGTTGCCGGGTCCACCTTTACCTGGTTTACCATAAAGCGCTTTAGCATCAAGCGTTCCTTCCGGATTACCCTGGTCTCCTACTTTGCCCGGACGGTCGCCGTTGTTGTTGCCGGTTGCTTCGTTGCTGCTGCCGGCTGTTCCATTACCGCCGGTTTGCACGTTCGATTTTCCCGGATAAAGCGATTTAGGTTTTTCAACTGCTTTAACTTCTTCTTTTTTCTCTTCTACTTTTACCGGTTTTTCAACATCTTTAACGGCATATCCGCTTTCTTCCTGGCCGGTTACAACGCGGTCTGGAGTTGCTTCCACGGCCTTCTGGGCAATTACCTGTTGCTGCGGCGTAACATCCGGAGCCTTGGCAGCAGGACGGCTATCTTCCTTATTAGGCGAATCATTGGCCGGCGCGGTAGTTTGTACATCGCCAAAACCTTCTTCACCAATAACCCCATAATTGAGCTCAATTCCGGAACCACCTTCCAAAGGAGGATTAGGCCCTTTGAAAATCATTAATAAAAATAATGCAACCAGACCGCCGTGAAAAACCACGGTGCCGATCAGGCCATAATTCCGATAATCATTTTCTTTTGAAGCTAACATATTTAATTTCCTTTCTCTGCCTGGGTAGCCATTACCATCTTTACTTTAAGCTTATTGCCGATTTCCAGAATGTCCACCAGTTTTTGTACGTTTAACGAATTGTCTACACGTAATACAACGGTTGGCTGGTCGATTCCGTTCAAAGATTGCGCCAAAGTAGATTCCAGGGCTTCGGCCGGAACCTGTTGCTTATCTACAAAATATTCGCCGGCGGCATTCACCGAAACGGTAATTGGCTGTTTTACCATCTGCACATCAGATTTGGCATTGGGCAGCATCAGTTTAATTACGTTGGGGTTCACCATGGTAGAAACGATCAGGAAGAATAACATCAGGAAGAACATGATGTCGTTCATGGAACCGGTTTCTACGTGCGACGAAATTTTGCGTCTGCGGCTGAAATTCATATTTTGGTTGTTGGTTATTAGTTGTTAGTTGTTGGCTGTTGGATTTAAACTATAGAAATCCGGAACCAAAAACGAACAGTTAAATTTCAATTTTATAAAATTGAAAGTGCCAATACCAGTAATTCCTACCAATATCAGCACTTTCCTTTTGCTAAATTATCTAACAGCAAATCAGCCCATTAAATAATTAACAAATTATTAATTATCCTGTAAAAGGTCGGTGAATTCGATGGCGTAATTTTCCATTTTGAAAACTACCCGCTCCACCATAAGGCTCAGGTAATGGTAACCAATGTGCGCGATCATACCAACAATAAGACCGGCTGCGGAGGTTACCATTTTGGTATAAAGACCGCCGGAGATCTGGGCAATACCAAAATCGCCGGTCGCGGAAATAGCATAAAAGATCTTGATTACCCCGATGATCGTACCCACGAAACCTAACATAGGCGCGATACCGGCAATAATACCCAGAATGTTGATGTTCTTTTCCAGCTTGGTAATTTCCAGCTTGCCAACGTTCTCAATAGAGGCTTCGATATCTTTTAGGGGGTTACCTATGCGGCGAATCCCTTTTTCGATCATGCGGGCAATTGGGGTGTTGGTTTTGGCGCATAGCATTTTAGCTCCGTTCAGGTCGCCGGAAATAACCTGGGTTTTAACGGCTTGCATAAACGGTTCCGGGTCCGGTAAAGCTTTCTTAATCGCGATCCAGCGTTCTACCATAATGTAGATGGCAATAACGCTCATCAGAAAAATAGGCAGCATAACCCAGCCACCTTTCACGATCAAGTCAAAAACGGAAAGTCCGGAATCTGCTCCGGTAATTGGGGCGGCAGTTGGCACGTTCGCTGCCGTATCGGCAGTGAGGTTGGTAATCTGTAAGAGAATAGGGTTCATGTTAATAATTAAGTATCCAGAGAGCGTTTCCGTATTTTTTGCGCAGTTCAGGCAAATGGGCAGTAGCAGTTTCCATGCTTTCGAAATCAGCAACGGAAACCCGGTGGAGCTTACTGCCCTTCATAGGTAAGATAATGGTTGATTTGGCGCCGTCGGCCGTCAGGTCTTTTTTGCTGCGTTCCGCATTTGCCAAAGAACTGAATCCGCCGGAAATGATAAAATAACGGCCGGTTTCCGCTTTAATTGTACTGCCAGCCGCAATGGTACCTGATTCTTTTTTAACAGCAGCTATTTCGGCAGGTTTACTTCCTTTTTCCGGGGTAGCTACCGGTGATTTTACTACCGCCACTTTCAGCGCTTCCTTTGCAGGTTCAGCAGTTTTTGAGCTGTTCAGGCTACCATTTGTTTCAGTTGAAATGATCTCTGTAACAGGCTGTTCGGTTGGACTTTCGTAAGAACCGGCATTTTCATTTAATGCTTCGGTACCAGGGTTTTCCGAAAAATCTGCTTCCACTGCAGAAACAGATTCTTCTTCCGAAGTTAGGGGCAAAGCATCGAATTCATCGGCAATAGCAGTTACTTTTTCGGCGGCCGGGGCTACCGTTTTTTCGGCACTTTGGTTGAATAAAGCAATAGGGTTTAATGAGCTCAGGTTATAATCGGTTTGCAGGGAAACGTAATAAACCATGGCAACCGTTAAACCACCAGTTATAACCGTAGCCGCTACCGTAGCCAGCCTTTTAGATTTTGCAGCAATACCTTTTTTGCCGGTAGGGGTTTTAGTGGCATTGATCTTTTGCTTTACAGCCCGCAAAGCCGCTGCCTCTTCCGGAATTATCGGCCGGGATACCAGCTCCGGCAGGCCGAAGCTATTGCCCAGAAAATTATCTGCTTCCAAGTATTCGAATTCAATTTTCTGTTCGGTGTTGTAGCGGAATATGCCTATTCCCTGAAGTTCGTAAGTTCTGTTTTTATTCAGATTGTTTTGCAGATTGCCTACAAATTCCGTAACCATTTTATGAGCCTCCAGGTTCGGGATCCGCAGGTGGCGGGCCAGGCTGCTGATCAGCAAACCATCGGAGTGTTTCAGCTTTTCGTTGAAGGCAATTTTCTTGGATGGCGGCGAAAAAGTATGCTTTACCGGATGAATTTTAGCGGCCGCATACTGCGCGATCAGTCCGCCGAAATCGGGAATGATTACGCAATCGTGTTCGTGCAATAAATCCTGGATCTGTTTTAAGACCATAAACAAGTTAGAATGTGTATGTTATGCCGCCAATGGCGTTTATGCCTTTGGTTGGATAGTTCACGAAGCGCTCATACTTCTTACCCAAAACATTGTTCAGCATTACAAATGTTGAAAATTTTTCCGAGATTCTATAATCTACTTTCAGGTTCAGGTCAATAATATTATCGCTTTCAACCAGAATCTCCTGCCCTAAACTGCGGTAAATTTTACCAAAGGTACTGCCAATATAATAAAGTTCGGCATTAAAGAGAATCTTGTCGTAAAGATTATAGCTGCTGAAAATGCTGGCCTGCATGCTTGGGCGGTAAAAAGGTTGCTCCAGGTTTTCAACGCTGTAATTGTTATAATCCACTTTTACCCCGAAGCGCGTTTTATCGGCCCGGTTGTAAACCAGTTCTCCGTAAAAGTTAATGTTAGAAACGGCTTTGGTATCATAGTTCAGCACAAAGCGGGCCGAATCGAAAACCGAATGGTTGAAGAAATAAAGGTTCTTCAGGTTCTGATAAGAAGCCCGGGCCGTGAACTGCACGTTGCTGATCAGGCTGCCGGTAATTCCGCCGTAAACTTCAATCTGCTTATCGGTATTTCGCACATCTAACCGACCAAAGGTCGTATCAAGCTTGGTTCCACTAAGCCACGGGTTTTCGCGGGTAAGGCCATATAACGATACCCGCTGCAGATCGCCACCCAGTCCGCCAAACAATACCAGCTTATTTTCAATGGCTTCCAACCCAACTCTTACTGCCGGGTAAAAATTAATATTTCCGCCGTCGGGTGTTTTATCATCGGCATAGGCCAGGGTTGCTCCTACCGATACATCCAGCTTATCCATATCGAGTTGGTAGCTTGGGCGTACCTTGAAAAATGGCCGCGAAATAGATTCTGCTGACTTGTAGGAAATAATGGAAAGGTCGGAAAGCACTTCAACCCGCGATTTCGGGCTAAGGAAGTATTTTAAATTCAGGTTCGCATTCCCATCAACTTCCGAAACATCGTAAGCATCGGAAAAATACTTAACCCCACCGCCCAGCCGGTATTGCATTTTAGAACCGGCATTCAAAAGATTGTTTACGTACGCCTCAGCGCCCACCCGGTTAAAATTCTGGTCGGTTTCCCGGTTTTCTCCTTCTCTTAAAAAAGCCGGATTATAGCCATAGAACTTATAACCGTCGCGCTCATAATTTCCGCGGGCGCCAATGGTAATATTACCCATATAGCTTTCGCCGTTCAGCCCTATTTCGGAATTGCTTACCCCAGATTCAGAACCTCTAACCGGTCCATTGGAAGAAACGTGGCTTAAATAAGCGCCATAAGCGGCCTTATCGTCGCGTTTGTTGTGGAAATACCCTTTAAAATACGGCGTAGTATAGTTTCCAAAGCCAGCCTTAACGTGGTTACCGTAAAGCTTGGCCATGTCTTCCTGTTTTATGGTCAGCACCCTAACCGAAAGGTTAACGTCCTGGTCCGGTAATTTATAATCGGTGAAACGGTAGGTTACTTTGTTTGTCTTTTTTTCCGGCGGATCTATCCTGAATTTTTCGTAATTCCGGCTGGCTTCGGGTAATTCCAGAACCTTATTTTTTTCTACAACAATCTCTGTACTCTCCAGTTTGCCATCGTTATTCCAGCCTTTCTGACCAAAGGCCTGAAAACCGGCAATTGGTCCGAAGGCCAGCAACAATGCCAGACCGGAAATTTTAAAAGTATTTTTCATCGGATAGAGTCTCCTTGGGTAGCGTTTAAATTCTGCTTGTTTTTATTGTTCTTCGGGGCCTTACCGGTTGGTTCCTCGGCTGGTTTGGCAGCGCTATCCAGCGATGCCAGTTTGGTTTTTGCCAGTTCTACGATCTCTTTGAATGGTGAATTTTCGATCACGGAATTCAGCGTAGCCTTGGCCTGGAAAGTTTCGCCCTGGGCGGCATAATTATCAGCGATCAATATAAAGGCTTTTCCTAACCAATATTCGTAATTCGCATAATTTTCGCCCATTTTAAAGGCCGCCTCCGAAGATTCCTTGTACTTTTTCTGCTTGTTCAGGATCTCTGCGACCAGGTATTGCGCTTCGGCTCCGCTTTCGTCGGTAGCGGTTAACGTAGCCCGAAACTCCGTTAACGCATTTTCCAGGTTTCCCTGAGCGTAAGACGCTTTGCCCCGGTATAAAAGCGCCGTATTGTTGGCATTTAAAGCAGCGTTTCCGGTATTAATAAGTTCGTTTGCTACTTTGCGGGTGTTTTCATAATCGCCGGCCTGGTAATAGCTCTTGATCATCCCGATCATGGCGTTGGCCTGCTCCCGCCGGCTTTCGGAAATATCGCGCAGGCGGCTGTAATATTTCAGGGCTTCGCTGTAATTCTTGTTTTCGAATTCCAGATCGGCAACTTTCGCAATTCCCCTTGATACATATTCGCTGCGGTTCTCATTTATTACCCCTTTCATTGCAGCCAGGCCTTTGGTCTTGTCGCCGGTCCGTAGGTATGAATCTGCCAGGAAATACCGGGCATCTACTGCCAGCACGCTATTGGCATAAGATTTCAGGTAGCCTTCAAATTTCGGAATAGCTGCCTTATAGTTTTCCTTGAAATAAAGGTTCTTAGCAGATTCAAATTCAACGCTTTCCAAGGCCTGGCTTCCCGGATTAGCGGTTTTATACTTGGCTAAATAAGCATCGAACTCATCGCTCTTATTTTGAGTATTCAGGGCTTCCTGCAAACTGTAAAGCGCGTTATTTGCTATTTTGGAGGAAGGGTAGCTATCTAAAACTTTCTTGAAATCGGCGATGGCTTCATCATACTTCCGGAGGTTGGCGTAGGCTACCCCCCTTTTTTGCGTGGCATTCGGAATAAGCGAACTTTGCGGCCGGTTATCGATCAGGTTAGAAAACCCGGAAATGGCCGGTGCATAGTTTCCGTTCTCAAAATCCAAAACAGCCTTCTGGTAAATGGCATCATCGGCGTACCGCGATTGCGGGTAATTTGTTACCAGCGATTGCAACGTTTTAATGGCATCTTCCCGGCGGTTCATCAGACCCTGAATAGCGCCTTTCTGGAAATACACATAATCTTTATCCGGCGAATTGGAAGCCAATACTTTATCATACAAGCCCAAAGCCTGACTGTAGTTCTTTTCAATGTAATAAGTATCGGCCAGACGGATGGTGGCATCCATCAGGTTCGGGTTGTTATCCCGAACGGCATTGTCGTTAATGTAGGATTTAAAATGGGTTTGAGCCTTGTCGTATTGTTTGCTGTTGTAATAGGCGTAACCTATTCCATACCGGGATTTAATGTAATAGTCGGTCTTATTTGCGTTGCTGGTGCGGAAAACGGCCGCGTAACTGTTGGCAGCATCCGGCCACCGCTGGGCAATGGAGTACGCTTCGCCTTTCAGGAAATAACTGGCAGCCCGGATCTCCGGATCGTAATTATGTTCCAGCGATTTGTCTAACAATGCTACTGCCTCCGGAAACTTGCTATCGTTAAAATAATTAACCGCCTGATAGTAGGTTACCCGTTGGTATGTTTCATTTATGCGGTTGGAGCGGTTATTCAGTTTTTCTATGTAACGGATCGCCTCCACGTAATTATTCGAATTCAGGAACGATTCGCTCAGAATATCATCGGCTTCGTCGCTCATCTTAGAGCGCGGGAATTTCTTATTAAAATCCGACAGCGAATTGATCACCTCCCGGAAATTGCCCGTTTCATAATTCATCTGGGCATATTTAAGGGTTGAGGCTTCGGTTATGGTTTTATCGTATTCGGCCAGGCGGGCCTGGTTAAAGGCTGTTAAGGCAAACGGTTTGTTGTTGTCTTTTAAATAACTTAAGCCTAAGTGGTAAGCCGCATTCTGACCAAGGGAATCTTTTTGTAAGGCCACGTTCTTGAACCTTACCGCCGCATTTTTGTAATCGTCGTTCTTGAAGCTGGCGTAACCGATCTTATATTCTACCCCATTCTCAATGTTCTTCCGGTTTTTGGCGTAGGCATCGAAATATTTGGAAGCATTCTTATAATCGTTCTGCTTAAAGTAAGCATCGCCTACCAGCAACTGAATTTCATCGGCATTTTGCGGAACCGGTTTCTGAGATAATACTTTTTCGCCGTATGAAATTACTTCGGTAAGGTTATTTTCTTTGTAAAGGATCTGGGTTAACAGGTAAGGTACTACGGCCCGGTAAGCTTCGTTCTGCTCAGCGGTCCGAAGGTCGTTTTTCGCGCCCGCATAGTCGCCGTTGCGCAAAGCAATGTAACCGGAATAATAACTGGAAGCATACCCGTATTTGCGCGAACCGCCTTTATTCCGGTCGAACAAGGGTTTGGCTTTATCGAATTGTTTTTCGGTAAAATAGGAATACGCCTGTTTGAATTCCCCTTCGTGTAACTGGTCGGCATCCAGGTTATCCTTAGGTACTTTTTCCAGGAATTCGATAGCCTTTTCGTAGTTCTTTTTATCGAAATGGTATAACCCAAGCTGGTAAAAAGCCAGGCCGGCTTTGGGGTGCGACGGGTTTTTAGCCGCAAAATTAAGAATAAGGGTTTCGGAATCAGGATGAAAAAGGTACAAGCCGCTGAGCGCGTAATAATATTGCGCATCAATGGTTTTGGTTTCATCGCCAATCAGGCTTATGTACCGCGCAAAAGCCTGTTGGGCAGCCCCGTATTTCTCCCGGTCAAACAGTTCCAGGCCCTCCTGTAAATAACGTTCTTCGTTGGTAAAAACCTGGGTGTGCTGAGCCTGTAAGGATTGGGCTCCGCCCATTAAGGCCGAAGAAAGAATAATTTTCTGGTATAACTTCATATTAGAATTTAAATCTTAAACCTACGCTAGGTAAAAATGGCAGCTGGTCTACCCTGGTAGAAGTAATGCGGTCAAAGTAAAAAATGTTCTGGCGGTTATAAGCATTCACCACATCGGCATTTATCTCTAAAGAGGTGCCGTTCTCAAACTTGAAGGTCTTTTTAGCTGACACATCCAGGCGGTGGTAATAAGGCATCCGCTTGGAATTCTCTTCGCCGAACAGGATGCCTAACTGGCCATTCTCTGTAGTAAAATCAGTATCGATGTTACCCGTTAAAATGCGCTCATAAAAACCCTGCGTTGGCGTGAACGGGAACCCGGAGCCCAGGTTCCAGCGGGCGCTTACTTCAAAACTCTTATCCTCTCCAAAAGAGTAAGTTCCTAAAATGTTCATGTTATGCCGGCGGTCGAAATTGGTAGGATATTCTCTAACCCCAAATTTCCGGTCTACCTGGGCCAGGGAATAACCTGCCTGCCACATCAACTGTCTGGAATTATACTTCACTGAAAAATCAATTCCTTTTGCTAAGCCGGTTTCTACTATATAAGCACCATCGGTGGCGAAAATGCGGTTCCGGTTTACATTCACCAACTGGTTAAAATCCTTAACGTATGGCTCAACATTCACCGAAATGCGGTTATTAACATCGTATTCAAAACCGAATATGGCGTGGCGGGCCTTTTGCAACGGGTTATCTACCCGCTGGCCGCTGGCATCCCGCAGATCGGACGGGGAAGATAAGAAGCCGGCAAAAAGGTTAACCACATCCTGGTCGGAACGGGTGGACAGGAAGTTCTGGGTAAAGAGACCGCCTGCAAATTTGAAACGTAATTTTTCCGAAATATTGTATTTAAAACCTAAACGGGGCTCCGGCGAAATGATAGCCAACGAGGCGTAATAATTAAGCCGGATACTTGGCTCTAATACAAAAAGGTCTTTAACCAAACGATACTTTAAAAAGGCAGCTGCTTCGGTATTGTTCTGGCGTTCAGATTGCTCTACATTGGTAGGCGTATAAGCCAGAAAATTGGTGCTGTTATCGATTACCGAAACACCGTACTTCAGCTCATTCTGATCTATAAAGTAAGTAAAATCGAGCCCTACGTTATACCCGCTGATCTGGCTGTTACGCGGCCGGCCGGCTGGTTCCGTAATACCGATATCGTATTTGGAGTAAGCAAAAATACCATGCATGATCATAGAAGCAGACGATGGCAGAATCAGGAAATCGGCGCCGCCGCCGTAAGAATCCCACCGGATCTCCGATTTATTTGCCAGGTTTACCCGGTCGTTAAAATTAAAACCGAAGAAATTCAGCTTATTGCCGCCATCGGTATTTAAAGAATATTTCCCGTAAAGGTCGGTGAAGTTATAGGGCAGGCCGTCTTTGTTGGCGTATTTGTATAGCACTTTAGAAGAGCTTTCCAGGTAAGAGGTCCGGGCGCTAACCAGGAAAGAAGATTTGCTTACCCCTTCTTTCGGCTTAGACAACGGTCCTTCCAAAACCAGCTTGGAGGTGAACGGGTTAACCGAAACGATACCGCTAATTTTTTTGCGGTTACCATCGCGGGTGGTTACGTCCATTACGGCAGAGGTCCGGCCGCCGTATTCGGCACTGAACCCACCGGTATAGACTTCAACGTTGCGCAGGATATCGGTATCGAAAACGGAAAATAAACCAATGGAGTGGAACGGGTTATAAACGATCATGCCATCCATTAAGAATAAGGTTTGGATGGGCGTACCACCCCTGATATAAAGCTGTCCGCCCTGGTCGCCGGTAGAAACTACCCCCGGAATGGACTGTAAATATTGGGCTACATCCGGTTCACCGCCAATGCTGGGCATTAAAGCAATTTCGCGGGGCTGTATTTTTTCTACGCCAATATTAACCGTAGTGGTTTTAACCGTTTTGGCGGCAGTAACTTCCACTTCCTTTAAACTAATATCGGCGGTTTTTAAATATAGCTTTTGGGTTTTTATCTCATTGGCTTTTAAGGTAATGGCTACCCGGGCGGTATCAAAACCAATCGATTTGCCTATCAGGTCGTAAGAGCCCGGGGGAATGCGGGTGATTGAGAAATATCCGTTAATATCGGTCTGGCCGCCTTGCACAAATTTTCCGCCGCTAAACAACGTTACATTGCTGTAAATTAAGGGTTCACCGTTTTTTTCGCTGTACATGAAACCGCGCACTTCGGCGGTTTGCGCCTGGGCCTGGGTCTGGGTAAAGAAGAACCAGCCCAAAAGGAATAGAAAGCTGAACTTAATTTTATATAGGGACATAATACAGGATTAAAGATCAAAATTAATAAAAACCCTGAAACCGGCAGGCTTAAATGCAGATGATTTCTAAAAAATGTCCGGGGTGTCCGGTACTGAACAGAGGGAAACTGAAAAAATCCGGGTTCTGACCTATACTTTAAATTTTAGCAGACCGGTCTTTCATTTCAGTTGCCATTCGAAACCATTAAACGCTAACTACCTGTCTAAAACCAACAGTTTACACCGCCGGAATTTCCTGCGGAACCGGATGCAGGATCTTAAACAGCAGTTCTTTCAGAATATCGGCATCGGTCATATTCCCGCCTTCTATTCCCTTACTTTGCAGATCGGCAACCCGGATAAAATGGATGATCTGCACCACGCGGTGGTAATTGTAAGTGCGCATGGCATTGAGGTAATCTTTGGCAAAATACGGATTTACTCCCATGGCTTTGGCAATGCCTCCCTCCGATCTGTCTTCGGCAAAAAAACCAACCAGCAATTTAGAAAAGAAACCGAAAAGCAAATTCAGGTTAGGAATAAGCGGGTTGGCTTTGGGGTTGGCTTCGAAATAATTGATGATGCGGTTGGCTTTTAATACATCCTGGTTAATGATGGCAGTCTGCAATTCAAAAATGTTGTATTCCTTACTGATCCCGATATTTTCCTGAACCAGTTTTTCATCGATGGTATGGCCGGGCAGCAGGTTAAGCGTTAATTTATCAATTTCATTCGCCAGGCGCGAAAGATCGGCGCCAATGTATTCGGCCAGCATAACCACGGCTTTTGGCGAAATAAGCAGGCCTTTACTTTTAATATAACCGGTAATCCAGGCGGGAACCTGGTTGTCGTAAAGCTTTTTGGTGGTTAATAGAACTGCGTGTTTGTTAACGGTCTTAGCCAGCGTTTTCCGGCCATCCAGGGTTTTGTGTTTGAAGGCAAATACCAGCACCGTGCTGGGTAGCGGGTGCTGCAAATAAGCTTCCAGAGCTTTCATGCCATTTTCCTTTTCAATATCCGGAATGCTTTGGGCTTCTTTTACTATTACCACGCTCCTTTCTGCCATCATAGGGTAGCGTTTGGCCTGGCCCAGAATGGTAAGCATGTCGGTGTCTTTGCCATAAATTACCACCTGGTTAAAACCCTTATCGGCTTCATTCAAAGCATTTTTTTCAATAAAATCGGAGATCAGATCAATGTAATACGGTTCTTCGCCCTGCAGGAAATAAACCGGCGCGTATTGGTTTTGATTTAACTTTTGAAGTATGTCTTCGGCGGTGATAGCGGCCATTTTTTAAATTTGGAAATTTGGAAATTTGAAAATTTGGAAATGAATTTCCGGCAAAGGTTTGAGTTTTTGCGACGAAAATGATAGCGATTACATTGTCTGAACCACTGATTAAACTGATTAAACTGTTTAAATTGATTTAACTGATTAATGGATTGTTTTGATTAACATATTTATCTCAAAGGATGAAGGAAGGATTAGTTTTTTTTAAAGAAATTTTCAAATTACTTCATCATTTTCAAAGTAAACTCAATCCAGAAATTTAACGAAATCCTTTAATCAGTTTAATCAGTGGTTCAGACAATTTTCCTAAGCCTGAAACAAAATTACCCCAACCGTAACCAGCAAACAAGTAAAGAATAATATCTTTGCCGGATATTTGCTTTCCGACTTTGCCCAAAACGCTATGCTTTTAAGCCAAAAAAGTCGAACCTACGAATATCGAACAATCGAAAATACGAGATTATGGATTTTATAGAAGAATTAAAATGGCGCGGCATGTATTTCGATGCCATGCCCGGAACCGATGAATTACTGAAAAAGGAAATGGTTACCGGTTACATTGGTTTCGACCCAACCGCCGAATCTTTACACATTGGTAACCTGGCTACTATTATGTTGCTGGTACATTTGCAGCGCGCCGGCCACAAACCAATGGCTTTGGTAGGCGGCGCTACCGGCATGATCGGCGACCCCAGCGGAAAAGCAGCAGAGCGGAGCTTTCTGAACGAAGAAACCCTGCGGGCGAACCAGGAAGGCATCCGGAAACAACTGGAAAAATTCCTGGAATTTAATGCCGGTGCCAATTCTGCCGAAATGGTAAACAACTACGACTGGTTCAAAGACTTTTCGTTCCTGGGTTTCCTGCGCGATGTTGGAAAACATTTGACCGTAAATTACATGATGGCCAAAGATTCAGTGAAGAAAAGAATAACGGCATCTGAAGAAGAAGGTCCGGCTTCCGGCCTCTCCTACACCGAATTCACCTACCAGCTTTTGCAGGGCTACGACTTTTACCATTTGTACAAAAACAAAAATGTAAAGCTGCAAATGGGTGCTTCCGATCAATGGGGAAACATTACTACCGGAACCGAATTAATCAGAAGAATGGATGGCGGCAAAGCGTTTGCCTTAACCGGCAACCTGGTTACAAAATCAGATGGCACTAAATTCGGAAAATCGGAAGGCGGCAACATCTGGCTCGATCCGGAAATGACTTCGCCTTACAAATTTTACCAGTTCTGGTTAAATCTGAGCGACGAAGAAGCTGAAAAACTGATCAAAGTTTATACCCTGCTGCCAAAGGAAGAAATTGAAGCAATTACCAGCCAGCACAAAGAAGCGCCCCACCTCCGGGTATTGCAAAAAGCCCTGGCTAAAGATGTAACTACCCGCGTCCATTCCGCTGCCGATTACCAAGGTGCCGTTGATGCCTCAGAAGTTTTTTTTGGAAAAGGCGATATCAACACCCTGAAAGCTTTATCTGAAAATATTTTATTGTCGGTTTTTGAAGGCGTGCCTCAGATAGCAATCTCCCGTTCGGTTTATGAAGAAACGCCTACCGTAAGCGATCTTCTGGCAACCACCAGCAACGGCATAATCTTTAAAAGTAAGGGCGAAGCCAAGCGGATGATTGCCGAAAACGGCGTAAGCATCAATCGCGAAAAAGTACAAAATGCAGAAGCGCCTTTAACCTACGATCTGCTGCAAAATAAATATCTTGTGGTACAGAAAGGAAAGAAAAATTATTTTCTGATTGCCGTTAATTAAGGCTTAAAACAGCTTAAAAGTAAAAAGGGTGGCTTCTTCCGAAACCACCCTTTTTTTAATAAGAGAGAGTGCTGATTACTTTTTGCCGCCTTTTGAAGCTGCGCCAGTAGATTTTTTAGCACCACCAGCGGCAGCGCCAGTTTTCGCTTTAGAAGCAGAACCAGTAGAAGCAGTTGAACCAGCAGCGCTGTTTTTCATGTCCTGAACCTCTTTTCTGATCTCCTGAGCCATATTTTTTAGCTCCTGCATGCCTTTACGAACACGGGTACCAGCAGCAGAATTAGTTTTATCGTAGAACTTTTCGAAATCACCTTCTAACGACATTACTAAGTCTCTTACTTTGCTGAAATTGTTTTTGTTCATTTTGTAATGATTATTTGTGAAACATAATATTTGATAGCTCTAATATACAAACATTCTATTTACAAGCAAATAAGGCACATTTTTTTTCAAAAACTTAATTTCTGCTTAAACGGCAACGGCCGGCTTGGAATAAAGGCCCTTATCCAGTTTAGCTGCAATTTTTTCAAATGCGTTAATGGTCTCCTTCACGTCTTCTAACGTATGTACTGCCGTTGGAATAAGGCGTAACATAATAACATCTTTTGGTACCACCGGATACACCACAATAGAGCAGAAAATATTGAAATTCTCGCGTAAATCCAGCGTTAATGCCGTTGCATCCGGAATCTGACCCGTCAATAAAACCGGCGTTACCGGCGAAGAAGTGGTGCCTATATTAAAGCCTTTTTCCCGTAAACCAGTCTGCAAAGCATTAACGATCGTCCAGAGTTTGTCTTTCAGTTCCGGTTTGGACTTTAACAGATCCAGGCGTTTCTGCGCCCCAATTACCAACGGCATCGGCAACGATTTGGCAAAAATCTGCGAACGCATGTTATAGCGCAAGTATTCTATCACGTGTTCTTCGCCGGCCACAAAAGCGCCAATACTAGCCATAGATTTGGCAAACGTAGAGAAATAAACATCAATGCCATCCTGCACACCAAAATGCTCCCCGGCACCGGCACCGGTTTTACCCATGGTACCAAAACCGTGGGCATCATCAACGAATAAACGGAACTGGTATTTTTCTTTTAAAGCAACTATTTTATCTAAAGCGCCAATGTTGCCGCTCATGCCAAATACGCCTTCGGTAATAACCAAAATACCACCGCCGGTTTCGTTAGCCAGTTTAGTAGCCCGTTGTAATTGTTTCTCCAGGCTTTCCATGTTGTTGTGCTGATACACATAACGTTTGCCCTGGTGTAAACGAACGACCATCAATAATACAGGCGTGCGATTCAGCATCGTAAACGATTACATCGTGGCGGTTCAAAGCGCATCTATAATAGAAACCACGCCCTGGTAACCGAAATTTAATAATAAAGCATCCGGTTTGCTTACAAATTCAGCCAATTCTTCTTCCAGTTTTTCGTGGTGGTTGGTATTACCAGACATAATCCGGGCACCCATTGGCGTAGCCATACCCCATTCTGCCGCAGCTTCGGCATCTACTTTTCGTACTTCCGGATGGTTCGCCAACCCTAAATAGTTATTTAAGCTCCAGGTTAGCACTTCTTTTCCCCTGAATTTCATGCGGGGCGCAATTTCACCTTCCAGTTTCGGGAATGTAAAATAACCATGTGCATAATGAGAATGACTGCCTAAAGGTCCACGGTTGGCCAGCTAATTTTTCAAATAAATCCACTGCAAAAACAGTTAGAATGTTGGAAATCAGGTTTTTATAAACCAGGAATTATTTACCCTGGCATAAATTGGTGGGCAAATTTAAGGTTAATCCGCGCAAATACAATCGTAAAAAGAAATCATTCCTTTTAACTTTGCCGGGAATACCGTTTCTTTGAACCTTTATTCAGAATCCACCACATTTATTTATAATATGACAAAAATCAGGAAAATATTAGTTGCCAACCGCGGCGAAATTGCTTTGCGCGTTATGCGTTCGGCCAAAGAAATGGGCATTAAAACGGTTGCCATTTATTCCGAAGCCGACCGCAAATCGCCGCACGTGCGCTACGCCGATGAAGCCGTTTGCGTGGGTGGCCCAAAATCTGCCGATTCTTATTTAAGGGGCGACATGATTATAGAAGTTTGCAAAAAAATGCAGGTGGATGCCATTCACCCGGGCTATGGATTTCTTATCCGAAAATGCCGATTTTGCCGCAAGCGGTAAAAGAAGCAGGCCTTATTTTTATTGGCCCTTCGCCGGAAGCTATTACCGTTATGGGAAGTAAACTGGCCGCTAAAGCTGCGGTGGCCAATTATAATATCCCGATGGTGCCTGGTACCAAAGATGCCATTACCGATCTGGAAGATGCTAAAAAAATTGCCCAGGAAATCGGTTTTCCCATTTTAATTAAAGCCAGCGCCGGCGGCGGCGGTAAAGGTATGCGGGTTGTGGAAGATATCGCTTCTTTGAAGAGCAGATGCAAATGGCTGTAAGCGAAGCTATTTCCGCTTTTGGCGACGGAGCCGTTTTTATTGAAAAATACGTTGGTTCGCCGCGCCACATCGAAATCCAGGTATTAGGCGATACGCATGGCAACATTGTGCATTTGTTTGAGCGGGAATGTTCCATTCAGCGGCGGCACCAGAAAGTAATTGAAGAAGCACCTTCCGCTGTCCTAACCCCGGAAATCCGCGAAGCAATGGGCAATGCCGCCGTAAACGTGGCCAAAGCCTGTAATTATTATGGCGCCGGCACGGTAGAATTTCTGATGGATGAAAACCTAAATTTCTATTTCCTGGAAATGAATACCCGCCTGCAGGTGGAGCACCCGGTTACCGAACAGATCACCGGCCTGGACCTGGTAAAAGAACAAATCAAAATTGCCGAAGGCGAACCGCTGGCTTTCAAACAGGAAGATCTAAAAATAAATGGCCATGCCCTGGAACTGCGGGTTTATGCCGAAGATCCGAAAAATAATTTCCTGCCGGATATTGGAACGTTTAGCAATACAAACGTCCGCAAGGTTTAGGAATTCGGGTAGATGATGGGTTTGAAGAAGGCATGGAAATCCCGATCTATTACGACCCGATGATCGCCAAACTGGTTTCTTTTGGCAAAGACCGGAAAGAAGCCATTGAAAAAATGATCCGGGCCATTGAAGAATATCAAGATTACCGGAATTGAAACCACGTTGCCTTTTGGAACTTTTGTATTAAACCACGAAGCTTTTATTTCCGGAAATTTCGATACCAAATTCATAGACCGTTATTTTACCCCGGAAGCATTAACGCAAAAGCCCGATAATGCGGAAAGCGAAATTTCAGCCGCCCTGGCCGCCCTGCTTATGGATGCAAAAAAGCCAGCTGCCGCAATTGCCACAACAGATCCAGCCGTCCAAAGATCTAACTGGAAAACGAACCGCGTATTTTAAAAACGGTAGGGTTTGGGTCTTAAAAAGTAAAAGCCTTTCGATTAATTTCGAAAGGCTTTTTTTTCGTCATCCTGAGCAATAGCGAAGGAACTTGTCGGCTCCAGACAAAAGAATCAGCCACGAAGGAATAAAAACTATATAGTTTAGAGTAAAAGAAGTGCTTTTCAAAATTAGCGTTTCTACTTTCCGCCAATGAGGTCCTTCGCTATTGCTCAGGATGACAAAATTTATAATGAAATAAATTTCTCAAAAGAGAATTTAAAATCGCTGGTATGAATTGAAAAATTAATTCAATTTCTAAAACAACCTTACACCAGATCGAATAAATTTCTCACCCCAACGTGCCGCTCTTTGGTAAAGCCTTCGCCAAACTCCACTCCTATCAGGTGGCCCATTTCGCGGCTCCGGGCTTCCAGAAATTTCATGAATTCCGGGCTTGAAATATAGGTATTCGGTTCGGCACTATTCGGATCGAAGAACTGGGAACGGAAGGCTTTTATTGCTTCAACTTTTTTTCCCCAGAAGTTCGAAATATCTACTATCAGATCCGGATTGTGGTGCCGGTCCTGAATGTAATGGTATACACTTTTTGGTCGCCAAGCCGCCTGTTTTTCGCCGGTTTCCGATACCGTTTCAATTTGTTTTAACCCGGCCAGAAAACAACTCTCCGAAACTAAAACCGAAGCCCTCCCATGGTCCGGATGCCGGTCTGAGATCGCATTCATTAACACGATTTCAGGTTGATATTTCCGGATGGCTGCAATTACCTTAAGCTGATGAGCCTTATTATTTTCGAAGAATCCGTCGGCAAAACCCAAATTTTCGCGGGCATGAATTCCCATTACTTTGGTGGCTGCTTCCGATTCCTGTAACCGGATTTCCGGAGTTCCCCTGGTTCCCAACTCTCCGCGGGTCAGGTCTACAATACCGGCTTTTTTACCGGCCTGAATATGAACTAAAAGGGTGCCGGCGCAGGAAAGTTCTATATCATCGGGGTGCGCCGCAAAAGCCAGAATATCAAGTTTCATGGATGCAGGAATTAGCGAATGCGTAAACTACGGCCTAACTTCAATACAGTTCTTCCCGTGATTTTATTCAGTTTCATGATCTGGGAAGAAGAAACGCCGTATTTGCTGGCAATGCCCGAAATGGTATCGCCGGACCTTACTTTGTGATACGTCGCACGTCGCACATTGCTCACTTGTTTTGCCCGGGCCTGTTTATGTTTCAGGGCGGTATTGTAATAATTGAAAAGGGCCGAAGTAATTACAAAATCGTCTTTAAACAATTTGTATTGCGGGAAATTGTAAATATTCTCCGGGTCTATCGGGTTGCCTTCGTAGCGCACTTCGTAATGCAAATGCGGCCCGGAACTCCGGCCGGTACTGCCGCCCAGGCCTATTCCTTCCCCGGCTTTCACAAACTGCCCTACGTGCACCAATGGCCTGGTCATGTGGCCATAAAGCGTTTCCAAACCGTTGTAATGACGCACTACCAGGTAATTTCCGTAGCCACCGCCGTCCCATTTTGAGATCCTGATCACGCCATCGAAGGCTGCATAAATGGTATCGCCGGTATTCAGGTCTATATCGGTACCATAATGCCAGCGGTAACCCCGGTAACCGAAATCGGAAGTAACCGGAGTTTTATTCAGGGGCATTTTATAGTGGCGGTCTTTGGCAGGCTCTACCAGTTTAACGTGCAGGGTATCTTTAATGGTGCGGCCGTCTTTGCGGTAAGGGTTAATATTATGGGTATCCCAAATGGCATAATAACCGGCAACTTTGATCCAGGTAGTGTCAATTAAAACTTCTTCCGACATTTCCACGATCTCCTGGCTGCCCAGATCCAGAGTGGTAGTATCTTCGTTTAGCAGCGATAATTGTTTGGCCGGATTAAAGAAAACAGATTTTGATTCATCTGATTGGTCTTCCGGAAAATCTTCGTACTCCACCAGAATGGACGTATCTGGCCGGACGTACTCTATTTTGGGAGGTTTAACTTTAAAAAGGTCTTTTTTACTGTTCTGGCTGGATTTTACCGGCGGCTTCTTTTTTACCTGGCTTATGCCCGGAAAAGCTACCAATAAAAGCAGGCAAAGTAGTAGTACTTTAAAACTAAATATTCGCATTCAATAAAATAAAGGGCCTTTTGGTAAAGAATTGGCCGTTATACAAAATTTTGACCGGGTGAGTCCGGAGATCAAACTTAAAAATCCGGTTTTTAGTATCCGCCCGTTCCGTTTTGGGTTAATGAATTCCTTCCGCTGCCAAATAGCGTTCCGCATCTAAGGCCGCCATGCAACCCGATCCGGCCGCCGTAACCGCCTGCCGGTAAACAAAATCCTGCACATCGCCGCAGGCAAAAACGCCATCTATATTGGTTTTAGAGGTGCCGGGAATGGTCTTCAGGTAGCCATTCTCATCGTGCTGCAGGTATTTGGTAAAAATGCCCGAATTAGGCTGGTGCCCAATGGCCACAAAAAACCCGGAGATCGGAATTTCGCGGGTTTCATTGGTTATGGCATCTTTCACGCGCACGGCATTAACCACTCCGTTCTCCCCCAGAATTTCGTCGGTAACGGTGTTCCAAAGAATCTCAATATTTGGCGTTTTCTTAACCCGCTCCTGCATAATAATGGAAGCTTTCATCTCATGCCGCCGCACGATCATATATACTTTGGTGCAAAGGTTGGACAGATAAGTAGCTTCTTCCGCAGCCGTATCGCCGGCGCCAACTATGGCTACATCGTGCCCTCGATAAAAGAAACCGTCACAAACTGCGCAGGCTGAAACTCCGCTCCCGTTGTATTTCGCTTCCGATTCAATACCCAGCCATTTAGCCGATGCGCCGGTAGAAATAATAACGGTATCGGCGGTGATCACGGTTTTTTCGTCGATGGTAACTTTGTGAGGTTTGCCGCTGAAATCAACGTCGGTTGCAATGCCGTAACGCACATCGGTACCGAAACGCTCCGCCTGCTTTTTGAAATCCTCCATCATTTGGGGACCGTTAATGCCATCCGGATAACCGGGGTAGTTTTCTACGTCGTTGGTAATGGTAAGCTGGCCGCCAGGCTGAATGCCCTGGTAAAGCACAGGTTTTAAATTAGCGCGTGATGCATATATTGCTGCAGTATAACCCGCTGGTCCTGAACCAATTATTAAACATTTAACGTGTTCTATGTCAGTCATTTTAAATTTCAGGTTTTCTTGGAGGTACAATATTACAAATTAATGCCTTAACGAACAGCATTATACTGGTCCTGCCAGACTTTTTCTGCCTTTAACCCTACCGTTTAGAAAGTTGCTTGAAATCACTTTAACATAAAAATTGCACCAGGGTTTAAATATTACCGGCAGATTTTATTGGGTTGTGCATTAGAAATACAATGATTTTTCATACCGTTATTGGTGTTTTTTTGCCATTGTTGGTGTTTTCACCAACAACTTTTTTCGAGATAATAAAAGTTGTTGGTGAAAACACCAACAACGGCGGAAATTATTGAATTTGTGATTTAAATCCATTGCATTTTATAAAACCAGAAATGTAGAAACGTAATATATTACGTCTAATTTCGGAGCAGGAAAGGTAATCTGCCAGGAAACAAAACCTGTAAAACCGGAAATATATGAAGCCGGGAATCAATAAAAACACCATTATTGAAAAGGCAAATCCGGAAAAGACGTAATGGATAAAGACGTAAAGTATTACGTCTCTACGAATCATGGGAAATAAAAAAACCCCAGCTTACGCTGAGGTTTTTCCTTTAAAATCAATACCGTTATTATTAACCCAAATAAGGTTTTAGGGCTTTGCTTCTGGAAGTATGACGTAATCGGCGGATCGCTTTTTCTTTTATCTGGCGAACACGTTCGCGGGTCAGGTTAAATTTCTCGCCAATTTCTTCCAGCGTTAAAGAATGCTCACCATTTAAACCAAAGTAAAGGGTAATTACATCGGCTTCGCGCTTGGTTAAAGTAGAAAGGGCACGCTGTACTTCTTTGCGTAAGCGAATCGTTCATCAGACCGGTATCCGGCGATTCTTCATCTTCGTTTTCCAGTACATCTAACAAACGGTTTTCTTCTCCCTGCACAAATGGCGCATCTACAGATACGTGGCGGCCGGAAATTTTAAGGGTATCTACTACTTCAGAAGTGGTTAAGTTCCAGTACTTCGGCAATTTCTTCCGGCGATGGCTCCCGCTCAAATTTTTGCTCCAGTTCGGAGAATGATTTGGAAATTTTATTTAACGAACCTACCCGGTTAAGCGGCAAACGCACAATACGCGACTGCTCGGCCAAAGCCTGCAGAATAGACTGACGAATCCACCAAACGGCGTAGGAAATAAATTTAAAACCACGGGTTTCATCAAAACGCTTGGCCGCTTTAATCAAACCTAAGTTACCTTCGTTAATTAAATCGCCTAAAGATAATCCCTGGTTCTGGTATTGTTTCGCTACCGAAACCACGAAACGCAGGTTGGCTTTCGTTAATTTCTCAAGGGCAAACTGATCGCCTTCTTTGATCCGCTGAGCTAACGTTACTTCTTCGTCGGGAGTAAGCAAATCAACTTTACCAATCTCCTGTAAATATTTATCCAGTGACTGGCTTTCGCGGTTGGTGATCTGTTTACTGATCTTGAGTTGTCTCATTAGAGTATTGTCTGTAATAATTATATATTTATGAATTATAACATGTTGCTGGTCGAGGTTACTAACATACCGGCACTACAAAGTTCTGTATATATTACAAATAAAATCAAGAATCAGTTATAACTACTATACACTGCTAAAGGAAAATACTCCTGAGCAGATGTTACTTCACAAGTCAGCTCTATCAGGATTTAATTACTTCGCATTGAGTTATTTTGTAGCGTCTGCATTTCCGGTTTCGGCAAGAACAGCTTTGCGGGACAGTTTAAATTTACCGGTCTTCTTATCTACGTCCATCAGTTTCACTTTTATCTCTTCGCCAACTTCCAGTACGCCTTCCATTGTTTCCAGGCGCTCATGTTAACTTCAGAAATGTGCAGTAAACCATCTTTGCCAGCCATAAATTCTACGAAAGCACCGTAAGGCTGAATAGATTTTACTTTACCTTTGTATACTTCACCAATTTCCGGCACGGCTACAATGGCTTTGATCTTAGCTGATCGCTTCGTCCATGGCTTCCTGGTTCGTAGCAAAAATATTAACGTGGCCTTTTTCGTTCTTCTCTTCAATCATGAATGGTAGCGCCAGTATCTTTCTGGATCTGCTGGATAACTTTACCACCTGGCCCGATAACCGCACCAATAAATTCTTTATCGATGATCATGTTGTAAGAACGTGGCGTATGCGGTTTGTAATCGGCATTCGGAGCAGAAATGGTTTTAGCCATTTCGCCCAGGATGTGCAAACGACCTGCTTTAGCCTGCTCAACGCCTGCGATAAGTACTTCGTGCGATAAGCCCTGTACTTTAATATCCATCTGGCAGGCAGTAATACCTTTTTTGGTACCAGTTACTTTAAAGTCCATATCACCTAGGTGATCTTCATCGCCTAGGATATCAGAAATCACGGCAAATTTACCGGTTTCCATATCCGTAATTAAGACCCATGGCAATACCGGAAACGGCACCTTTTACTTTTACACCGGCATCCATTAACGCTAAGCTACCGGCACAAACAGTAGCCATTGAAGAAGAACCATTCGACTCCAGAATATCAGAAACAATACGGATGGTGTATGGATTTTCTTCTTCGGCAGGCAATACTTTTCGTAAGGCCCGCATGGCTAAGTTACCGTGACCAACTTCCCGACGGCCAGGACCGCGGTTTGGCTTTACTTCGCCGGTAGAGAAAGCCGGGAAATTATAGTGCAGAATAAATTTATTGTAACCGGAGAACATGGCACCGTCGATCATCTGCTCATCCAGCTTGGTACCTAAGGTAACAGTGGTTAAGATGGGTTTCGCCGCGGGTAAATACTGCAGAACCATGGGTAGAAGGCAAATAATTTACTTCTGACCAGATCGGACGAATTTCATCTAGTTTACGGCCATCCAGACGAACGCGGTCGTTCAGGATCATGTTCCGCACCGCTTCCTTTTCTGCATCGTGGTAATAGTTTAGATAATAACCAGCATCGTAACTATGTCTTCGCCGGTAAAGACTCAATAAATTCATTTTTAATAGCACCAAAAGCTTTTTTACGCTCGGCTTTATATCGGATTGCCACTTTAGCAGCTACCTGATAAGCTTTTTCGTAAAGCTCGCGTTATAATTCGTTCGCGTAAGTTCTTCGTCGTGGTTTCGTGCGAATATTCGCGCTTCTGCGTTTTGCCAACCATTTCTGAGCAATTCTATCTGGGCCTGGCACTGGATCTTTAATGGCTTCGTGGGCAAACTGAATGGCTTCCAGCATTTCTTCTTCCGAAACTTCGTTCATTTCACCTTCCACCATGGCTACGCCTTCCAAGAAGCACCTACCATCAGGTCGATATCAGCACGTTCCAGATCAGTAAGATTGGGTTGATTACAAACTGACCATCGATGCGGGCAACCCGTACTTCAGAGATAGGACCGTTGAATGGAATATCAGAAACAGCAAGAGCAGCAGAAGCAGCTAAGGCAGCCAAGGCATCCGGCAATACTTCGGTATCAGCCGAAATTAAGCTGATCAATACCTGGGTTTCGGCATGGTAATCATCCGGGAACATCGGACGCAGTATCCGGTCTACCAAACGGCTGAAATAAGGATTTCGTAATCAGAAAGACGGGCTTCTCGTTTTAAGAAACCGCCGGGAATTTTACCGGAAGAAGCAAATTTTTCCTGGTAATCAACCGAAAGGGCAGGAAATCTACGCCTTCGCGGGCATCTTTGGCCGAAACAACAGTAGCCAGCAACATGGTGTTGCCCATTCTTACTACTACAGAGCCATCGGCTTGTTTGGCTAGTTTACCGGTTTCAATGGTGATCTCCCGGCCATCGGCCAGAGTAATGGTTTTGTTTATTGCGTTTTACGACATCTTTATATTATTTAGTATCTAAAAAGCAAAGCTAGCCCCTTTGGCAACTTTGGTATTGGCAGAGATATTTGTGGAACGGCGGGTACTAAAAAAGATTAGGGAATCCGTATAATGAATTCCCTGATATGTTTAAATATTATTTTCTGATTCCTAATTCACCAATAATTGCACGGTATCTTTCAATATCAGTTTTTGATACAGGTAGTTTAGTAATCTTCTTCTTTTACCTACCAGTTTCAACAAGCCTAAACGGGTAGAGAAATCTTTTTTGTTGATCTTTCAAGTGCTCTGTCAGGTGGTTAATGCGATGGGTAAACAAGCGCAATCTGAGATTCAGGAGAACCAGTATCAGTGTTTAGACTTGCTTATAACCGTTTTTCTCAAAAATTTCCTGTTTCGCTTCAGTTGTTAATTTCATTGAGTATTTATATTATCAATCTATTGTTCGAGTATATATTTATATAAGGCTGCAAAGGTAGTTAAAATTGTATTCGTTAAACGTAAAATAATTTTCAATATAAGCTATAACTTAATCTTTATAACTTATTCCGTCTTAAGCTTATTGATAAACTTGCGCCAGAAATCAATTTCCAGCAAGCTAGAATCGTTGCGGGCCTGGTACAGGAAAAACAAACCAATGGGTAGTAAAATAAAGTTGGCCAGCCACATGCCTGGTAAACCGGCAATATGCCTTCGCGGCCCCATTTTTCACCTAAAATAGATATTACGTAAAAGATTATAAAAAATAATATAGAAATTATCACCGGCATACCCAAACCGCCTTTTTTAATAATAGCTCCCAAGCGGCGCACCAATCAGGAACATGATCAAACAGGCCGTAGATTGAGTGTATTTCCGGAAGATCTCAATTTCGTAATTGTTGGTTTCGCGTTTGGTATTTTGTAAACGCTCCACGTAACTCTGGGTAAAGCTGCGCATGTTCCGGGCTTTGTTGGTCGCAAGCCGGATAAGCATGGCATCTGCCGGCGGCACCGGTTTGGATACAATAATTTTTTCTTTTATTGCAGCATTCTGGGTGGTGTCTTTAAACTGCGGCAGGTTGGATCTGAAATAGGCATAATATGGGCCGATGTTGGCGCCTACCAGTTTGCTTTCTCTTTCATTCTGGCGGGTCAAGCGAATCTGTCACGTATTTCAGTTGACTGATATTTTTCATCATCTTATTTTCGGCAAACAACTCCTCGCGGGTACGGTCCAGGTTAAAGGAAGAAAGGTTAAACATGATCTTATTCTCCTTAAAAGTCTGCCGGATAAATGGACTTGCTCCCTGCCTTTACATTATCTACTGCTTCATCAAAAAAGTTTTGCCATTAAATAACTGAAGCGACAGATATTGGTCGTTGAACTGCATGGTCATAATACCGGAATCGGCCAGAATAACGGCAGCGTTGCCTCTACCCTGCGAATGGTCATAGATCATAATATCCTTTCACCGTCTGCCCGTCGCCAAATTTCTTATCGATCTTTAATGCTGTACCCGGGAATGCCGTTGTAAAATAGCACTTCCCGCATGTCTAACGATGGTTTTTTTTGCCGGATATCCCAAAGCAAACTATAAGCTTTAAGGTTGGCCTTTGGCACTATATTGTTGTTGAAGAAAAATGCCAAAAAGAGCAATACCCAGCGTAACTACAAAAATAGGAACCAAAGTACGAAGCAGCGAAATGCCGGAAGTTTTTATAGCAGTAAGTTCCATGTGTTCGCCCAGGTTACCAAAAGTCATGAGCGAAGATAGCAAAACGGCCAACGGCAAGGCAACCGGCACCATGTTTATGCTGAAATACATTAGAAGCTGCACAATAACGGCCATGCCTAAGTCTTTGCCAACCAAATCGTCCAGGTATTTGAGCATGTACTGGGTAAGCAGAATAAATTCTATAATGGCAAGGTTAAAACAAAAGGACCGAAAAAAGATTTTAAAATTAATTTATCTAATTTCTTCATGAAAGATAAAGCACAACAACGGTATGTTTGGTAATCCGGCTGGTAAAAACGGTATCTTTTTAAAGCAAAAAACCGGTTAGCCGCCAATAATTTCCCGCAAACTGAAAATCAGGTTTTCCCACAATTCTTTCATTTCTTCCTTCTTCTTCGTCGGAAGTAATCAATTACCTGCAGGTATTGTTCGCCGGGTAAGTTCGCTGGTTTCGATGGTAAAATCCATGTAATCTGGGTCGGTTACCGTGTTGTTTATTATCGTCCAGAAAAACAAAACGTAATAGTTTGTTAGTGCGGTGGCTGGTCATTTCGGCAAAATGATTTTCTGTTGTCCCAGATAAAATTTAATACCTGGTTATCTTCATTGATATTTACATTTTCGGCAAAACCATTGCTCTAAGCCGGACGGAGTACTTAAATAAGGATATAATAATGCGGGCAGAAGCATTTATGGGGTATTCGCAAACAAATTTATTTTGTGATTCAGGGCTGGTCATAGTAATTCAAAAAATTGCGTAGACATATTGGTAACGAGGTTCAATAAAGGAAATTATTTTCTTTTAAAAAAGTTTGCGAATGTATTTATGTATTTATACATTTGCACATCCAATTAACGGCGGGGTAGCTCAGTTGGTTAGAGCACAGGATTCATAACCCTGAGGTCGGCAGTTCGACCCTGCTCCCCGCTACCATTTTTAAGAACCCTTGTAAACTAACCACTTACAAGGGTTCTTTGTTTTTAGACTTTCCCGGCAAATTCCCCGTTAACCTCCTTTCATTATTTTCGTAACATTTTTCAAATGTAGAGACGCAAGATTTTGCGTCTTTTTTCCTGGGCCGGAATTGTTAAAACAGGAAGGAAACCTTCTATGAAAACAAAATTCCGGAAACGCAATAATGTGAGACGCAATATGTGAAGACGCAAAATCTTGCGTCTCTACGGGGTTAACAAAACAAAAAAGCCTCCGGAAATTCCGGAAGCTTTTTAGATTAAAATTATCAATTCGTTATTTAACTTTTTCTACTATGCCTTTAAAGCTGCCGGATGGTTCATGGCTAAATCAGCCAAAACTTTACGGTTTAAGTTGATATCTGCTTTTTTTAAAGCACCCATAAACTGAGAGTAAGATATACCATATTCCCGCACACCGGCATTAATACGCTGGATCCATAAGGCCACGGAAATCTCTTTTCTTGGCTTTACGATCGCGGTAAGCATATACTAAACCTTTTTCAACGGCATTTTTGGCAACGGTCCAAACGTTTTTACGACGTCCGAAATAACCCTTAGCCAGTTTCATTATTCGCTTTCTTTTTTGTCGGGCGGCTACGACGTTTACTGATCTTGGCATTTTATTTACTTTTTTGGAGATTGGTGATTCCGTTTCGGAATACTTTAACCAGGCACCGGGTGAAAAATAATTTTATAGATGTTGAGCATTGCTTTTACGCGGTTCGCGTCAGCATCGCTAACCAGGCCAATGTGCGTTAAGGCTCGCTTCTGTTTGGTTGTTTTCTTAGTCAGGATGTGGCTTTTGAAAGCGTGTTTACGCTTAATTTTGCCAGTACCTGTTAGGGAAAACCGCTTTTTTGCACCTGATTTGGTTTTTACTTTAGGCATTTTATAATTTAGTAATTGATTTAAAATTTTTCGGCTAATTAAATCAGCTTATTTGCTATTTTTCGGCTTCGGTGAAAGGAACAGAAACATCCGCTTTCCTTCCAGCTTTGGCAGTTGCTCTACTTTGGCTACATCTTCCAGGGCCTGGGCAAATTTCAGCAACAATACTTCGCCTCTCTCTTTAAATACAATGGTACGGCCAACAAAATGCACGTAAGCCTTTACTTTGCCCATCTTCCAAGAAAGCTTGCGCATGTTTCACTTTAAACTCAAAATCGTGATCATCGGTATTCGGGCCAAAACGGATCTCTTTCTGAACCACTTTCTGGGTTTTGGCCTTCATTTCCCGCTGCTTTTTTCTTCAGGTCGTATTTAAACTTAGAATAATCTACAATACGACAAACAGGCGGTTCAGCTTTTGGCGATATTTCCACCAGATCCAGGTTTTGTTCCCGGGCCATGCGCAGGGCATCATCCAGTGGAATAAACACCGGTTTCCACATTTTCACCAACTAATCTTACCTGCCGGGCCAGTAATCGTATTATTAATTTTATATGGTTCTTCGACTACACCCCGTTGCGGCGTCCGTCTGTTAGTATTCGTATTGATAGTTTTACCTCCTTAATTTAAGTTTTTACAATCAAGGTGCGAATATCGGCATTAATTCAGATATTTTAAAAAACAATATCTGAATTTTTGCTCAAAAGTATCCGCTAACATGCCTTTAAAATTCTGAATAAACGATATCTACGCGTCAGGTTGCCCATATCGCCTTCGCCGTGTTTCCGCACCGATACGATCTCGTTTTCCTGTTCCTTCTCTCCCACTATCATCATGTAAGGAACTTTTCTGACTTCCGCATCCCGGATTTTCCGGCCGATTTTTTCGTCGCGGTTATCGATAAAGCCGCGCAGATATCTTCCTGCATCAGTCGGTCGATAAACCTTCTCGGCATAATCGTGATATTTTTCGGAAATAGGCAAAATGGCAAATTGTTCCGGGCTTAGCCAAATCGGGAAATTACCAGCGCAATGCTCAATCAAAACTGCCACAAAACGCTCCAGCGAACCAAATGGCGCCCGGTGAATCATTACCGGCCGGTGCTTGTCATTATCGGGACGCAGTATATTCCAGTTCGAAAGCGCTCCGGCAAATTATAATCTACCTGAATGGTACCTAACTGCCATTTACGGCCCAAGGCATCTTTCACCATAAAGTCCAGTTTTGGACCGTAAAAAGCGGCTTCGCCTAATTCGGTTACGTAGGCAGCCTTTTTCGTGGGCAGCTTCAATAATGGCGCTTTCGGCTTTTTCCCAGAGCTTCATCGGAACCAATATATTTCGCCTTATTTTCCGGGTCGCGCAAGGATATCTGGGCAGTATAATCATCAAAACCCAACGCTTTGAAAACGTAAAGCACCAAATCAATTACTTTTATAAATTCTTCTTTTACCTGGTCGGGACGGCAGAAAATATGGGCATCGTCCTGGGTAAAGCCGCGCACCCGGGTTAAGCCGTGCAATTCACCGCTTTGCTCGTAGCGGTAAACGGTACCAAATTCAGCCAACCGCAATGGCAGGTCGCGGTACGAACGCGGTTTGGTTTTATAAATCTCGCAGTGATGCGGGCAGTTCATGGGCTTTAAGAAGAACTCTTCTCCTTCGTTTGGCGTCCGGATGGGCTGGAAAGAATCGGCGCCGTATTTTTCGTAGTGGCCGGAAGTAACGTATAATTCTTTGACTGCCAATGTGCGGAGTAACTACCGGCTGGTAGCCGGCTTTTACCTGCGCTTTTCGCATAAATTTCTCCAGACGTTCGCGCAGCATGGTTCCTTTAGGTAACCACAACGGCAAGCCCATCCCTACTTTTTCGGAGAAAGCAAATAACTCCAGCTCCTTTCCCAGTTTCCGGTGGTCGCGCTTTTTGGCTTCTTCCAGACGCTCCAGATATTCAGTAAGTTCTTTCTGTTTCGGGAAAGTAATGGCGTAAACGCGGGTAAGCTGCTTGCTTTTTTCATCGCCGCGCCAATATGCACCGGCAACGTTCATTAGTTTAGCGGCTTTTATAAATCCGGTATTCGGAATGTGCGGGCCTCTGCAAAGATCGGTGAAATTGCCCTGGTGATAAAAAGTAATAGAGCCATCCTCCAGACCTTCCAGCAGATCTAATTTATACTTATCGCCTTTTTTGGTAAAGTAATCAATGGCTTCGGCTTTTGAGATCTGCCTGGCGCTGGTACTCGCTTTTTTCCCGGGTCAGCTCCAGCATTTTCTTTTCGATGGCCCCAAAATCTTCCTGGACTTAATTGCTTTTCGCCCAGATCGATGTCGTAATAAAAACCATTTTCAATGGCCGGGCCAATTCCGAACTTTACGCCCGGATAAAGCGACTTCCAAGGCTTCCGCCATAAGTGCGCAGATGAATGCCAGAACGTAGCTTTTCCTTCCGTGTCGTTCCAGGTTAGCAACTGAACGGTGGCATCGTTTTCAATGGGGCGGCTAGAATCCCAGATTTCGCCATTTACTTTGGCGGCCAGCACATTGCGGGCCAAGCCTTCGGAAATGGAGGAAGCAATTTGATAACTGGTTACGCCCTGCGGAAACTCACGAATGCTTCCATCGGGTAGGGTTATTTTTATCATAGCAGTAAATTTTTTCTAAAATTAAGCTTTAAAATGAAGCTGCCGGGGTTTTTCTACTTTTTCCGGTGGTATCTGCTTTAGAGGCACTCCGGTTTAGCCGGTTCACAGCTTTTAAGGCAAAGGCATTGTTCGGGTCCTGTTGCAAAACCTGGTTAAAATAGCGCAACGCTTCCGTCCGGTTTCCGGATTTATCGTAGCTATCGGCCAGTAAAAGGTAAAGGTTGGGCAGCTTGGCCGCATAAGGCAACCCTTTCCGGAAATAGGGAATGGCTTCGGCGTACCGGTTACGGTTATATTCTATTACCCCCAGATTATAGGTTGCCAGAAACATAGTAGTATCCAAAGTATAGGCCTTCCGGAAACTGATAAAAGCACTATCGGGTAAATTCTGCGCTATTAGGTTGGCGCCTTCGTTGTAATGCAGAAAAGCATTGCCGGTTTCGAACCGGATACCGGAAGCCAGGTATTGGTGCGCTTCCGCATATTTTTTCTGCGCGGTATGGATCCGAGCCAGTTCGTTATAGGGCTCTATAAATTCGGGCGATTGTTCAATGGCGGTCTGGAAATTAGAAATAGCCCGGGCGGTATCGTTGCTTTCGGCATAAACCAGGCCTTTGTAAAAATAGGCGTATTCGTTAAAAGAGGAAATTTTAAGAGCCCGGTTCAAATAATCGATGGCTTTCTGGTATTGCTTTATTATTAAGTGGATTTCCCCCATCAAAATATAAAGCTCGGCCTGTTGGTAACCGCGGTTATCGGCGGCGCGGGCAGTATTCAGGGCGGCTTCCAGCTGGTTTAAATGGCGCTGGGCTTTGGCTTTCAGAAAATAAAATTCTCCTTTATTTGGCTCCAGTCGAAAGGGCTTTTTCGGCATCTTTTAACGCCAGGTCTGGCTTCTTCAAATCGATGTACAGGCGGCTCCGCTGACCGTATAAAGCGGCATTGTTCGGGTTATTATTTATAGCCTGGGTCAGGCGGGCAACTTTTTCGGCGGGTTTATCTGAAACATTATTCAAATCTACCATTTTCTCCTGCCCTTTATCTTTCCCGGAGCAGGCATTTAATAGAACTAAAAAAATGAAACCAACTAAAATTCGTAAACGCATCTGAAAAATTTAAACTTTGCTTTTTTTACTGACCGCTAAAGTATTAATATTTTCCGGAATAAGCCCTTTCCTACCCTCACAATTCGGGAGGCGGCACTTTTTCAGACCAAAACCCTACCGTTTTTACAGATTGAATTGCGCGGCTACTTTTATTCCGAAATTATTGCTGCCCGGCGAATCCCGGTAGGTTAAGCGGTGAAAAGCCTGGACCCGGAGGAATTTGAATATGTTTTCGAAGCCATAGCCCACTTCGGCATAAGGCGTAAAGCCGGAAAACTGGTTAAAGGCTTCCAGCGGATTCCCGTAAAGATCGGCAGCCGGCAGTAAGGCCATATTTTCTTTGCTTAAACGGCCATACAACACATTACCGGTAGCCACCATCCGCCATTTCAGTTTTCTAATAAGGGGCAGGCTATTTAAACCAAAACCTTCAAGATGCTGATTATAACGCAGGGCTACATAGGTGTCGGAAGCAAATTCGAAATAATTCATGAGGTTAAATGCAGCCCGGTTGTAAAAAGGGGTTTCGTTACCCAAATGAACTTCCAGCAACGGGTAAGGAACGGCAGAAAAAATGCGGCCTCCTTCCAGTTCGTATTTACCCCGTGCCAAAAATACCCATCGGAATATCCTGGGTTATGCTGCCTTCCAGACGCTGGTAAGAAAGATCCGAACCAACATGCCTTTAACCCCCAATAAATAGCGCAGGTTAAAAGTTGGCCAGCCATCGTTGCCCAAGCTTATGCGGCTGTTTTCAGTTTGCAGGAACAAGTTCATTGTTGGCATAACGGGTATCAAAAATAATCTCGGAAGTAGAAAAACTTCTTTGCAGTACCTGACCCGTCTTCGCTGGTTACCGGCAATATAGGCAAATGGGAATTGCGGGTTAAAACTGCGCTGGCGCAGGGTTATTCGCTGGGTAAAACCTTTAAAAATTTCCCGCTGGCCCCAAACCGCCGTTTCGTGCTGGCGGTAAGGCTGCTTCAACGTTCCAAACCGGTTTGATGCCAGGAACAAGGCATTGTCTTCATTTTTTTCGGTGTTAATGCCAACCTGTTGCAGGTCTTCTTTATCTGAAATTCCAATTTCGCTCCAATGGCGCCGGGAAAAATCAGCCGGCCGGCAGCCCGGTATTTAAAACGGGCATCGCTGGTTCCATAAGCGCCAAAACCACTTAATTCGATCTTTTTGCTGAATTCGGCATTGGTTTTAAAACCCAGCTGAACCCGGTGACCTTCTATGTTGTTAAAGGCATAGGTATACGGGTAAGGACCCAGGTCTACTTTTCCAACCTTTTTATAGCCATTAATAATAATATTTATAACTTCCACGTACGTTTTTACCGCCGGGATATCCCGTACCGAATCGATCATGGCGTAAACGTGTTGTTCGGTGGCGGTCAGGCTATCGTGGCGGCTGGCGTTCCAGTAAGTATCCGTTTGCTTTAAAGCCGATTCGGCCAATTCAACACCATCGGCGTAGAACCGGAGCGGTTTTGGTTCGTTTACCTTTATGTTTCGGCTGGAAGTATAGATCTTAGCCAGCATGCCCGGCCGTTTTTTCCCCAGGCTGGCAATTTTAACCAACAGGCGGGTTTTAACCGGGATCCAGGGCCCGGCAGTTGTAGGCTGAAGTTCCTGCTGGATCTTAACCTTTTCAATAAAATTCAGGTTAGCCGATTTGCCTACGCTCAGGTCTACCTGCTTTAAGGCGTAACCTTCTTTTGCGATCCAGATATGGCCGCTAAAAGCCAGGTCCTGGGCCCGGCGCGGGATCACGTTTAAGCCGGTAGCAGTAAGTTCCGTTTATGGTAAGGCTGTCTTCCAGGTCATAATCGTAATAAAGCTTCCAGCCATCGGCTATGGGGCTGATAAATTCTTTTCCTAAGAGTCCCATCCAGTTCTGGTAAAAATTATATTCCTGAAATGTAGAACCAATGAGCTGCGAAACCAGACTGCCATCTTCCATCCCGATGCCGGTAACTTTAGAAGCTTTGATGGTCTCTTTTATTTTCTTCGGATCTTTCAGGTAATAATAATCCGTAAGCGATTCCGAAATAAAGACCGGCAGAACGGGCTGGCCTTCATCGCCGGCGATCAGCTTTAATGCTATCCAGAATGGAAGTAATAGGTTTTATCAGGCGCTGTTTTTTAAAAGCATCGGTCAGGTTATCTACATCCAACTCTATCTTGTTGTAGGTTTCGTACTGGTAAGCGCTTAATTTATCTTTGTTGTTGGCTGCTTTATGCGCCACAACCTGCCGCATGATCTTAAAAGCCGGATTTTCGGTGGGCCGTACCAGCACTTCTGCCAGTTTCAAAGTATTGGCCTGCAGCTGAAAATTAATGGTTTGTACGGCCGCTTTGGTAATAACCTTGGCTTTGGAATTGTAACCTACGTAAGTGGCTACTATGGAATCGCCGGTCGGAATGGCTTTGAAAGAATAATTCCCTTCGAAATTGGTGGTGGTGCCAAAGGTAGAATTAGGAAATGAAATACTTACAAAGGGCAACCCTTCACCGGTTTCAGCATCGGTCACCCGGCCGTTGAACAATTTTTCCTGGGCATGGCCAAGAAAACTGCTCAAAAAGAACAGGCATATTAATATTTTTTTCACGCTCCTAAAAGTGATTCTTAATTATAAGCAAATTACAGAATGCCGTAAAAATACAAAATAAATAAGAAAGGAAAGTAACATATTTGGGTAATGCCATAACTTCGGGATTATTCTTTCCGTTAGTTCACAAAAAAGCTAAAAGCAGCCCTCCACATGGAATTGGATTTCCTAAAAGACATAAACGTAAAAACCCAGAGCCATGAGCAATTTTTACTCAACCTGGTAATTACGGCAATCATCACGTATGCAATCGGGCTTTTTTATGTAAAGTTTGGGAATTCGATCTCCAACCGGAAGAAATATGCGCAGAACTTCCTGCTCCTTTCGCTTACCACCATGCTTATCATTTATATTGTTAAAGCATCGGTGGCGCTGTCGCTGGGTTTGGTTGGGGCTTTGTCTATCATCCGGTTCCGGACGGCCATTAAAGAGCCCGAAGAGCTGGGTTACCTGTTTTTAAATATCGGAGTGGGGTTGGCTATGGGTGCTAACCAGGTGCTCATAACCTTAATTGCCGTAAGTATTATCCTGGCTTTGCTGTTTATTCAGGCCTTATTAAATAAGAAAGATCCGTTCAGCACTTCCGAACACATGTTCATTAATATTCTTTGCCAGCGATCGGAGATCGACCCGGTGCACGAAATTCTGAAGCACCACTTTAATTCGATCATCCTGAAACGGATGGATAACGAACACCACCAGATAACCCTCTCCTATCAGATCTCTACCAACGATATGGCCCTGGTTTTGAAAGCGCAGGATCAATTATCGTCCGTTTCGCCGGAGATCCAGTTCTCCTTTATTGAGCAGCGGAACCTGGTTTTTTAGGAGTGAGGAGTGAGGATTGAGGAGTGAGAAGCCAGGAGCCAGGAGCCAGGATTGAGGAATTAATAATTAATAATTAATAATAAGGACGGAGGAGATCAGGAATGAAAGAAAATAACGAGCCTGAAAAAACGGTAGGGAATTATTCCAAAAAAATAAAATCCCTTTAACCTAAAATATGCCGAATATGTATTCTAACTCCTCACTTCTAACTCCTAACTCCTAACTCCTGACTCCTAACTCCTAAAAAAATGCTTCGCTTTGAACGGAAATATCGGGTTGATGATACCACGTTGCTGGAGGTGCTGCAAACGGTTAGAATGCACCGGGCATCATTTCGCAAAGCCTTTCCTGATCGGTTCATAAATAGCATTTACCTGGATACCTACGAACTTGATTATTACAACGATAATATTGCCGGAATCTCCGACCGGGTAAAGCAACGCATCCGTTGGTACGGCACCGATCTGGAACATATCATTAACCCGGTTCTGGAAATTAAGATCAAAAATAATGAGGTTGGCTATAAGCGGTACGCCGAATTGCCGGCTTTTAAACCCGGTAAGAATTTCTCTTATGAGAATTACATGAAGCAACACCTTTGGCTTTCTACCAATAATATTGTGCCTACGGTAATGATTCGTTATATGCGCTCCTATTACCTTTCTTTCGATAAAAAGATCCGCATTACCATAGACCGGGAACAGGCTTATTACCCGGTAGACCAAAAGTTAAATTTCAACATTCAGCCTTACAACGATCCGGCCATTATTCTGGAACTGAAGTACCCGGCAGATTACTACAAAAATCACGACAATTTCACCCAGGGCCTGCCCTTCCGGATGACCAGAAATTCGAAGTACGTGCAGGCAATTATGGCCTGTTACGGCTAAAGAAAAGTTGAATAAAGCTGAAGGCCTCCGGTTAATTTAGCCTTAAACTTTCATTATTTCCGGTCCGAATTTTTTAAGGTGCACTGGGTAATTTCCAAAATAAAGGAAGAAGCAGGATTTAGAATTTAACTTTAAAAATAAAGCAATAAAAAAAAACCTAAGCGATGGGCTTAGGTTCTGTCCATTTCTTCAAGTAAGGCTTTACAACGCCGGCTTATTTCCAGTTCTTCGGAGGTCATGATCTTCAGGCCGATGGCATCCTGCAACATTGTTTTACTTTTTTCATTCACTTGCAGTTCGCGGTAAACGCAGGCCAGGTCGAAATAAGCTGAGATATTGTTTGGGTTGTATTTTATAGCATTCTCTAACGCTTCTACGGCCTGTTCGTTGGAAGCATCTAATGGTACTCCGCCAAAAAATAAATTAACCGCCGACTTTTCAGCTAAATTCAGGTTGGCATTTTTAAAGTGCCATCGGCCCATGAGTTGCCAGGCATCTGCGTAAGTTGGGTTAGCGCAAATGGCTTCGTCCAGGTAGTATTTTATAACTTTGGAGCTTTGCATCCGGTCTTTTACACTGGAAGCCAAACCTTTGTTGTAAACTGCCAGGGCCATTACATAATTAGCTTCGGCCGCCCAATATCTTTCGCAAAGCGCGGCATCTGCATATTTCCAGGCTCGGTCAAAATACTTGATCTTACTGATCACATCGCTGTAACGGTTACCGATCCGGGTATTCAGTAAACTGGCTTTCCAGAGGGCTTCATAGCATTTTGCGTCCAGCTTAAGCGCTTCTTCAAATTTCTGCAAGGCCAGGTTATCTTTGGCAGAATGAAAGTAGGTATTAGCTTCCTGTAAAAGAACTTCAACTTTGGAGGTAGCGGCATAGGCATTCACCTGAGCAGTTAAACTCCAGAACAGAAGAAAGATTAAAAGAGGTAATCGTACTCGCATAACAGTTTAAATTTTAGAATTTGCCCTGAAAACGGTACCGATTTTAATCTAAAAAGTTACCGTTCTCAAAAGAGGTTAAGCTGCTTTTTCTTCGGCTTGGTTTCCTCTTTTATTCCAGTTTTTACGCCGTCATTTTCAATCAGTTCGAACGCTACTTTTTCTTTGTTTTGTCCTACTGAATCCAACTTCTCAGAAGGCAACTTTACTTCAACCGACCTGGGCATCCGAACCAGTTTACCGCCTTTTCCGCCCGGTTTCGGTTCTTCCATTACCGGTTCCGGGGTATTAACCTTTACATCCAGCACCTTATAATAATTTAATTTATTACCCGTTGCTTTCCAACCCTTTACATCAATAAAGGCACTTAGTAAAATGCTTTCTGTTTCCTTATCGGCTTTCTTATCCCGCTGCATTTTTACTTCCACCTGCGGGGCTTCGTGGGTTGAAACCGCTACCATTTTAGAACCTTTGCTTTCGTTAATGAAAGAGAAACGTTTACCAATAGTAGTCGTTTCAATTTTAAAGCGTTTCACGTAGTAAATCTTGCTTTCCCCATCCAGATGCACCACCGAAATAACCCGCTCCGGATCGAACTTCTGAAGAATTTCAATGTTGGCCACATCGTAATGGTTCGTAATATCGAAAGAAGTCAGTTCATAGCTGCCGTCTTTAAAGATCACCAGGATCGTATCGTCGGTATTGAAAGAACCTAAATAGCGGCCCCGGTTTTCGGTATTCAAACGACCAATTACTTCGTCGTAGTATATTTCCCGGCCACCCAGCGTGCTTTCGCCCAGGCTTTTCTGCACGATCTTCTTTACCGGGTATTTGGTAACGATGTTTCCCTGCGAACCTTTTCCTTTGATCAGCAATTCCGCAAAATCGAAATCGAAAACCTTGTTCCGGGCTGGGGCCGTCGGGGCCAGGGTTACCGTAACCACCTCCGATTCGGAGTTTGGATTAGAGGTAAAATAAAGCACTTTGGAGCCTTTGTTGCCCTTCGTTAATTCATATTCCTTATCGCGGGTAATGCCGGTTACATTGAAACGTTTGGCCATGCTCAACCCTGATTTGCCGTCAGCATAGATCATGTTGTAAACCATGTGCTCATCGTTCTTGTTGTAGACGCCAACGTAGATAATATCTTTACCCATAAACACTTTGTCGGATATCTTGCTTACCTGAAACTTACCGTCTTTGGTAAAGGCTATGATATCGTCCATGTCGGAACAATCGCACACGAATTCGTCTTTCTTTAAACCGTAACCTACGAAGCCGTCTTTGCGGTTCACATACAGTTTCTGGTTGGCAATGGCTACTTTCTGGGCTGATACCACATCGAAGGTGCGGATCTGGGTTTTACGGTCTCTTCCGGCGCCATATTTCTTCAGCAGATTTTCGAAATAAGCTATGGCATAACGGGTCAGGTTAGCTAAATTGTCAGCCACTTCCGCCATTTCCTCCTGCAGTTTGTTTATGAATTCGTCGGCCTTAAAAGAGTCGAATTTAGAAATCCGCTTGATCTTTATTTCCGTCAGGCGCACGATATCCTCTTCGGTAACTTCGCGGCGCAGCAGCTTTTTGAATGGTTTTAGACCTTTGTCGATGGTAGCAATTACGTCTTCCCAGGTAGTGCATTCTTCAATTTTCCGGTAAATGCGGTTCTCTATGAATATCTTTTCCAAAGAAGACATGTGCCACTTTTCGTCCAGCTCTGCTTTGCGGATCTCCAGTTCCTGGCGCAGCAATTCCTGGGTTTTAAAAGTAGAAATCCGCAACACATCATCCACATTCATGAAATGCGGCTTGTCGTCAATAATAACGCAGGTGTTCGGAGAAATAGCTACTTCACAATCGGTAAAAGCATAGAGCGCATCGATGGTCAGATCCGGAGAAACGCCGGCCGGTAAATGCACTTGGATCTCCACGTCTTTGGCCGTATTATCTACCACCTTTTTGATCTTGATCTTGTTGTTTTCGCTCGCTTTCACGATCGAATCCATTAGGGCCGTGGTAGTAGAACCGTAAGGCACATCGCGGATTATAAGCAAGGTTTTATCTACCTTCTCAATAGAAGCCCGCACGCGGATCCGGGAACCCCGCAGACCGCCATTGTAATTGCTTATATCGATCATACCGCCGGTAGGAAAATCCGGCACGATCTGGGTGCGGCGGCCTTTCAGAATTTCGATAGAACCTTTGATCAGCTCTTTAAAGTTGTGCGGCATGATCTTCGTTGATAGGCCAACTGCAATACCTTCTACGCCCTGCGCTAACAGCAACGGGAATTTAACCGGCAACGTAACCGGCTCGTTTTTGCGACCATCGTAGGATGCCTGCCAGATAGTAGTGTCACCGTTAAAGGCTACATCTAAGGCAAATTTAGAAAGGCGGGCTTCGATGTAACGCGGCGCTGCCGCGGAATCACCAGTACGGACGTCGCCCCAGTTTCCCTGCGTTTCAATCAATAGATCTTTCTGGCCCAGGTTCACGATGGCATCGCCAATTGAAGCATCGCCGTGGGGGTGATACTGCATAGTCTGCCCGATCACGTTGGCCACTTTGTTGAAACGGCCGTCGTCGATCACGTTCATGGCGTGCAGGATGCGGCGCTGAACCGGCTTTAAACCGTCTTCAATGGCCGGTACGGCGCGCTCCAGAATTACATAAGAAGCATAATCCAGGAACCAATTCTCATATAAACCCGCAACCGGAATTACATCGTGAATGGCTTCTTCCGATTCGGTTTCTTTGTTGATCTCTTCGTTTTCCAGTTCGTTATCGTTAAGCATAAACTTCTACTTCTTCTGCGTCCTCTACGAGGTCTTTCTCTATCTTTAAATTCTCAATAATAAACTGCTGCCGCTCCGGGGTATTTTTGCCCATGTAATAGGTCAGGATCTTCTGAATGCTCATTTCGTTTTTCAGAATTACCGGCTCCAGGCGAATGTTGTCACCAATAAATTTTCCGAACTCATCCGGCGAAATTTCTCCCAGACCTTTAAAGCGCGTGATCTCCGGATTTTTGCCCAGTTTGCGCATGGCCTGCTGTTTTTCGGTTTCGTTGTAGCAATAAATGGTTTCCTTCTTGTTGCGCACCCGGAAAAGCGGGGTTTCCAGAATGAAGACATGGCCATTCTTTACCAGATCCGGGAAAAATTGGAGGAAAAAGGTAAGCAACAGCAACCGGATGTGCATCCCGTCAACGTCGGCATCGGTGGCAATTACCACGCGGTTGTAGCGCAGGTCTTCAATGCCTTCTTCAATGTTTAAAGCGTGCTGCAGCAAGTTGAATTCTTCGTTTTCGTAAACTACTTTTTTCTTCAGGCCGAAGCAGTTCAGCGGCTTACCACGCAAAGAGAAAACAGCTTCGGTTTCTACGTTCCGGCTTTTGGTAATGGAACCGCTGGCCGAATCCCCTTCAGTAATAAACAAGGTAGTTAACAGGGCTTTTTCGGATTTATCGCCATCGAAGTGGATGCGGCAATCGCGCAGCTTTTTGTTGTGCAGGTTTGCTTTTTTGGCGCGTTGGTTGGCAAGTTTTTTAATGCCGGCCATATCCTTCCGTTCCCGCTCACTTTGCTCTACCCGGCGCTTTAAGGCATCGGCGGTCTGCGGATTTTTGTGGAGGTAATTATCCAGGTGTTCTTTCAGGAAATCGACTACGAAATTCCGCACTGTCGGCCCGTCCGGACCAACATTTTGGGAGCCTAATTTCGTTTTGGTCTGGCTTTCGAAAACCGGTTCCTGAACCCGAACGGAAATAGCACCCACAATAGAAGCCCGGATATCGGAAGCATCGTAGTCTTTTTTATAGAATTCCCGTACCGTTTTTACCACTGCTTCGCGGAAAGCCGCTAAATGGGTACCGCCCTGCGTGGTGTACTGGCCGTTTACGAAGGAATAATATTCTTCGCCGTATTCATTGCCGTGGGTTAAAGCTACTTCAATGTCGTCGCCTTTCAGGTGAATAACCGGGTAACGCTGGCTTTCTTCGTCGATCTTCCGGGCCAATAAATCCTTTAACCCGTTTTCGGAAAAATATTTCTGGCCGTTGAAATGAATGGTTAAACCGGCATTCAGGTAAACATAATTCCAGATCAGGTTTTCCAGGTATTCCGGAATGAAATGGTAATTGCGGAAAATGGTATCGTCGGGCACAAAGGTTACCAGCGTGCCGTTGCGTTGGGAAGTTTCCTGGATTGGCGAATCGATGGTAAGGATACCCTGCTCAAATTCGGCGGTTTTCATCTGGCTGTCGCGAACCGATTGCACTTTGAAATAGCTGGAAAGGGCATTGGCCGCTTTGGTACCCACCCCGTTTAATCCAACCGATTTCTGGAAGGCTTTGGAATCGTATTTACCGCCGGTATTTATTTTGGAAACGCAGTCGATCACTTTGCCCAGCGGAATGCCCCGGCCGTAATCGCGAACCACTACTTTATGGTCGGAAACTTTAATTTCTATGGTCTTGCCGTTTCCCATCACGTATTCGTCGATGGAGTTATCGATGATCTCTTTTACTAAAATGTAGATACCATCGTCGGTAGAGGAACCGTCGCCGAGCTTACCAATGTACATACCCGGACGAAGCCGGATGTGTTCGCGCCAGTCGAGGGAGCGAATGGAGTCTTCGTTGTAGTTTACTTCAGCCATTTAATATTTATTTACTAATTTTTGAATTTGTAAAATAAGGAAAATTTAAGCAATTAAGGCCTCACCGGTAAAAAGCTATTTTTATTAGCAAATAGTAAAAGCGCTATCAGGGTTAATTAACAAAAGGAATCTCTGAAAATCTAAAAACCCAATCATACCTTTTTGCAAGAAATCAACCTTTTGATTGATTACAAAGTTCAGAAAAAAACCGGTAAATTCCTCAGATTAGTGCCTTTTTATTCTCACTTTTTTGGTCTGGAAGTATACCGTTTTGGAGCTATATATCTCTTTCTTTATAAATTACGTTAAGCTAAAAGTACGCTTTCTCTTTTATGGAATTAAAATTACCCGCTTACCTTCGGTACGTATTTTTGCTAATAGGATTAGCCTTAACCATCTGGTTCCTGCAATCATTTAAGTCAGTTCTGGTCCCGATCCTTTTTTCATCGCTCTTTTCATTTCTGCTGCTGCCGCTTTGCCGGAGCCTGGAGCGGTTTGGGGTACCGAAAGTATTGGCCATTATCATTTGTATTATTACCATTATTATGGTGTTAAGCGGAGTGGTCTGGTTCCTGTCGGCGCAGCTCATGAGTTTTTCGGATGAGCTGGCCGGTATTTCCCAAAAGCTTAACGACATGCTCTCTAAAGTACAGCTCTTCCTGCAGGATAAATTCGGGATTGAACCCCGAAATAAATCGGAGCTGATCAAAAGTTCGTTGGGCAGTTTTCAGGAGCAGGGTACTAAAATAATCGGCAATACCATTTCGCTTACCACCGGGGCGCTTTCGGTTTTTGGCTTAATTCCGATCTATATTTTCTGTATGCTGTATTACCGGGGACATATGCGGCAGTTCATGTTCAAATTTGTATCGCCGAATAACCGTACCCACGTAATGAATACCCTGGGAAATATCCAGGGGGTGGTGGCCAGTTATATTTCGGGCCTGGTAACGGTAATGATCATTGTGTCTTTGCTGAACTCCCTGGGCCTTCTGATCATGGGGGTTGATTACGCTTTTTTCTTTGGGGTTTTTGCGGCCATTCTTACCATTATCCCTTACATCGGGGTTTTGATCGGGTCGTTGCTGCCGGCTTTGTTTACGCTGGTAGAAACCGGTTCCCCGATCAGCGCTTTAATTGTGGTGGGCATATTTGCGGTGGTGCAGTTCCTGGAAGGAAATTTTATTACGCCTTATATAACCGGCTCCAAGGTATCTATAAATCCGTTTGCCGCTATTGTGGCGCTGATAATTGGCGGAGAGATCTGGGGGGCCGTGGGCATGATCTTATCTATTCCCCTAATTGCCATTATGAAGGTCCTTTTCGATGCCTACTCTCCTACAGAGCCGTTGGGTTTTTTATTATCGGATACGGCAGAATCGAACGGCGAACCGGGCTTTTTGGGGAAACTGGTTTTGAAAGCGCGGAAAATGGTTGGGTTGAAAGAAAAGGCTTAAGGAATATTTTCTTTCTCTGCAGTCACTTTTTCAGTGCTAAACCATACCGGTTATAAAGGATTTTTTTTGCCAGTATTGACTTAAATATTTTTAAAGGTTAACGAAAAAGCCGCCCGAATTATGGGGGGGGTTTTTCGTTTATTGGAGAATTTACTTACTGAATTACTATAAGTTAATTAATTTCTGTTTAACAAATGTTGGTAGTACAACTTTAGCAACGCTTTTATTGGTTTTACCAAACTTTAGCAAAATAGCACTTTTTAACCTTACCATCTGTTTCAAGTCAGCTATCCCTCCCAAATAGCTAAAAATTTTAGTTATCTTTGCTTTGAAACAGACTGCTCTGCCTTTGTACGCTATTATCGATATTGAAACCACCGGGGGCCAGCCCGCCCAGGACCGGATCACGGAGATCGCCATCTTTATTCACGATGGGCACCAGATCACCGATAAATATCATACCCTCATTAATCCGCAGCGGCCTATCCCCTATTTTATTTCCAACCTTACCGGCATTACCGATGACATGGTGAAGGATGCGCCCAAGTTTCATGAGGTAGCCAAAGAGATCGTGCAGTTTACCGAAGGCAAAATTTTTGTGGCCCACAACGTGCGGTTCGATTATTCACTTCGTGAAAAAAGAATTTGCCGATCTGGGGTATACTTACCAGCGAAAAACGCTTTGTACCGTGCGTTTGAGCCGCAGCCTGATCCCGGGTTTGCCTTCTTATTCCTTAGGCAAACTTTGCAAAAGCATCAACATCGATCTGCAATTGCGGCACCGGGCCATCGGCGATGCGCAGGCTACGGCGGTGCTTGTTCGATAAACTGATAAAGCTAAATGAAAATGCGGTTGCCGGCTCGGAAGATGTGGTGCGGGAAAGCCAGGCCAACCTGAAAAATGAAGTGAAGACTTCGTTGCTGCCGCCCAACTATTAAAAAAGAACAGGTAGATGCGCTGCCCGATAAACCCGGCGTGTATTATTTCTACGACGAAAAAGGCGAAGTTATTTACGTAGGTAAAAGCATCAACATCCGCAAACGCATTATTCAGCATTTTAACATCGATTATAAAAGCCGGAAATCCATCGAATTCAAAAACCAGATCGCCGATATTTCTTGCGAACTGATGGGCAACGAACTGGTGGCTTTGCTTTTTGAATCGGATGAGATCAAGCGGATGAAACCGTATTACAACCGCCAGCAGCGCCGCAGTGTTTTCAATACCGGATATCTATGCTAACATTGATAAAGATGGTTATAAACGCCTTTCTTACGGCCGCATAAACGACGAAAAAATACCGCTCATTGCCATGCCCAATATTTTCAAGGCCAAGAGCTTTCTGAATTACATGGTTGGCAAATTTACCCTCTGCCAGAAACTCTGCGACCTGTATAAAACCACCGGCTCCTGCTTCGATTACCAGGTGCACCGCTGCAACGGCGCCTGCATTGGCAAAGAAACTCCGGAAGCTTACAACGAACGCGTAGATCAGGCCATAGAATCTTTCTCTTACCAGCACGATAATTTTGTGATCATTGGCCGGGGCCGGGAAAGCGGGGAAAAATCGTTGGTGATTGTAGAAAATGGCCGGTATTTGGGTTTTGGGTTTGTAGATGAATCGTTTATTGCCAGCAACCTGGAAGACTTTAAAAACGGCATTAAGCACTACAACGATAACAAAGACATGCAGCAGATCATCCGCCAGCACCTGCGCACCAAACACCAGGATAAGGTGCTGATTTTTTAATTGTTGATTGTTAATTGTTGATTGTTAATTGTTGATTGTTAATTGTTAATTGTTAATTGTTGATTGGCTTTATTGGTTAGCGTATAACCCAAACCTTTTGCCATTGAAATATTTTAACTTTCAATTTTTACAACTAAAACCCTATCATTTTTTAAATTAAAAAATAATCATACTCTTAAGAAGACGGCATTCTGTAGTGCAATCAGTGTATCGTGTTTTTTATTTTAACCTCTTATCAGGCAATTAACAATCAACAATTAACAATTTAATGAAGCCGATGGCGTAGCAGCCAGCCTTCGCCATTAAATTCTTCGGCTTTGGGGCTATACTTCAGCACTTTTATTTTTTTGGTTTTCGGAATTTCGTTCCCGTCGCCGGAATCCATTACTTTAATGAGCTTCTTCTTTTTGGCTTTGAATTTTACTTCGTCCTGCCCTTCGCCATCGTAAAGTACCACCTGTTTTATCGGGTTACCTTCGCCTAATATTTCAAATTTATCATCGTCACCAAGGCCATAAATTTTCAGCGTTTTTGTTTCTGATGGCAGAAAAGTGCGGCTCGCGATCAGGGAATCTTCTTTCCCTTTTTTTCCGGGTTTCAGCATTTCTACCAATAAGCCGTTATTCTGGCCGGTAAGCCGGAAAAGCTCTTCTTTATCGCTGCCCGGAATGGCTACATTCTGGGCTAAAATTTTATAATATTTTTCGGCAACGGAAGGTAACTGGTCCCGCCGTTTTTTAAGGTTTTTTTCTAATTCAAGGCCGCTTATCTTATAGATGTTTTCCGGTAAGGATTTTACGCCATTCTCAATTACATTGTTGGTAAGCTGCAATTTAAGACTGTCGCCTATCTGCCGGAAATCTTCTTTTGTCAGGAAAACCAGGATAGAGCGGTCTAAAGGGGCCGCAGTTTCGTTCAGACCTTCCAGTTTTTTTATTTTCGGGCCAAAGGTCTGGAGGTTGGTTGCATATAAACTTATCAGCCAGGTAAACAGGCCATCGTTGAATTTAAAAAAGGCATGGTCCCGGTCGCGGGGAATGGGAAGGTATTTTGTACCATTTTGAGCAGTTTTGTAAGAAGCCCAGCGCCATTGGTCTTCGCGGCGGCTCCAATCGCCCAACCACATATCGAACAGGCGGGCCCGCAGAAACTCCCGGGCATCTACGCGGTTTTTATGGTTACTCACCAACGATTTGAACATCTTGCGGGAACTCTCCACATCTTTGGAAAACCCGAAATCTTTGGTGTTTTTCTGATCACCGTCAGCGCGCTCTTCCAGCATGACCAGCATATTGGCAAACTCTGCGCGGAATTCGCCCAGGGCCGGATCGTTGGGTACTACAAAAAGTTTTGGATTGGCATGCAGCACCCCGGCGGCTTCGGCCATTGGCGGAACGATCAAAGCGCCGTACGGGTGAACCACGCTGGTTTGGTCGCGCAGCAACCTGCCTATAAAAGATTTCCGCATTCCCACCGACAGGGTCTGGCTTGGATCTTTATCGATGGAGCGCAATACATATTCTTTGCCCTGCGGGTTAAGCATCCGAAGGTTTTTAGTTTGGTAAGAACCGCCCTTTTCAGTGGGCTTAAGACCGCCTGCTTCGGTTTGTAAGTTCAGGAAGGGTACCCGCACCGGCTCCCGCCAAACAGGCCGGTAATGGGTTCCCCAGAAAAAACGATGGATGAAACCCCGGTCGTATTGTTTGCCGGCTACTAAAACGGTATCGGCAGGACCTTTAATAGCGGCTGCCTGCAAAGTCGGTAAAATGAATACTAGTAAAAGTAAACAAGTAGGTAAATACTTTTTCAAAAGCGCGGGCAAGGTTGGTTAATTGTGTTTCTACGCATTTTTAGATAAAAGTTTTAAATGCTATGAAAATAATAAGGAATCAATTATTGAATGGCTGCAAATAAACCAAAAATCTATTGCTAAGGCTCAACTTTTAGACTACGCTTTTAAATTGAAATCCTAATCTATGCCTGTGGTATTTTTATTCCCTCAATATTAGTTTAAAGAAGTTCTGGATCTTTGAGAAATATTATAGCCCCCTTTTTCAAAATGGCGCTAGTAAAAATGAAAAACTATTCCTGAACTGGTTCAAGAATAATTCGTGTCTTTCTTCCTGTACATTTTTTTTAACTGGTCAGTTTCTTTTAAAATTGTTGGCTTGCTGGTCAAAGGAGTTTTTGAGCATAAATAGATACCGTTTTTCAAACGCCGGTTCTATTTGGTTTGCCAAATATTTGTAACTTCACCCCCATCCAGAAGCTTCCTTTACTTCTTCACCTTACCCTCAACTATGAAATCTGATATCGAAATTGCCCGCGAAGTAAAATTGCAGCCAATTAATAAAATAGCCGCATCCATCGGCCTCCGGGAAGATGACCTGATGCCCTTTGGCAAATACAAGGCAAAGGTTAATTACGAAGTGATCTTCGAAAAAAAAGTAAAGCAAAGCAACCTGATCCTGGTTACTGCCATTACCCCTACCAAAGCCGGGATCGGTAAAACCACCACTTCCATTAGTTTGGCACAGGGCTTGCACCAGCTGGGGAAAAATGCGGTTCTGGCTTTGCGGGAACCATCTTTAGGGCCCTGCTTCGGTATGAAAGGCGGCGCTACGGGCGGCGGCTATTCGCAGGTATTGCCCATGGAAGAAATAAACCTGCATTTTACCGGCGATTTTCATGCCATTACCTCAGCTAATAACATGCTGGCCGCCCTCCTGGATAATTACATTTACCAAAACCGCGGCACCGATAAACCCCAACTAAAACAGGTTCTCTGGCGCCGGGTGCTGGATGTGAACGACCGCAGTTTGCGGCAATTAGTAAGCGGCCTGGGTGGTCTTTCCAATGGCTTGCCGGCCGAAACCGGTTTTGATATTACCGCTGCCTCCGAAATAATGGCAATTCTTTGCCTTGCCAAAGACCTGGAAGATCTGGAAAACCGGATCAATAATATTTTGCTGGGTTATACCGTAGAAAATGTCCCTTTTTACGTGAAAGACCTGGGCGTTGCCGGAGCCATTACCGTGCTTTTAAAAGATGCGCTCCACCCAAACCTGGTACAGACCATGGAAGGCGGCGGCGCTTTCGTTCACGGCGGACCATTTGCCAATATTGCGCACGGCTGCAATTCCTTAATGGCTACCAGGATGGCTATGAGCACCGGCGATTACGTAATTACGGAAGCCGGCTTTGGCGCAGACCTGGGAGCAGAAAAGTTCTTCGATATCAAATGTCGGCTGGCCGGGTTGAACCCAAAAGTTACGGTGCTGGTTGTTACCTCTCAGGCTTTGAAATTACACGGCGGCGTAGCGGAAGCGGAGATCTCCCGGCCAAATGTGAAAGGACTGCAGCTTGGTTTGCTGAACGTAGCCGTACATCTGAAGAACCTGAAGCAATTCGGGCAATCTGTGGTGGTGGCATTTAACCAATACCATTTCGATACGGAAGAAGAAATTGAGATCTTAAAAAACTGGTGTACGGGCCATGAAGTTGGCTTTGCCCTGAATAACGGGTTTTCAAAAGGTGGTCCGGGAGCAGCGGAATTGGCAAAAACGGTATTAGAAACCATTGATAAATCGCCATCCGGAGAGGTTAAATTTGCTTACGACCTGGATGATTCCATAGAAGATAAGATCAGGAAGATCGTGGTAAATATTTATGGGGGTAAATTTATTTCTTTCAGCCCGAAGGCGGCCCTGATGCTGAAACGGATTAACCGGTTGGGTTTAAATGATCTTCCCATCTGCATTGCCAAAACCCAGTATTCCTTTTCGGATAATGCTTCCCATTTAGGCGTGGCCCGCGATTTTGAATTTAAAATTGCCGACCTCATTATTCAGGCAGGAGCCGGATTTATTGTGGTAGTAGCCGGAGAAATTATGCGGATGCCGGGCCTGCCAAAATCGCCGCAGGCCGAAAGAATATTTTTAAAGAAAGGCGAAATTGAAGGGTTAAGTTAAAAATGGTTTCAGGGAATTATAAGACCATTAATCTTAACCTTCTTATTTTTTGGTAATGGATAAATTTCTTTGCCATAAGCGGGTAAGGGCTGATTAAAGCTCTATTATAATCCATAAAATTCAAGGGCTTTAAATTCATATAATCTAATATTTTCTGAAACTTTCCGCCTGTTATCCGTTAAGTAGAAAAAATTCAAGGTTTTTAATGTTTAAAACGATCTTCTACTTTCTGGTTATTTCCGGTTTTTGCATGAGCTGCGCCCGAACCGACTTTTATCAGAAAACGGCCCTTGTAAACCCTAACAATGCCTTTACTAGCACTATAAAACCTGACAGTGCGGTGGTTACCGTGGGAAAACATTACAAAAAAGGCAGTATCCATAATCTTTTTTTTGGGAAGCATTACCGCGAACTTTGGGCTACCCCGGTTAAATTACCGGTCTTTAGAATGGACCGGGAATTTGGCGGTTTAAAACCGGTTTCGCTGGGCGGCGGTTTCCAAACCACCAGTTTAACCTTGGAAGATAAAACCGGCCGGCCCTACGTTTTACGTTCCTTAGATAAAGATCCCTACAAAACCCTTCCTCCCGGGCTGCGGAAAACCTTTATTGTAAACGTTATCCGGGACCAGACTTCGGCCGGTAATCCGTTTGCACCGCTGGTAATTCCTCCGCTGTCAAAAGCCGCCGGGATATTTTACAGCAGCCCCAAAATATTTTATGTAGCCCCCAACGATAGCAGCTTCGGTAATTTCGGCGAACGTATTCTGGGTAAAGTAATGCTGCTGGAAGAAAAATTCGACGGTAAGGAAGCGCTTACGCCGCAGTTCGGACCGGCAACAGACCTGGTAGACAGCGAAGATGTATTACATGATTATTTTGACGATAATAAGCACCGGCTCGACCAAACCTTATTTGCCCGTTCCCGCCTTTTCGATATTCTTATTGGCGACTGGGACCGGCACGAAGGACAATGGCAGTGGGCGGCTTATAAATCAGGAGATAAATACCTTTACAAACCCATTCCCAAAGACCGCGACCAGACCTTTTATAAATTCGACGACGGCATTATTCCCTGGATTGCCAGCAGCCGCGTGCTCATAAAGAAATTCCAGACCTTTAAAAAAGATTACGCTTACCTCCCGGGCTGGCTTTTCAATGCGCGTTTTATAGATGCGCGGGCTTTAAATGAAGTTAACCGGCAGGAATGGCAAAAACAGGCCGAAGAACTTAAAAGCAGCTTAACCGATGCCGTAATTGAAAATGCTTTCACCAATTTACCCAAACCTATTTACCAGAAAAATGCCGCCGAAACCATTTCCATTTTAAAGGCCCGTCGCGATAAATTACCGGCCGTTGCCGATAAAGTTTACCTGTTACTGGCCAAAGAAGTATTGGTTTCCGGCAGCGACGAACCGGAAGTTTTTGAAGTGCAACGCCAGCCAAATGGCGAAACCGTGGTGAAAGTGTTCCGGAAAAATGAAACAGACAAAGCGCCTTTCTATTCCCGTACGTTTAAGCCGAATGAAACCAAAAAAATAAACCTTTACGGCTTGGGTGGTAACGACGATTTTAAAATTACCGGGGAAGCTAAAAGAGGTATACAACTGAACGTGTTTGGCGGGGAAGGAGAAGATGAACTGGAAGATAGTTCAAAAATTGGCGGCTGTAAAAAACCTACCATTGCTTATGATACCCGCCGGGGAATGATTATTGAGCCTTCAAAGGAAGTTAAAAAACGTCTGAGCTCAGATGTGGCCGTGCATGCTTTTGACCGGGAAGGTTTGTAATTTGAAGATTTGGAGATTTGGAGATTTGAAAATGCTTATTAAGAAAATTTATCTCCTGACCTACGTAAGTTTGGATGGGCTATTTTCTAGTTGAAGGGTTTTAATTCTTTTGCCAGAAAACGTCTTTTGGAATATTCCACCCTTTCTGATTTTAAATCGAATAATTTCCAAATCATCAAATTTTCAAATCTCCAAATCATTTTTTCTGCATTTCTTTCAGCATTCTCATTACTAATTCTTCGGTGGGGCTCAGGTAATTGCTTTGGGCTTTTCCGGCGCTGTGTTTTTTTAAATAATTCATCAGCCGGTCTTCCTTAAAAAGGTTTATCACTTCCGGGTGCACGTAATATTTGCTGCAAACGCTGGGTGTGTTTCCCAAACTTTTAGCCACAATTTTAAAGGCTTCCTTAACCGATTTTTCTTTTTCCAGTTCGGGGTTCTCGTCCAGCATGTGCTCCAGGCATTCTACCATGCGCACGGTACCGCCCCAGGTTCGGAAGTCTTTGGCCGAAAAATCGGTGTGGGTAATTTCTTTCAGATAAAGGTTAACATCGCCGGATTCCAGTGTTTGCCGGTGGCCATTTTCATCGTAATACTGAAAGAGGTCGTAGCCCGGAATATCTTTGCATTTTTTTACCAGTTGAGCCAGCTTTTTATCCTGCAGGGTTATGGTATGCGGCACTCCTTTTTTCCCGATAAATTCAAACCTGATTTCTGTACCGGAAATTTTAACGTGCTTATCACGCAGGGTAGTTAAACCGTAAGATTTATTTGTTCTGGCATAGCTTTTATTCCCGATCCGGATAAGGGTCTGGTCCATTAAATTCAGGGCAATAGCGGTAATTTTCCGGCGGTCGAGCCGGGAGGTTTTAAGATCAATTGCTATTTGTTTGCGGATCTCTGGCAGCATTTTTCCGAAAGCCAGCATCCGCCCGAATTTACTTTGGCTGCGGTTCTTTTGCCATTCCGGATGATAAATATATTGCTTACGGTCCTTCTGATCGCGGCCGGTGGCCTGAATATGACCATTCGCCGACGGACAGATCCAAACCTCCGTCCAGGCGGGCGGAATTACTAATTTCTTTATCCGGTCGGTGGTTTTTTCATCGGCAATTTCTTCTCCCTTTGCATTAAAATAACTGAAATTTTTACCTTTGATTTTCCGGGTTATTCCGGGTTTAGTATCGGGTAAATAACGGAGTCCGGCCGCCGTTGCAGATTGGGCCGCATCGGCGTATAACTGGTGGGCAGAGGTTGTTTTAGCGGCAGCTGGCATGCAATGGAATTGAGAATTTATCCTAGAACCACGCAACTGCTCTAAAGGTTACCGGTTAATGCTGAAATACCAGCTTTGAAAGGTAGTAAACAACTAAAATTAAATCCGGAACCAGTTGGTATAAAAACATCCCCGGTTTGATGCCTTTATAAGAATTGTTTAAGAGTTTCTGATTATCAGCCTTATCATTTATCCTTTTATTACCGTAAACGCTACTGATTGCTATTTTAAAAGCCGGCGAAATAAAAACTGGCACACTATTTTCTTTCCGATAAAAAGAACCTTACAAACACAAAAATGAAACGCTTATTAACCACCAATTTTTTTATCTCAGCCTGCGTAACTGCAAGTTTATTGTTTACCGGCTGTGCCCAGGATAAAAACGGCGAACGCCTTATCTTTTCAATTGAAGACGACATTGCCCTTGGTAACCAGGTGGCAGCCCAGCAAGATTCTATTTACCGGTCTAAAGGCCAGTTACTGGAAACCAACGATTCCCGACCAAATGTACAGGCGGCTTATGCCCAGATAAACGGGATCGTTCAAGATATTCTAACTTCCGATAAAATAAGCTATAAAGCCGAATTTGGCTATAAGATCCGGATCATAAACGATGATGCCACGTTAAATGCATTCGCTACGCCGGGCGGTCATATTTACGTTTTTACCGGCCTAATTAAAAAGCTGGATAACGAAGATCAACTGGCCGGCGTATTGGGCCACGAAATTGCCCACGCCGACCGCCGCCATACTTCCAAAGCCCTTGAAAGACAATACGGCATTAGTGTGCTGCTTTCTATAATTTTAGGCGGTAACCAAAACCAATTAGCCGAAATTGGCGCTGGCCTGGCAACGCTGAAATTTGGCCGCGATGCTGAAAACGAAGCTGACTTTTATTCTGTGGAATACCTGGCCGACACCAAATATACCTGCGATGGCGCCGCGGAATTTTTCAAGAAAATGCAAACCGAAGAACAGGCCGGCCGGCCACCGGTTTTCTTAAGCACCCACCCGAACGATGCCGACCGGATCAACGCCATTACCAGTAAGGCAACTGCTGATAACTGCATTAAGCCTGTTGATCAGAGCTCCGTAAGTAATTATAATACTTTAAAAAGCAATCTGACTTTTTAAGGGTAAAACCCTACCATTCTTAAACCAGTAAATGAGCCTGAATAACCTTCAGGCTCATTTTTTTAATTCAAAATTTCCCGCCACTATGATAGACCTTAAGAAACTATTCTTGCAGAAAGCTGATAAAGTTGACGACAAATTAGATGGGCTGATCTTTGATTTCCGGAACCGGTTCGGACTTTTTGCTCCCTTGCAGATCGTACCGTACCGCAGTTACGGCACTCCGGAAAGATTATATGTAAAGGGAAGAGTGTTAGCCGATAAAGGCATTACCGGCGCCGAAGAAACGCACACCATCTGGCATAACCTCTGGAACATGTACAAACGCTTCGACAGCGACGAAATTCCGAATGCGGTTATTTCCGTTACCTTCGATAATAAAGAACACGAAATTGTAACGGATGAGGAAGGCTATTTTTCATTGAACCTTCAGCCCGAAACACCTTTGGTTTTACGCGATATCTGGCACCAGGTAGAATTAAAAATAAAAAGCGCCCCGGTTTCTTTTTCCGGTGAAATAAAAACCAATGCCCAGGTGCTGGTGCCGCCGCCGGATGCTGAGTACGGCATTATCAGCGATATTGACGATACCATTGTTCTGACCGGAGCTACCAACATGCTGGCCACGGCCCGCAATGTATTTTTCCATAATGCCCGCACCCGGTTACCTTTTGCCGGGGTTTCCGCCTTTTACAAAGCGTTGCAGTTAGGTCGGAATGGAAAACGCAACAACCCTTTTTTCTACGTTTCCAGCAGCCCCTGGAATACCTACGACCTGCTGCATGATTTCCTGGATCTGAATGAGATTCCGGCCGGACCAATTTTGCTGCGCGACCTGGGTTTAGATGCCGAAAAGTTTATATCAAGCGACCACCTGAGCCACAAATTCAAAGAAATAGAAAACCTCCTGATAACTTACCCGCATTTAAATTTTGTACTGGTAGGCGACAGCGGGCAGCAGGATCCGGTAATTTATGAGGAAGTTGTAAAAAAATATCCGGGACGCATCATAGCCATTTACATCCGGGACGTAAAATTAGCGGAACGGGCCGAAATTGTGGTAAAAGTAAGCGAAGGCCTGAAGGAGCATAAAGTTGAAATGGTGCTGGTGGAAAACACCGTAAACGCCGCCGAACACGCCGCTAAAATAGGCCTTATTTACACCGAAGCCCTTCCGGAAGTTCAGGATGATAAAGCTCAGGATAAAGGTGAGATCGCCGGAAAAGAAAAACCTTCGGTTACCGATCTGTAAACCGCCGGCTTAGCTTGAATGGTCGGAAACGATGCGCCAGCCTTCCGGCAGCCGCCGCATTAAAAGTGTAAAATGGCCGTTCTTATTGCCCATGGAACGGTCTAAATTCCATTTCCCGGTTACGTAAGCAGCCGTAGAACTTATAGGCCGCACCGAAAGAATGGTAAAGGATAATTTCCCCATGGCATCGGCATTTGGGTAGGCTTGCTTATAATTCTGCATGGTTTTTTCCCAACCGTACGTAATGCCGTTCTGACCGATAAACTGGAGCGAATCCGATTTCCAGTAACCTTCCATATAACCCGGCAGGTCGCCTTTATTCCAGGCTATTGCCTGGCGGTCCAGAATATCTTTGGTGGCTACGGAGGCGTTCTCCGTTAACAGCTTAGGCGACATGCAACCAGCGGCACCTAAAAGCAAAGCAAACAGTAAGGCGTAGAGTTTAGATTTCATGGTCTATTAAGGGTTGAATGAATAACTTTCCGCCAAGCCTTTTCATGTTCTTGCGGATATTAGCCCGTTTACGGACAATATATCCGGAAGGGTTCGTTACCGAAAATTTGATCGGGTTGGGTAAAACGGCAGCAATCGCGGCAGCTTCGTAAACATTCAGGTCTTTGGCCGGTTTCTTAAAATATTTCTGTGCAGCCTGTTCAATGCCAAAAACCTTATCGCCCATTTCAGCAATGTTCAGGTAAACCTCCATGATGCGGTGTTTGCTCCAGAGCAATTCGATCAGGAAGGTAAAATAGGCTTCTACCACTTTCCGGACATAACTGCGGCCGTGCCAGAGAAAAACGTTTTTGGCAACCTGCTGGCTGATGGTACTTCCCCCTACTATCCGGCGCCCTTTCTGATTTTTCTGAAAAGCCTGGTGCAGCGCTTTATAATCGAAGCCGTTATGGTGCGTAAAAAGCTGGTCTTCGGCTGCGATCATGGCCAGCGGAATGTGGTAGGCAACGTCTTCCAGTTCTACAAATTCGTATTTTATTTTTTCTGAAGCAGCTTTTTCAGTTTTGGCCGGTTCGGCCCTCCGCTGCAACATAAGCAACGTAGCCGGCGGCGACAGCCAGCGGTAGATCAATACCCAAAGCACCGACAGCAGGAAAAAAATAAAGACCAGCTTTAAAAAGGCAATGCGTAAAAAGCGAAGTTCTTTGCTATAGCGCGACATGGTAAAAAAGGTATAAGCTGCAAAGTAAACTATTTACAATTTAATTTCCGGATTAACCCCGGCTATTCTGGTTAATTTACTTTTTTATGGCCCCATTTAATCAATAACCTGTTCCCTTAATTTTTAAAGGCCGAACCATTTTTAATATTGCCGGTTTATAAGTTTTTACCATATTCGCTTCTTCAATCAATAATTGCCATGAGCCGTTTGCTTCCATTGTTCCCGCTTAATATTGTGATCTTTCCGGGCGAAAAATTAAACCTGCACATTTTTGAGCCCCGCTACCGCGAACTGATCCTGGAATGCGCTAAAACCAATACTTCTTTTGGAATACCGCCTTTTTTAAAAGAAGGGGTAAGCACCGTTGGCACCGAAGTAGAGATCCTGGCTATTGCCAAAGAATATCCCGGCGGCGAAATGGATATCCGCACCAAAGGAATCGGGATCTTCCGGATAGACGAATTCCTTAATACATTCCCGGGAAAAAATTACGCCGGCGGAAAAGTTACGGATCTGGAAAATATTGACGACGAAGACATTATCCTCAAAAACAAAATAAATGAATTGTTAAAAGAATTGTACGAAGCCCTGGGCCTGAGCAGCCTTTATACCAAATTAACCGAAGATTATAAAATATTTGACATTGCGCACCAGGTAGGTTTAACCACCGAAAAAGAATTTGAGCTCCTTACTGCCGAAAGCGAAAGTACCCGTCAGGAAATTGTGCTGGAACATTTACTTAACGTGGTACCAATAGTGATTGAAACCGAAAAACTTAAGGAGCGCATTAAACTCAACGGCCACTTTAAACACCTTACCCCGCCTAACTTTTAAACCCTTAAAACAGCCTTCTCCGGTTTTTTTCCGTAGGCCCATTACCATGTACGCAGACCTGTTTATCGTAATTTCAGGCTTACTTTTAATTTTATTCCTTTTCGCTTACTGGCGGGAATGGCAATTCCGGCACCGGCCTTTTTACCGAAAAACGGTAGCCGACTGGGCCCAAAAAGTGCCTCCCGCCCAAAATCCAAAATATTCAGTTGTCCTTATCGGCGATACCGGCAATGTGGCTACCGATGGTTCAGACCCGATTTTAAAAATACTTTCCAATTACGTAGATGCAGCTTCGGAAAATTCGCGGGTGGTATTTCTGGGCGACAATATTTACCCCCGGGGTTTGCCTGCCGAAGACCACCGGCTATACATTCGCTCTAAAGAACGGCTTAAAATTCAGCTTGAAGTTTTCAATAATTACAAAGGCAAAGCCATATTTTTGAGCGGCAACCACGACTGGAATAAAGGCCGGCCCGATGGATATAGTTACCTGCTAAACCAGGAAGAATATGTAAGAAGCAAATTGCATTACCTGGAAGCCTATTTGCCGGCCAACGGCTGCCCCGGGCCGGTTACCGAACAGCTGGCTCCGGGAATTTTACTGATCGTACTAAATACCCAATGGTGGGTGCAGCATGGCCTCCGCCCAATTGGCGCCCAATTTGGTTGCACGCAGGAAAATTCGGAACAGGTTTTTACCGACCTGGATAAGATCTTAAAGGAAAACCAGCACCAGCGCATTCTCATAGCCGCCCACCACCCGCTATACAGCAATGCCATGCATGGCGGAAAATTCACGGTTAAGCAACACCTTTTCCCGTTAACAGCTGCCCATAAAAAGTTCTACCTTCCCTTACCCGGCGCCGGCTCCATTTACCCGCTCTACCGGCGTTATATAGGCGCTCGCGAAGACATGTCGCATCCAAGGTATAAAGTTCTTCGGAAAAGGTTATTGCGCATCTTTAAAAACTATAAGAATATTATTTACGCAGCCGGTCACGACCATAACCTGCAGTATTTTCATTATCGCAACAACCATTATATTGTAAGCGGCGCCGGTAGCAAAATTGCATTTGTAAAAAAGGGAGGGCGCGCTACCTTTACCCATGAGCACACGGGCTTCTTTATTATAGATTTCTATGAAAATGAAACCTGGCTCCGGGTTTTGGAACCTGGTCCGGATAAAGAAGAAGTTGAAATTTTCCGGACGAAGATCATTTAATTGATTACCTGCTGCTGGTTGAAATATCCAATTATTTTGGATTCGAAAATTGAAAAAGCAATTTTAAGTTAGGGTTTCGGTCCTGACTTTTTTAGGGTTAAAACCTACCGTTTTTATTGTTTCCCTTTCTATTTACCAGGCATTTTCCAAAAACTGAACCGGTGCAAACTTAGAAAACGAAGTTCATGGAAACGTTGTAGGTGATGCTGCGTAAATTCCGGTTTAATTCATTAAGCGGCAGAAAGTAGGTTACTTTATTGTCCAGGAGCACGTGTTTGCTTTTAAATAGCTCCACTCCTATTCCCAGGTTCAGGTTGGGGTTAAAGGTATTTACGCTTTCGTTATTCCGGTTAACAATAAAGCCGCCAACCTGGTAGCAGGTATATAAATTCAGGTATTTGCGTTTGCCTCTGCCAAAGTGTTTCGGGTAAAAATCCTGCCCGAAATTGATCAGGAATAATTCATTTATCAGGGTTGGGTCCTGGCGGTCGTAGTTTACGGCTTTGTAAACGCCCAGGTCCAGGTAGCTTTTGCCGCGGGTAAAAAGGTATTTAATTAAAAAGCCCTGGTAAAGGTCGTTGCTAACCCCTACTTTCGGGTTTTCGGTCATTAACAGGCTGTATTCAAAACCGGGCATGTTAACGAAAGAAATTTTATGGTTACCGGTCGGGTAGGTAACTTCGTCGTATAAATTTACCGTTACAAAGGCCTGGGAGGCATTTTCTTCGTAATTCCGGAGTTCCTGTTGGTGGCGTTTTTTATTGGCCATGCTGTTATCTATCCGGTTCTGGAACTGGTTTTTTTGTTCCTGGGTGTAATTGGGCTGGTTCATTAATTCTTTCAGCCGGATCTGCTCCTCTTCTTCCTGCAGAATATTATTCCGGAGCTGCTTAATGTTCTGCTGAAAATTCTGGGACGTAAGCGAATTCTCCATTACGTATCCTACTTTAGCTACCAGCGAATCGAAAGAACCTAACCGGCTTTCCGGCAATACAAATTCGGCAGTGAACCGCTCCTGGGTTTCGTCTTTGCGTTGCAGCCGGGTAGCATATTGCCGGATAAAAGCATTCATGGCTACTTTCCCGTCTTCGAATCTGGTAGCATAAATGGTTACCCGCTTCTGGCTGTTGTAATTCTGGGAATACCCGGGCAGCTGGAATAGAAAAAAGAATCCAGCAAAAAGAAAGGCTATTTTAAAACTGGTTGGCAGGTTTATCATAAGGCAGGTTCCAGGCAATAATTTAACCTGATACTCAAATTTAGGTTTCCTGAACCGGAAGAACTAACAATACCTTATTTTTTAACCTGGAAATTTATCTGCTCTTTTATCCCGCCTGATTTTGGGGACCCGGTATTTTTGGCACCAATATCCGCAGGCTCTTCGGAAGGATCTTAATGTCTATTTTCTCTCCCAGGTTAATAGGTTCGCCATCTATGTGGGTTACATCGTTTTCCCGGTTAAAGATGGTAGCGTGCTGGCACCGGATAATTTTACTATAGATGGACGAACCAATGGTTTTGTTGTAAAGCTGATACAGCAACTCAAGGCCGGCCGTTTTCGGGAAGGGTTCTATCAGGCAGATCTCAAATTTGCCGTCGTCTATAATTCCGGTTGGGTTTATAGCGGCATTACTGCCGTAAGCATTAGCATTGGTAACGGTAACCATAAAGGCCTGGCCGGAAAAAGATTCGGAATCGGTTTGAATGCGAAAGGATTTTGGTTCGTAGCTCAGGTATTGCTGCATGGCTACCAGAGCGTAGCCTCCGGGCCCGCGTTTGCCGCCTTCGCTGAAAAGTTTAACCACCAGGGCGTTGAATCCCAGGTCAGTCAGGTGCACGCAGTAATAATTATTTACTGCCAGAGTATCTATTACCCGGACGTTATTATTAAGCAAAACATGTAGCGCATCCAGGGTGTCCTGGGGTATTCCCAGGTCTTTGGAAAGCCCGTTGCCGGAACCCATCGGAATAATTCCCATGGGCAATTGCGAATGAATCAGGGCGGATCCTACCAGATGTACGGTTCCATCGCCGCCTACCGCTAAAATTACATCGTAACTGTTAGAGGCCAGGTTTTCCTTTAATCGCGCCAGATCATGGTCTCCGGATGTTTCAAAAAAAGCCAGGTTAAACTTATGGGCAATGCAGAAATTCTCGATCTCTGCAATTATCTCACTTTTTTCTATATCGCCCGAAATAGGATTTATAACAAATAATAGATTTGCAAACCTTTGCGTGGCCATAAGTAAACGAAAGAAAAAATAAATAGAGGATAAAAAGCCAGAAAATGTTCGCCGCTTTGCTTTTTATTTGATCAGATTACCCGGCAAGCCGTTGGGATACTCTTTTTGAATAGCATTCTGAATTTCGCCCACCCGGTTAGCCGGGTTTGGGTGGGTCTGAAAAAACTCCGGACCCCGGCTGCCCCCGGATGCCTGGGCAAGAATTTCCATAACCTGAACCATGGCATTCGGATCATAGCCGGATTCGGCGGTAAACCTGACCGCCAGGCGGTCTGACTCCAGTTCATCATCCCGGCCAAATTTCATGGTCATGAGTTTGCCTACCATTGCGGCAGCTGCGGCGCCGGCCGCTGTGCTGGGCCGGTCCGGGTCATACACCGCGATGGCAGCGGCCCCGGTAAGCCCTTGCGTAAGCTGCGATTTTGCGATCTGTTCGGCGGAATGCCGGGCTACCACGTGCCCGATCTCATGGCCAAGCACACCGGCCACCTGCCCTTCCGTTTGCAGATTTTTCAATAAGCCGGCGGTAATAAAGATCTGGCCACCCGGTAAGGCAAAAGCATTAACCGTATTTTCATCGGCCAGTAAGTGGAAATCGAATTTATAAGGAGTTGAACCGGCCTTGGTACTGGTAACCAGCTTATTTCCTATCTCTTTCACTTTGGCAGCGGCTTGCTGGTCCGGGTGCAGGCCGCCGTATTGCTGGGCCATTTCCGGGGCAGCCTGCAGACCAAGCGCAATTTCCTGTTCAGCGGTCATGTCTATATGTTGGGTTTCGCCGGTAACTTCGTTGTGCTGTCTTTTACACCAATAACTTATTACAGAAAAACCGGCAATTAGAAGAGCAATAATAAATTTTAAGCCACCACGCATGGAAAGTTAGTTTGGAGATGAAAATTAAAACCGAAAAACTTGTTGGCCAAATATCAGGACAACCCGTAAATGAACGCTTAAAATGGAATTGGGTTACAGCAAACAAACTTCAGGCTAAAAAGTTAACTCCGTCTGGCAATTACCGTACAATGGGCATTCATTAAATATATAAAAACATGAATTTAAAAAGAACTTTTGGTGCCATTCTGACGGTATTAGGGATTATAGGCATTATAATGGGCGCTTATGGTTTTATGAACAGCGGGGCCAGCGTGGCCGGCATAAGCATGAATATGGTAACGGCCCTGGTGCCTTTTATTGTAGGGCTTATTTTCTTTTTCGCGGGCATAAACCTGGTAAAGCATACCGGCGACCGGGCCTGAAAACGGTAGGTTTTAAAAGCAAAAAAGCCAACTCTTTCGGGAGTTGGCTTTTTTTGTAAGCAATCGGAAGTTTAGATCTTGCTTTGAGCGCTTTCCAGTTCGGTTTCGAATTTGGCTAAAGCCGGCTCAAGGTTCAGGTAATCTGAATTATATTTTGGCTCCGGTCCGTTAATGAACAGGCAGGATCTGTCTTTTATTAATTTTACGATCTGGGTTGTTTTGGCAACCGGTAAGGCCGGGCAACCCTGGCTCCGGCCTAAGCGGCCATGGGCGCGCACAAAACTTTCGCTTACATAATCAGCCCCGTGAATTACAATAGCGCGATTATAAGCGTTGGTGTTAAAGCCTTGGTCTATTCCGTTTATTTTAAGCGATAATCCGTGTTTGCCCTGATAGGTTTCGCCGGTTACGTAAAAGCCCAGGCTGCTCATTTCAGATTGCGGTATGTTGGAGAATTTACGAGCATAATTCTGGCCTGAATTCTTACCGTGGGCAACCAGCGTATTATAAAGTAATTTTTTAGATTTCAGATCAATGATCCAAAGTCTTTCTTCCGTGCTGGGCTTATTAAAATCTATGATGCTCAGAACTGGTTTGGTTACTTTCATCGGCACGTTGTTGCGCTTCAGATTGTAATACCCGATCATGGCTTTGCGGAAAACTTCATAATCGAGACCTGATTCTTTTAAATGAGCGCCGGTATAGGTATCGCTCATGTTTAACTCAAAAGTAGCAACTCTGGCATTCTCCATGGTCCGGTCGTAATCTGCTACCTTAAAGATGTTGCTGTTACTGGTTGCCGGAGAGGTTGAGTTTAATAAAAATAAACCTGCAATAATCGCGGATAATTTGTGCATGCTTTAGTTTTGTTTTTAATACTTTCGTTTAATAAGCTTGAATTTAGAAATAAAGTTTCGAAATCCAAAACAAAAATTTAATTTTTTTCGTATTAACTACCCCTAATTGCCTTGAAAATCAAAAAATTTATAATTATTCTATTTATAGCAACTTCCTGCGGCAAGCAAATGCCTAAGGGTAATTTCGACTCGGAAGCCTGGAAAACTGATGCCCTGGCTTGTAAAAACGAGCGGAATAGTTTACTTCCTGGTCTCGACTCCATGAAGGAGCAATTAAGGGGTGTTTCTGAAAAAGACCTTCAGAAACTGTTGGGGAAACCCGAAGCAACATCGCTGACCGACCAAAGTGAACGGATCTACATTTACTATATAGAACCCGGAAGTCAATGTCAGCAGAATAACGGTCTGTCTGAAGCTAACAAATTAATGGTGCGAATTAGTTCACTTGGTTGGGTTACCGAATTAAATTATGAAAATCCGGTTGCCTTATAAAAGGATCAAAAAAATGCGACCGCTCAGCAAGCGGTCGCATTTTGATCTAACCAAAATCAATTTCTTTTATTCCAGATTAAGCTTTCTGGAAATTTTTATCGTTAGCCGGTCCTTACGGAGCTGGAACTATAAGGAGTTCCTCTATAGTATCGGCATTATTTTCAATTTTAAGGCTTTCAGTTTCTTCTTCTTTTATAATCGTGTTTTCAGAAGAATTCATTTCCGGCTTATTTATATCCTGTTCTGTTTTCACTGCTTCTTTTTGAGGCTCATTATTCCCGGGTCCCGCTGTAGATTTGGTTCCGGTAACGGCTAATTGATCTTTGGAGATCTCAAACCCAGCCGGAGTTTTTTCTAACAAACTATCTCCGGCCATGGAAATTTCGTGAGCAATGGTATCGTGGCGGGGTATAAGGGCAGGATCCAAAACCGGAGTGGTTGCTTTGGAAATAAGATCCTGAATGCGGCTGTTAAAAGAGGGCTCTGCCGGTTCGGAAACCACCACTTCTACCGGACCCGCTTCCTGCCGGCCATTCAGCTGGAGGTACTTTTTAAATTGTTTTTCATTCAGGACTTCGGCAAATTCCTCATCAAACTGGCTTTCTATTTCTTTTATTTTAGCGTCTTTCTTTTTGGGTTCAAATTTAAACATCTGGGTAACCAATTGCCGGGCTTTATAACGCTCAAGGGTTATTTCTTTTACTTGGGCAGCCTGGCCTTCGGATAAAGTAAGATCGCTTTTAAGTTTCTGGTTTTCCCAGTTCAGGGCATTTAAGGAAGCTGCGCTCAGCTCCTGAGATTGTTCACCCGCCAAAGAAATATGCTGGGCCTGGGTTTGGATAATTAAAAGAAAAAAGAGCGAGAGGAGTAAGATTTTTTTCATAGTAGTAGAACCAAAAGAGCGTTTGAAACAAAACCAACAAAAGTCCTTGGTAGAACTTCTGTTTAATTTAACGGTTTATATTTTCGCAGGATTAGCACTATTTCAATACCATTATATGGCTTTACCCCAAGAACCTGTACTATGAAAAAATCAGGGCAAAAAAAAGACCGGGCTTTGGGGCCCGGCCGGAACTTAATTAAGAATTTTTCCTCTGTTGATTTTTTACTGGTCTGTATTATTGGTGAGTTTATGGTCGGGCCTTTTAAAATATTGCATGGCTATATAGGCGGTTAGCGTACCGCCCACAAAACCGATCATGGTTATGATCATGAATACCGACGAAACAGTTACGTGTTCGCCCATAATATTTTCATTCCGGATCACTTCCATGATCTCCGGGTTTATGTACAATATGTTTATCACTGTAAAAATGGCGAAAAGCAACGTTCCTACAATCGAGGTGATTGCTCCTACCCCAATGCCCTGCAGGTAATTTAACCGGCCGGCCCGGCCTTTTTTCAGGCTCTTAATGCCTATACAAATAAAAATTACGGAAATTATAATAAAACCAAAGCGCAGGATAGGTACATCTGTAAGGTTGGCCAGTTGTAAGATCAGGGCAAAAACAATTAAACAGATACCGTTCAGGAAGCCATACCAACCGCCAGTCTTTTCAATGGAAGCAGAATTTAGAGCCATAGTTTTTCTAGTAAATAAAGATTAGGTTTATTGATAATATGCTTAACAACCAGAAAGGCTGCCTTGTTATGAATATTATAATTTTACTATACTAATTTTTATTCGTGAGTGTTGTGGTTTATGCGGTTTTTTTTCGGCTTTTACTTTTTAAAGGCTAAACCATAGCGTTTTACACGGAACTAAACTACCCCGGCCGCGGGTTAAAAACAGCCCGGATGCGGGAAAGCCGTTTTAATTTTGTACTTTTGCGGCCGAAATTCATACCAAATTTTATTTTCTATGATCAGTACTTCCAACGTGAGTTTGTCTTACGGCAAGCGCGTTCTATTTGAAGACGTAACCATTAAATTTACCCCGGGAAACTGCTACGGCCTTATTGGCGCCAACGGGGCCGGTAAATCTACTTTCCTGAAGATCCTTTCCGGCGAAATTGATCCGCGTACCGGCCGCGTAGAAATTCCGGCGGGTATGCGCCTGGCAATTCTAAAGCAGAACCATTTTGAGTTTGATGAATTTCCGGTTATCCAAACCGTAATTATGGGCCATAAGCGCCTGTATGATATAATCCAGGAGAAAGATGCCATTTACGCCAAACCTGATTTTAGCGAAGAAGACGGAATCCGGGCTTCGGAACTGGAAGGCGAATTTGCCGACCTGGAAGGCTGGAATGCCGAATATGAAGCTGCTGAATTATTAAGCGGGTTGGGTATTAAAGAAGATCTGCATTACAGCCTGGTTAAAGACCTGGGTGGTTCGGAAAAAGTGCGGGTTTTATTAGCCCAGGCTTTATTCGGTAACCCGGATATCCTGCTGCTGGATGAGCCTACCAACCACCTGGATGCGGAATCTATTCTATGGCTGGAAAATTTCCTGGATAACTTCCAGAACACGGTAATTGTGGTTTCCCACGATCGTCACTTCCTGGATGCCGTTTGTTCTCACGTAGCCGATATCGATTACGGGAAAATTCAGCTTTATGCCGGTAACTATTCTTTCTGGTATGAATCGAGCCAGCTGGCTTTAAAACAGCGGACCGATGCCAATAAGAAAACCGATGATAAGCGAAAAGAACTGGAAGAATTTATTCGTCGTTTCAGTGCCAATGCTTCCAAATCGAAACAGGCAACATCGCGGCAGAAATTATTAAATAAACTTACCTTGGAAGATATTAAACCTTCCAGCCGGAAATATCCTTACATTCAGTTCAAGCCGGAGCGTGAAGCAGGTAACCAGTTGCTTTCGGTTGATAACCTGGCTAAAACCATAGAGGGCGAAGTAATTTTCAAAAACGTTACCTTTACCCTGGAAAAGAAAGATAAGATTGCCATTTTGGGTAAGAACGATGTGGCCGCCTCTACTTTCTTTAAAATTATAATGGACGAAATGCAGCCCGATAAAGGGGAATTCAAGTGGGGAACAACTACCACTACTGCTTTCTTCCCGAAAGATAACGCCGAATATTTCAATACGGACCTGAACCTGGTAGATTGGTTGCGCCAGTATTCCGTAGAAAAAGACGAAAGCTTTATCCGGGGTTTCCTGGGCCGCATGCTTTTCTCCGGCGAAGAATCGCTTAAAAAGGCGAATGTGCTTTCAGGAGGCGAAAAAGTGCGCTGCATGCTTTCCCGGATGATGCTGCAGAGCGGAAATGTTTTGGTACTGGATGAACCTACGAACCACTTAGACCTGGAATCAATCACGGCACTGAACAACGGCCTGAAAGATTTTTCTGGTTCGCTCTTATTTGCTTCGCACGATATGCAGTTTGTGGAAACGATTGCCAACCGGATTATCGAACTAACTCCGAACGGAATAATCGACAAACGAATGACCTACGAAGAATACCTGGCCGATGAGAATATCAAGGCCCTGCGTCAGCAGTTGTACGGCGAAAAAGCTTTTGTTTAATAATTCTATGATTTATAATTCTATGGTATCCAGTAAGGTAGTTTTCGGGTTAAAAACCATAGCACTTTTGGTTCTGGTCTTCTGGTCGGTTATATATACGGCGCAGGCCCAGGTTACTGATACAATCTACCAGAAGCCAACCCTTAACAATGGCATGCCGCCGGCAGAAGTTTCGCCGCAGGTTATTATTAAGGAACCGGAGAAGCCTAAACCTGTAAAGGAAACTTCTAAAGAATCGAAAGCTCAGGAAAGTAAGGAAACCTCAGAACAGGTGCCTTTTAGAGAACGCTTTTTTACCGGCGGGGGCTTTGGATTAGCTTTTGGCAACTATACTAACTTGCAACTTGCTCCGGTGCTGGGTTATAAAATTACTGATTGGTTTGCCGGAGGCGTGGGGCTAACCTATATTTATATCAAAGACGATTTTGGAGCCACGAATTATTTAGGAAAAAAGGTTTTCCTGCAGGGCATGATCTATAAAGGAGTTTTTGCCCATACCGAATACGAAAATTTCTCAAGCCTTCAAGACAAGTATAACGTGAACGCCGCCCTGGCAGGTCTTGGTTACCGGCAAATGATGAGCAATAGAGTTGGATTAGATCTAATGCTGCTGCTCAATTTAGACCAGAGTGTCCGGTCCGCTTACGGCGACCCGCTAGTTTACCGCTTCGGTTTATATATCGATCTAAAATAAGATTCTATATTTAAAAGAAAAGGCCCGGTAATTACTTACCGGGCCTTTTTTATTGCTTAAAAAACAGGTTAAACATTTCCGCGTATCAAACGCAGAATAATGGCTATAACCGCAATTACCAATAAAATGTGGATAATATTACCTACAGAATCCCCGAAACCCAGGAAACCGATAAGCCATAGAATAATCAGTACTACTGCGATGATATACAATAAATTTCCCATGATTGTTTTTTTATAGTTAGTGGAACAATTAATAAAACAAATAGTTAATAATTACTATTTATGCCCGCCGGATAAGTCGGAGAACAACGGCAATGATGGCTATTACTAATAATATGTGAATAATGTTTCCAACCTGATTTGGGAATCCTAAGAATCCGATCAGCCAGAATATTACCAGTATTACGGCAATAATATAAAGCAAATTTCCCATAGTTTTGTTTGTGTTGAGTGTAGTCTGTTTTTTAATAAAATCTGTTAAAAAGGCGCCTTCAGCTTTAAATTACCGCTAAACCCTGTTTACCGGCAAACCAGAACCAGCAGCCTTTTCATTTAATTGTATCCTTCTACGCAGCAATATTGTAAAAGATTTATATAGAAACTTTTTAATAGGTTAAAAATGGGTTTCCGGCGGTTAACCCAAGATTTTGAACTACTTAAGGCAAATATTTTTACAGATTTATTTTTGAAATAGTAAAAAAATGAGACGATTTGTTTCTTTCCTGCTTAAGTTTTTTAAAAATAAAGTAAATAACCGTAGTTTTACTTTTCATTAATTATCCTAAATTTTTATTTCATGATTCAGGTTGCAGTTATTGGCTCCGGCACTATGGGCAACGGCATAGCGCATGTTTTCGCCCAAAATAATTACCAGGTTTCCCTAATCGATATTTCGCAGGCCGCCCTGGACAAAGGGATGGCTACTATTACTAAAAACTTAGACCGTATTGTTGCCAAAGGCAATTTAACGGAAGACCAGAAAAATTCTACTTTAAAGAATATTACCACGTATACCAGCATTGCCGAAGGGGTAAAGCATGTAGACCTGGTGGTTGAAGCCGCTACCGAAAATGTAGAACTAAAGCTGAATATCTTCCGGGAATTATCGGCCCATGCCCGGCCCGATGCGATCTTAGCTTCCAACACCTCCTCTATTTCCATTACCAGAATTGCTTCGGTAACCGATCGGCCCGAAAAAGTGATTGGCATGCACTTTATGAATCCGGTGCCGGTAATGAAACTGGTAGAAATTATCCGGGGTTATTCCACTTCAGACGAAACCACCCAGACCATTATGGATATTTCCCGGAACCTGGACAAAACGCCAACGGAAGTAAACGATTACCCGGGTTTTATTGCCAACCGCATATTAATGCCAATGATCAACGAAGCGATCTATTCCTTATATGAAGGCGTAGCCGGTGTGGAAGAAATCGACACAGTCATGAAGCTCGGAATGGCTCACCCGATGGGCCCTTTGCAGCTGGCTGATTTTATTGGTCTGGATGTTTGCCTTTCTATTCTGAATGTGCTGCACGATGGGTTCGGCAACCCGAAATATGCACCTTGCCCTTTGCTGGTAAATATGGTTATGGCCGGCCACAAAGGCGTTAAATCCGGTCAGGGTTTTTATTCCTGGGGGCATGGCACCAAAGACCTGGTGGTTGCCGACCGGTTTAAAAAAAAAATTAACCAGGAAGTAGGAGTAGATTTTTAAGCTAAAAAGATACCGTTTTAAAAGGGCCTGGAAGTTTTTTTCAGGCCCCTTTTTTATTAACACGCTTTCCTAAAAGATTGAGAATTAATTGCCCATATTTAAAAGTAAATTTTAATATTTAAGGCAGTCCCCTTTGTAAGAGTCAAAAGTTTTAAAACCTAAAACAAAAAGGCTCTGCAGAGTAGCAGAGCCTTTTTGTTTAATATTTTTTGAGACCTAAACCGCTACGGCATGTTCCCGCAAGGCTTCATTTAACGAAGTTTTCAAATCGGTGCTTTCTTTGCGTTGGCCGATAATGAGCGCACAGGGAACCTGAAATTCACCAGCCGGGAATTTTTTGGTGTAACTGCCCGGGATCACCACTGAACGGGCCGGCACGAAACCTTTGTATTCCTTTGGCTCAGAACCCGTTACATCTAATATCTTGGTGCTGCCCGTAATGCAAACGTTGGCGCCGATAACGGCTTCTTTCCCTATGCGGCAGCCTTCTACCAGAATACTGCGGGAACCAATAAAGGCGCCATCCTCAATAATGACCGGTGCCGCCTGAACCGGCTCCAAAACACCGCCCAGTCCAACGCCGCCACTCAAATGGACATGTTTACCAACCTGGGCGCAGCTGCCTACAGTGGCCCAGGTATCAACCATGGTTCCTTCGTCTACATAAGCGCCAATGTTTATATAAGAAGGCATCATGATAACGCCTTTAGCTACAAAAGAACCATACCGGGCAATTCCGTGGGGTACTACTCTAACTCCCAATTCTGCATAGTTTTCTTTTAGCGCGATCTTATCATGAAATTCAAAAGGCCCTACTTTTATAGTTTCCATGGTCTGGATGGGGAAATACATGAGCACCGCCTTTTTGATCCATTCGTTCACTTTCCAATCATCGCCCGATTTTTCAGCAACCCGCAACCGGCCTTTATCCAACTCTTCCAGCACCGCCCTCACGGCTTCCTGGGTGTCCTTATTTTGTAACAGGCTCCGGTCCTGCCAGGCATTTTCAATAATAGTTTCCAAGCTCATATAGCGGTAAATTAGATTTATGCCCTAAAAGTATTAAATTTCGTGCGATGCGAAAAACCCGAATTTTAATTGCCTCTCTTTTGAAGCCGGTTAACGATACCCGGATGTTCGAAAAGGTAGGACAATCGTTAGAAAAATTACCCAATACAGAGATCCACATTGCCGGTTTTAGCACTAATGTCGTTAGCAATTCGCCTACTATTAGCTTTCACCCGATCTTTTCTTTTAAGCGCTTAAGTTTAGGCAGGCTGACTGCGCAATGGAAATATTATAAATTATTGCTTCAACTAAAACCTGAAGTAATAATCCCTAATACCTATGAATTACTGCCGGTTACCTTGCTTTATAGGATTTTTTATAGCGTTGTAATCTTATATGATGTCCGGGAGAATTACTTCGCCAACATTCGTTACCAGCCAACTTTCCCAAAAGCATTGCGCCGGGTTTTAGCAAATGCCGTCCGGTTAGTAGAAAAGTTTTCCGGTCCGTTCATAACCCATTTTTTTCTGGCCGAAAAAGCTTATGCCGCCGAGCTTCCATTTATTAAAAACAAATTTACTATCCTGGAAAATAAATTTATTGCGGAAGATGGTGTGCCCTTGAAATCAGAATTTCTGGTAAAAGTCCCTCCCACAGCAATCCGCTTTCTTTATTCCGGTACCATCTCGGAGATTTACGGCATTTGGGAGGCAATTGAACTGGTTTCGGGGTTGCACAAGTATAATAACGCCATTACTTTAACCATAATAGGTTATTGTACCCAGGAAGAAACCTATGAAAACTTAATAAAAGTTATACATGACCGGCCTTTTATTTGGTTAATTGGCGGGAATGACCTGGTACCCCATAACTTAATTGTAGAGCAGATCCGGCTGGCAAATGTTGGTTTGCTTCCCTACCGGTTAAACCGCAGCACGCAAAACTGCCTTCCCACCAAGCTTTTTGAATACCTGGCGAATGGCTTACCAGTTATTATTCCGGAAAATAACTTCTGGAAAGAAATCGTTGAAAAATATAAAGCAGGGTTTTCTATAAATTACCATGATCCGCAGCCGGAAAATATTTTGAACCGATTGAATTCCGATTCGTTTTATTCGGGAGGAATTCCAGCTGATGTTTTCTGGACTCAGGAAGAAGCAAAATTGTTACACTTTTTCAAAGAGAATATCTTAAAAGAATGAAAATCAATATTATAACTTAAAGCAAAAAATATTTTTAGACTTATCTAAAAATCAATAAAAAATTTTATATTTGCATTATGGAAACTAAAACGCTCCGAAATTCTAAGATAGCGGGAATTGGTCATTATGTACCAGACAAGGTTGTTACCAACGATGACCTGGCAAAGATCATGGATACTTCTAATGAATGGATACTGGAAAGAACCGGCATTAAAGAACGTCGCTACTTTGAAGAAGGAAAGGATACCACTGCCAATATGGGGGCTAATGCATCCCGGAAAGCATTAGAAATGGCAGGTTTACAACCTGAGGCCGTTGATATGATCATATTTGCTACCCTAAGTCCTGATTATACCTTCCCCGGTTCCGGGGTGCTGATGCAAAGGGAATTGGGCCTGCATAACATTCCGGCTTTGGATGTTCGGAACCAGTGCTCCGGCTTCATTTATGCTTTATCCGTTGCCGATCAATTTATTAAAACCGGCATGTATAACACGGTGCTGGTAGTTGGTTCGGAGATCCATTCTTCCGGATTAGATTTTTCAACCCGGGGCCGGGCCGTGTCCGTGATCTTTGGCGATGGTGCCGGGGCCGCGGTCCTCACTCCTTCCGATGATCTTCAAACCGGGATTCTTTCAACCCATTTGCACGCCGAAGGCGAATTTGCGGAGGAACTGGCCGTAATCGACCCGGGAAGCATCAAAAATGAGCGCCTCACGCATCAGATGATCGACGAAGGCACCATTTACCCATACATGAATGGCAGTACCGTTTTTAAACACGCCGTTCAGCGTTTCCCGGAAGTTATTATGGAGGCCCTGAACCAGAACGGCTATAAGCCATCGGATATCAGTATGCTTATCCCCCACCAGGCAAACCTCCGGATCACCAGTTTTATTCAGCAAAAGATGGGCCTGCCGGAAGAAAAAGTTTACAGCAATATCCAGCGTTACGGTAACACTACGGCAGCTTCGGTACCCATTGCTTTAAGTGAAGCTTTCGGCGAAGGCAAAATCAAACCCGGCGATCTGGTTTGTCTGGCCGCTTTCGGCTCCGGCTTTACCTGGGCCTCTGCCCTGATACGGTGGTAAAATAAATTGTTGATTGTTAATTGTTAATTGTTTAAAAAATTGAATTTCTATTTTAAGAATTAACTAAAGGTATCCCTGATTCCTTATTGAAAATCTCACCATTTTCCCATTAATATAACCAAACCAATTAACAATCAACAATTAAGATGTTAAGCTTCACCGAAGAAAATTATATAAAGGCTATTTACAAGCTTTCGCAGGAAGGCGATGGGGCGGTTAGCACCAACGCTATTGCGGAAGTGATGCAAACCAAAGCGGCTTCGGTAAGTGATATGTTGCGCCGGTTACACGAAAAAGACATTATCAATTACGTGAAATACCGGGGCGTAACTTTAACGGATAGCGGCCGGAAAACGGCTTTGCAACTGGTAAGAAAGCACCGGCTTTGGGAAGTTTTCCTGGTAGATAAGCTTAAGTTTAACTGGGATGAAGTACACGATGTAGCCGAAGAACTGGAGCATATTACCTCCGAACTCATGATCCGGAGGCTTGATGAATTCCTGGGATTTCCCAAATATGATCCGCACGGCGATCCGATCCCGACCGAAGATGGCTACATGGCCTTAAAACAACAGATTCTGCTTTCGGAGCTGGATCCGGGCCAGGCCGGCATCGTGATGGGCGTAAAAGATTCGCAGCCGATCTTCCTGCAATACCTTGATAAGGTAGGGATTTACTTGGGCGCCAAAATTAAAGTAACCGATAAAGTAGAGTACGATAACTCTTTGGAGATCAATCTGGATAATAAAAAGCAGCTATCAGTTTCCAGCGAAGTTTCGAAGAACATTTTCATATCGGTTTAAAGATTTTCTTTTAAAGCAATCATGCATTTTATCTATAAATATTCTTACCTGCTAATCCTATGTGGCATGCTGTTTTTGGCTGCCGGCTGTAAAGTAGAAACCACAAAAGAGGCAGACCTGAGCAACCGGAAACTAAAGATCGTTACCACCACGGGTATCCTGGCCGATGCGGTGGTGAATATTACCCAGGACCTGGCCGATGTTGAAGCCATCATGGGACCGGGCGTTGATCCGCATTTATACAAAGCCACCCAGGGCGACCTCCAAAAATTACAGGATGCCGATATTATCATTTACAACGGGTTACACCTGGAGGGAAAAATGGGTGAAGTGCTGGAAAATCTGGCCAAACGAAAAACCGTAATTGCCGCCACCGATGGATTGCAAGAAACCCAGCTCCGGAAAGCCCTGGAATTCAGCACCACCTTCGATCCTCATATTTGGTTCGATGTAGCCCTTTGGAAGAAAACCGTGGAATTTATCAGCCTTCAGATCCAGAAAAAAGATCCTAAGAATCAGGAAATCTATTCGGCCAATACTTTAAAATACGGCAACCAGCTCGATTCCCTGCATAATTGGGCCCAGGTTCAGATCGCTTCTATTCCGGCGCCCCAACGGATCCTGGTTACGGCCCACGATGCTTTCGGATATTTTGGCCGGGCTTATAAGATCCAGGTGAAAGGTCTGCAGGGAATTTCTACGGTTTCCGAATTTGGCCTCCGTGATGTTTCGGAACTGGTTAACCTGATCGTTGGCAATAAAATAAAAGCCGTATTCGTAGAAAGTTCGGTTTCGCCGAAAGCCATTGAAGCGGTTGTTGCCGGTTGCCGGGACCGGGGCCACGAAGTTAAGATCGGCGGAACGTTGTATTCTGATGCGCTGGGAGCTCCGGAAACTGAAGCTGGTACTTATGTGGGTATGGTAAGGCAAAATGTGCAAACAATAGTAAAGGCTTTAAAATAAGGCACCTAATTTATGATCGTTCAGGTTACAGACCCGGTAGTAGAAGTGCACGACCTTACGGTTAGTTACGACCGTAAACCAGTTTTATGGGATATTGATCTTACGCTGCCCGCCAATTCGCTGGTAGGAATAATTGGTCCGAATGGCGCCGGAAAATCTACGCTTATAAAGGCCATCATGGGTTTAATTCCTTTAAGCAGCGGGTATACTAAAATTCTGGATCAGGATCTGAAAGATGTTAGGCAGCAGGTCAGCTACGTGCCGCAGCGGGAATCCGTGGACTGGGATTTTCCGGCTTCAGTTTACGACGTGGTTCTCATGGGCCGCTACGGAAAAATGGGGTTATTTAAACGGCCGGTAAAAGCCGATAAAGATGCGGCCATGGATGCCCTGACCAAAGTGGGCATGCAGGCTTACGCCAACCGGCAGATCTCCCAGCTATCGGGCGGACAGCAGCAGCGGGTTTTTTTAGCCCGAGCCCTAGCCCAGGATGCCGATATTTATTTCATGGACGAACCTTTTGCCGGGGTAGATATTGCCACCGAAAATGCCATTATAGAATTGCTCCGTACCATGCGCGATTCCGGCAAAACCATTGTGGTTGTCCACCACGACCTGCAATCGGCGGTTGAGTATTTCGACTGGACGGTGCTTTTGAACATGCGCCTTGTTGGCTCCGGCCCTACTGCAGAAGTATTAAACCAGGAATTGCTGGAAAAAACCTACGGCGGTAAACTTACTATTTTAACCAAAGTAGGCGAACTTTTGCGCAAAAAAGAATTTCCGGCCCGGGAAAATAGCGCCAAGACCAACCAATGGAAACGCTAACCGACTTTCTTTCTTTCTCCGATGCCAATGTCCGGTTCGTAACTTTTGGCTCGATGTTGCTGGCGGCCAGTTCGGCGGTGGTTGGTTGCTTTACCCTGCTCCGGAAACGGGCTTTGGTAGGCGATGCCATTGCTCATGCAGTTTTGCCGGGAGTTTGCTTAGCGTTTATATTATCGGGTACTAAAAACCCGGTATTCCTACTGATCGGGGCTTTTATCACCGGCTGGCTTTCGGTTTATTTTATTGACCATATTACTTCCCGCACCCGCATTAAGGAAGATGCCGCCATTGGCCTGGTGCTTTCGGTTTTCTTTGGTTTTGGCATCCTGTTGCTTACCGCCATTCAGCACGGGGGCAATGCCTCTCAAAGCGGGCTCGATAAATTTCTTTTCGGAAAGGCCGCTTCGCTGGTCGGGGAAGACCTGATCACTTTTGGTTCAGTTGCCGTAATTTTATTGTTAACCATCCTCCTTTTCTATAAGGAATTTAAACTCCTTTGCTTTGACCGGGAATATGCCAAGACCCTGGGCTTTCCGGTTAAAATGCTGGAACTGGTTTTAACGTCGCTTACGGTGCTGGCGGTTGTGGTGGGTATTCAGGCGGTTGGTGTGGTATTGATGGCCGCTATTTTAATTACCCCAGCCGCTGCCGCCCGCTTCTGGACCGACCGGTTGGGAATAATGATCCTGATCGCGGCCGTTATCGGGGCTTTTTCGGGGTTCAGCGGCGCTTTTGTTTCGTACGTGGCACCGTCTATGCCTACAGGTCCCTGGATCGTGATGATCGTTTCGGTGCTGGCAATTGGTTCTTTTATTCTGGCGCCGCAAAAAGGCTTTATGGGAAGAATGTTTCGGCGAAAAAGCAACCAGAGGCAGATCCTGGACGAAAATATCCTGAAAATGCTTTACCAGTTAGGCGAACAGAACAGCTCTTTTTTAGGCACCCGTAACCTGGCTGAGATGCAGGAAAAAAGGGAAATTCCGGCCGCTAAATTATTAAAAGGCCTGAAGCGTTTGCGGAGCCAGGGATACCTTAAAAAATCCGATAATAACGCCTGGCAATTAACGCCGGAAGGCAAAACCCGGGGGCAGCGGGTTGTCCGGCTTCACCGGTTATGGGAACTTTACCTGACCCAATACCTGAATATTGCTCCCGACCACGTGCACGAAGATGCCGAAAATATCGAACATATTTTAACCCCGGAACTGGAAGCCAAAATTCTGGAACAGTTGAATTATCCTGAAATCGATCCTCATGAGTCCAGGATTCCGTAATTACCGTCATCTCGACGTAAGGAGAGATCCCAACGGTTTATGGTGAAGCCAGAATAAAAGCTACTACCAACCTGATGAGATCCCTCCTGACGTCGGGATGACGCCTTAATATTATAAAACACCAAAATGGATGCATTCTGGATCATACTTACGGCTTCTCTGGCTGCTACCTGTTGTAGTTTGCTGGGCTGCTATTTAATTCTGCGGCAAATGGCCATGGTAGGCGATGCGGTTTCGCACGCCGTCCTTCCCGGAATTGTTATTGCTTATTTATTTACCGGGTCGCTTGATTCGCCTTTGATCCTGGTCGGGGCTGGACTGTTCGGCGTTTTAACTACTTTCCTGATCGAATTCTTTCACCGGAAGATCAGGGTCCAGGCCGATGCGGCCATTGGCGTAACCTTTACCTGGCTTTTTGCCATCGGCATCATCCTTATTTCGCTTTTTGCCGGCCAGGTAGACCTGGACCAGGATTGCGTGCTTTACGGCGAAATTGCCTATGTACCGCTAAACCGCTGGATCACAGCTTCCGGCTACGACTTAGGCCCGACCACCATCTGGACGTTGGGTGCGGTAACGCTCTTAATTATTTTATTTATTGGTTTCGGTTACAAAGAACTTTTCCTTACCACCTTCGACGCCGGTTTTGCTGCCGCCATCGGCATTTCTACGTCCCTCTGGTATTACCTTTTAATGAGCGCCGTTTCATTGACCACCGTGGCGGCTTTCGAATCGGTAGGTGCAATTCTGGTGGTTGCTTTAATTGTGGCCCCGCCGGTAACCGCTTATTTATTAACCGATAATTTTAAAGTAATGCTGGGTTTATCGGTAGTGGTTGGAATTCTTGCTTCGGCAGGCGGTTATTATTTGGCAGTACTCATAAATGGTTCAATTGCCGGCGCAATAGCCGTGGTGGCCGGCCTGCTTTGCGCCGCGGCTTTCTTATTCTCCCCAACCCAGGGAATTTATCGCAAAAGAACCTTAATGGTTGAACCAGCTGAGCAACATTCTTGAGACAATAAGCCCTAGACCAAAGCGTTAAAAACTCGTATATTTGCCATGACCTTTACTTTTTTGCCATGAAACCCTACCGTTTTTTATTCCTTTTGTTCGTAGTTTTTGCTGCCACTGCCTTCAAGTTTGCTTCCGACGATAAAGGAAAGAAGGATGCCATTAACTGGATCACGATCCAGGAAGCGGAAAGACTTTCGAAAAAACAGCCACGCAAAATTGTGGTTGATATTTATACCGATTGGTGCGGCTGGTGCAAAAAAATGGACCAGTCAACCTTTTCCGACGAAAAAGTAGCCAAATATGTAAATAAGAACTATTACGCAGTGAAGCTGAATGCTGAAACCAAAGAAGACATTGTGCTTAACGGTAAAACCTACAAGTTCAATCCGCAATGGGGCGTAAATGAAATTGCTGCCGAATTATTGCAGGGCAAAATGGGCTACCCCAGCACTGTGTACCTGGACGAAAAATTCAACATGCTGGCTCCGGTAATGGGCTTCTACGACGTTCAGAAATTTGATAACCTGCTCCGCTATTACAACGAAAATCAGCATAAAAAACAGTCTTACGACGAATTCGTAGCGAAGAAGAAATAAGGTGGGCTAATAGTTAAAAGCTATTTTTGCTTTTAACTAAATCTGAAGTAATCGGCAATAGTATCTGAAGTAATCAGCAATAGTTATCCGGCTCTACCTTTCAAAGTGTCCTTTCGGATTGCATGTTCTTTAATTCAACCGGTTGATTACTATCCTCCATTAAAAAGGTTTTTAAGGAGAATTTCCAACCTAAAAATTACAAATACGAATCAATTTTCAAGAATCACTTAACTTGTTTCAATTCTCCAGCGATACCATAGTAGCCCTGGCAACAGCCCAGGGTCCCGGCGCCATTGCGGTTATCCGCCTTTCCGGCCCGGAAGCAATTTCCCTAACCAATAGAGTTTTTAAGGGAAAAAATCTGGAAGAGCAGGCCTCACATACCTTACACTTCGGCACCATCCGCGACGGTGAAAGGCTGATAGACGAAGTGTTGGTTAGTTTATTTGTGGCTCCCCACTCCTACACCAAAGAAAATGTAGTGGAGATTTCCTGCCACGGTTCCGAATACATTGTTGCTGAAATTATAAAGCTATTTTTGCGGGAAGGTGCCCGGTTGGCGGAAGCCGGCGAATTTACCAAGCGGGCTTTCCTTAACGGACAAATGGACCTGGCGCAGGCTGAAGCTGTTGCCGACCTGATCTCTTCCAATTCCCGGATGAGCCACGAAGTTGCCATGAAACAAATGCGCGGTGGCTTTTCGGCAGAGATCAAAAACCTGCGTACCCAACTGGTAAATTTTGCCTCTTTAATTGAGCTGGAGCTTGATTTTGCCGAAGAAGATGTAGAGTTTGCCGACCGCACTGCATTGCGGAAATTAATTACTGAAATCCAGAAATTACTACGCCATTTGCTGCAATCGTTTGAATTGGGTAATGTGCTTAAAAATGGCGTTCCAACGGTAATTGTGGGGAAACCAAATGCCGGAAAATCGACCCTGCTGAATGTGTTGCTGAACGAAGAAAAAGCCATTGTTTCCGATATTCCCGGTACCACCCGCGATTTTATTGAAGACGAAGTAAGCATAGAAGGTCTCCGGTTCCGCTTTATAGACACGGCCGGCCTGCGGGAAACGGAAGACAAAGTAGAAGCCTTAGGGGTAGCGCGCACCCATCAGAAAGTTGAAGAAGCTGCCTTAATTATTTATTTATTTGACATTAACACCACCAGTCCGGAGGCATTAAAGGCTGAAGTAGGAACTTTGCAAACTGAAGGCAAGCCGGTATTATTAGTAGCGAATAAAATCGATGCTGCCCAAAACCAACTGGAGCAATTCAGAAGTTTTGAAAATTTGGTTGCCATTTCAGCTTCTAACCGGGATCATATTCCTGAGCTGAAAAACGCTATTGTTTCGCAGGTAAAAACTGCCAACCTCCAGGACCGCAGCCAGACCATCGTTACCAACCTCCGCCACGTTGCCAGTTTGGAAAAAACCTATGCTGCTCTTGATGATGTTTTGCAGGGATTGGACCTGGGCATCAGCAGCGAACTTGTAGCTTCAGATATCAGGAGGTCATTGCATTCGCTTGGAGAGATAACCGGTGAGATATCAACGGATGACCTGCTGGAAAATATCTTTTCAAAATTCTGTATCGGGAAGTAGGTCTTCAAACAAAAATAAAAAATAAAATCATTAACAACGAACGAATGCCTTTAAAAGGCTTTTTCATGTCCTTACTTATCGTTTTTTTGATATTTTTTATAAAAAATACGATCTCGCTATAAAGCCAAAACAACCTTGCTATAAAGCCAAATTTAATTAATAACCTAAAGTAAAATATTTCAATAAAATTAGTACTGTAAAGCTCTTCCTTGGAGACTTTTTAAACAACTTTATATTGCTCTCCATCTGGGCCAGTTACAAATTTTGCTAACTGGCCAACTTTTCCAGTTGTGTTATCTCGCACTAGATCAGTTGGTTTAGAAATAGCCACAATTCCATTTCGAGTATCATATGCTTTTCCAATTTTAATATCGTTGTTAGGTAATCTGATGGCTGCGTTGGTTTCGGAGGATTGTGGCCCCACGGTTTTCTGAGCTTCACTATAACCAAACTGTGGACCGCCTTGACTCGAATAATGTTGGTTCACAGCTTCCCAAATTTTTGCAGCGCCTTGTAGATTGTCTTTTATTGCAACGTCGTGTCTGTCTTTATTAATTCCAAAAAGTGTTGGTTGGCTGAAGTTGTCTTTTGCAAATGCATAAATACTCCTCACTTCTGGCCAAACTTGTGGTTCACCAATGTGTTGGTGGTTACTATACTGATTTAAAACGGATTGCATTTGTTGAATGTGAGATTGTTGAAGCCAAGTATAGTATTGTTGTTGACGCCAATATTGCATTTGAGCATTCCATTCTGCAACGGCTCTCTGATATGCATACCATTGTTGGTAAGGTGCTAAATTGTTATAACTAAAATTATTATAATAGCCATATACTTGAGCATCTACTTTATTGATTAAACTTACTTTTGGTTTTAATAATGTTACTTCCCGCTTCCCATCTAAAAAGGGTAAAATTACATCCTTTTCTGATTCGAATAAATCAACAACTTTAAAGGGGTTTACCACAGCCAAACCCGCCGTAGCTAAGGCTAATTTGAGAAATTCCTTTCTTTCCATAACTTTAATCTTTAATTAATTAATACTTAGTTAAATTTGAAAATACCTATATTTGGCATGTTTTCATAAAGGTATAAGCTGTATTCAGAGCCTGTTAGAAAATATCTTGCAACATTGGCTTCCTCAGTTGGGTCATCATCTAATTGAAGAAAAAACTCACCAGATTTAGAAATATGTTCATAACCTTGATCTTTTTTAAGTTCAAATGCATGCCCATTTAATATATAATTCAAAGATGCTTCTGTATGATTATAAATAACTACTTTCCTTAATGAGGTTGGTAAATTAGTTTCTTCTGGAGGAGCCGGCGGAGTTTTTGAAACCTTAATTAAATTTTCATTTTGAGCTTCCCTTAGTGCATTTTCATTTAGTCTTTGGAATTGTTCAAATGCAACCTGAGACATTATTGCCGTATTTCCACTAAAAATTGCTGTAGTTCGAGCTATTTCCTTTCTTAAGTCATTTGTTTTTAATGTGGCCACCCCAAAGTCTACATATAGACTTCCCTCGCCTTTAGTTGATAACTTTAAAATATCTTTACCTTCATAGTTTACTTTAACTCTTGAAGGGTCAATTTTTAAAGGTCTCTCCCCTTTTACTGTTGGAATTACTTCTTTATTGAACCACCTTTTTAGACTTCCAAACTGCGCTTTTGCAGGATTGTTCAAAAAGAATATTCCAAATAATAGAAAGGGAAAAATTAGTGATTTTTTCATAAACATTAAAAATAAACATTTTAGAGCTTTCGAATAATTCTTATAGCCTTCTGAGCCCAAAGTAATAAAATGTTACAAGTTATCAAATGCGCTTCCAAAATTTTTAGACAGCGGCCAAAAATATGAGTGAATGCAAAGAATTTCCAAATGGTATGGGTATTAAAATGCGACCGGTTAATTCTAAATCTAAGTAGTAATAAAGAATTATTGGCTCTCAATTAAATTTTTTGGTCAAAATTTATCGTATTATTGGCCGAATTGCATTTTAATATTCTTAGGGCCTGTTTAAAATTTAAGCCTTATTCTATTAATGTTACTTAGCAGGACAAAAGTAGCATCGGATTCGGTATTAGCTTCATTATCCTTAGCAAACCTTCGGCTCCATAGCAGCCAGAAGAAGGCAGTTCCACCTTCCAGCATTGCGGAGTTACCTCAAAGCCTTTCTGGTAGGCTTTTACAGCAGTTGCTATTTCTACCTGCCCACTTAGTTTCTGGCTACCCCATTTTGGTAAAGATCCTCTGTAAGCGCTGTATGCAAGGACTTTTTCAATTCGTTCATATTGCTAACTTGCAAGATTTTCAAATAAGCCAAAGGCCGCTTTGCTGTCATGCAGGCTTGCTGCCGTAAAGCTCACAGACAGCACCAACCCTAGCGTATCCACGGCCAAGTGCCTATTCCTACCTTTAATTCGCTTATGTCCGTCAAAGCCGGTATCATTTAAGGCACGCTCACTATTCTTGACCGTCTGCGAATCCACGATGGCAACGCTCGGAGAACTTTCTCGGCCTTGCCTAAGCCGGTAAAGCTGATTTAGTTGTTGATTCAATTGCTGCCACACACCTAAAACTGTCCAGCTCCGGGGATAATAGTAAACTAGCTGATAAGGGGAAAAATCAAGTGGAAGCATCCGCCACTAGCAACCAATTTTTAATACATAAAGCGTTGCATTCATTATCGCTCCTAAATAATACTTACCCTTTCGTTGCATAGGTAAACAAAGTTGAATAACTTCCCATTGGGAATCGGTCAGATAGGTTAGATACATGTTTGGAGATGTGTTTTTCAACCAAACCAAAGCCGGTTACTTTTCGCTTTCAATTAATTACATTTTTAAACAGGCTCTAAGAATCCATCATTCTTTCTATTCCCGCATTCATTATAGCTAAAAATAAGCTATATCACCCGAATTCCGATAAAAAAGCGTACCTTAAAGGAACGGAACGGTTTAGGCCTCATTATAAATGAAAAAGATTTTAACCGGCCTGGTGCTGTTGCTTGCTTTAATTGGGATAGCTTTAGAAGTATTGTCGCGGCTTTACCAGGAAAAAGCGGGCGCTTTCTTCCGGGAGAAATTTACGGCCCAATCGGATCTGGTTTTACAGCCTTTTAAAACCACCGTTTCGGTTTGGAGCCATTTCCCGCGGGTTACTTTTAACCTGAAGAACCTGGCCCTGGTAGATACCAGCGGACTAAAGCCGGTTACCGTCCTGAGCATTAAGAAGGCTGAGATTGCGGTGCCTTTAGGGCAGTTCAATCTGGATCAGTTGCAGATAAGCCGGGTAGACCTGACCGACGTTTTATTTTACCAGCACATCGATAAAGCCGGCAACAAAACGGGTTTGCGTTTCAAAAAATTTGAAAACCCCGACACAACCGGCACCGGCTTACCCCTGATAATTCCAAAATTGCGGATCCGGAACGCCCGCCTGTCTGCTGAGAACCACTTTAAAGAAAGCAGCTTTTCTATCCTGATCCGGGAAGCGGATCTGAAAGCCAGCCTGGCAGATAAAATATTGGAAATAAATGGAAAACTAATTGGCCGGATAGATTCGGTTAAAAGCAAAAAGCTGATTTTATTCCGGAACGAACCTTTTACTTCCAATGCGCAATACCGCTACAACCTGCCCCGAAAAAAAGGAACCCTGGACGGCACCAGCCTGAACCTGAATAACCACCAAATAAGCATAGATGGCGGACATACTGCCTTACCTTATGGCGGCGGTAACGTGCTAAACCTGAAAATTGCCGGCAACCAGCCCCTTTTGTATTTGCTGACGCAATTATTGCCGGCGCAGGCTAAAACATTTTTAAGCGAAGTGCGCACCGAAAGCAAAATGCAATTTGCGCTACATATTACCGGTAAAAGCGGCCCCATGACCCGGCCCCGGAACCTTATAAAATTTGCGCTGAGAAACGGCGATATCTATCTACCAAAAACTAAAACCAGCATAAGGGAGGTGAGCCTGGTAGGTGAAATGGACAATGGTACCTTACAGTTGCCGGAAACCAGCCGCCTGACCATTTCCGATTTTTCGGCTCATACCCGGGAAGATTCGTTCCGGGTAAACCTGGAAGTATATAATTTCCTGCGGCCGGTTTTCCAATTCAACAGCCTGGGCCGGATGCGCCTTGCCAAGCTGGCTGCTTTCGTAAAATTACCGGTAACCCGGATCATGGGCGGCGATGTGGTGGGCGAAGTTCATCTCAGCGGCTCCCTCCCCGACTCTCTGCATCCGCAAACTCCTGATTGGAAAGGAAACGGCTCCCTGGTTTTGCATAAAGCCGCGTTCCGGCCAACCGGCCTTACCGTAGATTGCCGCGGGGTAAACGGTGGCATCAGTTTCCGGAACGAAGTGTTAGCGGTAAAAGGCTTGCACGGAACGCTGGGTGGACATCCCTTCAGATTGCAGGCATCGGTTAAGAATTTTCTGGCTTACCTTTTCGACCAGCCGGGTGCAATTAACGCTACTGCCAATATTTTCGCGGCAACTTTAAATTCAGATTGGCTCGATAAGGAAGTCCTAAAAAAATCAGAAAAGACACCAGTAAAAGTTAAAAAGAAAAGTACTTCCGGCAATGTGCCCAGCTACCGGCAGGCAACTTTGCGGGGTATTACTTCGCAGGTGGATCTTCGGGTAAATAAAGTGGTATTGCCATTAGGAAAAAAGTTAGCTAACCTGGTGGTGCAGGTAAATCAAAAGAACGAAATTGTAAAATTAACCCGAATGCGGTTTACTTCCGCCGGAGGTGGTTTGGCAACCGCCGATGGCGGTTTTGCGCTTAATGCCAGTGGCCTGCACGACCCCTACCTGAACGTGCAGCTTTATTACCCTGAACTTGATCTTCAGAAATTCCTGGGCAACATTACCGCCCTTAAAGGACAGACGTCAACTGCCTCCGCACCGGCGGGAAAAAAGTCGGAAAAACAAGCTGTTAAAAAATCAGGCAAACCAGGTAAAGGAAAATTCCTGAAAGAAGAAGATTACCGCTTAAACCTGTTGGTAAAAGCCGGCCGCATCAACTACCTCCATCTTAACGGTACTGATCTTATCCTGAAAGCCAGCCTAAACAGCCGCGAAGTAAAGATCGGGCAACTGGATTTTGCTTCTTCGGGCGGTCATATCCACGTGCGGGGTACCATGAAACTCGATGCACCCGGCCAGCGCTACCCGGTTAAGCTTCGGGCAGAATTGCACCGCCTGAATTTGCAGCAACTTTTTGCCATGGCCGAAAACATGAAATTAGATGTGCTGGGCAGCCAGAATATCCGGGGCACGGTGGAGTGTAACTTAACAATTCTGACAGAGCTGGATCAAAAATTTATTCCGGACCTGAACCAGACCACCGCTTATGCCCGCGCCACCCTGCTTAACCTGGAACTGATAGAAGTAACCCCTATCCAGAATGCTTTGAAAATGCTCAAAAATGAAAGAACCAGGCACTTATATTTTGAAGACATGACCACCAATTTTATTCTGAACGACAAGCAATTCCTAACCCCGGGTCTCCGCATGAACAGCAACCTGACGGCATTTAACCTGAGCGGAACATACACCATGGGCGGCGGCGCTCACCTGAATATGGACGTAGGCGTTATGAGCATACTGGTAGGAAATAATAAAAGACGGATAGAAAAGATCCAGGCAGGAGATTCTTCGCTGGCTCCTAATTTTAAGAATAAGCAACACCTGCTAATTACCCGGGAGAATCAAAAATATAAGGTAAACCTTAGTAACCGGAAGCAGCGGGAAGAACGGGCGTTGGCGCTTAAGCAGGAATTCCGACACCTGATCCGGAAGCATGATATAGATACCGTTTTTACGATGGGAAAATGACAACCTGATTTGCCGGAACTGAAATTAAAATCCGGAGGTGGGTTTCCATTTTCTTAGTATGCTAAACTGCGATTTTTAATTAGCCAGAAAATTATAAATCAGCGTTTATGAAATTTGCTTATAAAACACTAACTTTAAAATGCTTAAGCTAAAAGCCCGGCATTATTTAATTCCTGATTATGAAGATTTCCTTTTTCCTGGCTGCATTTATTTTCGGTTCCGGTTTATTTAATTTTGCTTTGGGGCAAAGCCTGGAACAGGTTAAACCTGATTCTGTTGCCAATACGATTAAGCCTACAGAATATATAGTGGAAAGGGTTATAACGCCCTGCAGAATAGGTTCTCAGTTGCAATATCTACAGGCTCAAATTGATACCAGGCCTTATGACGCTACTTTGTATCCGACCGGTTACAGAAACCAAAAATTGCTGGTAATTTCAAACCGAAATTTCAGGAACAGAGAAAGAGGTTACCAGCGTTATTAATTTATGAAAAAGCTTTTCTCAAAATTAATTGTCTTAACCTGCATTCCGTTTTTAACGGAAGCTGAGGCCCAGACCTTAGGAAAGGCATCCGCTGATTCTGTTTCAATTAAAAACGCTGAATTCACATTAGGGAAAACCACTTCCTTTTATGGCCACTTCGGTAGAGATAGGCCCTCCATGTTTGTCGTTCCTGTCTATCCTGGCAGAAATTACCGGACAGGTTTTAAAAATCAAAATATGCGCATTGTTTCTAACCGTGATTTCCGGAATTTGAATACTGGCATTAGGGCTAATGCTTTATTCTAATAAACCTATATTTCGTTTTAAAAGTAGGAAAACAAAAAGGTCCGGTATAAACTACCGGACCTTTTTGTTTTAATAATATTTTAACGCCGTTGTTTGATCAGGTCATCCAAAACAACCTGGTCGAAGCCGATTTTGCGGGTGTATTCCAGACAGAGGTTATATTCGCGTTCTTCTACTTCCCCATCCTGCAAAACCATTTTAACCAGCAGTTCTAATTCTTTCGATTTCTGTACGCTTTCTTCCGGAATAATAAAATCCAGGGTAGTTAAGTTGTCGGAAATGGTAAGCGTATCTGCTTCTGTTAAGCCTAGTTGATTGCCAAGCGTTACCAGGAAATCGCCTTCCATTTTGTCTAAATTATGGTCAGCAATGGCAATTAAAACAACGTTCTGAAAGAAAGCCAGTTTCTTTTGTTTGGTATTAAAGATCTGCTCCAGGCTGGCGGTGGTAGTTTCCATGTTTTCTGAATTAATATTTTTTTATAAGGTAGAGGGTTAATTAATGATAAAGGCAGGAACCGGATAAATACGGATAACCCGGCAGGCCTTTATACCCTTAACAGCCTAAATAGTTTTGGTTCTGAAATTAATTAACTGCTGAAATCCCAATCTGGCTACACACTTAATTTTATCCCAAACAAACCTTTTTTCGATGCGATTTACCGGAAAACCGAAGCCTGAAAATTAAAAATTTCCCTCTCCTGCACTTTAAAAACGGTATGGTTTCAGGCTTAAAAACTGCGCCGCTAACCAGCAGCCGAACAGGTTGACTTCCGGGCTTAAAATATCAAATAAGCAAGCAGCTAAAAAGGCCAAATTACCTGGCTTCCGGAATTATTTTTCCGTACCAAAAGCCCAAACCAGGAATTTTGGCATTATGCGTCCCCAGGTGGGCACGTCGTGCCTACCGCCTATCAGTTCCACATATCCTACATCTGAATCGCGTTTGTAGCCTTTTTTGTATAGCTCCGCAATCAGGCTGGTAGTATCGTCTATTGAATCGATTATGCCGTTGCCGTCGCGGTCGGCGGTTTCGTCTTTGGTGCCTACCTGGAACCAGAATTTAAGCCGGGGTTTTTCTTTCGATTTTACTACCATTTTATGCGCCAGCCGGTGGGTTGGGTTGTACCCCTGGCCTAGGTCCTTGCTCCGCCACCAGAACGATCCGGAAAAAGCTCCCACCTGGCTGAAAATATCGGAATGGTGCCAGGCAATATCGAAAGCAGAAAGAGCGCCCAGCGAAAAGCCGGCAATGGTGTAACTGGCAAACGAATCTACATTGGTACTTTCAGAAATGGCAGGTAGAAGTTCTTCAATTATAAACCGCCGGTACTTCCGGGCTTTGCGGCCCCGGCCTTTATAATCAGGCTTTTCTGAAACGCCAAATTCCTGCAAACGGTCGCCGGCGGTAATGCCTACCGTTAATACCGGTCCTATTTGCTGTTCTGAATAAAGTTTCTGCAGGATCTGGCCGTAATCCATGGTAACCAGGTCCTGGCCGTCGTTCAGAACCAGCAGATGAAGCGGCCCCACTACATTATCCATATCCGGAAGGTACATGGTGCAGGTTACTTTTCTTGCCAGGGGTTTGGAATCAATTATTAATTCGGTGGATCTTATTTCCACGCGGTGGGTTGCCAGTTCAGGTTCCATTGTAGAATTAAATAAAAAAAAAGCTTTGTTTCTAAAATGCAGGTGGGAAACTTATACGGGAGAAATACTTATTTAATAGGATTTTTTAGAAAGAAAAAAGCAAAAAAGCACCTGAAGCCCGTAAAACCAGACCGTTGGCCAAAATTAAGGTATATGATCCTTCATTCCGGAATCCGAAAAAAAAATTTCCCGGAAAGTGCATTTATTAATAATATTACCTAAGTTATCACTTTATTGATTGAAGTCGAAACAGGCCGGTTAATTTACCGTTAAACTACCTTATTGCTTCTAAAATGCCTTAGAAACCATTTTTTCCCACTTAAATTCGTTTCCCTTGAAAGAGCAACACCACAAATGGTATTCCCAGCAATTAGGTATGGATATCGAAATGCTGGTTTTCGGCGACCGCGGTTACCCGGTTATTCTCTTCCCAACCTCAATGGGTCGTTATTTCGAAAACAAAGATTTTAAATTAACCGATAGTGCCGCTCATGTTTGTTGACAATGGCCTGGTTAAGATCTATTGCATCGATTCTGTAGACCGGTACAGTTGGTACAACAAAAACGTGCACCCTGCGGAAAGAGTAAAAAACCACATCCATTACGACAACATGCTTTACCATGAGCTAACGCCCTGGGCCATGCATGAAACCGGCCATGGTAAAGTTTGCGTTGCCGGTTGCAGTTTTGGCGGGTACCATGCGGCTAATTTTGCCTTCAAACATCCGGACCGGGTAAGCCACATGTTCAGCATGAGCGGCGCATTCGATATAAAAGACCAGCTCGATGGATTTTACAACGACGATGTTTATTACAATAATCCGATAGATTTTGTGCAGAACGTTTCCGATCCGGCAATATGGCAGATGAAGATCGTGCTGGGCACTTCCGATTGGGATATTTGTAAAGACGCCAATCTGAAGTTCTCCGAAATTCTAACCCGCAAAAATATTCCCCATTGGCTAGATATCAGAAAGTGGGCCGAACACGACTGGCCGATCTGGCGCCAGATGTTCCCGCATTATTTATCACAACTCTAAATTCCATTTTTCTTAAAACGCATTCACCACCAATTTTATAAAATCAGACTCACTATGAAAAGAATCGGTATCCTTTTCGGGCAGGAAAACACCTTTCCGCAGGCATTTGTTGAACGTATTAACCAGAAGGCTGAAAATAATATTAAAGCCGAATTTGTGCAGATCGATAAAGTTATGCAGGGCGTAGGCCCGGGCTACGACGTTATTGTTGACCGCATTTCGCAGGACGTTCCGTTTTACCGCGCCATGCTGAAAAATGCCGCTGCAACCGGCACGGCCGTTATCAATAATCCTTTCTGGTGGAGTGCCGACGAAAAATTCTTTAACAATGCCTTGGCATTGCAGATCGGCGTACCGGTTCCTAAAACGGTTTTGCTTCCCTCCCGCGACATGCCGGAAAATACCAACGGCGATTCTTTCCGGAACCTGATGTATCCCTTAGACTGGGAAGGAATTTTTAACTACGTAGGTTTCCCGGCTTACATGAAACCGTTTGATGGCGGCGGCTGGCGCGACGTTTATAAATTGTATGATGCGGAAGATTTCTTCGACAAATTCCAGCAGACCCACAAACTGGTTATGATGCTGCAGGAAGAAATCATTTTCGACGATTATTTCCGGTGCTATTGCGTGGGCGGCGAACACGTGCGCATTATGCAGTACGAACCCCGCAATCCGCACCACTTACGCTACGAACACGGCAAAGCCCCGGCCCAGCAAAAGATCTTAGACCTGGTTACCGATTACGTAAAACGCCTAAACAAATACCTGGGCTATGACCTGAACACCGTTGAATTCGCGATCCGCGACGGCGTTCCGTATGCCATCGATTTCTGCAACCCGGCACCGGACGCAGATTACGTTAGCGTGGGCGAAGAGAACTTTGAATGGATCGTGGAAACCATGGCCAATTACGCTATCCACCGGGCCAGAATTCACCGGCCGGGGCAGGATAATTTAACCTGGGGCCAGTTCATTAAATCCGGCAGCATGCAAAAACCTTTAATGGATGAGCCGCCAACCAATAAAACCTCAACCAAAGCCGTTCCGGAAACTTCTTCCGAATCCGGCAGTGAAAACGGTAGCGGTTCTGGCGCAAAAACCGGGGCCAAAAAAGGCTCAACTAAAGCTGCCGCAGGAGCAAAACCGGCCGCCTCAAAAGCCAAAAGTTCTAAAAAATAAACCGCAAACGGCCGTAGCTCATGAATAAATTTACGCTTGGGGTTGAAGAAGAGTTCATGGTAATAGACCCGGTAACCCGGGAGCTTATTTCGCATGATCAGAAAATAGTGGAAGCTGCTCAAAAAGTGCACGAAGACCAGGTTAAAGCGGAAATGCACCAGGCAGTTGTGGAAGTAGGTACCAACATTTGTCAGAACACCGACGAAGCCCGGGCCGAAGTTATCAAGCTGCGAAAAACCGTTGCCTCCTTAGCCGGAGAACTCGGTTACCGGATCGGCGCTGCCGGAACGCACCCGTTTTCGCACTGGCAATACCAGCTGATAACCGACCATCCCCGCTATGCGGAGATTGTTGATGAGTTGCAGGAAGCTGCCCGCTCTAATTTAATTTTCGGGTTACACGTGCACGTGGGTTTCCAGTCGAGGCACGTGGCTATCCAGATCGCTAACCAGGTGCGGTATTTTCTGCCGCACGTGTTTGCCTTGAGCACCAACTCTCCTTTCTGGGAAGGCCGCAATACGGGTTACAAATCTTTCCGGACCAAAGTTTTCGATAAGTTTCCAAGAACCGGTATTCCGGGTTATTTTGGTAGCCTGGAAGATTACGACAGTTATGTAAAGCTGCTCATTAAAACCAACTGCATCGATAACGCCAAAAAAATCTGGTGGGATATTCGGGTTCACCCCTTCTTTGAAACAATCGAATTCCGGATCTGCGATTGCCCGATGCTGGTGGATGAAACCATGGCTTTTACGGCCATTTTCCAGGCCCTTTGCGCCAAGTTGTATAAGTTGCGGCAGCAGAACATGACCTTTATAACCTACAGCCGCCACCTGATCAACGAAAATAAATGGCGGGCCGCCCGTTACGGCATCGATGGTAAACTGATCGACTTCGGAAAGGAAACGGAAGTAAACACCCGTTCCCTGGTCCTGGAACTATTGGATTTTATAGACGATGTAGTAGATGAATTAGGCAGCCGGAATGAGATCAATTACGTGCACAAGATCCTGGAAGGTGGCACCGGCGCCGACCGGCAATTAGCCGTTTATAACGATGGGCAGGATTTTACCAAACTGGTAGATTATATTACTTCGCAAACCCTGATTGGGGTAGACGTTTAATTGCTTATTTTTGCCGCTACTTTTTAAGTTGAAATGCATACCGTTTTAACCTAAAAAGTAGCGGCTAATATTTATCGTTTCTGAAATAATAGAAAATTTCTTCCGGGAAAAATTAAAATTTCTCAAAACTTAAAGGCCCCTTTTTAAGTATAATAAACCGCTTAATTAGTTAATACCCTTAACTCCCGATAAAACCCGGGGTCTTAAACACAATAAAAATGTCTTTAAAAATTGCAATATTAGATCTCTACGATGGCCATCCCAACCAGGGCATGCGCTGCATCCAGGATATTATAATCACCTTCAGCCAGACGCACCATACTGCCATTACTTATCAGATTTTTAAGGTAAGAGATCAAAACGAACTGCCGGATACCAGCTTCGATGTTTATATTTCCAGCGGCGGACCGGGCTCCCCGGTAGACAGCGAAGGAACCGAATGGGAAAACAACTTTTTCAAATTAATGGATGACCTGGAAGCGATAAACAACGATCCGGCGGCTTCTGATAAAAAATATGTTTTCTTTATTTGCCATTCTTTCCAGCTCATGTGCCGGAAATACAAATTAGGCAACGTTACCAAAAGAAATTCTACCTCCTTCGGCATTTTCCCGATCCATAAAACCACCGAAGGCCAGTTCGAAGAAATTTTCAGCGGCCTGGAAGATCCTTTTTATACCGTAGATTCCCGCGATTGGCAGGTAATTCAGCCGAATGAAGAAAATTTTGAAGCGATGGGCGCTAAGATCCTGGCTATAGAAAAAGAACGGCCGCACGTAGATCTGGAGCGTTGCATCATGTCCATCCGGTTCAGCGAATATTTCTTTGGCACCCAGTTCCACCCGGAGGCCGACCCGATTGGAATGAAAGAACATTTGCAGAATGAGGAAAAGAAAAAAATCGTAATTGAAGCGCACGGGGAAGAAAAATATTACGAAATGATGCATTTCCTGGAGCATCCCGAAAAACTGGAACGCACCCAAAGCCAGATCCTGCCGGCTTTTTTGCATCAGGCCATAAATGCCCTCCAGGAGGCCTAACGTATGATACCGGAAACCAGAGCAGCTTTTAATTCCGCCTTTACCCAGGAAGCTTACCAGGCCATGCTGGCTGAACTTGATAAGGATTTCGGCCGGAAAATTGAATTCCGCATTGCCGAATCTCCGATCTTTCTGCCCGAAGACCTTCGGAAAAAGCTGATTGCCGCCGGCGACGATCTGATCAAAACCATTCGCAAACCGGATTTTAAACAATTAACCGAAAGGTCAATTCCGGCTGAATGGAAAGTGGCCCACGAAAATGAAAGGCCCCATTTTTTAACCTTCGATTTTGCCATTACCCGCGACGATGACGGCGAACTTACCCCTAAGCTCATTGAATTGCAGGGTTTTCCATCGCTTTATGGTTTTCAGTCGGAGCTGGCACGGCAATTTCAGAAACATTTTCCGGTAGTAAAAGACCTGAATCCGTATTTCAGGCATTCCAGCCAGGAAGACTATTTTAAACTGGTGCGAAATACCATTGTTGGCGATTCCAATCCGGAAGAAGTTATTTTATTGGATATTAATGCTAAAGGCCAGAAAACCGCAGTAGATTTTACCATAACCGCCAAACATACCGGCATTGCAGTAGTTTCTTTGGAGGACATGCGCCAGCGGGGCAACAAATTTTATTACCTGGTAAACGGCGAAGAGCACCTTATTAAAAAGATCTACAACCGCCTGATCTTCGATGAAGTACCAAATAAAGAGGAAGCACTTAAACACGTACCGGACCTTTTCACTTCCGACCAGATAACCTGGGTTACGCACCCGAACTGGTTTTACCGGATCAGCAAATATACCATGCCTTTTCTGGTAAGTGAGTTTGTGCCCAAAACCTATTTCCTTTCTGAATTACCTAACCTGCCCGCCGATCTGGAGAATTACGTGCTTAAACCACTCTTTTCTTTTGCCGGTCAGGGCGTTAAAGTAGACGTACTGGAATCTGATATTTTAGCCATAGAAGACCCGGAAAACTGGATCCTGCAGGAAAAAGTGGTTTACGAACCGGTGATCCAATCGTTGGACGGCAATGTAAAATGCGAAGTAAGGCTAATGTATTTGTGGCCGGATGAAGACGAAGAACCAACCCTGGCCATTAACCTGGTAAGGTTAAGCCGCGGCAAAATGATTGGGGTAGATTTTAACCGCGATTTCGACTGGGTAGGCGGCACCGTTGGGCTTTTTTAGCAATTGCCAACCGGCGATACCGAACGATCTTTTTGTACAATATTCATTAAAAAACCAGCCCTGTTCCGGGCTGGTTTTTTAATTATCAGGCTTTTACGGTTTTGGCCAGCTCCAGGAGTTCTTCTTCCAGTTCTTTAGCGGCCAGGTTGCAGACCGTTTCTATTTTCAGGAACAAAGAGTCGAAGATCTTCATTGTTTCCGGGGTTACTTTATTGCCGGCCGAAGTAGAGATCAGATTTCCGGCCATGGTTTGAATGGTTTTGGCAATGTCTTCAAATTCCGGGTTTATGCCCATGGTGGCAAACGTTGGAACAATAGAATGCGTAGAAATTTTCAGGGTTTCCCAATCCTTTTCTTTAATGGCCTGTTTCATGGCTTTTACCAACTGAGGGATCTCCTGCAGGTAAAGCTTGATCATCTGCACCATGCGGGAATCATTCTTAGTAATGCGCTTTAAATATTCAAAGTTTACGCATTTTATCTGCCGGGTTTGAAGGTCCTGGGCATTTTTAAGTATCTGTCTGTTACCTTCATTTGGTCTTTTCAGATATTTGATGATCTTATTATATAATAACTTATCGTCTATCGGTTTAGAGATATAATCGTTCATACCCACCGCCTTGCATTTCTCTACGTCTACGGTAGTAACGTCGGCAGTCAGGGCAATAATAGGGATGTTCAAATTCAGTTTATTCCGGATGTATTCCGTGGTTTCAAACCCGTTCATTACCGGCATCTGAAGATCCATTAAAATAATGTCGTATTTAAAATTACGAAGCTTTTCAATAGCAATTTTTCCATTGGCTGCCACATCCATTTTAAAGCCGAATTCCTCCAATAGGGTTTTCAGTAATAATTGGTTTAAAGCAATATCCTCCACAACCAGGATCCTTACATTTTTAAACCCTGATTGCAATTCTACTTCCAGGCCGGATTCAACATCTACGCTTTCTTTGGTTTTCTTAAAGGCCAGAATAAAACTAAAAGTAGAGCCCTCTCCTACCTTACTCTGAACGGTAATGGTGCCGCCCTGTGGTTCTACCAGGTTTTTCACAATAGCCAACCCCAGGCCCGTACCGCCATAAAGCCGGGAGGTTCCGCTGGTAGCCTGCTGAAAATCGTCGAAGATCCGGGCCTGTTTGCTGGGTTCTATTCCAATGCCGGTATCGGTTACGGAGAATTCAATAATCACTTTTTCATCGTCCTGCACCAGCATCCGGACCTTAACGGTTATTTTGCCGTTGGTAGTGAATTTAACGGCATTGCTCACCAGGTTCAGAATGATCTGGTGCAACCGTACCGGATCGCCTACCAGCACTTCCGGAATATTGCTGTCGTATTCCTTTACCAGTTCCAGGTTTTTTTCCTGGATCTTGGTTTCGAATAAATGCAGCATGGCAGAAATTGAAGCAGCCATTTTGAACGGCGTTTGCTCAAATACCATCTTCCCGGCATCTACTTTAGCCAGGTCCAGAATATCGTTGATCAGCACGATCAGGGCATCGCCGCTGGTTTTAATGGCGTCTAAATATTCTCTTTGCTTGGCAGTAAGTTCGGTCTTTAAAAGTACTTTGGTAAAACCTATAATCGCACTCATCGGCGTGCGGATCTCATGGCTCATATTAGACAGGAATTGCTGCTTGGATTTAACCGCGTCTTCGGCAATTTCTGTAGCGCTTTCCGCTTTCTTTTTGGCTTCTTCCGCCAGGGCAGTTGCCCGTTCCGCGCTTAGCCGGGCTTCGTTTAATTCGGTGGCAATTCTTTTCTGATCGGTTACATCCCGGGCTACAATTACTACGCCCAAAACTTCGCCCTGATCGTTTTTATATACAGAACCGTTAAACAACACATCGGTAAGTTTGCCGCCTTTATGCCGCAGCGTGAGCGGCGAATCGGCTACGGAACCTTTGGCAAATACTTCCTGGTAAACTTCCCGGGCCATTTGCGGCTCCGTAAAATAATCGAAGAAATCGGAGCCGATCAGCTTCTTTCTTTTTATTCCGGTAATTTTAACGGTTGCTTCGTTGGTATCGGTAATTTTTCCTTCGGGGCTTATGGTAACCAACGGGTCGCGGCTGGCTTCAATTAAGCCCCGGGCATAATTGGCTACCCGCAGCTCAGCGGCCCGCTTTACTTTTTCATCGTTCTGGAAGGCCAGCTCTTTGTTAGCTATAATTAATTCGGCCGCTCTTTTTTCTTTTTCATTATTCTGAAAAGCAAGTTCGGTGTTGGCTATTCCTAACTCCGCCGCGCGTTTCTCCTTTTCATCATTCTGGAAAGCCAGCTCGGTGTTAGCCACAGCTAATTCCGCCGCCCGTTTTTCTTTTTCATTATTCTGAAATGCCAGCTCCTTATTGGCAACTCCTAATTCCTGGGCGCGTTTTTCTTTTTCGCCGTGTTGAAAAGCCAGTTCTTTATTAGCAATACCTAATTCATCGGCCCGTTTTCCTTTCTCTTTGTTTTGAAATGCCAGTTCGATATTGGCCAGGCTTAATTCATCGGCCCGTTTTTCTTTTTCATTATTCTGAAAGGCCAGTTCTTTGTTAGCGATAATTAATTCATCAGACCGTTTTTCCTTTTCATCGTTCTGAAAAGCAAGCTCTTTGTTAGCTACCCCTAATTCATTGGCCCGGTTTTCTTTTTCTCTATTCTGAAATGCCAGCTCCTTATTAGCAATGACCAGTTCATCGGCCCGCTTTTCTTTTTCCAGGTTCTGAAAGGCCAGTTCTTTGTTTACATTCCGAAGTTCGGACGCCCATTTTTGTTCAGCAATATCTCTGGCCACTACTACCGCACCTAATACCTGGCCGTTATCGTCTTTATAAACGGACCCGTTAAATAACACATCGGTATGTTTGCCATTAGCGTGCAGTAAGGTAAGGGGCGAATCGGCAACGGAACCTTTGGCAAAAATATCCTGATAAACTTCGCGGGCTTTTTGGGGCTGGGTGAAATAACTAAAAAAATCGGACCCCTTAAGTCTTTCACGGGTACAGCCGGTAATGAGGGTTAAGGCTTCGTTAAAATCCATTATTTTGCCACTGGTGCTAATGGTAACCAGGGGGTCCAGGCTGGCTTCGATCAGACTGCGGGCATAGGTAGCTTTTTTCTTTTCGGTAATATCGCGGGCAATTTTAGATACCCCAATAATATTTCCTTTCTGATCTTTTAAAGGCGAAACGGTGAGGGAAACCGGGAAGTGTTCGCCATTTTTCCTTTTTCTAACCGTTTCGTAATGCTCCAGCGTTTCGTTATTAAGGATCTTACCTACTATTTCTTTTTCCTCTGCCAGGTATTCTTTTGGAATAATTAAAGAAACATGTTTGCCGATGGTCTCTTTGAACGTGTACCCGAAAATTTTCTCAGCAGCTTTGTTCCAGCTTTTTATGGTCCCATCCAGCGACTTGCTGATTATTGCATCGTCAGAAGATTCCACGATGGCGGCCAGATGGCCAATCTGCTCTTCGGTAATTAGCAGGTCCGGATAGCTTTTTTGGAACTTTACAATTTCGCGCATACTGGCTACCAGGCCTAAAACTTTTCCGCGGGCATCTTTATAAACCGAACCGTTAAAAAGCAAGTTAGATAAACCACCATCTTTATGACGAATAATCAGGCAATAATCGATAACGTAACCATCTGAAAAAACCTGCTGAAAAGCTTCTTTGGCTTTTTTAGGTTCGGTAAAATATTGAAAGAAATCTGACCCGATCAGGTTTTCCCGGGAAATACCGGTTACCTTAACTGTAGCCTGGTTGGTATCGGTAATTTTACCTTTAGGGTTTAAGGTAATTAAAGGATCGGAACTTGCTTCTATAAGGTTTTGATACCGTTCTACACTTTCCTTCATCGGATTTATTTCTTTGGGCAATATATTCATAAAATCAACTGATATTTTTTTACCCTGGAAATGAGAGACCGACAAGCTTTTAAGGTAATAATAAAGCTGGCAATTTAATTAAGCGATAAAAATCTTTGCAGATCTGAATCAGAAACAATACAATATTCAGGTATTATCTCAGACGCTTTGTAAGTTACCAGCTTAATTCCAGTATTCCTAATTTATACGGAGGCAAATAAGTATAAAACCGGATACAGCCATTTCCCGGATTGGTTAAATCCGGTTTTTATAATTACCTGAATATTAACTTTTTGTTAGAACTATTAAAAACGTAAAAGCAGTTATCCAACAAAGGTATTTCCTTTGGTCCGAATAACTGCTTTTAAAGAATTATGGCTTTGATTAGTTTGGGGAAGCTCTTTTAAATTTCACTTTTTGGAGGTAATTCCCTACCGTTTTTTTATCTCCTTCAGAATAATTACCAATGATTTTTATTGTTGCATTGTAGAAACTTCACGATCGGAAACCCGGCAATGCAAGCAGTTGCCGGCGCAGGGCTTATTTTTTTCCTGGTATAAATTTAAAAGCGGTATTTCGGTCTGGCAGGTATTGGTTTTACGATAAACCGGCAGAAAATATTGATGCGCTAAATGCGAATCGCGGGTTCCTAAAATAAACAGATCTACCGGGTTCTTTTCTGCATAATCCTGCAAACCTTCTATCAGGTCTTCGTCTTCAATTAACTTAAAACCGCAAGATACAATTCCAAATTTTTGCTGAAGCCGGAGTCCTTCTTTTTTAATTTCAGCCAAGCGTTTCCGGTCGGTTTGCGGGTAAAAATGGAGCAGCGTTAAGTTGGTATTTAAGGTTGTAACCAGGTGGTTGATCTTTTCAATAACGGCTGGATCCTGATCGGTGAAATCCGTTACAAAAACCAGATTTTTCAAAGGCTGGTAAGTAGCATTTTCCGGTACCCATAAAACGGGGCTTTGTTCAAAAATTCTGAAGTCAATAATTTCTGAATCCTTTTCCAGATTATTTAAGAGGTGGGAGGAAGCAATAATCAAATCCGGATGGTGTAGGGTTAAAACCTGGTAAAGTGCTTCCGACCAGGCATTGTCCATTATTAAACACTCTGTATGGTTTGGATTTTCTTTGATCCGGGAACTGCAGGCATGACGTTTGGCAAAACTGTGCAGCATCTGTGAATATTGCATGCGGGCAGTTTGGGTAATTGGTGCGCCGGCGCTGAATAACAGCAAAACATCGGCTTTAACCTGGCACGCCAGTTCAACCGCGTACCGGTAAGCATTTACGCTTTTTTCGGTAAGGTCGGTAAGTACTAAGATCTTTTTCATGTGCGGTAGAATTTATTGTTTTGGTGATAATCAGAAGGCCGGTAGTGCGTAAGTTTTCAAAAAGTGCCGTTCCCTAAAACAGATTTGGCCGGTTTTTTACAACAAGCCATTTCCGTTTTTTCTGCGGTTTTAATAACCTTCGGGCTGAGGTAAGGAATGCCCAGATCCAGGCCACGTAAAATGAAGATCACCGCCATAAACGTAGCGGCATAGGGAACAGCTTTGTTGAAGAACCGCCGGAGATCTGGTTTTAGTAATTTACCGGAAAGCGATAAAATAAACATGAGCGGAAAAGTACCCAACCCGAATAAAGCCATGTATAACATACTTCCGCCAATGGTTGGTACACTCACGGCGCCGGCAAGGGCTATATAAACAAATCCGCAGGGTAAAATCCCGTTCAGCATGCCAATTACACCCAGTGATGCCGCTGAAGATTTCTGAAATTGCCGGGCCATTAACTGGCGCACTTTATTTAAGACTTTATCGAAGCCGATCAGTTTACCGAATTTTTCGCCCCCGAAATGCGGGAGCACCACCAAAGCTAAGATAAGCACTCCGGACACAATGGAAACGGTTTGCTGAAACCCGGCTAATTGTAAGGATTTACCAAAAATACCGGCCAGGCCGCCCAGCAAAGCATACGTTAAGATGCGGCCACCATTGTACAGGAGGCGGCCAGCAATAAATTGCCAGCCTGCTCCCCTGCCAATTGGCAACGCCATTGCAATCGGGCCGCACATCCCTACGCAATGGAAGCTTCCTAAAATACCGAATAAAAATCCTGCCCACAACATCTTTAAGGTGCTAATTTTTTAATGTGCTAATGTATTATTCAGGAAATTTGAAAATGATTTTTATTTCCTATCTCAGGATTCTTATTTCAGCGTAATTGTTTGTTCGGTGAAAAAGCTTTTACCGTTTACGGTGCTGCTTACCTGCACTTTCCAGAAACCCTTTTCCAGTTTTTCAATCGGGATAAATTGTTGCCGGGCTTCGTTCAGGTTAAGTGGTATTTCAAAATCCAGTTTGGCATTGGATGGCCGGAAGAATTTCACGGCTCCGGCAACCTGCTGCCCTTGGTAAAATTCCGGGAAAGCAATAACCAACTGGCCGGCGGCTTCGGCTAAGGTAACCTGAATGCCGGCTTTATTTTCTTTAGTTTGGGTAACCGTATTAATGTGGTCCTGGTAGGCGATTTCTTTTTGGTAATAATCCTTGCTTACTAGGTCTACATCAGATTGCATGGCCATTCTTACAAAGTTGCCGATATAAGCGATAAACAGAATATAGCCCAGAATGATGAGCCGGGGCCACCAGATAATGGTGCTTTTTTTTGTTTGTGCGGTATTCATTTTGTGCGGTAAATGAATTTGAAAAATTGTTGATTGCTGATTGTTAATTGTGGCAACCGTTACAAAATTCCGGTTTATTGCATTGAATAGAAATGCGTTTGGTCAGGTGGAAAAAGGTAATTGGTCATGTTTTGATCGTTTCTAACCCCTAGCACATCCCGACCGCAGGGAGAGATCCAATGGCGTTTGTACTACCATTTATTCAGGCTTTACTGCCTTCCTCCGGAGATCTCTCCTATCGTCGAGATGACGCTGAAATTAAATGTGGTTCATGCTAAAATAACGGCAGGCAAAAAGCCCCTCTTACGTTAGTCCCAGTTAGCAATAAATAATAAACAATCAACAATTAACAATTATCAATTCCCCGGCCCTAGGAATTTGGTGGTTTTGGTGGTGATCAATTCTCCTTGGCTGTAAACCCCGATCTTTATCTCGGTATTAATTTTTGGCAGGTTTTCTCTGGGAATTTCGGCAAAGAAAACTCCTTCGGTAATGCCCTGCTCCGGTAAGGTTAGGCCACTGCGGATCATTCTAATCTCCCCTTTCGGCTCGATAAGTTTGAGGGTTACCGGGTACGCTTTATTCGTTTTATTGATAAGGCTAATATTGTAAAGGTTGCTGATATTGCCGTTCTCTTTTTTCTGATACATCATGCCAGGGGTGCGCAGAATTGTGGCATCGATGTTTTTGCGGGTAACCAGCAGCGTTACAAAAACTCCCATTAAAATTACCAGGATGGCGGTGTAGGCCCGCATGCGGGCGGTAAACCGGAAAGTTTTTTTCTCCGCAATTTCTTCTTCCGAGGCAAGCCGGATCAAACCCTGCGGTTTGTTTATCAGGTCCATGATGCTGTTGCAGGCATCGATGCAGGCAGTACAGTTGATGCATTCCAACTGCGTGCCATTCCGGATATCGATCCCGGTAGGGCAAACCTGCACGCATTGATTACAGTCTATGCAATCGCCTACGGTGCGGACCTTATTTTTGTGAAGTTTTTCCCGCGGTTCGCCCCGTCCGTAATCATAGGCTACTACAATACTTTTCTTATCGAGCATTACGCCCTGCAGCCTGCCGTAAGGACAAACAATGGTACAGACCTGCTCCCGGAAACTGGAAAAGACCCAGTAAAAAATTCCCGTAAAAACGGCCATAGAAGCAAGCCCGCCCAGGTGGTCTTTCGGATTATCTGTAACAATTTCCTGCAGCTTTTCTACTCCAATTATATAGGCCAAAAGGGTATTGGCGATGATAAAGGAGATCAAGACGAAAATGCTGTGTTTGGCAGCTTTCTTCCAGATCTTTTCAAAGTTCCAGTCGGCCCGGTCCAGGGCTTTTTGTTTGGTATTATCGCCTTCAATCCAGTATTCAATTCTACGGAAAACCATTTCCAGAAAGATGGTTTGCGGGCAGATCCAGCCGCAGAAGACCCGGCCATATACAATGGTAAACAGGATAATAAAAACCACAAAAGCCAGAAAGCCCAACACCAGAATAAAAAAATCCTGCGGCCAGAAGATCATACCGAAAATTATGAATTTCCGCTCCACCAGGTTCAGCATTAACACGGGCAGGCCGTTAATTTTCAAAAAAGGCCCGGCAAAAAGCAAAGTCAGAAAACCATAGCTTACCCATTTCCGGTAATTGTAAAGTTTCCCTTTGGGTTTTTTAGGGTAAACCCATACCCTTTTTCCATCTTTATCTACCGTTGATATCGTATCCCGATATGCTTCGGTATCTGTTGCTATTTTACTCATTTTCACATTCCGGGTGTGCGCTCCGGAGGCGAGATTTTATTGAGAATTGAGAATTAGGAATTAAGAATTAGGAGTTATCTCCTCACTTGTAATTCTTATTAAATGAAAAGCAGGAATTTTTCCTTTTTTCACTTACAAAGTTCGGGTTGTTTTACCGGAAACGGAATGTTGACGATCAACCTGCAAAATGCATTTCGTCATGTTTTTTGGGAGTCAGGAGTTAGGATTCAGGAGTTGAGGAATATCTTGCTGTTCCGGATTTGTAATCCGGAACTTTTGAGCTGGGGATTTGCAATCCGCTTGACTGCGATAAAACACTTCTGCTATTAATGCGGATTACAAATCCGCGGCTATTTACTTTCGGATTACAAATCCGAAAGAGCAAGGGAGCAAGGTTTTCAAGTAACCAACTCTCCCCTTGAGGGGAGCTGGAGGGGTGTCTGCACAAAAGGCTATATTTTCGGATAGAGTAAACACCCCTCTGACTCCCCTTGAGGGGAGAATCTTCAATAATTCTCCGGGGCTCTTACTTCCCGCGCAAAAGGCGGACTTTTCTCAGCAATTAATTTGTCCTTAAAAAACAAAAAGCTGCCAAGTGTTACCACCTGACAGCTTATGAGAAATTAATTTCTAATTTCTAAATTCGTACTTACTTTTTCGCTTCAAACTTTTCACCCTGGGGGGCTTTGCCGTTGGCCGGTTTGCTGCCCTGCAGACTCAGGATGTAGCTGGAAACTTCCAGGATCTGGTCTTTGCTGAGTTTTTTATCCCAGGCTACCATGCCTTTGCTGGTTACCCCGAACTTAATGGTCCTGAATAGATCGTTTACATCGCCGCCGTGCAGCCAGTATTCATCGGTCAGGTTTGGTCCAACGGTACCTTCGCCTTCTTTTCCGTGGCAGGCCGCGCAATTCTGAGCATAAAGGGTTTTCCCGCTTTCAATAGCCGGCGCCGCGGTAAGCACTTTGAAATCCGTTTTTGCATTCGGGTCGCTTACTTCGTTGGCGCTGATCAGGGCTGCCTGCTGAATTTCCATTTCGTATTCGGCGGTTTGTAATTTACCGGTGTCCAGCACATGGTAGTGCAGCAGGTAGACCACCCCGAAAATTATGGTCGCGTAGAAAGAGTATTTCCACCAGGGTGGCAGGTCATTGTCGAATTCATGGATGCCGTCGTAGTTGTGGTCCTCTATCAGGATATCTTTGTGTTCGCCTACAATGGCTTTGGTATCGCCGCGAAGCAGGTTTACCACTTTTGCCATCGGCAGATCCGCATTTTCGGGCCGGTTGTAAAATATTGCCAGCACCGGCAGCATCGCTATAAAGGTCATTACCAACACCGCCACCATCAGCAGTAAAAAGAAGGCCAGTACCACCCCGGTCAGGAGTTCGGTAGCCGGAATGGTTTTCAGATCGAAGCCACCTTTTTCAGGGGTAACTTTATCTTTCCCCGGATCAACGGGCGGCGTAACTACTTCGGCAACGGCCGGAGCTTCGCTTTCCGCTTTGATGTAGGCAACCACCGCATCGATGTCTTCATTTTTCAGGCTGCTTTCAAAAGCAGGCATGGGCACTTTGTTGAATTTCTCAAACACAGCTACTGCCTCTTTGTCGCCGGCCTGCACCATTTTCTGAGAATTCTTCACAAATTCCCGGATCCACTTCGGATCGCGGCGTTTGTCTACATCTTTCAGTGCCGGGCCTACCACATCGGTTTTAATATCGTGGCAGGCTTTGCAGTTGGCTTCGAAAATTGCTTTGCCATCAACCTGGCCTTCGGCGCTGTAAATTCCGATAGAACTTATCGTTACAGCTGCCAGCAGTATTCTTTTTAACCGGATCATAGTAGTAGTTCCTTTCCTGCCTGGGGTTCGTTTTCGTTTTGCAGCGGCAACTCAGACATGGTTGCCAGGTGGTTTTTATCTGAGAGCACTACATACAGTAGCAGCCCCAGGAAAAAAACAAAGAAGATTATAAAGGAGATCATCGGGAAAATTTCGATGCCGGTGATGCTCTGTAATACATTCTTATACATTTTATTTCGTTGTTTATGGTCAGGATTTTTCGAATTTTCGTAGTTCGACTTTTGTTTCGTAGGTTCGAATTTTCGATGTTCGAATTTTCGACTTTTTGGGGTGTTAACCCTTCCGTTTTTGGGCTTCCCTGCTCCGGTCTGTGAGGGCACAGACCGGGGTTAAGGATTTGCCTTTTTTCGAACTTTGGAACATCGAACAATCGAACATCGAATAATCGAACTATCGAACCTGGTCTTCTTTTACTTTAATATCAGTACCCAGGCGTTGCAGGTAAGCAATCAGGGCTACGATCTCTTTTTCGGGTTTTACTTCAATGCCTTCTTTGGCCAGTTCTGCCGATATTTCTTTGGCTTGCTTCATAAGGTCGGCGTTGGCTTTTTGAGCGTAACCGGCTTCGTATGGAACACCCATGGTCTGCATGGCTTTGATTTTGGCTTCGGTATCAGACATATCCAGATCCTGGTCGAAGAGCCACGGGTAAGCCGGCATAATAGAACCCGGCGACATGCTGGTTGGGTCCATCATGTGGTGGTAGTGCCAGGTGTGCGGATACTTCCGACCTATGCGGTGCAAATCCGGACCGGTACGTTTAGAGCCCCACAGGAACGGACGGTCGTACACGAATTCACCGGCTTTGGAATATTCGCCGTAGCGTTCGGTTTCGGAACGGAACGGCCGGATCATCTGGGTGTGGCAGTTCACGCAACCTTCTTTAATGTACAGATCGCGGCCCTGTAATTCCAGTGAAGTATAAGGTTTCACAGCTGCAATGGTCGGCACGTTAGAGTCGATCAGGAAAGTCGGCACCATTTCTACCAGACCACCAATCAAGATGGCAACGGTTGCCCAGATGGCCATCTGGAATAGGCGTCGCTCAATCCAGCGGTGCCAGTGGCCATCGTGGTGCTCCTTTGCAGAGGCCGGCAATAATGGAGCAGCTTGGGCTTCTTCGTTGGCTAATAAGATCGCCCTTTTTGGCAGTTTTATACGATGTTGTACACCATGATGAAAGCACCAGCCAGGTACAAAATCCCACCAATACCGCGCAGGTAATACATTGGTACAATCTGCAACACAGTTTCCAGGAAGTTTGGATATTGCAGCATGCCCCTTCGCCGAACTGTTTCCACATTAAGCCTTGGGTAAAACCTGCCCAGTACATTGGGATGGCGTAGAACAAGATACCCAAGGTGCCTAACCAGAAGTGCGCATTGGCCAGTTTTTTAGAGTATAAGTTTGGTCTGGAATATGCGCGGTATTAACCAGTACAAAATTCCGAAGGTTAAGAAACCATTCCAGCCCAGGGCGCCAACGTGTACGTGGGCTACAATCCAGTCGGTAAAGTGAGCAATGGCGTTTACGTTTTTCAGGGAAAGCATCGGGCCTTCGAAAGTTGCCATACCGTAAGCGGTAATTGCCACTACCATGAATTTCAGTACCGGCTCTTCGCGCACCCTGTCCCAGGCGCCACGCAGGGTTAACAAACCGTTGATCATACCACCCCAGCTTGGAGCGATCAGCATGATCGAGAAAACTACACCTAAAGACTGTGCCCAATCCGGTAAAGCGGTGTATAATAAGTGGTGCGGACCGGCCCAGATATAAATAAAGATCAGCGACCAGAAGTGAATAATAGATAAGCGATACGAATAAACCGGACGATTAGCAGCCTTGGGCAGGAAGTAGTACATCATGCCCAGGTAAGGCGTAGTTAAGAAGAATGCAACCGCGTTGTGGCCATACCACCACTGCACCAGCGCATCCTGCACCCCGGCGTAACCCGAATAGCTTTTCATAAACGTTACCGGAATTTCGAAGGAGTTAACAATGTGCAATACGGCAACGGTTAGGAAAGTAGCAATGTAAAACCAAATGCCCTACGTACATGTGGCGCTCACGGCGTTTGGCAATGGTACCAAACATGTTCCAGCCAAAAACCACCCAGATAAGCGTAATGGCAATATCGATCGGCCATTCCAGTTCGGCGTATTCTTTGGAAGTGGTGTAACCTAATGGCAGGGTAATTACCGCCGCCAAATAATCAGCTGCCAGCCCCAGAAGTGGATCTTGCTCAATACATCGGAATACATCCGGGCTTTGAGCAAGCGCTGCAGAGAGTAATAAACGCCCATAAAAATACCGTTACCCACAAAGGCAAAAATTACGGCATTGGTGTGCAAGCGGCCGGATCCGGCCAAAAGTGGTGTACTGGGTACCCATGTTCAATTCCGGGCGGGCCAGCTGAAAGGCAATTATTACGCCGATGAGCATACCGGCCAGGCCCCAGAAAATGGTGGCACAGGCAAAATTGCGGACGATCTTATTGTCGTAGTAAAAGGTTTCGATGGTGTTGATCCTTTCCCGGATCTTACCACCAGAAACCGCGGGTTTTGGTTCTAATACTTCAGTTAACATGTGCGGTGTCGGCTTTTGGTTTTGAAGTTGAATTTAAGGTTGAATTTTTATGGGTTAATTCCTGGTCGAAGAGCATCCGGACCGAAGGGGTATAATCATCTTCGTACTGGCCGGAGCGTACAGCCCACAGGAACGCCCCCAGGAACAGCAGCGCAACGGTTAAACTGACGCAGATCAAAAGGAAAATAATGTTCATGGCCGAAGCTATTTTGAATTTAGCGTTGGTCTAAAGGCACCCACCCGGGTTTTTCAGCACGTTGCCGTACCGTTTTGCTAAGCCGGTAATGCCTTTAGCCAACATTACAAAATTACTTTCGGGGCCGATGGGGAAATATGACGGATGTCAGTTTTGGGGGTGATTGATTGCAGGGAGGGGGAATTTTCACCTTAGATAAAACATAGTTTAAAGGCAATAAATAAATAGAATTTATATATTGCTAAAAATCCTTCCTTAGCCTTATGAGTGAGCAAATTGACTATAATAAAATTATCGCTGAATTTATTAGTAGTAAACTCGATGATCTTTTAAAATTCGGGTTAACCACAAGTAAATCAATTTTAAAGAAAGGGAGTGATAACCTTCAACTAGTTCTTAAAACCAAATACAAAAACTATTTAAAAACAATTGCTGAGAGATTTGGGAAAACTCGATCGTTTTTTATCCGGGATGAACCCCAGCCTTTATATTCCTTTTACATTCCAGCTGGAATAGGAAATTCAAGAAAAAAAATTGAAAAGGCTGATTTGAAAGATATACTGGAAATAAATGAATATTCAATTATTACTGGAAGCGGTGGTTCAGGAAAATCGATTTTTTTACGTCATTTGCTAATAGATGCAATTAAGAATTATAATAAAATCCCTGTTTTCTTAGAACTAAGAAATCTAAACCAAGGTGAAACAAACTTTAAAGATTATTTACACAAATCTTTAAAAGATTTTGGGCTAGACTTAGATGATGAATATTTTGAAAAATCTTTAGAAGCTGGACATTATATATTACTCCTTGATGGCTTGGATGAAGTTAGATCCGATGATAGAGTTGAATTAGTAAAAGCTATAGAATCATTTAATAAAAGATTTTATAAATGTAATATAATAATTACTAGCAGACCTGATGACCGAATTTCAGAATTATCTTCTTTTAGTAGCTATCAAATTTTACCATTATCTTTAGAAAATAGTATTGAATTAGTCAAAAAATTACCAGCAGATGAAGAAGTAAAGAAAAAATTTATTAATGATCTTCAAAAGGATTTATATGTTAAGCACCAATCCTTTTTATCTAACCCTCTCTTGCTATCAATAATGTTATTAACTTATGGGTACAGTGCTGATATCCCCAATAAATTAAGTATATTTTATAATCAAGCATATGAAGCCTTATTTCAAAGGCATGATGCTTTAAAAGGTGCTTATAAAAGAGTTAAAGAAACCAATCTTGATATTCAAGAATTTCAAAAAGTTCTTAGTTCATTTTGTATACAAACTTATGATGACAGAAAATTTGAATTTTCTAAAAACCAAGCATTAGAGTATATAAATAAAGCTAAAATTTTAACAAACTTAAATTTTAATAGCACTGACTTTTTAGAAGACTTATTACAGTCAATATGCATCTTAATCCAAGATGGATTATTTCTTGTATTTACTCATAGGTCTTTTCAAGAATATTTTGTTGCAAAGTTTATTGTTACTTCTGAACCTAAAATTAGGATAAGACTATTAACAAAATATATTAAGAATTTTTCTCAAGACAATATTTATAAGCTTATTTATGAAATGGATCCAGACTACTTCGAAGAAGAGTTTATTTTACCTTATCTAAATAATTTATTTAACGAAATAGAATTAAAAAAGAAAGTTGGAAGAACTCAACTTTTAAAGTTCTTGAAAAAAAATTATAGAGATATTAAAATTGATAATAGCCGTCCAGACTCCCCCATTACTCTTTCAGCTTCAATCAATAATTCTAAAGACTTTTATGTTACCCGCTTCGCATTATATGAAATTGCTAAGTTTAATGACTTAGCACCCCCAATATTAAATTACAGAAAAGAATTGAAAGATAAACTTGAAGAAATTTATCAAAAAGAACCCAATTTTGGTGTATTAGTAAACGATTTAAAAACAACAACACCTTTCTTTCAAGACTTATACAATGGAGAGGGATGGTTATCTAAAAATTATTTAGAAAGGCTGCTTGAAGTCAGGAACTATTTAATTGAAAAACATAAATCTAAGTCCCAAAATCTTGAAGAATTATTATTTAAAAACAAATAATTAAAACCAAAAAATCCCGCAACTTCAGAAACTGAACTTGCGGGATTTTTATTTTACATTACTTTCAGCTTCATCCAAAAGAAAGAAAGTAAACATTTAAACGTCTTTATAAATTTTCAGGATTTAAAGCGGCAGCGGAACGATTTAAAGCAACCATTTCATCGTGAGAAGGAAAGGGATTAAAATTCTGAAATTTATTTATTATAAAGTCCCTTACGGCAGGAGCTTTTCCCTTTTCAGCTGAAGCAAGCGCTTGCTTTAATTCTGCTGCATTCAGTTCGGTACAATAGGCGGGAGTACCCGGTTCTTGCCTCCAGGATTCAGCCAAACTTCCAGTATCCACTGTGTCAAAACCTAGCACATCAACCAATTCAGCTGCTACTTTTTTATGAGCCTCGTTATTGCCTGCTACCGATATAGCAATTCTTCCTTCCTCCCCAGATGATTTGCCATTATGCTTCAGGGTGTGTTCCAGTATATTGTTGAATACTTTGATAACCGGTCTTCCCAGGATTTCAGAAATGTATTCACTTTCCGTCTTACCTTTAAAGCCAGGGAGTTCACCATCCCGGAAAGGGTAATAATTGGAAGTATCCATAATAATGACTTCCTGTGGTACATCCTGAAGTAAGTTTTTCGGCAGGTCTTTATAAGCCATGAAAGGCATTGAGAATATAATCACCTCCACATCTTTTACTACTTCCTCCATGCTGGCAGGTGTAGCTCCCAGTTCTTTCGCTATTGCAGCCAACGTTTGCGGCTCCTGCGTATTGGTTACTTTAACCTGATATCCGGCTGCCGCCAGTTTCTTTGCAAGCGTTCCGCCAATAGCGCCGGTGCCTATTATTCCTATTTTCATGATATTCTGATTAAGTGTAATGTTCAGTTAATTATTACTGTAAAGCGCGGGAAGCATTTGAATTTCTTCAGTTGTTTAACGCTTTGCAAAATTAGCATTTTATACTTTCCTTTGTATAGTACTTTCCTAAAGGAAAGTGGAATATCATAAACTAATATTATGGCTGCAAAAAAGGTACACTGCGATTGCCTGGACACGATAAAGCCGGTTAGGGATGCGCTTGACGTGATAAACGGAAAATGGAAACTGCCTATAATCATTTCTGTTTCGGTGGGAAATGAACGGTTTACCGATATCCAGGAGAGTATACCCGGCATTACCCCGAAGGTTTTGGCCAAAGAACTAAAAGAGCTCGAACAACACCAACTGATCAAACGCGTGGTAATTGATGATTACCCGGTTAAGATCTTGTATAAATCAGAACCCTATGCAGAAACCTTGACCCCGATTATCTATAATTTAAAAGACTGGGGATTGAACCATCGGAAGAAAATTTTCAGCAAGGAATAATTCTGATATTTCCGGATATGTAATTCTTTCGGCGCAAAAATGCAGCAATAAAATGCTATACTTTTCAGGTAAATAAGTCGGATTCCAAAAACCAAAAATCCCGCAAATTCAGAAAATGAACTTGCGGGATTTTTTATTTCCCATACTATTTGCGCTTTCAGAAAATATTCAAAATGAAATTGCTTTTAAAGTATCAGAGGCAACTTTCCAGGATGTCTAAACCCTTTTCCGCCACATCTTTTTCAATGTTTAACGCCGGAAAAAACACCAGGAATGAATCTTCAGCATTAAATAAAAAACGCAGTAGCTTTTTAATACTCATTCAAACTCGACCTACCACAAATTAATCACCGGAATAAGCGCAAACCAGATCAGGTAGGTTAACGCAACCACCATCAGCGAATCGATCCGGGATTTTGGGTTTGGGTGTTGGAGGTAACGGTACAAACGGTAGCACAGGTAAGCGGCATGGATAATTACGGGAAAAGCCAAGTAATGAAAAGTGGGCGGTACCGGATCGGTAACCGTTAAAACAATAACAATAACGGCAGCCACCCAGGTAAAAATAAGCGCCAGCCGGGCCGCTCCTCTTTTCCCGAACCGCACCGCCAGCGTGCGTTTCCCGGCGGCTTTATCGGCTTCATAATCCGGGGAGCCGGAAAGGATAATGGATGGCAGCACCGCAAAAAACATGGGCAGGCTTAAGAGCCAGGGAGCCGCATCGGTAACCGGCCCGCCCTGAAAAAGGTAACCGCAAAGCACTACCAGGAAACTATGCGTAAGCCCCACGGTTATTTCCCCCAGCCCGCGGTAAGAAAGGCGCAATGGCGGCACCGTATAACCCATTGCTAGCACGAAAAGTATCCCGCAGGTTAGCAGCACTTCCGGCAGCGCCACAGGAACCTGACTTAAAAGATACGCTAAAACCAGAAAAGAAAGCCCCAACGAAATTAATATTCCCAGCTTCACCTCCCGGAAACTGAGCAGCTTGTCTACCAGCACCCGCGACCCGCCGGTAAAAGGGCTGAAAAATTTGTTCTTCGCATCAGATTGGTAATCCAGATAATCATTGGATAGCACGGTGGCCAATTCCAGCAAAAAAAGCCAAAGGTAACCGATCCAGAAAATTGTTAAATTAAACCCGTAACCCATCAGGTCGGCGGCAAAAGCGCCGGTGGCGTAGGCCAGGCAGGTCATGGGATAGAACTGCAGCCGGATAGCTTTCAGCCAGGTAATTGTTTTGTTGGTGAAGCGGTTCCAGGAAGGTAATGATCCGTTGCGGAGCTTCAGGCCTTCTTTTTGCACGGTATGCAGCCACTTCTGCCGCTGGCCGACATCCGAATCTTTTACCGGCCCGAAACGCAGGGTGCGGGACATATCGAAGCCGCAGAACTCCAGCGTGGCGTTGCGCATGGCGTGGTGGCCAGGGGCCCGGTAGATGAGTTGGTAAACCAGGGCCGGGGTATCCATGGTGGTAATGATCTGGGCAGTTTTTCCGCGCAACAGGGGGGCATAACCGGTGCCTCCTTCAATGTCTTCGAAGGCAAAGCCGGCAGTAAACACCCGGTCAATAAATCCTTTCAGCAACGCCGGCATGGTTCCCCACCAGGTTGGGTACACAAATACCACGTGATCTGCCTGGCTAATAAGCGCCTGCGCATTTATTATTGCCGGCTCCATTTGCTGTTTGGCCGGGGTAAAATGCGTAACGTTCAGGTCGAAATCCTGCTCATATAGCCTTAACGTAGTAAGGTTTACCCCGGCTTCGCAGGCACCTGCGGCATAAGCATTAACCAGCGCTTCCGTGAAGCTGCCTTTCCGGGGATGTCCGTTTATTAATAATACATTCATGCCTTACGCGGAATTTTCGAATGGTAGGTCAAACGGAAATTGTCCGGACCGGTTTGGTTAAATGTTAAATCCAGGGATTTTGTATTGCAGTATTTTCTTTCAGAATTAAAGCCCGCCACCCCCTATTCCCGGCAAAAGCCTGAAATAGAAAATCAAGAATTCCGGAAGATCAGACCTTTACCAACTGGTACTTTAAAAATCTGCGGCAGGGCCAGAAAAAGAAATTCCCTGCCGGTAAGCTGGAACCGGCAGGGAACTGGGGATTTCTTTTAAGATCAATTCTTCTGTTGAACGGGCAGGAACCGGCCGTTTTGCAGGAGGTACAAAGAAGACCGGGCTTCCTGCATGATAACTACCCCATCGGTGGATAGCGGTTTTGGTTTTTGCGTTTTATAATCGATCACCACAGAATCTTTGGGAGCAAGCTTTAATTTGTAGAGGGTATAATAACCTTGTTTCAATTTTTGGGCAGCGTAGGTAGCAATTTTAACTTCTTTGGCCTGCCCGGCATAATCCAAATAAGCCAGCATGTGGATGGAATCTTTATCCATGACCTGCACGGCATAATCGCGGTTTTTGTCGCCGTTAAAATCGCCGGTGAGGTAAAGCGGATTATTTACCTGGAAACGTTTATCGGTGATTACCTGATCCGGGAAAGGCGGTATTTTAGCGTTGGGCCGCTCTTGTGACAGCAAGCGGGTTAAGGTATCCGGCACTGGAAAAACGATATCGCCCCGGGAAGAGGTTCTGGCCACACTGTCTATGGAAGCCTTGGTATCGGGATTTACCTGATCTTTGACTTTTTCGGTTCTTTTCGAAGATTTAAAGCGGCCATCGGAAGATTCGGAGGTGCAGGAAGTAAGCCCTAACAGGATAGCAAAAGCAAAGGGAATCAATTTCATATTTTCAGTTGGGTTAAAATTGCCGGAAAGAATAATTCCGAAACGCATAAAAATCAGGGAAGGATTTTTGGTTTTATTTATTGTTGCTTCCGGCCGCCGCTTTCTTTAGATTTTTTTACCGTTTTACCAAAAGAAATAATGCCATATTTCGGTCTGTAAAATTGGTTTCGTTCTGAATGATAATAAATGATTAAAGTCTATTAGGAAAATGATTGAATGCAGAAAAAAGGAAAATGTAATGCCCGGAAATTTAAGCCTGAATAGAAAAAATCCTTTCCTTTTTGGGCTCTAAAACCTATTTAGAAAAAAATAATAATTGCCACTGATTAATGAACGGTTATATTTTATTGATCAAAATTTAATTCTGACTGAACCATTACTGACTTATATTATTTAATATACCTGGAATAAAAAGATTTATATTTTAAGAATGCTTTTAATAACAACTTTATCTTTAAACCCGCTATTTCTATTCGCTACTTTTTCAGCCTGAAACCATACCATTTCAAAATAGCCGGATCATTATTCCTTTATTTTAGGTAATTTGACACCAAATAAATTAATATCCCGAACCTTCCCTCCTGTTGCCTTGTTTAAAAGCAGCTCAACCTAAGAACTCTCAAACCGATAAACCAGGTAAACCATAATAACTTTAATTGCATGAAAAATAAAAATTCCGGATCTGTGCCGGCAGCTCCCGATATGGATGCCAAGAAGAATATTCTGAAAGAACTGGAAACCCTGACCAACCAGGGTAAATTCGAGGAACTGGTAAACCTGTACATTCAGTCTTTTCTGGAGATAAAGCCGGACCCGGAGCGTTTGCGGAAGATCAAAAAGAAAGTGGTAAGCAAATTAAGCGCCCGCAAAGATGCCTTCCGGCAGGCCAATCTGGAGCAGATAAAATTAAAAGTGCTGAACGAAGATCTGCAGATGCAGCTCAACATGCTTCACAACGATCTGACCCGCACCATTATCTTGCTGGTTTCTTACATGGTAAAGCATGGGAACGATGATACTACCAAAGCCGTTTTCCGCTGGATAAAAGAGCAAGGCTCTCCTTCTCAAAGCCGGGAAGATGCCCTGGAAAAAGGCCAAAAATAAAGAATGTTTAAACTGGAAAATCAAAAATGCCTCCTGAACCATAAACAAAAAAGCACTTTCCGCGGAAAGTGCTTTTTTGTTTATAAGAACCAGTTTTCATAGCCAGAAAGGCTTCCAAGAAAATTGCAATTATTACTTTCCGGTTGCCGTAGCATCTTCCGGAGTCATGCACAACAACCGGATTGGCTGGGCTGCCGGGGGCATGGCCAGGCAATTTATCTGGCCATCGTAGCGGTTATCGCGGCGCATCAGATCGTACCCGATCAGGTACTTCTGCCCTGGTTCAATAGTGGCAATATCGGTTTGATTTTCGAAAGGCTGCAGGATCTCTCCGCTTTCCAGTTGCAGCCATTTGTTTTGAAAAGCGCCGTTTCCGCAGGTTGCGGTTATAACCGTTACCCTGGTGCTGCACGGTAAAATATCGGGCTTCACGTCGCCAAAGCCGCAACCGCCGGTCGGGTCACAGCCAGATAAACCGGTAAGTAATAGGGCTATAAAAATAATTCCGGCGGCGTGTTTTTTGATCCCGGTTAACAATAGGTTTTTCATAGTTTTAGTAGGTTGGTTTAGGTCTGCAGGAAAAGTGAGCAAAGGCGGCAGCAATTCCCCCTTTTCCTGCTTATAAGATGCCTGAAACCTGAAAAACGTTGCATGGTCAGAAAAAAAAATCTGATCTGGTTTTCAGGGCTTCTACCCTACCGTTTTTAACTATTAAAATGTAGATTCAGGAAAGTTTCGGAAATCAAAAAAGATCTGCTCAGGCAAACAGCCATTTTTTGGCAGCATCGTGGTCCGTAAAAATATTGGTCTCAAAGCCGATAGAAGCGCTATGGTTGGTTTCGATCTTAAGCTTCATGGAAAAGGATGTTTTAAAATCATATTCATCTTCGGTTACAATCCGGGCCACTTTTTTAATGCCGGAATTACTGATCAAAGAAACCAGATCTTTTACCAGGTAATCCTGGTCGGCAATATTCAGCATGGTGGTTTGGCGGGCATCGCCCAGCCAGAACCGGCATTTATAGGACCGGGCTACTTCAACGGCGGTATAGAATCCGGTGCGGAGTTCACTGTTGGTTACCTGCCGTTTCCAGAAAAGGCTTATCAGCGATAAATCCGGTTCAATTTGTAACCGAAGGTAAGCCAGGTCAACAATTTTAGGCGGCATGGTTTGGGTTGGCATAGTCATTAACAGGAAAATTAAAAGAAAGTTAAATTCGGGTTTCCTGCATTGCCGGCAACGCTGTTGCCCAGTCTGTAAGAAAACATATTATGCAAAAGTAAGGGAAATTAAAGGAAGTGCCGGTTCAAATTTCTTTACCCGGGCCCGGATCTTTAAACTACTTAAACCGGATTAATCCTTAAAATGCAGGAATTAGGCTTTCATTGCTTCTGCAAAGTTGCATTTGGGAAATATTATCTTGGAAACAGCCTTAAAATAAGCTGATTCCGGAATTTTTATTTATTGGTTTTCAGAAGGTTTAGCGCCTTTTTTAAAGGATTCAAAAAAAAATAATTATAAATTTAAAAATTGCGTGCAGCGTTTTCCCGGGTTAGCGTGTTTTGCAATTGGAGCTCCTGCTGAACTTAATTAAAACTGAAATTATGAAAAAAATAATTCCTATAAAATACCTTTTGGGAGCATTGCTTTTAGCTGGAGCGTTAACGGCCTGCGACAAATTTGAAGACGATATGATGCCCATCAGCATGGGTAACCTGATGGTTTACGATGACCATTATACCACCCTTAAAAACCAGCGGGTTCAAATGAATGTCCTGGCGAACGATACAATTGGCAGCACCGCAACCGTACAGTTCACCAGCCCCCAGACAGGCACTATCGAAACCGATAGCACCGGCAAAGTATATTATAACCCGGACCCCAATTTTATAGGCACAGATTCTTTTTCCTATAAAGCCTGCCTGGATAATAATTGCGCAACAGCTAACGTAACCGTAAATGTGGTAAATGATACCACCGGCGGTTGTATCGTAAAAGCGTTTGATGAAGTAAGGACCATCAAACAAAATCTTAACGATACCATAGATGTGTTAAAGAACGATAACCTGTGCGGGGTTTCTGCCAGCTATAATACAACTTCTATCACTATTATTAATCCGCCCATTAATGGCAGAGCTTTTGTGCAGCCCTGGGATAATAAAATTAGTTACAGACCACGAATGAATTATGTAGGTGTTGATGAATTAACCTATAGAATTACCAACAGCAACGGAACAGCCACCGCTAAAGTAATTATGAATATTAATGCTTCTCCGCAGCATTGTATGGTACAGGCTTTCCCCGATTCGGTTTACATAAACAGGGTATTTGGTTACGGCGATACTGTTTCTATAAGCGTTGTTGATAATGATAATATTTGCCCCCAGAATGGCAATTTAGGAATAGTATCGGTAGGCCTGACTGGCGCCACGCAAACCCAACACGGGGTATTCACAACAGTTGGAACCGGGGCCTCTACCAGGATAATTTACACCACCATGGGTGGTAATAACTTTACAGATAAGGTGCGTTATAGTCTTTGCCAGAATGGATTCTGCAGTTATGCGGACCTGACCATCCGGGTTAAGTAACGGATCTTAATTTCTTATAGCCTAATAACAGAACAACCGCTTTTTTTGCTGCGGTTGTTCTGCTTTTAAAATTGCAATATGTAACCTTAAAACGTGCTGACGGAAAAAGAGATAATTGAAGGATGCAGGCTTGGGAAACCGGCGTGTCAGGAGGCGCTTTACCGTCTTTATGGCCCCCGGATGAAAGGGATTTGCCAGCGCTATGCCAAAACGGATTTTGAGGCCGAAGATATTTTTCAGGATGCTTTTGTAAACGTTTTCCAGAACATTCAGCATTTTCGCGACGGCTCTTTTAACAGCTGGCTGCGCCGCATTTTTGTAAATGCCGCCATTAACAATTACCGCAAAAACAAAAAACACTACGACCACCAGGACACCGCCGGCCTGGAAATGAATGACAATACGCAATTGTCGGGCCTGGATGAGTTAAGTACCCTGGAATTGCTGAACCTGATAAACGAATTACCCGAAGGTTACCGGCTTGTATTTAACCTGCACATCGTAGAGGGGTATAACCACAAAGAAATAGGCGAAATGCTGGAAATTGCGGAGGCTACCTCCCGGTCGCAACTGGCCCGGGCGAAAGGGCTGCTTAAAAAAAAATTAGAAAAGATTAATTCCTGTAAATATGCGAGCTGATAATAATTGGGAAGATTCCGTAGGGAAACGGCTTTATGATTTTGAGGGAGATCTATCGCCCCAAAGCTGGGATAAAATAAACCGGCGCATTCAACCTAAAACCAGACCACGGTGGTGGCTCTGGCTGCCGGCCCTGCTGGTATTCCTGGCCCTGCCCTTAACTTTTTATTTAAACCATAAGGCAAACGAAACTACGCAGAATATTGAAGGCCAGCCAATTGCTATAAACGAAAATAGAAAGGGTGCCAGCCAGAAGGAATCAACCGGGCCAGTGGAAAGTATTCCAAATACTGCTTTACAAAAGGCAGATTTGAAAACGGAATCTCCGGCAAATGATGGCCTAAAGCAGCCCGCTCCGGAAAACCTGGCAACCGCAAAAAATCAACCAATACATCCTGCTGAAGACCACCTCACTCCTGCTCAACCTTCAAAACCTAAAACGAATTTACCCCAGGTTTTAATTGCGGAAGAAAAGAACGATCGGGTTAAGGAAGGTGAAAAAGCGGAGCCTAAAAAGCTGAAAACCTTTAAGCCTGAAACTGGAATTATCGCCTCCAGAATTACGAAAATTAAGCAAAAAACGGTAGCAAATTCGCCTGAAAAACCGACTTCCGCAACAGCTTCTAAAGTAAAAGGAAATCCAGAAAATGCCGGGGATGTTAAGGCCGAAGCCATTGCCAAAAACCAGACATCTGCTTCGGTTGTTATAGGAAAAATTCCTGAAAATACCCAGCTTGCCTTAAAAGATAAAAACACAGTTAAACCCGAAAACAAAGCTGAAGGAACTACCGGAACAGCTTCAGAAACCTCTGCCCCTGAAAACAAAGGTTCCGGCATTAAACCCGAAGAAAAACAACCAGAAGCAATAATTGCAGCCCAGGATTCTGCCGGGCAAAAAGGAAATGTTTTGGAGGAGGCGCAAGTAGCAAAAGCCGACTCCGATAAAGCTGACCAGCAGGCTTTAAGAAAATGGACGTTTGCCGTGTATGGCTCCCCGCAATATACTTTCCAGCGGGTCTTTGCCAATACCGAAGATGAGATTATGATCTTACGGATGAACAATCAGAATACCTTCGAAACGGAGCGACTGGGCTATGAATTTGGCTTCCGAAGTTATTTCCCGATCACCCCAAAAGCAGACCTGGAAATAGGCCTGCATTTTGCCCGTTTAAACCAATGCTTAAAATTCACCATGGCTAACCAGGTGGCAGATTCAGTAACGGTAAATAACTCAAATGGCCAGCTGATGCTGGATGTAACCAACCGGGAAATTGACGAAACTATCTTATTTAAATATTTCTTCGGCGGGCTATATATCGGCGGAAATTTTAAACTGAATTCTGCCATCCATTTTTCTGCGGGGATTGGCAGCAATTTGCTGCTCTGGAAAAATCCTAATGAAGAACTGGTTCCTATTAAAACCAATCAACTAAACCCTTACCTGAGCGCCGGTTTGCATTACCAAATGCCATTAAATTCAAACCTTACGCTGCAGGCCGGGCCTACTTTGCAGTATTACCTCCGGTCGGTTCAGCAAGAATCAGCTTACTACGGCGTGAAACCTACCACCGTTGGTTTCACTTTTAAGCTGCTTTTTAATGGCAAATAGTTTAATTCGTAATTAGCCGAAATCAGGTTAAATAACGGAATGCAAATTTGATCTTTCCGTTTAAAATGAGCGGCGTTTGTTTGCAGGAATTATAAAAAAAGCCTCCTTAAACAGGAGGCTTTTTTTATGGATCTGTAATTAATTATTTAAACAGGCAATTACGTTCTGGTTAGTTTTTCGGCTTTGTTTAGCTCCATTTTATTAGCCGCGATTTGTACCGCTACGGTGGCAAATATGATTACGCTTAAAGTACTAACCGGCATTAAAATAGCAGAAACGATCGGGGTAAATTTACCCATTACGGCCATGGTAAGACCAATAATGTTGTAAACGAAAGACACCCCGAAACTTCCCAGAATAATAGCCATACAAACTTTAGAGAATTGCAGGAAAGTGGCCAGCTGCGCAAAGTTGCCGGCTTCCAGTATGCCGTCGCAGCCCGGACTGAAACCGCTCACCTTTTCGGTCAGGGCAATGCCGGCATCGGCTTGTTTAAGAGCCCCGGCATCGTTCAGCCCATCGCCGATCATGATCACCTTATGCCCTTCGGTTTTCAGCTTTTGAATATAAGCCAGCTTCTGGGTAGGGCTCTGGTTGAAATTCAGCTCGGCCTCCGGTCCAAAAAGAATCCTTAAGCGGTCGCGCTCACTTTCATTGTCGCCGCTCAACACAGCCAGTTTTTTTACTTTTTGAAGCGAATTCAATACCATTTGCAGCCCCTCCCGGTATTTATTCCGGAATACATAATACCCGCAATTTTTTCCGTTCAGGTTTATGTACACGCGGGTTTCCGTTTCCGGTCCGGGTTGGGAACCGGTAAATGCAGCTGAACCAATGCGAACGTTCGTGTTTTTAACTTCTGCTTCCAGGCCTTTTCCCGGCAATTCAGAAAAATTGATAACCGGTAAGGTAGTTGTAGCAAATTGAGTGTAGATCCGTTGGCTGAGCGGGTGGGTTGAATGCTTTAAAACCGACTTCAAAATTACCTGCTCTTCCGGCGTAAAATCGGTGCCGCAATACGTAATCTCCGATTGATCGGTCTGGGTTAAGGTGCCGGTTTTATCGAAAACAATGGTATCAGCTTTGGCCATTTCCTCTACCACGCTCAGGTTTTTCAGGTAAAATTTATTTTTCCCGAAAATGCGGAGCGCACTGCCCAGCGTAAACGGCGTAGCTAGCGATAATGCACACGGACAGGCAATTACTAACACAGACGTAAAGGCTTTAACGGCCATATCGGTATCGCGCGGAACCCAGTAGACCAGCGCTCCCAATGCAATTAACAGCGTAACCGTAATAAAATATTTCCCTACGGCATGGGCATACGTTTCAAAATTGGTTTCGTCTTTTTTCCGGAAAACGGTGGCATTCCAAAGCTGGGTCAGGTAACCCTGGCTTACTTCTTTCACCACTTCAAGTTCCACACTCTCCCCAATCTGGCGGCCGCCGGCGTAGATAATTTCGCCGGGCACTTTGGCCACCGGCACCGATTCGCCGGAAACAAAACTGTAATCGATATTGGCAGTACCTTTCATCAGAATGGCATCGGCAGGAATTAATTCGTGGTTCCGGATCAGTAACCGCTGGCCTACTTTTATCTCTTTCACCGGAACGTAGGTTTCCTGGTTGTTGCGCAGCACGGTAACGGAGATCGGGAAATAAGAAGTATAATCCCGGTCGAAGGAAAGGGAATCGTAGGTTTTCTGCTGAAAGTATTTACCTATGAGCATAAAGAAAACCAGCCCCGTAAACGAATCCAGGAAACCCGGCCCTTTAGCGGTAAAAATATCGTAAAGGCTAACGGTGAAAAGCGAAAATAAGCCAATGGCAATGGGCAGATCCAGGTTTACCATTTTCTGTTTTAAACCCTGCAGGGCCGAAACAAAGAAGCCGCGGGCACTGAAAATGAGAACCGGAACCGCTAAAACGATATTGATGTAGGAGAAAAAACTGCCCAGACTTTTTTCCAGATCGCCGGCCAGCGCCAGATACTCCGGAAAACTTAGCAGCATGATATTGGCAAAACAGAAACCAGCCAGCCCCAGTTTGTAAGCCATCTGGTAGCTTTTCGGTTTGGTTTTAACTTCCGAATCGGCCAGGGAAATAGTTGGTTCGTACCCGACATCTGCCAGCAATTTTACGATCTTCCGCAGGCTGGTCTGGTTATGATCGTAGGTAACTGCTAATTCTTTACGCAGAAAATTTACCCGCGAATCGGTTACGCCGGCATCCAGTTTGTGCATATTTTCGAGCAGCCAGATACACGAACTGCAATGCATTTGCGGAATGGAAAACGTAATTTTGCTTATCTGATCGTTCTGAAAATCGAGCAACTGGTTCTGGATCGAAACTTCGTCCAGGTAAGCCAGACGCGATTCCGCCACCGGGTCTTTAACCGAATTTCCCGGACGGTCTTCAATGCTATAATAAGTACAAAGGTTATTGGTATCCAGAATTTCGTAAACTACCTTACAGCCTTCGCAGCAGAAAGCTTTTTCGTGGGCTAAGATCGGCGCGGTATCGCAGTCTTCCCCGCAATGGTAACACGTTTTTAAATCAATTGAAGGTGCGGCTTCCATCTGATTTCAGGTTTAAGGGTTTATGCAAAATTAAGCCGGAAATTCCGCCGGAAATATGATCAAGGTCAGCCCGTTTCCTGATCCGGGTCACCCGAACTTTTGAACGGTTGGCTTAAGTTTGTATGGCTGTTATCAGGCCTTAAAATCCCGAAGGAGAATTAAAGCTTTTATAAAATAAGCCGAATTTAAACCACGGTATGGCTTTGGTAACTTTAGAGCTAAATTGGGTGTTCAATAAATGACCGGGAATTTCCGTTCCCGGTTTTAATATGCAATTACAACCTTTCAAACGAATGGAAACAAAACCTAAAACGGATATTACAACCGAAGCAGATATTAAAAAACTGGTAGATTCTTTTTACGATAAAGTAAACCAGGATGCCCTGCTGGCGCCAATTTTCAACGATCTTTCCAAAGTGAACTGGGAAACACACCTGCCAATTATGTACCGCTTCTGGAGCTCTATTTTGCTGGGTACGTCCAGCTATTCCGGGCAACCTTTCCCGAAACACGCCTTTCTGCCCATAGACCATACCCACTTTGCTCAATGGTTATTTTTATTTCACGAAACGCTTACTGAGAATTTCCAGGGGCCGGTGGTAGAAGAAGCGAAACTCCGGGCCGCCAATATTGCCCGCATATTTCTGGGTAAGATCCGCATGATCCAGGGCCAGGAAGGCCAGATCCCGATCCTGAAAAAGGAATAAAGAACCACTTAATTAATTCAACAAAAAAGGCCTTCGGTTAAACCGAAGGCCTTTTTTGTTTAGGTTTATTCCTGTTAAAATTTTTTAGATCGATTGTTTCTCCAGGTTGAAAAGCTGGCTTAATCCTTCCAATAAAGCTTCTGATTCGCCCCGCTGACAGGCGGCTTTTAATTCCAGCACCGGCAGCTTTACGATCTTCTGGAGAATATTTTTGGTAACGGTTTCCAGCAACTGGCGCTCTTCCTGCCCCAGGTTTTTCAGAGCCCGGTTTACTTCCTGCTGCCGGATCTGCTCCAGTTGGTTTTTAAACTGCTGAATGGCCGGCGAAAGCGCCATTTCCTGGGTCCAGTTCTCGAATTGTTCCATTTCCGTTTCCATAATATTTTCTACGGCCGGAATGGCAGCTATGCGTAACGCTAAAGCCTGAGAAGCCCGGTTTTTAATGGAATCTACATTGTATACTTCTACCCCATCCAGCGTGCCTAGGTTATCGTCTATGCTGCGGGGCATGGAAAGGTCCAGGAAAAATTTTGGGGCTGTTAACGATGCATTTACATCTTCTTCTTTAATAAAAAAGCAATCGCCGGGAACCGAAGAAATTACCACATCAGCGGTCTGAACCTCATCCATTACGTTTTCCCAATAAATTGCTTTCGCGTTGGCCCGTTGCGCCAGGTCTACTGCTTTGTGGTGGGTGCGGTTAGCAATTACCAGATTCTTTACTTTCGATTTCTGAAAGTTCAAGCAAACATTGCTGCCCATTTCCCCTAACCCGATCATCAGCACTTTGGGGTTTTCCAGGCCGGCAATTAATTCTTCCACAAATTCAACGGTGGCATACGCTACTGAAGCGGCGCCATCACGGAAAGCGGTTTCGTTCGTAACCCGTTTGTTGGTATAGAAAACCGTATGCAGTAGGCGGTGCAAGAACGGCCCGGCCATGTTGGCGTCGGCGGTCCACTGGTAGGCATTTTTAACCTGATTCAATATCTGAAAATCGCCTACTACCTGCGATTCCAGACCTAAGGCAACCCGGAATAAATGGGTAATAGCCTGGTAATTATCTAAAATACTCTGAAAGAACGGAGCGATCTTTTTGGTAGAAATAAAGCCTTTTTCCAGGGCGATCAGTTTAATGATCTCAGCAGAAAGATCCTGGGTGGCAGCGTAATAAACTTCGGTACGGTTGCAGGTTGAAAGCACCAATACATCCTGGGCAGGCGTAAATTCTTTTATTTTATCCAATAAATTCCTGCAGCCGATCTCATTCAGCGATACCAATTCGCGAATGGCAATAGGGGCATTTTTATAAGATAAAGTAAGGGCTTTGAACTGGTTTTGCATAGCTGTGATTATTTAATACAAATTTCAGCATATGCGGAACCGGAAAACATGATCACGGTCACCTTTTGCCCGGATTGTTATCACTTCAACCGCTTATTGGTATTAGAAAAGGCATTTTACCATTTCAGAAACAATTTAAAAGGAAGGGTCCATTTATCAACGCAGTTCATCAAAGCTGTACTGGGCGTTGTTCCAGAATTCATCGAAAGCAATAATGCGGGGTTTGAAGAAAGAGATCAGTTTGGGCCAGTCTTCTTTATTGAAAACATTTACCGGAGCTATGGTCTTAGAGATCCGGCAAATGGTTTTCCCGTTCTCATCGGTCGTGTATAATTGCCAGTCCCAGGGTTCGCCCATGGTTTCGTGCAGCATGGCTTTCAGGGTGAGGAACTGTTCGAAAAATAATTCCTGGATCTCCACATCCGGGTGGTTAATTTCTATGGCCACCGAAGCGGTTGTTTTCCCGGCCTGCATCCGGAAGCTTACATTTTTAAGCCGGGTGTTGTAATTAACCCAATTGGTACGCAGGCCTTCCGAAGAAAGCACCGGCGCCATGTATTGCCCGAAGGTAGTCCAGAATTTTTGCCGTAACTGCGATGCTTCTTCCCGTGTATACATTTCGCAAAATTAGACATTTGCCGCTTCCCCGGAAATTAAATTTATTTTAACCGGACCTAAAAAAATTGAAAAACCATCCGAATTAATATGCCTTAACTTAAAAGTAGTTGTTTATTTTTTACCGGCGTATAAGGTTTTAAAATTTGTTCCTCCCATTTAAAATTCCAGCATTATGGCAAAAACTAAAACAACAACCACTAAAAAATTAACCAAACAATTAGGTAAGATCCTTAAAAAGCACGGGCCGGAATTTGCCTTAGGTTTGGCAACCGGTATCGTAACCGATTTCCTTACTTCCAGCGCTGAAAAGAAAACAAAAAAATCGATGGCCGGAAAAGCAAAAAAAGGCACCGGTAAAAATGCCAGCGACAAAAAAGCCAGCGATAAAAAAGCTAAAAGTAAAAAAAGCGCTAAAAGCACAAAAAGCAAATCTACTGCTGCCAAATCAAAAAAATAACCGCAAAAACGGTATGTTTTTAAACAAAAAAACCAGCTTTACAGGGCTGGTTTTTTTATGCATACACAATTCAATTTAAATTATTTTTTCGATTTGCCTTTGTAATGACCTTTATGCAAACCATTGTCTTTTTGACCTTCGTGTTTGCCTTTCATTTTTGCTTTGCGTTCCGCTTTTAGCGCTTCGTGTTTCTCTAATTGTTCCGGCGTTAAAATAGTTTTCAGATCGCCCTGATACGCATTTTTAATTTGCATCATTTCGGCTTTCATGGCTTCTTTATTATCGGCATTCCGGCCTTTTAAAGCCGACATTTGCTGGGATTTGCGCAAACTTATTTCCCGGATCCTAACTGCCTGATCATCGGTAAGTTTCAGGTCTTCGGTCATGCGTTTAACCTGGCGGTCTGCGCGTTCCTCCGGCGTTTTTTCCACGTGTTTTTTATCGGAAGCGCCTTTTACTTCCTGCTTAACTTTAACTTCTTTGCGGTCTGCTTTTACTTTAGATTTCTGAACAGTCTGCGCAGAAACCGCTCCCATAGACAACGCTCCAAATACCAGGGCTAATGCTAACTTTTTCATTTTAATTTCCTTTAGGTTTAATTAGTTGTTTGTGAAATTTGGCTCTTTGATGCCCCCGGTTTAAAAAGGTTTAATGCTTTCTAAAAATACTTTTTCCGGCTTTCTATTTCCCTTATTCAAATGCAGTGCCAGACTTTCGTTTCACTAAAATTACCGGCACAATTACCTTAAAATAAAAAAAGCTACCATTCCAAAAACGGTAGCTTTTATGAGGTAAAATTCAGGAATTAAAACATGCCATCCAGCGTGTTGGTTTCCGGCCGGCGGCGCTTTTCCTGGTCGTTGCCAAACCGGTACGAAAAGCCCAGAATGGCAATGCGGGTCTGGCGTTTGGTATGCAGGTCGTAAGTCAGGTCCGGGCTGGAGATATAAGTATCCCATTGCAGCGTATTGAATACATCGCTTACACGCAACGTAACGGCTCCTCTTTTTTTCAGAACTTCCTTTTTAACCGACACATCGGTATTGTAAATAGCGGCCCGGGTTCCCTGCGCCAAAGCCTGCGGACTCCGGTAATTCAGGCTTAATTGAACCGTTAACCCATTTGGCAGATTGAAATTAGAATTAAGGCGGCTTAACCAGCTGAACCGGCTACTGGCTGCTTCCAGCCCTAGCGGACGCCCGGAAATTTTGTAATTGAAGGTTGAAACATTCCCGCTTATCTTCCACCATTTTGCCAAAGCCTGCGACCCGCTAATTTCCAGTCCATAAGAAGTAGCATCTTTCAGGTTTACGTAGTTATTATAAGCCACCGTAGGGTTAAGAGAATCAACCGACCGGACCTGCTGGATCAGGTTGTGCACATTGCGGTAAAACCCGGTGGTAGTTAAAGATCCGGTTTTCCAGAATTTTATACCGCTGGCTTCGTAAGCATCCACATATTCGGGCCGCAGGTACGGGTTGCCAAACCAGATATTGTAGGGGTCTGAATAATTCACAAACGGGTTTAAGGCTTCGTAATTCGGGCGGTTAATGCGGCGGCTATAGTTCAGCTGCACTTTCAGATCTTCATTAATTTCCTGGGTTAAGAAAGCACTGGGAAAGAAATTAAAATAAGGATTTTTGTACGCTCTGCCGTTGCCCTTATCGGTAACAATAATGTTGGTTTGTTCGGCGCGAAGGCCTGCCTGGTAACTAAATTTTTTAAAAGTATTACCGTAATTCGCATATGCGGCATTTACGTACTCACCGTAGCCAAACGAATTTGAAGTAAGCGGGTCGAACTGGAATTTTTCCTTTTCAAAATCATAAATTTCGCCGGTAAAGGTGGTAGAAAGAACCCGCTGCGACCGTTTGGCGCCCGTTTCAATTTTACCTTTTTCGCCAATGGGATGCACGTAATCTACCTGGGCAAAAAATGGCTTTACTTTAAATTCCTGCAGGAAATTTTCTGCCCTTTCCCGGCCCAGCCGGTCCCATTCCGGGTTTGCATGCAACTGGTCGTAAAAGCGGTCGAAGCGCCCGGAAATATCCGTTAATACGGCGCTGGCAGTTAATTCCTGGCGCTTTTTATCGAAGGTTTTCCGGTAGCTGGCGGCGTAATCAATTACATTTATATTGTTCTCTGTTTCGCCTAACCGGTAACCGTACGAATCCTGCGGCCAGGTCCGGTTCCGGAAATGGTTTGTAACCGTTTCTGTTTCCTGCCAGCCATTCAGGAAAAGTTTTGAAGACAGCGTAATCGTTTGGGTTTTGGTGAGGTTGTAATCAAATCCGATCTTCGGGATATGGGTCTGGGACTTCCGGCGGCCGGTTTGCCGCTGTTCCAAATAAGTGGTTTCCCGCTGTTCGGTTATATCATTAAAAGCGGTAGTAGCCCGGTCCAGCGCATAAATTCCCCGGCGGAATTGTTGCTGGTAATCATAACCGGCAAAAAAGTTGAACTTATTAACATTGTAGTTTAGGTTAACGCTGGCGTTGTGGTTATCATAAGTGCCCAGGTTTAAAGCAACGTTGCCGTTCATTCCCGGTTTACGCTCTTTCTTCAGAATTATATTAATGATCCCGCCCATTCCTTCGGCGTCATACTTCGCGGATGGGTTCGTAATTACCTCAATGCTTTCTATGGCGCTGGCTGGAGTCTGGCTTAAAATGCTTTGTGCACTTTGCCCGGAGTTTTTCCCGTTTACCAATACCGTTACGTTTCCGCTTCCCCGCACGCTCACGTTGCCGTCTATATCTACTGCCACCGATGGGGCATTTTTAAGGGCATCCGCAGCGGTACCACCGGTAGAAGTAATATCTTTGGCTACGTTGATCACCTGTTTATCCAGGCCATACTCTACCAGTTCCTTTTGGGCCACGATCTCCACTTCCGAGATCTTTTTAGCGCTGTAAGGCACCATAATTGTTCCCACTTCCAGCACAGGCTGGGCGGGGGATATCACCAGGTTCGATAGTTTTTTAGGGCTGTACCCTACCAGCGAAATTTTAAGGTAATAATGGCCGTTAGGCAGATTTTCTAACAAGAATTTACCGCCTTCATCGGAAGAAGTAGAATTTACCAGCGCAGAATCTTTAACAGTATAAAGCCCTAACGAAGCAAAACCGACGGGCTCTTTGGTAGAAGGCTCCAACAACCTGCCGCCAATTTTACCGGTTCCTTTGCCGGCCTGCGCCATAACGTTTATAGCAGGCAGAGCCAGGAATAAAAAAACGATCAGTGCGAATAAGTTTTTCATAGTTCTGTTTAGATGCAAAAGTAATTATAAAGGTTGGCCGAACCTTCCATTTATTTAACATTGCAAAGATAATTACCGGTACTATGTAAAACAAGGTACTATATATAAAAATATATAAACGGCCGGATTTCACCGCCCAACAAACCAAATTTCCGGATGAAATTCCCGAAGGCATAAAACGAAATGAGAGAAACGCTTCAACCAGCCTCAAAAGCAGGATTCCGGGAGGTAAAACCAGAACCAAACTTATCCGTTAAAATTACCCAGAAAATACCTCCACAAATTCTTCACTTTAGCCTAAGGTATGCAAGCATTTTACCGTTTCTGGTTGGCACCGCTATTCTTTCTTTCCTTTTTCAGTACCAGCCTGCATGCCCAGGAAAAAGATACGCTTCAGAAATATGAAAAACCCTCTCCGGGGCCCTTTTACACTTCCAAGGCATTTAAAGCTACCATTGTACCGGCAATTTTAATAGGCTATGGCGTAAGTACCATCCGCGACAATGGTTTTTATAGCAGCTACGATGCCCAGAAAGACATCATGCGCAAATACCCGAACTTCGATACCTGGCTGGACGATGCTTTTTTAATTGCCCCTTACGTAGAACTGGCCATTGCCAATGCCTTTAACCAGCGATCTAACAACGACTTTATTAATACTACTTTAGTAATTTTAAAAGCCGAAGCATTGTACTCTGTTCTGGTTTTCGGATTGAAAGAGATAACCCAGCTGGAGCGGCCCGATGGGGAGAATAACCATTCCATGCCTTCCGGCCACACGGCCCAGGCCTTCCTGGCAGCTTCCATTTTACATACGGAAATGCGGCACCGCAGCAATTGGTATGGCGTGGGCGCTTACGGCATTGCCACCAGCGTAGGCGCTTTCCGGATGCTTAAAAATAAACACTGGCAATCGGATGTTTTTGTGGGGGCCGGTATCGGAATTCTTTGCTCCCACGCCGCCTATTTATCGCACCGGAACCGGTGGGGACGCAAACCTTTTGCCTTTGCTCCTACTTATCTTTACGGCACTCCGGGCGTTTCCCTTACCCTCAATTTCGATGAGCTCTACCGCAAAAAAACGCCGCCCACTGTTTTAAGCGAAAACCGCTCGCCTTTTTAATTCGAAACCTTTCTTAAATATTATGTTCTTTTAGATTATTCTGAATTTAAAACGGTTCAGGAGTACCAAGCTTTTATGTGATGCTCAGCATTTCTTGGCCAGCTACCTGACGAAAACTTCCATTAAAATATATTGCTTAAAGCCAACAGGATTTTTCTCTGTTCCGCTGCCTTTTCCTTATTTAATAGTTTCTGATTTTTCGGGTTAAGGATTTTAACAAAGCAAAATAAATCTTTGGCAGGCCTTAAATCCAGATTTTTGCGTTAATTTTAATGAAACAATTTAACGTGATTCTCAAACATGTTCAGATCTATTTTAAGGGTTTTGGGTTTAATTATTTTACTGAAGGCCAACGCCTTGGCGCAGGAAGTTCAGGTAAAGAATGAAACCATTTTAGTGGCAGGAAAACCGTATGCCCTGCTCAAACCCGCCAGCAAAGGTTTAATTAAAGACCTCAGTTTAAGAACCCTCCAGGATAAGGAAGTTGCTTTGGCAAAAGCTCATATAATTGAGCTCCCGAATAGTGAGAATTACGTGTATTACGTGGTTACCTTTTTTCCTTCCGGCAGACAAGCTGAGCTGGAATACAAATTAGGATTTGCCAAAAAACTGGCAGAACAGGTGGTACAATCCAACCTTATAAAGGAGAATAGTTTAAATCCGGAAGGCGTGCAGCGCTTTTTGCAGATCCACAACACCAAGCCATCGGAACGATTCAAAAATGCAACGGCAGGAATTCCGGCCCAGAATAACCAGGAAGAGGTTTGGGGATATGTAGTAAATCCGGCAACGGAATATTCCCTTCCGGAAAGAAACCGGCACGCGAACGTAATGGTAATCGGCCAGGAAATTCAACAGGATTTTAAAACCATAGGTACCGTAAAAACTTCCGAATTCAGCAAAGACGGCACCCTGATCCGAAATTACCGGATCTTTGGCACCAACAAAACCGAATTGGCAGTTGCCAGCCTAAAATACCTTACCGAAACTACCTGCACCCTGGTAACTTTAAAAGACAATAAACGGCATCAACTGGAAATCCGAAATATAAACGAAGCTCCTAAAGAAATTGCCGATTACCTGGTAAGTCTTTTTTACTTGTAAAAGTTACGCCCAACCTGCCATCAGAAATAGGAGAAGGTATTTCATTCAATTCGTGGCAACAGGCATACAAAAAATAAGACTGGTTCCGAAAACAGTTAATTTTGGAACCAGTCTTATAATTTTCATGATTACTTTCCGAAAGAAAGCCATTAACATTTATCAATCTTCGGCAGCGATCCTTACTACCAGGCCATCTATTTCGCGGGTTATTTTGATCTGGCAGGAAAGGCGGCTGCGGTGGGTGGATGTGGGTAAACTTTCCAGCATGTAAGCTTCATCATCGGAAGGTTCGCGCAATTCCGGTCCGCCCAGCACTTCCACGTGGCAGGTAGCGCAAAGGGCCATGCCGCCGCAGGTTGCCTGGATCGGGTATTCGCTGGCCTTCAGGATCTCCATTAAACTTAAACCCATATCTACAGGCACATTTAAGGGGGTCCGGTCGCCGTTTGGCTCCTGGACCGTAATTATTATTTCTTCCATAACTCTTAAAGCGAAGGTGCGCCGTTAACGGTGGTATATTTTAAAACGTATTTCTTATCGGGGTTAATAATGCTGAAAGCGCTCTGAGCCATTAAAGCCGCTTCGTGGAAACCACACAAGATCAGTTTCAGTTTTCCCGGATAAGTATTAATATCGCCGATAGCGTAAACGCCCGGCAGGTTGGTGCTGTAATCGAAGGTATTCACCACAATAGCCGATTTCTCCAGTTCCAGTCCCCAGTTTTCCATAGGTCCCAGCTTTGGCACCAATCCGAATAAAGGAATAAAATAATCGGCCTCAATGTCTACCGTGCTTTGGTCTTCGGATTGGACCGTTACCTTTTCCAGCTTTTCAGTGCCATCCAGCGCAATTACGTTCGATTTTAAAAGCAACCGCATCTGGCCTTCTTCGGTTAAGGTAGCCACTTTTTCGGCAGATTCCGGCGCGCCGCGGAACGAACTGCCCCGGTGCACCAGCGTAAGTTCCGAAGCAACGCCGGTCAGAAAAATAGACCAGTCCAGGGCTGAATCGCCGCCGCCGGCTATTACCACCTTTTTATTACGGTATAATTCCGGATCGATAACCATGTAATTAACGCCTTTGCCTTCGTATAAAGCCAGCTTTTCCAGGGCAGGTTTCCGGGGCTCAAAAGACCCCAGCCCGCCGGCTATGGCTACGGCTTTGCAATGGATCTGGGTACCGCCAGCCGATTCTACCAGGTAACTGCCGTCTTCCTGGCGGTGCAGGCTCTCCACCCGTTCCCCTAAGGTAAAAGTCGGTTTGAAAGGCTCGATTTGCTTCATCAGGTTATCTACCAGTTCGCCGGCCAGAATTTCCGGGAAACCGGGAATGTCGTAGATCGGTTTTTTAGGATATATCTCACTTAACTGGCCGCCCACCTGCCCGATGGCATCGATCACGTGGCACCGCATTTTTAAAAGTCCGCACTCAAAAACGGCAAACAGGCCAACCGGGCCCGCTCCTATTACGCAAATATCTGTAGTTATCTTATTCATAATAATTTAAAACGCTTAGCGGCCCGGCCTATTGAAGTCTTCTTTTTTTTGGCTGGTTCCTGCTCTTTTTTAACCGGGGGCAAAGGTACGCAGGTCTAACCGAAATAAACAGTAACCTTCCGGGTTCTTTATTTTGCCGGGATTTTAAATGTTTTCGGGGCGATAAATTAAAATAATGATAACTTTTTAACCTGAAAACGGTATTGTTTTGAAGGTTAAAAGTTGCCGGCATTAACGAACGGTTAAATTTGAAGGAATAAGTGGTTTCAATTTCATTTTTATAGTTTTTTATCTAATTTGCGGGCTCTATTATATTCGTACCTCTCATATACTTATCTATCGCAATGGCAGAATTCGCTGAATTAATTTTAGATGGCAAAACCTACCAGTTGCCTGTAATAACCGGCTCTGAAAACGAAAAAGCAGTTGATATTTCCAAACTCCGCGATCAGTCGGGCTATATTACCATAGATCCGGGTTATAAAAATACCGGTGCTACCCAAAGCGCAATAACGTTCCTGGACGGTGAACTTGGTATTCTGAACTACCGGGGCTACCCGATCGACCAGTTAGCGGAAAAATCAAATTTTATTGAAGTTGCCTACCTGTTGATCTACGGCAAACTGCCAACTACTACCGAACTTGATAATTTCGGCAACCAGATCAAAATGCACACCCTGGTGCACGAAGATATGCGCAAAATTTTCGATGGTTTCCCGTCTACCGCGCACCCTATGGGCATTTTATCTTCATTAGTTGGTTCCTTAACAGCCTTTTACCCGGAATCGTTGAATCCCAACATGACCGAAGAAGAAATGGATCTTAACATTATCCGGTTAATGGCCAAGCTTTCTACCATTGCTGCCTGGTCTTACAAAAATTCAATCGGGCACCCGGTTATTTATCCAAAAAATAACCTGGATTACTGCTCCAACTTTTTGCAAATGATGTTTGCCTACCCAACCGAAGAATACCAGTTGAACCCGGTGGTGGTAGATGCTTTAAATAAATTACTGATCCTGCACGCCGACCACGAACAGAACTGCTCTACCTCTACCGTGCGTCTGGTAGGTTCAGCTAACGGCAGCCTTTATTCTTCCGTTTCTGCCGGTATTTGTGCTTTATGGGGCCCGCTGCACGGTGGCGCCAACCAGGAAGTGATCGAAATGCTGGAGCAGATCAAAGCTGACGGCGGCGATTCCAAAAAGTGGATCGAAAAAGCGAAAGACAAAAATGACCCGTTCCGCCTTATGGGCTTCGGACACCGCGTTTACAAGAACTTTGACCCGCGGGCTAAGATCATTAAAGCGGCCTGCGACACCATTTTAAGCGACCTGGGCGTGGTAGATCCGGTATTGGACATTGCCAAAGAACTGGAAGAAGCTGCCCTTACGGATCCTTATTTTGTAGAGCGTAAACTGTACCCGAACGTTGATTTCTATTCAGGAATTATTTACCGGGCTATGGGCATTCCAACCGAAATGTTTACCGTTATGTTTGCTCTGGGCCGTTTACCGGGCTGGATCGCGCAATGGAAAGAAATGCGTTTAAACAAAGAGCCTATCGGCCGGCCGCGGCAGATCTACACCGGCTCTACGGTTAGAGAATTTACTCCAATAGCGGACCGCAAATAACTAAAACGGTATCCTTTTATACTTAAAAACCCAGCCATTCCGGTTGGGTTTTTCTTTTTCAATGATGTAAGGATGAAATTAAATGGGTGTTTTCCATCTCCGAAATCTACTCAAAAATCCGTCATCCTGAGCGTTAGCGAAGGAACTTGTCGGCGACCAGTAGAAAAGTTAACTATTAAGTTTCTTATATAGGGTGGCCGGTGCCCTCACCGGACATCATGCTGCATGTCGCCTTCCTGCTGATTTTTATTGGTGGTGCTTCGTTTTGTGGGGGCACAAACCGAGGTGAAGTATCTGCCAATTTCTAACTCTGTAATGGGTAGGGATAGCGAAGGATGACAAATTTTGATTAAGAAAGCTTGGAGATACCCAACATTATTTTGAGCCAATTGAAAGCCAAAGAAAAAAACGCTATCCTTTTTCAACCAAATAGTATAGCGTTCTACCAGGCATTTAAAAGCCTCAAATTTATAAAACCCGGAATTCGATGCGGCGGTTTTGCTGGCGGTTGGCTTCGGAAGTATTCGGTACGGCAGGTTTGCTTTTGCCATAGCCTTTGTATTCGATCCGGTTTTTAGGAATACCGTTAGAAATCAGAAAAGAAGCAACTGCCTGGGCCCGTTTTAACGATAATTCATCGTTGGCTGCCGCTGAACCAACATCATCCGTATGGCCGGAAATTTCTACAGCAATATTCGGATTGCGCCGCATAAATGCCACCAATTTCTTTAATTCGGTGGTAGAGTTCTTTTCCAGGCTATATTTCCCGGTGGCAAAGAAAAGGTTATTAAGTACTATGGAAGAGCCGGCTTTAACCGGGTCCAGATAAAAATCGAGCATTAAAGGGTCAAAATCCTTTTTGCTGGTATAATCAAAATTCAAACTTTTTAAAAGATACCCATCCGCCGAAACGTACATGGCATATTGCCCGCCTTCCTTTAAAATGATGGTATATTCGCCATTTACGCCATCGGAACTTACCTGCTGCACCAATTCATCGGCAGCCAGATCGTAAAGCTGCAGGTCGGAGCGCAATGGCTTTTTGGTTTCAGCGTCGAACACCCGGCCTTTGGCATAGGTCGTTGCTTCTTTGCTTTTCCAGGCCTGAGGTACTACAAATTCGAATAGATCGATGCTTTTTTTATTGGAATTGGGCCGGGTGAGCTGGCGTGAATAATAGCCTACGCTGTTATTAGAGGAAATATAAATAGAGCCTTCGTCTTCGTAGGTATTCAGCGGATAGCCCAGGTTGTATGGTTTCGACCAGGAATTATTCTCAAAGTTGGCTCCGTAAACATCCAGGCCGCCCATGCCTATGTGGCCGTCGCTGGTAAAATAAAGGGTGGTGCCGCTGGCGTGGATAAAGGGCGCCATATCTTTTCCGGCGGTGTTGATGGCCGGCCCTAAATTTATGGCTGCGCCCCAGGTACCATTCTCCTGCAAACGCGTTACCCAGATATCTTCCAGGCCGTAGCTGCCGTTTTTTCTTAAGGATGAAAAATACAAGGTCCGGCCATCGGCAGAAAGCGCCGGTTGCGAATCCCAGGAAGCTGAATTTACGATATTACCCAGGTTTTTGGGCTTGCTCCACTGGTTGCCCTGGCGGTAGGAAATATAAAGGTCGCAGTCCCCCTGCGAATCAGGCCGGTCGCAGCTGGTAAATACCAGGGTCTTGCCATCGCCGGAAATGGTACCGGCGCCTTCGTTGCGGTTGGTATTGATCATAGGCGATACTGACTCAGGGGCTGTCCACTGGTCCTGCACCTTTTCGCTGATATAGAGGTCTTCATCAGCTTCTGGAGAAGCGCTGCGGCCGGTATAAAGAAAATAGCGCTGGTCGGCCGTAACGTTAGGAAAATACTGGTAATCGAAACGGTTAATGGTATTGCTCAGGCGGGTAGGTTTAAAATCTACTGGATTTTTAAGGGCTTCCAGCGCAAACTGACAATTCTTAAGCTGCAATTCCACATTCGGCAGGAATTTCTGAAGTTTAGTATTACCGGCAGAAGCTTTCAGGAAATTATTGTATTGTTCTTCGGCCACCGGGTAATCGCCTTGTTCCATGGCAGCATCGGCCACGGTAAGGTAATCGGTGGCATACCCCGGGCTGAAAGGTAGCAGGGTTACCCCTTGCTTGTAAAAACTGTAAGCTTTGCCTTTGCTGCCCAGGGTTTTATAATAACCGCCCAGGCGCAGGTACGCCTCGCCGAATTTGCCATCGCGTTTAATGGCATTTTCCATTAATTCAATGGCTTTGTCGAACTCCCGCTCTTTGGCTGCATCCAGGCTGCGCTTATACATAAGTACTGCCCGGGGTACCGTAGAAGATACCTTTTCGGACTGAGCAACCGCAAATCCCGCAAAGCAAAACAAAATCAAAAATAAAATGCCAAACCTTTTACCCATCAGCTTACGGAATGTTCATGTACTTATGCGTCTGTACTGAGATCTGCCATTTGGGGTTATTTTTAACATATTCCACTATTAAAGGCGTCATTTGTTCGGCTTTGCTCCACTCCGGCTGCAGGTACAACCGGGCTATTGGGTCCAGTTTTTCCGCAAATTTTTCGGCCCATTCAAAGTCAGATTTATTAAAGACAACTACTTTCAATTCACTTACGTGGGGCAGAATACCTTTTTTGGGCTCTTTGAATTTTTTAGGCGAAAGGCAGATCCAGTCCCATTCCCCGGAAAGCGGATAGGCGCCCGAAGTTTCCATAAACGTCTGGATTCCCTGAGCATGAAGCATCTGGGTTAAGGGTTGTAAATTATAGATAAGCGGTTCGCCGCCCGTAATCACCACAATTTTTGCCGGGTAGGCGGCGGCCATTTTTACAATTTCGGTAATAGGCGTTAAGGGATGATCTTCAGCATTCCAGGATTCTTTTACGTCGCACCAGTGGCAGCCCACATCGCAGCCTCCCAGGCGGATAAAATAAGCAGCCCGGCCCGCATGAAATCCTTCCCCCTGAATGGTGTAAAAGGCCTCCATCAACGGCAGTTCCAGGCCGTTGGTTGGTACAGCGTTCAGCGCTCCGGTTGTATTTGTAAGTATTGTATCCAAAACCAATAAGCTATCAAAAAATTGCTCAGCTATCCTGCGACCAGCTGAGCAAAACAGTTATTCAAATCAAAGCTAAGCAAGTATTAACCTATTCAGCCATATATACAGGGTAGTATTATTTTGTCAAAGATAGAATCTTTATCTGTTAATTAACTAACCAAAAACAGATAAACTACTTCCTTTAACCTATTTTACAACCTTTTGTTTATATAATTATAATTACGCCAAAGTACCCGGTTTATTGTATTCTGCGAAATTTAAACTTAATGCGTAACCGGTTGATAAACCTCATTCCGGGCGGCCCGGAGGGTATTTTTCAACAACATGGCAATAGTTAAGGGTCCAACGCCGCCGGGCACCGGGGTAATATAACTGCACTTAGGAGCTACTTCCTCAAAATGGATATCGCCTTTCAGTTTGTATCCGGCTTTGCGGGTAGAGTCTGCTACGCGGGTAGTTCCCACATCAATAACCACTGCTCCTTCTTTCACCATATCGGCCTTAATAAATTCCGGGTTTCCTACGGCAGTAATCAGGATATCTGCCTGCCGGGTAAAAGAACCCAGATCTACCGTATTCCGGTGGCAAAGGGTTACCGTGCAATTACCCGGATACAGGTTTTTGGCCATTAAAATGCTCATAGGAGAACCCACAATGTTGCTGCGCCCAACTACCACGCAATGCTTCCCGTTCGTTTCTATTTTATAGCGTTCCAGCAATTGCAGAATACCGGCCGGCGTGGCCGGCAGATAAGCCGGTAAATTCGCAACCATACGGCCTACATTTATCGGGTGAAAACCATCTACATCCTTTTTCGGATCGATGGCTTCTAATACTTTTTCGGTATCGATGTGGCGGGGTAAAGGCAGTTGGACAATAAAACCGCTTACGTTATCATCGTCGTTCAATTCCTGAATCTTATAAAGCAGTTCAGCTTCCGTAACGGAATCTTCCAGGTGAATTAAGGTAGAACCGAAGCCCACTTTTTCGCAGGCCAGCACCTTATTGGTTACATAGGTTAAAGAACCGCCGTCGTGGCCAACTAATATGGCTACCAGGTGCGGGGTTTTACCGCCGTTGGCTTTAAGAATATTAACTTCCGCCGCAATTTCATCTTTAATATTTTCGGCAATTTGTTTTCCGTCTAGAAGGGTCATTTTTATAATTAATTATTGATAATTAAGAATTCATCATTTATTCAACCGGAAATAATACTTCAGAATTTCCGGTGGAAAAGGCATCTATGTAATGGATTATGGAATCGATTTCTGCTGTAGTTAAAGCAAACGATGGCATTTGCTGTTGCTGATATTCGTTAAAAATCCGGACTGCTTCAGGATCGCCGGCCATAATAAAAGCAGTTGAATTCTGAACAAACCGATGAATCCAATCAGTTTTTCGCCTTTCTGTAATATTTTCCAATGCTGGCCCAACTACCACTTCATGTATGGCATGGCACGGTGAACAGTTATTTTTAAATAAGATTTCGCCTGTTTTATTTAAATAACTCTGCGGTTTGCGAATACCATATTCCAAAGCCCCTCCACAAACAGAAATTTCTTCGGATCCAAAAACTTCCTGACTTAATTTGCTATCCAGTAAATAGAACTTCAGGAAAATTCCGGTAATACCCATTATCAAAATAACAGCAGTAAATGTCAGAAATTTAAGGACCTGAAATTTATTGCTCATAGAAACGATCTAACTATTCCTAACCAGATTTTTTAAGATCCTGCGAAATAAGGTTTATAAAACGCTATCCAATCCTCACCAAAAAGTCGAATGATCGAACTTCAAATTTTCGAACCTACGAAAACAAAAAGCCCCAAAAAACTTTCGCACGTTGGGGCTTTTTATTTTATGAATCTAGTTTAAGTACGGCTAAGAATGCTTCCTGCGGAATTTCTACGTTACCAACCTGGCGCATCCGTTTTTTTCCTTTCTTCTGCTTTTCCAGAAGTTTCCGTTTCCGCGAAATATCACCGCCGTAACATTTGGCCAATACGTTTTTCCGCATGGCCGAAACGGTTTCGCGGGCAATAATTTTTTGCCCGATAGCCGCCTGAATGGCAATTTCAAACATCTGGCGCGGCAACAATTCTCGTAATTTTTCGCATAGCCGCCGGCCCCAGTCGTAGGCTTTATCGCGGTGAACAATCGCCGATAAGGCATCTACTTTTTCGCCGTTCAGCATAATATCCAATTTTACCAGATGCGAAGTCCGGAAACCGATTAATTCATAATCCAGGGAAGCATAACCGCGGGAAATGGTTTTCAGTTTATCGAAAAAGTCGAATACAATTTCGGCCAAAGGCATTTCAAAAACCATTTCTACCCGGTCGGAAGTCAGGTAATTCTGGTTTTTAATCATGCCGCGTTTATCCATACAAAGCGAAATAATCGGCGCCAACGTAATCGGATTTGGTAATGATCTGGGCTTTGATAAAAGGCTCTTCAATGCGGTCGATGTAATTGGGTTCCGGCATTTCGGAAGGCGCATTTACCGTAATTTCTTCGCCTTTGGTAGAAAAAACTTTGAACTGCACGCTTGGCACGGTAGTAATTACCGTCATGTCGAATTCGCGTTCCAGGCGTTCCTGCACAATTTCCATGTGCAGCATACCCAAGAAACCGCAACGGAAACCAAAGCCCAAGGCCACCGAACTTTCCGGTTCCCAAACCAGCGAAGCATCGTTCAGCTGCAGTTTTTCCATGGCCGTCGCGGAGTTCTTCAAACTCGCTGGTTTCTACGGGGTAAATACCGGCAAATACCATCGGTTTTACTTCCTCAAAACCCTGAATCGATTCTTTGGTCGGGTTTTCTACGGTAGTAATGGTATCGCCAACTTTTACTTCTTTGGCTTCTTTAATACCGGAAATCAGGTAACCAACATTGCCGGCGCTCATTACATTGCGCGGTTCCTGGTTTAGTTTTAAAACGCCAATTTCGTCGGCGTTGTAGATCTTTGCCGGTATTCACGAATTTTACTTTTTCGCCTTTTTTCAGGGTACCGTTCATAATCCGGAAATAAACTTCAATGCCCCGGTAAGAATTAAAAACCGAATCGAAAATTAAAGCTTGTAAAGGAGCTTCCGGATCGCCTTTTGGGGCCGGAATGCGTTCGCAAATGGCATTCAGAATATCTTCAATGCCAATACCTGCTTTACCGGAGGCATGAATAATATCCTCTTGTTCGCAACCGATTAAATCAATAATCTCGTCCGAAACTTCTTCCGGCATGGCGTGCGGCAAATCTATTTTATTTAAAACCGGAATAATTTCCAGGTCGTTGCCAATGGCCAAATATAAGTTGGAAATAGTCTGGGCTTCAATACCCTGCGATGCATCTACAATCAGTAAAGCGCCTTCGCAGGCGGCAATAGAACGGGAAACTTCGTAAGAAAAATCGACGTGGCCGGGGGTATCAATCAGGTTCAGAATATATTTTTCGCCTTTGTAAGTATATTCCATCTGGATGGCGTGGCTTTTAATGGTAATGCCCCGCTCCCGCTCCAGATCCATATTATCCAAAAGCTGCGCCTGCATTTCGCGTTGGCCTACCGTAGAGGTAAATTCCAGTAAACGGTCGGCCAGCGTGCTTTTTCCGTGGTCAATATGCGCAATAATGCAAAAATTCCGAATATTCTTCATTTCAAACAATTAGAAGCCGCAAAGGTAAGCATTTTACCGCATTTTTCTGTTGCCCGAACCGGGAAATATGATACAATATTTTTAGCACTCCAGCCAGAAATTCAGCCCTGGAACTTAAAACGATAAGGTTTGGGTCCTGAAACGAAAAGTAAACCCATAACCCGGAACTGCACCTTTCAATTTTTCAGGACTTTGCAGCTGCTAGGATTACTTCCAGCTTTAAATCAGGTGAATTTCTCTTTCGGTTTAAATTAAAACGCCCTTTATAGCGTTATCCTTTAAAATCCGGTGCCGGGTTACGGCCGTAGGTATCCTGTTCTTTTAATAAATATCTTTCATGAAAAATTTTCGTTTAACAGGCTTTTTAACAGGCCTATTTTCCATCTTCCTTACCATGACAACCGCAGCAGAAAATATGAATAATAACGCACCAGCTACCGAAAAAGCAACCTTCGGGATGGGTTGTTTCTGGTGTTCCGAAGCCGTTTTCCAGGATCTGAAAGGCGTGCAGAAAGTGGTATCCGGCTACGAAGGCGGCCAGGTAGATAACCCAACTTACAAACAGATCTGCACCGGCACCACCGGCCACGCCGAAGTAATTGAAGTAACCTACAACCCGCAGGAGATCAACTACGAAACTTTATTAGAGGTTTTCTGGAAACTCCACGACCCAACTACATTAAACCGTCAGGGAGCGGATGTGGGAACGCAGTACCGGTCGGTAATTTTTTACCATAACGCAAAGCAAAAGGAAATTGCCGAAAAATATAAAGCCGAACTGAACGCTAAAAAGGTTTTCCCGAACCCGATCGTAACCGAAATTTCGCCGGCGGCTAAATTTTACGTTGCCGAAAATTACCACCAGGATTATTACAAACTGAACGGACGCGAACCGTACTGCCAATACGTAATAAAACCAAAAATGGAAAAGCTGGAAAAAGTGTTTCAGGATAAACTGAAATAAGCTAAACCATTATAATACTTTCGGAAAGAAAACGCTGGCAGCCAAAGGATTAACCATAGCTGCCGGCTTTTTTTTACCGAAATTCCTAATTAGCCTGCCCTTCTACCTTAAAACGGTATTTAATGCGCCTTAAAAACTAAAATCCGGGAATTGAGTTAAAAGAAGAAAATTGCTGCCATGATCCTGGAAGAAGATTCTCTGCTTCAGTTCAGTTACGACATTACCACCCATATTTTATCGGTTACCTGGCCCGATTTAAGCCAAACGCCCCTGCCGGAAATTGAAAATTCACTTCAGAAACTTGCCCGCAACATTAAAAACTTCGACATTGAAAAAGTAATGGCCGATCACAGGTTCGGCTTTACCAGCCTGGATGATGATGGTTACAAAAAAATAGTTGAGAATTACCACCGGAACCTGAAAGGCACGCACCTTAAAAAGATGGCCCGGATCATTCCGGAAAATCCAGCCTGGGAATACTTTATTATCCAGATTTCCCAGGAACTAAAGAAAAACCTGAACCTCTCTTTTGAAATCCGTTTCTTTAACAGAAAGTCGGAGGCTATGCAATGGCTGCTGGAAACTTAACCGTTAAAAATTTCCACTTGCATTCACCTAAGAATAAAGACGCTTACCATAAAAATAGCACTTTATTGCCTTTAAAGTAATACCTGAAGCAATTCTAATTCGTTTAATCAACGGGTTTAGCAACACTGGGAATGGAAAGGTTGTTTCGGGGAAAACTTAGAACCAGAAATCCGGTAAAAAAAGAAAACACATTATCATGATCCTGGAACAAGACTCCTTACTGGTTTTCAACTACGATACTTCCAACCATATTTTATCGGTGCGGTACCCGGACATGACTGGTGTTCCCTTGCCCCAGATTAAAAATTCCCTCGACAAACTTTATCGCAATGTAATAAACTACGACGTTAAAAAACTGCTGCTTGACCTTCGGTATGGTTTAAGAGGGTTAACCGAATCGCAGTACCGGGAATTGTCAAACGATTTTTTAAAGCAACTATCACAAACCCGCCTCGAAAAAATAGCCAGGATCCTTCCCGATAATCCGGCCCGCGAATACATCGTTGAACATTATTCTCAGGTATTGCGAAAAGACATTATCGTTGCTTTTGTAGACCAATCTTTTTCCAACACTTCTGACGCCCTGGCGTGGTTAAAGAAGGATGCAACAATTTAAGCTGACCTCTAAATTCCAAAAGAAAAACAGTACCCGAATAATTCAATAATTCCCATAACATTGAACCGGAAAAACGCTATAATTTCGGCTCTGAAAACTAAAATCCGGGAAACCGGTAAATAGAAAGAAAGTGCCGGTTTATGATCCTGGAAGAAGATTCTTTGCTCAGCTTACGTTACGATGCCGCTACCGATATCTTGTCGGTAGACTGGCCCGATTTGATCGATACGCCCCTGCCGGAAATTGAAAATTCGCTTTATAAATTATCTAAAAGCATTGCCCACTTCGATGTTAAGAAGCTCCTGCTCGACCTGAGCACCAGCGTAATTGGCGTAGACGAAAACCAATACCAGAAACTGGTGCTGGATTTTATGGCCTCCCTAACGGCCACCCGGCTCGAAAAAATGGCCCGCATCATGGCGCAAAACCCCGCCCAGGAAGACCGCCTGTTGGAATTCTCCCGCGATATTAAAAACCAGGTGTACCTGCCCTTCCAGACCAAATCTTTTTCCACTAAAACCGACGCCCTGGCCTGGTTGATGGAAAATACCAAATATTAACTTTCAAATAAACCTTTCAGATTTTCTATACCACAGTTTAGTAACCGGAACAACCAATTTCCAATAATTCGGTTAAAAGAAATACAGTTTTCTGCTATGATCCTGGAAGAAGATTCTTTGTTCTTATTTAATTATGATATTACTACCGATATCCTTTCGGTAAGTTTTCCGGATGCCACCGGAACGCCGGTTTCCCAGATCGAGAATTCCTTGCAGAAATTGGCAAATAACGTAGCCCAATTCGATGTTAAAAAATTATTACTCGACCTTAGCTCCGGCGTGCCAGGTCTGGACGATACCGAGTACCAGGAACTGGCAAAACACTTTCTGGGAACCCTGCGCCATTCACGGCTAAAAAAAATAGCCCGGGTAATTCCCGAAAACCCCGCCCGCGAATACCTGATCGAACACGTTGCCGAAGAAATGTACGCCAGCCTGGCCCTGCCCTTCATCGCCCGCAATTTCACCAATAAAGCCGAAGCGATGGCGTGGCTGCTGGAACCGGAGATCTAAAGTCAATCCCCTTTAAAAACGCTATTCTTGCAGGCTCAAAAAGTCAAAGAGAAGCAGAAAAAAAGCTCCCCGCCTGGACAGGAGGGGTTGGGGGTGGTTGAATTCCTGGGCCGGGAAACTCACCCCTCCCACCAAACGCACCTATAATAAACCAACCCACTTTTCTCCTCTACCAAAATTAGTTACTCCCGGCTTCCCAAACTTAATAGCCGGGTTTAAATAACAAGAAGTCAGAAAGATAACCTCCGGACCGAACGAAAAAGGCATTTGTTGCTCACCGACCGGATAAGGTAAAAGCGGGCATCCGCTACGTGGCTTTTATCTGATTGCAGCCAGCTTAAGCAGGTTTCCTGCACCATGTCTTCGGCATCGGCAAGGGTGCCCAGCATGTTGTAGGCAATAGAAAACAGCATGGGCCGGTACTGACTTAGTTCTTCTTTGGCTTCGTCCATAACAGGAAGACTCGGGCTGGGGTGATTTGTGACTCGGTAGAAGCCGGAAACGCAAATAGCAAGAAAAAACGGTATCCTTTAAGCCTCAAAAAGTCAAAAAGCAACAGGGAAGAAAAAAAGCTCCCCGCCTGGTCAGGAGGGGTTGGGGATGGTTGTACTACAAGGTCTTGTTTTTGTTAATACCAGTAAATACTTTCTGAGTATGAAATCTTTGTTAACTTAAACACCAGATAAACAAAAATTGCTTTATATTTAATAGTTGTAAGTGCTTAGATTTTAGAAAACTAAACTTTGTTTATGAAACACATTAAAAAAAGCTTCTTAAAACAAACCGAATTAGGAGATATAAAAATTGATGATTCACAATTTGAGACAATCGATTTGAAACAAGAATTTAACCTCCAAACTCTCAAAAAATATAGGAATAAAACTTTAACACTACAAACGGAGCACAATGTATTAATTGAAGGGTTTTTACACAATGTAGATGGCAAATGTGTGTTATTTCCTATTCCAGATCCTACTCTTATATACTTTCATTCAGCTCAAATTAATTTGAAGCACATAAATCCAGCAAAGCAAAAAATGATAGAAAAACTATCAACTAAAATGTCTGAAGGTGGTATTAATGAAGTTTTCAATTTTTACAGTTATACTAGTAGTTTTGTAATCTTTCTTTTTACAGCAATTGAATCTTTTATAAACCAACAAATTCCCGATAATTACATACATACTGTAGTAACTGAATCTAAAAGAGGTAAAACAATTGTTGAATCAACTAAAATACAGATTCAAGAAAGTTTTGATTTTAAAACTAAATTAACAATTGTTCTCCCAAAAGCAACTGGCAAAGATTACTTTAAACATACTACTTCAAATACAACCCACATTTATAATTTGAAAGAATTTAGAGATGGCATTATTCATACAAAGGACACTAATACAATTATTAAATATGATTTTTTTGTACAGAAGGCTTTAAGTTTTAAATATTTAGACACTTTGCTCGCTGTTGCTAATTTTATGAATTTTTACAAACCAGATTATATTATTGAATGTAACTGTGGAATTGATTATTAAATATGTAATGTGAAGAGCAACCACTCAATTAATAATTTTAAAGGTGTAGAAAAAATGGAAACCAAAAATGAACAAATAAAAATTAATAATGATATTTATTTAAAGGAAAAGAATTCAGATGAATTATCCCAGAAATTTCACGAAAGAGCTGCTGACATAGCTAAAAACTTAAATAGCCAACTTTTAACTCTTTCAACAAGTATAATTGCTGCTTTCTATTTACTCATATTCAATAATAATAATTTGGTTTCTGAATTAAATAAATTTCAAAAATTTTTAATTATTATCATAATATTTTTTTTCGGTCTTTCTATTCTTTCTTCTATTTTAGGAATGCAATGGGATGCTAATAGAAATTATTTTTTAGCCCAAATTAATGATTCAACCAAACAAAATATCAGAAATCAGAATGTAGAATTAAAAACCTTGTTTAATAGAAAACAATTACGGGCTAAAAATTTATCTAAAATATTCTTTCTTTTAGGAGTTTTATTTGCAATCCTTTTTTTGAGCATTTACCTATTTAAATAGATAAATATATTCTTACATTTCAAAAACGCTACCTTTTCCCCCTAAAAACTACCCCTCAAACCAAACCTTAACCTTCCCATTCCTCTCATTTTTCCGTTTCATAGACACTTCTCTTCTCTTAATCAGGGTATGCAAGCCACCAAAATCGAACCGTATAATCCCATAAACCTATTATTAATATAGATATTTTCACTTTCTTCTCTTTTATTCTTTAAAGACCTAAATACGATTTTAGATAGTAAACATTTAATTGTTAGTAAATTGGAAAATAAAAACAATATCGAAAACATTATTAAGGATGAAGAGCTCAGGTTAAGGATTCGGCAAATTATCCCTGAGCAGAAGCAATCAAAATTTGAAAAATTAACCAGACATCCACTAACTACCCTTATAATTGGTTTTTTATTAACCTGGGGAATTGGAGGAATGCTTACTGAACAATTAAAATTAAATAATCTTGAAAATGACAGAAAATTAGCTGCTATTAATGCAAAGCGCGAAAATGGTAAATTGGCTATCACCAAGATTACTAATTTGATGTATAATCGATATACGGCTTCAACACTTCTAGCATCCGCACTTAAAAGAAAAGCATCTCCTGAAGAATTAAAAGAAAGGAAAAAAAATATGATGATGTTTATTTTGATTGGAACTCAAATATTCAAATCTCTTTATTAAATGTTAGGAGTTTAACTGCTGACACGGTATATACTAAAACCGAAGCAGTTATTGAATTTTGTTTAGTCTCCCATTTTAATAAAGTTGATCAATTCTTAACAAAAGGATACGATGCTAGACTTAATAATAAGGCTTGGCTATATGATTCTACATATATAAATGAAGAACTGCGTAACTCAAGAAGATTTATTTATGTTATTTCTAATTCCTTATGGATTAAAGCTAATTTATATGGTGAGGAGAATTCTAATACTATTAAAATTGTAAAAAAATTTGAAGATGAGGTTTGGAAAACTTGTAATTAAGATTAACAAAGTACCTTGTTTTTATATTATTTCCTTAATTACTAAAATAGCAGAATACCATCAATAATATCATAGATACATCTCGTTATCATAATTGCTTAAAATTATTTCCCCCTCAAAAACTCCCCTCCCACCAAACCAAAGCCCAAACTTCCCATTTCCCCCATTTTTCCGTACCTTCGCAGCAGTTTCTATCTTAACCAGAATACCGCTGTATGCAAGCCACCAAAATAGAACCGTATAAACCCGTAAACCATATCCGCATTGTAACCGCCGCTTCGCTTTTCGATGGCCACGATGCGGCCATTAATATCATGCGCCGCATTATCCAGGCTTCCGGCGCCGAAGTAATTCACCTGGGCCACAACCGCTCGGTGCAGGAAATTGTGGATTGCGCCATTCAGGAAGATGCGCAGGCCATTGCCATTACCTCTTACCAGGGCGGCCACCTGGAGTATTTCAAATACATGTATGATCTGCTGCAGGAACGCGGCAGCGGCCATATTAAAATATTTGGCGGCGGCGGCGGCGTAATTCTGCCCACCGAAATAGACGAACTGCAGGCTTACGGCATTACCCGCATTTACTCGCCCGACGATGGCCGCGCCATGGGCTTGCAGGGCATGATCAACGATATGCTGCAACAATGCGATTTCCCGACCGGCCAAAACCTGAACGGCGAAGTAAAACACCTGAAAGAAAAAGATGCCAAAGCCATTGCCCGCCTAATTTCCGCCGCCGAAAACTTCCCGGAAGAATTTGCAAAAGATCAAAGAGCAACTGATTAACATTCTGAAGAACGAACAACGAACAACGAACAGACGAAAACGCTCCGGTTCTGGGCATTACCGGAACCGGCGGCGCGGGTAAATCTTCTTTGGTAGATGAATTGGTGCGCCGTTTTCTCATGGATTTCCCGGAAAAACCATTGCCATTATTTCCGTTGACCCTTCGAAACGCAAAACCGGCGGCGCCTTGCTAGGCGACCGCATCCGGATGAATGCCATTAGCAACGAGCGGGTGTATATGCGCTCGCTGGCTACCCGCCAGAGCAACCTGGCTCTGAGCAAATATGTGCAGGATGCCGTAGATATTGTAAAAGCCGCCGACTTTGATCTGATTATCCTGGAAACTTCCGGCATTGGCCAATCCGACACCGAAATTATCGAGCATTCTGATTTGAGCCTGTACGTGATGACGCCGGAATACGGCGCGGCCACCCAGCTCGAGAAAATCGATATGCTGGATTTTGCCGATATTATTGCCCTGAACAAATTTGATAAGCGCGGTGCCCTGGATGCCTTCGCGACGTGAAAAAACAATACAAGCGCAACCACCAGCTCTGGGACACGCCCGACGAAGATATCCCGGTTTTCGGCACCATTGCCTCGCAGTTCAACGACCCGGGCATGAACCAGTTGTACAGGGCCGTGATGGAAAAAATAACCGAAAAAACCGGCATTACTTTTCGAATCTCAATCTGCAGCACTACCGACTGAAATGTCGCGAGAAAGTATACATTATTCCGCCCAGCCGCACCCGTTACTTTCCGAGATTGCGGAAACCAACCGCAACTACGATAAGTGGGTGCAAACGACCAGGCCGAAATTGCGCAAAAGCTTTATGGCATCCGAAAATCAATTGAAGCCATTGCAGGACTTGATCGTGGAAGATAAAGACCAGCTTGTGAAGCAACTGGAATATGCTTACACAGAAACTGGAGCTTGCAACTGGACGGCCAGAACAAAAAACTACTGGAAAACTGGCCAGAGAAAGTAAAAGCTTACAAAGATGAATTCTTTATTTTCAAGGTGCGGGACAAAGAACTGAAAATTAAAACCCATACCGAATCGCTTATCGCATTTGGAAATTCCGAAAATGGCCCTGCCGCGCTACGAGGCCTGGGGCGATTTGCTGAAATGGAATCTGCAGGAAAATGTGCCGGGCGAATTTCCTTACACCGCCGGCGTATTTCCGTTCAAGCGCGAAGGCGAAGACCCTACCCGGATGTTTGCCGGCGAAGGCGGACCGGAACGCACCAACCGCCGTTTCCATTACGTGAGCTTTGGCCATGCCGGCCAAGCGCCTTTCCACGGCTTTCGATTCGGTAACGCTTTACGGCGAAGACCCGGATTACCGGCCGGATATTTACGGCAAAATTGGTAACTCCGGCGTGAGCAGTTTGCTGCCTCGATGATGCCAAAAAACTATATTCCGGCTTTAACCTGGCCGATCCGATGACTTCGGTTTCCATGACCATTAACGGCCCGGCGGCTATTTTAACGGCTTTTTTCATGAATGCCGCCATCGATCAGCAATGCGAACTTTACATTAAAGAAAATGGCCTGGAAGCAGAAGTAAACCAGAAAATCGAAGCTATTTATAAAGCCAAAGGTCAGGCGCGCCCACACTACCAGGGCGAACTGCCGGAAGGCAACGATGGCTTAGGCTTGATGCTGTTAGGCGTAACCGGCGACCAGGTTTTACCAGCCGATGTTTATGAAGAAATTAAAGCGCGAACTTTAGCCTCCGTGCGCGGAACCGTGCAGGCCGATATTCTGAAAGAAGACCAGGCGCAGAATACCTGTATTTTCAGCACCGAATTTTCGTTGCGTCTGATGGGCGATGTGCAGCAATATTTCATCGACCACAATGTCCGCAATTTCTATTCGGTATCTATTTCGGGTTATCACATTGCCGAAGCCGGCGCCAACCCTATTTCGCAGTTGGCCTTTACGCTGGCCAACGGTTTTACCTTTGTGGAATATTACGTGAGCCGCGGCATGGATATCAATGCCTTTGCGCCGAACCTGAGCTTCTTCTTCTCCAACGGCATCGATCCGGAATACGCGGTAATTGGGCGGGTAGCCCGCCGCATCTGGGCCAAAGCGATGAAGCTGAAATACGGCGCCAATGCCCGGTCGCAGATGCTGAAATACCACATCCAGACCTCCGGCCGTTCGCTGCACGCGCAGGAAATCGACTTCAACGATATCCGCACCACGCTGCAGGCTCTTTACGCCATTTACGATAACTGCAACTCCCTGCATACCAACGCCTACGACGAAGCCATCACCACGCCAACCGAAGATTCCGTGCGCCGGGCCATGGCCATTCAGTTGATCATTAACCGCGAATTAGGTTTGGCCAAAAACGAAAATCCGCTGCAAGGCTCGTTCATTATCGAAGAACTAACCGATTTGGTAGAAGAAGCCGTATTGACTGGAATTTGACCGGATTACCGAACGCGGCGGCGTTTTAGGTGCCATGGAAACCATGTACCAGCGCGGTAAAATTCAGGAAGAAAGCCTGTACTACGAAACCCTGAAACATACCGGCGAATACCCGATCATTGGCGTAAACACCTTCCTAAGCAGCAAAGGCTCTCCTACTATCATTCCTTCCGAAGTAATCCGGGCTACCGAAGAAGAAAAGCAATTCCAGATAGCGGAGTTGAACAAACAGCAGGAACGCAACGCGGATAGAATTCCTGGACTGCTGAAAGGATTGCAGGAAAAAGCCATTAAGAATGAGAACATTTTTGATGAACTGATGGAAGTTGCGAAATATTGCTCACTTGGTCAGATCACGAATGCGTTGTTTATGGTTGGCGGACAGTATAGAAGGAATATGTAACCCCTCCCCAACCCTCCCCTAAAAACAGGGGAGGGAGTTTTTACAACAAAAAGGAAGCTGCTGGCAGCTTCCTTTTTGTTTTTAGTTTGAAACGATAAGGTTTTTAGAAATTGTAGAGACGCAAAATTTTGCGTCTTATCACATCAGGAAAATCTAAAATAAGAATTTCAGTTTCCGGGGGAAAGGAGACGCAAAATTTTGCGTCTCTACAGGTGCATTTTTCTCTCCAATAATTCACCAATAAAACGCTATGCTTTTCGGCTAAAAAACCCGGGCCATCAAAAAAAAATCAGCAACTTTTCAACATTCTGGCCACAGCTATGTTTTGAACTTCCGCCTAAATAGCTAAAACCTACAAATGAAAATCGCCGGCGGCTTCGGGTTGGTAGATAACCTTATCGATTACGTAGCTGATGGTTGATCCGGTGGGAACCGGCAATTCCACTACATCTCCTTCTTTGCAGCCTAAAATGGCAATGCCAACAGGTGCCAAAACTGAAACTTTCCGTTCATTTACATTTACATCCTGCGGATAAACTAACGTAATTTCAAATTCCTTATCGGTTTTGAGTTGCCGCAAACGCACCCTGGAATTCATGGTTACAATGCATTCCAGAATATCCTCCGGTTTAACCCGGCTGGCACGTTTTAATTCCTGGCTTAACTGCGACACATATTTACTGTTTCCATTATTGCCTCGCTGCATTAATAAAAGTTCGTTTAACCGTTGGTGGTCCTTTTTGGTAACATATATTTTACTCATGTTCTGATAAAATTTAAGATGTTTGAATATGTTTTAGAACGTTCAGAATAGAGAAGTAGCAAACCCTTAAAAGACCCATTCCGATCAGTTTAAGGCTATGAGATTTCCGAAAATTAATTTTTAAGTGCCGGCTCAAACGGCGGAGGAATTTTCTGTTTATTGGCCGGCTGGAAAGATCCGACCTAATTATAAAAGGCCTTTTGCGCCGTGTAGAACGGCAGGCAATACCCATTCAGCCTATCGCTCTGCGATACGTGGTGCGACGAAGCTACAAAACCCGTAAGCTGGCTTGCTTCAAAAGACCGGATTTTTCTGAATGGATCCATAGATAAAAGGTGCCGGAAGATTCCTGGTTACAACTTTAAATTTTAGGCTTTAAAATTTTATAGTCAGGCTTGTTTTTGTAGTATTTACGTAGAGATCCTGGTTTAGATTTTAAACGACTGGCCTTCTTAATTATTATTTAAACGCAGGCATTTTCTGACCTTAGATCTTAACTTACGCTTTTCCGTTGATCATGCTTTTAGCTTATTTTTCTGCTAATGAAAACCTAAAAAAGCAACCAGCCGGTGAAAAATACCAATCATATTTTACTTTATATTTATTTGTTTACCAACACATTAAGGCTTTTCACCCAAATATTTCATAATAACGATTAATTAATACTCCAAAAGAAACTTTTATGGCAGCAGGGCGTTATATAAATACATAACAACAAAAACCCCTACCAATGAAAAAGTTTGCCGCCATTTCTTCTTTGCTCATTTTAGGCACGGTTGGAATAATAGTTACAGCTTACCTGAACCCTGGTGATATTAAGCTTAACTTCGCCGATGAAGATTACCACCTGTACTTATAAAATTCCAATTTATATCCTTTTAAAAAGCAGCCTTATGGCTGCTTTTTTGCGTTTCAGGCCTACCGTTTTCCGGATAATAGGCTAAAAATTAGGCAATCCCGAAAACAGCTTTTACTTTTGCATCGAACCTTTTACAGAAGACTTTGAATACTTTAAAAGAAAAGATCAGCTACATCATCGGCCGCGACATGGCTGCTAACTTCAGCAAACAAGGCATTGAGATCGAAGCCGAACAATTAGTTGCCGGCCTGAAAGATGCCATGGCCGGAAAACCATCGGCGATCAGCGCGGAAGAAACCCAGAAAGCCATGATGCAGCTGCAACAGGAAATGGAACAAAAGCATCAGGCAAAAGCAGGCAAAGCCGGCGAAAGCAACAAAAAAGAGGGCCAGGAATTTTTAGCTGCCAATAAAAACAAATCAGGGGTGGTAACGCTGCCAAGCGGCATGCAATATGAGATCCTGAACGAAGGCACCGGCAAAACCCCTACCCGCACCGACAACGTAACTACCCATTACGAAGGCACTTTAATAGACGGAACTGTTTTTGACAGCTCTTATGAGCGTGGCGAACCAGCTACCTTCCCGGTAAATGGCGTAATTGCGGGCTGGACCCAGGCATTAATGATGATGAAGGAAGGCGCTAAATGGCGTTTATATATTCCTTCGGAACTGGCTTACGGCTCCCAAGGCGCAGGCGCCGACATCGGCCCGAATGCTACCTTGATCTTCGACGTAGAATTACTGAAAGTAAACTAATTTTAAACCCGTCCGTGAAAAAAAACCTTTGCGGGCGGGTTTCTTTCTTTTTAAATAATGTGCGGGGCTGCAATAAATTGTTGAAATTGGGCCGCAAATAGCATGTTCTTCACTCTTCTCTTTATCACCTGAAATTTTTTAAGCCAACATTCCTGCGGGCTATATATTGCTGCACTTTTCCGGCATTAAACCCTACCGTTTTTTCCGGGTGCAGGTTCCTGATTAATTCTTAATTCTGAATCCGTTTACCGTTTATATTTGATTAAATTTCTACTGAATGGAAAGCAATCATAGCCACAGCCGGGTTACCACGGCCGGTTTATTAATTTCATTAGGCATAATTTACGGCGATATTGGCACTTCGCCGCTGTACGTAATGAAAGCAATTGTAGGCGATGCACCCATAAGCGAAGCGTTGGTTTACGGCGGCATTTCCTGCGTTTTCTGGACCCTGACCCTCCTCACCACCGGCAAATATGTGATCTTAACGTTGCAGGCCGATAATAAAGGCGAAGGCGGCATTTTAACGTTGTATACCCTTGTGCGCCGCAAAGCCAAATGGCTGACCGTGCCGGCCATTATTGGCGGTGCTGCCCTGTTAGCTGACGGTATGATAACCCCACCTATTTCGGTTTCTTCGGCGGTGGAAGGCCTTCGCATTATCAAACCCGATATTCCAACCGTTCCGATCGTAATTGGCATTCTGATCTTTTTGTTTCTGATGCAGAGGTTTGGAACCCAGATTGTGGGTAAGGCTTTTGGACCGGTTATGTTCCTTTGGTTTTTCATGCTCGGTGGTTTGGGCGTAATAAACATCATGCTCCATCCGGAAGTTTTGAAAGCTTTGAACCCGTATTACGGTTACCAGTTGCTGGTAAATTATCCGGGCGGATTCTGGTTGTTGGGTGGAGTTTTCCTTTGTACTACCGGGGCCGAAGCGCTTTATACCGACTTGGGCCATTGCGGAAAAGGTAATATCCGGATCAGCTGGATCTACGTGAAAATTTGTCTGGTGCTTAACTATTTTGGGCAGGGCGCCTGGTTAACCCAATATTTCGGCGAAAAACTTGACCAGAATCCGTTTTATGGACTCATGCCTGTTTGGTTTTTGCCGGCTGGTATTACCATTGCCACTTTAGCCGCTATTATTGCCAGCCAAGCCCTGATCACGGGTTCCTTTACCTTGATTTCCGAAGCGATCCGCCTTAATTTCTGGCCAAAAGTAAAACTGAATTACCCTACCAATGTGAAGGGCCAGTTGTTTGTACCCAGCGTAAATACTTTATTGCTTTTAGGTTGTATTGGGGTAGTCCTTTATTTCCGGGAATCGGAAAACATGGAAGCTGCCTACGGATTATCGATTACCTTAACCATGATCATGACCACCATCATGTTCACGTATTACCTGGTTAAAAATAAGGTTTCCCGCATTCTGATTGGGTTGTTTGTTTTTGGGTATTTGGGAATTGAGCTTTCTTTTCTGGTTGCCAACCTGCTTAAATTTCCGCACGGGGGCTGGGTTTCTTTGGTGCTAGGAATATCTCTGATCACCATTATGTACATCTGGCTCCGGGCCTTTAATATTAAACGGCGTCTTACGGAATATGTGCGGTTGGGAGATTATTTAGATAATCTGAAAGCTTTAAGTGCTGATGATTCCGTACCGAAATATTCAACCCACCTGGTTTTTTTAACCAGTTCTTCCAAGGCAAAGGAAATTGAATCGAAGATCATTTATTCCATATTTCAGAAACGTCCGAAACGGGCGGACATCTACTGGTTCGTACACGTCGAAACCATGGATGAACCTTACACCATGGAATACAAAGTACACCGCATTGCCGAGAATGATGTGATCCGCATCAACTTCCGGTTAGGTTTCCGGGTAGAGCAGCGCATAAATTTATTTTTCCGGAAAGTTGTGGAAGACATGGTTAAAAACGGCGAAGTGGATATTACTTCCCGCTATGAATCCCTGGGCCGCCAGAACATTACCGGCGATTTTCGCTTTGTGGTGCTGGAGAAGTTCCTTTCCTATGAGAATGATCTTCCTTTTAAAGAAAAGATAATCATGCAGACTTATTTCTGGATCAAGCAATTTACCAGTTCTGAAAGTAAATGGTTTGGCCTTGATACCAGCTCCGTGAAAGTAGAAAAAGTACCGCTGGTTATTAACCCGGTACAGAAAATAGAACTGGTAAGGGTAATGTGATTTTTAGGAGTCAGGATTGAGGAGTCAGGAGTCAGGATTGAGGAGCCAGGAGTTAGGATTGAGGATTGAGGGATTTCCGGGAATTTATTAAAAGGAATCAAAAGAGATAAAAGGTTGAAAATTGAGGCTTGGAAGTTTAATAGGCTTTGAATTTTTTGATTTCTCAAACGGGTAATTCCGGATTCAGAAAATCAGGTTAATAAACGGTATAGATTCATACTAAAAAAGTAAACCCGGTTCCAAAAAGGAAACCGGGTTTTTGTTTTGAAAATATTGTTTATCAACTTCCTTTATCTTCCAAATTCTCTATAAAAAATCCTTAACCTGAAAACTGACAACTGTTAACGATAGGTTTTTCACCCCGGACTCCTGGATATCCTTCCTCCTGACTCCTGACTCCTAACTCCTCAATCCTCACTCCTAACTCCTGACTCCTGACTCCTAACTCCTCACTCCTAATCATCACGCCATTGCTGGCATCCCCATTGCTTCCCATTCTTCTTTGGAAGGTCCGTAAACGCCTGGAACCTTTAAGCCGGCCTGCCGCATTAAAATTGTCATCTGCCCCCGGTGGTGAGCCTGGTGGCGGATCAGAATGGAAAGCACCAAACCTTTGCTCCATTCTTCGCCATACATGGGTACCGTTTCGGCCAGTTCTTCATCCGACCATTGCCGCTGCACGATCTTTTTGATCTCATCGGCTTCTTTGGCATAAAAGTTTACCAAACTTTCAGCTTTAAATGTTTCCGGTTCAGTTGCGATCTTCTCAATGGGAAGACCGGCCGTATGCATCATTTCGGCCAGGGTATAGGTTATATGCCAGGCCAGCCGACCCAAAGTCCGATGCCCATCGTGAAAGGTCCGGTCCAGGGCTTCATCGGTAAGTTGCCGGAAAATCTTCAGGGTTTCTTCCGATTCGTATTCCCAGTCATTAATAAAATCTTCGATCTTCCGGTACATAGCATTTATTTTTTTCAGTTAATCAGATCTTTTCCGGGCTTCCGGATTATGGTAACCGGAACCATTTGTTATAAATATTTTGCTGTTGTGCGGTCATTTGCGGCAATTTTTCTAACCGGTACCGCACATTCGGGCTTTTTCCCAATATGAGGTCAATGGAAAGCAAACGGCCGTCGCGGTTAACGATCAGGTTCATCGGCTCCCCAACCTTCCGTCCGGTTACTGATTTGTTCAGATCGTCGGTTATCCGGTAACCATTCAGGGCAATTATTTCATCGTTCACATTAAGTCCACCCTTCCAGGCACTGCCATCGCGAACGATGTTGGTAACCACAATTTTGCCGGCCTGGTTTGTAGTGGTTGCCCCCAGCGCTGCATCCTGGTTATTCTGGTTTAGGTTATTGGCTTTTATTCCGGCGTAAGCCAGGTATTTGGAGTAATCCGGAGTGGTGGTGCCGTGAACAAAATCGCGAAAAAAATTATCTAACGAAATGCCGGCCACTTTTTCAATTTCCGTTTTAAATTCTGCTTCGGTAAATCCCCGGTCCTGTTTTTTATAATACTTCTGGTACATATTCCGGAAAACATCATCGAGGGTTTTAGCGCCGTTGGTCTGGTTCATAATTTCCAGGTCCAGCAACATGCCCACTAAAGCTCCTTTGGAATAATACGAAATTTCGGAATTTTTAGAGTTCTCATTTGGCCGGTAGCTTTTAATCCAGGCGTCAAAACTCGATTCGGCCAGCGATTGCACCTTTACGCCGGGCGTATTCTCTACATTATTTATTGCGCTGCCAATTATTTCCAGGTAGCGATCAGGAGTGGTGAAGCCTGCCCGGGTTATAAGAATATCGTCGTAATAACTGGTAAACCCTTCAGAAACCCACAACAAACTGGTATAATTCTCAGCATCGTAGTTAAACGGGCCTAAAGGCTGCGGTCGAAGTCTTTTAACGTTCCAGAGGTGAAAATATTCATGCGCCACCAGCGATAGGAAGTTGTTATAACTGTTTTCCGGCTGGTACCCCCACCGGCTAACCTGCAAGGTGGTAGAATTCAAATGCTCCAATCCGCCCCCGCCTGCCAGGTTATTATGGATAATAAAAACGTATTTTCCCTTAACCGGGTGTTCGCCGAAAACATTGGCACAAGCTTCGGCTACCTTTTTCATATCAGCAACAATTTTCACCTCATCATAATTACTGTCGCCGAACATGGCAACTTCATGAGGGACCCCTTTGGCCTCAAAAGTCAGAATTTTGTGCGTGCCGATCTCCATCGGCGAATCGGCCAGGATATCGTAATTCTCTGCCCGCAGCTTCCACTTATCGTTGCCAACGGTTGGCAAGCTGGTAGAGATCTGGTTCCATTTGCCATAAGGTACCACCGTGATTTCCGAAGGCAGGTCCTTATATTTATCGGGGAACATAAAAACGCTGCTGCCATTCAGATAAGCATGCATTTCATCTACAAAACTGGTACGAACCGTCAGTTCGAAAGCATAAACCTTGTACTTTACAGTCACATCCCGGTTCTTATCGGGATAAACCCGCCAGGTGTTTTTGGTTATTTTCTGGTTTTGGAGGACTTTATTTCCTGCTACTGCGGTAAATCCTTCTACATTTTTAGGAAATTCCCGGATCAGGTACGAACCGGGCGCCCAAACCGGCATTTTTATATCCAGGTATTTATCTTTAAAATCCTGCAGGCGCATTTCCACCTCAAAATAATGAGTTTGCGGAGCCGGCATAGAAAGCTTGTAAGACAACTTGGGAGCTGCCAGGGCACTGCCGGTAATAATCAGGAAAAAGAAAAGCGAAAAAGAAAATTGTCTGAAAGAAAAGATCATAAGAACCCGTAAGCTGTGCATTAAAAGCGCATAATACAGCTATTCAGGGTAAAATCAAAATGCAAAGGAGTGTCCGTATACCGCGTAGCCAACGGAATATAAGACGGGTATTAATTATACCAGAAAGTAAAGATCACCTATAAAGAATAATAATGATTAAGGGCGGTTTGGGTACCTAACCAGCGGGTAGCCTTAGGGCTTGAGCAAAACGTTTTAAGTTTTATAAAAGAATTATACGTCTGCATGCCTATCAGGCCAGCCTCCTGGAACATTTTCCGGTAAGTTAATTTTGGCACAACCATCCCAATGTAATTATTCGGCCCCAGGGCGATCATCAGATTAGGGAAAAAGGTAGTATCGAGCCATACCTGATCTTTTTCGGTTAACTGGTAATTGCGGGAAAAATCAAAAAGCCAGTGTTTGACCTGCTTTTCTTTGGCAAAAGATAACGCTTTCCGGTAGCAGCTTTTCAAATCGCGCGATGAGACGTTTCCGGTACAGGTCAATTCCAGCTGTTTTTTATTCTCAACATACTGAACAGTAATTATTTCTGACTGGTATACTATCATGGCCATTACATTTTAGTGATAATTAAATTTAACAAATTAAAATTTAAAACACAATAAATTAGCTATTTCATTATACTTTATATTGGTCAAAATACCATTTTTCATGGTGAACTGCCGGAAACCTGAGTTTGGTGCAATTATTGAAGAGTAGGTTTTAATAAATTATGTAGAACTATTTACCGGTGCAGGTTTGTTTAATCCCAATACCGGAAACCTAAGCTATAAAACCTATGATAAAGCACGTAAAAATTTTTATAATCGGACTTTCTTCTTTTGCTGGCATTGCCATGAGCATTAAAATGGTATCTTTTCCTGACGAAAAACTGACCACTGAAGCTTTAAAAGAATCTCCGGAAAAAATTGTTACGTTAAAAAATAATGCCCCGGTTAATAATGAGATCGCTTCTTTAGAAAAAGTAACAAAAACCAAAGTTGTTTCAAATGAAAAGGCGGTTAAACCTAAAAAAACGGTTAAAACCAAGTTAACCAAGAAAAACCTGGCCCTGGTAGAAAGAGTAATCCAAACCGGACTTAACCGCATAGGTACCGCCTATATTTATGGTGGAATTACCGAAAAAGGTTTCGACTGTTCAGGCTTTGTGCACTACGTTTTCAAGAAATACGACATTGATGTTCCGCATTCTTCCAAACTGTTGGCAGAAACCGGCAAACCGGTTAGCAAAGAGGAAGTACGTAAAGGCGATATCCTGATCTTTACCGGTACCAACGTGAACGACCGTACTCCCGGCCACGTAGGTATTGTGATAAGCCAGGCCGGTGAAACCCTTCGGTTTGTGCATTCTTCGTCTAACGGTGGCGTTAAGATCAGCCAGGTAGATGGTACCAATTACGAACGCCGGTTTTTAGATATTCGCCGGGTTTTATAATTACCCTTATATACAATACAACAGCCTTTAAAAGAGCCCGGATAACCACCGGGCTCTTTCGTTTTTGAAGGTTTTTTTAAGGTTAATAGTAGTTTGCATCTTTTTAGCTTTCGATTTGGGAAAACTAAGTCAGCTAAGGTAAACTGAATTAAAAAAACAGCTTTTATAATTAGGATCGAAAGTTTCCCCAATTGCTCTGAAATGTAAGCAGGAAAAGTTGATGATAATTAAAGGGATAAGGATTACCTTAGGAATATTTCAGCCCTTGGATTACACCTTTTACCAATAATTATTCAGTTCCTGGAAAGAAAAAACCCGGTCCCGGGCTGTTATCGAAATAACGTTCCGGAACCGGGTTAAGAATCCTTTAAAATCTTATCAGGCCGTAGATTTAAATTAAATCGTAGGTAACGCCCTTAAGCGATCTTAAAGCAACGTTTGCAGTGTAACCGCAATACTTATAGTGGTGGTTACACCAGTTCACCTTTAAAGTGAACACCATTACTCAGGCCTGATAAGATTCGTTGGGGATTAGACATTTTTACCTCCTTTCTTTAAGTCCGACATAACCTGGAACCAAAGTAGCTGCTATTTTAAAGCGCACCAATTCTGCTGCAGGTTGCAGCACTCGCTGCATTATCTAAAGATAATTAAAGGAATCTTAGTTCAAAAATTTTCCGGACTTTTTTTATTTTTTTACCTGAATTTCCCGGTCCGGTTTATGAAATTTCCACCACCAGAACCAGGTCAGGATCAACATCATTTCTACCACCGCATCGGCCAGGTAAATAGGGGCAATTACATCCGTAATATTATAGTAAATATCTACCGCCGTTAAAAAGCTGGCAAACCCTAAAAAGATAACCACTACATCCGGCTGCACAAACTTTCGGAAAGAAGCAGAAAGCAAACCCAGGCTGCAGGCTACAATACACAACCCTACCGTTTTCACCAGCCAGATATCGTTTTTCGGGCCGGTTACTTCCATAAAGCTATGGATATGAAGGTTAGGCCAAATGCCAGTAACGAAATAAAAGGCCCCGGATAGGCGCAGCAGCAATTTGTACATCTTCATAAAACAGACTTCTGTAACAGCGAAAAAATGTAAAGAATAAATAATACGGTTAAAATTTAAATATGCCGGAGAAAATAATTATATTTCGTAATCATAACCCAGCTTTAACCTTAAACCTAACCCTGAAATTGAACATGAAGAAGTTTTTATCTTTTGCAGTTATATTTATCTGCCTGCAAACGCTTGCTTTCGCCCAGAAACTTTCGCCGGTTGGCGTTTGGACGAACCAGGAAAAAGAAGCCCGCTTTGAGATATACAAATGCGGCGATAAAATGTGCGGCAAAATAATCTGGCTCATGGAACCAAACCGCGACGGCAAGCCCAAAACCGATATAAACAATCCCGACAAAAAACTTAAGAGCCAGCCGGTTTTAGGCATGGTATTTCTGAAAGGCTTTGAATACGACGAAGATAACAAATGGGACGACGGCACAATTTACGACCCGAAATCCGGTAAAACCTATTCAAGCTACATGAAAATGATCAACCAGAACCAGATCGAAGTAAAAGGCTACATTGGTATTTCAGTGATTGGCCGGTCGCAGATCTGGAACCGCGTGAATTAGAAAACGGTACGCTTTTAAAGCAAAAAAGTCCTGCAGCAATGCAGGACTTTTTTTTGTGGGTACTTCGGAAGCTAGAAAATGTTTTTGATCTTATATTTCTTATCGCGTAAGGCAAAGGTATCGCCTTTCCCCTTTCCGGCCATTTCTTTAAACAGCGGCGACATAGCCGATATGGCAAAATAATTTTTATCGTTCACTTTTATCATGCCCAAACTGGCCGATACGAAAAAATCCTGAGTATCTGTTTCTACCACGGAGCCCAGCATAATTTCCGGATTCTCCTTCATTACGTTTATCCGTTTCAGGATCTGCATAATATTCAGGCCTTCGGCTAATTGCTTGGCATACATATCGCGCTGGATCTGGCAGGCTTCCCGGAAAGACTCGAACTTATCTTCAATAGCGCCCTGGTGTTCGTTGGCACTCTGCTGCGCATCATCCATAGCGGTACGGGCGGCATTTATCTGTTCATTCTGGATCCGGAGGCATTCCTGAAGAAGTTGCTTTTTTAATTCTGATTTCTTCGCAGTCATTATTATTTGGGTTAAAATCAAATAGTTATTACTAAAAAACTACCTGATCAGGCGGTTAAGGGGTTTTATGGAGAAAGTAAAGTTAGTAAACTCTCTCATATATTAAAGTGCTTTACCATAGATTTTGAAAAGCAAAAGCCGGCCCGTTTTTTAACCGGCCGGCTTTTGTTTCAATTACCTGCTTTCGTTTTTTCTCCCGGTTAATTTTTCTGGAAGGTTTGGGTAACCACAGCGTTCGGGCTGGTCAATTTCAGCACATAAATCCCCCTGGCTAACTGACTGATATTTACCTGGTTGCTGAATTCCGTTACTTTTTCGTTCCGGATAATGCGGCCGGTAGCATCCGTTATCTGCAGACCGGTAACTTTCATATCCAGGCCCGAAATTTGTAAATTTTCAGTTGCCGGATTGGGGAACAGGTTAATTTTCTGACTGACAACTGCTCCTTTAACGCCCGTGGTAATATTGCTGTTAAAGGCAATCGCGCCGTCTTTGTTTAAGATCCATTGGTTCGGGTCTATTTCCATATCCAATACTGATCCCCGTACCTTAAAGGTGTAAAACTGCACCGGCTGGGTTTGGCTTACTCTTATAATAGTATCGCCAATGCTTCTTACTAATTTATACTGCACATCGGTTTCAAAGAAAGGCGTTACTCCGGCCGCAGAAGCTGTTTGCGTTGCCCGGAAAACAAAGTTCTGGCCGGTCTGGTTAAAAGCCAGGCTGAAAGTTGGATGCCCTTGTCCGTAAACCCACTGGTTAAAGAAGGAAGTCAGGTTTTTACCGGAGATCGATTCGGCCAGGTTTTTAAAATCCTGGGTTGTGGCAGTGCTGTTCTTAAATTGCTGCTGGAATTTTTTAAGCGTAAGAAAGAACAGCGAATCGTTATTCATTTCAAACCGGAGGGTATGCAAAACTGCTGCCCCTTTGTCGTAACTTAAACGGCTGCTGAAGATCCGGTTCACGTTCATAGAATCTACCGCCGGAATATATACGCTACCGGTATTCTGGCTAACAACGGTGTTGTGGGTACTGTTCATCCAGGCGGCTTTCTGTGCCGGCCGCAGGGCTTCCAAAGCCAGGTATTCGGAATAAGAGGCAAATCCTTCGTTCAGCCAGATATCGCGCCAGGAAGCGCAGGTTACATTGTCGCCAAACCACTGGTGGGCCAGTTCATGCGCCGTTAGGGTAAATTCGAAGAATCCCTGCGTGGTCATGGTCTGGTGTTCCATCCCCCCGGAAAGCGGGGCCATACAATGCCCGTATTTCTCTTTGTAGAATGGATACAGCCCAAACAGTTCCGAAAATTTTACCAGCATGGGAGCCGTATCGTTAATGTCGTTCTGATATTGCACCAGCGTACCGGGGTTATTGTAAACGTAATTTATGATCGGAATTGGGTTGGGTGCCCCTGCCGGGTTCGCAAAAATGGTGTATTCGGTATATTCCGCTACCGCCACCGAAATAAGGTAATAGGCAATCGGGTACCGGGATTTCCATTCGTAGCGCTTTTTGCCGTTCGGTAAGGTCGTGGTATTTTTCAAAACTCCGTTAGAGCCGGCTTTGTTGGTGGCGCTGGTCGTGATCCAGACTTCCGAAGAATCGGCTTTATCGGTTAATATCTGTTTGCAGGGAAACCATTCGAACGCGGAAAAGGGTTGGCTCAAACTCCAGGTAACCCGGTTACCCCAGCTCGGCGAAGTAGCGCTGGTCATGCCCCCTCCAATAGCCGCCGAACTGGCCGTTGGCGGTGTGCCTTTATAGTAGATCTTTGCCGCAATAGCTGCATTGGCCGGCATAGCCGGAATCATTCTTATGTAAACCATTCCTGTTTGCCGGCTAATGGCCCGCGGAACGTTGTTGATCACCACCGAATCGATAGTCAGGTTCTGGTGAAGTTCGAAAGCGAAAGTATCTAAAGGAGCTGCTTTGGTTCGGGCCTGGATCAGGGTGTTACCCTGCACGTAGGTAGAAGTCCTTTCCAGCGCAATGTCGAGTTTGTAAAAATTGACATCGTATTTCTGCATCAGTTTTTGCTGGTTGGCAGTGGTAAAAGCCACCCGGGCGGCAGAACGAAGGTGGCTATCAGCGCAAAGCCTGGCCGCCTGGCCGTTAGCCTGCTGAACCCCCAAAATAATAAGCAGCAAAAGTACTATTGAAAGAAATTTCCTCATAAAAATTTTAAAAGTGGGCTGGTAAATGGCGTTAATTGCGGAACACCCCAAAGGCCAAATGGGTTTCAAAAGTAAAATCGGAAAACAAATGAAACTACCATTTGTTTTCCGAAAGTACTGACTCCTAACTGTATTACCAGACCGAAAAATTTAATCCGCATTGTGGGCGGGTAAATGCTACCATGTACCCGGGAGGAAATTCCGGGAATTTTCAAACTCAATCTTTGCGGAAGGACCGTGAAATAACCTGCTCTTTTCCTTCAAGTTGCAACAGGTAAATTCCCGCTGGTAACCCCTGTAAACCTACCTGGTTGCCGGTTAACTTTTTTGCATCTTCCTGTTTAATCAGTCGTCCGGTTGCATCCAGTATCCGGACCTTTTCCGGTTTAAAATCCAAACCCGAATACCGGATCATTTCCCGCGCCGGGTTAGGATAAAGCACTACCGGCGACTTAGCAGAAATTTCCGGTAAGCCGGTAACCAGGTTAAAATCCCGGGAGGTTCCGCCCGGGCGGTTCAGGATCCATTGGTTGGGATCAACGAAAATAGAGCTTACCTGGCCCCGGACCGGCAGCGTATAAAACTGAACGGGCTGGTTCTGCGAAACCCGGATAATAGTGTCGCCCTGGTTAGTCAGAATCCGGTATTCCATATCGGTCTGAAAGAAACTGGTAATAGTAGGTCGGGAAACATTCTGGGTTACCCGAAAGATCAGGTTCTGCCCTATCTGGTTCCAGGCTACTGCAAAAGCCGGATGACCTTCGCCGTAAACCCACTGGTTAAAAAAGGTTGTCAGGTTTTTACCGGATACGGATTCTGCTACCTGTTTAAAATCATGCGTTCTGGCAGTGCTGTTGGCATAAAGATTCTGGTAAGTTTTTAAGACAGCAAAAAACAACGAATCGTTATTCAGTTCAAAGCGCAGCATGTGCATTACAGCCGCCCCCTTATAATAAGAAAGGGTATTATCAAAAACCCGGTTCACATTCATAGAATCAGCGGCCGGAACATACAGGCTTCCGCCGGGTTGCGCCAGAACCGGCGAATGGAAAAAGTCCATGGTAGTCCGTTTCTGGCTGGGGTTCAGGTGTTCAAATGCCAGGTATTCGCAATAAGTTGCCAGGCCTTCGTTCAGCCAGATATCGCGCCACGAACCGCAGGTTACATGGTCGCCAAACCACTGATGACCCAGTTCATGCGCCGTTAACCAAAGGTCAAAAAGGCCCATGGTAGACATGGTCTGGTGCTCCATACCGCCAAAAATGGGCGCCGTGCAATGGCCGTATTTTTCTTTGTAGAAAGGGTACAGCCCAAACAGCTCCGAAAATTTTACCAGCAACGGGGCCGTATTATTAATATCTGCCTGATAATTGGTTAAGGCAGCCGGGTTCCCATAAATGTAATTCTGGATAGGAATGGGATTTGGTGCGCCGGCCGGGTTCGCAAAAATGGTGTATTCCTGGTAATCAGAAACCGCTACGGATATCAGGTAATAAGCTATCGGGTACCGGGATTTCCATTCGTAGCGTTTTTTACCGTTAGGTAAACTAGTCGTATTTTTCAAAACTCCGTTAGAGCCGGCTTTGTTGGTGGCGCTGGTCGTGATCCATACTTCCGAAGAATCGGCTTTATCGGTTAAGATCTGTTTGCACGGGAACCATAAGTAAGCGGCAAAAGGCTGACTAACGCTCCAGGTAACCTGGCTACCCCAGGTAGGCACGGCAGCATTGGCAAGGCCCAGCCCGGCCGTAGGCAAACCGCCGGCCGGGGGCGTGCCTTTGTAAAAAATACGGGCTGCTAAGGCGTTTCCGTTGGGTATTGCAATGGTTAATGGTACGTAAACCATTCCCGCCTGTCGGGTAAAAGTGTGGTTTTGTCCGTTAAGCACCAGCGAATCGATGGTGAGGTTCTGGTGCAGTTCGAAAGCAAAGGTATCCAGGGCAGTTACTTTACTTTTGGCCTGGATAAGTCCGCTCCCCTGGATGTAGTTAGAGGTGCGTTCCAGTTCAACGTCCAGTTTATAGAAATTAACGTCGTACTTATTCATTAACCTTTGCTGGCTGGCGGTAGTGACTGCCAGCCGGGCGACCTGTTGTTTATGCCCTTCCGCACAGCGGTGAGCTGCTTGGCCCAATGCCTGAAAGGACCAAAAATATAGCAACAGGCCGGTAATTAGCGTAAAGTTCTTTTCCATAGATTTCATTTCGGTTTTAAAAATCCCGTAAAAAACCGCTTGGGCGCATTTTTCCTCTAACTATGATTCCTAAACCAGGCAGAATGTTGCAAGCCTCTAAATAAAAAATGGCTGTGAGATAAGAAGTTGTCCTTTCCTTCAAAAAAAAGCAAGCCTTAAGGAAAGGCAGGTTGAAGGCTTCGTTGGAAATATTGGACTGACTTTTAGAGGCTTTTACCCTACCGTTTTCAAAGCTATCAGGAAAGCGGCCTCCCCTTCAATAACTTTTATATTAAGCCCAGAAAAAGCCGGTAAATTGAAATGGATTTGAAAAAATCAGGAAATTAACTTAGCATTAGGGGAAAGCAACTTCGAATTAAAACATAAACAGGAAGATCAGGTAAAGCCCCAACCATAAACCGCCCAGAAAATGCCAGTAAATGGTTAATAAACTTAACTGCAGTTTCCGGAAAGGATTGCGGATAAAGAAAAGCGTGCGGATTGCATCGCGGGAAGCATAAAAGGTTTTTAAATAAAAGTAGACCAGAAAGAAAACCCCGGCCGCTAAATGAAGCACGTGTAAACCGGTTATCAGGTATAAATAGGAGCCAAAAGGTTTTCCTTTAAAGTAAACGCCGCTCTGCGCCAGTTCATACCAGCCAATTACCTGCGAACAGATAAAAAGCATGCTTACCAGTAAGGTAATACCCAGGTAGCGGGCCAATTTGTTCAGTTTATCTTTGGCGTAATATTTAGGTGCTTTGGAAATAGTATAGCTGCTTACCAGGATCAGGATAGTACTCAGGTTAAAGAATTTAGGGAAAGGAACCCGCTGCTTTGCCAGATCCAGGGTTTCGGAGCGGCCATAAGCTAATAAAAGCATCAGGAAAAGTACGCAGACGCCACCCAAACAGAGATACAAAAGCATTTTGGCCGGATGTACCTTTTCTATCCGGGAAAACCGCGAAGTATGTCTGGCTCCTATTTTATTTTTATTGTCCGATTTCATATTCTCCTTAACCGGCAAAAACGAATTCTGTTTCCGGTACCCGGTTCTATACCATACGGTTAAGGGCAGCGAAACGATTCCGGGATTTAAGGAGCAGCCGGATTTATTAAGTACACGGCTTCGGAAAGAAATTAAAAACCACCGGAACCCAAAAATGCCGGCAAAAAAATTCTGTATCTATTGGGAAGAAATATTTACCGGCTAAAAAAGGACCCGATCTTCCCGAAGATAGCGGCTGCTTTAATACTGGCCGAATTGCCTGCCCCCAACACTACGTAGATTTTATTATTTACCCGGATCTCTACCACCAGACCCAGATCCCGGACCTGCCCGTTAATGTCATTCAGTTTTTTTAGCGGACCGCCAGAAGCGGCTTTTTCCGGTCTGGCAGGTGATTCGGCTTTTGCGGCGCCCACTTTCAACAATTGTTCAAGCGCCTGGTGATCTTTAAAATTTACGACAACATGGTTCCCTTCCGCCACGATCAGAAACGGGATATTATTTACCGATACAATTAATTCGGCGTCGAAGCTAAATTTTTGCAGCACGCCTTAAACCTGGTTTTTATTGGTTTTGGTACTAATGCGCAGCGTGCCATTCACTTTAACCTGCATTTCGGGAGCATCGGGTTTGGCCGGCATTTTTACTTCCATGTTGTCGAAGTTAAAGCTAATTTCGGTATTTAGCGCACTAAGCTTATCTAAAATAGCGAAGGCAATATCAGGAATGCCGTTGTTGGAAGATTCTGGGTTCATAGAACAAATAGTTAACAATTGGTTTTCCGAAGTAAAGAAATTATGGCGAATAATGCATTAAAACCTCAATCTTTAATCCGGAAACGGTAGGAATTCAAGAATAAAAAGTGGCTGGCAATGGTCATTTAACAAAATAAGGTACCTTTAACTAAAATTAAACTGTATATGTTTAAACGCCTCTTTCTGCTTTTTACGGTAACTCTTGGTATTTCTCAATTTGCTTCAGCCCAGGATCAAAGCCTGGTTCCCGAATCAAAAGAAACCGGTTATTACAATACCACTGAATTGAATTTAGCCCGGGGTTTTCTCAACGGACAAAATTCCTGGCTCTTTGGCCTCCATACTACCAACGGGTTTGAATTTAACAAACATATTTCTGCCGGGCTCGGTATTGGCCTGGAAAAATCAATACATACTAATGTTTTTGAAGGCGGACTCAGGTATGGTTCATTTTTTCTACCGGTTTACTCCGATGTCAGGATCTACTTTGGCAAAGGAAATGTGCAGCCTTATTTTGGACAGTCAGTTGGGTATATGTTCTTCCTTTATCAGCCAGGTAATACCGCTCAAAATGATCAGGTCAAGCAAATAGGCGGCATTTTGATCAATCCTTCTTTTGGCATTAAAACCCAGATAACTCCAAAAACAGCTTTTAACATTAGTATTGGTTATCGCCTGCAGGAGGAAACAATTAAAGACATCCCTTTTTATAATGGATATGATTTTGACCCGTATGTAAGATTATATAATATTACTTTCACTTCTCACCTACTTACTTTAAAAACCGGATTAACTTTTTAACTTTGAGGTTATAACCAATCCGCATCATGAAAAAACTACTTTACTCAACTTTTACGCTGGCTTTTTTAGGCTTGGCCGCCTGCAACACCACCGAAACCAAAACCGAAAACACCGAAGTGCCTCAAACCGAAGACCACGATGGCGAAGCTGAAATTAAGGAGATCGGAACCACTGCCGACGGCGGTAAAGTTTATGGCGAAATGATAACTGCGGAGGGCGCCATTACCACGGCAGAACTGAAAACCAAAATGGGCGATCAGGAAAAAATGGACGTTAAAATTAAAGGGGAAGTGGTAGAAGTTTGCCAGAATAAAGGCTGCTGGGTTACAATTAAACTGCCATCCGGCGAACCCATGCGCGTAAAATTCGGCGAAGATGATTTCTTTGTTCCTAAAAATGCTTCCGGAAAGCAGGCCGTTATGGAAGGGGTAGCCATGAAAGAGATTGTTACAGTAGATGAGCAGCGCCATTACCTGGAAGATGCCGGCAAATCGAAAGAGGAGATCATGGCCATTACCAAACCAGATACAACCTTAACTTTCGATGCCAAAGGGATTATTCTTTATAATTAAGGAGCCAGGAGTCAGGATTGAGGATTGAGGAGTGAGGAGTCAGGAGTCAGGAAGTTTTATTAAACGGATTTTAATAAAAATCTTAATAAACCCTGCTCCTTCTTTGCCCAAATCCTATTAACCTGAAAATTCTTCATTCTCTCTTATCGATCCTCACTCCTCACTCCTCATTCCTCACTCCTCATTCCTCACTCCTAACTCCTGACTCCTAACTCCTGACTCCTAATAAAAGGCCGCCCGCAAGCGGCTTTTTTTCGTACTTTTGTTTCCGTTGCAATTGCATTGATCCATGACCGAAACCCAGGCCGCCGAACGCATCCGCGAATTAACCAGGCTTATAAATCATTACAACTTTCAGTACTACCAGAACAGCGTTTCCGAAGTATCCGACTACGAATTTGATATGCTGCTGGAAGAACTGATAAAGCTGGAAAACCTGTTCCCGAATCTGCAGGCTATCAACTCTCCTACCCGGCGCGTGGGCGGCACCATTACCAAAAATTTCGAAACGGTTTACCACCAATACCCCATGCTCTCTCTGAGCAACACGTATTCCGAAACCGAACTTCTGGAATTTGACAAGCGCGTAAGGAAAGTTTTGGAAGGCGATTTTGAATACGTTTGCGAACTGAAATTCGACGGGGTAGCCATGAGCCTGACCTACGAAAACGGCGAACTGGTAAGAGGCGTTACCCGCGGCGATGGCACCCGGGGCGACGATGTAACCCAGAACGTGCGCACCATAAAAAATATCCCGCTGCATTTACAAGGCGAAAATTATCCTGAAAAATTTGAAGTGCGCGGCGAAGTTTTCATGCCCTTTTCGGTTTTTGAAGACCTGAATAAAGAGCGCGAAGACATTGGCGAAGCCTTACTGGCCAACCCGCGGAATGCCGCTTCCGGCACCCTTAAAATGCAGGATTCCGGAGTAGTAGCCAAACGGAAATTAAAGTGTTACGTGTACAGCCTGCTGGGCGAAAAACTTCCTTTTGCCACACATTCAGAAACCCTGGAAGCGCTGAAAAATTGGGGTTTTGATATATCGCCAACCTATCGCCGGTGCAGCGTCATTGAAGAAGTAATGGCTTACATTAATGAATGGGAAACCAAACGGTTTGAATTGCCAATCGGTACCGACGGCATTGTAATTAAAGTGAACAGTTTTGCCGAACAGGAAGAACTGGGTTATACCGCCAAAAGTCCGCGGTGGGCCATTGCTTATAAATACAAAGCCATGAATGCGGCTACGCCCCTGCTGGATATTAAGTACCAGGTGGGGCGCACCGGAGCCGTTACGCCGGTAGCATTGCTCAAACCCGTACAACTGGCAGGCACCACCGTAAAACGCGCTTCGCTCCACAATGCCAACGAAATAGAACGCCTGGATATTCACGAACGCGATACCGTGTTTGTAGAAAAAGGCGGCGAAATTATCCCAAAAATTACCGGTGTGGATCTGGAAAAACGAATTCCCGGAAGTCTACCGGTAACCTATATCGGGCATTGTCCGGAATGCCTTAGTCCTTTGGTGCGGGCCGAAGGTGAAGCCAATTTTTACTGCCCGAACGAAGATGGCTGCCCGCCCCAGATCAAAGGGAAACTGGAACACTTTATTTCGCGCAAAGCCCTGAACATCGAAAGCCTAGGCGAAGGAAAGATCGAATTGCTTTTCGACAAAAACCTGGTGCACACCCCGGACCAGTTCTATGATCTGACTTATGAAACGTTATTCGGGTTGGAGAAAGTAATGGAAGATGAGCTAACCGGCAAAGTCCGGAAAGTTAGCTTCCGCGAAAAAACGGTTGAAAATATGCTTTCAGCTATCGAAAGATCCAAAGAAATTCCGTTCGACCGGGTGTTGTTTGGCTTAGGGATCCGGTTTGTGGGCAATACGGTGGCACAAAAACTGGCAGCGCATTTCCGGAACATCGATAATCTGCAAGCAGCTTCCCTGGAGGAACTGGTTTCGGTACCGGAGATCGGCGACCGGATCGCATTTTCGGTGCAGCATTATTTCAGCAAACCCGAACACCGGACCATGATCGATAAGTTGCGCGAAAAAGGTTTGCAAATGGCCCTTCCGGAGAAAGAAAACGCGGGCCCAACCTCCGAAAAACTGGCGCCCCATACGTTTGTTATTTCCGGAGTTTTCGAAAAATTCAGCCGCGACGAATTACAGGATCTGATTACCCAGAACGGCGGTAAAATAGTTAGCTCCATTTCCAAAAAACTTTCGTACTTAGTAGCCGGCGATAAAATGGGGCCTTCCAAACTGGAAAAAGCCAATTCACTGGGCGTGAAAATTATTTCCCAAAACGAATTCCTGAAAATGCTGGAGTAATTTCGAATGTTTGATATTCGAATTTCGATTTCCTAATGATTAAAACATTTTCAGAACAATTAAGAGAGTTAAAACTTAGATAATACAAAACGATTTAAAAATTAAGGTTTTCCGAAAATCGAATATTCGAATATCGAAAAATCTAACATTCGAATTAAAAATGGATAAATTAAAAGGTACCGGGGTAGCGTTGGTTACGCCATTCAACAAAGATCTTTCGGTAGATTACGACGGGCTGAAAAAGCTGGTAGATTTCAACATTAATGGGGGCGTAAATTACCTGGTCATTAATGGTACCACCGCCGAATCGGTTACGACCACCAAAGAAGAAAAAACCGAGATACTGAATGTGATCAGGAAGCATGTGGATGGCAGAGTTCCTTTGGTTTACGGCATTGGCGGCAATAACACGCAAATGGTTTTAGATACCCTTAAGGAAACCGATTTTCATGGTATAACGGCCATTCTTTCGGTTAGTCCTTACTACAACAAACCTTCGCAGGCGGGCATTTACCAGCATTACCTGGCCATTGCCGAAGCTTGTCCGGTGCCGGTTATTCTTTACAATGTACCGGGCCGCACCGGTTCAAACATGACGGCGGAAACCACCCTCCGGCTGGCTAATCACGACAATATAATCGGCATAAAGGAAGCTTCCGGGAACCTGGAGCAATGCATGCAACTAGTAAAACACAAACCAACTGGTTTTATGGTAATCAGTGGCGAAGATATCTTAACGGTGCCAATGATCTCTTTTGGGATGGACGGGGTAATTTCGGTGCTGGCAAATGCTTTCCCGGAAAAATTCAGTAAAATGACGCGGCTGGCTTTGGAGAAAAACTTCGAAGAAGCTTCTAAACTCATGTTCGATTTCCTGGAATTAAACCCGCTGATGTACGAAGAAAGTAACCCGGTTGGAGTAAAAGCAGTGCTGGAAATTTACGGCATCTGCACCCCGGCGGTAAGATTGCCTTTAATTGAAGCAACTACCGGCTTAAAAACGAAAATTCAGAAACTGCTTTAGCAGTTTATTACCCAAAAAACATAGCGTTTATAAACAGCAAAGCCTCTGAAAATTCAGAGGCTTTGCTGTTTATAAAGCGAACTAAGATCGTTGTCATTCTGAGCGATAGCGAAGAAACTTGTTGGCTTTGATTAGAAGCTATCTCAAAAATAGTTGTCATGTTGAGCGTTAGCGAAACAACTTGTTTGCTTTTGGCAATACGCTTCTTTCTGGCTTTTCTACTGGCCGCCGATAAGGTCCTTCGCTAGCGCTCAGGATGACAGAAATAAAAAAACTAGTAACAATCAGCAATTAACAATTCAAATCACCAGCCGCTGGCCAAAACATCGGCAATATGCATGGTGGTTAGGGGTAAATTATTTTTTCTTATGTAAGCTTCCAGGTGCATTAAGCAGGAGGTATCGGTAGACACGATATGGGTTGCGCCGGTGGCTAAGGCATTCTCCACTTTTTGCTGCGCCATAGCTACCGAAATCGCATCGAACTTAACGGCAAATGTGCCGCCAAAACCGCAGCAGGTTTCCGTTTCGGCCATTTCTATTAGTTCAAGCCCTTCTACATAATGTAGCAGCGCCCGCGGGCCGGCCTTTATCTTACATTCACGCAGGCCGCTGCAGGAGTCGTGGTAGGTAACTTTCGCATCCAAGCGCGCCCCCGGAATTTTCTCGATATCCATAACCTTGGTCAGGAATTCCGTGAACTCAAAGGTTTTGCGCTCCATGCTGCGGTAATTTATAAATCGCGGCGAAGTAACAAACATATCGGCGTAAGCATTACGCACCATGCCTACACAACTGGCCGAAGGGCTTACAATGTAATGACTTTCTTCGTTGGTAAAATCATCCAGGAATTTGTTTGCTATTTCCAGGCTGTGGTCATAGAACCCGGCGTTGTAGGCAGGTTGTCCGCAGCAGGTCTGGTTGGGATTGTAGCGCACGTCGCAGCCAAGGCGTTTCAAAACCTTCACCATGTTCATACCCGTTTCCGGATACATCTGGTCTACAAAGCAGGGAATAAAAATATCTACGATGGTTTTGCCCATTTCTAATGCAAAAATACGGAATCGGCCTGCGCCATAGCGGCAGCAAAAGCGGGTTCATTTAAGTTTAAATCTACGTTCTTTTCCCGGAAATATGCCACCAGGTTTTCGGTGGCCATGTTGCCAACCAATTCATCTTTGGCCATGGGGCATCCGCCGAAACCCTTCATGGCACCATCAAAACGCAGGCAACCATTTTCATAAGCAGCTTCTACTTTTTCGCGCCAGGTATTGGGATTGGTATGCAGGTGGGCGCCAAACTCAATGTGCTTAAATTCCGGGATCAGGCTTGAAAAAAGGTAACTTATATTTTCCGGGTTTGAAACGCCAATGGTATCGGAAAGGGAAATGATTTTAACGCCCAGCTTATCGAGTTTTTGCACGAATTCCGCTACCGTTTCGGTCGTCCAGGGTTCGCCGTACGGGTTCCCGAAGCCCATGGAAATATAGGTTACCAGTTCTTTGCTATTCTTCACGCAAAGTTCCTGGATCCGGGCAACTTCTTCCAGCGCTTCCGCAATGCTTTTATTGGTGTTGCGCTGCTGGAAAGTTTCGGAAATGGAAAGCGGAAAACCTAAATACTGAATTTCATTATGGTTTACTGCCTGTTCGGCCCCGCGGTAGTTGGCAATTATGGCCAGCAATTTTGTATTTGTGGTTGAAAGATCGAGGCCGGCCAACACCTCTTCGGTATCGCGTAATTGGGGAATGGCTTTCGGCGAAACGAACGAACCAAAATCCAATGAATCGAACCCCACTTTCAGCAAGGCATTCAGGTAACTGATCTTCGTTTCGGTGGGAATAAAATCGGTTATCCCCTGCATGGCATCGCGCGGACATTCAATAATTTTCATAGGCTGGCGGCTTTAATCGGCTGCAAATATAACGAAAGGAGTCAGGAGTTAGGAGTCAGGAGAAAATAATGATTAATAATGAAAGGAGTCAGGAGTCAGGAGTAAGGAGCCAGGAGTTAGGAGTTAGGAGAAATTAATGATTAATGATTAATGATTAATGATTAATGATTAATAAAAAGAATTTTCGGGATATTGGCTGCTTGGCTCCTCAATCCTCAAACCTAACTCCTTACTCCTGACTCCTAATTACGCTTTCATCTTGCCCCGTTTCACCAGGTAGCCATAAAGCACTTTATCGAAAGGCTCATTAATATCTACCGGAATAAAATCGATCTTATACTGGTGGCATTTGAGTTCCAGACTGTGCTTGAAAGTTTCCATGGCGGCTTTGTAATTGTCGCGCACCTGGCTGGGCTGTAATTTAAGTTCCTCTCCGGTTTCAACATCCACAAATAGATACGGACGTTCGGTAAAGGTAAATTCTTCTTCGGTTTTGCGGTCCATTACATGGAATAGCAGCACTTCGTGGTGCTGGTGCTTCAAATGCTGCAGGGCGGCAAAAATCGCGGTGGTGTCGTCCTGCCGGCTCATCATATCTGAAAAAATAATGACCAGCGACCGTTTGGGAATCTGTTGGGCGATCTGGTGCAGCACGGCCGCTACATCCGTTTGACCGGTTGGCCGGGGTTGGCTCAGCAGATTTTGCAGGTGGATCATTAGGGTGTGAATGTGCGAGCCCGTAGATTTAACCGGCGATTGCATATGCACCTTATCTGAGAAGGTAACCAGCCCCACGGCATCGCGCTGCCTTTGCAGCAAAGTTGCTAAGGCCGCAGCTCCCAAAGCACTAAAGGTTAGTTTGCCGTTGGAGGCTTCGGGGTAATACATGCTGGGTGAAACGTCCAGCAGAATATGGCAGCGCAGGTTGGTTTCTTCTTCGTAGCGCTTCACGAATAATTTATCGGTGCGGGCAAAAACTTTCCAGTCTATATGGCGCGTACTTTCGCCGCTGTTGTATAAACGGTGCTCCGAGAATTCTACCGAAAAGCCGTGGTACGGCGATTTGTGCAGGCCGGTAATAAAGCCTTCTACCAGCTGTTTAGCCAGAAATTCCATGTTGCCGAACTGCCGGACAGTTGCTAAATCTACCTGATTGGCCATATTATGTGGTTGAATGCGAATTACTTGATTTGAACCGCCAGGGTTTAAACGAAGAAAACCCGGATTATTGCTAGGTTAATTATGGTTAAATTTCCGTTAAAAATTTTTATTGTTCAAACTAAACTTATATTTTTAGACGTATAAAAATAAATGTATCTAATATTAAAGCCCTGTGGAAGAGAACAACGAAAAAGCAGAAATTTATTCGCAACGAATAAGAGCCGGTAAACGCACCTATTTCTTTGATGTAAAATCAACGCGTTCCAACGACTTCTATCTGACTATTACGGAAAGTAAGCGCAAATTCAACAACGATACATACTCTTACGAGAAGCATAAGATCTTCTTATACAAAGAAGATTTTGCCAAGTTCCTGGAAGCCCTGCAAGGTACCATAGAACACGTTAAAACCAACCTTTTATCTGAAGAAGACCTGGCCGAAATGGAGCGCCTGGAGCAGGAAGAGCCGGTTGCGGTGTTAGAAGCCGACGGCGAATTAAAATGGGAATAGGTCAAAATAAAACTATGAATTGATTTTCAGAAGCCTCCGGAGAATTCCGGGGGCTTTTTTGTTGCTTTTTTTTATTCGCATAACCCGTAGAGACAAGGCATTGCCTTGTCTCTACAATTCCCTGATTTACCTGGGTTAATTTGCCTGCTTTAATTCTTAAATAAACCGTATCTTTGCGGCCGGTTTCCAAAACCACTATTAATCAGAAAACTTACAAAATAAAAATATTATGGGACTTCGCTGCGGAATTGTCGGGTTGCCGAACGTAGGAAAATCTACTTTATTTAACGCCATTTCCAGTGCCAAAGCTGAATCTGCCAATTATCCTTTCTGTACCATCGAACCAAACGTAGGCGTAGTAACGGTTCCGGACGAACGTTTGCAAATTCTGGAAGAACTGGTGCACCCGGAGCGGGTTTTGCCAACCATTATCGAGTTTGTAGATATTGCCGGCCTGGTAAAAGGTGCTTGCAAAGGCGAAGGTCTGGGCAATAAATTCCTGGCCAATATCCGCGAAGTAGATGCCATCATTCACGTGATCCGCTGCTTCGACGATCCGAATATTGTGCACGTGGCCGGCGGCGTAGATCCGGTTTTCGATAAAGAAGTAATTGATACCGAATTGCAGATAAAAGACCTGGAATCGATTGATAAAAAAATCCAGAAAGTAGAGCGCACTGCCAAAGCCGGCGATGCCAAAGCGAAAAAAGAACTGGCCAGTTTACAGAAATTCAAAGCGCATCTGGAAGACGGTAAAAATGCCCGGTCCCTGGACGTAAACGACGAAGACCTGGAAGCGGTAGACGATCTGAAACTACTCACTTTTAAACCGGTAATTTACGCCGCTAACGTAGACGAAGCCTCTATCAACACCGGAAATAAATTTGTTGAAGCCCTGAAGGAACACGTAAAAGACGAAAATGCCGAAGTAGTGGTTATTTCCGCCGCCATCGAATCGCAGATTGCTGAGATCGAAGACGAAGAAGAAAAGCAATGTTCCTGGCAGAATATGGTTTGAAAGAATCGGGTTTAAATAAACTGATCAAAGCTTCCTATTCTATCCTGAACCTGATCACGTATTTCACGGCCGGGGTAAAAGAAGTGCGCGCCTGGACCATTCAGAAAGGCTGGAAAGCACCTGCCGCGGCCGGCGTAATTCACTCCGATTTCGAAAAAGGTTTTATCCGGGCGGAAGTTATAAAACTAAAGGATTACCAGGAATTCAAAACCGAAAACAAAATAAAAGAAGCCGGTAAAATGGCCGTGGAAGGTAAAGAATACGTGGTGCAAGACGGCGATATCATGCATTTCCGTTTCAACGTTTAACTGTTAAAGAAAACGCTATCAGAAATTATAAAAAAACCGTTTGAAATGAATTTCAGGCGGTTTTTTGTTTCATTTTCAGGTAAAGGTTCGGAATACTGGCGCTAAATTTAAACCGTTAAAGGCAGCGAAATCTGAATGAAATTTCCATTTTCCGGGTGCCTGATTTCTTGCAAATTTCCGCTGTGTTGTTCCATAATTGCTTTAACAGTTTTTAAGTTTGCGGAATGCAACCCCGTTCCCTCCAAATCAGCAACACCAGCTTTGCCAGAATTCCCGCTATCAGCAATTTCAATGAGGACCTTTTCTTCATTTTTATCGTGGCGGGCCCTGATTCCTAATTTACCGCCAACTTCCGGCAGGGCATTAACCGCATTTTCAATTAATAAGTGCAGGGCCTGGCTCAGCTTAAGTTTATCTGCAAAAGCGTAATTAATTTCCGGCGCAATCTCAAATTCAAAGCTAATAGCCCGCTTTGCAAATTCCGGATGATAACGGCTCAAAACTTCATAAAGCAATTGTCTGATATCGGTTTGGGTAAAGTTTAAAGCCGCTGGAAAAAGCTGGCCCGTAAACTGTTCTACCGTTTTAGTAAGTTCCGTTATTTTATTCAACAATTCTTCCTTGGCTTCCTCCTTTTCAAGTTGGTAAAGGTTATTTTTCAGTTGTTGCGCCTCGTTATATAAGTTACTATTCATTAACCGCAAAGCCAGGTTTGCCTTTTCAACAGAAAGGCCTGGTGCTTCAGTAGCGCTTTCTATTCCGCCAAAACTATTTTTATGAAGTAGCTTTTCTTTGGTATCGATAACGGCAACCAGTTTGTTGAAGGCTTTATAAATAGACCCGATTTCATCGTTCCGGTCTTCATCCAAACGGGTTCGGAAGTTGCTGCTTAAAGCGTTGTTCAAAGCCGTTTCAACTTCTTTTAAAGGCTTAAAAAGATCTGAAACGATATAGGCCGACAAAAGTAAAATCAAAACCACCGCGCCAAAACCGGCAATCAAAAGAATAGTTTGCGCCCGTTGCTGGGCTTTTTGAACATTATTGTTTACCAAAGCACTTCGCTTTCGGTCTGCGGCCGCAACGGTACCGGTTACCTGCAGGAAATAGGCAAAATTCTTATCTTCCAGGTTGCTTTCCATGAAATTCTGGGCTTCCGTTTTTCGGCCGGCTTCTACCAGATCAAATGCATGATGTGCGGCCAAAACCAAAGAATCGAAAGCCTGCTTTACCACTTTAAATTCCTTTTGTTCTGCTTTAGTGGAGGGTAATTCCGACCAGGCATTGAAGTCTGCTTCGGCCGGTTTTATGTAAGTTATGAATTCGGTTCTTGAGTATGGGTCATCGCCGGTAACGGCATCGGGAACTTCTTTAAATGCCTGGTACATTGCCGAACGTATCTGTTCCAGTAAAAGGTTGCGGCTGTAATGGATCCGCAATTCTTCGCTTGATTTCTGCCATTGCGCAAAGGTCCAGAAAGTAACGCCCACGCCTACCAGCGAGATGAAAGCTAAGGCTCCGAAAATGGTTATCAACTGCTTTTTCAGAGTCATATTAAGATTTCGAAAAAAATTGCCTGCTCAAGGTGGTTAGGTTATTTTTTAAATCATTGTATCCGGTTTTTAGTAAATATCCGGCAGCCATTTAAGCTTTTAAATGCTATGGTTGCAGGTTCCAAAAGTCGTGTCCGGTAATTTCAGTCAACTATTTTTAATTGAATAATTGCAGGCCGGTCCAGCGCCAGTACGTGAAGTAAAAAATGATCATCAGGATAAAATGGATGGTTAGCATTACGGCGCTAAGGCGCAAAAGGTCGGCAGGCTGAAAATTCTCTTTATCCGTTTCCTGAAACATCAATAATCCTTTGGAGCTAACCGGAAAAGTAAGGCAGTAATCCATACCCACCGTGCCAATAAACAGCACCGCAACCGGGTTGGCGTGTAAGCTGTGCGCCAGAAACAACAAACCAGGAACAAGGGCCGCTGCCCGGGCAGTATGTGAAGTAATATACAGGTGAGAGGTTAGCGAAATTACGATGAGCAGAACCAGGATCAAAAAGGTAGATTTAGCCGTTACGATGCCCGTAAAAATAAAAATATGATCGATGATCCATTGCGCCGCGCCCGAATCTATTAAAGCCTGACTCAGCATTAAAGCCGCACCAATAAAAATTATCAGTTCCCAGGAAACGCTTTTTACGCCTTGTTTAAAGGAAATAACTCCTAATTTTGGCAACATAAGCGCTACGGCTCCGGTTATGGCAATCACCGCTATTTCAATGCCGTGCAGGCTTTCTGTGGTCCATAAAACTACCATAGTGGCGGCTATAATTAACGTTTTCTTTTCTGCTTTTGAAAATTGACGGTGTTTACTTTTAACTTCAATTTTTAATTCCTGCTGCCGGAGTTCCGGCTTCAGGAACATCCATAATATTACCTGGCAGGTTATTATGGCTGCTGCAATTCCGAAAGGCAAACCATAAATGATCCACTTCAGAAATGAAATACTCTGGCCGGTTTGCTGTTGTAAAAGATTGTTGGCAATTAAATGCGAGCCGGCCCCGATCAGGGTACTTATGGTAATAACCAAAATTACACTGGGCAGCAACAACGAAAGAGCTTTGGTAATGCGTTTATTGGCGGCGGCAGATAAGCTTTTAAAAACCGGTAATAAAACTGCTGCCCGGCCGGAGGTAGAAGGAATAAAAAACGTTAGGAAAATCAGCACAAAAGTCAATTCCCAGAAAACGCCTTTTACCGTACGAGCCCGCTTTAATACCAGGGCCGTTAACCGGTCGGCCAGCCCTGTAATCTGAATGGCTTCGCTTAATATAAAAGCCCCGATCATTAACCAGATCACATCGGAGGCCAGCGAATCGATTAAAGCTTTCTGGGGTGCCCCGCCGGCCAGCACTAAAAAAACCAGGGCAGCCAGCGCTACAAAAGCGGTGTTCAGTTTGGTTACCGACCACAGAATTATGGAAAAAGCAAAAACCCACAAAGCAATCCGGGCCTGAAATGGAAGCGAATCCGGCAGCAAAATGAGAATGCCGGCGGCCAGGCAAAGCGATAAAGGAACAATAGCATTAACCACCCAACTGAACCGCCGCTTAGGAATTACTGGCACTTTTTGAGCAATTTCCTTTTCCAGCACCTCGAAAGGTGCCCAGATGCTGCCGGTATTTCTAATTTTGGTGGTCACTTTTGTTTTCCGGGTTGGTTAGGATGATGCTGCGATTGCCGGCCGGCTAAAAATGCCCGCATCACATTTTCCGTGGAATGTTCCAGTAAAATACGGGCATTGGCCATGCTTTCTTCCAGCGTTACCGGCCCGGATAAAATGCTGAAAATGCCGTCTATTCCCAGTTTATAATTCAATTCTGCGCCTATTCCAATATTACCGGCCATGGCAAATACCGGCACGCCGCTTTTTTTGGCGCGGCGGGCTACTTCGGCAGGAATTTTACCCCGGGGCGTCTGAAAATTAATGCCGCCTTCGGCGGTGAAAACCAGGTCGGCATTTCGCAAAGCAGCATCCAGGTTAAAGTATTTAAAAATAATTTTCCATCGGTTCTGCAGTTTTGCGCCAAGCAGGGCGTGCAGGCCCGCGCCCATTCCACCCGAAGCCCCGCCCCCCGGCATCAGCCGCACGTCTTTCCCGAATTGTTTTTTCAGCAGTCCGGCAAAATGTTCCATAGCCTTTTCCAGCTTCGGAATGGTTTCTAAAGTTGCGCCTTTCTGCGGCCCGTAAAACCGGGAAACGCCAAAATCGCCGCATAAAACATTCTGGATATTACAGGCCAGGGTAATGGTAACGTGCTTTAGTCTTTTATCGAGTTCATCAAGATTTATGGTTGCCAGGTCTATTAAGGAACCGCCCCCGTAACCAATCTGAGTACCGTCGGCTTTAAGCAATTTGCCGCCCAGCGCCTGCACTAACCCGGCTCCGCCATCGTTGGTGCCGGAATCGCCGCAGCCAATTAATATGAGTTTGGCTCCTGCATCTAAAGCTGCCAGAATCAGTTCTCCTACGCCGTAAGTTGTAGTAACCATGGGGTCGCGCTTTTCTTTGGGTACCAGGTTCAGCCCGGCGGCGGCAGCCATTTCAATAATGGCAATCGGCTTTTTACTTCCAGGCAACATTCCAAAAAACGAATCTACCGGCGTACCCAGCGGGCCGGTAACCTTCAGCCGGTGCATGGTGCCGCCCAGCAGTTCGGTCATAGTTTGGGTAAAACCTTCGCCGCCGTCTGCCAATGGTAATTCGGTAATGTTTGCTAACGGCGATGCCCGCCGAACCCCGGCCGCAATGGCAGCCGCCGTTTCCTGGGGACTTAAGCATTCCTTAAACCCGGAAGGAGCAATAACTACATTCAATTCACGTAATTGCATAGGCCAGACTGCTCTGGTTTTACAGAAGATTTCCGTATTTAAACGGAGCGGCAAAATTTTAGTAGTGAATAAAAAAGTAGAGCCGCTATTATTATAAGCAAGCTGCCATTTTCACCAAAAAGATTTCTGAAAGTTTTTTAAAAGATGCTTTTACTAACTTTTTTGCTTTGAAAATAAGTTCTGGAAATTTTAGCCGTGCAAAGATTAAAACTGAAATGCTGCGGATAAAAAAAGCCAGCTCCAGTTACGGAAGCCGGCTTTTAAAATTGCAGGGTATTTTTTTGATTTCGATTGCTACGGAACTAAAGGATCATAAATCCGAACTTACCTTGTTCCGTTCATAATTTTGGAAACATAGCCAATTAGCAGGTCTGAGCGGGAGCCGGGCGGCCGGTAATAAACCAGCAGGTCGTAAATATTTTCGGTATCGGCAAAGCTGTTCTCAAAATAACGCTCATCGGCCGCAGCGGCTCCGGTTTTAACTGCCAGGTATAAAATTATAGTAACCTTGTTTCAGGAACGCCCGGCCGGTGTAAAGTTGTTTCGTGGCATCGTAATTCAGTTTGAATTCGTTCGACAATTTCCAGTCGCTTAATTGGCCAAAAACATACACATTTCCGCGGTGCTTCGGTTTCAGCTTTAACCAGAAAATTAACCCAGGCATAATCTCCTTCTGTATTGCCGTTGCCGTATTCGCGGTTATCGATCAGGTATTTGCCGTTAATATCCGGGTAGCGGGCATAAACATCTTTGGCGCGGCTTTTTTGAATGGCCAGGGTAACTTCGGTGGGGTTGGCTTCCCGGTCTATAGAAGCCAGGTTAAATCCGGTGTAGCGCAAACTTCGGGTATCGAAAACCCGGAATTCATTTAAGCCTAAAAAATTGTTGCGAAGATCGTAATAGGTATATTCAAGGCGGCGCTGCGCATCATGAACAAATGAAGGTGTGAGGTTGTATTTGGCATTATCCCACCGGTGATTTTGGCGGAGTACCAATTTAACTTCCTGCGACGGATTTACCAGGTTCAGTTTCGGATAAAGAATATCTATGTTCAATTGCTGCATGGTAAACCGCTCTCCTACCCCGCTGGAAATTACCGGCTCCATCCGGGCGCCAACCATATTCTCATAAACCATCAGGCGGCGGGTTAAGCGCGTAACTTCCGTCCGGGTACGTTACCACCACCAGAAAATTGCCGGAAATCTTTACCGTAGGAATTACCAGCTTGTAATGAAAGAACTGCACTTTGGTATTGCCCGAAGGCCGGATATCGGTAATATAAGGTTTCGTTGTATTGGTTTACAAACTGAATATCGGCCAGGTTGGAAGGTTTCCAGTCGGCATTGCAGTTTACCAGTTTTACCATGAATCGCTGCTGGGCCGTATTTAATTCATCAAATTCCAGCACCGCTCTTATAGTTTGATCTACCGGAATTATTGCCGGTGTAAGCACTTCTTCGGCGGTACCGGTTCCGGCATAGAACTGCACGGTTTTAATCTTTTCGTTGTAAATATGGTCTTCGTAATTCAGCGTTCGCTGGGCATAATATTCAGGCGTTTTGGCTACCGGTTCGCTGCCGGTTATGGGTTCGCCAAGCGGTACGCAGCCATATAAACCCAAAATAAATAAACAAAAAACGGTATGAATTCGGGAAGAAAAAGTCATGCAAAGGATTTTGGTAGCACAGATTTTGAATAACGATATTACAAAATTTTAATTATAAAAAAACAGCGCCGGAAAAGACCAGACGCTGTTTTATTCATTCAGGGTAAATATCACCACCAACTGTTGAAGCAAAAAGCTATTTTGGTTTATAATAGATGGCAAATTCAATAACGGAAACGACCATGAGGGCCACGCAGGTAATTACAAATAACAGGCCCGCCCGGGTCTTTTTCAGTTTATCGTTATTTTTCAATCCCGGAATTAAAAATGCCAAAGTACGCCAGCACGCCGGCCGCCATTATGATCATCTTTATTAGGGTAGTAACCATCATAAGTTCAGAATTTTACTTTGAATAGCCTTAGCCCTTTATTTTATTTTCCAGGGTTTCGATCTGTTCCATCAGGGTTTCCCAGGAGCTGTTTTTGGCATCGAGTTCCTTTTTGGTTTTCTCGAATTTCAGGGTAATATCCTTTAAAGTATTCACGTTGCCGTAAACCTGCGGGTCGGCCAGTTGGGTTTCGTAATTTGCCAATTCGCGTTCCAGATCCTGCACCTGTTTCTCAATTTCCTTTAACTGGTTATTTGCTTTTTTTAGCTCCTGTTGCAAAGCCGGGTTTGCATTTTGCATTCGGTAGCAGCTTTTGGTTTTGGCTTCTTCTTTGGCAACCGGTTTTTCCGGTTTCAGACCCGCTTTTTTCTGGTCTTTTTCGCGCTGCTCCTGGAAGATCTCGTATTCATGGTAAGTGCCCGGATATTCTTTTAGCTGATAATCTTCGATGTACCAGATTTTATTGGCCACATTCTCTACAAAGATAACGGTCGTGGGAAATTACCACAAAAGTGCCTTCGTACTGGTCCAGCGCCTGAATCAGGATATTTACCGATTGCATATCCAGGTGGTTGGTAGGCTCATCGAGCAGTAAAAAGTTGGCTTCGGAAATAAGGGTTTTGGCCAAAGCTACCCGCGATTTTTCGCCCCCGGATAAGCACTTTTATTTTTTTAAAAACCTGGTCGCCGGTAAATAGAAAAGAACCTAAAATGGTGCGCAATTCCATTTCGTTGCGCTTGCTGCCGGCTTCGGTAAGTTCCTGCAAAATTTCGTTTTCTACGTTCAGACATTCCAGCTGGTGCTGCGCGTAAAAAGCCATGATAACGTTGTGGCCCAGCTGGCGCTTGCCTTCTACGGGTTCGGTGCCGGCAATAATGCGCATCAGAGTAGATTTACCTTTACCGTTCGCCCCAATCAAAGCAATTTTATCGCCCCGCTCAATATTTACGTTGGTGTCGCGGAAGATAATTTTATCGCCGTAGCGTTTGCTCATGTGCTCCAGCCGCAAAATATGGCGGCCCGGCTGGGTATTGAACTGAAATTTAAAATTTACTTTCGGCGCATCGCCGGCCACATCTTCTATCCGCTCCAGTTTATCCAGGGCTTTCACCCGGCTTTGCGCCTGTTTGGCTTTGGAGGCTTTGGCTTTAAAGCGTTCAATAAACCGTTCGGCCTGCCGGATTTGCGATTGCTGGTTTTCAAAAGCGCCTTTCTGAATTTCGTTGCGCAGCTCTTTTTCTTCTAAATAAAAGCTGTAATTACCGGCGTAAACATTTAGTTTCTGCTGCGCCACTTCTACCGTCATGTTGGTAGTTTTATCCAGGAATTCCCGGTCGTGCGATACGATTATTACCGCGCCTTCGTAGCCTTCCAGGTAATTTTCCAGCCATTTAATAGAAGGTAAGTCCAAGTGGTTGGTAGGCTCATCGAGCAACAACAAGCGAAGGTTTCTGCAATAATATTTTGGCCAGCATTACCCGCATGCGCCAACCGCCGGAAAAAGTTTTAAGCGGCTTTGTCAATTCTTCGGTGGTAAAACCCAAACCTTCCAGAATTTCTTCGGCTTTGCTTTGAATGTTGTAGCCGTCCAGCGCATCGAACTGCTCCTGCAGTTTGGCCAGTTTATCTACCATGCTCATCCCGGTAATCGGTTTCAAATTCGTGCAGCACGTCTTCAATTTTCTTCTGCACTTCCAGGGCTTCGGCAAAGGCCTGCATGGCCACGTGCAAAATGCTTTCGTGGGTATCGTAGCTATAACAAATCCTGATTCAGAAAACCCAGGGTAGTTTCTCGGCTCATCTGGATAGACCCGCTATCGGGTTTGTATTCGCCCACCAACACGCGCAACAAAGTAGATTTTCCGGTTCCGTTCAGCCCAATCAGGCCTATTTTATCTTTGGGTTTTATGTGTAAATTGGCGTCTTCGTAAAGGGTACGGCTGCCGAAATGAAAATCGAGGTTGTTAATAGAGATCATAGCAAAGGAAATGAAGCCGCAAAGGTACGCAATTTAGCCCGATTTTTCGGGCAGCTTCCTAACACCCTTCTGGCTACAGGATTTATTCTAAAAAATGATAATTCCCAAATATTCTTTGTAACTTCCTTTAAAAATAAAGCGGTTATAAGGTAAAGAAAACGCTGCCTAAGTAGCACAGGGCCTTTTAAATAAGCCAGGCACGGCAAAAATTTTATCTTTATTTGCTATGAATGTGAAATCTTTATCGCTTATTTAAGGTTTAAACGGGAAAATGAATTTATGTTAGCAGTTGCTTCGTTGCTTGACCAGGAAAATTCCGAGAAGGTAAATAAGATCATTTTCGACCTGGAAACCATTTTTGGTTTGAAAGGGGTGCAGTTAACGCCGTACCCGCACCTTACCTGGCTTACCACGGAAGTTGCTAAAATGACGGACCTGAAAGATTACCTGCGGATCATTTCCGAAAGCGCCAGACCGGTTACCGTACGGACTATGGGCATCGGCATTTTCCCGGGCGATAAGCCGGTAATTTACATTCCTATTCTGCGTACCCGCGATGTAAACCGTTTCCATGCGCGCATGTACCAGGAGATCGGGGAATTCAGCGAAGAGATCGGGCATTTCTACAACCCGGACCTCTGGATGCCGCATTTAACCTTAGCCCTTGGCGATACCAGTTCCTGGAGCCTGGCACCGGTTTTACACTATTTGAACCAATTCCGGTTCGACTGGAACATAACCCTGGATAACCTTTGCATCATTAAAAAATCGGGCGATAAATTCCTGAAAGAAGAAGTTTATAATTTCTCGAAGGAACTGGTAAAGTAAATGCCGGTTATTTACGTGATCAGCGGCCTGGGCGTAGACGAACGGGTGTTTAAAAACATTTCGTTTGCCGGTTATCAGCCCGTTTTTATTAAATGGATTTCTCCGTTAGCAGACGAAGCCATTGAAGCTTATGCCAAAAGGTTATCCGCGCAGATCAAACACCAGAAACCGGTTATTGCAGGGCTTTCTTTCGGCGGCATAATGGCCATAGAAATAGCCAAAATTATGGAGGTCGAAAAAATAATTTTGCTGACTTCGGTAAAAACCAAACACGAATTGCCTTTCTATTACCGCCTGCCCGGCAGCCTGAATATCCATAAACTGATCCCAACATTCCTGCTTAAAAACCCGAATATTTTTTCCCGCTGGATCTTTGGCGCAGAATCCCAAGACTGGAAATTGTTTGCGGAACTCATGCACGACTTAGATCCTGTTTACATGCACTGGGCCCTGGATAAAATTGCCAAATGGCAAAATGAATTTACGCCGCCTAACCTGATTCACATTCACGGCGGAAACGACCATATTTTCCCGCCCCATTTCCTTAAACCCGATATTTTAATTCCCGCCGCCGGACATTTAATGACCGTAAACCGGGCTGATCAGGTTAATGCCGTTTTGCGGAAAGTTTTACTCACGGAAGATAAAACTTAAAAACCATCTCCAAAAAGTACGATGAGCAATTACAAATAAATTCTTGGCTCTTAGAATAACCTTTGTAGAAACTATTCAACCGGCCGCCGACAAGTTCCTTCGCTAACGCTCAGGATGACGTGCGGGTGGTTTGGTTTTTGATTTATTAATTTGTTTTTATATAAAAAAAGGCTCCGCAAAATTGCAGAGCCTTTTTTATAATCGTCAATCTAAAATCGTAAATCTTAAATAAGCTTACATATCCAAAACCATTGCAAAGATCAAAGGCGCTACAATAGTAGCATCCGATTCGATCACGAATTTAGGCGTATCCATCCCTAATTTGCCCCAGGTAATTTTTTCGTTCGGAACAGCGCCGGAATAAGAACCGTAGCTGGTAGTTGAATCGGAGATCTGGCAGAAATAACCCCACAGCGGAACTTCTTCGCGTTGTAAATCCTGGTGCAGCATTGGTACTACGCAGATCGGGAAATCGCCGGCAATACCGCCCCCAATCTGGAAAAAGCCCATGGTAGAATCTTCTTTAGCGGTTTTGGTATACCAATCCGCCAATTCGATCATGTACTGAATGCCGGTGCGCATGGTATGTACATTTTTAACATCGCCGGAAATAACGTGACCTGCGTAAATGTTACCAAGGGTAGAATCTTCCCAACCCGGTACAAAGATCGGCAGGTTTTTCTTGGCGGCTTCCAGCATCCAGCTGTTTTTCGGATCTATCTGGTAATATTGCTCCAGCTCGCCGGAAAGCAGGATCTGATAGAAGAATTCGTGCGGAAAATACGCTTTACCCTCCTGATCAGCTTTCTCCCAGAATTTCAAAACGGTATGCTCAATGCGGCGCATGGCTTCCATTTCCGGAATACAGGTATCGGTTACCCGGTTCATGTGGCGGTTCAACAGGTCTACTTCATCCTGGGCCGTTAAGGTCGCGGTAATTCGGAATGCGCTCGTAAAAATCGTGGGCTACCAGGTTAAAAATATCTTCTTCCAGGTTGGCACCCGTACAGGTAATTGCCTGCACTTTATCCTGACGGATCATTTCGGCCAGGATTATGCCTAATTCGGCGGTACTCATGGCGCCGGCCAGGGTTATCATCATCTGGTTGCCATCGGCAAGGTGTTTTTTATATCCTTCGGCGGCATCTACCAGGGCAGCGGCGTTAAAATGCTTGAAATGCTTTTTTAAGAAATTGCTTACTTCCATTATATCGTTTTAAATTTAGAAATATATAAAACCCGAAAATTAAACTTGAATTGTACGGGAATTATTTGAAAACGGCGGTTCCTTTTATCTTAAAAAAAGCTAATACGCAGGAAGCCTCCGCTAAGCAAATTTACTTTTTTCTTTGAATTTGCTACCGTTTTTATTTAAAGCCAGTATCTGGAATTCCGCCGCCTTTCTAACAGCCTGAGATTTAACCGGTTTACTTTTCAATGAGCCGGTTTATAATTGCCATGGCCTTTCCGGAAGTGTCTATGCCATGGCCGGTTTCCGGAATTACCAGAACCTCTTTCAGATTTTTCAAATGCTGCTGCGCCACTTTAAGCGATCTTTGGTAAGGAAACAAGCGGTCTTTTTCGCCCAGCAATAGGTAAACATCGTTCTGAATGCTGCTTAATTCGGCTTCGGAAAAGGCGTAAGGCTTTTGAGCTTTATCAATAAATCGGGTAAGGGCAAATTGCTCATAATCAAGAATCAGTTCAAACGCCTCCGGCGAAAGCGTATGTTCATTTTTATAAAAAACGGCTTTTTGAAGAAAGGATTTAACGTTTTTGCGCGAAGGAAATAGAATTGGCAGCAGGTTGTAATAGAGATTGGGTAGTTTCAGGGAAAATGGTTGGAGGCAGCCGGGGTTAAGCAAAATTGCTTTCTCCACCATTTTCGGCGCTACCTGGCATAATTTTAAGCAAACCAGGGCACCAAAAGAAGCACCTGCCACAACGGCCTTTTCAACTTCCAATTTCTGCAGCACGCTGGCCGCCCACCAGCCATAATCCAAAGAATGGATATCCGGGGTATTGCCATCGCTTAAACAGGGCTGGCCGTTAGTATCTACCAGGAAGATGCGGCACTTTTCGCGTAACGTATCCAGGCCCCTATCAAAATCCCAGAACAAACTTACGGTCCGGAAGCCGGGAAAAACAACCAGGGCGGGCAACTCCGGATTATGCGTATTGATCCCCCAAACCATGGTTTTGCCTAATTCCGTCTGAAGTTCGATCTTTTGGTATTGGGTCTGCGTTTAAGATTTTTTTTCTAACCCGGATCTTTCCGGTTTTTCCGGATGAATAAGGCTAAAATGTAGTTACAAAATTAACTGGCGGCAACGATAAAAATCTTGGTTTATACCAACATTCAGATGGCAATGGAATTGTAAAGTTTACTGAAATTTGTAGGAGAAATATTTAAATAATTGGCAATGTATTTATGCGGCACCAACTGAAATAAATGGGAACTGCGCTCCGCAAAACGTTTGAAACGCTCTTCAATAGAATACGCGTGAAATTCGCGGTGCCGCAATATTAAACCACATAATTGCGCCTCCACCATTTTCCGGAACAGCCGTTCAAGTTGCTGAGACTGATCGAATAAGGCATTCATCCTTTCATAACTTAGGCCGGATAAAGTGGTGTTGGTAAGGGCTTTCAGGTTATACTCAGAAGGCTGCTGGAAAAGAAAAGAATCGGCAATGCCGGTTAGCGAATGCGGGTAAGAAAAAAGCATTACGTGTTCCTGGCCTTCATTATTAAAACTGGCCATTTGCACGCCTTCCAATACAAAAAATAATTCCCGCTGCACCTGCCCTTCTCTTACAATAAATTCCCCCTTTTTAAAATGGCGGATCTTTTGCCGGGCGAAGAGCAATTCAAAATCGGCCTCAGAAATTGGGTGAAACCGGGAAAGAAAACCTTTATAATCCAGCTCCAAAATTTCGGTGGTTAATTTGCCAGAATAATTTTCAGGAAACTGGTTTTTCTATGATCAGGTTATGGTTGGTAAACACGCAGATATCGGCGGCAATATTCAGGCTTTCTTTTACCATTTCTTCGGCAGATAAATGCGGCGCGTGTTTTTTTAAAGCGGTGGCCGCCGCTAAAGCATACATACTTCCTGATCCGATGGCGGCGATCTGGTTATCTGGTTCCAGCACGTCGCCGGTTCCGGAAATTATCAGTAATTCGGTTTTATCGGCAACTACCATCATGGCTTCCAGTTTGCTTAGATAGCGGTCGGTGCGCCAGTCTTTGGCCAATTCTATGGCAGCCCGTTTCATGTTGGAAGCGTGCGCATTTAACTTTCCTTCGAAACGGTCCAGCAGGGTAAAAGCGTCGGCAGTAGAGCCGGCAAATCCGGTTATGATTTTACCATCCAGCAGTTTGCGGATCTTTTTCACGTTGCTTTTAGCAATTGTATTGCCCATGCTGGCCTGCCCGTCGGCGCCTACGGCCATTTCGCCGTTATGATAAATGCCTACCACGGTGGTAGATCTAATCTTTACTTTTGACATAATTTAATTCCTGTAATGGAGGTATTCCGTCCAGGAAACTTCCTGCTCAAAATTAGGGTAAAATCCCGAAACCAACTTATATTTTTACTAATGGCCTTACAGACACACCCAATTCAAAAGAAGAAAATCCTGAATCCTTTTTAAATCAATTCTTATTGGAACGCATAAAAAATTAAAACCGGAAGCTGCCTGGGCAATTTCCGGTTTTTCTAACGAAAAAGATAGCGTTTTATTCCTCTTTCCAAACGGCAACGTAAGCCGGCTCCTGCCCTTTGCGGCTGCCCCGGAACATGAGTTTGGTTTCGAACTGAAAAACAATGGAACCGTCTTTGTCGATACCCACTAAGTTACGGTCGCCGGGGATCTTTTCTTTGTAATCGTGGCAGGCCTGGGCGGCGGCATCTTTCAGCCGCATGTTCTTATACTTCATGAGGGCGTGGACATTAAAGGCCACCGAAGCTTTTAAAATACCTTCCCCATCGCCGGTGCAGGAAATGGCGCAGGTTTCGTTATTGGCATAAACCCCGGCTCCCACAATTGGAGAATCGCCTACGCGGCCTTTATGCTGACCCGCCAGGCCGCCGGTAGAAGTAGCAGCCGCCAGGTTTCCGTGCTTATCCAGGGCTACCGCACCAACCGTATCTTTCATGAGAAGCTCTTTTCTGGGCTCCTCTTTAACTTTTTCTTTCATGGCTTTCCGGTATTCTTCTTCCTGCTGGTGGGTTTTAAAATACTCCTCCGGCCGGAATTCCTGCTCCTGTTCTTCGGCAAATTCTTCGGCCCCATCGGCTACCATTAGGATATGCTCAGATTGGGTTTTGACCAGTTTAGCTAAGGATACGGGGTTTTTAACCTTTCTTACGGCGGCCACCGCTCCGGCTTCCAGGGTATTGCCGTCCATGATGGCAGCATCGAAGGTATTATCTTTTAATTCATTGTAGGCCCCGCCTTTGCCGGCATTAAATAAATAACAATCTTCCATTGATCTGACCGCCGCTTCTACCGCATCTACGGCAGTACCGCCCTCATTCAGGATTTCCCAGCCGGCGGTTAAGGCCCTTTCCAGGCCTTTGCGGTAAGCGGCGTCTTTTTCGGCGCCAATTTCATCGCGCCCTTTATTTTCGGCACCGCCGTGAATGGCAATTATAAATTCTGACATGGTTTCTGGTTAAAAAAATTATTTGTTTGTGGAGGTTAAGTAGAGCGCTATGCGTATTTTTTTTACCGATGGGTTCCTTCCCGTTTGTTAAAATGGTAGAATTCGCCGCGCGAAAAGAAATGCACTTTCAGCCCCCTGACCGTAATTGGTTCGCCATCTTTAATTTCCGGCAGGTTACAATAGCTAATGGTATGACCATCTACTACTGTAACCACGCCACTGCCAATAACTTCCATTTCGCTTCCTTTCCGCACCAGAATAGCAGTATCTTCTTCCAGGCCAATGCCCAGAGCACTGGGGTTTGTAGCGATCATCTGGGCCATGCGCACGATCCGGCCCCGGGCAATAAAATGGGTATCGATGGCTACATCCTTCAGGAATTCCAGCCCGGTTGTTATGTAGATCTCCCCTTTCAGAAAGCCGCCGTTGTTGGCTCCTCCCTGGTAGATCATGGGCGTAGATAAGGCTGTAGCCCCGGCGCTGGTACCCGCAATTACAATATGTTCGCGGGTGTAGCGGTCTTTCAGAATATCCAGAAGTTCGGTTCCCCCTAAAAAAGCGGTTAAACGCAGCTGGTCGCCACCGGTAAACATAATTCCCCGGGCCTGGCTGACCATTTCCAGGAATTCAGGTTTGCAGGCATCTTCGCGACTTCGAATGTCTGCTACTTTCAGGTTGTTGTGTTTCAGGTGCCGGAAAACTTTCAGGTAATCGTTGGCGGAAAGTTGCGGTTCCGAAGAAGCGGTAGGAATGATCACGATAAGCGGATCTTTTCCTTTCAGTTCTTTTACAAACCGCTCCAGAATGGCATATTGCGCAAAGTTCTCATTATTTTCCTGGTTAGAATCTATTTCCGGGGTCTGCCCTTTATTTTCCTTTCCGCCAATGGCAATCAAAATGCCTTTTGGTATCGGCATGGTGTTCCGGGGCGGTTCGTGGTGGTCGTATTGGTTCTGGCTCTCTACCGATTTCTTTTTGGTGGGGTCTTTGGAGAGCGTTTTATCAGATTTCTTTTTTTTATCAGATCCAGGCGATTTTACTTTTGCCATAGGTTATTTTTTTGCTGCTTAAATAGCGGGATTAAAGCATATTAAGTTATACCTTATATTTATATATAAGTTTTTAAATATTAAACGGTTGTGTATTGCCGCTTCAGCCATTGGCTAAGACCATTCAATCCCGGAAAAAGAACCCTTTCCGTAATGTTGGCCTGGTCTAATTTATCGCGGACCTCCCATTTTAACCGGGCCGGAATTATGATCCGGAAATAGAGGTCCGGATGCGTTTGGAGCCAGCAATGCAGTTCTGCTTCGGGGCTGGACATTATAGAGAATAAGGCAAACTGATGAATGATGCGCTGGTCTAAAGAGGGAGGTTCCAGAAAAAAAACAAATTCATTCTCCTTTAATTTACCCAATTCTTTCAGAGAACTGCAAACGGGTTCCAGCATTTCGGCCGTAAAAACATTCGATCCTTCGTCGGCAATCGCCTGCTTTAATTTCTGCGGCAGATATTCATTGGTCTTTAAATTATTCACGCACCAAATGGCGCCATCCAGGTCGTATTTATGAAAATCGGCGGTAGCAAAATGCAGGGCTACCAAGGGCGAAAAAGTCCAATCTAACAGCCGGGTCGGCAAGCCGTGGTGCTGCGCTACCGCCAGCCAATTCCACACCGAATTTCCCGGAGCCGCATCGTGGTGAGCGTACTTTTTAAAGTTGCGAAGTAAGTGTGGTTCCAATTTTGGAAAATTCCCGCCTAAGCGGATCAGGCTCGTTTTCAGGTCATATTCTTTGCTGGACAAACCCCGGTAAATATAGGGCGAACGAAAACGGTTTATTTTGCTATCCCAGGTGTTGCGGAACAATTCGCTTTGCAGCTCTTCCCAGGAATTTACTACAATATCGTTATCCATTTAAACGGGAAACCGGCATTTTTTTTTGCACCATTCGGTTCAGTATTTCTAAACGGAAAGCCTTATTCCAGGTTAGCCGAAAACCTTGGATTGACTATAATTTACCACTTAATACGGAGCGCTTCCGGCACTTATGCCGCAGAAATGCGTAATTTTACGAACCAACGCCTTTTTTGAAACTTTCAAACCGGCTAAAAGTGTATTTAAGGTGGAAATACCAGTAGCATGAAAATTCCGACAAATATGATCCGTTTCCTTTTATTGATAACAGGTTTGGCCAGCCAGGCTTCTTGTAAAAATACCGAAGCTATATCTGCTAAGCCGGTAAAATATCTTACTAAAAATGTAGTTGTTGTGGTAATAGACGGCCCTCGCTATTCCGAAACCTGGGGTGCTGAAAATAAACAATATACCCCCCGTTTGGCCAATGACCTGGCGCCCGAAGGCATTATAAATACAGCCTTTTACAACGATGGTCATACCTATACCAATGCCGGGCACGCGGCCATTACCACGGGTGTGCGCCAGGGAATAAATAACCAAGGCGCCGAACTTCCCCGTAACCCTTCGTACTTCCAGTATTGGCTTGAAGCTACCGGCAGCCCGCGCAATAAAGCCTGGCTGGTTACCAGCAAAGACAAACTCAATATCCTGGCCGATACGAAAGATAAAGCGTATGCCGGCAAATTTTTACCGGCCATTAACTGCGGAATAGACGGTCCGAACTCCGGGTACCGCGACGATTCTATAACATTTAGAGTAGCCAAACAGGTGCTGGCAAAAGAGAAACCGAACTTAATGCTGGTAAATTTTAAAGAACCGGATGCCAGCGGCCATTCCAATAACTGGCATGGTTACCTTAATGGCATTACGGCAACCGATGAATACGTTTACCAATTATGGAACTTTCTCCAGAATGACCCGCATTACCGGGGAACCACCACCCTGATGGTAACCAACGACCATGGCCGCCACTTAGACGGTCATGGAAATGGGTTTGTGTCTCATGGCGATAATTGCGATGGCTGCCGCCACATTAATTTCTTTGGCGCCGGACCCGATTTTAAAAAAGGCATGCTGATTAATACAAACTACAACCAAACCGATATTCCGGCTACTATTGCGGAATTGCTTGGCTTTGTAATGCCCAATTGCCAGGGTTCGGTTATGTGGGACCTGTTTGTTAACGATTAACCTAAATTATAAAGCAAAAAAATCCCGGCTAACTCCTTAGCCGGGATTTTTTTATAAGATGTTGTTACAACTTAAAATTCCGCGAATCGAAGAAGTCTTCGTCCCGGTGGTCTGGTCCGGAATTATGCCATTCATCGCTGTTTGGCCGGACCCGACTGTCGCTTTTATCTAAGCGGTAATTTTCGTAGGCATTGTGCGGCCGCCGGTTGCGGTTCTCCTGGTACCGGTCATCGTCGTGGTGGCGGTGCACCAAATTGTTCCAGCCTTCGCGAATACCCTGCCCGATATTAGAAAAGAAATTTTGCGGATGGGGACGATGGTGGCGGCCTTCGTATTGCTCATCGTAGTCTTCGTGCCAGTAATTGCGGTTGCCGCTCCGGTACCGGTAATCAGCATCTTTGTAATCGTTGCGTTCGGTCCAGATACGGTCGTGGTGGTGGCGGTACCCGTTGTCTTCCGGGTGGCCGGGCATATACGGATTTTCGCCACCTCTGCCCCCGTATTGGTTTCGGCCCTGGTTTTGGTTGCCGGGGCGGTTTACATAGCGGTAATCGTTAACTGCATCAGGCCGGTAATTCGGGCTTTGGGTGTGGCGGTTATCCGGACCCTGCGACCGGTTCCGTTCATTCCAGGGCCGCGGATTATTTTCGTGTAACTGCCGGCCTATCTGCTGGTTTTGCGCAAACTGGTCGTTTTCATCATCGTAACTATTGCTTCCAAAACGGTTCATAATTCAGGGGTTAAGTGGTTAATATTGTAAAATGCTATTACTATGAATTACGGAAAAGTTACCGCCGGGTTCAGGCAGCATTTTTTGCTTTTAGCCAAAATACTGCTACCAGGGTTTTGGCATCTTCGAAGCTTTGGGCCATCAGTTTTTCGTAGGAAAAGGCTACCGTTTTTATTTCTTCACTTTCTTCCTGCAGGCCGCCGCCTTCGCCAACTTTTCTGCTTACTTCCGCATAATAGAGCCAGATCTTTTCGGTGTAACTTCCCGGGGTAGAATAAAAAACTGAGATCAGTTCCAGCTTATCTACTGCATAACCTATTTCCTCTTCTATTTCCCGTTTTATGGTGCTTTCCGGCCCTTCGTTTTCTTTATCAATTAATCCGGCAACAATTTCCAGTAAGGGTTTCCGGGCCGGTAACCGGTACTGTTCAATCAGAATATATTGCTTCTGTTTAGTATCGAAAACCAGGGCCGCTACAGCATCTTTATTGGTTACCAGGTCGCGTTGGAGTTGTTGTCCATTATGTTCTAAAATTATTTTTTCAACTTTAAAAAAGCCGTCGTAAATGGTTTTCCGGTCTGTAATTTTCACGTTTTATTTAGCTTGAATATTTTATGCAACAATATTTCCATTACCAGGAATTAACTTTAACTTAACCTTAGCAAAAAGCATTTATATTAATTTCCTGCCTTTCGTTTTCGATTCAAAAATCATAAAAAAACCCGCAGCGTTGGCTACGGGTTTTTTTATGATTTATCAACCCTCAGTTATTAGTACTGATCGTCGTACTGGCTCCGACCGCCACGTCCGGAAGAAGAACCGTAGTTGCTGCCCTGGTTGCCATAGTTATTACCGCCCATAGAGCCGCTTCCATAAGAAGAGCCGCCCTGAGAGCCGTAGCCGGAACCGCTCTGGGAACCATAGCCTGAGCCGCCGTAGCCGCCCTGCGAACCATAACCTGAACCGCCGTAACCACTTTGGGATCCATAGCCGCCGCCATAGCCACCCTGCGATGAACTACCATAACCGCCCTGCGATGATCCGTAATTGCCGGAGCCATAATCGCCGCCGCCCATGGAGCCGGAACCGCCGTAGCCCCCCTGAGATTCGTAGCCGCCGCGCGAACCCATTTCTGAGCCACCGTAAGAGCCGCTACCCATGGAACCGCCCCGGTAAGAAGAGCCTCCGCCCTGCGAGTCGTAGCTACCGCCACCATAACCTCCCTGCGAACCTGAACCTCCTCCATAAGAGCCGCCGCCATAGCCACTTTGCGAACCACCATAGCCCCCTTGGGAGCCATAACCGCCTTGCGAACCATAGCCACCTTGGGAACCGTAGCCGCCGCCATAAGAGCCGCCCTGCGAACCATATCCGCCGGAATTAAAACCGGAGCCGCCGCCATAGCTGCCCATACCGGAACCGCCACCGTAAGAAGAGCCACGGCCGGAATCTGAGCCACCATAACCGCCCTGCCAAGACTGGCCCTGAGAACCTCTGGAAGAAGAGCCGCTATAGCCGTAATCTCCCCCGCCGGAACCTCCATAACCACCCTGAGAGCCATAACCGCCACCACTCATAGAGCCGCCGCCATAACCACCCTGTGAGCTACCATAAGAACCACCACCGTAGCCGCCTTGGGAACCGTAACCACCATAACCGCCGGATGAACCATAACCTCCCTGCGAAGAACCATAATTGCCACCATTTTGTGACGATCCGGAACGACCCTGTGAAGAGCCGGAAGAACCTTGTGAACCGTAATAACCCTGATTTCTGTTTTGCTGATTGTCTCTCATGATTTTTTGATAAGTTAAAGGTTAAGTAAGGATTAGATAAGTAGGATATTAAACGCCCTCCTTTCACCTTGGGTTTTCAATTATGCCTAATTTCAGGACGCCATTAATACGGAAAATATTTAGTAATAAATACCTATAATTCTGAACGTTATCAAAATATTACTTACTTCCATACGGCCAGAAATTAAGCGGGCAGCAGAAGGACAAGCCTTAGATGCTTACGGAATTTTATTCAGGAAAATGAAGGGATTTACAGGAATCTGCCTTTTAATTCGGGAGTTGGCAACCAGCAGCTTTCTTGTTTGCCAAACCAGCGGTACCTGTTTTTAGCGATAAGATCATAAACCAGGTTCCGTAATTTTTCGGGAATAATTATAAAGGCAAAAACCACCGGCCAGGCACCTGAAAGCTTTTTTAAGATCCGTAAAGCGGCTGTAGATTGGGTATAGCATTTTCCGTTCTCATAAAGCACAACTGAATTCAGCTCTCCGGTTGGGTAATTGCAGGACTTTAAATACGTTTCTGCCGTTGCCGATTGCAGGGATGCGAACTTATAATAACCGGCCTTGTCGCGGGCAATCACGAACTGAACAAACCCGTTGCATAAATTACAGACCCCGTCAAAGAAAATAACCGCCTGATCTTCGGACATAGTATTTTTCAAAATTCCAGTTTTCCTGTTAAACGAACCTGACTGGCTAATGATATATAAAGCTCCGAAAAAACCCGGCAATTTCCTATTTTATTTAAAGGCTGCAGGGTTTTAGTTTTGGGTAACCGTTTTGTTTTAAGCCCAAAAGAAAAGGTTTTAAACAGGCAGCCCTGAAACAAAACCAGGAAAAACAGTCCTGATATTTTTGATAGTTATACGGTGTTTTTTAAGTATTTAATAAAAGGTCTGCCGCTAACATCCGGAGGCATTTAGGCGTAAACCTCTTCACAAAAGATTAGTCTGTTCCCTGATCTTCTGGCAGGATTTTTTTTAATATCCGGTAAGCTTTAACAATTGGCATTTGGTTCAATTTATTGCTGAATCGCCTGGATCTTAAACCCGACTTACAAGCATCATCAATTTTAAATTTTATATTACCTATGAAGAAAACGTACCTTTCATTTTTGGCAGCAACAGTTATTACCGCCGGTTCTGTAGCAGCTTTTGCCACCAGTAACAATTCAGATAAAACAATTAAACAGGGAACAACTTCCGGGTCTACCACCAGCCGTACCACTGCCGGAGCAGCAACTTCCGGCGCCAAAAGTTCTGCCGGTAGCGGCACTACTTCCGGAACGCGAAGTGGTTCTACCACCAATACAACTTCCGGTTCAACCGGCACTACCACCACTGGCCGCACCACAGGCGGATCAACTTCCGGCACTATGACTTCGGGAACCACTTCCGGAAGATCAACTTCGGGTACCACCGCCGGCCGCTCTACTTCCGGAACTACCACGGGTACAACCGCCGGACGAACTACTTCCGGTGGCTCAATTTCCGGAACTACCAGCGGATCTACTACCGGAACCATAACTTCCGGGACCACCGCTGGTCGTTCTACAAGTGGCACCACGGCCGGTGGCACAACCATGGGCGGATCTACCAGCGGAACTACTTCCGGAAGAACAACCAGCAGCGGAACAACTTCCGGTGCAACTACCAGTGGCAGTACCACTTCGGGCATGACCGGCGGCCGGACCACCCGCTAACCGTAACAATATTAATTTCCCGCTGAAAATAAAAAGCAAACATCTTATGGTGTTTGCTTTTTTCATATATTTCAATTTCCACCGGCATTCCTGAAAATGCATTATTTGCGTTTGTACTTCCAGAAAACCTTTACCGTAGACCTGAGAGCATTGGCCCTTCTAAGGATTGGCCTGGGCGCATTGCTCCTGATAGATCTTTACACCCGGGCAACCGACCTGGAAGCGCATTATGGTAACTCCGGGGTGTTACCCCTGCCGGCCTTATTCGAATTTGCCTGGAATCCCTATTTCTTTTCTTTTCATACCGGATCCGGGTTGTGGCAGGTGCAGGCTTTGTATTTTTTGCTGGCGGCATTTTTTGCCGGTTGTTTGGTTTTAGGATACAAAACCCGGTTGGTAACGCTGTTAAGCTGGGCCTTTCTTTTATCGCTCCAGAACCGCAACCCCATGATCTCACAGGGCGGCGACGATCTGGTGCGCATGCTGCTTTTCTGGGGAATTTTTCTTCCCTGGGGCACCTTTTATTCCCTGGATTCCCGCCGCCAGGCCTGCGCCCCGGAAAAGAAAACGTATTTCAGTGCGGCAACCGTGGCTTTTATTTTACAGCTTTTTCTGGTATACGTGTGTACCGCGCTGCTAAAATACGCGCCGGAATGGAACACCGAAGGTACAGCCATTTATTATGCCCTGAGTTTAGACCAGATCCTACTGCCGGGCGGCAAACTTCTGTACCCCTATTATGACCTGCTGAAATTCCTCACTTTCGGCGTTTATTACACCGAACTCTTTCTTCCTTTTTTATTGCTTATCCCGGTTTACAATTCCTTTTTCCGGATGGTGGTTATCGGGGTTTTGGCATCGTTGCACCTGGGCATTAGCCTTACGTTGTTTGTAGGGTTATTTTACCTCATAAACCTGGTTTCCATTCTGGGCCTGATACCTACCCGGCAAATGGACTGGCTGGAAAAGAAATTATTGTTTCGGGCTACTACTGCCTGTAACCAGGCTCTTGACTTTTGCCGCCGTTTACCCTACCCTTTTTCTTTTGATCCTGGTTTTAAAGTAAGCATTCACCCAACTTTTTACCGGCCTTTAAAACTTTTGCGGGAAGCGGTTGTCAGCATAATTCTGATATATACCATCTGGTGGAATTTCGACAACACCCCCCAGCGATTTTTTCGGTTCCCGGAAAGTATCCGGTGGCTGGGCTATTGGTTGCGGGTAGACCAGAACTGGGGCATGTTTTCGCCGGCAGTTTTTAAAGACGATGGCTGGTACATGCTGGAAGCAACGACTAACAGCGGCAAAAAAATAGACCTGAACCGGAACGGTTCGCCGGTAACGTATAAAAAGCCCGAAGCCGTTGTAAAATTGTTTAAGAACGACCGGTGGCGGAAATACAGCGAAAATTATCTTTTTGTCGCCAATAACTGGATGCGGCCTTACTACTGTAATTACCAGCTGCGGATCTGGAATGAAAAAAACCGGAAAGAAAACCAGGTAAAGGCCGTTTCTGTTATTTACATGAAGGAAGTTTCCCTGGATCATTACAAAACCAAGCCGGTAAAGCGCGAAGTTCTTTGTACTTGTGCAGCACCCTAACCTTCAATAAAAACCCTAAAACCGAAAGAACCAGGTTTGAGTTTTTAGCCCGGAAACCCTACCAATTTTAATATTAGCAGTAAAAATTTCCAGACCAATGACCAAGCCAACCGAATTGCTGCAATTTGAAGCGGTAATTGAAAAACATCCGGACCTGAATGCGGCTTATATAACTATTCCTTTTAAGGTGCAGGAAGTTTTTGGTTCTAAAGGCCAGGTTAAAATAAAAGCTACAATAAATGGCAAACCTTTCAGAGCATCCTTAGCGCCCATGGGCGGCGGAAACCACGTTTTGGGCCTAAGAAAAGAACTGCGGGAAATGTTAGGAATTAATTTTGGCGACGTAGTAATGGTTAAGTTGGAACACGACCATGAACCCCGGATAATAGCTGTTCCCGAAGACCTTCAAACAATATTGACTCATCATCCCGAATTAAACGCTGCCTTCGAAAAATTAGCTTATACCCACCGCCGCGAATATGTACTTTGGATAGAAGAAGCAAAAAAACCGGAAACCCGCCAGCGCAGATTGGAAAAAACCCTGGAATTAATCAGGAAAAATCTCAAATGCTAACTACCGGAAATTCCTTAAAAATTGGATTCCTGTAACGGTATCTTTTGAGGTTAAAAAAGTCAGGTTTTGGTTTTATTAAGTGTTGATTCTTAATGTTCTGAAACTTAGTTCTAAAATTTTAACCTGGGCTCCGGACTGGCTAACTGGGAAGTAAAATCCTGTTGCAGGAATTTAAAATGGGCGGCCATGGCAATCATGGCGGCATTATCGGTGCAATACTGGAAAGCCGGAATAAAAACCTCCCAACCGGATATTTTAGCCTGGTCGGTGAGCGCCTGCCGGAGCCCGGAATTGGCGGAAACACCACCGGCAATAGCAATTTGCTTAATATTAAGATCCTGGGCGGCCGGTATCAGTTTTTTAAATAAAGTTTTGATCAATGCCTGCTGAATGCTGGCGCATAAATCCGGGAGATTTTCCGTTATAAAGTCAGGATTGCGGCTGGTCTGGTCTTTCAGGAAATACATAATGGCGGTTTTTATGCCGCTGAAAGAAAAATCATAACCCGGCATGTTTACTATGGGAAACGTAAAACGGTCCGGGTTGCCGGTCCGGGCCAGTTTATCAAGGGTTGGACCGCCGGGGTAAGGCAAGCCTAAAAGTTTTGCCGATTTATCGAAGGCTTCACCTACGGCATCGTCGGTGGTCTGGCCGATGATCTCCATTTGAAGATAATCTTTTACCACCACCAGCTGGGTGTGGCCGCCGCTTACGGTCAGGCAAAGAAAAGGGAAAGTAGGTTTCGGATCATCAATAAAATGCGCCAGAATATGCGCCTGCATGTGGTTTACTTCTATCAGGGGAATGTTTAAGCCCAGGGCAAAGGATTTGGCAAAGGCCGTGCCCACCAGCAAAGCGCCCAGCAATCCGGGGCCGCGGGTAAAGGCTACGGCATGCAGCTCACTTTTTGCTATCTTTGCCGTAGCAAAGCCTGGTTCACCACCGGAATTATATTCTGCTGGTGCGCCCGGGAGGCCAGTTCGGGAACTACTCCGCCGTATTGTTCGTGTACATCCTGGGTAGCAACGATATTGGCAAGTATTTTGCCATTACAGATAACGGCCGCCGACGTATCGTCGCAGGAAGATTCAATTGCTAATATGGTTGGTTGTAACATTATGCGGCAAGCCAAAACTGATTTAGGGTGCAAGTTAAAGTAAAAGTTTTTTTAAAAATAATAACCGTGGTATTCGTGGTTTTGTTGGTGCTGGTTACAGCGCTAACGGTTGCCCTGTACCTACCGGCCGTCCAGACCAGGGCGGCCCGGAAAGCTGCGGCTATTCTTTCCGAAAAACTGGATCATAACGTAACCATCGAATCCATAAAGATCAGGCCTTTCCGGCGGGTAATCTTAAATAAAGTACTGGTGCAGGATGCCCGGAACCGGGAAATGTTCTACGTTGGTAACCTGGATGCTTCTATCAGCGTTTTTTCCATTTTTCACCCCAATAAACTCAGCATTGAAACCCTGACCTTAACCGAACCCCGGGCCAGCCTGATCCAGTACCAGGGCACTGATTCGCTGAACCTGTCCACCTTTATCAGTGCGCTGAATAAACTTATCAAAAAAGATCCCAATGCGCCGAAATCAACCTTCGATTTTTCCATAGACCGCATTGTATTAAAGAACGGCCATTTCACTTACGATAACCAGAACAAACCCAAAACCGAATTCGGCCTCGATTATGCCCACATGAAGCTGGACAACATTTTCGGGGATCTTTCCAGCATCCAAATTCTGGGCGACACCATTAAAGCCGATATCAGGGGCCTTACCGCTAAAGATACCCCTTCCGGTACGTACCTGAAAAAGCTGGACGTTGACATGACCTATGCTCCGGAATTCTGGGAATGGGCCAACCTGGACCTGAAATTAGGCGACAGCCACGTGCGCGAATATGTGCGTTTCGATTACCGCCGCTTTGGCAATTTTACCGATTTTAACGACAGCGTTACCGTAACTGCGCACCTCCGGAATTCCAAGGTTTATTCTTCCGATATTGCTTTGTTTGCGCCCCAGCTTAAAGACCTGAATGAAAACATCCGGATCACGGCAGATTATAAAGGTAGAACCAAGCGGTTCGATGCCAAAGATGTAGACCTGCGTTATGGTGCTAAAACTCACATTGTTGGCAATATCAGCGCCACCGGTTTACCCAATATAAAAGAAACGTTTGCCGAATTAAAATTAAAACCGTCGGTGCTGGATGCCGATGACCTCAAAAGATACATCCCCGCCGATGCTTTTGCCTATGCCGACCGGTTGGGAACCGTTAAATTACAGGGCCAGTTCGTGGGGTTTTATAACGACTTTGTGGCTAATGGCAGTTTCCAGACGGCCCTGGGAAGTTTTGTTTCGGATATAAACCTGAAGCTGAATAAAAACAAGGCCCTTTCTTCTTACAGAGGCTATTTAAAAACCAACGATTTCCAGGTAGGCACCCTGATCGGCAACACCGATCTTATCCGCAACATAACCATGGAAGGCAATGTGAAAGGTACTGGTTTTACCGCAGAAACTGCGCGTCTGGAAATGGATGCCAGAATTGGCGCGATCTATTTTAACGGTTATACTTACCGCAACGTAACCACCAATGGCAAATTCGGCAAACAGGAATTTACCGGCGATTTTAAAATAGCCGACCCCAATTTGAACATTGCCGGAAACGGGATTATAAACCTGGGAAAAGACAATCAGAAAATTGATGTAAAGGCCGTGGTTGAAAATGCGAACCTGAAGGCTCTGAACCTTACTAATCAGGATATAAATGTTAAAACCAGTGTTGCCGTAGATTTTAAAGGCTTAAAGCTCGATGACCTGATGGGCAATGCCCGCCTGCTGAATTCCACCATTACGTATAACAATAAATCGGTTAAAATAGATAGTTTACTTTTGGTTTCCGGGCGGTCAGCCGAAGGCCGTACGTTAGATATTCAATCTGAAGTTCTGGCTTTTAACGTGAAAGGGAATTTTAATTATTCAACGCTTATCCGCGACCTGCAGGTGTTGGTAAAGGAATATAAGCTGAATTTTGACAACAATGCGGCCCTCACGAACAACTATTACCGTCAGAAAAACCCAAACCTGGTGCCCGCCGATTATTCCCTTGATTTCAACCTGAATTTGAAAAAGGTAAACCCGCTGGTTCAGATCTTTGAGCCAGGGCTTACCCTATCGCGGCAATCAAAAATTGACGGCTCTTTCCGGAACGGGCAAACGGCCATTTTTACTTTTAACGGCCAGATCGATACCGTTTTTTATGGTAAAAATGAATTCTATAAAAACAATTTTGAGGTTACTACATCTAAATTACCTTTTAGCCCCGATGTGCTGGCCCAGGCTTTTGTAACGTCTAAAAACCAAAAAATACCGGGAGTTGGAGCCGCCGAAAACTTTTTTGTGGAAGGTATCTGGAACGAACGCAAGATCCAGTTCAGCTCCAACATTGCGCAGTCTAATACCACCAACAAAGCTTCTTTCAACGGCGATCTGCATTTCCTTTCCGACCGGATCCAGGTGGTATTCAGCCAATCGAACCTTAACCTTTTGGGCAAACCCTGGACTATTGGACCGGCTAATACGGTAGAAATAAACGGTTCGGAAGTTCTTTTCCGCAACCTGGTTTTGGCGCACCAGAACCAGAGCCTGAGCATATCGGGCATGCTTTCCAAAAACCCGTCAGAAGTATTGCAGGTTAAGATCGTGGATTTCGACATGCAGAACCTGAATGCCCTGATGACCCAGAAAATGAGCGGCACCCTCAACGCCGATCTCTCGGCCCGCGATGTGTATGATCAGGTAATTTTAAACAGCCAGATTAAAATAGATTCCCTGTTTTTTGATGAAGTATTGATCGGGAATGTGGCCGGCAGCTCCGGCTGGAACCGCCGCCTGGGGCTGTTGGATGTAAACCTGGGCGTTAGCCAGGGAGCCCACAAAGTTGTTAATGTAACCGGAACCTTTAACCCGGATGGCGGCGATCAGCAACTGAATTTGCTGGCAGCCCTGGAAGATGCCCCGGTTAAGCTGGTAGAGCCTTTTCTGAAAACCATTATGACCGATATGGGCGGCACCATGGAAGGCAGGATCCGGATATTGGGAAAACTTTCCGGGCCTATTTTAAAAGGGGTGGCGAATGTCAGCAACGGCCGTTTTAATTTTAACTACCTGAATACTACCTACAGTTTTTCGGACCGGGTTTATTTTTCAGAAACCGGCATTGCCTTCCGCAACATTAAACTCCGCGATATTTATGGCAACCAGGCTTCGCTTAACGGCTCTATAAACCACAATGCGTTTAAGGACATGGTTATTAACCTGAAAGCAGATTTCAACCGGTTTATGGTGCTCAATACCACCCGGCAGCAAAATAACCTGTATTACGGTTCCGCCTTTGCCACCGGCAATGTTTCAGTCTATGGCCCAACCGACAACCTTTACATTAAAGTAAATGCCCGCAGCGAAAAAGATACCCACATTTCCATTCCGCTGAATAACCAGGTTAAAGCGTCGCGGCAGAACTTTATCCGTTTTGTGAACACCAACACCAAAGATACCACCGGGGTTAAAGTTGAAGTAACCGATCAGAAAGTAGACCTGTCGGGCATTAACCTGGACTTTAACCTGGACGTTACCTCCGATGCATTTGTAGAGATCATTTTTGACGAAAAAACCGGCGATATTATCAGCGGTACGGGTAACGGAAGGCTGCGCATGGATATAGATACCCGCGGGGAATTTAACATGTACGGCCATTACGAAGTAGTTCAGGGAAATTACAATTTCACTTTGTATAATGTAGTGAACAAACAATTTACCGTACGCCCGGGCGGCACTATAAACTGGAACGGCGACCCGTATGCAGGTATCCTGAACCTGCAGGCAACTTACAGCCAGCGGGTTTCCGTGGCGGAAGTTATCCAGACCGCAAGCCTGGACTCTACCAGCCGCGCCTCTGCCGATAACCGCCGGTACCCGGTAACCGTGGTTATGGGACTTTCCGGAAACCTGCTCACTCCGGATATTAAACTGGATATGGAATTTACCGATGTTCCATCTACCGTAGAAACCCTACTTCAGCCTTTTATAACCAGTATCCGCAACGACGAACAGGAATTGAACCGCCAGGTTTTCAGTTTGCTGGTTTTTAAACGTTTGTCGCCAATGGGGGAATTTGCCCTGAACTCCGTGGGCACCGATGCGCTGGGGAGTATCAGTGAATTTATTTCCAATTCGTTTAGCGCCTGGGTGTCGCAGGTAGATAGTAACCTGGAAGTAGATATAGACCTGAGTGCCATCGATTCGCAGGGAGGAGTGCCCGTGGTGCAGACCCGCATTGGCTATACCTTTTTGCAGGGCAGGTTGCGCGTAAGCCGCGAAAGCAGCCTGGCAGGCAATACGCCCGCCAATAACAATGCTGCCGCCTTAGGCGACTGGCGGGCTGAATATTACCTGCGGCCCGACGGAAAACTGCGCTTAAAACTGCAATACGTTACATCGGCGGTAAATTACGAAAACAACAATTTCACCACTTCTTCGGCCAGTATCCTGCATACCCAGCAATTCGATTCGTTCCGGGAAATTTTTACCCGCAAAAAGGTTTCCCGCCGGATCCAGAAATTGCAGGAAGAGCGCCAGAAACAGCTAGAAATTGAAAACGACCGCCCATACCAGCCACCGGTTATTCCGGTAAGGCCCCCGGTAAGCGCTATAAGCAAATAGGTGCTACCGGCTCTCCCTATTCGATTTGTTTTTCCAAAACGAATTCCGGTTTTTATTAATCAGCCTGGCCTCAAATCAATTAGCTAATTCCAAATCTTAAACCGCCAAATATTTTAACACCCTCCATTTAAATTAAAATGATTATTGGAAAACCAGTTCTCTATTCATACTTCACACTCCCAACTCCTGGCTCCTGACTCCCAACTCCCAACTCCTGACTCCCAACTCCCAACTCCTGACTCCTAACTCCTAACTCCTGGCTCCTGACTCCTCACTCCTCACTCCTAATAATTAGATTTAACCATTAAAGTCGCTTCTTTTAAAATAATTCTTAAATTTGCGGGCTAACCACTTTTATGACCAAAGCCTTAAACAAAAGTACACGCAAAAAAAAGCTGGGCCGCTATCCGCAGCTCATGGTTGTATTTAGTATTTCGCTGGCTTTATTTGTGATCGGTTTATTCGGCATTCTGTTATTGCATGCGGCCAAACTTTCGGATAAGGTAAAAGAGAACCTGGAAATGCAGGTTTACCTGGAGCGCGACTTAACCGAAATGCAACTGGTACGGCTTAAAAAAACCATGTCGCTGAAAGAATATATTGCTTACCGGGGCAGTGAACCCCAGGTTCGTTTTTATTCGAAAGAAGACGGCGCTAATGATTTTATTCAGGGCACCGGCGAAGATTTTCTGAATTTCCTGGGCGAAAACCCCTTACGCGATGCCTATATCCTGAGAATTAACCCCGAATTTGCCGAAACTGCCAAGCTAAAAAAGATAAAAACCGACCTGGAAAATATAGACGGGGTTTTCGAAGTCCAATACGTAGAGAACCTGTTCAATTCCATTAATCAGAACCTGAAAAAAGTAAGCCTGATCCTGCTTTCGTTTGCGGCAATTCTTACGCTGGTAGTAGTGGTGCTAATTAACAATACCATTAAGCTGGCTTTGTATTCGCAACGTTTCCTGATAAGAAGCATGCAATTGGTGGGCGCCACCGGTTATTTTATTCAACGGCCGTTCTTAAACCGGGCTACGGTACAGGGAATTATAAGCGGACTATTTGCGTCGGGCTCCCTATTGCTCATGCTGCAGTATGCCTACTACGAATTCCCCGATCTGCTATTGCTGCGCGATGAAAAACAGCTCATTTTGCTGATGGTCTTTTTAATTGTGCTGGGCAGCGTAATCGGTTTTTTAAGTTCTTACCGGGCGGTGAAAAAATACATGCGGTCTTCGTTGGATGATCTTTATTAGCAGTTCGAATATTCGTAGTTTGAATCTTCATATTTTCGATAATAAACGATATCGAATTAAAGCAAAAAACTAAATAATCGAACGATTGAAAATTCTAAAATTCGGACAATCTAAAAAAAACGGTACATAAATCCGTTAAAAAACTAAAAAGAAAAAAATCGAAAATTCGAACATCGAAAATTCGAACAATCTAAAAATATGGAAAACAGAAACAACTTTGCTTTTGGCAAAAAGAATTACCTGATCATGTTTGTAGGCATAGCCGTAATTGCGCTGGGCTTCATCATCATGACCATGGATAAGGAACAATACGGGCTGGGTTTTTTGGGAATTACCTTAGGCCCCATTGTAGTGCTTATTGGTTTTGCCATTGAGTTTGTTGCCATATTTTACAAAGATAAATCCAACGTTTAATGTCGCTTTGGCAAACAATTATTCTGGCTATAGTTGAAGGTTTAACAGAGTTTTTACCTATTTCTTCAACCGGCCACATGATCATCGTGTCCAGTTTGATGGGCATCAGCCAGTTTGAATTCACGGGCACGTTTATTACCAGCATCCAGTTCGGCGCCATTCTTTCGGTGGTATTTTTATACTGGCGGCGTTTTGTGCAGTCCTTCGATTTCTACCTGAAATTATTTGTAGGTTTTCTGCCATTCGGCGTTGCCGGTTTCCTCCTAAAAGATATTGTGGAAGAGCTGCTGAAAAGCGTAACCGTGGTTGCCATTATGCTGATCGTAGGCGGGGTGGTGCTCCTTTTCATAGATAAATATTTCAACAAACAACAGGAAACCGATTCCATCCCTACCTTTAAGCAGGCGCTATTTATTGGTTTGTTTCAGTGCTTTGCTCTATTGCCGGGTATTTCGCGCTCCGCTGCTACCATGATCGGGGCTCTAACGCAGGGCTTTAACCGCAAAAGCGCTGCCGAATTTTCCTTCCTGTTGGCGGTGCCAACCATGTTCGTGATTACGGCTTACCAGATGCTGAAAAGCTACAAAACCATAAAATCCGAAGACATGGACATGCTTTTGATCGGGAATGCCATATCTTTTGTAGTGGCTATTGCCGCCATTAAATTCTTTGTAGGCTTCCTCACCAAATACGGCTTCCGGGTTTTTGGTATTTACCGCATCATTGTAGGCGTAATTATTCTGGCCTTACTGGCTATGGGCTTCGATTTAAACCTGGTATAATGAAGAATTTTGATTTCGAAACCGGGGAAATTCTGTTGCTGGACAAACCGCTGACCTGGACTTCCTTCGACCTGGTTAAGAAAGTGCGGAATTCCCTGCGCATAAAAAAGATCGGCCATGCCGGTACGTTAGATCCGTTGGCTACTGGTTTGCTTATTCTCTGCACCGGAAAATTCACCAAGAAAATTGATGCGATCCAGGCCCAGGAAAAAGAATACACCGGCACCATTACCATTGGTTCTACCACGCCTTCCTTCGACCTGGAAACAGAAATCGACAGCACCTGCGACATTGCCCATATTACTGAATCCGACCTGCAAGCGGCAGCGCAGAAATTTATTGGTACCATTGCCCAGACCCCTCCTATTTATTCGGCGGTAAAGGTAAACGGCGAACGGGCCTACAAAATAGCCCGTCGCGGCGAAGAAGCGGAGATCAAATCGAAGAACATCGAGATCAAAGCGTTTGAACTGACCCGCATTGCTTTGCCGGAAATCGATTTTAAAGTGATCTGTTCCAAAGGCACCTACATCCGGAGCCTGGCCCGCGATTTCGGGAAAGAACTGGGTTGCGGCGGCCATCTGACCAAACTGGTGCGCACCCGCATTGGCGAATTTAAACTGGAAGATGCCCTTACGGTAGAAGATATTCTGCGCCTGAAGGAAGAGCGCATTGCCGGTCACGAAAAACCAACCGAATCGCCGGAGGCTGTTTAAATGGAAGTTATCCGGGACTTAGCGTTATTTCCGAAACTGGCAAACGCGGTAGTTACCAGCGGCACCTTCGATGGCGTACACGTAGGTCACCAGAAGATCCTGAAACGCCTGCACGAAAACGCTATGAAAATGGGCGGAAAAAGTGTGGTGATCACGTTCTGGCCCCACCCCCGCCACGTATTAAAAAACGATGGTCCGCCGGTATACCTCCTTTCGAGCCTGGAAGAAAAAATTGAGCTGCTTAGAACCTTTGCGGTAGATTACCTGCTCATCATTCCGTTTACCCCGGCTTTCTCCAATTTAACTTCTTCCGAATTTATTCAAAGGATCCTTATCGATACGGTTGCTACCCGCAAACTGGTAATTGGCTACGACCACCACTTCGGTAAAAACCGGGAAGGCAGCTTTGAATACCTGAAAGCCAATGCCGCCAGTCTGGGCTTTGAAGTGGAAGAGATCCCGCAGGAAGACATTGAGAACGTGGGCGTAAGTTCTACCAAGATCCGGAAAGCGCTGGATGCCGGCGATATTAAAACCGCCAACAAATACCTGGGTTATAATTACCAGTTAACCGGAACCGTTGCCGAAGGCCAGAAACTGGGCCGCACCATCGGTTTTCCAACCGCCAACCTGGAAGTTACGGAACCCCACAAATTAATTCCGGCCAAAGGCGTTTATGCGGTTTATGGTACGGTTTCCGGGCAGCGCCTTAAAGGCATGGTTAATATTGGAATTCGCCCTACGGTGGGTGGTTTAACCCAAACCATAGAAACTCATTTTTTTGACTTTGATCAGGATATTTATCACCAGCCTTTGCAATTGGAATTGGTGGCGCGGCTCCGGGACGAACAAAAATTTCCCGGCCTGGATGCTCTAAAAACCCAATTAGCCAAAGATCAGGAGATGGCATTAACCCTGCTTTAACTAATTTTTAGCGGTTCAGATTTTTGCACAAAAAAATTTGTTTTCCGGAAAATTTCAAATCCTGCACCCCTGGTTTTCCGTAATGCAATTGTCATGGTCCAAAGATCCCATTTTCAAAAACCTTATCAGTTATTGTTCGAACAAAAACCTGGTTATCTACTGGCAAAAGTAACCGGCGATGCTGACTCCCTGGAAATTTCCCGCCAGTATTGGGCCGAAGTGCTGATGGAGGTGGAGAAGCGGCAGCCGAAAGCCCTCCTGGTTTGGGAAGACCTGCAAACCATGGTAAGTACCCCGGAAGTTTTTATCCTGGTAAATGAGCTTTGCGAATACATTCAGTACAAACACATTAAAGTTGCCTATTTAGATACCCAACTAGACCAGCTCGACCGCAATAAACTGGGAGAAATGGTAGCTACCAACCGCGGCTTTTGCGCCCGCGTCTGCTCTAAATTTGAGGATGCGGAAAGGTGGCTGCTCCAGAACTAACCTGCCGGCCCGTATTTTTTCGGCATAACGCTTTACCTAATCCAGATAAATTAAAATGAAAAAGGTCCTGCTTTTTGCCTTCCTGCTGTTTCTTTGTCTGAAAATGCAAGCCCAGCATACCAACCAGTATTGCAACTCCGTATTTCCTTTCTGCATCGATGTACCCGGCAACCTGGTCCGCCAGGGCGATAGCAAAACCGGCTACGGCCAGTTCTTTAAGGCCAAAGATGGCGCTACGCTAACTGTTTTTGGCACCTACAACACCGAGCAGGAAAGTATAAAAGCCCGCTTCGACCGGGAGTCTGCCGCCATAACCTCCGATACCACTTTTGCCAATTCCACCCAACTGCCAACCATAGAATTAGCCGATCTCCAGCCAAATAACTACACTATTATCTACCAGAACCAAAGCAACTCCAACCTGATCTACCGCAAACTGGAAAACAACAACTGGTTAAGCTTGGAGTTGCAATATCCAACCTCAAAAGCCAAAGACTACACCGAAAAAGCAAAACGGATGATCAGTAGTTTCCGGTAATTTTTGCTCTTTCAGGATCATGTTTTTTTCTGGTTGGTTGCCTTAAAAAAATGATAGCTTTAACTTTCCTTTTATAAAAAGAAAACCTGTTGCCGAACTCAACCCGAAAAAGGAACGGAACGTTTCTGTTTCTCATACCTATCCGCCCGAACAATGAACCGTTTTGTTTCCCGAGAAACAGCTTTTACAATTCTTCAGAAAATAAAGCAGGCGAATTTACCGGCAACTTACGACCCGGAAAAGCACCGGCTTATTTTAACCGATAATACAGGAAATGAAATACTTACTTTCCGGCTGCCAATTGTTTTTCCGGCTCCTGAAAAAGACCTTTCGTTGCCCGACAAACCGGTGCATTACATTATTTTGCTGGTACAATCGGGTAGCTGCGCCATCGGGTATTTTGAGAACGGCCTCAACCTGAACCATAAAGTTTTTCGGGCCTATATGGTCCGGAAAAAGCGGGGTGTAAGCCAGATAAAGCACCTGAAAACGAAAGGGAAATCCCGGGCCGGGTCGCGGGTCAGACTGGCAGAAACCGAAGAATTTTTCGAAAACATAAACGAACGCCTCCGCGAATATTTTGCTGAATATCAGGTAGACCGGATTGCCATGAGCGTTTCCATGATCCTGGTGCCCTACCTTTTCAATTCCAAAACGGGTAGCCCCTTTGATAAACGCGATTCCCGGATCCTGAAAATCCCGAAGCACATTCATACCCCTATTTACGAAGTGCTGTTAGATACCCACCGGTTCCTGTTAAAAGGCGAACTGATCTACGAAGAAAAAGGAAAGGACATGGTGAAAACCCTTTTGGATGAAACCGAACTTTACCCTGAAACTGAAGATTAATTAAAACGTTTTTTGCTATTTTTTCTGGCAGTAGCTATCATTTTCGTTATCGATATTATTTCAAACTTTTCAGAAGATTTTAACCTTTGTTTCCTTTAAAAAACCGTATCTGGTTAAGCAGAAAAACCCGGACCTAAGTAGCAATCCTGTTCCGCCTGTTCAAAACTTAAAACTTTATGCAATCACTTTCAACTAAAATATACAAAAACGAATTTGTAACTAATTTTCCTGGCGACCAAAGTGGGGATGTTAGACCCCGCCAGACGCCGGATGTTTTTTATTCCAAAGCCATTCCCACTCCCGTAGCCAAACCTACTTTGCTGGCCTGGTCTGAAGAACTGGCGGCGGAATTAGGCGTTGCAAAACCTGCTGATCAAACAGACCTGGAAATATTATGCGGTAATTTTATAGCGGAAACCATGCAGCCCTATGCCGCCCGTTACGGCGGCCACCAGTTCGGGAACTGGGCCGGCCAGCTGGGCGACGGCCGGGCCATTACCCTGGGCGAATGGGAAGCGCCATCCGATAAAACCTGGGAACTGCAGCTTAAAGGCGCCGGCCCCACGGCCTATTCCCGGCGCGCCGACGGGCGGGCGGTTTTGCGGTCTTCGGTGCGGGAATATTTGATGAGTGAAGCCATGTTTTACCTGGGTGTACCCACCACCCGGGCCCTAAGTCTGGTTACCACCGGCGACCCGGTGCTGCGCGACATGTTCTACAATGGCAATGCGGCTTATGAACCCGGCGCTATCGTGATGCGGGTAGCGCCTACCTTTCTCCGTTTTGGGAACTTCGAAATTCTGGCCGCAAAAAAAGAACTGGAAAACCTGCGAAAACTCACCGACTGGGCCATTTCCCGGCATTACCCGCATATTACCGGAGAAGAGAAAGTTTTAATCTGGTTCAGCGAAATTGTGGAACGCACCGCTACCATGGTGGTGGAATGGCTCCGGGTTGGCTTTGTGCACGGCGTTATGAATACCGATAACATGTCCATTCTGGGCCTGACCATCGACTATGGACCATATTCTTTCCTGGACGATTACGACCCCTATTTCACGCCCAATACCACCGACCTGCCGGGCCGCCGTTATGCTTTTGGCAACCAGGCTTCTATTGCTTACTGGAACCTGGGCTGCCTGGCCGGTGCTTTGGCTCCTCTGTTTCCGGGCACGGAAGAACTGGTAGCAGAACTGGAGAAATTCAGCGATCATTTTGCCGCCAAATATCAAAGCATGATGGCCAATAAACTGGGCCTTGATAAAGCCCGGCCGGAAGATGCAACCCTTTTCGCAAAATTTGAAGAAACCCTTTCGGACCTGAAACCCGACATGACCATTTTTTACCAGCAGCTAATGGAACTACCTGCCCACCTGGAAAATGCCGAAGCAGTTGTAGCGCATTTTAAGGAAAGCTTTTATCAGGATCCTACTGCTAAACAAAGCGAAAGTTTATTCAGCCTGATGCAACAGTACCAGGAGCGGATAAAGTCAAATACTATCAGCCGCGAAGAATCAGTGGCAATTATGCGGAAAGCAAATCCCCGGATCATCCTTCGGAATTACCTGCTGCACCAGGCCATCCAGGACCTGGAAAAAGGCGACAATACTTTATTCGCTAAATTGCAGGATGCCATGAAAGACCCTTATTCCCGGAACTTCGAAGAATTCTTTGCCAAACGTCCGGACTGGGCCACCCAACAAGCGGGTTGCTCCATGCTTTCCTGCAGTTCTTAAATTTAAATTTCACTTGGCCATTTAAACCGTACAATTAAACCGGGAATTGCGATCCGGAACTTAAACCTGTTCCGGAATTCGTAGTTTTGTTTCCCGGACCGGACTTAAATTAATCGATTTTAATGCATACCACTGCGCACCTTATTTCCGGCAACCTGAAGGGAATAAACCGGCTAAAAATAAGCGAAAGCCTCACTACTTTCCCGGAGGAAGTATTGGAACTGGCCGAAACCCTGGAGATCCTGGACCTTACCGGAAACCGCCTGAGTGCATTGCCTGAAGTTTTCAGGCAGTTAAAAAACTTAAAGATCCTCTTTCTTTCGGAAAATGATTTTACGGAATTTCCGGAAGTATTAGGCGCGCTGCCGAAATTGGAAATGGTAGGTTTTAAAGCGAATAAAATTGCTTCCGTTCCGCCCAACGCCTTCCCTCCCAACCTTCGCTGGCTTATTTTAACCGACAATGAAATTGGGGAACTTCCGGCTTCTATTGGTAATTGCCAAAAGTTGCAAAAACTGATGCTGGCGGGCAATAAATTAACCCAACTGCCGCCCGAATTAGCCAACTGCCGGAATCTGGAATTGCTCCGGATCTCCGCTAATAACCTGACCCAGTTACCGGATTGGCTATTTTCGTTGCATAAAATAACCTGGCTGGCCTTTGCCGGCAACCCCTTAACTTTCCGGGCAGACCTCCAGACTACCCTACCCGAAATTTCCTGGCCGGAACTGGAAATAAAAGAAAAATTAGGCGAAGGCGCTTCCGGCATTATCTCTAAAGCAATCCTCAAAAAAGATCCTGAAACGGGGCTTCCGGCAGAAGTAGCGGTAAAAATTTTCCGGGGCCAGGTAACCAGCGACGGCTTACCCGCCGATGAAATGGCAGCTTGTCTGGCGGCTGGCGCCCATCCGAATATCGTGCAGGTGCTGGGAAAAATAAAGGACCATCCGCAACAAAGTCAGGGCCTGGTTTTAAAGCTTATTCCGCCGGTTTACCACATCCTGGGGAATCCGCCTACCTTCGAAACCTGCACCCGCGATACCTTTCCAAACGGTACGGTTTTATCCTTAAAAAGGGCGTTGACCATTGCAATGGGTATGGCTTCGGCCTTAAACCATTTGCACCGCCGCGGCATCCTCCACGGCGACCTGTATGCGCATAATATTCTGATCGATGACCAACCCAATCCTTTATTAAGCGATTTCGGAGCGGCTACCATTTTCAATATTACCGATAAAAAATTGGCAGATCAGTTAGAAAAACTGGAAATAAGGGCCTTCGGAATATTGTTAGACGACCTCCTGAATTTGACGGTACCTGCAGAATTAAATAATCCTTTGGTCATGAAATTAACCGACCTGAAAAAAGATTGCCTTCAGGAAAATCCGGAATCCCGTCCCGGTTCGGCCCAGGTTTATACCCGCCTCCGGAAAATAGAAGCTTCCCTTTTACAATCCTTACCGTAGAAGGTTAAAACCTATAGAAACCTTTCTTAATGGCAAACCGAATTAAAGCCGCAGATTTCAAAACCTATTACCAGCAATCCCTGAATGGCAGCCGCAAAACCGCCAGCCTGGCCATCCTGATAATCCTTATTTTTACTTTCAGCCTGGGGTATTTTGGCAAGCCGGGTCCGGCAATTTTTCTGGGAAGCATTTGCCTGGGAATTATCATTTACTTTTACCGGCATTACACCCGCAACGATATCCGCCGGTTGGCGCTGGTAGACAATCCCTTTCCGGCCGCGTGGCAGGAAATGCTGGAAGAGAATTCTTTATTCTACCGCAACCTTTCCGAAACCGATAAAAATACCTTCAACAAACGGGTGCAGTTCTTTCTGGCCGAAAAGAAAATTGAAGGGGTAAGTACCGAAATTGACGATGAACTGAAATTGCTGGTGGCGGCCAGTGCCATCATTCCCACGTTTGCCTTTCCTTTTTTTGAATATCCCAATCTAAAACAGGTTTTGCTTTACCCGAATTCCTTCGATAGGAGCTTCCAGACGGCCGAAGATGCCGGCCGGGAAAATCAAATCATTGCCGGCATGGTTGGAAACGGGTTTATGAACGGTACCCTTTTGCTTTCAAAAACCGACCTGGTAACTGGCTTTAAAGGAAAGAATCCGCAGAACGTGGGCATCCATGAATTTGTGCATTTATTGGATATGGCCGATGGCGCCGTAGACGGCCTGCCGGAAATTTTTCTGAGTAATGCCTACACCCTGCCCTGGCTTAAAATAATTCAGACCGAAGTAGGGCGCATTAAAAAACGAAGGTCCGACATAAACCCTTACAGCCTAACCAACAATGCTGAATTCCTGGCGGTGGTTAGTGAATACTTCTTCGATAACCCGGAAAAATTCCAGGAAAAACACCCGGAACTTTACGATTATTTATGCGCCATCTTCCAGCAGCGCCCCGACCGGCCTTCACTGCGCTGGTCAGGTTTGTTAAAACCAACTCCGAAAGAATAGGTAATAAGGCAACACGAAAATCAACCTCCGGCCTACACGCTATTAACCTCAACCAAAGATCGATCTTAAAAGCCTATAACGGCTAACAAAAAAGTTAGGCTAAATACGTGCAATAAAAAACCACGGAATCTCATCCGATTATTAATCGGGAGAATTTACCAGGCCAACTCATATGAGAACAGGTTGATACTAGGTGGAAATCAATACCGCCAACCCAGCTTCCTGAATACTTTCCCCCATAACCAAACCGGACCGATCAGCAGGAATTTCAGGTCCTGGAGGAAGCTGGGTTTTTTCCCTTCTATTTTATGGCCGGCAAATTGCCCCAGCCAGGCCAGAAAAAAAATTATCCCGCACACAACGCCCATAGAAGGCCAGTTATAAAGCCGGTGCATTTTTTCCAGCGTAATAATGCCCGCCGAAAAAACCCAGATGGTAAAGATCATGGCCAGCCCAAGCTTAAAGGATAACCGCAAATAATAAACGGTAGCAAAAAGGATCAGAAAAGTGGCCAGGTTAATATACCCATTCAGCTTACCCAAAAAACTAAAGGCAGGCACCGGAATAGCCCAAACCAGGCCCAGCAAACTGAAAACAATAAGCGGCACACAGATCCAATGGATAATAACATTCGTGCGGTTTTGGTGGCTTTCGGCGTATTGCGAAAAATAATTTTCTACCGTTTTATTTTGATTGGAAGGCATAATTCAAAGGTAAGGCAAAAATAATTTAAGGTCCAGGCTCCAATTATTTACAAAAAAGAATACGGTGCAACTGTCTAAAATTCATTTGCCCTCCCGGTGACTTTTAGCCGGTTTTTTAGACGCCAATATTGGACAAAAATCAGCCGCACCTAATTATCTCTTCTGTTTAAACAATGCTTAACCGGGGCCAGGCTGCATATTTATGTGGTTGCCGGAAAATCGGAAATTATATTTATTTTAATTAACTTGGAATTTTAGTGGATAAAATACCGTTACCAAGGCTTAAATTAAAAAATGTATTTACTGGAATAGTTTTTGATAACCAGCAAGCTTTAAAATTTTACTTTAACCAAAACCGGCGGCAACTTTAGAATTAAAATTCTTTAAATACCCGCCAGGTTTTAAATTTAACTTTAACAAAATGAAGGGATACCTACTCTCACTAGCTTTAATGTGTACTATTTACACGATAAATGCCCAGGGTACCACCCAATCCGATTCTCAGGTTATGACCAACCTGGAAGGCCAGTTCAGCCGTTTAAAAAGCCGTTCTAACCATTACCGCGAAAACAACCGCGAATACAAAGTAGTGGATATGAAAGTGCTGAACGGTTTCTGGGACGGCGTGCTTTCCACGATCAGGAACCACGAACAGAACCTTAAAAAAGGCGGCAAAAATGCCGAAGCCGAACTGGTAAAAGCACAGGCCACCATTACGGAACAAGCCCAGCAAATTGCCGCCCTGCAACAGGAAAATGCCGCTAAAGATAAAGCCGTGCTGCAGAATGAATATGAAGTAAACAACCTTTTAATTTTTGGCCTGGGCGTTAATAAAAACGTTTTCCTGATCTTTTCCTTAGTTACCATTCTGGGACTTGCTATTCTCTGTGCCATTATGGCTTCGCTTTACCGGAAAAGTAAAAAGGTAACCGACGAAAAAATCGGCGCTTTCCAGCAAATGGATAACGAATTTACCGAATACAAAAAAACGGCCCGCGAAAGAGAACTGAAAGTAAAGCGCGAACTGCAAACCGAACTGAACCACAAAGAAGAAATGCGCCAGCAACTAGCCTCCTACCAAAAACAGGCTTCAGTTTAAATTTTTTCATTTTAAAATAAATTAAAAAAGTGCTGCCCGCTTTAATCCGGGCAGCACTTTTTTGCTTTAAAATTCTACCGTGTTTTTAGTGATTAGTGATTAATGATTAGTGATTAGTGATTAGTAAGGAGTTAGGAATATGAAAGATGAATTTTTTACCGTTGTTGGTGTTTTCACCAACAACGGTAAAAAAAAACACCTGCATCGGCAAAAACAGCACTAATCACTATTCACTAATCACTAATCACTAATCATTAATCACTAAAAAGGATACCCGATAGCAATGTTCAGCACCATGCCGGTATTGGAGGCGGCTGTTTGTTCCCCGCCCCGGCTGTCGTAAGGCGAACGCACCGGAATCCCCATGTCGAAACGGATAATCACAACCTGCGCATCGATCCGGAAACCGAAACCGGTACCGATTGCCAGCTGGTTCAGGAAAGAATTAAACTTGAATTCGGCACCCGGTTTTCCTTCCGTTTCCTTCGAAAGCCAGATATTTCCGGCATCCACAAAAAGGGCGCCTTCCAGATAAGGCGAAATAAGATCGAACCGGTATTCCACGTTCATTTCCAGTTTAAGATCGCCGCTCTGATCGAAATAACCGGTGGTGGTGGAATCGCGGTAAACCCCCGGCCCGATGGAACGCGCCCGGAATGCCCGGATGCTGTTGGTACCGCCTATGAAATATTGTTTAATGTATGGCAGTGTTTCGGAGTTTCCGTAAGGTATGCCAATCCCCGTTATCAGGCGGGTTGCCAGCATCGATTTCGAAGATAAATTATGGTAATACCGGAAATCCAGATCTAATTTGGTGTATTGCGAAAACGGCTGTCCGGCAAAGTTAATTGGCTTTTCTTTCCCATTCCCGAAACTTCCGCTGGCCAGCCCGATCAGGTTGCCGGACCCTTCAATTATGCCATTGAAATAAAAATTATTGGTCCGGCCGGGTTCAACCTGGGTGTTGTATAAGTAGGAATAAATGGATCCCAAAATAAACTGTTCCTGAAAGCTCTGGGCCAGGTACCGGTTGCGGTCCAGCAGTTCCTGGAATTCCGGGGTCTGGTTCAACAGCTTGGTTAGCTGAATGTTGATCGGGGTTATTTCGTGGGTTACCTGGCGTTTGGGTTTCCAGATATAACTGTAACTGGCCGTGTATCCGTTCAGCTGGTAATAATTGGTGCGGTTCCGGTAATCGTAGCCCAGCCGGAAACGGGTCTTGGGCACAAATTCGGTTTGCAGGTTCTCAATTTTGAACGGGGTAATAAACCGGGGCACAAACAGATCGGCGGTCACGCCAAACTCCACCGAATTCAGGGTCTGGTTATTGCCCGAATTGTTTATCTCATCGTTCCGTTTAGCCACCTGGCTTTCCTGCCCGGCCCGCATGGTAATAACCAAAGATTCGGCCCCTTTCATTAAATTCCGGTTCCGGTAACTGCCCATCAATCCGGGACCCGCAAATCCATTGGTTTTGGAAACCGTTTCCAGTTCGGCCCGGAACGAATGGTTTAACATGGGTACCAGCCGCACCGCCACGTTCAGTTTTCCGGAAGCAGAATCGGTTTCCGTAAAATTAACGTCCACAAATTTAAACAGACCCAAACCCATTAAACGACTGAGGGTTAGCGCATGATCTTTCCGGGCATACAATTCGCCAGGTTCAATAAAAACAGATTCCACCAAATGGCGGGCCAACAACGATTCTTCGTCAGGATAATACCGGTAGCCCTGGTAAATTACGGGCGGTTTCATGGGAATTGTATCGTACCCGATGGTATAATCAGAATAGATTACAATGGTGTTTAATTTATAGGGAATGCGGGCTTTGGCCGGAATTCCGGGCTTTAATTGCACGTAAAGTTTAATGGTATGGTCGCGGTAAGAACTATCGGCTTTGAATAACAGAAAATCCGGCCCGAAATAAAAATATCCCGAATTTTTGAGAATAGAATCGATCCGGTAACGCTCCGCGATCAGGTCGTTTAACCGGTAAATTTCACCGGGCATTAAACGGGTTCCGGCGGCCGTAGCAGCTATATCGCGGTGGATCTGCGTCTGGGAAGAATCGCCGGTCGGAAATATTACCTCGCTTATCCGGTAAGGCTTAGCCAGGATGGCGGTGTAGGTTACGTTTACGGCTTTCGACTTTACGCTTTCCTTTACTTCCACTTTAGAATTAAAAAATCCGTTGTTGTTCAGCCGGTTCAGCATAAGGTCGGTTACTTTTACATTGTTAACCGAATCGTAAAAAATAGGATGTTCACCGATGCTGTGGGCCAGAAAATGCTTAAATCCTTTTTCCTGTTTGGGTTCGCCTACCAGGTTATGAAACGCCAGCTTGGGCCGGATCCCGAAAAATGAAATGTTGGGCTGCGGCGTAATTACAGCTTCCAGTTGCGGCACCAGCCCTTTCTGGTCTTTAGAGGAAATATCGGCTTTGGTTTCGACCTTTACCACCGCACCGGTATAAAGCTTTTTGCCTTCCGGTAATTTAGCCGTGCCGCTGCAGCCGCTCAATAAAAAAATAGCCGAAATAAAAACAAAAGCCTGCCGGATCTTCGCCGGAAAACGGTAGGGATTTAAAGGTAAAAAGTAGAGCGGATGTTTAAGATCCATAGAGTTTGTAAGCAGTTAATTTTTAGTTTCAGGTATTGCTACCGGATTCGTTAATTAGATAAAGCCTGCGCCTGCCGGGCTTCTTCCTGTTTTTTGGAAACGCGCCGGAACAATTCGGCAAAGTCGCTGAAATCGCGCTGGTAAACCAGGGCCAATCCGGTCTTTATTACTTCCGCTTCATCCAGCATTTCGTAAGATTGGTGCTGGAAACCGCGCACCCGCAAACGGCCGTCCGGTAAGATCAGATATTCCACCGAAAAATCGCCGGCAAAACCGCTGTTGCTGCGCTGGCGGCTTCCCGGGTCGCGGCCTTCCACGCCAATATCCGTTCCAACCCGGAAGATCAGCCGGTCGTTGAGGAATTGCTGCCTTACGGCTACATTCAGGTCGGTGCGGTTCTGAGCATTGCCGGTAGAATAATCCTGATAAGAATTTAATCCTAGTTCAAGACCTAAACCGCCGGCATATTTATTGGTCAACTGGTTTAGTTGCTCACCCAATACCCCGCTAATGCTGTTGCGGGCAGTTGCTTCCAGTCCGCCGCCCGACGATTGCATGGGATCCGGCGCCATAAACCGGCCCAGTACAATTAAGGAGAAAACCTGCTTGTTCATTTCGGCCGGTTCGTTTCGCAGCATTTGCAGACGCTGATCTATCTGACCGGCAAAAGCGCCGCGTTCGTCTTCCGGCATCTGAATATCGAAGGTAATATCTGGCCGAAGCATGTTGCCGTCCAGGTTTACGTAAACCATAAACGGTAATTCCTGCCGGTATTTATTTTGTTCAGTTCCGCTTTCGCCGGCAATCTGGTCGGCAACCAATTCCCGCACCGGCGCTTTCACGTCGTAAATGGCCCGGATATCCAGCGTAGCATCCAGCGGATCGCCGTACCAGGTTATACTGCTGCCTTTATCGATCCGGAGTTCCCGGCTGGCAATGTCGTAAAAGTGAAGTTTGTATAAGCCATCCGTCATTTCATAGCGCCCGGTAAGCGTAATGTTTCCCGCCGGGTCCATGCCGGCATTCAGTACCCCATTTCCGCTTACCTCCAGAATATCGCCGGTGGCTTCATCCATGATCACGCTGAATTTGGTTTTTTCATCAACGTCTACGGTTGCCCGCATGTCCACGCCGGTTATAGCCCTTTCCCGGAGGGAATCCTGCCGTTCTTCGGCTAACAGCGATCTTCCTCCCCTTCGGCGGCGCATATTTACGAATTGTACAATGCCCTCCTGTTCCACTTTGGAAGCTTCTGCCGCCGGAATTACAATGGTAATGGCCGAACCTTCCCGCACCTTTACGTCGGCGGTAATTACCGGTAAGTTCATATTACCCCGCACCAGGACCTTACTGTCTACCACCAGTTTGCCGTAATAAAGTTTATAATCTTCGGCGGTGGAATTTAACAGCATGAAATTGTTGGTAGTGGCATCCAGGTTGAAGCGGTAATCGGTATAGTTTTGGGTGAAAATAGTGCCGTTCACGATGGCTTTATTATTGGCCGAATCCAGTAACGTAAAGTTGCTGAAATTCAGCCCCTGCTCATTGAATACGATCTTTTCGTTCTGCAACCGGTAGGTGGCATCGTACATGGATAAGGCAAAGGTAGCATTGGTGAAATTTGCCGTTCCCCGGATAACTGGTTTCTCAGCCGAACCCGTAATGGTGAAATTACCGCCCACGTTGCCACCCATGTTTTTCAACTGCCCCGCTGAAAACCCTTCGATTATAGCCAGGTTCAGGGTTTGGACATCAGCATTCAGGTTAAGAGTATTGGAGGTGCCCTGCGCCACATAATAGCCATCAACTTTAGCATTATTTCCATTGCCGGTTAGAGTAGCCAGAATATTATAGCGGTTACCGGCAGCATTTTCGGCCCGCAAAGCCACGTCTCCGATCGCCACGCCGGTATACGCCAGATTTCTAACGGTTACGTCGGCGCTTATGCCCATAGTATTCATAATATCGCGCAGCACCAATGTGCCATTCACATTCCCCGCAATCAGGCTGTCATTCTTTTCAATTACGGTGGAAATATTGGTCAGCTCAAAATTGGTGAACCGGACTTCCAGCGGGGCATTATTGGTATTGCCGCCCAGGCTGTTAAGCGCCAGCATGCTGCCGTTCTTTTCCAATTGCACGTTATTGGCAAAGATCTGGCCATTCTGGTATTGCACGTAATTATCGGAAGTAACATTCCAGGTTTCCTTATTCAGAATTACCTGCCCCGGCGTAAAGCTAAACCGGTACCCGTTTGGAATAACGTTCATTACCCCGCCCAGCCCGAACCGGGTGGTTCCGTTATCTTCCGCAATTTTAAGGTTCGTACCTAAAGTATTATCCCGGATATCGCCGGCCAGCGAAAGGTTCTTGATTTGCATGGTGGAATCCACCAGTTCCTCTAAGGCCAGATTATAACTTATTTTAGAAGCATCGCCGCGAACCTGCAGTTTGGTACTATCGATGGTGTAATCCATGTAAACGATCCGGGGCAGGTTGGCATCCAGCTTCAGATCCATACCGGCGGTATTGTACGAACCGCTGATCTTACCCGGCCGCACCCGGCGCAGGCCCGGCACAAAAGCAGTAATGATCCGAGGCCGTTTCAGGTCTAAATTAAACTCAAAATTCTGCAACGTAACGTTGGCCGGATAAGGCGCATCCTGAATATTGAAATAGCCATCGATGTGTTTCGGTAAGGCAACCGCCAGATCGGAAAAATTGTTATTGCCTTTAAAAAATCCGGTTACAATATCAGACTGAATTTTAATATCCGTATTTCCCGGGCTATTCGCTAACTGAATGGCCATCGTATCGGACCGGTAATTCCGGCGGTCTTTCTGCAGCAGCAGATTGCTCACGTTTACGGTACCTTTCATTTCGTCTATAGAAGCGCCGGTCAGATCTGCCACTATTTTGCCCGAAACCCGCAGGTCTTCCGGATAAAAATTCAGGGCTTTTAAATTGGCCCCGTCTAAATTCAGGGTGGCTTTATAGGTTGGCGGATTGCCTCCCATATTGAAATTACCGTCCAGGTTAAAGGCCAGGTTCCCGTCCTTCATGCCGCCGGTTACCGTGTAATTATTGCGGTCTACGTTGCCTTTCAGGTTAATATTGTTGTAAGCGTAATTGTTGTAGGTAATTTTCTTAATGTCGGCATCAAAAGTAGCGCGCATGGTTTCCGGGGTTAAGCCGGTTCCCTGGAAGTTTACTTTCCCGGTAGCTTTTCCCAGCGTGGCTTCCTGTTTCAGCAATTTGCCCAGGTCCAGTTCGGCTAAATCGGCGGTTCCCGAAAAATTCTCTCCGGGCTTCATGGTCAGGTTGGCAACTGCGTTTCCGAAGGAAGTTTTGATGTTGGCATTGGTCAAAAAATTATCCAGGGTGCCGTTAAATTTCCCGCTAACCTGCAGCTTTTCCGGCAATTGAATATCCGGCGGAATGGTACCTTTCGGGAGCATTTCCAGTAAAGCAGTGCGGGTGGAAGTAAAGTTGTTTACATCCAGGTTCAAGCGCAATTTCTTAGGATCAGTGGCATTCTGAACGGTACCGCTAACGGCTAAAAAAGTGCCCCCGGAACCAGATGCCCGGAAATTCTGCAGATTCAGATTATCCATGTTCCCGCGAATGCGGCCGCTGATAGTCATGCGGTTAGGCAGGGTAATATCAGCGGGAATGGTACCGGGCGGAAGCAAAGCCAAAAGGTCGGTGCGGGTGGTGGTGAATTCGTTAACCTGCAGGTTCAGGCTACCCTTTTCGATGTTGGTCATTTCCTTGATGTTGCCGCTCACGTTTATGCTGGTTCCGGCCAGGCCTTTTACCTGCAGGTTTTCCGCATTCAGATCGCTTACTTTGCCATAAAGGCGGCCATCGATGGTAAGCGAACGGCCGGCAATCTTCTTAAATGATGGGTTGTTTTCCAGGTAAGGGGCGAAATACAAAATATCCTGAGCGCCGATGGTAGATTCTTCCAGGTCCGCATTTATCCTTAACTGATCCACGTTATCGCCGATGGTTGAAAGCGAAGAATAGCCTAACGTAAAGGAAGGTTTTAAATGGCTATGGCCGGTTTTCAGATCGAAATTCTTAAGCGATGCCTCTTTACTTTCTACGTTTACATCGGCCTGGAAATTGGTGATCTTAAAGCCGCTTTTTTCCTGAAGTTGCAATTGTTTCAGATCGGCGGCAATTTTTTCCTGGCTGTAGTATAAATTGTTCAGATCTACGTTAATGCCCGTAAATTTCAGGTGGTTAAAGTCCATCCCTTTGTTTGTAGCCGGGGTGTTTTCATTTCCGAATTGGAAGTTTACATTCTTTAGATCCAGATCGCCCAGCGTTACCACCCAGTTCACAGGCGCGCCCTGGCTTTTTTCCGCGGCACTATCTAGTTTGGCAGCCGCCAGCGCTGGGTTAACGGCCAGCTTTTCGGAAGGAATATCCAGATTCTGGAAATAGGCAACAGAAGAATTATTCAGCTCAAATTTGGAAAGTTCTATTTTAGCATTTCTTAAATCGATATTATTGGCAGCCAGACCGGCCGAACCTACGTCTAAAACAATGCGCTGGCGGGCCGGCAAACTTTTGTAATCGAATTTTACATTTTTAAGCGCCAGGTTTTGAAAACCCATATCCAGGGCAATAGAATCGGAAGAAGTTTCGGAAAGTTTGGTTTGGGTGTAGGTTGCAACGCTGTTTTCCAGATTGGCTTTCCCGATCTTATAAATGGCTTTATCCGGATCGAATTCTTCCATAGACACGGTAAAATGCCCGATCTTTGCGTTTACGTTGTTGCCGCCAACCGCATCCTGCATATTGAACCGGACTTTATTCAATTCGATCACCCCAATGTTGTAGGTAAAAGCCGCGGCGGTATCGGTTGGTTGCGCTATGGTAGTATCGGTAGCGAAAGCCTTCAGAATAAAATCGAAGTTGTACACGCTGTCGGGCATGGTAGAACTGATGTTCACCACGGCATTATCGAGCCGGGCTGAACCAATGCTGATCTTACTATTCAGCAACCCGAAAATGTTCAGATCTACGCCTAGCCGCTCCGCATAAATCAGCGTATCCTGACTTTGGTCTTCCAGGTAAATTTCTTTCAGCACCAGGCTGTTGCGCCAATCGGTGGTAAAGCCGCCAATAGATACTTTGGTATTCAGCGTTTGGGCTAAATAGTCGGTAGCTTTCTGAGCGGTAAATTTTTGTACGGCAGGAAATTGTAAGGCAATTACCAGCAACAGGATCAGCGTAACAGGAATTACCAGAAGCCAGAGCAGGACCTTTAAAAAGCGCCGGAAGTTTTTATTTTCGGTAATGATAGGACAAGAGATTATAGTTCAACAACGCAAAACCAACCTTTGTACGGGATTTACAGACAAAAGATAGGGTTTCAGCTATTTATCCTGCGGAAATTTAATCCAACTTCTTTCTGGCAGGTTTCATCCGGCTGTTGTAGTTTTTAAGCCCCGAAGCCTACCGTTTTTATTATGTTACAATCATTGCTTTGCAAATCCCGCGTAAAATTCTGGCTACTTGGTTTCTTCTGCGGTTGGTGATTTTTCTTTTTTCCGGAATCGTTTCGGAATAATTTTCTTTGGTTCGATTTTCTTCGGGATCAACCGGGTTGGGTCAGCTTTTTTCAGGTCTATATTTTTAGGCTTTACTTTTTTTAACTTATGCCCTACTCCCTGCAGAATGGCACTTTTAAGGTTTCCGTGCTGCTTATAGATCTTCTGGTTCAGGTTTCCTTCCAGGCGGATATTCCAGTAAGTTTCCTTTTTGTAAACAAACTTTTTAACCCTGGCATCATAGTGCAGTTCCATTGTTTTAACCTTAAAACCCTTCCCCCGGAAATCGGCTTGGCCGGTAACCGGCCCTAAAGTGTTTTCCTGATTCAGTAATTTACCCAGGTCGAAATTCTCGAGGGCGATATCGCCGGAAAATTGCTGCACCGGCCGGACCTGCAAATTGGTATTTATGTTGCCGAAAGACGTCTTAAAACCACCGTTCAGGTTAAAACTGGCCAGCGAATAGCCTTTGAATTTTCCCGAATACGCAATTTTTTCCGGAAGCTGTACCTCGGGCGTTATTGTTCCCGGCGGCAGCATTTCCAGCAAAGCCGCCCGGTTGGTCTGCAACGATAAATTGTTCAGTTCAACATACTTATTTTCGGTTCCGGTAAGGCTGCCGGAAGTTTTTACCTGAGTGCCATTAGAGGTAGAGCCCTGTAAATCCCGGAACTGCAGGCTATTTTTCTTAAGGAAAAATGTACCTTTTAAGGTAAGCTGAGCCGGCAGCTTTATTTTGGGAGCCTGCCCCTGTTTGGTAAGCAAAATATTAAGGTCGTTGCGATTTGTTTTCAGCTGGTGAATTAGGAGTTTCGTTTCCTTATCCCGCTTATTTTCTGCCTCCGGAAGTTGGCCTGTAAAATTCAGTTTCGTGCCGGTCAAACCCGTGATCCGGAAATTCCGGAGGTTCCATCCTTTTCCATTATCAGATGCCTGGCCGGAAATTAATACCGGCTGGTTGGCTAATTTGGAAAAAAACGGATTCCGGCTTAATTCCGGGGCAATAAAAAGCAGTTCGCGGAGGGCAATTTTAGCGGAGGTAATTACCAGGTCAATAACGGGTTTCTCAGGCAAGGCAGTTTCGGGTTTTTGCCTCGAAAAGCCTACCGTTGCAGCAGCTTTCAGCTTACTATTAGGCGTTTCCAATTCCAGATTTTTTACCGAAATACCTTCAGCTCCGGCCTTAATAATTCCTTTACCCGAAACCAGTTTTAAACCGCATTTTTCTTTGAACGCAAATTGCTTTAATTCTACGGAAAGGCGCCGCTGGCTAAAACTTAAATTAAGCAGTTTCAGGCCAACACCCGACAATTGCAGGTTTTTAAGATCCAGTCCTTTTTTAGCCGGGAAATTAAGGTCGCGGTACTTAAATTTACCGTTTACAATTTCCGTTTCATGGAGCCAGATCGCCCACGGGGCTTGTGCTGGCAATGATTCTGCCGGAACCGCCGCGGCTTGTTCTCCGGTATTGCTTTTAAGTTTTAAAACTGAAACTACAGCGTCCCGAACTTCTATTTTTTTCAGGTCGGCCCGTTTGGCAGCCGGCATTATTTTCTCCGCTTTCATCTTAACCCAGCCAATTTTCAGGCTAACGCGTTGTTGCTTAACCTGGTCTTCTGACAGAAGCTGCAGGTTTTCCAGGTTAACGTTTTTAAAGGAAAGATCGGTAGCGGAATCGGGGCTGGAAGGAGGCGATGGTTTCGTTTTTTTATACCGGATAAAGGTATTTTTAAGCTTCAAATTTCCCAGTTGGTAAACGGATTTTCCGGTATCGAATTCTTCCAGATTTGCTATAAAAGTTCCAATGCGGGTCCGGATGAAATTACCGTTAACCGGATCCTGCAGTTGCAAATTCACATTTTGGATCTTAAGGTTCTTTAGCGTTAAAGCAACCGGCTGGCCCGAAGGATCCGGTGAGGCCTTAAAGGCTTCTTTTATAAACCCGAAATTAAAGGTACTATCTTTTTCGGAGCGGGAAATTTTTAATACGCCATTCTGGATCTGAGCCGTCCGGATCTTAATTCTGCCGCTTTTTAAGGCCAGGATGTTCAGGTCAAGCCCCAGCCGGCCGGCATAAAGCAGGGTGTCGCGGTTTTTATCCTGAAGGTAAATTTCCTTTAAAACCACGCTGTTCTGCCAATCGGTAGTAAGTCGGCCGATTGAAACGGGCGCCTTAAGCCGGCTGGAAAGGTAAGCGGTAACTTTACGGGCGCCAAACTGCTGCACTGCCGGAATTTGCAAACCAATACCAATAATTACGGTTATAGTGAGTACCAAACCAGCAGACCAGAGCAATACCCGGAGAAAAACCAATAAAGATTTCGGCAGCCGCAAATTGGTTAATTTTTAAGTTAATAAAGGAAGATGGTGTTCTTACGGCCTGAGAAATATAAAAGGAATTGCTAAAAAGTATTATTCCGTTAACATCCATATTTTAAAGTAAAACCATGTTCCGTTTTTAAAATAAAATGCCCAACTTAACACCGTCTTTTCATTTCACGAAAACCTCCAATTCTAAAAGTTGCAACAAATCAGGCAGGTCAACCTATTTTCCCAACAACTAATAACCAACAACTAATAACCAACAACTAAAAACCAATTGCAACAAAGCATTAAAACCAAAAAAGCCGCCCCAAACGGAGCAGCTTTTTAGCGACAAACATTCCAATAAAATTCAAATTACTGCACCAAAACTTTTTTGTTAAAAACTTGTTTTCCCTGGATAACCTGCAGAAAGTAAACGCCTTTTGCTTTTCCTTCCAGGTTTAGTTCTTTTTCATAATTACCGCTGAAATTCCCAAGCTCTTCCCGGAACAATTCCTTTCCCAGGTTATCCATTACCACCACGGTTGTTTTACCTTTTTTCGGTGCTTTAAACGAAACTTTAAACATGCCGTTATTCGGGTTCGGGTAAAGATTTACAGCTTCCAGTTCCAGGTCTTTTATTTTGGCCGAAGCGGTTTTTTCTTTGGCTTTGTTATCTAAAAGGGCTTTTTCCGGTTCGGTCAGATCGTGGCTGATTATGATCAGGCGGTTTACCACAAATACACTGTCTCCGAATAGGTTTACCATTTTAAATTCGTTTTTATCCGTAAGGTTTTCCAAAGCTTTCCGGTCTATCTTAAAAGTTTCCAGGTTCCTTATTTTTTCTATTTCCTGCCGCTCTATTCTGAGGAATTTGCGCAACGTATCCGGCACGGCAAAATCTACTCTGGGAACTGGCTGACTGATCCGCACCCGGATATTTTCCGGCATTTCACCATCCTTAAATACCTCTTCCAGCCGTTTTATTTCTACCGTGCGGCCTTTCTCTTTCAGTTCTTTAAGTAATTGTTTATGGTCTTCACTTTCTGCCGGCGAAAACTGGGTAAGGTTTTTTCTGATTTCCGAAAAATCGGGCTGACCGCCAACTGCCGCGATCTCCATTAACGTGTCGCGGGTGGTAGTTTTCCCGTTTATGTTCTCGAAGATCTTTACCCGAACCTTTTTGGTCTCCGGTTTTTCGGTCTGGGCCATTGCCTGAGTACCGGTCAATAACATGCCAAAGCCTAAAAAGCCGGCGGCTACCCATAATTTCAAGTTGTTGTTTCGCTTTTCCATAGATGTTTTTTTTGTTTTAATTAACTATACCCAAAAGTACGGGCCGTTTGCAGGGCATTTGGTTAAGGAGAAGTTAAAGAGTGTTAAAGAAATGTTAAAGTTTTGAACCTCAGTTAAGAAAAGCGTAAATTTGATACATGAAGGTGCGGGCTATATACTGGATAATCGGGCTGATGACCCTTTCGGCGCTGGGGCTGATCGGGTTGCAGGGTTATTGGCTGCGTTATATCTGGCAGGCCAAAGAAGAGCAATTCGACCGGAGTGTGCATGATGCCCTGAACCGGGTAGTAACCCAACTGGAAACCCGCGAAGTGGCGGCCGTAATGAAGCAGCATATTGCGGTTGGCAATGCGGAGCAGGAAACTGAAACGGTAACCTGGGAAACTGAAAAATCTTCCGGAATAGCAACTAAAAAAACAACAGCCAAAAAAAGTAAGAAAGTCCGGAAGAATTTGGTAGCTAAAAATACCGAAAAAGTAAGCCATGAATTCGTTCCTGGCACTTTTACTACCAGAATTCCAGATCATGCTTCCCTGCAGGTATTTAAAATTGTTCCGGTAGAAGTAGGTAGTGGACCTTTTAATTTTACGGCCGATTCCCTCCTCTTCCGGAGTTTCAACAACCCTGAAATTACCCAACGGATAATAGATTCCTTAATGCGGCCAGTTCGGATCCTAAGCCCGGATTCGATTTACCGGCGGATAAAACCAAAAGAACACACCCAGATCGTGATCCGCAATAATAAGGCCGGCGATTCGCTCCGAAAAATCCTTTTTCATTCTTCGCTGGTAAGCGATTCAATCCGAAATTCCCGCCGTTTCCAACAGGAAAGAAACCGGCCAGTTGTAATTGATCGCCACTTTTTCAAGCAGGAACCGCAACCTGAACTACCTGAGCCTAAAGAAATTATAACCCTTGAGCGCCAAAAAGAAATTGTAACCCGCAAACAGGAACAGGTTGGCGAAGTAATGCAGAAAATGGTAGTGGAACTGGTAAAAAAAGAGCTGCCAATTAGTAAACGCCTGGACTCAAAAGCGGTAGATTCTCTGGTTGCCGCAGCGCTGAACGATAAAGGTATCAACCTCCCTTATTCCTTAAAAGTAGCCGAAAAAGCCAGCTTTACCGACAGCTTTTTCCGGACTCCGACAAGCGTGATCAGGACAATATGAGCTGCTTACCTGGTCAAGCTTTTCCCGAATGACTTAGTGCAGCGCTCCGATTACCTGTATCTGCAGTTCCCGGATAAAAAGCAATATGTAATGGCCTCAATGGGTGCCATGTTCGGTTTTTCAACGTTATTTACGCTTATTATTTTCGCCACGTTTGGGGCTACTATCCATTTCATCTTCCGGCAGAAAAAGATCTCCGAAATAAAGTCCGATTTCATTAACAACATGACCCACGAATTCAAAACCCCGATCGCTACCATTTCCCTGGCAACGTCGGCTATAAATTCGCCTAAAGTACTGCACGATGAAAAACGGATAAATTATTATACCGGGATAATTGAGCAGGAAAATAAACGCATGCTGAGCCAGGTAGAAAATGTGCTGCAAATGGCTTTAATGGATCGCCAGGAGTTGCAGCTTAACCAGGAATTAATTTCGCTTCAGGATCTAATTGAAACGGCTGTAAGTAAATTAAAACTGCAGGTAGAAAACCGGGGCGGCAGGATCATTTTCGAAAACCAAGCCCCGTTTATTTTTCTGAATGCCGATAAATTTCACCTGGAAAATGCCCTGGTAAACCTCCTGGATAACGCCAATAAATATTCGCCGGAAACGCCGAAGATCAAGGTGAACCTGCAAAAGAAAAATGGTCAGGCTATTATCCAGATTACGGACAATGGCATTGGGATGAATGCGGAGGAAGTGCGCCGGATCTTTGAGAAATTTTATCGCGTGCCCACCGGCAACCTGCACGATGTAAAAGGTTTCGGATTAGGTCTGAGCTACGTTAAAAATATTGTGCAATTACACCACGGCCAGGTAAAAGTTAAAAGCGCCCCCGGCAAAGGCAGCACCTTTCAGATTATTCTACCAGCAGCTTAAACGGTATGGAAACCACCCTAAAAAGTATCTTACTGGTAGAAGACGACCCGAACTTCGGAGCCGTTCTCCGCGATTACCTGGAGCTGAACGATTATGAAGTTACGCTTTGTGTGGATGGTCTTCAGGGACTGGCAAAGTTCAGGCAAAAAGCATTCGATGCCTGTATTCTGGACGTGATGATGCCGAAGAAAGATGGCTTTACCCTGGCCCGGGAAATCAAAACCATAAACCGTGAGATGCCGGTAGTTTTCCTTACCGCCAAAGCCCTGAAAAACGACATGGTTGAAGGCTTTAAAATTGGTGCCGACGATTATCTGACCAAACCCTTCGATACCGAAATTCTCCTTTACAAACTGAAAGCCATTCTAAACCGAAAGGTAGTTTCCGCTCACTCTCCGGAGAAACCAAAATCCGAAATTCCCATCGGAAAATACCTTTTCAATCCGGCCCTGCGCACCATCACTTCCGGAACGAATATCCAGAAATTATCGCCTAAAGAAAGTAAATTGCTGGAGCTGCTTGTGTAAATACCGCAACCAGGTTATGCCCCGCGAAGAAGCCCTGCTCTCCATCTGGCAGGAAGACAATTATTTTATGGCCCGCAGCATGGATGTTTACCTGGCTAAGATCCGGAAATATTTGAAAGACGATCCACAGGTAGAGATCATCAACGTACACGGCAACGGCTTCCGTCTGGTTTGTCCAGATTGATTTATTATTAAAAAACGTTCGATTACCCTTCCCTCCTTTCTAATATTGCGTCATCCTGAGCGTTAGCGAAGGAACTTGTTGGCGGTAAGTAGTAAAGCTAAAAAGAGGATATTATCACGAAATAACCCGACTGTCATCCTCAGTTCTGGCGCAAGTGTTAAGCCGGAGGCGTCACTTGTGCCTTTTTACACTTCGGAAGTCTCCAGACTTCCGTTAAACCAATAACTGATATCTTAATTTCAGTTTACGCAAATCTGGAGACTTGCTTTTGTCCTTTAGTCACAAGTGACGCTAACGCTTAACACTTGCGCCAGATTAGCTTCTAAATGTCTTCCTAATTAAATCAACAATTAGCAATCAACAATTTACCAAATTCCTTTAACTTCGCTCCCGAAACTGAATTCTTTCTGAACGATGATAAATAAAGTTGTAAAAGATGCTGCCGAAGCCTGTAAAGGTATTCAGGATGGCATGACGCTGATGCTGGGCGGTTTCGGCCTGTGCGGCATCCCGGAAAATTCCATTAATGAACTGCTGAAGCTGGGCGTTAAAAACCTGACCTGTATTTCCAACAATGCCGGCGTAGATGATTTCGGAATTGGTTTGCTGCTGCAGCAAAAGCAGGTAAAAAAAATGATCTCCAGCTACGTAGGCGAAAACGCCGAATTTGAGCGGCAGCTGCTTTCCGGCGAACTGGAAGTAGACCTGATTCCGCAGGGAACTTTGGCGGAACGCATTCGGGCGGGCGGCGCCGGTATTCCGGCTTTCTTTACCCCGGCCGGTTATGGCACCGAAGTTGGCGAAGGCAAAGAATCCAAAGAATTTAACGGCAAAATGTACCTGCTGGAAAGCTGGCTGAAAGCTGATTTTGCCTTTGTAAAAGCCTGGAAAGGCGATACCGCCGGCAACCTGATCTACAAAGGCACCGCCCGCAATTTTAACCCGATGATGGCTACCGCCGGAAAAATTACCATTGCCGAAGTAGAAGAACTGGTACCTGCCGGCGAACTAGACCCGAATATGATCCATACGCCCGGCATTTTCGTGCAGCGCATTTTCCAGGGCAAAGATTACGAAAAACGGATCGAGCAACGAACGGTAGCGCTAATGCACCTGATTTGGAAATTTGAAGATTTGAAGATTTGGAAATGAAGGTAAACTTCAACAGAAAACCTGATCCTGAAACTAACTTTAGAATTTGCAATTGAGATCATTGAATTTGCTGAAAAATTAGAAAGTGAAAGAAAATATGTATTGGCAAACCAAATTCTGAAAAGCGGAACTTCTATTGGCGCCAATGTACGCGAAGCGCAAAATGCCGAAAGCAAAGCTGACTTTATTCATAAATTTAAAATTGCCGCGAAAGAAATAGAAGAAACAGAATACTGGTTACTATTATGTAAACATGCTCCTTCTTATCCTGATCCAATTAATCTTCAACAAAAATTAATTTCGATAAAGAAAATTATTTCCAAAATCATTATTAGCTCAAAAATGAATAAGTAAGGAGGTTTGAGGAAATCCATTTTCAAATCTTCAAATTTTCAAATCTTCAAATACGAAAGAAATGAGTCTTGATAAACACGGCATCGCCAAACGCATTGCCAAAGAAGTAAAGAACGGCATGTATGTAAACCTGGGAATTGGTATTCCAACCCTGGTAGCGAATTACATTCCCCAGGGCATTGAAGTGGTGCTGCAGTCAGAAAACGGTTTGCTGGGCATGGGTCCCTTCCCTACCGAAGCCGAAGTAGATGCCGATATGATCAATGCCGGAAAACAAACCATCACCACGTTGCCGGGTTCTTCCATTTTTAGCTCTGCCGAAAGCTTTGGTATGATCCGCGGCGAACACGTAGACCTGACCATTCTGGGAGCCATGGAAGTTTCGGAAAAAGGCGACATTGCCAACTGGAAAATTCCGGGCAAAATGGTGAAAGGCATGGGCGGCGCCATGGATCTGGTGGCTTCGGCCAAGAACATTATTGTGGCCATGCAGCATACCTCCAGCGATGGACAAATCAAACTTTTAAAAGAATGTTCCCTGCCTATTACCGGCCTGAAATGCGTAAAGAAAATTGTAACCGACCTGGCAGTTTTAGAAGTTACCGAACAGGGTTTTAAATTGCTGGAAAGAGCGCCGGGCGTAACCGTTGAAGATATTCAGAAAGCTACCGAAGGAACCTTGATCGTGGAAGGTGAAATACCGGAAATTCAGATCTAGGACCTTTCAAACGGTATAATTTTAAGCTAAAAAAGTCGAAGAACTTGGAGGGTGAGGCCGGAAATGGCCTCACCCTTTTTAATTTAATCTATTAACTAAGTCAAATTCTAATAGATTTTGAAAGGAGTTGCAAAATCCGAACTTTAAGAATTACCATGTTGGCCAAAAATATTTATACTTAACTATTGACAATGGTTGCATAATTAGTTAGTTTACAGAAACAAAGGCCGAAATTCTGTATGGCCTTGAAGGCCTACCTTAAATTTCTGTCATGCAAACATCTGCTACTTCCAAATTTTTCGCCCGGAAAATTGCCGGGCTGGTCCTTTTCAGTTTCCTTTTTCTTTCCTGGAAACCCATTTCTAACGGTATTACCGATTTCTTAGGAGAGCTTCATTTAAAGCTTGACCTTTATAAAACTTCTTACCCTTCCACCAAAATCTACCTGGTTTCAGACAAGCCACTTTATGAGCCCGGCGATGTTATCTGGTTTAGCCTGTTTGCCCGTAACGGTTATACCCACACCGATCAGCAGGGGTCTTTGGTGGTGCATTTAATTAACCCGCAGGGTACCGTTGAAGCCAGCCAGTATTTGTATAACAACTCCAATGGCAACAACTACAAAGGCAATTTCAATTTAAAACCAGACCAACCCGGGGGTCTTTATAAACTCCGGGCCTTTAATAGCAATAATGCGTCTAACGAAAATAACCTGGTTTTCGAAAAAACGATCCAGGTGCAGGACGTTGTCATGCCCCGCTTAAAGCTGACGCTGGACTTTGAAAGAAAAGCCTACGGCCCTGGCAGCCCGGTTTCCGCCCGGATCAAAGCTTTTTCGAACGATAATAAGCCCTTAAGCGGCCAGGCTTTTCAGGTTGTGGTAAGCCTCGACGGAAAAAAAGTGAAGGAGACAAAGTCCAGTATTAATAAGAACGGCACCGGTACGGTAAAATTTCAGCTTCCCGATTCCCTAAAAAGCACCGATGGCCAGCTGAATCTGATCTTCACGTATGATGGACTTTCCGAATCGGTTTCAAAGTCTATTCCTATTTTATTGAATAAGGTGCAGCTGAGCTTTTTTCCGGAGGGCGGGGAATTGGTAAACGGGTTGGAAAGTAAACTTGCCTTCCGGGCCCTGGATGAATTTAACAAACCGGCCGATGTAGCCGGCGATGTGCTGGACCAAAGCGGGAAAGTAGTAGCTTCTTTTTCCAGTTTTCACGATGGCATGGGCGAATTTAATTTTAAGCCCGAACTTGGCAAAACCTACCAGGCCCGCCTTACCAGTCCGGCTGGCGTAAAAACCCGCTATGCCTTGCCCCTGCCCATGGAAACGGGTTATGTCATGCAGGTTTCTCCTGCCGGAAAAGAGCAGCTCAACGTAAATATCCGGTCGGCAATTGAAGCAAAAGTTGCTTTGATCGGCCAAATGCGCGGCCATATTTATTACGAACGGTTGATCAACCTGAAACCCGGCGATAACCCGCTGGAAATTGCCGTTTCTGATTTCCCGATCGGCGTTTTGCAATTAACCCTTTTCGACCAGAGAACTATTGAACGGGCGGAACGGCTGGTATTTGTAAATAATCACAAGCAATTAAATATAAAGGTCAAAACCGATAAGGAAAAATATCTTCCCCGGGAAAAAGTACGCTTAACCGTTTCCGCCACCGACGAAACCGGTATGCCCATTCCTGCCGATGTCATGGTTTCGGTAGTAGACGACCAACTTCTGACCTATATGAACGACAAATCCAGCAATATTTTATCCTGGATGCTGGTTGAGTCGGAAATTAAAGGGAAAGTGGAAGAGCCCCGGTTTTATTTCGATAAGGAAGAACCCAACGCTCCTATGGCCCTGGACCTCTTACTGAAAACCGCAGGGTGGCGCCGGTTCACGTGGCAAGCCGTAAGGCAAATGCAGGTACCATTCTACCAGTATTCCGGCGATAAATTGCTTGCTCCCAACCGGTACGAAGTTTCTTACATGGAAACCGGCAATTATTACAAAGAAATTTCCGGTCATATTATGGCAACCAACAATACCCCTTTATCGCCTGATGCCAAGATTAAACTTATCCGGTTCGGCAAACTCATTCAAACCATAAAACCTGATCAGCACGGAAGCTTCCGGTTCGGGAACCTCCCGCCCGGCAAATACGACCTGGAAATTGAGACGGCAGGCCAAAAAGAAGCCTTGATCACCGGGATAGAGATCCAGGAAAAAGCCAGCCCATTCCTTAATATTCATTTACCAACCCCGATAAAACCATCGCTGGCAGGCCTTGCTTCCAGAGGAAATCCCTTAGATAAAAAGGAGAAAACTAAAATAAAATATGCCGCTTCAAAAGATGGAAAAGGAAAAATATCCGGCCGGCTGGTAGACGAAAACACCAAAGAGCCGATTGCCTTTGCTACGGTGGTTATTAAATACAAGGGAGTTCAGAAAAATTATGGTCAAACGGATATAGACGGCAATTTTACCATCTCTCCTATTGTACCCGGCACCTATAACCTGGAAGTACCTTATGTAGGGTACCATACCAGGGTAATTAAGGGTCTTCAGGTAAAAGAGCAAAAAGAAACCAGGTTAGCCTTTGAATTATCGCCCGATACCAGGTCTTTAGCTGAAGTGGAAGTGGTGGTTTACAAAGAGCCCCTCATCAGTCGCGATCGCATGGGTGCAACCATTACCCAGCAGGAGATCGCCAAATTACCTACCCGCGACGTCTCTACCATGGCTTACACTACCGCCGGAGTTCAAAGCAGCGATGACGGAAGAGGTGTTGCGGTTCGCGGCACCCGGAACACGGGCACCATTTATTATGTGAATGGGGTAAAGCAACTAACCGCCCCGCAGCTTCCTTCCACCAGCCGGCCGGCAGTGAACAGAGTTTCCAGTTCCCAGCCGCAGATAACCCGGGCAATAAGTGAAGAACGCCAGAAATTCAGGGAAGCAATTTATACCGAAAAGAAACCCGTAGAACACCACAATTATACCCGGATCAGGGAATTTGCATCTCCCGTTTATACCAGCAGCGAAACCCCGGCAGAACGGACCGATTTCCGGAAAACCCTTTTCTGGCAGCCTCTGGTTAAATTAAACCGCAATGGCGTAGCCGAACTGGAATTCTATACCGGCGATGATATTACCTCTTACAATGTTTTGGTAGAAGGTATTTCTTTTGATGGCAGTCCGGGCCGGCACGAACATAAATTTTATTCCCAACTACCTTTTAACGTATTAGCCAAATTACCCGAAGCCACCCTGGAAAATGACCGCATAAGCGTACCGCTGATTCTGAAAAATAATACCGCCAAAGACGTAAAAGGCAAGCTTGAAATTACGCACCCGGCCGGCTGGAAATTTTTAGGAAAAGAAGCCCGCGACCAGGTTGTAAAAGCGAACAGCACCAATACCGTTTACCTCGATTATCAGGTTTCCGGAACTACCGGTAGCTTTGATTTTGGCGCTTCTTTTGAAGCCCAGGGCTTAAAAGACGCCTTCAAACAACCGGTAATTGTAGAGCAGCGCGGCTACCCGATCAATAAATCTATTGCGGGCAACAGCAAAGAACAGGAATTCCTGGTAGACGCTTCCAACATGACCCCGGGCACCGCCCAGGTATCTTTCTCCGCTTATCCTTCTATAATGGCAGATCTGCTGAAAGGAGTTGAAGGCATGCTGCGGGAACCTTATGGTTGCTTTGAACAAACTTCATCTTCCAGTTACCCTAACCTGATGGTGCTTGAATATTTAAGGGACCAGGAAAGACCGGATAAAGCCCTAATTGCCCGGGCAGAAGAATACATGAATAAAGCCTACAACCGGCTCATCAATTTCGAAACCAAAGAAAAAGGTTATGACTGGTTTTCTACTGCCCCAGCTCACGAAGGATTAACCGCTTTTGCCTTACTTCAGTTTTCAGATATGCAGCGCCTGGGCGGGAAAGTAGACCCCGATATGATTGAACGGACCAAGGCCTGGATGCTGAGCCGGCGCGACGGCAAAGGGGGCTTTACCTTATCTACCCGCCACGGCGGCGGTTACGGCCACACCGAACCAACCATTGCCAATGCTTACATTGTTTATTCCTTAACCGAAGCTGGATTTAAAAACCTGCAGCTGGAATTGGACCATGCTGCCCAGGCTGCCGAATCTTCGAACGACCCCTACCGGATGGCCTTGGTAACCAATGCCCTTTTTACTTCCGGAAACAAACCGCGGGCGGAAAGTTTAATGGCCAAATTGCTTAAATCACAAAATCCAACCGGGAGCTGGACCGGCAATAAATTTTCAGTAACCAACTCTACCGGCAGATCTTTGGAGCAGGAAACTACGGCTTTGGTGGTTATGGCCATGTTAAAATCGGGACATCCTTCGGGAGCCCACTTACAGGCTGCTATAAAATTCCTGGCGCAATCCCGGAATGGTTACGGCAGTTTTGGCTCCACGCAGGCTACCGTTTTAACCCTGAAAGCGCTAACGGCTTATACCCGGTACAGCCGGAAAACGAATGAAAGCGGAACAATTCAATTTTATGTTGAAAAGAAAAAAGCCGGCGAACAAAGTTACCTGGCCAATCAATCGGGTGAAATTCAGATCTTAAACCTGGATAAATATTTCGACAAGCCAGATAACTATAAAGTGAAGGTCCAGTTTGAAAAAACCAACGAACCGTTACCTTATTCCATGGGCCTGAATTATTTCTCCAATACCCCGCCAAATTCCCCGGAATGTAAAGTAAAATTAGAAACCACCCTGAACACGGAAGAAACTACTGTTGGCAGCACGGTTCGGTATTCGGCAAAGATCAGGAACCTCCAGCCAAATGGCTTGCCTATGACCATGGCCATAATCGGCATTCCGGCGGGGTTATCGGTAAATCCGGCTCAGCTAAAAGAACTTCAGGAGAAAAAAGTGTTCGACTTTTATGAGATCAGCGGCAACCGCCTGGTATGTTACCTCCGCGACATGGCCCCAAAGGAAGAAGTGATAGTAAACCTTGATCTGAAAGCCGAATTTCCGGGAACCTACGAAAGCCCGGCCGGATCTGCCTATTTGTATTACACCAACGAACATAAGAATTGGACGGCAGGTACCCGGATCACGATCAAACAATAAAATTAAAAATGTAATTTTTTCAAAAAAGCCGCTTTCACCAGGCGGCTTTTTTAATTTCCGGCAAATGGGTTAGTTCGTTTGGCGGAACTGCTCCGGGGTTTGGCCGGTGTGCTTTTTGAAGAACCGGGAAAAGTAAGAATTATCAAAGTAACCTAATTCGGCGGCAATCTGGGTAATGGTCTGGTCCGAATGCAGCAAAAGCCTTTTAGCTTCCAGCAGCAGCCGGTCCTGGATTAATTCCGATGACGTTTTACCGACCGCTTTTTTGCAAAGTTCACTTAATTGCTTAGGAGTAAGGTGAAGTTTGTCTGCATAAAAATTCACCGCTAAATGCTCCCGGAAATGCTGGTCCACCAAAAATTCGAATTGCCTTAAAAAAGAAGAATTTCCCGCCGGAATAGCTGCCCCGGAAAACTGCATCTGATAACTACGGGTAAGGTTAATTAGCAGAATATTCAGCAGGTCCCGGATCATGTCTTCCTTCTTCCATAAGGTTTGCCGGAACTCCTTTTCTATTTGGTTCAGAATTGCAGAAATTTCTATCTCCGCTCCTGCCTCAAGCTGCAAAACTGGTTTATTCAGCAGGGAATTGAAAAACGGGAAGCTGAATAAACTCTTCTGCGAATGGCTTAAAAGGTAAAATTCCGCGTTAAAAAACAGCACAAAGCCGGTAGTATCGGCAGAAAGCGACCAGGCATGCACCTGCCCCGGACTTAGGAAGAAAATTGTTCGGGCCTGAACCGGGTATTGCAGAAAATCGATGGTATGGGTGCCGGTGCCGCTGGTAATAAAAATTAAGAGGTAAAAATTATGCTTGTGCGGTTTCTGGATAAAGGCATGTTCCCGCAAATGCGCTTCCATGGTATTGAAATAGAAATCGGGCCTGGTGCCTGAAGTTTCTTTAAAATCCTGAATCTCGTAAATGGGCAACAGTTTTTCCGGCATGGGCACGCGCAAATGGTTCCCAAAGATAGAAAAACGGTAGGGTTTATGGCTCTGAAAGTGCTGAACTATTTTCTAGATTTTCTTTTTCCGGATCTGGCTGCACGGGCCTTCGTAATGCACGAAAATATTGATCCAGATAGACCGGGAGATCCGGAAAGTTAAGGGCAGGAAACCAACCACAATTGCCAGAATGGCAACTAAAACCATGGTAAAAGTAACCTCTTCCACAAACAGGCTGAGAATAGATATTACGGCCAGAAATATACCCGTGCTGATTCCGAAACTCACGTACATGGCGCCGTAATAATAACCCGGTTCCTGCTCAAAATCCTGGCCGCAGCACGGGCAGGACTTATTCATATTCGAAAACTTAGTGCTGTATAAAGTACCCGACGGGAACATGTTTCCATCGTGGCAGCGGGGGCATTTTAAATTCAGAATGCTGTACAATTTTGATTCTTTCCAGTCGGCCATAATTTCTAACGCTTTACCCTGCAAAGGTACCATACGGTGGTGCCATTTATATGTGACAAATATCCCGAAGTACAGGACTTATTTTAATCTTTCCTGGTTTAACTGCTTCTTAGGAAAGATGATCAATTTTCCTCTTAAATAAAGGTAGCCCGAATTTACTTCTCTGGTTTTTAATTTAATCCATCCAGTTCAGAAACGTGCAAACTTCGGAGCATGGCGGTTTTTTTGTGTTGGTGGTGCTGCATGGTTTTCAGAATTTCGTCCAGCATTTGAATGGCCCGGATCACGTGCGGACCTTTATTCAGCATTACGCAATCGGCCCGCTGCGACATGGCGGCATCCGTGATTTCCGCCCTGGATGGCCTGCCCTTTTTAGCTAATGTTTCCAATACCTGGGTGGCCCAGACCACCGGCATGTGCGCTGCTTCGCAGAGCCATAAAATTTCTTCCTGTACTTCCGCCAGGCGGTGCCAGCCGCACTCCACCGCCAGGTCGCCCCTGGCAATCATGATACCGGCCGGGTGTTGCCGCATGGCTGCCAACAGCAAATGCGGCAAATTCCGGAAACCTTCTTTGGTTTCGATCTTAAGCATAATGGCCACTTTCTCCGCTTTGAGTTTTTTCAGTTCTTCCTGCAGCGCCAAAACGGTATCCGGGTGGTTTACAAAGGAAAGATTCACAATATCGGCGTGCTTTACTACAAACTTCAGGTCTTCTTTGTCTTTCTCCGTCAGGTCAATAATGTTTAGCTTGCTATCCGGCAGGTTAATGCCCTTATCGGCCCGCAGTTTACTGCCTTTATCGTTAGCGGCAGTAACCTTTATAAGCAGTCTGTCTTCCGCAACTTCCTGAATGATGCCTTCAATTTCGCCGTCGTCCAGCATGATCGGCTGACCGGTTTTAACCCGGGAAAAAACTTCGGGTAAGGTACAGGAAATGTGCGCCGGCTTTACAATATGACCACGGGAATCAAACGTTGCGGGTTCGCCCGGCAAAGGTTCTTTATGAAGCACCAGGAAATTATCTTTCTTAAGCACAATGGGCATTTCCAGCCAGGGCAGTTCTCCTACTTCCGTAAACTTGTTATCCTTTTTAGCGGCGGTTTTTAAACTTATCCGGGTGCCGGTTCCTATGTATGATGTTTTAAATAGGTGCGCCAATACGCCCGTCGGAGTTTTCTGGATTACTGCCATTCGCCGCTTCCGGCCGCGCGTATCCAGTAACCGCAGGGTGTCGCCTTCCTGGAGCAGGTTAACCCAGGCCATATTTACCGGCAACATGGCGTCTACCTGTAAAGGCGGTTCGGTCCCGGCTGCAGCCAGCCACACGTTTGCCGGGGCAACCAGTTTACCTTCTTCATCGCGAATGGGATGGATCGCAATTAATTTTGGGCCGGGTCTTAACGGTCCGGTCCGGAGTTTAGGCCCCATTAGGTCCATGAGCACCCGGCAGGAAAGTTTTAACTCTTTCTCCGCTTTTTTAATGTTGGTAATCATGGTTTTCCAGGTGGCCGGATCGTCGTGGGCGCAGTTAATGCGGGCGCAATTCATGCCGGCCAGCATCATGCGGCAGATCAGGTCGTAATCGGTAGCCAGATCGGAAGAAAAAGTAACCATAATGCGGGAACTCCGGTCGGCAGGCATTTCGCCCAGCAAAGAACTGGTATTGGTTTTAAGAAGGGCGCTGCTTTCGGCAAAAGAAAGGAAACTATCTGCGGCCGGTTTTTCCTGCTTTAGTAAAAATTGCAACTGTTTTTGCACGGCCAATAAACTGGCCAGCACATGGCTTTCGGTACGGCCCAGCGAAGACAAACCTAACTCCGCCAGTTCGGCCTGAAGTTGCCGCAGATCGGTATGCCGTAAAGCCAGGTAATGCAAAAGATTAATGGCGCTTTTCCGGAAAGCAGGATGCACGGCCTTTAGCGTTACATCATACTTTTCCTGAAGCAGTTGGGCATACCGGATCAGCCCTCCTATTTGTTGGGCCAGATCTTTAAAAGATATTTTAGCTTCCAGGCTTTCTTTTTTTGCCGGTTCAATCATAAAAATGGTGGCTAATCAATTATTCAACAAAAAGGTAGCAGGCCTGATCCTTATCTTGTAAAAAGCAGCAATGGTTTTTCGCTGCTTTATCAGGCCCTGGCAGGAATTCAGGGCAAACCTCTGGATTTTTTCTTTAATTTCACCCGGAATTTTAACGGAATCCGGCGGTTTGTTGCCGTTTTACGTTAGCCAATTTTAAAAGGTATTTTTCGGCTTCCCAAAGCCTTTCTGAAAATGCCAGGTATAAACTTTAAAGAACGGTATGCCTACGAACGAAAAAAGTAGTTCTAACATCTCTGAACACAAGTTAATATTAAGAACCCTACGCCTTTCCGATTACAAAGCCATAAAAGGCATCATGGATATGGTGTACTCCAACCTGGGCGGTTCCTGGACCAAGAAAGAATTTTCGGCTTTGCTCAAGAACTTTCCGGAAGGGCAGATCTGTATTGAAGACAAAGGCAAAGTGGTGGCCGGAGCCCTGTCGGTTATTGTTAAATATTCCGATTACGGCGACAAACACACTTACGAACAGATCATTGGCAAAGGGAAATTTAATACCCATAACCCGGATGGCGAAACGCTGTACGGGGTAGATGTTTTTGTGCACCCGGAGTACCGCAATTTACGCTTGGGCCGCCGTCTGTACGATGCCCGGAAAGAAATCTGCGAAAACCTGAACCTGCGCGGCATTATTGCCGGCGGCCGCATTCCCGGTTACCAGGAACATGCCGATAAACTTTCGCCCGCCAAGTACATTGAACATGGTGCGGAACAAAGAAATTTACGACCCGATCCTGACTTTTCAGCTGAGTAACGATTTTCACGTGCGTAAAATCCTGAAAGGCTACCTGCCCAGCGACAAGGAATCGAAAGCCTACGCTACCCTGCTGGAATGGATAAATGTGTATTACGAGGAAGAGGAAAAAATTGTTGGCGGCAAGAAAAGGGTAGTCCGGATTGGAATTGTGCAGTGGCAAATGCGCAGCGTCACTTCCCTGGAAGACTTGATGCAGCAGATTGAATTTTTTGTGGATACGGTAAGCTCTTACAAAGCCGATATTGTCATGTTTCCGGAGTTTTTTAATGCACCGCTGATGGCCCTTATCCGACGAAAAATCTCCTTCCGCTGCCATCCGGACCCTGGCCGATTATACCGATGAAGTGCGGGAACAGATGATCCACCTGGCGCTGTGCTACAACATTAATATTATTGCCGGCAGCATGCCAGAATATACGACAACAAACTATTACAATGTAAGTTACCTTTGCCGCCGCGATGGTACTTTCGATAAACAATACAAGCTGCACGTTACCCCTGATGAATCGCCCTACTGGGGCATGCGCGGCGGCAATAAACTAAAGGTTTTCGATACGGATATCGGGAAGATTGGAATTCTGATCTGCTACGACGTGGAGTTCCCGGAACTAGCCCGGATGCTTTCGGATATGGACATGAAGATACTGTTTGTGCCTTACTGGACCGATACCAAAAATGCTTATTTGCGGGTTACGACGGTGTGCCCAGGCGCGGGCCATTGAGAACGAATGCTATGTGGCTATTACCGGCAGCGTAGGTAACTTCCGCGCATCGAGAACATGGATATTCAGTACTCGCAATCGGCGGTTTTCTCGCCTTCCGATTTTGCCTTTCCGCACGATGCCATCATTGCTGAAGCAACACCAAATACCGAAATGACCTTAATTGCCGATCTGGATCTGGACCTGCTTAAAGATCTGAATACCACCGGCAGCGTACGGAACATCCGCGACCGGCGAAAAGACCTTTACAACGTGAACTGGATTATGCGGGAACCGCCTTTGTAATCTGATATTTCCCCCTTTTGAAAAAGGCTTTTTCTTAATTGCGAAAGGCTTTTTTTAGGCCAAAACTTGCAATTTAAATTTCTGCTGGCCTCCAACACGGTCCTTCAGAGCTACGCTCGCAAGTTTCGCGCTCCCGCGCTCACTTGTGCTCAGGATGAGTGGAGTATTTTAGTGGACTTAAAAAAGTAAAGCCTTCTGCAGATTTGCAGAAGGCTTTACTTTTCAGGCACAAAAACCTACCGTTTTAATTTGGTTACCAGGCATATTTTTTAATGATTTAATTAGGAAAGGCTGCCTTTTTCCGCTTTCATTTCGGCGGCTTTTTCTATTTTTTCTACCGCTTCTTTTTTGTCTTCGGCATCGGCTTTTGGCTTTTCCTGCTGGTGTTTGGTTTCCGGTTCGTAGCTAAGCGTAATGCAGATCGGAAAATGGTCGGAGCCAATTTTTTCGAGGCGCTGAAGCGTGATGAGTTTAAAATCGTTGGTATGAAAAACGTGATCTAAGGGCCAGCGCAGCAACGGATAAAAAGCGTTGAAAGTGGCAAACAAACCGCGGCCGATCCGTGGGTCCAGCAGGCCGCTGGTTTTCCGGAACAATTTGGAAGTATGCGACCAGGCCACGTCGTTCATATCGCCGGCTACAATGGTAGGTCCTGGATTTTCCTTTATATCCAACCCAACCACGATCAGTTCCGCATCGCGGGGTACGGAAGTTTCGGCTTCCTGGGGGGCCGGCGGCCGGGGGTGCAACCCGTGAAAAATTATCGGCGTCCCGGAAGGCAATTCTATGAGCGTATGTACGGAAGGCACATCATTTTCCAATAAAAACCTGATCTTCGGATTTATTAACTTAAACCGCGAATAAAACAACATGCCGTACGTATTGGATAGCGGCATAAAAACAGTGTAAGGGTAATCTGCTTCCAGCGGTTTTAAATGGTCCTGCCATTTCTGATCTGTTTCTACCGCCAGAATTACATCCGGGTCAGCTTTTCTGAGCATGTTCAGACACGCCTCATAATTCCGGTTCGTTTCCAGCACATTGGTAACAACTACCCGGATATGATCCTGTTTATCCTGGTTGGCCGAACTATCCAGCACCATTTTCTTGGCAAACACCGTGTACGGAAAGATCCGCCAGGATTGGTACACAATGCAAGCGGCCAGAGCTATTTCCAACCCTAACTGCAGCGGACCTTTTCCGTGGTTATAATGCCAGAAACCAGCCAGGCAGATCAAACCCCCGGCAATGATCTGCATACGCGGAAAATCGAAGGCCCTGACCCACCAATTCTCATTTTTGGATAGCGGGATAATAGTGGCTATAATGGTCAGGACCGCCAGAATCAGAAAAAAATAGGAAGCAAATATGCCCATTTTTGGTTAGAACTTTAGCAAAAGCCAAGATGGCGGAATTTTAGAAGAATTTACTGATTATTACTAATTATCATCGTTATCTAAAAGCATTATACCCGAACCGGTGCGGGAGGATGCATTTAATGCGGCTTCATCGGGAATATCGTCGCCCAGCAGCAAGCCCCAGGGTTTTAAAGGCCCTAACCGGTCGAAAATGATCTTCAGGATAGCTACCACCGGAATAGAAAGAAACATGCCGGCCACTCCCCATAAAGCCCCACCTACTAAAACGGCCAGAATGGAAATCAAAGCGTTTATTTTAACCTTCCCGGCAACCACCTTTGGCACGATCAGGTTGTTATCGATAAACTGAATTAAGGAATATGCACCTATTACCGCCAAGGGGTAAAACACCCCATCTTTGGTAACCAGCGCGATCAGCACCGGCAGAGCAATGGCAATTATGCCGCCAATATACGGAACCAGGTTCAGAATTGCCCCCAACACTCCCAGCATAATGGCATAATCTATTCCCAAAAGCAGTAGCGCCACCGAATTTAAAACGGCAATGATCACGGTTTCAAAAAGCAGGCCTACAATATAATTCTGAATTACCCCTTTAATTTCGTGAAGAATGTTGCTAACCTTTAACGTATTGTTCCCGGAGAAAACCTTAATAACGAAATAGACCAGCAGGTTCCGGTACAACAATAGCAGAAAAACATAAATGGGAATAAGTGTTAACAGCACTAAAAGTCCGGTAATGTAAGAGAACGTACCAGATAAGAGCGTTCCCCCGTTCTGGAGCATATTGCTTCCCATGCGGTTAAAATATTCGGTTTGCTTTTGAAGGCTCAGGTTGAACGTAGTTGCCATCCAGCCCTGAACCTTCCCAAAAAGCTCCAGCAACTTTACTTTAAGCAAAGGCAGGGCTTCGGCGAACTGGCTCATTTGGTAAGAAATTATAAACCCGATAAACACCACGATTGCCAGCGCCAGCAAAACCGTTAAAGAAATGGCCAGCAACCGGGGAACCCGCCGTTTTTCCATAAACCGCAGAATAGGATTGAGCAACACGGCTAATAAAACGGCAAAAGCCAGGGGCACCAATATGTCGCGGCCAATAAATAATGCCTGGAACAATAAGGTTAAGCCGAATAAGATAATGGTAGTTTTCGCGTAAAACGGAACACTGCGCTGTGGCATACGATCTGAGAAAAAGTTTGCCCCATAGCGGCATGGGGCTTTTTTAAATTTTATCCCTTTACGTATATAGTAGTGTTTAGATATAAATGAAATCTACTTTCCTGAAAATTCTTTAAGGCAGTATTTCAAACTCTACCCGGCGGTTTTGCTGTTTGCCTTCTTCGGTTTCGTTCGTAGCTACCGGTTGGGTTTCGCCAAAGCCTTTAGTCTTGATCCGTTTTTCGCTGATGCCTTTCCGGATGAGGTATGTTTTAACCGCTTTAGCCCGGTTTTCGGATAATACCTGGTTGTAATCCGGCAGGTTGGTTATATCGGTATGGCCGTTGATCTGGATGGAAACGGTAGGGTTTTCGGTTAAAAAACCGTGCAGTTTGTTTAGCTCTTCGTAAGAAGTAGGCAGTAATACATATTTATCGGGCTGGAAGAAGATCTTATCGAGCCGGATAGTTTTCTTAACCGCCACATCCCCAAAATAGTCGGATCTTTTTGCTACTACTACTTCCGGCTTTTTAACCGGTTCCGGGGCTGGTTTTGGCTTTGGTTCAGGTTCCGGTACCCGGGCAATTACCTCCGGTTGTTTATCGGTTACTTTGGTCAGTTTTATATCGTCTAGGTAATAATACGAAAAGGTTTCGTCGGTTTCTTTAAACCTGTTAGCCACCTTTTCTTTCCACGTTTTTTCCCGCACCGGCAGTTTGCCTATGGGCTCCACTTTAATTTGAGGGGCATTTTCCCGGGACTTAAAATTACCGACTGTCACCATGATCTCTCCGCCGGCAGCTTTGAACTGACCCACAATACGTACCCAATTTTTCTTTTCGGTGATGATGTTTTCTTCGGCAACCTGCACCTGGGGCTTGGCCATTAAAAAACCATTTTCGATTAACAAAGGCGGTCTTTGGCTGAAATAAAAACCCAAACTGCTGGTAGCAATTTCGCTGTATTCGGCTAAACTGGTATAAAATTCCAGTTCATACAGTTCGCCTTTTTGAAGTGGCTCCATTAGCATAACCTGCAAAAATTCCCGGTAGTCTGATTCCCCGCCCCGCAGTACGTTAATGCCCACATAGCCTTCGCCGGAATGCGGTTCCTGTTCGCCCACGTAATTTAAAGGTGTTTGCAGGTCCTGGTAACGGGCCCGCTTATGGAAAATGTCGGCAGGAATTCCCCGGCTGGCTGCCGTAGAAGACCAGGGCCGGGCTAAGTAGGCTTGTCCCCTTTCTTCCGGTATTCTGGCAATATTTTCGAAACTGCCGTTGGGAATTAAATTGGTTTGTGAAAACGCTATGGTTTGGAAGGAAAAAAGTGCAACTACGGCCAGCAAAAAATTCTTCATAAAAAACTTAACTCTACTTTAAACGCTTTTCCGCCGGATTTATTGAATTGCCGCATTGTTGGTAGGTAGGTTTTCAATTTCTTGATTTACCAATCTATAAACAATCAACAATAAACAATTAACAATTAAATTAAACCCTATGAAAATCGCCTTTCCAGTTTTGAATGGCTCGTTTAATTTCATCGGGCGTCATTTTCTTCTCAACTGCAGTTTTGGCTAATGAGATAAATTCAGCATCCGGCGCAAACCGCAAAGCAATAATCTGACCAAGACTTAACCGGCTATCCAGGGGCTGACCAACTAACATAAAGTGGCGAAGATTTTCTTCCGCCCGGATGGCCCGGTTCTGCGCTTTTAAGGAAAAAATGCGGGTAAAGAAAAAAAGAAAAATAAGGATCACGCAGATCGCTACCACTAAAGCCGCATTATATAACCGGTCCGCATTACCAAAAGAACGGAACAGGTTATTTACTGAACCAAATGTTGTGATCAGGATTAGGCCAAAAAGAAAGAAATGGAAGAAAGGAACGAAGCGTTTGTGGGTTTTGTAATTTTGAGATTTCATTTTTTTAGGAGTCAGGAGTTAGGAGTCAGGAGTTAGGATTGAGGATTGAGGATTGAGGATAAGTGAATAGTGATTTGGGGCAAAAAACCTGGTAAGTTTATATAGAAACTTCTCTACTGCCGGTGAGTTCCTTCAGGGCTACGCCCGCAATCTTCGCGCTCCCGCGCTCAATTGTGCTCTGGATGACAGGTGTATTATTATGATTGTTATTTATCCTGACTCCTGACTCCTGACTCCTGACTCCTGCTCAAACTTTTGCTTCGTAATGAATTGGCCGTTTGGTTTCAAAGGCCTGATCCGGGTGGTTGTAATGATGGTCTATGCCACCGGCCCGGGAGTCGTTAAAGGTGTCGGGAATATCGTTGGCGGCGGTCATTTCTTTCCAGGTTAAATGTTCGGTACCATCGTCCACGCGTTCCATGGTAATGCAGCCTTCCGACGGACAAACCAGGGAGCATAAATTGCAGCCTACGCAGTTTTCTTTTATGATGTAAGGAATGCGGGTACCGGCCCGAAGCCCGATAGCCTGGTGGGCGCCGTCTTCGCAGGCGGTGTAGCAAAGCTGGCACTCAATGCATTTTTCTTCGTGGATCTCCGCCTTTACATCGTACTTCAGATTCAGATCTTCCCAGGGCACCACATTTGGCAGGGCTTTGCCGATTATCTCATTTACGCTGCTGAATCCTTTTTCATCCAGGTAGTTATTAAGGCCATCCGTCAGTTCCCGGATAATTCCGAAACCGTAATGCATTACGGCGGTGCAAACCTGCACGGAGCCGGCTCCCAGCAACATGAATTCCACGGCATCGCGCCAGGTTTCTATGCCCCCAATGCCGGAAATAGCCAGGTTAAAATCGGGAATCTGGGCGCAATTCTTTACCATATTCATGGCAATTGGTTTAACCGCCGGACCACAATAGCCGCCATTGGTACTTTTTCCATCCACGATCGGGTAAGCGGCAAAATTATCAATATCTACTCCTACCAGGCTCTGAATAGTATTGATCAGGGAAACGGAATTTGCGCCGGCAGCTTTGGCCGCCAGGGCCGGTTGGGTTATATCGGTAATGTTGGGCGTTAATTTAACGATAACCGGTTTGGTAGCCACTTCCATTACCCACTCTACAATGGTTTGCAAAACCTTGGGCTCCTGCCCAACCGATGAGCCCATGCCGCGTTCACACATGCCGTGCGGACAGCCAAAATTAAGCTCCAAACCGTCGGCACCGGCCGCTTCTGCCTGGCGGACAATGTCGTGCCATTCCTGCCGGCTTTGCACCATTAAGGATGCGATCAGCGCCCGGTCCGGGAATCGTTTTTTAACCTCTTCTAATTCGCGCAGGTTGTCTTTCAATGGCCGGTCGGAGATCAGCTCAATGTTGTTGAAACCTACCATGCGTTTGTCTTTGTAATTCACGCTGCCGTAGCGGCTGGAGGTGTTAATGGTAGGCAGCCCCATGGTTTTCCAGACCGCCCCGCCCCAGCCGGCGTCAAAAGCTTTCATAACCTGGTAACCGGTATTGGTAGGCGGTGCAGAAGCCAGCCAGAACGGGTTGGGAGATTTTATACCAGCGAAGTTTATGGAAAGATCGGCCATTTGGGAATGATTAATGATTAATGTTTAATGCTTAATAGGTAATGGGTGATTAATAAAATGTAACAGTATCCTCTCTATTCTTTTCCCCGGCCTGTCCCCTGACAGGACGGAAACTGTTCGCCTTCCTGGCAGGGGACAGGCCGGGGATGAGGGAGATATATTAGATGATTTTCAGGCTACCACAGACTCTCTCCTTGAGGACAAGTCAAACGGGAGTTTGAGCGCTTACGGAGGGGTGTTTTCCCGTTTTTTTTAAAATCTGATTTTCCATTTCTAACTTCCTTAAAGAGAAAACCTTCAAAAGAGAATCATCTTTAATTCCTTACGTCCACCTGCTACTTCAAAGGGGAAATCATCTGGTATCTTGTAAACAAAAACGTTACTGGTTTCCGCTTAAAAACTGGTGAATGCCCTGGGCGGCTCTTTTGCCTTCGTTGGCTGCGTTTACTACCTCTTTGCCCCCGTTTGCGGCATCGCCGGCCGCGAAATATTTTGGGTTAGTGGTTTGAAAATTAGCTTCGTTAAATTTAATGGTTCCGTTGGGAGCCGTTTCTAAACCAGCTATTTGCTGCAACAAATTCATACGTTTTTCCTGGCCGGTGGCTTTAATTACCATATCGCAGGCTAAGGAGAATTCGCTGCCCGGAATGGTGTTCAGTTTGCCATCAAGCGTCACGGTGCGAATGAATTTAATGCCGGCAACTTTACCGGTTCCCAGAATTTCTACCGGCTGCACATTAAACATACTTTTTGCCCCGGCAAATTTTACCAGATCATATTCGAAAGCATATGCGGGCATTTCGGTTTGGTCACGGCGGTATGCTAACAGAACATTATCAGCACCCATTCGGGAAGCTTCCGACGCTGCATCCATAGCCGTATTGCCGCCGCCTAATACCACCACCTCATCGCCTACCCATAGATCGGTATGGTTTAGGCGCAGCTTTTGAATAAATTCTACGGCGCCAATGCAATTCTCCAGGTTTTCTCCCGGAATGCCAAGGCTGGTAGTTTTGCCCAAACCAACTCCCAGGAAAACTGCATCGAAGCCGGCTTCCAGGTTTTGAATGTCCTGAGCGGATTCTATCGGGGTATTATATTGCACTTCAAAATCGAACTGGCTTTGCAGGTAATTCATTTCGGCCAGCACTTCTTCGTTGGTAATTTTATAGGGCGCAACTCCGTGAACAGTTAACCCGGAAGGCAGGCTTTTGGCTTCGAAAACCGTAACAGAATATCCGAAAGAAACCAGCTCACAGGCACAACTTATGCCAGCCGGCCCCGCTCCGATCACCGCCACTTTTTTACCGTTTTTAGATACCGTTTTATAGAATTTTTTACCGGAAGAAATGGCCTTATCCGTAGCATAATTCTGCAGCCTTCCAATCTCAATGGCTTTTACGCCCTGGTTCGTATACACACAGGAACCTTCGCACAAAACCTCGGTGGGGCAAACTTTTCCGCAGGCATTGCCAAAGTAATTGGAATCGTAAATGGTTTTGGCCGCGCCGTTCAGATTACCGGTGTTTATTTGCTTTATGAACAGCGGAATATCGATGCTGGTGGGGCAGGCATTTACGCAGGGCGCATCGTAACAAAAAAGGCAGCGGCCGCTTTCGTAATACGCTTCGTTGGCATTCATCAGAGGTTTTATCTGCGCAAAATTCGCTTCAAAATCCTGGTCGGTTAAAGGTATTTTGTATTCAGCCATTTTAAAAGAATTGTTAATTGCTGATTGTTGATTGTGTATTGGTTTGAGGTCATCTCAACCGAAGGGGAAGATCTCATCCGGGTAATTATAGCGATTGATCATGGGAAGAGGTAAACACCTGTTTGGGTATTCCGGAATAAACATTTTTCCAATGGCCGTTCGGGTAAATTCCGCAATAATTTGTTTCGATATGCGTGGAGACGGGGCATGCCCCGTCTCTACATTTTCCGGGTTTATCCTTAAAATCTTAATTAAAAAAAATCCTGTCAATCAGGAAAATCCTTAAAATCGTGTTCAAAAATTATAGCGCCGTAAGTTCCTGATACGTTTCCGGACGGCGGTCGCGGTAGAACTGCCAGGTGGACCGTACTTCGTCTATCAGGTTCAGATCGAATTCGGCTACCAATAATTCATCGTTATCTTCAGAGGCCTGCGCAAAGATCTGGCCCCGCGGGTCTACGAAATATGAGGTGCCATAATATTTGCCAATGTTCCAGGGCTTTTCCTGCCCAACGCGGTTGATGCAGCCCATAAAATAACCGTTGGCCGCGGCATGGGCCGGCTGCTCCAGCTTCCATAAATATTGCGATAAACCAGCCACCGTAGCGGAAGGATTATAAACAATTTCGGCGCCGTTCAAACCCAGGGCGCGGGCGCCTTCCGGGAAGTGGCGGTCATAGCAAATGTAAATGCCAATGGTGGCGTATTTGGTTTTGAAAACCGGATAACCCAGGTTGCCTGGCTTAAAGAAAAACTTTTCGTAAAAACCTGGATTTACCTGCGGAATGTGGTTCTTCCGGTATTTACCCAGGTAGGTGCCGTCGGCATCGATAACAGCGGCGGTGTTGTAAAACACGCCTGCCTGCACTTTTTCGTAGATCGGGACAATGATTACCATGTTGTACTTTTTGGCGTATTCGGCCATGCGGTCGGTGGTGAGCCCGGGAATGGTTTCCGCCGATTCGTACCACATAGGGTTCTGGCCCGGGCAGAAATAAGGCGTATTAAAAATTTCCTGCAGACACAGGATCTGTACGCCCTGCTTTCCGGCGTCTTCTATGTAGGGTATATGCTTTTCAACCATGGCCTCCATGATCTCCTGGATAGTGCCTTCGCCTTCGGTTTTCGGCAAGCTCATCTGGATTAGGCCGGATTTTATTATTCGGGACATTTTCTATTCTGATTAAAGTGGTTTTCCGGAAAAAAAATTAACGGAAAGGTTTTGAAAAATTATAATGATGATTGCCCGGTAATTTAAATGCTTCTTCACATAAATCCAAAGAACTGCCAAACTATCGTACTTCTGTAAAGCGTTTTGGTATTACTTTTTCCTTCGCTTATAATATGGCTCCAAATGTGAGAAAGGAATAAAAACAACCAATTTTGGATAATCCCGGACATCTTCCTTTGGTAAAAGTCTTAGAGAAATATCGTATTCAAAAAACAAAACGCCCAGGCCTTTCTCACTCAGGAAAAAATTCGGGCACTTTAAATCCCGGACCAGGTAAAAGGCATAAGAATAATCATTAAAAGCAAATTCAGGCTGTACATTTGCGTTATAGGCCTCAACCAGCGGCTTGGTTTTTAGAATGGCGTAATGCCTGATTACCGGTATTAGCTCTTTTTCAAAAATATCGAAGAACTGAACTCTTGCGCCTGTTACCAGATTGTAATTTTCGGTCCAGGTATCAGCCGTTGCGGGTCCTCTCCGATGCTCATCCTCTTCCCCACATTCTAAATAGCTGTATTCGTAATGGTAAACACTTAAAATACTGTCTTTGTAAATAAAAGCCCTTTGGTCGTTCAATTCATTAAAAGAACCCCAGAGACCGGCGGACCACCGGTTGCCGTCTTTTTTGAAAAGCCCTTCGGGTTCAATTCCCTGATTATATTTTAGCGGCAGGTTGCAGGCTTTTAGGTAATCTAAAAATATTTCTTTGGAGGTTTTTAAAAATACTCCATTAAGCGAATCTATTACACTACAGGTAGGAATGGCTTTTAGAACAGGATAGATAAATTTTATTTTCCTGGGTCTTTGTTCAAAATATTTGTGGGTAATAGAAATCTTTCTGCTCTCCGGCAGGCAGGCCCTTTTGGTAGGAGCAATATAATTGCTATGAGGGTGGCATCCGGTAGTTTCGGACTTTAATTTATTATTTTCAGAGCTTGATCCTTCTGCAATTCTTTTATCTGTCGTATCTTCCTTATTGGCGATTTTAGTTTCTACTTCAACCTCACTTTCTTTTTTACTTTTATCTTTCCGTTCGCAGCTCATTAAGGAGAGCGAAAATAAAATTGCTACAAAGGAAATTCGAAGAAGAAAGCAATACATTACTTTTGAAATTTATGCCGTTGTTGGTTTTTTATGCCGTTGTTGGTGTTTTCACCAACAACTTTTACAGCAGCATTTTGGTTGTTGGTGAAAACACCAACAACGGCAAGAAAAGATTGTTTAGTAATTGGCAGTGCGCCATTTTTGTTGGGGTTACTACTAAACCTAGATTTATTATTCTTTAAGAGCGTAAATTTTCTCCTTCTTTAATTTACCACTTTTTTCAAATTGCTTCTCATATTTTGCAGGAACATTTTTTCTATCCACATAACTTTTTGGAATATCAAAATCTAAAAGTCTTTTATATCCTTCAACCCAAAGCTCACCTGTTGTATAATAAGATTTTACTAAATTATAATAGTAAGTTTTGCCGTTAACCTTTTCTTCAACTAAAGTTAATTCCTCGATTAGAACAAATTGGTCCTGATTGTATTGTTTTTCGAAAGATTTCGAATTAATAATATTACCAAGTGTATCTAACCTCATTTCAACTTTAGCTATTCCTTTATTAGAGTTTGATCTTTTAAATTCAAACTCTTTCTTCCAATTTCCTATTTCAACGAATTTATACTTACCCTTATTAGAAGTAGGAATTACCCGAAGCCAACCTTCAAACTTTAAACCTGGACGAAACTCTTCGAATTTTAGACGTACTTCATTCCCCTTCTCAAGTTGAGTTTTATCAGACTCAGAAAGAGCAAATTGATAAGTATCAACCCACCCTCCATTTGTTACTTGTGCATATAAATTAATATAACAGTGCAGAAAAAAATATATTACGCATATTAACCCCTTTTTCATCATTTCTAGCTTCTCCTTGAACCCTAAATCACCCCATTAACCTGTTTCCGCTTCAGGAACTTCCCGTATCCCTTTTCAACCTGAACCTCATTATCCGCAATCACTTTTTTACCTCTTAACAATACCGTTTTGGTTTTGCCGGTTACTTCCCAACCTTCGTAGGCGGAATAATCGCAGTTCATGTGGTGGGTTTTGGCGGATATGGTGTGTTTTTCGTTTGGATCGAAGAGTATCAGGTCGGCATCGGAACCGATGGCAATGCTGCCTTTTTGCGGGAACATGCCGAAGATCTTTGCGGCATTGGTAGAGGTTACTTCCACGAATTTATTCAGAGAGATCCGGCCTTTCTGCACTCCTTCCGAAAACAGCAATTCTACCCGGTGTTCAATGGCCGGGTGGCCGTTCGGGATCTTTGAGAAATCTTTTTCGCCCATTTTTTTCTGCTCCCACATAAACGGGCAATGATCGGTGGCAACAACCTGCAGCAAGCCCGGCATTTATCCCGGCCCATAAAGCGGCCTGGTCTTTTTTCTCCCGCAACGGCGGACTCATCACCCATTTGGCACCTTCAAAATCTTTTTCGTACAAACTGGCATCTAAAGTCAGGTATTGAATACAGGTTTCAGCCATTACTTTCTGGTTGCGTTTGCCGGCATCGCGTACGTGGTTCAGGGCGCCTTCGCAGGTTAAATGCACAATGTAAGCCGGCACGCCGGTGTAATTGGCCATATCGGCAAAACGGTTGCTGGCTTCGGCTTCGGTAACTTCCGGCTGCGATAGATAATGGTACAGGGGAGCGGTGTTTCCGGCCTTCAGGTTTTTAGCGATCAGGTAATCGATCATGTCGCCGTTGGTGGCGTGGGTGGTTACCATGCCGCCCTGCTTTTTAACTTCTTCCATCAGGGCAACCATCATGCGGTCGTCTACCATTAAGGCGCCTTTGTAGGCCATAAAAGTTTTGAAAGAAGTAATTCCTTCCTCGATCATTTCGGCAATTTCCGGCTTAACTGTTTTCATTAAAATCGGTAACGGCCATGTGGAAGGAATAATCGGAAAGGCAATTGCCCTGAGCTCTACTATTCCAATCGTCCAGGGCGTGGCGGAGCGATTTTCCCTGGGTCTGCAAAATAAAATCGATTACGGTGGTAGTTCCGCCAAAAAGGGCAGCCCTGGTGCCGGTTTCGTAACTATCGGAAGAGAAAGTACCCATGAACGGCATTTCCAGGTGCACGTGCGGATCGATGCCGCCCGGAAATATCAGTAAACCCGTAGCATCTATTTCTTCGTCGGCTTTTACATTCAGGTTTTTGCCTATCTGGGAAATGGTTTCGCCTTCTATAAAAATATCGCCGGTAAAATCGGAATCTGCAGTTATAATGCGGCCGTTCTTAATCAGGGTGCTCATAATTTTCAACTTTAAGTTTAATAACTAAAGGTGCTGATTTTTTCAGGAAAGGACAAATAAAAAACGGCTCCTGTAGGAAGCCGTTTTTTATTTCTTAAACAGGGGTATTTTTACTCAGCCAGGTTTAAAATTTCTTTGGTTTCCTGGAAATTATGCCAGTTCGCTTCCGGGTGGGCTTCCCGGAAAGAGGATGGGATAACCACTACCCGGATAACCATTCCGGTGGGCGCGATTGGCGTGGTATTGTCCACGTTGAAACTGTAAACGGTAAGGCCGTTGCGGTAAAAATCGTAGTTGGTCGTAATGTTTCCATAGGTATCCGGCAATGGTATCCACACCGGGTTGGGGTTAGAGGAAATGCGCTGGTACACCATTACCAAACCAGAATTCAACACATCGTTAGTTATTTCCGGCATGCTCACGTTGGCCGAATACCAGTTATACTGGTTGCTGTAAGTCCAGGTATTGAGGGTTATGGCTTCGGTGCTGATCACGTTGGCATTTCCCGGAGCACCCGGAGGACCCGGAGGGCCTGACGGACCCGGATTGTTATCGATGGTGCAACCGGCAAAGATGAGGAAAAAGAGAAAGAGAATTACATTTTTCATAGTTTGAAAGCTGAAGTTAAAAAGATGGATTAAATAGTAAGTAAAGTAAAAATGAGCAATCTGAAAGTCCTTTTATGAATATAAAAACGAATCTAAAATTTGCTTTACAATTTGCGTACCAATCCGGGTGGCATCCAATAAAATATTTTTTAATTTAAATTTTGACCACTAAAAAACCCCGGGATTTTGTTCCGGGGTTTTATTTTTGCTTCTAATAAGTGCTTCGTTTATGGCATGGCATGGAAGCTAACCTTTTTCGAAATTAAATTCCCATCGTGATCTACCGCTGCGGTAACTTCCAGTTCCAGATCAACATGTTCCGTTACGGCGTCTACGGTCCAGGGCTGGCTGATGGTAATTTCCTTTTTATGGTCGTGAACCTCTTTCTTAAATACTTCCGAATTATCGGCTTTCTTCCGGATATAAATGGTATAACCGTGCAGGGTTTCCGGTGAGGTGATCGAACCGGTTATTGTTACTTCCTGGTTAGCTTTTACCTCCATGCCAGGAGTTGGGTTTGTGATGGTAATAACGGCTTTATCCGGGTCTACTTTATGGTCATCGTCGTGATCTTTGCAGCTGGAAAAGCCTAATATAGAAAGTAACAGGAAAGCAGAAACAACAGCGTTTAATTGAAAATTTTTCATGAATTGGAAATTGATTTGATTTAAAAATTAAAAAATTGCTGCATTCAGAACTTAAAAGATAATGGCAGCAATCGGGCTCCGGGTAAAAACGGAAACTCTGAAAGATTAAATCAAAACCCGGGGAGGATGAAAAATTCCGGATTCAGGAGAAATGGTGAAGTGGAAAATGTAAGGTTGAAATTCCTGGTTGGTGGCAACCGGAAGGCTAAAATCAAAAACCGGTAAGGCAGCAAGATACTGCAAAACTTCCAGCTTTTCTTTTACCGGAATTGGCTGGTCCTGGCGGTCGTTTTTTTTAAGTTCCTTCGCTAAATGGCATTTCCCCAGACAGGCTAATGCCGGTTTACTTTTATTAACGCAAAAGGCATTGGAAATTTTAGTCTGGTTTAATTCAAAATGCACTACCAAAGCCGTCCGGTTAAAAGACTGCACCAAAATGAGCAAAGAGACTAAAATTGAGAAAAAGACTTTCAAGAAATTTGGGGTAAAAGTACATAAGGAGGCCCGTTTCCGGTTGCCTTCCTATATACCAGTCGCTTTTTTCTTCAAAACGGTTGCCTGCCGGCTTTATTTTTCGGAAGAAATTTAAACACAATGCGCATCCGCAATTTTCAAGGCTTCCGAAATTATTTCCAGGCCTTCGTCGATCTGGGCTTCGGTGATGGTAAGCGGCGGGGCAATGAAAATAAAATTCCACCGCACCATGGTGTACATCCCTAATTCCGAAAGTTTGGCCTGTACCTGGTTCATAACGGTCATTTCGGTAGCATTCGCATTCCAGGGCGCCATTGGTTCTTTCGTTTCCCTGTTCTTTACCAGTTCCAGGCAACCCAGCAAACCGGTGTTCCGGAAATCGCCGATAGATGGATGTTGCTGCTTAAGCTCCTCTACCCTGCTTTCCAAATATTTACCTAAGCGGGCGGCATTTTCTACCAGGTTTTCTTTTTCGTAAACATCTAATACCGCCGTTCCGGCCGCACAGGAAACCGGGTGCGCCGAATAAGTTAAGCCCAGCGGCATGGGTTTATCATCGAAGGTTTTGGAAATGGCATCGGAAACCATTAAGCCGCCCAGCGGAAGATACCCGGCCGTTACGCCTTTGGCAAAGCAAAGCAGATCGGGTTCTACATCATGGTGCTGAATTCCGAACCATTTACCTGTCCTGCCAAAGCCGCTCATTACTTCGTCGGCAATAAATAAAATGCCGTGTTTTTCGCAGATCGCTTTTACTTTTTTCAGGTAGCCTTCCGGGTATTTAATGCAGCCGGAAGAGCCCGATTCGCCTTCCATAATGATGGCCGCAATATTGCCCGGACCTTCGTAACCCACTACCCTTTCCAGGTGCTCAATAGCCCGGTCGCGGCATTGCTCCGGTGTTTCGGAATGCCAGGGACAACGGTAGAAATAAGGGTTCTCTACGTGCACCACGTTGGGCATTTGTTGACTGTCGGCGGGCAGTTTTCTTGGGTCGCCGCCGGCAGCCATGGAGCCGTAAGTTGCCCCGTGGTAAGATTGGTAAAGCGCCACAATTTTATGCCGGCCGGTATGCAAACGGGCCAGTTTAATGGCATTTTCCACGGCTTCAGCCCCGCCTAAGGTGAAGAAGGTTTTAGTCAGGTTGCCGGGGGCTACTTCGGCCAGTTTTTTGGCCAGTTTGCCGCGGGCTTCGGTTACCATTCCCGGGTACACGTAACTTACTTCCTGCATCTGCTTTACCACCGCCTCGGTAATGGCTGGGTGGCCATGACCGATATTTACGTTTACCAACTGCGATGAAAAATCCAGCAAGCGTTTGCCATTCTTATCCCAGATATAAACGCCTTCGGCCCGGTCGATAACCATGGGTTTTAAACCACCCTGTTTCTGCCAGGAAAATAAGGTATGCTTTAAATTATTTTCAACTATTTCTTCGCGTTCGGAAGTAAGTACTTGTTCCATTTTAATTTGAATTGTTAAATGGTTTAATGGCTAAATGGCTAAATGGCTTTACTTTTTTGGGTAAAAAGGATACCGTTTTTTTGCTCCTTTCACGTCCTCCGGTCATCTCGACGTCAGGAGAGATCCTATCTCTATGGTAAAAAAGCCTGAATAAAAACTAAGAATTATATTTTAAAAATTTGGTGCAATCGAATTGAAAAAATGGTGCTCTTTAAATCTAGCGGTTCAAAACTACCTTTTCAGCCTGCTCAGATTCCTGAATTTACAAATCGTTTTTAGAGTTTAACGAATCTATAGAAGTTCAAACCTTTTCTGGATTTGGCTACCATACCATTATCTGTAATTTTCCATTTCGTATGAAAAGATAAATCTGACGGAAAATCTGTAAGGATTACTTTCCCGTTTTTCATTTCCCACTTCCCCTGTGCTTCTGTTAGTTTATTCATACCAGAATAATATCTGTATGAAAATGTTTTATCCTCCTTAATAGTCAATCCTACTTTTGCCTTATCATTTTTCGAGATACCATAGGTACCGTAAATTTCAGAGCCAGGAGCATTCTTAAATGCGAAGGAGGTAAAAAGAAAGGCGGAAAGAACAAGGGCTTTAATGAATTTCATATTTAAGGGTTTAGTGGTTTTACTTCGGACATTTTTGCTAACCTGGGGAGATCCCTCCTATCGTCGGGATGACCGGGAATGTTTAATCTTCTAATTCTTAAAACTTAAAATCTTAAAACTTTCAATCTCCGAATTTTCAAATCTTTACATTTCCAAATCCAGTTAACTCATCCAGTTCACGCCGGCTTCCGGATTCCATTTGGTGGTGGTTTTTTTCATCTGGGTCCAGAATTCGATAGAGCTTTTGCCGGTAATGTCGCAGGTTCCGAATTTCGATTCGTTCCAGCCGCCGAAAGAGAAAGGCTCCCGTGGAACCGGCACGCCTACGTTTACCCCGATCATGCCGGCGCTGGCGTTTTCCATTACGTAACGGGCCAGGCCGCCGCTTTGGGTAAATACCGCTGCCGCATTGCCGTATTCCGATCTGTTTTCGATCTCCAGCGCTTCATCTAAGGTATTGGTGCGCATAATTGCCAGTACCGGACCGAAGACTTCTTCTTTGGCAATGGCCATATCCGGGGTTACATAATCGATAATGGTAGCGCCAACGTAATAACCGTTTTCTTTGCCTTCCACTTTCGGGTTCCGGCCATCTACCAGCACTTTGGCGCCCGCGGCTTCGGCTTCATTTATATACCTTTCGATGCGCTCCTTCGCTTCTTTGGAGATTACCGAACCTAAGTTCTGGCCCGCTACAATTTTCTTTGCTTCTTCTACAATTTTAGAAATGATCGGGTCCATGGGTCCTACTCCTATCATGGCGGAACCGGCCATGCAGCGCTGCCCGGCACATCCCGACATGCTGGCTGCCACGCCCGCCGCGGTTAACCCGATATTGGCATCGGGCAGCACGATCAGGTGATTTTTAGCGCCGCCTAAAGCCACGCAACGTTTTAAATTTGAAGTTGCCCGGCGGTAAACAATTTTGGCAACTTTGGTAGAGCCCACAAACGAAACTGCCTGAATATCAGGGTGATCGCAAATGGCTTCAACAATTTCCTGGGCGCCGTTTACTACGTTGAAAACGCCCGCTGGTAAACCGGCTTCGGCCAGTAATTCAGCAATGCGGTTGGCAGAGATCGGTACTTTTTCCGAAGGCTTCAGGATCAGGCAATTGCCCAGAGCAATGGCATTTGGAATGGTCCAGTGGGGAACCATGTTGGGAAAATTGAAGGGGGCAATGCTGGCAACGACGCCTAATGGTTTTTTCTCCAGCCGGCACTCAACCCCGGCGCTTACTTCCATAACTTCGCCGGCAACTAACTGTGGCAGGGAACAGGCAAATTCGGTAAGCTCGATGCTTTTTTCAACTTCGGCCCGGGCTTCTCCTATGGTTTTTCCGTTTTCACGATGCACCAGTTCGGTTAGTTCTTCCAGGTTTTGCTCCAGCAGGGTTTTGTACCGGAAAAAAACCTGCACCCGCTCTTTTATGGGCAGCGCCGACCAGGCCGGAAAGGCAGCCTGAGCCGCTTTAACTGCTTCGTCTAACTCCTTTTGGCCGGAAAGCGGCATGGTAGAAAGTAAATTGCCGTCTAAAGGGCTAACAATTTCCAGGGTTTTGGCTGAAGAAGAAACAAAACGGCCGTTCACGTAATTCTGAACTTCCGGGTAAAGCATTTGAGCGGTTTCCATGGATCTTAGTTTTTTGGGTATGGAAGATAGCGTTTTTTAAGATTAATTCAATAATTGAATGCCTTAGTTTTTTATTGGCTGACCATCGCGGCCTGATTTTACGAAAACTCTCTGGTCAAAATCGGTTAATTTTGTATTTGGGGCCTTTAAAAGGAATTCATACAAATCCGGAAGCCTTCTGAAGGATTTATAAAGTCCGGCAATTTGCCCGCCACTGAGGTAAGCTGAATATTCAGAATAAAAATACCTTTTATTAATAGTGTAATGGATCCGGTCTATTTGTTCCATTACAAACTTGTTGGTTACCGGGCAATCTGTATTAGGAAAAGCAGTTGAAGATTTATTACCCAGGAAAATATCAGTTTTTCCTACTTCAAACCCACAATTACCAAAGCTGTGCTCTAAAGAATATTTTGCCCATTTTTGTTCTTCTTTGTTAAAAAACCAGCCTTCCGGACAAGTTACCATTTCAATGGTCCCAGGTTTTAAATCACCACGAAAAACTTTATGAATTTCTAAGATTGCCTGCGTAACCGGCCTTCCTGCTTGAGTAGTGTAGTTCTTGGTTTGAAGTACTGTGCCTTCAAAAATGTATGCAGCAGAATTAATTACAATCTCTATAATCTTTTGGTCGTTTTCTATTCCGGCAGTTTCCTGACAATTGGCGGGCAGAATGAAATACCAAAGGAATAAAAAGCAAAAGAAAGGCTTATAATAGTTCCGAAATTTTTGGGACATTATAAAATTTAGTTAACATAATTTTTCAACCCTAAACCCCTATATCCTCATTCCAGAGTTCCGGCTTCTCCCGGATAAAGTTTTCCATGAGGGTGATGCAATCTTCGTTCTGCAGGTTTACAATTTCTACGCCGTGCTGCTTCATAAATTCCTCAGCTCCCGGGAAGGTTTTGTTTTCGCCAACGATCACTTTTTTAATGCCGAACTGTACCACCGCCCCGGCGCATAAATAGCAGGGCATTAAGGTAGAATACAACGTTGTATCTCTGTAATTGCCGATGCGCCCGGCGTTCTGCAGGCAGTCTATTTCGGCATGGGCCATGGGGTCGGAGTGCTGCACGCGGCGGTTGTGGCCGCGGCCTACAATTTTGCCGTCGCGCACAATTACCGAACCTATCGGGATGCCGCCTTCGTCTAAACCCTGCCGGGCTTCGGCAATGGCGGCCTGCATAAATTCATCGGGGTAGATATTATTGTTATTTTCCATATACAGTCGGATAGTTGAAAACTCAAGGTACGATTTTTCTGTTTCCAAGATTATATTTTGCCGGAATTTTGCCTCGGTTTCAGACAAGGCACCTGAAATGGCAGAACTTAAGCGGTTTTTTTAGTACCTTCGCCGGCAAATGCAATTTTTATAATGAGTGTAGAAAAACCATCGTTACCGAAAGGAATGCGCGATTTCAGCCCGAAAGTGCTGCAGAAACGCAATTATATCTTTTCGGTAATTAAAAATACTTTTGAGCGTTTTGGCTTTCAGCCCCTGGAAACCCCAACCATGGAAAACCTGAGCGTGCTTACCGGCAAATACGGCGACGAAGGCGACCAGCTGATCTTTAAAGTTTTGAATTCCGGCGATTACCTGAGACAAAGTTACCCTCAACGATCTGGAAGACGGCCATAAAAAAGTAACCCGCAAAATTTCCGAAAAAGCCCTCCGTTATGACTTAACGGTACCTTTTGCCCGCTATGTGGTCATGAACCGCAACGAAATTACCTTTCCGTTCAAACGTTACCAGATCCAGCCGGTTTGGCGGGCCGACCGTCCGCAACGGGGCCGTTACCGCGAATTTTACCAATGCGATGCCGATGTGGTAGGTACCAATTCTTTGCTTTGCGAAGCCGAAATTGTGCTGATGATCGATGAAGTGCTTTCCAAACTTAGGCCTTACCGATTTCACCATTAAAATAAACCACCGGGGAATTTTAGCCGGCATTGCCGAAGCCATCGGCGAAAAAGGCCGCGAAGGCGAAATTTGCGTGGCCATTGATAAGCTCGATAAAATTGGCCTGGAAGGGCGTTGAAAAAGAATTGATTGAACGTGGAATTTCGGCCAGATCATTGAAAAATTGCGGCCGTTAATGAGTTTTTCGGGCCAAAACGATACCATTTTGGAACAGCTCGATCCGGTTTTGGTTGACAGCGATGAAGGCTTGCGGGGCTTAACGGAACTGCGGGAAGTATTTTCCTATCTGCAGCATTTCAAAATTCAAAACGCCAAAGTTGAATTCGATACCACTTTGGCCCGGGGCCTCTCCTATTATACCGGTTGCATTTTCGAAGTGAAGGTAAATAACGTGCAGATGGGCAGCATTAGCGGCGGCGGCCGTTACGATAACTTAACCGGCATGTTCGGCTTACCGAATGTTTCGGGAGTTGGCTTTTCTTTCGGCGTAGACCGGATTTACGACGTAATGGAAGAGCTGCAGCTTTTCGACCAAACCGTTGCTTCCGGCACCAAAGTTTTGATTTCCAATTTCGATAAAGCTGCTGAAATTTATTCTTTGCCGATTCTGCAAAACTTGCGGGAATGCCGGCATTGCCGCCGAACTTTATCCGGAAGCCGCCAAGCTGAAAAAGCAAATGACTTACGCCGATAATAAAAACATTCCTTTTGTTTTGCTGATCGGTTCGCAGGAAATGGAAAGCGGGGATTGAATTTAAAAAACATGCAGACCGGCGAACAGGAAAGTTTGACTTAATCTAGGAAGAAGAGTTTTTTTGAAGCGGTTGAAGTAAAATTTTTGCCTTCGAAAATCAACCACCCCTAACCCCTCCTGTCCAGGAGGGGAGCTTTCGGAAAACTTGAATAAAAATTAAATTATAAGTAAATAAAAAATACACCTGCCGATCAGCTCCCCTCCTTAGAAAGGAGGGGTTGGGGGTGGTTGAACAAATGTTGCGGTAATTAGCACATTAGCACATTAAAAAATTAGCACATTAACGAATGGTCCATCATATATCTACTGCCGAACTTACTTTAGACGACATAAACGGTATCCTTTCCGAAGGAAAAACCCTGGCCCTTTCGGAGGAAGCTACCAAAAGAATAGTGGACTGCCACGAATACCTGTACCAGAAAATCGAACGGTCTGATGCGCCAATTTATGGCATTAATACCGGTTTTGGTTCTTTGTATAAGGTCAGCATTTCGCCGGAAAACCTGGAGCAATTGCAGGTGAATCTGGTGATGAGCCACGCCTGCGGTACCGGCGAAGAAGTTCCGCAGGAAATTGTGAAGCTTATGCTGCTGCTCAAGATCCAGAGTTTGGCTTACGGGCATAGTGCGGTGCAACTGCAAACGGTGGAACGGCTGATACAATTTTATAACCGGGGCATTTTTCCGGTAGTTTACCAGCAGGGTTCTTTAGGCGCTTCCGGCGACCTGGCTCCTTTGGCGCATTTGTGTTTGCCGCTTTTAGGTATGGGCGAAGTGAATTACCAGGGTTACCGTTTAAAAGGCGAAGATATTCTGGACATGTTCAGCTGGAAACCGATTGCCTTAAAAGCGAAAGAAGGCCTGGCGTTGTTGAATGGGACCCAGTTTATGAGTGCTTACGGCGTTTGGTGCTGTTTGCAGGCCAACCATTTATCGCGGATGGCCGATGTGATTGGCGCTATTTCGCTGGAGGCCTTTGCCGGCCGGCTTGACCCGTTTAATCATTTAATTCATAAAGTACGACCGCACGCCGGGCAGTTGGAAACCGCCGAACGTTTCCGGGAATTGCTGGAAGGCAGCGAAATGATAAAGAGCGAAAAGAAGCACGTGCAGGACCCGTATTCGTTCCGGTGCATTCCGCAGGTGCATGGCGCCAGCAAAGATGCGTTGCGTTATACCGCCCAGGTAATTACCACCGAAATAAATTCCGTAACCGATAATCCGAACGTTTTCCCGGAGGAAGATCATCATTATTTCCGGCGGTAATTTCCATGGACAACCTTTAGCCATTGCCCTGGATCTGTTATGCATTGCCTTGGCAGAGCTGGGAAATATTTCGGAAAGAAGAACCTACCAGTTGATTTCAGGTTTGCGCGATCTGCCTGAGTTTTTAATAACCGAAACCGGTTTGAATTCGGGCTTTATGATTCCGCAATATACGGCTGCTTCTATTGTAAGCCAGAATAAACAGCTTTGTACCCCGGCTTCGGTAGATTCTATTGTAAGTTCTAACGGGCAGGAAGACCACGTAAGTATGGGCGCCAACGGCGCCACGAAAGCTTACAAAGTGGTTAAGAACCTGGAAACGATCCTGGCAATAGAATTATTTAACGCCGCCCAGGCAATTGAATTCCGGAAACCGCTTAAAACTTCCGAAAAATTAAATTCTGTGTTGCAAGCATACCGCCAAAAAGTTTCTTTCGTTAAGAAGGACCGGGTTCTGCATTACGACATTAAAGAATCGGTAAACTTTATCCATTACTTTAACCTGACTTTCTAAATTTGATGCGCCGGTTACTTTTTCTGCTGTTTTTAATACCGTTTTTTGCCGGCAATACCCAGGCCCAAACGCGGTGTTTTAAAGCATTTATCGGCAACCGGGAAGTAACGGAGATTTGTGTTAATACGCCGGTAAGGTTTGAAGATTGTTCCGGCATTGCTCAGTCCTGATGAATATTATGATATAGACGATGCCAATGCCCTTTTTGATAAAGGCGAACTTAATAGTCCGATTAAAACTTTCCGGTTTTCCCAGCCCGGAACTTATGTTGTAGGCCAACTCTTAACGACATCACCTCCCCTTAACCCGTCTGTATTTCGGCGAACATTTGTAGTTCGGCCAACACCGGCCCCAAAATTTACGGCCACCCAATGCGGGCCCGACCAGGTACAGGTTACCATTCAGGATACCAATTACGACAGCCTTTACCTGTTTGTTAACAATGCTTCACGGCAGGTAGTAACAGCCAGCCCCACACCTATCATACTGACTAGCCCCACCACCACTTATACATTACGTTTAAGCGGCGAATATTCGGCAGGTAATTGTGGGCGGGATTCAATTTTAACTATTACTCCTCCCCCGCCGGCTGGACAGGTAAAAATTACGCTGCTCCAGGTAAGGCCGGGTGGTATTATAAAGTTTGCAGTAAACGGTTTACAAGCAGGTTATAAGTACCAGCTTCAGGACCAAAATGGAAACTCTAAAGCTGTTTTTAATTTTAAAAACTCCCCTACCGATTCTGTGGTGCTGGGCGGCTTTGATACCAGTGTGCCAAATTGTTTTAAAGTGGTAACCCTGGACAATTGCGACCGCCCTCAGGGTTTGCCTTCTCCGGTAATTTGCAGCACAACCATCCAGGCCCTGGCCCAGAATAACCAGAACCTGATCACCTGGCCTGCTTATACCGGCGAAACTCCTTCTGGCAGCGCTTTCACTTATAAACTTTTCCGGCGGGAAAATAATACTCCCAACCGCACTGAAATTGCATCTGTGGCTTCCCAAACTTTAAGCTTTACCGACGACCAGGTTAAATGCGGCATAAATTATTGCTATGACCTGGAAATCACCGATACCAATGGGCGCTTTTCTGTTTCGGATAAGGTTTGCGTTACGGCTATTTCCACGGATATTCCGGCGGCGGCCAACCTGCTTACCAGTTTTGGGACCGATAATGTGCTAATTGGCTCCGTTACTGTACCGGCTAATTCGGAACTTAAAAACCTGCAGGTCTTAAAGAATTCCAACGGATTGGCTTTTGCGCCCTTAACCCAAACCACCACCCCTGATTTTAAAGATCCCGATAGAAGTTTCAAACAAATAAAGCCCTGCTACCAGGTTACGTTCACAGATAACTGCGGCAATACTTCCCTGCAAAGTAACCAGAGCTGCCCGGTTATTTTAAGGGCTACCGAAGATAAGCTTAACCGAACGGCTACGCTGGAATGGAGCGAATACGGTGGTTTCGACCCGGCAGCAGCCGAATACAGCCTGGAATTGCTGGATGCAAATTTTACGGTAAGATCTGCGGAGCCGGTTACCAATGTCTTTTCCAGAGTTGAAAAGCTAAGTGACACCGACCAGATTCTCCGGTACCGGATAAAAGTTACCGCCAACGGCCAAGTTTCTTATTCTAATCTGGAAACCATTATTCAGGAGGTGAAGATCTTTGTTCCAAACGCCTTTTCGCCGAATGGCGATGGCCTGAACGATGTTTTCGAAGTGAAAGGCCGTTTCCAGAATAATTTTAGTTTATTAATTTTGAACCGCTGGGGTCAGGTAATTTTTGAAAGCCGCGATCCGAAAAAAGGCTGGGACGGCCAGGTGAACGGCGCTCCCGCTCCCGTTGGCGTATATGCCTACCGGCTGCAGGCAATTGATGAACGCGGCCAGCGCTACGAAAAAACCGGCACCTTAACGTTGTTGAAATAGAATTTTCGATTGTTCGATATTCGATTGTTCGATTTTTCGCAAATGTAATTAATCGAATCTATAAAAAGACAGGTTTATAATAAGATAAAGTATAATTGTTAAATAAATAGCGATTGTCGAATAATCGAATATCGAACAATCGAAAAATCTAAAAAAAAGAGGCTATGTTTGATATGATGGGCATGATGGGGAAAATGAAAGATCTCCAGGAAAAAATGAAGGTGGCGCAGGACAACCTGAAAAATATAACGGTTACCGCCGAAGCCGGCGCCGGCATGGTGAAAGCCAAAGCCAACGGCCAGCGCAAACTGATCAGCATTGAAATAGATGAAGTGATCCTGAAAAAAGAAAATGCCGAAATGATCTCCGACCTGGTGGTGGCGGCGGTAAACAAAGCCTTAGACGAAGCATCGGAAAAAGGCCAGGAAGAGCTTAAAAAGCAAACTTCGGGCATGATGCCCAATATTCCGGGTTTAGATCTGAGCAATTTTGGATTATAAAACCCTGCCGGTTGCCATTGTAATTTTAAACTGGAACGGCCGCAAATACCTGGAACAATTTTTACCGTCGGTTATTCAGAACAGCCCTGGCTGCCAGGTTATTGTAGCCGATAATGCCTCTTCCGACGATTCGGTAGCTTTCCTTAAAACGAATTTTCCGGAGGTCCGGATCATTCAGAATAACGGGAACCTGGGCTTTTGCGAAGGATACAATGTTGCTTTAGAGCAGGTGGAAGCGCAGTATTTTGTATTGCTGAATTCCGACGTGCAGGTTACGCCCGGTTGGGTAACTCCTATTTATAACCTTTTTGAAAGTGATGCTGCCATTGCGGCCATTCAGCCAAAGATCCGTTCTTTTCAGGAACCGGAAAAACTGGAATATGCGGGCGCCGGCGGTGGGCTTATCGATAAATTCGGTTATCCGTTCTGCCGGGGCCGCATTTTCGATTCCCTGGAAACCGATAAGGGCCAGTATAACGATACTACAGAGATCTTCTGGGCTACCGGGGCGTGCATGTTTGTCCGGGCTTCGGCCTTTAAAGCATTAGGGGGTTTGGAGCCCGCCTTTTTTGCGCACATGGAAGAAATTGACCTTTGCTGGCGCCTCAAGAACGAAAATTACAAGATCTTTTATTGCGGCCAAAGCGAAGTGTACCATGTGGGTGGCGGAACCTTACATAAATCCAATCCCCGCAAAACCTTCCTGAATTTCCGGAACGGCCTGGCGCTGCTTTATAAGAACCTGGATAACGATTCGCTTTGGCTTACCTTACTGGTCCGCATCCTGCTGGATTGGGTTTCGGCCTTAAAGTTTCTGTTAGACGGCCAGACCGGCGATGCCAAGGCAATAATAAAAGCACACAAAGCCGTTTTTGAAAACCGGCGTTACTGGAAGCAAAAAAGAAAAGCGCAAAAACTTAAAAAGGAATTTACTGATTTAGAAGGGGTATATACCGGCAGTATTGTTTGGGCGTATTTCGTTCAAAAAATTAAGACCTACCGGCAATTGATTGGTTAAATTGTTGATTGTTGATTGTTAATTGGTTCCTGTTTTTATGAATTAGAAGATTGAAGAAACTTAATTTTGAAAAACTTTTTCAATTGAAAATCAATCAACAATTAGCAATCAACAATTAAATTTAAACATCCCAAACCGTGCTGCGTTCGCGGCGAAGGTTTTTGCGTAAATTCATCCAGAAAGCCAGGATCAGGTACACGATAACCGGGGAACCAAAGGTAAGAAAGGAAAGGTAAATAAATGAGAAACGGATACTGCTGGTAGCAAAACCTAATTTTTCGCCAATAGCGGTGCAAACACCAAAGGCCTGAGATTCAAGAAAGAATTGCAACTTTTTCATTATTTCACAAAATTATTTACCAAGTTACCAAAAAAACCGATCTAAGTCAAATAACAAAATAGATAAATTCCAGTATTAAGGTTGATCGTATTTTTCACCTTATACGGTACTTTCCCATTTCAGATATGTTATACAATTGTTCGCGCAATTATTTTAATACATTATTAGCTTATTTTACCGGTTTAATTATGGTTGCGGGGCTTTCCGGCTGCAGCAATCTTACTAAAATGGTAAAAACCGGCGCCGCTCAACAAAAAATAACCGTTACCCCCAAAGTGCTGGAAGTGAAAGGCGACCTGGTTACGTTTGAGATCAAAGCTCAGATCCCCGAAAAGCTGGTGCACCAGAAGGCCGTTTACAGCCTAAACCTGCTTTATTATTTCGGGCAGAAATACAGCGACCCGGTGGGCAAATTAAATTTCGTTTCCGGCGAATACGTTTTCGAAAACGGCATGCCCACCATTACCCGCGAAATTTCCTTTCCGTTTAACCAAAATAAATCCCGGGGAATTTTACTGGCTTATCCGCAGGCAACCAACGCCAAAGGGCAGTTTAAGCGGGGCCAGAACCAGCAACTGGCTACCGGCATTATTACAACTTCTAAGCTGGTAGTTAAAAAAAATGAAGTAACGCCTACCCCCGACGATTACCGCCGGGGCGTTTCGGAACCTCAGACTTTAACGTTTTTCTTTGACGAAGGCCAGGCGGAACTGCGCGATTACCTGGGCACCAATGTTTCGGTCCTTCATGAACTGATAGAAAGTAATTACCGGACCACCAAAGTAGAGATCACCGCCAGCCATTCGCCGGAAGATGCCGATTTTAAGGATCCTAAACTGGCTACTGAACGCGCCGAAATGCTGGAAAAGCACATTAAGCACCAGATCGATTCCAAATCGTACGTGAATTCAAACAAAAATATTAAATACAAAACCAGGGCCATTGTCCGGAACTGGGAACTGTTTTTAAAACAGGTACAGCTTTCCGCCCTGAGCCCCGACCAGGTAAATGAGATCCTGACCATTGTAAACAGCGAAGATCCTTACAAAGAAAAAACGGAGCAATTAAAGACCTTAAGTTCTTACGAATATCTGCAACTATACATCTACCCGGTCTTACGCTACGCCGATGTAAAAATTACCTATGAAATGCCGCAAAAACTCGATTCTGAGATCTATTTGCTATCTAAAAAGATAATCGATAATCAGGAAGATGTAGATGCCCTGACCGAAGAAGAAATGCGGTATTCGGCTTCCCTAACGCCACTGCTGGATGAGAAGCTACAGATCTACAAAACGGCGGCGCAAAACACCATGAAATGGCAGGCATTTAACAACCTGGGGGTAACCTATATTCAAATGGCTCAGAAAGAGCTCCACCCGAATGTTAGAAACAAGTTACTGAAAGAAGCCATTGTAAACCTGACCTACGCCAGCCACCGGAATCCTTCGGCGCAATTGTTCTACAACCTGGCTTCGGCGTACCACATTAAAGGCAGCTATACCGAAGCCATGTATAATTACGAATACGCCATTAAACACGGCGGCCCGGTTCCTTTGCTCCAGCAGATCTTCGCCGATAAAGCTGCCCTGGAAATTGAAACCGGAAAATTAGACGAAGCCATAGTAAGCCTCTCTTATTCCGACCAGGGTTACCAGGCCATGATGAATAAAGCCCTTATTTATTTGCTGAAAGAGAATTACGAAGGCGCAGAAAACTTTTACCAGCAGGCCTTGGCCGCCAAACCCAACGATGCTGAGGCGCATTACAACCTGGCAATTGTAGCCGCCCGGGCAAATCAGGAAACGAACGTGGCCAATCATTTGCGGGCTGCTACCCAGCAGGAACCAAAATTTACTTCCCGGGCCATCGAAGATCCGGAATTCCGGGCCTACCTTAAAAACCCGGCTTTTCGGGATGCCATAAAATAACCCTGACTTTTTAAGCTTGAAACCCTACCATTTCCAAATGCAGGTTCAGGATCTTTTCGGTTCTGAAACCTATAAATTCAGGCTTTCAATTGGAAATTGCAGGAGTTCTCGTAATTTTACCCTTCATTTGAATTAAAGAACAGATTATGCGTCAGATACAATTCCGGGAAGCCCTGCGGGAAGCCATGAGCGAAGAAATGCGCCGCGACAAACGGGTTTTCTTAATGGGTGAAGAAGTTGCAGAATATAATGGAGCCTATAAAGTAAGCCAGGGCATGCTGGATGAATTTGGCGCCGAACGGGTTATCGATACTCCCATTGCCGAATTAGGTTTTGCCGGTATCGGGGTTGGCGCCGCCATGAACGGCCTACGCCCGATCATCGAATTCATGACCTTTAACTTCTCGCTGGTAGCTATTGACCAGATTATTAACTCGGCGGCCAAAATGATGTCCATGTCGGGTGGGCAATACTCCTGCCCAATGGTATTCCGGGGACCAACCGGTAGTGCCGGCATGTTATCTTCGCAGCACTCCCAGAACTTTGAGAACTGGTTTGCCAACTGCCCGGGTTTAAAAGTGGTAGTTCCATCTAACCCCTACGATGCCAAAGGCTTGCTTAAATCCTCTATCCGCGACGAAGATCCGGTTATTTTTATGGAATCGGAACAAATGTACGGCGACAAAGGCGAAGTACCGGAAGAAGAATATTTGATCCCGATTGGGGTAGCCGATGTAAAACGCGAAGGTGAAGATGTTACCATCGTTTCTTTTGGTAAAATGATGAAAATTGCTTTAGCCGCCGCCGAAGAACTTGCAAAAGGAAGACATTTCGGCGGAAGTAATTGACTTGCGCACCGTTCGCCCGATCGATTATAAAACGGTATTGGATTCGGTTAAAAAAACCAACCGCTTGGTAGTAGTAGAAGAAGCCTGGCCTTTGGCCTCTATTTCTTCGGAAATCGCCTACCACGTGCAGCGCAATGCTTTTGATTATTTGGATGCGCCGGTTAAACGGGTAACCTGTATGGATGTTCCTCTGCCTTATGCCCCAACCCTGATCGAAGCCTCATTGCCAAATGTGGAGCGTACGGTAAATGCTATTAAGGAAGTTATGTATCAAAAGTCCTAATTATTAACCTTTTACATTTTACGTTACCTGTTTAGGACTTTTAGGAAGTGTTAAATTATTGCAATAAGTTACCAGGGTTTTGTTAAATGGTTTTTGAAGCCAAAAACCGACTTTAAACCTTTTAAACTAATATATTGACTTACCTATTTTAAATAGCCAGCCTCACCGGGCTGGCTATTTTTATAAATTTCCTTAGTTCCAGGCTAATTAACTTTTGGTATTTTCTTATTATTTTATTGCCCGTTACCCTTATTTCATCCAATCTCACCAAGAAAACCTGAGGTTTTACCATAAATTCTGCATTATTAATTTTTTTTTATCTTTTTTTGTCAAAAACCTAAGACTTTTCCCGGTTTGTACGTATACGAACACGGGACTTTGATATAGGAACTTGGGTTTTGGTTCGTGGTCTCTCACTATAAATTTTATAATTTCAGACTGTTAGTTTATGCAGATTCTCACCCACGTTCAACAAAACAGTTATATTATTGAATTAAAAGGAAATTTAGATTCCAATAATGCTTTCTGGGTAAAAGATGCCTTAACCGAGGCGCTCCTTTATCAACCAAAAGAGGTTATGGTTGATTGTGAGCGGTTAGAAGAGATTTCTCCAAGAAGCCTGAAATGCCTTCGAAACACAGTCCGAAACCTGCAGCAAAACCAGATCGGATTAGTTCTGATAAGCGTTAACAACCGCTTAAATAATGTTTTTACCTGTATGGGTATGGGTAATTTGATCCGCCAGGTTTCCTCCAGCAGCCTAATTTCCGGCAACGACCACAGCGATATTTATTTCCGCAAAGTTTAGATTCCTGCCTAAACGGATCCTTTACGTGAACCAGAATCTTTAGGCCTGAGTTAACTGCGCCAAATACTCCCCATTTTCGCCCTCAAATAAACAGGCTATTTTAAATCCTGCTTCTTCCGCATAATCAGTAAGCAACATATAATCAATAAACAACCACGGAAAAGGCTCGCCTTTTCGGCCCTCAAATTCCATCTGATATTCTATTTCGCCATAATAGCCGGCATTCAGGTCCAGGCTTACCGATCCATCTTCTTCCTCATACATGTAAAGGATATCCGAAGACTCCAGTAAAACCTGGCCCCCGGGGGCTAACCAGGCTTTCAGCTTCTGAAAAAATTCCGGTAACCTTTCCAGTTTTCCGGCCAGTCCAATTCCATTCATCAGAAGTAAGATCGTTTCAACTTTTTCTTCCGGTTCAAAGTGCCAGAAATCTACCGCTACCGGGTTTGTAATACCCCGGTCATGCATTACAGAAACTGCCTTTTCCGAAATTTCCAGGGCCGTAACTTTTAAGCCATTTTCCTGAAGCCACAACGCATGGCTGCCCGCCCCGGCGCCGATATCTAAAACTTTTCCGCGGCATTCCTGCAAGGCAATCTGCTCCAGCTCGGGCATTTCGTTATAGCTCCTGAAAAGGTAGGAAACCGGAATAATGTCGTCTTCGGTAATACTGGAAATAACTTTAATTACAGCTTTCTTTTTGCCGGAATTATAAGCTTGCAGGGCTTCCCCTATCGGATCGTAAGCGGGTTTGATCTTATCCATAAAAGAGGCCTTCCGTTTGCGAAAGGCCTCCAAAGGTAAATAGTTTTTGTTAATTAGATCAGATCTGGCCGGTTTACCTAAACAACCAGGCTAATATCCGGAATTTTAACCTTCCTGGCATTAGTATTTAATTAACCTGCCGGTAATTTTATGGTGAGGCGACAGGTATTCCACGCGGTAAATGCCATTTTGTTTAGAATCCAGATCCAAAAGTATTTCGTTTGAACCGGCGTTCAACGATTGGGGCCTTTCCATAATGGTACGCCCCAGGAGATCGGTGATGCTAAGCCTGCCGTTTTCTGGAACACCGGAATTAATTTCTAATTTGAAGTAGCGGCCTGAAGGGTTGGGATAGGCCACCAGGCTGGTAATACCCATTTCCGGAGAAATGCTTAAAACCCGGGTCAGCGATTTGGCTCCTCTTATTACCTGCCCCCGGATCTCCCCTCCCGGATTTGCAGCGGTGTGTACGTTAACATATAAACTATCAGAACGGAACTGTACCGAATTCAGGGTGGTGAAACCAGGGGTACTGGCAGCATTCCAATACCCGAAAATTGCGCTTGGATTGGTAGGATTATTAAAAAATGGCGTCAGGTTAAAAACTACCGGTCCGGAAACTCCGGTAACTCCCCGGTGGAAATGGGCCATATTTGCCGGTCCGCTCAGTCCGCTCCATACCATCATAAAATGGGCGTTGGTCTGGTCGCGGTCTACAGATACCAATCCACTGCCAAAGCCCGAAGTAGTTACACTTGGAACTTCCTGCCTGCCGTTCATTGCCAGGGTATAACCTTCCCGGGCTAACCGGTAAACCTGCCCCCTGATTTCTCCACCCGGATTGGCTGCGGTATGCACATTCAAATACATTTCACCCCGCAAAAACATGTTTAACGTACCGGTCGGGGTGCCCGCCAGGCTCAACTTACCGGCTATCCGGTTTCCGGAAACCAGGGGAGTAAGATTAATTACAATAGGACCTGCAACGCCAACTGCGCCGCTATGAAAATGGGCCCCGGTAATAGCCCCGCTCAGGCCGGTTACCTGGCTCAGGACTTCAATGCTATCTAAAGTAGAATTTATCCGAACCCCTGCCAACCCTAAGGCAGTAGTCGTTACCGGAGGAGTTTCCTGAGCTCCATCCAGTTGCGCATCCATTATCAGCCCCCTTTCTAATCTTAGCTGCCCCCTGATTTCGCCACCCGGATTGGCAGTTGTATGGATATTGATATAAATGCTATTTGTTAATAAAGGAACCAGGAACACGGTAGGATCTACTTCCCCGATTATAGTGTTGCCATTAATAAAACTGGTTAAGTTAGAAATTATCGGTCCGGCAACGCCTACCGGGCCGGTATGAAAATGGGCAGCAGTGGGCGCTCCGCTTAACCCTTCAAAAATAACCCTGAACCTCAGCTTGGTCCGGTCGTGGGTGAGCATGTAAATGCCCGAGCCGTTGGCAGTAGTTGTAACGGGCGGGGTTTCCTGAGCGCCGGTAATTATAGAAGAAAAACCGGTTTCTGCCTCTAATAAGATCTGCCCCCGTATTTCGCCATTCGGATTAGCGGCAGTATGCACATTTATATAATATAAGCCATTAAAATATTTTGCCAGAATAGCCGGCGTCAGGTTGGCCCCGGTAATATGACCCATAATTTTATTACCGGAAAGCATTGGCATTAAGTTAACTACTACCGGTCCTGCTACGCCTGGTAAACCTTCGTGAATATGAACGCCGGCAATTGGCCCGCTTAACCCTGCCACGGAGGCGGAAATAAATAAAGTATCGCGGGTCCGGTTGAGCACCAGGCTTGCTACCCCGGTAGCTGAAGTAGTAACCGGCGGGGTTTCCTGGGCACCTTCCAGTTTTGCTGAAAATAATAAATGGTCCCGCAAATGGTCTGCCCTTACAACTGTAAAAGGGGTAGCCAAAAGCAATGTTAAAAGGAGATAGTAAAGTTTTTTCATAAAATTGGGAGATTAGGTTTTTTTGATTTTTTATGTAATATTTATATAAAAGCTTGGATTATTTTACTTTTAACTTAGGCTCCGGATTTTTGTTCGTTTAATTTTAGGTAAAGGCGAAAAAAGTATGGCGAAAATTTAATGGATTAATAAACCGGCCAATTTGTTATTTTTGCTGGCTTTAAAAATTAAATTATGAATCCGAAGGAAGAATATATGCAGGAAGCCATTAAGCTTTCTATAGAGAAAATGCAGGCAGGCTTTGGCGGACCTTTCGGGGCGGTGGTGGTAAAAGATGGAAAAATAATTGCCAGAGGTTTCAACAATGTAACTTCCTCCAACGACCCTACCGCTCATGCGGAGGTTGACGCGATCCGGAAAGCCTGCAAAGAACTGGGCACTTTTCAGTTAGATGATTGCGAACTTTACACCAGTTGCGAACCCTGCCCCATGTGTTTGGGCGCTATCTATTGGGCCCGGCCAAAGGTAGTTTACTACGGCAATACCAAAGCCGATGCTGCCAGCATTGGTTTCGATGATCAGTTCATTTACGACGAAATAGAAAAACCCTTAGCTGGCCGAAGCATTCCTATGATCCAATTTATGGCAGAAGAGGCACTGGAAGGTTTTAAGAAATGGTCGGAGAAAGCAGATAAAACCGAATATTAAAGGGCATCGCGGCAAACATGGTAGAAGGTTACTTCGGGATCGGTATTCTTAACCCAAAAACGGAAACCAATGTTGGTACGCTTTGGCGATCTGCTGCCATTCTGAAAGCCAGTTTTATTTTCGTGATCGGTCGCAGGATGGCTAAGCAAAGCTCTGATACGCAGCAGGCTTTCCGTTCTATCCCGCTTTATTACTACGAAACTTTCACTGACTTTTATAAGCAATTGCCCTACGGTTGCCAGTTGGTAGGCGTTGAACTAACCGAAGAAGCTATCGAAATTCAGAGCTTCAGGCATCCGGAAAGATGCATTTATTTACTGGGAGCCGAAGATCATGGCTTAACACCCGAAGCTATCCGGAAATGTCATAAATTAATAAAGCTCCCCGGCGAAGGCAGCTTAAATGTAGCTGTTGCCGGAGCCCTGGTGATGTACGACCGGATGCTGAATTCAAAATCTTAATTTGCAGTAAAAAAACAACTAAGGCATTAATTTAAAACGATCAAAAAACGGTATCTTTTAAGGCCAAAAAAGTCAGGCCAATAAAAAAGCTGCAGCTCTTTCGAACTGCAGCTTTTTTGTTGTAGGAAGATCATTTTCAAATCTTCAAATTTAATTACCGCCCTCCGGTCATACCTTTTAGTTTGGCCAAAGCGCCCGGTTTTCCGGCAAATTTGTTCATGTTACGCATCATTTTACGCATATCGTTAAACTGCTTCATCAGGTTATTTACCTGCTGAATAGTTGTACCGCTACCTTTCGCAATCCGGTTACGGCGGCTGCCGCTGATCATATCCGGGTTGGCCCGTTCTTCTTTGGTCATCGATTTAATGATGGCTTCAATCGGCTTAAAAGCATTTTCATCGATCTCCACATCTTTCATGGCTTTACCAACACCCGGAATCATACTTACCAGGTCTTTGATATCGCCCATTTTCTTGATCTGCTCCAGCTGCGATAAGAAGTCGTCGAAGTTGAACTGGTTTTTACGGATCTTCTGGTTGATGCGGCGGGCTTCATCTTCGTCAAAAGCTTGCTGCGCCCGCTCTACCAAGGAAATTACGTCGCCCATACCCAGAATACGCTGCGCCATCCGGTCCGGATAGAACAGGTCCAGGGCCTCCATTTTCTCACCGGTACGAAATAAATTTGATCGGCTTTTCAACCACCGCCCGGATAGATAAGGCAGCTCCACCCCGGCTATCGCCATCTAGTTTGGTAAGTACCACGCCGTCGAAATTAATGCGTTCGTTAAAGGTTTTGGCCGTATTTACCGCATCCTGACCCGTCATGGAATCTACCACAAACAAAGTTTCGGTTGGGTTTAATAGCGCTTTTAATTTCGGCAATTTCGTTCATCATCGCTTCATCCACCGCCAAACGGCCGGCGGTATCGATGATCACTACTTTTTTATTGTTTTGCTTGGCGTAGTTCAATGGCATTCTGGGCAATCTTTACCGGATTTTTTTTTCCATGTTCGGTGTAAACCTCTACCCCAACCTGGCCGGCCAGCACTTTTAACTGGTCAATCGCCGCCGGACGGTACACGTCGCAGGCCGCAACTAATACCTTGCGGTTTTGCTTTTTCAGAATAATTAGCCAGCTTACCGGTAAAAGTAGTTTTACCGGAACCCTGCAAACCGGCAATTAAAATAACTGCCGGATCGCCTTTAATATTGATATCCTGCTTTTCGCCGCCCATTAATTCGGTCAGCTCTTCGTGCACAATTTTAACCATTAACTGGCCCGGCGATACCGCAATTAGCACATCGCGGCCCATGGCTTCGTCTTTGATTTTATCGGTAACCGTTTTGGCCACTTTGTAGTTTACGTCGGCATCTACCAGGGCGCGGCGCACCTCTTTAATGGTTTGCGCAACGTTAATTTCGGTAATGCTTCCCTGGCCTTTCAGGGTTTTAAAAGCGCGGTCTAATTTGTTACTTAAATTATCAAACATCGTTATTTCAGTTTTAGAATTACAAAAATACGCAAATTTAATCGGGAAAATCCTGCTATTTTTAAAAGTACCTCCGTATATTGGCTCAAGAATATGCTACAACAATTCCCCACCCAAAAAGACGAATTTCCCTTCAGGTAAACCGGTCCGGACAACCCAAGCATTCAAGGTTTTGTTTATTACGTATTACTGGCCGCCGTCCGGTGGTGCCGGGGTGCAACGCTGCCTGAAATTTGTAAAGCACCTGCCGGAATTCATAGATCCTACGGTTATTACCGTTTCTGAAAAAGAAGGTGCTTACCCGGTTTCGGATCCACTCCTTGCTGCCGGAAATACCAGCGGGCGTGCGCGTTTTCCGCACTTCTACCAGCGAGCCTTTTGAATATTATAAAAAGCTTACCGGCAAAAAAGAAATTCCGTACGGTGGTTTTGCCAACGATGGAAAACCCGGGCTTGATGCAAAAGTTCTTTAAGTTTTTGCGGGGAAATCTATTTATTCCGGATGCCCGGGTGGGCTGGAATAAGTACGCCCTAAAAAAATGCTACCGAACTGCTGAAGACCGAAAAATTTGATGCCGTTATAACTTCCAGCCCGCCCCACTCTTCCCAACTTATTGGCCTGGAACTGCAAAAGAAATTTAACCTCCGCTGGATTGCCGATCTGCGCGACCCCTGGACAGATATTTATTATTACAAAGATCTGAACCATACCTTGCTTGCCAAAAAACTGGATGCCCATTACGAAAAACAGGTAATTTCAAAAGCCGATGCCCTGCTGGTTACCAGCGACGATACCAAGCGGCTGTTTTTAAACAAACTGGCCAATGCTGATCCGAACAAAATAAAAGTTTTGCCGAATGGCTTCGATGAAGAAGATTTTCAATTCCATTCGGAGCCGCCTCAGGATTCTTTCTGCCTTACTTATACCGGCACCATTACCGAAACCTACAACATTGAAACTTTTTTGCAGGCCTTTGCCGAAAACGCCCGCCGGCATACGGATATTAAATTTCAGTTTGAGATTTGTAGGAAAAGTTTCGAAGGAAGTTCACCGTCAGATTGAAGAAGCAAACTTACTATACTGCACCGAATTCGTACCGTTTGTGCCGCATCTGGAATCTATAAAATACCTGATGAAAGCTACGGTATTGTTGATGGCTATTCCGGACGTGGAGAATAACTTCTGCATTTTGCCGGGAAAGATCTTTGAATACCTGGCTTCGAACAAGCAGATCATTTGCATTGGCCCCTTACAAAGCGATGCGGACCGGATCATTGATGAGTGCGGAGCCGGCCGGGTTTTCAATTACGTAACCTACGACCTTATGCTGGACCATTTGGACACCCTTAGCCATAACTGGAAAGTAAACCCGAACCTGGATCTGCCTTATATTAATTACAATCGCTATTCCCGTAAATATTTAGCGGAGAAACTGGCGGAACTGATCAGAAACAAATAAAAATCGGTAGGATTTTGAGGGTAAAAAGTCGGTTTTAAATAAATAAGCTAATAGCGTAAGGTTTAAACCCGGCATTTTTTAGGCTGAAAATCAAGCCATTATTTCCTTTAGCTTTTCTTCAAAAGCTTCTTTCGGAACCGTAAAATCCAGCTTCTCATCTGATTGGCTGCCGATTAAATAATGGTACTCTAAATCAAGGCCTTTGCAAAGCAGAAAATAATGCGGCTTAATGGCGGTTTCAGGATGCAGTTCCAAAATGGTAGCGTTTTGGCAGAAAAAAGTATTCGTAAACCCGGCACCATGAGCCCCCACAATTACCCGGGTTTCAGAAAATAATTGAACCTGCTGCCGGTAACTTAATTCTTCCGGGAAAACCACTTCAAACCCAAACCTGGCCAGGATCGGTAAGAGTTCGGCCTCGTTGGTAATGCGGCGTTTGGCGGATCTGCTCCGACTGATGTAGATCTTCCTTTCGGGGCTTTTGGGTTCGACCGAATAACCGGTAAATATTTTATCTCTTAAGAATCCGCTAACTACCGGGGGCAAATAACCACTCACATGGCCGGCTACAAAAGAAGGAAATATAAAATCCGCACATTCCCATTTTTCCTGGCTACCTATATATTCGATCCTGAAATTCTGAAAATCTTTTAATACAAATTCCATGGTTTCCCGCTGAAACGCCGGGGCGCCCTCTGGCATAACCAGCGTAATGGGCTCTTTCAGGAAATGTGCCAGCGCATAAACCCGGGGCAGGCAATCGAAAAACCAGTGGTAATTACTAGTAGCTGCCCAGGGCTGGTGAAAAACAGAAGTATATAACCCAGTTTTGTTTTTTGGCAGCATGAACGCCGGCATCCGCCAGGCCGGTGATAAGGCCAGTCGCCGCATATCAAAGGCAGATTCGGTAACTATTTTACCGCCCAAAACCAACGCTCCGGAATTACCCAAAAGGGTGGCACTACTTAACCGGGTAACGGAAATCTCTTTTTGCCGGTAGCCGCCCGAATAATCAATTTCGAAGTTAAACGAACCGGCACAGCGCTTTAAGAATAATTTTTCCGGTTCGGTAAAATCTACTTCCAAAGCTGGCGTTAATACTTCTTTGCCCGGATGTTGAAATATGGAAACTGCCCGGTAAAAATAATTTACCGTGTTCAGGACCTTAAATATGAAATTCCGGAGCCAAGCCATAATAGCCAGATTTTTAATAGTGAGAATGCCAAAAGTAAGGTTTTAAAATTACCGGTTATTCCGTTCCCATGATTTTTTGTAAATTGCTTCTTTAGGCAGAAAATTTAATTTTTCAAAAAAGCCTATTTAATTTAAAACCCTGAAACCTATTCAAATTCGAAACATAAATATTTTCAACCCTTGAAAATTAAAATAATAATTTAATTATTGGCGTTTAAAATTGCAATACCCTTTTACATTTGGAAAACCTTAAGATTTCATGTTTGAAAAAACGGTTCTACGCTACCAAAATATTCTCCATATTCGCTTTCAGCCTGTTTTTTCAGCCCTCCCCAAAGATGCCCTGAACAAAATAACGCCACAAAATTTCTTCCGTAGGCTGTTAAAAATAAATTTATATACCCTTGGCCGGCTTCTTCCAAATCTCATTAGCTTTTCACCCAAAAATGAAGATCTGACTGGTAAAATCTGGTTGTATGTAGTAAGTCAGAATAATTATGATTCGCTCCAATTTCTTAAAGCTGGTTTTCCGGAATCTGTATTTGTGGCTGGCCAGAATAAGCAGATCGGCAGGTACAATAAGGAGGTAAACCGGCTTTCGCTGCGATGGAAAATTTTCCATACTGCCCTTTATTTTTTACCGGTTTTCATCCATTTATTTAAAATTTACGGAAAGAAAGCCTTCCGATTTTTCGACCTGGTTTTTATCTCGATCGGTTATTATGAACAATACTTAACCCACCTGAAAAAGTACCGCCCTCAGGCTATTATTTTTTCCAACGATCATAATGACGATGCCAGGGCTTTGCTTTTAGCCGCTAATAAACTTGACATACCAACAATTTACATTCAGCATGCCAGCGTAAGCCTTGCTTTTCCGCCTCTTGAATTTAGTTTAAGCTTACTGGAGGGGGAAGATTCATTACTTAAATACCAACAGTGCGGTCCTATATCCGGCAACGTAAAATTGATCGGGATGCCCAAAGCCGATAAATTTCTGCAATTCAGGAGCTTTAAAAAACTTGTGGAAAAGGCCGCCATTTGCGGCGGGCTGCTGGATGATTATGAATTATTAAAAGAAACGGTTTTAGTAGTGGTTAAGCATTTTCCGGAAATTCAATTTACGTTCCGGCCGCATCCCAACGATAAAAGGGACTTTAACTTTGTAACTGCGCTTGGTCCTAATGCCCGGATTTCTAATCCTAAAACAGAAAATGCTTTTGAATATTTGAAACAACAGGATCTGGTAATTGCCGCTGATTCTTCCATTCATTTGGAGGCCGCATTATTGAATATTCCCGGCCTATATTTCCGGTTTAGCAAAAGCGACGCCCTTTTCGACTATTATGGATATGTAAAGAACGGATTAATCCAGTATGCTGAAACAGCGGAAGAATTATTGAAGTTAATAACTGCTTATAAGCAAAACCGTCCGGAGGTATTTACGAAGGCCGCGTATTACAATGCAACCGTTGGAACCGAATATGAAGGGCATAGCGATGTTTTGGTCCTGGAGGCGATCCGGCAATTGCTTGGCAGTTAAAAGATTAGTCGAAAGCTTTCTTATTCTTTCCTTTATTTGGAACCATTCAGCCAGATAAGCCCTGAGCCGCGTTTAGCGACAAAGTAAATATTTCCATCTCATTATTGAAACCCACATTGAGCACGACTTTCCGGGCAAGCGCGAACTTCCTGACGATGTATATTATGGCAACCAAACTTTACAAACCCTGGAGAGCTTTAACCTTACCGGCATCCTGATTCAGGTAGAACCGGTTTTTTCGAGCCTGGTAAAGCATTTTCCGGAGCTGAATTTTACCTTCCGCCCCCACCCTGCCGACTGGCGCGATTTTTCTTTTGTAAGCTTTTTGGGTAAAAACGCTATGGTTTCGAACCCAAAAACTGAAAACGCCTTTGAGTTCCTGAAAAACCAGGACCTGATCATTGCCTCTGATTCTTCCATCCACCTGGAAGATGCTTTGCTGAACATTACGGGTATTTATTTCCAGTTCGGCGACAGTGATTTTACTTTTGATTATTATGGTTACGTAAGCACCGGCTTAACTATTAATGTTAATATCCAGGCAACCCTTTTAAAAGAAATTGCGACCTTAAAGAATAACAGACCCCAGGTATACCTCTGAACGAAATTTTATAATGCAACCATTGGCACCAACTGGGAAAGCAAAAGCAACAAGCTTGCTTTGTTATATATTTCAAAATTTCTTTAACTTTACTTTTAATCCCTTCTAATACATCTTTTCATGCGATTGCCCAGAACTATTTTTCATTTTCTGTTTTTCTTTATTGTTTTAGCATTAAACCTTCAGGCCCAAAATCAGCCCGGTTCCGGAAGATCACTTCAATTTAATGGCGCTAACAATTTTATAAATGCAGGTGCCCATACCCGGAATATAACGAACCAGGTTACCGTAGAGGCATGGATTAAAACTACGAATTTAAACCTCCAGATGATCTGCACCAAATATGATAATAATGCAGATCTGGGCTTCCAATTACTTACCCAAAACGGAAAAGCCTCTATAAACGGGCGTGATGGCAACAACCTTTATAAAACCTCCGGATTCTCTACCACCAGCATTAACGATGGCAAATGGCACCATGTTACCGGCGTTATAAATTTGAATAAATGGGAAATATGGGTTGATGGAAACCTGGAAAACAGCGCCAATTATACTCATTCGAATAATATATTAACCACTTCTACTCCTTTAAGTATTGGAAATTATTTTCTTTATTCTTCTCACTATTTCCAGGGCGAAATAGACGAAGTCCGGATCTGGAATACTGCCCGGACGGCACAACAGATCAGGGATAACATGTGCCGGAAACTGGTTCTTCCTGCCACCGGTTTAGTTGGATACTATAAATTCGACGAAGGAAGCGGTAATACCGTTACAGACCTTTCTCCCTTAAACATTACCGGTTCTTTAACGAATTTTTCAGGCAGTTTCTGGCGGACTTCAGGGGCAGCTATCGGCGATATCAGCACCTATACGTATTTCACTAACGCGACAGGGGTAAAACTAAAATTACCCGGAATAGCTAACGATACTGTACTTACCCAGGATATTACCAACGCCACCGGTATCCACATATACCGGGTAAACAGCGCCCCCAACACGCCTCCTCCATTCTCTCCCGGTCTGGCAACTTATTTTGGCGTTTTTGCTGCCGGGGCAACGGCTAATTATACCTTAGGTTATAAACCAGCTGCCATAACCTGCACCACCGATTCGGCCAGGATTATAAAACGGCAGGATAATTCGGTTTTCGCCTGGCAAACTTTTGCGATGCCGGTAAATGCAACATATACCTATTTTGAGAAATCCGGCGAAATCCACCGGGGGGAATATACTTTTGAAATTTTGGATGCCGTTGCCAAAGTGCAGATAACCGGTAACCAAAGTTTATGCACGGGTGCGCCCGTAACCCTGACCGCCACCGCTGGATCCAGTTATTTATGGAGTACCGGACATACGACTCAAAGTATTTCCGTTACCAACCCCGGAAATTATTCGGTTACTGCCACTAACCCGCTGGGATGTTCCTCCACGAATAGTGTAAATTTTACGCCTAAGCCATTGCCTATAGCAAATGCCGGACCCGATGTGGCTGTCTGTTATGGTGCCAGTGCATCCATAGGAACCGTGGCCATACCCGGATACACTTATTCCTGGTCGCCGGCGGTGGGCCTGTCCAGCAGCACCAGTTCCAACCCATTGGTTACTATTCCGAACAATACCAATTTGCCTATTTCCCAAACGTTTACAGTAACAACTACTTTTAATGGTTGCACGGCAACTGATCAGGTTATTTTTACGGTTAATCCGCGGGCCTTAATTAATAATTTCGGAACGCCAGATATATGTGCCAATACCCCCACGGTAATTAATACTCCCCAGCCTCCGGGCCAGACGTATCTATGGGCACCGGCCACCGGCCTGTCAGACCCGACAAGCCCTAACCCCACGGTAACTTTACCTAATGCAACCAATTCACCTATTACGGTTCCTTATAGCTTAACCGTTACAAATGCTTATGGCTGCTCTGTTACGGGCGCTTCTTATGTAACAGTTTTTCCGGAAACAGTTGCCAATGCCGGATCCGATGTTTCTATATGTTCTGGTGCAAGTGCTTCATTAGGAATTGCTGCTACGGCTGGTTATACATATTCTTGGTCCCCGGCTATAGGGTTATCAAATACTTCTGTTTCCAACCCAACGGTGACGCTACCGAATACTACGAACCTTCCCATAAACCAAACTTATACCCTTACTTCGACTTTTTACGGTTGTACCAAAACCGATCAGGTTACCGTTACAGTTTTTCCAAGCGTATTAGCTACTCCGGGATTAAATAAGCAGATCTGTTCCGGGGAGCCAACCATTATTGGCGCCCCGGCTATTCCCGGAAATACGTATCTCTGGTCGCCGGCAACCGGTTTATCGGATCCTACGGTGGCAAATCCCACAGTAACGTTGGTTAACCCCAGCAATTTTAGTGCTTTTACCCAAACCTATACCCTGGCCGTAACGAATGCTTTTGGTTGTGTAGCCACCGGATCGGTACTTATAAATGTGGCGCCCTCAACCATTACTTCGGCCGGGCCGGATAAAACAATTTGTTCTGGTGGCTTTACTTGGATTGGGGGTGCCGGGAATAACGTACAGTCTTATTTATGGACACCGGCAACCGGGTTATCTTCTGCTACCAGTCATAATCCTTCGGTAACTTTAACCAATAATACTTCTGCTCCGGTAACCTACGTTTATACGCTAACCGCAAGTTCAGCAGGCTGTTCAACCACAGATCAAGTAATAGTTACCGTTAACCCGTTACCAGTTCTCTTTAATAGTCCAAACCTATCAACTTGTTCGAATGCCCCTTTACAAATTGGTCCTAACCCTGTTGCCGGAAACTCTTATTTGTGGTCACCAACCACCGGGCTATCTGATCCGGCAATTGCCCAACCTACTGCTACCTTAGTAAACAATACAACAACGCCTACTTTACAACAATATTCCTTAACCATAACGAATCCGGAAGGTTGTTCTGTAACCAGCTCCTTTTTGGTTGAAATCCTCCCCTTACCAATTACCGAAGCCGGACCGGATGTAACGATCTGCTCTAAAGCCAGCACAACCTTAGGAGTGCCGGCTAAAACCGGGTATACCTATTCCTGGTCGCCGGCCATTGGCTTATCCAGCACTACCAGCGCCAATCCAACGTTTTCTTTAACTAATAATACCGGCCTGCCAATAACGCAAACCTATACGCTTACCGCTACTTATTTTGGTTGCACCACTATCGATCAGGTAACTGTTACGGTTAATCCGCTGCCGGTTCCTTTGCCGGGTACGGATAAAACCATTTGCTCCGGTCAATCTACAAGCATTGGTGGGGCGCCGGTTGCCGGAAATTCCTATTCCTGGTTTCCGGTTTCGGGGTTATCTTCGGCCACCAATTCAAATCCAACGGTAACCTTAGCCAACAATACCAATTTGCCGGTTGTCCATACTTACAAACTTACTGTAACCAACAGCTTAAATTGTATCGATACGACCAGCGTGCGGGTAACCGTAAATCCTTTACCAATTTCTATTGCCGGTAACGATGTAATACTTTGTTCGGGCGACAGTACCAGGCTGGGTACAGGTTCTACCAGCGGCTATACTTATTCCTGGTCGCCGGCTATTGGCTTATCTTCAACTACAGCCGCAAACCCTTCTTTTTCCCTGCTGAATAATACCAGTTCCCCGGTCACGCAATTGTATACCGTTACTTCTACATATTACGGCTGCGTAACTTCCGATCAGGTTCTGGTAACGGTTAACCCGGCAATTATTCTGGATGCAGGTCCGGATAAAGTTATTTGTGCGGATGAATCTGTGGTGATCGGGACCCCAGCTTTACCGGGATATACTTATAGCTGGGCTGCCGCGAATGGGTTAAGTACTTTAACTTCGGCCCAAACCGTTTTTACGGGGTTGAATAATACCGCTTCGGTTTTACCGGTTAAACTTTACCTGACGGTAACTTCCACGGCTACCAATTGTGCCAAAACAGATTCGGTAATTGTAACTATCAATCCGCGGCCCTTAATGGATAGCATTTCCGGAAGCCCTTCGGTTTGCCCGGGCGTAGTTGGCGTAAATTACCGGATGGTTGCTCCAAGGTTATCTAATTACCAATGGCTCATTCAGGGAGGAACCATTACCTCCGGTCAGGGCACTCCGGCCATAACGGTAGACTGGGGACCAACCGGCAACGGAAAAATTCAGGCTTACACCATTAATAGTTTTGGCTGCTCTTCCGATACCGTTTCGTTTAACGTTATTATAAACCAGTTGCTGATCACGCAGAAACCGGCCGGCCCTACGCAGCTTTGTTTTTACGAAGCCAAAAATATCCATTACCAAACGCCGGTAACCACTACCGGTTCCTTTTATACCTACCAGGTTTTTGGTGGAACCATTACTTCGCCTAATCCCTCTTCGGCAGGCATAAGCGTTAACTGGCACGCGCCGGGAATTGGCAAATTACTGGTAACGGAAACCAGCACGACCAACCTGGCATTCTGTTTCGGGGTTTCCGACACCCTCACCGTCACCATTAATCCTTCGCCCGATACTACGTTGGCGATAAACGGGGTTTCCAGTGCATGTGCCCTTTCAGTACAAAATACTTACACGCTAAATGGGCCTCCAAACTCAACCTACGCCTGGACCTTTAACGGGAACCTGTTACCGGATACCGACAATGAAGTAAAAATTGACCTGCCCCCTGCCGGAACCTACACCCTTTCGGTTGTAGAAACCAACAGTTTTGGCTGCCCCGGCCGTACCATTTCAAAACAAATTACCGCCACGCCGTTACCGGGCACGTTAACCATAAACGGTCCGACTATAATTTGTCCGGATAACCAAACAAATCTTGTTTATTCCGTTAGCGGTTTGCCGGGATCAACCTATCAGTGGCAGGTTAACGGGGGCGTTATTACCTCGGGCAATGGAAGCAATACCATTTATGTGGACTTCGACAATACCCGCGACAAGCAAATTCAGGTTGTAGAAACGTCTTCCGGAAATTGCATTGGAAGTGCCTTCAATCTTACCGCAAACCTGGATATTTCAGAACCCCTGCTAACCGTAATTTCCACTTCGGAAGCAAACGACAGGAATGTAGAGATGAAATTTAACCTGACCGGAAATGGGGTGAATACTAAAAATTTAGACCTGTACCGCCGGGAAGCCGGCGTGGCAAATTCCCTGCAGAAAATAGCAAGCCTGCCAACTTCAACCACTACTTTTACCGATCAGGGATTGGTTACGACGGAGAAGATCTACGAATATTTAGTAGAAAGCCAGAATGAATGCGGCACGGTTGTGCGACGCACCCTTATGCATAATACCATGAAGTTAACCGCGGTGGCTGAGGAAAAAACCAAAACCGTTACCCTTTCCTGGAACACCTATCGCGGCTGGCGGACAAATGGGGTTTCTGCTTATGAAGTTTACGGAAAGGCGGATAATGGAGAGTTTAAAAAAATACTTACCGCCAAAGGCTCAGATTCTTTGGTTAATCTGCCGAATATTGCCGGGCAGGGTTTTAGCCAGTGCTTCCGCGTAAAAGCTATCAGCCCTAATGGCTTAAGTTCCTGGACCAATATTTCGTGCGTGAGCTTTGTAAATGATATAGTGGTTTACAATGTAATTACGCCGAACAACGACGATAAGAACGATTTTTTCTTTATTGAAAACATTCACCTGTATCCGGGTAACGAATTAAAGTTATTTAACCGCTGGGGAAAAGAAATTTACCAAACCAAAGATTACCGGAATAACTGGTCTGGCAAAGATTTTTCAGGAGGCACGTATTATTACCACCTGAAATTAAAAGATAACCGAACGTATAAAGGGTGGTTTGAAATAATCCGCTAGCTTCTGAGGCTGAGGGTTACATGGGTTAAGTAGCAAGTTAATTTTACCTTTAATTACAATTAAGATCATTTTGGAAGAAACTTGTGATCTCTTTACTTATTGCTCATAAGTTTCTTTCCGAACCACCATGCGGGTAATTTTAAATTTCCTTCACTTAAATTAATTAGTTTCTGTGAGATATTCGTATTGGTAAAACAATCCATCAGCTTGCGCGTTTAGCGATTAAGCCAATCTTTCCATCTCATGATCGATACCCGCATAGAGCACGACTTTCTGGGCGAACGCGAACTTCCCGACAATGTTTATTATGGCATCCAGACCTTAAGAGCCCTGGAAAATTTCAACATTACGGGAATTCCCATAAATGTTGAGCCCATTTTTGTGCAGGCCCTGGGTTTCGTAAAGAAAGCCGCCGCCATGACCAACCGCGATTTGGGCGTACTGGATAAAACCCTGGCGGAATTTATTATCAAAGCCTGCGATCGGGTTATAAACGGAGAATTTAATACCCACTTCCTGACTGATATGATCCAGGGCGGGGCAGGAACTTCGGTAAACATGAACGCCAACGAAGTAATTGCCAACGTTGCCCTGGAAATGATGGGTAAAAAGAAAGGCGACTACGACTTCTGCCACCCCAACAACCACGTTAACTGTTCGCAATCTACCAACGATGCTTATCCTACGGCTTTCCGGATCGCGTTAATTAATAAACTTACTTCCTACAGCCACGAACTGGGCGAACTGGCCGATGCTTTTGCGGATAAGGGAATAAGTTTTCAAAACGTTTTAAAAATGGGCCGCACCCAGTTACAGGATGCCGTTCCCATGAGCATGGGCGACGAATTTGCTGCCTTTGCTACCAACCTTCGGGAGGAATTATTGCGCATTGAAGACAGCAAAAACCTGATCTCTGAGATCAATATGGGCGCCACAGCAATCGGTACCCGGGTAAATGCCCCTCCCGGTTATGCCGAACTGGTTACCAAGCATTTAAGCAACATTACCGGCCTTAAATTATTCCTGGCGCACGACCTGATCGAAGCCACCTCAGACTGCGGCGCTTATGTGCAATTGTCGGGCGTATTAAAAAGAACGGCGGTAAAAATTTCCAAGATCTGTAACGACCTGCGCCTGCTTTCTTCCGGGCCCCGTTGTGGTTTTTATGAAATCAACCTGCCGCCCATGCAACCGGGTTCTTCAATTATGCCGGGTAAAGTAAATCCGGTAATTCCGGAAGTGGTAAACCAGACTGCATTCTACGTAATCGGCGCCGACCTCACGGTTACCATGGCGGCCGAAGCCGGGCAATTGCAACTGAACGTAATGGAGCCGGTAATTTCTTTTGCCTTGTTTACTTCCATTACCTATATGACCAATGCCTGCCAGACCCTGCGCGAAAAATGCGTGGTAGGCATTACCGCCAATCCTGCCCATACCGAAAACATGGTAAAGAACAGCATTGGCATAATAACCCAGCTCAACCCGGTTTTAGGGTACGAACTATCTTCGGAAATGGCTAAAGAAGCCTTACTGACCGGGAAATCGATCCATGAAATTGCGGTACTGGAACGCAAAGTGGTGACCCAGGAAAAATGGGATGAGATCTTTACTTTCGAAAACCTGATCCGGCCGGTATTTATTCAATAAGGTGGCAATAATTGCCAGCCATTTAAGTTCATACAAAAGGATACCATTTTATCTGTTAATTTGCAGGGATAAAACGGTATCCTTTTACGCTTAAAAACCGGCATGCTTTCTTCTTTCCACGTTTTCGATCATGTATGGCGGCACTTTTGTTCAATCTACCCAGAGGCCCGGGAGCTGCTGGTTGATTACTGCGAAATCCAGGAAAGTAAGGTAGTAATTGATGCCGGCGGAATGCCTTTTTTTGAGAAAACGATACCCTTTCCGGAACAGGTTTCCTGGCATATCTGGCAAGGCAAAAATCTTCCTTTTCTTTTCCCGCCAAAAAACAAAGAACTGCTTTCAGAAACCGAAAACGGGCAGGTACTTATTAACGCCGACATTATTGCCGGGGCTTTTTATTTTCTGAGCGGCTGGCAGGAGTATTACTCCGAAGTCCGCGACCGGTTCGGCCGCTTTCCCTACGCGGAAAGCCTGCAAAGCAAACATAATTTTGTAACCACGCCGGTAGTTAATTACTATTTCGATATTCTAAAATCAGCTCTGGAAAAAGCCTATAACCTGGAATTAAAAAGCCAGGCTTGGGGAAATTCCGGGTTTGTTACGTTCCTGTCGCACGACATAGACCGGTTGGAAAGCGCCTGGAAAGTGGAAGGGAAAAAGCAATTATTGAAAGGAAATATTGTCAGCTTCCTAAACCTGGGATTCCGGAAATTAACCGGCCACGACCATTGGGATAATGTAGAAAAAGTAATGGAAGCGGTCAGAAGATTCGGGGCGGTTTCCACCTTTTTCTGGCTTCCGCAGAAAGGCAAATATCAGCAACACCCCAACGCCGATTATGACCTGCAAGCCTCGAAATACAGCCAAAAATTAACCCAATTAGCTACCCAGGGATTTGAGAACGGTATTCATGGCAGTTTCGGTACGGCCGAAAATGCCGGTCAATTTAAAGCCGAAATAGCTAGAATTCCTGGTAAAATTACCGGCAACCGCTTTCATTATTTATGCTATGATCCAAAGAAAACACCAGGGATTTTAGCTGAGGCGAAAATTGGGTACGATTGTACCCTTGGTTTTGCCGAACATTTTGGTTTCCGGAACAGCTATTGTTTCCCCTTCCGCCCTTTTGACTTTTTAAACCTGAAACCCTACCCTTTTTCTGGAGATTCCGCTTAACCTGATGGATGCTACGCTATGGCACCCGAATTACCTGCAGCTTCCGGCCGGAGAAATTCCGGAGGCCATAAAACCCATGCTGGAAGAAGTCAGAAAATTTGGCGGCTGCTTAGGCTTGTTGTGGCATAACGAAAACTTTTCAGAACTGAATACCCATAATGGGCTGGCCGTTTTCGAAAGCATTATGCAGGAATTGAACAGGTTGCAAAGCGGCTTTAAAACGGGAAAAGAAATAATGGAGATCTTTCAATCCAGAATCTGAAAATCAGCACCCATACCGGCCGGATTTTTCCGTAATTTGCCGGTTCAAGAGAGCAATATTACGTGGGCATAATTAAGCGACAGGGCATTCAGAACACCATTATTTCGTATGCCGGCATGGGGTTGGGTTATGTAAATACCTTATTGCTGTTCCCCAACTTTTTTTCCCCCGATCAGTTTGGTTTAACCAAGTTGCTTATAGCGGTTTCCGGCATGTTTGCCCAGTTTTCCGCCCTGGGTTTTACCAGCGTATCCTTTAAATTTTTCCCTTTTTTCCGCGATAAAGAAAGGCAGCATCAGGGTTTTCTGTTTATGTTGCTTTTGGTGCCGCTGCTGGGTTTTGCGATTATTACCCTCCTGTTTGTTTTATTCAAGCCAGTTGTTTTAAAGTACTACGCCCCGCACGAAGCCGAAGTACTGCTTAAATATTACTACTACATTATTTTGCTGGCCTTTTTCGCGCTGCTTTATAACCTGCAGGATGCCTATTTAAAATCGCTGTACAAATCGGTAGTGCCGTCTTTTGTGCAGGATTTTCTGCTCCGCATTTTAACTACCGTTGCCATTTCGTTCTACGCCTTTGGCTGGCTGGATTTCGAAAATTTTGTTTTGTTGTACATCGGCATTAACTGCGCTACTTCTTTGGTGCTTACCGCTTACATTATTTTTCTAAAGCAGTTTTTTATTAAGCCTACCCGGCAGGCGTTTAAGGTAATACCAATAAAAGAAGTTCTGAATTACGGCCTGTTTTCGTTTATTGGCAATATTTCTACCACCCTCAACAACAACATAGATACCCTCATGATCCTGAATTACCTGGGTCTGGGGGAAGTGGGTATTTTTCAGATCGCTTTTTTTGTTACCAGCGCCATCCGGATTCCGGCCTCTTCTATTCTTAAAATTGTAGGACCGCAGGTTGCCGACTACTGGAGCACCAATAATTTGCCGGCCATGGAAAGTATCTATAAACGGGTAACTTCCATAAACCTGGTACTGGGGTGCCTTCTATTTATCGGGATCTGGGCGAACATTGATAACATCTTTTCCTTTATGCCCGAAGTTTACCGCAAAGGAAAATACGTGTTCTTTTTTATTGGGCTGGCCCGCATCTTCGATATGGCTACCGGCCTGAACGGCGTAATTTTACTTACTTCCGAAAAATACCGCTACGACCTGCTTTTCAATGCCTTACTGGCCATTATTACGGTGGTTACCAACATGATCTTTATTCCGCTTTTTGGAATAGAAGGCGCTGCGCTGGCTTCCATGCTTACAATTATTGCCATAAACCTGGCCCGGCTGATCTTTGTATGGGTAATTTTTAAGATGCAGCCCTTTGGCTGGCGTTCTTTGCTGATCCTGGGTATTGCGGTGGCAGTGTATTCCGCTTCTTTGCTTATACCGGTATTACCAAACAATTTCCTGGACCTGGCGCTAAGATCCGTATTTATTCTTAGCATTTACAGCATCCTGATCCTGGCCCTGAAAGCTTCTCCTGATGCCTCTCAATTCTGGAAAGGCCTAACCAGCCGCTGGTTATAAATTGATTTTCTGGTACTTAGCCGGCTTTTTACTGAATTTTAATAAAGCTGCTTTTCGGGCTTTAGAACTTTCGATTGTACTTCTCCTGAAACAAAGCAACTTAACTCCCGTTATATAGGCGAATCCGAATTTTCGGATATAGTATTTTTCCATTTAAAAAAGTAAACTATGAAAAGTAACCTGAGCAAAAATGTGTTCACCCTTTTGATTGCCTCCGGATTATTATTTGCTTCGGCTGCCTGCAGCCGTACTGAAAAAGAAACAACCACCACCACCAACACCTCTACTACCGCAGAAAGCGACGAAGCTTTTTCCAACTATCGTACCTTTGTAGAAGAAGCCGACCGCGATACGGCTTACGTGTATGACAGCCAACGTGATTGGAACAAAGAACTTTCTGACCGGGAAACTGCCTATAACGAACGGTGGGCCAACGTAGAAAAATATTCTGCCGATTACGATGAAGCCCGCCGGGCCGAGCTGGAATCTTTGAGAACCCGCTATAATACCAATTGGGAAACGCGCCGCGAAACCTATACTTCTTACGGCCGCGCCGGTACCATGCGCCAGGAATTACTTACTATTAAAGACGACGCCACGGATCTTTCTTCGTTAACGCCTGCCAATATCCGGGCGGCTTACGAGAACTTTGTAAAAACGGTAGAAAATAATAAAAGCAATTATACTAACGCCGACTGGCAAATAGTAGAGCAAAGCTGGAACGAATTAGACAACCGTAAAAATGCCATTCAGGCTCAGCTTTCTGATAAAGATAAATACGAAATAGGTAAAGCCAAAACAAAATACATTGCCATGAAAACGGCCAGCAAAACCGGCAATACGGCCTCTAAAGTTGGCTCAAACGTTAAAGACGCCACCAAATCAGGCGTTGAAAATACCGGCGAAGCTGCTGGAAAAGCCGGCTCCAAAGTTGGCGATGCGGCCAAAAAAGTAGGTTCCGAAACCAAAGACCTTTACAAAAAGGGCGAAGATAAAGTAGACGGAACCGACGATCGCAAATAGAACGGTATCTGCACGAAACAAAAAACTCAGCCTGGTTTTCCGGGCTGAGTTTTTTTATGATTCATTACCACCAGTACCAACCGCCTGTTTGGTGAATAAATAAAGTTTGTAAAGATCAAAATACTTCAGGCTGGGTTCCGGCGACCGGAGGTTATCCAGCACCAGCTCTTTCATGGGCTGAAAGCAAAATAAAAAAGCCCGCCTTAATCGCGCCTTTTTAAGTAATTCATAGCTGGTAATCAGTTTGGTAGCCGGCAGATTCTCTTCGGTAAGGTAGAGCTGGTACAGGTTTTTAACGGCTTGTTTGGTCTTCTTTAAAAAGTCGGAAGCCACTTCTAAGCCTAAATGAATTACCGGGTTGTCGACGTGTTTTATGGGTATTCCTGCCCTTTCCAGCTCCCAGCCAAATTTGGTGTCTTCGTGGCCATAACCATTTAAGGCCGTGCTAAGCGGAAACATTAAATAAGTGGCCTTCTTTATAAGAATATTATTCAGCGTTAAGCTCTGATACGGGTGTTCAGACCGTTGGGCTGCCGTTCTTTCTTCCCGCTCTTTGCCGTAGGTCCAGCGCAGCATAAAGGCATCGGACTGTGGATCATCTTCGTAGATCGTTCCGCCAATTATTACATCGGCCGCATCGTGGTTATTACTTTCCCAATACCTTTTTACAAACTGGTTGTCGGGCAAAGCGCTATCGTTATCCAGGAAAAGCAGGTAGGAATAATTTGCATCCTGGGCCAGGCGGTTGCGGATGGCGGCCCGGCCAATATTTTCACGCAGCTCCACGTACCGGATCTCCGGCTCCAGGTTTAAAGGCCGGTGCAGTTTGCGGTATTTTTCTTTAGAAGCATCGTCGTATAAAACAATTTCGAAGCGGGTAGTAAGTTCCCGGCATTGGGCCAGCAGGTCCTGAACCAGCTTTATTACGTCCTGATTGTAAATGGGAATAAGGATCGATAACTCAGAAACCATTCCGCAACGTGAAATTATCTTTGTTAGAATCGTAGATACGGCCGTTTTCGCACTTCAGGATGCGGCCCGGATTTTCTTTGATAAGTTCGTAATTGTGGGTAGCCATCAGAATAGCGGTTCCGGACCGGTTAATTTCCTGGAATAATTTCAGAATGCCGCGGGTAACTTCCGGGTCCAGGTTACCGGTAGGCTCATCGGCAAATAAAATGAGGGGTTCGTTCAGCAGGGCGCGGGCAATTACAATGCGCTGCTGCTCCCCGCCGGAAAGCTGGTGCGGCATTTTGGTTGCAGCCGCATCTAACCCAACCTGCATCAATACTTCCGAAATCCGGTTTTTAACTTTCTTTTTATCTTTCCAGCCGGTGGCTTTCAAAACAAAGGTCAGGTTTTCAGTAATGTTCCTGTCGAAGAGCAACTGGAAATCCTGGAACACAATACCTACTTTTCTTCTTAAATAAGGAACTTTGGTTCGGGATAATTTGGCCAGGTTATACCCGGCAACCGTCATCTGGCCGCTGTGTAAGGGCAGATCGGCGTAAAGGGTTTTTAAAAGCGAACTTTTACCGCTGCCGGTGCGGCCCACCAGGTACACAAATTCGCCTTTTTCAATATCGAAAGAGATCCTTTCCAGCACGGTTTGTACGTCCTGCATTACAATTACGTCGCGCAGGCTAACAACCGGGTTTGTAGAGATTTCTTCTTTCATTAATTTGGTGAGATAAAAATTTTGAGTAAGTGAAGATTTGAAAATTATCCCGGAAATTCAAAATTATGCTGATTTATCCCGACTTTTTCCGTAGAAAATGCTACCGTTTTTCAAGGTAAAAAAACTTCAGTAATAATAGAATAAGTTAAAACTACCGGATAAATAACAGCTGAAAACCTGGAAATTATGAATAAATCTTAAAGCTCCAGTTTCTGCAATTTGCCGAAAGCCAGCGATTCTATTAAAGCCGCCAGCGCCTCTTCTTTCCCTTCCAGCCCATAGCGATCCAGGTTTTTCAAAGGCCGGTCGGACCGGAAATAAGCGATCAGCACGAAATTTTCATCGCGCAACTGGATATAATCCGGGATCTTCGCCTTGCCTTTTACTTTGATGATATACATTTTTTTTAATTACGAATTAGAAATTAGAAATTAGAAATTATTCTTTGCAGTAATTGCCTAAAAGGCATAAAAATAATTTCTAATTTCTAATTCATAATTTCTAATTCTTAAGCCTTCGGCTTAAGCGTTCACTTTTTTATGATCGGCCAGGAATTTGGCTAAGCCGCTGTCGGTAAGCGGGTGGTTTAGCAGGCCGGTAATTACGCTAAGCGGGCAGGTAACCACGTCGGCGCCGATTTCTGCGCATTGGATCAGGTGCATTACGTGTCGTACGGAGGCAGCTAAAACCTGGGTCTGGTAACCGTAGTTGGCATAAATGGCCACGATCTGTTCGATCAGCTGCATGCCGTCGGTTGCGATATCGTCTAAGCGGCCCACGAATGGCGATACATAAGTAGCACCCGCTTTGGCGGCTAATAAAGCCTGTCCGGCAGAGAATACTAAAGTGCAATTGGTTTTAATTCCTTTCTGGCTGAAATACCGGATAGCTTTTACGCCTTCTTTGGTCATAGGCACTTTCACCACAATGTTGGGGTGCAGCTGGGCCAGGTTTTCGCCTTCGGAGATCATGCCGTCGTAATCAGTGGCAATAACTTCGGCACTGATGTCGCCGTCCACAATTTCGCAGATCGCTTTGTAATGGGCCATTACGGCATCGTAGCCTTTAATGCCTTCTTTGGCCATCAGGCTTGGGTTGGTGGTTACGCCATCTAAAACGCCCAGGTCGTGCGCTTCGCGGATCTCGTTCAGGTTTGCGGTGTCTACAAAGAATTTCATATGCTTTGAATGAATAGTTTTCCGGCCGCAAAGCTACGGTTAATATCGGGGAAAACGGCAGGAAGGAGAAAAGTTTTTGCGGCGGAAAGCCTTGGGTAAAGGGCAAAAAAAAATAGCAAACCGATATCGCACCGCTCAACCACCTACCCTTGCTACCTTCCGGTCCTGGGGGAGTTCAGCAGGAGCTGGTCGTACCGATTTGCCGGTGCAAAGATACGTTACGTTTTAATTGAAATGCAAGCGAAACGGCAGGATTTTAGCTTAAAAAAGTAAGCTGCGGCTTAACTTGTTAGTATTTAGGCGTTTATAATATTGTTTCTGTCAACAGCTCTGCTAAAAAGCGTTTTAATGGTTTTTAGTTATTGTTGGCGGACGCGTTTTTTTATCTGGTCTGGCAATATTCTTTTAGCTGAACTTTTCTTTGCTGACAGTTTTTTCTTGTCTTTACTAATAAAATCGCTTATTGCTTTTCTATCCTCGTCAGTAAGAGGCTTGCTCTCAATGATAAAGTCTACCCCTTTTGGTTCTTTTATATGTCCCATATTTTTATTGCTTAAAATACTTTTCAACTAATATTTTAGCTGATTCAGCTGGAATTATCATCCTGTTTCTCCCGATGTGAAATGCGCCTAAGGTTTTTTCGTAATGCTTTATCAGGTTCGTTTTTGCTGTAAAAGCGACATATCCGTCAAACCCGCGCTGAAAAGATATTTTGCAGGCATATGCAACTAAGTTCCCTGCTACCCCTTCATATAGCTTTTCCTGTCCAATGTTGAACGGGGCACTTTCAAGTAGGTTCATCAGAATATGGTCTGATTCTATTGAAATACTTAGAAGTCCCTGAACTATATCTGAATTATTTACAATTGTAAGTTTATAGATTTCCTTTGCATTGTCGGCAAGTTCGGATTTCCAGTTGAAGTTCCAGTTATTCTTCTTGGTTATCTTCTTCAGGTCTTTGATAGTCAGCCGTAGGACTTCGGTTTGGAAGCTGTCGCCAGAAATTGTGTTCTGGATTGAATTAGTCAATTTGTCAATTACAAAGTCGAGTAGGATAGGTTCCTGATTTTTCATTCTATTAGTTCATTCATACTAATATACGAAATTTTGTACTTTTTTGTATGCCTGATAACGGACTAGGCTATGGCGCGTTTTAATGCGCTATAGGTGTGGTTGTGGTTTCGTTTTTCTTACTTCTTCTTCAAAGTTGTCTTCAATCTGAATGTAATCTGCTAAATCACTTTTATCAGAATTAGTTGAGAGTAATGAAAAAGCAAATTCTTTGTCTAACCACTGGATGCACATTCCTTTTAAATCGGCTTTTTTTCATCCATTCAAAATCTGTAGATAGACTTCCAATTTTCTCTAAATAAATAACTTTACCTTTTATCCAATTTCCAGCCAATTCAACTTCCACAATTTCTCCCAAAGTGTAAGAGTAATTCATATCCTTAAATTCTTCCTGTTCTATTTATTAATGCACTACGTCTAGTATATGAAGCGGACGAGGCGAAGCCGAAGTATGGTTTATATACCTTGTTGGCGTATCGTGCTTTTTATTTTTTCCTCAATTGAGCCGAGCTTCTTTGGTTAGGTTAGATTTATCAATAGCTAACTCATCGCTAAACCAATCAGTCAAGACTTTTTCAATTTCATTATCGTTGTAGCTGTTTGGGTTGCGTCGAGAGTTCAAATAATTTTCTCTTGTCATTTTTACAGAAAGTTGTCCAACTGTTTTTAAATCAAGTTCGTTTCCTGTTTTATTTGCAACCCATAATCCGCTAATTGCAAGTGCAAGTCCACTCAGCCCAAACGGCCAGTTGAAAAATAGTCCAACAATAGCAGCTATTAAGAAAAGTGTAAGAAAGCCTGTTAAGAGATGAGGTGGTCTTAAAATTGGCAACTTGTAACCCAAATCTTGTTCAATTCTCTTTATCGCTTTTTTTCTCGTTCTTCTAGGCAAAAAGTCCGCGAGTAAAGTATCAGGAGTTAATTTCTCTTTTTCAATCTGTAAATTATTTATTATTGAACTCCGTAATTTGTAAAAGGCTTGCTGTGTTGTACAATCTTTAGCATTTACTAGTCGAATTTTGCTTTTGATATGGTCGCACATTTCTCCGAATGTTAGCACGTGAGCAAGCTCACGTGAATGGAATTTGATGCCAAACGACTTCTCTACTTTTACAAGCAAGTCTTCAATGTCTTCTGGGTCAGTATTTTTAAGCTCTGTATCTTTCATTATTTAGATGCACACCAACTAGTGTATATACGTAATAACTACGTTTATCCCCACTATGTACGGAGGTTTTTGGGGCGGATTCGATACCGTTTTTTTTTAGATTCTGCCTGTTTTGCGGGCATATAATTCAATATACAAACTATATTTTATTATCAAACAGGAAAGTAGAAATATAAGCTATCGCGTAAACCAAGCCAGATTTTGAACCTTAAGAACAAAAATATAGCCTTAAAAGCCATTTATCGCTTCTTCATCATAACCGGATGCCTCCCTTGTTCAGGATACAGGCTTAAGGCCCATTTTACTTTCAGGAAGACCTTTAAAGCAACCTTCTGTATATCACTCAATTTATTCCTGTAAACAAATTTTATCCGTTAGTTAAACGTTTATAAACGTTTAACTAACGGATAACCGGTCCTTTAAAAACCCTGAAAGGAACTGCCAACTCCCTAACTTACCAAAAAATTTGGCAAAAGCCGCCGGCATCTATTACCTTTGCGCATGCCAGAAAAAATTCTAATCCTCGATTTCGGCTCGCAATACACCCAGCTCATTGCCCGCCGGGTACGCGAACTCAACGTTTACTGCGAAATTCACCCGTATAATAAGATCCCGCCTATTACGGCTAACGTAAAAGGAGTTATTCTTTCCGGCAGCCCCTGCTCCGTGCGTGATGAGAACCACCCGAACCCGTATTTAGACAACATGCTGGGCAAATTTCCGGTACTGGGTATTTGCTACGGCGCCCAGTTGCTGGCCCACGAAAACGGCGGCGAAGTGCTGCCTTCTACCATCCGGGAATACGGCCGCGCCAAACTATCCGAGGTGCACGCCAACAACCGCCTGATGAAGGAAATTACCCTGGATTCTACCGTCTGGATGAGCCACGGCGATACCATAAAAGAAATACCTGAAAATTTTGAAGTGCTGGCCTCTACCGAAAATGTGCGGGTGGCCGCTTACAAAATTCAGGGCGAAGAAACCTACGGCATCCAGTTCCACCCGGAAGTAACGCATTCCGCCGAAGGCAAAACCCTGCTCCGCAATTTTGTGGTGCACATCTGCGGTTGCTCCCAGGACTGGACCCCTGACCAATTCGTGGAGGCAACGGTGGCGGATCTGAAGCAAAAGATCGGCAACGATAAAGTGATTCTGGGCTTATGCGGCGGGGTAGATTCCAGCGTGGCGGCCATGCTTATTCACCAGGCCATCGGCAAAAACCTGTACTGTATTTTTGTAGATAACGGCCTGCTTCGGAAAAACGAATTCGAAACTGTGTTGGAATGCTACCAGCACATGGGTCTGAACGTGAAAGGCGTAGATGCGAAAGAACAATTTTACGCGGCATTAGCAAGGCCTCACCGATCCGGAACAAAAACGCAAAGCCATCGGCAAAGTCTTTATTGAGGTTTTCGATGCCGAATCGCATTTGGTGGAAGATGCCAAATGGCTGGCGCAGGGCACTATTTATCCGGATGTGATCGAATCGGTTTCGGTAAAAGGTACCTCCGTAACCATAAAATCGTCACCACAACGTGGGCGGCCTGCCCGATTTCATGAAGCTGAAAGTAGTGGAACCGCTTAAAACCCTTGTTTAAAGACGAAGTAAGGCTGGTAGGCAAAACCCTGCATTTAGACGAAAATATCCTGAGCCGCCATCCGTTCCCGGGTCCGGGTCTGGCCATCCGGATCTTAGGCGATATTACCCCGGAAAAAGTAGCCATCCTGCAGGAAGTAGACCACATCTTTATTTCCAACCTGAAGAAATCGGGGCTTTACAACGAAACCTGGCAGGCCGGCGCCATGCTACTGCCGGTGCAAAGCGTAGGCGTTATGGGCGACGAACGGACCTACGAACGGGTAGTAGCCCTGCGGGCCGTAACCAGCGTAGACGGCATGACCGCCGACTGGGCCCATCTGCCGTATGAGTTCCTGGCCGATGTTTCGAACGACATTATTAATAAAGTAAAAGGCGTGAACCGGGTTGTTTACGACATCAGCTCCAAACCGCCGGCTACCATTGAGTGGGAGTAATTTTTGATTTGAAAATTTGAAAATTTGAAAATTTGAAGATTGGGAAATTTGAAGATTGGGAAATTTTAATGATTCGCATGCGAACCAGTTCGGTTTATAAATATTTTCTTTGAATGGAATAGAGAGTAAGTTCGGTTCGGAGAAAGCATTACTTTAAAACTGCTATCTTGCGATCTTTGCTTTCATTTTCAAATTTACAATCTTCAAATCTCCAAATTTGCATTTTTGCTTCCATTTTCAAATCTCCAAATCTTCAAATCCGTTTAGTTTTTCCGATGAAAAAGATACCGTTTTTACTTTTAATTATCAGCCTGCTTGGATCTGGACCGGCGGCGCTGGCGCAAACGCCGGAGCAGGAAACGCGGTACCAGAATGGCCGGATCTTGCTTGATCAGAAAAAGTACGAACTGGCCATGGCCGAATTGCTGCCGCTGGCCAATGGCGGCCAGAATGTGGCGCGTAAACCGGAAGCCAGCTATTTATACGCCGTAGCGGCCACTAAAGCCAATAAAATACCCCAGGCTAATGGCATGTTGCAACAGCTTATTTCTGCTTTTCCGGAGTGGGGCAACATAGAAGAAGCCTATTACTTAATTGCCAAACTTGCCTTCGACCAGAAAGATTACGAAAAAGCGCTTACCAACCTCCAGGTTATTGAATCGGATTTTATCAAGCCAGACGCTCAGGCCCTGGAACGGTCTTATCTGTATTCGCTTTCCGATAAGAACCAGTTTAAAAACCTGGTGCAGCAATTCCCGAACGATGAGATGCTGGCTAAAACCTTTGCCGATAAATTAGTGGCCGGCTGGTATGCCGAAGAAGATAAACGGATGCTGGAAGATCTGGTAAAGAAATTCGACCTGGATAAAGCCGTTTATAACCCGGACGCCATTTCGGCCAACCGGAAAAAGAATGAATACAACGTAGCGGTGCTTCTCCCCTTTTCTTTGAATGCCGATGCTGCCACCAGACGCAAAAACCAGTTTGCCGCCGACCTTTTTGCCGGCATGAAACTGGCCCAGGATTCGCTGGCTAAAAATAATATTAAGCTTAACCTCTTTACGTACGAAGCCGGCACCGATACGGCCTCCGTTAATCAGCTCTTTAAATTACCCGAACTAAAAACCATGGATCTGGTGATCGGTCCGGTTTATAAAGCTACCGCCAAACAAACCTCCCGGTTTGCCCAGGCCAACCAGGTTAACGTATTAAACCCGCTTTCCGAAGATCTGGAGGTAGTTAACGGGAACCCGTTCTTTTATTTATTCGAATCTTCGGTAGTAACCAGGGCCCAACGGGCGGCTGATTTTGCCTATGATAACTTCGAAATAAAAACCGGCGGCCTGATATTTGAAAATACCAAAGACGATACGCTTTTTGCCCGGGCTTATAAAAAACAATACGAATTGCGGGGCGGAAAAATTAAATTCTACAAGAAAGTAAATACCACCAAGAACCCCAACGTAATGGCTATTTACCAGAACCTGGATCTGAAAACGCTGGGGCATTTAATGGTGGTTTCCGATAATTTGCCGGCCGCCGTGGCCACCACCGGCCAGGTAGAAAGCCAGAACCAGAAACTGCCCATTATTGCCAAAGAAAGCTGGCTGGAATTGCCGCAGCTCAGCATTCAGCAGTTAGATGCGCTGGAGATCTATTTTATATACCCTAAATATGCCGATCGTTCGCAGCCGGCAGTGCGCAGTTTCCGGAAAAAATTCAGAAATGCTTATGCCATTCCCCCATCGCAATACGCATTTTCCGGCTTCGAAATGCTTTACCAGTTCGGCAATTTACTAAATGCTTACGGCACCCGATTTCAGACTTTTTTACCCCAAATGACTACCGTTTCCGGCGCCGTTTTCCAGGGCATGAATTACCAGAACGGCCGCGATAACCAGTTTGTACCCATCGTGAAACTGGAAGAAGGCCAGCTGCAGGTTATTAACCCGGTTTCGAAGTAAGCCATTCTTAAATTTATTTTTGATTCTCAGTAGCGCTTAATCCCCGGCCTGTCCCCTGACAGGCCGGGAGAAATGAATCCTATTTTTAAATGGCTCCTGATTTTAATTCTCCTTAGCGCAGGGTTTAAACTTTGTGCTAAGGAGAATTTGCTTTTTAAACGCATTAGCTTAAAAATTTAAGTTTCAATTATGGAGCCTGCAGTCTGGTAAAAAGTGTTTGAAAAGTCTTAAAGCCGGGTATCTAAAAAAATCAACCTAAAAAGAATAAGAATTGGCCGGTTAATTTTCCTTACCGGTTTTTAATGTTAATTTTCGGGTTGAAATTATAACCGATAATTTTTTCGTTTCCATGCAAAATTTAAATATTTCAACTTCAGATACTTTATTTAACAAAGCTTTAAACCTAATTCCCGGTGGGGTAAATTCGCCGGTGCGGGCTTTCCGGGCGGTTGGCGGCCATCCGGTTTTCATGAAATCGGCCAAAGGCGCTTTCTTAACCGATGAAGACGGCAACCACTACATAGATATGATCAATTCCTGGGGACCCATGATCTTAGGCCATGCTCCGGAATTTATGGAAACTGCTATTCGGGAAGCCTTACCGAACTCCTTCTCTTTTGGCGCCCCTACCCGGAAAGAAGTAGAAATGGCCGAACTAATTATTGAAATGGTACCATCGGTGGAAAAAGTGCGGATGGTAAATTCCGGAACGGAAGCTACCATGTCGGCCATCCGGGTAGCCCGCGGCTTTACCGGCCGCGATAAGATCATAAAGTTTGAAGGCTGCTACCACGGCCACGGCGATTCTTTCCTGATTTCTGCCGGCAGCGGCGCCATTACCTTAGGCGTACCCGATAGCCCGGGCGTAACCAAAGGCGTAGCCCAGGATACCATTACGGTTCCTTACAACGATCTGAATGCGGTTCAAATAGCTGTTGATGCGGCTAAAAACCAGGTTGCTGCCATCATTATCGAACCGGTGGTTGGCAACATGGGCCTGGTAATTCCACAGGAGGGTTTTCTGAAAGGTTTGCGGGATATCTGCACCAAAGAAGGAATCGTACTTATTTTTGACGAAGTAATGACCGGATTCCGGCTGAGCCGCGGTGGCGCCCAGGAATTGTATAATGTAATGCCGGACATGACCACGCTGGGTAAAATTATCGGGGGTGGTATGCCGGTTGGCGCTTACGGCGGCCGGAAAGAAATTATGGATTTTGTAGCCCCGGCCGGTCCGGTATACCAGGCGGGCACCCTATCCGGAAATCCGATAGCCATGTCGGCCGGGTTGGCTATGCTCCGTTACTTAAACGAAAATGCTCAAACCTTTTACCCGGAACTGAACCGCATTTCGGACAAACTGGTGAATGGGATAAAAGCTAACATGCAGGAACTTGGGCTCAGCTACACCCTGAACCAGGTAGGCTCTATGTTCAGCCTTTTCTTTACCCAAAACCCGGTTACCGATTTCACTTCGGCAAAGACCTCCGACCTGGCATTATTTGGCCGGTATTTCAACAGCATGCTGCAGAAAGGGGTGTACCTGGCGCCGTCGCAATACGAAACCCTGTTTGTTTCTATGGCGGTTACCAACGATATTGCTGACCAGTTTTTAGCGGCCAACCGCGCGGCTTTAGAAGAAGTCTGCCTTTAATTACCATCTAAGGTTCCTCTTAAAAAGAACATTTTTTTGAAATTCAGGAAACCTGCAAATCCTTTATTTATTCAGTTTGATTTATAAAGCTTTAAAAAGCTCAACACATATGTATAAGATCCTATTTCTTTTTGGGCTGCTTTCCTGGTTTGGGATAGTTCAGGTTTCCGCCCAGAATAATCCTGACATTGATAAACGCAACAAGACCCTTTTCGACCAGACCGTAGATAAACTGAATTTCCGGACCATTGAATTTGTGTACGACCGTAAGTTTCCGCGGAAAAAATTTCCGGCCAACCAGTCGGATTTTAAAACCCGCAAAACCTTCGACGATTTTGAAGGAAATGCGGCCTTCAAAAAACTGTTCATGAATTATAACGATGTTTCGGAAAAATTCAAGAACAAATTTGGCAAAGGAAAATACGACCTTAACACTTTCGAAACTGCTTTAAGCGATATCCTGATAAATAAAGATTTTGAATTCTTTATCAGCAGCTTAAATAAAGACGATAAGATCATCCTTATAAAATCTTTGCAGCAGATCAATAAAAAAGGCGTGGCCCAGTTCGTAGACGCTTCCGGTAAACCCCGCGGCTTTTTCACCTCCGATTCGGTGATTAAGGAAGACCCGATCGTAAAACGTAATAATGCTACTGCTGGCACCGAAAACGTAATTGCGGCAGAGAATGATATTGAAGGCGATACCGCAACGGCGGTTATCAATACTGCTGCCACCCCTGAAGAAGTTTTCCAGGCCAGAACGCCGCGCCGGGATTGGTTATCCTGGATCGCATTGCTGTTCAGCGTGGTTGCTGTGGCGTTGGCGGCATCGGTAAAACTGAAAGACCTGCCGGAAGTTCGTAACTATATCGCTAATAATTACCAGCGGAAAGCCGATGTGGTAGCAGCTCCCGGTAAAGTGGCTCTCGAATCTTCTTTTGACCCCACGGTAAATAAAAAACTGGATAACCTGACCCGGGAAGTAGAAGGCCTTTACGCCCAGATGGATGAACTGCTGCACAAAAATGCAGTGCTGGAACAAAAACTAGCCGGTCGGCAGCATAAACCATTCGACCTCCCGAAAACGCCATTTTTAGAGCCGGAAGTTGAACCAATAAAACCTGCTAAACGCGAAAATACGGTTCGAACGGAAACCCAGGACCTGCGTCCCGCGGCGCCTACGCAACCTGCCCCCCCGGTACAGATGGCCCAGGCAGCGCCAAATCCTGGCCTTACCACCCCGGTCAATGATTCTACTCATTATTCCACTTATACAGTACCGCAGGAACCTGCCAATACCTTAGCGCCTACTGGTTCAGGTCCGGTTACCTTGTTCTTAGCCCAGCCAGACCCGCACGGATTTTTCTGGAATGAACAGGTAAGCCAAACTTTCGCGCCAAATAATTCGCTTTTTGTGCTGCAAACCACCGGACCCGATCAACGGAAAGGTACTTTCGAACTGATAAATGATCCGGCTGTCCGGAAACTTGCGTTGGAAAACCAGGACCTGTATTTGAACCCGGTTTGCGAAATTATTGCCGAAAATCAATCGGGCCAAGGGCTGGAAGATGTGAGCCCGGGTACTATAATTTTAAATGGCGACCAATGGGTACTGGTAAAAAAAGCCACCCTCCGGATGGTATAAATTTTTAAAAAGCCAGCTATACGCTGGCTTTTATTTAACCTTTTTATTAATTAAGCTTACCCTCCTACTTCAAATTCATGATCTTAACCGATAAACAAATTCTGGCCGAAATGGAAAAGGGCACCATTGTAATTGAGCCCTATAACCGCGAATGCCTGGGTACCAACTCTTACGACGTACACCTTGGAAAATACCTGGCCACATACAAAGATGCCGTTTTAGATGCCCGTAAACACAACCAGATAGAGGTTTTTGAGATCCCGGAAGATGGGTTTGTTCTGCACCCGGAAACGCTTTACCTGGGAGTTACCCACGAATATACCGAATCGCATGCGCACGTACCTTTCCTGGAAGGTAAATCAAGCGTGGGCCGGTTGGGCATCGATATTCATGCTACGGCGGGCAAAGGCGACGTAGGTTTCTGCAATACCTGGACCCTGGAAATTTCAGTAACCCAACCGGTTCGGATCTACCACGGCATGCCCATTGGCCAGCTGATCTATTTCATGGTAAACGGCGACATTGAAAACATGTATAACAAAAAGTCGAACGCCAAATATAATGAACGAACCACCGTTCCGGTAGAATCCATGATGTGGAAGAATAAGTTTTAATCTGGTTGTTAGTTTTTAGTTGGTAGTTGTTGGTAGGTAAAATGACTTTCCAGAGCTGAAGCTGTACCGTTTAAATTGGTTACTTTTTAAGGCTGAAATCCTACCGTTTCTTTCTTCCACTTTATTAGACTAAAATCCTTTATACGTAGCATCTTACTCTTCAAAAGATCAAAAAAAAACCAAGTACTAACAACCAACAACCAACAACCAACAACCAACAACCAAAAAGCCGTGAACCTGATCCTAACCAATATCAAAGAGCTTATCCAGACCGAAAGGGAGCCCCGGCGGTGGGTTGCCGGAAAAGACATGGCCCAGCTTCCTACCATCAAAAATGCTTTCTTAATAATTAAGAACGGCCTGATCGATGAATTCGGGACCATGGAGGAATTCCACAAACTTGATTTCCGGTATTACAATGGCTTTGATGAATTGGATGTAACCGGCCGGTTCGTTTTCCCTTGTTTCGTGGATTCGCATACGCACCTGGTTTACGCCGGCAGCCGCGAACAGGAATTTGTAGACCGCATTAAAGGAAAGACCTACGAAGAAATAGCTGCCGCGGGCGGAGGCATCTTAAATTCTGCTAAAAGACTTCAGGAAACCTCCGAAGATGAGCTTTACCAAAGTGCCCTGCACCGCCTGCACGAAGTGATCAGCATGGGTACCGGGGCCATGGAAATAAAGAGCGGCTACGGGCTCACCGTGCATGATGAACTTAAAATGCTGCGGGTGGTCAAACGCCTGAAAGCCCTGAACCTGATCGAAATAAAAGCCAGTTTTCTGGGAGCGCATGCTATTCCTAAAAGCTATACCAACCGCCAGGATTATATAGACCTGATCGTGAATGAAATGATACCGCTGGTGGCGGAAGAAAACCTGGCCGATTACTGTGATGCCTTTTGCGACCAGGGCTTTTTTACGCCCGAAGAAACCGACCGGATCTTAAAACAGGGCGCCAAATACGGGTTGCGGGCCAAGATCCATGCCAATCAGCTGGCAGCTTCCGGCGGCGTGCAGGTGGGTGTAGCAAACAATGCCATAAGCGTAGACCATTTAGAACACGTGGGCGATGCCGAAACTGCCGCCCTCCTCAGCTCCGAAACCATGCCTACCTTATTACCCGGAGCTGCCTTCTTTCTGGGTCTGCCCTACCAGCCCGCCCGCCGCATGCTGGAGGCCGGCTTGCCTTTAGCGCTGGCCTCCGATTATAACCCGGGTAGCTGCCCATCGGGGAGCATGCCGTTTATTATCTCTTTGGCGTGTATTAAGCTTAAAATGCTGCCCGAAGAGGCTATAAATGCCTGTACTATTAACTCTGCCTATGCCATTGGGCTGGAAAAAACCCACGGCAGCATTGCCAAAGGAAAAGTAGGCAATGTATTTATTACCCAGGAAATTCCCAGCTACGCTTTTCTGCCTTATGCTTTCGGAACGGATGTAATTGACAAAGTAATTATTAAAGGTCACGTTTGCCGGGAATCAGAACCCTTGTTAAAGCCCTATTTTTTTTAAAATAATCTAAATCATCGGGGTTTTCTGAAACTAAAACAGCCTGTATTTTGTAGTAATAGTACGCAGTTTGATACCATAAACTTACTGTCAGAAGATTAATTATAGCTTATTATAAAAATTATACAACGACTAAGCTGGCATAGTTTTCGTTATAAGCATATTAGGAAAAGCAGTTTGGTTAATTTAAAACTGTTTTACGCTAAAGATTATTACAACTGTAAACGAAAGGAAACTACTATGAAAAAGATGCTGATAATGACGAGTTTGGTTTTTGGTTCGGTTCTGCATTCTATTGCGGCTGATACCAATACCGGCGCCACCAAGAAATCTAATACTTCAGAAAAAGTATCTGGTGAAACTAAAGAAGTTGCTAAAACTACCAGCGCATCTAAATCCCTTTCTGCTACAGCCAGGGCTAATCACCTTACTGACCAGATGATCCGGGATCTGCGACTGAACAACTATCAGGGCCGTAAATTGCGGGCTATTAACCTGGAAAAAGTAAACCGGATGATGGCCATTGAAGCCAAAGGCGGTGATCCGAATAAAGTTGATATGGATTGTAAAGGTGTTTGTAAAGAACGCGATCAGGAACTTGAAGATATCTTAAGTACCGATCAGTATTCTAAATACTTCAGCAACCGTCCGGCTTATTATAGCTTAGATAAAGATTATGCGAACGGTGGTTTCCTGGAAAAGGCTTCGGCCAAAGCTGACCGTGATGCCTTAGATAATAACGACGACGATTCTGATATTCAACAGTATGCCAGCCGTTAATTAATAAATTTATAGATACAAAAAAGCCCTGCCAGATGGCAGGGCTTTTTTATGTTCAAACCATAGCGTTTTATTCGCCTTTTTCGTGCAGGTGCTGCACCAGTTCTTCGCAAAGGGTCCGCATTTTACTTACCATCAGGTCATCGTTGGTTGCAGTGTTAAGACTCTCGGCCATGGCACCAATGGTATCGATGTAAAAGCGCTTCATTTCCGTTACAGGCATATCTTTGGTCCAGAGGTCAATCTTCATGGTTCCCGGTTCTTCACGGTCCCAGAGGGCAATGTTTATGGCTTTGGCAAAATGGATCTTTTCGCCGGCATCGGTAGCGCGCCAGCTTATTGCCTCCGGCACGTGGTTATCGTCTAAGGCAATGCTGAAATATATTTCTGATTTCTTCATAAGTGCTTACTTTATCTATTGCGCCGTAAATTTCGCATATTCGCATTCCGAAACAAAAAAACAAATGAAATACCCGATAAAAATTACCGCCGGCCTGCTGGCCCTTGCGTTTACCTGGAGTTGCCAGAAATCAGCTGTACCTGAAGCCAGTACCAAAGTACCGTCCGAAATGGCTATAGCTTTTTATAACCTGGAAAATTTATTCGACACCGAAAACGACCCAACAAAAGACGACGAAGAATTCCTGCCCGGCAGCGACCTGCAGTGGACCCCGGAGCGCTACCAGAAAAAACTTACCAACATGGCTTCGGTTATCGAAAAGCTGGGCGATGCCGATGGGCCGGAAATATTGGGCGTTTGCGAAATAGAGAACCGGAAAGTATTGGAAGACCTTATTTCGCAACCTGCTTTGGCTTCGCGTGGTTATGAGATCATTCATTTCGAATCGCCGGATGTGCGGAGCATAGATGTGGCTTTAATTTATAAAACCGCGTTTTTCAAACCTTTCGAAATGCAGGCCCACGCCGTAGAACTGCCCAATGCCAATGAAAAAACCCGCGATATTTTAAAAGTTAAGGGCACCCTGAATAACGATACGATTGTTGTATTGGTAAACCACTGGCCCAGCAAACGGGGCGGCGCCGAAAGCGATCCGAAAAGAGAAAGGGCGGCCGCGAAAGCCCGCCAACTGGTTGACCAGGAAATGGTTAGAAACCAGAACGCAAAAATAATCCTGATCGGCGACTTTAACGATACACCCGATAGCAAACCTATAACCGAAACGTTATTAGCCATAAAGAATATCCCGGGAACGGGTCGTGAATTATTCAATGCTTTTGGCCATTTCCCGGAACAGAAAAAAGGCAGCTACAATTACAAAGATAACTGGGATATGATCGACCAAATCATTTTATCGAAGGGCATGCTTTCGAACCGGGGCTTGCATTACGTACCGAATTCTGCTACCATCCATGAAGAAGAGCGGTTGAAAGAGCAGGAAGGAAAATTCAAAGGCGCTCCGCTGCGTACTTATGCCGGTAAAAAATACCTGGGCGGTTATTCAGACCACCTGCCGGTTTATATTAAGGCTTCCACCCGGTAAAAACGGTAGGATTTTAAACGAAAAAAGTAAAGGCTCCGGAAATGTTTCCGGAGCCTTTACTTTTTAATTTGGATTAGAAGTTAACCTGGCTTGTCATACTGAAAGTCGCAGATCCCGGACAAAATTCGGGGATTGCGACCTTCAGAACGACCATAGTAGTAGTAAATATAAATTCATACTGGTACTTATAATTCAGAAGTCTTTATCAATTTTGCCTGGATGTTATAATCTTTGATCATAGAAGTGGCATAGCGGAAACAGCCGGATGGCACGATCAACTGTAAGATCCCGCCTTTGATCCGGGCAATAGCTTCCAGGGCTTTCCATTTGCTGATCAGTAACTGCTGCATTTTTTCGTCGGCATTCTTTACTACCAATTCAAAGTAGAATTTCTTATCGCCGCGTTTAGCGGTAAAATCCGGTGTAAAACTTACATCCTGGTTAACCATGGTGAGAGAAGCCGGGCTATCGTAACCGGTAAAATCAGCTTTAATGTCCTTGTAGCCGGCTTTTTCGGCAAAATTAATTACCTGTTCGGCCAATTCATTGTATTCTTCATTTGTTTTTTGGGTATATAGCATAATAATAGATTTGGTTGAAAGATTGATTTATATAGGTTCTGACAGGGAAATGCACTTCAGCATAACGATAGAACCAAAAGCCTAAGCTTATTATTGCGGCCAGTAATTAAAGAGCCACAGCGGTATTACACCGGATTAAGACTTGCGAATTAAGACTTGCTATTGAAACAGGCACTTTAAAAGGTAGTAATTAGCAACCTTTTAAGAAGTTACATTAGGGCCATCTTTCCTTTTTACGAAAAAAAGCAGGAAAAGGATATAATTAGGGGCAAACCCTGGAAAAGAGACAATGTAAAATAACCCATAAAAACCAGACGAAGAGAATTGCCTGATATAAAATTAGTGGGTTCTATTTAATAACAAAAGTAACCTTCAATTAGTTTCTTCCTGCCTGGATCGGTTAAAAAATTGCAGAAAAATTATAAGGCATTTATTTAAGCGTACTTTAAATTATTTGAAATTGTATTTGTAAATTCATTTCGTAAAATTTAATAATCATGCAATCTACCGCGCCTAACGCCCTGGAATACCTGGCAGAACTTCCTGCCGACCGCAAACCCTCCATTGAAAAACTTCGCAACGTAATTCTGGAAAACCTGCCCGACGGCTTTGAAGAAACGATGGGCGGCGGCATGCTCAACTATTCGGTGCCGCACAGCATTTACCCGGCCGGTTACCATTGCAACCCCAAAGACCCCCTTCCTTTTTTAGGACTGGCATCGCAAAAGAATTTTATTGCGGTTTACCACATGGGCATCTACGCCAAACCAGAATTATTGGAATGGTTTGTTTCTGAATATCCGAAGCACGTAAAGAACAAGCTTGATATGGGCAAAAGCTGCATCCGCTTTAAAAAACCGGACCAGATCCCATACGATTTATTGGGCGAATTATTTCAAAAAATGACTGTGGAGGATTGGATAGAAACCTACGAAACAGAGCTTAAAAAAAGCCGGAAGTAGAATGTCTGAACCTTTGATTGAAGCTGATTTGTTTGATTAGCTTGATTGAAATGAAGCACCACCTTTATCTTTCTTGTTAGCTTGATTGAAATGAAGCAACAAGTCAATTCCTTATATAGAAAAAATTTTATTTTTTCTATTAAGCTGAACCTGCGGCATTTGATAACAATAGAAAATAGATACAACATTGATAATGATAAAGAAGGAATATAAATACTCTGATATTACTTCAAAGATAATTGGAAGCGCTATGGAGGTTCACAAAATATTAGGGAATGGTTTCCAGGAATTAATTTATCAGCGGGCTTTGGCTAAAGAAATGGTTTTTCAAAACTTAGCTTTTGCCAGAGAATTTGAAATGCCAATATTTTATAAATCAGAACAAATAGGAACCAGACGGGTAGATTTTTTAGTTGAAAATGTAATTTCAGTTGAGCTAAAGGCCGTAAATAAATTAGACGATCTGCATTTAGCCCAAGCAATTAATTACCTGGAAGCTTACAATTTAGAAATTGGAATGCTTATAAACTTTGGTGCAAAGAGCTTAGAATTCAAACGCCTTATAAATCCTAAGTTCACCGAATCCAAATCCTAGCCAATTATTCAGATCTATCTTTCTCAATCTAATTATAAAATACCTGATACATCAAGCCAATCAAACAAATCAGCTTCAATCAAAGGTTCAGACAAACAAAAAGACCTCCGGTTTCCACCAGAGGCCTTTTACTTTTTGATGCTAAAACCCTACCGTTTTTAAACGTAGTTGTTCAGCATTACCGGCATAACCAGCATTAGGATATCTTCGCTTTCATCGGTGCTGGCTGGCATTAGTAAGCCGGCGCGGTTTGGCGTAGATAGCTCCAAATTTACTTCATCAGAATCGATGTTGTTCAGCATTTCGATCAGGAATTTGGCGTTAAAACCGATCTCCATGTCTTCGCCTTCGTACTGGCAGCTTAAGCGTTCGTTGGCTTCGTTCGAGAAATCAAGATCTTCGGCAGAAACTTACAATTCGGAACCGGTAATTTTCAGGCGAACCTGGTGCGTGGTTTTATTGGAGTAGATGGAGATCCGCTTTACCGAGCTTAACAGGTCGTAACGGTCGATCAAAAGTTTATTCGGGTTCAGTTTTGGAATTACGTTTTCATAATCCGGGTAACGCTCATCTATCAGACGGCAAATCATCCGGATATTGTCGAAGCTGAAGAATGCATTAGAAGTATTAAATTCTACCCGAACCGAAGTTGGCTCGGCTGGCAAAGTAGACTTTAACAGGGTGAAAGCTTTGCGCGGAATAATGATGGAAGCAGATTCGCCGGTAGAAACATCGTTGCGGCGGTAACGCAGCAAGCGGTGGCCGTCGGTGGCTACAAAAGTAATGTTACCTTCGTTCAGCTGTACAAAAATACCGGTCATGGCCGGGCGAAGCTCATCGGTGCTAACGGCAAAAATGGTTTTATTAATAGCGCGGGCTAAAGCGTTAGAAGGGATCTCTATGGCATTACCGCCTTTTACCACCGGCACTTTCGGGAAATCGGTAGCATTTTCGCCGGAAAGCTTGTACCGGCCGTTCGCAGAGCTGATCTCTATGGTATAGGTTTCTTCATCGATGGTAAAAGTAACCGGCTGGTCTGGCAGGTTTTTGAGCGTATCCAGCAAAATGCGGGCCGGCGCGGCAATGCGGCCATTTTCTTTGGCTTCCACGTGCTATTTCGGTTATCATGGAAGTTTCCAGATCGCAGGCGGTAATGGTCAGCAAGCCTTCGGTAATATCAAACAGGAAATTTTCCAGGATCGGAACAACCGGATTGTTGGTCACTACACCGTTAATGCTCTGAAGCTGCTTTAATAAAGCGGAAGAAGATACAATAAATTTCATGCCTGAGTCTTATCTTAAGTAGAGCAAAGTTATAAAGAAATGCTATTTTTCCTACCTTAATTTGCCTTAAAAGCTATTTTTTTACCAAGGCTTCTTTCCGGACCAGCAAACGGTTGAAAACAAAGTTCTGAACTGAAATTACTTCTTTGGTTTTGGGGTTCAAGGCTACCTGCCGGTCGCCGTTGCCGGGTATTTCGTATAAAAGAAAAGTGGCCGTTTTTTCGGGCTGCCGGTCTTTAACCGAAATTTTAGTGGCATATTTCTGGCTAGCCAATGAATCGGAAACGCGGTTCATCGGGTTGGGGTAATAGAATTCGCCGTTTATGAACGCATAATTCTCCAGGTAAGCCTTCACGTTTTCCGTTTCCTCCGGCGTTAAGGCTTTGCCATTGAGCGTGTATTTATTATCTGCCGTTTTTTCAACGGTAAAATTACCGGCCGGATTCTTAGGGTACTCTATTTTCAGTTGTTCCAGCGAAGCTAGCGTATTGCGGAACACCGGTACGCTGCGCCATTTGGTTTCGTTCAGATCGAAGCGGGTGCTCAGGAAGCCCTGGAAGCCCGGAATGTGCAGTACGTAAGGATTTTCGGAACCCTCCATAATGAAATAGGTGCCCATGTCATTATCGGTGGTCTGGCCAACGTAAAAGGTTTTGCTTAATTCGCCGTTCTGGTAAATTTCAACTTTACGGCCCAGGGTAGCAAAATCGCGGATGGTTTCGTTGCGGGAATTTTTATCTACCGGCCGTTTTACCTCCATGCGGGTCAGGGTTTCGAGCAGCATTTTTACCAGGTCTTTGCGGGCTTCGTATTTGTTGTTGATAACCCAGTTGCTTTCATCTTTGCGTTCAATGGTATTCGAATTCCCGTATTTATCGGAAATAAAGATCTTGGTTACAGAAGCGGTATCGGTAACGGAGAAGTTAGTTTCTTTGGGGTTTAAGGTTGATTTGGTTTCGTTCTTATTAAGAAAAAAATAGGCGGCAAAACCGGCCAGGACTAAAAAAACCAATAAAAGCAGGGTATTGCGGTTTCTCATATTTTAGTTTGTTCTTGCGTATTTTCGTTTGCGTAAATAATAGCGGATCAGGCCATAAACCACCAGTAAAACCAGGGGCAGCACAATGTTCAGGATCTGCCAGCGGGTGCGTTCTTCCTTCAGCTTTACCTTATCCAATGGTCGTAAAACCACTTCTTTGGTCCGCACGGCAATCAGGCCGCTTTCGTCGAGCATGTAATCCATGGCGTTCAGGGCAAATTCTTTGTTGCCGAATTTTATGCCGGCAAAACGGTCGTACCCCAATTCGTAAGGCTGGTTGGTTTGTTTGTTAATTTCGTTCCGTACCAGGTCGCCATCCGAAACCACCACGATCTTACCGGGTTTATCGAATTCCACAAAGCCCACCTGTTCTTGTTTTTCGGGGGCCAGGCGGTTTTTATAAAGCGACTGGAATTTGCCTTCTAACAGGTAAGCAACCGGCAGCGGTCCTTTGGTAAACAAGCGGGGGTTAATATCAAGGCGGGCTTCGTTGAAATTTACACGCACCGGCGCCGGCAAAATGCGCGCATACCGGGAGGTGAAAAACAGCGGCGTTTTCCGAATGCCGGTAGCTTTAACCGTATCGATGGAGCTCAGGAATTTGGCATAAATGGCATCCAGGTTTTTGGTTATCGGGCTTTTGCTGAAATTATTGATCAGTGGGAAATACTTCCAGTTCACCATATCCGTTTTCGGGCTGTTGCCCACAAATCCTACCACCATGGGAATATAACCCGAATTCAGGTCCTGCACCAGGTCGGCATTCAAACGGAAACCGAACCGGAAAAACAGGTCATCTAAATTGGTGGTGTACGGGAACGAAAACGTTCCTTTTTCCCCGATGCTGTCCAAACTAACCCGCATAGGATCTACCACGAACAGGGCATTGCCGCCTTTCACCAGGAACTGATCGATCTTGAATTTATCGGGTTCGCCGAATTTCTCAGTTGGCTTTGCCAGCACAATTGCAGAATAACCGTCTAAAGTATTTCGTTCGCTCAGGTTCACCCGGTCAACATCGTAGTATTCGTCCAGGGAATTCATCAGGTCGGAGATCTCCAGCACGTTCAATTCGCCGTGGCCTTCCAGGAAAGCGATCTTTTTCTTGTTGGCAGCAGTCAGTTTCCGGATGGCCGATGCCAGTTCGTACTCTACTCCTTCTACCGATTGGTTCAGCCGTTGCTCCGGGCCGGCCGCCTGGTTTCCTTTCAGCAATAAAACGGGGATCTCTTTGTTCCGGTAAGAAACTATGGCCCCCGGGAAAATAATTTTTTCTACCCGTTTGTCGCCTTCCATGGCATTCAGGTTGGTAGGCTGCAAGCCTTTTTTGGCCAGCTGCAGGTAAAATTCGTTGCGGGCTTTCTGATCCGGATTGGCGCTGGGGTCGGTAAATTTATACTGAATGTTGTTGCCCCCGTAGATCCGGAATTCATCCAGCTTTTCTTTGATGGTGCTTTGCAAACGTTTGAAACCGGCCGGAAATTCGCCTTCCAGAAATACTTCCACGTACACCACATCGTTCAGGTTGGTCAGCATTTTTTTGGAAGCCGGCGCCAGGCTGTAACGTTTGTCTTCGGTCAGGTCCCAGCGGAAAAAGAACTGGGAAGCCAGCAGGTTAACCAGGATAATGATACCGGCTAAAATAAAGAAACGGGTTAATTCGGTGGCTTTGCGGTTGCGCACTTTTTTTGGATTATTCTCTACCATTTTCTGCTTTCCAAAACAAGTTTAGTGGCCACGATCATTAAAGCGCTTACGCTCACAAAATACAACACATCGCGCGAATCGATAAGACCTTTACTGATGGTTTCGTAATGATACTGAATGCCCAGGTAAGAAATAAAGTAAGACAGTGTGCCCCAAACATTAATGCCGGCCAGCATATCGAAACCGGTATAAACCAGGAAGCAAAGCAGCACCGCTACAATAAAGGAAATGATCTGATCTTTGCTGATGCTGGAAGCGAAAATGCCGATGGAGGTAAAAACCGCCGCTAAAAAAACCAACCCGATGTAAGAACCAAACACCCCGGCCGAATCGATATTGCCTTTGGGCTCTCCTAAAAGGTAAACCGAAACATAATAGATCAACGTTGGCAATAAGGCGAAAATTACCAGCAACAGACAGGCAAAGTACTTTCCTAAAATTATCTGCAAATCGGTTAAAGGCCGGGTTAAAAGCAACTCAATGGTGCCGGCCCGTTTTTCTTCGGCAAAAGACCGCATGGTAATGGCCGGGATCAGGAACAGGAAAACCCAGGGCGCAATGCTGAAAAGAGCCTGCAGATCGGCGTAACCATAATCCAGCACAGAACTGTCGGGAAAGAACCACATGTATAAGCCCGGTTACCACCAGGAAAACCCCGATAACGATGTAGGCCACCAGGGAGTTAAGGAAACTATTTATTTCTTTTCGTAAGATCGAAAACATTCTATTTAGTGATTAGTGATTAGTGATTAGTGATTAGTAAATAATGATCAGTAAAGTTAAAAAGCTTCGAGCTTCTGTTTTGAGGAAAATTCGAAAAATGAGCTTTACTAATCACTATTCACTAATCACTAATCACTATTCGTAAGTTGCTGGAATACTTTTTCCAGGGAGCTTTCTTCCTGGCGCAAACCTAATAATATCCAGTTCTGTTCGGCGGCCAGTTTTGAAATGGCTCCCCGCGGATCTTCGGCCTGGGCGGAAACAATGCGGTAAGTATTGCCCTGAAGTTTAGTAACTTCTTTCACCATTGGTAAACCTTTCAACATCTTTTCATCGGCTGGCTGTTCAAATTCGGCAATGGTAACCCGCTGGCCTTTTTTGTTTGCTTCCAGATCCGCTACCGAACTATCGGCAACCAGTTTTCCGCGGTTAATGATTACTACCCGGTCGCAGATGGCGGCAACCTCCTGCATGATGTGGGTAGAAAAAATAACGGTTTTTTCGCGGCCGATATTTTTGATAACGTTGCGGATCTCCTGGATCTGGTTTGGGTCTAAGCCGGTGGTTGGCTCATCCAGGATCAGCACATCCGGGTTATGAACTAAGGCTTGCGCCAGGCCCACCCGTTGCCGGTAACCTTTCGATAGCGCCCCGATCTTTTTACCTTGTTCGCGTTGCAAACCTACCAGGTCCACCATTTCCCGAACACGGGTATTTAAAGCCGAACCGCTTAAATTATGCAGCGAACCAATAAATTGCAGATATTCCTGCACGTACATATCCAGGTAGAGCGGATTGTGTTCCGGTAAATACCCTACGTGCCGGCGAACTTCTATCGGGTTTTCTTCCACATCGAAGCCGCTTACCATTACTGATCCGGAACTGGGTGGCAGGTAACAGGTGGCAATTTTCATGGTGGTAGATTTGCCGGCCCCGTTTGGACCCAGAAAACCTACGATCTCCCCGCTTTTAACCGAGAAGCTAATATCATCTACCGCCCGTTGCGATCCGTATATTTTTGTCAGATTTTTGACTTCAACAGACATTTATTTTTTAGTGATTAGTGATTAATGAATAGTGATTAGCAATAATCAATATTCATTTAATTCGACCGCCGGTTATTAAAACAACAATAATTTGTCGTTTACAACCAAATACTGAAGCGGGCAAAAATACGAGTTTTTTCGGGCTTTTCCCTACCGTTTTTGCTTTCCGCCGGGCATTAAAGGCCGCACTTCTATATCTACATGGTGGTAGTTGGGCGGCGACTGTAAAACGTGCAGAATGGTGGAAGCAATATCTTCGGGCTGCATCATATTTTCGTTGGCCGTTACATTTTCAAATTCGTCGAAGAAATTGGTTTGCACCGAACCGGGATAAATACAGGTTACCTTTACCCCAAAATTCCGCACCTCTTTATACAGCGATTGCGAAATACCCCGAACCGCGTGTTTGGTGGCGCAATAACCGCTCATGCCTTCGATACCGGTTAAACCGGCAGTGGAGGAAATATTAACGATGTAGCCTGCTTCCTGACGTTTCATTTCGGGCAGAACCAAGCGGGTGCAATAAAAAATGCCGTCTACGTTGGTCCGGAACATGGTATGCCAATCTTCTACCGGTATTTCATCCAGGTTTCCGGGAAGCCCCAGGCCGGCGTTATTGATCAGGCCGAAAATATCCTTACCCAACTTTGAGGTTGTCTGCTGCCAGGCCTTTCCCACCGATTCCTGGCTTTGCACGTCCGTTTCGAAAAAATGGAAATTTGCGTGCTCTATCGCCGGCCGGCTCCGGTTCCAGGCAATAACCGTTACTCCCGTTTCAAGCAGTAATTTAGCAGTTGCCAGGCCAATACCTTTGCTTACCCCCGTAATTATAATTAACTTACCTTTCAGATCCATTTTACCATTTTAAATTCCAGGTGAAATTAGAAACTCAATTCAGATAAAAAAAACCGGTTTTTAAATTCCCGCTTCCTACTATGCACTTTTTCAGGTCTCTGACTTTTTCGCTGCTTTTTACTACCGTTTTTCTGGGCGGCTGCCAGAAAGAGAATGCCTTCGATTGTTTTAAAAGCACCGGTGCTATTAAAACCGAAACCCGGCCTTTGCCCCCTTTCCGGACCCTGCGGGTTTTCGATAACCTGGAAGTAACTATAGTGGCAGACCACGAAACGTATGCAGAAGTTGCAGCCGGCGATAATCTTCTGGAAAATATAGAAACCAAAGTGGAGAACGGCGAACTCTCAGTCCGGAATATTAATAAATGCAACTGGGTACGGAATTACGACAAACCGCTAAAAGTCCGGCTGCATGTTGCCAAACTGAAAGACATTTTCCACGACGGCGACGGCTTGTTACGCAGCGAAAATACGCTACCCTGCGACACGCTTTTTCTTCACATAACGGGAGCCGGCGATACCGATTTTTTACTCAACACCGAATCGGTCTGGCTGGATATGTATGAGCTGGGTGAAGTTCGGCTAAGTGGTAACAACCGGTTCCTGACCGCCTATGTTTTAAGCCAGGGAAGCCTGAAAGCGAAAGACCTGAAGAGCCAGGAAGCATTTGTAAAAACCACTTGGCTGGGCCACGCTTACCTCACCGTGGACCAAACCTTACAAGCTGAAATTATCGGTCCCGGCAATGTATATTATTACGGTACCCCCCCAAATATTCAGACTTCCGGAAATGGGACTGGCAAAGTGATTAAAGCAGATTAAGCAATTGCCATTTAATCCTTAAGTAAGCACCCTGCTAAAAACGTTAGCTTTTTAGTTTCGGAACAAAATAATTATTATAAATTATTTTATTTCAGATATTTATATAGCGCTAATTAATCTAATTATTAAACCGAAATATTAAACAATATCACCTAACTGGGGCCGGATCAGGAGTTCTTCTACTACTGAATTTTTAGATAAAGTATAGGCGGCAAAGATCAGATTTCCGACATCTTCAGACTTCATAAAACGTTCGGCCGGCAGATCCACCCCTTCCCAACTGGCGGTTAAGGTTGCCCCCGGTAATACCGCCGTAACTTTAATACCGAAGTCCTTCAACTCCTCCCTCAGACACTTTGTCATGCCGTATAAGGCGAATTTGGTGATGCTGTAAGCGCCGCCATTGGGGTAAGCCATGATGCTGGCCGTGGAGCAGATATTAAAAATATGGCCGCTCCGCCGCCGGATCATTTCGGGAACCAAACTCTTGGTAACATAATAGGCGCTATACAAATTGGTAGCTACTAATTGCGGCAAAACGGCATCGTCTTCTTCGTATAATTTGCCCGGTATGAACAGGCCGGTATTGTTGATGAGTACATCGATCTTCAGGTTCAGGTCCTGGACAAATTTTAAAAATTGCTTTCTTTCTTTCTCTGCTCCCAGGTCTACAGCCAGGTAATGTACCTTGGAAAAAGTATAATCGCGCTCAATGGTAAGTTTCAGTTTTTCCAGATCTTTTTCGCTGCGGGCACACGTTATTATATGGAACCCTTCGGCGGCAAATTTTTCGATGATAGCCCGGCCAATTCCTTTGGTGCCCCCGGTTACTAATATATATTTTTGCATATTTAGCTGTTTTCTTAAATTTCAACGTAATATAGGGAATTCTAAAATCAGAACCTTTTAACAAGAGCAACCCTAACGTTCTCCCATGAAGACCCTTGGTAATTATTTATTATTCATATCATCCCAGTTTATCCGAAGCGAATCGCTCAAAATCCTTTTCCGCCGTTTTATTGATGAAGCCGTTTTAATTGGTATCAGTTCAGTTGCCATTGTAGCCATTGTTTCTACGTTTATTGGGGCGGTAACCTGCGTGCAGATTGCTTATAACCTGACCAATGCCTTAATACCCCGGTCTACCATTGGTTTTATGGTGCGGGAAATGACCATCCTGGAACTTGCTCCAACCATTACCTCGATTGTTCTGGCCGGTAAAGTTGGCTCGAACATTGCCGGCGGACTGGGAACCATGCGGATTACCGAACAGATCGATGCGCTGGAAGTTATGGGGATAAATTCTACCTCCTACCTGGTACTTCCTAAAATTCTGGCGGCTATTTTCATGTTCCCGCTACTGGTTATTGTAGCCATGACCTTATCCATTCTGGGTGGTTACATTGCCGGAACCCTCACCAATTCGTTAACGCCCCAGGAATATATTGATGGCCTTCGGGACGCGTTTGTTCCTTACAACATTATTTTTGCCCTGATTAAATCGGTGGTTTTTGCTTTCCTGATCTCTTCCATTTCCTCCTATTCCGGCTTTTTTACCAAAGGCGGCGCTTTAGAAGTAGGTGAAGCCAGTACCAAAGCCGTAACCAACAGCATTATTGCCATTTTGATTGCCGATTATGTATTAGCCTGGGTACTATTATAGTGATTAGTGAATAATGATTAGTGATTAGTTAATCAGACTTAACGCATAAATCACCATTCAATATTCCGGTTCGCTATTCCTTATTTTTTTAACTAATCATTATTCACTAATCATTAATCACTAATCACTAGATTAATGATCGAAATTCATAATATTCATAAATCCTTTAACGGGGTGGAAGTGCTTAAAGGCATTAGCGGCATTTTTGAGACCGGTCAAACCAATTTATTACTGGGCGCCTCCGGTACCGGTAAAAGTGTGTTGCTGCAGTGCATTGTAGGCCTGGTAAAGCCCGATATGGGCAGCATTACCTACGATGGCAAAGTTTTTACCAATAACCGCCTGGACATGAAGCAGGAAATCCGGCGGAAAATCGGGATGCTTTTCCAGGGGAGCGCGCTGTTCGACTCCATGAACGTTGCAGAAAATGTAGAATTTCCGCTGAAAATGCTAACCCCGATATGACCAAGGAGGAACGCATGGAGCGGGTTGAATTTCTGTTTAAAACGCGTTGGGCTGGAAGCCGGCGCATAAAAAAATGCCTTCTGAAATTAGCGGTGGGATGAAAAAACGGGTGGGTATTGCCCGGGCCATTGCGCCCAATCTGCACCTATTTTTCTGCGACGAACCAAACTCCGGCCTCGACCCGCTAACTTCCATTAAAATTGATGAGCTGATCTACGAGATTACCAAAGAATACAACATTACCACCATTATTGTAACCCACGACATGAACTCCGTAATTGAGATCGGGGATAATATTATGTTCCTGCATTAAGGCAATAAAATTGTGGGAAGGCACCAAAGACGAGATCATGGATACCAAAGTAAAAGAACTGCAAGAATTTATTTTTGCCAACAGCTTGATGCGGGCCGCTAAAAAAGTAGAAGACGAAGGCGGTAATCTGGAAGAATTATAAGCGTACCGTGACCAAAACCTGGGTTTTAAAGATCCATTTCTGGCTGATGCTGTTATTCCTGGCAAACCTGGCGGCGCAGCTAATTTTCCAGACCAGTTTGAACACTTACCTGGTTTTCGGGCTGAAAATAGTAGCGTATCTGGCCGCTATTGCCTTATTTATTATGCTTTGGAAAAGCCGGAGCCTGCTTAAGTATTATGCCGGAATTTATGTAGTTGCCCCGCTAATAGTTTTAGTTTCCGGGTTTTTGGATGGAATATTGGCCGCTATTTTAGGCTCTGTTTTCCTGTTCTTTCTGTACCCGGCCCAAACCATAATCGCTGAGAAACCTTATTCGGTTAAATCGAAATTTTCCGGATTTTTAGGTCCCTGTTGTTTTTACAGCCTTTATGAACAGAAATTTCTGCTTTTTGAAACCTGGATAACCGATTTTAAAAGTCCGGACCAGCTTACTGAAAACGCCAGGCTGGTAATTAACCCCAGGCGGGAAGCGATAATTTACTTTTTATCCGAAACCGGCAAACCCGATACCCTGCTGGTTAAATTCCCGGCCGGAAAATCTATCTGATATGGACCGTTTCGGCAATAATTCCTATCCGGATAAAAGCCACAACCTGCTTCCTGCAGAAGGTGTGGTGCATTATTTCGGCCCTATCCTGACCCCGGCAGCAGCAAAAAAGTATTTTCAGGAGTTAACCGAATCCATTGCCTGGAAAAACGATGAGGCCCGGATCTTTGGGAAATTATTCATAACCAAACGGAAGGCGGCCTGGTACGGCGACAAAAATTTCAGCTATACTTATTCCAATACCACCAAAGAAGCCTTACCCTGGACGCCGGCCCTGCTGGAATTAAAGCAATTGGTAGAAAGCCGGACCGGGAATACTTTTAACTCCTGCCTGCTAAACCTCTACCATTCCGGCGATGAAGGCATGGCCTGGCACTCCGACGACGAAAAAATGCTTGGCCCTGCTCCTATAATTGCCTCCGTTAGTTTAGGCGCCGAACGGAAATTCGGATTCAAGCATAAAAAGACCAAAGAAACGGTTTGGCTGAACTTAGAGCCCGGCAGCCTGCTGGTAATGGAAGGCCAAACCCAGGCCAATTGGCTCCACCGTTTACCGCCTACTAAAAAAGTAAACCAGCCCCGGATAAACCTTACTTTCCGGACCATTTATACCTGATCCCTGCTTTTACCATTTTGAAAAGCTAACGAAAGAACAGCATCAAAAAATCAGAATTTGGTTTAGTAGATTTGGTTAAAAATGTACCTTAGTTCTAACCTGCCATTCCTAAAAAGCCCATAGAAAACCTGAACAAAAGCACTTTAATATTACGGTATTAAATTATCTAAAATTCCGGCCTAATTCCGCTTTAGAATTGCTGAAAACCTTACATTTGAATTATTGAACAACAACCATCATAGGTTAAAATATTTTCAACGGGGTATTGGGCACAAGCCTTAAACACTTAATTAAAACGAAAACAACATGGTTAAAGAACTCTGGATAAACCTGCCGGTAAAAGATATTGCCCGCTCAAAAGCCTTTTTCACGGCTCTGGGCTTTTCCTTCGATCCGCGGCACGGTGACAGCGACCAGGCGGCCGGCCTGATTATTGGCGAAAAGAAAATGATGGTAATGCTATTTACCGAAGCCAATTTTAAAAACTTTACCGGCCACGAAGTTGCCGATACGGCCAAAGGGAATGAGATCCTGCTATCCTTCGATGCCGAAAGCCGCGAAGAAGTAGACGAACTGGCCCGCAAAGCGGAAGCTGCCGGCGGCTTTGTTTATGGCAAACCCGGCGAAAGCCAGGGCTGGCTTTACGGCTGCGGCTTTGCCGATCCGGACGGCCACCGCTGGAATGTGCTTTTCATGGATATGAGCAAAATGCCGAAGTAAAAATGGTAGGAATCTGAAGCAAAAAAGTCAGGCTGCGGAAGTAGCCTGACTTTTTTGTGGGGCTGGAGTAGCAATGCTGGTAAACTAAATTTGAATACACCCCGTTAAAGTAATAACTTTGTAATTACATTTCTTAAATTATGCAGGTATCAATTATTCAGATCGGTAATTCTAAAGGGCTGAGGCTAAGCAAAGCCATGCTAGATAAATATAATATTAAAGACAAGGTAGAACTCATTATGGAAGAAGGCCAGATCGTTCTGAAACCCGTGGCAGAACCCCGGAAAGGCTGGGGCGAAGCCTTTAAGAAAATGCACGCTGCTGGCGATGACCAATTGCTGATAAATGATGTGTTTGAAGACGAAGGCTTTGAAGAATGGAAATAAACCAATATGAGATCGTGCTGGTGAATTTAGATCCAACCTTAGGAAGCGAAATTAAGAAAACAAGGCCTTGCGTGGTGATCTCTCCGGATGAAATGAACCACAACCTCCGGACGGTAGTGATTGCTCCAATGACCAGCACCAGTAAACCCTACCCAACCCGTATAAAAGTAAAGCCTAACAACCAAACCGGCTGGGTAGTAATCGACCAGATAAGATCGGTGGATAAAGTGCGGATAGTTAAAAAACTTGGGGAGCTGACAGTTAATGAAGCGAATGCTTGCAAGAAAATTGTGAAAGAAACCTTTGTGGATTAAAAATGCCAGGGTTTTTGAGGCAAAAAAGTCAGGTTGGGTTTACGGCCTGACTTTTTTGTACCGGTGGAGTAGCATTGTGGAGAAAAAGGCCTACCTCTAGGATGTATTCCTGGTAAATAATCCTGGGTTGAAAAAAGGGGAATTGTAGCGAAATTCAGATTGCCAGAAAAATGCTGAAATATAAATTCCCAAACCTGAAACTCCTTCTTAACTTCAGGTAAAATAAACCCTGAATCACTTCAGAAAATTTTAAGTAGAAACCCCATGAAAAAATTAGTAATTGAATTAACCGATGCCCAATTCGAAACCATTCAAAACCACCTGGCTACTCAAAACAAAATAAACGCTGCGGAAGAAACATTTTCCGGTTATAGCTTTAACCTGAACTGCACCGAAATGGGAATCAACTGGCTGGAAGTTGAAATGAACACAAAGATCGATGTGGGAGAAGTGGTTTGGAAGTTTGAATAAAGTAATCTGGTTGTTTTAAGCATCGTTATTGTTTAAAAGTAAAAATTGAATTTCCGGCTCTTTTGTAAAGCTTAACCAACTTATATATAATCCTGAAAATCAAACGTTACTTAAACAATTTACAACTTTCAGCAATGCATAAAATAACCGCAATAATTGCCCTTGTAGCCCTGGCAGGTTGCCAATCTGGGGAAACCAGGTTTGAAGCCAGACATAAAACCATTATGATAAAAGCCGCCGGCGAAGTAGAAACCGTGCCCGATATGGCTACTTTCCGGATCCAGCTTGCGTGCTTAAAACCCACCATTGGATCTTCGAAACAATGTCTGGTGGATAAATCGAATGCGCTGAATAAAAAATTATTAGGCTTCAACATCGACCCAAAAGATATTCTGACTACTTCCGTGGATCTGCATAAAGGGTACGAATGGCGGAATAACTCCCGGGTCTTTACGGGTTACAACAGCGCCACCACCATGATCGTAACCGTTAAGAACCTAAACAACCTGGACCGTATCTACACCGAGCTGATCGAAAACCAGAACTTAGAGATCGGGAATTTAGCTTACTCCCATTCTAAGTTAGACAGCCTGAAAAACGAAGCCTACCTGAAAGCTCTCCGAAATTCCAAAGTCCTGGCCGACCGGTTACTGACCGAACTCCCGGAAAAGAAAAAGGAAATTTTAAAGATCGGCAACGTGGCCATTACGGCTTCTTTGCCGGAACCCAGAGATGCGGCGCAACAGGATTATGCTTATGCTGAAGCGGCCTCCGTAGGGGTAGCCGCGCAGGCCAACCGCAATATTTCAGTAAGCAGAGGCACCGTGCTGGTAAATGCAGATCTGTATGTGGAGTATCTTATAAAATAAGAAAGCTAACGCTTAAATCTGATTTTTGGCGCGGCAACTTCGAGCATATTTTGCTTCATTTTAACAGTGCAGTAATACCCTTTTAACCCATAAAACAAAAGTCAGGCTTTGCAGTCTGACTTTTTCATTTTACTCCGGTAAAGTTTTTATTTCAGGAGCATTACCCCTTATCGGTAAGCCAATTTACTGCGTCTTCCGGATTGTTAAAATTCCTGATCTTATACGTATCCGGCATGGTGCTCAGCACCTGTTGCTGGACCTTAACGGCATTCTTTTCCAGGTCTTCTTTAGCGCTGTTTAGCCGCGCAACTTTCTGCAAACGGGTTTCTTTAAGCTTCATCGACACCCTGAAAATAAGGTCATGGTATTCTTCATCGCCCACGTTCACATTGGCATTGGTGGAATCCAGCATCAGGTTTTTCACGTGGTAATTCTTTACATGTTCCAGCATGGTGTCAAAACAATGTTCGGCTTCGCTTAAACCGGCAGTTTGCATATCGGGCAATTTCATGGATAAAATATCGGTTGCAGCCGAATAATCTAACTGGAAAAAGCCGTTACTAAATAATTTCATGCTTTAAAATACTTGGAGATGGCAACCTTTTACTGATAAGCGAAAGCAAACGAATACAAACCCTAAATCCCGGTCCGGAAAAATGAGCAATGCTGAATGCTTAAATAAAATTACTTTTTTTAAACTAAAAATGCAAAAATCTGAATAAGAGGGTTTCCCAAAACTTTTAAATTTAAAGAAACAGGAATAAGAAAAGTCAGGCTGGGTTTCAGGCTTTACTTTTTTGTGCGGTTTGGATAGCGTTATGAGGATTAATTTCGTTAATTACTCAGGAAAGTGGAATAAAGAATTCCTGAAATCAAAGATATGGGAACGGTAGAATTAAAATCGAACATTCATAAAATAGTTGACAGCATCCAGAATGAACAGCTTTTACAAATGCTTTATGACTTCCTGAAAGTTAGGCCAACCAGCCAAAGCGGGAAACTTTGGAACTCTTTATCGGACGAACAGAAACAGGAAGTGCAGTTGGCTTTTGAGGAATCGGAAGACGAAAATAATTTGATAGATCGGGAAAAAGTTTTTAAAGACAAACCGCGGCAATGCTGAAATAAGGCATTCAGGGAAATGCACGAATCTGGAGAAGATCAATTATTGATGTAATTTTTTTCTTTGTAGCAAAAGGAACGGTAAGGATTCCATAAGAAAAAGTCAGGTTGCGGAAGTGGCCTGACTTTTTTGTGCACTTCAGTTTTACTGTTGAACCTTACTTTTTAAATGGATACATATTTTGCTATATTGCTTCAAATTAGCTTTTGGTAGCTTATGAATAAAAAGACCTTATCCGAAAGAGATATTTGCACCAAATTTATAACCCCGGCCCTTGAAAAAGCAGGTTGGGATATGCAATTGCAAATACTGGAAGAGGTTTCTTTTACAGATGGCAAAATCTATGTGCGAGGAAAATTTACCGCCCGAGGCACCCGTAAACGGGCTGATTATATTCTTTACTACAAACCAAATATTCCGGTAGCTATTATTGAGGCGAAGGATAATAACCATTCGGTCAGAGCTGGCATTCAACAAGGACTTGATTACGCCAGGATTTTAGATATACCCTGCGTTTTCAGCAGTAACGGCGATGGTTTCTTATTTCATGACCGTACCGCGCTTGATGGGAAAATAGAAACGGAAATCGACCTTGACTCCTTCCCTACTCCGGAGCAGCTTTGGGACCGCTATAAGAAATACAAAGGCATAGAAACCGCCGAGGCCGAACAGATCGTTTCGCAGGAATATTACTTTGACGGCACAAATCGCAAACCCCGCTATTACCAGCAAATTGCCGTTAACCGTACAGTCGAAGCTATTGCCAAAGGCCAGGACCGGATTTTACTGGTTATGGCGACGGGAACCGGTAAGACATATACTGCTTTCCAGATCATTCACCGGCTTTGGAAAAGCGGCGCAAAAAAACGCATTTTATTCCTGGCCGATAGGAACGCATTAATAGACCAGACCCGTAGGGGCGACTTCAAGCATTTTAAAGATAAAATGACCGTAGTAAAGCAACGGCAGATCGATAAAAGCTTCGAGATCTATTTAGCCCTTTATCAGGGCCTGAGCGGCAGCGATGAAAAAGCCAACGTTTACAAGCAGTTTTCCAGGGAATTTTTTGACCTGATCGTAATTGATGAGTGTCACCGGGGAAGTGCAAAAGAAGACAGTAACTGGCGGGAAATTTTAAAATACTTTAATACTGCCACCCATATTGGTTTAACGGCTACGCCTAAAGAAACCGAAGAAGCAAGCAACTCGGAATATTTTGGCGATCCGCTTTACATCTATTCTTTAAAGGCAGGGAATTGATGATGGCTTCCTGGCTCCTTACCGGGTTATCCGGATTGGCCTGGATATCGATCTTGAAGGCTGGCGCCCAAGCCAGGGAAAAACAGACAAAGATGGGAATGCCGTAGAAGACCGGATCTACAACCCCAGAGATTTCGACCGCAAACTGGTAATAGAAGAACGTACTGAAAAAGTAGCGCAAAAGGTAACTGAATTTTTAAAAGGCTACGACCGCTTTGCCAAAACCATTGTTTTCTGTGTAGACATCGATCATGCCGAACGGATGCGGAGCGCTCTGGCGAGGCAAAATCCGGATCTGGTAGCGGAGAATTACAAATATGTAATGCAGATTACCGGAGACAATGACGAAGGGAAAAGGGAATTAGATAACTTTATTAACCCCGAAGAAAGATACCCGGTTATTGCCACAACTTCGGAACTAATGACTACCGGTGTGGATGCGCAGACCTGTAAGGTGATTGTGCTGGATGCGGTTATTAACTCTATGACCAAATTCAAACAGATCATCGGGCGAGGAACCCGGATCAATGAAGAATATGGCAAACAATACTTTACTATCCTTGATTTCCGGAATGCGACCGATAACTTTGCCGATCCGGCATTTGATGGAGAACCAATCCGGATCAAACCGGTAACGGAAGCTACAGACCTTGGAGGCATTGTAGATGAAGAAGAAAACAACCCTGATCCGATTATTGATATTGAATCAGGCGAACCGATAGAAGTCGGGCCTCCTACCGTTCGTTATCCGGAACCAGCAGGTGCCACGGTGGTAAATGAACCAAGGGCAAAAATTTACGTGAACGGAGTAGATGTTTCGGTTTTAGTTACGCGGGAATTACATTTCGACCAACACGGAAAACCTATTACCAGCAGTTTAAAAGACCATACCAAAGAAATTATTAAGGGCCGGTTTGCTTCTTTAGATGACTTTTTATCCAAATGGAACAGTTCCGACCGCAAAGAAGCAATTATTGCCGAATTGCAGGACCAGGGCGTAATGGTGGATGCTTTATACGAAGCGGTAGACAAACAGGTGGACCTATTTGACCTGATCTGCCACGTAGCTTTCGACCAGCCGCCCTTAACCCGGAAAGAACGGGCAAATAATGTAAAGAAGCGCAACTATTTTACGAAATACGGCGATCAGACCCGCAAAGTATTGGAAACCCTTCTGGATAAATATGCCGACGAAGGCATTGAAAATATGGAAAGCATGGAAGTGCTGCAGGTTAAACCTTTAAGCGACTTTGGTTCTACCATTGAAATTGTGAACGGCATTTTTGGAAGCCGGGCCAAATATATGGAAGCCGTGAAAGACCTGGAAACCGAATTATATAAAGTAGCCTGATGTGCCTTGTATCTGATAAAATAAAATTCTGTACCTGCAAAAGTCCGTCTCCGGATAAGCTGAATAATTATTGGTTGCTGCACCGTTTTGTAAAAGGAAAAGACCTTTTTGCAATGGGCACCCCAATGATGCCTAATTATTTAACAGACCCAAATTTTATTGTTAATAATTCTACGTTGGTAAACCGGCTGAATGAACCGGATGCATTTGATTTCCCGACTGCTTTTAAGCCAAAAGACCAGTTGGTAATAGTATTAAACAATTTAGCTAAGGACTACCACAAGAGGTTAACTTATTGCTTTAAGTTTAAAAACGGCCGCTGGGTTAGCGAGGAATATGATGTTTTCGAACTGATGAACCGGTACGAGGAACATGCCTTTGGCAAAATGAAACACATTAAAACAAATACAGAGAATACGAAATGAGCAACATAGGTGGCATAATTAAATCTATTAGAGATATTTTCAGAAAAGACCCGGGTTTGAGCGGCGATGCGCAGCGCATTGAGCAATTAGGCTGGATGATCTTTTTAAAACTTTTTGACGACAAGGACCAGGAAAAAGAACTGCTCGATCTAAAATATAAATCTCCGATCCCTTCAACCTTCCAGTGGCGGAACTGGGCAGCCAATGATGAAGGCATGACCGGCGACGAGCTGATCAATTTCATTAACAACCATTTGTTTCCGGAACTGAAGAACCTGAAGGTTGCGGCCGACAATAAGCTTGGCGTAACCATCCGGCAGATCTTTGATGGCACGAACAATTATATGAAAAGCGGCACTACCTTCCGGCAGGCCATAAACAAGTTGAACGAGATAGATTTTAACAGCAGCAAAGAACACCATATTTTCAATGCCATTTACGAAGATATTTTGCAGGGCCTGGCTACTAAAAAAGACACCGGCGAATTTTATACCCCGCGGGCTGTTACCCAGTTTATTGTGGATATGGTAAACCCGCAGCTGGGCGAAAAAATTGCGGACCCGGCCTGCGGCACGGCCGGCTTTCTGGTTTGTGCGATTGAACATTTAAAGCACCAGGTTAAAAATGTAAACGACCGCAAAACCCTGCAGGAAAACATTACCGGCACCGAGCTTAAGCCGCTGCCGTTTATGCTTAGCGTGGTAAACCTGATTACCCACGACATAGAAGTACCCCAACTGCAGAACGGCGATGCCTTAAGCCGTGAACTGACCTCGATTAGACAGGCCGACAAGGTAGATATTATTGTGGCCAACCCGCCTTTTGGCGGAGTGGTGGGCGATGGCATGGAAACCAATTTCCCGCTGAACTACCGCACCAAAGAAAGCGCCGACCTGTTCCTGATCCTGTTTATCCAGATGCTGAAAGAGGGCGGCCGCGCCGGGATTGTTTTGCCGGACGGCAGCTTAACCGGCGAAGGCGTAAAAGCCAGAGTTAGAAAAAAATTACTGGACGACTGCAACGTGCATACCATTGTGCGCCTGCCGCAATCTGTTTTTGCTCCCTATGCAACCGTTAATACCAACCTGCTGTTTTTTGAAAAAGGAAAACAGACAAAAGATATCTGGTATTATGAGCATACGTTGCCAGCAGGTGTAAAAGCTTATAGTAAAACCAAACCTATTCGGATTGAAGAATTTGAACCGGTGAAAACCTGGTGGAACGACCGGAAAGAAAGCGAAGTAAGCTGGAAGGTATCTCTTGATAAAATTATTGAAAGAGGCTATGATCTGGATATAAAAAACCCGAACAAGGTTGTAGAAGAAGTAACTTACGACCGGCTTGCCATTATTGAGAAGTTGGAATTGAACCAGGCCAAAATCTCGGAAATACTTGGTGAACTAAAGGAAATGGCAATATAATGAAGTACAGGTTAGGCGATATTTGTACCATTACCAAAGGCGCAACCGGAATAATGAAAGCTGCTCCCGGTGAATTTGTAATGGTAACTACAGGCGAAGATAATAAAAGGCATAACGAGTTTCAGTTTGATGCGGCAGCAGTAATAATACCTTTGGTTTCTTCCACCGGTCACGGGCACGCCAGTATGAAACGGGTAAAATATCAGGAAGGGCAATTTGCGTTAGGCAATATTCTTTGCGCGGTAATACCTAAAGATGAAAGTTTTGTTTTAGCAAAGTATTTGCAAATTTATTTGCATTGGAACCGGGAAGAATTGCTGGTTTCCCAAATGAAAGGAATGGCAAACGTAAGTCTATCGTTTGGGAAAATTGCCGACGTTGAAGTTATTGTTCCGAGTTTTGAAACGCAGCAATACATTGTTGAATTGGAAAAGAAACTGTTGGAAAAAGAACTGGCAGCTGATAAACTTTTTGCTGACCAACTCGCCCAAATAGAAAACCTGAATCAAGCCATTTTGCAGGAAGCAGTTCAGGGCAAATTGGTGGCGCAAAACCCGGAAGACGAACCTGCCAGCGAATTACTAAAGCGCATTAAAGCTGAGAAAGCGAAATCTGCCAAAAAAGAGAAACCGTTACCGCCAATCAAACCTGAAGAAATTCCTTTTGAAATTCCTGAAAATTGGGTTTGGTGTAGAATTACAGAGGTTTTTAATTCTTCATCAGGTGGCACACCCGATAGAGGCAATAATTCATTTTGGAATGGCACAATAAGTTGGTTAAAATCTGGTGAACTTACTGACGGATATATTCTAAAAGATGCAGAAGAAAAAATTACATTGGAAGGTTTGCAAAATTCTTCAGCTAAATTATTTCCTAAAGGTACCTTACTTATAGCCCTATATGGAGCAACAGCTAGCAAACTTGGGATTTTAACATTCGAAAGCACAACAAACCAAGCAATTTGTGGTTTTTTTGAAAATGATTTCGTCTTAACAAAGTATTTGTTCTTTTATCTCAGGTCCTTTAGAAGTAAAATAGTAAAAGAATCTTGGGGCCAAGCCCAACCAAACATCAGCCAAGCTTACCTTAAAGAATTTCTATTTGCATTACCCCCTAAATCAGAACAAATTAGAATTGTAACTAAAATAGAGGAGCAATTTGCTAAAACTATGCAATTAAAAGAAAACATAATTGCAAATCAGCAAGCTACAGAACACTTGCTTAAAGCTTTGTTGCACCAGGCTTTTGAGGTAGAGGAAACGGTAGAAGCTGAAGAAATGGAGCTGGTTTAATTTTCTAATGTGGCATTTAAAAAACCTAAACTATGACCAGTTCAATTGAACAAGGATTTAAGGATGCAGGTATTCGGGCCATTGCCGATAAAATTAAAACCAGGCTACACGATCTGGAAAAAACGGTTGATAATAATAAGGGTAGATGGGCCTGGGAATTATTGCAAAATGCCAAAGATTCAGTAGCAGACACCGGCAGAAAAGTAACCGTTCAAATTGAGCTGGACCAGGACCAGGTAAAATTCCGCCATAATGGCAAACATTTCAACGAACAGGATGTAATTGGAATTATTAATCAGATTTCCTCCAAAGAAGTAGCAGAAGGGGAAAAAAGTAAGCGGGTAGGAAGATTCGGAACGGGTTTTCTTACTACGCACCTGCTCTCAAAAGTCATCGAAATCGAAGGTATTTTCGAATCGAACGACGGCAAATTTTCCCGCTTTAATTTTTTGCTTGACCGGAACGGCACCACCACCGACATATTAATTCCTAAAATTGAAAAGGCCAGAGAAGATTTTTTAAAATCAATCCAGGGAAACAACCTTCCTGACTTCAATCCTGAAGATTTTAATACTTCCTTTACCTATAAGTTAGATGCCCCCGAAAAATTTGACATTGCCAAGGTAGGTACAGAGGAGTTCTCAAAACTAATTCCTTTTGTATTAGCGGCTATTCAATCCATTTATAAGGTTGAGATAATTGATAATACCAAGCAAACTAAAATAACCTTCGAGAACGAAAATAAGGTTCTAAATGAAAATCTTATTGAAATTACCAAAACCGAAAATGGCAATTCATCCTTCATTAGGTTAATCTTTGCCCAGGCCGACAATGTTTCTATCGCTGCATTAATAGAAGAAACTGAAAGAGGTTATGAAGTTCAATCTCTAAAGGATATCCCAAAAATCTTTTGCGACTTCCCCTTAATTGGTACAGAAAAATTCTACTTCCCTGTTGTGGTGAACAGCTTCGATTTTATACCTCAAACAGAAAGAAATGGGATTTGGTTAAGAAAAGATGATGATGTTGAAGTTCAAAAAAACAGGGAAATCTTAACGAAAGCAGTCGAACTTTTCAAATCACTTTTGCCAACATTAGCGGTCAGCAACTATTATTCGCTTTTCAATATTGTGGATACAAGAATGCCCGAAGCCGACAAAAATTATTTTGATGAGGTTTGGTTTAAAGATAATATTCAGAACCCATTAAGAGAATTTATAATAACTGTTCCAATAGTTGATACCGTCCGAAATGAAAGAGTTGCCATAGTTGAGGGTGAGTCTTATGTTGATTTTCCTTATGGTAAAAATGATGATGAAACAGAAAAGATTTGGGATTTAGCGAATATTGAAGAATATTTTATTCTTCCTGAAAAAAAAGATCTCCTTTCCTGGAACAATATTTTATGGAATAAATATAGAATAAACGAAATTGAAATCTTAAGTTATATTCACGATCAAGAGAATTTAGATACGCTTAAAGAATCAATTGGTAAGATTAACGTTATTGAATGGTTAAATGATGTTTTCGATTTTTCAATAAACGTAAGGGAGAATCTAAAAATTTTTGATCATCTATCTTGTTTGCCAAATGAGAACGGAAAATTTTGTTCTCCGTTCCTCTATTTCGAAAGATGAAATTGTTTTTAAAGAATTAAAAGAAGTAGCTAAATTATTAAAAACAGATTATTACGACTTATTGCTACATTCAGAAATAACGTTTAAAGAGGTCAATTCGGTTAAAGGATTAAAGGATATTTCCCAAACCATCACAGAAGAAATAAGCCGGTATAGAAATAGAAAATCTAATGAAGAGGACGAGGACACTAAAAAGGCAATTAGGCTTTTAACCAATTGGTTTGATAAAAATGAAGAAGAAGGCGAAAAAAGTTTCACTTCCCTTTATAGAATGAAAGAAAAGCTTCTTGTCGAAACCATTGAAGACAAGGCTAATCTTTACAATGTATTAACCAGTTCAACCTCATTAGAGAACCTTGCAAGAATTGCTGAAGCAATCCAAAATGATCCCGAAATTTTTGGCCTGATTGAGAACTTAATCAAGGAAACGCAAAATTTAGGAGAGTTAAAAAAAATTGGGGAATTTTTTGAAACCATATTAGAAGAAGCCCTTAAAGATTTTGGATTTGAAGTAGAAAATGTATTGAAGGGAAAAGACCTGATTATTACATTAAAGAATTCTAAAGAACAATTCTTTATAGAGGTTAAATCAACTAAGCTTAATGATTTTGTTTCTATGACCTCTGCCCAGGGAAAAGAAGCCTCTAACTACCCGGATAATTACGCCTTATGTGTGATTTACAACGACGGTTCTACTCCTACTACAGATTACATAAAAAAGAACGCAAAATTGACTCTGAATATCGGTTCTCAATTGGAAGCTAAAGTTAAAAAAGCTATTGAACTTGAGAATAGTCATTCTGAAATTAGTGAAGCATTCGATGATATAGTATTAGCTTTTGAAAGTGGATTGGATTACCGGTACCAGATTAGCCATAAAATTTGGAGCAAAGGAATTAGCTTTCACGATTTCATCACCTTTTTAAGCAGTAAATAAATTATTCCAGTTAGCCCTAAGCTATACAGAAAAGGGGAATTTAAAATCTTCCTAAAATTAAAGCTAACACCCCATGCTCAGATAATTTGAAATTTACTATATTGCTTTCACTACAATTATTCCAATTAACCAACCTATTTAATTTCAAAAATGGACGCAGGAAAAAGAACGATTAATGACATATTTAATGGAAATAGAATTCTAGAAATTCCTTTTTTTCAAAGAGCATATGTTTGGGGTGAAAGTCAATGGGAAAGGCTATTGGAAGATATGGAATTGGTTACTGCTTCCAACAAACCCTATTTTCTTGGTTCAGTTATTTTAAAGCAACAACCCACAAATAGTGGAAACTTGGTTGGCGATTTGCGCACTTTAATTGATGGTCAGCAGCGGTTAACAACTTTAAATATTTTTTTTAAGGTCCTTTGCCTTAAAACTGGAAAAAATTCCTCCTTCGACAGGAGATTTAAACTTGAAAATGAGAAGGTAGCTTTATGGCATAACCACAATGACATTGAATCCTTTGAAAGGATTTTAAATTTAAATTCACTGGACGACCTGGGTGACGATAATAATATTTTAAAAGCCTATAAATTCTTTAAAGAGCGTTTAGAACCAGCCAGATTGGATTGGCAAAGCATTTTAAACAATATCATGTTTGTTGGTATTGACTTAGGTGCTGATGAGGATGAGCAACAGATCTTTGATACCATAAACTCCCTTGGGGTAAGGTTAACAACTGCAGAGCTTTTAAAAAACTATTTATTCAATCGGGATGAATTACAAGCGTATAATCATTACTGGAAAAACATCTTCGAAAAGAATGATCAGACCAAGAATTATTGGGATAAAGAGATTGTAACTGGTAGGCTTAAAAGAACATTTATTGATTTATTCTTTTATTCTTTCCTTCAAATCAAAATTCAGGAACCCGATTTGAGAGTTCGGACGGAACATAAATACCAGTTTTCCAGGGTTGAAATGTTGTTTGATTCCTATAAAGATTTTATCAAAGAATACGGTATTGATAAAACTGAGCTTCTAATTGAAATAAAGGAATATGCCCAATTGTTTAGAGACAATTTTGATTATGATATAATTAATAGGGAATTGGCAGCTGAATCTGGTATTGAAAGAATAAATGCTATTATTTTCGGTTTGGAAACATCGACGCTAATCCCTTACATTCTTTACATTCTCAAAAACGTTCCAGAAACAAGCCAGAGAAACGACTTGTTTGAGTTTATCGAAAACTATGTAATGAGAAGAATGGTTGTAAAAGCTACTACAAAAGGTTACAATCAACTGTTTACTGATCGGCTAATTTCTAATGGTATTCTATCAAAAGAACAATTCCAGGAGTTTTTAATTAATCAGGATGATAAAGTAAATTATTTACCAAATAACCAGGAATTAAAAAGTGGATTTCAAAATTCAATACTAATCAATAAGCAGGCTGCTGGCATTATTTACTTTATAGAATCAAAAATTAGAGATAGAAGCAGGCATGCTACTCAACTTTTAGGTTTAACCAGATATAGCTTGGAACACCTGATGCCGAAGAAATGGGAGAACAAATGGCCAAAAGCTAATTCAAAGGATGAAAGAGATTTAAATAACTTCAAATTGAAAACGTTAGGTAATCTGGCAATTATCACTCAGAACTTAAATGCTTCCATTCGCGATTCAAATTGGCAAACCAAAAAACGGGGAAGTGGGAATAAAGAAGGGTTATTACATTTTTCAAGTGGAATAGAAACTTTAGCTCCTTACTTAGATTTAAATGATTGGAATGCCTCAGAGATAGAACAAAGGGCAAACTATCTGTATAAAAAAGCAAAATCAATTTGGGTAGAAGAAGATATCACAGCCTCAACTTCCAATTAAAATTCATTTTGAAAAATTCACTCTAATACAAAAAAGCCAAGCCTGACGGCCTGACTTTTTTGTATCAAAACTATATCGTTTTTAACTCCGTTTATTAAATAATACCGAACTTGTAATGCCGTGAAAATAATGTAGAAATAAAGGCATGAAAAAGAAAGAAAATAAAAACATAACTAGCCTGGAAGAAATTCTGGATCAGAAATATGGTAAACCCGGAAACCCGAAGCGAGAAAAATGGGAAAACGAATTCGAAGCCTTCCGGCTTGGCGCTTTACTAGGTTAAACCAGAATGAAACAGGTAACTATTAAAGAGTAAATTTCACCCTTTATATATTAGATTATAGAAACCATGAAAAGGTATTCCTTACACGAAATGGAAGATAAACTCATCGGCAAAAAAGGCACCACAGCCCGAAATCGCTATGAGTTGCAGTTGAATAAGAAACTTAAGGAAATAGCAGAAAAACAAAAAAGTCAGGCCTCACAGCCTGACTTTTTTATATCAAAACAATAGCGTTCTTATTCGCCGCGTTTTTGAATTTCATCCCGGATCTTGGCGGCTTTTTCGTAGTCTTCCTTGGCCAGGGCTTCTTCCAGCATTTTGTTTAGCTCTTCTACCGAAGTTTCGGTGATCTTTTCCTTTTTCTCGGTGGCCGGTTTGCTTTCGGCTTTGGTTTCAGAGGTTTCGTCTAATTCGCTGTCCTCGTCTTCGTCTTCCAGGTCGCTCAGAATAATGCCGGCTTCCGAAAGTACCGTTTCTACGGTGTAGATCGGCACGTTAAAGCGCAGGCCAATGGCAATGGCATCCGAAGGGCGGGCATCCAGGTCGAACTGTTTGTCGCCGTTGTTGCACACGATTTTGGAGTAAAATACGCCTTCTTTCAGGTCGGAGATCATTACTTCCTGTACCGTTACGTTGAGCTGTTCGGCAAAAGATTTGAACAGGTCGTGCGTGAGCGGACGGTTCGGGTTAATTTTTTCTATCTGAATGGCAATACTTTGCGCCTCAAACATCCCGATTATAATTGGCAACCGACGGTTCCCGTCTTTCTCCCCCAGCACCAACGCGAACGAACCCGATTGGCTCTGGCTCGACGAAAGGCCTAATATTTCCAGCTGAATTTTTTTCACAGTTTTTCTATTTCTCTACTAATGCAATTGTTTAGCCGCTTCTATCAACTTCGGAACAACCTCGAAGGCATCGCCCACGATGCCGTAATCTGCAGCCTTAAAGAATGGCGCTTCCGGATCTTTGTTAATAACGACAATTACTTTAGAAGAGTTAACCCCGGCCAGGTGCTGAATGGCGCCCGAAATTCCGATGGCTATGTACAGGTTTGGCGAAACCGTAATACCGGTCTGGCCTACGTGCTCATGATGCGGTCTCCAGTCTACGTCAGCTACCGGTTTGGAGCAGGCCGTAGCGGCGCCCAAAGCCTTCGCCAGGTCTTCGATCAGGTGCCAGTTTTCCGGGCCTTTCATTCCGCGGCCACCGGAAACCACGATGTCGGCTTCCGGCAATAAAATATCGCCGGTCTGCTGGATCACTTCTTTCGGGGCGGCGGCAAAATCGGTATCGGCTAAAGAAGCAGAGAAATTCTCTACGGTAGCTTCGCCGGCTTCGTGGCCTACTTCTATGGTATTTTTCTTTACCGCAATAATTTTCTTGTCGGCCGTCAGGTTTACGTCGGCAAACGCTTTGCCCGAATAAACGCCGCGCTTCACATTAAAGCTGCTGCCCGAAATTTCCGGTAATGCTACCACGTTGGTGGCTAAGCTGGCGCCTAAACGCACGGCCAAACGCGAACCAATGGCGGCACCAATATTGGTATTGGAAAGGATTATTACTTTGGAATCTTCTTTCTGAGCCGCGGCGGCAATTACTTTTACGTAAGCCAGGTTCACGAAATTCTTCAGGCGGCTATCGGAATCGAAAAGCACTTTTTTAATGCCCTGCGCGCCTAAATGCTTTAGGTTTTCTTCCGAAATATCGCCGATGGCAATGGCCGTAGCCGTGGTTCCGGTTTGCTGCGCTACTTTGCTGCCGTAGGTGGCCGCTTCTAAAGACGATTTTTTAACTTCGCCGTTCGCACATTCAATTACAACTAAAACTGACATATATTATATAACTTTAGCTTCGTTTCTTAACAAGGTAATCAATTCGCCGGCATTTTCGGCTTCGATCATTTTAACGCCCGTTTTCTGCGGCGGCATAGAGAAGGTATCGATCGCGGTTTTGGTTTCGTTGCCGGTTGCTTCTACAACTTTCAAAGGCTTGGTGCGGGCCGTCATAATACCCCGCATGTTTGGAATTCGTGGCTCAGACATTGGTTGCTGCGCAGAAACCACGATCGGCAGTTGCGCATCGATGATCTCTTTACCGCCTTCAATTTCGCGCTCTACCGTAGCGGTAGTACCATTTACATCCAGCTTCACACCCGGCGTAATAGAAGGAATGCCCAGCATTTCGGCTACCATGCCGTGTACCTGGAAGCCGTTATAATCTACGCTTTCTTTGCCCATCAGGATCAGATCGTAATTTTCCTGTTTGGCAATGGCAGCTATCTGGGTAGCAACAAAGAAAGCATCGGTTGGTTTGGCATTTACCCGTATGGCATCGTCGGCGCCAATGGCAAGGGCCTTACGGATGTTGGCTTCGGTATCGGCTTCGCCCACGTTTAATACGGTTACGGTTCCGCCCTGGGCCTCTTTCAGCTCAATGGCGCGGGTTAAGGCGTATTCGTCGTAAGGATTAATTACAAACTGCACGCCGGCAGTATTGAACTGCTTGTTATCGGCGGAGAAAGTTATTTTGGTAGTGGTATCGGGAACGTTGCTGATGCAAACTAAAATCTTCATTTTTCGCTGTGTGTGCTAAGAAGGTTTAACTTTGCGCGAAGTTAGCAATTATTTAAAAGAATGGAAACCAACAACCCGCGATTAACCCAACTTTTAGCTTTTTACCAGGAAGACCCCTCCGATGCCTTCACCATTTACGCCCTGGCCACGGAATATTTAAAGCTCGACCTGCAGGAATCGCGGAAATATTACGAAATGCTTTTGGCTGACCACCCGAATTACGTAGGCACATATTACCACGCCGCTAAACTCTATATAGAACTGGGTTTGCCGGAAAAAGCCGATGAAGTTTACCAGAAAGGGTTGAAAATAAGCCGCCAGGAAGGACAAATGCACGCTTTTTCAGAGCTGCAGCAGGCTTATAATAAGTTTAAAGGGCTGGATTATGAGGATGAAGATTAATTTAAATTGTTAAATGGCTTAATTGTTAAATTGTTTTTAGAAAACGGTAGGGTTTCCGGCTTAAAAAGTGAAAAGCACTTTGCAGATACCTTCCTCTGCTATTTAAGGCCGCCAACTTTTTCCTGTCCATATCTTTCCAGGATAATATTCCGAAATATAAAGGAATGGCAGAAAAAGCTAAACTCCCACTTTGAAGGGAGAGTCGTTTCATTCTGGGTTTTTAACTATCCCCTTGAGGGGATTATAGGGGTGTTAACACGTTATTCGATAAAATCTGCAGGTGTAAACACCCCTCCGAGAGCGAAGCTCGCAACGCTAAAACTCTCGTTTCAGGTTGTCCTCAAGGGGAGAGTCAACCTAGAATGAAACGACCCTGCTCCGGGAAGGGGAGAATCTTTTCTTTGGTACTTTTTTGTACCAAAGTTATTTGGCCGGATGCTGATTCCAGCGTTAAAGATGATTAAGGTATTGGTTATTTTCCCTCACCAGACTCTTCATTAATTTTAGCTATCTTTTTATCCCATTTTTCACGGGCCCACTTTTGAAGGTCTTCTACATCGTCGAACTCATCGGTTATTTCCAGGCCAAGCAGGGTTTCAATAATGTCTTCCATGGTTACCAGTCCGGCTGTTCCGCCGTATTCATCTACTACCAGCGCAATATGTTCCCGGTTTCCAACAAGGCGGGTAAAAAGATCGGGCAAGGTAGAATATTCGCTTGTAACCTGGATTGGACGTAATATAGCTGACAAGGGCAATTGGCCTTCGCCAAGAATGATCCGATGCAGGATCTCATCCTTTAAAACATAACCCGTAATTTTATCTATCGACTCGTTAAATAACGGGATCCGGGAAAAGCGCAGGTTAGCGGAATTGTCGTAAAAAGCTTTAATGGTTTGTTCTTCGGGCGCAGCTTTTATTACGGTGCGGGGCGTCATGATATGGCTGGCCTGCACTTTGTTAAAATGAAGCACATTGTTAATTAACCGCGATTCATCGTGGTGCAATACACCTTCTTTGGTCCCGATTTCGGCCATGGCCGTAAAATCGGCCCGGCTCAGCACGCTTTTATTTTTCTCCTGTTTCAGCCTTTTGGTAATGAACTGCGAAAAGATAATTACCGGATACAAAGGCGAATAGATCAAGATCTTCAGGGTTTTCACGGTAAAAGGCGTGAGCGTTTTCCAGTAATTGGCACCAAGCGTTTTGGGAATGATCTCCGTCAGGATCAGGATAACAATGGTCAGCACAACTGAAATAACGGTCAGGTATTCTTCGCCCCAGATTAATTGCGCCTGGGCTCCTACTCCGGCAGCGCCAATGGTGTGGGCAAAGGTATTAAGCGTTAAAATGGCAGCCAGCGGCTTGTCAATATTATCTTTAAAATGCTGCAGGTCTCTGCCCAGGTTTGGTCTTTGTTTGCTGATTATACTGGCATGCGATGGCGTAATGCTCAACAAAGATGCTTCCAGCAAAGAGCATAAAAAGGAGAACACCAGCGCAACCAGTAAATAAACAATCAATAAAGTCATTACCAGAATAGAATTTTGATCAAAATTATAACACTTTCAGGGCAATCTCCGAATTATTTTTTTTCATCCTACCTATTTTCTTTCTGGACCTGAAAACGCTAGGATTTTTCGCCTTAAAACTGCTTTTTCCAGGCCAGTTTGCTTAATCTTAATCTAAAAGCATCTATTTCAGGTCAGCAGTTAACTTCCGGAACCTGGAAAAAAGGATAGCTTATTTAAGGCAAAAGCCAGCCCTCTGGGTAAAGCGGACCGGCCTTTGCCTTCAAAATCTAAACCAATAATTTTACTCATTACCAATGCCCAACCCGGCCAATACCCGGGTTTTAACCGAAAGGGCGCCGATGATCCGGTTTTCGGGTAAGGGCCATTTGCGGATCAGGGTGGGAATGGCCAAAATTCCGGCCTCTTCCGCCTTATCCGGGTCTTTCTGAATGTCGATTATTTCCAGATCGCAATTGCCATTCAGGTTTTCATTACAGATTTCCTTAATCGTATTAATGGCCTCTACCGAAGTAAGGCTGTTTCCATTCACGTATAGCTGTAAACTATATTTGATCATACTTTTCTTCACAACTACCTTCCTGGTATACTCTCTATCTGAATACAAACTATTTTGATTTTAACTTTCCTCAACACAAACCCCAACTTCGGTTTCGTTATTATTCTTTAATTACTACCGGGTTACCGGTTAAAATACCGCTCACCCCTTCAAAAGGAGCACCAATTTCCATCCCTTTTTTACTGATGGTAAACCGCCGGATGGAAGAATCGTGCTTGGAGCCCCGCATTTTCAGCACGGTAATGCTGCGCTGCATTTCGCCGCTCATTTCCACGTACCGGAGCAGAATGATGGTATCGGTTATGGTAGATATATTGCCTTCCGTTACCGAAGAACCGCCGGTTAACAAAGGCGTGGTAGCCGTAAACAAGCCGGTAATTTCTGCGTGTTTCAGGTAAGAAGTTAACCCAATAATAAACTCCCGGAATCCTTTTTCCGAAGAAGTTCTGGTTAAGGCCGAAAGGCTGTCGATGGCAATGCGATTTGGTTTAAATTCTTCTACTATTTCGCGGATATTAATAAAATGGTCTTCCAGCGAAGAAACTTCCGGGTAAATACAAACAACTTTCAGGTGGCCTTCTTTTTCGAGCTTGGCAAAATCCTGGCCCCACCCTTTGGCGTTGCGGAATAATTGTTCGCGGCTTTCCTCAAACGCCATTAGCAGGCATTTTTCTTTTTTCTCCCGGATGCCGTCTATAAAATTGGCTACTAATAAGGTTTTACCGGCCCCGGTAGCGCCGGAAACCAGGATAATGGAATCGCGGAAAAAACCGCCGCCGCACATTTCATCGAGCTTGGGCACCCCGGAACTTACTCTTACCGTGGAGGAGCGCTGCTTCAGTTCCATGGCCGAAAGCGGAATAATGACAATGGCTTTAACCGGAGTAATGGTAAAGGGGTTTTCGCCTTTTACGTGATCGCTGCCCCGGAATTTGAGGATCTCGATGGTCCGGCGCCGTTTTTCTTTGTTCAGCACATTGCGCAGAATAATTACGTTATCGGCCAGGAACTCTTCCACGCCAAAGCGGGAGATCTTCCCGTATTCTTCGGTGCGTTCGGCGGTAATAATGGAGGTAACTTTGAGGTTACGCAGGTTCATGGCCACTTTAAACAGTTCGCGGCGGATGGTGTTCATTTCCGGGAATTGCGAAAAAACCGACCCGATAGAATCGATCACGACGCGTTTGGCTTTGCTTTTGGTAATGGCCCTTTCCAGCCGCACGCTGAAAGCGCTCAGGTCGTAATCGCCGATGGTAACCGAATCTTCTATTTTTGGCGAGCCATCCAGGAAAACCCACTTGCCTTCCTTTTCCCAGGTATCTATTTCCCAGCCAAACGTTTTCAGGTTGTTTCTGATATCGTCTACCTGTTCTTCGAAGGTAACGAACACGCCTGGCTGGTCGAACAGCATTATACCCATGGCCAGGAACTGGGCTCCGAACAGCGTTTTGGCACTGCCGGAACTCCCAGCGATCAGGGTAGTTCGGCCAATAGGCAACCCTCCGTCAGAAATATGATCGAAGGCCTCAATACCGGTTTTAAGTTTTTTTAAATTCATGAGCAGTTAGCGGTTTAGGAGGAACACATTACTAACCTTGCCGGGGTAAGCTTTGCTTAAGCGAAATAGGGCTGGACGGTATTTTTCAGGGGAATGTTAAATACCTAGCCGATCAGAAAAGAATTATCGGCTACAAATATACTTCTTTTTTACGTATATATACGCAGGTTCAGTATTTCACTTTTTAAGCAGCATCTGATTGTAGCAGTTATATTAGACAGGCTTTGGGAACAAACCCGGTATTTTCTAAATCTCCATTATTGGGTTTTAGGCCCGGAAATGCCATATTCTATTCGCTAAAACAGAAGCTATATAGGGCAGGTTTAAGGCAAAAAAAAGTGCCGGTCAAATTTTAACCGGCACTCCTGAGTCTGACTTTTTAAGGCTATGGCCTTACCCTTTTTTCAATTCTTCTTTCAGCCTTTCGAGCTCTACATTCTTCCGGATCAGTTCGCGTTTGGTGTTGATCAGTTCGTTGTTGAGGCGGCTCATTTCTTCCATCAGATCCCAAATGGTAACTTCGCGCTGTTCTTCCAAAGGCTGGTTTTCGGAAACCTGGGGTTCCTGAAAAGCTTCTTTAACTTCTACATTAAGCAGATCGTCGGTTACTACGGTTGTTTCGGGGGAAGCGGAATCGGGAGTAAGCTGGGCTACAATAATTACGTGGTTGCGGAGCTGTACGCCGGCAAACGAAAAAACGTGTTTGTGTTCGCCCAGCATAATAGCCAGCAAATGATTTTCAGCTTTCCCCACCAGCCGGATACTGTCGAAAAACTGTTTGCCTTCTTCCAACGATTCCGGAGCCAGGCAAAAAAGCAAAGGGTGGTTCAGTAAAACCGAAGGATCGATGGTGTCTCTGGCATACATTACCTGCTCAATGAAGCTGTTGCCGGGGTTACATTGCAGGATAAATTCGGTTTCCTCTTTCATTTAATTTTTATTTCGCAGCCACTAATCCGGAAGCGGTTTCGATGGCCTGGGCCGCATTGGTAGCGTGGGCATCGGCACCGATGGTGGTCCACAGATCCGGCGACACGTTGAACGGATAACCACCCACCATAACTTTTACGCCGCTTAATTTCGGATCTCTCCGCACCGCCTGGATCAGATCGGCTACGGCCCGCACGTGGTAGGCCATGGTAGCAGATACGATCAGCAGGTTCGCTTCCTGTTCGCGCAAGGTACGCAAAATACTATCTATTGGTGTATTGGCGCCCAGGTAAAACGTATCCCAGCCTTCCATTTCAAAGAAATCGGCTACCATTCTAATGCCCACTTCGTGAAGGTCGCCGGAAATGCAGGTGGCTACCAGCCGCAGCCCGTTGCGTTTGGAATTAAAAATGTACACGTAAAGCTGCGACATGATCATTTGCGTTGCGGCCGTACAATAATGTTCCTGGGCTACCGATATTTTATTAAGCTGCCACAACCGCCCTACTTCGTGCTGCACCGGCTGAAAAACTTCCAGATACAGGTCCTTTACGCTGGTGCCTTTTTCGTGTTCCTGCAAAATAAGCTGGCTGGCCTGGTTGCGCTTCCCGTTAAGCAGGAATTTAAGGTATTTTTCGGCGGTGGCTTTTAAAGTATGATCGCTTTTCAGAAAGGATTCGATGGGCTCAAAACTTTCTTCGAGCTGGCTTAACGCTCCGTTCATAAATTTAGCGGCAACCACAAAATTCTCTATGGGAAGGCGTTGCGCAAGGGCTTCTTTTAAGCAATTTAAATTAATTGCCAGGTCTTTGGCGGGCACATTCCGGGAAGCCAGCATCTGCTGCGCCCACCCAATGTAATCCTGAAATAAAAGCGGGCTTTCAGATAAAATGGCTTCCGCTAAATAAGCCAGGTGGTATTTGGCATCCTGCAGGCATTTTTCTTTGCCGGCAGCGCCGTAGCGGCTGGCCAGTTCGGGCACTTTGCGGTAATGCAGGTCTACTGCTGCTTTAGAGATCTCATTGGTGTTGGTATACACCAGTTCTGCCGTTCGTTTATTAACCATTTCTGCGCTCAAAGATTACTGACTTACCTGCGAAAAAAAGCGGACTTTAGCGCTCCGGGGAACCAGTTTTAAACCCTTGGGGATCTGGGCGTGCGATTCCTTCAGATGGTTTTTATGCCAAACGGTATAACTTTCCTGGTCGGTCCAATACGTGATCAGCCAGATCTCATTGGGTTCGTCGTGGGGGCAGATCACTTCCATGCGTTCGAAACCGGGGGCATTGTCCACCAGGTGGGGCCGGTCGCGAAAAGCTTGTTTTACTTCCGGCGCCATATCGTTGGCAATGGTAAACGTACTGAGGGCAATAAACATAAGCAAAACGAAATAAACGAAAAGACACCTGCCGTACAGGCAACCCTAAATTAATGAGAGTACTTCCGGCTGGTCAAAACTTAAATAATACGGAAGACACCGGTTAGGAGTTTCGGCTTTTTTAAATAAAATATAATTAACTGATTATTAGAGCAATAGCTAATAACCATTCCAATAAAGTAACAAAAATTCCCTGATACCATCAAAATCTGAACAGCCTGAAACAATTTTTATTTCAGCAAAAACCGGGTTTAAAATGCGTAGCAGGCTAATTCTTAACCTTTTAAGAAACAAATTATTAAGGCGAAGTAAAAATTTTACCGCTGCACTTACTTAATAACCTTCACACTGAAAGCCAACGGAAAATCAAGCTTCCGGAAAAAGCCCGGCGGTAACTTAGAACCTTCGTATAAAATCTGACCTTACAAATATCTATGAAACAACTTTTAGCTGCATTTTTTTGGTTCATCTCCCTTATTGCTGCTATTGCTCAAACCCAGCCCACAGAAACTCCCGAAATTGATACCGACCGGCCCGGCCAGACCGAATCTCCCAAAACGGTGCCGCAGGGCCTGGTGCAATTCGAAAGCGGTTTTTTATGGGCACAGGATCGGTCAGGTGGGATAGTTGAAAACGAATTCCGTTACCCGGCCACCATTATCCGGATCGGGGTATTGAAATGGGCGGAGCTACGGCTGAAAGGCGAACTGAAGCGCAATACCAAAAAACTGGATGACGGCGACATTTCTATTTCCAAAGGCGGTTTTGGCCGGACCGGCCTGGGTTTAAAAGTACATTTGTGGGAAGAAAATGGTTTTTTGCCGGAAGCGGGATTTGTATTCCACGCCATTGCTCCCTGGGGCGCCCGGCGGTACAACGCCAAATTCCTGGAGCCCGATGCCATGTTAACTTTCGGCAATTCCTTAACTGAAAAAGTATCGTTTAACTATAGCGTTGGCAGCAATTTTGAAAGCCACGAACCGGAGGACGGCGAACCAAAACCCCGCAAATACGACCATGTTTTTTATTAAACCCTACAAATGAGCCGGAATTTCTCCGATCAACTGACGGGCTTTGCAGAATATTACGGCCAGAAACAGGAACTGCAACACTTTGCCCACCACCTGGATGCCGGCATAGCCTGGAAAATAAAACCCAATCTGCAACTGGATATGCTGGGTGGCATCGGGCTGGGAACGGATGCGCCAAACTTTTTTGTAGAATCGGGATTCAGTTTCCGGTTGCCGAAATAAGGTTTTAAAACGGTAGGTTTCAAAGGCAAGAAAGTCATCCGGTTTAACCCAAATGACTTTTTTGCCTCCAAAGAAAATACCGTATTTCCGGTAAAATTTAGTGGTTGTGGCTCGGTTCGTAGATCAGACGGAAAAAGCAACTCATGCGTTCGTGTTGCTTATAAACCGGCACCCCGGCAACCAGCCCCACGATCAGGTTATCCATAATACTAACCCGCATCTGCGGCCGGACCACCATATCGAAATTTCCATGCTGCACCGATTTATTTACTTCCACTCCCACAAAGTTCCGGGATTCAGGTAACATGTAATGCAAACTGGTATTCATGGCGTACCGGGTATGCCAGTGGCTGGTTTTAAAATGCTGGTTTATTTCCGGACCCGTGTAAATTAAAGAATGAAGTTTGGGCGATAGTTTTTTGGCCACCACCAGAAAGGGATTATATAAATTGCCCAGAAGCATCCGGGACCCTGAAAGCTTATCCAGGTCATAAAATTCCAATTCGTTGATGTACCCTAAAGCCATGGAAGTCTGGTGCTTTTTATTAACCAGGAACGTGTATTGGGCGGCCGTTTTCAATCCTTCCAGCCGGTCTGAGGGTTGGGAATTGCGCCGATCGCGGATGTTGGGCGAATAAATGGAAACCGGTAACTCAATTTCCAGGCCCAGCCGGTTTATAGGCGCCCATTCGTATTCTACCAGCATCTCATATTTATCAAAATCCAGCTGATCGGTCAGGCCCATCCCGAAATTCCATTCCTTTTCTCCTTTCCGGGCACCCAGGTCGCGGATCAGGTCGATGTATAAAGGTTCTGCGTGGTTTAGTTTCAAAGGTTCCTTTTTTTCTTCCGGATCAGTTTCAAAATTTTGGCCCCAGGCAGGTGCAACAGCTAATAATGATAAGGTTAAGATCAGGTATATTTTAAAAAAATTAATTCTCATATTTTGGTTTATTAAACCGGCACAGCTGCTCATAGCACTTCTTTTCTTCAAAAAAAGCTTGAAAAACCGGTCTGGTTACAGAAATAAAATTGTTTAAGCATCCGGTAAGAAAATTTACCGGAATAGAATTTCAGGAATAGCAACAACCCCCAGGTTATTTCTGAAAATAAATAATCCTGGGTTGCCGGCCTGAAACTGAATTAAACCAAAATAGCTTTAGGGGGAGGAGAATTTACTTCGGGCCAGGTTATTTCAAAACTAACCGGCCGGAAAATTGAATAAGCCACTGAAAAAGCAAGGGCAGGTTGAAAAGCAAAGCTGGAAGGCAGCAAATAATCTTTGAGCAAGGTCCGGGATTTTAATGGTCCTGAATCGCTGTCTTCCATATCCTCAGAAAAATCGTCTCCCAGGTCTAACCAATATTCGGCTACAAATTCAACCATACTGTCGATCTCATCGGGTAAGCTTTGATCAACCTGTAAACCGGCCGTTCCCCGCGGGTGTTCCATTTCGAATTCGGGAAAACATACCGTATTCAGGAAATTAAACAACAGGAAATACAAGATAATCTTTTTTACCATTTTGAAACAGCTCCCGGCAAAGATAAGGGCAATATAATTTAAACCCTAAACGAACATGTTGCATATTATGGTATTTACGGAGGCAGGTTTTAGTAATAGCTAAAATCTGATTGAACCTGGCTTCAAAATTCCCTTTACCTGTAGGTAAAAAAAAGTCTTCCCGTATTTGCAGGAAGACTTTTTTGGGCAAAAATGCTACCGTTTTGGCAGCCCTTCTATTTTAAGCTTTAGCCGCTACGGTATCGTCGGCGCTAACCGGTTGTTCGGTGTTGGCCGAAGCCGTCAGCACCAAATCATCGGCAGCTACCAGCGAAGTTTCCGGCAAATGTACCGCCGATACTACCAGATCTTCGGTGGCAGTTATGGTGGTTTCCATTTTCATGGCTTCAATAATAAAAAGCGGTGCATTTTTAGGTATTTGCTGCCCTGTTTTTACCAGAATCTTAGAAAGCATGCCCTGCAACGGCGCTGCAATTTGCTTCGGATCATTTTTATCCGCTTTGCGGTTTTCTTTTTTGGTTACTGTTATGGACTTATCTACCACATCGATGTTGCGGGTCTGGCCGTTCATTTTGAAGAATACCGTGCGGGTACCGTCGTCGTTGGCCGGGCCTAAGCCCTGGTATTTTACAATGATGGATTTTCCTTTGGCAATATCGATAATGGCCTCTTCGCCCTGCTTCATGCCGTAAAAGAAAATGCGGGTGGGAATTACCGAAACGTTGCCGTATGCTTCGTTGTGTTTATGGTATTGTTCGTAAACTTTCGGGTAGAGCAGGTAGGAAAGCAGATCGGTGAATTTTACTTCTTTGCCGAATTTGGCCTGAAAGGCTTCCCATTCCTTGTCAAAATCAATGGGTTCCAGGTGCTCATTCGGGCGTTCGGTATAAGGTTCTACATCCTTTAGAATGATCTTCTGCAATTTTTTCGGGAACCCGCCAACCGGCTGGCCGATGTCGCCTTTAAAGAATGACTGCACCGATTCCGGGAAAGAAATCTGGTCGCCTTTTTCCAGCACATCTACCGTGGTCAGGTTGTTGGAAACCAGGTATAAGAGCCATGTCGCCGACTACTTTGGAGCTGGGCGTTACTTTTACCACATCGCCGAAAAGCTGCATTTACTTCCGTATAAGTTGTTTTGATCTGCTCCCATTTTTCACCTAAGCCCAAAGCCTGGGCCTGAGGACGCAAATTGGAATACTGGCCGCCCGGAATTTCGTGCTGGAAAACTTCTGAAGTACCGGCTTTTAAACCCGATTCGAACGGATAATAATATTCCCGCACGGTTTCCCAATAGTTGGAATATTCGTTCAGAGCTCTTCTGGTCGAATTCGCGGTGGCGCGCCTGGAACCGCATCATTTCCACCACAGAGTTAAAGTTTGGCTGCGACGTTAACCCGGAAAGCGAACCCAGGGCCACATCCACCACATCCACGCCTGCTTCAATGGCTTTTAAATAAGTGGCGCTCTGAATGGAAGAGGTATCGTGGGTGTGCAGGTGGATCGGAAGTTTTACCGTTTCGCGCAGGGCCGTATACCAGTTCGGTTGCGGCGTAAGGCTTTAGCAAACCGGCCATGTCTTTAATGCACAGAATATGCGCGCCCGGCATCTTCCAGGTGTTTGGCCAGATCAAGGTAATATTGCAAGTTATATTTGGTCGTTGCCGGGTCCAGAATATCGCCGGTGTAGCAGATAGAAGCTTCAGCCAGGCCGCCGGTTCTTTTGCGCACAAAATTAATGCACGGCTTTCCATCCCCTTCATCCAGTTCAGCGAATCGAAAATGCGGAAAATATCGACGCCGGTTTCCCACGCTTTTCTCCACGAAACTTTCGATCAGGTTATCCGGATAAGCTTTGTAACCTACGCCGTTAGCCCCACGAATCAGCATTTGCAGCAGAATATTCGGCACAGCTTTTCTTATCTTGGCCAACCGGTCCCAGGGATCTTCGTGCAGAAAGCGCAGGCAAACATCAAATGTAGCGCCGCCCCAGACTTCCATACTGAAGGTTTGCGGATGATTTTTGGCGTAGCTTTCGGCCACTTTCAGCATATCGAAGGTGCGCATGCGGGTGGCCAGCAACCTCTGGTGCGCATCCCGGAAAGTGGTATCGGTGTAATGGATCTGCGTTTCGTTGCGCAGCCATTCGGAAAATTTTTCCGGCCCCAGTTTCGGTAAGCAGGTCTTTGGTGCCTTTCTCGTAGGTAGCTTATTCAGGTCAAGCAGCGGCAGTTGCGGTTTCTCCAGTCACTTTGTCCTGATCCATAACCTTTAATATCCGGGTTGCCGTTTACGATGGTTTCGGCAATGAAGCTCAGGAATTTGGTGCCCCGGTCCTGCCGTTTTTCGAACTTGAACAGCTCCGGATGCTCCTTAACGAAATCTACAGTTTACTCGCCCGGAAATAAATTCTTCGGATGGTCGATAATGTTCTGCAGGAACTGGATGTTGTGTTTTCACGCCCCGTATCCGGAATTCATCCAAGGTCGCGGCCATTTTCATGGCGGCGTCCTTTCAAGGTTGGTGCCTGGGCCGAAACTTTTACCAGCAGCGAATCGAAGAACGGGCTGATCTTGGCGCCCTGGTACACGCTTCCCTGGTCCAGGCGAATACCAAAACCGCCGGCACTGCGGTAGGCGATTATAGTTCCGTAATCCGGTTTGAAATCGTTTTCCGGATCTTCGGTGGTAATGCGGCACTGAATGGCGTAACCAGTCTTGAAACGGTGGTGGTTCGGGCCCAAGGAAATTTCTTCATCGGTCAAGTTTGTAGCCATCGGCAATGTAGATCTGGGTTTTGATCAGGTCGATGCCCGTGATCATTTCCGTTACCGTGTGCTCTACCTGAATGCGGGGGTTTACTTCAATAAAATAGATCGCATCGTTTTCGGGCTGCACCAGGAATTCCACCGTGCCCACGTTATTATAATTTACCGCCTTACATATCTTGATAGCATATTCGTAAAGCTGCTGGCGGGTTTCTTCTTTTAAGTTCATAGCCGGCGCTACTTCCACTACTTTCTGGAAACGGCGCTGCACGGAACAATCGCGCTCAAATAAATGCGTGATGTTGCCATAGTTATCGGCCACGATCTGCACTTCAATGTGCTTCGGGTGTTCTACAAATTTCTCCAGGAAAACCGTATCGTCGCCAAAGGCTTTCAGGGCTTCGTTTCTGGCTTCAAAAAAACCTTTCTGCAATTCTTCGTCGTCCCGGATCACACGCATGCCGCGGCCACCACCACCGGATGCTGCTTTCAGCATGAGCGGGTAACCGATGCGGGTGCTTCTTCCTGGGCAATTTCGTAAGTCACCAGATCTTGGTCATTGCTTTCGATTAACAGGAACGCCGCTGGCTTTGGCTACTTTTTTGGCGGCTATTTTATCGCCCAAGAGCCTGCCATTACTTCTGGCCGCGGACCTATGAAAACAACGCCGTTATCTACGCACTTCTGGGAAAATTCTGTATTTTCGGAAAGGAAACCGTAGCCCGGGTGAATGGCATCTACGCCATTTTCTTTGGCAATAGCTAATTATTGCGTCAATATCCAGGTAAGGCTGCAGGGGCTGCGTTGTCTTTTCCGATCTGGTAGGCTTCGTCGGCTTTGTAACGGTGTAGGGAATAGCGGTCTTCGTAGGTGTAAATGGCAACCGTCTGGATGCCCAGCTCCGTACAGGCGCGCAATACCCGGATAGCAATTTCGCCGCGGTTTGCTACCAATATTTTTTTGATCTTCATAGAAAGTTAAGAGGTTCGGAATAGAATATGGTTGGGATATGAAAAATGCTCAGGAAGTTACAGGCAGAAGCCAAAAAGGCATAAAACAGGCTTTATTATAAGACCAATTCTCAAATAGTTAGAAGGCTTCTATCCGAACTACTTAAGAGTACCCGTTTTTGTTGCAGCTGTTTTATAATAAGCGGTTCATAACTGCTTAATACCGGGTTTATACGGAAAATATGGTAGAAAAAACAAACAAAAAAGGGCTGCCTGAGTTGTAGCTGCGTTCCGGGCCAGGCCAAAACGGTAAGAAATTAGCCTGAAAAACTGCCCGGTTTTTTTAAGATATCAACATGACCCAACTTTCCGGAAAGAATATTTTAATTATTGGCGGCACCAAAGGTATTGGGCTGGCGCTAAGTCAGAATCTTTACCAACAGCAAGCCAATGTTTTAGTAGCGGCCCGCCACGAACCAACCGAAAACCAAAATATCCCCTTCATCTCCTGGGATGCCATGCAACCGGACACTTCAGCCTTAACGGAAGCATTACCTGAAACTTTGCACGGTTTGGTTTATTGTCCGGGTACTATCAACTTAAAACCGTTTCAGCGGCTAACGGCGGCGGATTTCCAGCATGATTTTGAGATAAATGTGCTGGGGGCAGTTCGGGCATTACAGGCTTTACAGAAAAACTTAAAGGCTGCCAATGGCAGTTCAGTGGTTCTTTTCAGCACGGTGGCCGCCAAACTGGGTTTAAATTTTCACGCTTCCATCGCCGCTTCCAAAGCCGCCGTGGAAGGATTAGTGCGGACGCTGGCGGCCGAATGGGCACCATCCAAAATAAGGGTGAATGTAATAGCCCCGTCTTTAACGGATACCCCTTTGGCCGCTGCATTACTTAATACGGCGGAAAAGCGCGAAGCCGCCGGTAAAAGGCATCCGCTCGGGCGAATAGGCAACCCGGAAGAATTTGCCGCCATGGCTGCCTTTTTACTTAGCCCCGAAACAGGTTGGCTAACCGGGCAAACGTTGCACCTGGACGGCGGCATGAGTAACCTTCGAACCTAAATTCCTTTGAAATAAACCTGATTGCCATGAAAAGCTCCTGATTATTAACACCTTATAAATTTAAGTTACAGGTTAATAAAAAAATCCTAACTTATAGCCTTTATCAGAGCTCCAATCTTAAATAATTATGAAAAAAATGTTTCTTGTTGCCCTTTGCTGGTTTGCTTCTATCCCTTTTTTACACGCTCAGCAAAATAGTAGTTGCTGCATAAAACCGGCACCGGAAGCCTTTGCGACTTTTGCTTCTAACCAGGATTTCCGGGACATGCATGCTAATCCGCTGCCGTTTACGCTGCAGGACCCAGCCGGTAAAATGGTAACCTTCCCGGTGGCCAAGGGCAAAGACGGGCAGGCTTATTTTGTAAAAGCAGGCCAGCCTTCCGAAAATTATTTGATCGTGATCCATGAGTGGTGGGGTTTGAACGATTACATAAAGCAGGAAGCCGACCGCTTAGCCAAATCTATGCCCAACGTAAACATTTTAGCGGTAGACCTTTACGAAGGAAAAGTTGCCGAAACCAAAGAGCAGGCCGCCGAATATGTAAAGGAAGTTTCTACCGACCGGGCGACAGCAGTTCTGAAAGGGGCCATCGCATCTGCCGGTAAAAAAGCCGAAATCCAAAGTATAGGCTGGTGTTTTGGCGGAAGCTGGTCGTTACAAACCGCACTGCTGGCCGGGAAGTCTTCCATTGGCTGCGTAATGTTCTATGGCATGCCCGAAATGGACGTAAAAAAACTGAAAAATCTGAAATGCGATGTATTGGGGATCTTCGCTAAAAAAGACCAGCACATTACGCCTAAGGTTGTAGCAGAATTTCAGAAAAACATGAAAGAGGCCGGTCAGGTGTTAACAGTAAAAAACTTTGAAGCAGATCACGCTTTTGCCAACCCCAGCAGCCCCGCTTACGACAGCAAACTTGCCCAGGCAGCCAACAGATTAGCCCTTGATTACCTCAAAAAACGCTTCAATGCGAATGAATAACTTAATTGTTAAATGGCTTAATTGTTAATTGTTAATTGTTGAAAAATAACAAATTCGATTTTAATCTGAAAATAACTTCTTTCTTCTATTAATAATTAATAACCATTCTTGATCAATTTTAAAGTGATTTATTCTGAACCATTCAGCAATTTAACAATTTAACCATTTAACAATTTAACAATTAAAAAAGGCCGTCCTGCAGTTGGTGGGGCGGCCTTTTTAATGCCGGCGGATTAAAGTATCTTTAAGCCGCTTTAACTGGTGTTTTGAAAGTAACTTACAAATATTTTTTCCTGGTGCTCTGGCTTTTGCTGTTTTCTATTTCAGCCAGGGCCGCCACTTTTTTATTGCCGGCAGATACCGTTTCCAAACCGGTTTCCAATAAGAAAATTGTTCTGGCAGCCTCCGGGATCGGGTTGGTTTACGTGGCCGGAATGGTTACCCTTAGCCAAACCTGGTACAATAAAAACGACCAGACCAAATTCCATTTCTTTAACGATAATTCCGAATGGAAACAGATGGACAAAGCCGGACATTTCTGGGGAGCATTTCAGGAGAGTAAAGGGGGCGTAGATGCTTTAAAACAAACCGGCCTAACCGAGAAACAAGCCATCTGGTTAGGCAGCCTGACCGGTATTTTGCTTCAAACCCCGATAGAATTGCTGGATGGCTACCAGGAAAGTTACGGCGCTTCGCCCGGCGATCTGGTGGCCAATACCCTGGGTTCGGCCGCCGTTTTAGCCCAGCAATTAGCCTGGCAGGAGATCAGGATCGAACCAAAATTCTCCTTCCGGAAAACCCGCTACGCTGCCCTCCGGCCGAATGTATTAGGCAAAAGTTTAGCCGAACGGGCCTTAAAAGATTACAATGGCCAGACCTATTGGCTCACGGTAGATGTTGCTAAATTTCTGCCCGCAATCAGCAACTACCCGAAATGGCTGAACCTGGCGGCCGGTTACGGAGCAGAAGAAATTGTGTTTAACGATCCGGATGCTAACCGGCAGATAGGCATGGAAGCTTTTGGAAAACCCCTTAATCCGTACCGCCAATATTACCTGACCCTGGATTGGAATTTAAGGGCCATAAAAACCCGGAGCAAAGTTTTAAAAACCGCTTTTTACGTGCTGGATATCTTCCATTTCCCGGCGCCGGCCCTGGAATTCAATAACCGGAACAAACTGAAGTTTCACCCGATCTATTTTTAAAATAAACTAACAATTCAAATAAAGGCCTAAACGAACATGAAAAACGTATTTAATGCAACAGATGCTCAGGAATTTGTAAACCGAATCGAAAAATTAACGCCTGCAAGCCAACCCCAATGGGGGAAAATGTCGGTGGCCCAGATGCTGGCGCATTGCAATGTAACCTACGAAATGGTGTATGAAGACAAACATCCTAAACCGAATGCCTTTACCAGGTTAATGCTGAAGCTGTTCGTGAAAAATGCGGTGGTAAATGAAAAACCTTACCCAAAAAGCAGCCGGACGGCACCTCAGTTTTTAATTACCGATGAAAGGGAATTTGAAACTGAGAAAAAAAGGCTGATCAATTATATCAATATAACGCAGCAATTGGGCGGCAGCCATTTCGAAGGCAAAGCATCGCATTCTTTTGGTCCGTTAAAAACTACGGAGTGGAACAATATGTTTGCCAAACACCTGGATCACCATTTAACGCAGTTTGGGGTTTAACCAGATCTGGACACTTATTAATTTAAGATTTTTATAGCCAATCTCTAATTAAAAGCAAATTGCGTTTTATTTATGCAGTTGTTTGATAAATGGCAGAATAGGCTTCATTCAGTTTTTAAACTGGAAAAAAAGCAGGTAGGTCGGTTTATCGGAATCTCCGGAAGGCTTCTAAGGTTCGTTTGACCTTTAATTTTGAAACTAAAATGAAAGACCTGATAAAAAGAAATTTAAGCGGCCGGAAAGTTCTGCTCTTTTTTCTGCTAGCCAATGTCGTGTACGCCATCATGATCTTTTACAGCATTCCGAAGTTGGAAGCCTATTCCGGAGGTTTGAAAATTTTGGATATGCGGCCCAGTGGGTACGACGTTCCCTATGTCCGCTCCTTATTTGCGGCCTTGGGCGAAGAAGGAAGAAACCTGTATCTAACTTTACAGATCCCGCTTGATCTGCTTTATCCCGGCTTATTTGGTATAAGTTACGCCTTACTGCTGGGGTATTTCCTGAAAAAACTGGGAAAGCAGGAGACCAACTATTTTTATCTGGTTTTCCTGCCGCTGGCAGCCGGTTTTTTTGATTATCTGGAAAATTTTGGAATTATTAACCTGTTAAGGAATTACCCGGAAATCAGCACTTCAGTGGTGAATATAACCAGTATTTTCACGGTAATTAAAAGTGTACTTTCTACCATCTTTTTCATAACCCTGATCATTACCATTTTGGCCTATTTGGGCCGCCTTGTTTTTAAAAAGCAGAAAATTAGCACCAAATATTAAGCCTTGGTTAAGGGTTTGAAACCAAAACGCTGCCTAATAAGTGTAACTTTGGCACGAAATTTTGGCGTGAATGGGTTTTTAGACCGGAATAACAGCACATCAGCAAATTAAAAAATTAGCACATTAAACTATGAATATAGGAGACCGCGTGCGCTTTATGCATGGCCGCGAAGAAGGAATTATTACCCGTTTTATCGGGACCGACCAGGTAGAAATTGCCATTGACGGTGATTTTACCATTCCGGTATTGCGCCGGGAAGTGGTAGTGATTGCCGCCGAAGAAGCTAAATTCCTAGGCCAGGAAACCGTTGAGCCAACCCAGGCCCAGAAAAGCCAGCAATTGTTCTCGAATCCGGTGGCGCCGGTGCTTTCCGGTTCCGGTATTTACCTGGCACTGGTGCATCAATCGGAAGAATTACTGGCGGTTAACGTGGTCAATAATACCGATTACGACCTGCTTTTTACCTACGGCGAAGAAAAAGAAGGCAAATACAAAGGCTTATTGAACGATAAGATAACCCAACGCAACTAGCAAAAGCGTTTCGTTTCTGCACCTGAAAGATTTCGATAAATGGCCGGATATTCTTATCCAGTTCCTGCTCCACCGCAGCGGCGCCACTACCCTTTTCCAACCAGAGCTTAAGCGGCTTAAATTTAAAGCTTCAGCTTTCTACAAAAGTAAAAATATGGTTCCGGTGCTTGAAAAAGAAGGTTATCTGTTTCAGCTTGATAATAAGCCCCTGGACATAAACGCCGATAAGATCCAGGAGCATTTAAGTACCAATCCGGAAGCCGCCACTGAAAAATATTCGTTGAAAGCGCCGGCTTCGGAAGTGGATCTGCATATCGAAAAAATTACCGACGATGATTTTTCCAGTTTAAGCAATTCCGAAATTCTGCGCCGCCAACTGGCCGTTTTCGAAGACAACCTGGAACGGGCCCTGGCCGCCAACTTGCCGGAAATAACGTTTATTCATGGCACCGGCAACGGCATCCTGAAAAAAGAAATCCAGAAAATCCTGAGCCGCAACAAACTGATTAAATTCTTCGAAGATGCCAGAAAAGAAAAATTTGGTTACGGCGCAACGCGAGTTAAACTGCGTTAGTGATTTTTTTAAAGATTAATGATTAATGATTAATGATTAATGATTAATTAGAAAACGGTAGCGTTTTTCTTTAATAAACTGGCCGGTAATGAAAGAATAATTCCGGGAACAAGGCCTTCCGGAAACTTGTTTAACGGGTCAGGATTATTTTACCGTTCTTTGTAAAAATAAAATATGGCAAGCCGTCTTATCGCTGCGCCTTCGGGCGGAGAGGAAAGTCCGGGCAACGCAGAGCATCCTACTTCCTAACGGGAAGGGGCTTTCCGGGCGACGGGAAAGTTACAGCCAGTGCCACAGAAAATAACCGCCCATTTCTTAGTTAGAAATTCAGTAAATAGTAAAATTAGAATTTGATTAATTTCATAATTTCTAATTTCTAATTAACTGAAATGGGTAAGGGTGAAAAGGTGCGGTAAGAGCGCACCAGTGCTTGGGCGACCAGTGCAGCTGGGTAAACCTCAGGAGTTGAAAGACCAAATAGGTCCCGGACGGGAGTTGCTCGCTCCTGGCAGTTTCGGCTGCTCTTCGGGATGGGTAGGTTGATGGAGCCCCGCCGTGAGTTGGGCCTAGATAAATGATAAGCCATGCCGGATTTTCCGGCAGGACAAAACCCGGCTTACAGGCTTGCTGTTTTTTATTTTTTATTTTATTCCCATCTTTTTAAAGACCAATTACGGGTTTTTTACCGAAATATTATACCGTTTTCCGGCCCTAAAATGTCATTTTCTGTTATTAAAAGCGTATTTCTGTTTTTAACAGCTGTTAAAAGATTTTCCTGATTTTTTTTGATTGGCACTTTAAATCAATAATTATAGTTAAATTTCTGAGTTTTATGGAATGACCATTTCGTTCCCTGAATTTCGGTAATATAATTTAACCATCTATGCCCCAGGATTACAAAGTAAAGTTCGTTAATGCTAACCGGAACGAATTTTTTGCCACTGTCAGAAAACGGGTGGACCAGTATTTCATTCAGAATAAAATATCGAAGCACGCAAACAGCACCATGATCCTGAAAACGGTGGTATTGCTGAGCGCATATATTGTTCCTTTTATTTTGCTCCTGGTGCTGAAACCAACCTTTCCGGCCAGTTTAATTCTCTGGCTAATTATGGGAATGGGCGTGGCCGGCATTGGCATGAGCATTATGCACGATGCCAACCATGGCGCTTATTCCAAAAGCAGTAAACTTAATTACCTGATGGGCCACACGCTGAATCTGGTGGGCGGCTCGGCTTTTAACTGGAAACTGCAGCACAATATTCTGCACCATACTTATACCAACATCGCTACCATAGACGAAGACATCAAAGACCGGCTGGTTTTACGTTTTTCGCCGCATACCAACGTTAAGTTTTACCACCAGTTGCAATACGTATACGCCTTCTTTTTTTACGGTTTGCTAACGTTATACTGGGTGCTGGCCAAAGATATTGTGCAGTTCCCGATGTTCATTAAAAGCGGCGTTAACCCTAATACCAAAAAAGAAAACTATGTTACGTTCGCCAAATTACTGGCTTTAAAGCTTATTTACTTCTTTGTGATTCTGGCAGTACCGGTGTTGTTTTTCAACTTTGCTTTTGCAGAAATTCTTTTAGGTTTCCTGCTGATGCACTTTGTATCGGGCCTTATTTTAACGGTGGTATTTCAGCTGGCGCATACGGTAGAAGGTACCTCTCACCCGCTGCCTAACGACAAAAACATTATTGAAAACGACTGGGCCATTCACCAGATGGAAACTACGGTAAATTTTGCCCGGAAAAATAAATGGCTTTCGTGGTATGTGGGAGGCCTGAATTTTCAGGTGGAGCACCATCTTTTCCCGCGTATCTGCCACGTGCATTATCCGCAAATTGCTGAGATTGTAAAGGCCACGGCGGAAGAATTCAACGTGCCTTATATGGAGAACGAAACCTTTGGGCAAGCCATCAAATCGCATATCAATACCCTGCACCGTTTCGGCCGGTTACCGAGCTGGAACGAAGCCATTGGCTAAGCACTTTTCAGCCATAAAATCCTAGCGTTTTTGGCTGGAACCTAAGGGGAAACCGCCAAAAAACAGACTTTGGCAATATAGCAGGTTACAATAAAATTTAAGTTGAAGCGTATAGGTTAAAATCGTTTTCCGGATTTTTCGCGAATTCCGGCACCAATTTAACGTATCTGACTTGCAAATTTTGCCCCTTACGCTGCTTAAGATCCGGTTGCTGCAGATCAGGCGGGAATTAACCACCTTGAGCTGGCTCCATAAACTGTTGTTTTCCATCATCCTAATTGGGCTGGGGGTAATTTGTCACCAGGCTTTTCTGGCGGTTAAAACCGGGGGGTTGGTATTAGCCGGTTTTTGGGGTGCTGCGGTAGCCATGCAGGTTTACCGGCCGGATAAGGATTTCGTATTTTTGCACCTGGAAAAACCCCGGCAGGCAATTCTGGCCGAATACTTAGCTTTTTCGCTGCCCTTTATATTATCCGCCACTTTTACGCCTACCTGGTTCTATTTGCCCATTTTTATAGCCGGACTGTTGCCAATTACTGCAATCCGGTTCCAGTTGAAATTACAAACCCGGTTTCAGTTCTTAGGAAAAGTTTTTCCGCCTTCCGCGTTCGAATACATTTCCGGGTTCCGGCAAAGCCTGCCCTGGCTTGTTTTTATCTACAGCCTGGCTCTGGTTTTTTGCTGGGTAAAAATCCTTCCGGTAGCCCTGCTCTGGCTTTTTTGCGGAACCTTCTTAGGGTTTTACCTCCAGGGCGAACCGCTATCAATGCTCCGGGCCAATAACTTAGAAGCCAAAATCTTCCTGCGAAAAAAGGTATGGCAAATGGTCCAACTATTGGCCATATTTTGCTTTCCGGTTATTTTGCTGCAGACGCTATTTCATCCGTGGCTGGGTTTGGCCGGGCTTTTGTTCTTTGCTTTGCAAACCTGCGTTCTCACCTTCGCCATTTTTATGAAATACAGTACTTACGAACCGGATAAAACCAGCAGCAGCAATTTACTTCTATTAGGTTTTGCGCAAATGAGCGTGGTGTTGCCATTCTTTTTGCTGGTGCCGGTGGTTATTGCTTTCCGGCAATACCGGAAAGCAAAGCAGAATCTAACCTTTTTCCTGAATCCATGCTGATCGCTCATAACATCCTGGTTTCTTTTGGGGGCCGAACGGCGCTGGAAATACATGAAAAGGAGTTTTTGCCGGGAAAGATCCACGGCATTATCGGCCTGAACGGCGCCGGAAAATCCACATTTTTCAATTCCTTAACGCAGATTATTAATCCCGAAAAAGCTGAAATAACCTTTAATGGCAGCAAACTTCAGCCTAAAGAAATTGCTTATCTGGAAGCCGCCAATTTCTTTTATCCGCTATTAACCGGCCGCGAATATTTGCAGGTTTTCCCGCAAACCAACGCCAATTTTAACCTGCAAACCTTCCAGGGTCTGCTGCAACTTCCGTTAGACAACCTGATCGAAACTTACTCTACCGGCATGAAAAAGAAACTGGCGCTTTTAGCCATGCTGCAGCAGGATAAACCAATTTTTATTCTGGATGAACCTTTCAACGGCCTGGACCTGGAATCGAACCGGACGCTGGAAATGATCGTGCAGTTGCTGCGAAAAAAAGGTAAAACCATTTTTATTTCCGCCCACATTTTAGAACCGCTGCTGCATACCTGTAACCAGATCCATCTGCTGGAAAAAGGTAATTTTGTACAAACCTTTGAAGAAGATCAGTTTCCGGAGATAAAAGAAAGGTTGTTCCGGCACCTGAACCAGGATCTTCAAAGCCAGATCAGCGGCGCCCTTTAGAATTCCGGCAAACTATCTTACCGCCTCAGGTTTTAAACCATCATTTTTACCGTTGCGGTTGCCAAAACAATCCCCTAACTTCACCGCTCTTTCCGGCTTTAAAACGCTATCCTTTTACTATGAAAAACTGCTTTGCTTTTCTTTCTTTTTGCGTACTGACCTGCTTTTCTGCCTGTACTTCCGGACCAAAGACCGCTGCCTCCGTGCCTCCTCCAGCCACCAACGGTTACGACGCTGCCCTGGCCCAAAAATTAGGTGCCGACGAATACGGTATGAAGCAATACGTGATGGCATTTCTGAAAAGTGGCCCTAACCGGAATCAGGATGCCGCCACCGCCCAGGCCCTGCAAAAAGCGCACCTGGAAAATATAGGCCGCCTGGCGGAAGCCGGAAAACTGGTGGTAGCGGGCCCCTTCATGGATAAAGGCGAAGTTCGCGGTATTTACATTTTCAACGTAACCAGCATAGAAGAAGCGCAAAAACTAACGGAAACCGATCCGGCCATAAAAGCCGGCCGCCTGGTTATGGAACTGCACCCCTGGTACGGGTCTGCGGCCCTGATGCAGGTTAATGAGACCCACAAAAAACTGGAAAAGAAAAACGTGGCCGAATAAGGTCAGAACTAAAAATCAGGGCTCACAACCTTTTATACCCCTATTGGTCCTAATACCGTAAAGAAGCCAGTTAACGAAGATTTTTATAAAATATACTATGCCTAAAATCCTGATCATAGACGATGAGCGCGGCATCCGCAGCACATTGAAAGAAATTCTTGAATACGAAAACTACACCGTAGACCAGGCCGAAGACGGCGAAAAAGGTCTGGAAGCCCTGGCCAAAGCCAAATACGACGTAGTACTCTGCGATATAAAAATGCCGAAAATGGATGGTCTGGAAGTTTTGGAACGGGCCCGCGAATCAAATCCGGATGTGCCTTTCATTATGGTCTCAGCCCACGGAACCATCGATACGGCCGTAGAAGCAACTAAAAAAGGCGCTTACGATTTCCTGGTTAAACCACCAGATCTGAACCGGTTGCTGGTTTCGGTGCGCAACGCCCTGGATAAATCAAACCTGGTTACGGAAACCAAAAAGCTTAAGAAGAAGATCTCTAAGAATTCCGAAATGGTGGGTACTTCTGAAGGCCTGGAACGCGTGCGTAAAGCCATAGATAAAGTTGCCCTAACCGATGCCCGCGTTTTAATAACCGGCCCGAACGGAGCCGGAAAGGAAATGGTAGCCCGCCAATTGCACGAAAAAAGCAACCGCTCTTCCGGCCCTATGGTGGAAGTGAACTGCGCCGCCATTCCCGGCGAACTGATAGAAAGTGAATTGTTCGGCCACGAAAAAGGCTCTTTTACTTCGGCAGTAAAACAACGCATTGGAAAGTTTGAACAGGCGAACGGCGGCACGCTTTTCCTGGATGAAATTGGTGACATGAGCCTTTCCGCGCAGGCGAAAGTGCTGCGGGCCTTACAGGAAAATAAAATAACCCGCGTAGGCGGCGAAAAGGAAATTCCGGTGGATGTGCGGGTAGTAGCTGCTACCAACAAAGACCTTTTAAAAGAAATCGAAGCCAAAAATTTCCGGGAAGACCTTTACCACCGGCTGGGCGTGATCCTGATCCATGTCCCGCCGTTGAATGAGCGTCGCGATGATATTCCGGCGCTGGTAGAAAAATTCCTGGAAGACATTGCCCGCGACCACGACAACAAACAGAAAACCATCTCTAAAGCTGCCCTGGAATATTTAAAACAACTCGATTGGCGGGGTAACATCCGCGAACTCCGGAACGTGGTGGAGCGCCTGGTAATTATGAGCGACGACGAAATTTCGGAGCAGGATGTGAAGATGTACGCCGGGAAAGCGCAGGTTTAATAAAATAGTTAAATGGTTTAATGGCTGAATTGTTGATTTAAAAAACCTGTTAAGAGAGTTTAAATTATTAAAAAAGATGGTAGGTATTTCTAAGGAAAAACCTACCATCTTTTTTATGGATATAACAACTTAACCATTTAACTATTAAACAATTTACCCAACCATCAGATTACAACCCCGGATATCGGAATTATCGAAACGGCCAAGTACTTCAAAAGTGCCATCGGGGTGTAATTTTCCGATGTCTTTGGTTTCTAAAAAAGCGCAGGAATCTATATTGGCCAGGTCTATTACGTTAATTCCCCCAGATCGTAAATTGGTTCTGATATCGAACGGGTCGTTGAGGTCCCGGAGCAGGATCTTCATGGTGGCAGGCAATTCAAAGATCCCCGCTCCTTTCGAATACGCCTGCGATAATAATTCCGTCATGCCGTATTCGGAATGGATGGTTGGTACGTTAAAAGCTTTGGTTAAAATGCCGTGCAGCTCCTCCCGGATCATTTCCCTTCTTCTGCCTTTCATGCCGCCGGTCTCAAAAATTATTACTTCCGAAAGATCGGTTTGCGTTACCAGTTCTGCCATGTCCAGCAAGGCATAGGTTACGCCAAATAAAACCACTTTCTTTCCGCTGGTTTTAGCAGCATTGATCGCCTTTTCAAGCCCGTTTAACTGGTTTAAATAAAAGCCTTCCTGTTTCTGCCCCGACTCCTTTATAAAATACGACACCATGGCAATAAGGGAAGAATTTCCCTGCTCCAGGTAAGATGGCAGCAAAGCCAGAAATACGTGTTCCGTTAAAGGTCCGTAAAAATCTTCAAAGATCCGGGCGGTATTTTGAAGGTAAAAGGCTTCGTCGGCAACCAGGTGGCGGCTGCGGCTTTGTTGCGTGGTACCGCTGCTTTGGTAAATAACTTCCGGTTCAAATTTTCCGGTTTTTACTTCCTGGCTCTTAAAAAATTCTATTGGTAAAAACGGTATCTTTTCAATCGAAAAAACCGAAGCCGGATCGATCTTAAGTTGGGAAAGGTAATTTTGGTAAACGGCATTTTCCCGGGCCTGGTACCGGAAAAGATCCAGCGCAACGTCGTCAAAATCGAAACTTTGGGGCCCCGTTAGCAGTTCTTTAAAAGATTGACTATTATTGCTCAAGGCCGTAATAACAAATATAGGTTTGGTTCGTTTATTTTTGTAAAATTAGCTTCTTAATAGCTCCCGATGAAACAATTATTTTTAAAATTCAGCTGGCTGCCGGTTATGCTCCTCCTGGTTTCGTGCTGGAAAGAGCCGGTTTACCCGCCAGAACCCAGCATCGAATTTAAAAGCATTTCGCAGCAGTTAACCAAAGATACTTCCAACAACGACGTGGTGCGGATACTGGTTGCGCTGGATTTTAAAGATGGCGACGGCGATCTGGGCCTGAATCCAGAAGAAATTTTGCTTCCGCCTTACAATGACCCATCCGACCCCAAAAAGGCCAACAATTATTTTATTACGCCTTATATGAAAATAAATGGTCAGTTCGTGCCTTACCCGGAACTTACCCTTTCCAATGGTTACCGGTATCCCCGCCTGGAGCCAACAAACCAGGCTCAAAGTCTGGAAGGTACCTTACGGTATACTTTCGATATTTTCCCGGCGCTTATCCCTTTCAAGTTTCCCGATTACAAATCCGGCGATTCCGTGAAATTCGATATTTACATTACCGATAGGAAATTCAATAAAAGCAATACCATTACCACAGAACCGGTTCCGGTTTTTGAACCCTGATCTGCCGGTAAGAACAAATAAAAAAGCCTTTGCAACTCCATGCAAAGGCTTTTTACTTTTTCGGCCTGAAACCCTACCGTTTTAGTAGATCTTCGGGAATTTTTTAGGTTCGGCTTCGTGCATCATTTCATAAACCGTATCGAAAATATCTTCCGGATTTGGTTTGGAAAAATAATCGCCATCGGAAGAGTAAGACGGCCGGTGCTCATGGGCAGAAATAGTACGCGGCTGCGAATCTAGCCAACGGTAAGCTTCCTGTTCTTCTACATACTTTCTGCATCATAAAAGCGGTACCGCCACCCGGCACATCTTCGTCGGCAAAAATAACGCGGTTGGTTTTCCTGATAGAATCAACAATAATGTGGTTGATATCGAAAGGCAATAAAGTCTGCACGTCAATTACTTCGCAGTGAAATATCAAATTCTTCCAGTTGTCGGGCAGCCTCCATTACAATGCGGCACATAGAACCATAAGTTACAATGGTAATATCTTCGCCTGCTTTTAAGAATTTCCGGTATGCCTAACGGCACCGTAAATTCGCCAATATTGTCTGGAATTCGCTCTTTTAAGCGGTAACCGTTCAGGCATTCAATTACCAATAGCCGGCTCATCAGACTTCAGCATAGTATTATAAAAACCGGCAGCCTGGGTCATGTCGCGGGGTACCAATATATGCATGCCGCGCAATGCTACTGCAGGATCATGCCCAATAGGCGAACCTGAATGCCAGACTCCTTCCAAGCGGTGGCCGCGGGTACGGACAATTAACGGCGCTTTCTGGCCGCCTTTGGTGCGGTACTGCAAACAAGCCAAATCATCAGATAATATTTGAATGGCATACAGCAGGTAATCCAGATACTGAATTTCGGTGATCGGACGTAAGCCCCGCAAGGCAGCGCCAATTCCCTGCCCTATAATGGTACATTCCCGGATTCCGGTATCGGTAACCCGCAATTCGCCGTATTTTTCCTGCAAGCCGGCAAAAGCCTGGTTTACATCGCCAATTTTACCTACGTCTTCGCCAATGGCAAATATGCGCGGGTTCCGGGCCAACGCGGCATCAAAACAAGCCTGCAATACTTCCCGGCCATCTACCAGAGGGCTGTCTTCGTGATAAATCCGGTTTAACTTCCGGCACCAGCAACGGCGATTCTTCGGACTGGCTGATATAAATAAGAATTATACCGGTCAGCATTTTCACCAGTAACTTCTTCGAGCCAGCCTTTTAATTCTCTTTTGGCTTCGTAACCGTCTCGATCGCGGACATAACGCAACGCTTTTTTAACGGCTTTTATGGCATCGTACCGGATTGGGTGTAACCGTTTTGTGCAGTTCTTCAGCAATTTCGGCTAGTTTGGTGAGCGTGCTCACTATTGGTTTCGGCTTACCAGGTGATCCAGTAAATCCTAAGGCTTCGTCCTGGTCGGCTTTTATCCCGCCAATATAATCATTCCAGGCGCTGGTTCGGGCTTGCCGTACGGTTTCTTTGGCTTCGTTTTCAAGTGTATTCAAGGCATCGGAGGTGGCATATTCATTTGCCAGAATCCACTCCCGCATTTTTTTAATGCAATCGTATTCTTCTTCCCAGGCCAGGCGCTCTTTTGATTTATAACGCTCGTGCGAACCGGAAGTGGAATGGCCCTGCGGTTGGGTCATTTCTTCCACGTGAATTAATACCGGCACATGCTCTTCCCGGCAAATGGCACAGCTTTGGCATAAACTTCGCATAAGCGCTGCGTAATCCCAGCCTTTTACTTTAAATATTTCGTAGCCCTGTTCGCCTTTGCCGTTCGCGCTGAAAACCGGCTAAAACTTCGGAAATACTGCCTTTGGTAGTCTGGTATTCGGACGGCACCGAAATACCGTAGCCATCGTCCCAAACCGAAACCAGCATGGGAATCTGCAAAACGCCGGCGGCATTTATCGCTTCAAAAAACATACCTTCAGAAGTAGAAGCATTACCAATGGTACCAAAAGCTACTTCGTTGCCATTTACCGAAAAATTGGTACAACTCTTTCAGATCCGGGTTCTGGCGGTATAATTTAGAAGCATAAGCCAAACCTACCAAACGCGGCATCTGGGCCGCCGTCGGAGAAATATCGGCAGCTGGAATTTTTGATCTCGGTCTGGTTTTTCCAGTTGCCATCTTCATCCAGTAAACGGGTACCGAAATGCCCGGTCATGCACGCGGCCGGCCGTGGCTGGTTCGGCTTCTACATCGGCATGGGCGTATAAGTTGGGCAAAAATATTGCTGCAATGGTTAGTTCGCCGATGGCAAACATAAAGGTCTGGTCGCGGTAATAACCGGAACGGAAATCGCCGGCTTTGAAAATATTTAGCCATAGCCAACTGGGCCACTTCTTTGCCATCGCCAAAAATTCCGAATTTAGCTTTCCCCATAAATACTTCTTTCCGGCCGACTAAACTGGCCTGCCGGCTTTCGCAAGCCAATCGGTAATCTCTTAAAATTTCTTCTCTGGTAAGCGTTTGCGTTCTTACCAGTTGTGCTATGTGCATGTTATTTCTATTTGTTATTTTGGGAAATTCATATACAAAATTAAGCAAAAGTTCAGTTTATCAAATCAGTACTTTGGGCTTTCTTAAACTTAGCTGGTAAAAATATGATCTAAATTTGAACTTGTTTTTTATCATATTTTCTTTATAATTTGTGTTATACGAATTTAAAAGATCTTTAAATCTTTCATAATGAAAAGATTATCTATACTTTTTTATCTGCCTTTGTTTCTGTGCTTTGGCTAGATCAGCGCTTTATGCGCAGGGCAAACTTAAATTTGAAAAAGAAACGCACGATTTTGGTAAAGTAGCCCAAGGCGTACCAGGCTATCCCACGAATTTAAATTTAAAAATACTGGTAACCAACCGATTGTTATTTCCAATGTGCAGGCTTCCTGCGGTTGTACCACTCCCGACTGGACCAAAACACCCGTTATTACCGGGTAAATCCGGCTTTATTAAAGCCGCTTATAATGCTGGCCGCCATGGGTGTTTTCAACAAAAGCATTACTGTTACTTCAAACGGAAGTAATGGCACCCAGGTTTTATACATTAAAGGTACTGTGGTAGAAAAGCCGAAGCTGCTAAAACCACTTATACGCCGGAGCAAAAAGCCAAATCGCCACGGGCTAACTCTGATCAAAGCCGACTCATGATTTTGGTAAACTTGGAAAGTGGACAAAAAGCTGTTACCAAAAGTTACGGTTAAAAATACCGGTAAACAGGATTTACAGTATCTCCGGTATTCAGTCGGCCTGCAATTGTGTTAACTTATAAATCTTTAACGTCAAAAATAAAGCCCGGAAATGAAGGAATTGTGGAACTAACTTATATTCCCGAGTGTGTTAGGAGAATCAAACAGAAGTAGTAGAAATTCATTCTAACGATATTGTATACGCCGGAGCTAGCTTAACTTTAAAGGCTAAAGTAGTTCAAAGTTTATCCACTCAAAGTATTATTAAAGAGAGAACAGCAACGCTGTTCCTTTTAAATAGATTTTTTCATAGTTTTATTTTGACTAATGGCAGTGATTATATCACTGCCTTTTTTTATGCCTTTTACTTTCTAGAGACAGAAGGATAACGTTTTTTTGATGCCGGGAGAGAATGTTTAAAAACATTTTTTACAAATGCTGATAGCTCCCCTCCTTAGTAAGGAGGGGTTGGGGGTGGTTGCGGCCGGCAATCCGGTAGAAAATAAACGATAAAGAACGGTACGGTTCAGACCGAAAAAACTCCATAATCCGGCCTCATAAGTTCCCTCGGCTATCGCTCGGGATGACGCAATAAAGTTTTAAAAAACTGCAGCAATTTTAAAGAAAAAAGCCGCTCCGTTAATCCGGAACGGCTTTTTAAATTTAAAGCAAAATGAAAATCTAATCTACCAGAATGCGGCGGTCCTGAATGGTTTTGAAATTCTCTACCAATTTGGTAGCTTCGGCCACATCATCTGTAAAGATCGAAATAAAAGAACCCCGTTTGGCATTTTCCAGGCAGAAGGCTATTGCTTTCATTTCGTTGTTGATCTCCGTAACCTTTTTGTTCGGGTCTACGCTGAAGATTCCTTCTTTGACCAGGGCATTTATCTCTTCGCCGGTTTTACCCCGCAGGTTCCGGTCCTGGCGGATCACGATCTCATCGAACATTTCCGCAGCCATTTTCCCTAATTCTATGGTATCTTCATCGCGACGGTCGCCGATGCCGGCTACTACGCCCACTTTTTTAACGGCATCGGTTCGGCGCAGGAATTCACCCACTGCCTGCAGACCGGCTGCATTGTGCGCGTAATCGATCAATACTTCGAAAGTAGGGAACTGGAATAAATTCATGCGGCCCGGGGTTTTTGCAGCCGAAGGAATAAAGGTGCGCATGGCCATTTTAATATCATCGATGTCGAATTTATTCACGTAGCCGGCTAAAACTGCTGCCAATACATTCTGAATATTAAAAGTAGCTCTTCCGCCAAAAGTTAATGGGATGTCTGCTGCCCGGTCTATCCTGACCTTATAAGTGTTTTTATAAATACTTACAAAACCGTTTTCGTAAACTGCAGCCAATCCACCGCGGGAAATGTGCCGCAGAATGCGCGGGTTGTTTTCATCCATGCTGAAAAAAGCAACCTTACACTCCAATCCATCGGCCATTTTGTAGGTCAGATCGTCGTCGGCATTCAGGATTGCGTAACCATCTTTATGCACCGTGCGTGGTATAACCGATTTTACGTTGGCCATATCTTCAACCGAATTTATGCCGCCAAGGCCTAAATGGTCAGGCGCTACGTTTGTTACAATTCCCACATCACAGTTTCGGAAACCCAGGCCGGAACGCAACATACCTCCCCGGGCACATTCTAAAACGGCAAAATTTACGGTTGGATCACGCAATACAAACTCAGTACTCAACGGACCGGTTGTATCGCCTTTTATTAGCCGTTTCTCCTGGATGTAAATGCCATCGGTAGTGGTAAAACCTACCCGGAAGCCCATGTATTTTACCATGTGGGCAATTAAGCGGGAGGTGGTGGTTTTACCGTTGGTACCGGTTATGGCAATGATCGGAATGCTGGGCTTGCAACCATTTGGAAATAACATGTCTACTACCGGTTCGGCCACGTTTCTTGGTAAGCCTTCCGTGGGCGAAATGTGCATCCGGAAACCCGGAGCCGCGTTAACTTCAATAACGGCGCCGCCGGCTTCATCCAGCGGAATAGCAATATCGGTGGTCATTACATCTATCCCGCAAATGTTCAGGCCTACCACGCCTGCGATCCGTTCGGCCATCAGGATGTTGTATTCGTCGCAAAGGTCGGTTACGTCGGTGGCGGTACCGCCGGTGCTCAGGTTGGCGGTTGTTTTTAGATAAAGAATTTCATCTTTTGGAAGGACGCTTTCCAGCGTAAGGTTTTTATTCTCTAAAATGGTGTGGGTATCTTTATCTAAATGGATCTGAGTTAATTCCTTTTCGTGGCCAACGCCGCGCCGCGGATCTTTGTTTACTTCGGTAATCAGTTCCTGGATGGTGGATTTTCCGTTGCCGGTTACGCTGGCCGGAGTCCGTTTGGCAGCGGCTACAAATTTGCCGTTAATAACCAACATCCGGTAATCAAAGCCCTGAATGAATTTTTCAACGATTACTGCTTTGGACCTTCCTTTGGCAAACCGCTGCGCTTCATTAAAGCCGGTTACAGCATCTTTCCATTGGGTAATGTTGATGCTGGCCCCTTTGCCCTGGTTGCCATCTAAGGGTTTGGTAACCAATGGGTAGCCAATTTCTTCTACCGCTTCTTTAAGCTCTTCCTCATCATAAATGATCACCCCTTTTGGTACGGGTACCCCGGCATTGTCCAACATGCGTTTGGTCAGGTCTTTGTCGCCGGCAATGGCTACCGCAAATTCGCCGGTGCTGCAGGTCATTGTGCCTTTAATGCGCTTCTGGTTTATGCCGTAGCCAAGCTGAATAATAGAGGTGTCCGGAACTGTAAGATATGGAATGCCCCGGCTTACTGCTTCGTTTACAATAGATTGGGTACTAGGTCCAAAATGGGCCGATTCACGAATATCATGGAGCGTATGTATATCTTCGGAAATATCGTAAGGTTCGTTTTTATAAAGCGCTTCGGTGATCTTTAAGCCTGCTTTGGCCGCATATTCGCCGGCCTGTTCTTCCTGATAAGAGAAAATAACATTATAAACCCCTTTTTCGTCGGTGGAGCAGGAACGGCCGTAGCCGCTATCCATACCGGCTAGCGTTTGAAGTTCCAGAGCTACATGCTGAATTACTTTGCTCAGGTCGGTACCTTCCCGCACTTTTTTAAAAAAGCCGCCTAAATCATCGCCGGAACGGTGTTTATACATACCCGGGAACATAGCTTCCAGCCGGTCGGCAAAGCCGGTAACCTGGTCTGTCGTTACGTCTGCCTGATCTTCTAAATCAACCTTTAATACAATAATTTTGGGGTGTTTAACCGACCAGTAGTTCGGTCCGCGCATGATGCGCAAGCTTGCAACTTTCATGAAAGAGCTTTATGTATAAATTTCCTATCCTGATTTGTTTCCTGTATTATCCGGCCTACGTGCGTTTAAAAGAACAGGTTTTAGCCCGAAGCTCTACCTGCTGTTCAGGCATGGTTCCAGGGCGACTATATCCTGAACCTCCTATGTTTAATATTTTTTCAAATGAAGAATATAACTGAACGGGTTATATCTATACGAAGAAGGGCCGCCGCTAAGTTATAGTTTTAAATACGTATTTTGCAATATTTAATTCGGAGAGCCGGGTTTAGATTAATTCGGAGGGTTTGAAAGTTATTTCGGGTGTTTCAAATTTAAAGGCTACCTTTGTATTCCATAAGACTAACTCAACTTATGGCTTCCAAATATATTTTCGTTACCGGCGGCGTTACCTCCTCACTTGGCAAAGGCATTATTTCGGCCTCTCTGGCTAAATTATTACAGGCCAGAGGCTTTTCCGTTACCATCCAAAAATTCGATCCTTATATTAATATCGATCCGGGAACCCTGAACCCGTACGAACACGGCGAATGCTTTGTAACCGACGATGGCGCCGAAACCGACCTGGATCTGGGGCATTACGAACGTTTTCTAAATATTCCTACTTCGCAGGCCAATAACGTTACCACCGGCAAAATTTATAACCACGTAATTACCCAGGAACGCAAAGGTGCTTACTTGGGTAAAACCGTACAGGTGGTTCCGCATATTACCGATGAAATTAAGCGCCGCTGTTACTGTTGGGCCAAGACCGGCGAATATGACATTGTGATTACCGAAATTGGCGGCTGGTGGGCGATATTGAATCCTTGCCATTTATTGAAGCCGTGCGGCAGTTGCGCTGGGAATTACCGCCAAACGATTCGGTGGTAATTCATTTAACCTTCCTGCCTTACTTGAAAGCCGCCGGCGAATTAAAAACCAAACCAACCCAGCATTCCGTGAAAGCGCTTTCGGAAGCCGGCGTGCAGCCCGATATTCTGGTTTGCCGCTCCGAATACCCCATTCCGGAGGAAATGCGGAAGAAAATTGCCTTGTTCTGTAACGTAAAGATTAATTCGGTAATCGAATCGCTGGATGCCGAAACGATTTACGATGTGCCGTTGCTGATGAGAAAAGAAAAGCTGGACGAACGGGTAATTAAAAAATTAAAACTTGCGCGGCAAGCACAGACCTGAATCTGGATATCTGGAAAGAATTTTTGGGCCGGTTGAAAAACCCGACCGAAGAAGTGACATATTGCCCTGGTAGGGAAATACGTAGAATTACCCGATGCTTATAAATCCATTATCGAAGCTTTTATTCATGCCGGGGCGCAGAACGAATGCAAAGTACATCTTCAAACCATTCCAATCGGAACACCTGAACGCGGATAACGGTAGACTCATCAGCTGCAAAAACTCGATGGCGTTCTGGTGGCGCCGGGTTTTGGGCTGCGGGGTTTTGAAGGCAAAATTGGAAGCCATTCAGTATGTCCGCGAAAATAATATTCCTTTCTTTAGGCATTTGCCTGGGCATGCAGTGCGCCGCCGTTGAATTTGCCCGTAATGTACTGGGTATCAAAGACGCCACTTCTACCGAAATGAACCCGGACACTACGAATCCGGTTATAGATTTGATGGAAAGCCAGAAAGAAATTACCCAAAAAGGCGGAACCATGCGCTTGGGTGCGTATATTTGCGAACTGAAAAAAGGAACCAAGGCGCATACGGTTTACGGCAAAACACAAAATTAGCGAACGCCACCGCCACCGCTACGAATTCAACAACGATTATTTAGAAAGCATTTTGAAGAAAACGGCATGATTGCCTCCGGCATTAACCCCGATACCAACCTGGTAGAAATTATTGAATTGCAGAATCATCCGTGGTTTGTAGCCGCCCAGTTTCACCCGGAATTAAAAAGCACTGTTCAAACCCCCCACCCGCTTTTTGTTAAGTTTATTAAAGCCGCCATTCATACCAGAAACTAAAAACGAAGTATTATTTAATATTTATTATAATCTTAAATGGATAGAAATCAAGCCATCGGCTTAGTTCTGATATCAGTCATGCTGATTGTGTACATGATTTTTTTCAGCCCCGAACGAACCAAAGAAAAAGCGAACCAAATGGCCCAGACGGCCGCCTACTGCCAGCACCGCTGCCAATGCTGACCAACCAGCTGCTGCTGCTTTAGATTCGGTGCGGCAAGCCCGGCAAGCTGCTGCGTTGGGTGCTTTTGGTACTGCCGCCACCGGCACTGCCCAAACTTCGGTACTGGAAAACGATAACTTCAAAATTACTTTCACTACCAAAGGCGGCGCAGTGGAAGAAGTATTGCTGAAAGAATTTCAAACCTTGGATAAGAAGCCGTTATTGCTGTTCGATAAAGCCAGCAGCCAGACCGATATTGCCTTTAAAACCCGCGACGGTAAAGAGATAAAACTTTCCGATTTGTATTTTACTCCGGCCCCGGTTTCAACCATCGAAGCTAAAAATGGTAAAACCCAGGTGCTTAGCTTCCGGGCCGACGTTGGGCGAAGGTCAATTTATTGAGCAAATGTATACCATTGCCGACTGATTGCTTACCTGGTTGGATTACAACTTAATTTTTAAAGGCGTTGAACAATTAGTAGCCAATACAGCCGCTGCAATTTACCTGGAACGACCGCCTGAAGAAGATAGAAATTGACCTGAACCAGAACCGGGAACGACTCTCGTTTGAACTTACATGACGGTGGAAGAAAGCTTTGATCAAGTTACCGGCAACGCGACCGAAGCCGAAGTTGCTACGGTAGAAGAACCGATTAAATGGATATGCTAACAAGCAAAACTTTCTTTACAGCCGGCTATTATTGCCCGGTAATTCATTTTGAGAACGGTAACATTTAAAGCTCTTTTAACGAAGCCGATACCACTGAGGTTAAAACCTTTACTTCGCAAGCTGCAAATTCCGGCTAAAGATGTTGTTAGCCGGCAAAGGCAATTTCAACTTATTATTTCGGCCCGAACGATTACTCAGATTCTTAAAAATGTTTCCGGCCGATTTCGAGAAAAACCTGGATTTAGGCTGGGGTATTTTTGGCTGAGTGAATAAATTTTGTGATCATCCCGATTTTTAATTTCCTGGAAAAATATTTCACCAACTACGGTATCATTATCATTTTCCTGCTGGTACTTATCATTAAAATGCTGCTGATGCCGCTTACTTATAAATCATACCTTTCTATGGCTAAAATGAAGGTGTTGAAGCCGGAAATTGACGCCATTAAGGAAAAGCACGCCGGACGACATGCAAAAAACGCAGCAGGAAACCATGAAGCTGTACTCCAGCGTGGGCGTAAACCCGATGAGCGGCTGTATTCCGATGGTGTTGCAGATCCCGATTCTGTTTGCCATGTTTAACTTCTTCCCGAACTCCATTGAGCTGCGCCAGGAAGCCTTTCTTGTGGGCCAACGATCTTTCTACCTACGATGTTTTTGCCCGTTTGCCTTTTACCATTCCGTTCTATGGCAGCCACGTGAGTATGTTTACGTTGCTCATGACCGTTTCTACCATTCTGTATACCTGGTCGAACAACCAGGTGAGCACCATGCAGGGCCCGATGAAATTCTACAGCTACCTGATGCCGTTCATTATTCATGTTTGTGGTTAACTCTTTGCCGGCTGGTTTAAGCTTTTATTACTTTGTTTCGAACATTGTAACGTTTGCTCAGCAGGCCATTATCCGGAAATTTGTAGATGACGATAAAATCCGGGCTAAGCTGGAAGAAAACAAAACCAAGAACAAAGACAAAAAGCCAGGTGGTTTTGCAGCCCGGATGCAGGAAGCTATGCGCGTTGCGGCGGAAAAAGAGGCTCAGAAAACCAATCCGAAGAAAGCCAAAAAATAGTACTATCTTTGTATAGACGAATCGAAAAAATTAAAGCCTTTCCGAAATCCGGAAAGGCTTTTTTATATCCGATTGGAACCTAAAGTGTTATTGGCAATATTTTTGCCTATGGCATACCGGTCCAACAGTTCAAATGATGCGTTATTTTATACCCGAAAATATAATTATGAATTTTTTCCGTTCCGGTTTTTTTGTTGCTTCGCTGCTTTTTACCTTATTATTAGCAGGATTGTATTCCCGGATTGGGGTACAGGCCCAGGGGTATAAGCCCGTTAAAGTAGAAAAGCCGGTTTTAGTTTTCGAAAAGAAGCCCTGCTTTGGATTTTGCCCGGTTTACGAAGCGAAATTTTTCAGCAATGGCAATGTGCTGGTAACGTATACCAAACCGCAACAGAAGGCCCAGAAAACCAATTTTAAGCTTGCCAAAACTGAAATTAAGGCTTTAGCGGAGCGGGCAGAAGATCTAGGCGTTTTTCAGATGAAGGATAAGTACGAAACCCTTAAGTCTGATTACCAGGTACGAGATTTTACCTATAACAAGCAGTTCAAATCCAAAACCATTTCCTACACCGAAGGTGGTTCATTGGAGTTTGATACCCTTTTGCAGGATCTGGCTAGTTTAGTGGAACAGAATATTAAAGTAGAATTTAAGCCCGACCAGAAACTGTAACCGGACAAAAATTCGAAAATAAAAAGCTGCCGGCATTTCGGGAGCTTTTTTTATGCTTTTACTTTTTTGGGATATTTTCCTACCTTTTTTTAACCGTTTCCACCACCCCACCACCTCGGTCTGTGCCCTCACAGACCGAAGCACAACTTTTCCACGTGAAGAAGGATCTTCGTATAAATGTTTACCAACGCTTTGGCGGAAAATAATCCAGGAAACTAATGCTAACCTTTAACCTCAGTGCTTCGGTCTGTGGGGGCACAGACCAAGGTGAAGGGTAAATGCTTTCTGGAATTAGTAATCTTTTTTTGGACTGACTTTTTTGCCCGATTTACCTACCGTTTTTTAACCGTCTCCAGTTTCAGGCTGTTCATTGGGTTGGCGGTAAGGCCTTCGATGTTGTTCTGGGTAAGCCGTAATACTTCATCATAAAACAGTACGATTACCGGGCATTCTTCCACCACGATCTTATCCATTTCCTGGTAGAGTTTCCAGCGTTTTTCCAGGTTTTGTTCCAGTTTGGCCTGTTCGTAAAGCTGGTCGAAGCGGGCATTTTTAAAGTGCGTTTTATTGGGGCCGGCCGGCGAAAAGTTTTTGCTGTAAAATAAAGCCAGGTAATTTTCGGCATCCGGGTAATCGCCAAGCCACGATTTCATGAAAAAAGCCGGAACGGCCGTTATCTACCTGTTCCTGGTGGGCCGGCGCCTGGTTTATTTCGATCTCACAATTCACCCCTACTTCGCCCCATTTCTTCTGAAAATATTCGGCCAGTTCTTTATGTTCGGCTACGGTATTAAGGTTTATCGCAAAGGGTTTTTCCGCAGAATAACCAGCTTCCTTCAACAATTCCCGCGACTTTTTGGGGTCATAAGCATACCCTTTTACCACGGTTTCATTATAAGCTGGGCAAGCGACGGCGGCACCATACCAGAATGTCCCGGAATGCCCAAGTTATTGCGGTAATAGCGGATCATTTCCTTTTTGTTGATGGCATAATTCAAGTGCTTGCCGCACCCGTTTATCCAGCAACCGGTTTTGATCTTGCAGATTTTTCGGATCGAGCTGAAAACCAATGTATTCGGTATTTAAATAAGGTGCTTTCTGAACCGTGAAATTTACCGGCAAATTCGGCTTGCACGGTTCCGTCGTTGTTGCAGAATTATGTCGCGGGAGCCTTCCTTTATGCCAGAAAGAAAATCCAGCTTCTTCTGCTGAAAATTCATGAACTCCATTTTCTGATCGGTGATAAAAGAAATCTGGACCGCATCCAGATAAGGCAGCTGGTTGCCGGCTTTATCCTTTTTCCAGTAATTCGGGTTTTTGTGAAACACCAATGGCATTGCCTTCATCCCAAAGTTTAAACATGAAAAGGCCCGGTTCCTACCGGGTTTTCCCGGAAATCTTTGCCGTATTTCTGCGACCGCTTCCGGGGGACCACAAAAGCATAAGGCATGCTCAGGATTTCGGTAAAAGCAATAAAAGGTTCTTTCAGGTAAATAATGAATGTACTGTCATTTAAAGCTTTAAAAGCAGATATCCGAAACTGTGCCTTCTAGCATTTTCCAGGACTTTGCCGTTAAAAATCCAAGCGCCGGTGCTGGCGGTGGCCGGGTCTAAGATCCGTTTAAAGCTGTAAACAAAATCCGGGGCAATAACTTTCCGGCCTTTCCCGTTCGGAAATACCGGGCTGTCGTGAAAATAAACATCGGTCGCGAAGGTGAAACGTATAGTGTAAGCCATCGCCGGAAATTTCCCAGTTTGCGGGCAATAGCCGGGGCCGGCTTCAGATTTTCATCTAATTCGATGAGGCCGTTGTAGAGCTGGGTAGTGGCCCAGATATTGGCCTGGTTGCGGGCAAAAGCAGGATCTAAAGAACTTAGCGCTTCGGGCTGGTTGTAGCGGAAAACCGCTTTTCCTTCTGCTGCTGTTTTTCGGAATTACAGGCCGAAAAAAGGTCAGAATCAGGTAGCAAAAACAGGCCGTTTATGCCCGGTTTGTTGAAAACTTTTGTTGAAAACTTTACTTTCAATTGACTTATCTTTGTGCAAGTTTAAAGCATATTCCCGTTATAACGGCATCTGACCAGCTAAATTATTTATGGAAATAACGTATTACGGCCATTCCTGTTTTCTGATCAAGATCCGGAGCAACACCGGGTCTTTTCGATCCGTTCATTTCCCAGAATCCGCTGGCAAAAAATATTGACCTGAAAAGTATTAAAGCAGATTATATTCTGCTTTCGCACGGGCACGGCGACCACGTGGCCGATGCTGAAACGCTGGCAAAGAAAATGATGCAATTTTGGTTGGCCATCCAGAAGTTGTCGGTTGGTTCAAAGCAGAAAGGTCTGAAAAAGTAACCACCAGATGAACATTGGCGGTAAAGTGGATTTGCCATTTCGGGACGGTTAAAATGGTAAATGCGGTGCATTCCAGTTCTATGCCCGATGGTTCTTACGGCGGCAACCCGGCTGGATATGTGGTGCAAGCGGAAGGAAAAACCATTTATTTTGCCGGCGATACCGCTTTGACCTACGATATGAAAATTATAGGGGAGCAGTTTGAAGTAGATTTTGCCTTTCTGCCCATTGGCGATAACTTTACCATGGATATGTATGATGCCCTTATTGCGGCTAATTGGGTTAAAGCGAACCACGTTATTGGTATGCATTACGATACCTTCCGCCGATATTAAAATTAACCCATGAAGCGGTAGGAAGTAGCGGCAAAAGCCGGGTAAAGACTGATCTTGATGGAAATAGGCCAGACACATTACAGTATTAAAAATTTAGAGAAGCAAGTTTAAGATGGGAAAAATAATTGCAGTAGCCAACCAAAAAGGTGGTGTAGGCAAAACCACTATCGGCCATTAACCTGGCAGCCAGTCTGGCAGCGCTTGGAATATAAAACCTTATTGGTAGATGCCGACCCGCAGGCCAATGCCACTTCCGGCATTGGTTTCGACCCGAGGATATTTCCAAAAGTATTTACGAATGCATGGTAGACGGTGTAAAAGCAGAAGATATTATTATGCCTTCTAACATCGATTTTCTGGACCTGATTCCTTCGCATATCGATCTGGTGGGGGCCGAAGTGGAGATGATCAACCTGCCAACCGGGAGGAAAAAATGAAAGAAGCGTTGCGCGCTATTAAAGACCGGTACGATTTCATCATCATCGACTGCTCTCCTTCTCTGGGTTTGATTACGGTAAACTCCTTAACAGCGGCCAATTCGGTTATTATTCCGGTGCAATGCGAATATTTTGCCCTGGAAGGTTTAGGTAAATTACTGAACACGATTAAAATCATTCAGTCGCGGTTAAACCAGGATCTGGAAATTGAAGGCATTCTGCTGACCATGTACGATGTGCGCCTGCGCCTGAGCAACCAGGTGGTGGAAGAAGTAAAACTGCATTTTCAGCAAATGGTTTTTGATACCATTATTCCCCGAATGTAAAATTAAGCGAATCGCCGAGTTTTGGCGTGCCGGCCATTTTGCACGATGCCGATAGCAAAGGCGCCATCAGTTACCTGAACCTGGCCCGGGAAATAGTAGAAAAAAACGGTATTCTGCAGCCGCAGTAAAGTAAAATTATTAAATGTCAGATAATAAAAATATTTTAAAAAGAAAAGGTGGTCTAGGCCGGGGCTTAGGAGCTCTGATCGAAGGAAGCTACGACAAAAAAGCTGAAACTGATCCAGTTGCAACGCTAACACGGTTAATACCATCGCGGAGATCCTTTAAACCAGATCGAAACCAACCCTTTCCAGCCCCGCACCCATTTCGACCAGGACTGCTTTAGAAGAACTGGCCGAATCTATTAAAGTGCAGGGAATTATCCAGCCCATCACGGTTCGGCAACTAGACGCTAATACGTTACCAGCTTATTTCGGGGGAGCGCCGTTTCCAGGCTTCCAAACTGGCGGGCTTGGAAACTATTCCGGCCTATATCCGCAAAGCCAACGACCAGCAAATGCTGGAAATGGCTCTGATCGAAAATATTCAGCGGGAAAACCTGAATGCCATTGAAATTGCCCTGAGCTACCAGCGCTTGTTAAGCGAATGCAACCTGAAACAGGAAGAACTGGGCGACCGGGTTGGTAAAAAACGGACCACCGTTACCAATTACCTGCGCTTGCTTAAATTGCCGCCCGATATTCAGATTGGCTTGCGCGATAACCAATTAGCATGGGCCATGCCCGGGCCTTGATTAACATCGAAAATATTGACCTGCAGTTGGAAGTTTATAAGAAAGTTGTGGCTGAAGAATTATCGGTGCGGAAAGTAGAAGAACTGGTTCGCAACCTGGGTAAGCCGTAAAAAGCAACAAACCGACCAGAGCCGACGTACCGGTAGAACACCAGGCGGAATTAAAAAAGTAGAATCGCGCTTTCTTCTCACTTCGGAACCAAAATTCAGGTTAAATCAAATCAACCGAAGGAAAAGGCGAGATCAAGATCCCTTTTGTTTCTACCGATGATTTGAACCGGATTCTGGAGATTTTAAATTACTAACCATGAAATATGCATATTCAGCGCAGCATTGTTTGTGCTATTTGACTTTTTTGTCTGCTAAACGCTAACGTTTCGGTTCAGAGGCTCAAGTTGTTACTACGCGGCCAGGATTCGGCGGTAGTGCGCTGCGCCAAAAACGCAACCCGGATGCCGACCGCATTGTTAAAACCGAAAAAGATAAATGGTTAAGCAAACCCGGCAAAGCGGCTTTGTTTTCGGCCGTTATTCCGGGTGCTGGCCAGGTTTATAACAAGCAGTTACTGGAAAATACCGATTATTTATGCTGGTGGAGCAGCGCATGGGGTATTTTGTTATGATAACAACAACAATATATGAGTTTACCGGAAGGCTTATGAGCTGCTGGACCGATCAATATACGTAGATCCAGCCGATTGCCGGAAGATACGTTAGACGAATAGCAGGTTCATAGGCACTACCTACGAACGAGCCGCGATTATTACCGCCGTTGGCGGGATTATACCATTATTTTATTCGGTTTTATCTTATGGCATGAACGTTATCGGAAGCAATATGTAGACGCGCATTTAAAAGATTTCGATATCAGCGACGATCTGACCTTGAAATGTGCAACCAGATTGCATATTTACCTTCGGAATAAACCAGGTTCCAGCCCTTGGTTACTTTAAGTTTAAATTTAAAAAATAATGAGAATACTTCTGATCGGTTACGGTAAAATGGGTAAAACCATTGAGCAAATTGCTTTACAAAAAGGTCACGAAATTGCCGGAATTATTGATATTCAGAACCGGGAGCACCTTATCAGATTTCAATCCTGACAATACCGATGTAGCCATCGAATTTACCCATCCGGAATCGGCTTCGGATAATATTGGCTATTGCCTTGCAAACACGAAATTCCGGTGGTTTCCGGTTCTACGGGCTGGCATGCAACGTTTTGCCGGAAGTCAAAGACTTATGCGCAAAAAAACGGCCGTTTCTTTTATGCTTCAAATTACAGCGTCGGGGTTAATTTGTTTTTTCATTTTAATGAATATATTGCCTCCAAAATGCAGGCTTACCCGGATTTTCAGGTGGCATTTAAAGAAATGCATCATACCCAGAAAGTAGATAAACCCAGCGGCACTGCCATTACCACTGCCGAAGGAATACTCAAAACTATACCGGCTAAGAAAGACTGGGTAAGCGATGCAGGAACCGGCAGCGGACAGAATTAAATATCATTTCGGAACGTGACTGACGATGTAGTTGGTTCGCATATTGTGCGTTATACTTCGGAACAGATAGATTGAATTAAGCCATGATGCCCATAGCCGGATCGGTTTTGCCGAAGGAGCTGTAATGGCGGCCGAATGGCTGCCGGGCAAAAAAGGGGTTTTCGGCATGAAAGATCTGCTAAACTTATAATTAAAGCATTAGAAACTATGAACTAAATTTTGGAAGAAAACAGGCTACCAGCAACCAAACCAGCAAAAAAAGGCTTTTTCCGGGAATGGGGCGATGCTATTTTATTTGCCGTAGTGGCGGCTACGCTTATCCGGTGGGCAACTTTTGAGGCTTATACCATTCCTACGCCTTCTATGGAAAGCTCTTTGCTGGTAGGCGATTATCTTTTTGTGAGTAAGCTGCACTACGGTCCGCGTACGCCTATAACGCCTTTGCAGGTTCCGCTTACCCACCAAACCATTTGGGGTACCAGCATTCCCTCCTATTCCGATGCTATTCAGTTAAAGCAATACCGCTTACCGGGTTTTTCCAAAGTTAAAAATAACGATGTGGTGGTATTTAACTTTCCGCCCGAAGAACAACATCCCGTGATTTGCGCACCAATTATATTAAACGCTGCATTGGAATTGCCGGCGATATCATTGAAATCCGGAATATGCAGGTTTACATCAACAATAAGCCGGTAGAAAACCCGGAAGGGATGCAGTATCGTTATCTCCTGGAAACCGAAAATGCTCTGGACGCTAGATTTTTTCCGAAACCTGGGTATTAGCCTGGCTGGCATTCAGCAAATAAACGGCGGATACGTGGTAGACTGCACCCCGGAACAGGCAGCCAAATTTAAGGGCTTGGATTTTATTAAAGCGGTGCATACCGATGATGGATGTAGCCGGCCGGGCCGATCCGGATGTTTACCCGATGGCCCCAAGCTTGTTAAAATGGAACAAAGATAATTTCGGTCCGGTTTTGATCCCGAAAAAAGGCCTAACTGTAAAATTAGACCCCTTAACATGCCGCTTTACGAAACCGTGATCCGCAAATACGAAGGCAATAAAAATGTAGGTACGAAAACGGCATAGTTTCTATAGACGGTAAGCCACATTACCGAATATACTTTTAAACAAAATTATTACTTTATGATGGGCGATAATCGGCATAATTCCGCCGATTCCCGGTACTGGGGTTTTGTTCCGGAAGATCATATTGTGGGCAAAGCCGTTTTAGTCTGGATGTCAGCATGGACCCGAATGGCGGCGTTGGCGGGAAAATCCGCTGGAACCGGATTTTTAACTTAATTGATTAATTGTTGATTGTGATTGTTAATTGACATAAAAAAGGTGCTGAAAATATTCAGCACCGTTTTTTTTGAGATTTTAAAGGAAAATGCATAACGTTTTTGTTTTTTTCTGATATCTAAATTTGCTACTGTCCGCCGATAAGGTACTTCGCAATCGCACAGGTTGACAGACCGGAAAACCAATCAGCAATTAACAATAAACAATCAGCAATTAAAATCTACCAATCTATTTCCTTCTGGCCTTGCTCTTTTAAATAGTCGTTGGCTTTACTAAAATGCCGGCACCGAAAAAACCTTTATCGGCGGCAAACGGCGACGGATGCGCGGCTTTAAGCACCAGGTGTTTGGTATCGTCTATTATGGCGCCTTTTTTTTGGGCATAAGCGCCCCAGAGCATAAATACCACATTTTCTTTCTGTTCAGAAATTTCTTGAATTACCGCATCGGTAAACTCTTCCCAGCCTTTTTTCTGGTGCGAACCGGCTGTATTTGCCCTAACTGTTAAGGTGGCATTCAATAACAAAACGCCCTGTTCGGCCCACGCTTTCCAGGTTACCGCTTGCCGGTATTTCTTTTCCTACATCATCTTTTATTTCTTTAAAAATATTTTGTGAGCGATGGCGGAGTTGCTTACCCCTTCCTTTACCGAAAAAGCCAATCCGTTGGCTTGTCCGGGGCCGTGATACGGATCCTGCCCAATTAATACTACTTCCACCTTATCGAAGGGGCATTCTTCGAAGGCATGAAAAATCTGTTTGCCGGGCGGGTAAACCTGGTCTGCTTCGCATATTCTTCTTTTACAAACGCAATCAGGTTTTTAAAATATTCTTTTTCAAACTCGGGTTGCAAAACTTTTTGCCAGCTTTCTTCTATTTTTACCCTCATAAGCACATTTTAAATTTTCGGTTAAAAAGATACTAAATATTTTTTACAGGCGTAATATTACGTAAACTTATTCCTTAAAATTGGCTGTTACCAATACAAAATACGCTGCACCATTTATGGATACTCACAACCACCCAAGGCGTTAAAGTAACCGTAACCACCAACTACCTGCCCGATTATTCCAGCCCGGGGCAACAACATTTTGTATTTGCCTATAAAATCAATATTCAGAATAACAGTGAATTTACGGTAAAGTTATTGCGGCGTTATTGGTATATTCATGATTCTAATGGCATTGTACGCGAAGTGGAAGGCGAAGGTGTAGTAGGGCAGCAACCGGTGCTGGAACCCGGCGAATCGCACGAATACGTATCGGGCTGTAACTTAAAAACCGGCATTGGCAAAATGCGTGGGTAACTATACCATGGAACGGCTGGTAGATGGCAAACAGTTTAATGTAAATATTCCGGAATTTGTGCTGATCGTACCTTATAAATTAAACTGATCTGGTGTTTCCCCTTCGGTTAGCCGTTAAATACGCGCAACATCTTTCCCGCTCTTTTCGCCTGCATGGCATCCACTCTCCTTTTGTTTTTAACTTACAACACGAAGTTATAAACCATAAAGGCACTTTTGGTCCTTATTTATTAATTGAAGACCTGCGCAAAGCGTTATTGGAAGATAACCGCAGCATTGCCATAAAAGATTTTGGGGCCGGCTCTAAAACCAATGCCAGCCGCCAGCGGCAGATCAGAGACATTGCAAAAAACTCCGCCAAACCAGCTAAATATGCGCAACTCCTGTTCCGGCTGGTTAACCATTTTGCGCCGGAAACTATTTTTGACCTGGGCACCTCCCTGGGCCTGACAACCGTATACCTGGCTTCGGCCCGTCGCGGCTCTACCGTTTATACTTTTGAAGGCTGCCCGGAAACAGCAAAAGTAGCCCGCGAAAATTTTAAAGGTCTGAAACTTGGCAATATTCGGGTAATTGAAGGCAATCTGGACGAAACGCTATCGGAAACGCTTAAAAAAGTCGATAAGCTGGACTTTGCCTTCCTGGACGGTAACCACCGTTATGAACCAACCATGCGCTATTTCCGGCAATGTATGGCTAAAGCTCACGAAGGGTCGGTTTTTGTTTTAGATGATATTTACTGGAGCGCCGAAATGGAAAAGGCCTGGAAAGAAATTTCGGCAATGCCGGAAGTAACTGTGGCTTTAGACCTGTTCCAGATCGGTATTGTTTTCTTCCGGAAAAGTCAGGTAAAGGAATATTTTACGATCCGGTATTAAAAATAAACAGAAATGGCCGGATAACTCCGGCCATTTCTGTTTATCCTATCAGGAAGCTATCTTTTAATATTCCAGATTGGTGGTTTTACAAACCGAAACGCATTCGGCAAATCGTACGCCGGTTGATTTAGTACCATTATAGGTTATATCGGCTGTGCAGATTCCCGCCGCTACATTATTAAACGTTTCGGTTTCGCCGGCATCAATATTTTTCACCTGACCATCTACTTCAACTACAATTTCGGTGGTTTTGGTGTTTTTCCAGTTCAGGATTCCGGTACCTTCTTCTTCGCAATCCACGCCTTCGCAGCTGATTAAAGTAAGAGCCAAAGGAAAAGCCAATACCGGTAAAATTCTTTTTAAAAGCATAATTGCAACTCTTATTTTTTTCAAATTTAAAGACTGCCAAGAATTAATCAAAATTCTTAGGTTTAGCCTTTTGAAAAATCCGGGCCTAATGTATTCTGAACGATCACTGAAGTTTTAAAGCCCAAACTTTCCATCATTTTCTTCTTAAGACTTCCCTCGAAAGATTATGGCGGATTCTAATTTCAGGAGAACAGCTTTAGGGCCACTATTGAACTGCCTTCCGCACTCTAACCAGTTTTTCCAGCAACGTTTCCAGGTTATTTAAAGCTAGCATGTTGGCGCCGTCAGATTTAGCCGATGCCGGGGTGGGATGCGTTTCGATAAACAGGCCATCGGCCCCTACGGCTATAGCAGCTTTGGCAATGGTTTCGATCAAAGCGGGTTGGCCCCCGGTAACGCCGGACGTTTGATTTGGCTGCTGGAGCGAATGGGTTACATCCATTACCACCGGTACACCGAAACTTTGCATAATGGGCAAGTTCCGGAAATCGACTACCATATCGGAATAACCAAAAGAATTGCCACGGTCCGTTAAAATAATATTGTCGTTGCCGGAATCGCGAAGTTTCCCCACGGCAAATTGCATGGCTTCGCCGGAAAGGAACTGGCCTTTTTTAACGTTTACCGTTCTACCGGTTTTAGCTGCCGCTACCAATAGATCGGTTTGCCGGCACAGAAAGGCCGGGATCTGCAACACATCCACGTATTCGGCCGCTATAGCAGCTTCTGCAGATTCATGGATATCGGTTACGGTTGGAATGTTAAAGGTCTCTCCTACTTTCCGCAGAATTTTTAATGCCTTTTCGTCGCCGATGCCGGTAAAAGAATCGATACGGGAACGGTTTGCTTTGCGATAAGAACCTTTAAATATGAATGGAATTTCCAGACGGTCGGTTATAGCCTTTATTTTTTCGGCAATTTCCAGCGCCATTTCTTCGCCTTCTATGGCACAAGGCCCGGCCATCAGAAAGAAGTTGCCAGATCCGGTATTTCTTAAATTAGGGATGATCATTTTTTAGGAGTCAGGAGTTAGGAGTCAGGAGTTAGGAGTCAGGAGTTAGGAGTTAGGAGTCAGGAGTTAGGAGCCAGGAGTTAGGAGTGAGAATTGAGGAGTGAGAATGTAGGTTTTAGGGTACAGTAGAATTCAAAACCATTTTCAAATCTCCAAATTTTTAAATCTTCAAATTTTTAAATCTTCAAATTTGTTTCTTTTCCAGTATTATAAAAAGCTCACGTTCAGCCCGGGGCTTTACGGAATTGTACGCTGTTTCAAAGGTACGGAAATGAAAGTAAGGCTCGAAATAAGTTTGGTATTCCGCAGCGCTTCCGCCAAAGGGTGGCCCGGCCTGGCTGAATTCGGTATTAAAAAGCAGGCCCACTAGTTTTCCTTTCGGTTTTAATAATTCGGCGCATTTCCGGGGGTAGGCAGGCCGCAGTTCCGGGTTTAAGGCGCAGAAAAAAGTTTGTTCTATTATCAGATCAAAGGTCTGGTTTATTTTAAAAAAATCTTCCTGTAATAAATGGCCTGCCGGAAATCCGGGAACCCGCTCCTGAAATAAGCGTAAAGGAGCCGGAGCAAAATCTGCTACAAATACGTTGGTAAACCCGCAATTGTGTAAATATTCAGCTTCGTAAGCATGGCCGCAACCCGGAATCAGGATCCTTTTTTCTTTTTCGGCAATCTGGTCGAAATAGGCTTTTAAAGGCGGCGAAACCTGGCCCAGGTCCCAGCCGGTCTGGTTTTCAGTATAACGGTTTTCCCAAAATTCCGGGTTTAAATCAGTTGTCATGTTAATTTTTCGGAAAGCTAAGTATTTTGGCAGCAGGTTTGCAATAGCGGCAGATAAATGTATTTTTGCAAAGTCCTTGCCTGATACTTAGGTAACCACAAAAACAAAAACTTTATGAGTGAACATACTTCTGAGCGCGACGGTAACCGCAAACTTTTAGTAGTTGGGTTGATCATTGTTCTGCTAAGCATAAACGGGATCCTGTTTTATATGCAGCATCAAACTAAAAAGAAGATCGACCAGCAGGACGAAACCATCCGCCTGAAAAACACGGAACTGGAAGACCGGATCAAACAATATGAAGCCCTGAAATCGGATTTCGAACGCCAAAACCAGGAGCTCCAGACCATGGGGCTGAGCAACGATTCCCTGCAAAACAAACTGGCAACCTTAGAAGCCGACCTGCGCAAATTACGCTCTTTCCGGAACAGTAGCTTTTCGGTGGCCGACCAGCGTTTATTTAAAGAAAGAGCCGCCAACTTTGAAGCCCAGCTCCGGAAAAAAGACGATGAAATTGTCCAACTGAAAAAGGATAACGAAGTGCTTCACGGGGAGAACGTAACGCTTAAAACCAAACAGAACCGCCTTTCCGATACCATAAATACCATAAAGAGCAGGAACCAGGATCTATCCCAGAAAGTAGCCCTGGCGTCGCGTCTGGAGGCCCAGAGCATTAAAGTTACTACCATAAACCAGAAAGGAAAGGAAAAGGAAGATTCTGACGAAGAGTTTAAGGCCCGGAGAGTAGATAAGATCCGGATCGCGTTCCGTTTGGGTAAAAACGAAGTGGCAGAAAAAGAAACCAAAGAGATCATGATGCGCCTGATAGAACCCGATGGCGCCGCGCTTTATAATATGGATATGGGTTCCGGCACGTTTACGGTAGATGGCCAGGAAACTTTCTATACCGCCAAACGCGATATCCTGTTCGATAATTCGGGTCAGGAAGTTTCTTTTGTTTATTCCAAAGGCAGCGAATATAAACGCGGTTTGCACACCGTGGAGCTTTACGAAGGCGGCGCCCTGATTGGTAAAACCACCTTTATGCTGAAGTAAAAACGGTATCGTTTTAGGCTTAAAAAGCCGGCCCGATTAAATTCGGGTCGGCTTTTTTGTAAGGATATAATACTTAAACTGTAATTATTATTCCAATGATAGTAATTTTTCTGTATTATAAAATTCGGCCTAATTTTATCATAAAGTAAATATCTCCTTCTGGATAAGCAGTAGATACACCAATACGGAGACCTGGATTCAAACCTAATATATATTTATCTGATAATTTATGAGAAACTTCAACTCCAAAATTTCCATAAATAAAGGCTCGTGAATAAGTGCTGTTAAACTTGGAGGTCGCTTTTCCATTTAAGTCTTTCTCCTTAAAACCTAAATAATAACTATAGGTGCCCCCAGCCAGTAAATTTGTTTTCCAGGAAGCACCTGGTCGCTTATTTAAATTTAAAGAAAGGTTTACCGGAACTTCGAAATATTGAACAACGAATTTTACAAGCGGTGGGTCCGGGTTATTTTCCGAATACATGGTATAGGAAAATCCTTCCGCAGTAAGCCGACGGTACAAACCTCCAATATTTATTCCAAACCTATTATTAAATTTATAATCGTAGAAAAGCCCGCTTGTAATTGAAATCCTTTCAATATTCCCTTCATCACTGATGCCGCCGAATTGCACTCCTAAAGCGTGTTTTTCCGTTTGAGCATAACTGGTTTTAGTTAAAATGATAAGCAGCAAAAGGGAAAAAAGTTTGATTACAGTTTTAAATTTTATATTCATAAGAATTTATTTTGTTCAATGTTACCTTAATTTATAGAGAAATGCTATAAATTTGACCTAAAAATAAAAAGCCCTGCATAAAATTATGCAGGGCTTTTAGTTAAGAGGTGACGAGCGGATTCGAACCGCTGTAGCAGCTTTTGCAGAGCTGAGCCTAGCCACTCGGCCACGTCACCGGATTGGTAGTGCAAACATACAGGTTATTCGCATTATTTCAAATATTCAGGCTGTAAAATTCGCATATTCTTTCCCAAACCCGCTTTTATGAATTCAACGCATTCAGGTTCAGGCATAAAAAAAGCCCGACCTTCTGGCCGGGCTTTTCTATTATAAGAATTTCAGGAATTAACCTTCAGTTTCTTCAGTAGTTTCTTCTTCCGAAGATTCACCACCTTTTTTAGCTTTAGCAGCTGCTTCCAATTTCTGAACACCGGCGTCTTTTTCGTTGCTCATCATTTTGTCTTTCAAAGCAGAAAGGGCATCCAGATCGCCTAAGGTAGATTTATCAGCTTCTTTTACTTTTTTATCGGCAGCTTTGCCTTCTTTCTTCTCACCGGCAGCGGCAGGTTTCTTCTTCGCGAATTTATCAGCTTTGGCTGCATCTTCGGTCAGAAGCAGTGTGCACGTTGGTGTGGCGATAAGATGATCTTACGATCTTCCTTAGAGAATTCCATTACTTTGAAATCCAATTGCTCACCAGCTTCGGCAGTAGAACCATCTTCTTTCACTAAGTTTTTCGGGAAAGCAAAACCTTCGATACCGTAAGGTAACTCTAACACAGCACCTCTATCAGATTTCTCCAGGATGGTAGCTTTGTGCATAGAACCTGACGTGAAAACTGACTGCGAAAGTATCCCAAGGGTTTTCTTCCAGTTGCTTATGGCCTAAGGCTAATCTACGGTTAGGAACATCCAGTTCCAGAACAACTACGTCCAAGTTTTCGCCAACTTTCACGAACTCAGATGGATGCTTGATCTTCTTGGTCCAGGATAAGGTCAGATACGTGAACCAAACCATCTACGCCTTCTTCCAGTTCAATGAACAAACCGAAGTTAGTCAGGTTACGAACAACACCTGTGTGTTTCGTGCCAACTGCATATTTGGTCAATACATCTTCTTTAGTCCAAGGATCTTCGGTCAGTTGCTTAATGCCTAAAGACATTTTGCGCTCTTCGCGGTCTAAGCGTCAACACAACTGCTTCGACTTCGTCGCCCTGTTTGATGAAGTCCTGTGGGTTGCGCAGGTGCTGGGACCAGCACATTTCAGAAACGTGGATCAGACCTTCTACACCTGGCATTAATTCCAGGAATGCACCGTAATCAGCAACATTTACAATTCTACCTTTCACGCGTGAACCAACTTCGATTTCAGCAGAAAGAGCATCCCAAGGGTGAGGCAGTTAACTGCTTCATACCTAAAGAAATACGCTTCTTGTCTTCATCGAAGTCAAGAACTACTACGTTTACTTTCTGGTCTAACTCCAATACTTCTTGCGGGTGGTTGATGCGGCCCCATGAAATATCGGTAATGTGCAACAGACCGTCTACACCACCAAGGTCGATGAACACACCGAAGTTGGTCATGTTCTTGATAACACCTTCCAGTACCTGACCTTTTTCCAGGTTGTTCAGGATAGCCGAACGCTGCTGCTCCAGATCTTTCTCGATCAGTACTTTGTGCGATACTACTACGTTGTCGAAAGCGGCGTTGATTTTCACAACTTTCACTTCCATTTTCTTGCCTACAAACATATCGAAGTCGCGGATTGGCTTCACGTCGATCTGCGAACCTGGCAAGAACGCTTCCACACCGTGCATGTCCATGATAAGACCACCTTTGGTTCGGCGCTTAACCATACCTTCCAGAATGTTGTCGTTCTTCAAGAGCTTTGTAAATAGTATCCCAGGCCTTAACGATTTTCGCTTTTTTGCGGGATAAGATCAGCTGACCGTTCGGATCTTCCTGGTCTTCAATAAATACTTCTACTTCGTCACCAATTTTCAGGTCCGGCATGATCGCGGAATTCTGAAATCGGCACTAAGCCATCTGATTTGAAACCGATGTTCAGGATCACGTCACGATCGGTGATACCAACCACGGTTCCTTTAATAACTTCTTCTTCCTGAACGGTAGTTAAGGTGTCACCGTACATTTGCTTCCATTTCAGCTTTTTCCGCTTTGGAGTAGCCACCACCGAAACCTGAGGATTCAAACTTGTCCCAATCGAAATCTTCTACTTTTGCGCTCATAAAATAGCATTGCTCCTGTTAAACACCGGCAAGCGGAGCACTTTGCCAGCCTATAGTTATACAAACCGGCTAAAGCCAGCACCGCTCACCCGAACGGTGCGCGAAATTAATCAATTAAATCTTGAAAGTAAAATATAAGCCCGGAAATTACTGATAATCAGCAACGCAAACGGAGTTTTTCTGACTGAAACCCTACCGTTTTTTATTCCTAAACCTTTTGTTCAGGCTTACCGAATACCAAGAAGTTGAAACCCTATTTATGGAAATTGAAATTATCGAATTCAGAAAGCGGCTTGAGGCCGAAATTGCTAAAGGAAACCCGAATATTGCAGAATTTATTATAAAGGAGATCCGGCTTTCGGAGAATATGAAGGCCAGTTTAATGGAAGAGATGAAGGAAGAAACGAAAGAATTCCTGAATGCCGCAGCCGCCAAATTCGACACTTATATTTTTCAGCTGCAGGAAATAGAAAAAGAGATGGGTTTAACCAACCTTTCGCTGGATCAGAAAACGGCTTTAAATGATACGCTGCTCAGGAATGAGATCTCAAATAAAATTGAAGAACTCAGCCAATCAGACGATATTGAAGATCCAGTTTCGGATAAGTAATTTTTCAACCCGTGAAATTCAGATCAGAAACATTTTTTTTGCAAGGGCTGTTTTTTTTGGTTCGAAACCCTACCGTTTTTAAAATGCCCAGCCTAAATTAAATCCACTGGAAATCTTTAGTGGAAATCCTTTCTTCATTTCGCCCAGGTAAGCTCCGTTCGCATCGAAAACTTTCGTACGCTTCGATTTATACCCAAGTCCGGTAAATAGATCTACCACTAAATGCTTTCCTAAAACATTCTGGTAGCCAAAAAGCAGGTTATAATTCTGATTCTTGGCTTCCAGACTCAGGTTTACGTCCAGGTCGTGCATGGTCACCTTGTAATCGGCTTCAGCATAAGAATAGTGCGGAGAAAGGTAAAAGCCTTCGGGAGCCAAGGCATTTCGGCTGATGTATTGTTTAAACTGGAACTGGTAGCGGTACCCGTTAGTCTCAATTTCGGTCTGAGACCAGACAATTCCTGCTTTGCCCGGCTTACCATACAGGGTTAATGCCGTGGTTAGCGTAGCGCTAAAGGCAACGGTGCCAATAAAACCAAAAATGGGATTTGAGCCAATGTGAGAATAACTACCCGCAATGCTGCTATTCCGGCCAATTACCCTTTCATAGCTTAACCGCGATTCTACCGTAAACGGGGTTTGGCCATGTATAAAACCGAAAGGCGCAATTTTAATTATATTTTTGGGCATCTCAGCCTGAACCGGATTTCCCTGATCTACTATGGATTGGCTGAATAAAAAATATGGAAGAAGTAAAAATAAACTTAACAGTGAAGCTTTTTTTAAGCAGGATTCAGAGGCCATAATTTGTAAAAAGTTGCAAACTTAAGGCATTTCCCGGATAAGGACAATGCCTTTTATGGCAGGACAATTTACAATAGCAATACCCTTAGCAAAGCTGAAATTAAATAGGTTCCGGTTTTAAATAATTGGCCCAGCTTTGCTCCAGGCTGGCCGCATGAAGGCGAAGAAAAGCTACCAGGGTTGGTTTTTTAGGAACCTGGTTTAAATTTAAACCGGCCTCTTCCGGCGTACGGTCGCCTTTGCGGGTATTGCAGCGGTTACAGGCGGTAACCAGGTTGGTCCAGGTGGCTTTCCCACCACGCGACCGGGGGTACAAATGGTCAAGCGTCAGGTTGCGGTTAGAGCCGCAATACTGGCACTGAAAATGGTCGCGTTTCATAATATTGTGCCGGCTTAAGGCAATGCCTTTATAAGGAATATGTACGTACCGCTGCAGGCGAATAACCGAAGGTTTAGGGTAGGTTACAGAAATAGAACGCAGGTAGCCATTTTCAGATTTTTCCAGGAGTTCGGCTTTCTCCAGATACAGCAGAATAAAGGCCTTGTTTACGCTGCAAAGCGATATTGCGGAATAATCCTGATTTAAAATCAATACTTTCTGGTTCATACCCTTCTTATTTTGACTGGAAAATATACAGAATATTCTCCAATAGTACAAAATAATAAGAGCTAGAATTAAACTTTCTCCGGTATAAATACCTAGAAAAGTCTTTTGATGAGCCGCAGTTTATGCGAATAGCGTTTCCGTTGCAGGTTATAAATTCCCTGGTGGTCTAACTGGTCTATACGAACCTCCCCGTGCGCATGAATGATCTGCTGGTTTTCCAGTAAAATGCCTACATGGATAACCCGGCCTTCGGCATTATCGAAAAAAGCGATATCGCCAACCTGGGTCTGGCTTACAAAATGAACTTCTTCTCCTAAAGCCACCTGTTGCCAGGCATCACGCGGCAATTGAACCCCGCAGATACCCATAACCTGCTGCGTAAATCCTGAACAATCTAAGCCAAAGATGGATTTACCGCCCCAAACGTAAGGCGCTTTTAAAAAGGTCTGGGCAATTTTAGCCAGAAAGGCGGGCCGGTATTCGGCGTTCAGTTTTGAGGCCCGGCCGTTGTATAAAAGCTTTTCTGACCCCAGCCGTAAATTAATGCCGTCGAAAAACGGTAGGGTACTGCCTAATAAAATAGGCGTTACCGATTCAGCCGCCGAAACGGTTTGCACCACATCCAGGCTCCGGGGGTGCGGGGTAGCTTTCCAATCCAGGAAATATTCTTCCGTAACCGGGTAATGTTGTTTGGCATCGAGCCAGCCCAGGTAATTATCGGCGGCAATCTGGATCTTCAGCCAGTTACCTTCCGTAGCCAGAACCTGGTAGCATTCCCCGAAAAAAAGCTGGGTAACCAGTTCCGCTTTATCAGAATGTTCGCTTCTAACCGGGGCATTGCTAAGGCTGCAGATTCCGTAGTTCACTTTTTAAATTTGAAGATTTGAAGATTTGAAAATTTGAAGATTTGGAGATTTGGAAATTCAGAAATGTAAAAATAAGGAATTAAAGCCTTTTAGAAATGAAGAATTAGAAAGAATGAGAATTAGAATTCAAAAATTCACGCTGGTCCAAATTTTCAAATCTTCAAATTTCCAAATTTTAATAACTACCCCTATCCATTTCCCGCTTCTGGTCTTTTGCTTTGATGTCTTCGCGTTTATCGTAGAGTTTTTTACCTTTTGCCAACGCAATTTCTACCTTCGCAAAACCCCGCTCGCTTATAAAAATGCGGATCGGGATAATGGTTAAGCCCTGTTCCTGGCTGTTTTTGGAAAGCTGCTTTAACTCCCGTTTATTTAACAGCAACTTACGTTCTCTAACTGGTTCGTGGTTATTATAAGTACCTTCGGTGAATTTGGCAATATGCATGTTGTGTACCCAAAGCCCTTCGTTGTGAAAGGTGCAAAAGGCATCGGTCATATTTACGTTTCCTTCCCGGATCGCTTTTATTTCCGTGCCTTTCAGCATAATTCCGGCCGTATATTTATCTAAAAACTGGTATTCGTAGGAAGCCCGCCGGTTAACGATGTTAACGTGTTTCTGGATGCGGTCTTTTTCTTTTGCTTTGGCCATTTATGCGGAGGCAATCTTTAATAGTTTATTTAATTTTTCTTTTTTCAGGATCTTTTGTCCCGTTTCGCCGGTGGCAACCACCCTTTCTCCTACCCTGGCTTCGAAGGTGCAGATCAGTTCGTTCCGTTCTATTGATTTTACAACGGCCTCTACGGTTAGTTCTTCGCTATGAAAGGCCGGCCCAAGGTGGTTTATCAGCAACATGGTACCGATTCCTTCCTCATCTGTTTCCTTCATTTCGAGCACAAATAACCGGGACGCCCATTCTACATATTGCGCTAACGAAAAAGTAGCGCAAACCGGATGAACCAACCCTGTTTCAAATCGGGCAAAGTCAGTTTCGGTTATTCTTTTCCGGAATACTTTGATATCGCCGGGCTTGAACAGGTTTTTCATTAAAAACAGGTACCATTTATAGAAGTGCCAAAGTACAAAAAAGCATTAAACTTTAAAGCAGGTAGAGCTTTTATAAACCGAAAACAGCATTTAATCCTTTCCCTGATCTGTTTCCAAAATAAAATTTAAAAAATTTTAAAAATTCAAAATACTGACTCTCAACACCATTCAATTTTCAACCCTGCTTTTTTAAAAGTTGATCAAATATTTTTAAACTTTAATACTTGGCAGAATATTACAATTTCCTATATTCGCATCATCAATAGCAATTTTGAAGTTTATCTATAGCCGCAGCGCTTAGAAAAGCAATTTTAAACGCTCAAAATTTGAATTAAATTCTATTGCTAATAAAATTTTACGCTATATTGCCCTTACAGAAGGGTTTATATAGCACTTAAGTTACAATTTTATTGCATTTAACTTATTTGATCTGTTTAACAGGAACTTATAATAATTTTGCATGAAACTAATCTTTACTTAGGGAGTAAATGTTTCTATAAACCTAAAATAATTAAATTTACGAAAGCTACAGGAGACTAAGCATATAGAAAACAATTACTTAAAGATTTAAATACCGGCAAACAGGCCCAAAATTATCTTTTTATAACTGCTTTTCTTTCGCTGCTTTCTGAAGTAATAGGACAAAATCTAATAAAGCTCTCCGGAGCCGAAACCCAACTAGCGCAAATAGTGCTTTATTTTAAGAAAATAGGCCATTTTTATTAAAACAAAGCGTTTTAGCATTTTCTATATTTTATGCTTTTTCAAGTTGATTTAGCTTAAAAAATTGTACCATTTCCAAGAACATGATTGGAGTTTCTGAACTTTAACTGGCATCGCTGCTGTTGTAAGGTATAGTTCAGAATAATGAAAAATGTGGAAGCGATCTAATAGTCCTTTTTGCGATTTGAAAATTTTATTATTCTTTTTTTAAACCTTATTATATAAGATTATGAAAGCGAACCAGTTTAAAAAAGCAGTATCTTATTTTGCCCTCGCCTCGGTATTTACGATGGCTGGTTGTCAGAAAGAAGACGCTTTAGAAAATAATAGCGCAGCTAATCAGCCAGACCAAGCTTTGAGCGCAGATAATGGCAAAGCCATAGAAGGTCAGTATATTGTTGTTCTGAACAGCGGTGAAACATCTACCGAAGTTTTAGGCGATGAAAATATTTCGCCGGCCAGCGTGCAGGAAAATTTTGATGGAAATATTAAAGGCTTTAGTGCCAAGTTAACTCCAGATCAATTAGAGCACCTGCGCAAGAACAAAGATGTAAAATCAATTGAGCAGGATAGAATGATCACGTTATCAGATGCCGGAACCGGCGTTGCCCAGCCAGCCCAGACTATTAACTGGGGTGTTTCGCGGGTAGGTTACGGTGATGGTACTGGTAAAACGGCCTGGGTTATCGATAGCGGTATTGACCCTAATCACCCGGACTTAAACGTTGATGCTTCAAGATCTGCCAGCTTTATTACCGGTATATCCTCAATTGTTGATGGTTATGGCCACGGTACGGCCGTTGCCGGTATCATTGGTGCCAAAAACAATACCATTGGTACGGTTGGGGTTGCAGCGAATGCTACTATTATTGCCTTAAGGGTATTCGACGATTACGGTTCTGGTAGTCTTTCGAGCGCTATTAAAGCAGTAAACCACGTAATTGCTAACGCTAAGCCTGGCGATGTTGTAAACATGAGTTTAGGGGGCGGTATTTCTGCTACCTTAGATAACGCCGTTAGAACGGCTGCGGCCAAAGGAATTTTCTTTGCAGTGGCTGCTGGTAACAGCGGTGTTGATTGCAGCAGCAATTCTCCGGCACGCGTAGTTGCGAATAATGTGTATACTGTTTCTTCAATGAACAGTTCAGGTGCACTCTCAGGTTTCTCTAACTACGGTGCTTCGGTTAAATTTGCAGCTCCTGGCGAAGGTATCGTAACTACGCACAAAAATGGTGGTTACGTACAGAGTGGTGGTACTTCTTACGCCTCCCCTCACGTAGCTGGTCTGCTCTTATTAAGAGGTAATGCTATCAGAAGCAGAGGAACTGTATCCGGCGACAAAGACAGCTCACCAGATCCGATCGCAAGCAGATAATTATAAATTATTCTTACATAAAAAAGGCCCACTCCATAGTGGGCCTTTTTTTATTTGTTCCGGGTGTTGAAAACAGAAACGGCTAATCTTATTTTAAAATAGTCGTAAGCTTCCTGCAGGAATTCATAAATATCCTTTAGCTTGGCATCCGGTGGCAAGGCTTCAATAGCACCTTTAATTGTATTGTATTCTTGCTGACTAAGGTATTTGCCAATTTTAATATCGTGGCCCTGTTCGTATAAAGTTGCTAAATGCGAATAAATGGTAACGGGGTTCAGGTTTCTTTCCATGGCTATTTGTTGCGGTTCAAGTCCCCGTTGTAGAAGTTCCAGGGTAACCAGGTGGGTTGCTCCTTTCATTTTATTACCCTGGTCCTGCTGCTCCGAAATGAACCGGGTTATTTCGTTTACAAAATCATAACCATAATTTTCATATTTGACCATACCAACCCCGGAAATTGCCAGCATGGCTACCCGGTTAGTAGGTTTTTCGGCGGCCATTTCCAGCAACGTGTTATCTGAGAAAACAACGTAGGGCGGAACGTTATGCTGGTCGGCTAATTGTTTGCGGAGTTTGCGGAGGCGTTCGAACAATTCATCTTTCAGGAGCTCTTTCTTAGGCTTGGCTTTAACCACTTTTTCGGCGGGAGCAGCAGTAGTGAACGCCTGGAACTTAACCAAAGGCACTTTTTCCTGCTTAAACAATACCGTTTCGCTTTTGGCATTCAGCTTTAAAGAATAGCCATCGTCGTAAGCAATATCAAATAAACCGGCATTCAGCATCTGCTGTAAGTAGGTTTGCCATTCCAGAAACCCCAGGTCGCCGCCGGCACCAAAAGTTTTAATTTTATCGTAGCCTTTGGAAAGGATGAACTGGTTTCGGGATCCTCTTAACACATCGATCAGAGTGCCAAGTTTAGCTTGCTCTTTTAACCGGGTTATGGCAGAAAGGGCCTTTTGGGCCAGCAAGGTTCCATCGAAAGTGGCGGGTGGGTTCCGGCAAATGTCGCAGTTCCCGCAGGCTTTTTCTTTTGTTTCGCCGAAATATTGCAAAAGGATCTGGCGCCGACAGAAAGTAGCTTCGGCATATTGTTGCATTCGTTCCAGTTTGGCCAGTTGTAGTTCAGGCTCTTTATCTTTCCCTTCCAGCAGCATGGTGCGCAGGGAAGCAACATCGCCGTAGCTGTAAAACAATAGGGCTTCGGCTTTAGCCTGGTCGCGGCCGGCCCGGCCTATCTCCTGGTAATATCCTTCCAGATTTTTCGGCAGGTTGTAATGAATAACCCAACGCACATTCGATTTATCGATCCCCATACCAAAAGCTATGGTAGCACAAATGATCTGTACATCGTCGCGAAGAAATTTTTCCTGGGTGGCGGCTCTTTTTTCCGCCGGCAAACCGGCATGGTAATAAGCGGCTTTGTAGCCGGCAGCTTGCAGCTTGGCAGCCAGGGTTTCCGTAGCATTCCGACTTAAACAATAAACGATACCGGGTTGGTTGGGATGATTATCCAGGAAAGAAAGGATCTGTTTTATGCGGTCGCGGCCGGGTTTAACCTGCAGATAAATATTGGGCCGGTCAAAAGAAGAAATAAAAACTTTGGGGTGTTCCAGTTTTAATTGCTGCTGAATATCCTGGCGGGTCAGTTTATCGGCGGTGGCGGTTAGAGCAATCACGGGCACTTCCGGGAACTGCTCTTTTATATATTTCAGCTGCGTGTATTCGGGACGAAAATCGTGCCCCCAGGAGGAGATACAATGAGCCTCATCGATGGCAAAAAGGGAAACTTCCAGCCTTTTAAGGAAACTAAAGAAGCCGCCGGATAGCAGTTTTTCGGGGGAAACGTATAGCAATTTTAAATTTCCGGACAGGCAGGCATTTTCTATTTGCTCCTGTTCGCGGTTATTCTGGGTACTGTTTAGGAAAGCCGCCGTAATCCCGTTTTCGCGCAGGGCCTCTACCTGGTCTTTCATTAAGGCAATAAGCGGCGAAACGACTACCGCCACCCCGGGCATTACCATGGCCGGCACCTGATAGCATAACGATTTCCCCCCGCCGGTTGGCATCAGCACTAAAACATCATTGTTTTGCAACACGTTTTTAATGATGTCCTGTTGCATCGGCCGGAACGCATCGTACCCAAAAAACTGCTTTAAAACCTGTTTAGCGGCCTCCATTTCCATGTTCTGTAAATTTTGTTAAAATTACTAAAAAATGGGCGTTTTGCCTTAATTGCGGGTTTTAGTTTTTTTTAACAAGTGGTTGCCGGAGGATTAAAATGCGGGGAAGGGTAGTAAAAATAACTTCCTTTTAAGTTAAAACGTAGCTTAGAACAAACCAACGCTAAAACTATGAAATCTGAAAAAACCAATAACCTGGAACATGTCTTAATTAAATGCATTGTGGCCTGCGAAACCTGCGCCACCCTGTGCCTGGAGGAAGAAGACGTTAAAATGATGGTGGCCTGCATTAAGCTTGACCGCGATTGCGCCGATATTTGTACCCTTACTGCACGATTTGTAGCCCGGAATTCGGCCCATGCCAAACACGTAATGAAAGAGTGCATTGAGATCTGCCGGCTATGCGCCGAAGAATGCGCGAAACATGACCACGACCATTGCCAGCATTGCGCCGAAATCTGCCGCGAATGCGAACAGGCCTGCACCGAATGGATGAACCGGGCCGCTTAAAACGGTAGCCTTTTTAAACAAAAAACCCGCTTAAAGCGGGTTTTTTGTTTTTTATCGGCCGGTTATCATATCAATTATATAGGTTATTACTGAAAGGATAATGCTGAAGATCAGCGCCCATAAAAACCCATCAACCGAGAAACTGTCTATAAGGTTATCAGCCAGCAGAATTATCAGGGCATTGATCACCAATAGGAATAAACCCAACGTTATGATGGTTATTGGCAACGATAATAATACCAGAATAGGGCGGACAATGGCGTTTAAAATTGCTAGTACCAAAGCCACAATCAAAGCACCGCCGTAGCCGTTTACTTCCACACCCGGGAGAAAAGCCGAGCAGACTAAAACTGCTACGCCAGTAAGCAAAATTTTAATTATAAATCCCATAGCAGTTGCTTGTAGTGAAAATATAGATTAAGGCCTATTTACTTAAATACCCGGCTTAGGTTTTGTTTCCGGGGCTTATTATTTCTCAATCAGGCTGGGCGCTTCTAATTTTTTCTGCGAAACAGCCATCCAGTTGCAAAGTTTATAAAGCAGACGGGCTCCAACATTGCCATTCCATTCGCTATCGCCGGGGGCTACTTCTACCAGGTCGAACCCGATAATCTCACGTCCGGACCGTACCACCGCTTTAATAAGGTAAACTGCCTGATCGAACTCCATGCCGCCTGGTACGGGGGTGCCGGTTCCGGGGCAAAGTTTCGGGTCCAGGCCATCTATATCGAAGCTGATGTATACTTTTGCAGGTAACTGGGCTACGATCTTTTTACACTGCTTTTTCCAGGATTTTCCATCGTTCAGGCCTTCCTTTAAAAAGCTGTCGTAAAAAATGGCAACCCGCCCGTTAGATTGTTCGGCCAGTTCCGCTTCAGATTGAGCCAGGTCCCGGATCCCAACCTGCACGATCTTTCTCATCTGCGGGATCTTCAGGGCATTGAACATAATGGAGGCATGCGAATATTCAAAACCTTCGTAGGCTTCGCGCAGATCGCAATGAGCATCTACATGAAGAATACCGTATTCTTCGTGCTGTTCGCCCAGCGCCTGCATTAAGCCCAGCGGGGTGCTGTGATCGCCGCCCAGCAAGCCAACCAGTTTTCCTTTTTTCAGGTACTTTAAGCTTTTTTGTTTAACCCAGGCGGTAAGTTCAGCGCTTTTTTTATTGATAACGGCCAACATCTTATCGTAATCGGTGTTGTCGTCTTCCGGCGAACCGGCTTCGAGCCACTTGATGTATTTTTCAGATTGACCGCGCAACATGGTACTTTCATTTTGCCAGTCTTCCGGAATTTCATCCATCCAGATCCCTAACTGCCAGGCATTTTTAATTTCCGGATCGAAGAGATCTAATTGCGGAGATGCATTTTTTATGGCCTGCGGACCTTCGGAAGTTCCGGCGCTGTATGATACTGTTACCTCCCAAGGCACAGGAATTATAACCACTTCGGCATCATTTGCATCGAAGGGCAGCCCGAACAAACCGGCATTGCTATCGGCTACGCCGTTAAAATCGAAATTTGCGATCTTTTCTTTTTTACTCATTTCAGATACCGTTTTAGCGGCCATTATTTCTTTAAAAGTTGTTTTACGAAGTTGGGTAAGGCGAAGGCAGCCGAATGAATTTCTTCGTTGTAATATTTAAGATCCTGGTCTACGGAGAAACGCGTTGCAGCTTCCAGGTTAAAAACCAAGGGATGGGCATCGCCTTTGGCGGAGAAGGAAAAACTCCAGGTACCGGTTGGGTAAGTTGGAATAGCAGCCAGGTAACAATGCACTTTATCAGCTCCGAAAATGCCCCGGTAACAGTTATAGATCTCTACAAAAACCTGGCTGTTGAATCGTGGCGACTCACTCTGGGTAACCATTATGCCGTTAGGCGTTAAGCAGCGGTAAACCTGGCTGTAAAATTCGGCGGTAAACAAACCTTCGCCGGGACCAACCGGATCGGCTGAATCCACAATTATCAGGTCAAAGGCTTCGTCGGCACATTCGTTTATGTATTTAATGCCGTCTTCTACCAGCAATTTTAATTTCGGATGATCGAAGGCAACGGCTGTTTCCGGCAGGTGCAGTTTGCAGGCTTCAATTACCAGGGCATCTATTTCAACCAGCACCACTTCTTCCAGGTTCTGGTGCCGCAGCAACTCTCTTACCGTACCGCCATCGCCGCCACCAATTACCAGCGCCCTTTTTACGTTGCCATGGCTGTGCATAGGCACATGGGTGATCATTTCGTGATAAACGTATTCGTCTTTCTGCGTGCACATGACCATACCATCCAGGGTAAGCATATTGCCGTAAGCCTGGGTAGCAAAAACCTCTACTTTCTGGTATTCCGATTCTTTTTTGTAAAGCTGGCCATCGTGTTTTAAAGAAAGGGCAATGTTTTCGTCGCGTTCGGTAAACCAAACATCGCGGGTAAATTTAGCAGGATGGTCGTAAGGTTTGGCCTGTACATTCCGGAGAGCATCAATGTTAAAATCTTTGCGGTCCAGTAAACCCATCTGGCCGCGGCGGCATTCCATAGAAGAGCCGTGGCTGGCTTTAAAAGCTTTTTCCAGGAACTGGTACGAAACCCAGGGATTAACCGAATCGCCGCAGGTAAAAAGATCCACGGCCGCATAACCGAATTCGGGCCAGGTATGAATGGCCAGGTGGCTTTCCTGAATTACCACCACACCGGAAACCCCATAAGGCGAAAAATGGTGAAACGTGCTGTTAATTACGGTAGCTCCCGCCGTTTCGGCTGCTTCTACCATGCTCTTTTCAATATGCACTACATCGTTCATCAGTTCCGGAGAACAATTATAAAACTCCACCAAAATATGTCTGCCTAAAGCTTCCATGCTGTAATTTGTTAGTTTGATCCTTTTCGGAATATATTAATTGTAAGCCCGCAAAAAAACGAAATAAACGGGGTTAAACAAAAGAACAATAACTACCGGCCGGCAAAACGCAACGTTCTTTATCCTAAGCCGCATTTATTTAGCAGATCAGGCTTTTTCGGATGCTACCTGGTAACCGACTTTATCTGCCTCCGGCAGGTTTTCAAATAAATTAAAGTGCTGCCCTCCCATTTTAAATTCAGATATCAATCCGAACGTGATGATATGGTAAATCAGGAACAGTTCGGAAACCGATAAGTTGGCTTTTACGATCAGGGTGTAATAGTCGCTCTCTTCATCGGCATCCTGCCGGTACCTTTCAATCATGCTTAACAGCACGGTCAGGTTGCGGAGGTAAGGGTTCAGGGTGCTTTCGTAAAACCGGAAGTGGTAGGTAAAGTAATCTTTGAAATAGCTGTAAATGAGTTTTTCGTCTCTTTGCCCGGCCGGCAACGCCCTTACTTTACCAATATAAGAGCTTAAAACCTTCTCTTTAAAGAAAATGAAAAAGTTGGTACCTTGCCATTCTACCTGGTTAATATCGCGGGCTATCAGGTTGCCTACAATGCCATTGTGCTGCACCAGAAAACTGATAAACAGGGTTGAAAAATTCTGCTGCTGGTAAATGCGCTGGGTTTTATGAATTTCGGTACGTTGCAGCTCGAATTCACGCTTCTGGTAAATCAGGGTGGCAAAGAATAACAGCACCCCGGCCAGGGCCCAGAGTGAACCCACGATGCCGCCTATAAATTCGCCGTACTGGCCGTAACGGACCCCTAACTCTTCGGGCGTACGCCCTTCTACGCGGCCAAATAAATTGAATTGCTGAATGCCCCAGACCAGAATAAGTACGCCCAGAAAAATTAATGCGTACCCGCATATTTCGAAAGCGCTGAGGTTTTTTTTATTTAATTTGAACGGCATCCTGCAGGGTTAGGTAATTCAGGTTACCGGTTTGTACGCTAAAATAATAAAAACGCTATATATTTTTAAGGGAAAAATCAAAAGTCGGGCGGCTGGTTTAAAATGTTTCCTTTTTGCCTTCTTCCATAAAGCTGTAAGATCGAATTATATCCAGGATCTTAATAAAGGTATTGGTATCGAAAAAGATCATTAACGGCAGCTCCACAACCTTTGTAAAATTGGTGAACTGGGTAATAACCGTAAAAACCATGGGCTGGAAAAGCGGGTGGTGCGATAAAATATCTTTCAGGGAATCGGCAATTTTACCTTTTGGCGAAGTTGGCGGCGAACCGTAAATGTTGGCTTTCAGGATATTGGCAAGTTGCGTAACCAGGGCGCCGGTAATAATATTGCTTATTTCCAGCAGCAGGGATTCCTGCATATCGGAAATATTATTTCCTTCAAATTTATATTCGATGCGGAGGCAAACCTGGCTTAAACGCTCTATCTGGTCGCCGGAAAAAAGCATGAGGGTAGAACCGTTAAAATCGCCTTTAATATCTGACTGGATAATAACGTGGGTTTCCTCATATTTGGCTACCTGGGCTATTACATCTTTGGGTTCGGTAAGCAACAGGTCAGGTACTTTTAAAAGTACAATGTCTTTGGCAATTACCGCAAAGGAATCTGCCGCACGGGCCAGGCCAATGTTCAGAATCTCTTTAATAATGTCTTTTTCCAGTTCAGATACTTGCAGTTCCATGAAGCTTATTTTAAATAAAATAACCACCGGGTTTTGGCCGGCTTTTCCCTACCGTTTTGTGATAAAATAACGGGTAATAGCCGGCACATCCAACACCAGGCAAACTTTACCGGTTCCCAGCAACGTTACACCGCCATAGATTTCAATATTATCTACGGGTTTATTTAAGCGGTTTAATCACAATATCCTGCTGCCGGAACAGTTTATCGACTATTAAACCTAATTTTCGATTATTATAGGATACGATAATTATATTCTGTACTTCGTCCTTTTAATTTAGCTTTTCACCTAACGATTCATGTCTTCCGGCGTAGTTCAGTAATTCATTTAGCTAAACAATTGTAATGGTTTCGTTTTTTATATCGGCTACCAATAACATCACCTACTTCGTGCAGTTTGTTTTTATCCAAAGACACTACTGAATCGGTGTGCATGAGCGGAATAGCGTAAAAATTCGCCGCCACTTCAAAAAGCAATGCTCCTTTTACCGCAATGGAAGTTGGTAAGTGGAAGGTAAATGTAGTGCCCTTGCCTTTTTCAGAATCTACTCGGATGCACGGCCGCCAATAGAATCGATGGCATTTTTTACCACGTCCAAGCCCACGCCCCTGCCCGAAAATTCGGTTATTTCTTTTGCCAGCGAAAATCCCGGTTCAAAAATATACGAAAGGGCTTCGGAATCGCGCAGATCGTTGGCCATTTCGGCCGGTAAAAATCCCCGGTACAATTGCTCTTCTCACTTCGTTTATATCTATTCCTTTGCCATCGTCGCGCAGCTTTATGTTACACCATATCGCGGTCGTTCTGCGCCGAAAGCCAGATATTTCCTTCGCGCGGTTTTCCGGCGCTTACCCGCTTCAGCGGCATTTCTATGCCGTGGGAAATTGCATTGCGCATGATGTGCAACAGCGAATCGGTTATGATTTGTAAGAATATTTCGGTCTATCTGAATATCCTGTCCGCTTATTTCCAAGTGAATTTCTTTTTTCTCGGCAACCGCAATATCACGTACAATGCGCGGGAAATTTATTAAACAAAGACCCAATGTTTACCAGGCGGGCATCCATGACGCTGAATTGCAAATCTTCGGTAATGCGGTATAAGATGGGAACTTACCGGGGCAAGTTCGCTGATTATCGAATTCCTTGCTTATAGATAATATCCGGTCCCGGTCAATAATTAATTCGCCCTACCAGATTAAGCATATGATCTAGTTTTTTGATCTGGATGTAAATCAGTTCGGAAAGGGATAAGGTTTTTAGGTTTAAATAGCGCGGAACTTTGGATAACTTCCAGGCTTTCTCCGATCGTTCTGTTCGTCGGATTTTCTACCATGACTCCAGGTTGCGCATAAGACCTGTTGTCCGGCATCTTGTATTTAGGATTATCCAGATTGGTAATTATCTCACCTAGTAAATCAATGCCATCGAATAGAACTGGTAACACTTCATCGGTAAAAGCCAGTTCTTTGTTGCGGATTAGTTCAAAAGCAGTTTCCAGCTTATGCGACACATCGGCAATGATCGATAATACCCGATTGCTTTGGCATTGGCCTTCATGTTATGCAGCAAACCGGAAATATTTCCGCCAGCATATCGTCGTTATTCGGATCTTTTTCCAGCTCGCTGATATGCCGATTCAGGGCATCGTAGTATTCCAGCGCTTCAGCAACAAATATTTCTTTATATTCCTGTTCTCTCGATTTCATTTATTTGATAGCAGCGCTTCTAAATCCGCAGGTAATTCGGCGCAACCGATTAATATAAGTGGGTATCTGTATTAGCGGCATAACTTTGGAAATATACCCTTTTTCTATAGCAGATTTAGCCATACCAAAAATGACGATGGAGCCTGATCCTGCGCAATTGTTTCGCCGCCTTTGCTTTTAATTGCTTTAGACCCTTTGGTACCATCTTTTCCCATGCCGGTTAAGATAATGCCTAAGGTATGCGATACCAAACCAGTTTTGCAACTGATTTCATTAAAATATCCACCGAGGGCAGTCAAATTCATCCGTCTGCTCTTCTGCAAACCCAATTCTTATTTCTGATGTAAGGCCCTGGGGGGATTTATAATCATATTTTTATCCCCAGGCGCAATCACAATCTTACCGGCTTTCAAGTTTCCGGCACCGTTTCTGCCCTCTACCACTTTTAAAGCTGTAAGTCCTTTGAGCCGTTGGTAAAAGTTTTCGTAAATTTTTCGGGTAAATGCACGGCAATTAATATAGCGGCGTTTAATCCGGGATTTAATTTTTTAATAATTGTTTCGATGGCCTTGGTACCGCCAGTAGAAGCTCCAATTACTACGTAGGCATTCGGCATTTTAATAGTTGCACTGGATTCGTTTAGCCAATAGTCGTTTAAAACGGGCGGTTTAGTCTTAAGCCAACTCGAAATGCCGTCCTGCTGTTGCATTACCTCCATTAACGCTTTTATCTTCAGCACCAGTTCTTGCCTAATTTCACGAAATTTAGGATTGCAGCCGGTGACTCGGGTATACGTATCCAATCATAAACGCCTGTTCTCTGGCTTTGAAAAGAGTATCATCCAACGGATTTTTTCGTTTCAAAAGCATAAAATACGGCACCCTATTTCCTGCTGAATCTGCCGCCGGAAAATACGCATTCGTCTGTTTCCGGGTAATTTGTAATCGGCAACAATTAAATCCGGATTTTTAATTCTCATTCGAATCCATCTGCGCCGTTCGTCGAGGCAGTATCCAACACCTCTAGGTCTGGCTGCGGCATTGAAAATGTCTGGACAACACCAACCGGGAATAACTAGAGCTGTTCGCCATCAATTATCTTTATCTATTTGGGAAGAACTTTTCGAATCGACACGCTTATATCCAATCCTGAAATTCTGGCTTTAAATAAAAATTAGCTTTTCAGCGCATTGCCCACTATCTCCAGCACTTTCTCTTCGGAAAATGGCTTTACAATGTAAGCCAGTGCACCATTTTCTATGGCTTCATGTCACAATTACTTCCTGACCAACTGCGCTTACAATAATTACTTTCATGTCGGGCTGGTCTTTTTTAATGCCTTTCAATACATCTAAGCCGGTATTGTCGGGCAAAATTACGTCTAAGGTAATCAAGTCCGGTTTTGTTTCTTTGGCCAATTGCAAAGCAGTCTGGCCGTTCGGCGCTTCGCCAACCACTTCATAACCGGCATCGGTCAGCATGTTTTTAAGCATGGTGCGCATGTAAAACGAATCGTCAACTATTAATATTCTCTTTTTCATATATTCAATTATTAATTTAATTGTTTATTGTATAGTTACGCTTACGGCTTTTTCAGGATTTAGCTGATTTATTTCGTCGCTGGTAAGTATTTTAAAAATATCCAGCACAATAATCAGGCGACTGTCCATTTTACCTATTCCTTCAATATAATTTTCATTAATATTTATATCCTGAATAAAAGCGGCGTTTTATCGATCTTGGAAACCGGAATAGTTAAGGATTGCGGCACTCCTGTACAATTAATACCAATGGTATAATCTTTCGCTTCTATGACCAAAGTATAGGTATTGCGATTGTACCAGCAGTTTTCTGGTCAGGCTGGGCTAATATTAAATCTTTCTTCCAGATCCATAATGGCAATAATATCGCCGCGAATATTGGCTACCCCTTTAATAAAAGCAGGTGTTTTGGGCATGCGGGTAATTTCGGGGGTAATGGTTACTTCTTTTACCTGCTCTATCCGGATGCCGTATTCTTCTGTTCCTAGTTTAAAAACAATTAAATGGACGGCAGGTTCTGAGACCACGTCCTTCTGTTCGCTCATTTCATCGCTTTTGGTTGTGCTTATCCATTTATTATTTTTTCGGAGCATTTCTGTTTCGTTTCCTGAGCTGGCAGCGTGTTCTGTTCCTTTGTTATCTGGTGCCGCTGATTAGCGTTTGTCTTCCTGACTAGTCTGCATTCACGGGATCCGCTGATCGCGGCGGCGTAGGCTGCCGTGCAGTAACCGGTATTACCGGCAGCCCATGCGGCGTAATTCTGCGGCTCTGCGGGATAGTAAGTTACCGTTTATCAGTTTAAAGGCCGAAATACCTACCTGCAAGTCTTCGGCAATGTCGTTCAGTTGCTGGCTGGAAGCAGTTAAGTTCCTGCATGGAAGCCGGAAAGTTGCTTGGCGGTACCGGCCACCTGCTGGGTACCAGAAGCGGTTTGTTCGGCAATGGCAACCACTTCTTCCACGTATTTCACTACGTCCGAAATAGAAGATTTCTGTACTTCGGTAGCCGTTAAGATATCCTGGGAGGTACGCAAGCGTTTCACCGCTGGAAGTAGCAATATTTTTAAAGGCGCCGGATGCTTCGAAGGTTGCATTCTTTCCTTTTAATACCCGGCCTTCCATGGTCGAAATCGCAGCTGCCGCAGAAGAAGTATCTTTCTTTAACATCTTCTACCAGGGTAGCAATTTCGCTGGCTGATTTCCGGGAACCTTCGGCCAGTTTCCGGATCTCTTCGGCTACTACCGCAAAACCACGACCGGCTTCACCGGCCCGGGCCGCTTCAATGGCAGCATTCAAGGCCAGTAAGTTGGTTTGTGAAGCAATATCAGTAATTACACCAAGCGATTTTGAAATTTCCTGCGAACGGGTACTTAATACTTCAATGGTTTTAGCAGTAAGCGCTGCCGAAGTAGAAATTTCTTCCATGTTTTTCACCACTTCGGCTACCGTTTTCAGACCCAGCTGCGAAGTTTCCTCACCCATTATCGCCGACCTTGTTCACCACATCGGCTTTATTAGCGGTTTCCTTCGTGGCTTTCATGATCTCTTCGATCAGTTTAAAGGCCTGGTCGGTTTTTAAGGCCTGGTTCTGCGCACCTTCTGCCATTTGCTGCATGGCTAAGGCCACATCTACCGTTACCCGGCTCATTTCCAAACCTTTGGCAGCCATTTCTTCGGAAGAAGAACCTACTACCAGTGAGCTTTCATTGATCTCACCAAGTAAGGAATTCAGGTTATCTACCGCCAGGTTCAAGGCATTGGACATGGCCAGAATATCGCCGGCAGTATGGATTTCTACTTTCTGGGTCAAATCACCTTCGGATATTGCCCGTACTATTCGGGATACTTCCAGTACCGGCGTTACAATCGATTCCAACAGGTCATTCAGGGTATCTACGAGTTCTTTCCAGCTTCCGCCTACGCCGTGTACCGTAGCGCGTTCGGTCAGTTTACCTTCCACACCCGCTACCCTGGCCACCCGGCTAACTTCACCGGCCAAGCGGTTCAGGTCATCCACCATGTTGTTGATGGTTTCGGCCAGATCGGCCACTTCGCCTTTGGCTTCCAGGGTTAATTTCTGGGTTAAGTCGCCTTTTGATACCGCGGTTACTACTTTTACAATACCACGTACCTGCGTGGTCAGGTTGGTAGCCATGGTATTTACATTATCGGTAAGTCTTTCCAAACACCGGCTACATTCGGTACCGTGCCTGGCCGCCCAATTTTCCTTCGGTTCCTACTTCAAGTGCCACACGGGTTACCTCACCGGCAAAGATGTTCAGGGAATCCACCATCTGGTTCATGATGTTTTTCAGCTCCAGGATTTCGCCTTTCACATCCACCGTCATTTTCTGGCTTAAGTCACCTCGCGCAACCGCAGTCGCTACGTTGGCAATATCCCGCACCTGGAGGGTCAGGTTACTGGCCATGGTATTTACGTTGTCGGTCAGTTCTTTCCAGGTTCCGCGTACTTTTGGCACGTTGGCTTGGCCGCCCAGTTTACCTTCGGTACCTACTTCACGTGCCACCCGGGTTACTTCATCGGCAAAAATGTTCAGGGAATCCACCATCTGGTTCAGATTTCTTTCAGCTCAAGAATCTCGCCTTTTACATCCACCGTAATTTTCTGGCTTAAGTCACCTCTCGCAACGGCAGTGGCTACGTTGGCAATATCCCGTACCTGAAGGTTAGGTTAGAGGCCATGGAATTTACATTATCGGTTAAGGCTTTCCATACACCGGCTACGTTTGGTACATTCGCCTGACCACCTAGTTTACCTTCGGTTCCTACTTCCAGGCCACCGGGTTACTTCACCAGCAAAAATATTCAGGGAATCCACCATCTGGTTCAGGATGTTCTTTCAGCTCAAGAATTTCGCCTTTCACATCCACCGTCATTTTCTGGCTTAAATCGCCTTGCAACCGCAGTGGCTACGTTGGCAATATCACGTACCTGAACGTTAAGTTAGAGGCCATGTAGTTTACATTATCGGTAAGCTTTCCAAACACCGGCTACGTTTGGTACGTTGGCTTGGCCACCCAAGTTTACCTTCGGTTCCTACTTCAAGCGCCACCCGGGTTACCTCACCGGCAAAGATATTCAGGGAATCCACCATCTGGTTCAGGATGTTCTTTCAGCTCCAGATTTCGCCTTTCACATCCACCGTATTTTCTGGCTTAAATCACCTTTTGCAACGGCGGTCGCAACTTTGGCAATATCCCGTACCTGGAAGTAAGGTTAGAGGCCATGGAATTTACATTGTCGGTCAAGGTCTTTCCATACACCGGCTACATTCGGTACAGCTGCCTGGCCGCCCAGTTTTCCTTCGGTTCCTACTTCAAGGCCACCCGGGTTACTTCACCGGCAAAGATATTCAGGGAATCCACCATCTGGTTGATGTTCTCTTTCAACTCAAGTAATTCGCCTTTCACATCTACTGTAATTTTCTTGGATTAAATCGCCGTTGGCAACCGCAGTAGCAACTTCGGCAATATCCCGCACCTGACTGGTTAAGTTACCAGCCATGTAGTTTACATTGTCGGTTAAGTCTTTCCAGATTCCGGCAACGCTTTGGTACATCGGCTTGTCCGCCTAGTTTACCTTCGGTACCTACTTCGCGCGCTACCCGGGTTACTTCCGAAGCAAAAACGTTCAGCTGATCCACCATGGTATTGATGATATCTTTCATCTGAAGGATCTCGCCTTTCACATCTACCGTAATTTTCTGACTTAAGTCCCTTTGCAACCGCAGTTGCTACTTTGGCAATATCGCGTACCTGGCGGTTAAGTTACCAGCCATGGAATTTACGTTATCGGTTAAGTCTTTCCATACCCCGCCAACGTTCGGTACAGCTGCCTGGCCGCCTAGTTTTCCTTCGGTTCCTACTTCCAGTGCCACGCGGGTTACTTCACCGCAAAAATATTCAGGGAATCCACCATCTGGTTGATGATTTTCCTTCAGCTGCAGCATTTCGCCTTTTACATCTACCGTAATTTTCTTGGTTAAGATCGCCTTTGGCAACCGCAGTAGCTACTTGGCAATATCCCGTACCTGGCCGGTTAAGTTACCAGCCATGTAGTTTACGTTATCGGTCAAGTCTTTCCAGACACCGGCTACGTTTGGTACATCGGCCTGGCCACCCAGTTTTCCTTCAGTACCTACTTCCACGCGCCACGCGGGTTACCTCACCGGCAAAAATATTCAGGGAATCCACCATCTGGTTGATATTCTCTTTCAGTCTGAAGCATTTCACCTTTTACATCGACGGTAATTTTCTTGGATTAAGTCGCCTTTGGCCACCGCAGTAGCTACTTCGGCAATATCCCGCACCTGCCGGTTAAGTTACCGGCCATGGAGTTCACGTTATCGGTAAGTCTTTCCAAACCCCGGCCACGTTCGGCACAGTTGCCTGGCCACCCAATTTACCTTCGGTTCCTACTTCTCGCGCCACCCGGGTTACCTCACCGGCAAAGATATTCAGGGAATCCACCATCTGGTTGATGTTCTCTTTCAGCTCGAGCAGTTCGCCTTTTACATCAACCGTAATTTTCTGGCGTTAAATCGCCTTTCGCAACCGCCGTGGCTACGTTGGCAATATCCCGCACCTGGCTGGTTAAGTTACCGGCCATGGTGTTTACATTATCGGTCAGCTCTTTCCAGGTTCCGGCTACGTTTGGTACGTTGGCCTGACCGCCTAATTTTCCTTCGGTACCTACTTCACGCGCCACGCGGGTTACTTCATCGGCGAATATATTTAGAGAATCCACCATCTGGTTGATGTTCTCTTTCAATTCTAAGAATTCGCCTTTTACATTAACGGTAATTTTCTGCGTTAAATCGCCTTTGGCAACCGCAGTAGCTACGTTGGCAATATCGCGCATCTGGCTGGTCAGGTTGCTGGCCATGGTATTTACATTGTCGGTCAGTTCTTTCCAAACCCCACCTACATTCGGCACTTTGGCCTGACCACCTAATTTTCCTTCGGTACCCACTTCGCGGGCCACCCGGGTTACTTCATCCCCAAAAATATTCAGGGAATCCACCATCTGGTTGATGTTCTCTTTCAACTGAAGCATTTCGCCTTTTACATCTACCGTAATTTTCTGGCTTAAGTCACCGCGCGCAACGGCAGTGGCTACGTTGGCAATGTCCCGTACCTGGCCGGTAAGGTTACTGGCCATGGTATTTACATTGTCGGTCAGGTCTTTCCACACACCGGCCACGTTTGGTACGCGATGCCTGGCCACCCAGTTTACCTTCCGTACCTACTTCCAGTGCCACCCGGGTTACCTCACCGGCAAAAATGTTCAGGTTATCAATGGTGCGGTTAATGGTTTCGGCCATGACCTTAAAATCGCCGGAAACCGGGATCTGGAAAGTTTCGTCCAGGTTACCGCGGGAGATATTCTTCAAGTACTTTGCCTACTTCCAATACCGGAACCGCAATAGAATCTACCAGACCATTGATATTATTGATCATGTCTTTCCAGAAACCGGAAGCATTTTCGGCAGAAGCACGGGCTTTCAGGTTTCCTTCTACCCCGGCCACTTTGGAGATACGCGATACTTCGCCCCCTACACCACCGATCATTTCCACCATGGAGTTATAGGCTTCGGCGATCTCGGCAAAAATATCGTTGTTCTGTTTGGTTAAACGCACGGAAATATCGCCTTTTTTAAAGGCATCCAGGGCATACAAAACCCGGTTTAATTGTTCATTCAGGTAGCCTTCGGAAGTAATATCTACTTCGCTGTCTTTATCTTTACTATCTTTTCCGGCTTTATTGCGGCTTTCGGTAGTTGACCGGCGGTTATCTTCCAGGCGGGTGGCGTCGGGCTTGCTGCGGTTCGACTTGGAACCGGTTTCCGGAGCATCTTTTACCGGAGCAATAATTTCGGCTACAATTTCCGGGGCTTTGGCAGTTTCCTGTAATTGTGCAGCCTTTTTCCCCTCAGCAGCCGGCATACTGGCTTTAGCCGGAGTTTTTTCTTTTCCAGCTTTACCGATCAGCTTATCTTTATTCAATTTCATGTTTTTACCTAATGCCATATATTGTCAGGGTAAAATGTGCAGACACTTTACGTTCGTATTAAAATTCTTTTTTCTTTAGCTTTTACTAATGGGCAATTTAACTAATATATTTATTTAAAACACCCTAACTGCTAATAAAATAATATTGCCCAACCTTCTGCTATTGTTTACTAAAAAATTTATCATTTTGAAGCTAAAAACTCTTCGGCCAGCGCCATATAATCTTTAGCCCCGTTTGAAGACCGGTCATACTCCAGAATGCTTTGCCCGAAAGAAGGAGCTTCGGCTAATTTAACGTTTAACCGGATCCGGTTCTGAAATACCTTTTCATCGATGTTCTCGTGCAGGTATTCTTCAATTTCCTGGCTGAGTTTCCGGCGTTTATCGAACATGACCACCACAATGCCTTTAACATTTAGCCTGGGGTTAATGGTGGAGCGCACCTGCCCTACCGTAGCCAGGATCTGCCCCAAACCCTGCAGCGTTAACACTTCCATCTGCAGTGGAATAACTACTTCGTGGGAAGCGGCCAGGGCATTTACCGTTAGGATTGAAAGCGAAGGCGGACAATCAATAAAAATATAATCGTAGCCTTTAGCATCCGTCAGAATGTTTTTCAGGTAAATTTCCCGGTCAGGCTGCCCAACCAGCGATATCTCAATATCCACCAGTTCATTAGAACCCGGCAGGATCGAAACTCCCGACCGTTCCACCAAAATTTCGCCTACAGTTCTTGGTTTGGGTAAATACATCGGCCATGGTACCGGAGGGTTCGGTAACACCCAGCGAATAAGACAGGTTAGCCTGCGGATCGAGGTCTACCAGCAACACTTTTTTACCCAGGGCAGCCAGGGCACAGCCTAAATTTATAGTGGTGGTGGTTTTACCGGTACCACCTTTCTGGTTTATTACCGATACAATTTTAGCGGCCATTCGAAGGATCAATAAGGAGTTTTGAAAGAAGCGCTAAAACTACCGAAATAGATATGATTATTGAAATGTTTTTTACCGGTTCCTGAATTTAAACGATGAGTTCCTATATCCTGCACTTTTCCTTTCCTTACTTATTTCAACGGGCCAACCCTATGGTTTTCAGCCCAGTTTTATACGAAAAAAGACTTACCGGGGTTAGGTAGTTTTTACAAAAGATTTAAATTTTTAAAGGGCATTGAAGTTAAACCCACGGACATTTTTTTTAAAATTATTCAGACGCCTGCTTTGCCCGCTACTTTTTTAGCCGAAATCCCTACCGTTCTATTTTTCGTCGGTTAAGCGCAGGTCTATCAGTTTGCCGGTATGAAAGTTCAGTTCACTCCAGTCCTGAATTTCAAAGGAAAGAACGGCTACGCTGGCGGGGGCAAGATACGAAACAGTTTTGGCGCCCAACCGGATGGCCAGTTGCGTTACCGACGGGTTGTGACCTACCAACATTATACTTTCTTCGGTGCTAAAATTATGTTTAATAAATTCCAGCAGGTCGTATTCGGTTGCCCGGTATAATTCATTTTCGCTTTCATAACTTTCCGGATCCCCTAAAAGCACTTCGGCTATAATGGAAGCCGTAGTTTGGGTGCGGACCGCCGAGCTGGCCACTATTTTTTCCGGGATATTCCCTTCTTCTTTTATCCACTCCGCCGAATGCCGGGCTTCCGTTTTTCCTTCGCGGGTTAATTCCCGGTCGTGGTCTTCCTGACCGGGTGCTGGATCAAAAGTATGCGAATGGCGTACAATCTGGAGGGTTTTCTTCATCTGGTGGTTACAACTATTTAAGCAAAATTAAGTTTAAAAAACAACGGCAGCTGGCAAACTGCCAAAGGCCGGAAAATCCAGGAGACCACTTTTAATTAAAAAAAAATATACATCTTTGAAAAAATTTGGTTGCGAAACTGCTTTATATAAAGAATAAATGGCTAAAAATTTAGTGATTGTAGAGTCACCGGCGAAGGCGAAAGACGATTGAAGGATACCTGGGCAAAGATTTTATTGTAAAATCGAGCTTTGGGCACGTGCGTGACTTACCTAAAGATAACCACGCTATCGATATTGAACACGGTTTTAAACCTACTTATGTGGTTTCGGCCGATAAAAAAGAAGTTGTTGCCCAGTTAAAAAAATTAGCCAAAGAAGCCGAAATGGTTTGGTTAGCATCAGCGACGATGACCGCGAAGGAGAAGCCATTTCCTGGCATTTATCCGAAGCTCTGAACCTGAACGTTGATAAAACCAAACGCATTGTTTTCCGGGAAATTACCAAAAATGCTATTCTGAATGCCATTGAAAACCCGCGCGATATAAACATGGACCTGGTAAATGCGCAGCAGGCCCGCCGGGTGCTGGACCGGCTGGTTGGTTTTGAACTTTCGCCCGGTACTCTGGAAAAAAATCAAAACCGGGCTTTCGGCCGGCCGGGTGCAATCAGTGGCGGTACGCCTGGTAGTAGAACGGGAACGGGAAATTGAGAAATTTAAAGCGGAATCGGCTTTTAAAATTACCGCCCAGTTTGAAGTTGACAATGGCAAAAAACTGGAAGCCGAATTGCCGACCACGTTTCAAAAATGAAGACGAAGCCCAGGACTTTCCTGGAAAACTGCATCGGCGCCGAATATACACATCGAGAACCTGGAGAAAAAGCCTTTAAAGCGTTCGCCGGCCCCTCCGTTTACTACTTCTACCCTGCAGCAGGAAGCCAGCCGGAAACTGAGCTTTTCGGTAGCCCAAACCATGACGGTGGCCCAAAAGCTGTACGAAGCCGGTAAGATCTCCTATATGCGTACCGATTCGGTTAACCTATCGGTATGATGCCCAGCAGGCCGCTGCCGCCCAGATAACCCGGGCTTTTGGCGCACAATATGCTAAGACCCGGCATTACAAATCGAAAGGTCGGCGCCCAGGAAGCCCACGAAGCCATTCGCCCGACCGATTTTAGTGCGATAGAAGTAAGCGGCGACCGCAACGAACAACGCCTTTACGAACTGATCCGCAAACGCGCTATTGCTTCGCAAATGGCCGATGCCGAAATTGAAAAAACCACGGCTACTATCAGCATTTCTACCCAGAGCGCAAATTTTATTGCCACCGGCGAAGTAATTAAATTTGAAGGTTTCCTGAAAGTTTATATTGAAAGTACCGACGATGAAGACAGCGGCGACGAAGATGTAAAAGGCATGCTTGCCGCCCCTTTCCATTGGCCAGATTATTAAGACCGCTCCGGTTACAGGGCTACCCAGCGTTTTTCCCGGCCGGCACCGCGTTATACCGAAGCCAGCCTGGTAAAGAAACTGGAAGAAATGGGCATTGGCCGGCCTTCTACTTACGCGCCTACCATTTCTACTATTCAGAAACGGGGCTACGTAGAAAAAGACAACCGCGAAGGGAAAGACCGCAACTTCAAGGTTTTTACCCTGGAGAACAGATACCGTTTCGGAGCAAACCAAAACCGAAATTACCGGCGCCGAAAAAGCCAAACTCTTCCCTACGGATATTGCCATGGTGGTGAACGATTTCCTGATCGACCATTTCCCGGCCATTATCGATTACCAGTTCACGGCCAAAGCCGAAGAAGAATTTGATGAAATTGCCAACGGCAAAAAGCAGTGGAATAAGATGATCGAGAATTTTTACGGCGCTTTCCACGATAAAATTACCTCTTCCGAATCAATTGAACGGGCTTCGGTAAGCGGCGCCCGGGAATTGGGAATGCACCCGGAAAACGGTAAAAAAGTAATTGCCCAGCCTAGGCCGTTTCGGTCCGTTCGTGCAATTAGGCGAAGAAAACCCGGAAACCGGCGAAAAACCGATCTACGCCAGTTTACGCAAAGGCCAGTTTCTGGAAAGCATTACGCTGGAAGATGCCCTGGAATTATTTAAATTGCCGCGGGTGGTCGGTTCCTTCGAAGACGAAGAAATGACCGCTGCCATTGGCCGTTTTGGTCCCTTTATTAAGCACCAGAGCAAATTTTATTCGCTGCCAAAAACGCTGGATCCGTTCACGGTTAACATGGAAGAAGCCATTGAGCTGATCCAGGCCAAACGCAAAGCCGACGCCGAAAAACTGATCAAAAGCTTTGAAGAAAATCCGGAGGTTACAGTGCTTAACGGCCGCTTCGGACCTTACATTTGCGTGGGTAAAAAGAACGTAAAAATTCCGAAAGGCAAAGAACCGGCGGAACTTACCCTGGAAGAATGTCTGGAACTGGCAGCAGCTACCCCGGATAAACCAGCTAAAGGCCGTTTCGGTAAAAAAGCTGCTCCGGCCAAAGAAGAAACCGCCGATAAACCAGTTGCCAAGAAAAAAGCAGCAACTAAAAAACCAGCCGCGAAGAAACCAGCCGCGAAGAAACCAGCTGCCAAAAAACCAACAACCAAAAAGTAAGTTTTCTTACTTTATTTTTAAACCTCAGCTTTCCCAAAGGCTGAGGTTTTTTGTTGGTAGTTTTTTAAGGCTTTAAATTCGAAGGGAAGATTATCATTCCTTTATTGAATATGCTATAACAAATCCCTACATTAGCTTTAAACTATGCTTCCAGGAAAGTCATTTTCGAAAAACAACAGTACGCCAGTCCGAAATCTCCGGCAAACACCTACGGATATAATGCTGCTAGTTGCAATTATGAAGAATGAAAATAAAAACTAATTCTCTGATGAATTCATACTTAAAGCAAACTAAGTATGAGTTTGAAAGCATCGATACAGAGTTGCCAGAAGAATTGGAAAAATTACTTGCTGCTGGATTTAGAACTGAACAGGAGTGCATTTTACTAAATGACTTTCAATACTTTGTACCAGGTGAACTTGACACAGACTTTAAGAAATGTGAGTTTGAAGTCTTTTTGAATGACATACATGTAGATGATTACTTTAAGTGCATCACCAATGAATTAGAATATCTATTGATTGGCCTTAAACTGGCAAAAAGGCTACATAAGGAATTATACTTCAACTTTAGTGGTGATTTTAGAATTATAATATCATTTTACGAAACAACCTACTCTGAAGAAGAAATTGATACCTACGGCAGTTGTGTAGTCAAATTCCATAAAATAAGACCATCAGCAGATGAAATTTTTAATTTGGCTGATTTAGAAAACTTTGAATCAGACGCAGTATTGGTAATAGAATAAAAGCAACTAACCACAGCTAAACGTCATTCTTCGGCCGAAGGCCTCGTTTGTCGTTTAGCTTAGTCCGTTAGCAGTCTTGCAATGCCGACACTTTTGTTAGACATTTTTCGTTATATTTAGACTATGCAGACTTTCCAAATAAACATACTCAATCCTAAGGCGGCCAAGCTACTACAAAACCTGGCTGATCTAAATCTTATAACTATCAAACAGACCTCAGAGGACGAGTTTTTGAAAGTGGTAGATAAGTTGCGCTCAAAAGCTGTTGCCAATCCACTAAGCCTGGACGAAATCACTAAGGAAGTGGAAACAGTAAGAGCTAAGCGGTATGGGCAAAACAAAGGATAGGGTAATTATAGATACAAACCTTTGGATTAGCTTTTTGCTTTCAAAAAACTTTATAGGCCTGGATAAGCTCTTTTCAAACCAGTCTATAACGATACTTTTTAGTAAGGAGCTTTTAGAAGAATTTGTTACTGTTGCGAGGCGGCCTAAATTCAGAAAGTATTTTTCAGTTTCTGACTTGCATGAACTCTTGCAGCAATTAAGTTTGAGAGCAGAGTTTGTAAAAGTTATAACAAGCGCAAGCGACTGTAGAGACCTTAAAGATAATTTTCTCTTATCACTCGCTGCGGACGGGAAAGCGACTCACTTAATTACGGGAGATAAAGACTTACTTGACCTCAAGAAGTTTGGTAAGACAAAGATTATAACCATTTCAACTTACCTCTCCAAGAGATAAGCACGAATTGCCAACATCACCTTGCCAAAAGCGGGACGGTCGTGCTGGGATTACCTCTGCAAATCAATTAATTTTTACCTTTGCCGTCAGTCCGGCTCGCTATCAGCCCCGCCTTCAGCAAGCCACATTGCTAGCAAAATCCCAAAACGCTATTCAAAATGAAGAAAAAACTGGTAGTCCTTTCCGGAGCCGGCATCAGTGCCGAAAGCGGCATTGCCACGTTTCGGGACGCAAATGGTTTGTGGGAAGGGCACGACGTAATGGAGGTAGCATCGCCGGAAGGCTGGCGAAAGAACAAAGAACTGGTACTTGACTTTTACAATCAGCGCCGGAAAAATGCGCACCAGGCCAAACCAAACCGGGGCCACGAAATTCTGGCGGAGCTGGAAAAGGATTTTGATGTTACCGTGATCACGCAAAATGTGGATGAACTGCACGAACAGGCCGGCTCAACCAACGTGATCCATCTGCACGGTAAGCTGTTTGAAAGCCGCAGTACATTAGATGAAAACCTGGTTTACAAAATGAATAGCTGGGAACTGAAGCTTGGCGATAAATGCGAAAAAGGCTCTCAGCTCCGACCCAACATTGTCTGGTTTGGCGAGCCGGTTCCCATGATCGAAAAAGCAATGGAAGAAGCCATGCGGGCCGATTATTTCGTGGTGGTGGGAACATCGTTGCTGGTATATCCGGCCGCAGGTTTGGTTCATTATGTTGCCGACAATGTGCCCATTTATATAGTAGATGTTAAAATCCCGGACCTTCCCAAAAGGAAAAATCTGCACCTGATCGAAGAGAGATCCAGTACGGGCCTAGCGAAAGTTGCGGAGGCTTTGCGAAAGGATCTGAGCTCCTGAATCCATAAGGAAAAGTGGAAATAAATGGATAGTGGTTAAGAATTTAAAAAGGTAATTTCCTTCATTTTATCCATAAGAAATTACCTTAAAGCATGCACCAAAGAATAACCGCCATAAACAGCACCCAGTCCGAAAATTATACTGGAACCCACATACAAACCGGCTTCTGCTATTTTCTGCGCAGAAAGTAATTGCAGCGTTTCGTTGCTGAAGGTCGAAAAGGTACTGAAACCGCCGCAGAACCCTGCAGCCAGCAGCCACCGGTACCGCAAATCTATGAGCCTGGTACTTTCAAAATAGCCCAGGACCAAACCTAATAACAAACAAGCCAGCAGGTTACTCAGAAAGGTGCCAACCGGGTAGGAATGGCCAAAGTAGCGGGCCGAAATTTCGGAAGTCAGCAAACGCAGGCAACCGCCTAACCCACTGCCTATAAATACCAGGATCCATTTCATCTTTTCCAGTTACTTTTCCGGCCGTTTAGCCTACCGTTTTTATTTCGAAGTAAAAGTCATTTTGCTGTTAATGGTAATCTGCTGAAACCCGCCCAATGTGGTTTGCCCGGTAGATTTCGTATAAGATAGTTTCAGTTCGTTATTGCGAAGTTCATCGATGTTGAAATCGGTTAACAGGGTACTGAACGGTAAGGTAGCGCTGGTTTGGGTGCTGTTCAGACCAATAGTATTGGCAAACTGAAGTGCAGAACCCAGGAAAACCCGCGATTTTTTCTGATCGGAACTGATCCAGTACCAGTTGTCCGAACCAGTAGATTTTGTGCCTACCACAAGTATGATAACCGAATTCTCATAAGTCAGTTTGCCGTCGTCCTGCAGCATCATCAGGAAATTATAGCCAAACGTAGAATCGCTTACCAAAACCCCGTTAACGCTGGTCCTGATGCGCATGTTATATCCATCATAGTTAGACTGAACCTCTGTTCGCACCGGAACTCCGCTGGGATTCAAAGAATTTATTTCTACCAGGTTATTTAGCCGGCTCATTTTCCAGTTGGCCTTAAGCCGGGCATCGCGGCTCCGGAACGAAATAGCCGGATCGTCGTCGCCTACCTTACAACCCGAAAAAGCGAAACTAAAACTTAGTAATAAAAATAAGGTACGAAACAGCGCAGGAAGTTTAAAAGTCATTTTCAAGAATTAAAAGTAAGAAACCACTATTTTTTCAAGCACAAACCCAACGTAATAGGCAATCAAAGCCGCCAGGCCACCTAAGGCAACCGTTTCCAGGGTTCCCCGCAGGCGGCTTTTCCCGGTTACAATGCTTTTCAGTTGCCCGATTATGGCCAGCGCCAGCCCGGTGGCCGCGCACGAAATGAGGAATAACCGGTTGTCGCCGGAATGGAAAAACGGGGCTGCCAGGTAAGAAAGCAAGGGAATTACCCCGATAATGAGGAATGAGAAAAAAGTAACGCCGGCGGTTTTATAAGGCGTTTTGTCATCTTTTATCAGGAACAGTTCTTCGCGCATCATGGTATCTGCCCAAACCTCTTTATTCGAAATAATGACGGCAACCACTTCCTCTAATAAATTGCCGGTAAAGCCTTTGGCCGCATAAATTTCCCGGATCTCTTCGATCTCCTTTTCGCGCAGGTTCTCAATTTCCCAGAGTTCGGTCTGCCGGTGGCGGTCGTAATTATCGCGGGCGGCCTGGGTTGAGAAAAAATTCCCGACCGACATGGAAAAGCCGTCGGCAATTAAATTGGCCATGCCCAGAATTATGACAATGCTAACGCTCAGGTTGGCCCCGGCTGCGCCCGCCACCACGGCAAACGTGGTGATGGCGCCGTCAATGCCCCCGTACACAAATTCCGGAATATAGGATTTATCGATCCCGAAAAAAGGCTTGTTGTTATGCAACTTATCTTCCATGGCCAAACCTGTTTGCCTTAAAAACAAAGATACCGGTTAATCTTCCGGAAATAAAATTCCGGTTTCCCAGGCCCCTGCCGGATCTGAATAAAGTTTTCCTTCCCGGATCCGGAGCGGCGACGGAATATTGTTGTGGTAAAGTTGTCCCGTACCCAAACCCTGCGGTATCAGGTTTCGGAAATTGCCGGTAAACTGGGCAATAGCATTCAGGCCAATATTCGATTCCAGCGCCGACGTGATCCACCAGCCGATGTCCATATCTTCGGCCAGCCGGATCCATTTGGTGGTATCGGCTAAACCGCCAACCAACGTTGGCTTGAGAATTATAAATTGCGGCTTCAGGTATTGCAGCAGACCTCTTCTCTTAGCCGGTAAATTCACCCCGATCAGTTCTTCATCCAACGCTACCGGAATAGGTGTTTCGGCGCAGATCTTCCGCATGGCAAACGGCTGGTTCTGCTTTATGGGTTGCTCAATAGAATGGATGTGGTAACGGGCCAGGGTTTCCAGGCGTTGCAGGGCTTCTTCGGGTTTAAAAGCGCCGTTGGCATCTAACCTGATGGTAAGTTCCGAAGGTTTGGCTACCTGCCGGATAGCGGCCAGGATCCGGCATTCGGTTTTAAAATCGAGCCCGCCAATTTTCAGTTTTAAAGTGGAATAACCCTGTTCTAATTTCTGAGTTATCTGCTCCTGCATAAACGCTTCGTCGCCCATCCAGATCAGACCGTTTATGGGAATTCCGGCTTCGCCGCGGGAAAAAGAATTTTCATAAAGTAACTTTTTACCGCCATTCTTAAGATCCTGCAGGGCGGTTTCGAAAGCAAACTTCAGGGCCGGCCAGCTTATCAGATCCTGGTGCGCAAACCATTTATCCAGCTCCGCCAAAACGCTATGGTTTTGGCCATTAAAAGTGCGGCACAGGGCTGCTACCCGGGGCTCAAATTCGGGCTTGTGGTCAGGGCTCAGCCCGGCCAGCGGTGCCGCTTCGCCCCACCCCATTATTTCCGGATTTTCAGTATCAAAAAGTTGCAGATAATAAACCGTATGGGTGGTCAGGCTGCCGCGGGAGGTACGGGCATCGAATTTGAACTGAAGCTCATGGCGGCGGTATTGCAGTTGAAAGGACATAAAACGCAGAAAGTTTGGCGGGTTAAAAGTAAAACGGTTTCTTTGGATAAACTACCGGCAGCTTAATATCCGTTCAGAAATAAAGGGTAAATAACCTTTTGGCAATAATGGGTTGATAACCTTTCGGCGGAAATTTAGTTTATAATAAAGTCCCTTAAATTTAAAATTCCAACCTATGCCTTTGCAGGTCGAAACTGCCACTACCAGCCTGATTGCCCGCTTTAATGAGATCCGGGCTTTAACCGAAGAGATCTGCAAGCCCTTATTGCCCGAAGATACGGTGGTGCAACCCATGGTAGATGTCAGCCCGCCCAAAATGGCACCTGGCGCACACCAGCTGGTTTTTCGAAACGTTTATCCTGCAAAAATACGCTGCAGATTACGCGGTTTTTCACCCGAAGTACAACTTTCTTTTCAACTCCTATTACAACAGCATTGGCAGCCGGGTTTTACGCGACCAGCGGGGCACCCTGTCGCGGCCCAGCCTGCAGGAAGTTTACCAATACCGGGCCTATGTAAATGAGCAGATCCGGGAATTCCTGCAAACCGCGCCCGACCATATTTTAGCTGAAATTAACCCGGTCTTTGAACTGGGCCTGCAACACGAACAGCAGCACCAGGAATTACTGGTTACCGATATTAAATACATTCTCAGCACCAATCCGCTGTTGCCGGCCTATTTACCTAAAAACGCCAGACCGGAAAAGGCCGTCGCTATTAAAGCCGGAAATGCTCCCGGTAAAAGGCGGTATTTATGAGATCGGTTACCAGGGCAAAGATTTTTGTTTTGACAATGAACTGGGCGTTCACCAGGTTTTAGTGGCTGATTTTAACATTCAGAACCGATTGGTAACCAATGCCGAATACCTGGAATTTATGGCAGCCGGCGGGTATCAGGATTTCCGGCATTGGTTGGGCGAAGGTTTTGAACTGGCTACCACGCAGCATTGGGAAGCGCCGCTTTACTGGCTGAAGACCGACGAAAAATGGCAGCACTTTACCCTGCATGGCCTGCAGGATATTAGACCCGAATGCCCCGGTTACGCATATCAGTTTTTACGAAGCCAATGCCTACGCCACCTGGGCCGGTAAACGTTTGCTCACCGAATTTGAATGGGAAATTGCCTGCCAGCAATTTCAGCCGGAAGTTAAAAACGGCAATTTCCTGGATAAAAAAACTTTTGAACCGGTAGCGCCAAATCAGGCAGAAACCTGCCACCAGTTATTAGGCAACGTTTGGGAATGGACCTACAGCTCCTACCACCCGTACCCGAATTACAGCAAAGCTCCCGGCGCCTTAGGCGAATACAACGGCAAATTCATGATCAACCAGATGGTGCTGCGGGGCGGCTCATGCGCCACGCCGGCCAGCCACATCCGGCCCACGTACCGCAACTTTTTTCACCCTGACAAACGCTGGCAATTTACCGGCATCCGGCTTGCCGACTAACCAAAAACCGCATATGACCTTCCTCTCCCAAACCCAGAAGATAAACCCGACGAACGAAACCGAACAAACTACTACTTACGATGCTGAATTTGCTAACGATGTAATTACCGGCCTTAAGCAGCAACCCAAAAAACTTTCTTCCAAATATTTTTACGACGGTACCGGCAGCCATTTATTTCAGCAGATCATGGATTTGCCGGAATACTATTTAACCCGCACCGAATTTAAAATTCTGGAAGAACAAAAGGCGGAGATCACGGCTTTTTTTGAACCGCACTCCTTTTTTCACCTGGTAGAATTAGGCGCCGGCGACGGCCTCAAAACCAAGATCCTGCTTAAAAAACTATTGGAGTCAACTACTGATTTTGAATACGTGCCGGTAGATATTTCGGGCGATGCGTTGCAACAACTGGAGGATAGTCTGCAAAAGGAAATGCCAAACCTGCAGGTAGATGGTTTTTCCGGCGATTATTTCAAAGCCCTGAAATGGCTGCAGCAAAATAAGCCCGGCCGCAAAGTGGTTTTTTTCCTGGGCTCCAACATCGGCAATTTTGAAGACGGCGGCGACGCTGCTTTTATGCAACAGATCCGGAAATACTTAAATCCCGGTGATCTGGTTTTGATGGGTTTCGATCTGCAAAAAGACCCGCGCGTTATCCGGCAGGCTTATGACGATGCTGCCGGTATTACCGCCGCTTTCAACCTGAATCTACTTACCCGCATGAACCGCGAATTGGGCGCCGATTTTAACCCGGAACAGTTTGAGCATTTCACTGATTACGACATTTTAACCGGCACCATTAAAAGCTACCTGGTAAGTAAAAAACAGCAAACGGTTACTTTTTCGGCCTTAAACCATACCGTTTCTTTCCAGGCCTGGGAAGCCATTCATACCGAAAATTCTCATAAATATTCCATTCCCCAAATAGAACAGTTAGGCCAGCAGGCCGGCCTGGAAATATCCCAGCTTTTCACCGATGACAAGCATTATTTTGCGGATGTACTTTTTAAAGTGAAGTGATTTTTGATTGATGTTCCGCCTCAGGTTAAGTCATCCTGAGCGCTAGCGAAGGAACTTGTTGGCGGCCAACACAAAAGGCGGCTACGAAGAAATTTACTCCCTAGGTTTTCTCAATACGATGGCGCATCTTAAATATTGCTGACCTTAGGTTTTGCTTTTAATAATTGCAGTGCTTTGACCTATGCGCCACAGGCAAAGGTGAATATTCTTCTATATTTGGGAAAAAGCCAGATCTAATATTATTGGTGACCGCCAACAAGTTCCTTCGCTAATGCTCAGGATGACCCGCTTTTTTTATTAATCATTAATCATTATTCATTCATCATTAATAAAAGTGAATTACCTTAATCTGGCTTCGGGGGCGGCTCATTTTAAAAGTCCGCCAGCTGCGATAAAAGAAACTATTCTGGCGCTGGAAAACAACGAAACCTTCTACGGCGAAACCGAAGGCCTTCTGGCTTTAAGACAGGCCATTGCCGATCGGTATGCAGCTGATTCGAACGTTAAAGTCCCGGTTGAAAATATTCTGATCACGGCTGGTACAAAACAGGCGCTTTTTAATCTTTTTTCGGTGCTTTTAAAACCCGGTGACGAAGTTATTCTAACGGAACCCAGCTGGTTTGGCTTTACCGAACTTTTTAAACTACTGGAAATAAAACCCATCTTTCTGCGGAAAGTTCCGGAAGAAAATTATGACCTGAAACCTGAAAAATTAAAGGCAGCAATAACCCCAAAAACCCGCCTTTTTATTTTCTCCAATCCCGGCAACCCAACCGGAAAACTTTATTCCAGATCCGCTATTGAAGGTTGGATTGAAGTGCTGGCTAATTACCCGGAAATAAAAATTCTTAGCGATGAGATCTACGACCTGATTGTTTTCGACGAAGCCAAAATGCCTACGCTCCTGGAATTTCCGGACCCGCAGCAAAAGCATATCGTTGTTAACGGTTTTTCAAAGAATTTCGGCATGAGCGGCTGGCGGATCGGTTACCTGGTAGCGCCGCCGGAAATTTTAAAAAAGTGCGTTCATTTTCAGCATACCACCATTTCCGGCGTAAACCCCTTTATTCAGGAAGGGGCAGTAGCTACCCTTAAAACAAAAAACGATTTCCTGCCGGAGCGGATTAAGGAACTAACCCGCAACCGGGAAATTTTATGCAACTGGCTAACAAATCAACCGGGTTTTGACTTTTTCCAGCCTCAGGCCGCTTATTACGTTTTTGCGGATCTTCGAAAATTAATGGCCTCCGATTATTGCCAGAAAAATAACCTTCATACCAGCCAGAAATTTTGTGAGTATGTAAAGGAAAAGTACCTGCTGGAATTCCAACCCGGCGAAAAATTTCAAGCCTCTGGTTTTATCCGCATTACGTTTGCGGTTGCGGAGCAGGATCTTAAGGAAGGTTTGGGCAGGCTGGAATCATTTTTACAGAAAGCAGCATTGCCGGCCGGCTAAATTTTCACCAAAAGATTAGCCTCTGAAATCAGTCTGGCAGCAGGAATAAACTTTAAATTATTCTGCCGGTTTTCCGGCGAAAGGCTGTACTTTTGCAGCCCCAACGCCTACCCTTTTCATGTATAGCCTCTCCTACCGCGATCATTTTAAAGCCAACATCAGCCTTGCCTACCCGGTGGTGCTAAGCCAGCTGGGCCATATTCTGGTAAACGTTTGCGATAGCATGATGGTAGGTCAGTTGGGTACGGTTGAACTGGCAGCTTCTTCGCTGGCCAGCAGCATTTTTGTAATTGCGCTGGTTTGCGGCCTGGGCGTTTCTTACAGCATTACCCCGCTTACCGCCACCGCCGCCGGCCAGAAAAACCGCAGCCGCCTTTCGCTCTTATTGGTAAACGGCACGGTCCTTTGCTTTTTGTTCGGGTTATTGCTGGCAGTTATTGGGTTTTATTTTTCACCGTTACTGCGCTTTCTGAACCAACCGCCGCAAGTTGTGGCCAAAGCCGTTCCTTACTTAGCCATTCTGTTTGCGTCTTTGCTGCCGCTCATGATCTTCCAGGGTTTTAAACAGTTTGCCGAAGGCCTGGCGATTACCAAACAGCCCATGCTGATTTCGGTTTTTACCAACATCCTTAACTTTGTGCTGAATTATGCCCTGATCTTTGGTAAACTTGGGTTGCCGGAGTTGGGCATGAACGGTGCTGCCTGGTCTACGCTGATCGCCCGCACGCTGATGGCCATCTTAATGGCGGTGTTTGTTTTTAAAGCCCCCGAATTATCTGCAGTACAGCTACCATTTCCGGCGCAAATACCTTTCGTTCGGCCACATGCGGAAGATCATAACAATTGCGTTTCCCATTTCCATGCAGATGATCTTTGAAGTAGGCGCTTTCAGTTTTTCGGCGGTTATGATCGGGTGGTTAGGCGCCAAAGAACTGGCCGCGCACCAGATCGCAATCAGTACCGCTTCTATTTCTTACATGATGGCCAGCGGTTTGGCGGCGGCCGGCACCATCCGGGTGGGCATGCAGGCCGGCCGCGGCGATTTTTCGGAGCTACGGCGGGCGGGCAACAGCAACATGCTGCTGGCCGGGGCCTTTATGACTATTTGTGCCCTGCTGTTTATCTTTCTGAAAGGCGTAATTCCGCACTGGTATACCAACACCGCCGAAGTGATTCAGTACGCCGGCGGCCTGCTGATAATAGCCGGCGTTTTCCAGATCTCCGATGGCGTGCAGGTGGTTGGGTTGGGCGTTTTGCGTGGGCTGGAAGATGTAAAAGTACCGGGTTTGATCTCGCTCTTAGCCTATTGGGTTGTAGCTTTGCCTATGGGTTACCTGCTTGGCTTTGAATTCGGGATGGGTGTTTACGGGGTCTGGACGGGTTTGCTGGTTGGCCTTTCTATTGCGGCAGTGCTTTTATTCTGGCGGTTCCGAAAATTAAGCCATGGCCACTGAACATTTTAAGCCGGAATAAGCGTTATAGTTTCGCGGACAACAAACCCCGCAGCCTGCATTATTATGTTTGCATTCAGCTATTTAACCTTTATACTTAGTTGGTTTACGATCCTTACTGATTTTAACAAACCAACCACCCTTTCCGACGAAATTGCCTGGAAAGCTTCCCGCCGTCTTACCTGGAACGATTTTAAAGCGCCCGCCGATGAAAAAGACCCGTTGCATGCGCTTACCGCTACCAACATCGATATGAAAGCAAAGTGCGATAACGGCGAATTAAAAGTGAAGGTGGAATCCGTTTTTTCAGCGAAAGAATCCTGGTCGAAGAACAAGAAATCCGACCGCCTGCTTTTTCACGAACAGCTTCATTTTGACATAACCGAAATTTATGCCCGCCGCCTGCGCAAAGAATTAACCAATTTAAAAGGCGCCTGCGAAACGCCGGATCTGATAAACAAAGTAACGGAACGCGTTTTTGAAGAATGGAAGAAACAGGAAGATGTTTACGACCACGAAACCAACCACGGCTTAGACCAGGAAAAAATGAAAATATGGGCCGATAAGATCACGGCTGAACTTAAAAGCCTGGATAAATACCAGGAAAAAGATTAAGAAACGGTATCGTTTTAAGCTAAAAAACCTGCTACCAGATCCGGAAGCAGGTTTTTTCGTTTTAGATGTTTTCGCAATGCTTAAGAGGCTGGCCCCAGGTCGGTAATGGCCGGGCCGGAAAGTAATTTCCCCATGGCATCGAACCGGGAACCATGGCACGGGCAATCCCAGGACTTCTCTACGTCGTTCCAGTTCACTATGCAGCCTAAGTGCGGACAAACGGCCGAATGTTCATGCAGTGACCCGTTTTTATCGCAGTAAACCGCCACTTTGGTAGCGCCTTTCCGAAGTACGCATCCCGTTTCCGGCAGTAAACTGGCTGCAGTTGGAGCATCGCCGGGCGTAACCCAGTCTTTATATTGCGCGGCTACGTTCAGGTTTTCTTTCAGGAATTCCGTGGCAGATGGCGCGCTCAGGGTTATTCTGGCCGGATCGTAAAGCGTTTCCCAGGGGTTGGTTCGTTCCATGATCAGGTCGGTAATCAACATGCCGGCAATGGTGGCGTGCGTCATGCCGTGGCCAGAATCGCCGGTGGCAATGTAAACGTTCTTCGAATCGCCGGGATTGCGGCCAATAAAACCAAGATAATCTACCGGCTCCATCACCTGCCCCGACCAGCGGTACTCCTGGCTTTGGATCATCGGAAAATGCTGCCGGGACCATTCATCCAGGCAATTGAACCGCTCTTCCGGGTTGGTTTCCTGGCCGGTTTTATGGTCTTCGCCGCCCACAATCAAAAGGTCATTTTCAACTTTGCCTTCCGAAGCTTTGCCTCTTTGGGTCCGGATGTAATGGTACGGGTCAGAATTATCCCAATAAAGCCCCAGCGGAACCGAATCGTGCGGAATTTTATAGGCGATAGCATAGGTGCGGTAAGGGGCCTGTTTGGTATGCATGGTAACCCAATCGTTAACCGGGGTGTTGGTGCAAACTACCAGGTGGTTAGCCGTAACCGTATGTTTATTTTCGGTTTGCGCCCTAACAACTACACCGCTTTCAAAATCATTCACCTGCGAATTGGTAAAGATCAGCCCGCCGTTGTCCAGGAAGATGCGGGCCAGGGCAGCTACGTATTTGGTGGGATGAAATTGGCCTTGTTCCGGGAAGCAAAGCACCGGCCCATCGGAAAGGGTTGGTACCGGGTTCTTCTGTAATTTGGTAACTTCGGTATAGCCTATCTGGTGCGTGGCTTCCAGTTCTTTATCCAGTTCTTCTTCCTTATCAGATGGCAACAGGTATAGGTAGCCGTTTAACCGCTGGAAATCGCAATCTATGTTCTCTTTTTTAACAATTTCTTCAATTTTATCGATAGCGGCGGCGTGGCTTTCTGCGGCTAAAATAGCGCCTTTTTCGCCGTGCACGTTTATAATGGCGGAATAACGGTCGTCCAGGGCATCGGAAAGGTGGGCGGTGGTGCGGCCGGTTTCGCCGCCGCAGATGGGGCCTTTGTCTAATACCACCACATTTTTACCTTCTTTCTGAAGTAAATAGGCTGTTGTAATACCGGCCAGGCCGGCGCCCACAACCACCACATCGCAGGTAATATCTTCTTCTAATGGCGCAGTGGCGGGCATTTCAACCCCGTCCATCCAGTACGAAACCGTGGAACCGCTATCGGATTTTAACATAATTTTTTAAGTTTAGGTAAAGATTCCGGAAACTATCGTCCGTTTGTTTTCTGCTTCCTACGACCATACAATCCATAGGTTACTTTCCGGAAAAACGGTAGGATTTGGGCGGTAAAAACCCGGAAACCCGAATTATGTTTAAATTGCTTTTAAATATCTAAACCAAAACCATGCAAACCATAACCTGGGACCAGTTTGAAGCCATTGAATTGCGCGTAGGAACCATTGTAGAGGCCCGGCCATTTCCGGAAGCCCGTAAGCCTGCTTTCCAGCTTTGGATAGACCTGGGCCCGTTAGGAATTAAAAAATCAAGTGCCCAAATAACGCGGCATTATTCCCTGGAAGAACTTCCGGGAAAACAGGTTATCTGCGTAGCGAATTTTGCGCCGCGCCAGATCGGAAAATTTATGTCGGAAGTATTGGTTACCGGTTTTCCGGATGAAGATGGGGAAGTAGTATTAGCCCAGCCCGAAAGAAAAGTGCCGAACGGGGGTAAATTATTTTAATTCCGAAGGAGGCTTAATCTGTTTATAACTTGCAGAGGGAAGTACTAATTAATCCCGGCCTTAAATTCCGGTTAATCAGGGAAGAATTTCGGGTTGGGAAGGTTTGATTGGTTTAGCAGGCCGGTCTTTCCTATTGCCGCTTTTGGTTTCCATATTTATTTCCCGCATGCCCAATGAATCTACCAGGCCTTCATACATTTTATCGAGGGCTTGTACATGGTTCAGGTAGTACGTATAGGTTTTCAGGAATTGGGAATCGGTAACCTTATGCTTGTTTAAGATTTCTTTTTGCAAGCGTTTAAAAACAACCTGGGCCGAATCCGGGGAAATGCGCATCATTTCCACCCTGCTTTCCGCAATATGGATATCAGCCAGAATGCTGGTTAGTTTACCCTGCGGCAGCAGATCAGCCGGGGCCTCTTCTTTTTCTTTGCCGCAGCCCAGGAGCCAGATCAAACTAAATGCTAAAAATAATTTCTTCACAGGGTAAATTAACCGAATAAATTCTAATTTTAAAAACGCTTAGCCTGCGCTCCTGTTTCATGAAAGAACTGCTAAAAAAGCTGCAAAAGTTTGAACTCCGCATCCGGAAAGTGATCGATACCCAAATGCAGGGCGATTTCCATTCCGTATTTAAAGGAACCGGCCTGGAGTTCGACGATGTGCGGGCTTATCAGTATGGCGACGATGTGCGTTCTATAGACTGGAACGTATCGGCGAAAGGGCACGGCACCTTTGTTAAAACCTACAAAGAAGAAAAAGAACAATCGGTTTTTTTAATTCTGGACGTAAGCGGTTCGCAAACCATTGGCCCCGATAAGCAACAGAAGATCGACATCGGCAAAGAGATCTGCGGCATTCTGGCCTTAACGGCCGCCCGGCAATCCGCATCCATTGGTCTGATCTGCATTTCCGACCAGAAAGAAAAATTTGTGCGGCCGGGAAAAGGAATTGAACAGGCGTATGCCCTTATTAAAGCGCTTTACGACCTCAAACCAATTTCATCGCAAACAAATCTTTCGGCAGGAATTAAAACGGCGCTGAGCGTGATTAAACGGCGCAGCATGCTTTTGCTCATCTCCGATTTTATTGACCGGAATTACGAAAAAGAGGTTACCATGCTGGCCCGCAAACACGACCTGATTGTAGTGCAGCTTATGGACCAACGCGAACAGCAATTCCCTAACCTGGGCATAATCCCTTTACGCGATGCCGAATCGGGGCGGGTTTCCTGGGTTAATACATCGGCGGAATCTTTCCGGAAGAACTACCTGCACGACCTGGCCGCGAACCGCGAAAACCTGCAGAATATCTGCCGCCGCCACAAAGCCGATTATTTAGCCATCGATACTTCCGGGGATTATGTGCTGCAATTAGTAAATTTGTTCCACATCAGGAAAAAAACCCGGAAAAGTGTTTAGAGTTTTAGCGTTGCTTTTAATAGCCTTTTTTACCGCTGCCGCCCAGGTTCCGGAAAAACCCCGGGGGTGGTTTCTGCAAAAGGAAGTTAAGATTGGCGAACCGCTGCAATACGTGCTGGTCTTTAAGCATGCCGCCAGCCTGGAGGTAGTTTTCCCGGATTCCGGTTACCGGTTTTCCCCCTTCGAATTAGTAAGGAAAGAGGCCTTTCCTACCACTACCACCGGCAATACCAGCACTGATAGCGCCATTTACCACCTTCGCACCTTTAGCGTAGCTCCTGAGCAGAAACTAAACCTGCCGGTATTTTTACTCCAAAAAAACGACACCATTTCTTTGTTTGGCGAAGAGGCCCGGCTTAAACTGAAAGAAGTGGTGCAGACCGTTCCGGAGCCACCGGTTTTCAAAGAAAACACCGAAATCCTGCCCATAGAACAGCGTTTTAATTACCCCTATTTAGTTGCCGGCCTGGTTTTACTGGCTATTTTGTTTGCCGCGATCTGGTTTATTTTCCGGAAAAAGCTCCTGATGCGGTACCGCCTGTACACCCTTAAAAAGAAACATACTTACTTTGTGAACCGCTACAACATTTTTATCGACCGGTTCCATACGTCTTCTTCCATGATCAATATGGAAAAGGCCATTACGCTCTGGAAAAACTACCTCACCGACCTGGAGGCTACCGCCATTAACAGCTATACCACCAAAGAAATTGTAACTTATTACGACAACGACGAAGATGTTACCACCGCCCTGAAATTATTCGACCGGGCTATTTACGGTAATATTTTATCGGAAAAAGTATCGGATACCCTAACGGCTTTTTACCTGCTGCACCATTTTGCCGACCGCCGCTACGACATTATAAGAGAAAGGACCCGCAATGCTGCAACTGCCTGAGAATTTCCCGGATTGGCTTTCCCTGACCTGGTTCAGCCCCGAAACTTTATTGGGAATGGATTGGGAACAGCCTTTTTTTCTGTACCTGCTGCTGCTGGTGCCGGTGTTCTTTATTGTCCGGAATTTTTTAAAACTAAAGCTGCGCCGCAAAACCGAAGTAGCCTTTTTCGAAAGCAAACCTATCCGGCAATGGAGCAGCGCGTTGCGTTTTATTCCCGACCTGCTTTTTGCTTCCAGCCTTTTGCTTATCTTACTGGCTCTGGCCCGCCCCCAGAAAACCTCCGAACAGGTAGAACAATACGCCGAAGGCATCGACATTCTGCTGGTGCTGGATACTTCTGGTTCAATGGAGCTGAAAGATTTTAAACCGAACCGCCTGGAAGCCGCCAAAAAAGTGGCCGAAGAGTTCATAAACGGCCGTTTCCAGGACCGCATAGGCCTGGTGGTTTTTGCCGGCGATGCTTATTCCCTGACCCCACTCACTACCGATTATGACCTTTTGCGAACCAATCTGCATACTGTAAAATTAGGCATGATCCCGAACGACGGCACCGCGATCGGCAGCGCCCTGGCCATAGCCATTAACCGCATGCGCGATTCCCAGGCCAAATCGAAAGTAGCCATCCTGATCTCTGACGGGGAAAATACTGCCGGCAACCTGGACCCCAGCATTGCCGCCAAAATGGCTCATGCCTTCGGCATAAAGATCTACACCATTGGCATTGGCGCCGACGGAACCGTACCATACGGCTTCGATCCTTTTGGCAACCAGACTTACGTAGAAACCCGGCTCGATGAAACCAACCTCCGGCAAATTGCCGAACTCAGCGACGGCAGCTTTTACCGCGCCGAAAACCAGAACGCCCTGCAGGAAATCTTTAAAAATATTAACCGCCTGGAAAAAGTAGCCATCAAAGAAACCCGCTACCGCAACACCCAGGAATTTTACCAGGTTTACCTGCGCTATGCGGTTGTTTTTTTTCTGCTTTGGCTTTTCACGAAGAATACTTTTTTGACGAATGCGCTGGAGGATTAATTAATGTGCTAATTTTTTAATGTGCTAATGTGGAAATTAAAGCCGTTGTTGGTGTTTTCACCAACAACTTAACCACTCCCATTAATTTTTGAAGGGGAAAACCAGAAAAAGATAAAACCACCATAAATAAACCAGCATGGTTGATGTATTAACCGAAATAATAATTAATAAACCAGTCGAAGAAGTTGCCGGATATGCCGCAAACCCGGATAATGCGCCCGAATGGTACATCAACATTGAATCTGCAGATTGGAAGACGCCGAAACCTTTAAAAGTAGGCTCACAGGTTGCTTTTGTGGCCAATTTTCTTGGAAAAAAGCTGGCTTATACCTATGAATTTACCGAATTAATTCCAGGCAAAAAACTGGTTATGCGCACAGCAGAAGGCCCTTTTCCTATGGAAACAACTTACACCTGGACTGCGCTCAATGGCCAGACGACCAGGATGACCCTGCAAAACAAAGGTAACCCAACAGGATTTTCAAAGTTAATGGCACCCTTTATGGCGTTTATGATGCGGAGGGCAAATAACAAGGACCTGAAAAACATCAAAAAAATACTGGAAAGCAGTTAAAAAGTTTGCCTTTAGCTACCGGCTTAAAGGTTTAAAACCGCCAACTTCCGATGTAGTTTATCGGTCTCAAAAGACCTTCCATTGTCAATAGTTTAACCAATCAAAAAAAAAATCAGGGATGACCATAGCAGAATCGGTAGCATTTTTCAACCAAAAACTCGAAGGCACAAACTGCCGCTTAATTGCTGTTTCCAAAACCCATCCGGAAAGTTTAATTCAGGAAGCCTACGAAGCCGGGCAACGTATTTTCGGAGAAAATAAAGCCCAGGAAATGACCGCCAAAGCCGAAAACCTGCCAAACGATATAGAGTGGCACATGATCGGGCATTTGCAGACCAATAAGGTAAAATACATTGCGCCATTCGTGCACACCATCCAAAGCGTAGACAGTTTAAAAGTGCTGGAAGAAATCGAAAAGCAGGCCGCCAAAAACAACCGCACCATTAATTGCCTGCTCCAGATCTACATTGCCGAAGAAGAGTCGAAATTCGGGTTATCGGAAGCCGAAGGAATAGAAATTCTGGAAAGCGAAAGCTACAAGAATATGCAGCACGTTAAAATTTCCGGCGTAATGGGCGTTGCCACCAATACCGAAAATCAGGAGCAACTTGCCAAAGAATTTTCAACCCTGCGTCATACTTTCGAAAACCTGAAGAACACCTTCTTTCCCAACGATCCGGCATTCAAAGAAATTTCCATGGGCATGAGTTCCGATTATGACCTGGCAATTTCCAACGGCAGTACTTACATCCGGGTCGGAAGCGCTATCTTTGGCAACCGGAATTATAATTAAATTTGAAGATTTGAAACTGAAATCCTTCTCTGATCGAATTATTAAAAGCGCGTCATGTTGAGCGATAGCGAAGGATCTTGTCGGCGGTTAACAGAAGCATTTCTACTGGCCGCCAACAAGATCCTTCCCTAACGTTCAGGATGACGCTTTTTTTACGGCAAAAAATAAAAGGCTACTGTCTTATTTCCAACAACTAACAACCAACAACTAAACAATGCAAAAATTCAGTTTAATGGCCGGCAGTATTTTCGGCGCTTTGGCGGTTATGATCGGTGCTTTTGGAGCCCATGCGCTAAAAAATATGCTTACGCAAACCAACCGCCTGGAAACCTTCGAAACGGCCGTAAAGTACCAGTTTTACCATGCGCTGGCATTGCTGATCATTGGCTTGCTTTGCTACCATATCAACCACCCGGCAATGCGCTGGTCGGCTTACGCTTTTGTTGGCGGCATCCTTATCTTTTCCGGTTCGCTTTACATCCTTTGCCTCACCGGCATTACCTGGATGGGAGCAATTACGCCATTTGGCGGAATTTTATTAATTATTGGCTGGCTTCGGTTGCTGTATACCGTAATAAAATCGGTTTAAAAACGGTATTTTAATTGGCTTGAAAAGTAAAAAGCACCCTGCATAAAACTGCAGGGTGCTTTTTTTTATCGGTTAAAAGAAAACTAGTTCTTCTCTTTGGTTTTAACTTTACCGTCTTTCACCTTCATTTCGCGGGTGATGGTAGTTATTCCTTCCGCAGGACCTTCGGCTGGTTTGGCTAAGCCTACGCCGGCTGCCGGTTTCTCCTGGATATTAGTAATAATGGTAACCTGGTTTGGCGCATTAACGGCATTCGATTGTACCGTAATTACTTTATTCTGCTGACCCATTTTACCGGCGCTGTTAAATACGGCTTTAATAGTTCCGCTTTTACCCGGTGCGATCGGCTCTTTTGGCCACTCCGGGGTGGTGCAACCACAGGTTACATCTACCTGCTTAATTACTAAAGGGGCGTTGCCCGTATTTTTAAATTTAAAAACGTGCTCTACAATGTCGCCTTGCTTAATGTTGCCGAAATCGAATTTGGTTTCTGCAAAAGTCATTACCGGACCAGCCGTTGTAGTTTTTGTCGTTTTAGTTTTGGTTTCTTTTTGAGTAGCCGTCTGCGCAGTTGCTACAGACATAGCCATCGACATAGAAACAGCTAGAATGAATAATTTTTTCATACTGATTGGTACCGTTTAAAGTTTATAAAACAAATATAATGTTAAAATAGCGATTTCAATAATCCTGCCACTTTATTTTCTAACGTAAATTGTTGCCTGTCAGGTTAAAAGTTCCTGAGAAAAGTTTACCAGGAATAATTCTTCTGACGATCTGGTAACGGCCGTATACAGCCAGCGGGTGAATTCCGGGGTGATCATTTCGTCTTTCAGATAACCATGATCCACAAAAACCGCCTGCCACTGCCCGCCCTGCGCCTTGTGGCAGGTTAAAGCATAAGCAAATTTTATCTGCAGCGCATTCAAATACGGGTTCTTTTTGAGTTGCTGGCTTCGCTCCTTTTTGGTGCCCAGGTCCGAATAATCTTTCAGCACTTCGGCGTAAAGTTCCTTATTCTTATCGGCGGGCAAAGCCGGGGCTTCGGAATAAAGGGTATCCAGCATGATCTTCACCTCTACTTCTTCTTCCTTCGGATTATCTACAAACCGCAGCCGCACTTCTGCAAAACGAAAACCATACATCTCTTCGTATTTTATGATCTTGGTAATTTCCACGAAATCGCCGTTGGCCATAAAACCTACTTCCGAATCTTTAGGCAGCCAGAAATAATTATTCCTGACGATCATCAGGTAATCGCCGGCCGAAATTTCGTCTTCGTGGTTAAAGATCTGCCGCCGGATGTGCTGGTTATACAAATTGGCATTCTTATTTGAGCGGCAAATAACCGTAGTATTCTCTATCCCGAATTTATCGTAGGCATAGCGCAGGCCGTCTTCCAGCCTTTCGCCTGTCATCCGGAAAATATCTTTGTAGCCGCCGGTTTTAATTTTCAGCGAAGGCTTTTCCTGGCTTAACTGTTCCCGCAGCTTGGTAGCATTCATGAGCACGCCTGAAGCTTCGGCCTGACGCATAACCTGCCTCATTTCAACCTCATAAACCTGGCAGCGGAAATTGGTTTTCATATAAGTACCATCCAGCGATGGGCTTAGCGCCTGCCCTACCGGCGGCAGCTGGGCGGTATCGCCAACCAGCAGCAATTTGTTGTTCTTTTTTTCGAACACGTAATTCATCAGGTCCTGCAGCAGCCCGTTCTCCCCAAATCCGCTCTCATCCGAAATCATAGAAGCCTCATCTACAATAAAAACGGTATCGCCCAGCTTGTTGGGTTGTCGGGTAAACGAAAGGCCTTCGGAAAAAGGATTGGCTGTTTGCCGGTAGATCTTTTTATGGATGGTAGAGGCCGGCTTGCCAGAATACTGCGACATAACTTTGGCCGCCCGCCCGGTTGGCGCCAGCAACACGTATTTGTAGCCAAACTTATTTAAAATTCTAACCAAAGCGCCAACCACCGTGGTTTTACCGGTACCGGCAAAACCCTTTAGCAGGAAAACATCTTTGGTATCGGCTTTATTTAAAAGAAACGTATCAAGCTTTTGGAACAGGCGCGTCTGGTCGGAAGTCGGTTCAAAAGGAAAATTTTTACGGAGTAATTCTTCAGGACGCATTTTTTAGGATTGAGGAGTCAGGAGTCAGGATTGAGGAGTCAGGATTGAGGATTGAGGAGTTTGCTAATTACCTGTAGCGAAGGGTTTAAACCTTGCGCTACAGAATGATATATCGAAAAAAATCAATCAACAATCAACAATTAACAATCAGCAATTAATAATTTACCGTTTAACATCTTCCGGCGTAAGCGTGGCCATGGTGGCCGAAGCTTTGGCAATTAAAACCGGTTCTTCTGTTCCGGAAATAGAATAGACTTCAGCTTCGCAGAAGTTTAGTTTCCGCCCCTGTTTCAACACCCAACCCCGGGCAAAAAGTTTCTCTCCCAGGCCCGGATTAAGGTATGAAGTTTTTAATTCTACGGTTACCAGGTGGTGATCTTTAGGCACCAGGCTTACGGCCGCAAAACCGGCAACAATATCGGCCAGGGTGGCAATAACGCCGCCGTGCACAAAACCTTTGTGTTGCTTATGAATATCCTTTAATTCCAGTTCGCCTTCAATTTTTCCTTCCGAAATATCCGTTATTTTAAAGCCGATCAGCTGCATAAAAAACTGATGGCCGAGTTTTTCGTTAATGGTATTTTTAAAATCCGGGTTATAGGTTTTGATCATAGCCCGAAATTAACCATCTCAATCTCCTTAGCCAAACTATGGAAGCTCCAAATCAATTTTATACCAATAAACTTCGCGTGCGGGTCTGCGGCATTTGCCTCCAGGAAAATAAAATATTGCTGGTTTGCCACCGGGGCCTGATAGATGGTAAAGATTTCTGGGCACCGCCCGGCGGCGGCCTGGTTTTTGGCGAAAGCATCAGGAGTGGCCTGAAGCGCGAATTTGTGGAAGAAACCGGGCTGGAGATAAATGCCGGCAGGTTCTTATTTATAAATGAATTTTTACGCCCGCCCCTGCATGCCCTGGAGCTCTTTTTTGAAGTACAGCCAATTGCCGGAACCCTGATGGTTGGCACCGATCCTGATCTGCCTGCCGACGCCCAGCTGATTACGGCCGTAGAATACCTGACCTTTGCCCAGGTGAAGGCCATTCCCATAAATCAAAAACACAGCATTTTTCACGAACTGGTTAACTTCGATGACCTTTTTATTCCGCACCACCGGTTTTTAAATAATATTTAATCCCGGGAAAAAAAATGTTACCACTTTTGAGGCCGAAAACCATAGCATTTTAAATTGTTTAAGGCACGGTTTTTTTGCCCTAACTTTCCTTCCGGTACTTTTCTTTCCGATCTTAATTCGTTAAAAATTCAGATTTTCAGAGCAACAATAGTCTTTTTGATTTTTTTTCCGGTTTTTTGACGACAGATTAATCTAAAAACTTGAGTACTTCTACTGTTCAATTCCGCCAGGTCCTGAAAATTACCGACGAAGCCTTACATTCCGGCGAAACCGGGCCGCTGAACTTGTATTTCAGCCTAAATACCAGGCACCTCCGGCTGGCCATTGCCGATTTTCAGCGTAACAAGATCCTGGCCCTGGAAGATTACGATCTTACCGCTGTTTTCAGCCAGTTACAGTTAACCGACCAACTTAACTTATTCCTGGAGCAAAACCCGCTTTTAGCGCAAACCAACTGGAATGAGATCCGGGTGGCCATAAAAAACCAGAACTTCACCTTTATTCCGGAAACGCTTTTCGAGCCATCGGCAGCCCAACATTACCTGGACCTGCATGCCGAACCCGATGAATTTCACGAAGAGATTTTAACTTACCGGCACCCGAAAATTGAAGCCGTAAGCATTTTTACCGCCGACAGCTATTTAATGAAGTGGTTTGAAGAATCTTTCAAAGCCAGGAAAATAAAATTCCTGCACCAGACCAGCCCGTTAATTGAAGGGGCCTTAAACCAGCATGAACGCAGCCTGCAAAAGAAAACGTACCTGTACGTAGAGCAAAACCACCTGAGCATTTTACTTTGCCAGGAAAATAAACTGGAGTTCTGCAACCAGTTCTATTATGCTTCTCCGGAAGATTTTATCTATTACACTCTGCTGGTTATGCAGGAACAAAAGCTCAACCCCGACCAGGATCCAATAACTGTATGGGGCGATATTGCGCTGGATTCTGCCTTATTTACCATTTTGCGGAAATATATCCGTAATGTAACACTTGGTAAAAAACCACAAAACATTGCCTTCAGCTATAAATTCGAAGACGTTTTTGACCATCGGTATTTCGATTTGTATAGCCTGCATCTTTGTGAGTAATGAAATTGTTGATTGTTAATTGTTAATTGTCTGAATTAGGATTTTTAGGATTAAAGGATTAAAGGATTAAAGGATTAATTAGTTTCTGCACGGTGATTCCGTTAAAATTCGGGTTTGCCGTGGATCTTGTAGGGACAGGGCTTGACCTGTCCGCACATTATCAGATCAGGTTATCTCATTTTTGTCTGGTCAGAATTTTAGAATTAACAGTAATCCTACAATCCGCAAACAAAATCCTTCGCTTACGCGCAGGATTACAAAAAATTAAAAAAAAATAAATGAAACGCATCGCCATTTTCCCCGGTTCTTTCGACCCTTTTACCAACGGCCATCTAGACGTAGTGCTTCGCGGAACTGCGCTTTTCGATGAAATTGTAATTGCCATTGGAAACAACAGCAATAAAAAGCGGGCCTGGGAAGTAGACCAGATGATCGAAATTATTGGCGGCGTTTTTAAAGATGAACCGCACATAACCGTACAGTCCTACAAAGGCCTGACCGCCGATTTTGCCAATAAAGTTGGGGCTAAATTTCTCTTACGGGGTTTACGCAACACCACCGATTTTGAGTACGAAAATACCATTGCCCAGGCCAACCGGCACGTAAACAAAGAGCTGGAAACGGTGTTTTTAATTACGTCGCCCCACCTTGCCGCCATCAGTTCCTCCATTATCAGAGAAATTCATTCTTATGGCGGCAACGTAGACGATTTTATTCCTTTCCGGCTTTCAGCGATTCCAGGTAATAACGCATCACAAAACCAATAGATCCATAAGCATCTTTCAACACTTCTTTCACTTCTTCCGGCGTCATCCAGCGTACTTCTTCAATAAATTCTTCGGCCTGGGGCTTCATAAAGGTATCGTCGGTGCAGGCCATTAAGAACCAGCTGCTTTTTTTCAGGATCTTGTTGCCTTTATAAGCATACGAATGCCAGGTTTTCGGTAATTCTTCTATCACCTGCACTTTAATGCCGCATTCCTCTTCTACTTCCCGGATCGCGCCTTCCTTCACGTCTTCGTTCTTATTCATTTTGCCTTTCGGTAGATCCCATTTTCCTAAACGGTAGATCATAAGCATCTTACCGTCTTTAATAACCAATCCGCCGGCGGCCTTAATTATTTTGAACTGATCTTTAAGGTGCTCAATGATGTGGCGCTTCCGGTCGGTAACCAACGTTAGCGAATCCAGTTTTTTCATTTTCTTTACTTCCATCAACCGGATGATCCGGTCAATAAGCTGTTCGTTTACGTCCCGGATCAGCACATCGCCAACCAGGGTTTTGGAAGTAAAGGTATCATCCGCATCTAAAACCAGATCATAGTGGTGCTTGTAAACTTTTTCACCAGCTTTTTTAAGAATTAACGGAATGTCGTTTATAAAGACGTTCATTGGGTAATGGGTTTGCGGAGTAGGTTAATTATACAAATCAATAAATAAATTCTGGAAACAAAAATGCTGATGGTTAAAAATACGGAAATAATATTTTTAATTTCGCCGTATGGAAACAAACCCGACCGCAACGCAGATCGCAGCATACCTGCTGGAAACCGGCGCCGTTAAATTACGCCCGGAACAACCTTTTAAATGGAGCTCCGGCTGGAACTCACCGATCTATTGCGACAACCGCATTACGCTGTCGCATCCGGCTATACGTATTTATATCAAAAAGGCTTTGGCCGAAGCCATAAAAATTAATTTTCCGGAGGTTGAAGTAATTGCAGGCGTTGCTACGGCCGGAATTGCGCAGGGCGCCCTGGTTGCCGATGAGCTGAACCTGCCGTTTATATACGTACGTCCGGAGCCTAAAAGCCATGGCATGGGAAACCAGATAGAAGGCCAGTTACTGGAAGGCCAGAAAGTGGTTATGCTGGAAGATCTGATCTCTACCGGCGGCAGTTCTCTTAAAGCAGCCAAAGCGGTAGAAGCGGCCAATGCGCAGGTTATTGGTATGGCTGCCATTTTTACTTACGGGTTCGGAAAAGCTACCGAAAATTTTGAAGCATCCGGTATTCCGTTAATTACCCTAAGTAATTATGAAGTATTGGCGCAGGTTGCCGCTGAAAAAGGCTACATAAAACCCGAAGCGTTCGAAAGCCTGAAAAGCTGGCGGGAAGCGCCGGAAGTTTGGGGCGTTTAGCCTTAAAACCAAAGGAATAAAGCAGAAAATTTAAGCCTGAGATCGCAATTCCGCTTTGGAATTCGGATCTCAGGCTTCTTTTTTTATAAAAGAAACCTTATGGGCAAAAGTTAAGCGCAAAATATCGCGGTGGTAATAACTTTTGCCGTCCTGGCGCTGCTGAAACCACCACAAATAGCCTGCTTCTACTGCTGTATTGGTCCCGGTATTCCAGCGAAAGCCGCCATAAACCCGGTTTTGGTCGAATACATTATAAACAATCTGCTCCCCGGCATTGAACATCACTTCATCCGAAAGGATGAGGTATAACCGGTCTTTATCTTCTTTATCCTTTAAGATTGTATAAAACAGATCTGCTTTAAAACGGAACCGAAAGTTAAAATTATATCCACTGGCCAATTCGCCTTCTGAAATTTTCCGGAAAAAGCGTTCTTCCATTTTAAACCGCTGCTTTAAGCTCCAACGGTCAGAAATTTTTACCCGGAAATTTATTTCCTGGTGGGGCCTTAGCTCCGGCACCATCAGGTTTGATTTGGAACGCGGATCGTGAGGGCTTTGAAGGAAATACGTGAACCCGGCGCCCGCTTGCCAGCCGTCTTTCAAATTATAAAGCGCCGTGCTCCGGAAAAGCAATTGGTGCTGTTTTCCCGGAAAAACGTACCGGCGTTCGTCAATTTCGCTGGCAATTTCCACCCGATCTGACAAGGCCATACCCAGGCTATAGCGGGCCCAGACCAATTTCTGGTAATCTATCTGTTTTTGCTGAGCAAATCCAGGTAAACACGTTAAACCTGTACAAATGAAACTTAAAAGAAAGCCAAGGCTAATGCGTCTGCCGAAGCCCTTAAAATTATTTCGAGGCAGGTTTATGATCTGACGTTTCAAGGGATGTGAATCTGGTAAAGGAATTAAAAGGTATAACCTAAATAGTGGCGTTCTGGCAAAGGCTTTCGCCGGTAAGGTCAATTTCAGGTACTTTACGCGAATTCTTTTTTTGAGTAATGTTTAGATTGGTATTTATTTTCTACTATTCCTTTAACCAACCTGCTTTTTTAAATAGAACGGCATAAAAATAGCCAGCTTTTTAAACTGGCTATTGCTTTACAGATTTACAAAATTGGTAGCGAAACTGGCCTGAAAAGTAAAATTAGTTAAGGCTAAAGGTCTGCGTCTTTTTAGGTACTGCCGAACGGGCAGCAAAGATCAGCCCCTGAATAACCAGACCAATTCCAATTAGCACCGCCAGTTCAAATTGGGTAAGAATAGAGGAACCCGCAATTATTTTCTTGGATTGGTCGTTTAGCATTTTCCCTTCTGCCACCTGAATGCCCGAAAGTTCGTGCAGGTTTTTAACGGCAAAACCATAGCGTTTATCCAGACTGGTTTTGGCTTGCCGCACGGACGGATCGCCGGCGGCCAGGAAATTATTTTCTAACCTTTCAATGGCGGAAACATTTTGCTTAAAGGCCAAAAAACAGGCGGTTTCGGAAGCGGTAAGTTTGGTTTTTTCGTAATCCTGAAGTAAGGCATTTATGGCAGAATTATGCCGGTTTAAGGCTACCTGCAATTGCGGATTATGTTCCTGCCCGGTACAATTGTCCAGCAGGCTCTTTTTCTGATATAAATGGTCGGAAAGTTGGTAAATATAACTCTCAACAACCAGGCGGTCTTCGTAAACCGAAGCAAACGATTGGCCTAAGGTTGCCACGTTCCGTTCGTCGTACCAGTTTTTAGCTAATATTAGTAAAAAAACTAAACCCAGAATAAGGGCCGCTTTCGATTTTTGCTGAATTGTGAATGCCCATTTCATAGCTTCATGGTTAATTAGTAATTACAACAATATACAACTAATAAATGAACAATAAAACCCAACAAAACGATTCAGTTTCTGTAATTAAATTTTGGTGAATCAAATTAGAACGATGTTCCCTTTCTGCCTGAAAATATCATTAAAAAACCTGTTTTATCGGGTCAGGCTTGGTGCATGTTTCTTTGGGCAAACCATTAAAGTAAATCCCTAATTTTACAATTCATAAAATACCAATTTCATTCATGAAGATCGGCCTGCTCTCCGACACCCACTCCTATTTAGATGACCGCATCCTGCACCACTTAAGCAATTGCGATGAGATCTGGCATGCCGGCGATTTCGGCAACCTGGAAGTTTCAGATACCCTGGCCAATTTAAAACCGTTGCGGGGCGTTTATGGCAACATCGACGATCAAAGCATAAGGTTGGTTCATCCCAAAGTAAACCGGTTTAAAGCCGAAGGTCTGGAAGTGCTTATGACCCATATTGGTGGTTACCCCGGCCGCTATCATCCCGATATCCGGAATGAGATCCAGCAGAACCCGCCGGGATTATTTATTACCGGCCATTCGCACATTTTAAAGGTAATGCCCGATAAAAAACTGGGTTTATTGCACCTGAATCCGGGAGCAACCGGCAAACACGGTTTTCATAAAGTCCGTACGTTGATCTTATTCGAAATTAATGGCGGAAAAATTGAAAACCTGCAGGTGGTAGAGTTAGGTAAGCGGGCTGGTTAGAAAGCATAAAAACGCAAAAAAGGCGAACCTTGGGAGTTCACCTTTCTTTATAAAAACAGTATGGAAATTACCTTAAAAACTGCTAAAGCAATTCAGATCAAAAAGATCGGGAGGCTTTAACAAACGGAATTACTCCGCAGCCTTATTTTCGTCTGAATGTAATACGTTGTCTACTTTTTCCTTAACGGCTTCAACAACATCTTCAACTTTATCGGCAACTGCGTGAGCAGCAGAAGAGATGGCATTTTTCACGTTGCTAACAACACCGCCTTTGCCAAACTGCGCTTTCAGTTCGTCAATGTCTACATTCTTGATAACCGGCGTCTTTAATAATTGCTTAATTACAGCCTGCTTATTGTTAGCTCTCGCTTTATTTTTACGGTCTTTTCTTTTTAATCTTGTAATAGCCATCTTTCAATAGTTAAAATTGGAACGCAAAAGTAACAGAATATTTTTAATTTTAAAACAAAATTCGCCAAAAATCCTGATGAAACCCATAGATCTCCGTTCCGACACCGTTACCAAACCTACCAAAGCCATGCTGGAGTACATGTTCGCTGCCGAAACCGGCGACGATGTGTACGGCGAAGACCCCACCGTAAATGCCCTGGAATTAACCTGCGCCAGCCTTTTTGGCAAAGAAGCCGGCCTCTTTTGCCCTTCCGGCACCATGACCAACCAGATTGCCATAAAGATCCATACGGAGCCACTTTCCGAAGTCATCTGCGACCAGACGGCCCACATTTATAATTACGAAGGCGGCGGCATTGCTTTTAATTCGGCGGCATCGGTTTGTTTACTGGCTGGCGAACGCGGCAAAATTACTGCTGACCAGATCAAAACCGGCATTCGGCCCGACAACATCCATTACCCAACTTCTAAACTGGTTTCGCTGGAAAATACCTCCAATAAAGGTGGTGGTTCGTTTTATACGGCTTCCGAAATTGCCCCCATTGCCCAGCTTTGCCGCGAAAATAATCTGGCTTTGCACCTGGATGGCGCCCGCGTTTTTAACGCCCTGGTAGCCGCCAACGAAAAACCCGCCGACCACGGAAAATTCTTCGACACCATTTCCATCTGTTTTTCCAAAGGGTTAGGCACACCGGTTGGTTCGGTATTGGTAGGTTCGCATGCGCACATAAAAAAAGCCCGCCGCATCCGGAAAGCGTTAGGCGGCGGCATGCGCCAGGCCGGTTATTTAGCCGCCGCGGCAATTTATGCCCTGGAAAATAACCTGGACCGCTTGGCGGAAGATCATAGAAAGGCCAAAGAACTGGAAGCAGCTTTAAAAACCTGCAGTTTCGCGGCAAGCATAATACCGGTAGAAACCAACATCGTGATCTTTACTTTGCGCCCAGGCTTTCTGCCCGATGCATTTTTAGCGTTGCTACAGAATCAGAACATCCTGGCTTCCGGCTTCGGCCCCATGCAGATCCGGTTTGTTACGCACCTTGATTTTGACGATGCCATGCTGGAAAAAACCATCCAGGTTTTAAAAAGCATTTCTTAAATTTCAGGATTATTACCTATCTAAAACGGTATCCTTTCGCCCCAAAAAACCCATGTCCTACACCAAAGCGCTGAAACACTTAAAATCTGATCCGGTTCTGGCCGAACTTATCAAAACCCTGGCTCCAATTGAACTCCAGCCGGAACCTGATTTTTACCTGACGTTGCTCCGCTCTGTGGTAGGACAGCAACTTTCGGTTAAAGCGGCGGCTACTATTTTCCAGCGGTTTATCAATCTTTTTCCCGACGGTTATCCGCACCCGGAGGAAGTACTTTTGCAGCCAACGGAAATTTTGCGCAGCGTGGGGTTATCGGGTCAGAAGGTGGGCTACGTAAGAGCAGTAGCCGAATTTAAGATCTCCGGCGAACTGGAACCCGAAAAGATCAGCCACTTAGACGATGAAGCCCTGATTAAACACCTTACCAAAATTAAAGGCGTTGGCCGCTGGACCGCCGAAATGCTGCTCATGTTTGCCCTGGAACGGTTGGATGTATTTCCGCTTGATGACCTGGGAATTCAGAATGCGTTCAAAAAACAATACGGCTTAACCGAAGAAAAAAAAGCCCTGCAGGCCCGCATGCTGGAAATTGCCGAGCCCTGGAAACCTTACCGCACCCTGGCCTGCAAATACCTCTGGCGCAGCCTGGATAATCTGCCGAAATAGTTGTTGGTTGTTGGTTGTTGGTGGTTGGCTAATAATTGCTGGTAATTGTCCACCTCTTCCCCTCTTTTGCGTCATCCTGAGCGATAGCGAAGGAACTTGTTGGCGGTTAGGAATAAGATCTGCTCTTGGGAGGGATCAAATTGTGGCTTTTACTTCTTAATTGCTTTTTATAGGCTGCGTTTCTGCGTTTAGCCAACAAGTTCCTTCGCTATCGCTCAGGATGACAGGACTTTTAAAGAGCTTTCTAAAAATCTATGATTTAGTATCATTTAAAAACTTCCAATTCTCAATTAACAATTAACAATCAACAATTCCATAAATAACTTTAAAAACCTTTCAGGAGTAAACAGACCAATTTCCGCTTGAATTTCCCGAATTGAATTGCTTTATGCTCCGTCTTCTCCCGCTGGCTGTTTTTTTATGCTTTTTTAATACCGTTTTTGCCCAGAATCAACCTTACCCCGTTTACCTTATCGGGAATACTGCTACCAAAGCAATTTCCCCCGAAAATTACACCCTTTTAAAACAGGAATTAGACGGCCAAAAGCTTCCCTTTACGGTAATTCACCTGGGCGATATTGCTTTAAATAACGGGTGGCCCGAAAATCCTTCTCCCGACCAGATTGTCCGCCTCGATCTGCTTTTGAACCTGGTAAAAGATAACCCCAAAGGAAAGATCATTTTTCTGCCCGGCGATAAAGACTGGAACAACTCCGGCCGCGAAGGACTGAAAGCGGTAAAAAGGCTCGAAAAATACGTCAACGCCAAACTGCCATATAAAAATGGTTTTACGCCCGGCAGCGGTTGCCCCGGCCCGGAGATCCTGGATATAAACCCGTATCTGCGCATTGTGGCCATAAATTCTTCCTGGTGGATGCACCCGTTCGACAAACCAGAAGTTACAGATACCGATTGCAAGATCTTATCGCGGGCTGAATTTGTGGAAGAATTGCAGGAAGCCGTAAGCGAAGCGGAAAACCGTAATGTGCTGGTAGTAGGCCACCACCCTATCATTTCTACCGGCGTTTATGGTGGTAGGATGACGCTTAAAACCCACCTTTTCCCTTTTTCAGATAAGAACCCCCGGAACCGGTTTCCGCTACCGGTTTTTGGCACTATATACGCCACTTACCGCCAGAACATTGGTACGCCCCGCGACATGGCCCACGTAAAATATGCCGCTTTCCAGGAAGAACTAAGCAAGATCTTTAAACAGGTTCCCGGGCTGGTTTACGCTTCCGCTCATGAATACAATTTACAGCTGCTGGAATCTGATGAAACCTACCATATCATTTCCGGCAGTTTAACCCAAAAAGAAGCCTTGGGCAAAAGTCCGGAAACCATTTTTAATGCGGCTAAAACCGGTTTTGCGAAGCTGGAATACTACCCTAACGGCGAAGTGATGGTGCATTTTTTACAAATGGCCGGGCCGGTAATATCGGAGATCTTTACCAAAACCCTGTTTCAGTCGCCCTGTGCCGATCTGCCCCAGCCCGTAGCGCCGGTTAACCGGCAGTATGTTCCCTGCCCCGTACCTGATTCGGTTCCGGATACTTATATGGAAATAAATAATGGGCTTGTAACTAAAATACCAGGTCCGCAATTCAAAGCCAACTGGCTGAAAAGGACGGCTTTTGGTACCCTTTACCGCACCACCTGGACCACGCCGGTTCAGGTTTCGTTGCTCGACCTTAAAAGAACGTACGGGGGCCTTGTGCCCATTGGCCGGGGCGGCGGCCGCCAAACAACTTCCTTAAAGTTAAAGGCCCGAAACGGAGATGAATTTGTTTTCCGCTCGGTTGAAAAAGACCCGATCAAAGCCTTGCCGTTGGTGTTACGCGAAACGTTTGTAACCAATGTGCTCCGCGATATAATGGCTACCGGCACACCCTATGGCGCTCTGATCTGCGCTGCGCTGCTCGATTCCACCGATATTTTACATGCCCGGCCCCGCCTTTTTGTAATGCCGAACGACCAAGCATTGGGCCCCTTCCGGTCTCCTTTTTCGGGAATGTTAGGTTTACTGGAAGAACGCCCCACTGACCCGCCCAAAAACAAAAAAGGCTTTGCCCAGGCCGATGATATTACCCGAACTTTCGGCCTGTTCCGGAAACTTTACGACGACCACGACAACCGCCTTGATGCGTATGCTTTTGGCAAAGCCCGGGCCTTCGATATCTGGGTAGGCGATTTTGGCAAACACGACGACAACTGGCGCTGGGCTGGTTACAATACCAAAACGGGCGAAAGGATCTATAAACCAATTCCCCGGGACCGCGACCATAGTTTTTCCCGTTGGAACGGCATTCTTCCCTGGCTGGCGGACCAACCCTTTGGCGTGGCAAGCATCCAGAATTTCGGGTACGATTACCAGGGTTTACGAAGTTTAAACTACCAGGCCCGGCACCTGGATCGCGCCTTATTGCAATCGCTTTCCCGCCAGGACTGGCAGAAAATTGCCCAAGAATTACAAGCCGAAATGGATGAAGCTACTATCGATAAAGCCATTTTAGCTACCCCCCGGGAAGTGATCCCGGTTTCGGGAAATGAGATAGGCTTTAAACTAAAGAACCGGATAAAGACGCTGCCCAAAACCCTGGATGCTTATTACCTGGCGCTGGCGCAGATCGTAGATATTGTAGGCTCCAACAAAAACGAATATTTTTTGGTAACCCGCAATGCCGATGGCAGTGTGCGGGTACAGGAATTTGAGAAAGATAAACTTACCAAAGGTCCGGAAGATACCGCTTATTTTGACCGCACCTTTTACCCTTCCGAAACCAAAGAGATCCGAATTTTCGGGCTCGATGGCAAAGATGTTTTTGAAGTTACCGGCTCCAGCGAAAAAAGCATACTGGTGCGGATAATCGGCGGCGAAGGCGCCGATATTATCCGCGATAATTCAAACGTAGCAGGGCGGCGGCATTTTACCCGCGTTTACGATGTGCCGAAAACTGAAATGCAGCTTGGCGCGGAAAGTAAAAACCTTACTTCCAATGCTATAAACATCAATTCCTATAACCGCCAGGAATTCCGGTATAATTATTTTTCGCCCCTGCCTGGGTTGATCTACAACCGCTCCGATGGGTTGGGAGCATCTTTAACCGTTCGGGCCGGCAAATTCCTATTCCGGGAGGAAGAAGAAAAGCGCATTTATTCTTTTGATATCCGGGGCACAGATCAGGGTACCTTTCAGATTTCCGGAGGCGCCATCTGGAACAACGTTTTTAAAACCTGGAGCGTAGGCGGCGATCTTTCGGTTGGTTCCTATTTTCCGTTTTACAACTTTTTTGGGCTGGGCAATAATACCACCAAAGACGAAAAGAAGTTTGACGGAAATTTTTACCGGGCCCGCTACAAAGGCGTCACTTTTTCGGCCTTTACGCAAACCAGATTCCTGCGCAAAAGCCGGTTCCGGTTCGGACCTTTGGTTGAACAACTAACTTCCACTCCGCAACCGGGCACTATTTTAGAAGGACAGATCTTTCAGGAATTAACCACTGGCCGGGAAAGCCTGGCCGGCGGTTTTGCCGAACTTGATTTTGACCTACGCGACAACCAGAATTTTACCTTAAAAGGCCTTCGGTTTAACTTTCAGCATTATTCTTACCAGCGAATGAACCGTCAGAAAAATGCGTTTGGTTTAACTTCCGGTTATGCCCAATATTTTGGTACAGCCCGGCTGTATTTACCTATAACCCTGGTTGCCAAATTGGGCGGAGCCAAAAACTACGGCGAAGACCTGCCTTTCTACAAATACACCTCCCTGGGTTTGCGTGATAATCTTCGGGGTTACGTAAACAACCGCTTTTTCGGCGACCGCTCTTCTTACCTGAATACCGAATTGCGCTTCCATTTAGGCCGGGTACGTACTTCCATTTTGCCGTTTTATTACGGGGTAGTAACCTTCTATGACCAGGGGAAAGTATGGTTTAAAGGAACTGACAATGGTGGCTGGCACCACGGTTATGGGGCAGGTTTTTATGTTGCTCCTTTAGAAGAACGTTATGCTCTAAATGTACTTTTCGGCCATTCTGCGGAAGAGAAATTGCTTATCCAGTTCTCTTTGGGTTTGGTGCTGGATCGGTAAAATGGTAGGGTTTAGAGCCTAAAACTAAAGTCATCTCGACCGCAGGGAGAGATCTCATCCAGTTGATACTACCATTTTTTCTGGCTGCGCTACCGTCTCCAGGCGATCTCTCCTGCTGTCGAGATGACGGAAAATGGTATGGTTTTGAGCTTAAAAAGCAAATACTACTTGCCGCCAACGAGGTCCTTCACTAACGCTCAGGGTGACAAATTGTAAAAAGTTACTCAAATCCTCCCCTGAATTAGGGGAGGATTTAGGTGGGGTCAATTTCCCCTTGGTTTAATTACCCCAATCTTCGGTAAAATCTGAATAATAAACCGCTTATTATCTCCTTCCCTGGCCCCAATAAACCGACAAGCCCCTTCAAATCCACTTCCGGCAGCAATGATCTCAAATTGTTCGTTCGAAAAATCAAGACCAGCATTTTCCCAAAATTGAAGCAACGATAAAGCACGTTTATAACTCAGATCGCGGGCGAATTCTTTTTCGGTGACGTTGCGGGAGTCGTTGCGGTCTTTGTAGCGGGCGGCGCGGCCTTCTATTACAATTAAATATTTCACGTCAGCTCCGTCTTGTTTTATGGTGGAAATGGTGCGTTTCAATTCGCGGCCGGCGGCTAATAGGTGGCTTTTGTAGCGGTCTTCTATTTTGGCGCTGGCGGTCTGGAAGTTGATATTGCCTTTTAATTCGTGGCGTTTGCAGGTTTCGTTATAGGTGAAATAATTTCCTTCCAGGCGGGCTAAGGCATCTTTAATTTCGTCGAGTTTTTTCTTTTCCTGCAGCTCAATGTTCAGCTCTTTGATCATTGAAATATTTTCCTGCTCCTGTCCTTTGAACCGGATGTAGCTCAGCACGAACATTACCAGCATCACGATGAACAGCACCGTCATCAGATCGACGTAACTGGGCCAGAAAAAATCCCTATTTGTTTTTTCCATAAGGCTTATAATTCTCCGGCGTTCCGAAAACTTTATCCATAACCACCTGCAGACGATTGCGGCGCGTAGCTTCTTCTAAAAGTTTAGTGGTTACATCTAATTGGGCAGCCAACGTGCGTTGCAATTCGGAATCCTGATCCAGTTTTTTGAGCAGGCGGTCGTTGCTTTTTTCTACCGTTTTGGCTAGTTGGTTGTGCTGGGTATTTAAGGCTTCCTGTTGTTCGTTCAGCTTCTGAAAAGGCTGCATATAATCCAGGATCTTCTGGTAAATATTGTCCTGGTTAAGCTGCTGAAAATGTTGCTGCCAACGTTCGTAAGCGTTCTGCGCGTCGCGTTCCAGTTGGTCCATCCGGATATCCATAAACTTGGAGATCTGGTCGGCGTCTTTGTCGAAATTCTGTTCTACGCGGCTGGCAATATTATCGAGTTCACGTTTGTGGCGGTCGAAGAATTGGACCTGGCGCATAATGGCTTCGTCGTGTTTGGCGAGGTAACCGGGAACGAGGTTGAAAGCTTCTTCCAGCTTGGTCATTCTATCTAAAACCTCCCCGACTTTTCCGGCCATTTCGCTACCATTTTCCAAGGTATTATTCAGCGCTTTCTGGTAGCCTAAAAACCGGCTGAACATTTCTTCGCTTTCCTTAACTTTTTCAAAAACCTGGATGCTGGCGTTGGCCATTTGCGTAAACCCGATCTCATTCAGCTTATGAATAAAATCTTTCTGAATGGTAATGTTATCCGTAAGGCTGGCAATGATGGGTTGAAAGTTGGCGACCTTTTCCAGAAAATCGTGATTGAACGAATCCAGCACCGATTTTAGGTTGCCCAAACTCACCGCCATATCGGAATTCAGTTTGGGTAGCAGGCGTTTTTGCAGGAATGTGTAGTAGGCATTTTTGAGTTTATCGCGCTGGCTGCGGGCATCTTTTAAGGCCGAATTTCCGCGCAGCGTTAGCAGCAAACCGCCGAAACTTCCGATCATCGCGATCACCACGCCGGCCAGGAAATTCCGAATCCCTTCGTCGGTAATAAAAGAGCCGCCGGCTTCGGAATCTTTGCCTAAAAGCAGGCTTCCCAAACCCATACTTACGCCAATAAACGTACCCAGCAAACCAATGTACAAAGGCGTGGCAATACCGGCCTGCACTTCGTTATCGAGGGCTTCGGAATACCGTTCCGAAATGTCTTTCAGGATGTTGAAATCGGCGGCGGCGCCTTTGTTGTTCTCTAAATATTCGTTCGTATCGTTTACAATTTCCCGGAATTCCGGAGAGGCATTTTCGGCGCGAATTAAATCGGCAGTGCGACTTGGTTCGGTAGAAATTTCGGGTTGAACTTCGGCAGTTTTTTCGCGAAAAGTGATAGCGTTTTGAAACTGAATCGCGCCTTCCTGAATTTTCTTTTTCAGGCTTTCGGTGGAAATGTTGTATTCGGTTTTCAGCGCTTTTTCATCCAGACCGGTAACCGAAACCGCAATGGTGTACGGATCACTTTCTACGACCTTTTGGATAGCGTTCGGGTAGTTGGCCGAGGTAAACGGCTCGCCGGCCAGCAAGGCTTCGAACGGACCGTTATATGAACTTCCGGTAGGCGGTTTTGGCGTTTCAGGACGTTTAGTAAAATCTACTTCTTCAATGCGCAGGTTTTGGGGCGAAGGGTAAAGCTGCGCCAGGCTGCGGATCCGGCCGGTATTTTTGCCGAAGATCCGGAACTGCGCTGCCACGATGCCGGCAATTATTAGAAGTTCGATAATTGCGGTAATGCTCATAGAATCTTATTGTAGCGTAATTTTCGCGCGTTTTTCAATTTTCCAGCCTTGCGGTACGCGTACCAGTTCACCGTCGGATTGGTTTACGATGTTGGTGGCTTTGTTGGCGGTGCGCGGAAAATCGAAGGCGTTTTCGAGGCGGTCTAAACTGTTATTAATGGCTAACGCGTGGTTGATGTGCGGGTTGATCCGGAACCGGGCTTTTTGCGCATTCGGGTCCGAAACGGTGACCTCGATGAACGACCAGTTATCGTTACGGTCGGCGTGCATATCGCGGTCTTTTATCACCGAATCTTCGGGCACGCGGGCGTACTTCGTGAAGTTCGTTTCGGCAATAACTGGTTCGGTATTTTCGGTTTCCATAATCAAATGATCGTCTTCAATTTCAAACGTTGGCTGCGCATAACCGGCCGGCTGGCTTAAATCCTGAAGCTGGTTTTGCGGCGCAGGTTGTTGGTAAGTTGGCTCCTGAAATTGCGGTGAATTTTGAGGTTGATTTTGATACGAATTTTGCGAAGAAATTTGGTTTGAAGAAACCGAATTCCGGACTTCCTCTATTTCGCCGGCCATTTTATTCAACAGCCGTTCGTTTTCTTTTTTCAACCTAATAATTTCGTCCCGAAGGGTTTTCAGGTCTTTATGGATAGCGTTCAGATTTTTCGAATTCGACGTAGCGTTTACTTCCGCGCCGGTTGACGTGCTGTAATTTCGGGACGCAGCAACTGCTGCTTCCGGCTTCCGGCCAAACGTGCGCAACAGCGCCCAGGCGGCCAAAGCCAATGCTATTAAACTAAGAACCATAGGGGTATCAAAATCAAATGGTACAGACTTATTTGTTTCTTTTGCCGCGGCCGTATCAACTACCGGCGGTGCGACCTGCGTATTCACCGGTTCCTGAACCGTTTGCGTTTGCGCGCTGGCAACTTCTTCCGGTTTCGGTTCGGTTTTGCTTACGAAGGTGGTGAGCGCTTCCTTTAATTTTACCGTATCGCGGCCCGGTTTTACGCCGGCTTCCTTTACAATTTCCTTGATCAACATTTCGGAATTCACCAGTTCGCTGCTCGATCTGTAAAGGCGTTGCGCGACCGGAAGGAAAAGTTTCGGGTAGAAATTGTAACCGTCCTGGTTTTTGGCGCTGGCATTTTTCAGGTCGGTTTCGAATTTCTTCAAACTGATATCGCTGACCTTTGGAACTGTGAAGCGTTGTTTTTCCGGCGTGGTCCGGTTATTATCTTCATAGATCCAGTTTAAGGCGCGGTGCCAGATCCGGGCCTGGAGCGGGTCGTCGTTCGCGACCGCATACTCCAAGCCCTGAGCTGATACCTGAAAACTTACCAAAAAGCAAAAAAGCAAACTTAAAATTACGCGCATCCGGTTTCGGAATTATTGTTAGTTTAAACGGAGCTAAAGCTTACGCTAATAGGTCGTTAGGCAATCTGTTCTTTTTAGAATACTTTATCAAACTCAACAATCTCATCCTTTAAATCAACTGGAATATTTTGCCAATTAGTTTTTGAAGTTAATTTTAATTTGCATCCATATTCGTCTAGTGCGACACTAACGATATGTTTATACCAATCAAGATAACTCCATTCCCTTGGTTTAGGTGAATATAAAAATGCACCATTATTATCCCAGTGAACTTCAGTTGCAGAACGATAGATCAAAGTGAATTTTTCTTTTTCAGGTTTAAGATAAAGTCTCTCCTGATCGTCAATTCCTATTTCTAAAACATCGTCCAAGGTCATTGTTGATTTTGAGTATTATCTAACTTAGTGAGAAACTGATTCCTTAACGCCCTGCCGCGCATACAACTCTTTGCTCAGCGCATAAAGCGATTGCTTGAAGGCCAGGAAGAACATCGTTTCCGGAATTAATTCCTGATCCGGCAGTTGCTTTTCGAGCTGGTTAATACCAATCGTCATACTGTCGGCCACCTGCTCCTGCAGGAATGGCATTACGAATTCAGGATTCACTTCAATGCCCAATTGCTTCATCAGCGGAGCCACATCGTCGTCTTCCAAAAGCAGTTTCAAGCAGGCATTTACGTTGGCCAGAACTTCGCTTTTTATGGTTGAATCCAGGGCACCTTTTTTCAGGCCTTTTAAATGCGTGCTGTCGTCGGCAGTTCCCAGCGGCGTGATGATCGGAATTTCCGGGAGGTTAGCAATGTTGCTGTCGTTCACGGAAAGTACGCCGCCGTGGGCCGTGGTTTGCTTCGGATTATCTACCAAGATTATCTTGAAATTAGCGGCCGGTTCAGTGCCCGTAACTTTGTGCAGAATGGCTTTGGTCAGCTTTTCGATGCCCGCCATATTTGGTCCGCCGCTCAGAATTTTGATGTACAAACTTCCTCTTCCGGAGAAACAAATGTAACGCGGCACCTGCATCTGGGTGGCCTTTAACACCTGCGCTAACTGGTAAATTATGGCACCGTAGTGTAGGTAGAAAACTAACCGCAACGAACGGGCCTGCTGCAGCATTTTGCTATAGTTGAACACTTCGTCGTAGTTGAACATCAAACTCACAATATCTGCACTTCCAAAGCTGGAATTGCTCAGTGCGCTCATCAGGTATTTCTTGTATTCGAGCTGGTCCGATGGCAACGGTAAATTCACGATCTGGTCTTTGCCGTACTGCATCAGGCCGTTGTCTTTGCCGCTGCGCACCTGCGCGTAACCGTCGCCCCACAGGTCGTTGCCCGCAAAACGGTACGAGAAACTGTAAGCCGGTTTCTGGTTCGCATATAAAAGCACGTCAGTTGTACCGCCACCTATATCGATGTTTACCAGGCTTTCTTCGCGGCTCGGCACCACGGTTCCCTTCATCATCAGGTAGTAATACGGCGCCACCGATTCGGTAATGCAAAGCGTGGTTTGGTTGTTCTTGAAAACTTTCTGATACACTTCATCCCAATCGTTCTGGAACAGATTCTTGGAGAAAACATTGAAGCTGAGCGGCGCAAACCAAACCACTTTCGTGTTCTCAATAATGCCGCCGTTCAGCGCTGCTTTGTTTTTCAGCAGCATCATCGTTTCTCTAAAGAATGCGTGAATGCGGCGCTGGCCGTTCGGGTTCAGCGTTTCCGACCATTTCAAATCGGTGTGATAATGTTCGTAGGCATCGGCATCGGTGTTGATGGTAAAACCAATGTTGATGTTCCCGAAAATGGAAGTCGGCTGGTTGTTGAAGTTCGGCGATTCGCAGGTTGCGGTGCGCATTGGGAACTGGTACGGCGAGCCGCCTTCGTTTAATATAGCCGGCATAAACTCGCGTTTGGTAACCGTTTCGGCGGTAACCAACTGGCCAAAACCTTTGCGAACGTACTTCATATAATCGGTTAAGCCCGGCTCATTGGAAGGTTTGTTCAGCATTACCAGTTGCAGATCTTTTGCGCCAATGGAGAACGGTTTCGGGTCCTGGCCCGGCGCATCGGTGTAAGCAATGTAGGTGTTGGTAGTTCCGAAATCGACGGCAAACGTGAAGCTTTTGGTACCCGGATTTATTTCCTGGTATTTCGGTACAAACAAACCTTTGCCGTTGAATTTTCCCGGACAGGAAACTTCCGCAAAATCGAAATGCGTGCCTTCTACTTCGTAATATTTGCTGCCTACGGTTTGCTCACTTTTCTGCGAACGCTCCGTCATTGTAACGCGTTTGGTGCCACCTTCCGCATTTAAAACGTGGTTGCCCAGATAGAATTTCAGCTCGTATTGTTTGGTGATCATACCCGGCTGCAGCTCTTCGTCTATCAGCATTACCTTGTAAAAATCGTTGTATTGCGGCTGGTGCATTACCTTGTAAAAAGGGAACACGCCAATACCAATTTGCGACTTCACAATAAGACCTTTTTCCGGAATTTCCATACCGTTTTTGTCTTTCGGGTTCTGCGGATTGGTGTAGTAACTGCGCTCAAAAACGATCTCACTGCCGTTCGTAACTGGCACCTTTAAGGTAACTTTTACGTGGTTCAGATCGATGCTGAAAGTAAGGTGATCGGCAAGATCTTTTTCGGTGAAATATTCGAAATAACGGCTGGTTAGCGGCAGTAAATACGAGAACGTTTTATCGGTGCCCGGCTGGAATTTCACCTGTCCGCAATGGAAGCGTTCCTGGTTAATTTCGTACGGCAGTTCAATTAAAGTCTCTTCCAGGAAATCGTTGATAGTGAGGTATGGATAACGCACGCCTTTGCCCGGCAAGGTTCTCTCGTCGAGCACGCGGTTATCGGCATACGGCACTTCGTCGCCGGTTTTATCTTCCCACAAAAACTTGTTCAAATACTTGGTCGGACCTACAAAACGCAGCTTTGGTTTTAGCACAATCGGCGCGCGTTCCAAAAGCGTTTTGGTTGGTTTTATGAACAGATCGGAAACGATATCGGAGCTAACGGCATTGTGCTGGATCAGGAATGGGAAATGGCCGGCGCTCACCGGGTTACCTTCAAAATCCATCAGCTTGCCATAGTTGTTTACGTCCACGGAGCCATCCATCGCGATCATATTCAGGCGGCTCTGGTCGAGGCTGTGGTACACGTGCGGGTACTGCAACGCAAACTCGCGGTTAGCGCTGAACTGGTGGTACACAAAATCGCGGAAAGCCTGGTCGCGTTCTTCCAGTGGCACAAATTGTCCGTCGAAATATTTGCCTTTGCTTTGCAGACGCTCAATTGGCAAGGCCGTTACGGTTGGCGAAACGAACAGCAAGGTAAACGGCGAAGTGCCACCTAATAATTGCTGTCTTCTTTCACCATTTCCGGCCGTGTATTCGAAGTAGAAAGTGTACAGATCGGAAAAGTTGCGGAAGCGGGAATCGGACTGCGCAAATAATTGCAACGTTTTGCCCAGCAATTCCGAACCCGGATTGCGCAGCATCAGGTCGATCTCTTTATCGCGGTTCCAACGGCGCACAATAATTTTCTGTTCGCCCTGCATATACAGTTCGTAGTTGAACAGCAATTCCCACAGATCCCAGAACTGCGACACCATTTTATGGTAAACCGAATTGGTGGAATGGCCTTTTTCGCGCGCTACAAAATCGAACGCTGTTTCGAACAAATGCATCCGGGCAAACGGCGTAGGAATGGACGTGCTCAGCTTGGTAGCTTTGGCGCCGGCGCCATCTTCAATATCTTTAATTTCGGTGCTGGTGAGTTGGTTGGTTTGCTGCCAACCTTCCACGTTCTGGCCTAACTGGTGAAGACGAAGTACTTTAGGCATATCTTTAAAAATTTAAATGTTGACCCCACCCCGGCCCTCCCCTAATTCAGGGGGAGGGAGTTTTTTGGTGAAATGTTTTATTTTTTTTCTGGCGCAAGTGTTAAGCCGAAGGCGTCACTTGTGCCTTTTTATGATTGGAAGTCTTCAGACTTCCGTGAAACCAATAAATGATAATTTACTTTCCCGGTTACGCAAGTCTGAAGACTTACCTGCATTTTTAAGTCACAAGTGACGCCTTCGGCTTAACACTTGCGCCAGCAGAAAAACCAGCTTAAAAACGCTATGGTTTTTACCTTAAAAACTACTTGTTAAATTACAATTCCCGATCAAAGTCCTCCCCTGTTTTTAGGGGAGGATTTAGGTGGGGTCAATACTTCAGCTTCTCTTCCACCATATTCTGGGTGGCGCCTTCAAATATTCTGATGGTTCGTTTGAACGTATCCGGTTCTTTTTCTTTCAGGTGCAGGTCGCTGATTTCCTTAAGAATGGTTTTTGGTTTCAGGCCGCTATCGAAGAAAGAAGTTTCGATGGTTTTATCGGCTACCATCCGATTGAAGTCTTTTTCTTCCGGATTGATGGCTTCGAAGGCGCGTTTGTTGCTGCGCAATTCTTTCAGCCATTTATGGAAACCGTATTTGTCGGAGCGTAAAAACTGCTGCAGTTCTTTGAAGATCGCATCGTTTCGCATTGCGCTGTTCAGGTTAGTAGCTTTTACGTACGGCGCATCAGCATCTTCCGGGGTGTGGTTCGTAAAATACTGGTCGAAGTAATGGAACTGGATCAGTTTTTTGGCAATTTTTTCCCTGCTTTCCGAAGCTAAATGACCGAAGTGAATGTCTTTGGCATCTTCCTTCAAACCGTATTCGTGGAAGTGCATTTCGCCTTGCAGCTGGTCGTCCTGATAATCCATAAAATCGACGATAGCCAAAGCGCTTAATAATTCAATTAAATGGGCATCGTTTTGCTGCGCGGCGCGCCCTGGGTTATTCGCCAACGGACGTTCCGGCGTATCGCCAATGTAATACAGCGCATTTAAGTGCTGCAGGTTATTCTGGTAATACGAAAGTGCGGCTTTGGTTTTGGTAATAAAGGAATTTGAATCGATGAAATCTGCTCCCTGGTTGGCGGCATCGGAGCTTGGTTGTTCCAAAGAAAAATACGGCAGCACCGTGATGGCACCCATTACCGCGTTGTTTAAAAACGCTGTATTAGGTAAGCCAGAATTATGATCGCGGAAGTTTTTAAGCAGCAATGGAAAACCCGCCGCGCCGGTACCACCGAAGATCGAACTCACGAAAAATACGCGGTCGCCTTGCTGGAAATTCGTAGCAAAATAGCGGATCATATCGGAGTTCATCACGTCGTTCAACACCACGCTGCCCACGTTCGGACTGCCGCGGAAACCAACGTCTAAACTGTTGCTCAGATTTTCATCCGTAAACAAAAGATCCACCATCGCTTTACTATCTACCGACAGCTGGCTGTAGTTTATGAATTCGCGGAAGCTTTTGTTTTTGCCGCTGAAATTGTAAGTAAAACTATCGGGAATTTGTCCGTCGGATTTACCGGTTAAGCTCGCAATGGTGCTGATATCCTGGTGGAAAAATCCTTCCGAACGGTTGCCCAGATGGTTATGAATGCGTTTGTAGGTTTTCAGTAATTCTACAGTCCGGTTCATATCGCCGTTCTGCGAATCCGGATCAATAATAATGGGCACTACTTTATCGCAGTTCTGCAACTTCACGCCCGCCGCCATCAGCATCGTAAATGCCCGGATCACGCGCGAACCGGTGCCGCCAATTCCGAATAAAAATAATTTTGCCATAGAGGTTATTTATTAGGCCATTTTACCGGCGTAGTGTAAGCAAATGTTGATTTTCCTTTGAATAAAAGGGAGAAGATTAAGAAAATTACCAAGCTGTAAACGGCATTTAAAAACGCCAGCCAGGTGATGTAGGAATGCGGTTCAACGTCTTCTTTGTGCGCGTAACCAACCGTAGCCAAGCCAACAATTATGGCGTTCAGTAACAAAAACATTACCCAGTGCCGCGGCCGGTATAAGCCCGAATTCATTGCTTTGTTGAGGCCATAATAGTAGATCAAAACCATTAGAAGGGAGAAACCCAGCATAAACAAACCGGAATTGGGGAATATAACTTCGCGGTAATTGAGGGTTTCCTGGGGTGGTTGCGGCTGGCCCAAAAGCCATTCGTAGAGGCCGGTGAAAAACTTGATCATAGTTGTTATCCTTTATTGAAAGTAATTTGAATTTGGAATTCGTTTTTGGAGGTTTCGCCATAAAGGCTTTGCACCCCGCTTAGCACTTCGTTCAGCTTAAACGTTTTACCCGGATTTTTCTGCGGGTCGTTGTCGTTCTGGGTGGTCCATTGGTTTACCCAGGCTGGTTCCTGCGCCGGCAGCGTTAAGGTCAACGAACCTGACTTGGCCGATGCTTCGGTAACCCTTACCCTTACAAAGTGCGAATACTTTTCTAAGGTGGGGCTGCCTTTGGTTTTGGCATCTGCTTTTTTTACAGAAAGAATTGTGCCAGTTATGCCTCTTCCGGCGAATTCCAAATTATTTTTTAAATAATCGGAACTTTGCAGCGGCCCCGGATAGTTCTCTAAATTCACCCCGATCTCAAATTCTACCGGCGTATCTTTCTGGGGATCAAGCGTTATTGCTTTGCAACCCGCCTCCGGATTCCGGCTCGAACAATAAACATTTCCTTTCGGGTTATATTTGGTCAGCGCTTCAAATTCCGGAACCGAACGGTTAAATCCGAAATGGGCTTGCTCATCGGGAAGGGTTTTTAATACTTTCTGGTTGAAAGCCAACACATCTTCCTGCTTCCCGATCACCCAAACGTAATAAGGCATTTTAACACCGCTAAGTTGGCGTTTAGCAACCGGCGTTTTTACCGCTGGGTGAAAGCTACCGCTGAAATTTGATTGAAAGCCGAAAACCGAAATAACCTGTTCTCTATTAGAAGCTTCGTTCAAAGCACCTCTTATCAATTGCGGAATAATGGCAAATTTGGACTTGTCGGCTGGCCCGTAAATAAAATCAGAGATCACTACTGAAACCGCATTATCCTTCGTTGATTCTTTTAAAATACCTTCCAGCATTTCAGGAAGTTCAGTACCAAGTGCGGGTTTTTCGATGCCGGAGGATACCGTTTTCAGCAAGTCATTGTAATTTGATTTTTGCAACAGCGATTGAGCGTTCTTCTCCAGAATATAATAGTAATCTTTCTTACTAACTGCTTTGTTGAAATTGATTTCGGTGAACAATCCGGCAACTTTATTCTGAAAAGGTGTGGCTGATGATGCTGCGCCGCCGCGGGGCATAAACCCAACCATCCCGCCGGATGCTTCCAGGAAAACATTTACCTTCTGGATCTGTTGGCTTGGTTGAACGGAGGTTTTTGCAGGTGTTTCGGTACCGTTTTTGGTTGATGTTTCCGTAGGTGTTTTGGTAGTTTCTTCGGTTTGGGCTGGCTCAGTGGAAGTTTCTTCAGTTCCCTGGTCTTTGCGGGAGAAGCAGGAAAACTGTAAAGCCAGCACCAGAAGGCTAAGCGGGAAGATTATACGGGAATTTTTTCGCATAAAGTGGAGGGAGCGTTAAGAAGAGTATTTGGTTCCTACTTAAGAACCACGTTAAGAGTTACAATCTGCCGTTAAACTGGCTCATTTAAGTTTTTCAGACTGTCGATTTTAAAATTTCAGGGTTCCCGATACTCTCCCCTTGAGGGGAGAATCTCCTCCCTTGTGTAATTATTTCCCGTATTTAAAACAGGGTTAATTGTAGTCGTGTAACTGCAATTCCTGCCGCAAGGGCTCTGATTCATTATTGTTTTTATTCCAGTAATCCAGCATTCTTACGACTTTCCGGGTAGCCCGGCTCACTTCTTCTTTCCCATCAGCAGTTTTCCGGAACTCTTCCCAACCCACAATCTCAAAAGGAAAAGCTTTGGTAAAATGAATGCGAAGAACTCGGGGGTAATCTTTATAGGAAACAATACAGGTTTGAAGTTGCGTCGCGCTGAAACCAGCCTGGTCTGTTGCCCCGGGTTCCACCGAAATAGTTGCTTTCCTGCCTTCAAAAGATTCGTGGGTAAAACGCTGATCTAACAGGCCGGGAAGTACTTTATGCTCCCCTACCGGTAAGTGTTGGGCGTTTAAGCGGATCAGGTTCCAGAGGTCGTCTTCGGCTAAGGCGTTGATTTTAATTTCCAGATCGCCTTCTTTTTCGAAGTAAGAATGCAGCGCCGCTTTATAAGAACCGTTTCGATAATTAAGCTGGGTATAGGTCTGGCCGCACCATTCCTGGCAACTGGCGGTAATTTTAACGGCTGGAATGCTATCGTAAACGGGCGTAAAAGTGGAAAGCATCATAGAATAAGGGTACACGCCGGTTACAAATTTCTTAGTAAAATTCAGCTTTAATACTTTTTGGGCATCTTCCTGATTTTGTTCGGGTGCATCCAGCTTTACTTGCTTTTCGCGCGAAAGATCTTCGGTTACAAAGATCATCACCGCTTCTCCCTGCCGCTTTTCGCCGTAGCGGTATTGCTCCAGATTGTAGGTGTTTATTTCCGCTTTGCCCTGGTACCAGTATCTCCCGAAAGCTTCAAAATTTAATTTACGGGCCGGGGAATTGGAACCGTTATTTTTACAACTTATTATAGAAGTAAAAACCAAAAAGGCTAAACCAGCTGAAATTGATTTAAACATATCGTTCCCTTTTTGTAAGTAGGTTCTGTAAATTCAGTAAGCTTGCTTCAAATTAGGATTTGTTTGGCAGAAAAGATAGGTTTTGGAAAAGGATTTTGTATAACCTTTAAACGACCTTTTAACCGGTTAAATTGTATTTTCTGGTTCCGGTTAGGCTTCGGGGCAAAACTATAGCTGATTTTACCGGTTAAAGAATTTCATTCAGCTTACTTTTAAAAGATCTTTTTCCTTTCTGAATAGCTTACTTTTGCAATTTCGCTGCCTTCGTTAACGTTAAATTACTTCTTATTTTCACAACTGCCTTTCCGAATGCTGTTGCTGATCGGAATTTATAAACAATTATGCGTCGTTTCATATTTTTCATGGGGTTTCTATCCCTTATACTGGATTTTTACGCCTTCCAGGGCCTTAAAAAACTTACGGCTTCCTGGAAATCGGAAAGCATTCGAAAACTGGTGCATTGGGGTTACTGGTTATTTTTTATCTTGTTTACCGGCTGCTTTATGTTTGCCATTAATCAGCGATTTTCTGCGGGAATAGATAACGCCTTTGTAAAATGGGTAATGAGTTTGTTTATAGCGTTTTTTGTAACCAAACTCATTTTCGTGGTTTTCCTTTTCGCCGAAGATCTGGGCCGTGTGTTCGTTGGACTTTACCGGCTTATTTTCAGCCGAAAAGAAACGGAAACTGCGGGTGAGAAGTCATATTTGCCGGATCGCCGGAAATTCATTAGTCAGGCGGCTTTTATTTTAGCGGGTTTAAATTTGGGCGCATTTCTTTACGGCATTGCCAAAGGGAAATACAATTACAAAGTCCACCGGCTCACTTTATTTTTCGAAGACCTGCCGGCAGCTTTCGACGGCTTTACCATTACCCAGCTTTCCGATTTCCATGCCGGCAGTTTCGATGATATGGCTGAAGTAAAACGCGGCCTGGCTTTGGTTCAGGCCCAAAATTCAGATTTGCTGGTTTTCACCGGCGACATGGTAAACAACCTGGCTACTGAAGTTGAACCGTTTATTCAGGAGCTGGCTAAACTAAAAGCACCGTTCGGTAAATTCTCGGTTTTGGGAAACCATGATTATGGGTTATATGCCAAATGGCCCAGTAAAGCGGCTGAAGAAGCCAATGTAGAAGCCCTCAAAAAACACCAGGCCGCCATGGGCTTCAAGCTGCTTATAGATGAAAATGTAACTTTAAAAAAAGGCGGAGAAGAAATTCAATTGCTGGGAGTAGAAAACTGGGGAACCGGATTTATCCAGAAAGGCGATTTAACCCAAGCTTTAAGCCGGGTAAACAAAAATGCCTTTAAAATCCTTCTAAGCCACGATCCATCGCATTGGGAAGAAATTGTAAAGAAACACCCCACGCCAATTCATCTTACTTTATCCGGCCACACGCACGGCATGCAGGTCGGCATCGAAACGCCCATCGGCAGTTGGAGCCCGGCGCGGTTCCGGTACAAAACCTGGGCGGGGCTAGCTTCGGAAAACGGCCGGAAACTTTACGTAAACCGGGGCTTTGGCTTTATTGGTTTCAGCGGAAGGGTTGGCATCTGGCCCGAAATTACCGTGCTGGAACTGCGCAAAGGAAAAGCCTGAACCTGTTAAAGTTGCTAACTTCCTTCGTAATCTGATCATTTCTGTTACCTGACTTTTAGAGCCCAATTGCCTACCGTTTGATAGCCAAAATCTGCTATTCAAATTCCGGAAAAACAAAAAAGCCATCCCTTTCAGGATGGCTTTTTTTAATTATGGTATTATGGTTCTGACTATTCAATAACCAGTTTGCGCATAGAGATGTTTTCGCCGGTTTTGATGTTCAGCACATAAACGCCTTTGCTCAGGTTGCTCAGGTTTAACTGACCGCTGTAAGCACCGTTCAGTTTTTCGTTTTTAGAATAAACTACGCGGCCTAAAGCATCGGTTACGTTAATGGAAGCAGATTTATCTAAAGTAGCAGGCATTTCAATAGAGAAGATACCGTTGCTTGGGTTAGGATAAACTGAAACCGCTTTGCTGAATTCTGAATTGTTGATGCCGCTAACAACGGTGCCTAAGAATTTAAACATACCCGTAGTAGCAGAGCTGAAACCGCCGGCATAACCTACAGTTGGGCTGAAGAAATCAAGAGCCGTACGCTGGAAACCATTGTCGTAATCGATCCAGGTTAAACCGCCGTTGGTGCTGTAAGAAGAACCGGAGAAACCAGTTGCAGCGCCGGTAGAAACAAACGTGTTACCAGTACCTGGTACGTATTTCAGGTCGCTGCCATAAAGCATACCGGTATAAATTACCGGGGTCCAGGTAGTACCGCCATCGGTAGTGCGCATTAAGTCGCTACCCTGCGTGATCAGACCATTGGTTGCGTTGCTGAAAGCGATATCTTCAATACCGGTTAAAGTAGTAGCACCACCTAAAGTCCAGTTTAAGCCACCGTCAACTGATTTGAAAATGCGGCCTTTATTAGTACCGAAATAAATTATATTGTTACCTACCGTGGTGAAAACGTCAACAGTTCCATATTCGCCGGCAGTTGGGTTAGGAATGTTTGCTCCCGGTACCAGAGTCCAGGTAGTACCACCGTTGGTAGTTGTATACATTTCAAACTCACCGTTGATTGGGTCTCCCTGGGCCCAACCGTTATTAAGATCGAACATGTGCACAATATTCAGGAATGAGGCAGCATTGGCCCACAAAGTTGTTCCTTGCTGGGTCCAGGTTGTGCCACCATCTGATGTTCTGTAAATACGGCCTCCTCCACCGGTTGCATCGTTATACATAGCTACCCAGGCATTATTGGCATCTACGGCAGAAAGATTGGAGAAGGCATAGGTAGCGGCACCGGGAATAGTACCGGTTGTCCAGGTAGTTCCGTTAATTGTTCTGGCAAAATCCTGGGTAGGTGCAGCTGCACCAGATCCATCGTAAGTAATAGCCCAGGCATTGGTAGCGCTGGTAATGTCAATATCGCGGATACCGCGGGAAGCAGCAGCAAATGGAAGCGCCTGCGGATCCCAGAAGGCAGAGCCCTGGGCCATTGCCTGAAGTCCTAAAGCAGCAACAGCAAAAAAAGTAAGTACAGTTTTTTTCATCTTAAGTAAATATTGAATTTTAGTGGGTTGTTTTTTGGTTATTGTTGAAAAGTTTGTGATTCTAAAATTAACAAAAAAATTAAAAAGTAATATGGCAATTTCAAATTATTTGCCGTTTTCATAAAAAAAAGGCGTTTTTAAACCGGTTAGCCATTAAAAATATTCAGAAACGTATACGCTTCCGGAACAGGCAGGTAGCTTTTGTTTAAGGCTTCGGAATTAACCCTGTAAATTTGGAAGCTTTCTGCTCAGCTTTACTTAAACGGTTTGCTTCATTCCGGGGCAATTTAACCATAAAAATACAACCGGCTCCCATCCAGGTAAAAGTTTTTTATTAGCTTAGCAATTCCCATCAACCTCACAGGCATTGGCATCCTGAGCAGAATTTACCTCAGGATCAGCCTTTTCGGTTTCCTTCCGGACATGCTCCAGGGTATTTAAGAAAACTTCTGCGGGCTGGGCGCCGGAAACGGCGTATTTGTTATTGAATACGAAAAAAGGCACTCCCCGTACTCCTACCTGAGCCGCTTCGTACTGGTCCTGTTGCACCGCTTCTTTGTAAGTATCATTTTGAAGCGTTTCCCGGATCTCTGCTATTGGAAGGCCAATTTCCTGACCTAAAGACACCAGCACTTCCGGATCGTTCAGATCCTTTCCTTCGGTATAATAAGCCGCAAAGAACCGTTCTTCCGCTTTATCCTGAAGACCGTGTTTTTTAGCCAGGTGCGTCAATTGGTGAGCATTTGTGGTATTGGTAATCACGGCTTTATCGAAGTCGTAATGCAATCCTACCTCTTTGGCCATTTGGGCCATATAGTCGTTCATTTGCTTTCCTTCGGCTACGCTTACCCCTTTTCTTTTGGCCAGGTATTCGTTTATGGTCATGCCCGGAACCGGTTTTACCTCCGGGTCCAGCTGAAAACTGCGCCACTCAATTTCCACGTTTTCCGAATTTCCGAATTTTTCTAAGGCCTGCTCAAAACGGCGTTTACCAATGTAACAAAACGGGCAAACCACATCAGACCAGATCTCTACTTTGATCTTATTCATGCTTTACTTATTCCTAAATTTATTTCTGAAGGCTGAGGGTATGGAACGTGCTTTCCTATTATTTATTGTCTTCCCGGATCGCTTTTAAGCCTTTGGTCCAGCGGGCCAGTTCATTCAATAGCGTGGTGGCAGATTTGGCGGAAATTTCCGGCGGATTAAATTCGTTTTGGTCGTTTATCATTTTGCTGAAAAACGGGAAATTTACCATGTCGGTTAAGGGTACCATTTTAAAACAGGGCAGATCGCCCATCAGGTTTTTAGCCGCCCGGGTGCCGGCCGAAACGCCCCCGTAACTTACAATGCCGGCCGCTTTATAGCCCCATTCGGAGTAAAGGTATTCCAGGGCATTCCGCAAAGGCGCCGGGTAATGAAAATCGTATTCGGCGGTTACAAAAATAAAGGCTTCGGCTTCCTCTATTTTGGCGCTCCATTTTTTGGTGTGTTCGTGGGTATATTTTTTCTGGACCGGGTGGTTGGGTTCGTTCATCATGGGCAGGTTTATTTCGCCCAGGTCCAAAACTTCAACCTTAAAACTACCGTGCTGGCGGGCCTGTTCCGCGATCCAGGCTGCTACCAGCGGGCCTTTGCGGGTGGGCCGCACACTGGAAGAAATGATCTTTAAATTGTACATACTTTATTAATAAATTTGAGATGGTTCGGGCCTTCCGGCAAAACTATTCTGCTTACTTATTATTGAAGTTTAAGTTTCTGTAAATCGGAAGCTTCTGCCTACCTTTAACTTTTAAACAAAGGTAATTTTATGAAACTGCTTATTCAATTATTTAAAGCAATACCGGTTCCTGGTTTTCCTGGCTTTGCTGCTGGCCGCCATCAACCAGATCTTTTCTTTGCTCGATCCGCTTATTCTGCGCAAAATAATCGATGATTATGCCACCGCAGCCGTTACCCAGAAACTACAAATAACGCACTACCGAATTTTTTAAAGGTGCCGGAACACTTAATCTTACTGGCGATGGGCGTAGCCATGGTTTCGCGGATTGCCAAAGCTTTTCAGGATTATTATGTAAACGTAATTACCCAGCGGCTGGGCGCCCAGATTTATTCCGATGGCCTGCGCCATTCCCTGGATTTGCCTTATTCGGTTTTTGAAGACCAGCGCAGCGGCGAAACCCTGGGTAAACTGCAGAAAGTACGCACCGATGTCGAAAAGCTGATTTCCAACTTTATTAACGTACTGTTTACTTCGCTGATCGGGATTATTTTCGTGGTGGTGTATGCCATAAATGTTTACTGGCTTATTGCGCCGGTTTATTTTTCGGCGGTGCCGATTCTGGGAATTTTAAGTTCGGTGCTGAGTAAAAAAATAAAGGTAATTCAGAAAACCATTGTGGCCGAAACCACCGCCCTGGCCGGCGCCACCACCGAATCGTTGCGCAACATTGAACTGGTAAAAAGCCTGGGCCTGGCCCAGCAGGAAACCGAACGCCTGAACAATACCACCGACAAAATATTAAAGCTGGAACTGAAGAAAGTAAGCTACATCCGGAGCCTGAGTTTTATCCAGGGCACCTGCGTGAATTTGCTGCGCAACGTTATTTTGCTGCTGATGCTGTACCTGGTATTTACCAACCGCATTACCGTCGGCGATTTTATTTCCATGTTTATTTACTCGTTCTTTATTTTCGGGCCGTTGCAGGAACTGGGCAATATTATTAATATTTACCGCGAAACGCAGGTTTCGCTGGATAACTTTCAGAAGATATTGGATACGCCGAAAGAAGCCCGTCCGGCCCACCCGGCTAATCTGAATACCATCCAAACGCTGGCTTTTGAAAACGTTAGTTTTAAGCACCAAACCGCCACCAACAAAGCCCTGGACGGCATTTCTTTCGAAACCCAGATTAGGCGAAACCATTGCTTTTGTGGGACCATCGGGTTCGGGTAAAACCACGCTGGTAAAATTACTGGTAGGCTTGTATAAACCCGAGCAGGGCCGCATTTTGTACAACGACATTCCGGGCGAAGAACTGGACCTGGATCAGCTGCGCGAACAGATTGGCTTTGTAACCCAGGATACCCAGTTATTTGCCGGCACCATCCGCGAGAATTTGACTGTTTGTAGCCCCAAACGCCACCGATGCCGAATGCCTGGATGCCCTCCGGAAAGCGGCCTGCGGCTCTCTGCTGGCCCGCGCCGACAAAGGCCTGGATACGGTAATTGGCGAAGGCGGCGTAAAAGTTTCGGGCGGTGAAAAACAACGGCTTTCTATTGCCCGGGCCTTGCTGCGCAACCCTACCTTGCTGGTTTTCGACGAAGCTACCTCGGCCCTGGATTCTTTAACCGAAGAAGAAATCAGTAAAACCGTGCGCGATGTATCGAAGAGCCCAGACCACATTACCATTTTAATTGCCCACCGCTTATCTACCGTGCTGCACGCCGATCACATTTACGTGCTGGAGCGCGGCAAAATTGCCGAAGCCGGCAAACACCTGGATTTACTTGAGCAAAAAGGTTTGTACTACGCCATGTGGCGCCAGCAAATCGGCGAACGCCATACTGCCCCGGAAAAAGCCGTTTTGGTTTAAATCCATTATGTAAATTTTCTGACCCGATATTGGTGGTTTTTTTTCGGATCATTCGGTTTAAGCTTTGAAAACCAGGTATTAATTTTAATTGTTTTCCAGGTCTCATTCGCTTCGCCAACCCCGACCTGTCCCACGACAGGCCCGCAGCAGTTTCCGTCCTGCCAGGGGACAGGCCGGGGTATAGCGTAAAAAAGTAAGTAGCAGCATTTTGTTTTAACTTCCGGGACCAAATTTATTTACAATAAAATGTCTACTTCGCTTCAAAAAACCGATCCAGATCCAACCGGTAAGGTCCGGGAACTGGAACAGGAGATTGCTTTGCTGGAAAGAGAATTAACCGAAGCCGAAACCCGGATAAATGTTTTTACGGCGCAGATCCGGGCACAATTACAGGAGCAGATCCGGCGGATAGGTGAACTGGTAAGCCTTTATAAAAACCAAAAGCAGGAAAAAAAAGCAAAAAGGCAGGCCCAGAAAAAGAAAGGCAAAAATTACCGCGAACCGCAAAATCTCCAACCTTCAAAAAACGGTAGCGAAAAGGGCCAAAAAGTCGAAAAACCAAACCGGGCGGAATTAAAACGCTTGTTCCGCGAAGCCATTGTGCAGGTGCACCCTGATAAATTTGCCACCGAAGAAGAAACGCTGGCCCTGAAAGCTACTGAACTAACCCGGCAGTTAACCGAACTTTACCAAAGCGGCGACCTGGAAGAACTGAAAGGTTTCCATGAGCACATTTTAAGCGGCAATGCCATGGCCCACGTGCCTTACCAGCCCGATACCGTAAAAGACCCCGCCGCCATGAGCAACTTCCTGCAACGCAAACGCGATGAATTAAGCCAGCTGATCCGGGAAATCAAAACCTCCGAACTTTACCATGTGCTGGAAACCTACGAAAATCCGCTGACCTTTATCCCGGAACTTAAGCAACAATTTGAAAATCGAATAGCCGTTTTCGAAAGACGGACCAGGCAGAATAGATCCGGTAATTAAAGTTTTTTGGTTTTCCCGGAATTGATCGCTAAGAACTGAATTTTAGGGCCGAAAAAACGGTATGCTTTATTGCCTGAAAACAAACGAAGATCTGGTTTATATTCCATATTTTCAATTTTAAACAAATCTGCTTACGAACCGTTCTGCATGTAACAGGCCTTTTGCTTTAAGCACCTTCATTTTAAACCATCCGGATGAATATTCCTGCCGGTATTTCCACCTTGAACCGGGACCAAAACTTTTCCACAACCGGAAAAGAAAGTTTTGATGTGCTGATCATAGGGGGCGGCATTACCGGGGCCGGAATAGCGCTGGATGCGGCTTCGCGGAACCTGAAAGTATTGCTGGTAGAAAAGCAGGATTTTGCCGCCGGTACCAGCAGCCGCTCCACCAAACTCATCCACGGCGGGCTTCGGTATTTGAAAAACCTGGAATTTGGCTTGGTCCGCACCGTAGCCCGCGAACGAAAGATTTTACAGAACCTGGCTCCGCACCTGGTAACGCCGGAGCCCATGCTGTTGCCGGTTTTAAAAAATACTTCCTATAACTTCTGGGCAACTGCTCTGGGGCTAACCTTATACGAATTTCTGGGAACCGTTTCGGGACCCGAACGCCACAAAATGCTGGGCAGAAAAAAAACGTTAAACCAGGAGCCTTTGCTAAATCCGGAAGGCTTACTGGGGAGCGGCCTGTTTACCGAATACCGCACCGATGATGCCCGCCTTACCATAGAGGTCTTAAAAACTGCCCAAATCTATAGCGCTACCTGTCTGAATTACGTGGCTTTTTCTGAATTTATTTATTCGGAAAATAAAAAAATAACGGGTGCTATTATAACGGATATGCTTACCGGTAAAAACAGCCCGGTAAAAGCTAAATGTATAATTAATGCCGCCGGCCCTGGAGTGCTGAACTTATGGCAATGGATAAACCGGTCCAAGAACCCATCCTTTATCATACCAAAGGCGTCCATTTCGTGGTTCCTTACCACCGGTTACCGCTTCGGCAATCCGTTTACTTCGACATTCCCGGCGGCCGGATGCTGTTTGCTATTCCGCGTCAGGAAATTACTTATCTGGGCACCACCGATACCCCCTATACCGAAGACCTTGAAAATCCGGTAGCCAACCAAACCGACGCCCTATACATTCTGGGGCAGATAAACAAGATGTTCCCGAACGCGGGCCTTACTTTGGAAGATCTGGTTTCAAGCTGGGCCGGCATTCGGCCATTGCTTTATCAGGCCGGTAAAAAGCCAACGGAAATTTCCCGAAAAGATGAAGTTTTCACGTCCGAATCGGGTTTGATAACCGTAGCAGGCGGAAAACTTACCGGCTACCGGCATTTGGCTGCCGAAGTGGTTAACACTGCTCTTTCCCGGCATTTTCCAGGGCTTAAAAAAAGCTCCGGAACACGGAACATCAAACTGGAAGCCGGTAAATTCAAAAGTCCTGAAGAAGTGAAAACCTTTTTAACTGCCTGCCAGCGGGAGTACCAGAAAGCTGGTTTTGAAAACCAGACCATAGCTTATCTGGTCCGGAACTACGGTCTTAATGCCAGCCAAATTTTAGAGCAAGCCGTAATATTTAAACCAAATAATCCTGATAACCGGCAAGCTTTGCTGAAAGCGGAGATCTGGTACGCCATCCAGGCTGAAGGCGCTGCCAGCCTCTGCGATTTTCTGATCAGGCGAACGGGGAAGCTTTATTTTGAACGGAAAAAATTGCCGGGATTCTACCGTTTGTAACCGCTACCTTCCAGGAATTTTTAAAATGGGATCCGGCTTTAACGGAGAAATACCGCAATGAATTTCAGGTGCAATACAAAGCAGCCGTTCAGTTCAAAATGGCCGAAACGATCGAATAAAAACGCTATGGTTTTAGCCCTAAAAACTCAGGGCTTAGTGCAGCGCTATACAATTAAATTAATTGGTATAATGAATGAACCAATTTAGAAGCAATCTCAAAAATACGTCGTCATCCTGAGCCCAATTGAGTGCGGGAGCACGAAGATTGCGCGCGTAGCGCTGAAGGACCTTATCGGCGGCCAATAAAAAAGCTGCAACAACGCCTCCGTAATAAATTTATAAAGTGGTTTTCTACCCCTTTTAAATAATACTATTATTGAGATAGGTTCTGGTTTGAAGGTGAAGTTTGTACCAAGATTATCATTCTGAAAGATGCGTATGAATTCTGTGCTACAAGCCCATGAGTTTCTTTCAGAAGGACGTTTTTAAAAGTTAAATGTAAATTCTTCCTGGTACTTATTTCGATTTACCAGGAATTTTAAATTTCCTAAATTCTACACAAAGCAAATGGTTCCTAACAATATAAAAATAATCGGGCACCGGGGCGCCGCCGGACTGGAATTCGAAAATACCCTGGCCAGTATTCAGAAAGCTATAGACCTGGGCGTTTTCTGCATAGAAATAGATGTGTGGCAGACCACCGATGGCAAAATCGTGGTTTTTCATGATGATTACCTGGACCGGCTTACTCCGGGAAAAGGGTTTATTTCGGAAATGGACTTTAAAACGCTTCAGCAAATAAAATTGACCAACGGGAGCGCCATTCCTACTTTAGAGGAAATTGTTGCCTTAGTTAAACCCCATGGGAAACTTTTACTGGTAGAAGTTAAAACCGAAAAAGCCTTCCCGGAAACGTTCCGGATCTTAACCGCTGAACTTCCCTTTTCGGGCTTCGTGATCGGCTCCTTTTACCATACTGAGATCAGAAATTTAAAGCAGGCATACCCAGGTTTGCAAACGGCAATAATGTTCGAATGCGTACCCGTGGGGCTGGCAGATTATTTAAAAGAAGTAGACCCGGATTTTGTAGTGGTTTCTATTGAAACGTTCAATGATTATTTAATCCAAACCGTAAAGTCCCAAAACCGGAAACTGCTTCTTTACACCGTTAATACCGAAGCGGAAATTCAGCTGGCCCTGAATGCTTCACCCTTTGGGATCATAACCAACTTCCCGGACAGGTTTTTGGAAAGCTAAAGGAGCACCAATGCAATTCCGTTCTGGAAGCAATTTATATAATTGACAAATGCCTTTTTTAAACCGGAAACATTGCTTAAAATTAGTTTGAAATTTATCCTTTTGGCCCGGCGCATTGCTTAAAAATTTAAGATGGATCCATTTGATTTAACCCTCCCGGAAAACCCCGTTATTCCATTATGGATAAAGGTAGCTTATACCGTTTTCGTGATGGTGCTGGTGCCGGTCTACTGGAAAAAATGGGGCCTGGCTAACTTCCTGTGGTTTTCGGATGTGGCCTTATTTGTAATGCTGGCAGCCGTGTGGCTCGAAAGCAGTTTACTGGCCAGCATGATGGCAGTTGGGGTGCTTATTCCGGAATTAGCCTGGAACGTGGGGTATTTTGGCAGGTTAATTACGGGCCATAAAATGTTCAGCCTCACCGATTACATGTTCGATAGTTCAAAATCGCTGTTCCTGCGGGCCTTGTCCTTATTTCACGTAATTCTGCCGGCCTTAATAATCTGGATGCTGTGGAAACTTGGCTTCCACGAAAGCTCCCTTTTCTACCAATTGGCGCTGGGCTGGACCGTGCTGCTGATCACTTATTTCTTCACCGATCCGAAGGAAAATATAAACTGGGCTTTTGGCCCGGGGGCCGCCCCGCAAACGACAATAAACCAGGGTTTGTATTTTCTGATCGTGCTAATTTCCTTTCCGCTGTTTTTCTACCTGCCAACCTACTTTTTGCTCCGGCTTATTTTTTAGGTAATTAACCAGGTATCCTACTAAGTGGCAGGCCAAATTTATTTTTAACCTTCAATTGTAAATATGGATACTTTAAATTAATTCTGTTCTTTGCCTTACTGAAATATCGCAATCAGGAGAAAAGTCCCCCTTTGGAGGTGTAGAGGGAGAATTTTTACTTTGTTTGAATTTAAAATAAAAAATCAAAAATATGTGGTCCTCCCCCTACCCCCTCCAAAGGGGGACAAAAAACTTGTGTACGTTAGTAATTTATGGAAACTGAATGAATGCTAAAAATTCCGGTTAAAGGTTCCGGAAATACCAGTCAGAACTTCCGGAATGATACCGTACCCATAGCATCTTTTTCGTATTGGGCCAGCAGATATTGCTGAAAGGTTGCCGGGAAATTTTCATCACCAGGGTAAACTTTATCCGGTACCGGAGAGCCTTTCTTAAAAAAATAAACCCTGGTATTCCCGTATTTGGTGTGCGGCATGTAATTACCGTATTGTTCCATTTCCGCAGCTTCCGGTTCCGCCACCGTTACCGCATAAATTCTAATTACCGGGCCGGTATTATTTTCGTTCCGGTACGTGGCAACCTCTTCAAACTTACCTCTTAAGTCCTGAACCCCGGGCTGATTAAAGGCATCGAAAATAAACCAGATGGCCAGAGCAGCAACTGCAAAAGTCAATACGAATTTAATATGTTTCGGCATGCTACAAGGTAATACGGCATTGTGGATTTACCTATGAATTTTCCTTAAACCTTTAATCCCTCACCTTTCAAAAGCCTCTTTCCCAGGTTTATTTCAGCCTGAGAAATCGTGTGTTGCCGGCCCGGATAGATCTGTTTAGTTACTTCGGCGCCCAGTTCGCTCAGAATGGTTTCTGTTTCATCCACCCGGCTAACCGGCACGTGCGGATCGGGGTTACCGGTAGTAACTAAAACCGGAGTGCCTTTAAAATTGCCAGAGTAATTTCCGGTTTCTAACTCCTGCCCGACCAGGCCGCCGGTAAAGAGCATTAAACCCCCAAACGGCTGCGCATTGCGGGCAGCAAATTCTGCGGTTAAACAGGCTCCCTGCGAAAATCCAAGCAGGAAAATGTCTTTACTTTCAATTCCCTGCCCTTTTATCTCCGAAATCAGGTCATTCAAAAGTTTTAAGGCCGAATCTAAGGCGGGCTGGTTCTGGTCTGCCGGAGCCATAAAACTAAAAGGGTACCAGCTATTTTGGGTAGCCTGGGGTGCGTATAAAGTAAAATCAGAAGCACCTAATTCCGGAGCCAAAGTTAAAATACTGGCTGCAGTTGCGCCCCGGCCGTGCATCATTACCAGCGCTTTCCCGGTTTCCGTTAAAGGCTTGCCTTTAATCAGGATATTTTTTTCGTGGGTGTACATTTGCTTTATTTAGTAAACCGAAGATCAATTATACAGGCTTTCAGGTGAGACCGCTTTCCTGAATTTCAACCTGAATTCCGACTTTGATTACGTTGATTTTAATAACAACCGGGCAACTCCTTCCGGAATTCTCAGGAAGGAGTTGCAATTGGCTTCTTAATCAAGCTTAGGTAAAACAGCCTCTATTTCGGACCGGCGGCTTTCGTATTGTGGCGGCAACAACAAGCCGGAGCCTAATTTGTCGAAAGGCTCATCTACCCCAAACCCCGGATTTTCGGTAGCAATTTCAAAAAACACGCCGCCCGGCTCCCGGAAGTACAGGGAATAGAAATAATTCCGGTCTATTTTATTCGTAATATTTAATCCCTTGCGGGCTACCTTCTCCTGAAACTGCATCAGCACTTTTTCATCTTTCACCCGGAAAGCAATGTGGTGGTTGGTACCCGCGCCGCCAATGCCGCGGGCTTCATTCGGTAATTCCACCAGGTCAATAATGGCCGCATTTTCTACGGCATCGGTCATGTAGCGGTACCGGTTCCCGCTTTGCTCCAGCAGTTTATAGCCAAAAATTTCGGTCAGAATGGCGCCGGTTGGTTCAACTTTCTGCAACGTTAAAGTTACCTGGTGAAAACCCCGGTTAGCTACCTCGGCCGTTAATTTCTGCAGTTTCCCAGGGCTGGCGGTTATCCGGATTTTTAGGAATGGTCAGTTCAAGTTTTAATCCGTCCGGATCCAGGAAAGCCAGGTATTGTTCCCCAAATTTCTCCGAAGGTTTGTTATAGATTACATTATGTGCGTCGAATCGCTTCATCCAGAAATCAAAGCTTCCTTCCGGCACCGAATACCCGATCTGGGTTGCCATACCGGTTCCTGCCCGACCCCGGCGGGCGCCTTCGTAAGGAAAAAAAGTAAGAATGGTACCGGCACTGCCTTTTTCATCGCCATAATAGAAATGGTAGGTCCCGGATCGTCGAAATTAACGGTCTTTTTGAGTAATCGCAGGCCTAACACCTTGGTATAAAAATCAAGATTGGTTTTGGCTTTGCCGGCAATTGCTGTGATATGGTGCAGGCCTAAAATACGATTTTCCATAAAAGTAATTTATCTGATTGCTGAATAGGTTAAAATAAAAATGAGTGACCCGCCGACCACATGAGCCAATTGGTCACTCATTATAAGGCGCTTAAATTAAGCTTGTTTTACCAATTGCACTTCTGCCTGCAATTTAATTTCGTCGCTTACTACCACGCTGCCGGCTTCGGTTACGGCATTCCAGGTTAAACCAAATCTTTCCGGCTGATCTTACCCGATAACGGTAAATCCAGCTTTGGTCTGGCCATACGGGTCTACCACAATACCGCCAAATTCTACATTTACGGTTACTGGTTTGGTAATGCCTTTAATGGTTAGGTTGCCGTGCAGTTTGTAATCATTGCCGCCAACGTTTTCATATTTAGTTGCTTCAAATCGAATCTGGCCGTGCTTTTCGGCATCAAAAAAATCGGCTGATTTCAGGTGCGTATCGCGTTGTTCGTTGTTGGTGCTGATGGAATCTACATCGGCAGTAAAAACCACACGCTTGGCACTGGTAAACTTTTCATCTTCGGTTTCAGCCTCAATGTTAAACTTCTGAAAATAACCCGTTACCGTAGTTATCATCAGGTGTTTTACTTTAAACTGAACTTCGCTGTGGGTTGGGTCTACTGCCCATTTTACATTTGCCATTATTTTATTTTTAATGGTTTTAAATTTTAAATTCCTCATATACAAATGTATGTACATTTAATGTATATACATATATTAATTTAAAAAAGATTCAAAAATAATTTTATTGCTTCCGAAAAAAGGCTTTAAAGGTAATTAAAGGGATTTCCGGTTAAACGCCGTGAAGGTCAATTTCATCAGTTTCCCGCATTTCCACCAATTTGCCCATTTTCTTTTGAATTACCTTGAAATGGTGTTCATCTTCGGGGGTTATCAGAGAAATGGCTTCCCCCGCAGCGCCGGCCCTACCGGTACGCCCTATCCGGTGGATATAATCTTTGGGCGACCGGGGAGATCGAAATTAATTACGTAAGGCAAAAAAGGAATATCGATACCGCGGGAGGCAATATCGGTGGCAACCAAAACCCGGAGTTTGCCGGTGGTAAACCGGCGCAAGGATTCGGTGCGGGCGCCCTGGCTTTTGTCGCCGTGCATGGCCATGGCTTCTATGCCATTTTTTTTAAGTTTTACTACCAGGTTATCGGCGTTGCGGGTGCTTGAAACAAAGATCAGCACCTGTTCCATGTTTTCGTGCTTTATTAAATAGCGCAGAAAAGGACCTTTCCGTTCGGGGCTAACCTGGTAGGCAACCTGGTTTATGAGGTCAAGCTTTTCTTCCGATTCAATTTGGGGTTCATCTACAGCAATAACTACGGGGTTCCGAAGCAGGTTAGCTTTTATACTATCTATATCGGTGCTTAAGGTAGCGGAAAACAGGAGATTCTGGCGCCGTGCCGGCAATAAGGCAAAAATACGGTCTATCTCTTCGGCAAAGCCCAGGTTCAGCATTTTATCGGCTTCATCGAGCACCAAAACTTCCAGTTCGGAAAGCTGCAGGGCATTGCTATCTACCAGATCCAGTAACCGGCCGGGGGTGGCAACCAGGATCTCGGTGCCGCTCAGGCCCATCATTTGGGGGTTAATGCTAACGCCGCCAAAAACCGCCAGGGTCTTTATGCGGCGGGTAAGATACGGGCTGAAATCGCGGAATACGTTGGCCACCTGCAAGGCCAGTTCCCGGGTAGGCACCAATACCAGGGCTTTGATAAACCGGTTTTTTGCCGCTGCCTGTCTTTGAAACTGGTTTAAAATGGGTAAGGCGAAAGCTGCGGTTTTTCCTGATCCGGTTTGCGCAATACCCATAACATCTTTTCCGGCCAGAATTGCCGGAATAGCTTCCTGCTGGATAGGATAAGGCTTTTGATACCCTTTTTCTTTGATCGCTTTTAATAAGGTGGCAGATAAGCCCAGGGCAGAAAAGGCCATAGAAAACGGTAGGGTTAAAGGTTAAAAAAGTGGTTGACGGTAAAGGTACGCTTATTTTTTTCGCTAATACTTATCTCCCCGGTACAGGAGCCGGATTCCAGGTTCCAGGCTCTGGATTTTCATGCCATTAAAACGAATTAATTTGCCTGATCTAAGAGTAGGTAATTTGAACTGGTATCTGCATAAAACGTTTTTACTTTCTTAATGTTAAAGCACCGTACTTTTAAACAATTGCAGATATTTGGGGAAAAGCTATGAAACAGAAAAGCCGTTTGAGCACTATCAAACGGCTTTTCTTTATTTGATTTAGGAGCTGGATCCCTATTGTTTATTTGCTTTCAGATCCAGTTCAATATTAACGGTTTCGGAAATAAATTTATCGCCCAGGGTTTTATCGTTGCCGTAATTCATTTGCCATTGGCTGCGGTCTATATCGAAGTTGGCTTTACCTTTCAGGGTATTTTCGTCTAATTCTATCCGGGCCGGGAAGGTTATATTTTTGGTAGTTTCCTTTAATTTGAAATTGCCGCTAACGTTAAAATTGGCTCCCTCCACCAGCGATTTGTCTTTGTCATTAGGTTCGTAGGGTTCTACTTTAGTAATTTCAAAAGTAGCGGTGCTGAATTTATCGGCGTCAAAAAAATCGCCGCTCATTAAATGCGGACGCAATTTTTTATCAAACATTTCGCCTTCCTGTTCCAGATCCATGGATTTAATGTTTATTACGAAATTTCCGCCGGTTATCTGATTGTTGGCAACGGAAACCGTACCGCTGGAAAGCCGGAATTTTCCCGGGTGGTTCTTTCCTACGCCATGACCGGTAAAACGCACGTGCGAAGCGGCTGTATCTACAACAAATGTTTGGCCGGTGGCGTCGGCGGCGGCCTGTTTATCTTCTATAGTAGCATTATCGCCTTTCGGGGCACTATCGCAGGCGGCTAAGGTAAAAGTGGCGGCCGTAAATATTAAAGCTGCCTTCAATTGGAAATAATTCTTCATAGTTTAAGGGTTAAGTAACTGGTTTCAAATATATAAACTTATCTATTTAGCAGGAATTTATTTTTATCTCAAATTCTGAAAAATTTTATAACATTAAAACCTTCAATAGCAAAAGCCAATCTAACTTTTTAAAGAAAAGGTAATTTTTCAGAATCCAATTTTCAAAAAATTTCAGAAACCTAAATGGCTTACTTTAAGTATCTTACCTTCCTAACCATTTCATCCTAAAAAATATTTAAAATTATGACGGCAGAAAAAAGCTTTTACGACTTTAATGTGGAAAGTTTACAGGAACGGCAGGAACGCAACATCCTCTTTCCGGAATTAGCGCTTTTCCACATTGCATTACGCGAAGAATTACGCGATGATGAATATCAGGCCTTTTTTAATGCGGAAAGAGAAAGCTGTAAGCAGGCTTTTATGCAAAACAATTCATTCAGAAAAGCATGGGCACAGGTTTAATTAAGAAAAAACATTCTTAAAAAAGGCAGATCTTAACCGGTTTGCCTTTTTTATTGCCCTTCATTTCCAATTCGCCGGCTGCTAATTTCTGATATGCCAATTGGAACCGCGAAAGTTGTTGGAGAAAACACCAACAAAGGTATAAAAACACTAACAACGGCATCATTTCGAAACCGGCATTAAGGGGCTGTAAAAATTCCGAAACACTTTTGCTTAATTCCGCATGCGGGCCAGCTTATCCAGGTTCAGGATGGTGATTTTGCCGCCGTTGATATCAATCAGTTTTTCGTCTTTAAAATCGGAAAGGGTGCGGATAACGGTTTCTTTGGAGGCGCCTACAATGTTGGCCAAATCTTCGCGCGAAATGGTTACCTGGAAGTTTTTGCCTTTGTCTTGCTGGTATTGTTTTTCGACTAACAACAAGGCTTCGGCTACCCGTTTGCGCACCGAATTATAAGCCAGTTTTAACAAACGTTCTTCTCTGTCGGCCAGGTTATCCGATAATATTTTGATGAATTTATTGGCGACATCGCGGTTGTTGTACAGCAACGAATAAAAACTCTTCTTTCTGAATAATGCAAACTTCGGAATCTTCCAGGGCCACCGCCGATTCGCGGTAAGTTTTATCTTCGAGCAAATCCAGGTAACCAATAAAATCGCCGTCTTTGTACAGGTTGGTAATATATTCGCGGCCTTCTTCGTTGGTTTTGTAGGTTTTAATTTTGCCTTTGTTTAAAAAATACAAGCGCATTGGGGTAATTTCCTTCGGAAAACAACTGCTGCTTTTTCTTGAAAACGGATATTTTGCGTTCGTCGGAAAGTAGTTTGTTCAGTTCTTCCAGGCCGCGGGCTTCCTGAATAAAATTGTTCAGGCCTTCGGCGTTTTTCTGGAATTCGGCTTTTAATATTTCATTTTTCTTCAGGCGCATTTCTACGGCATCCAGCAATTCCAGGTCGTCGAAAGGTTTGATCAAGTAATCGTCGGCGCCCAAGTTCATGCCTTTCCGGAAATCTTCTTTTTCGGATTTGGCCGTCAGGAAAATAAAAGGAATACCGGATGTTGCCGGATTTTTACTGAGCATGTGCAGCACGCCGTAACCATCCAGTTGGGGCATCATAATATCGCAGATAATCAGGTCGGGCTGTTCGTTTTTGGCCAGTCTCTACCCCGATTTTACCGTTTTCGGCTTCCAGCAACTTCGTAATTGGCCAGGGTTAAAATTTCGGCAATATTTTCCCGTATTTCCTGGTTATCTTCTATCAGCAATATTTTTTTCATAGGTTGGAGTTTTGCGGAAAATTGATGGTAAAGGTGGTGCCCTGGTCCAGTTCGCTTTGGTAACTCCAGGGTGCCTCCCATAATATCGACGTATCTTTTTACAATATTCAGGCCCAAGCCGGTACCCTGTATGTTGGTTACATTCTGCGCCCGGAAAAAAGGCGTAAATAAATGCGCTTTGTCGGCTTCCGGAATACCGATTCCTTCGTCCTTAACCGTAATCCTAAGATTTACCGGTTTTAATTTCGGTGGTCAAATAAATATTTTTGCCTTCGGCGGAATATTTACTGGCGTTGGAAAGCAAGTTAAGCATAATATTCTTTAATAATTGTTTATCGAGGTTTACCGGTTTTCTGCGCCCCGAATGCTGGTAATGAATCTGCTGGCCCGACTTTACAAATACCCTGCATTTCGTCGACTACTTCCATGGCAAAAGACTTCAATTCAAAGATGGTAGGCACATTGTAAATTTTACCTTCTTCGATGCGGCTAATGCTAAGAAAATCGTTTAGAATGCTGGTTAAATTACTTACCGCCGATTTTATCCGGTCCACGTGTTTCTGGCGTTTTTCATCGTCTTCGGTGGTTTTGTATTTGCCAATTAGGGAGGCCGAAGAAAGAACGGTGCTGAGCGGCGTCCGGAATTCGTGCGAAGCAATGGTTACAAACCGGGATTTTAGTTCGTTCAGTTCTTTTTCTTTTTGCAGCGCTTTCCGGATTTCCTATCTGGGCCTCCTGTAAAGCTGCGGTTCGTTTTTTCCAGTTTTTTAATGGCTTCGGCCAGTTCCTGGGTACGGCTTCTACCCGTTGCTTCCAGTTCGGCGTTCAGTTCTGGATTTCGGCCAGGTTTTTGGCGTGCTCAATGCTGTAACGGATAGAGCGTTCCAGTTCATTCGGGTTAAAAGTGCCTTTTACCAAATAATCGGAAGCGCCCAGCGCATGGCTTTTTCATCGGTTTCGCGGTCGCTTTGGCCGGTAAGTAAAATAAAGGGGCCGTGCAACCGTTTCAATGGCTTTGGTAATTAGTTCCAAGCCATCGTGGGCGCCCAAGCGGTAATCTACCAGGTAAATATTGTGCTTTTTTTCGTCAATTAATTTCAAGGCTTCGTTGAAAGAAGCAGTCCAGTCGAGGTGGTATTGCGCGCCCGGAATATCATCGATAATATCCTGGGTAATGATAAAATCATCTTCATCATCGTCTACCAGTAATATTTTTATTTTATCGGACATTGGCAAATAGTTCTTTTAGTTTTTGGTTGAATAAACTATCCAAACCAGCTCCTCCTTATCGGGACTTTCAGCTTTCTAAGGAGGGGAGCTTTTCATTCTTGCTTTATTTGACTTTTTCAGCCGAAGCCTACTATTCTCCTTCGTTCGCAAAAGATCACAACCGCTCTAACTTAAGTTTTTAGCAACTTCCTACCTTAATATAGAGGATTGGGAGTGTTATTTCTTCTTATCGCTATATAGTGCTGACAGGTTGCGACCTGTCCCTACTGGTTCAGCTATCATTTCCAAATCTTCAAATTTCCAAATCTTCAAATTAATCGATCTTCGGCAGTTCCACAATTTCGAACCAGTATTTGCTCAGGGTTTTCATTACATCTACCAGCGCCGCAAATGTAACGGGTTTGGTAATAAAGGAACTAACGCCCATATTGTAGGTTTTCAGAATATCTTCTTCGGCTTTGGAAGTAGTTAGCACCACCACCGGGATCAGGCGCAAGTGCGGATCTGCTTTTATTTCTTTTAATGCTTCGCGGCCATCTTTTTTAGGCATGTTTAAATCCAGCAAAATCAGGCCGGGCGTAGGGAATTTGATCTTTATCGGCGAATTTGCCCTGATTATGCAGGTAATCGACCAATTCTTCGCCGTTCTCCACAAATTGAATGTTGTTTTTTAACCGGCTTTCTTCCAGGGCTTCTTTCACCAGCATCCGGTCTTCGGCATCATCTTCGGCGATTAAAATTACAATTGATCTTTTTTTTTGCGCTCATATGCTAGTAGTTTGATCTCTTGGGGTTGTTTTAAGGCTAAAGTTATAATAAAACGGGTTCCTACGCCGGGCTGGCTTTTGGCGGTAATATCGCCGCCGTGCCGGATGGCAATTTTCCGGCAAATAGCCAAACCAATGCCCGAACCTTCGTATTTCTGCCCTTCCAGCCGCTGGAAAATATTAAATATCCGGTCCAGGTATTTTTCGTCGAAACCAATGCCATTGTCTTCCATGTAAATTTCAGTTATTTCGTCGCCGGGGGTAGCCGTAAGGTGCGCCTTTTTCTGGATGGTGCTTGGCATAAATATTTATAACCGGGTTTTCGTTTTCTTTCCGGAATTTAATGGCGTTGCTGATCAGGTTCTGGAATAACTGCCGCATTTGGGTGGGTTCGGCCTCAATTTGGCAACGGCGACCGGATTATTTCGGCGCTGCGTTTTCTCAATGGTTATTTCCAGATCCGATAGCACTTCGGTTAGCACCTGATCCAGGTTTACCCTCACAAATGGTTTGGATTTGGTGGTAACCCGCGAAAAAGAAAGCAAATCGTTGATCAGGTTTTGCATGCGCGAGGCGGCATTCAGCATCCGCTCTACGTAATCTTTTCCCTGGTCGCTTAGGTTTTCGTATTCTTTGGTCTGCAGCCGGTCGCCGAAAGCCTGAATTTTACGCAAAGGTTCCTGCAAATCGTGCGACGAAACGTAGGCAAAATCCTGCAGTTCGAGGTTGCTGCGCTCCAGTTCGGCGGCGTAGCGGCGTAATTTTTCTTCGTTTAATTTCTGCTGGGTAATGTCGTGACAAAACCGGTGTAAACCGTTGCGGTCGGTTAACTTCACTTCGCTGATGCTTAAAAAAAACGGAAAAGTAGTACCATCTTTTCGCAAACCGGTTACTTCGCGGCCAATGCCAATAATGCGTTCTGCGGCCGGTTTTGTGGTAATTGTGCATGTAACCATCGTGGCGGCTTTGGTCGGGTTCCGGCATTAGCATGTTTATGCTTTTGCCCAGCAATTCCTCGGCGTCATAGCCAAATAAGTCTGGCCGCCGATGGGTTTACCATTTCCATAATGCCCCGGGTATCGATGGTAATAATACCGTCTACGGCCGCCTGAATAATGGAATTGATCTTGTTTTCGCTTTCGCGCAGGGCTATCTTCGGCTTTTTTAAGCTTCGGTAATGTCGTGAATAATGCCGGTAAAAATCTTGCTTGTCTTTCAGCTTTACTTCGCTGATGCTTAACAAAAACGGAAAAACGGTACCATCTTTTTTCAGCCCAATACTTCCCGCCCTTTACCAATTATTTTGCCTAATGCCGGTGCGGTGGTAATTTTCGATGTAATTGATCGTGCTGGCTGCGGTCCGGTTCCGGCATCAGCATTTTTACATTCTGACCAATTATCTCTTCGGGCTGGTAACCAAAAATGCGGGCCGCCGCCGGGTTTACGGTTTCAATAATTCCTTTCGCATCGATGGTAATAATGCCATCGATGGCCGTTTCGATAATAGCCTTGAGCCGCTGCTGGTTATCAAGGTCCTGCTCCCGGTTCTTTAAAAATTCTTCCAAGTTTACTTTTTAAATGTAAAATTATACCGTTTTGCCAATTAGCAAAGTTACAGCCCGGCCAATTAAAATTCATGATAATTGTCACCGGGGCGGGTGTAGTAGGTCATCAGGAAAAAGCGGACCGGCATTTAATTTTGTAATTCCCGGAATTACCAATTGCCAGGCTTTTCGCAATCCGATAAATGTACAAAATTTTAACAAATCAGTTGTCGAAGCCCGGCTTTTTACCTAAGACCGCTATACAGATGAAGAATATTCTGGTTTCTACGGATTTTTCGCAGCCGGCTCATAAAGCGGCTGTTTTTGCGGCGGAGCTGGCCCAAAAGACCAACTCCCGCCTGATCCTTTTTCATGCATTTTACCCGGCCGTGCTGCTGGAAGAAGAAACGATCTGGGCCGACCCGGTTTTGCTGGAAAAAGAAGTTCAGGAAAAGATCGATAAACTGGCTCACGAACTCCATAAAACTTATGCCGTTTCTGTTACCCGCGTAATAAAGCCGGGATTTGCGGTAGATGAAATGCTGGCTGTAAGCAAAAAAGTTAAAGCTGATATATTAGTGATCGGGACGGAAGGCGCCGGCAAAAGACCTAAAACCGGTTACGGAAAGATCTGTTCGGAAGTATTAAAGAAGGCCGATTTTCCGGTTATCTGCATACCTCCTGATGTAGAAAAAGAACAATATTCCGAATTGATAAAAAAGATTACCGAAGAAGTGCCGGCAGATCATAGTTCGGTTGCGATCGCCGTTAAAAATATTTTCAATCAGGCGGCTTTACCGGGCCTGCAAAAAACCTTTCGGCAAAATCTACTGGTAACTAATTAATCTAAAGGTTAATCTGCGTTTTTGATATTTCATTTCATTTTAAAGATTTTTGTATCCATTCAGCAGGAATTTGTTTTATTATAATGACCAGTAATTATTAGAAGTTATCTCAAAAATACACCTGTCATCCTGAGCACAATTGAGCGCGGGAGCGCGAAGATTGCGCGCGTAGCGCTGAAGGACCTTATCGGCGGCCAGTAGAAAAGCCAGAACGAAGCGTATTGCCAAAAGCAAACAAGTTGTTTCGCTAACGCTCAACATGACAACTATTTTTGAGATAGCTTCTAACATAAATTTCAATAAAAAAAGGGACCGGCTTATCAAACTGGTCCCTTTTCATTTTCAGATTCATTTAAAAAACCGGCTTTTTTCTATCTTCTAAAAATCCTTTCAGACCGGTTGCATATGTTCTGCCTGCAATTCATTCAGGAATTGGTCCAGAACACCCTGGCGCACGTGCGGCATTACTACAATTTTATACCATTTGGGTTCAAATTCATACGAATCGGCTACCAGGTGGAATTTATCGGCAAGCCGGGAGGAAATATGGTTGCTCCGGATGGCAATAATATTAATGTTTGGATCCCGGAAATATTCGATGCCTAAAGCGGTAAGTTTGTTGCAGAGACGGGTGGTACGGTCGTTCAAAAGCTGCATTTTAACGCGCCAGCCATCTGAACCATGGGTACGCAGGATCATCCAGACCGCAATGGCGTTAGCCCCGGAACGGCTGCCGCACAACGTATAATCTTTACCGGGAATGTATTGGGCTTCATCGGTACAAACGTATTGCATCCAGTTCTTACGCACCAGGAAAATGCCGGTGCCGTAAGGCGTCTGCAGCATTTTATGGGCATCTATGGTTATAGAAGTTATATCCGGGTTGCGGAAAGAGAATTTGTTTTCCGGGTTGGTAAACGGATAAATAAAGCCGCCGAAGGCAGCATCGATGTGCAATTTAAAATCCAGGTTCTGAGCATGCAGATAAGCTGTGATCCGGTCTATATCGTCTACCGAACCAAACATAGTGGTAGATAAATTCAGGACCACGATAAAGTGTTTTACCCCGGCCGTCTGGAGGTTAGCAATTGTATTTTCCAGATCTTTTTGCACAATTTGCCGGGTGGTTTCATGTACCCTTAAGATCCCGGAACGAAGGCCCAACAGGTTCACTCCTTTAGGCATGGAATAATGGCTGTCTTCCGAAAATAAAACGGCGATTTCTACGGGTTGGGCCTGTTTTTCACGCATAAAATAATTGCGGTATAACCACATGGCCTGAATATTGGCTTCGGTGCCGCCGGGGGTAACATATCCGTCCTGCTGTTCGGGCTCCCCGCCGAAGATCTGTTCCGCACAAATCCGGATCAGGTCTACTTCCAGCTGCTGGGTACCTTTAAAATAGCTTAAATGCGCATCGGAAAGGGTATGGCAGCCAATGTGGTTGGGATTCGCGATCAGGGTCCTTAAAAAGGGGGCATCCTGCAGAAAAGGCGCATCTTCGTAAAATTCTTCCTGATCCAGGTAAGTACCCGGAATTCCCAGCACGGGTTCGTGGTGCAGGTCGATGTTTTGTTTCAGGGCTTGTTCCACCCGGTAATTTATGGCGTCGTGAGAATATTTCTCCCAATACATGGTTGGCTTTTGCATAAAATTCAAATTAGGTCTGCAAAAATACTGCCCTTAAGCGGCAGGTGCCATGCATTGCATCATTGGTATTACTGATTTTAATCAGCTGGAAAACTTCCCCTATTTTAACAGAAGATCGTAAAAATGTTATTCGGTAAATACCTTTTAAATTATCCGAAAGCCATGATCCTTGATAGCGCTAAACAGTCAAAAGTTTAAAGAAACACCAGCATCAAAAAACCATTTTCAGGAAGTAACCTGATTTCTTAATGCCTGGCATTCCGTAACATGATCTCACAAAAATAAAATTTAATTCTAACCATATGAAGAAGCTTTTATTTCTGGCTACCTGCTTATTTTTTTTCAGCTGCGAAAAAAATACCCGTAATTCTGAAACCCATTCAACTGAAACCCATTCAACTGATACCAAAACTACTGAAAGCGTGGAAAAAGGCGCCGGCACCGAAATTTCTCCCCAGCTGGAAGGATTAGAAGATTCCGCCAGCCGCCTGAAAGTAGACACCATTTCTACTGCTGAAGACGCTCAAAAAAGGAAATAACCTAAAATCAATTAGCTGTTCTCCGCTTATCCGGCTTAAAATCCGGACCAATACCCTATTGCCTTAATTGAAGCAAAAGCAGGAAATTTCCTGGGTTTCAAAAATAAAATTCAGGATTCTGAACTACTTCCTGCCCTGTTTAAAAGCCAAGCTTAAAACTGACAATAGTCATTATTAAAAGAGATGAAGGTCTTTTAATCCCGAGCTTTCCCCACCTTACTTTGCATTGTTAATAAAATGTTTTCCGGCAGGAAGGCCGCCTGACAACCTTAACCATTTTTACGATTATGAAAAAACTACAGAACACCCCTGCACATTTCAAATTTCGTGGCATTGTACCTTCCTGGGCAAGCCATTTATTACTTAGTGCCGGTTGCTTATTGCTGGTAAGCTGTGGCGGCGATTCCAAATCGGAAAACGCAGAAGCTACAGAAGATAAGATCGAATTAGCCAACGACCCGAATGCGCCTGCCCCGGATAATGGCCTGGGAATTGGCCCGGTAAAATCGGTAGATGTTTCTACGTTCGATCCTGCTCTGGCGGAAAAAGGTAAAACGATTTTTGAAAACAAATGCTCTGCCTGCCACCAGTTATCAGACCAAAAGATCGTAGGTCCGGGCCTGGCTGGCGTTACCCAGAAACGCAAACCGGAATGGATCATGAACATGGTAATTAACCCGGTAGAAATGACTCAGAAAGATCCGGAAGCTAAAAAGCTGCTGGCCCAACATTTAACCCAGATGACGAACCAGGATATTTCAGAGCCGGATGCACGCGCCTTACTGGAATTCATGCGTCAGAACGACGGGGCCAAATAAGAACCAAAACGATATCCTTTTGAACATAAAAAGTTAAAACCATGGACCCTAAATCCGCTTTCAAAAAAATACTGCCCGCGGCCGCTTTTGTGCTGTTGCTGGGCACTTTATCCGGCCTGCAGAGTTGCAGCAAAACGGACAAAACTTCCGGCGCAACAGCTTCGGCTTTATCTTCCGACGCTGCCTCTGCCGTTTATGTGGCTCCCGGCAAACACGATGAATTTTATTCCTTCCTTTCCGGCGGTTTTAACGGGCAGGTAGCGGTTTATGGAATTCCTTCCGGCCGCCTGCTGAAAGTTATCCCGGTATTTTCGCAAAACGCAGAGAACGGCTACGGCTACAACGAAGAATACCAAGCCAATGCTGAATACTTCCTTCGGATTTGTGCCCTGGGACGATCTGCACCACCCGAAACTATCGCGGACCGAACGGCATGACCGATGGCCGCTGGCTGTTTGTGAATGGCAATAATACGCCGCGCATTGCCCGGATTGACCTAAAAACGTTTGAAACGGTAGAGATCATGGAGATCCCGAATTCAGCGCCGGTAACCACTGCTCGCCTTACCCTACCAACAACAACGAATACGTAGTAGCCGGTACCCGTTTCTCCGTTCCGATCACGGAACGAGGGCGGAACTGCAGGATGTTTCGCTTGAGGAATACAAAGATAAATTCCGCGGTTCCATCTCTTTCATGAAAGTAGACAAAGAGCACGGCGATATGGACCTGGACTTCCAGATTATGGTACCTGGTTTTGACTACGACTTAGCAAACGGCGGTAAAGGCCCTTCTGAAGACTGGATGTTCTTTACTTCTTACAACACCGAAAAAGCCGGTACGCTGAAAGAAGTTGGCGCCTGCAGAACGACAAAGATTACCTGGCTGCGCATTAACTGGAAACTGGCGGCTAAATATGCCGCCGAAGGCAAAGCCCGCGAAATTCCGGCCAACTACTACCACAACAAAATGAACCAGAAACGCACATGGCCACTTCTACCATGAAGAAAATCGGTAAGGATTTTGTTGCCCGAAGAATGCCCGGACATGATGTACCTGATCCCGGTGCCTAAATCGCCGCACGGGATTGACGTAGACCCAACCGGTGAGCACATGGTAGTTAGCGGTAAACTGGCCTCTGTAATTCCGGTGCACTCTTTCTCTAAAATGCATGACTGCCATCGAGAACAAAGACTATATCGGCGATGATGAACGGTATTCCGGTGCTGAAATACGAATCTGTACTGGAAGGTGAAGTGAAAGAACCGGGCTTAGGACCATTGCACACTGAATTCGACGATAAAGGCAATGCTTATACTTCTATGTTCGTGTCTTCGGAAGTGGTAAAATGGAGCCTGAAAGATTTCCAGGTGAAAGACCGGATCCCGGTTTACTACTCTATTGGTCACTTAATGGTACCGGGCGGCGATACCAAAAAACCAGATGGCAAATACCTGCTGGCCATGAACAAAATCACCAAAGACCGTTACCTGCCAACCGGCCCTGAATTAGCCCAGGCTGCGCAGCTGATTGACATCAGCGGTGAGAAAATGAAAATGCTGCTGGACTTCCCACTGTTGGTGAACCACACTACGCCCAGGCAATTGCCGCGGATAAAATTGCGCCGAAAAGTGCGAAGATTTACAGACTGGAAGAACAACAAAAACCCGTACGCTACCAAAAAAGAAGCCGACACCAGAGTGGTGCGCAAAGGCAACCGGGTTGATGTGTACATGACCGCCATCCGGAGCCACTTAACGCCGGATAATATTGAAGGAATTGAAGTGGGCGATGAAGTTTACTTCCACGTAACCAACCTGGAACAGGACTGGGATGTACCTCACGGATTTGCGGTAATGGGAGCCAACAATGCAGAACTGCTGATTATGCCGGGCGCTACCAATACCCTGAAATGGGTGCCTCAGAAAGCCGGGGTATTTCCCTTTCTACTGCACCGACTTCTGCTCTGCGCTGCACCAGGAAATGCAGGGATATGCCCGGGTATCTCCGAAAGGCTCTAAAGTGCCGATCGCGTTCTCTACCGGTGAGAAACGGAAACCAATGTAATTCCTGAATTATCTTAATAACCGGAGCGGCCTTAAAACCGCTCCGGCTTATTAAAAGCCTTTTCTGAATTCATCAGGAAAGATTTTTTAAACTTTAAAACAGCGCCATGAGCAAGTTGTCTAAAATTCTGATGCTGCTGGCGGCCCTTTCTCTGAGCCTGCTATTCTTCTTTCCGATGTGGAAAATTTATTTAACGGCTCCCCAATACCCGGAAGGACTGGAAATGCACATTTGGGTAAATAAATTAGGCGGGAATACCGACTATGCCCTGCAAAATTTCAATATCCTGAACCACTACATCGGGATGGAAAAAATCAATGCCGATTCATTTATCGAGCTAAAGTACATGCCTTACGTGGTTTATTTTTTGATCGGAACCGGGGTAATCATTGCTTTTCTGAATAACCGGAAACTGGTGCTGGGCTGGTTGGTAACAGTTATTCTGGCTGGCACAGCAGGCTTAATCGATTTTTATATGTGGCTGGTAAAATTCGGCACGAACCTGGATCCGCAGGCTCCCATAAAAGTACCTGGTATGACGTACGTTCCGCCTTTTTTAGGCAGTAAACAATTACTGAATTTTGAAGCCTTATCGTTACCGGCTTTGGGCGGGCTTTCTATTGGAGTGGCCATTTTTCTGGCGGCTATTGTGGTTTACATTGAATTCATTTACCGGAAAAAGAAACATACTGCTTTAAAACTTCAAACCGTATGAACCGACTTTTTTTGCTCCTGACCCTACCGTTTTTAATCTTCCTGCTGGCTGCCTGCGATGCAGAACAACAGCCTATTGCTTACGGACAGGCCAACTGCGCCCATTGCCAGATGACCGTATCTGATAACCGTTTCGGCAGCGAACTGGTAACCAAAACCGGCAAGGCTTATTTCTTCGATTCAGCCGAATGTCTGATCCAGTATTTGCAGGCCAGTTCCGATATAAATCAAAAAGCGAAACTCCTGCTGGTCTCAGATTTCAGCAAACCCGATAACCTGGTGGATGCTGAAAATGCAACTTACCTGCAAAGCTCCAAACTTCCCAGCCCCATGGGTATGTACCTGACAGCCTACGCTGATAAAAATATTGCAGAAAGAATGCAGCAGGACAACGGCGGCAAATTAATGAACTGGAATGAGGCTATGGTGGCCGTACAAAAAAATGCAAAACCTGAATAAAACATTTTTACTTTTCAAACCGGAAATAATACCGTTTCCGGCAGCCTGCTTTAGGAATAAACCGAAAGCTGGAAAAGTGCTGTTTTATTTTTTAGGTTTTCTTTCAATACTTTTTTATAGCTCCCAAAACCTGCTGGCCGCCGATCTTAAAGTTTGTAAATCCTGCAGTTTTTCTACCATAACCGCCGCCGTAAAAGCCGCCAAACCGCACGACCGCATTCTGGTCCAAAAAGGTTATTACCCGGAAAGCAATATCGAAATAAATAAGCCCCTGCAACTGATCGGGGTGGGAAAACCGGTGGTAGATGCAAAAAACCTGGGAGGAATTTTTAATATCAATGCCCGGAAGGTGGTGGTAAAAGGTTTTGAGCTGCGCAACGTGGAAGTAAGCTACATGCGCGATTTTGCAGCTATAAAAGTTTACGAAAGCGCCCACGTTACAATTACCGACAATCACATAAAAAACGCATTCTTCGGAATTTACCTGCAGCGTTCCGATAGTTGTACCATTAGCCGCAACGTGGTAGAAGGTCAGGCCAAAACGGAAACCACGTCCGGCAATGCCATTCATTTATGGTATTCCGATTTCATTAAAATCTCAGATAATAAAACCAACGGTCACCGCGATGGCATTTACCTGGAATTCGCCAAACACTGCGACATTAAAAACAACCTGAGCTTTAAAAATATTCGCTACGGTTTGCATTTCATGTTTTCCGACGGCAATGTTTATACCCATAATACTTTCCGGAGAAACGGGGCCGGGGTAGCGGTAATGTACACCAGAAATATTGTAATGGAGCATAACCTGTTTGAAGAAAACTGGGGCCCGGCAGCTTACGGATTATTATTGAAAGACATCAGCCGCAGCTCTATTTCCAACAACCGGTTCATTAAAAATTCTGCCGGTATTTACATGGAAGGTTCTTCTTATTTGCAGATAGAAAAAAATACGTTTAAAAGCAACGGCTGGGCTTTACGGGTGTTATCAAGCTGTTCGGAAGATACTTTCCGGCTGAATAATTTTATGGGCAACACCTTCGACGTTTCTACCAATGCCAGTACTACTTCCAATTTTTTCAGCCACAATTATTGGGATAAATACCAGGGTTATGACCTGAATAAAGATAAGATCGGCGATGTGCCCTACCGGCCGGTGAGTCTGTATTCGCTGGTAGTGGAAAGGGTGCCTTCGGCGATCATGTTCCTGCGGAGTTTTATTGTAGACCTGATGGATAAGATGGAAAAAGTAATTCCCTCTTTTACGCCGGAAATGTTAAAAGATGACCACCCGGTTTTAAGACAATACGCATATGATCACGTTTGAAAACCTGAGTAAAAGCTACGGCAACCTGCAGGTTCTGAATAATATTTCAGTACAGTTCAGCGCCGGCCAGGTGGTTTCCATAATTGGTCCGAATGGCTCTGGAAAAACAACTTTAATTAAATGCCTGCTGGGCATGGTGTTGCCGGATAGCGGCCGCATTATGGTAGATGGCAAATCGGTCCTGAAAGAATGGGCTTACCGCAGTAAGATCGGGTACATGCCGCAGATCAGCCGGTTTCCGGATAACATGAAGGTTAGGCAGCTTTTTGGCATGATGCGCGACATCCGGAAAAGCAACCAGCCGCTTGATGAAGAACTGGTAGGTTTGTACAACATTCCGGCTATGTACGAAAAAAGTTTAGGGTCGCTTTCCGGTGGTAATAAACAAAAAGTTAGCGCAGCTTTGGCCTGCCTTTTCGACCCGGAGATCCTGGTGCTGGATGAACCAACCGCCGGCCTTGATCCGCTGAGTTCGGAGATCCTGAAAACCAAGATCCTGAAAGAAAAAAGCAAAGGAAAACTGATCCTGATCTCTTCGCATATCATGAGCGAAATAGATGAAATTGCCGATGATATTTTCTGTTTGATGGACGGAAATTTCCGGTTCTACCAGAGCATTGAGTCGATTAAGGAAGCTACCCAGGAAGCGCGTTTAGGAAAAGCAATTGCCAAAATGATGGCGGTGTAAACCGGTTAAGATCATGAATAAAATAATTAAATACGTACTCTACGACATCCTGCGCAGCCGCACGATTATCGGGTACACGGCGTTTTTGTTTATCATGGCTTTTGGTTTGTTTAACCTGGAGCAGGACCCGGCCAGAGCGGTTTTAAGTTTACTGAATGTAGTACTTTTAATTGTACCGCTCATCAGCATTATCTTTGCCACCATCCACTTTTATAATTCAACCGAATTTATAGAGCTGCTGGTATCGCAGCCCATAAACCGCCGGCGTATTTTTCTGAGCGAATACCTGGGCGTGGCTTTATCGTTAGCCATGGCTTTTGTGATCGGCGTTGGGGTTCCGGCCATACTTTTTAACCCCGGTCCTACTTCTGTTTACCTGGTAACTTCCGGCGTTTTCCTGAGCTTTATTTTTACGTCCCTGGCTTTCCTGGCTTCGGTACTCACCCGCGACAAAGCTAAAGGAATAGGAATTGCATTAATGTTGTGGTTTTATTTCAGTTTGCTGTACGACGGCCTGGTAATGTTCATTCTGTTTTATTTTGCTGATTACCCGCTGGATAATGTTTCGCTGGCCATGCTTTCGCTGAACCCCATAGATCTGGGCCGGGTGCTGGTATTGCTGAACATCGATGTATCGGCGCTGATGGGATATACCGGGGCTTTGTATAAAAGCTTTTTTGGTAACTGGACCGGTATTGCGTTTGCCTTCGGGCTAATGGTGGTTTGGGTTATGGTACCATTATATTTTGCGCAACGGAAGTTTATAAAGAAAGACCTGTAACCGGTTTAGATAAACTTTATCAGGAATAATAATGCCTTTTGTCAAACCCCTTCCTTCAGAAACTGACCAATTGCAAAAGGTAAAATGATTGTTGGCATTTTCCGAAAAAAAACTGCTCAGAAGTGCTTTCAACGCCATTTTCCTTAATACCTTTACAGCATAATCTTTATTAACCGTGAAACCTATTTTTGCCATAATGCTTTCAGTTCTGATCCTGCTGCAACCGCTCAGCAGGATGCTGCTGGTTATGGAGTACCAGGTTAATAAAAATTACATTGCTACCGTGCTTTGCGTAAACAAAGCAAAACCCCTGCTGAAATGCGAAGGAAAATGCCAGCTTATCAAAGGAATAAAAGCTTCGGAAAACCAGGAAAATAACCTGCCGGTTTCTTTAAAAGGCGCTACAGAACTGATCTATTTCTGCCAGGAAATTCCGCCAGTTATTTTTAACCTAAACGGCCCGGAAACCGATTCCGGCCATACCCTTTACAAACCCCTTCTTTTCCGGTCTCCGGTGTTTGCCATTTTTCATCCCCCTCAGGTTCTGGTTTAATTCCTGTTTTACTATTTAACCCGGTTTTCTCAGGAAAACTGCGCCTTTCTGCGGCCTGATTGGCGGTTAGATCTTATTCAATTGTTTACCAGAATCAAAACCAAAAGATGAAAAATTTTAGATTAAAATCCGCTATTCCGGCTTTATTAATGAGCTTATTATTTGTTTTTTCCTGTACCGATAAAGAGGAAGATCAGTTGCCGGAACCTATCAATACCGCCAGTATAACCATTATTTCTCCTACCGCTGAATCGGTGGTTATGCCTAACGATACTGTTTCCATAACGGGCACCATTTCCTGTACCAAAACCATGCATGGTTACAAGCTGATCGTTCGGCGGACAGCCGATAATTCCGAACTTCTTAGGAAAGGCTTTCACGATCATAAAACCGCGCTGGATTTCGATTACAAATGGTCGGTTGGCGAAGGGATAAAACCGGGAGAAAACCTGGAACTTGAAGTAATCACCAGCCTGGATCACGACGGCAATACTGCCAGCAAGAAAGTTACTTTCCAGACAAAACAATAAAGCCGATCCTGCCGGTTTCCAGGAACTACTATCCTGGAAACTCCGGTTCAGGATCTTAAAATTTAGCAAAAGAATTATGTTACGAAAAATAATATTTGGCACCCTTTTCAGCCTTGCGTTTTTTAATACCCGGCCCGCCCAGGCCTGCGACGCCTGCGGCGGCGGAATCGGGAGTTACCAGGTCGGTTTCCTTCCGCAATCAAGCAAAAACTTTGTAGGTATCCGGTACCAGGCAAAATCCGACCGGTCTACCCCTCACCACGATATTACCACCAGCGAATCTTTCCGGACCACAGAAGTCTGGGGCCGTTTTTACCCGCTTCCAAAAGTTCAGGTGTTGGCCATACTTCCGTATAGTTTTAATGAGCAGACCATAGGAAAAATTACCACCCGGGTACATGGCTTTGGCGATGTGCTGGTAATGGCCAATTATAATCTGGTGAATAATACCGACAGCCTTTATCAGAAAGTAAAGCACAATTTACTGGTGGGCGGCGGCCTGAAGCTGGCAACCGGCGATTACAAAAGGCAGGTTGAAAACAACGAACTAAACCCGAACCTGCAACTTGGTTCCGGAAGTTATGACCTGGTAGCCAACCTCATTTATACCGTCCGGCTTAATAATATTGGGGTTAACTCAGATCTTACCTATAAGTACAATACCGCGAATCAGGACCAATTTCGTTTCGGTAACCGGATAGCAGCTTCTTCCCGTTTCTTTTCGGTGTTGAAGTTCAAAGAAATGCGGATAATGCCTAATGCTGGTCTTAGCATTGAAGGCATTGGAATGGACAGCTATTATGGTTCTAAAATAACCGAAAGCGGCGGACATGCGGAATTCGTTTGTCTGGGTACCGAAACGTTTTTTAAGCAATTATCGGGTGGTATTACGTTTCATAAACCTGTTAATCAAAACCTTTCTGCGGGCCATGTAAAAACCGGTAACCGGTTAATGACCCACCTTACATTTATGTTTTAAACTTCAGTTAACCAAACTTAAAAAAGCAGTCTGAATTACATCAGGCTTCTTTTTTGCTTCACATTAAGGCACTTTTCAAGTGCTTCGAATACATTTAAAATTTATCGGAACCGCATAAGGCTTTTCAAAATCATTAAAAACAAAAGCGCTTCAATCAGAAAGAAAACTTTCCGGCTGAAGCGCTTTTAAGCTCCTAAAACAACATGTTCAGGAATAAGCGATCTCCTCAATCAGTTCATGGAAAAGCGCGCTTTTATCGTTGTCGGCGGCGAACCATTCGGCAAAGCAATTCTCTGTTTCTGAAAGGTTTAAACTATGCAGCGAAACGTGCTTAGGCAACAGGTAGGTTAAACGGTCCTGAATATCCAGCAGCAGGTTTTCGCAGCTTGGCTGGTAGGCCAGCAACACCAGTTTTTCGTGGTTCTTGACCAGCTGCTCCACCAAACCCGCCGGTGAATTTTCGTTTAGTAAAAGGGCATGATCGAAGGGTTTAATCACGGCGGTCTCCACTATATTCTTTAGTTCACCAAAATCCATTACCATTCCGTCTTTCGGGTGGCTATTTTCCTGCAACGGCGACCCCATTATGGTTACCACCAGTTTGTAGGAATGGCCATGAATGTGGCGGCAGGCCCCATCGTAACCAAGCAGGGCGTGGGCAGCCTCAAAGCAAAAATTGCGGCTTAATCTAATCTTGTTCATAATCAGGCAAAGGCGTTTTCATCGATCATTAACTGGTCTGCAGCTTCATACAATTCCTCTTCCATCAGGAAGTAGCCGGTGGTGTTATTTTCAAATAAAGTTGGTAAAAGCTGGCGGTAATAGGCAATGCCCTGCAACAGGTTTTCGCGGAAGGTAAGGAGGTATTTTTCCTGCTTTCCGGTACTGTTATGCAGCTGTTCCTGTTTTAATTTCAGCCAGTAGGTTACGTACATTTTCAGCTCCTTTACTAACATGTGGGGCCGGTAAGCTTCGTTCAGAATATTGGTACGGCCGTAAATATGATCTACCATTTGCTGCAGGGAAAATAACCCGGAAAAGTACGCCAGGTTGGGTCCCGGGCAAATGGCTACAGCGTTGCGGTTCGATTTGGTTTTAATATCGTTCTGCAACAGCGCCGTATTCGCCAGTCCTTCGCATAAACATTCTTTGGCCACAACGGCTGCTACTTCTTTCTTATAAACCTCCGGAGCCAGGTTGCTGGCTTTCAGCTCTTCCAGCTTCCGCACCTGGTATTTCCGGGAGGCGGTACAGATCGGCTGGTTGGTGAATTCGGTATTGGAAACCAGGTGTTTTTTAACGCAGGGGCTACCCGGTTTTCCTTTAGCAAAACGGGTATATTTCAGGATCTCCGAAGTAGTGTGCCGCAACGAATTAAAAGGCACTCCCAGCGGAGAAATTGGGCTTAAATACAGATCTTCTTCGCGGGCACTAACCAGCTTTTGAATAGTATCTTCATCTACGGTGGTGGCTTCCGGCACCAGCAAAAACGGCGTGCCCCAACCGGTTGCATCGGCATTATAATGGTTTAGCAGGAATTGCTGTTCTTCGGCAGTACCAATTCCGCCCTGCACGGTAAGCCGGGTTTCCGGGGCTGCGGCCGGCACCGGCCAGTTCTTAGCTTCCAGGGCAGCTTTGTATACCCCGAATAATTCCTGCCGCAAAGCCTCACGGTTCTGGCGGAACTCTTCCAGGATCGGGCCCATTAAAAAACCATCGGTGGCAAAGGCGTGGCCGCCGCAGTTCAAACCGGATTCTATGCGGAACTCTGAAACCCACAAACCTTTTTTAGCCAGGATCTTTCCCTGCACCGCCGCTGAGCGGTAATCGCTTACCTTGATCACGATCTTTTTCCGGAAACCGTTTTCGGTAATCCGGAAGGCCGGAAATTGCTCCATGTAACCATACAAACGAAGGTTCATGCCGGCAGAAAAAATAACGGAAGAAATACCTTCGGAAGTAGCAAAACCCCGCAAAGCGGCCAGGGCATCGGTAAACTCCGAGGCCAGCGGCGGTGCCGTCTTTTGCGTAGTTGGTTTTGTCCAGCTTGGTCATGATGTTCACATCTACGCTACCCGGTTTCACAACTGCCCGTAGTTTTTCCTGCAGCACTTTTTTCTGGCCTTCATCCTGGTTTGCAGCATGGCAGTATACAGCTTTTTAACCGGCGAATTATCGGGTAATAACCGGAAGTATTTGGTTAGCCGCGTACCGGCAGCAAAGCGTTTCCTTGCGGATCTGCTCAGTTTCCAGGTGCACTATTTATGCAGCAAATTGAGGTAAGCGTTTATGCGGTTGGCCCGGTAATCGTGTTGATCGGGCGTAATGGCTTCATAAGGCTCGTTGAACTTCCGGCTATAATGTTCGCGCATCTGTTCGATCAGGGTATCGTCGGAAAGCGAAACCACCGAATTGATACCGTACGGACCAACTTTAATTGGGGAATCTATGGAAAAAGCCAGGCCCATTACCGGAATGTGAAACGGTGAAATTAGTTTGCTGCATCATATTTTTAATCTTAATGGCTGACCTTTTCTCAGCTGCAATTTTTACGTTTCTAAATTTTAAATTCCTGGTGCTTACAGGTTCCGGCGTTTCATTTCCTGCTTTAGCAACCCGTATTCCCGGCTCATTTGGCCGGCAATGGCGGAATTCTCTTCAGCCCGGCGCATCAGGTAAGGCATGGCTTTCTGCACTTCGCCGTAAGGCAGGTATTTGGAAGCCGAGAAACCGGCTTTTGCCAGCGCAAAGGTCAGGTTATCGCTCATGCCGTAGAGTTGGGAGAAATGCAATACTTTATGGTGGAATCGGATATTACTTTTGGTTATTTCATCTACCAGCAGTTCGGTACTCTTTTGGTTATGGGTAGCTATGCACAGGTGCACCTTAGGCAGGTGACGCAGACAAAGCAAAATAGCCTCATCAAAACTGTTGTCGGTTCCTTCTTTGGTATCGAATACCGGCGAAGGCCTGCCCAGTTGCGCAGCGCGTTCGCGTTCTTTTTCCCAGTAAGCTCCCCGCACCAGTTTAATGCCCAGCAACCCGGGCCGGTCTTCCATGCGGTAAATAAAATCTTTGAGGTATTGCAGCCGATCGGTGCGGTACATTTGAAGGGTATTGAAAACCACAGTCCGCTGCTGGTTGTACATGCGCATCATTTTTTCCGCCATGTCGTCGATGGGTTGCTGCATCCAGCTTTCTTCGGCATCGATGTAAACGCTGATCCGGGCTTCGGAAGCACGTTTGCAGATCTCATGCAGGCGGTAAAAAGTGCGTTCTAGAGAAAGGTCTTCCTCTTCGGATAGTTCTGTACCTTCGGTTACTTTTTCAAAGACGTAACGGCTGCCCAAACCAGTCATTTTTACGCTGATGTAACCTATGCCAGGATTGCTTTTGGCTATCCTTATATTATTCAGGATCTGATCTTTCACGTAATCAAAACCCGCTTCGGTTTCTTCGGCTTCGGCGGCATAATCAAGCACGGTACTTACGTGGTAATCTTCGAGTTTCTCTACCACCTGCAAGGCATCCTGCATGGTTTCACCGCCGCAAAAATGCCGGTAAATGGTACCTTTCAGGAGGCCTTTCACCGGTAACCCCGCAGCCAACGACCACCGGGCAGCGGCAGTGGAAAATTTCAGCAGCATGGGGTTGTTCATAATGCGGAACAGCCGGTACGACAGGCGCAGCTCATTGTCTGATTTGTGCGCAAAAGCGTTAACCAGGTTTTCAAAATCCGGCTTCGCAGTATGGCAGGAATTAAGTTTATTCGGTTTCATATTGTAAACTTTAATTGAGGCATATTCGGAAACGGTTAACTAGCAGATGCTAAAAACCGGTGTTAAAAACCAGCTTTAATTATGACCCGAATTTAGCGGGAGCACGCCAAGTCAACAATGACTGTTATCAGGTTTAAAAGTGACCTGGATCACTGCATGCGGCCATGCTTCTTCCTAATTTTCTGCTTTATAAAAACAACCTGATAAAGCCTAAAAACAGGGTACTGATCTGGTCTGTTTTGGATCAAAATTGAAAAATTATAAAATCATGGAAGCTACGCTTGAAACCAGACCTTTCTTAAACAATCCGCATACGTATAGCCAGTACGCATTTTTGGTTGCCTGCCAGGTAGCTATCGGTAAAACCACCGGTCTGGAGCAAACAACAGAAAGAATTAACTATACCCGGCTTAATAGCTTTCGCTCCAAAAGGGTAGAGAAAACTTTCGAAATGCTGCCGGCTTTGAAAACCGCTATAACGCGAATTACCGATAAGTGGGAATGGATCTTACTAACTGAAAGCTGGTGCGGAGACGGGGCCCAACTTGTTCCGGCAATTGCAGCGGTGGCGGCAGTAACGCCGAAAATAGAACTTACCATCTTACTCCGCGATGAGAACCCTGAACTGATGCACCAATACCTGACCAACGGAAGCCTGGCCATTCCAAAACTAATCTGTTTTGATGCCACCACCGGGGAAGAGCTTTTTACCTGGGGCCCGCGGCCAACGGAGATCCAGGAGAAGGTGCTTGCCTATAAAGCAGCCAACCCGGCGTGTACCAAAGAGGAACTGCATGTACAACTGGCTATCTGGTACGCAAAAGACAAAGGCCAGGCTTTGCAAAAAGATCTGCTAAAAAAGATAAAAAAAACAACCGCAGGAAAAAACAACTCAGTCTATTAAACAGACCAAGGTCATGAAACAGTTAATAATTTTACTGGTGTTGGCAGGGATAACGTATTCCTGTACCAATGAAACCGACCGGATCCTGCCCACTGAGATCCAGGCCGCTACTTTGGCCTCTGACCTGCAACTGGATTCCAACAACAGCAAATGGCGCGCCGATGAAGCTACCACTGCCACCGTAGAAAGTCTGCAGCAACTTATGGTAGCTTTTGGCGCCCTTAACAGTAATTTCACATCTGTGGAGGCCTGTCAGGAATTAGGCTGGACCATGGAAGGAGCATTGAATTCTTTGTTCCGCCAATGCACCATGACCGGTCCGGCGCACGATGAACTGCATAAATTCCTGGTGCCGATATTGAAGGATATAAAAATTCTGAAGGGCGACAACCTGGAAGCTGCCGTGACGGCGCAAATGCGGATAGATGAGCGGTTATCCGTTTATCAGGCTTTTTTTGAGTAAAATCCTACCGTTTTTGGTAACAGATTCAGGTCCATTTTCGGTAGATCCAATTCGCCTGTTAGGGCCGGGAAAGTGTAAATTATTCTTTATTTTAAATTTATATTTCTTTGCTGGAGATTATTTAATTCCTGTAAACAAAACCCGCGTGCGTTGAGACCTCCCTGGCTTAAGATTGCCTTTCTGAATTTACTGATCGTGGCGGTGCTGGGCGTTTTTTTGCGCTGGCAGTTTGTACAACCTACCCCGGGAATCAATTACAAAAATTTCCTGCATGCGCACAGCCACGTAGCTTTGTTGGGCTGGCTCTATTCGGCCTTTTTCGTTGCATTGCTCCCCTCCTATTTGCCAGAAAAACTTTACCGGAAGAAAGTTTATGGCTGGCTTTTCTGGCTCTCACAGGCTACGGTTCTGGGTATGCTCATAAGTTTCCCCATCCAGGGATATGCGCTGTTTTCAATCACTTTTTCTACGCTGCATATCCTGCTGAGCTATGGTTTTATTTACCGATTCTTAAAGGATAGCAAACATTCAGAACTGGTAAAGACCCGGCACCGTTTTTCGTTTAAATTTATAAAAGCGGCGTTGTTCTTTATGGCACTCTCAAGCCTGGGTCCCTGGGCTTTGGGACCGATCATGGCCACCGGGAACAGCTTTACGAATATATATTACAACGCCATTTATTTCTACCTGCATTTTCAGTATAACGGCTGGTTTTCTTTTGCCGCGCTGGGTTTATTTTTCTGGCTGCTTGAACATTATAATTTCCAATTCGATCGCAAAGGTGGAAGCTTCTTTTTTCAAGTTATTTTCTGGGCTTGTTTACCTGCTTACCTGCTCTCTGTGCTCTGGGTAAAACCGGACCTTTGGGTTTATCTTGTTGCTGGTTTGACTGCTTTGGTTCAGGTAATTGCCCTTTTACTTTTTATCCGAATTTGCCTACCGTTTTGGCCTTATTTTAAGCTGAAACTTAATTCCTGGAGTAAGGGATTGCTGGTGCTTTCTGCTGTTGCGTTTTTGCTTAAGATCCTGATGCAGGCCCTTTCTGCTTTTCCGTATTTTGCGGATCTGTCCTACAAACTGCGGCACTTTATAATCGGGTATTTGCACCTGGTTTTAATAGGCTTTGTAAGTTTGTATTTGCTTGCTTTTTTCCTGCAGGCCGGGTGGTTAAAAATTAAAAACCGGATAGCCGGAACCGGACTTTTGCTGTTTATACTGGCCTTTGGGTTAACGGAGTTTTTGCTGTTTTTGCAGGGCGCTTTTTACTGGATGAAGCTGGGCGAAATTACGCATTATAACGGATTGATGTTCGGTATTAGTTTGTTCCTGCCGGTTGGGTTGGGGTTGTTCTTGCGCTATTCTACAATTAATGACAACAGATCAACTGATCTGGAAAATCTGGATAAATAAGGCTAAGTTTCCGGATTTGATTTAACCCTAAATATCAGAACTGAAAAACCTGGTTAAAGCCGAATTTAGCATTTTATTATTCCCTGGCTGAAGCCAGGGGCAATTCACCAGGGGCAATTCAATTTTTGGATGCGTCTTAGTTTAACCGTTTGGTTTTCAGGATTTGATTTCAGTGGAGAAAAGCAGCGGGAACCTTCGAAAGGGAATTACCCACTCAATCCGCGCCAATTAGTTAATATTTCTTCTACTGACAAGAATCATTTTCTTACCTGACTATCATCATTCCGGTGGCTTACCCGGTCGGCTACATTTGTAACAGTTCAGGCAGCCAGATCAGGCAGCCATTCACAATAAAAGACTTTCAACTCTTTTATTGTGAATATTTCAAAAACCATAAAATATAAACTGCCTTATGGAAACTATTGACATGTTAGACGTTACCGTGCTGGAACCCCGAATGAAGCACCCAACCATTTTTGCCCGGTTTGATGAACTGACAGGGGGCGAAAATCTCATTATTCATAACGACCACGATCCGAAGCCGCTTTATTACCAGTTACTGGGTGAGCGGGGCAATATTTTTAAATGGGAATACCTGGCCCAGGGTCCGGAGATCTGGGAGGTGCGCATTACCAAAAACACGCCGGAAGAAGGAGAAACAATTGGCGAACTGGTTGCCAAAGATTACCGCAAGGCTCAGGTTTTCAAAAAATATGGCCTGGATTTCTGCTGCGGCGGTAAAAAATCGGTTCGCGCGGCCTGCAAAGAAAAAGGTATTGATGCCGATAAAGTAGAACAGGAACTGAATGCTTTCACCGAAGCACCGGTAAAAAGAACCGAAAACTTCGATAAGTGGGAACTGGGTTTCCTGGCCGATTACATTGTAAATAACCACCACACTTACGTGCAGGAATCTTTGCCGGCACTTATGGAATACACTACTAAAATTGCCCGCGTACACGGTGGCCGGCATCCGGAACTGCTGGAAATTGCGCAGCCATTTTTCGGCCATAGCCGCAGAGCTGAATGCCCACATGCCAAAAGAGGAACGCATTTTATTTCCTTACATTAAACTGCTGGAAACAGCTAAAAAAACCGGAACGCCGGTAGCAACTCCCGCCTTCGGCTCTATTAAAAACCCGATAAACATGATGGAAATGGAGCACGAAGCAGCCGGCAGTTCTATGGAAGCTATTCGGACGTTAAGCAACAATTATACGCTGCCCGCCGATGCCTGCGCCACCTACCAGGTAGCTTTTGCCAAACTCCAGGAATTTGAAGACGATCTTTTCCGACCACATTCACCTGGAAAACAACATTCTTTTCCCGAAAGCCATTGCGCTGGAAAAAGAACTTTTTGGGCAATAAACCATGCAACATGTTTTAGCCTGAAAAGAAAGTTGGCAGGACCACGTGCGGGTGGTCCTGCCTTCTTTCATTTACCAATTTTAACGTCAAACCTTACCCAAATGGAAACTGCCACCAAACCATTAAAACGAAATCCGAACCTGGTACCGCTGTCCCGTGAACATCATTTCGGGCTGCTTTTCTGCTGGAAATTAAAACAGGGCCTGGCCAAAAGCATTACGCCATTGGTGCTGCGGGAATATGTACTAAACTACTGGAACAAAAACTTAAAGGAGCACCTGGAGAAGGAAGAAAAAATTGTTGATGGCATGTTGCCGGAAACAGATGAATTCCTAAAACAACTTTACCTGGAGCATTCTCTGATCCGGGACCTGGTTGACCAGATCCAAGCCCAGGAAAAGCTTAATTATTTGCTTTTCGAAGCGGTTCTTACCCTGGTTTCAGAACATATCCGGTTTGAGGAACGGCAATTTTTTCCTTATCTGGAAAACCTGGCCGGTCCGGAACAACTGGAAATGATCGGCCGGTTATTACAGGAAAAAACCCACCACCTGGAAGATGATTTTGAACCCGCATTCTGGAAAAATGAACCAGTAATTAAGGAGAATAAAAAATGGCAGGTTTGCTTTTAACCTAAACGCTATGAAGATCAGTTCTAAAACCAAAATCTCGGCTCTTATTAAGGCAAATCCGGAAGCTATAGAAGCTATTGCGTCCATTAACAGCCATTTTAATAAGCTACGGAACCCCATTTTACGAAAGGTTCTGGCCAGCCGCGTAACCATTGCCGATGCCGCCCGCATTGGCGGTACTCCGGAAGCGGTCTTCTTTGAAAAACTGTTGCCCCTGGGCTTTGAACAGGAAACCGTAAATAATGTAACGGCTTCTGAAAATGAAAATCCGGTGGCACCTGTTTGGCCAGGTGATCTGCCGGAAAATGTTGTGCCGATGGATGTACGGGAAGCGTTGGAATCCGGTAATGACCCGTTCAACCAGATAATGGATGCGCTGGATATGCTGGAACCAAAGCAGGCTTTACTTCTGATAAATACCTTTGAACCAACTCCCCTGATCGGTATTCTGAAAAAACGCGGGTTCACCCATTTTACAGAAAGAAAAGATCCGGACCTGGTGCATACTTACTTTTACAAAACGGTAGGAAATCCGGCAAAAAAAGTGCCTGCGGAAACACAAAAAACCGAAGAAGCTACCCGTTTCTCCTTTGAGGAAGTATCTGAAAAATACCGGGCTAATTTGCAGGAAGTTGACGTACGCGAACTGGAAATGCCGCTGCCCATGGTTACCATTCTGGAAGCCCTGCCAAAACTGCAACCGCAGGAGGCATTGTTAGTTTACCACTGCCGGGTTCCCCAATACCTTATTCCCCAGCTGGCTGAAAGAGGTTACGGCTACGCCATAAAAGAAACTGGTCCGGAACAGGTACAACTGATCATTTTTAAAAACTAAACCCGTGGATCTGAACAGCAGCAACAACAAAACCGGAAAATGGGTAGTGCTGCCGCACTATGCGTTTGCAGCGCTGGCTTTCCTGGTTTTGAATGTGTTGCTACTGTTTTCTACCGATGCTTTTGGCGGCCATTACTTTCACCCGAAACTGCTTACCCTAACCCATATTGCGGCGTTGGGCTGGGGCACTATGGTCATTTTCGGAGCCCTTTACCAGCTGCTGCCCGTGTTGCTACAGGTACCGCTTTATTCCGGCAAACTGGCTAAAATAACTTTCGGTTTTTTGGGCTCCGGCACTATTTTGCTGGCTTATTCTTTCTGGACATTCCAGGTAGGCGCCGTGTTATATTTTGCTGGTTGTTTACTGGTGCTGGCTTTCCTGCTTTTCAACATTAACATTCAATTAACCACCCGCCAAACCAAAACCTGGACCATCGAAGCAGATTTTATCGCAACTTCGGGCATCTGGCTTTTCCTGACCGGCCTGGTTGGATTGCTGATGGCCGTAAATTTCACCTACCCTTTCTTACCGGAATCGCATTTGCATTACCTGAAGCTGCATGCCCATATCGGGATGGCCGGATGGTTCCTGTTGCTCATAATCGGGGTTGGTTCCAAACTCATGCCCATGTTTTTGCTAAGCCATAACGTTTCTGCCCGAAAACTAAGTTTCAGTTATTACCTTATCAATTTGGGGTTACTTTTCTTCGTAGCGGATCAGTTATTTTTTCAGACCCCTTACCAATTTTTTTACGGTTTAATGGTTGGTGCCGGCATGTTGTTTTTTGGGTTGTTCGTCCTGGATGCTTACCAAAAGAGAGTCCGGAAACAGCAGGATGCCGGCATGCAGCAGTCGCTGGTAGCGGTACTGTTAATGGTAGTACCGGTGGTGTTGTTAGTGGCTGTAAGCGAACTGATTCCAATGCCCGAAAACCTGCGGCTACACCTGTATTTGGTTTATGGCATTTCCATTTTTATGGGTTTTATTTCTGCCCTGATTTTAGGCCAGACCTTTAAAACTTTACCTTTCATAATCTGGATGCACCGCTACCAGCACCTGGTAGGTAAAGAAACGGTACCGCAGCCCAAAGACCTCTATTCCGACAAGCTGGTTAAAATTCAGAATCTAACCTACCTGGGCGGCTTCCTGTTACTGCTGGTGGGTACCGCACTATTTAACCAGAAACTTATCCTTACCGGAGGGCTTCTGCTGGTAATTACAGCTATGCTTTACAGCTTTCAGGTTTTTAAATTGCTGTGGCTGTCAGTAGCTCAAAATGCCGGACCAGAAATTGAAACTAAACCGCAAATATTAAAGCAACCTAAAGAAGTCTATCTTGAAAACTGAAGGCGAAATTTTAAACCAAATCCATAACCTGCTCAAACAGATAATCGATCCGGAGATCGGGATCAACATCGTGGACCTGGGCCTGGTTTATGAACTTAGTTTGTCTGAAACGCAGGAAATAAAAGTTACCATGACGTTGACTACGCCGGGCTGCCCCATGAGCAATACCATAACCTCCAACATTACTAATCTGCTGAACCGCCATTTACCGGAATACCCTGTAAAAGTAGACCTGGTGTGGTTTCCGATGTGGGAGCCTGAAATGATCACGGAAGAAGGTCAGCGGCAACTTGATGGCGGATTCTTTGGTAAAAAACAAGATGAAAAACCAACCAGTATCTGGGATAAATTTTTTAACTGAAAGGGATCCGGAAAAAACCGAAAAGCGGGGTGGTTTAAAAAATTACTACTATCATTTAAGAATATGCCGGATCTCATTTTTCATTCGGATAATAAACGCAATTTTTGAAACGAATAAGCTACAATAAACCGCCGGTGGCTTTAAGGGATCATGGTTTTGGGAGAAAATTTTATTCTGAAAAGCCTACCGGCGGCCTGCTTATAACCACAAGAATTTATGTTAACGAAAACCACCGAATACGCTTTGCGGGCCCTGATCTACATTGCGCTGCACGCGGGTCCGGATAAAAAAATTGGAATTAAAGAAATTGCTAACGAACTGGAGTTGCCATTAGCGTTTATTGGCAAGATCCTCCAGGATCTGGTGCGCAAAGGGTTGCTGGCCTCCATGAAAGGTCCGCACGGTGGATTTTTTTTAGAGCAGCCTCCTGGCAGTATTACCGTTATGGATGTGATCCGGGAAATTGACGGGCTGGAAGCTTTTAAACGGTGTGGTTTGGGGTTAAAACAATGTTCAGATTCCCACCCGTGCCCCCTGCACCAGGATTTTAAAATGTACCGCGATGGCCTGGCCAAACTATTTACCGAACGCACCCTTCAGGACCTGGTAAACAACATTGTAAACGGTAAAGCTTTTCTCATCAGTTTACCTCCATTCCCCCCAAACGGCAATCTCAAAATTGCTTAAAAAAACCTTAATCGCGTTTTCCTGAAGGTTAGCGAAAAAACTTTTTCGGGGGAAAGAAAGGTAGCCTGAAGTGGTGGTATTTCTAAAATCTTTTGTTGGCATAGCAATTTCCTGAATTACCACCTGTTTCAAAATAACGCCTACCCTGCTGACTTTTCCTGCCTAACTCTTCAGAAATTCTTCCCACGAAAATTCTTCCATCAGCCGGCGCATACTGGCTGGTACCGATGCTTTGATCACAATTTCTGCTCCGGTAAAAGGATGGATAAAAGTCAGGGAAGCAGCATGAAGCAACAGGTTGGAACTGTTTAGTTTCTCCAGGAACATAAGGTTATGCCGCCAGTCGCCGTGCTTTTTATCGCCGATAATGTAATGCCGGATGTGGCCCATATGTTTGCGGATCTGGTGCATGCGGCCGGTCTCCGGTTTGATCCGGACCAGGCTGTAGCGCGAAGTTTGATACCGGCCTACCGCAATGGGTAATTCAACGGTGCCAAGCCTTTCGAAATGCGTTACCGCTTCCACCGGTTCTTTCAGGTTATTGTCCTTATCCGGACGGATGGGCCAGTCAATCGTACCACTTTCCGGGGCATAGCCTCTTACAATAGCCAGGTAAATTTTTTCGGGCTGGCGCTCCTGAAAAGCTTTTACCACTGGCGCAGCAGCTTCCGGACTTTTGGCAAAAAGCAGCACCCCGGAAGTACCCCGGTCTAACCGGTGCAGCGGATAAAGGTGCAGGCCGGTCTGGTCGCGCAGCATTTGCAGCGCAAATTCCTTTGTTTCTTCTGCCAGCCTGGTTCGGTGCACCAGCAACCCGTTCGGTTTGTTAATGGCAACGTACCAGGCATCTTCAAAAAGTATTTCCAGCAAAATTCAGAAATTAATAAAGCGGAATAAAAATCCGGATGATCTTAAACTATTTATAAAAAAGCCAAGGCAATAAGCGCTAAGGACCGGTGCGAAAACAAAAAACCCGAAGCATTGCTGCTGCGGGTTTCAAACTGGCAGAGAGGGCGGGATTCGAACCACAAAGTAAAACCCTCAATTATGCTTAGTTGCAATTAAACAGCGATATTTTTTGCCTTCTGTCGGCGTTGTCGGCAGATTTTAGCCCTTTTTGCCGGCAAATCTGTCGGCATTTTTAGCTATTAGCCCGAACGACCAGGTTAATATCTCTTATCATCTGGATCCACTTCATTTCTGTAGCTTCGCTCCCATCCAGTTCAATTACCAAGGAAATAACTTTAGCTTTTCCTGGCGTTTTATACCCCACCGATTCCTCCTCCACTTTAATGGTTTTGTCAGGGCTTTTATGCTTGTCTGTATAGTGTTGGAAGAAATCATATTCCAGCACCTGGCCAATTTCGGCCAATAGCTCGATATCTATAGTTTTCCTTTTGAAAAGGTCATATATGTTTTGTGGCGACCTATTAATTCTCCTGGCAAATTCCGAATGTGCCATGCCCCTCTTTTCAACAATTTCTTTAATACGGCTGCCTACGGACTTCATTTTGTAAATGTAGAGCATGGCATTTATAAAGGTATCGCTTACAATTCTGTAAATTTTTTAAATATTTCGGTTTTTATTTGGTGTTTTAAAGCACTTACTTTAAATTTGAACGAATCCAAATTAAATCTTAAACGTTTCATTTCAAATATCAAGCCATCCATTTAAAAAATGGAGACTTCCAAAGAAAAAATTTACCATTTATAAGAAAATATCTTATGACCAAAAATCAATTGAATTTCATTATTGAAAACTTCGGATTCAGTAAGGTTTCACCTTCAGAGGACCTTCTTCATAGGCTTGGGTTATCCCGCCCTAGGTTCTTTCAGATTTTGAATAATGAAGGGAAGAAAGAACTAACTATTTCTGAAAAGCAGAACCTGGAAAATTGGCTTTCCGAGATAACAGGGAAAACTGCTGAAGAAATTGACTTGTTAGGCACCGGCCAAAGCAAAAAAGAGCAAGAATTAGCCAAAGAATTACGCCTTAGCTAATGGAATCCCTGACCGAAGAAACCAAAATTATATTGGCGGCCCCCAGGACTTTGAATGCAATTGCAAGGTGCCTACGCCATCATGGGCACCCTTACAAATTAACGAAGGTGCAATTCCGGATTTTTAACCACTCCTGGAATTCACAAACCGGCCTTGCTTTAGAAGTTACCCAGGAAGCTTATCGATCACTTATTTAAAAGAACTACCATGGCAAACGCCCAAACCATTTCCGAAATAGATCTTAAAACCATGGCCAGCCTACAACGGCTATTAACCTACATTTCTAACGAGCGCGACATTTACAAGCAAGAGTTGGAAAACGGAGAAATGTGCCAGGCTACTTTCGACGAGCTGGACCCCATAGCGGAAAAGCTTACCACGAAACCCAATTCATAATTGAATCAATTCAAACCGATTATTAGAGCTTAAGCCAATCTCAGTAATGCTAAAGGAGGATACTTTCAATGCCATTTACGACCAATTGGAAGACCGGCTTAATGTAGTTGGGGAAATTAACGCAACCGAAGCCTGGAAGCTTACCTCCTATAATTATGGTACCGTTCGCACGGCATTTCGAATGATTATAGAAACTATGATCGAGCAAAAAAAAGCCATTAAGCTTACCCGCCAGAAATATTTAATTACTAAACCAAATCTTAAAAAGTAAACTGATGAAAGTAAAAAAAAACAAAAATGGCATTATTAAAATGACTGCCGAATCTAAAGAAGATTCATTACACCTGTTAGAATTCCTAGAAAATGCGGCAGGCCAGGGAGAGAACCCGGAAAGACATTCTCTAAAGAGTAGAGCAGAACTTGTAGATGTAAGCAAACCAATAGATTCTTTGAGATACTTCGGCGGTGATCTGCAAAAGCAAGACGTTCCCACTGCTAACCAGCTTTTAGAAAGTGGATGGGAAGATACGGGGGCCGGAAACAACTCTTATTATCAGGAAACCCAAAATGGCCTTGTCGTTTTTTACATCCCTCAAGGAAATGGCTTTTTTATCGAAATAGGTGATAAAGAATTTGCACCGAAAGATCTGGAGGCCACCACGCAGCTATTGATTGATCTGGATTATCAGAAGGGGCAATTTGGCGCCATTCTCTAACTAAAAACCAAACAAAAACCAATGGAAAAAACAGCTAAAGAATTGAAAGAGGGCGATGCGTTTAAGACCAGCCCCAAAGAAAAAAACCTGAAGGTTATTTCTAAAATATTTGACTTGAGCGCCCAGGAGAATACACGAGCCCAGGATAAGGAAAAACTGCTTTTTGTAGTTGATGGCTGCCGGCAGGTTACACTACACCGTGATGCACCAGTTTATTAATCCAAAATCCTAAAACTATGCTTTTTAAAAAAGAACAGTTTCCGGTGGCCGCTACAAAAATGGCCGATGGAATAATGAAACAATACCACGACACTGCTAAAGGGCAGCGCAAAGCAGCCAGGGCCGAATTAGAAAAAGCCATTTTAGAAGACTTACAGGAATTCGATTCTATCGACGATGAAAGCGAAGAATGGGACGACCTGGATGAACAGCATTCTGAAAGCTTTGTAGAAGGCTGGGCAAATAGAGATTAATAAGAAATAAAAAAGGCCCGGAGTGCAAGTCCGGGCCTTAAAAAACTAAACAAATAATTAAAATAATGAAAGAGCTCAAAGATACAGAAAAAAAGCCTAAGTGCCCAGTTGGAGTTTGTGGCCGCATGATTTGCCGCCCTATTTCCGCCCTTCCTAAACTTCTATCACAATCTAAAACTTGAGGTATGACCAGGTACTACTTTTATGCCCCTTCTAAATACAGGCAACACCTCAAAAAACAGGGAATTATTGCTTTTGAATTACAAGCCTTTTATGCTGAGAAGGCCTATTCTCAAAAAAGCCGGAAAGAGGTATTGAAATTTGGTTTTCTTGATGATATAGATATCAATGTAAATACCCGAAACCCAGGCTACTACAATTTTGAATTTGATTTCGGAAAAGATGGTTGCCAGTGCCATCATGCCTCCAGCTATAAAGAGCTAAAAGAAAGATTGGCTGAAAGTGGTTTCAGGCCGGTCCGGGAGAAAGATTATTTCCGGCTCCGCAAATTGGCCCTTAAGTTAATGTTCAGGCACACTAACTTTTTCCGCTTGCCAAACGGCCGAAACGAATACTATTACCACAATGATTCTGATTCCAGTTGGTATAAGATGCAATTGGCCGCGGTTCATTTTCATCATAACCTGGACCGGGACACTTATAAGCACATGCTTTGGCGGCAATCGGTGAATATCCCGAACTACAACTATTTAGTTGCAGAGGAAGTGGATATAATGATAAACAAGGGCGCTAAAGGTGAAAACCCTTACCAGGTAATTGATTTTAAGATAAGGTCTACAAGGAATAGTAAAGGTATCGGGTACAAATTTGAAAACCTGGAATCAGCACTTAAACAAACCTTTTACAACAGGGAACATCAACAGGTAACTCTACCGCAATATGAGCGCCTCCGAAAGATAGTAAAGCACCTGATTTGGGAAAACTCGGAGCTGGATATAGCGCCCTTAATTCCAAAGCAAAATTACAGTGTAACCATCTTAGATTTTTAAAATGGAAATGATAACTGCAACAATTTCAGCCCAAAAGGAACGCCCGATTCTTTTTAATACTGCCATGGTAAAGGCGAATAACGCCTTAATTAAAACTCAAACCCGAAGGTTAATTGATCCCCAGCCACCAGTAACCGCTGAATATTTTGGTGAAGGAACCACTGATCTTTCCGGTACCGCCCAAACCGGTTTCGTTTGGCAAATCGAAGCTGAAAACGAAGTCATTAAATTTTGGCCGGCACCTGAAGACCTTTATTGCCCTTTCGGCCAGGTAGGTGATCTGCTTTGGGTTCGGGAAACATTTTACGCTTATGGCTACTGGATATTGCTTAACGGGAAATGGAAATTCATTGATGAAACCTGGCAAGTAGGTAATTACCAGTTTTGCGATTCCATCCCACCAGTAGTTTTCTCCAACAGAAATAGCGGGATTGGTTGGTATAAGCGCCCCTCAATTGACATGCCCCGGAAAGCCTGCCGGACCATTCTGGAAATTACCAACGTTCGCCCTGAACGCCTGCAGGAAATTTCTACCGAAGATGCCATATCTGAAGGGATTGAGAAAATTCCAATGACCCCGCAAGAGTTGGAATTTTATAAAGTCCAGTTGTATAGGAATTACCTTTTCAAACCACCTAAAAAGCATCACACCTTTTTTAAGGATGATAATTTCCTATACCGGCATGAGCTACCAAGAACTTCGTTCGAATCGCTTTGGGTTTTGCTTAATGGTTCCGAGAGCTGGGAAGCAAATCCGTGGGTTTGGGTGATAGAATATAAAATACTTGAAGGAGGACCGGCAAAATGAAAAGAACAAACCGATCGAGAACTATAACCGGCGCCGGCTATTCAACCAGAATTCTGAAGGTTTTGAACGTCGGAGCTTACGCCACCTCTCTACTCCCCCAGTGCTTTGCCTGGATCCGGAGTGCCCAAATATTGCCTTACCAGGTAAGCAGTTCTGCCAGCCCTGCCAGGCTCAAACAAATCAAATAATTAACGAAGCTAAACGCCCTGATTAAAAATGAATACCCTAGCCCCTTATTATGGCGGAAAAGCTACCGGAATTGGCGAAAAAATAGCCTCCGTGCTTCCTAATCATAGAATTTATGTAGAACCGTGCGGCGGCATGGCCGGTGTAATGATGCAAAAGCCGATTAGCTTCCAGGAGGTTTATAATGATATTGATGGGAATATAGTAAACCTATTTAGAGTAGTCCGTGATAAAAAACAATGCAAGGAGCTTATCCGGCGATTGCGATTTACGCCTTATTCCCGCGATGAATGGAAGTTCTGCCGGCAGAATTATCGTTTTGCGGAAGACAAAATTGAAAAGGCCCGGATGGTTTTTGTTTTGCTATCTATGAGTTTTGCCGGATCAATGGGTAATAAATCATTTGGAGTAGGTGGACCAAAGAATCAAAGCTGCCAGGCTCGAACATTCGCAAATTCCATTGAAAAAATATTGCCTGTTGTAACCGGCTTCAGAATACAATTATTGAAAACCAGGACTTAATAAAGGTTTGTACCCGGTGGGATTCCCCTGAAACTTGCTTTTATCTTGACCCACCTTATTTAAAAGAAACCCGGGTGACGAAGTATGATTACCTTTTTGAAATGAGTGAAGAACAGCATATAAAAATGCTGGATTGGTGCCTTATTGCTAGAAGGCATGATTAATTTCAGGGTATTTATCTGACCTCTACTCATCAAAATTAGATGAAGCTGTTGGGTGAAAGGGAAATAGCAACTTATTCTTCGGTTAGCAGATCCTATGGCAAAGGAAACATTAGCGAAAGAACCGAATGCCTTTGGTACAACCCTAAAGCTTTTCAAAGATCAACCTTACCCCTTTTCTCAACAATTAGAATTCGCCTAGCCATGGACACGCACGAAAAACTTAAAATTCTGCGGGAAGATCTGCGGGTTTTGGAAGCAACGGTAGCCCTTCAGGAACAGGAAATAAGCCGAATCCGGAGGCATGAAAGCGACGCAAACGAAGATCGCTGGCTAAAACTTACTGAACGGATTAACGCCAACAAAAGCGCCATTACTGACAAGAAATCCAACATTGAAACATTAGAAAAATCCTTACAAACTAACCTGTTTTTAAAATAATGGAAATAAATATCGAAGCGTACCCCCTACACTGGCCAATTGGCTACCCGAGAACTGAAAAGTAACAAACTTCTAGGTTTAAAATATCTTAACAATTGCCCAGGCCAGAGAATCAGTTTTAGAAGAATTACGATTGTTAGGAGCCTCTAACGTAATAATTTCAACCAATGTGCCAGTTAAAAAAGATGGCTTTTTATATGCCAGTACCCGGAAAATTGATGACAATGGAGTAGCTGTTTACTTTTCTCTAAAAGGGGAATCCCGGGTTTTAGCTTGCGACAAATGGTTAAAGCTACAGGAAAATTTACATGCATTAACGCTTACTATTGCCGCTTTGCGGGGCTTAGACCGCTGGGGCGCTTCCGATATGATCTCCCGTGCCTTCGCTGGGTTCAAAGCCCTTCCGGAACGCGGTACCGGTGAGGCCTGGTATGAGATATTAGGGGTTGATTGGTTTGCGACTGCAGATGAAATAAACAAAGCTTTTAAAGCCAAAAGTTTAAAAGTGCATCCGGATCACGGTGGCTCAATAGAGGAATTTAATGTGGTAGTAGAAGCCAGGAAGCAAGGCTTAGATAGTTTGGGCGCAAAATCTTAACGCCTTTAAGTCCTTTCTCCATATTACTTTCATCTACCTATCCCATGAAAATTATAAGCGACAATACAATTCAAAAAGTTAAGGATTTAGATATTGTAGGCGTTATTGGCCAATATATTTCCCTTAAAACGAAAGGAAGCCGGGCAACCGGCTCCTGCCCTTTTCACCATGAAAACACCCCTTCCTTTTCGGTAAGTACTATCAAACAATTATTTAAATGCTTTGGTTGCGGAGCTGCCGGCAACGGCATTGGCTTTGTAATGAAGCATGAGAATTTAGAATTCGTTAAAGCTGTTGAAGAAATTGCCGAAAAGAACAACATTTCAATTGAATATGTTGAGCAAACGGAAGAACAGCAACAGGAGGCCGAACAAAAACGAGCTGAAAGAAAATCCCTACAAATAGTAATGGATTTTGCCATTTCCTATTACCAGGCTAATGATCTGCCGGCAGCCTGGGTAACCAAAAGGAAGCTTGAGGAAAATTCATTATTAGCCTACAAAGTTGGGTTTGCGACTGCTGAAAAGCATAAATTTTACCAGGATGCGAAAAAAGCCGGTTTTTCGGAAGAATTACTGGTAAAAGCTGGTTTAGTTCGGGAACATGTTGCTGATAATGGCACCTATTATTTCGATTACTTTCAAGACCGCGCTTTATTTCCGATTCATAATGTCCGGGGCCAGGTAATTGCCTTTACCGGCCGGTCCGTTACCGATCCCGACCCGGATGCGGAATTTCAAGCGCCTAAGTATTTAAACTCTCCCGATTCTACATGGGTGAAAGGTGATAACCTTTACGGTTTGAACCTGGCCATAAAATCAATTCAGGAGAAAAAATTCGCCTACCTGGTTGAGGGCAATATTGATGTATTGGCCTTCCATAAATCCGGAAAAACAAATACTGTTGCACCGTGCGGCACTGCCCTTACTGAAACTCAAATAAAGCTTTTAAAAAGATTTACCGATACGGTTTGCATTGTTCCGGATCATGACGATGCCGGCATTAAAGCTTTAAATAAAAACGCCCAACTGCTTATTAAAAATGGCATGTACGTTCGGGTAATTCTTCCTAAAGAGAAACGCGATCCGGATGAGCATATTAACTCCTTTAAATCTTCGGAAAAATTAGAGCAATGGTTTAATACCCAGCACGAATATATTTCGAAATACCTGGTAGACAAATGCCAGGCTAATTCCCTCCTTTCTCCCAAAGAAAAGGTAGAGCAAATTGCGATGATGGGCGAAGTGTTGGAGCTGATCGAGAACAACGCTTTGCGGCAAACATTTTATGATGATGTTTCAGCCAAATGGGCCGACTTTAAGAAGATTTATAAGCTTCAAAAGCGCAATTCGGAATTAGATGTAAAAAACATTGAAAAACTGGATTCCGATAACCGGGCAGCTTACTTCGATTTCGGCTATTTCGAAAAGGATGGTGCTTACTTTACCCTGGAAAAAAAGACAGAGGTAATGATCTGCAATTTCACCATTCAGATTCTCTACTTCGTCCTTTCCGAAAATGAGCCAAAGTACGTGTGCATTTTCCGGAATATGTTTGGCAAAGTCCGGATTTCGGCCATTAGTACCGATGATTTTACCAGCGTTGGCACCTTTAAGAAAAGTATCGGTAAGCTCGGCGCCTTTATATTCGATGGTTCGGAAACCCATCTGAACAAAATAAAAATGAAGCTTTTCCACGGGGTAAAAGAAGCTTACCAGCCGCGGCAAATGGGCTATAATACCAGTGGCGGGTTTTATACCTGGGCTAACGGTATTTTCTACAATAACGAGTTTATTAAATCCGACAAATACGGAATTGTTACCCTCCGGACCGTTATAAAATCGCTCGATCAGCTAAAGAAAATTTCTCCGGAGAGCCAACTGGAAATAGAAGGCAACCTGCACATTGTCCGGTACCCGGATGATTTTATTAAAGAGTTTCCTGCAGACAAACTGGAAGAACTGATTAATAAAGGAGAGGTAGTTTTACTGGGTTATTATTACCTCCCGTTTTCTACCACCCTAAAATTAACGCTCGACGACGACGATGCGCACGAATTGGAGCGCATGTTTAAACACTTTGAAAAATCCGGGTTAGACTTTAAAACCTGGGCGCAGCTGGTGGTTAAAGCCTACGGCAAAAACGGTTGGTTAATGATCTGCTTTTTCCTGGCCGCTATTTTCCGCGATATTATATTTAAAGCCAATAATAACTTCTTTCCAATGCTCTACCATTTCGGGGCTCGTGGATCCGGAAAGTCTAAAGCTGCCGAAAGTCTGGCCGCTATGTTTGGGGAATTTCCGGAAGATGGGGTAAACCTTGAAAGCGGCAGTACGCATACCGGGATTTTGCGCTATATGTCCAGCGTAAAAAACGGGCTAATCTGGTTAAATGAATACAAGAATCATTTGAACGACACCAAAATAGGCATGCTGAAAGGTATTGCCGATGGTAGCGGAAAAATGACCGGACGGGCCACTGGCGGCAATGAAACCAAAAGTTATAAACCTCATTCGGCGGCAATCGTTTGCGGCCAGGATTTACCGACTAAAGACCCGGCTTTATTTTCCCGGTTTATTTGCAGCGAATTTGCCGAAAAGGACAAAAAAACGAGCAAAGAAGATTACGATAACCTGAAGCAATTTGAGAAAGATGGGCTTACTACTGCCGTAACCTGCGAAATGCTGAATTACCGGGAACTGATGCACAACTACCGGAAAGTAGAGCCAGAGGTAACCAAACTAATAAAAAGGCGGTGCGAACAAATACTGGAATTCCCCCCGGATGATCGGGCAGTTTTAAACGCTACTTCCATTCTTACCCCGGTTAAAATTTTGGCGGAATCGGCTGGTGTAGAATTTCCTTTTGAATTTGAGGAGGTATTGGATCTGCTGGTAAGTAAAATAAAAGTAGCAGTTGAAATTCAGGCATCTTCCGACGATGTGGAGCAATATTTTATGGTAATTCAATCCATAATTGGCCGCGATGTTTTTGAAGGGGAGCACTACAAAATACACAAGGAATCGGATGGCATTACCAAACTTTTCCTGCGGCCGAAAGCGATCCACAACCTTTACCTCCAGGCAGCAAGCCGGCAGGGCATTACCCCATTAGGCATATCAACAATTCGAGGTTACCTGGAAAAACACCGCACTTATTTAGAAGCCAGAGAAAGGGGAGTTTTGTTCGCAAAGCTCAGCAACTCAACCAGCGCCGTGGTTATGAATTACGACATGCTACGCCGGCAGGGTATTGAGTTTAAAACTGAGCACAATTTAAAGGATTTAAAAGCCATTGATGATGAAAGTGCGAAGCTAACCAAAATGTTAAAGCTTAATGGCAATGCGCCGGACCTCGTGCAAGAACTGGTTAATACTTGCGAAACTGATACCTGGTATAACCTTACCGAGCTGCTGGCGGATTTTAACCAAAACCTTACGCCTAAGATGAAAAAGGAGCAATTCGTGGAAGAAATTGCAAACCTTTCAAAACAACCTGGAGGCTACCAGCACTACTACAATACAGACTATTCGCAAATTCAGTTTAAGCTACCTTTTTGAAATAAGCCATGCCAATCGATTATAAAAACTATCATCCGAAGTGGTCCTTAATAAGTTACCTTATTCGGTTTGTCCGGGCAAAGAACCGTTGCGAGAAATGCCAGGCAGAAAACTACCAGCCGCACCCCCGGACCGGCAGCAAGGTAATTCTTACGGTTGCTCACCTGGATCATGATCGGAGTCATAATCGATTTAATAACCTGGCCGCGTTGTGCCAGCGTTGCCATTTACTGCATGATTTGAACCACCACATTTTTAACAGGAAATATGGCCGTAACTGGAAAGACAACCAAATAAGCTTTCTGGATCAGTTAAGGCCCCTTACCTATCTAGAGTACAATAAAAACATGCTATACGATGGGGTTTTCAGAATTAAGAAATTGCCAAATTCTGAAAGTGGCCGGCAGGCAACGTTATTTTAACCCCCTTTTTGGCGATTTTTTTTCTTTTACCTATAAAAAACGCCTTTTCAGTTTCCCAGTTTCCCCTTTATACTTTTAAAAAGATAAAATACTTAATTATCAATCATTTATGAATTATAAGTATTGGTTTAGTTCTCTTTTTAGGTGGGAAACAGGTGGGAAACTTGGGGAAACTTGGGGAAACTCAAAAATTAAAACTAAAAAGTGGGAAACTGGGGAAACTGTTTCCCACTTCCCCAAACCTTTAAATAACTGATTATCAGCGATGGGGAAACTGGGAAACTGGGAAACTCATTTTCGGACTTTTTAAACAACTTTTTTTTAACGTTAAATTTTACAATCAATGAAAACTACAAAATTAACCCATTGGGCTTTCTCTAATTTCAGAATGTACCCGATATCTAACATTTTCCCCAGCGATTGCCAGTTTTTGGTAATGAAGCTGCATTTTATTGGGGAGTACTCCGACCGGTTTACGAAGCATCCTAATGTTTCGATGACAATTGCTGAAGCTGCCGACTTCCTTACCCAGGGCACTGATCAGATTCCGGCATTTGTAGAACTGGCTCAAGTTGTAAAGCGGCATGACAAACATGAAAAGATCAACTGGGTAGAAACCGGTAAGGTAGTTGAGTATATTTTGGAGCAAAAGCAATACACGGCTGCTTTTATTGCCGCTACCCTGGACCGGCTTTATTCGGCTGTTGGTGTTACCGAAGCTTCAATCCAGGCATGAGGATAATATTAATAGGTGCTGGTTGTGGCGTAATCCAAATAGCTGCAAATTATTTAGATCTCGGGCACACGGTTGTAATAAATCCGGTAGAACCTGAATTTAAGGACATTATTTCCATTAGTGGAGGTTTAGGATTAAGCCCTAACCCTCCACTTGAGTTAGAATATAAAGTTCGGGAGCTCCTACCAGAAAAACGTTTTAATTACCGCCCAAATCCCCGGCCATGGGAGAGAAAAAAAAAGGGCCAGCGCCGGTAAAGTGTATCAAAATAAGTGTAGCAAAAAAGCCGGGCAAAAAACCGCATTTAAAGTGGATCCAAAGCCGGCTTTTTTCTGCAGGAAGTCAACCAAGAAAAGCATTAGGTTTTATTAATACATGGTAAAATATTCCACATATAGACAATTCAGGAAAATAGGCCTTATAGACTGTTCCTATTTTCAATTTGCCTTAGTAATTCCTATTAAGATATTTTTAGAAGGCCTAGTATGGAAAATCTTTAAAAAAAACATAAGTCTTTAATCAAATGAAAGCTACAATAGAAAGTACCTCAAAAATTGTTCATTTAAGTGGTCCGGATTTTAATGGCGTTCCTGCCAGAGTTTGGGAAGGAGAAACCGAAACCGGTATAAAGGTCCATTTTTATGTTACCCGGGTGGCGGTAGATAAAACAGAAACAAATGTAGGGCAATTCGAAAAAGAATTATCTGAGCAACAAGCTCCCAGCCCGGAAGTAGCTGTTTTACCCTTAAGAATGATTTTATAAATAATTAAACTAAAAACTCATGCGTGAATTTTACAAATTAACCTTAGTAGATATTAAAGGCGGCGATATTTCTGCCGTACCGGCTGAATCCCGAGTTCATTATTTTGAAGAACAGAAAAGTGCTGAATCGGTGGTTGCCACTTATGCAAAGCATTCCGGGCCAGTTGAATTTGTATGGGAAACTGAAACCATCCAATCCTTAACCCATGAGGAAACAATTAAGGTATTCGACGCGCCAGTAATAACTCCGAAAGCTGAAAATAAGCGTCGCGGCCCTAACCAAACTCCAGCAAAAAAGAAAAGGAAATGAAAACATTAATCAATTTAAATAGCAATGGAACCGCCACTTTTGGGAATATTTTGTTAGGCAAAGGTTCATTTTCACAGCCCAAATACGAACCCTGCATTATTCAGTCTGCTTTTATATTTGATAATGGAATCCGCATAATTGTATTTACCTCAAATGGACAAATAAGGTCTTTCGAGTGCGATATAAATTGGAAGCCAAACAGCAAGCCCTTTGGCGGATGTCCTTTATCGTGGTCAGAACAAACCGCCACAGAATACCACTTAGAATTACGGAATAAAATTCACAAGCCTGAAAACTTTGTAAAGGAACACAGCACCGAAATTAACTGGTAACACTTACGCCTAACGTGCCGGGTATATGGAACGGCGTAGCTGTTTTATATACATTGTTAGGCTAAGTATTTATTTTTTAAACTATAAAAACCATTAAAATGGGAAAAGAAAAATATTCAATCAGATTTGACAAAAAAACAGGATTCTATAACGTTTTTTTAAGCGGCTTTACTCCAATGTACTGTGGTTCTTACAATACAAAGGAAGAAGCACAAAAGCACATTAAACAACAAAAACGATAGCGATTTATTAAGCCTAACGTGCCGGGTATTTAAAGTGAATGAGGCATAGCCGAAATTTGGTTTAAATACATTGTTAGCGGATAGTTTAGTTTTTACACGAAAAATGATAGCGTTTTATGAATAATTTATTTGAAGATAACGGTGCCACTTTTAGCGAGTGCGGGAAACACCGATACGCCCTTTGGCGCATTTGGGATACTTCTAAGCCTTTAGTAATGTTTATTGGTTTGAACCCTTCCACGGCTAATGCTTCTACCAACGACCCGACAATTCAAAGCGTAATCCGGCTTTCAAAATTTAACGGGTACGGCGGTTTTTATATGATGAATTGCTGGTCTTACATTTCAACTGACCCCAAAAAACTGAATGACCTTACAGGAAAGGATTTAAACTTTCATTGGTTGCAACTTATTTCCTCTAAATGCAAAGATGTGGTTTTTGCCTGGGGAAACTTTAAGATTGTAAAAGACCACAAACGGGATATTGATTTAACCGCAATGTTTCCGAAGGCACTTTGCATAAACAGAAACGCCAACGGTTCACCTGGCCACCCGCTTTTCAAAAAGGGCACAATAACTTTTACAAATTGGCAGGATAGCAATTACTGCTAACTATACCTAAAAGGCGTTTTAATGCCTTTTAGGTATAGTTAGATTTCCATTTTAGAAATGACACATGTAGCAATATTTGTCCGGGTTAGCCGGCAGGATCAGCATTACGAAAGGCAAATTTCCGAGCTTCAGGCGTTTGCGGCTGCCATGAATTACCAGGTAGTTTCGGTTATTTCCGAAAAGATTTCCGGCGCCAAAAAGAATAAGGACCGGCCAGGCATAACTGAGCTGCTGAACCTGGCAAGATCTAGGGCCATTTCGAAAGTGCTGGTTTCAGAAGTTTCGCGCCTGGGCCGCGATGCCCGGGAAACAAACGAGCTGCTTTGCAAACTTACTGATCTAAAGGTTTCCATTTTTACCAAGAATTTCGGCATGGAAACGCTGGTAAATGGTAAAAAGAACCCGATTGCCTCCCTAATCTTCGGAATTATTAAAGAGTTGGCTGAATATGAACGGGAGCTCCTGCGTGAACGCATTATTTCCGGCCAGGAAGAGGCAAAAAGAAACGGTAAGCATATTGGCCGGAAAACCGGTACCGGAAAAACTGATGAACAGCTATTAAAAGATTATCCGGCCGTAGTTAGAAAGTTAATTGGAGGGTATGGCATCCGGGAAACGGCTAAGCTTTGTGAAGTGGCCGTTAATACCGTTTCAAAAGTTAAAAAAGCGATGGGAGCAACAACCGGAGCAACAAATTAGCAACAACGGTAGCAACAATCATAAAAAAAGCGGTGCAATTCAGAATTGCACCGCTTTTTTTATGTTGCGGAGGTGTAGATAACATAATGATCGCAGTAGATTTTATACTGTTTTGGAGAAATTCGCTGTCTGCCGATAATTCCAATAGCTTTTAAATACTTAGAAACTGTTTTTCTATCTAGGCCAGATTCAGCTGCAATGTCATTCTTCGTTATCCAGGCTTTTTCGTTGAGGGGCTTTGTTGAAACCTTTTCCACGGGTGGGGAGTATTTTGTATCACCATGTTTATTGTTTCGAAGATAACAGTTTTCCATAACCTTTCATAACACCGACATTTTCTTTCGGGTATTTTAGTACAAGTTTCACCAACGTTGCTGGTTTTTGTTGCACCATGGGAAGGGACCATTTTCGGCCCCCATATCTTTCGGACATATTAAAAAAACAACCTCACAGTGAAACGATAAGTATGGCCCTTCTTTAAATGATCGCCCCCGAAACAACCCCGCTAACGGAATCCTCCTCTGCCGCTGGCGCTCTGTTTAACCTCATATTTTTCTGCATTGGTGCTGGAATTTCGATTTGTCAATCGATCCAGCTGAACCTGAATGCAATAACTATCCCCAAATCAGTTGAAGTCATCGTGTATTCGTTTCTGGGCGGGGTTGTTTCACTTATCGTCAAGCTGTTAGGAGAATTTTTCGTGCAACGATTTAAGCAACGATACCTTGGAAGGTAAAAAAATGCTCATCTGGGGCACACTCGGCATTACTGCCTATGCCCTTTATTCTGGTTACAACGCTGCTATCAATACGGTTAAAGGATTACGGGTTTATGTTAACGGTATGCAAGTGCCGCGCCTTGAAAGTGGCCTGGTAGTCATTCCGGTAACAGTAATGATTGACAACAATTCTCCGAATCTGGTTCCCATTGATTCCTTATTGGTAACAATCGAACGGTTTGTTGAGCCTACCGGCTGGACTTACATTGCCAGCTCACAGCCCGACTTAACCAATATCCAATTAAAGCCCCAGGCAACAACCAAATTGAACCTGGCCATTAAGTCTACTCCGCTGGATCTGATAAAGGATATTTTCACTACGGCCACGAATTTAGGCAAAAACCGGTACCGGGTAAAAGTAGAAACCCGCATTGCCGGCATGCTGATCCCAACCGCAACCGAATATAAAGTTTAAGGCCATGATAAGCTTAAATAATGCTTTATTATTCCTTGCTTCCGCCGGGGGTGTTTATTTTATTGCCCAACATTTCGAAAAAGACAAGGTTACGTTGGAAACGAAGATCAACCGGAGAGTTGGTTTTGTTTTGCCAAACGGTGCAACAACCATAGGCAACATTCCGATTTCGCCGAAACTGTCGGAACTTAAAATTCCAATGGTTAACGCATCATTCTACACAACGTCCAATGTACCGGAAGTAAAAGCGGCCCTAAACGCCATTGAGAGCCAATACGGGGCCATTATTCAAAGCGTAGCAGCGTTAACAAACGTGCCTTACCGGCTAATCCTTTCGGTTATTTTCATAGAAAGCCGGGGGCAGATAAATGCAGTAAGCAGTGCCGGAGCGGTAGGGTTAATGCAATTAATTCCATCCACAGCAACGGCGGTCGTTGCACTGGAAAATATTAAGAAACGGCTTACCCTGGCAGAACAAAATTACCTACGGCTGCACTTAGGAGCCCGGTTAGACTGCATTATGAAAATGAAGAATATGGGTACCCCTGTTAAGTGCGGTAGCATTTCCGGTAACAACTTCATAAGCAAAGCTGATTTATTTAACCCAGCCTTAAATATTATGATCGGGGCGCTGTTCCTGGGCATTTTAATGGATGAGCATAACGAGAATAATTCGTTCCGGCTTGACAAATCCATTATCCGCTACAATAAGGGCTACTTTGCTCACAACCGGGGCAAAGCCTTAACCGGATCACCTACTGAATTGCTGGCTAAATTTTCCGGCGAAACAGCCGCTTTTATTAAAAAGCTGGTTGGAATAAATGGTGTGCTATCGCTATTGGTGAACGAAAGTGGAAGCCGGGTATAAGCGTAGTTTAAGGCTAGGCGGTGAATATAACCGCTACTTCCCGGTAAGTTCTTTGGAAAAATCCGATCCGGTAATTGTTCAGAACGGCAACGTTTTCGATACCATTTTGGAAATGGAGCGGATCGTAAAAAAAACGCTCCCGGACACCAAAGAAATTGCACCGCTGTTGCAGGCCGGCAACGCCGAACAAACTTGCCGCAACGTCTGGAATTTTGTTTACCAGCATATTCAATACACGCTGGATAAATCCGGCGTTGAACAGCTCCGCAGGCCTGCCCGGACCTGGCATGATCGGAAGGCTGGCGTTGATTGCGACTGCTACTCCATTTTTATTTCTTCGATCTTAATGAATTTGGGAATAGATCACTATTTCCGAATGACCAAATACAACGGAAAACCCGATTTCCAGCACATTTACATCATAGTACCGAAAAAGCTGGGCCAGGATTTAAGCCGGAAAAACAATTACTACGCACTCGATTGCGTGGTTGATTCCTTCGACAAAGAAGTACCATTCTCCCAAAAGCACGATAAAAAGATGATGCCGATACAATATTTAAACGGGTTAGAATCCAATAGCCGGCCCGGATGGGGTGCTGAATTTATTGGAATTGGTGAAACTGCCGGCCTCGGTGCAACGCCTTCGTTGAAAGATATCGGAATAGATCTTCTTACCCGCACCAAAATTCACCTGGAGAATACCCGGGATATGCTAAAAAAGGTGCCAGGCATCATTCCGAATTCAAAAACCTACCTGGCGCAATTGGAATTCGTGCTTAAGAGCTGGGATGATCCGGAGGCCCGCTCCCAGGCGCTGGAAATTGTTTCGAAAGATGGGATTTCAGGCTTAAACGGCTGGTTTTCGGATGCATGGGATAGCGTAAAAACCGGCGTTTCGAATGCTACACAGTGGGTAGGCAATACCGTTTCTTCCGGCGCAAATGCGGTTGCAACCGGCGTTTCCAACGCAACGCAATGGGTAGGCAATACCGCTTCTAACTTGGCGCAAAATGCTGCCCAGGTTGCTCAAAGCGCTGGCCAGGCCATTATAAAATATAACCCGGTTTCCGTAGCGATACGAAACGGGTTGCTGTTGGCCCTGAAAATTAACCTGTTCCACATGTCTGAACGGCTGGGATATGGTTACTGGGAGGAGGCAACGGCCATAGCTAAAGGCATGAACGTTACCGAATACCGGAAACTGAAAGAAAAGCTGGAAACAGTTAAGAAAATTCATGCCGGCCTGCAGGGCGACCTAAATATTTTAAAGAAGAATATTCTGGAAGGCTGGGAGCACGGCACCAAAAAGCACAACCTTTTGCGGGGCCTGGGTGAACCGGCAACTGCAACCGGAGTAGCAGCCGCAATCCCGGTTATAACGACCATTCTGGGTCTTTTATCTGGTATTGATTGGAGTAAAATATTTGGTTCAAAACCAGCCCCTGACTATTCCGGCAGCAATTCTATTCCCCCTGATTACGATTTCACCAAACTGGATAAGGAGTTGAATGATGGCGGGTCAGGCGATAATGGCTCTTCTGAAAAATCAAATATGCCACTTCTTTTGGCAGGAGGCGGAATTTTAGCCGCAATTCTTTTTGTGAAATAATTTAAAGCAATCAAATGCCCTCTTCTTTCCAACAATTATTGAATACTGCCGCTACTATCCCCACCACGGATACCCAGTATCAAAAGTATGCTGCGGAATTTGGTTTGCCGGCGCAAGTTGTAATTGATGCAATTACCCAGGTAACCGCCATGGTAAATGCTAAAACTATCCGGCCGGAGCAATTTACTTCTGAGTTGCGGAATCTCCTGCAGCAAGTTAAGATTGCAATGCTAACCCAGGGTTCCGGGGGTAATGGTACTCCTACTCCTTCGGCATCTGGATCTGGTACCGAAGTTCCCGGTCCAACAGCCGGCAACGGCGGCGGCAACAATGGTAGCAACAGCGGGGATTCCAATACCGGCCTGATCCTGGGTTTAGCAGCTGCCTGCGGTCTTGCTTTGTATCTGAAAAGCAAAAAAACCAAATCTTCAGGCACTTTATCTGGCCTTCCTGCGCGGAAAAAAGCCACTTCCGCAAAGCGCAGAACTACTAGAAAACCCCGTGCAACCGCCAAATCAGGCAAAAAATGAAACATTTATTAGGCCTTTTGGCCGAAGAACTCCGCCCTAACGGCTCGGAAAATGAATACCCGCCACTATACTTTTCCCCTCCACGAACTCCTACGAGGCCAAATCTGCTTCCCCAAATGGATGAATGCCCGGGAAATATAGATTGCTTAAATCCCACTTTGCCCGGAGCTTCAAATGGTGGCGAAATAAGCGTTTTGTCTTCAGAGAATATGCCAGACATTGACTTTGGGGCCAAAACAGCTAACCCTGGCACTCAAACGACCAGCTCCGGAACCGGTTTAGGCACAATTGCGCTCTATGGAGCCCTTGCTTTATTCCTGGCTTTCAAGTTAGCCCCTACGGAAAGCCGCGGCAACAAAACTCCTTTAAGCGGAATTGCGCCCCGGAAAAAGAAATCCGCCCCCCGCAAAACCATTAAAAGCATCAAGCTTTAAACCCTCCAAAACCAACCTTTTTTTCTTTTCCTTTTTAACCTTAATCAGATTACTTCACCATGAAAATCAATCAGAAACGAGCTAAAAGCAGCTCTATTAACACTGGTGTGGCTATTCTGGCGGGTGTAGCGGCTTTCACGGCTGCAAAAACCATCGCCGAGAAAATGCCCGACAACAAATTCGCAAAATTCGCGCCCCATGCAGTAATGGTGGCCTCCATCGCCCTACCTGGCCTGGATATTTTGCCAAACACGGACATCGTTAACTCCGCCCTTTTAGGTGCCGGTGTGATCAGTGGCCTATCAGTTGCTACCCAGCTTACCGCTGGCGAAGATGGCGCTGAGCCAACCGGCATAAAAGCAACGATCCGCAAATACGTGCCACAACTTTCCGGTGTAACTACCCTCGGTTCCCTGTACGAATACAACGAAGCTTATAGCCCTTCAAACCTGCTGAACGGCGGCGAAAACGCTTACCAGGAGCAAAGCCCTTTCCCGAACGTGCTGGGTAACCTTTCTATGGACACGGCCTCCCTGGCTAAGCTGGTAGCCTAAAAACCCAAAACAACAATTTAACCCAGGCTGAGCTGGTAGCCTGAAAACCAGCGCCAAAAAACTAAATAAATTTTAAAAGAATTAACCCTCATCCTTTCATCTAATTTTTAAAAAAATGACCTCAACTTTAACCAAAGCCCAATTATTTTTAATGACTATGATCGGTGCCCTGGATGCCCAAACCCAGGCCGACGTAGCCAGCGGCAAAGTACAGTTCGTAGACGCGGACGTTTATTTGCGCCACAACATTACCGGCGCAGCTGGTACTTTCGACCTTTTGGACGAAAACACCACCAAAACCATTGGTTTAACCAACTGGGATGGCAACAAACTGGCCAAAACCATTAACATGGCCCTGGAGCGCGTACGCTTAGGCTATGCCACTACCGCAACCGGCGGCATAACCAAACCGGAAGCCCTGAAATACAGCAACAAGCTGAGCGATGCGCCGGCTGCCCTGCTGAACGCGGAGCTGGTGATCGTTCAGAACGATAAGCCAATTGTAGAAATCCCGGTTCAGCGCTTTTTCGGCGAATCAGTTAACAACCGCCCGGTTGGTGCTGAAGATTCCGTAGTACTGGATTCTTTGCGACTGATCAAAGAAAATGTACCGGTAGGTATCCAGATCAAATTCCCGAAAGGTGTAGCACTTCCTGATGCTAACCACTTCGTTGAAGTGCACCTGATCGGTACCCAAACCCGCACCCGCTAATTAAGCGGCTTAAGGCCTAATTTGGGAAATAATCGGGCCTTTCTGAAAGTATCAGGAAGGCCTGATTTTAAATTAGTTTTCATCTTTTTTTAACCGTGATGAACGACGTTAAATATCAATCCAAAACAATTGTCATTCCGCAAGAGGCCGCGTCTGGTTTGCAGGAATTCGACGTGACGCTGGACACTTCACATCAGCGTTGCACCGGCGTTGTAATGTACGAAAACAGCAATGGCGGCACGAATTACCAGCTAGGATTGGCCGATGATGATAATACTTATCATCACATGACCAATAAGCGCGACTGGTCCGCTGCCGATTCGGTTCCCCTGAATGAACGCTATAAAAATGTAGCCATTCCGATCAAAGGCACAAAGCTTAAAATCCGGGTAAAAACCGACGCTGTTACCAACAGCCCCCTTTCAATAGAACTTGTTTTCCGCTTAGAAAAATAGATCCATGTTTATCCGGCTTACTTCCGAAAGCAGAACCCTTGACTTTACCACGCCAATTGACGGTTGCTTATCCTTTTCAATTGAAAATCAGGGTACAAGCACCTTTTTAATGAAAATTGACGATGCTGAATTCGAGTTGCCTGCCAATACGGCCCGCGAATTCGGGCATATTCCCGGATGCATTTATGCCGGCGAAATCCATGGAGTATTTATGCCGGCTTCGGCATTGGAAACCAATAAAGTTTTAGTGATAAAAAGCACCGGCTATTGCCAAAAGTAAGTTATGGGAAGTGGCGCATTAAAAAATTACCGGCCTTTATCCGGTTCCGGCGGTGGAACCTCAAACCACGCAGCTTTATCAGGCCTGCAGGGGGGAATTCCATCGGAACGCTTTCACGCGGATAAAGCAATGCATGATCTGCTTTATAACCAGGCTCACCCCTTTACCAATCCGGGTGTTTCCCTGGTTGTAAATCAGAATGATAGCAATATTATCCGTGAAATCGGAACCAGAATTTCCTTTGCGCTCACCCTAAACGGTTACCGGGGGACTAACCAGGTTAAAAAATTATTGCTTCAGAAAAATGGCGTAGACATGGCGCCGGCAACCATTTTAAACCCGGCCCAGGACAATGGTAGCATTGTGCAAAATATCGTGGATCTTGCCGGCGATGCGCTCTATACCGGAGTAGTTTCCGATACTGATAACAAGTCGGTTTCAGCCGCCAAACAGTATTTGTTCCGGCACCCGATTTTAGCAGGCGTTTCCGCAAAAGACATTGCCGATATTGATCTTTATCAGGATTTAGGCAAACTTACGAACGGCAACGGTTTGCTGGATAAGCAAACCATTACCCTGGCAAACCTCACCTTCAGCAATCAGTTTTTATACCTGGCAGTTCCATCCTCTTATGGTTTTATTACCAGAATCGACGATGGCGCTACGGATATTTATTTTCAGCCAGGTTCAGCAGTCGCGGTTTTTGAAGGAAGCCCCCATACAAAAAACGCAACTTCAGTTGGTTTAACGGCTAATTGGACCCTTCCATACCGGGTTTACAAAACCAAGCTTAAAACGACCGCCAATAGCTCACTATTTAGATTCCGTTTTCTAATGTTAAAATTCGCACTTAATGGTATTTCAAAGCCTGGTCATTATAATATTAATGCGCCTGCCCCGAATAATATGCAGAATGTACGCGGAATATAAAGAAGACCTGCTTACCGTACCTTTTGCTATGAAAGCTTAGAAACCACTGTTTTATTTTCCGGAAATTCCGGGACCAACTGGGATCCAATTAAGTACCGGTGCCGGCGTGATACCTTAGCATTTCCGGTAGATGTTGATACCCCTTTAACCTATGCTGATTGGGAAGATCTGACCACGCCAAGCGGCGGTTTGGTTTACCGCGGCGTATGGGATGCCATTGCCAACACTCCGAACCTGAACGATCCGGAAGTGCGGGCCGCTATGCAGAACGGGCATTATTACCGGGTTGCCAAAGCCAGTGCGGGTCCTGGAGACAACGCCCTTGTTGATGGCAACCAGGAATGGGCTTCTCAAGATTGGATCGTTTGGGCGGCAGCTGAAAGAGAGTTTTCCCGGATTAAATCCAACTCATACAATACCGGCCAGTTTCGATGCCAGCCAGGTAACAAACTTAGCCACTACGGTAAAAAATCTGATTGCGGCCAATGACTGCCGACGCTTAATCGCTGCCTGCCCGCCCATCATCGCCAGTCGTTTGCATGGAAGCACAAGCGGCACTGTTTCCATCTTTTCTCGTTACAGGCGCATTCCTGCCAATAAAACCAAGGAATATGACGTTGGAAGCTGATCGCTACCACTGATTTTAACGCCCTGTTCAACCGCCCGTTTATTCCCCAAACGGCTAGCAATCAGGATATTTTAGGCGGCCAGGTAAATAATGCTTACGTAAGCCCGGCCGGCCTTTCAGATTGGTTTAACCACATGTCTGGTAACGGCTATTTCGGCACGCCTTTAAGTATTAAGACGGCGGAAGGGGAGATACTGGGGAAAAAATGAAAACAACGAAGTTCAGTTACCCTCCACTACGGATGCCAGCCTGTTAACAGGCATCTTGCCAGACCTGTGTTTAGCGTCAAATATTTTAAGAACTCCGGCTCAACCACCGGGAGTATTCTGGAAATCAACCCCTATATTTTATTTTTGGAAGGAATATGAACTTGACATTTTAACAGGGGTTTTTAATGCGAATGGTATTGATTATACGGTTCTGGAAGAATTCTTTGTAACGGAAGGAGTTGACGATGGCATGCAGCAACCTTATACCGTTGTTGTCAATTTCAACGAAGGTGAGCCGCTTTATGAAGCTTTAGCAGGTGAAATTACAACGGAAGGAAGTAATTATGTTCTCCCTCAAATTCCAGCAAATAGGATATGGGTAGGTAATTTCTTACTGACTGACACTGGATTTAAACCTATTCCTACAGGAGCAATACAGTCTATTGTCCTTCCCGATGGTTCAATTATTCCAGCAGATGCAACCGGCAAGGCTAAATTACCTGTTGTTCTTCAGAAAGACTTAGCGCTTTACACCAAGTTAGTTAGAGATCAAATAGTTCTTCTATTTGGGATAACTATTACTTCACAATTAAGTGGCGTCACCGTAGTCTATAAAAATTCTAATAACTCCTTTTTTGATCTAGCAAATATAGGATTTGGAAGCGCTGATGTTGTTTTCATACAAGCCGGTGCTGTAACGATCACCCTCTTGGCTAGGGAAAATACGGTTGTACGAAAGAAAACCGGCAAGTTTACCACCGATGGGCAATATGCTACAGTAACGGCCTATTCCTGGTATGATGCGCAAAACGAAAGAACAGAATGGATCATTAACGGGCAACTGGTATGATTCAGAATCATGGGGTTTTAGCTGCCAGTACTCCAGCTGGTAGTACTCCGGTAGTCCTGATGTCCGATGATTTCGAAACCGGGATTGCCAATTGGGAACAGGGTATGGCAGGCGGCTGGGCAGGTTCAGGTGGAAAGGCGGAATGCAATCTTAACCCGGCAAACACCACCGTACTTTACCGGCCTGTACCGATCACCCCCGGCGAAACCTACGAGGTTACCACTATCATTAGCGAAATAGATGCCGGTACTACCTTTCGGTTGATGCTGGGCGGCTATGGTGGGAATAATCCTCCCCGTTACGCACAGTTCCAGACACTTACACCGAGCAAATAGAAGCTACAGCAGGAACGCATATCTGGTTCGTGGTTTCCGGCGCCCGGCATTAGCATTGACAGTGTTACGTTATCGACGATTTAACCTAAATCAATACTCACCAATAAACACTTGCTAATGTAATGGTAAAAATAATTCACAGGGTTTACTATAGCAGGCCTTACATTTTTTACAAAGGACTAATACAACAACGGGATATACGGCCCTGTAGGTGGCTTTGTAGAATTTATCGAAGAAGGGATCAAGTATAAGAACAACTTACAGGCTGGTTTTTCCCGAATCAAAAAACCATTAAGCACGACATATTAATAGGCAACGGCAACCTTTCAAGTATTGAAACAACTTTTTGCTGGGCATTATTCAGTGATGATGGCGAAATGATTGAAGGTACCAGAAATGACTACCACCCTTTATTTGGCCGGTTAACCATCTGGACCAACGAAAAAGACAAATCCGATTTCACAATGGCCTTTGGGGAAGATGTAGGAATGTTCGATGAAAATGGCTTTGTCCGTTCAATTTTGGGTCAGAATAAATATCCTGTTTTTAATTCCAATCCAGCGCATCCAACCCTTGCTTATGGTGCAGTTGTACCAATGACGCCCGAGCAGCAGGCAGAGAAACCTACCTGGGATTATAGAGGGCCAATACCGCCTCCGCCAACTGTTTAAAATGGGAAATTCACAAGATAACGGCCGGGTTTTCGTGATTGCCAACCATTGGGAATGGAAATGGCTGGCAATACTTTCCCTACTTATCCGGATTGTTGGCTACGGCTGGAACCATGTTGCCAGGGAACACAACGGGGTGGTTTAGATGAAATGGTCGGCTGCAAATTCAGTTGGATAGTTAAAAGATTCCTGGGAAAACAGGTTTCTCATGCCCCTAATGAAGGCTCCGGATGGACGGTAACGCCCCTGGAGGAATGGCTCAAAAAAACTAAACGCAAAGTAATTGTTTTGGAGGCCTTGGTCCCCTTAGTTAACCGCAAACGTTGCGCCGGTTATGCCTTTTTAGACCTACCACAATTTTCCTTCACATTATTCGCACCAAATGGCTTTTAATTGGCCACTCCTGGAATGGCACTTCCGGCACCCGATTATGGAAAGGTGAATTTTGCACGGAAGGGGTAGGCTTAGATTATGGGCTTCAGGATGCTCACACCATGGCTCCGATTGACTATCTGATGCGGCCAAATGCCTTTAGTAAAGTAGCCGAAATAACTACGGCCAAAAATAAATTAACTTATTCTTCTTACCACTTTTTCTTTGCTGACTAAAAGCTACCTGAACCAAACCGGCTTGCCCCGCGGCTTGCGCAACAATAACCCTGGCAATCTAATCTTAACTACCATTGCCTGGCAAGGTAAAATTCCTAATGCCCAAAATACCGATAAGAAATTTGAGCAGTTTAAAAACCTGGCTTACGGTACCCGCGCCATGCTCATTGACCTGATCGGCGACATCGAAAAAAAGAAGCTCAACACGGTTTCCAAACTCATTCACGAGTACGCGCCGGCTTTCGAAAACAACACGGCGGCCTATATCAATACCGTTGCCAAAGCGGCCGGCTTAACAGCAACTCAAACCTTTGCCCCTACCAAAGAAATCTTAAAAAAGCTGGTTACGGCTATGGTTCAGGTAGAAAACGGAGCTGCTTTCAAAAGTTATTTTTCTGAAGCGGATTTTGAAGCCGGCTACGCGCTACTCCCACTTGCTTCAAAAAAAAAGATCTTATAGAGCCAGGCTTCAGTTTGTTCGGCCTGGCTGCATTATCAGTCGGTAGTTTTTTACTCTATAAACATTATAAAACCACTTAATTAAATCCTTACCAATGAATTTAGGCCAAATAGTTGAATTGCTAAATGGCCGGCCAAAGGCTACTTGTGATATCGGATATTTTCAGCTCGATCAGGCGACGAAAATTGTAACGCACAGGAAAGTTTCGCCGGCAATATCCGACATCACCGCAATAGCTAACCAGGTAGCAGTGCATTCGCCCTCCGGAATGATCTTTATTGACATTTACCGGCCCAACGGCAGCTCCTTTAAAAAGGAAGAATCTTATACCTTATCCAATCAGGATTTAATTATGCCTACCCCCAAACAACAAACTTTCGGGTTCTCCGGGTTGCCGCAGCAAGCCCCGGCCCTTACCCCTCCGGGAATGGATATGCTGGGTCAGTTCAAACGCCTGGCAGAGCAAAGAAGAAAAAATAATGGACCTCCGGGAAAGTTTAGCGACTACCAAAACCGCCCTCTCCGCAATGGAAACCGAAAACAAGCGGTTAAAGGAGGAAAAGTTTGAACTGGAAAGAGAGCTAAAATTTAAAGATAAGGAACATGAGCTTCAAAACTATGAAGCTGAGATTTTCAAAAAAACTCTCTGGGCGGCATTGTTTCGGAGCTGAAAGACAACCCGCAGTTATTGGGAATGAGATACGCCATGCTGGGCAAAGGCCCGGCGCCGCAGCTGGGGCAGCCCGCGCAAGCCGTAGCCGGCGGCAATTCTTTTGAATTTTCATCCGGACCGGCTGTTTCTAACGCCCACCAGGATATGATTACCCAACTGAACGATTGGATGTACAAACAATCGGAGATTAACGCCACCAAAATGTTCTCCGCTTTCGTGCACCTAACCAACACTCACGGCGCTTTAGACAATTTGTTAGCTTCAATTAGTAATTAACCGATCATGCCTTCCCAACAATTTAACCTGAACATGCGCATAACGGCCCCTTCTCTTGATGAGGCAAAAGAGCGCCTTAGCGCTGTAAACCAGCTCTTAAACACCCTTACCACTGAAAACCTGCTATTGATGGCTGAAAAATCCAAAATGCCGGGGATCAACGGAAAAAATTACTCAGTTAAAACACTTCATTTAAAAGCCATGCTTCCAGTCCTTGCCAAATCCGGTCTTGCCCGTTCTTTTATTCCGAACTTCCTGACAGTTTTGGGTTTATAATTGCCATTGCTGGCGGGGCCTATTTTGCTTTTAAAGAAAGTAATGGACACGATTCGCCGGAATCAAACCATTAAAGATTACGGCGACAACACCCAGTCCGGCATTGCAGCTGCCTATGCCGCCCAATTCTACAATGCCATGGTTAGAACGGCCGGCTGGTGGAGTGATTGGTTTGGGGATGGCACCAACGCTGACGTAATCTTCTCAACCGCTGCCGAAATGTACCGCAATAAGATTCCTTTCAAGGAAGCTAGCTGGCAGTACAAAGCTTTATACAACCGGGATCTAATTACGCATCTGAATTCCGAGCTCGATGCGGATGAAATGATCAGTTCAATAAAGTATTAAGTAATGGCGTTGGCAGCCTGGTGGTTAAAAACCTCTTTTTAGTTACCCGCCTTAATGCTCCGGTGCTTAACGAAAAGTTTGAGCAGGTAAACCAGGCCCGGGCCAGTACCCGGTTGGGTGAATTGCTGGAAACGTACATTTTCCCTAATTGCCAGGCCGATTACGGTCTCCAATACCGGGACCAAATGCGTTACGTCGAAAAATCTTTTGCCAATACCTATCCTATCAATAAGTAACAGGTAATCAATAATTTTATGAAGAATAATACAAATAGCGTGTTCCTTTGGGGCGCTGCTCTGGCAGGTGTTGGCCTTTACTTTTTGCTAAACCCGAACACCGAAACCCAGTCGCCGGGCCAACCTGCCCCCGCAGTACTGGTCCTTCGCCTACCAAGCCTAAGCCAGGGTCAACTAAACCAGTAACTACGCCGGCAGCTCCAACCCCTCCCCCGGTTGCGCCGGTACCGGTAACTACTACGCCGGTTGTGAAACCAAATACGTATTTGTGGATTCAGTTTTAGGGGAAGGTATTTTCTATGCCGTTTCTCCTACCAAATCGGTTACGGATGGCTTTGGCAAAGAAAGAATTTGCACCCTGAAAAACGGTGAATTTGCGGGTTACCGGACCGGCAAAAAAGCGAACGGCATGATTCAGCTTTATTGGGGGGATCAGCGGCAAAGCGCACTACTACTGGATTGAAGAGGCGGAAACCAAAACCTTCAGCCAGGCCGGCTACAACGATTTCTTAAAAATGGGCGGCACGACCATGCGCTCAGGGAACATTTCGCTCATTGCCGGTTTTTACCGGAGTAAAGGTAAATAGGCATGGCAAATTTTAATACTGCCTATATCGAGGTAATGAAACCGGCAGGGGGCTACACCCTGGGGGCTACTGAAAAATACCGGGGAATCTGCCGGCAGAAAAACCCGGATTGGGCTGGATGGGTAATTGTTGACCGCATTAGTGGGAAAAAGCCCTGGATCCGCACGAAATAATTCAGGAAGCGAACTTAAAAATGCTGGTAAACAGCTTTTACAAAAAGCACTGGAATCTCATTGCTGGAAATGATATTAATTGCCAGGAAGTAGCTAACGAAGTATTTAAGTTCTATCTCAATACCGGCGCTTTAGTAGCAAGTAAAATTGTTTGGCCGCTAGCAATCGCATTTCCGGGCCCCAACGCATGCAAATTATTCAATTAATCAACCGATCCGAACCTGCAGTTTTCCTGGCCGGCCTCAATGATGTAAAATCTACTTTACAATACACTACTTAGAAATAATGAAAGCTTTAAAAATTTACTTCTTCCATAAAGGAACCGTTACCACCATTCTCGGGCTCATTATTTTTGCCTGTATTCTGACAAACATCTTTTTTAACCCGGCCTTTACCTGGTCTGATTGCCTTTACCCGCTACTTTTAAGCCTGCTGTTAATCCTGATGCCGGATCAGGTTTTACGCATAATTGCCAGGGTATTTAGTAATAAAACCCCTTTAGTTGTTGCCCTGCTTTTCCTGGCTTCCTGCGCGGAAAAAGCGGTACCGGAAAACGACAACTTACACGAAAGTTGATGTACCATACAGCAAAACCATTAAAGGCGATTCCAGCACCTTAAATCTTAAAATTCCGGAATTAAAGCCCTACCAGGTTTACGAACAGCGAAACACCCGCGATCGGTCAAGGCCTTTATGGGTTCCCTTTTTAACCTGCATATCCAAAGCGAATGCGACCCGATCACGATTCATGATACCGTAACGGTTTACACTCCCTACCCGGTTCCCCAGGCCCCGTTTTCCCAGGCCGTCCGTGGAACCAAAGAAATAGCCCCAACCCCTGCCTGGCATGAAAAGGTATTTGAATTCGGGTTGAAATGGATCTTGATACCAGGCCTTTTCTTAGCACTTATTCTTTTCCTGCTCGTGTTCGCCTGGCGCTATGCACAAAAATCTTTTTTCAACTTATAATTTTTAACCATGAACCCAATTATTACTTCCGCATTAGGAACTGCCGGCGCTATGCTGGGCATGACGCTGGCTGGAAAAGTCCTTAAAACAGGCAAATCCGCTACCTCTTCAACAAAAAAACGCAAAGCCGCCCCAAAGAAAAAAACGGCCGCTAAAGCAAAAACAACCACCCGTAAAAAGGCCACGGCAAAAAAAACTACGGCCAGAAAGACTACAAAAAAAAAGTCTGTAGCCAAGCGGGCAAAACGTTAGCCGTTCGCCATTCCTCCCGCTCCGGAAGGACTTTGGCGACGACGTGTAAATAGCTAACGAAAAAGCCCTAATTCATCAAGTTTTAGGGCTTTTTTTTACTTCCATCCAATGAATAAAATGGGTTTTGTGCAAGCCGTAAAAGCGGATTTGCTTGCAAAAAAGAATCACAACAAACTTTCGCTTGAAAAACTGGCTTCTACCTTCGACATCGAAAGCAAAAACGATGTTAAAGAATTTACGGAGCTTGCTATTTGTCTGGTAGCTCGGGAGCTAGCCCACTCCTGAACCTGAAATGGACCGGAAAAGCCGGTTTGAAGCAATTGTTGAGCTTCATTACGACCAGGCAAACTTATCGCACCGCACGAGCGAAAGCATTATGCTGCAACAGTACAGCACCCCGGCGCCGATTGGGTACCTGGCCGGTTTATTCATTGGAGCGGATAAACCAGGTAGCTATTTTGAGCCCTGCGCCGGCAACGGGTTACTTACCATTGCCGGCCAGGCCAGCGACTTTACCGTTAATGAAATCGACCATACCCGGTCCTATAATTTACGCCTCCAGGGCTTTGCCAAACAGTTCGGCGTAGATGCCAGCAAACCTTTCCGGACCTTTCACCGCAAATTTGACGGGGTGGGGTCCAACCCTCCTTTCGGAAAATTGGATATCGCCGAACATTACGAGGGTTTCCCGATCAAGACGTTAGAGCACCACATGGCCCTAATTGCCTTGGAAACCATGAAAGACAACGGGAAAGCAGCTATAATCATTGGCGGCCATACCGATTGGGATGCCAGAGGCCGGATTCAGGCCGGGAAAAACCGAATTTTCTTTAATTACCTAAATCTTATCAATGTGGTGGATATAATAAACATTGATGGCCACAAACTTTATTCCCGCCAAGGCACCGCCTTTAATACCAGGCTAATTCTAATCGATGGCCGCCACAACAACTCCGAAAACTACGCCCCTTTAAAAACCACGAAAGACAAAGTAGTTTTCACTTTTCCTGATCTATACGACCGGGTTATAAAACACCTTCCGGCCACGTCGGCCCCAATTTTTACCGATCATCCAAACCCATCGCAAACTGACCAAATGAAACTTAACGAACTGGAAGCCGAAGCCCTGGCTTTAGAACTAGAATTAATGGAAGGTCTGGGAATGCCATATATTCCAACTTCCGAAAGTTGCTTTAAGCTCGATACCCAGGTACCGGATTCCATGGGCTTTGAACGCACGAAGCCCTGCGGTTAGTAAAAGAAGCGGTAGGAAGCGATATTGATTTATTCGTGATGGATCGCTTAAACTATCCCTCCAAAATGGCCCTTTGCAAGGCTCTGGCCGCCGAACAAATTGATGCGGTTGCGTTGGCCATTTATAATATTGAAGCCAAAGGCCAGGGTATGATTATCGGCTACCAGGCCGGTATCGGTAAAGGCCGGCAGGCTGCGGCCATGATCCGTTACGCCGTGGTTCAGGGTAAAAAACCAATATTCTTAACCATTGGCCCGAATTTGTTTTCTGATCTTTACCGGGATTTAAAAGCTATTGGTTCAGCTGACCTGCGGCCACTGATCATTAATGCCAAAGCCGACGAAACCCATATCCGGGATTCAGACTTGGAAGGAAAAATTATCTACACGGCCCCAGCTCCAAAGGATATGGAGAAAATCTTAGCCGGCGACCAAATTCCGGCCGGTTATGATTTTGCAGTAGCTACTTATTCGCAATTTGGATCGGAGGGTGAATCGCCGGTGAAACCCACCTTTTTGCGCCGGATCGCTAAGGATAGCGTTATTATCCTGGATGAAAGCCACAAAGCTTCCGGTTCTTCCAATACCGGCACCTTATTGCAGGACGTAGTAGGCAGCGCGGCCGGGGTATTGTTCTTTCGGCAATGTTTGCCAAACGCCCGGACAACATGCCGGTGTATGCCATGAAAACGGCCATGTCGGAAGCTAACCTATCAAAAGAAGACCTGGTTGAATCGATTGCCCGGGGTGGTGTTGCCCTTCAGGAAATTCTTTCCTCCCAGCTCGTGCAGGAAGGCCAAATTTTCTGCAGCGAAAGGAGCATGGATGGCGTAGAGGTTAACTGGGTGGTACTGGAATATTACAGCCAGGAACACTTTGCTATTGCTGACATTTGCACCGAAATTATTCGTGATATTATTTATTTCCAGAAAACCTTTATTGAAGGCAAAGTTTCGGAAATGGATAAAGAGGTTGCCTCAGCTGGTTTGGAAGTTGAAGGTAGAAAAGGTACCAAATCGGGTGGCGTTGACAATACCCCGTACTTTTCCAAAATCTTCAATGTAATTAACCAAATGCTGTTCAGCATTAAGGTAAAACCGGTTGCGGACCGGGCCATCATGCGCCTGAAAGAATGTAAAAAAGTGGTGGTAGCCTTTAGCTCAACCATGGGCAGCTTTGTGGAGCAATCCGGAGCGGCCAACGGCGACACGATCAACGCGGACTTTACGGAAGTGCTGCGCAATGGCCTGGAAGGGGTGCTGCGCATTACCATTAAACTGCCGAACGGGGAAAGTAGCTACAAATCAATTTCTTTAAATGAGCTGGGGGAAGATGCGAAAAACTTTTACCGGGCAATTGAAAAGAAAATTGAGGTTGGCGTAGCCGGGATTAGCATTTCTCCCATCGACGTGCTGGCCCAGCGGTTGCAAAAGGCCGGTTACCGGGTTGCCGAAATTACCGGCCGGAAATACGAGCTGCAGGTGAACGAGAAAACGATGGAAGGCCTGGTTTTAAACCGGAAAAAAGAAAACGTTTCCGAGGCCTTCCGGAAATTTAACGACAATGAAATTGACGTTTTATTAGTAAACCAATCCGGATCCACTGGCGCATCTGCCCACGCAATTGTAACTGAAAAGGTTAAAGCCGCCCAGGTAAAACAGCGGTGGATGATCGTTTTGCAACCGGAGCTTGATATTAATACCGAAATTCAGAAACGGGGCCGCATTAACCGGACCGGGCAAATACTGAAACCAGGTTACGATTATATGTCTTCAGCGATCCCGGCCGAAAAACGCTTAATGATGATGCTCCAAAAGAAACTTAAATCTTTGGATGCCAACACGTCTTCCAACCAGAAACAAAGCGAAGCCACCATTAATATTGCCGACGACTTTTTAAATAAATACGGCGATGCTTTGATGGATGATTATTTATTGGAAAACCCGGAAATAGAAAAGCTTTTGGATGATCCGCTGAACCGCACGGAAGAAGGAAAAGCCACGGTAACCGAAAATGCGGCGCAAAAGGTAAGCGGCCGGATTGCTGTTCTTTCTACGGCCATGCAGGAAGCATTTTACGATGAAATCAGTTCGCGTTATCTGGACCGGATCGAGTATTTAAAGCAAACCGGGGAATATGATTTAGAAATGGAAGAAATGCCCCTGGAGGCAGAAACCATTTCCAGCAAAGTAGTGGTTTCCGGCAAAGGCGGGGCCAGTGCTTTCGGGCAGGACACGGTTTTAGAACAGTGTAAGGTAAACCAGTTGCGCAAACCCTTTCAAAAAGGTGATCTGGAAAACATTTTACGGGAATCCCTGGCCGGCCTTTCCGCACAACAGGTTTCTGACGATCTGATCGAGGAAAGCCGGACCTTTTTACTGGGTAAATTCCGCGATGAGGAAACGGCCATTAACAGCAACGCCCATATTGCCGCCGATAAGGAGTACAACCACAAACGTTGGGATAAATTAAAAGAATCTGATTTTTCTGCTTTTGAATCCGCAGTTTCAGCCCGCCAGGCTGAAATAATGGAAGTAGCGGAAAAGAAAATTGCCAAATTGAAAGATCAGGTACAGGAGCATTTTACTTACCTTCAAGGCCTTTTCAAATTCTTTACAGTTGGCAAGGGTATTAAAATGGTTGGTAACGGCATTAATGCCAGTGCCCCGGTAGGCGTTTTCTTAGGATTTCAGATTGATCGTAAAAAATCGAACCCCTTTACCCGGAGCAATGTAAAGCTGCGGTTTGCGGTAGCTTCCAGCTTAAAATACATGGTTTTGCCGGCGAGCCTGGAAAAGGAAGTTTTGGCTATAAAAGGAGCCAGCGCCGGAAACTACGAATTAAATTACGTGGTAGGCGACTGGACCAACCTTTGCGCAAAATCAAGCTCCGACCGCACGGTAAGGCATATTGTAACCGGGAATATCCTGCAAGCAATTGCCACTTATAAAGGCAAACTGATCAATTATACAGTTCAGGGCGGCGGTACTAAAAAAGGTATTCTTATGCCGGATGGCTGGGAATCCATGACCGAAACCGTGAACGTGCCAATTGGCATGGCCCTGCCTACAATTAAATCTTTAACAAACGGCCGGTCCGTTTCTACCAATTTAGAAATAGGCATCATTCGGCAATCAGGGTACTATTCAATTGTCGTGCCTTCCGGAGGAAAAGGAAAAATTTACTTTCTGGATCCGGAGCTGCGCGACCTGGTTGAAAATAAACTATTCGAAAAAGTTGGCGATAAAATGCGGGCTTATCTTCCTTTAGAAAACATCGACGGCTTTGTCGAAATTCTTGATCGGAAGTTTAAAGCTGCACTGGCCATCAATGAAGCCGATTTCGAAAAGGTGCGGGAAGGGCTCCCACAAATCAAAACCTCCAGGACCTTAAAAAAATTACCAGCCACTACTAACCGGCCGCAAATGGATGATGAATTGCTATTGTTAGAGCTGGAAGCGGAAGCCCTGGAATTAGAATTACTTTTATTAGCTGCCTAACCATATTTTTATGATAACCACAAAAAACTACTTCGACGTAGCCAAAAACATTAATTTCAGCAAGCTTCCGGAATCGTTACAGAAGGGGCATGCCATGGCTGAAAAGGCCTCTAAAAATGGTGCCGACTGGGCCATGTACGAAAATTCGGATACGATCCGGAAAACGCTGGATCTGTACTTTGAAAAGCTGGGCCCCTTTATAGAAAAACCCACCCAAAAACCCGCCAAAGCTAAAAAGGCAAAGCAAGTTAAAATTAGAACCAACCCTAATATTCCGGCTGAAACTTTAAAAAAAGCGGAAAAGGCAGTTAAAACAGTTAAAGCCGCCAAAGCCAAAAAGTTTAAGACACCGGTTGCCTACCACGATCATTTTACAGAAGCCGAAACGGTAATAAAGTCTTTTGTAGGCATGAACGGCAAAGCAAAAACCCTGAAAGCGGTTAAAGCTTTGCTGACCAAAACCAACAAATTCGTTATTGAACGCAAAATCCGGAAAGGCGATCCCAACGCGGATGCCGTTTTGCTGGTTCAAAAATCCCTTACCAAGGTGGTAAAGGAAATGAACTTAGAACGGGTAGAAGTAATGAAACTGGAATTTTCGGACAACACCCTGGCCGTATTGTCCAAATTTGCCAAACAGTCCAAAGTTTCCCCTACGGTTCAACTCCTGAAACGCTTTATCCCAATGCAGGGTAATTCGCCGGACAAAGACAAGGCTAAAAAGCTTTTGGCCGACATTACCAAGGCAATGAAAGATGGTGTTGTTCAGAAAACCGATACCTATTTCGGCTATTTGCAAGAGGCCGTTATGGACTTAAACGATTACCTGGTAAAGCACTTCAAATACGTGCCGTTAGATAACCCGGCCCTGTCTGGTTTAGGTTCTTTGCCGGAATTCGCCGGCCTGGCTTGTCCTGGAAAAGAAGACTGCGATTGTCCGGCTGATGGAAAAAAAGAAATTCAACCAGCTACCAGCTCGTTGTCAGGAGTGCCTAAAAAGAAGAAAGCGGCCCGGAGAGCTGCCGGAAAAAAGTAGACAAGGCGCTAACCCTGCCGAAAGGGTTAGACGCCTTATTTACCCCGATTGATAAACCAGGGGTAAAAACCTCCAATAAAACATTGGTGCTGCCAGGTCCTATCGGGAAGTTTTTAGGCAAAATCGAACAGCACGAATTTTCGGTAGTTCTGCGCGGCGACAAAGGCGCCGGAAAAACAAGGCTCCTTTATCAAATCAAGAATGCTTTCGCCAACGCTGGTTTCGATGTAGGCTCTTTCAGTTTTGAGATTGACAAAAAAAGCGATATCGTAACCCGGATGGTAGATTCTTACATCGATCCGAAAAACCGGGCGAAAGTTCAGATTGCTTCCCTTGCTCCCGATGGCTTAAAAACCATAAAAGATGCTGCCAAAGTCTTCCCGGTAATTGCTATAGATAGCTGGGGCAAACTTAATTTGCCGCAAACTGAATTTGATAAGCTCCGGAAGGATCACCCGGACACCTTTTTTATAATCATTTTTCAAAGCACCACGGCCGGCACCGCCCGGGGTGGCAGCCAGGCAGAATATGATGCTGGAATAGTAATTCAGGTTAATGAAGGCGGCATCGCCCATTGCGAAAAAAACCGCTACGCGAACGCGGATAATGTAGATGCCCAATACCTGGTTTTTGAACAAAAATTGGTAGAGGAATCCACAACAACTCCACAAGAATAAGAGGGCTAACAAGTTAAAAGCCTCTGTTTTCAGCCTTTAAAAGGCATTTTCCACTCTTAAAACATAGTTACGAATCCACAAGCATGTTAAAATTCTAATTTCCATGAATCAAAAATCATTAATCATCTTATTGGCGGCCGGAGCGGCCGGCTATTATTTCTACGATAAAAGCAAGGGCGAAAACCCCTCTTCCCAGCCGGCCGGAAATTCCGGTTCAGGCACCACCTATGCACCCAGTGGCAGTGCTTCCACAGTTAAACCAAAGCCCAACGTAGGGGTAGCGGTAAATACCGGGATTTCCGTCGCCCAAACTGGCTTAAACATTTTACAGCAAGGCCTAACCTTGTTTAATAAACCGAAACCTGCAGATATTCCTGCCCCTACCATTACCTGGGCAGGAGGAAACCCGCCACAGTCAATAAATACCCTTGCCGGGTTACTATTTTAATTTTCTTTCATCTTAAACCCCTTTTTATGTCTAATCCTAATAATGTAAAACCAACCCGCTACCAGGATTTTTTAACAAATGCCTTGTGGCCATTTTATTTCCTTTCCATGCTATTGGCCTTGGCCCTTGGTGGTCTTCAGTGCTGGGATGAGGGAAGTGCAGTGCTAACGCTGGTATCAGTCGGCATTATAATTTCGGCGCTCTTGGTTGGCACTGTACTAGCTTATAATAAGACGTGGAAAAATTCTGGCAAAAGCCAATACCACGACTAACCGAAAATGTTTCTTTTCTATTTTCTGTTTATTATCAACCTGGTTGCCCCGTTTTTACTGGCAGCCTCGGCAGCACCCTTCGATAATAAACGCATTAGTGAGAATGGCAGCAAGGATAACAAGCATGACACCTTTCACCGCCAAAATCTAACCCGGAGAACCTTATGGTTAATGCCAACCACGGCCTTTAATGTTTACCTGGCCTGGGGCGATAAATGGCTAGCAATCGGCCTTATCATTTCCTATGGATTTTATTGCGCCGGCATTTTTGGTTATTTCTTTACTTCCTGGCTTAATTTAAAAAGAGGCCTAAACCGCTGGTATATTTCTTTAGCGCCTAAAGCAGCAAAAACCGATAAAACAATCCGGGAAGCTGCTACCTGGTTTGGGGAGAGCCCGGCAACGTTTGCCAGCTGGCTCTATCCGATTACGATGGCCCTGGGCTGCGGTCAATACCTTTTAGTTTTGTACTGGATCTTCTTTAAATAAAAAAAGCCCCGAATTACCGGGGCTTTTTTTGTGAGAGAATAATAAGTATTACCGGACTTCGAAGTCAAAAATCATTTCAAATTGAGGTCCATTAGACATTGTAAAAGTTCCTTTTCCAGTACCATAATTTTTTGTTCCGACTTTGGTAGGATTAAAGGACCATGTACCCATATTTTCATTAGAAAAACCTGGGTCTACGTCCACCAAGCTAAAATCCCAAGGTTCATCAGTAAAAAAAGCTGTACTAGGAGTTTGAAAAGTCCATCCAGTTGGTAAGCTGTTTTGAGTAACATTATTAATGTCCGGAAAATTTGCCCAAGTAGTTTCACTTGAAGGCTTTATTGATAATCTTAAATCAGGACCGCTTCCGTCGCTATCCCAAGCGGTGCCGGAAGGATCAAGAAAATTTAATTTCGTGATCCGCACCGCAGTTAAATAACGTTTGCCAACTTTTATTGTGGATGTGGTTACAACCGGTTTATTTTCTTCGTTGTAAGCAGTCATTTTAACCGTGTAACTTCCAACTGTTGAATAAACAGCGGTAGGGCTTGCAATAGTTGAAGACTGACCATTTCCAAAATCCCACTCGTAACGGGATGCATTCGTACTAGAATTAGTAAAGGTTACTAATTCGTTTACTTCTACAATGTTTCGGTTTTGGGTAAATGCAGCCTCAGCAGCTGGTTTAGGTAATTCTTCTTTGTCATCCCCGCAGGAGGATAACCCGATTGTTAGGGATAATAATAAAACCGGCAATAATCTTAATTTTTTCATGGTATTAGGTGAGTTTAGTTTTTTAACAAAGTAAGGCAATAATCGGGAACCCGCAATTAAGAAAGAATCAAAAACCAATGGGAAAATTCACGTTGTACGCGCTCGAAATCCCGTACGCACTCCTTTTTGGTTGATGCGAATTCCGGAAATTTATCGTATACATTTTCATTCCGGAGTAAACCCAAATCCCGCATATAATTGCGGGTTTGATCGAGTGAGCTATGGCCGTTCTGTTCAAAAACCGCCATTATATCATTTGTAGCCAGGTAAAGATTAATATTTCCAGTATGCTTATAGCCGTAAAGCGTATATTCCTGATCGGTGAAACCTAGTTCGTCTAAAATTGCCCGCTGCTTATTATAAAAGAAATTTTTACCAACCGGTTCCGGGCCAGGCTGGCCGGAATGTGAAAAAAGGAAATAATTTCGCGGAAAATCCCGCAGTTTATATTCTTTAATAATTTCTTCCAGAGCTGGTGGTATACTGACGTGCCGGCCGCGGCCTCGTTTTGTCCTGGTTGCCGGCAGGAAAATGGTTTTTTCCCGGATATCTTTCACCTGCAGCAACCGAACTTCCTTTCCTGGCCGGCCAAAAGTGTAGTAAAGAAATTTTATATAGATTAAGAATTGAAAATCCTTTTTTTCAAGGGCCTTTTCCTGAATTTTAACTATTTGCTCGGGTAGAAACGGTATATGCTTTCCGGATTCAGCATTCTTTTTGGAAATAAGCTTCAGCGGGTTCTTTTTCTTTTTTATAATCCCTTTGGTCCGGATAAAATGATTTAATACCGCATTTAGGTTGGTATGGTAATTATTGAAAGTTTTATTTGAAACCCCTACTTTGATTTTCTTATTACCCGGAGGTCCGGTTTCTACAACTCTTTCCAGCTTCAGATAATTAAAAAAATCTTCTACCAGATCTCCCTTAAAGTTGATTATCAGGATATTTTCTTCCCCTTTAGTTTTTAGCCAGGGAATTAAAACATTGGCAAGGTTGGTATAGCCACTTAAAGTGTTCGGGCTTAGGGAACCCGTTTGCACTTTAATATACCTTTCAATGGCCAGCTTCACCGTTAGGGTATTGCGGTGAATAGATTTTTGGGAAGTGATCTGCTTTTCTTTGTCCGCTTTCTGATCCGACTTTATTGTAAGCCCTTTTTTTAAAAGCTTGTTAACCAGGTCAACTTTTTCTTTGCCGGCTTTCTCCCGAGCCTTAACCGTTTTGGACTGGTTTATATCCCATTCCCGGCGAACTCGAACCTTTTTTCCTTCAATTTCGCTCCACGGCCAAAACTCCACATACCACTTTTTTGAAAGGTCAGGTTTACCGGCCGCATCTTTTGGGATTTTTAATTCAGCTTCATTATAGGGGTAAATCTTAGCAGATTTTTCCACTGGCGGTGTCGGCGATAGTGTCGGTAGAAAATTATTTTTCATAAAAAAGCCTTTAAACGTGCTGTTTAAAGGCTTTTTAAGGGCAGAGAGGGCGGGATTCGAACCCGCGATACCGTTTCCAGTATACACACTTTCCAGGCGTGCTCCTTCGACCACTCGGACACCTCTCTGTTTGGAAGTGCAAAGAAACAGTTTTATTAAAGACTTTGCAAGTTTTTAAGCTTAAAACTATAGCGTTTTTAAAGACTTATTTCGCCCCGCAGGTTTTGCCGCAATAGCGCTTTGGTTTCAGCTAAAGGTAAATCCAGGCCCAGCACAAACATGAGTTTGGTTATGGCGGCTTCGGTAGTAATATCGGCCCCGCCAATTATGCCCATTTCTTCAAGGTAACGGCTGGTTTCGTATAAGCCCTGGTTTACATTTCCCTCATCGCACTGGCTTACATTTAAAATAACCAGACCGTTTTCCAGCGCTTCTTTCAAAACAGTTAAAAACCATTCATCAGTGGGGGCATTACCGGAACCGTAGGTTTCCAGCACCAGGCCGCGTAAATGGCTGGTATTTAACAGGCACCGCACCACCGTTTCGGAAATGCCCGGGAAAAGCTTCAGAATAGCAACCCGGTTATCTAAATGGGTATGTACTTTTAAAGGCTTTTCCGGTTTGGGAAGAATGTGCAGGGTATTGAACTCCAGCTCGATGCCGGCTTCTATCAACGATGGGTAATTACCGGATTTGAACGCATCGAAATGGCTGCTTTCAACCTTTTTGGCCCGGTTTCCGCGCAACAGCACGTTATCGAAGTAAATAGCAACTTCCGGCACCGGCGTTTCCCCTTCCGGACCACCTTTGGAAGCAATTTCCAGGGCGGAGATCAGGTTAAAGCGGGCATCGTTCCGGACCCGGCCAATAGGTACCTGGGCACCGGTAAAAATTACGGGTTTGGCCAGGTTCTCCAGCAAATAACTCAGCGCTGAAGCCGTGTAAGACATGGTATCGGTGCCGTGCAGAATTACAAAACCGTCGTAAAAATCGTAATGCTCTTTAATAATATGCGCCAGTTCGAGCCAATGCTGAATGGAGATGTTGGAGGAATCGATGGGTTCGTTAAGCGTTAATACCGTGAGCATTACGTTGATCTGCTGCAGTTCCGGTACCCGGGTCAGGATCTGGTCGAAGTTGAAAGGAACCAGGTGCTTTCCCGAAAGGTCGTAGACCATGCCCAGGGTGCCGCCGGTATAGATCAGTAAAACCGAAGCATCGGGGTGTAACGGCGCGGCCGTATGAATATCTACTTTGGTATAATTCATTGTGAGTTTTTTAGCGGTTTCCGGTACGGTTTTTTGCTGGTATTTTTTAGCTGGTTTAGCTTATTTTATCTGCTTTATCTGGCGCAAGTGTTAAGCCGGAGGCGTCACTTGTGTCTTCCCATGTCAGAAAGTCTTCAGACTTTCGGGTATTATCTTCTGAAAAATAGAAAAAATTCTGTTGGTATTTACGCAAGTCTGAAGACTTGCCAGCATGCTTAAGTCACAAGTGACGCCTCCGGCTTAACACTTGCGCCAGGAATCGGAATTATAAAATCAATGTCTTGAAACTAATTCAGATTAAATAATTTCCGGGCATTTTCAGTAGTTTTTTCAGCTAACTCTTCCACAGAAATATTTTTCAGTTGCGCTACTTTTTCGGCGATAAGTTTAACGTAAGCGGGTTCGTTGCGCTTCCCGCGGTGGGGCACCGGCGCCAGGTACGGGCAATCGGTTTCCAGCACAATTCTTTCCAACGGAACTTCGGGCAGAACTTTATCCAAACCGCCATTTTTGAACGTGCTTACGCCGCCAATTCCCAGGTAAAAATTAAGGTCGATCACTTTTTTAGCTTCCTCCAGGGTGCCGGAAAAACAATGAAAGATACCGGTCAGGTTTTCGTGCTGGTTGCGGGCTATTATATCGTAGGTTTCATTAAAAGAATCGCGGGTGTGCAGAATGAGGGGAAGGTTGAATTGCCGGGCCCAGTCGGTCTGGATCTGTAAGGCTTCCTGCTGCTGCGCCAGATAGGTTTTATCCCAATACAGGTCGATGCCGGTTTCGCCGATGCCGATAAATTTGTGCTTGTTCAGCCAATTCTCAATGCGGTATAATTCCTGCTGAAAATCTTTTTTTACCGAACACGGGTGAAGCCCCATCATGGGTAAGCAGACTTCCGGATGTGCCGCTTCCGTTTCCAGCATGACATCTACGGAAGTGTGGTCAATATTGGGCATCAGGATCTTAATAACCCCCTCTTCCATGGCTTTTCTAATGGTAGCGGGTTGATCGGTTTTAAAATCGGAAGCGTAAATATGGGCGTGGGTATCTATCAGGTTCATGGCAAGGCAAAGTTAAGGATCAGAATTAGGACGTCCTGATTTATTTACAAAGTTAATTTAACATAATTTTTAAACCGTTTACTATCAATACCTACCTCTGGCTTAATCCGGCTATATCGGGTTTTTAGTATTTGCGGCCTTTCCAAATCACCTTTACGGGAAGGAAATAAAACACCACCAGAATAACCGAAGTAAAAACCTGGTAACCTTCAAATAATAGCAGATCGGTTATGGAGGCTTTCCGGTTAACCCTTCGCAGGCAGGTTTGGAGAAATACCGATTGGAAGATCCATTTCAACCCTAAAAGGGCCAGCCCGTAAATAACCGGCGCCCGCCATAAAAAAGGGATCAGCACAAAATAGAAAGAGGTGTAAACGATCAGGATGGCTGCCATGTAAAAAGGCAGGTGCATGGCTCCTTTCATCCAGCGCTTCCGTTGGTGGAGCAGGTTAAACAGATTGGTGGCCGGGGCGGTTAAGCCTAACACATCGGGCTGGTACACATTTCTGAATTTATAGCCGAGCTTCAGTACTTCTTTAAATAATTGCACATCTTCGGTAATGGAAAAGGGCAGCTTTTCGTAGCCGCCTGTTTTTTCGTAAGCCTGCCGGGTTACCAGCATGTTGTTGCCCATGGAAGTAACCGGTAATCCCAGATCGGCAACTACCTGGATAAAACCTAAGGCGTTCAGCCAGTCCAACCCCTGCATCCGGCTGAAAAAATCGTGCCCTTTGGTGGTAGTTATGCCGGTTACAATGGCAACCCCCGGTTCCAGGCGGGATAACATGCCGGAAATCCAGTTGGCCGGCAGTTCCATATCGGCATCGGTAATAAAAAAATAGTTGGCGGTAGCATGTTTGGTAAGGTGAGCCAGCACATTGGCTTTTCCGCGGGCCTGCCCTAAATTCTCTGCAATCTGAAATACCCGGAAATTCGGTTTGTCTTTTATAAAATCGGCAACCAGCGCATAGGTATTATCGGAGGAATTATCGTCGCCGATAAGCACTTCCAAAAGTTCGGGAGGATAATTGAGGTTGGCTAAGGAATGCAGGCACGTTAAGAATATTGGGGGCTTCGTTGCGGGCCGCGATCAGGATGCTTACCGGCACTTTTTCAGGGGTTTTGGCTACCGATTTTTGCCAGTTAGCCCGGAAAAGTAAGAGGAGCAGTGCGGTGAAAATGCTGAAAAAAACTGCAAAAAATAAAATTGAAAAGATCATAAAACGCTAAAAACATAACCTGCCTGGTGCAGCTGTTCCAGGTAACGGGGCAATACATATTCCAGGTTGCGTCTGGCCTTTAAACTATCATGAAAAACCACAATAGAACCGGGCCGGGTCCTGGCCAGGCTGGTTGCCAGGCAGGCTTCCGGCGAAAAAGTGGCATCGAAATCGTAAGTAAGCAAGTCCCAGAAAATGATGCGGTACTCCGGGCTTAAAGTTTGCATTTGCCCCGGGGTTAGTTTGCCGTAAGGCGGGCGGAACATGCGGGGTTGGGAAGCTGGCAAATAAGGTTCCAGCACGGCGGCGCATTTTTCAACGTTGGCGGCGTAAACGGTTTTAGGGGTGTTCCAGCCATTCAGGTGGTTAAAGGTGTGGTTGCCTACCTGGTGTTGGTGCTGCCGGATGCGTTCCATTATTTCCGGATAGCGGATCACGTTTTCGCCTACGGTAAAAAAAGTAGCTTTAGCGTTGAAACGGGCTAATTGATCTAATACAAAATCGGTAACTTCCGGAACCGGGCCATCGTCGAAGGTAAGAAAGATCTCTTTCCGGGAAGTTGAGCGCCACCACTCTCCTTTCCGCATAAGAACCTTTAAAAACCAGGGCATCCGGATAAAGCGCATCAGTCCTGAACGGGTTGATCTTTGCAGGCCCTGTTCACCGAATCCCAGAGTTGTTCGGCGCTGGTTTGCCAGGAAAACCTTCTTAAATTCCGCCGCCCTAAATATTGCAGGGTAATGCGCAAACCCGGATCTTTCCAGATCTCTTTCAGCGCATTGGCAATTTCGTCTACGTTGAACGGGTCTACCAGCACGGCCGCATCGCCGGCTACTTCGGGCATGGAACTAACGTTGGAAGTAATAACGGGGCAATCGCATTTCTGCGCCTCCACGATCGGAATACCGAAACCCTCTATAGTGGGAACGTACACGTTAGCCAGCGCGCTGCCATATAATAACCGCAAGTCTTCATCAGACACCCGCCCGGTAAAGATCACATCCTTCTGGAACTGCATACTTTCATAAGCCTGGGTAATCTCAGTCGAATTCCAGGCTTTCCGGCCAACTATTAGAAGTTTAGTGTTGCTTTGGTGGTGGGCTTTAAAACTATCGAAGGCCCGGAAAAGGTTTACCAGGTTCTTACGCGGATGGATGGCTCCCACGAACATAAAATAAGGCTCCCCCTGGCTGAAACGTTGGCGGGCCGTTTCCATTTCGGCTTCGGTAGCAGGCCGGAAAAATTCGCTGGCATCGTTATATACCACATCAATTTTTTCGGAAGACAAACCGTAACGTTTTACAATATCCTGTTTGGTAAATTCCGAAACGGCCACCACCCGCTCCGAAGACCGGGCGATCCTGGGGGTAAACAACCGCAGGTATTTGCGGACAATAAAGCCTAAATCCTTGGGGTAATGTTCAAAAGCCAGATCGTGAATTACGGTAACGCGCGGTACATTGGTCCGGAGACAGGTCAGGCCATCGGTTGAAAGAAAAACATCCGGTTTTATTTTACTTAAAGCCCGGTTAACGCTTATTTCGAACCAGATATAGAACAGGAAAGGGTGCCGTGCCGGCGGGTATAAAACAACAGGAGTAACATTGGTACCAAAAACGAACTTCGGGTTGAACGGACGGTCAAAAAAAAAGTAGAACTGCGCTTCCGGATGGGCTAAAACCATCCGTTGCACGGTTTCTAATGTAAATTTCCCTATCCCTTCTAATCTGTTATCCAGTAGAAACCGGGTATTAACGGCTATTTTCAACTCTTTACTATTTTGCTTTTGGTCCGCGCAGCTGCCGAATATCAGCTAAGCTAACAATCTGAAACAAAAATACCAAACCTAAAAATGCTAATCCGGCTAAAATGGTGCTAACCAGCCACATAGCGCCAAAGAAATGTAAGGCATAAAATACCCCGTAAAGCAACACCGCCAACACCACCAGTTTGCCCAGCAGCAAATAAGGCAGCCGTAGTTTAACCTTATTTTTAACCAGGATAAAATACCCGATGGAAACAAAAATAGCGCAGATCAGGGTGTTTACGGCAGCGGCCAAAGATCCGTATTGCGGAATAAAGAGGAAGTTCAGAACTAAATTTATGGCAATACTTACTATTACCAGTTTGCTAACGGCCTTTTCGTAATTACTGGAAGTTAAAAGGGTACTGTAAATGGCGAAAAAACCGTGCACCAACACATTCAGGAATAGGATCTGGAGGTTACGCACCATCAAGGCAATTTCTGCGGCAGAGCTGTTTATAAACTGAAAGAAGAACAGTTCGCCGTAAAAAAAGGAAAATATGCAAACGAAAATTATGGGCAAACTTACCACCACCTGGCCAAAATGGAGCAATTTCTCCTGCTCTTTTTTAGACTGAATGCTCAACGCAAACTTGGCAAAGAAAATGGGTAGAATGGTCCACAGATACATCATGATGGCATCTACCCACCGGTAAGGCCCGGCGTAAAGACCTGCTTCCGTAGCCGAAGAAAGCCGTTCCAGCATGATAATATCAACCCGTTCGTTCACCCCGTAAACCAGCGTAATTAAGGCAAAAGGCAAACTTTCCTTCAGCAATTCTTTTAACTGCTCCTTTTTAAACTGAATGCGCAGCTTGCCATACATTCGGGTTATTAAAAGGTAAAGCACCGCAAATGCCGCGCCGGTAGCAACCAACCGGGCATACACAAAATTTTCCAGGGTCAGCCCAACAGGAAGTAATGCCAGCACAAAAAATACCAGCAGAAACTTATCGGCTACCGAACCAACAGCATCTACATTAAAATTCTGGTTGCCCTGTAAAGTGGCCCGGAAAAATAAAATAAACTGCGAAAGCCCGAAGGTAAAGGCAATGAACGCCAGCAGGTACAAACTATGCAGATCGTAGCCTAAAATTGCCCCAATGCCCACCATAATTACCGGAAAAATAAGCGCCAGAAAGATCTTTACCGGAAAAACGGTAGGAAAATAGGCATCAAAATACCCGGCATCGGAAGCGATCTTTTTGGTGGCCAACTGGCTTACGCCCAGATCTGCTATAACGGCGCCGATGGTTGCCAGCGAAAAAAAGGCACTGAACAACCCGAAAGCATTATGCCCGATCTGGTTTTGCACCAAATTCTCTACAATGATCCCGATGGGTTTTACCAACAGGTTCAGCAGCAGGATAAAGCTGATATTTCCGAGAAGCTTTTTAATAAACGGTAGGGTTTTGGTGCTACAAAGTAAATGAATAAAACGGCAGCTTGCAGCATTGGCGGTTTGAGTTTCTTTAACCATAATTTTTTCAAAACCCATTCGTTTATCAAAGATCGGAGGCATTGTAAAAAACCCGGCCGGGCAGGCGGCAGAGTTTAATAGAAATGGTTTTAAAAAGGGCCCGGGGAATGGGTTTTAGGAAGTTCTGAGTTTTTTAAATAAATTTGAAGGATTATTTTATCAGGAATGAGCCCTACCCAAACAATATCAGAACGCCCTAAAAATCTTACCGGCCTGCTACCCATAATAAACCGCTGGAAATTCCATATCCTGGTGCTTACGCTTTTAGCGTTGATCATCAGCACCATTGTAGCCATGGTGCTGCCTAACGTATACAAATCAACCACCGTTTTTTATCCAACCAACCTGGCCGGCCTTGATCCGGACCGGATCGTGGAAGGCTCCCGGATCGAAGTTTTCGGTACCAACGAAGATGTAGACCGCATCAAAACCATTGGCATGTCGCAGCCGCTGGCCGAATACATTATCAATAAATACAAACTTTATCAGGATTATAAATTTGAAAGCATGGAAGACGACCTGAGCAAACAGGCCGTTCTGGACATGTTCAGCAGCAACTTAACTATTGTACAAAACGAACGCGATGCCATTGAATTAACGTTCTACAGCGAAGATAAAATCAAAGCCGCTGCCGTAGCCAACGATATGGTAGAGCAAATAGATAATTTCAACCAGCAGCTAACCCTTGAAAACCGGAAAAAGATCCTGGATATCCACCAGGCCCGGTTCGAATATATTTCCAATGTCTATAAAAAGGTACAGGATTCCCTGAACCAGGCGCGTCGTAAATATGGGGTTTACGGTCTTGAAAGAGAAGGCCAATCGCTTAGCAAGCGGATCATAGATAATCAATCGGATCTGCTACAGGCAAAAGGCGAATATGAGATTTTAAAAAACAGCTTAAGCGCTTCAGATCCCAGAGTAGTTGCGCTGAAGGCCCGCATAAACGGTCTGGAAAAAGCTAATTCTTCCTTAACCCAAAATTCTGGCGGCACCGGTTATAACTTGCAATCATTTTCCCAGGGTTACGACGAAATTACCGGTCTGGAACTGCAGTTTGCTGATCTACGCGCCAGGTTTAACGACGCACTTAAATCGTACGACAATGCCAAAGTTGCCTTAACCGGAAAGATCTCTACTATTTACGTGGTTCAGAAAGCTTTCCCGGCCATGCGCAAAGCCAAACCCATCCGCTGGTTAATTGTAGTTGGTTCTACCCTGCTCACCTTAATTCTTTCTATCGTGTTTGTCAGCCTGCTGGAACTCTATAAAAATGAAATGCGGCGCACTACGGTATGAATCTGGTAAAACGTTTATGGCCTGTTCCTAACGAAATACTATTAGCAGGTTTTGGCCTGACGGTAATTGGCTCCATTGCCTACTCCCTGCTGCACAATACCTACCTGCCCCTTTTTTTACCGGTCGCCCTAATTGGCCTGTTGCTGGTAATGACCAATTACCGGGTTTTGTATTACCTGCTGATTGCTGCCTTACCTTTTTCCATGGAGCGCCCGCTGGTGGCCGGCTTCGATATGGATGTGCCTTCCGAACCGCTCATGCTGGCCGTAATGGGCTGCTTTATCTTTTCTTTACTGGCCGGCACCAAACCTGATAAACGGTTCTTCCGGCACCCCATCGTGATCATTATTTCGGTTATGTACCTATGGGCCTGTGCCAGTACCCTTACTTCGGTAGATACCCTTAAATCCGTAAAATACCTGCTGGCTAAAACCTGGTACATAATCCCATTCCTCCTTTTTACTGGTTCCACCATCCGGAATATCCGCGATATCCGGCGCATTTACTGGCTCTTCCTGATCCCGCTTTTAGGGCTGGTTTTGCTGGTAATTTTTAAACACGCGCTGGTTGGTTTTTCATTTCACGGCATTCAGCGGGCGGTAAGTCCGTTCTTTAAAAACCACGTGATCTACGCTGCCACCGTTGCCCTTTTTATTCCGTTGCTGATAACGCTTTACCAGGGCCAATCGGGCAAAGTAAAAGCCTTTATCTGGCTCGCTTTGCTTATTCTGCTGGTAGGCACCGGCTTTTCCTATACCCGGGCTTCCTGGGTTTCGTTGCCGCTGGCCATGCTCTATTTGGTAGCTATTAAATTTAAATTAACGCGGCTCTCCGTTTTAGCGGCGTATCTGGGTGCTTTGGGTGCCTATTTTTACTTTACTACCCAGCACACCTATATGATCTATGCGCCTGAGTTCGAAAAAACCGTTTTTCACGGCGATAATTTCGAAAAGCACCTGGAAGCAACCTACAATTTCGAAGATGTTTCGGGCATGGAGCGCGTGTACCGGTGGGTGGCGGCTACCAGAATGGCTGCCGACCGGCCGATCATGGGAAGCGGGCCCAGCACTTTTTACCCGGAATACAAGAAATACACGGTTAGAGGTTTCCAGACCTACGTGAGCGATAACCCGGAAAAATCTACCACTCACAATTATTTCCTGCTGCAACTGGCCGAACAGGGCATTATTGGGCTATTACTTTTTGCATCGCTGGTGGCCTACCTGCTGGTATTGCCGCAAACCCTGTATCACCGCACCCAGGACCCGGTTTTACGCTCAGCAATTGTTGGGTCGGGACTTTCGCTATTCGTCATAATTTTCCACCTTACCTTAAACGAATTGGTAGAAGTAGATAAGATCGGTTCTTTCTTCTTCATAGGCATGGCGGTTCTGATAAAGGTTGATATCTGGACGAAAGAACCTGCCTTCCTAAATGAATACAGCGCCGGATAAGCATAAAAACTTAAGTTCTAAATGGTAGGGAAACCGGGTAAAAATTCAGATACCAGGTTTATAAGCAAGCGATTGCTTTTTACAGGAGGATTACCTCTTTTAAAATAACTTTGGAAGGCCTGGTGGAAGTTATAGCGCTGAATGCCCTCCTCCTTTAAATTACTAAAAGGAAAGGTCTATTTGGTGGAAAAATTTATTGGCACTAAAAAACGTACGTGTACCGGCCGGCCATTTTGTTTACCCGGCGTCCAGCGGGGCATTAAAGCCAAAACCCGCAAAGCCTCCCGATCTATAGATTCCGATACGCCTTTTACAATTTTCGTATCCGTTACAACGCCATCATCCATCACCACGAACTGAGCGATAACTCTCCCCTCCTCTTTATTCGTTAGCGCTTCCGCCGGAAACTGAATATTATTTTTCAGAAAATCCATGAATGCCGACTGGCCTCCCGGAAACTCCGGCATTTGCTCCACAAAAGTATATATTTCACCGGTAACGGTGGGGCCGGGAGCCATAGCAATTGCCGGTTCCGGAACCTGGTGTAATTTCATTTCAGGAACCGCCGGATGCGGCTTATCAGATGCGGTAGTTACCGGAATATTTTTTTGCTGGCAACTTACCAGAAGCGCCATTGCCACCAAAGATCCCCAAAATGGCAGAGAGTAGTCGTTCATAGAATAAGCTACGGAATCAATTGAAAAGAAGGATCGATCAAATGCTATTAAAATCGACCGAAAAAGTCAGGAGTTATAAAAGCTGATTATCAACCTATTTAAACCGGCAGGAAAGTAAGGTTATATCATCATCGAAATTAGCGCCCTGGCTGAAATTCTTGATCTCTTTTAAAAGTTCGGCGTGAAGGGTTTGCAAATTCATATAGCGGGAGTTCTGCAAAAACCTGATGGTGTTCTCCAGGCCAAATTCATCTTCTTCGATGTTAAAAACTTCGGTCAGGCCATCGGTATAGCAAAGCAGCAAGCCTTATTCGGAATCAGTACTTTAGTAACCGACATAAACGGCAATTCTTCAAAAATGCCCAGCATGGTACAGCCTTCGGTTAGCAGTTGGTAGGAATTATTTTCGTATAAGCAGCACCGGGGCATTATGGCCGGCATTTACGTATTGCAATTCGCGGGTTTTGCGGTTATAAATGGCAAAGAAACTGGTAATAAATTTTTCGGCAATCGCATTCCTGTAAATCAGATGGTTCAGTTCCGTTACCACGGTTTACCAGGTCGGAGGTCTGGCGCAGAATGGTGCGTAAACCTGCCTGAAAATTAGACATCAGCAAAGAAGCCGGCACGCCTTTACCGGAAACGTCGGCAACGCAAAACAGAAACTGATCTTCGTCAATTTTGACATAATCGTAATAATCGCCGCCAATGGAAGAATGCGGAATATAACTGGCATGTACCACTATATCTTTATCGTTGGGCAAGGTTTTCGGGAAAAGCATGGTTTGCACTTCGCGGGCAATCTTTATCTCGTTCCGCATGGCTTCCTCGGCCAAGCGCTGGCGGGCCATCTTGCGGTTTTGCATGGCCACGATCATAATATTACTGATGGTCTGCACAAACGAAAGCGCCGCCATATCGGAATAATAAGGGTGAATGTTACCGATAAGTACAAAAGCCAGTATTTTATTATCCTGGAAAACCGGAATTACGGTTTCAAATTCCCGCCATTTCCGGTCAACATTCAGTTTATTGAAGACTAGGTTATTTCCGGCAGGCTTTTATTTCGGTCGGGTAATGCTCCTGCTTTACGTAATCGGTCTGCACGCCAAAACATACTTTACATTCCCACATTTCATCGCGCACAAACAGCGTAAGCCGGTTGATGTGTAACTGGGCCAGCAAGGTGAAATGGTAAATTTTATAAAGCGCTTTTTCCGGAAAATTGTTATTAATAGCCTGCGTAATTTCCAGCAAAGCCGCTAGCTCCAGCTTTTTCAGGTTTAATTCCTGCTTAATATTTCTTTCTACTAGCTCAGGCATTGGTAACGATAATTTTAGGGTCATATGCGTCGCGCAGCCCGTTGCCGAGCAAATTAAAAGCCAACACCAATAAGCTGATGAAAACGCTGGGCAATAACTAAAAATAAACTGCTTTCGGGACCTATCAACTGAAAACCTTCATTCACCATCATGCCCCAGGATGGCGCCGGCGGCTGCACCCCCAAACCCAGAAAACTCAAGCCGGCTTCCATCAAAATTGCCGAAGCAAAATTGGCGGTGGCTATTACAATCAGCGGGCCCAGTCATGTTAGGCAACAAATGGTTCACTAATAATGCGGTATTGGGGCAAGCCCGAAACTTTCGCAGCTTCAATATACGTTTTTTCTTTCAAACTTAAAACCTGCCCGCGTACCACCCGCGCCACATCTACCCACATGGTAAGGCCCACCGCCACAAAAGAAACCCACATACCTTTACTGTCCAGGGCCAGGCTAATGGCAATTACCAGCATAATGCCGGGCACCGACCAAACCACCGTCATGATAAACATAATGGCTTTATCAACCCAGCCGCCAAAATAACCCGCCACGGAACCAGCCAATAAGCCAATAGTAACGGAAATCAGCACCGCCAGGAAACCAATTCCCAGGGAAATGCGGGTACCCAGCAATAAACGGCTCAAGACATCGCGGCCGGCTTTATCGGTTCCTAAAAGGTAGGTTCTGGTTTCGATGTTCTCCTGTTCTATTTTTGCCAGAATGGCGGCCTGATTACCAATCGTTTCGGTGTCTGAAAAAAAAGCCTGCAGCGGAAACCGAAACCGGGTAGTATCGTCCGCTTCTGCCTGGAAAGGTTTGGCAACTAAAAAATTTCCCGTTAACTGCAGGTTTCCTACCGGAATACTTTCAAACTGCCGCTGGTTTTCCAAAAAGCCATTTCTGGAAAAAATTCACCTTGGTTGGGTTATCCGCTTTGGGAACATTCAGGAGCTTTACCGTAAACCCTGCGGGTTTTTTTTGCAACGTTACGATTCCGTTATTCGCATTCGGGGTTGGATCAGGCAAAATCAAATAGCCGGTAATGGCAATTATGGCAGCCAGCATTACCAGGCACAAACCCAACATGGCCGGTCCGTTCTGCAAAAAGCGCTGCCGGATATAATAACCCGGCGATCTGGAAATTTGCGTTTGGGTAAGTACGGCCATTTAGCGGGAATTATGGGCAATCAAACCCTTCTTGGTTGCCAGGTAAAAATACCGGTGGCAATTACCGGCAAAACTCTCCTGATGGTAGGCAATTTCTGTATCCGGATCAGGAAAAAAACACTTAACAAACTCCTGCGCCAAAAGTTTTTCGAGCTCCAGGCATAGCGTTTCCGCCGGCAGATCCAAAGCCTTTTGCAGCTCCTGATAAGACGTTACAAAGTAAAGTTCATCAATAATATCGTCTTGCGTAGGGGTCATGAATTTTGCAGGTTTCGGCCTTTCCACTGGTAGTTACCCTTTAAGCCCGCCAGCGCGGTATAAACCACGTATGGAATGTAGCAAAACTGCAAAGGCAACCAATATAGCAACAGGTTCAGGGAACGGGAAAAGTTTAAGACTAATCCCAAAAATACGATATCTCCGGCGGACTTTACAATAAATAAACACCAAAAAGCTTCCGAAGAAATACGGTTATTTAACCAGTAAAAAAAACCTGCCAGCAGCAATAAATTAACCCCGAAAACCAATAAGGCTAAAAGCTGTCCGGAAGAATTTTTATAAAATTTCCATTTGCTGGCCCACCGGACCCGTTGCGCAAAAAAATCCTGAAAAGAACTTTTCGCGGAAGTAAAAACAGTAGCAGCCGGAGCCTTTAAAAAGCTAACTTTCCCCGGGTAGAGTTGGTGAATCTTATGCATTAAAAATTCATCGTCGCCGGAAGCAATACCTTCGTTTCCGGCAAAACCATTCACTTCGTAAAAAGCCGCTTTTTCGTAAGCCAGGTTCGCCCCGTTGCACATAGTAGGTTTTTGAATGCCAATAGAAGCCGCCCCGGAACCGATCAGCGAAGCGAATTCCACTACCTGCATTTTTTCAAAAACCGACTTTCCGGCGGTTAAACAAACCGGTCCGCTAATAAATTTGGAGCCTTGGGTCTGGTAGGTGGATTCCAGCAATTTAAGCCAATCCGGCTGTACATGGCAATCGCCATCCGTCTGTACAATTAACTCCCCGGTAGCATTTTCCAAACCAAAAGCCAAAGCACTTTTTTTGCCTTTCCCCCTACCGTTTTTCAGTTCCAAAACTTTCAGATTTAGCGTCTGTTTTTTGCTGAAAATCAATTATCAACTCAGACGTATCATCTTCCGAAAAATCATCGATAAGGATCACCTCAAAAAGCGATTTCGGGAAGGTTTGCTTTTCAAGATCCAGCAGTAAAGCTATAATGTTTTCGGCTTCATTTCTTACCGCAACTAGGACGGAGATCCGGGTCCGGGCAATATAGCTTTGGGGCAGTTTAATTTCCGGCAAACGCAGCCAGCTGTAGATGGCCGTAACTATAAAAACGGTATAGCAAAGCACAAAAAAAGTCAGCAGCCCGGTTATCATGGAGTTTCCTTTTTAAGTTTCAGGCGGGCCACAAAGATCAGCCCTACGCCACTGGGAAACACGATGTTCATAAACCACAAACTCAGGCTGGCGCCCAACACGTTTATTTCCGATTGGCCGAATAAACTAAAAAAATGCATGGCCGAAATTTCCCGCATGCCAATATCCGTTAAAGCGCTCAGCGAAGGCACCAGCGATTTTAACAGGAAGGTACTGGTAATGCAGCTGGAATAGGCAACAAAGGGAATCTGAATGCCAAAAGCCTGCAATAACAAACCGAACTGCAAACAAAAAACCACGTACCGGCAGGCGGCCAGAAACAACGTAAATCCTAACTCAGAAAAACTATATTCGGCCAGCACCCGAAGATAAGGCACCACCCGCCGGAATGGGCGGAAGGAAGTAAGCATTGTAAGAATAAGCGAAGCCCGAAAAAAGAAAAGCAGGCCCATGGCATTCACCATCAAAATAAAAAGCCCGAACCCGGTTTTTATCCAGAAGAATTCGGCCAGGTAAAAATGCCAGAACAAATAAAAACCGCCCAGGCTGCCAAACACAATGGTAATTACCAATTGCGCAAACCGCCCCAGAAAAATGGCCCCTATGGCGTTTATCCGTTTTTTGCTGCGCAATTCCAGGATCCGGCCGGCATAATCGCCTACGCGGTTGGGGGTAATAAACCCTAAAGTCAGGCCTACCATTACCGACCGAAAAGCCCTTACAAAAGAAACAGCTTCTATTTTACGGGCCAGGTACCACCATTTCCAGGCTTCTATACCCCAGTTCAGGAAAATAAGGAGAAAAGCCAGGCCAACAAAAATCCAGGTTGCGGAACCTGTTTGCGCCCTTAATAGGTTAACCCAATCGGAGCGCCCCTGCACGGCCCGGTACAGATAAAAACTGGTAAGTCCGAAAACCAGCAGCTTCAGGGCCAGCCAGCCTTTATTTTTTAAAACTACATTCAAGATTTTGTTTGTAATTTTGCAGTTCTTATGATCAAAGCTTCCCCCTTGGTTCTTTCTGAAAAAATTATTCTGGGCATCGATCCGGGTACAAACATTATGGGTTACGCGTTGCTGGTAGTGAAGGGCTCAAAAACCCACGTTATCAAATTCGATGTGATCAATATGAAGAATATTACCAATCACGCCGTAAAGCTAAAAAAGATATTCGACCGTACCCAGGAACTTATTACCGAATACCTCCCCGACGAAATGGCTATTGAAGCGCCTTTTTACGGCACCAACGTACAATCTATGCTGAAGCTGGGCCGGGCACAGGGTGTTGCCATTGCCGCCGCCCTTTCCCGCGATATTCCTTATGTAGAGTATGCGCCTAAAAAGATAAAGCAATCCATAACCGGAAATGGTAACGCCACTAAAGAACAGGTATCTATTATGCTTTCCCAGATCCTGAAGATAGCCGAAATGCCAAAGCTTTTCGATGCTTCCGATGCCCTGGCAGTGGCGCTTTGCCACCATTATCAGAAAGGAAATAACGGCCAGGCCGGAACAAAATCCTGGAAAAACTTTTTGCAGGATAATCCAACCCGGATCGCTTCCAAATAAACTTTACAGCTGCGCTTTAATTTTAGCGGCTATCTCCTCAAATTCTTCTTTGCTAAGTTTCAGTTTCGGCAAACTGAAATTCATATCAGACATGCCGTTTATCGGAATGAGGTGGATATGCGCATGCGGCACTTCAAACCCGATCACGCAAACGCCCACCCGGCGGCAATTCATGGCCGGTTTAATGGCCTTTGCTACTTTGTGGGCAAACCGCTGCAGATCTGCATATAGGTCCTCTTCCAGATCAAATAAATAATCGGTTTCCTGTTTCGGAATTACCAGGGTATGCCCTTTGGTAAGCGGGTTTATATCCAGAAAAGCCAGAAAACGGTCGTCTTCCGCAATTTTATAGGCCGGAATTTCGCCGTTAATAATTTTAGTGAAAATCGAAGCCATCAGTTTTAACGGGAAATCTCCAGGATCTCAAACCGTAGCTTACCGGCCGGTACCGTTATCTCTGCGGTGTCGCCAACTTCTTTGCCCAATAAGCCTTTTCCTATCGGCGATTTTACCGAAAGCCGGCCGGCTGCCAGGTCTGCTTCTTCTTCCGAAACCAGCACATAATCCAGCACCATATTATTATTCAGGTTCTTGATCTTTACTTTTGAAAGGATCAGCGCTTTGCTCAGGTCCATGTTCGAATCATCTATCAGGCGGGCATTGCCAACCACTTCTTCCAGCTTGGCTATCTTTAACTCCAGGTGGCCCTGGGCATCTTTGGCAGCATCATATTCGGCATTTTCGCTCAGGTCGCCTTTATCGCGGGCTTCAGCAAGCTGGCGGGCAATTTCGGCCCGGCCTCTGAATTTCAAATCAGCTAATTCTTCTTTTAATTTCTGCAGTCCTTCGGCTGTGTAATAAGAAACATTTGCCATTATACTAGTTTGGTTAAGCGGTTTAAAAACAAAAAGAACGGTTATGCGCTAACGCTAACCGTTCTTTTGTAAAGGTAATAAAATTTTAACTTATAAGCCTACTTTAATGCCTACGCTGTGTGAACCACCCCATGGATTAGAGGCCCGGTAGGCATAATCTAAACCAAATGTACGGTTTTTCTCAGAACCAAAAGGGATCTTCTACGGTAGCGCCGGCAGTTAAACCGGTATGGGCATTGCCATCTTCTTCCGTAAAAGTATCTTTGGTCATATCGTAACCGGCACGCACCATGAACTTTTCAGTAAAACCATATTCAGCACCTAACTGGAACTGATCCTGGGTGGCTGTATTGGAAACAAAGTTACCAGCAAACGTTAAGCGGTTTTCTTCGTTGAAGTTCAGGTCATAAGCTAACGCCAATGTTTAGTAAAGCCGGTAATTCGAAAGATTCAGAACGCTGCTCCAAAGCCTGATCGAAAGTACCGCCTCTAACCTGGCCTCTGTAAGATAAACCATCGCCGGAGAACCGCATTTCCGGGCCTACGTTCCGTAAACTTACCCCAATATGAAGGTTATCTTCATCCAGTTCGCCTTTACCAATGGAGGTTACATACTGAACACCCCCGTCGAAAGCAATACCTGTAGCCGATGCATTTGGCAGCGATTCAGAGATCACCCGAACCGTAATACCACCAAAAATACTGTTCGAAAAAGCTTTGGAATAAGAAAGGCCAAGGTTAATTACCGAAACCCTGTAATTAATATCCTGATCCGGGTTATCTTCGGTAGTTTGCTTAAAGTTACCCAGGTCCATAGACATCATAGATAAACCCAACACGCCGCCATTTTCACCAAGCTTCTGGCCCAGGCCAAAGGCATTGATGTTAATATCCGAACCGGTTAACCATTTGGTTGTGGCAAAATTTACTTCAGTTCCTTTCACAAAAGCCAAGTCCGCCAATGTTCTGATGAACTGATTCCACGCCCCGGATACGGGCCGTATTAGAACCAGCCATACCGGCACTGCGGGCCCAGGGGTTTATCTGAAGCTGGGTAGCTCCCACCTGTCCTTTTTTCTGATCATTACCGGCCTGCGCTGTTGCGCCGGCCAGTAACAACCCAGAAAATAAACATATAATTGAATTCTTCATTTCTTGTCTGCAAAACAAAATTTAATTAAAACGACTCTAAATCCATTGGTCTCATTACCCCGAACCATTTCAGAACAATATTACCAATACTTACCGGCATCTACGTTTATAATATAAACCCCTGAAGCAATAAGCAAATTACTTTCATTTTTCAGGTTCCAGTCCAGGAAGGTCTGCGGGCTGTCTTTAATGAAAGTTTTGATCAGCGTACCATTAACAGTATAGATCGAGATCTTACACTTCCGTGGCAGGTTGGTAATTTTTACAATATTATCAAGCTGACGTTGTTCGTATTGAGAGTAAGCATAATAAGGGTTAGGTACCACCCGGACCATTTTCAGGGCATCAGATGCAACTTTTGACTGTTCGAATTTTGGTGCCAGGTTATTGGTATTGAAGTTATACTCCGGGTTAAAGTTCCCCTTATAAGTTGTAGTCTTATTAGCGTTGGTCACGTTATAAGTTCCCTTCCGGGTTATAAGAAGTAAACTCCCGGTTTACCCGCAATCTAACCCGCACGTCAGAAGCTAACAACTGTCCGTTTTTGGCTAGTTTAGGATAACCAGCCCAGGTCACTTTGTCAAATACATGACGCTGTACGTAAGCCCGGTGGGCGGTCTGGTTATTCGCAAGACTTGGCAAATACTTGGCAGAATCAAGCGACATACCTAACTGGCGGCCTTCATCATATTTAGTATTAGTTACATAAATATAGTTCTTGCCAAATCCTGACTGGTTTGCCTGGCTGGAAGTTGGATCCCAGATCAGGTTACGGCCAATGTCATTTCTGTTAGTTGGATCAGCAGTGGTTGAGAACTCTGCAAACATCATGTTCAGACGGATACCACGATCCAGATCAATGGCATAGCCCGGGAACCAACCCATACCAACCGAAGGCTGCGATGGGAAAGCTTCGGAATTAGATTGGTCCGGATTACCATCCTTATCAACGGACGATACATCAGAACCCCGCTTGGTAAGTTGGAAAGTAGGCGCTGAACCTGAACCTTGTAAAACAGGAACCCGGGTCCATTTGCTCTTATCCGAAGTGATCACGATATCGACGTTCTGCAGGTCATAAAGTTTACGGTTAGCACTGGTAGAGTTGATATAAGAAGGACCGGTAGGCGTTCTGGCAGTAACAGCGTATGGTGCCCAGGTTCCACCCAGTACTGACAGGTACGTATAGCTCGGATCAATAAACTGTAACTCATCGTTATCAACAGTTAATGTAGCTTTTTGCTGTAACCAAACCTCAGATCCGGTGGAAACACCTGTTGGAGTAATATTAGCACCGTTAGGAACTCCTTCATACCACTTGTTTTCATTCGAATATGAGATAGACCCTTCAAGGAAACCATTTGACGGAACAAAAAGTGGCTGCACGCCAGGGGTACTTACCGGTTGCTTAAATTCTATAGCAATACCGTAATCTGTAACCAGCTGCTCATTAAATTCAGAAATAGGACGGTCGGCATAAATCCGATCATTAGGACTATTTGGCTTGATCAGATACCAGAAATCATTTTGAACATAATTGGTTGCTCTGGCTGTAAAGTTACTGTTCAAAGATTTGAAAGGACGCGATTCAATTCTGTGACCTTTTAAATCCGTGTCAGTACCAGACGTTTGAAAACTATCGATCCGGGCAGTAAACCGGCCTCCAATATGATCGTTCAGCATTTCTATATCAAGGGTCACCATCGTATCTGCAGAGCTGGAAATAATCCGCCGTACAATACCAATACCCGGAATTTGTCTGCCGACAATTTTATTCGGATAACTAGTCGCATTAAAGCTATTTGGAACTGTCCAGTTACCAGTGCTCATAATGGTGTCATTAACCTGAAGCGAACTGCCTGCCGCCGTTGCTTTCGGATAAACTAACCTGCTGGATAATTTAACCTTGAACTCGCCGCCCTGAACTTTCTTAGGGTCGTAAACTTTAACTACAAAAGGAGCTTTCCCCTGCAAATAGTTTAACTGGGCTTTGCTGTTATTGGCAACAATTTCATTTTCATTTTCCGAAGTAATTTCCAGAACGTTACCGCCGGTACCAAAACCTAAGATCCGGGTGATCTGCGCTAATGTGCCGTAACCAGATAATAAGGTTGTTCCGCCGTTTTCAGCTTGTGGCTTATGCGGGATACCTGTTGCAATAGAAACTTTGCGGCCTTCCAGGTACTTATCATTTGTGTTGTTCGGGTCACCATTATAGGCATAAGAAACAACCAGGTAATGATAAGGCTTGAAATTAACAATGCGGTCGTTTCCTGAAGCAAAAAGGTCGGTAGTAATATTAAGCGTATGACGAACTCCCTGATCGCTACCTTTTACGCGTAAACGAGGTACAATCTGATCAACATCCGGATCATATTCAAACGTTACAATATCAGTTACGCCATTCTGTACATCGGCCTGAGCAACTAAACGGGCTCTGTCCGGATCGTTAACGTCCGAAGCCTGAACACTTAGGTCTTTCAACTGGTAGATCTTATAACCTTCGAAGCGATAAACAGGATCCTTCACCAGTTTGTTATTCTCCAACGATTTATCTTTCTCAAAATAGGTTTCAGTAGTTACTTCGTCGTTATTTGAGGTACGGAATCTGGTTGGGATCAAGGTCAGGATAAGCTGCTGATCTAATTCAGTAATAACAAGATCCGGAGCATTAGGCCCCTGTGGCAACTTAAAGTCGTTATCGAATAGTTTCTGCGCCTGGTCATCGGCATATTTTAACAAGCCTAAAGAACCTTTAGCACCACCACCGCTGGCTTTTGCCCAGATTACACCAATTGTAAGTTCGTTAACGGCACCAAGGCCTAAGGTAAACGGACCGGCATTTTGTAAGAAACGGCGGTCAGCCGGTGTATTGGAAGTACCACCAACTTTCTGCGTATTGTCCTCTCTCCATGGGAAATGCGATGCAGGAAGGCCTTGCGGCGGGTTACTGTAACCAAAACCCTGCGGGTCGGTGTCGTCGGAGAACATGAACTTGTAAGGGGGTAATGATTGGTCGGTACCATCTTTACCATGGGTTATCTGCGTGTTATTCCGCCAAACAGCCCGTAAATAATTGTAAAAATCGGTTGCAACAGCCGGGTTACCATTCGTTGAGTTTTGATCGTTATTATAATAAATAAAGCTCGACATAATGATCTTTTCCGTAACCTGTCTGGTAACCGGATTACCACTGGAATCCAGAACAGGTTCTCCATCCGGGCCTAAAATAGGCTCATTCTCCATTTCATCAATCTGGCCGTCGCGGTCATTATCTATTCCATCGTTGGCATCAGAATATGGACCTTTGAAAAAGTCAACTCCTACGGAAGGTGGGTTCAAACCATAACCGGTAACGCCTTCATCGTCGTTATCGCCGTTATAGCAGATACCTAAACCACGTCCTACGTCGCAACCTACAAAGTCATCGTTATAGTAACCCAGATCCGGGTCAACCCATTGGCCCAGGTAGGTATCATTCAGCTGGTTTAAACCTTTGTTAATAAGCTTCTGCTTATAAAAGGTCATGTTATTGATCAGGTCGTTGGTCTGGAAAGCAAATGCCATAACCTGTAACTCTAAACCGATCTTGTTAGAAATTGGCTCTTTTACGTTACCGGCATCGTTCATAACCCACCAGATAGCCTGGTCGCCCTGAATAGCCGGGTAGTCGCCTAAAAGCGGCTCGTAAACATCTACATTTGTCGGTTGGCCGGTAGCCTTATCAATTGCGTTCACAAATGGCGCCAACTGGTTGTTCATACCAGCGATGCGGCGGTGCGGGTTATTTCTACCCGGCCATTCACGGATCTCCTGCGGCAATACTTCAGGTCCGGTTCCCGGAGGATAAAGGCCTTTATCGAAATCGTCGCGGAATTTCTCAATAACTGATTTATCGATCTTGGAATGGAAGTTCCAGGCGGCACAATCTTCTTTAGCAATTTCGCCGGTGTTATCCAATGGACCCGGCCAGTAACCGGCATCAGCAGGAGAACCCTGACGGTAGGTTTGCGCAGCCAGGTATAAGTTCTGCTGCGGATCTCTACCCCCGATCCAAACTGAACCAGCAAAGATCGAATGCCGTTTTGGTAAGTTTGGGTCGTTTACTTTAGGTACTTCGTACCGCGGATCTGCCAGGTTCCACCACATATCGCCTCCGTTAAGCACCATGGCTCTAACGTTGTTGATATCTAAAGAGGAAGAAGAAGAACTGGTTAAACAATTAGCCGCAATTTTATTTCCTGCTCCTGAAGTCTGGGGTTTGCCGGGAGCCCCCGAAGCTTTATCCAGCCGTTCCCGGGCCGATACACTTAGCGAACAGCTAAGGCCAAGCGCAAGAAGTAGGGTCTTAGAAAGTAATTTATTTCGCATCATTCTTTTAGAAAAATTTACAGTTTAGTTAAAAAGATAGCACCGTACCGATCTCTACCCTTCTTGGTAATGAAAAATTTGTTGGGTTAGCACCAAGTCCATCATTGCCATTGCCATTTAACATCCGGACTGTGTAAATGTCAATTAGGGCCTGAGAGGCTGCTTCACCTTGCTGAGCACGGTAATTATCGAGGAAACCATCATCTGTCGCGGAACCAGTATAACGGTATACATCAATTACATTCATGGTATTAAACAAGTTCGTTACCCGTAGGTAAACATTTAGGGCCTTAACAAAAGAGTTTGAACCTTCTTTGGTGTTCAGGGCAAAATCTTTATCTAATCTTAAACCAACGCGGATATTAGCTGGTTTGCGTGATCCATTCAGGCTACCGGCAAGTACCGGACGACCAATAGCGTTAATGTAATTTGTCACGTTAGACTGACGGGAATAAGGCTCTCCTGAACTGGCATTCAACACCAGGTTAAGACCCATATTCTGAAAAGCTTTTTTCTCGAATAACATCGGGCCTTCATCTTCATCGAAGCGGAAGTCCATGTTTACTTTAAAGGCGTGGCGCTGATCATAATCCAAAGGCATTAGGGTACGCAGGTTTGGCTGACCTTGGTTAATGGCGTTCAGACCAGTGGTAGCACTGGAACCGGTACCTTTTGCAAACTGCAGCGTATAGCTGGCGCCTAACGTTATATTCTTGGTTCTTCTCAGGTCATACTCCAGGATCATACCTTTCACGATACCAAAATCCAAGTTACCAAAGGTGGTGTAATCCTGCGGGAAAGCACCAACAAAGCGGCGGGCAGAAATCTGATCGCGGAATTCAGAGTAGAAAGCAGAGATAGACATGGCGGAAGATCTGGATAAGCGCTGCTCAAAACCTACTTCGTAGTCGATCTTTTTCTGTGGCTTCAGGTCAGGATTGTTGATCTGGTTCCGGGCATTGATACTTCCTAATAAGAAGAAATAGTTGCTTGGCAAAGTTCCGTTACGCTCCGGACGCTGCGTTAACACATCGTAGTGGGCAAAGAACAAGGCATCTTCTGAGATTGGGAAAGAGAAAGATAAACGCGGGTTAAGTGTGATCTGCGATTCGTAATCTTTGAAAGCCTTGGTAGATAAACGGCGGTCTACAATATATTCTGACCCTCTGATCCCCTGCAGTTCCGGATCGAATAATGGGTGAGTACCATTCTGGATGATCGGAGAGGTATTTTCAGTTGGGTTACCGTTTACATCGTAAAACACATCACCACTCCGGTAACCGGTTATGGTAAAAGAAGAAGACTGGTTCTGCACAAAATCTGCGGAGCTTTTATTTACATAAATAGCAAAATCATCGCCTACGTTTGAAGGAATGTTGTAACCGTTTGCAAAACGAAGGTCACGTACATCTTTCACTCTTAATAATTCAACCAGAGAGTAAGGATCTTTCAATACGTTTTGGTTAGCGTCAAAACGGTCGATGCGTAAACCGGCGCGTAAGGTAAGGTCTTCTATCTCGAATTTATCTTCAATAAAAGCAGACGTATAAATAGGACGAACAGCATCCTGCGGACGGTTAGGATCTGAGAAGTAATCGTTGAAGTTTACTTTTTTGGTATTGCGTTTTCCATCGTAGGTGTATCCCTGGTAAGATACGATACCTGCCGGGTTGGTTAATTCTTCCGCTGAGAACATGTTCACAGCCAGATCATCCGGGCTGATCTCATCGATATTGATCGGATCATTTATGCCAAGGCCTAATTTATCCCGAAGGTTTTGGGAGAAAGTGCTTAAAGCACCGGTCCGTTGCGCATCAAAATCGATGTAGGTAACGCCATCCCGTTCTTTTACAGTATACATGGTAGCACTGCGGGTTGGAGCAAATTCCTGGCCCAGCATACCTCTACCAAGGTTCCACAGCGCACCTCCGTTGATGGCATAGTTCGTTTCAACCCGCTGCTCAAATTCAAAACCTAATTTGATGGTATGCTTTCCAAGTTCTGCAGAACCTAAAGCCGATACCCGGAACTGGTCATTATTTAAAAGCTGGTATAACGGATACACCGTGCCTCTGTTCGTATAGATAGAATAAATAGCAAACGGACTTTCTCCGTTTCTTAAACCACGACGGCCCTGTAATTCTGCCAAGCTTTGAATTGGTAAACCTAATGCATTGCGTTCATCAATTACTTGTCTTGAGTAAGCAGCCAGTAAGGGGTTATCGCCAGATTCTTCGAAGGTTAAACCTCTTTTACCGCCTTGGTTAACTTTTACATTATAATAAGTAACGGTTGAAAGGTCATTCGGATCGTTAGGATTTTTTCTAACAACAATAGAATCTAAATCATCATAAAGGTTCTCGGTAAATTTACCAATGTAACCATACCGCCAGATATCATCCTTCAGGGTTTCGTTCTGGATAACGCGGTCATATTTAGAATAATCTAACTGGATCTGGTAATAAGCGTTCTTAATGGCGTTGGCCGATGAATCTTTCTGGTTACTGTTGAAGTTCTGGGTAAAACGCATGAAGGTATTCCAGTTCTTGATGATCTGCTGCGGATTGTTTTCCGGGTTGAACAGGGAATAAGAGTTAATATAAAGGTTCCGGTCTGAATGGGAATAGCTACCACCTACTGAGAACATCATATTGTCCATAGGCTGGAAATCGATAGTTGTGTTCAGGGCAGCCCGCATGCTTTTCACATTCTGGCGGATCCGCGATTTTTCCAGGTTGTCTTTAATAGTAATGAACTGGCCGGCATCTAACCCATTTACATAAGGACGGGTGCTCAATGCATTGCGGGTAGCGTCGTTCAGGATGTAATTACCCTGGGCATTTGGGTTATCATCATTTGAATTCTGGAACTGACCAGCCAGGAAGAAACCTAAAATGGTGCGGTTCTCGGAGAAATTTAACGTATCGGCGCTGGTCTTTTTCAAAAGCGGGCCGGTAAGGTTAAAACTTGCCAGGTTATTGTTGTATTTATCGAAAGGAGCAGAAGTTGCAACTTCTACCCCACCCGCCAGTTTAGACGAAGGGCTTGAAGTTGTAATGTTAATGATACCACCGGTAGCATCGCCGTACTGCGCCGGGATACCGCCACTTAAAACGGTCATCTGCGAAATAGCATTAGCAGGCAATGATGGCTCTACCAATTGCTTTACGCCGTTTACGAAATATACCGTACCGCTTGAGCGGGTACCTTTAACGTTCAGGGCGCGGCCATCATCGCTGTTCTGAACCCCGGCCGTGGTGGCGGCCATGGTAGAGATATCGCGGGTTGGCAATTTTGCGATCTCTTTTGCAGAAATGGTTTTACCTTGAGGGTCTTTGGTTATCAAAGGCTCTTTGTAAATGATCTTCTCAACCACTCCTAATTCTGTGTTAGAAGTTAAATCAATGTTGAGGTTAGTAGTTCTATCTACCGATACCTGTACCCCGCTAATTGACCGGGTATTGTAACCAACGTAAGAAATCTCCACGGTGTAGGAACCGGGCGTAAGCGGGGAAATAGAGTATGCCCCGTTGATATCGGTCTGGCCGACGTTTTTCTGGGCACCATTCAGCTTTACCACAACGGTACCGAAGGCAATTGGCTCCCGGGTGGTTTTGTCAACTGCTTTTCCGGCTAGTTTACCTGTCTGGGCGAACGCGGCGCCGAGGGTGAAACCAAGAAAAGCGAACAAGAGTAAAATTTTTCGCATCATATGAGGTTGTAAAAGAGATAATAAAGTAGTAATAGGTCTATTTCAAAGCTTTAAAGATACAATATTATTAAATAACTTACAAAAACTTAAACTATTTTTTACCTAATGGCGTAGGGTATCGTTTTGAAATAGAACGGCTTGCACTTTTTGCACCAAAATCTGATTGATTTTAAAATATGACTGGTGACTCCAACCTGCAATATGCGGCGTAAGAATTACATTGGGCGCTGTCGACAAATACTCATAATTCAGGGTTTGTTTAGGGGTTAAGGTGTCCAATTTTTCATTTTCAAGCACATCCAGGGCGGCTCCTTTTATAGTGCCGGCCTTTAGTCCTTCCACCAGGGCGTTATAATCCATAACCTCTCCCCGGGCGGTATTAATTACCCATACCGGTTTCTGAAACCGCTCAAAAAAAGCAGCATCTGCAAAATACCGGTTTTGGGCCGTAAAGGGAATGTGGAAGCTTACAATATCTGTTTTCGCAAATATTTCTTCCGGGCTGCTGGCTTTGGCATACTGGTCGTAAGTGCGGTCGCCGGCCTTATCGTAGGCCAAAACGGTGCAATTAAAACCCGTCAGGGTTCGGGCAAAGGCTTTTCCCATGTTACCATACCCGATTATCCCAATCGTTTTTCCGGCCAGTTCTTCCCCCCGATTTTCTTCACGCAGCCAATTCCGGGCTTTTACCTCGTTGTTTGCCTGCGGGATCTTCCGGAGCAATGCTAACAGAAGGCCCAGCGTAAATTCCCCAACTGCCTCCCTATTCCCTTCGGGTGCATTTACCAGGGTAATATTCCGTTTATTGAGAGCTTCTTCCTCAATATTATCTACCCCGGCGCCGGCCCTGGCTACTATTTTTAAGTCAGAGGCATCAGCAATCAGGTCTTCCGTAACTTTTAATTTGCTGCGCACAATTAACACCTGAAATCCCTTCAGGGCACTTTTAACTTCCGAAGCGCTAATTTCCGGCCGGTAAGTAACGCTCATTCCGATTTCCTCCAGCATAGGAATTATGCTTTCGTGCATCAGATCAATAATAAGGCAAGCTGGCTTCATGCTTAAGCTGAGAAATTTTATGAGGCTTAATTCCTAAACAGGAGAATTACATTTAATATAGTGTTCAGCTTATATTAAAAATATGGCCGGCACTTTTTCTGGCAATTCTCCTACCCTTTTTAATGTTAGTTCCGGGAATATTTCAGCATTTTTATTTCCGAAATGGTTCCAGCATTTGAGTAAGCCCAATAAAATCTTCCACACTCAGCTGTTCTGCGCGTTTGTCGAAGATCGGTTGGGCACTAATTTCCGGATTAAGCCCAAAAGATTTAAGACAATTGCGTAAGGTTTTTCGCCTTGTACTGAAGCTTTGTTTAACGACTTCAAAAAAGAGCGATTCGTTGCAAGGCAATTGAAAAATTTTATTTCGGACTAAACTTATTACAGCAGACTTTACTTTTGGCGGCGGGTTAAACACATGTTCGTGCACCGTAAAGTTGTAGGTTATGGTATAAAAAGCCTGCAGCAGAACGCTTAAAATACCGTAGGTTTTAGAGCCCGGAGGCGCTGCAATGCGCTCTGCGACCTCTTTTTGCAACATTCCTACCACTTCCATAACCTGGTTGCGGTTGGCCAGCACTTTAAAAAAGATCTGGCTCGAAATGTTGTAAGGAAAGTTGCCGATGATCGAAATTTTTCCGGAAAATTTTTCTTCCAGATTTAATTTTAAAAAGTCGGCGGAGATAATCCGGTCTTCCAGCGCCGGAAAATGCTGCTGCAAATAGGTTACCGATTCGCGGTCTATTTCGATGACGGTGGTCTGGTATTCTTTATGCTGCAGCAGGTATTGCGTGAGCACGCCCATTCCCGGCCCGATTTCCAGCACCTGGTTTACGCCTTCCGGCAGGGTAAGCTGGTTCACAATTTTAGTGGCAATGTTCAGATCTGTTAAGAAATGCTGGCCAAGATGCTTTTTAGGGCTTACTTTCTTCTCCAAAAACGCTAGGGTTTTAAGGCTAAAAATTCGTTTAAACTGGCCCAAAACTAAGCATTTTTCAGAACTGTTGGGGTATTGTGCTTAAACAAGCCTGTAAATAGACATTATATTATATATATTACCAGAATTTAAGCAAATCCAACAATTTGGCAACTAAAAGAAATTCGAATTTAGCAGTGAAAAACCAATTGCTTATATTGCGGGGCAATCTGAACAAAAACTATGGCAACACAATTGAAATATACCGCTTCCACTACGGAGAATGCTGATATTGTCTATATAATTAAAGGTGAAAACCTGAACCAGGTTCCCGCCCTATCGGAAGCTGAAAAGAATTTTGCCCAGAGCCAGCTCGACGGCAAAGGCACCCTGATCTTTATTAACCGCTATACTTATAAAATTTATCTGGTTGTGGTTCCGGAAAAGAAAAGCGTGGCCGGTTACCAGGAAGAACTTCGGAAAGCGGGCCACGGCCTGCAAAAGGTGCTTAAAGCTGATAAAGTTAAAACCATTACCATATCGGATCTTTCAGAAACCAATGCCGCCCGATTTGTGGCCGTGGGCCTTTTCCTGAGCAACTACGAATTTCAGAAATACAAATCCAAGCCCACGCCTGCTTCTCTGGAAACTATTTTATTGACGGGTGAGGAGTTTTCGGAAAAAGAGGTGGAAGACCTTAACGCGGTACAATCAGCCGTATTTATTGCCCGCGACCTGGTAAATGAGCCGCATAATTTCCAATCGGCGGAAACACTGGCCGGCCGCATGGCGGAATTAGGCAAAGAAGCCGGTTTTCAGGCCGAAATCCTGGAGTTGATCCAAATCCAATCTTTGAAAATGGGCGGTTTGCTGGCCGTAAACCAGGGAAGTATTGATCCGCCGACTTTTACCATTATGGAATGGAAGCCGGAAAATGCGCAAAATACCAATCCAATTGTTTTAGTGGGCAAAGGCGTGGTTTACGATACCGGCGGATTAAGCTTAAAACCTACCCCCAATTCCATGGACCTGATGAAATCGGACATGGCGGGAGCGGCTGCCACGGCGGCCATTATGTATGCCGTAGCTAAAACCAAGCTTCCCTTACACATAATCGGCCTGGTTCCGGCTACCGATAACCGCCCCGGCGGCCGTGCTTATGCACCTGGCGACGTGATCACGATGTACAGCGGCAAAACCGTAGAAGTATTGAATACCGATGCTGAAGGCCGTTTGATCTTAGCCGATGCGCTGCATTTCGCTAAAAAGTACGATCCGGAACTGGTAATTGATTTTGCAACTTTAACCGGCGCGGCCGTTAGAGCAATCGGAAAGGAAGCTATTGCCATGATGAGTACGGCCAGCGAAGAGGTAAAAACCCAACTCAAAATTGCGGGCGAACATACTTACGAAAGGCTCATTGAATTCCCGCTGTGGGACGAATACGGCAAACACATTGAATCTGACATTGCCGATATTAAAAACATTGGAACCGCCGAAGCCGGGCAAATTTCGGCCGGAAAATTCCTGGAGCATTTCGTAGACTACCCGTGGATCCACCTGGACATTGCCGGAACAGCTTTCCTGACGGCTCCGGATTCTTACCGCGGCAAACATGCAACCGGTTCGGCTGTGCGCCTGGTTTACGATTTCCTGGCCAGCAAAATTAAAGGCTCAAAACGCTAAGGTTTTCGGTTTAAATAGTAAAATTATCTTACTGGTTATGAGTTACTGCTGGCCACCGCTGGCGCAAGTGTTAAGCGAAGCGTCACTTGTGACTAAAAGACAAAAGCAAGTCTCCGGACTTGCGTGAACCGAATTATAAAAGATCAGAAACTGGTTTCACGGAAGTCTGGAGACTTCCAACTGTACAAAGGCACAAGTGACGCCTCCGGCTTAACACTTGCGCCAGCAGTTTAACACTTTCGCCAGCAGTAAGCCGGCTTACCCATTAAAGTAATTTGTTCGGAATTAAAAACAGAACCGGTTACCTTTTCCTTTCATTTGTTTTATATTAAATGGATAATAGATCTAAACCCCGAATAGGGATCACAATCGGCGATTTCAACGGAATTGGGCCGGAAGTAATTCTGAAAACCCTTTTCGATAACCGGATGCTTAATTTCTGCACCCCGGTTATTTATGGTAATTTGGCGCTTTTAAATAAGGTAAAGAAACAGCTGGCGCTGGAAAACTTTCATTTGCACCAAATCGCCGATGCTTCGGCAGCCGATCCCAAAAAAGTAAACCTGATAAATTGCTGGGAAGAAGATCTGGAATATACGCCGGGAAACCCTTCGCCGGCTTCCGGCCAATCTGCGCTTAAATCCATAGAAGCAGCCGCCCGGGATTTAAAGAACAAATCCATTGATGGCGTGGTAACCGCTCCCATCGATAAAGAAAATATCCAGTCAGATTCATTCCAGTTTCCGGGCCATACCGAATTTTTCACGCATTATTTCGAAGCCCCGGATAGCTTAATGTTCCTGATAGGCGGCGATCTGCGGGTTGCTACGGTCACGGGGCATATGCCGGTTAAAGAAGTTTCCCAGAAGTTAACTTCCGAATTACTTTTGCGCAAGCTTACTATCCTTTTGAATTCCCTGAAGGCTGATTTTCACATTGCCAAACCCAGAATTGCGGTTTTAGGGCTCAACCCGCATGCCGGCGAAAATGGCTTATTGGGTACCGAAGAACAGGAAATTATCAACCCGGCAATCCATCAATTAAAAGAAAAAGGACATCTGATCTTTGGTCCGTTTCCGGCCGATGGTTTCTTTGGCACCGGTAATTACAAACAGGTAGATGCCGTGCTGGCCATGTACCACGACCAGGGCCTTATCCCGTTCAAAACGCTGGCTTTCGACAATGGGGTAAATTATACCGCCGGGTTATCCGTGGTGCGGACTTCTCCGGATCATGGCACGGCTTATAATATTGCGGGCCAAAATCAGGCCAGCGAAACTTCTTTCCGCGAAGCCCTCTTTCTGGCCTGCGACATCGTTAAAAAGCGGCAGTTTAACGCTGCTCCCCGGCAATAACCGGCAATATAAAAGTTAGCAATATGTTTTTTATATCGGAATAAACTTGCTAATTTTGCACTTTGCAATAATTTATAAACGTGAAAGCGCTGCATACTTACGATATTGGTTTAGCTCAATTAAGCAACAAAACGCACGAATACGAATTTGAGCTGGACAATGCTTTCTTTAAGCTTTTCGACCAAACCCTGGTAAACGGAGGCAATTTAAAGGCCGATGTGATCCTGGTAAAATCGGAATTGCTGCTGAATTTCACGTTCCATATTTACGGCACCGTTAACCTGACCTGCGACCGCAGCCTGGATACCTTTGATTATCCGCTGGATACGACCCAGACCCTGCACGTGCGTTTTGGCGAAGAAGAAGTGGAACTGGACGAAAATGTCCTGCAAATAAAGCACGATGCCCAGAAGATAAACATTGCCCAGCATTTGTTTGATTTTATCGGCCTGGCCGTTCCCATGAAAAAGCTGCACCCGCGCTTTGAGCAGGAAGACGAAGACCTGGTACGCGATGCAGATGAAAATATCCTGATCTACTCCTCTTCTACTGCCCCGGAAAATGATCCGGAAGGTGGCGACGATGACGAACCGGCTGACCCGCGTTTTGCGGCTTTAAAGAAAATTAAATAGTTATAAATACAAATAAGTTAATAGTTTTATTGTAAAATGGCACATCCTAAACGAAAAATCTCCAAAACCCGTCGAGACAAAAGAAGAACGCATTACAAATTGTCTCCAAAGGCAGTTGTAACGTGCGCTACAACCGGAGAATTGCACTTATATCATCACGCTTACGTGTCTGAAGGTAACTTATACCGTCATGGCAAAATGGTGATCGAAAATTATACATCCGTTGCCTAATTGCTGCTGGCAGTTCGCTGCATAGTTGTTTTAAAATGAATGTGTAAATAATCTACAACGGTACTACATGAAAATAGCCCTGGATGCAATGGGAGGTGATTTTGCTCCTGCTGCGACGGTTGAAGGAGCCATACTGGCAGCAGAATTGCTGGCAGATAAAGCTGAAATCCTGCTGATTGGCGATAAAGCTCAGATCGAAGCTGAATTGCAAAAACACGGATATTCTTCCTCCAGAATCGCTATTGTTCATACAACCCAGGTAATTGAAATGGGTGAGCACCCCACAAAGGCGCTCACCCAGAAACCTGATTCCAGTATCGCCAAAGGTTATGCCCTGCTCAAATCTAAAGAAATAGACGCTTTTGCCAGTGCCGGTAATACCGGCGCCATGCTGGTAGGTGCGCTTTTCAGCGTAAAGGCCGTTGAAGGTTTTATGCGCCCGTGCATTGCCAGCTTTGCTCCTAAAGTAAACGGCGGCATTGGGGTAATTTTAGATGTTGGCGCCAATGCCGATTGCAAGCCGGAAGTGCTGGAGCAATTTGGTGAGATCGGTTCTATTTATGCGCAATACGTGCTGAAAATAGAAAATCCAAAAGTTGGCTTAATGAATCTGGGCGAAGAAGAAGGAAAAGGCACGGTACTTACCCAGGCCGCACACCAGCTTCTGAAAAATAATACTACCCTGAATTTTGTAGGCAACATAGAAGGCCGCGACCTTTTCAACGACAAAGCCGACGTGATTGTCTGCGACGGTTTTACCGGCAACGTTATCCTGAAAATGGCGGAATCTTTCTACGATATTCTGAAAGAGAAAAACATTCACGATCCGTTTATCGATCGTCTGGATTACGAAGCCGTAGGTGGCACGCCTATTTTAGGAATTAATGGCACTGCTATTATCGGTCACGGCGTCCTCAAGCGCCGGAGCGGTAAGGAACATGCTGAACCAGGCTTACCAGATGGCCAAGTCGGAAATTTCCGAAAAGTTTAAAAAGACTTACAGCGCTTAACGGCGCTTTTTTTACGTAGTATCTCCACTATGACAAAAATTACAGCGGCCATTACCGGCGTTAGCGGCTACGTTCCGGATTATGTTCTTACCAACAAAGAACTGGAAACAATGGTCGAAACCAACGACGAATGGATCATGTCCCGTACCGGCATCAAAGAACGCCGGATTCTGAAAGGCGAAGGTTTAGGAACATCTTTTATGGCCGTAAAAGCCGTAAACGATCTCCTCAAGAAAACCAACACCACCGCCGAAGAAATTGATCTGCTGATCTGCGCCACTACTACCCCGGACATGGTTTTCCCGGCAACGGCCAACCTGATCACCGATGAGATCGGCGCTAAAAACGCTTTTGGTTACGATATCCAGGCGGCCTGCTCCGGCTTTATTTTCGCTTTGGCAACGGGTGCGCAATTCATTGAAACAGGCAAATACAAAAAAGTAGTAATTGTGGGCGGCGATAAAATGTCTTCCATAATTGATTACACCGACCGTGCCACCTGCATTATTTTTGGCGATGGCGCCGGCGCTGTTATGCTGGAACCAAATACCGAAGGTTACGGCGTAATTGATTCCATTCTAAAAGCCGATGGCTCCGGAGCAGCATTCCTGCACCAGAAAGCCGGCGGAAGCCGCAAACCGGCCACAGTAGAAACGGTAATGGCCAAAGAGCATTTCGTTTACCAGGAAGGCACCACAGTTTTCAAATTCGCGGTAAAAGGCATGGCCGATGTTTCGGCGGAGATCATGGAACGTAACAACCTGACCGCCGACGACATGGCCTGGCTGGTTCCGCACCAGGCAAACAAACGCATTATTGATGCTACGGCTAACCGCATGAACCTGGGCCCGGAAAAAGTAATGCTGAACATTCAGAAATACGGCAACACCACCAGCGGTACCATTCCCCTTTGCCTCTGGGACTACGAAAACCAACTGCACAAAGGCGATAACATCATCATTTCAGCTTTTGGCGGCGGCTTTACCTGGGGTGCCATTTACGTGAAGTGGGCCTACGACTCGAAATAATCTTGAATTGATAACTGAAAATCCGAAAAAGCTGTTAATTTTGGGCAGCTTTTTCGGATCGACTTTTTAAGCGAAAAACCATAGCATTCTAGCAAAAAACTGTACGGATCAGGTCTGAAAGGCCTGATTTTTAATTGAAAACCCATGGCAACCACAGCTGATTTTAAAAACGGATTGTGCCTGGAATATAACGGCGATCTTTATGTGATCACCGAATTTCAGCACGTAAAACCCGGCAAAGGCCCGGCTTTCGTTCGCACCAAACTGCGCAACATCAAAACCGGTAAAGTAATAGACAATACCTTTAACGCCGGCGTAAAAGTAACAACGGCCCGGGTGGAGCAACGTCCGCACCAGTTCCTTTACAAAGACGATATGGGCTACACGTTCATGGATAATAATTCTTTTGAACAGGTGGTTTTAGAGGAGAAAATGGTACCGTTTGCCGACCTGATGAAAGACGGCCAGGAAGTTATTATCTTATTCCACGCCGAAACCGAACAGCCCTTAACCTGCGAAATACCACCGTTTGTAGAATTAGTAGTAACTTACACCGAACCCGGTATAAAAGGCGATACGGCTACCAATGCTTCGAAGAAAGCAATTGTGGAAACCGGCGCCACCATAAACGTACCATTGTTCATTGAACAGGACGAAAAAATAAAAGTAGACACCCGTACTTACAGCTATGCCGAAAGAGTTAAATAACGATAAGAAACTGCCCATGAAAGCGAAAGAATTACAGGAATTAATCGACTTTATTGCCAAATCAGGGCTGAATAAAGTAAACATCGAAACCGAAGAATTTAAACTGAACATTACCCGCGATGCCGGCCAGAAAGTGAGCTATATTGCCGGTGCTGCTCCCCAGGCTGCCTCTGCTCCTGCCATGTCAATGCCTGCAGCGCCTGCCGCAACCCCGCAAGCCCCGGCTCCGGCTGCTGCCAAAGCTTCTGGCGATGACTCTTCGAAATACCAACCTATCAAAGCTCCAATGATCGGGACATTTTACCGTTCCGCCAGCCCGGAATCTCCGGCTTTTGTAAATGTAGGCGATGAAGTGAAAAAAGGTCAGGTTATCTGCATCATCGAAGCCATGAAACTTTTCAACGAAATTGAAGCCGAAGTTTCTGGTAAAGTAGTAAAAGTAATGGTTGACAATGCCAGCCCGGTAGAATACGACCAGCCGCTTTTCATGATCGATCCTAGTTAATTTGAAAATTTGAAAATGTGAAAATTTGGAAATGGAGATGCTTTTAAAATAATCGTCTCCATTTTCCTTGTTTAAAATCTTCAAATCTCCAAATCTTCAAATTTCCAAATCTGAAAAATATGTTTAAAAAAATACTTATTGCCAACCGCGGTGAAATTGCTTTGCGGATCATCCGGACTTGTAAGGAAATGGGCATTAAAACGGTAGCAGTTTATTCTACTGCCGATAAGGAAAGCCTGCACGTGCGTTTCGCCGACGAAGCCGTGTGCATCGGGCCTCCGCCCAGCAACCAGTCTTACCTCAACATTCCGAACCTGATCGCGGCCGCTGAAATCACCAACGCCGATGCCATCCACCCGGGTTATGGTTTCCTTTCCGAAAATGCAGAATTCAGCCGTATTTGCCACGAAAACGGCATTAAATTCATTGGCGCTTCGCCGGCCATGATCAATTCCATGGGCGATAAGGCTTCCGCTAAAGCAACCATGAAAAAAGCCGGGGTACCTACCATTCCGGGTTCCGAAGGTCTTTTAGATTCAATTGAGCAAGGTATTAAACTGGCAAATAAGGTTAAATATCCGGTAATTCTGAAAGCTACTGCCGGTGGCGGGGGCCGCGGAATGCGCATCGTTAAAAACGACTCTGAGTTTGAAAAAGCCTGGAACGATGCCAAAACCGAATCGAAAGCTGCCTTTGGTAACGATGGTCTATACCTGGAAAAATTTGTAGAAGAGCCGCGTCACATTGAGATTCAGTTAGTTGGCGACTCTGAAGGCAGAGCTTGTCACCTATCGGAACGCGATTGTTCGATCCAGCGCCGCCATCAGAAACTGATCGAAGAAGCTCCTTCCCCTTTTATTGATGATAAGTTGCGCGAAGCAATGGGAAAAGCAGCGATTGCCGGCGCAAAAGCCATTAAATACGAAGGTGTTGGGACTATTGAATTCCTGGTAGATAAGAACAAAGATTTCTACTTTATGGAAATGAATACCCGTATTCAGGTAGAGCACCCGATTACGGAAGAAGTTATCAATTACGACCTGATCAAAGAACAAATAAAAGTAGCGGCTGGCATTCCGATTTCCGGTAAAAACTATTACCCGGATATGCACGCCATTGAATGCCGCATAAATGCTGAAGATCCAGGCAATGGGTTCCGTCCGAGCCCCGGTAAAATCACAACGCTGCACATTCCGGGCGGCCATGGCATCCGGGTAGATACGCATGTTTATGCCGGTTATACCATTCCGCCAAACTACGATTCTATGATCGCAAAGCTAATTTCGGTGGCGCAAACCCGCGAAGAAGCGATCGTAAAAATGAAACGGGCCTTAAGTGAATTCGTGGTTGAAGGCGTAAAAACCACCATCCCGTTCCACCTGAAAATGATGGACGATGAGAATTTCAAATCCGGCAACTTCACAACCAGCTACTTAGATACCTGGGATTTCAGCCAGCTTAAAGACTAAAAAACAGTATTGTTTTATACAGAAAAACCCCAGCCAGAATTGTTGGGGTTTTTCGTTTTAAATTTTGGCGTATTAAAGCAATTTTATACCTTTCAAAAATCAGCTTTGAAAGCAAATGGGGAAATTTGAGAAATTATTGCTGAATATCCTTTCCGGAACTTCCGATGCTAAAATTAATTTTGAGGATTTACGAAAATTGCTTTTGAAATTCGGATTTTCTGAACGAAAAAGTGGTGGCAGCCATCGGATATTTTATAAAGATGGTATAGTAGAAATCATTAATATCCAGCCAAACGGCAACCAGGCAAAACCATATCAGGTAAAACAGGTTAGGGCAATAATTTTAAAATATAAACTGGCAAAATGATGAGCAAACTTCAACCTAATTATAAAATCAATCCGAAATACGAAATAATTCTTTACTGGAGTTCGGAAGATAATGCCGTGATTGCAGAAGTGCCGGAACTGCCTGGTTGTATGGCTGATGGGGCAACGTATGAAGAAGCTTTACAGCAAGTTTCCGTTGTAATAAACGACTGGATTCAGACTGCTAAAGATTTAGGCAGACCTATACCTGAACCTAAAGGTAAATTAATGTATGCTTAAATTTTTCAGGTTAAAGCAAAAAAGGTAGCGCCGGGTTTAAACCCGGTGCTACCTTTTTAATTATTAATCTGATATCGAAACGCAATGCTTTTCGGGCAAAAAACTAAACTGCCTTTACTTTCACTTTAGTTTCCTCTTCAATTACCGTTTCCAGTTCTTTGTACCAATCTTCGCCGTATTTACGCACCAGCGGCTCTTTCAGGAATTTATAGACCGGAACCCCAAGTTCTTCGCCAAAGCTGCAGGCAGCGCTGCAAATGCCCCATTTATCGTAATTCAGCGCTTCAAAACCATCGTACTTCGAAATTCTTATCGGGTACAGGTGGCAGGAGATCGGTTTTTTCCAGCTTATTTTACCATCCAGGTAGGCCTGTTCAATGCCGCATTTCAGGGTCAGGCTTTCGTCGTAAATGGCGTAGGCGCATTCGCGGTCTTTAATGGTTGGCGTAGAAAAATCGCCTTCCCAGTCTTTAATGTAAAGCCCCTGCTCTTCTATGGCTTCGCGGCCTTTGCGGCTCAGATACGGTTTAATTTGTTCGTAATTATCCTGCAGGATCTGCAATTCGCTTTCTTCCAGCGGAGCGCCCAGGTCGCCTTCCACGCAGCAGGCCCCTTTGCATTTCTCAAGGTTGCAGACAAAAAATTTATCCCGTACATCATCGCTGATAACGGTATTCTGTAAAACGATCATAAAAGGTAATTTCTGGAAAGACAAAGTTACGGATAAATAAGTTTAGCCTCTTTGATAAAAATGGCACTTGTCAAATCTGCACAAGCAGGAAAATTAATGGGTTAAATTACAGCCAAAGCCGTTGCGAACGCAAAAACCGGTTGGTTTAATACTCAGGAAGTTCAGGGCTTTAATTTGCGATAGATAATTGCATTTATTGTTTTTAAAGCCGTACTTTTAAATTAACAAAGCCTTAAAGCAAATGAAAATAACGGGAATACTTACGGCAATTGGGCTGCTGATCAATTTGAGCACTTTAGAGGCTGTTGGCCAGAAAACCAAAATTACGACCAAAACCACGGTAAAATCGCCGGCAGCCACCAATAAATCAGAAGAAGGTTCTACCGAACCGCTTACCGCAGCCGAAAAGCTGCCTGCCTACCCCGGGGGAAACGAAGCCCTGGAGAATTATTTCAATAAAGCCCTGGAAAAGGTAGCAATAAAAGAACCGGGCGGCATTACCCTGAATCTGATAATCGGCCCAACCGGAAAGGTTATCAGCGCCAAAATCAGGAAAGGTTATAAAAGGTACGAAAACGGCGGTTATGTGGCTTATCCGGAAATAGATCAAGCCATTGAAGAAGCGGCCCTTAAAATGCCAACCTGGAGCCCGGGCCTGGACAAAAAGAAACCGGTAACGGTGCAGCAAAACGTTTATTTCACGCTCATGGCTCCCGGTCAGACTCCGGCCAACTTCGGAAAAACGTTTATGAGCGTTGAACAATCACCGCAATTTCCGGGTGGTGAAGCGGCTTTAAAGGAGTACATGAAATCGAACCTGCAATATCCGGCAGATATGAAGCAACAGCAGTTGGAAGGAACGGTCTTTGTGCAATTCGTTATTACGCGGCACGGCAACATTAAAGAAGGAATAATTTTAAAAGGGCTTTCTCCCAGTATAGATTCCGAAACCCTGCGGGTAATTGCTGCCATGCCGCAGTGGGTTCCCGCCATTCATAATGGCCAGGCGGTGGACTTCCGGCAGACGTTACCGGTGCAAATTACCCTGAATAAGTAAATAAACCCGAAAGCAATAAACTTACATCCTGAACGGTGAATTACCAGGTTTATAAATTTAAGTGAAAAACGGATTCTGATGACTTCGAAAATAAAAATCTTTCTTACAGCTACCGTCTTTACGGTGGTAACTTTTGCGGCTTCAGCCCAGCAAACAAAAACCATTACCAAAACCACCACAAAATCCAAAACAACCAGCCCTAAACCTGCCCTGAAAGCAGTTCCCGTAACCAATTCAATAAAACCGGATCAGCCAATTCCAGTAACCGACAGAAAACCTTCCTTTCCGGGTGGCGATGAAGCAATTGAACAGTATTTTATTAAGGCCCTGGCAGAAATACCTTTAAAGCAAGCCTCCAAGGTTACCCTTACCTTAGAAATTGACGAAACCGGGAAAGTAAAAGAAGCTCAGCTAAAAAATGGTTACCGCCAATATGAGAACAGAATGCTGGTAGAAAATCCGGAAGTAAATAAGGCAATTATAGAAGCTGCCCTAAAAATGCCGAACTGGACCCCGGGCTTAACCACCGGTAAACCAGCCGCTTTCCAGCACCATATCGAATTTATAGCCATGTCTCCGGAAAAAGCAAAGGAAATATCCGAACAGGTTTACATAGCCGTAGAAATGATTCCCGCTTTTCCGGGCGGAGAAGAAGCCCTGAAGGAATATCTTAAAACAAACATGAAATATCCGAAAGATGCCAGAGATCAAAAACTGGAAGGCATGGTAGTTACCCAGTTTACCGTTACCCGGTTTGGCGAAATTAAAGACATCGCCATTATCAAACCGCTATCAGAAAGTTTGACTGCAGAAGCCCGCCGGCTGATTGCAGAAATGCCCCGGTGGACGCCCGGGAAACAAAACGGTAACCACGTTAATATTCGCTATACGCTGCCGGTTGTATTCAAACTTTGATCTTATTGGTTTACCTAAAGGTTCTTTAGAAGCGAATTACTTGAATTTTTACGTCGTAATAAAAAAATACAATGAATATCAAATACTCCTTAGCTGCGTTAGCAACGGTTTTTGTCCTGAATTTTGATGCAGTCGCTCAGAAAACCAAAACCACAATAAAGGCGAAACCTGAACCCCAGGCAGTGCCGGCTAAAAAACCGGAGGCACCTGCCCAGCCCCTGACTTCCGCAGAGAAAATGCCGGCCTTTCCGGGTGGCGACGAAGCCATGGAGAACTATTTTGTTCAGGCCCTGGATAAAGTGCCCATAAAACAGCCTGGCGGAGTTACTTTAAGCCTGGTCACCGATAAAACCGGAAAAGTAACTAAGGTTGAAATGAAAAGCGGTTACAGGAAATATGAAAATGGCATCTGGCTTGAGTATCCGGAAATTGATAAAGCCATACTAGAAGCTGCCCTAAAAATGCCGGCCTGGGAACCAGGACTTAACCAGGGCAAACCCGTTGCCGTGCAGCAGGACGTTCATTTTACGCTCATGACCCCGGAACAGGCCAAAGCCGATTCCGAAAAAATTTATTCTTCGGTAGGGCAACACCCCCAGTTTCCGGGCGGCGAAGCCAAAATGATGGAATATATAAAGGCTAATTTAAAGTACCCGGAAGATATGAAAGCCCATAAGCTGGAGGGTATGATAGTGGTACAGTTTATAGTAACCCGGTTTGGCGCCATCAAAGATATTACCATCATTAAACCGCTTGCCGAAAGTATGAATGCCGAAACCATCCGCATGATCCGGGAAATGCCCCGCTGGACGCCCGGCAAACAAAATGGTATTGCCGTTAATGTTAGGTATACATTGCCTGTCCGTTTTAACCTGTAATTCCGTATTGCCTGGCAAACACTTTTAATCAGTTAGCATGCATTACATTAAAAGAGGCAGCGGCCGGCCATTACTGCTCATCCACGGCCTGGGCGAATCCTGGAAGAGCTGGGAACCGGTTTTAAAGGGCCTGACCGCCGAAAGGGAAGTTATAGCCATAGACCTGCCCGGTTTCGGAAAAACCCCACCCCTCTCCGGAGAATCTTCGGTCCGGACCCTGGCCGATGCGGTAACGGATTTCCTGGAAGCCAATAACCTTATTGGTGTAGATGCGGTGGGAATTTCTATGGGCGGCAGGCTGGTATTGGAGCTGGTGCGGCGCGGCGGAATTTTGGGTGCTGTAGTTTCCCTGGATCCGGGCGGTTTCTGGGAAGGTTGGGAAAGGCACACTGTATTTGGTTCGTTGTTTACTTCCATCCGGATTACCCGGTTAAGCAGACCATTCCTCCCTTTAATTACGGCCTCGGTTGCCGGCAGAATTGCTATGCTGGCCCAGCTTTGCGCCAGGCCATGGCAGGTTACGCCAAAATTAGCTTCTGATGAGTTAGCAGGTTATGCCAGTTCCCCGGTAATTGATGAAGTTTTATACAACCTTTTTTACGGCGAAGAGCAGCAGGGTGCCCCCAAAAATTCAATTCAAAATACCCTGGTAATTGGATGGGGCAAAAAGGATAAGATTTGTTTGCCGCAACAGGCAAAAAGGGCGCTGGCAAAATTTCCGGATGCAACTCTATACTGGTTCCAAAACAGCGGCCATTTACCGATCTGGGATTGCCCGGAAGAAACGATCAAACTGATCCTGAATAAAACCGGAAGCAATCACGAAAGAATTAATTTCGAAGTTGAAAACCAATAGGCTTCCTATCCAACCAAAGCTGCCGTTTTCAAATTTAAAGCAGGCGGTAAAAAGATAAATCAGTTAAGGAATTCAGTTAAAGCAAAAGGAAATACTAAACCTCCTGCAGGCACCGGTTTTCCTGCTGGCCATTGCCATCAGCTTTTCAACTTCCGAAACAGCCAGTTTCAGATCCGCATTAATTGCTGCCAGCTTCTTTCCCGCTTTAAGTTGCTGTTCGTGTTCTTTCAACCGGTCAGAAAGCTTTAGCGCTCCTAATTGTCCCACGCAGCCCGCCAGCTTATGCACGATCTCTACGGCCAGTTCCGCTGAATCCTGAGCAATGTAAATAGATAGCATATCCAGATCAGCCCGGGTTTCGGACACAAAAAGCGTTAAAGTAGACTGGAATAATTCCGGATCGTCGGCACAAATGTAACCGATAGCGCCAAAATCTTCGGTAACGTCATCGATCAGTCTTTCCTGTTGATTGGCTACTTTTGTGGCAGTTCCGGAATTTATAACCTGCAGCAATTCCTTTTCGCGGAATGGTTTCATTAAAATTCCATCAAAACCAGCAGCCAGAATTTCGGCGTGTTCTTCCGGCAGCGCCCGGGCCGTAAAAGCATAGATCTTAGCATCCGGAGATAGTTTTTTGCGCAGCGTCTTGTTTAGCTCAAAGCCACTCATGCCCGGCATCTGAATGTCGGTAAATACAAATTTCAGGGTTTCCGGCCATGCAGTTTCAGCCGCCTTCACCGAAGAATTCAGACAGGTATGCTTGATATTATTCTTCTTCAAAATGGCGCTGCACAGCTTCAGGATAATGGCATCGTCGTCAACCAGTAAAACTTCCCCTTCAAAATTCATGGCTGGTGCACTGGCAAGCGTTTCTACGGCAACTACCGGTTTTTCCTGGAGCTGGTATGGTATCTGGATCTCAAATATGGAGCCTTGGCCGTTTTTACTGGTAACGGTTAGCATACCGCCCTGGCTTTCTATTAAAGATTTGGCAATGCTAAGGCCCAGGCCGGTGCCGCCATGCTTTTGCACATCGTTGCCGGAAGACTGTTCGAACTGGTTAAAGATCCGGTTTATATCTTTCTCCGGAATACCAATGCCGGTGTCTTTTACTTTAAACGAAAACAGCGCCCTGTCTCCTACCTGGCTGCATTTAACGGTTAAAGAAACACTTCCTTTATCGGTAAATTTAATGGCGTTCCCTACAATATTGAACAAAACCTGTTTCAACCGGAACGGATCGCCGGATACGTAACGGGCATTATCGCAGACAAAATCGAAATTCAGATCAAGGCCCTTTTTATTAGCCTGCGGCGACAAAGTGGTAACTACTTCTTTGGTGATCTGCTGCAGATCGAAGGCTTGTGCTTCAAAAGAGAATTTACCGGAAATAATGCGGCTGTAATCAAGCACTTCATTCACGATCTGTAATAAATGTTCGGCAGAATGATAAATAGCATCAACGGCTTCGGGATCAGGTTTTTCTTCATGGCGAACCTGCTCCGAAAAACCAAGAATGGACTGTAAGGGCGTGCGGAGTTCGTGGCTCATATTGGCCAGGAAACGCTGTTTAACCTGGCTTAAGTGTTCAGCTTCCTCTTTGGCATGCTGTAAAGCCTGTTGTAGTTTTTTACCCCGGGAAATATCTAGTAGGATAAGGTAGGCAAACAAAGCCGCTCCCAGGAAAAACACCACCATAATGGCATTCATCCATTTAAGGCTTGAATTAACTACGGTGGTGGCCGTAAAATAATCGCCCTTTACTTTGCCCAGTTCTTCGGCTTCAAAGGTTTTAAGCAGGTCCAGAAGCTCACGGTTCAGTTTATGGCTGGCCTTAACCAAAGCCAGTTCCCGGGCCAATAAGGCAGCACTCTGCTGGAAATAATTACGTTCAACCACCCGCAATTCCCGCTCAACTACCCGCAATTCCTGGTCAGCTTTTATATAATCCCGGTATTCCCGGCCCACAGAAAACGTATCGGTTCTTACCTGAATATCTTCTTTTACCTGCTGAGACCCCTTTTTAATTTTGGCAGGATTTGATTTTGAAGCAAACAGCCGCTGAAAAAAGGAGCCCTCCGGTTTCTTCTTCATAGCAGCCGCTTTCCGCAGTTCTCTCCGGGTTTTAGGCGGAATAATGGAAGTGGTGGAAGTTTTTTTGGTGGTGGTTACAACCCGGTTTTTCTCTCTCCATTTGGGGTTTTCCGCTTGTGGCTCCAGAGTGGCCATTTGTTTGGAAAGAGTAATTACCTTCTTATTAAGATCGCGGTTTTTTTCCAGGTCGGCCCGTAGGTTAAAATAGTTCTGCGCCAGCTTCTCCCGCTGAATTAAAAGAAAACCCATAGAATCGACCCGAGCCATTTGGCCCGGATTATTTTCACATAATTTCTTTAAGGAATCTATGGATGCTAAAACACTTTTTACTTCAGGTGTAAAAACATTCTGGCTGTCGGTTGGGTTTTCAATAGCATGGGCATGCTGAAGCTGCTCCAATTGGGTAACCCGGTAAAAAAGGTTATTGATAATGTGCAGCTTGGGGTTGGCTTCCGATAGGCTTTCTACCGTTTGCAGCATTTCGCTAAACCCGCCTTTAGAAATTAAACCGGCGCCGCCAATAGCCAGCACCCCGATAAGGAAGGCGGCAATGACTTTACCATAAACCGATTTTAAAAATGCCTCTTTCCGAATCTTAACCATAGCGCCATTTTTTGGGGAAACCTGCCAAGGATTTCTTTTAATTCTTATTTTAAGCTAACTAATCCTAAAATAATTCCTTTTTGCTTTAAATATTTAACCTTTTAGCCAGGCAGATTCTATTTCGTACCTATGAATCTTCCTTTTACTAAGATAAACTCTATGCGATAAGTTATAATTTTAATCTTAGTGAATATAGAGTTTTATCGTGTGAAAATATTGGGTTACTGCAAATAAACAAGCATTTATATATATTATTCAAAAAAATCTTTTTATTGCCATAAACGCAATTTTACAGAAAAAATCCTATTGCGCGATATACTTATAAATTCCGTATAAATCATTTTGGTAGGTAAATTGGTCAAAAAAGTCATTAAGTTTTAAAGATAGAATTTCAATTTATTGCTTCGTCTTTAAAGAATAATACAACAAAAGCTCAGGTTTTAGAGATTTTGTATAGATTGGTTCTTTAATCTTCAACATGAATAAAATTAACTTTCTTTTTATTGTTTCCAGTTTGGCATTTTGGTCCATTGGTTGTAAACCTTCTGAAAAGGTAACCTCCTCCGCAGCCGGCAATATTCCTGCCAAAATTTCTCCGGAATTCCCGGGGAGTGATGAGGGTCTTGAAAAATACTTTGAAAAAGCATGGGGTTCGTTAATTATTCCGGAAACGCATCAGCTTATTGTTCAGGTCTTAATAGGTCCGGATGGGAAAGTGAAAACTGCCGAACTTACGGAAGGATTTAAATTAAGGCATATCAAAACCACCTATAAGACCGAAACAGTACCGGAAGGCTTAAAACTAACCCGCATTGAAAGCGAAATAAAAGAGGCAACGCCTGCTGAAATAGAGGCCGCTGTAATAAAAGCCGCCCTGAACATGCCAAAGTGGAAACCGGCGGTTCAGAACGGAAAACTTATTGAAGCGAAAACCACCTTTCCGATTTGGGTAGTGGCCGAAGATCAGAAAGAAACTTACCGGAAAGATAAAAATACTATTCTGGAAGGCGCCGGTATGTTCCCGAAGTTCCCCGGCGGTATTCAGGAATTTATGAATTATCTGAAAGCTGCCGTAAGGTCCGGCCAGGAAAATCCGTTAGAAAAACCGGAAGGAATGGTGGTAGTTAAATTCGTGGTGAATCGCTTTGGCCGGGTTAAAGATCCGGAAATTGTTAAAAGCTTAAATCCGGAAGTTGATGCCCTGATCAAAAAAGCCGTTTCAGAATCTCCGCAGTGGCAGCCAGGCAAACAAAACGGCCTACCGGTAAACATTTATTATATCTGCCCGGTCCGTTTTACCCTAACCGATTAACCCTATTCTGCCGGTTAGAAACCAACTTTACCCAGGCAGTCCTTAATACTTCTTAATTAAAACGCTATCCGAATTGCTCCGAAAAGTCGACCACCCTGTAAAAGTTCGCGAAGAAAAAAAAAGTCCTCCCCTGTTTTTAGGGGAGGATTTAGGAGGGGTTTTTCGTAACTTGCAGGGATTTTTTAGACAGCATTTTGTAGCGAATGGATTACCTGAATTTATTAAACGAACCGCAACGCCGGGCGGTAGAACATACCGAAGGCCCGCTGATGATCATTGCCGGTGCCGGCTCCGGAAAAACCCGCGTATTAACCTACCGCATTGCTTATTTACTGCAGAAGGGCGTAGATCCTTTTAACATATTAGCCTTAACTTTTACGAACAAAGCCGCCAAAGAAATGCGGAAGCGGATCGAGAAAGTGGCCGGCAACGAAGCCAAAAATATCTGGATGGGAACCTTCCACTCGGTATTTGCCAAAATTCTCCGTTCCGAAGCGCCCAAAATTGGTTACCCGAGCAGCTTTACCATTTACGATTCCGACGACAGCAAAACCCTGATCCGCCAGATCGTAAAGGAAATGAACCTTGACGATAAGCTTTACAAAGCGAATATGGTGCTGGGAAGAATTTCGGCAGCCAAAAACAAACTTATTTCCGTAGCCCAATACCGCCAGGACCGCACCATTCAGGCCGACGACGATGCCGCAATGCGTCCGAAAATTGGGGAGATCTACCAGCATTACCAGCAGCGCTGCTTTAAAGCTGGCGCAATGGATTTCGACGACCTGCTTTTCAATACCAACGTGCTGTTCCGCGACCACGTGGATGTGCTGAACAAATACCAGCATATGTTCAAATACGTGATGGTAGATGAGTACCAGGATACCAACTATTCGCAGTATTTAATTACCCGCAAGCTGGCCGCTTTAAACCGCAACATCTGCGTGGTAGGCGACGATGCGCAAAGTATTTATGCCTTCCGCGGCGCCGATATTTCCAACATCCTGAACTTTGAGCGCGATTACCCGGAACTGGAAGTGGTAAAACTGGAGCAGAATTACCGCTCTACCCAGAACATTGTGCAGGCCGCGAATTCGGTTATCAAAAATAACAAGGAACAGCTGCGTAAAAGCGTTTTCTCGGAAAACGAAGAAGGCAATTTAATTGAAGTGATCAAAGCCAATTCCGATAACGAAGAAGGCAAACTGGTGGCGCATTCCATTTTCGAAGAGAAGATGAACAACCACCTGAGCTACGAAGATTTTGCCATTCTGTACCGCACCAATGCGCAAAGCCGGGCAATGGAAGAAGCCCTGCGGAAAATGAACATCAAGTACCGCATTGTGGGTGGTTTGAGCTTCTACCAGCGCAAGGAAATCAAAGACCTGATCGCGTATATGCGCCTCACCGTGAATCCGAACGATGAACAGGCGTTGCGCCGCGTGATCAATTACCCGAAACGTGGCATCGGCGATACGACCATTGAAAAGATCATTATTGCGGCCAACGAAACGAACCACACCATCTGGGAAGTTACGAGCAACATTCATTCCTTCGGTTTCGGCCGCGCTTCCGGCGCCATCGACGATTTCGCGACCAAAATTAAAAGCTTCGCGATCCTGGCCGAAAACAACGACGCCTTCGAAGTTGCCAAGCATATTGCTAAAGCTTCCGGGGTTATTGAAGATCTGTATGCTGATAAGTCCATTGAAGGGCTGGCGCGCTACGAGAACATCCAGGAATTGCTGAACGGTATCAAGGAGTTTGTGGACGATCCGGAAAAGGAAGATAAAAGCCTCGCGTCGTTCCTACAGGACATTGCCTTAATTACCGACGTAGACACCAAAAAAGACGACGACGGCGAATACGTTACGATGATGACGATCCACTCGGCCAAGGGTCTGGAGTTCCGGAACGTGTACATTGTGGGGATGGAAGAAAACCTGTTCCCGAGCCAAATGATGATCCAGAGCCGCGCCGACCTGGAAGAAGAACGTCGTTTGTTTTACGTAGCCATTACCCGCGCCGAAAAGAAACTGACCCTCTCCTACGCCACCAGCCGCTACCAGTGGGGCAACCTGCGCGCCTGCGAAAAAAGCCGTTTCCTGGATGAGATCGAACCGGCTTTCCTTAACTTCAAATTCTCCGACGGCCAGGGTGCTTTCGATAAGGTGCTGAAGCGGAAAAGTCCGTTGCTGGGCACAACCACGGCCGCGCCAATTCGCAAAGCCACCAACTACACCCCGCCCGCCGATTTCGTAGCCAGCGATACTACGAACCTGGCCGAAGGAATGCGTGTGGAGCACCCGAAATTCGGTTTCGGAACGGTAGCCAAAATGGATACGCAAGGCAACAGCACCAAAGCCATCATCAATTTCGAAGAAGCAGGCGAAAAAACGCTATTGTTAAGCTTCGCGAAGTTGCGGATACATAGTTAGGATTTGTAGAAGTTGTTTTAGATATTACGGAATGTTTAAAAGGTAACTTGAAAAAGTTACCTTTTTTAATTCTAACGACTTTATAACACTACAACTATGAGATATTTTATGTTAGTGAACAAACTACCTCAAGGTTATGAGGAGGGACACTATATAAGGCCAGAAGAGAATGGGCTTATTTATAATTATGCGAATAAGATAAGTTCAGAAATATTAAATAATAAAGGGCTTCAAACAGCAGTCAAAGTTGCTAAAAACGTAATGCCTGTAGATCCCCAAGCATCACTTAAATATAAAATAGGCGCTGAAATAATAAATTCAATTAGCGACTTTGTCGAAAATAATTCAGCAAATCAAATCGATTTACCAAAAAATAATCCTTCCAGTTTTATCAAATCTGATACACAATTAAAAAATTGGAATTTTGGTGGAATTTCGATAGACTCCTATGGCTTGAAAAACAATTATACCATTGAGCCGAAAAGTTTCCTTTCCGTAATTATGGATTATGTTCCTAAATTCAACTCAAGTTCTTTAAAGAAGTTAATGAACTCTGGAGGTGGTCAAAATGAACTTATTATTTTAGAAAAAGAAAAGTTACCCAGAACCTTTCATATATCAGATAAGGGTTACTTTGATAATGGACTTTACATACAACACCCAAAATTTTCAGATAAATTAATTCCACTTAAAAATTCTGTAAAACATATTCAGGATTTAATTATAAGTGAAATGACCACTGTATTATGCTGTTTAGGAGCAAAAAAAATAACGATAAATGAAACGAATGAAAAAGATGCAAAACTGGCGTTAAGCAATAAGAAAGCGAAAATTGACCTATCTTTTAATAAAAAAGAAACAAGTCTTTTTTATAAGGAATTTGGAAATAATGGCATTGATATAAAAAGAGCAAAAAGAGAAACTCTTTTTACAGCCGATATGCCTAATTTCATTTCGATTTTCAAAAACAGAGAAAATGGGAATCAAGTAATAGAAACTTTTATTGAAACAGTTGAAGTAAATGCGGGACTAGATGTTCAGGTTTTAGGCTTATTTAACCCAATATCTGGTACGTTTTCCTCAAAAAAGTATTGGAGTATGGAAGTTGAGTTCTTTGATAAAAACGAATTAAAAAATAGCTGGCTAAAAAAAATATTCTAATTATGCAGATAACAATAAAAAATGGCTACGTTGAACTTAGAGATGCATATGGAAATATGGCTCGCAGATTTGGGACAGGTGATGTAGTTAATGCTGTTTGGGTTGGAGATAAAGTCCAATTGTTCCGGAGAGATGGCAGAACAGAATTAAGAGACAAAAGTGGTAACCTTGTAAAAGTGAAATAATGCTGGAAAATTGGATAAATAACTGGAATGTTGCTATTCAAGAATGGGATAAATCACCGGAAGATTTTTTCAAGAAGGATATCTTTTCATCGATCTATTCTGGCAAAAACGAATTTGCTTTATTGCCAGAAGCGCTGCCTGAGCCTTACTTCGGGAATCCATATAAAAACAGCGCAGTTATTTTAAACCTCAATCCTGGCCCTGTTCGAGAGGAACTTCAAAACAGGCTTACCGGAAGCTTTATTACTGAAGGAAAAGCAGTGGATAATTATTATGAGTTTGCTAAAGGTTTTCCTTATTTAACCAATTTCAGAAACAATAAAGGCGGAGACTGGTGGGAACTTCGGAGAAACTGGCTTAACCGATTAATTAAAATTAAAACAGGAAACCAAAGCACCTTAAATCCATTTGCTTTGGAAATTTGCCCTTGGCATTCTCAAAGTTGGGGCAAATTAAACTTAACAAAAAAAGAAACAAAACAGTATTTAGAAAACCTCTTTGCAATTGCAGAAGAGATTAATAAAAATTCTGAGCTTAAAGTTATTGTTTCAGTTGGCAAACTTTATTGCAAAATTTTCGATTATCTCGGCTATAAAAAATTGATAGAAGTAAACCGAAACAACTTCAGAGAATTCGGTTTAACTTATCCAACAAATAAAAACGCTGATCCCGCTGACCGTACCTTCTCTCTTTATGAAAGTCGGAACGGAACCTTAATTTATAATACCTGGCATACCGGAGGTAACAAGCAACCTACAACAGATTGGATTGAAATCGAAAAATTTGTTTTGTCTAATCCAATTTCGCTGAAAACCGAACAGAAAGTTAAAGAACGATCTTTGCAGGAATTATTTGGAGCCTTCATTTCTGAAAAATCGGCTGAAACAATAATTGAAGAGTTAAGAGAATCCAGAAATTAATTTAAATCCTGTGACAGACCTTGAGCTTTATAATCTTATTTCAACATTAAATCCGGCTCAGAAAAAAGAGGTAGCAGCATTTGTTCGGCAATTGAAATCTAAGAATAACTCTAAAATCAAAGAACGAAAATTTGGTTGCGCCAAAGGATTTTTCAAAATGTCCTCAGATTTTGATGAGCCGTTAAACGATTTCAAAGCTTACTCATAAGACCAAAAACGCTATCCCTTCTGGCCTAAAAAGTCAGCAAACAAAATCAATTTTATCCGTAAGGAAACCGAACAATCGAATATCGAATCTTCGAACATCGAAATAATTTCTAACTTTGAGCTTCTAAAAAACCTAAAATGGTAGCCAGTTCAACCTTTAAGCAAGAATTATTGCTGCGCGAATACGGAATAAACGTGCACAACCTTGTAAAATACATTCTTACCATCGAAGACCGGGGCCACCGTACGCGGGCGGCGCAATTGCTCGTAAACCTGATGGCACGTCTGAACCCAAGCATCGGGAGCGTGCAGGATGCTCAGCAAAAGCTCTGGAACCACTTATTCGTAATGTCCGACGGGCAACTGGATGTGGATGCGCCTTTCGAGCTGAGCGCGATGGAATACCTGAACGACAAACCGCAGATCGTAGAAATTCCCACCAAAGTGCCAAAGTTCAAGCATTATGGCAAGAACGTAGAAGCGCTGGTGCAAAAAGTGATTGAGATCGAAAACGAAGACGAGCGCCGGGCAGCGATAATTTCATTAGGCAAACTAATGAAAGCGCTTTACAAAGCCTACAACAAAGACACCGTTTCCGACGAAGTGATCCTTTCTGAAATGCGCATTTTAAGCCAGGGCAAACTCAACATCGAGTTAACCGGTGAAACCAGCACGTTATTCGATGTGAGCCCGGGCGTGCAGCAGCAGAAAACCTATTCGCAGAAAGAACCGCAGCAACAACAACACAAGCATAAAAAACACGGCCAGCACCAGCAGCACCGTCAAAAACACAAAAATCAATAAATGGCATCTTTTGAAGTAATCGGGGGCCGGAAACTAAGCGGCGAAATAACCCCGCAGGGCGCTAAAAACGAAGCCCTTCAGGTAATTTGCGCCGTACTTTTAACCGAAGAACCCGTTACCATTACCAATATTCCCGACATTGTTGACGTACAAAAGCTCATTCAGCTCCTCAGCGAAATGGGCGTTACCGTTACCCGCGACGACGATGAAACTTACACCTTCGAGGCCAGAAACATCAACCTCGATTACCTGGGCACCAAAGAATTCGTAAAGTTAGGCCGCGCCATCCGGGGTTCCGTGATGATTATGGGTCCGCTTTTAACCCGCTTTGGCAAGTGTAATTTACCTAAACCGGGCGGCGATAAAATCGGCCGTCGCCGGATGGATACGCATTTCATTGGCTTAGAAAAATTAGGAGCCAAATTCCAGTACGATTCCAACGACGAATTCTTCCACATCAATTCGCACGGCCGCCTGAAAGGCACCTATATGCTCCTGGACGAAGCCTCCGTAACCGGTACCGCTAACATCGTGATGGGCGCCGTTATGGCCGAAGGATTGACCACGATCTACAACGCCGCCTGCGAACCATACCTGCAGCAGCTTTGCAAAATGCTGAACCGCATGGGCGCCCGGATCACCGGCATTGGCTCCAACCTTTTAATGATAGAAGGGGTAGAAAATCTGGGCGGAACAATTCACAAATTACTCCCGGACATGATCGAAGTAGGATCTTTCATTGGGATGGCCGCCATGACAGGTTCGGAACTAACAATCAAAAACTGCCAGATCCATGAATTAGGAATTATTCCGGATACATTCCGCCAGTTGGGTATTAAAATGGAATTCCGGGAAGATGATATTTATATTCCGGCCCAGGAAAATTACACCATCGAAACCTACATAGACGGCAGCATTTTAACCATTGCCGATCAGATCTGGCCGGGCTTTACCCCCGATCTCCTAAGCATTGCGCTGGTAGTGGCCACGCAGGCCAAAGGAACGGTCCTGATCCACCAGAAAATGTTCGAAAGCCGCCTGTTCTTTGTAGATAAACTGATCGATATGGGCGCCCAGATCATTCTCTGCGATCCGCACCGGGCCACCGTTATCGGCCACAACAAACAGGTGGGGCTCAGAGGCATCAAAATGACTTCGCCGGATATCCGGGCGGGGGTTGCTTTGCTTATTGCTGCTTTATCTGCCGATGGTAAAAGTGTGATAGATAACGTGGAGCAGATCGACCGGGGTTACCAGCACATTGATAAACGCCTGAACGCCCTGGGGGCACAGATCACCCGCATTTAAAAACGGTAACATTTTTTGCTAAAAAGTCTGCAGTTATTAAAACTGCAGACTTTTTTTGTTATAGCAGCTTCTGAAAAAAGAAAAATACTCCCGAAATTTTAGTTTCTAAACCCAATTGCCTGAAGCACGTTCAATAAGGATTTCCGAACTAAACCCCCATCTGCTTATGGCTCAGGAAACTGAAGGTAAACAATTCCTAAACAGTGTGCACCGGTATTTCGACGAAGCTGCCCGCCACACTGATGTAGAACCCGGCATTATTGCACAAATCAAAATCTGCAACAGCCTGTACAAAATTAATTTTCCGGTAGAACATGAAGGAAAAGTTACTGTTTACGAAGGCATCCGGGCGCAGCATAGCCATCATAAGCTACCAACCAAAGGTGGAATCAGGTTCAGCATGCACGTAGACGAAGACGAAGTTGTAGCGCTGGCTACGCTTATGACCTTTAAATGCGCGCTGGTAGATGTACCCTTTGGCGGCGCAAAAGGCGGCGTAAAAATAAACCCGCGCACCACGCCGGTGGAAGTTCTCGAAAAAGTTACCCGCCGCTATGCATCTGAGCTTATCAAGAAAAACCTGATAGGCCCGGGAATGGATGTGCCGGCGCCGGATTATGGCACCAGCGGCCGTGAAATGGCCTGGATCGCAGATACGTACCAGATTTTTAAACACGGCGAAACCAATGCACTAGGTTGCGTAACGGGTAAACCGGTAGGTCAGGGCGGCATCCGCGGACGGACCGAAGCAACCGGCCTTGGCATTTATTTCGGGTTGCGGGAAGCCTTAAACGATACCGAAATCCTGCAGCAACTGGGTATAGAACCCGGTATGCCGGGCAAACGCATGATTGTGCAGGGCTTAGGAAATGTAGGCTACCACGCGGCCCATTTCTGCCAGAACGATGGCGTGCTGATTACCGGAATTGCGGAGCGCGAAGGCGGCATTTTTAACAAAGACGGGCTGGATCTGGAAGCGGTTGTAAAACACCGCACCGAAACCGGTTCTATTCTGAATTATCCCGGCGCAACGAATGTAGAAAACTCCAAAGAACTCCTTACCTGGGAATGCGACATTTTATTGCCGGCTGCCCTGGAAAATCAAATAGATGTAAACAACGCCCCAAACATTCAGGCTAAAATTGTAGCCGAAGGTGCTAACGGCCCGGTAACCCAGGAGGCAGAACAGATCCTGCTGCAAAAAGGCGTTTTCATGCTGCCTGATCTTTACCTGAACGCGGGTGGCGTAACCGTTTCGTACTTCGAATGGCTGAAGAATTTATCGAACGTGCGGTTTGGCCGGATGGGCCGCCGTGCCGAAGAAGCCAGCCTGAAACGTATTGTTGATCTGGTAGAAACTACTACCGGAACCTCCATTGGCGCCCGGGAACGTGCTTTAATTATAAGCGGAGCCGACGAAATTGCCCTGGTTCGTTCCGGTCTGGAAGATACAATGATCCTGGCCTACCACGAAATGCGGGAAATTATGCGCCGCAAACCGGATATTAAAGACCTGCGAACCGCCGCCTTTTACAGCGCCACCGAAAAAATTGCCGTAAGTTACCAGTCCCTGGGAATCTTTCCTTAATGTTATTTTTATAAAGAATGCTTCGTTTTTATTTAGAAGCCAAACTATTAAAAAGCCTGCCTTAACTTAAAGGCAGGCTTTTTAATTTAAATAATGACATCCAGATTCTTGCTCCCGTTTTCAAAACCCGTAATTATTATCAGGCCTTATTAACAGGGTTTCGGATACCAGGTTTAGGTTGAACAATTTATTATTCAGTTTTCATTTTCTTCCGAAGATCGATGGTTTGGGTAACCCAGATCAAAAGGAGGTGGTCCTGCAGGAAAATCCCCGGGCCGGTTTGGGCAAACCGGTTCATATACCCAACCTGAAGCTGCTGCTTTTGCCTTTGGAATCCAACTGCTAATGAAATGCGATTCTGATCGAAGGTATTGAAAATGACCTCCTTCCCGAAATTTACCAGTACCTCATCGGCCACAGCTACAAAGGGCACCAGTTTCTCCTGCCACACTGCCGGAAAGTTATGCCGCAGGTTCACCTGAAAACGGACCCGGTTATGAAAATTGTAGCCATCCCCTACTTCGCCACCTGCCACTTATTTGCCGGAACCGGGCATCATAGCGCACCCGTTGGCTGAGCACCCAGGAACTGCTGATTGGGGTCGAAATGAAAGCCTGCCCCCAGGGCCGGTGTTCGGGCCGGCTCAATTTGGGGTTGCCAATTCCGGGAGTTAGCCACAGGTAGGCATAGCCGCCGGTAAGATTTAACCGGCCCAGGTGGTGGGTCAGACCGGTCCGGGCCACGCCAAAGGTTTCCGGCACAAAATGAAAATCGTTCCAGACAGAATACTTCTCTGAAAACCGCACCGAAGTCATGTAGCCCAGCCAGATTGTTTCCCGCGACAAAACAGTTTTACTTTGGCCAAAACCCAAAAACGGCAGGCTTAAGCTACAAAAAAGCATAAGTGCCATCGCTCCGGTTTTGAGGTAACTGCCCATTTTCCATTTTTGATCCTGCTACTAATTTCCGAAAAGCAGACAAACCATAAAATGATTTTTAAACCTAAATAATATGATAAGTATTAAGCCGGACCTTAGTAAATAAAAAGCTTAGGGCCAAAAGGTTACTTTTCCGGCAATGTTCGCATTAAGCTTAAAATCTCCTGCTATGAAAACGCTATCCTTTTTCCTCCAAAAAGTCAGCTTGCTGGCGCTCTTCTTATTTACCGTATTTTTTTCTGGGTGCAACAAACATGAAAATGCTGATTCCACCACGGAAAGCACGGACGTAGCCATGATGGCCGAAGCGCCCCCGATTGCCAGAAGCCCGGAGGCGGAAGAAACCAGGGAAGACAACAAAATGCAAAACGGCAACAGCCAAATCCCTTCCCAGATAAAAATAATCCGCAACGCCTCTCTCCGCTTTCAGGTGAACGATTACCGCAAAAATATCCGCAACATCGAAACTATAATTAAGCGGTACCAGGGCTTTGTGGTGAACAGCAACGAAACCCGCATCGACAACAGCCTGCAGAATTCTTTAACCATCCGGGTGCCATCTAAAAACCTGGATAACCTGGTTGAAGAACTGGCCAAACAAGCCGCTTATTTAGATTATAAAAATATTTCTTCCGAAGATGTTTCGACCGAATTCGTGGATATTTCCGCCCGCCTGAAAGCCAAACAATCGGTGGAACAGCGCTACCTGGATCTGCTGAAACAGGCCCGCACTATTAAAGAAATATTAGAGATTGAGAACCAGCTGCGCCAGATCCTGGAGGAAATAGAAAGCGCCCAGGCCCGGATAAATTACATTAACAGTCAGGAGGCTTACAGCACCGTTTCGGTAGAGGTTTATGAAACCCGTTCCGTAATAGCCAATAGCAATAGTTTTTGGGTCCGGATCTTAAACGCCCTGAAAAACGGCTGGGATATTTTGCTTTCCATTATTGTTGGTCTGCTGAACCTGTGGCCGTTTCTGTTGCTTTTGCCGTTGGTTATCTGGGGCTTCCGTAGGCTTATCCGGCGCTATCCGCCCGTAAAATAAGATCCTCAAAGCTCTGTTTCCGGGTTGCAGCCAGCTAATTCTTCTTTTACAACCAATTACAATTTTTGCAGTAAAACGGTAGCAAAAACAGCCCGAAAACCCATGAGCAAGCTTACCAATTTGCAGCGGTTCAACCAGATCTTATTGGCTTTATTGTTGTTTTTCGGATTGATGAAATTGGCCGCTGCCTTCCTCATTCCCATTGCCATTGGCGGTTTGTTTGCCATGATGTTGGTACCCGTAAGCCGAAAACTGGAAAAGTGGGGATTGTCTCGGTTGCTGGCCGGGCTGGTTTGTATTTTAACGGTACTGGTAGTTTTAATTATAGTCATTTTCCTGCTGGTTAACCAACTCACTAACCTGCTCAATGACTTGCCACAGATCAGCGGAACCACGACCGCCAAGCTAAACCAACTTCATGGCTTTTTAGCTACGAAAATCAACGTTTCGCCGCAAAAGCAACACGAGTTTCTTAAGGCCGAAGTGAAGGAATACCTGGAATCGTTAAGTACCTACATAGCGGGTTTTGTGCGGGTAACCGGTACCGTTTTAGCAAGTTTTATCCTGACCATGGTTTATGGGTTCTTCTTTTTGCTTTACCGGCAAAAGCTAAAAAACTTTGTTTTCCTGGCCGTTACTTCCCGTATTCACGCATCTGCGCATCCCATTATCGGCGCACCGGCCCGCGATCCCAGCTTAATAATCAGCAAAATAACTTTCGTGGCCAACTCCTATGTTTCTGGGTTGTTTCTGGTAATTTTAATTCTTTCAGCAGCCAATGCGTTAGGCATGTTCCTGATCGGGATTGAACATGCGCTGTTCTTTGGTTTAATGGCCGGCTTGCTGAATTTATTGCCTTATATCGGTTCGATTTTGGGCAGCCTTATTCCGGTACTTTTTGCTTTACTAACCAAAGATTCACTTTACTACCCGCTGGCACTAATTGGATTTTTCATCTTTCTGCAGATGGTGGAAAGTTACGTGCTCACGCCCAATATTACCGGCGCCAGCATTCGCCTTAACCCGATGATCACGTTAATGGGCTTATTACTGGGCGGCTTTATCTGGGGCATTCCCGGCATGATCATTTTCATTCCTTACCTGGGCATTGTAAAAGTAATTTTCGACCACGTAAAAAAGCTCCGGCCGTATGGGTATTTAATGGGCAAAGATCCGGGGGTGGAAGTCACGTAGCCATTACTTCATCCTGCCTCCAATTAAAATCACTTCCCTTAATACTTCCTTAAACATCCCGGCATATTTCATCCGCTTCTTATCCGCCCGGAACACCGCAAAATCTTCGTATTATGGAAAGCTTACCAGGTGAATTTCAAATGACTTTTCTTCCAGGGCGGCAACATAGGTTTCAGGCTTCGGCCGCAGCCGGTAAAGCAACTTTCCATTATACTTCGGCAGGATTGGTAAGACCTTCGCTTCATACTCCAAAAACAGGTTCTCTTTTCCTTCCTGCACGAAAAGCAATTGCGTGAAGTACAGGTTTTCTGTCGGAAAGCTTATAGGCGAAACGGTATGGTTTTCAGCCTGAAAATAAAATATTTTTACCGGAAATTAGCCTACGTATTAACCGAATTTCAGTACATTAGAAGCAAGAAATCCTCCCTTCTATGTCTGCCCGAACTATCTTCCAAAACCGACTTTTCACCTCATTTTTCCTGGCGTTTTTTGTCCTTTTAGCCAGCTGCTCCAAACTCTCCAACACCTTGGAAGTAGAAAGCCGCAACTTCGACGAAGAAATTGCCCAGCACCAGAACCTGGTTTTCCGGTTCAACAAAGATGTGGTCGGCGATTCGCTGTTGAACCGTTGGGATTCTACGGCTTATATCAGCTTTAAACCGGCGGTGAGAGGCAAGTTCCGCTGGAGCAATTCCCGGGAACTGACCTTCTCCCCTTTCGAGCCGTTTGCGCCCAGCACCCAATACGTTGCCAAGCTGCAACCGGCTTTGGCCAACCTGAGCAAAGACAAACCAAAACTGGGCAAAGAAGATAGCATTGTTTTTCATACGCCACTGCTTTCGCTAACCGGCACGCAGGTTTACTGGACAATGTCGGCGCGGCAAGCCAATGCGGTGGATATCAGAGTAAATGTGAATTTCAACTACCCGGTAAAACCGACGGATGTGGACCGGCTGGCGCATATTTTCGTGGATGGCAAAGAAGTAAAAGCGGAACTGGCTACTTCAGAAATTGACCAGACAGTGGGCTTCACCATTCCGGCTTTGGCGGAAAACCAGACGGAAAGCATGCCGTTGAAAATTGTGATCGATAAAGGGTTGCAGCCGGTGGGCGGCAACTGGAAAACCCCGGAAAACTTAACGCTTCAATCTGAAATTCCGCCGAAAGGCGTGTTCCAGGTGGCGGAAATTACGGGGTCGTTTGTGGAAGGCGAAGGTGTGATGAACGTGTTTATGAACCAGCCGGTGCAGGCCGAAAAGCTGGCGGGTTTTATCAGCATTTCCCCTACCGTTCCGGTTACGGTAGAGGCGCACGACAACGGTTTTGAAGTGCGCGGAAAATTCCGGAGCGGCGAAAATTACCAGATCGTTATCTCCAAAGAGCTGAAAAGTATGTTCGGCATTCCGCTGGGCAAAGAACATTCACAGTACGTTTCTTTTGGCGAATTGCAGCCGTCAGTGAGTTTTGCGAATACCAAAGCGTTTTATCTGGGCGCGGCCGGAAACCGGAATTTAGCCGTGAACCTGGTAGATGTGCCGAAGGTGAAAGTGACCATTGCGCGGGTGTATGCCAATAACGTGCACACCTTTATGCGCACCGGCGAAGAATACGGCTACGATTACGAATCGGAGGAAGATTACCAACCCAACGAAGACGGCGAATATGTGGACCGTTCCTACAATTATTACAACACTTCCGATTTCGGCGACGTGGTTTCCAGCCGCACCTACGACACCAAAAACCTGCCGAAAAACGGCAACCAAACCCTGCTGAATTTAAGCCTGGCCGATCTGGATTACAACTCCGAATTCAAAGGCATTTACGTGGTGCAGATCCAGGATACGGAGCGGCAATATTTGCAGGCTTCCAAAATTATTTCGGTTTCCGATATCGGCTTAATTGCGCGGCAAGGCCCGGAAGAAGTATTGGTTTTTGCGAATTCCATAAAATCTACGGCGGCGCTGCCCGGCATAAAAGTGAACTTCATCAGCACGAATAACCAGGTTGTGCAATCGGTTACCACCGATAAAAACGGGGTAGCAAAATTCACCGGTTCGCCGCTGAACAAGCACTTCAAGATCGGTATGGTTTCGGCGCAAAAAGGTCAGGATTTCAACTTTATGATCCTGGAAACTAACCGCGTGGAAACGTCGCGTTTTGAGGTTGGTGGTTTGCGCAGCAATCCGGCGCAATACGACGCTTTCATTTACGGCGACCGCGATATTTACCGCCCCGGCGACACGGTGCACGTGAACACCATTTTACGTACTCAGGACTGGAAAACATTGGCCAATATTCCGGTAAAAATAAAACTGCTCCTGCCCACCGGCCGCGAATACAAAGCCTACCGCCAGACCTTAAATTCCCAGGGTGCTTTCCAATCCGATTTCTATTTGCCACCTGCTTCGATGACGGGACAATACACGTTGGAAGTTTATTCGGGGAACGATGTGCTGCTGAATTCCAAAAAAATATCCGTAGAAGAATTCATCCCTGACCGCATTAAAGTAGACCTGAAAATTGAGAAACCGGACGTAAAACCGGGCGAAACGCAAACGGCTTCCATCACCGCCACCAATCTGTTCGGGCCGCCGGCCGCCAACCGCAAATACGAATTCGATTTCAGTCTGAAGCGGAAGACTTTTTCGCCTAAAAACCATAGCGATTACTATTTCGAACTGCAGGGCGCCAACAATACAAGTTTTCAGAATGAATTAAAGACCGGCGAAACGAACGAAGAAGGTTTTGCCAGCCAGAGCTACAAAGTACCCGATTACAAAGATTTAGGTGTGCTGGAAGGTAAGGTTTTCGCTACGGTTTTCGACGAAACCGGCCGGCCGGTAAACCGGATGAAAACCTTCGAAGTACCTACGCAAAACGCCTTCTTCGGGATTAAGAATTTCGAACGCTGGGTAAATACGCGGCAGATTTTACCAATCCAACTGATTGCTCTGAACAAAGCCGGAAAACCGTTGCAAAACGCTACGGCCAATGTGCAGATAATCCGGAAGGTTTGGGAAACGGTGGTTCAAGGAAGAGAAGGTGGCCGTTATGGCTACAATTCGCAGATGCGCGAACAGGTTATCACTTCGCGGGATGTTTCCATTTCCGGCAACGGCACCACCTTTAATTTCAATCCGCTGAATTCCGGGGAATACGAAATACGCGTGCGGCGGCCGGGGCGGAAACGTACGTGAGCCAGCAGTTTTATGCCTACGGCTACGGCGATACGCAAAGCAATTCTTTTGAAGTAAACAACGAAGGCGAAGTAACCATCGAGTTCGACAAAGCGGAATACCAAGTCGGCGAAAAAGCGAATATCCTGTTCAAGAGTCCGTTTGCGGGAAAAATTCTGGTAACGGTGGAGCGCGAATAAAGTGTACGAACACTACTACCTGCCAACGGATAAAAAATCAGCCAGCCTAAACCTGGAAATCAAAGATGCGTTTTTGCCGAACGTGTACATCACGGCTACGGCCATCCGGCAAATGACGGCGAACAGCAATTTGCCGCTCACTGTGGCGCGCGGTTTCAAGCCCTTAATGGTAGCGAAAAGCAGCACGAAACTGGCCGTAAATATTTCCGCGCCGGTGCAAAGCCGCAGCCAGAAAACGCAAACCATAAACGTAAAAACGGCGCCAAATGCCGAAGTTACGCTGGCCGTGGTAGACGAAGGAATTCTGCAATTAAAAAATTACGAAACGCCCGACCCGTTCAAATTTTTCTACCAGAAACGCGCCCTGGAAGTTAACCCTTTCGACCTCTACCCTTTCCTGTTTCCCGAACTGAGCGGCAAGCGTTCCAGCTTCGGCGGCGACGGCTATGACCTGAGCAAACGCGTTAACCCGCTCACCAGCAAACGCGTGAAACTGGTAACGTTCTGGAGCGGAAAATTAACGGCAAATGCCAACGGCGAAGTAAGTTACAAAGTGCCTATTCCGCAGTTTTCGGGGGCCTTGCGCGTAATGGCGGTGGCGTACAAAAACAATGCGTTCGGGGCTTCGGAGAAATTCATAAAAGTAGCCGACCCGGTGGTAATTTCTACGGCCCTGCCCCGGTTTTTAAGCCCCGGCGATACCGTTTCGGTGCCGGTTACGCTGAGCAATACCACTTCCAAACCAACTTCGGCTACGGCCAAATTGCAGCTTTCCGGTCCGTTGCAGGCTTCCGGAAATACAAGCCAAACCGTGCAGATCAAGCCGAATTCCGAAAAGCAGGTTACGTTTAAAGTGTATTCGAAAAACAGCATCGGCAACGGTTCGGTGCTGGTAACGGTGAACGCGCTGAACGAAACGTTCCGGGAGAAAACCGACATTTCGGTGCGGCCGCCGGCTTCGCTGCAAAAGGTTTCCGGAAACGGTATGGTTGCGGCCGGAAAAAGTCAGGACATCAGCTTTAAGACCGATTTTATGCCGGGCTCTGCTTCCGCGCGCCTCATTGTCAGCAAATCGCCGATGGTGCAGTTTGCCGGTGATCTGCGATATTTAATTCAGTACCCGTACGGGTGCGTGGAGCAAACCATTTCGGCCGCTTTCCCGCAAATTTATTACGCCGACCTGGCCAAAAGTTTAAAGCAGGATAAAAAAGCCACCCGCTACAACCCCGACTACAACGTGCAGGAAGCCATCCGGAAACTGGAAACAATGCAGCTTTACAACGGCGGAATGGCCTACTGGCCGGGCACCGATATGGAAAGCTGGTGGAGTACGGCTTACGCGGCGCATTTCCTGCTGGAAGCCCAGCGTGCTGGTTTCCAGGTGAACGCCAAGATGCTGAACAAAATGTTCGAGTATTTACAAATGAAGTTGAAAACCCGGGAAACGGAACGCTATACTTTTTATGACGAAAAGGGAAAAGAGCACACCAAAACCATCGCCAAAAAGGAAATTTTCTATTCGCTTTACGTGCTGGCACTGGTAAATAAATACGACGTTTCGGCAATGAATTACTACAAAGCCAACCCCGGCCTGCTCGCCATCGACAGCAAATATCTGCTGGCCAGCACCTTTGCAATGTATGGCAACAACCGTAATTTCCTCGCCTTACTTCCGAAAAGTTTCTCTGGCGAAAACTCGAAACGCGAACTCTGGGGCAGCTTTTACTCCGCCATCCGCGACGAAGCCCTGGCCCTGAACGCCCTGCTCACCGCCCAGCCCAACCATCCGGCCATTGGCGAAATGGCGCGGCATTTATCGCAACAACTGAAGTCGGAACGCTGGCTCAACACCCAGGAACGCGCCTTTGCTTTGCTGGCCCTGGGCAAGCTTTCCAAAGCCAATGCGAACCAGAACATCACCGCCACGGTAACGGCCAACGGCAAACAGATCGGCAGTTTTAAAGGCGACGAACTGGTGCTCACGCAGAACCTCACCAACCAAAACCTGAGCATTAAAACCAGCGGCAGCGGCAGCCTGTACTATTTTTGGGAGCAGGAAGGCATCAGTCCGACGGGCGCTTACAAAGAGGAAGACAATTATCTGAAAGTGCGCAAGCATTTCTACGACCGCAATGGCAACGAAATTACCGGCAACCGCTTCGCCCTCAACGACCTTATCGTGGTAAAACTCACGATCCAGGCCTCCGATTTCAGCAACTCCGTAGAAAACGTTGCCATCACCGACATCCTGCCGGCCGGCTTCGAAATTGAGAATCCGCGCATTGGCGCCGTGCCCGAAATGGCTTGGGTAAAAGACGCCGCCACCCCCGATTATTTCGACATCCGCGACGACCGGATCAACCTCTTCACCACTGCCACCAGCAGCCCGAAAAACTTCTACTACTTAGTTAGAGCAGTAAGCAAAGGGCAGTACAAAATGGGTCCGGTGAGTGCTGATGCAATGTATAATGCGGAGTATCATTCTTACTGGGGAAGTGGGATTGTGGGGGTTAGGTAGGATATTGAGAGTTTAATTATCAATGATCAATATAAATAGAACAAAAAATGGCGTACATACGAATTAGCGAAACACAATTTGCACTTACCTTTTTCCACAAATACTTACTTTTAAATAAACTTGAAGATATTACTTTTCTTTTCCCGACACTTCGTCAAGAAGGAGATCCAACATTAGATATAGCTGGTGCTGACTTAATTGTTAATTCTAATCTATTTTTTCAATTTAAAATGGTTGAAATTTTGAAAACTAGAAACGCATCAGAAATCTTTAATGGAAAAATTCCCGACATTGACCCTCCATTTTTTAGACTTTGGATAAAGAACAGTTTACCATCTGAGCAATTTAATCTTCTAAAGAAAGCTGCATCGAAAGGATATATAGTAAGATATATTTCCCCATTATTTGATTATAGCAAAACAAACAATGATGATCTTGCTTTTGAGGAATTCTTGAGAGCTTCTCCAATCAATGCAATGGACTTTGTATGTTCAATTGATTTTGAACAATTTATTAAACCAGATCATCCATTGTCTTCAGATAATACCCATAAAATCTGTTATAGTCGAGAAAGTATTATAAATCACGAATTATGCTATATTTTTTCTGAGCCAAAGGCCATAAAAATTAGGAAAGGTTTACAAGAATTCGAAGGTCAAATACTCAGATTTCCTGAAAAAAATGAAAGAAAATTATCAATTCAAAATACCTTAATTGAAGTCATTGAAACTTTTAATCTTGAAATTGATACAAATGAAATATCTGTTGAAAGAATACAAGCCGAATTAATAGGAAAATTTAATATATTCTGGATCCCAGTTATCCAGAGTAAAAGTGAAAGAAGGTTAAGAATAATTAGGGAAATTAAATAAAAACTGATGGACCCTGAGGAAGAATCAATCAAGGAAATATTTGCCTATTTTGGAAGGTTAATGTATCAAATTCAATGCATTGAAAAAGGTTTATCAAGTATTATTCTTTTAAACTATCAGCAGCATTCTACAATTACTCAATCAAGATACGATGAGTTGCTTTATGAGAAATCCATTATGACTTTTGGTCAATTAAAAAGAGAACTGTTTGAGCAGAAGTTATTTAGTGAAGATGAGTTGCATTTACTAAATAACTTCCACCAAAAACGTGATTATTTAACCCATAATTATTGGTGGGATCATAGTGTTGAAATTAGTAAATCTAGCTTACACGGGAATTTAATTAACGAGTTAAGTGACTATACCTCGTATTTTAATTTTTTGCAAGATTTAATAGAAAGGAAGTTTTCTAAATTTGAACATTTAAAAAATTTAGATTTAGAATCAATTCAACAAGAACTTTTGAAAGGAAATTCAACACCATTAACTGAACAATTCAGAACACCTAAGAAAAATGAAACCATAATTAATATTTACAAACATTCACCAATTGAAAAAAGTGAGATCCCAGTATTTGAATTTGAGGATAAAACTCTTTGGACTGTGTGTGAAATAGGTCTTTCTCAAATTAAAACATTAAATAATAATTGTCTAACTCCAATACAAGAACTCCAGAATATTTTACCAATAAACCAATTTAATCCAAGACCTCAAATCCTAAGACATTGGGATTATATTTTAGATTTAAAGAATAAAGGTTATTATATTAAAATATCTCCAATTGAAGATAAAGAACAAGTATCATTTAGATGGGGCATACACAAAAATAAACCGCAAGAAAAGTCTTATCAAAGGTGAATTCGGATGAGCAGTTTACTTTCGAATTTTATGTACTTTACTTAAGAACAAAATCAAAATGCGGACCACAAGCTTTAACCTTCTTGAAAACCTGGACATTAACAAACCGGAGCTAAAAATAATCTTATCAGGCGAGTTATATCAAAGAGAGCGTCTTTCTTTAGGTCAAGCTGCAGAACTAACCTGACTTTCCAAAGGGTCTTTCATCGAAGTTGTAGGTTGTATGGCTATTCAATTTTCAACAAATCTGAAGACGACCTGTTATCTGACATCGGAAATGCTTAATTACTTTTAAATAGTCTCAATAAAACCTTTTTCTTATCTCCTTCTATAACCCTTGGCTTTCAGGTTTCATTTCTATTTTACTACCTTAGTTTATGCCCCATTTATTGGCTATCTTGGTAACTCAAACGCCTGAGTCCACTCTATGATCCTCTACCAGAACGCGCTTATTAAGTTAGATTATAACCCCGCTACCGATATTCTTTTTGTAGATATGCCCAGCATAAACTATGGCATTGTTCCGGAATTCAGACGGGCCCTGGATATAATTTTAGAAAATGTGCGCGCCTACGATGTAAAGAAATTATTGGTAGATGCCCGCAAATCGGTAATTGATATGGAACAGGAAGATTATTCAGCGCTGGTTGCCAGATTCGCCGGCGATCTGAAAGCTACCCGGCTGGTTAGAGGCGCCCGGGTTATTTCGCCAAATACGGATCGGGAAAAAATAGTAAAAGAGGTAGTTAGCTCCACAGAACCAGGCTTTTTATTTAAAACCTTTACCGACGCTATTGAAGCAGAAAAATGGCTTAATTCCTGATTTCTGAGTTGCTTCTTCCAGCTATTAACCTTCGCTTGATTTTAATATTCAGCATAAAGTTAGTTTTATGCCTTCATTCCAAAAGCCAACTTTCAAAACCTTCCTCCGCAACCGCTCACTACGCGCCGTTGCCCGTTGGATTTTAGCACCGGTTTTTGGGCTCATTTCCCTAGCGTTTTTCCTCAACTTCCTCTTCCCCTTAAAAGTCAACCTCAATTATTCCCCACTGGTTACGGCTGCGGATGGCACGGTGCTGCACGCGTTCCTGAACCACAACCAGAAGTGGCGGATGAAAACGGAACTGAATGAAATTACCCCCACGCTGCAGCGCGCCATTGTTTACAAGGAAGACAAATATTTTTACCGGCACCCGGGCGTAAATCCGGCGGCCATTGCGCGAGCGTTTTTCAACAACGTTGTGCGGGGGCGGAAAACCAGCGGGGCCAGCACCATCACGATGCAGGTGGCGCGCTTGCTGGAGCCCAAAGAACGGACGTACGGCAACAAAATGGTAGAGCTTTTCCGGGCGCTGCAACTGGAATGGTATTTCAGCAAAGCCGAGATCCTGCAGTTTTACCTGAATCTGGCGCCTTACGGCAGCAACATCGAAGGGGTGAAATCGGCGGCCCTGCTTTATTTTCAGCAACCGCCCAACTACCTAAGCTTGGCCCAGACGGTTACACTTGCCATCATTCCCAACCGCCCGACTTCGCTGGTTTTAGGCAGGAACAACCCGGCCATTTTAAAGGAACGGAACCGCTGGCTGCAGTATTTCCGGCAGGAAGCCTTGTTTCCGGAAAAGGAAATTGAAGATGCGCTGCAAGAACCTTTAATTGCCAAACGTCACGCGGCTCCGAAGTTTGCGCCGCATTTTTCCTACCGTTTGCTCCGGCAATTTCCGCAGCAGCCCATCATCCGCACCAATTTAGACCGGCAGGAACAAACTAAAACCGAAGTGCTCACCAACAATTACGTGCAGCGGCTACAAAGCCTGGGCATCACAAATGCGGCCGTTTTGGTGATCGATAACCGCACCCGAAAAGTAGTTTCTTATGTTGGTTCTTCCAATTTTGAAGATATCGAAAATTATGGGCAGGTAGATGGCATCCGGGCCGTGCGGTCGCCGGGCAGTACGCTGAAGCCGTTTTTGTATGCGCTGGCTTTCGACCGGGGATTGATCACGCCGAAAATGACGCTGACCGATGTGCCGACTGATTTTGGCGGCTACCAGCCCGAAAACTTCGACAAGAAATTCAACGGCAACATTACGGTAGAAAAAGCGCTGGCGTATTCGCTGAACGTGCCGGCGGTGAAGATCCTGGAGCAAATGGGCGTGAATATTTTTGTGCAGCAACTGAAGCAGGCCGGTTTTGAGCAGGTGAAAAAAGACGAACGAAAACTGGGTTTGTCTTCGGTATTGGGCGGCTGCGGGGTGAAACTGGAAGAATTGGGAAACCTGTTTGCGACCTTTGCCAACGAAGGAAAATACGCGCCGCTGCAATGGCTCCAGACCGATTCCATACCGCAAACCATTCCGCTTTTTTCGCCGTCGGCGGCTTATTTAACTACTGAAATTCTGGCCCAGCTTACCCGTCCGGATTTGCCGAATACGTATGCCAGCAGTATGCATTTGCCGAAGATCGCCTGGAAAACCGGTACTTCCTACGGCCGCCGCGACGCCTGGAGCATCGGCTACAACAAGCATTTCACCATCGGCGTGTGGGTGGGCAATTTCAACGGTGTGGGAGTACCCGCCCTCACCGGCACCGATATCGGCACGCCCCTCCTCTTCGACCTTTTCAACGCTCTGGATTACAATTCCTCCAACGAATGGTACACGCCGCCGGCCGCCCTGGCTTTCCGTTCCGTTTGCACCGAAAGTGGGCTGGCGCCGGAAGAATTCTGTCAGAACGAGCAAATGGATTACTTTCTGCCCGGCATCACGCAAACCCCGAAATGCAGCCATTTACGAAGAATGTTCGTTTCCGGGGATGAGCAATTTTCTTACTGCCGCGATTGCCTACCGCCTAACGGTTACATCAAAAAATTCTACCCGAACGAACCGCGCGAACTGGTGGCTTTTTACGAACGCGAACGCATTCCCTACCAGAAATTACCAATGCACAACCCAGCCTGTTCAAGGGTTTTTGCCGAAAATGCGCCGTTCATTGCGTCGCCGGCCGATGGTTCGGAATACCTGGTGGAGCGGGAAGAAAAGCAGCAATTACTGCTGAGCGCGCAGGCCGATAAGGAAGTGAAAAAAGTGTATTGGTACGTGAATGATAAATTCTACAAAGAGGCTTTGGTACACGAAAAAGTGTTCTTTTTACCGGAACCGGGGCAAATCAAGATTTCCTGTGCGGATGATAAAGGCAGGAGTTCGGATTGTTTTGTGCAGGTAAAGTATTTGAATTGAGGCTTTGAGCTTAAAAGCATAGCTTTTTTCGTCATTCCGGGCGATAGCTGAGGGATTTTTATAAGGCCGCTAATTTGAGTTTTTTAGCTTAAAAATCCAGCGTTTCTCTGGCAGCAGAAACCAACCACCCCAAACCCCCAATGCTGTCAACTTAAGGAATATTAATTTAATTTTTTTTGCTTCATCCCGAGCGCCAGCGGAGGGAACTTATGGGGCCATTCCACTAGAAAGGCAGTTCTTGCTTCGCTCGCTCCGCCATAGGAGTACGTATAAGTTCCCTCATCAGCTGCGCTGGGTCCTTTCGACTCCCGTCTCAGGAATGTTCGGGATGACGCAAAATCGCTTAAGTTGACAGCATTGCCCCAACCATCTCCTTGTTAAAGAGGGGAGCTTTTTAGATGCCAAATTGCCGCAAGTGGTGGCCGAAGCTTTGAAGAAACTTATCGGGTTGAATACTTTTTTGGCTTTAAAGGATACCGTTTTAAATTAAACCATATCATTAAGCCAGTTGCCGGCAATTTCCTGGTCTTCAAATATCAGGGTTTTAGTAGGAACATTCAGAAAACGCAGGGTTTCTTCTATGGACAACCGGCATTCCAGGCTGGGCGAATATACCCAGGCAAAATAAAAACAGCCGGCAATGTAAAGGCGCGGAAACCAGTTCTTGGCCAGCCATTCGGCAACTTCTATCCAATCGTTATTTACGTCGGAATTATCGTTTAGCACTTTGGTACATCTTTTCTGCATAACCGCTTTTACGATCTTTTCGCAGCCATCTTTGGCTGTTGCTACGGTCTGGTCGCCTATCCAGTTCACATAGATCCATTCGTTCACCTCATCGTACTCAATGGTAAGGTGCGGAGCATCAACTAAGATCTGGTTCGCGGCAATTTCAATATAATTCATACAACACGTGAGAGGTTAAAAAAGCGTTTTCAGAAACAGGAAACTCCAGGTCTAACCAATGCAGGGCATCCTGAAGCAATTTAAAATACCGGACTTCCATTTTAAAAGTACCGTCGTTAAAACTTGGTAATACCAGGCTTTTTACCAGATGCTCATAGTCGGGGTTTCGGGTTTCCAGCCGGGCAATTTTGGTTATTTTGGTCTGGCCCAGGAAGTTTTTTAAATAATCGGTTGACCAGTTTTTATCGCCAATAGAGATCTCTTCCGTGTCCTGGCCATCAGAAAGCCAGAATTTAATATCAAGCTCCTTGGTAAGCGTTAGCATCTTCCGCATTACGATCATATAATCTTCGCTGGTAATGGAATTTTGCCATTTTATATACAATAACCTGTTATCCTTATCGAAATACAGCCTGGTAAACTCGTAACGGTATATAACTTGCATATTGCAGGGCTTAATATTAATTCTTAAATATAATTATCTTAAACCGTAAAGCAAGCATTTATCCAAAACTTGACAGAAATTATAATTAAACTTATAAATTGGCACTTTTACGGGCCTGTCCTTTTTTGGACTTTTGATTCATCTTTAAAGTTTAATATACCTGACTAATTGGTTTAATCTGATTAAATTTGGCAGCTTTTTGCCCGCTTTCAACCTTTGTACTCTCAACCATAAATGCAATTCTGGTCAACCACTTGGCATCCTATTTTGGGATAGATAAATTCGGCTTCAATGAGCATCAGGCCGGACCGTTCTAGGTAATAGTGCTGGCCTTATGAATTTGACCCGGATAGGTTCTTTAGAAAACTTCCTTAATGGTTGGATCAGGTGAGTTTAATTATAGAATCCTCAATCTGTAAAATAAAGGCCTTAGAGATTCTGATCAGATGCTTGCTCCCGGTATTGCTGGATTTGCAGACTCCAAAAACTATAAAGCGACTAATAGACCGGAGAACAGGAACTTAATTCAGAACGATCGGCTTTTAACTTTCAGGAAACTGAAACCATTCTCCTTATTGCTGTTTTTCTAAGAAACCAACTTGCTAAATCGAAATCTTTTAAAATTAAAATGAAGAAAAGTTTACTTTTATGTGCCTTGATTTTCGGGCTTGTAACCAACAGCATGGCGCAGAACGATGAGCCGCTGATGAATAACATTAATACCCGTTACAAAGGTTACGTGGTTACCAATTCCAACGATACGATCAGGGGTTATTTGTTAAACTCAAATAAGGTAGAAAACCAGTATGAAGTGTTGGTTTACAATAACATACATACGCCTAATCCGATAGCAGATTTTACGTTTATACCCAACGATGTAAAGGAATACAAAGTAGGCGCCAGGCATTATGTTACTTTCCCAATGGCCGAAGACAAAGACCCCAACAGGAAAGTGTTTTTGCTAAGAGAAGTGAAAGGCCCTATTTCTTTATTTGAGTACTATTCTGAAGAAGGCGACCCGAACAGGACCCGGGTGAAACGGAATTTAAGATTACCGGAAAACAAGCGGGCCTACAACATCGACGAATCGAAGTTGCAGCGGAATAACTATGGTTACAAAAACGGGGTTTTAACCGATATGTCGGGTTCGGCCTGGATCATGAGTTATAAAAAAGTTTTGGCCGATTATGTAAGCGATTACCCGGAACTGGCGAAGAAAATTGCCGATAAAGAAAAAGGCTACGGCTTTATTAACAAACTAAAACACGTGTACGAATACAACGATTGGGCCAAAGCGAACAAGAAATAAAACGCCCGGCTTTTAAGCAAAAAGCTCCTGCTTTTCCGGAAACAGCTTTTGCTGAAATGGTGAGGAAGGAGTTTTTTTGTTTTAGAAGTTGCTCCAGCGCTGGATGCTGGCTAAGGAATGGTGCAGGAAGATGCTGGTGGGGCGGTTTGGGTAGTGGAGATGGGGAGGTTCTTAATGGAAGTTGTTCTGATTTTTGGAGTGAGTTTTTCAGCTTAAAAGGATAGCGTTTTTTTGTGATTTGCTCTTCCGGATTTGTAATCCGGAAGTTTTGCGTTTCGGATTTGCAATCCGACTTTTTCAGCGAAAAAGAATAACGTTTTTATAGTATCCCGGACTGCAAGGCGGATTACAAATCCGCGGCTCTTTACTTTCGGATTACAAATCCGAAAGAGCAGATTTTATCCATTTTTGTCAACTTTCTTATTTCTAACCACCATTCAAGCCTTATTTACTATGCGCCCTTTTCAGGGAGTTTATTATTTCTTTATCCGTTACAATAAAGGCTTCGAAGGTGTTGCTCTTGTCTGATTTAATTATTTCAGGAAAAGGGTTTTCGGTAGAAATACCGGTGAACAGATCGATGTGATTATTTTTAACTAAGCCACCCCGGTCTGCCGCAAAGAAATAACCATCGTGAATAAATTTTATTCCATTTGGCAATTCAATGGTTTGCCCTTTTGCCTTCGGAATATAGATCACGGTGCCAAAAGGAATTTTTCTTTTATCTACTGAAATAGTGCGGAAGGGAATTATTTTATATCGTCTTAGCGCACCGCTAAAGCCATTTGATTTGATCCAGAGGGTTTTTCCCCAATTCCCAGTTTTATTACCATCTGAAAATTTTTCGCATTCCCTGCAGTTGGCAAACGTTCTGGCGCCGGTTCTGGCGTATTTAACCAAGCTTACAGTTCCGTCAGCATCCGTTATGTAAGCGCTACCCTGTAAAGAAGCTTCGCAAAAATCGCAGGTGTTGGCAAACAAACCGGAAGGTTTTCCATTCCGGTAAACAATTGGAATGTTGCCGCCGGATTTAAAGGTATGCACAAAATAGTGGGTAGACCAAAGCGCTAATTTTTTAAGCCCGGCAGGGTTTGCAGGTGGCTCATAATTAAAATCGGCTTGCGATGCCTGAGAAGATGCCTTTAGGTTTACCAAAAGAAAAGCGATCAGCATTAACAATCTTAACGGCATCTTTTCTTTTGGTTATGTTATTAGGACAAAATTGTTATTCTAATTTTTTCAGCTGTAAAGGATAGGGAATTATAGTTTATTTGATGCCAACCAGATTAAAATCCGAAAGAGCAGGAATCCAATAGAACATTTATTCTCCCTTTCTATAGCCTAAAATCCGCTCTTTCCAGTCAAAATAACATTCATTACAAACCACTCTAAAATCGGCGAAAGCCATAGATTCTTTATTCCATTCCTCTTTCTTCAACCATTCCTTTTCGCAATCATCGCACCACGCCATATATTCTTCCTCTTCATCTAAATCTTCAGGATCGGACGGAAAAGCTTCATTAAATCCTTCGCCCGTTTTTGCAATAATATGCTGGCAAATAAAAGCAGGTTTCCCTGGCCCATGGCAATCACAAAGAACTTTATTTCCCTTTATGTCATTGAATTGCTCTTGGCCTATTTCATTTTTGAAAACAAAATACATTTCCAATTCATCTGAAACCGCTCTATAAATTCCAATTCCATTAAGTAACTTGGCTGTAATAGCAGTTAATGCCCAACCAGTATATTCATCACCTTCCAGCAAATCTGTAGTGAGTTCAGAAAAATTTTTCTCTTCACCTAATTGCTTAACTTTTTCTAATCCCCTCGTTACGTGCTGAGGTGTATCAGAATTTGCCCAAGCCCAAAACCAGGTTTTTGCTTTTCTGGAAAAAGAACCAACATCAACATATTTAAAATAAAGGTTTTTGCTTTCAAATTTAAAAGTGAATATCCCTAAGTCGTGGTCATAATACCATTCCGGATAATCATTCAAGTTATACAGATTCGTAAATTCCTCCTGTAACTCACTTATACCTTTAAGACAGGAATTTTTAAATTCTTCGTAACTTCTTTCCATAGTTACTCCTTCTCCCCTTTCTCCTTCTTACTTCCTCTATACAATTCATACTTCAGCAAACGGCTATCGATGGAACCGTTGAAAAGCGGGATGCGACGGGAGGTTTTGAGGCCGATGTTTTTGGCGGCTTCCAGGTTTCCGGTAAACACATAGGCGTCCCAATCCTGGTAATTGGTTTTGAGGGTGTCACCGATCATTTTGTAGAGGTCGTTGATGTTTTCGTTTACCAGGCGTTCGTTGTAAGGCGGGTTCACGATCAGGATACCTTTTTCGGAGGGCTTCTGGGTTTCTTTAAAGTCGGCGGTTTTCACCCGGATGTAATCGTCGAGCTCGGCGCTGGAAATGTTATTGCGGGCGGCTTCCACGTAATCACGGTCGATGTCGGAGCCGGCAATTAACACGTCGTTGTCCGGGTCTTCCTGGGCGCGGGCGTCTTTAATTACCTGCTTGAAAAGTTCCTCGTCGAAATCTTTCCAGTGCGTGAAACCGAAATCGCGGCGGTATAAACCGGGCGCAACATTGTGCGCGATCATGGCGGCTTCGGTCAGGATGGTGCCGGAACCGCACATCGGGTCGTATAAAGGCGTTTTTTTATCCCAGCCGGTAAGCAGGATCAGGCCGGCCGCCAGGATTTCGTTTAGCGGCGCCACGTTGGTTTGCAGGCGGTATCCGCGTTTGTGCAGCGAATCGCCGGAGGAATCCAGCGACAGATTCACGCGGTTTTCGAGCATGTGCAGGTTAATGCGCACGTCCGGGTTATCGAGGTCTACGGAAGGGCGTTTGCCGAATTTATCGCGAAACTGGTCGGCAATGGCGTCTTTGGTAAGCTGGCTTACGAAAAGCGAATGTTCGAACGTGCTTTGGTTTACTACCGAACTGATGGCAAAGGTGCTGTCCACGTCCAGGTATTCGCTCCAGTCGATTTTCTGAACCTGCTTGTACAGATCGCGTTCGTCGCGGGCCGGGAAATTGGCGAAGGGTTTCAGAATTCTAACCGCTGTGCGGCACCACAAATTGGCTTCGTACATCAGTTTGTTGTCGCCCATAAAACGCACCGCCCGGCTGCCTACTTCAATATTTTTTGCGCCTAACTGGTAAAGTTCTTCCGCCAGAATTTCTTCCAGCCCGAACTGGGTGGTGGCGGTCATTTGAAAGGTTTTGGAAGCGGCTGGTTTCATAAAGTAGAGTGTTTTTTGGGATTGTAAAGTTGCGAAAATTTGTCTGAACTAGGATTTTTAGGATGAAAGGATTTTAGGATTTTTTGGTTTGGTTTAAACACGATTTAAGGGATGTACAGGATTTTGGAGTTTTAAAGGAGATCAGGTATTTCATAGGTTGGGTTTTCTTTAGCTTTTAACTTTCGGCCCTGGAAGTCAACCACCCCCAACCCCTCCTGTCCAGGCGGGGAGCTGCTGCATTGCCAGGTTTTAACAAATGTGTTTTGAAGTTGACTGGGGAAGCTAGGTTTATTTAAGTGAAACGGTAGGTTTAAATGCTAAAAAAGTCATATTGAAATAAGTTAGTAAGGCTCCCTCTCCTGTTTTTAGGAGAGGGCTGGGGTGAGGTTAAGCTCCCCGCCTTTCAAAGGAGGGGTTGGGGGTGGTTGGCCTTCGAAGGCTGAAATCCTACAACCAGTAGAAAGTCAGCTCAGGGCATTTAAAGTCCTCCCCTTCTTTTAGCCATTTTGGTGGGGTACAATCCTGAAATCCCTAAATCCTACAAATCATAGTTCAGACAAGAATCATTCAAACAATTTCCTTACTTTTAAAGCAATTTCCCATACTGTTTTCTCATGACCTTACACCTGATTGACTGGATCATTATTGTTGCATTCTTTGCGCTTTCGCTGGGCATCGGCCTTTATTTTAAAGACAAAGCCAGCGGCAGCCTTACCGATTATTTCCTGGGGGGCCGCAACCTGACCTGGTGGGTAGCCGGAACCTCCATGGTGGCCACTACTTTTGCCGCCGATACGCCCCTGGCCGTAACGGAACTGGTAAGCAAAAACGGTATTGCCGGAAACTGGCTTTGGTGGAACATGCTGCTGGGCGGGATGCTAACTACTTTTTTCTTCGCCAAACTCTGGCGCCGGGCCGGCATCCTCACCGATATCGAATTCATAGAAATGCGCTATTCCGGTAAACCTGCCGCTTTTCTACGGGGTTTCCGGGCCATTTACCTGGGCATTTTCATGAACAGCCTGATCATTGGCTGGGTGAACGTGGCTTTAATGAGTATAATCGAAGTGTTCTTTGGCGTGCCTAAATCGGAGCAGCTCATGTATGTGGGCATGGCCATGGCCATTGTGGTGGTTTATGCGTCGCTTTCGGGTTTGTGGGGCGTAGCGGTTACCGATGTAATTCAGTTTATAATTGCCATGACGGGCTGTATAATTCTGGCAGTATTGGTAGTTACTTCCGATAAAATCGGCGGCATCAGCGGCTTAAAAGAAAAACTACCCGGCTGGTCGCTCGACTTTTTCCCGAATTTAGGCAGCGTTTCGGCCGGCGATGTGGCAGGAACGCTTACGTTAGGCTTGGGCTCTTTTCTGGCCTTTACCATGGTTCAGTGGTGGGCCAGCTGGTATCCGGGCGCGGAACCCGGCGGCGGCGGTTACATTGCCCAGCGCATGATGAGTACCAAAAACGAAAAACACGCCATTTATTCTACGCTTTTCTTCCAGATCATGCACTATTGCGTGCGGCCCTGGCCCTGGATCATTGTGGCGCTTTGCGCGGTGGTGCTTTACCCGGATCTGCCCATGGAAGATAAAAAGCTGGGGTTTGTAATGGCTATGAAAGAATTTCTCCCGGTTGGTTTAAAAGGCATGTTGCTGGTAGCTTTCTTTGCGGCTTACATGAGCACCATTTCTACGCAATTAAACTGGGGTGCCAGCTACATTATTAACGATTTTTACAAACGGTTCGTGAAGCCGGAAGCCAGCAACAAACAACTGGTTGGCGCTTCCCGCCTGACTACCCTTCTGCTCATGGTCTTTTCGCTGGCGGTTACCTCCCAGATCACCTCTATTTCCGGAGTATGGCAGTTTATTATGGAGTGCGGCGCCGGTTTGGGGTTGGTTTTAATTCTCCGCTGGTACTGGTGGCGGATAAATGCCTGGAGCGAAATTGTGGCTACCATTGCTCCGTTTGTGGCTTATACCATTGCTAAGTACGGGTTGGGTTGGGAATTCCCGAACAGCTTTTTCCTGACCGTTGGATTTACGACGGTGGCCTGGCTGGCGGCCACTTATTTAACAGCTCCGGAAAAACGGGAAAAGCTGCAGCATTTTTATGAGAAAATTCAGCCGGAAGGGGTCTGGCGGCCCATCCGGCAAAGCCTGGGATTACCGCAGCCTAAGTCGAACGTAGGGACATTGGTATTGTGCTGGCTGCTGGCGGTTGCCATGACCTATTCCATCCTGTTCATGCTTGGCGATTTTATTTTTATGAATTACAGCCGCTTTGCCATATGGTTAGCGGTAGCGGTGGTTTCCGGATTTATGCTGGTACGGCTTTCTAATAAAATAAAGATCTTTGAAGATTAGACCTTTTGATTTAATAGCCGCCTTCCGGGAAATTTTAAAGTTGCGGTTATTTTGGAGTTTTAAGATTAGAATTCATATTCTCCTTCAAAGGGCACAATCTTTTAATAAGGCGGTCTGTAACTAAATAAAAAAAAAATTGAATGGCACCCTTTCAGGTAATTAGGTAATGGACGAATCCCTCACCCAGTTTATTTTAACCGCTTTCGTAACCCTCTTTGTGGTTATTAACCCCCTGGCCGTGGCACCGGTTTTTGTGTCGGTAACTAAAGGCATGAGCCTGAAGGAGCAAAAAACGGTTTTAAACAAATCGACCTTTCTGGCATTTTGCATTGCGCTATTCTTCATGCTGGTTGGCCGGACTTTTCTTGCCTACCTTGGCGTCAGCATTTATTCCTTTATGATCAGCGGGGGTATTCTCTTGTTCATGATCGCTTTCCCGATGCTTTTTGGCCAGCCCAAAAGTACCCGGGAAACCGAAAATTTACCGGATAAACCAAAAGAAGATGTTTCTATTTTCCCGATGGCCATGCCGATGCTGGCGGGACCCGGCACCATCTCTACTGTTTTAATGCTCAGCTCCCAGACCGCCGGAAAGCTTGCCTTTTTAATTTCGCTAATTGTGGTTACGTTAACAGTTTACCTCATTTCTTGGCCTGTTCTTTTTATGAGCCGGAAAGTGATGGTAAAGATCGGGGAAGACAAAGTTTCGGTAATTACCCGGATTTTAGGAATGATCCTTGCGGCCCTGGCTATTCAGTTCATTTTGAACGGTATAACCAGCTATTACGAAACCCTGGCTGCCCTTAAATAACTTTCCTTTAACCAACCGGGTCAGCTCCATTAACAGGCAAAGAAGTTTCATGCTACCCAACTCTTCCCTTGAGGGGAGAATCATTGAAAATAAAAATAATCATTTCTTTGAAAGAGTAGTTTGGTATTGTTGCGATATTAATTCTTTACCCTAAAGAAAATATTTATCCAATAACTTGCGCAACCAAAAAGTTGCACATATATTTGCAACCATATAGTTGCGTTTTGAACTTCTATTATGAAAAGAGATATTTTCCAGGCCATCGCGGATCCAACCCGGAGAGCTATTCTGGTGTTGATCGCGGCGCAGGCCATGACCCCGAATGCTTTGGCGGAGCACTTCGATTCTACCCGGCAGGCGGTTTCGAAGCATATTAACATGCTGGCAGAATGCGAACTGGTACATCAGGAAAAAGTAGGCCGGGAAATTTACTACCACCTTAATCCATCTAAAATGAAAGAGATCGATCAATGGCTGGAGCAATTTAAAGGGCTTTGGGAAAACCGTTTCGATCAATTGGATCAGGTATTGTTCAACTTAAATAAAAAGCAAAATGAAAAGTAGCCTCCTCATGAATTTCACGGTAGACAAAGAAAACAAAAGAATCCTGGTGGAAAGAGAATTTGCGGCCCCGGTAGCCAATGTGTGGGCCGCCTGGACCCAACCAGCGATCCTGGACCAGTGGTGGGCCCCAAAACCATGGCAGGCCCGCACCAAATTTATGGATTTCCGGGAAGGCGGCCATTGGATCTACGCCATGGTAGGGCCGGAAGGCGAAGAACATTGGGCCCGGAACGATTACAAAACCATCGATCCTCAGAAAAGCTTTTCCGGCCAGGATGGTTTCAGCGATGCTGAGGGCAACGTGAACCGGGAACTGCCGGTTACCGACTGGCATAATGAATTTAAGGAAACCGGCGATTCTACCACCGTAAAGATCCAACTTGATTTCACGAACCTGTCAGACCTGGAACAAATCATTGAGATGGGCTTTAAGGAAGGCTTTATTGCGGCCCTGGAAAACCTGGACGAATTGCTGCAGAAGAACCAGAATTAAGCAGATCCGGTTTTCTTCAACCTAAAATAAATCCTTTATCCGGAACCTGTATCCGGGTAAAGGATTTTCTGCTTTTTGGGTTTACCGGAAAAGCTGCATTAGTTTCGTAATTTCGCCGGAAATAGTGCTGCTTTCTTTTCAACTATTCCGCCCTGGTTCAGACTAAATGGTTCCTAAAAAAACGATTGCAATTTTTGGCGGCGGCGCGGCCGGTTTAATGGCCGCTGATATCTTAAGCCGGCATTGCGAAGTGCATATTTACGAAAAAGGGAAAGCCCCGGGCCGGAAGTTCCTGGTGGCCGGGAATGGCGGTTTCAACCTGACCAACAGTGCGCAGGCCGAAGCTTTATATAACCAGTATTCCCCGAAAGCCCGGATGCAACCGGCGCTGGAGGCTTTCGATTCGGAAGCTACCAGAAAATGGCTTTACGAACTGGGCATTCCTACTTTTGCGGGGTCCAGCGGCAGGGTGTTCCCGGAAAAAGGGATCAAACCGATCACCGTGCTGCAAAAGATCAAAGACCGGCTTCAGGCGCAACAGGTACAATTTCATTATCAGCACGAATTTACCCGGTTCGATCCGGACGGCAAACCTGTGGTAACAACCCCGCTGGGGGAATCGAAGATCCGGGCGCACCATTATATTTTTGCCCTGGGCGGCGCTTCGTGGCCGGTTACCGGCTCTACCGGCGATTGGCAGGAAGCTTTCCGACTTTTGGGGGTCAAAACCCTACCGTTTCAGAGTTCAAATTGCGGCGTAAATGTAGCCTGGCCGGCCGCTTTCCGGGAAAAATTTGCCGGTTCACCCCTAAAAAATCTGCAGATCACGGTGGGCGGTTTCAGCGTAAAGGGCGAAGCGTTAATTTCCGATTATGGTTTGGAAGGGAACGCTGTTTATCCGGTAATTCCCTACATCCGGGAGGCACTGAATGCCCGGCAAAGCTCAGGTCTGGTGCTGGATTTCAAACCCCAGAATACGGTAGGCCAATTATTGGAAAAAGTAAAAGGCAGAAACATTCAGACCAAAAATTACGAACATGTTTTTAAGCTAAGCAAGGCCCAGTTGAATCTGATAAAGGCTTTCACCTCCAAAGAAACCTACCTGAATCCGGAATTGCTGGCGCAACAAATAAAGAAGATAGAAGTTCCGGTTTCCGGTTTACGGTCGGTAGCAGAAGCAATTTCTACGGTTGGCGGAATTGCCTTTTCAGAAGTGGATTCTGATTTCCGGTTAAAGCGTTTTCCGGAGATTTCGGTAATTGGCGAAATGCTTGATTGGGACGCTCCTACCGGCGGTTTTCTGTTGCAGGGCTGTTTTTCAACGGCTGTTTTTGCCGCGAATTCTATTTTGCAGTAACATCAGTAGCTCCAAACGTAGCGCAGGGTTTAAACCCTGCGCTACAGATTTTAAAGTTTACTGCCGCAGCCTTCCTAACCTTCAGTATTACAAACCTTTAGAACCCATTTGCAAAAAACCTTTCTCAAAAATCACAATAAACCGGCCTTAAACCCGTAATAAAACCGGAACCAATCTTTAAACTATGAAGCGAATTTCACTTTTCATCTTTTCCATTTTCCTTTCTACCCAACTTTTTGCCCAGACAATCCCTTCAGAAAAAACGGTACAGAATCATCAGAATTGGTTTACCTATTTCGGGCAGTATAAATTAAGCGAAAAATGGGGCATTCATACCGATGTTCAGTTCCGGATGGATGATGCGGTGAAGTTTTCGCGGCAGAACTTATTGCGCGCCGGCCTGATCCACTACATAAATCCTAAGCTGAATTTTACTACCGGTTACGCTTATATTAATTCCCTCCAAGGCGCAGTTCCTAACAGGCTAACCCCAACTCCCCGTTATACTACTGAACACCGGATCTGGGAGCAGCTCATTTATGCCCACCGGCCAGCCAATTTAAACATGACCCACCGGTTCCGGCTAGAGCAGCGCTTTGCAGAAATACTGCGGATTGCACCTGACGATAGAAATTTTTCCGAATATGTTTATGGCAATCGCTTTCGTTATTTTAACCGTACCATCTTTGACCTGACCAAAAACCCGGAAAAGGAGAATGTATTCTATATAGCGCTTCAGGATGAGGTTTTCATGAATGTTGCTTCACCGGATATTAATAAGAATATCTTCGATCAGAACCGTTTCCTGGCGGCCATTGGGGTTTTTCATGATAAGAAAACCCGGCTGGAATTGGGCTACATGAACCAACTTATCAATCCGCAGGCTGGCCCGAACGTGATGAATCATATTTTCCACGTTTCGGTGCTGCAAACCCTGGATTTCAGGTCGGCCGAATAAGTATTTCCTAAGGGTAAGGTTAATATATTATTTCCAACGTTGCCTGCCCTGGTTATTAACCATCAAAAAACATCCCTTAAACCAATTAACAATCTGAATAATGAAATAAAATAGCGAAAATAAATTTATGCCGTTGAAGGAGTAGCACAAGTAACCGGAAAGCTATGACTTGTTTTTTGCTGCTATTTTCGTTATTGCTTACTGCCCAGGTTTTTGGCCAGGCCACCGTGCCGCAAGCCCAAAAGCCAAACAGTAGCCTTAAGTATGGGTTTTCGTATATAGGTAATCACAAACTGAGCCCAAAATGGGGAATCCAGACTGAAGTGCAATCCTGGATGGATGAAAACCTGGATTTCCCGATCCAGAATGTTTACCTGCTGGGTTTTATCCGTTACCTGAAACCCAACCTTGGCGTGTCTGCCGGTTACAGCCAGGCCCATACGCATTCGGAGCCGTTCGAAGCTTATTTTACCGAACACCGGATCTTTGAGCAGTTATTTTATGTAAAGCGGCAAAAACGGCACACCATGATTCACCGGTTCCGGCTGGAACAACGCTTTGTGGAAAAATTAAAACTAGCCGATACCGGTGAGGTGGTAACCGATCATTATCTCTACGGCAACCGGGTGCGGCTTTTTAACCGCTACATTTTTGACCTGACCAAAGATCCGGAGGCCGAAAATGTGTTTTACCTGGCCGTGCAGGATGAAGTTTTTTTTAATATTAACTCCCGGGAAATAAACCCCAATTTTTTCGATCAGAACCGGTTCTTTTTTGGCGTGGGAATTTATAAAAACAAACATACCCGGCTTGAAATGGATTACATTAACTTTCTGCTCAACCCAGGCAACGGCAAAAACCTTATGGTCCACACCCTGGGTTTTGCCGTGGTCCAAAACCTGAACTTCGGCAAATAAGAATAAGTGCCTTACTTTTCGGGCCAATTTCTATAGCGTTTTTGAGGTTTTTTATACGGTTTGTCCTCAACTCCTGTAATATTTCAGCTTCCAGACCAATTCGCCTGAAAACCGGATTGGTTTTCGTATTTTTGCGGCAAATAAACCGGCATGCTTCTACAAGAAAACTTTTCGCTTAAGCCTTACAACACCTTCGGCATAGATGTTAAAACCCGCTATTTCGCTACCTTCGAAAATGTGAAAGAATTGCAGCAACTTTTAAAAGACCCGGAAATTGGCCACGCTGAAAAGCTAATTTTAGGCGGCGGCAGCAACGTTTTATTTACTCAGGATTTTAGTGGTGCAGTCCTGAAAAACAACATCAAAGGCATTTCAATAATAGATCAAAACGATGATTTTGCCTGGGTAAAAGCGGGAAGCGGCGAAGTATGGCACGAAATGGTGTTGTTTTGCATTGAGCACGGTTTGGCAGGCGTAGAAAATTTATCCCTGATCCCGGGCACGGTGGGTGCTGCGCCTCTACAGAACATAGGCGCTTATGGCGTAGAACTGAAAGACGTTTTCGCTAACCTGGAGGCCGTAAACGTAGAAACCGGTAACCTGGAAACCTTTGAAAAAGAAGCCTGCGAATTTGGTTACCGCGAAAGCTATTTCAAGAAAGCCGGCAAAGGCAAATATATCATCGTATCTGTTACCCTGAAGCTGCGCAAAAAACCTGAATTCAATACTTCTTACGGCGATATTCAGAAAACCCTGGCCGCCATGGAAATTACCGATCTGAACATTAAAGCCATCAGCGAAGCGGTGTGTGCCATCCGGAAAAGCAAACTGCCGGACCCGGCTGTGATCGGGAATGCTGGCAGTTTCTTTAAAAACCCGGAAGTAGAAAAACCGGTTTTCGAAAAGCTGAAACAACAATTCCCGGAAATGCCGGGCTACGTGATTTCGGAAACCAAAGTAAAGGTTCCGGCCGGCTGGCTGATAGAACACCTGGGCTGGAAAGGCAAGCAATTAGACAATTACGGCGTGCATAAGAACCAGGCGCTGGTATTGGTTAATTACGGCGGCGCCGAAGGCAATAAGATCAAACAACTGGCCCACGATATTATTGCATCCGTGAAAGAAAGATTCGGAATAGAACTGACCCCGGAAGTGAATATTCACTAAACAAATTGTACTGCTTTTTTACCCTTTCGGAACTTTAAAGTCTCTGAATTACTTTTTAGCCTCAGAACCATACGGTTAGCGCAGGCTGATCTGGCTTAATGTTAACCTATCCTTAACCTTAAATTTTAGCGGTGCTTTAGAAAAAAGGCTATCTTTGCAGGCTTTATTTTCTCCTGAAGGCTTTCAGGAATAATTAGGCACCTATTTACTTATTAACGCAGAAAACATAAACTAAAATCATTCAATTCTCAGGTATGAAGAAATTTTTATCGTTGGTTGTATTTGTTGCTTTAGGCCTTACCACCCAAGCCCAGGCGCAATCTAATATTGCGGCAGCCCGGGCCCAGGGTACCGGTACGGTTACCGTAAACGGGATCGTTACCAATGGCTCCGAATTGGGCCCGATCCGGTATTTGCAGGATAACGTTGCAGGTATTGCTGCCTATTCTACCACCATGCTTACCAATGTTCTGGTTGGCGATAGCGTTCAGATTACCGGTACCTTAAAAGATTATAATGGTCTTTTAGAGATCGACCCGGTTACCGCCGTAAACATTATTGCCCGCAACAAAACCCTTCCGGCCCCGGTCACCTTTACCGCTGCCAATGCCGCCAGCGCTTTCGCCGAAATTTATGAAAGCCGCCTGGTTAAAATAACCGGCAATACTTCTATTACTACCACCGGCGGTGCGGCCATATCAACCTTTTCAGGCAATATCAACTACCGCCTGAACGGCGTAAGCGGCCACGATGTGCGAACCAACAGCGCTTCTACCGGTACCTTAGGCATTGTAGGCAAACCAGCTCCAACCACTACTTTCGGGGTTACCGGCATTATGAGCCAGTTCTCAGCTTCCGGCACCGGCGGTTACCAGTTATTGCCGCGCCTTTACGCCGACTTTGATCTGGGCGCTACCCCGAACATTATTTCAACGCCTTTTGCCTCTAATATTACAACGTCCGGCTTTAGCGTAAACTTCAAAACCCAGAACGCCGGGAATACCATTGTAAATTACGGAACTTCCCCAACCGCTTTAAACCAGACGGCCACCAACCCGGCCAGCGGTACCAACCACAGTGTAGCGCTTACCGGCTTACAGCCAGCTACAGTTTATTACGTACAGGTTTCTTCTACCAACAGCGTGGGCACGTCGGTTTCAAACGTAGCTCCTATGATAACGGCTTCTAACTCTACCGGCCAGATGTTAGCTTACTTTAACAAGGCGGTAAACACGGCTTACGGACCAAGCAACAACCCCGCTAAGACCCTTACAAATGCCATAGACGACACCCTGGTAGCCTACATTAACCGTGCAACTACTTCCATAGATTTTACCATGTATGGTTTCAATAACTCCAGCTTAATGAACATTCCTTTTGCCCTGAACAATGCGCAGGCCCGCGGGGTAAATGTTAGGGTTATTATTGATGAATATGGCATAGGCGGAATTTCCGGCTTAAATGCAACCATCCCGGTTGTTAAAAGAAACACTTCCCGCGGCATTAACCATAATAAATTCGTGGTTTTCGACGTAGCTTCCGTAAACAAATCTTTTATCTGGACCGGCTCTACCAACTATACTCCCGGCCAGATCAATAACGATCCGAACAGCGTGGTGATTATCCAGGACCAGAGTTTAGCCAAAGCTTTCCGGATGGAGTTTGATGAAATGTTTGGTAATGGCACCCTGAACGGCGGCGTTTTTGGTCCGGCTAAAACGGACAATACCCCGCACCACTTTAATATTGCCGGCAGCCCGGTAGAACTTTATTTCAGCCCTTCCGACAACGTGAATACCCGCCTTATCGAAACGATTGGTACGGCAGACCATGACCTGCATGTGGCTACCGTTCAGGTAACCCGTACTGACCTGGCCCAGGCCATTAAAGATAAGTTGCTGGCCAAACCGAATATGATCCCGTTCTCTGAGTTCCTGGTTGACGATTCTTCCAGCACCAATACTGCCTCTTACGGTATTCTAAGAAGTGTGCTTGGCAACCGCTTCCAGCGGTGGAACAGCTCCGGCAACATGCACCACAAACACATGATCATAGACGTGGGCGATCAGAATTCCGATCCGCTGGTTTGGGTTAGTTCGCACAACTGGAGCACTGCCGCCAACGTTGACAACGATGAAAACACGCTGGTAATCCATAACTTCAATATTGCCAACCAGTACTACCAGGAATTTGCCCGCCGCATCCAGGATCTGAACAAAGGTTTCCTGGCGGTTAATTTCCAGTTAATGGGCTTAGGGAAAGATAAATTTGCCGATGTAAAAACCGTAAAAGTTTACCCGAACCCAAACAAAGGTCAGTTCAGCGTTTCGGTAACGGATAAGAACATTAATACCGTAAACGTTACCTTAACTGATATGACCGGTAAAACGGTATATGAAAGCACGTTAAAAGTAAACGGCCAGCAGGATCTGAAGATCGAAACCAACAACCTGCCCAAAGGTATTTACCAGCTGAAAATGAATTCAGAAAAAGGCACGCAGGTTAGCAAAGTTGCCATTTTCTAAATCGCACATTCATAGAAGAAAAAAAGCGGTCCGGAAATATTCCGGACCGCTTTTTTATGGACTTTTTTAGCTGAAAAGGATACCGTTTTTTACTTCAAAACTACTTCCGGTAAAACACCCGGAATTCAATAAGCTAAAGTTGTTGGTGAAAACACCAACAACGGCGAAATCAACCTTTCACCTTAAAAACGCTACCGTTTCTACTTCAAAACCACCACTGTTGCGCCATCGCCGCCCCGTTCGATTATTTCATCTGAAACGCTGGCAACTTCCCGCTGCGACCGCAGGTAATCCCGGATCATCTGCTTTAAGATACCGGTGCCGCGGCCATGCACGATCTTAATTTCCGGAATTCCCAGCATGATCGCATCGTCGGTAAAGGCCATAACTTTGGTAAGCGCTTCTTCGGCCCGTTCGCCCCGCACGTCTATGCTGGGGTTGAAATCGGCCATCCGGCTGGTCATGTTTATGTTAGACTTCGATTTCTGGGCAGCTTCTTTTTCCGGTTTCATTTTAGCTGAACCGGCCGTGGCCCGTTGCAGGTTATCGAGCTTTACAATGGTTTTCATGCCGCCAAATAATACCTCTGCGGTTTTGCCTTTTACGCCTACCAGTTCGCCATAAGAATCCTGCCCGATAAGCGATACTTTATCGCCGGGCGCCAAAGGCCGGTTATCGGAAACGCGGGTTGTTTTCTTTACTTCCTGCTTAACTTTTTTTTCGGTGAACTCCTGTAATTGCTGGCGGGCTTCTTTGGTTTTTTCCTTATCGGCCTGGCTGTGCTTTATCTGCGAAATGGTAGCTTCTATCTGCTGATTGGTTTCGCGCAGTAACAGCTTGGCCTGGTTTTTAGCATCCCGCAGAATATCGGTTTTGCTTTCTTCCAGGTGTTCTTTCAGGGCCGAATAATCTTTCACCATCCGGTCGAGTTTGCGTTGCTGTTTTTCAACTTCTGCGGTGCTTTTTTCCAGGGCATTCTTTTCACTTTCCAGCTGCTCCAGCAAGCGGTCGTAGCGGATCTTATCTTTACCTACCAATCTGGTGGCTTTTTCTACAATGTCTTTCGGAAGGCCAATTTTACGGGCAATTTCAATGGCGAAAGAACTACCCGGCTTCCCGGTTTCTAACTGGTAAAGCGGCTGCAATTGTTTGTGGTCGTAACGCATGGCGCCATTCACAATGCCCGGGTTTTTCTCCGCGAAATTTTTCAGGTTGGTATAGTGCGTGGTAATTACGCCATAAACCCGTTGCTCATTCAGTTTCTCCAGCACCGCTTCGGCAATGGCACCGCCTAAGATCGGTTCCGTACCGGTACCAAATTCATCGATCAGCACCAGGCTTTTCTTACCTGCAAAATTTACGAACTGCTTCATATTCTGCAGGTGCGAACTGTAGGTACTCAGGTCGTTTTCTATGGACTGCTCATCGCCGATATCCAGAAAAATATCTTCAAAGATACCTGCTTCCGAACCCTCTCCTACCGGAATTAATAAACCGCATTGCAGCATGTATTGTACCAACCCGGCCGTTTTTAAAGCTACCGATTTTCCCCCGGCATTGGGCCCGGAAATTAGCAGGATGCGTTGGTCGGCGGTAAGTTCTAAATTAAGCGGCACAACACCTCTGCCCTGCGCTTTATGACTTAAAAAAAGGAGCGGATGCGTGGCGCTTTTCCAGTTAATAAGCGGTTGTTTGTGTAGTTTGGGTAAGGTCGCGCCCAATTCCCGCGCTAATACGGCCTTCGCCCGGATAAAATCCAGCAGGCCTAAGTATTGGTACGCTTTGCGCAGATCCGGGATGTGCGGACGCAGGTAATCGGTAAGCAGGGTCAGGATCCGGATGAGCTCCCGGTGGTAGGCATTCTCCAGGTCTTTAATGTCGTTGTTTACTTCGAAAACCGGTTCCGGCTCAATGTAAACCGTTTGTCCGGTAGCAGATTCATCGTGAATTAAACCTTTTAACCGGCGTTTGAATTCGGCAATTACCGGAATTACCAGGCGGCCTCCCCGGATAGTTGGTTCGGCATCGCCATTAACCCAACCCTGCGATTTCGCGTGGTTCAGAATTCCGTGAATTTGTTTCCGGAGCAATTGCTGCTGCGCGATCAGGTCGCGTTTTATGCGGCCTAATTCCGGCGTAGCATCGTCTTTCACCTGACCGTTATCGTCTACCACTTTTTCGATGGCGGCAATTAAGGCGCGCTCTACCAAAACATTTGCTCCAAGGGCTTTCAGGTTCGGGTATAAGGTTTCGGCTTCGGGATCGGCAAAAAAGGCCAGCGATGCCCGCACCGTTTTCAGCGACATTTTAATTTCGTAAAAAGCTACCGGCTCCAGGAAGGTGTTCTGAATGCCGGCGCGCTGCAGGTGCAGGTTAACGTCGAAATAATATTGAGTTGGAAAATCGTTTCCGGCATTCATCAACCGGAGGTATTCGTCGGATTGGAGTAAAAGCTTCTGTACCAGGTCGAAACGATCCAGGAAACCCATGCGGCGCACGAAATAAAGACCCAGCGGGCTCAGGCAATAACTTTCCAGGATCTCCCGAAGTTGCTGGAAGCCTATTTTCTGCTCAAAATTCTGAGGATATAGCAAATTGTTCTTTTTTAAATTTAGGTAAAATTACGGTTTTCAGGCAGCTTTGTGCCATTTCAGCCAGCTTTTTAAACAGCTTTTCCGGCCGGATAGTTTAGTTTTGAACGGTTAGTTTGCTTACCTTTCTTTCCTGAAAATAACGTATGCATTAAAGCTACTTTTTCCTTACGAAACCCTACCGTTTATGATCCTAGATATTTTAACCAACAGCGTGCATTACCAGCATTTGCACCCGCATTTCGAAAAGGCTTTTACTTATTTGCGTTCTGAGAATTTTGAAACCTTAGAACCCGGGAAGTATGTAATTGAAGGCGATGAACTTTTTGCGATCGTGGCGGCAGATAACGGTATTCCAAAGGAAGATGCCAAGCTGGAAGTGCACCGGAAATACATCGACATCCAGTTCATTGTGGCCGGCATGGATCATATGGGCTGGAAACCGCTTACGAATTGCGAACACCTGCATTCTGACTATAACGAAGAAAAGGATTTTGCTTTGTATGCAGATCCTGCCGAAATGTGGTTTGATGTGCCGCCAGGCTATTTTACCATTTTCTTCCCGACCGATGCGCATGCTCCTATGGTTACTTTGGAAAAGATAAAAAAGGTGGTGATAAAGATCGCGGTTTGACCCCACCCCAACCCCTCCCCTGATTCAGGGGAGGGGCTTTTTTCAATTAGCGTTTCATCAATAAAAGTGGTCAACCACCCCCGGCCCCTCCTTGCTAAGGAGGGGACCTTTTTATTGCTTCCTTTTGGTACTTTTTCCAGTAATGGCTTTCACCTTAAAAAAAAATAAAATTTCCCAAACCTTAAAATAATATTCCCGATAACTCCCCTCCTTTCAAAGGAGGGGTTGGGGGTGGTTGTTTTCACTTATGCCGGTCAAAAGTCCTCCCCTGATTTAGGGGAGGATTTAGGAGGGGTCAAAACCTCTCTTCGATCCCTAATCCAAACAGGGCAAAATCGTATTTTACCGGGTCTTCCGGATCGAATAATCTTAAGGCGGAGGTTAATTCTTCGGCGGTTTGCCAATCGGTTTGTTTGCGGTGGATCAGGTTTAATTTGCGGGCTACGCGGTCTACGTGCACGTCGCAGGGGCAGATCAGATCGGCCGGTTTCATAGTTTGCCAGATCCCAAAATCCACACCCTGTTCATCTTTACGCACCATCCAGCGGAGGTACATGTTTATGCGTTTGCAAGCGGAGTTTTTGGCCGGCGAAGAAATGTGTTTGCGGGTTCGGTGCGGGGCTTCGGGTAGACTGAAAACGTAATTATAGAAATGCGTTAATCGTTCTTTCTGGGTTTGCCCTGCCGCCGGATTTTCGCCGGTAAAGGCAGTTTCCAGGCTGTTGTATTTCTGGTAATGCTGTTGGAGGAAATAAACCAGGTACAGCAGATCGGTGTCGTTAAAAGTGCGGTGTTTAAAGCCAAGCAAATTTTTCAGGTCGCTTTCGGAATGGTTTTTAATGAAATTGTATGGCTGGTTATCAAAACGCTGCAGGAGTTCGCTGCATTTGTTGATAATGGTTTTGCGCTGGCCCCAGGCTAAAATCGAAGCAAAAAATCCGCTTATTTCAATGTCCTGCTTTTTGGTGAACCGGTGCGGAATGCAGATCGGATCGTTGGGAATAAAGGCCGGGTTGTTGAATTTTAAATACCGGTTTTCCAGCAGGTTTTTTGTGTTTAGCAGTTCCGGCGTAAGTAAATCTTGCATGCGAAAAAGGGTAGGATAATCAGGTGAAAAACCGGCAAAAAAGAAGCGCCCTGTTTGCACAAAGCGCTTTCTCCATTCCAGGTTTCTGAAAGTAAGGAAATGGCTGGCAGCCGGATAAAAATGCTTCAGTTTTTAATGGCACCTAATGCTTTGGCTTTTTAGCTTTTTGTAAATTCTGCTAATGCCTTTACTAAAGCTTTATGGATTCGTTCTCTTTTGGATCCGCCATTTAAACCTTTGGGCAGTCTTTCGTACCAACGTTGCCAGTAATGCTCCAATCTTACATTTTCTGTCCTGGTTGAAGGATGCACCTTTTCTGAAAAGTAGGTTATCATTTCTTCCAATTGGTTCAAATTCACGAATTGAAACGTGAAGGAGCATTCCCGGACAAAGTAAACCCAGTCGCCTTTCGCGCCTGACGATTCCAGTGGCAGGCCTCCAATTTGGGCGGTTGACATAAAATCAACATGCCTGTCAGGATCCGTTTTTTCCTTCCAATACCGGGCCATTGGCAATTTTGGGAATAATCAGGAATTACGGCATATACGAAACTTCCACCCGGAAACGATTATCCAGAGCCGCCAAACGCTGGTAGGCTTTCTTGGAGATCCGGACAATTACCTTATCGTTGGCGCCGGTATCGGGAAGTTTACCAATTACCCGCACATACACATTCTGGCCATTCATGATATTTTTAACCTGCAGAATGGTGCCTATCGGAGCGGTTTTATGCAAAGCCAGGTACTTATTTTTATCGTCGGCCTGCGGGATCAGTTCGGCCATGCCGGTTTCCACGGTTTTGTAGCCAACTTCGTACGTGGTGCCGTCAGAAGGAAGAGTTTTGGATTCGTCTCCTTTTACGGTGGTAGATTCAACTATTACCGGGGTTTGCACCGGGCGGGTTTCTGTTTTGGTTTCGGTCTTCACTTTATCGCCTTTCACCTTCACGTCACTTTTAACGACCGTGGTTTCGGTGGCCGGAGCTGGTTCAGAAACTGGGTTAGTAGCTGTGGCAGCGTCTCCCGGATTGGCTACAACCAGCATCTGGCCGGGCTTTAGCGCATCGGAAGTAAGGTTATTCCACTGGCGGATCTCTTTCATGGTTACGCCGTATTTTACGGCCAGCCCGTAGAGGTTTTGCTTTGGCGCTACTTTATGCACTTTTTTTCCGTTTACCCATACCACTTCAGCTTCGGTGGCAGCGGGTTTCGGGGCGTTGGTAGTAACAGTTGGTTTTGGGGTTTCTACTTTAACCGGCGCGGGCTGTACCGGAGGGGTGGTTTTTACCAGCTCCGTAGTTTCGGCGGCTGGCGCTTTAGCAGGAATGCGCAAAACCTGGCCGATTCTTAAACCGGCTTTCGCCTCCGGGTTTACCTTGGTAAGTTCCGCTACGGAAACGCCGTATTTGCGCGATAAAGAATATAACGTTTCGCCGGCTACTACGGTATGCGTGGTCGGGTCAGTTTGAATGAAAGTGGCAGGCTTGGCATGTACCAGCACCGGTGAGGCGGCGGTAAGTAAGCTTAAACCCAATAAGGTAACTATTCTGATCATGATAATTAGTAAACTAAAGCAGGAAACAAAGCAGGCGCTTTTTCTCCTGAATAAAAAACAACTTCTCTGCAAAGATAAAAAAAGTATCGGAGCCAAGCCCGGCAACGGCGGGTTCCAGGCAAATATCTAAAAGTAATTCGCCCTGGGCCGAACAGACCATCAAAAAATTTGCCAGAATGCTATTGGTTTCCGCATAAAAACTCAGGAAGATATACTCTTCCTGTTCAAGGTACTCTATGGTTTGGCTGGCCTCCTTCCCGGTTTTCTCCCGGATAAAATCCTGCAAAAGCGGATAATGGGCATCCGCTGGCAGGTAAGGCACCGGGACTGTAAGGGCATTGCCCCTATTTTTTTCGAACGCCTTAATAGCGGTTTTAGCGTGTTCTTTGGTAAAGGAATATTTTTGTTTCTTTCCAGTTTGTAATTCAACTTCCATTAACTGACCTTCTGCATTTTCGGCTAAGAGGCTTTCTGCGGAAAGTAAGCCGGAAAAAGTTAGTTCCGGGGCTTCCCAAACCAATTGCCCATCTGTTGCGGAAATGGCTGAAATGCCAAGATGGCGGCCGGTGTCCTTAATTGCTTCGTAGCCGTGAAGCAATAATAGCCCGTTGCAAGCATCTTCCAGGCCCGTCCACCAGCGCTCTTTGGTCTGGTAATTTTCTAAAGTTTGCTTTCCGGTTTGGATATTAACAGAATAGAAACCAGCCTGCAATATTTCAGTTTTTCGTACCTCCAACGCCAGCATTTGGGTAACCGCATCGGGTTTAATTTTCCAGATATTCCCCGGAAAGGTAAAGCTGAAGTGGCAGGTTAGTTTGGAAATTTCGGAAGCAGGCACATTCAAAGTTAGCAATTTTGGCTGGTTTTCGGGGGCAATTCCAAAATGCCGCAATTAAACAGACCAGAACATGGCTCCGGGCAGCAGGCCGGCTTAAAGGCCGGGAAAAACCGCCGGAAATTACTATGTTTGCTTAACCTATAAATTCTAAAACACCATGCGCATTCTGGGAATTATTCCGGCTCGATTTGCTTCCACCCGCTTTCCGGGAAAACCTCTGACCGATATTGGCGGCAAAACCATGATCCAGCGGGTTTACGAACAGGCCACCAAAGCCAACCTGCAGAAAGTAATTGTTGCTACCGACGATTCCCGGATCTTTGACCACGTGCAGCAATTTGGCGGCCATGCCGTTATGACTTCCGAAAACCACGAAAGCGGCACTGACCGGTGCTTTGAAGCTTACCGGAAAAATGACGAAGAATTCGATTTTGTGATCAACATCCAGGGCGACGAACCTTTCATTCATCCGGAACAGATCAATTTACTGGCTGGGGTTTTACAGGATAATTCGGTGCAGCTGGCTACGCTAATTAAAAAGATCCATTCCACTGAAGAACTTCAAAATACAAACCTGCCAAAAGTAGTAACCGATACGCGTGGGCAGGCTTTACTTTTCAGCCGCCAAACCATACCGTTTTTGCGCAACGTACCACCGGCAGATTGGCTTTTACACCACACTTTTTACAAACATATTGGCATATACGGTTACCGCACCGATATCCTGGAGCAGATCACCCAATTACCCATTGGTAAACTGGAAAAAGCCGAAAGCCTGGAACAATTAAGGTGGCTCGAAAACGGTTTTAAGATCATGACAGCCATTACCGAGCTGGAGAACATCGGGATCGATACGCCGGAAGATCTGGAAAAAGCGAAGCGGTTTTTGTAAAGGTGCTTTTATTAGATCTTTTGAATTACGTTTTAATTGAATCTACACGTTTAAAAAACTTACCTTTAGTTTAACCAAAATTGTAACGGGAAACTTATTTTAAGCTAATTGTTTATGAGAAAAGCATTGATCATTTTCCTGTTCCTAATTTCGACTGCAGCTTTGGGACAGGAAGCTAAAAACTGGCAGGCTTCTCTGCAATTGCAACCGGAATTAACGATCCATAAACATGATTACAGTGGCGCTTGGGGAAAAGGCTATATGAAAACTACCTTCAATGCCGGCGCAGCTGCTATGGTACAAAGAAACATCAGCAAAAAGTTATTTGTCGAAACCGGAGCAGGTTTTATTTCCCGGAAGTTAAATGCCAGTGTTTTTATTAGTCAGGAAAGAATGTTTCCTTCTCCTTCGGGTTTATATACCAAAGAGTTAATTGTACCCCAAACAGTTTCTTTCCGGACCCTTCAGTTTCCGTTAGGTTTGGGAATAAACCTTCTTAATACGAACCGGACCACCTTTTTTGCTAAAGCGGCTTACATTCCGAAATTCCTGCTGAGCACCAGATACGGTGGCAGCGATAAATATACCTTCCGGAATAATTTCTGGCAGGGTTACGCCGTAAACGCCGGCCTGGGGTTCGATTATAAATTGAATGAAAAGTACAGTTTCACCAATACGCTTTCTTATTCGGTGGAAAACACGGTTAAAAGAGATTATTATACGTTCAGCCAAACCGCCGAAAGAATTGCCTTAACCCATACTTACCTGCAATTAAGTTCGGGCATTAAAATTAATTTGTAACCAGGTCCAATCTGAAATCCATGGCCGCACCTAAACCAAATTCCATAGAAGAATACATCGCCGGTTTTCCGGCTGAAGTTCAGCAGGTTTTGCAGGAGGTTAGAAATACTATAAAACATGCTGCTCCGGAAGCTACCGAAACCATTAGTTACGCCATTCCCACCTTTGTTCTGAACGGCAACCTGGTGCATTTTGCGGCTTTTAAAAATCACATCGGGTTTTATGCGGTACCATCCGGCCACCACGCATTTGAAGCGGAACTGAGCGTTTACAAAGGCGGCAAAGGCTCGGTGCAGTTCCCGCTAAATAAACCAATGCCTTTGGACCTGATCTCCCGAATTGTAAAGTTCCGGGTACAGGAAAACCAACAAAAAGCTTCTAAAAAGAAAACCATTCGCACCTGCCAAAACGGCCACCAGTTCACCAAAACCAGTGATTGCCCTACCTGCCCGGAATGCGAAAAAGAACAAAAACCGAAGGAAGGTGTCCTGGCTTTACTTTCCGCCCCGGCCCGCCGGGCGCTGGAAAATAATGGCATAAAAACTGAAAAAGACCTGGCAAAATTCTCCGAAAAAGAGGTTTTAGGGTTTCACGGAATGGGTAAAAGTTCGATCCCGAAACTGAAGGAGGCTTTGGCAGCTCAGCATTTAACTTTCAAAAACGGCTGATGCCTAAAACGAAAAAACTAACTCCTGCCGAAGAAGTAGCCGCTTATTTTGAAAAATCAGATCACCCGTTACTGGAAGTGGTGCAGGCTTTACGCGAAATTATTTTAGCTGCCGATAAAGAAGTTGGTGAACAGATTAAGTGGAATTCGCCCAGTTTTTATTTTACCGGCGAAATGCAACCCTTCGATCCGAAAGAATACAAACGCGATATTGTGGTTTTCAACCTGCACAAAAAAGACAGCGTGCTCCTGGTTTTCCCGACCGGCGCCACCATAAACGACCCGTCAGGTTTACTGGAAGGCAAATTCCCGGATGGTCGCAAAACCGCAAAATTTACGACGTTAGAAGAAGTGAAAGCCCGGAAAGAAGCATTGCAGGCGGTTATAAAAAGCTGGCTTGAAATGGTTAAAAAGCAAACCCTGCACTCCTAACCTTACGGCCAAAGGGAAGACAAAAACGGCAAAGCCGGTACGCTGCCAGTTTCTGAATAGTTAAAAAGGTTTATCAATTAACAAAAATCCAACAACTAACAACTAAACCGCTACCCTCCTACCTTTTTGGCTTTGTATTTATTATCAATTAAGATCTGGAGAATTTTATCTCTGAAATCGCCCTGAATTACTATTTCGCCGTCTTTTACCGAACCGCCCACGCCGCATTTGTTTTTCAGGAGTTTGCCTAAGACATTCAGGTCGTCTTCTTTACCCACAAAACCACTTACCAGCGTCACTTTTTTACCGGCCCGGGCTTTTTTATCTAGCTGCACTTTCAGGTTCTGCTGTTGCGGCGGCAGGGTTTCTGTTTCATTTTCAGCGTTGTATTCGTAATTAAAATCGGAGCTGGTAGAATAAACCACGCCTTCGCGGTTCTTATGCGATTGCTTCGCCATAATGCTTATAAAATTGGGGGAATTAAAACTTCTAAACTTAAAGGGTTAATGGTTATCTGAAAATCGCTGGCTTCGCCAATGTATTCGCCGTCGGCATGGTAAGGCATGGGCTGTTCGGTTTGCACGGAAATTTCAGGAGCAGTAAAAAATTCTGCGTGGCCGGAAGTAGCAATTTGTTTGGTAAGCAAACCGTAACTTACGGCTACTGCTTTCAGAAAAGAAAGATCGCGGATCAGGCAAACATCCAGCAAGCCATCACGAATATCGGCCATGGGAGCAATGTAAGCGTTATTTCCGTATTGTGAGGCATTGGCAAACGTAAGCACAAAACAGGGTGCATCGAAATTTTCCTGGTTTAATTTAATGGCAACTTGTCCGGGCTGGAATTTCATAAACTCTTTTACGATCAGCTCCACATAAGAACTAAGTCCGCGCTTTTTATTTTTGGCAAAAACCGAACTGATATACCCATCGAAACCCAGGCCGGCGGTACAAAAAAACGGATGGTCGTTGATAGAACAGGTATCGATGCGGGAGAAATGCTGCGCTTCCAGAATTTTTAAAGCCTGAATGGCATCTAACGGAATACCTAAGTGCCGCGCCAATCCGTTGCCGGAACCTTTTGGAATAATGGCCAGGGCAGAACGGGTTCCTAAAAGCCCGGTTGCCACTTCATTCACCGTACCATCGCCGCCTACCGCTGCAATTACGCGAAAACCGGCTTTGGCGCCTTCGCGGGCCAGTTTGGTAGCATGCCCGGCATATTCGGTAAACACCAGTTCATAGGAATCGCCTGGTAAATGCTGCGGAATAAGATCGGGGACGCTAACCTTGCTGTGGGCACCGGATTTCGGATTTAAAATGAATAAGGTTCGGGCGAAATCGGTCATACCTACCGGCGGGCTATAGAAAATTAAAGGTATACGAATTTACGCGATTTGCGCTCAAATAAAAATCAAACCTGTTAAGCGATTGCTCCTGACTTTTTCATGCCAAAAGCTTACCGTTTTTGAATTGCTGATTGTTGATTGCTGATTGTTAATTGTTGATTGGTAATGATTTTTGATTGTTAATTGCTGATTGTTGATTGGTAATTGTTGATTGTTGATTGTTGATTGGTAATGATTTTTGCTGAATATTGCTTGTCGGCTAAATTTTCACGCATTGTCATCCTGAGCACAATCTTCGGGCTTCCGCCCTCAATTGCGCTCAGGATGATGGGTGTATTTTTGGAGTGTATAAAAAGGTAAAATGCAAAAGCTGTAAAGCCCATTTTTTATAAATAAAAAAATCCTCAGCTACGAAATAGATTTTCGCGGCTGAGGATTTGACTTTTCTGATCCTAACGGATCATTTCCAAATTTTCAAATCTTCAAATTTTCAAATTATTTAAGGTGGCAGGTCAGAATTGGAATGGTAGAATGGTTTACCATGTCTTCGGCAATGCTGCCGCTTAATAAATGGGAGAACCCGGTGCGGCCGTGAGTAGCCATAATGATCAGGTCGGCATTTACCTCGTTGGCAAAGCTGATAATACCATCTTCCTCAACAGAATCGTTGTGGATATTAAGCGTAAAATTCTGCAGACCATGGCGGTGTACGAAATCCTGCATTTTGCCTTTGCTGTCGCGGGAAGTACCAAAAGTGGATGGGGTGCTGATATATACCAGGTGAACCTGCGCGTTGAACAAGTTCTGGAAATACTTTAATACATCTACCACGTAGGGGCTGTCTTCGCGGAAATTTGAAGGGAAAACAATGTTGCGTACATCGAAAGGACCGCTGCCGCCTTTCACCGTAAGTACCGGACACTTGGCCTGGCGCACCACTTTTTCGGTGTTGGAGCCTACCAGCATGCCGTTCAAACCATCGGCTCCTTTGGTACCCATTACAACCAGGTCAATGTCTTCGTCGGTAATGGTTTTGCGGATGTTGTGAAAAATATCGTCTACGTCTACCTCATCTATTATCCGCACGTTCGGAAAAGGATTGGAAGCTACCATGCGTTTCATTTGGGCACGCGTGCTTTCCAAGAGCTTCATCATGAACATGTATTCCACCCCGCCGTTCATAGTATCGCCGGTAGCCGAAAAGTTGGGGGTGCCGTTCATTTCGATCACGTTAAGCAATTTAATTTCGGCGCCGGAAATATTGGCTAACTGGGTTGCAATTTCAAAAGCGTGCTGGGCCTCGGAGGAAAAATCGGTAGGAACTAAAATCTTTTTCATAGAATCAGGATTAAGGATTAAGAGATGGTTCTCTAAATAGAATAAAGCAAATATAGCCGAAAATTCATATAAACAAAGAGACTTTTATCAGATTTTAAACTGCTTTTACCCTTTGTAACTAATTGAAAATCATATTACGTACTTTCGCCGGGTCGTGATCTATTACCAGGCTGTTTTTTTGGCGGACGCCGGAATTAAGTTAATGCTGCTTACGCGATTGGCGGTGAGGTGTTCTGCTTTAATTCTTTAGATTTTTACGACCAGGCGTTTTTGAATGACTTTAGCTGGCGGATCAGTTCCAGATAAGAGGCTTTGGCATTAAGGCTTCCATTTTTTTATCCCTGATTCTCTGTAGTGGTTTTTAGCGGTGCAGAATTTTTAACTGTAAGAAGTTTTGGCTTTTTGGCGTAAAATCCTAACGATTCTATCATCTAAACGCCATGAAAAACCAAAGTTAGGGCGTTGCCAACCGCAAGTTCAACGAAGTTAAATCCTTCTAATTTAGAAGTTAAGCCAGCTAATTTCATCTCTTAATTTTATTGCGTTACCCCGCGCATTAGTAACGGTGGAGCGAAAAACTTGTGAAATAAGCTCTCCAGTGACCCTATGCTGGCTTTTTTCTGAGTTTTTCTACCTAAAAGGATACCGTTTTTCATAGCTGTTTTAAGGTCCTCCGGGCATATGTATCCGAAACAAGCTGCATTTGGAAATCCCAGTCTCTGTATCCATACCCGCGGACAAAAATGTCCGCAACAGCATTAGTTTCAGACAAAGATGTCCGAAACAGCAAAAATTTTTATTCAAACCATTTAATTGATAGCATTGGAAAAATCCCTGTTCCAACATCATCTACGCATTCAAAATCCTTCAATCCTATAATCCGACGAATCTTAGTTCAGACCATGAATCTTAATTCTGACAATTACGACCCCAAAAGCAAAAAGGCGCTGCATTGCTGCAGCGCCTTTTCAGGAATTTAACTTATTGCGTTATACTATTTCTTTCCGATCCGTTCGATCAGGTCGGCAGCACGGTTAGAATAGCCGGCTTCGTTATCGTACCAGCCGATAACTTTTACCAGCGTTCCGTTGGCAGAAGTTAAGCCGGCATCGAAAATACAGGAGTGGGTATTACCAACGATATCGATAGATACGATCTCATCTTCGGTGTACTCCAGGATACCTTTCATCGGGCCTTCAGATGCTGCTTTCATGGCTGCATTGATCTCTGCTTTGGTAGCTTCTTTCTTTAAAACCACGGTTAAGTCGGTCATAGAACCATCCGGAATAGGCACCCGCATGGCAACGCCATCCAGTTTACCATTCAGGTGCGGCAATACTAAACCAACAGCTTTGGCAGCGCCGGTTGAAGTAGGCACAATTGAGTAAGCAGCAGCCCGGGCGCGACGCAGGTCAGAATGCGGGGCATCCTGCAGGTTTTGGTCGGCGGTATAGGCGTGAACCGTGGTGATATAACCTTTTTCGATCCCGAACATATCATCCAGAACTTTCGCCATTGGCGCTAAGCAGTTGGTAGTGCAGCTTGCGTTCGACATGATGGTTTCAGAACCGGTAATGGTATCGTCGTTAACGCCTAAAACTACGGTTGGAATGTTGCCTTTGGCCGGAGCCGAAATAACAACTTTCCGGGCGCCGGCCTCTAAGTGACCGCCAGCTCCTTTTTCGTCTACGAAACGACCGGTAGATTCTAAAACTACATCTACACCTAAAGTACCCCAAGGCAGGTTTTTCGGCTCACGCTCCGCATAAATTTTAATGCTTTTGCCGTTCACGTTAATACCGCCTTCTTCCGCTTTAACTTCGCCCGGGAATCTGCCGTGTACAGAATCGTACTTCAGCAAGTGAGCCAGCGTTTTAGGGTCGGTAAGGTCGTTGATGGCAACAACTTCAACATTACCACGCTCCAGCATTGCTTTGAACGTTAAACGGCCGATACGGCCAAAACCATTAATGGCTACTTTAATTTTTGACATGATAGCTTTTTATAGGTCATTAAATAGAATGATGGCGCGAAGTTACAGTTCCCTTTCCGGAAAAACCAATATTTTTTTCACTTTCAGCCTGAAGGACTTACGTAATGCCGTTAAAAAAACTAAAAAATATTTTGCAAGCCAGTTTTCGGCCATTATATTTGCACCACCAAAACAAACACGGTCGTTTGTTTTCCCTAAAATGGTCCATTCGTCTAGGGGTTAGGACACCAGATTTTCATTCTGGTAACAGGGGTTCGATTCCCCTATGGACTACCAGAGCCAAAAAGCCGCTTCATGTAATATGGAGCGGCTTTTTTTGGTTCTATAATCTAACATTTGGTATATTGGTGTTTTCTGAATAATCTACTATCAGAAAAAGATAAATTCTTTGAAAGTTATAGTTAATGGTTTGAATGTATTAGAAGTTATCTCAAAAATACACCTGTCATCCTGAGCACAATTGAGCGCGGGAGCGCGAGGCTTTTGGGCGTAGCCCTGAAGGACCTCATCGGCGGCCAGTAGAAAAGCCAGAACGAAGCGTATTGCCAAAAGCAAACAAGTTGTTTCGCGAAGGTCAACATGACAACTATTTTTGAGATAGCTTCTAGTCTTAACCATTATTGATTTGCGAACTTTGCAAACTCCAAACTACAATCCGGCAGGCAGGTATGTGTACTTACAAATGCATTTGGTCTGGAAATACTAATAGCGGATTATGAAGAACCCGGAACCAGTAAAAGGATTGCTAAACGACAAATTACCGAATGCCGGTAGCCAGATCAATATCTGCGAATCACCCCCCTGATCCCCTATTCCTGAGAGCCGGTTTCGGAAGAACAGTATGGTTATTTCGTGCTCTTTACCGAAGATTTTCTGAAGGTTACTAATTCCGACTTTGCGCTGGCTAATTCCCCACTATTTAAGTTAGGTTCCAATCCTGTTTTCTATGTGGATCCGGAACAAGTGATTTATATAAAGCAGAAATGCCTCCTTTTTTGAAGTAGCCAGAAAATATTTCGCATCCAAATCATACCGGATATTGGAAACAAAGACTTCGGATGGATATTAAATTGAAGATGAAGTAGAGAAATATCTGCAGGCCGAAATTATCATTTTGCAAACCTCAGTAAACTAGGAATCAACTCCCTGGATCTATAAAAAATATGTAGACGATTTTTTTACCAGTACAATGTTCAGCCAAAAGTTTTTTAGCGGCGACGGCAGATCTCCGGAAAATCCAACCAAACAATACGGCACGGGCGGCAAAATGCAGGGCAAAAAATTTATACTGTCTGCCACCTGGATTGCGCCTAAAGAAAGTTTCGATGATCCTTCACAAAAGCTTTGGGCAGGAAGAAGTGCTGATGAAGTATTATTTGGCGTAGCAGCCAATTATAAATTCGTAGGCTTTGAGGTACTACCTGGCTATCACTGCTGTGATGTTTTCCATAACAGGCACATAATACAGGATCTGGAAAATTACCCGGCACACCTTGAAAAATTTTTAAATTAATAAGCAACAATTTTAGCTTTGAAAAATAATCCAGCCGAATTAAATGCACGATTACGGCTAATGTAAAGTGACCTCGTTGGTTAAGGGTTTCCGGGCCGATTTAAATGAATTAGCTAAGAAAAAAAAAGGAATACCCTGTTTAAAGGGAAAAAAAATATCCAGCCATCCGCCCCGGGTTGAGGTCATATGGCTGGATAGAATAAAAAAGGAACTGTAACCTTAATACTATTTAGCTAAAGCTACATTAGAGTTGGATTCGCTTAAGTATTCCTGAAAAGCAACTTTCTGGGTTTGGGTCAGCAATGCTTCAATCTGCATATTGTATTTCGCGTCAATTTCCGCAAGTTTCGTTTGCTTTACAGCAGGATTTTTAGAATACTGGGCTGTGATCTGGTCCACTTCCACAAATTTTTGGTCGAAAAGCTGCGTTACTTTAATTAAAGAACTTTCATTTAGCTCCAGAGTCCACGCTAAATTACGGGCTTGCTCTTTGCTCCGCTTATCGCCTTGAGCAACAGCGCTAAATATTGTTCCGAAGAACAGGGCAATTACTAGAATTATGGTATAATTTTTCATCGGAATAGGATTTAGAAGGGTTTAACTAATTTCCTAAAGCTAACAAATTCTTTCAGTAAAACAATAATTGATATTACCTTTTTGATACACATGCCTTAACATTGGGTGATAAACTGCTTTTTCATGGTAAACCTTAATCTCATTTCAATTGGGCTGTAACTAGTCAAAGATTTAAGATATGCGATTAGGCAGGTTTTTCGGGCCAATGCCGAATAAAAGATTTTTTGGAATGAATGTTAGTTAATAAGGATTGATAAGTAAAAGCAGATTACAGAGCTGGTTTCGACCGTTTTTCTCCGGAAAATATTGCCGCCAATATGTTGACCGTTTATTTACTAAATTAAATTGCCGATAAAAAGAATGCCACGCCATCGCAAATTGCTTTTGCCTGGTACCTGGCGCAAAAGCCTTTTATCGTTCCAATTCCGGGTGCCCGCAATATGAATCACCTGAATGAGAATTTAGGCGCACTTGATATAAAGTTAACTGCCGGAGACTTAAAGGAAATGGAAAGCGCCTTTGCGAAAATGAAGGTGTACTGCGGCCGGATGAATGCAATGCAAATGCAGCTGGTTGATACCAGCGTTTAATCTTGAGCGGTTGAAGGGAATCTAAAAACTAAAAATTTGCTTTAATTGAAGTTCAATAGTGCATTCAAATCCTGGTGGAAAAAGTTCGACATTTCACTCCTTTGGACTACTTAAATAAAAATCCCGCTATCCATAAAATGGAGCGGGATTAATGAATTCGATATTAAGCTTTTGAGTTTAACCCCAATTGAATTTCTTGTATTGCTCCATAAAAAATGCTTCCATTTCTTTGGCCTGCTCCGGTTCACCCAGGTTGTAAGCGCTCATGATCAGGTTTTGCAGGAGGACCATGTTTAGCTGGATCTCCCGGTCAAACAGATGGCTATCCTTTAAACTGGCATAATAAGCAACCGACTTTTTTGCCCTTTCGCCTACCGTTTTCAGGAGTTGCTCCGCTTTCCGGGACTGGCCGGTTTTAGCTAATAATTCAACATAGTTAGGCGCATAAAGGTCGTAGGGATGGGCAGCATCGGGCATTACTTTTAAGGCCAAATCTACTACCGTTTTTGCTTTTTCGGTTTCGCCGTTGTTCAGGTATGCTTCCGCCAGCAAACCCAGTTTTTCCCGCATGTTGGTTACGATCTGGGTCTGGTATACATTGTCGTAATAAATTTGCAGATCAGCCAGGTTGCGGAACTGGAAATGCTGAACCAGGTTCCGGTACATCAGCTCTTTGGCAATAGCGGTTTCAGCTTTGGGATCGGCATTTTTAGCCGGCAAAACCCGGTAAGTAAGGCCTTCCAGTTGCAGATAGGGCTTCACGAATTTTACGTCTTCGGCGTTGGCGGAGGTAGAAAAATAAACCGGACGCTTCCAGTTGTTGGTGGCCAGGATATCGAAAATTATAAGTTGCTTTTTCTCAATGCCGGAACCGGAGATGCTCCACTCCATTTGCGGCACTACCTCTTTTTCGCGTTCCCGGGGAATAATGCCGCTTTGCAAAACGCTTGCTTTGTCTACCGGTAACATAAACTTCCTGGTTGGTACCGAAAGAAAAGTCCGGCCATCGTTGGCGGTTACCTGCAGCGCTTCATGATTTTGCTTTACCAGCTTTATAAATTGCTTCAGATCTATGCCGTTAGCAACCTGCGGACGGGCCACATGCGGCAGGTAATTATTGGTGCTGTACTTAAAGTTTTCCGCTTCCAGCGAAATTGGTAAAGCCTCCGACTCATACGCCGGCCTTTTCATCTGTTCAATGTACCAATCGGTATTCAGGTAGCTCAAAACCACCACCCGCACATCGCGGCGCAGCCCTTCCACCTCCTGGGCATACCACAGCGGAAACGTATCGTTGTCGCCGTTGGTGAACAGGATGGCATTCGGGGCGCAGGATTGGAGCATGTTCCGGGCAAAATCGGTGGCATAATACCGGTCGGAACGGTCGTGATCGTCCCAGCCCTGCAACGCCATAAGTACCGGCACTCCCAGGCAGCAGACGGAAGCTAAAGCACCAGGTACTAAGGCATTCCGGAAGAACTTTTTAAACAACGCTGCCACGGCTATTACGCCCAAACCGATCCAGATGGAAAAGGCATAAAAAGAACCGGCAAAAGCGTAATCGCGCTCCCGCGGTTCTACCGGCGGCTGGTTCAGGTAAAAGGCAATGGCTACCCCCGTAAAAACAACCAGCAACGTTACCACCACGCCATCGTTTTTCCGCTTCAGGAACTGGTAAAAAGCTCCGGCAAAGCCCAACAAAAGCGGAAGCAAATAATAGTTATTTCGCGCTTTGTTCGTTTGAATTTCATGGGGCAGATCGCCTGGTTTTTCCCAGGGCCAGAGTACCCCGGCATGCTGCACATCGCTGTCGCGGCCCACAAAATTCCACAGGAAATACCGACCGTACATGTGCCCCAACTGGTAGCGAAAAAGAAAAGAAAGATTCTGGCCCATGCCCGGCTTCTCCCCTTCCCGGATGGTTACCCACTTTTTGTATTCATGCAGGTGAAGCGGGGTATTGCTGTAAAGGCGCGGCAGCAAACTCAGATCTTTTGGATTATACACCGGCTCTATTTTGTGATCTACAACTGCGTAACGGTCTTTAACCCGGGCATATTGGGGTGCCCCCTGCTTCTGGTCCATTAATTCAGCCGAAAATTGCGGGCCGTAAAATAAAGGCCGTTCGCCGTATTGTTCCCGCCGGAGGTACGATACAAAACTCAGCACTTCTTCCGGGTTATTTTCATCGATGAGCGGGTTGTAGCCCGACCGGATCGGAACGATCAGATAAGAAGAATTCCCGATGAGAATGTACACCAAACCCAGCAAAGCTATTTGCGCTAAAACCTGCTGTTTTGCGATGGCCCGCTTAATTCCGTAAGCCAGAATCGCTATGAAAAGCAGCAGAAAAACTACGATCCCGCTGCCAAAAGGCAAACCGAAAGTATTTACAAAAAACACTTCAAAACTACCCGCCACGGCTGGCAAACCCGGAATAATTCCCCACATAATAATGGCAATAATGCCCAGGCTAACGAATAATGTCAGGAAAGCGCCTTTATTGGAAAATCTGAATTTCCGGAAAAAATAGATAAAGGCCATGGCCGGAATTGCCAGCAGATTCAGCAGGTGCACACCAATGGATAAGCCCAGTAAATATGCGATCAGGAGCAGCCAGCGGTAACTGGTTTCTTTGTCTTCGGAGGCTTCCCATTTCAGCATAGCCCAAACCACCACGGCCGTAAAAAAAGCAGAAAAAGCGTACACTTCTGCCTCTACCGCCGAAAACCAGAACGAATCGGAAAACGTGAAACTCAGGGCGCCAACGATGCCACTTCCCAGGATCAGGATGGTTTGATTCACTGTCACTTTTTCGGCCCTCTCCCCTACCATTTTCAGCGCCAGCAGCGTAATGGACCAGAACAGAAACAGCACGGTAAAAGCACTTGATACCGCCGAAACCATATTCACCCAATAGGCAACCTGCTTTACATCGCCCAATGCCAGCAGCGAAAACATGCGGCCAACCAACAAAAACAGCGGCGCGCCGGGCGGGTGCGGCACCTGCAATTTATACGCTGAAGCAATGAATTCCCCGCAATCCCAGAAACTGGTGGTGGGTTCTAAGGTCAGCACATAAACGGTTAAAGCAATTGCAAAAACCAGCCAGCCGGTTAGCAGGTTTAATTTCTGAAACCGGCTCTTGTCTGATTTACCCGAATTCGCTTTAAATGAAAAAATGGTAAATAAAGGCAAAATCAGGCCAACCAAAACAATCGCAGGGCCTAAGGTTAAACCCACAAATCCAAAACCGTAAGGCTCCGGGTCTAAGGTCATGATAAAAAAGCCGGCGGCCAGCACCAAAAGGCTAAGGCCTAAAAAGCGAAAATTGCGTTTACCAAAAACGGGGTGGTTTATTTGCATAAGGGTAAGTTTTAAGCAAACCTACGCCGGAAAGAAAAGCCACCCGGTTAATAAAATGTAAAAAGAAGTTAAGCGTTTGTAAAAAGATGTTAATGAAATGTTAATTTCCTTTCAGCCTTTCGGAAAACTGTTAATTTTGAAAAATGAGCCGTAAAAAGATTCGCACCATCATTATTCTGGCCACGCTGTCGCTGGTAGGTTTGCTGGCCGTACAGTTAACCTGGCTGCAGAAAGCGTATTCGCTGGAAGAAAAAGAATTCAACCTGTCGGTAAACGTGGCTCTGCACCAATATTTCGCAAAAGATCCTGGCCGATTCCGGTCTCACCCCAGCTCCACAAGCCGTGCAGCAATTATCGTCCAGCTTTTTTCTGGCCCAGGTAAATGCGCCTATTAAAGCGAAAGAATTAGACACCCTACTGAAAAAAGAATTTGCCCAGCGCCACTTGGCCGTGAATTATGAATACGGCATATTAAATGCCTCCGACGATACCCTGGTATTCGGAAATTACGTTCCGGCCACTTCACCAAAGAATGCTGCTAAAACCGATCTGAAAAACCGTAGCATTTCCGCCGGAAAAGTGGCCAGCCGCTATAATTTTGCCGTGGTTTTTCCGGACAAACCGACTTATATTTTCAGTGAAATGACCCTCTGGCTTTATTCTTCGCTGGCTTTGCTGGTGGTGGTGATCTTTTTTGCCTATACGCTCATTTCCATTCTGAAAGAAAAAAAGCTGTCGGAGATGAAAGAAAATTTCATCAACAACATGACCCACGAACTGCAAACGCCTATCACCAATATTGCTATTGCCAGCGAAATGCTGCGCATCCAGGGCAGCGCATTACCACCACACAAAGCTGAACGCTACCATCAGATCATTTACCAGGAAAACGAACGCCTGAAAGCCCAGGTGGAGCGGGTATTGCAAATGGCCGCGCTGGAAAAAATGGAACTGGCCTTAACTAAAACCAACACGAATGTGCACCAGGTAATTCAGGAAACTATGCAAAGCCTGAACCTGCGCCTGCAACAACGTTCCGGCAAAATCCATTTCGATCTGAAGGCAGAAAACTCGGAGATCCTGGCCGACAGCCTGCACCTGACCAACGTGGTTTATAACCTGCTGGATAATGCCGAAAAATATTCCCCGCAAACACCCGAGATTGAGGTAAGCACCCGCAACCACCAGAACGGCATTCTCATTTCCATTGCCGATAAGGGCCTGGGCATCAGCAAAGATGTGCAGCAGTATGTTTTCGATAAATTCTACCGCGTACCAACCGGCAACCTGCATAACGTAAAAGGGTTTGGTCTGGGCCTGAGCTACGTTAAAACCATTATGGAGGCCCACCGCGGAACGGTGCAGTTCAGCAGCCAGGAAAATAAAGGCAGCCGCTTTGAGTTATATTTCCCTTTTAGTTCCTGAAAAAGTAAGCTTAAGCCGGCTCCAAATACGTCGATTCAGCAGGAGCATTTACCGGCCTTCAATTGCAAAAAAAACGGTATCATTTCTTCCTTAAAAAGTAAATTTACAATCTTTTAAAAACCAACCATGGCCCGGATATTACTGGTAGAAGATGATCCGAATTTAGGTTTTCTGGTACAGGAAAGTCTGGAAGCAAAAGGGTACCAGGTAGTTTTATGCGAAGACGGCGTATCGGGCCTGGCTACCTACTCAAAAGAAAACCCCGACCTGTGCATCCTGGATGTAATGCTGCCGCAAATGGATGGCTTTGAACTGGCGCAGGAGATCAGGAAAATGAATTCCCAAACCCCCATTATTTTCCTTACCGCCAAAGCCCGGCAGGAAGACCGGATCCAGGGCCTCACCATTGGCGCCGACGATTACCTTACCAAACCCTTTAGTTTGGAAGAACTGCACCTCCGGCTGAGAGCGATCCTGAAACGGGTACAACATTATCACCAGGCTTCGCCAATAGTTCAGATTAACCAGCTGCATTTCGGCCAATCTTTGCTTGACCTTCCGAACCAGTTATTAACCGTAAAAGGTATTTCCCAAACCCTAACGCTTAAAGAAACAGAAGTACTCCACCTGCTGGCCCAGCACCAGAATACCATTGTAAAACGCGATACGATTCTAAAAGCGGTTTGGGAAGATAACGGCTATTTCGTAGCCCGTAGCATGGATGTTTTTATTTCCCGCCTCCGCAAATATTTAAAACCCGATGAAAGTATCCGGATCGCCAGCGTGCATGGGGTGGGGTACAAACTAGAAACCAACCATAGTTTTTAGTTCATTTCCGGATTGCCGGAATTGACAAAACAGGAAGAGAAATAAATGCGCTGCCTAGGCTGGTTTTATTCCAGTACTTCAATCTTTTTCCAATTGATTTAGAGCTTAAATTGTTGCTATTTGGGCCTGGAATATAGTATCATACTAAATGAATGGCAAATTTCGTTGCTGCTATAAGCTGGCTTTTCCCGGATCTCAGTTGAAACTTTTTTCGTTTTTATAAGAATATTGCACCGCTGGTTTGCCATCTTGTAGCTAAGATTTAATACTTTGCTTCGCAACATTAAAATATCCAAATGAGCATCCAGCAATTTACGCCCGAAACCCGAACTACCATTAACTGGGCCAGCGGAACCAGTACCGAAATATTCATTCACCCGGCCAATGGAAGTTTCGCGGATCGTAATTTTCTGTTCCGGATCAGCACCGCCACGGTGGAAGCGGAAGAATCAACGTTTACGTTTTTTGCTGGCATTACCCGCCATCTTATGATCCTGAAAGGCGAGCTGGAACTGATCCACGAAGGACGGTACACCAAACACCTGAAACCCTTTGAGCAGGATACCTTTTCCGGCGAATGGAGCACCTGCAGCAAAGGAAAAGTAACCGACTTCAACCTGATGCTAAAGGCCGGGGCTACGGGTTCCTTAACTCACCACCGGATCGAAGCCGGAAACGCTATGGTTTTTGCCGCAAAAACTCCTTATTACTTTTTTTATTTTGCTTCGGGAACGGCTAGCTTAAGCAATGGAAATACTGCTAAAAAAGGAAACCTGATCCGGATTCAGGATGGATCGGAAGTTAGGATTCAGGCCCAGGAACAATGTGAGTTGGTAGAAATACAGGTAAACCTTCTTCAAAAGCATCAGTAGAATCTGTCGGCAAAACATTACGATTGTCCGCTAACAGGTTTCCTGCGTTTAACCCACTAAATTAATTTTAAGCTGGGGCAATCAGCTAATCTTCCATACTATAGATCCCGTTCTTAATAGCATACTTTACCAACCCCACCCGCGACTCAACTTCCAGCTTGCGGAATAAGGTTTCACGAATGGATTCAACTACTCTTGGGTGGCATTTCAGGAAGGGCGCAAAAGATTTATAAGGAAGTTCGGTGCAGGCTAATTTTAAAAATTCTATTTCCCGGTCCAGCAGATCGGGCCGCACCGTTTTTTTCCGGGAAAGGCTTTTAACCACCAGGTTGGCAATTCGGCCGGTGTAATACGTACCTTCGGTTTCCAGGGCATTCAGGGCTATTTTTAATTCGGCAGGATCAATATTTTTCAGGATATAACCGTTTACTCCGGCCCGCAGCATTTTCATGATCGACTCATCGTCGTTGTGCATGGAGAGGGCCATTGTTTTTATTTCCGGGTAATGGTCGCTGATCCACTCTGCGGTCTGGAAACCATCCATGATCGGCATACTGATATCCAGCAGCACAATATCCGGCATATTTTCCGGCTTTAATTTTTGGGTGAATTCCTTCCCGTTTTCGGCTTCCCAGATCACGGTGTAGCCCTCAAAATCATTAACCAGTTCCAGCATTCCTTTCCGGAAAAGCTTGTGGTCGTCAACAATTACTATTCTGATATCTTTACCTCTGTTCATAACTTATTAAGGCTTTAAGGGTACCGTTAATTCTGCCTGGGTTCCATCTCCCGGCTTACTGGAAATTTTCAAAGAACCGCCAATTAAAGAGGCCCGGTATTTCAGGCTATAAGAGCCTACGCCCTTCTGGTGGCTTCCCTGTTCTGGCTCTGCACCTTCTTCAAAACCAACGCCATCATCAACAATCCGGAGTACAGACTGGTCGGGCATGAATTCCAGCGTTATATCCAGGTTTTCGGCCTGTGAATGTTTTATAGCATTGTTCAGAATTTCCTGCGCAATGCGGAAGATAACCAGTTTCTGATCCTGCCCAAAGTTGCGTTCCTTCCCTACGATCTGCAGGCTGGTTTTAAACCCTCCCGACCGCTCAATAAGGCCTAACTGGAACCGCAGCAGATCTGGCAAAGTCTGGTGGCTCAGGTACTGGCTGTTGAGGCGTTTGGATAGGTCCCGCAGGTCCTGAATGGCATTATCTAATAATTCTTTGCAATTGGCAACTTTGCTTATGGTAGTGGCAGGATTTACCGGATCGATGGTACTGATATTTAACCGGACCAGGGATAGGATCTGTCCGATATTATCGTGGATCTCCTGCGAAATATTGAGAAAGGTTTGTTCCTGCATGTCGAGCCGCGATTCCAGAATTTCGGTGGTAAAAGCCTCTTTCATGCTTAACTTTTCAACCAGGTGTTTATAGCTTTTCTTCTGGTAAAGCACCAGGAAGATAAAGATAGAAATTACCAGGGCCAGAAAAAGAGCAGTGCCGGCAATTACAACAATAACGATCTCCTGCTGGGTCTCGTGCATAAAAATCCAATAGTATAAAATGAATACAAAACGTAGTTTAAAGAATAGTTAATTACCATCAGTTTTCTGGAGAGTTCCGGCAGCTCCTTCATCAGATAATTTAAAAAGCCCATCAGAAAAAAAACGCCGGCATAAAAAATTAAATTGGAAGTACTGATCCAGAAAAGCGGGTCATGGACCAGTGGTTGCGTGCCTTCTTTTTCCAGGAGATCGTAATAATAAAATAACGCCAGCACCACAATTAAAATAGATACTATCATGGTAGCATAGGTGTTTACCAAATCAATTTTCTGAACAAAGAATGTCAGGTAAATGGAAAGTGCCCAAAACCCGGGAACAGACCACCTGATCAACTCTTTTTTCCAGGCCGTTTGAAGGGCATTTGAATATATAACAGCCATTATCGTGTACATGAATGGTACGTAAAAATGATAAAGGTACTGCCTTGGACTACCGGTGTAAAACAATAAATAGAAACCGATGCTTTCTATTATAAAAGTTGCTCCCGTTAGCAGGGTAAATAAGCCGAAATAACCCGGTAAATTCTTCCTGTTGGAAATACTTGAAACAAAACTGCCGAAGACAATGGTAAGGTGAATTAAAAAGAGGATCTTATTCATAATTGTCCGTTTTGGCAGAGAAGCAAATTTTGGGAAAAGGCCCTAATTATAACCTTATCCTGAAGGCAATAGGTGAAATTACATTTAATGCTTTTTAAGTTTTCTCAATCTGATCTGTAAAAAGGCTGTTCCTGCAATTACGGATTACAACAATGAAAATTTCTTGCTTGGCCTGGTACAGAAAAAGCTGATGCTGTAAAGCGTATACAAAATAAAATTTAAGAAATAGACTATAATCATCAGTTTATTGCCCATATCGGGCGCATACTTTATAAAATAATTAGAGAAGCCATCCATAAAGAAAAAACCAGCATAAAAAATAAGGTTACCGGTGCTTATCCAGAATAAAGGTTTATGGGATAATTCTTCATTTTCTTCCTGGAGCAGCAGATCGAAATAATAAAATAAGGCTAAAATAACTACCAGGAAAGATGAAAGCATGCTGGCATAAGTATTCAGGGTGTCGAAACTCTGGTGGTATAGCGTACAGTAAAGATTGAATAACAGATAAGCCGGGATAGAAAAAAGAGCAAACTTTCGTTTCCAGGGCGTTTCCAGCGACCTAATATAAATGATGGCTATTACTACGTAGGAAAACGGCGTATAAAAATGATAAACATAACGGCTTGGGATATTCGTGTAAAAATTGAAATAACTGGCCAGGCTTTCGGTTATAACCGTTACCCCCAAAAACAGAGCAAATATTTTAAGGGTAAGCGGCAGGTATTTCCAGTTATATAGGCCGGTAACAAAACTGGCAAAGAGGAAGCAGAGGTAAATAATACTGAAATACTGATTCATAGCGGCCCGGATCAGGGAAAAACAGTTTGGGAAAAGGCATTATGAAGTACCTTTTCCCAAGCCTTAGGTTAAAGATCAGATTAAAATGCAGCCCTTTATTTGCAACAAATTTGGCCCCTATCGTAAAAAGAATAAACCCCGGAAGTCTGCACGTTAAGCACTCCCTGATCGTTGCAGCCGGCAATTAAGACGGTCTGGCCCAGGCTAATGGTCTGGACCAGGGCCTTATAATCTTCATAATTTCCTTCTTCCTGGTAGGTTACTAAATCCTGCATAATGGTCAGCTGTGCAGGAGTAGGATCTGTAGGGTAACCTTCAGCATCCAGCACGGTAAGGCCTAAACAGCACGCAACATAACCGGAACCAGAACCACTATTCAGGGTATCCAGGAGGTCATTCAGATTCGATAATTTAAAAAATAATTGCTGGGGCTCATTTGCTGACACCACCCCCAGGTCCGGGCATTCGGCGGAAACGGCTTTGATCCGGGCCTGGTACAGTTTCATCATTAATTCGCCGGTAGATTTTTCGATTGGCTGGCCGGGGCCCAGGTTGTTCTCTTCTGGAATCATAGTGTTTATTTAGGTTAGAAAAGGTAAGTTAATTCGATAAAAAGGTAATGATCGGGTTCTTAAAAACCGGCCGGATATTACAGAAAAAATTTCCCGGAAACCGGTTGTGTTATCCGGCAACCGGTACTTTAAATTTGCCGGTCTGGTAAACCCTGAAAAGCCTGTTTATACCGCAGAAAAAAAACTTCCGGAACGGCAGGCCCAGGCGATTTTAATTATTGAAAAATGCATTGGGTTTGTTGGCGTAATGTAAGAATATTCCGTTAAAAAAAAACCTATTTCCGGGTTATGCCCGCCTTTCTTTTAGGGAGCGGAAAATCATTGGGGTAAACCCTGATGAGTGAGGATTCCCGGTAGGGCCTTACTGGAACCGGAAACTACCTCTTTTCAGGATTTATTGCCCAATAAAGTGCCCTATTAAAGCCTATTAGACTTTTCCGGCCTGGACCTAGCATGCTTCAGAGTAAATTCCTTTTAGGTTATTCTTCCCGTTGGCATAGGTGATTTTTCCCATAAACGGCATCTGTCGCTTGTAATTCCCGTTATGTTAGTGTTAGTTTACAATGTCCGGTAAATAAACTCCTGACAGTAAAAAAATCAACACCTTAAAAACAAATCAAAATCGCGCTATTATTTCTATTGAAAACAAACTTATAAAAAACCTATTATCGCTTACGCTTAAAAAGTAGATCACCTTTTTTTTGTAACAGTAGCTTAATTCAGATTAGAATTTCCTGTTAAATTTTATAAATAAGTAAACTGACTTTTTATGAGGTATTTATTAGGTATTATTCTTTCCTGGTTGCCGTTGGTAAATGAGAAGATTATTCGGGAGAAATTACAGTTAATTATTCTTAACCCTTTAACCGGCTGTAAAGCTTAACGCTATGTGGTGGTATTGGGCAGTAGATGTGTTAGTATGGCCGGCCGGCCTTTGGTTGCTTTGGAAAGCTGTAAATAGCTGGAAAGAGCTGGAAAAACTTAAGTTACCAATTTGCCAGGTTCCGGAAGTAGAAGAATAAAACAGGACCATTCTGAGCTATGAAATAAGAGTCAAGCAGAGTAGGATTAAAAAAACACCTTGTGAGAGGGGTGATTTTTTTATCTCTCTGCTCTGATTCTCCTGTTTAAAAGTCCCGGATTTAAAAAAATGAAAGTTTACTAATAAGGAAAAAAACCATTTTAAAGTAAAAAAGCAGGCTGTAAATCAGCAAATTGAACACCGGTATTAAAAGATTGCCACCGCTACTCCTACAAAACAAACTTAATTACTTTAATACCTGCCGTAAAGGCCTGTCCAAACTAAGGATCATATATGCAAATCAGAGATCCTGCCGCTTAAATTTACCCTGCTCCCATTAAAAGGCTTTTAGATAATTCTAAAAGCCTTTTTGTTTTCCCGCCGCTGCCTTTTAAGCCAGGCTGTTGCCTTTTTCCCGGCAAAGAATAAGTTCGCGGGGCTGCCCATGATCTTCGAACAATTTATGCGGAAATACCAGGAAAACAGGTAAGCCTCAATTTCTGGCTAATCTGAAGATCGGCCCGGACCACTGTTTCCGAAACCCATAAAAACTCTGAAAACCAGCTTTTCCTTTCATCCTTAGCTGCCAAAATTAATTAGCAATATCTCCTTTCCAAGTCCTCCGTATAAAACTCCTTACCAAACGCCTTCTCTGCCGGTAATAAACGGTAGGGTTTTAACCGGAAAAAGTATGGAAGCATCGCAACAGTACCTTTGGTGGCAGGACGGCATTATTTACCAGATCTACCCCCGCTCCTATCAGGACAGCAACCACGATGGCGTTGGCGATTTGCCGGGCATTATCAGCCGGCTCGATTATTTAAAAGAACTGGGCATTAAAGCCGTCTGGATCTCCCCCATTTTCCCTTCGCCCATGGCCGATTATGGGTACGATATTTCTGACTACACCGGCATCCACCAGCTTTTTGGCACCATGCAGGATTTTGAGAACTTATTGGCCGAAGTACATAAACGCGACATGAAGCTGCTGCTGGATCTGGTGCCTAATCATACTTCCGATCAGCACCCCTGGTTCCTGGAATCGCGGTCGTCTAAAGATAACCCCAAAAGGAACTGGTACATCTGGAAAGATCCTTTACCGGATGGCAGCGCGCCCAATAACTGGCTGGCCATGTTTGGCGGCACCGGCTGGGAATGGGACGAAAAAACCCAACAGTATTATTACCACGGTTTCCTGAAAGAACAACCCGACCTGAACTGGCGCAACCCCGAAGTGCAGGAAGCCATGCTCAACGTAATGCGGTTCTGGTTCGATAAAGGCATAGACGGTTTCCGGATAGATGTGATCTACCACATGATCAAAGACGAACATTTCCGCAACAATCCGCCTAATCCCAATTACGAACCGCACCAGAACTTATACGACCAGCTGCAACCCGTTTATTCAACCGATCAGCCCGAAGTACACGACATTGTAAAGAAGATGCGGGCCGTTGCGGATGAATATAAAGACCGCTTATTGATCGGGGAAATTTACCTGCCCATAAACAAATTAGTTACATATTATGGAACTGACAATTCCGGTGTGCATCTGCCTTTCAATTTTCAATTACTGGTTATGCCCTGGGATGCCCAACTTATTGCCAGCACCATAGATCAGTACGAAGGCGCGTTACCGGAAAAGGGTTGGCCGAACTGGGTATTAGGCAACCACGATCAGCCCCGCATTACCAGCCGGGTGGGCACGGCTCAGGCCCGGATTGCAGCCATGTTGCTTTTAACCTTACGGGGCACCCCCACCATTTATTACGGCGAAGAAATAGGCATGCGCGATGTGCCCATTCCGGCAGAAGAAGTGCAGGACCCGCAAGGCCTGAACATGCCCGATCTGAATCTGAGCCGCGACCCGGCCCGCACCCCCATGCAATGGGATAATTCGGAAAATGCCGGCTTTTCTCCGGCTAAACCCTGGCTCCGGCTACCCGACGATTTCCGACGCATAAATGTAAAAACTCAGCAGGAAGATCCGTTTTCCATGCTCAACTTCTATAAAAAACTTATAAACCTTCGGCAAAGAGAACCTGCCTTAAAAACCGGTAATTACGCCCCGGTGCTGGCCGATAAGCAATTTATTTCCTTTACCCGCACTTCCGGAAAAGACCGTTTCCTGATCATTCTGAACCTGAGCCACCGGCCTTGTTATTTTAAACCAAAACACTTCCCTTTCAGCGGAGTTATAGAGCTGGCCACCATCCCGGAATGGGAAGGAAGAAACGTGAAAGACTTAGTAAATCTGGCCGGCGACGAAGGCATCATTATCCGGTTGGAGTGAGAAATTCTGATAAAGTAAATCATCCCCCTACCCCCTTCAAAGGGGGACTTTATCAGATAATGCATTTAAAATTACACCTGCGAAGAGTCCCCCTTTGAAGGGGGTTGGGGGATGACCTCCACTGCTGATCAATCAAAATAAAAACACTAAAACGGTATCAGAAAACGCTTAAAAAGTAAAACCCATCTTCCAACTATGATAGAAGACCTCTGGTATAAAAATGCCATGATCTACAGCCTCGACCTGGAAACCTTTATGGATATGAACGGCGACGGCGTCGGCGATTTTGAAGGCCTGAACCGCCGCATCGACTACCTTCATGCCCTGGGCGTAGATACCGTCTGGCTGGCTCCTTTTCAGCCCACTCCCAACAAAGACAACGGCTACGACATTCACGATTATTATGGCGTAGACCGGCGGCACGGCTCCAGCGGCGATTTTGTGGAATTTATGCACCAGGCCAAAAAACGCGGCATAAAAGTAATTATCGACCTGGTCGTAAATCACACTTCCGACCAGCACCCCTGGTTCCAGGAAGCCCGCAAAGATAAAAACTCCAAATACCGCGACTGGTATGTCTGGTCCGAAAAAAAACCGCAAGACTGGGACGAAGGCATGGTGTTTCCGGGGGTGCAGAAAGCAACCTGGACCTACGATAAAAAAGCCAAAGCCTAGTACTTTCACCGCTTCTACGATTTCCAGCCCGATCTGAACATGGAAAACCCTGAGGTACGGGAAGAGATCCGGCGGATCATGGGCTTACTGGCTGGAATTTGGCGTAGCCGGTTTCCGGGTAGATGCCGTGCCTTTTATTCTGGAAGACACCGAACCCGGCAAAAAAAACGGCCGAGCTGAAATTTGAATATCTGCGCGAAATGCGGCGGTTTCTGCAGTGGCGAAAAGGCGATGCCATGCTGTTGGGCGAAGCAAACGTGCTGCCCGAAGAAACGCCAGAAATATTTCGGCCCAGAAGGCTACGGCATTCAGCTAATGTTCAATTTCTACGTAAACCAGCACCTGTTCTATGCCCTGGCCACGGCAGATATTGAACCTCTGATCGAAGCCCTGGAAGCCACCAAAGAACTTTACCCTACCGCGCAATGGGCGCAGTTCCTGCGCAACCACGACGAACTGGACCTGGGCCGGTTAACCGAAGAGCAGCGCCAGAAAGTATTTGCCAGGTTCGGCCCCGAAAAAAACATGCAGCTTTACGACCGGGGCATCGGCGGAGACTATCGCCGATGCTGGGAAACCGGCAGCACACCGAACTGGCATACAGCTTAATGTTCTCCCTACCGGGCACTCCGGTTATCCGCTACGGCGATGAAATAGGTATGGGCGACAACCTGGACCTGCCCGAACGCGATGCGGTGCGAACGCCCATGCAATGGTCGGCCGAGGAGCAGGCGGGTTTCTCTACCGCCGAAAAACTTGTGCACCCCATAATAAGTAAAGGGCCGTATGCTTATAAGCACGTTAACGTAGAAACCCAGCGCCGCGAACCGCATTCGCTGCTGAACTGGATGACCAGCCTGATCCGGCTGCGGCAGGAATGTCCCGAAATTGGCTGGGGCGACTGGCAGATCCTGAAAACGCAGGTAAAATCGGTATTGGCAATGCACTACCACTGGCAGGAAAGCTCCCTGATAATTCTGCACAACTTCGATGAAAAATGCCGCGAAATTATTTTGGATCTGAAGCAGGAAGCAGAAGGAAAACTGGTAGATCTGAATGCCGTGGAAGAAAGCGTGGCCGATGAAAAAGGAAAACATCATATCACCCTGGAAGCCTACGGATATAAGTGGTACCGCGCCGACAGTCTGAAACACCTGCTGGTAAAAAAATAATTATAACCCGGAAAACAGAAAATCATATGGCAGAAATCTGGCAAAATTGGTCGGGCAGTATAAAATTCAGTCCGCAGCAATTAAAGGAACCGGAAACGGAAGAAGCTCTGGCCCTTGAAGTGCAAAAGGCGGCAGAAGCAGATAAAAATGTGCGGGTTTTCGGCGCCGGCCATTCCTCTTCGCCGCTGGTAGAAACCAACGATCTGCTGCTTTCGGTGAATAAAATGCAGGGCCTTATTTCCCATAAGGAAGGCAAAGAAGCCACCATTTACGCCGGCATGAAAGTGAAAAAAGCCGGAGATGCCCTGCAGGAAGTCGGCCTGGGCATGCACAACACCGGCGATGTGGATGTACAAAATCTTTCGGGAGCCATTGGTACGGGAACTCACGGCACGGGCTTAAAACTGCAGAATTTATCGGGCATGCTGCTGGGCGCCCGGCTGGTTACCGCTTCCGGCGAAATTATAGAAAAACACATTGAAGACGACCCGGAATTCATAAATGCGCTGCGGGTGGCTTTGGGCACGCTGGGCATTTTTACGCAGCTCCGTTTAAAGCTTCAGCCCAACTACAAACTGCTCCGCCAGGAATGGTGCGCGCACATAGACGATTGCATGGCCCATTTGCAGGAACTGAAAACCCGGAACCGCAACTTCGATTTTTACTGGTACCCCCGCTCCGATCTGGCCAAACTCCGCCACATGAACGAACCCGGTCAGGGCATGGAAGAAATTCCGTTTGCCACCCGCGTTATGCGCAAAGAAGACTGGAGCAACAAAGTGCTGGCCCGAACCCGCGAACTTAAATTTGAAGAAATGGAATATGCGTTGCCGCTGGAAGCCGGTCCGGAATGTTTTCAGGAAGTGCGGAAACGGATAAAAGAAAAACATCGCGCGCAGGTTGCCTGGCGGGTTTTATACCGCACCATTGCCGCCGACGAAACCTACATCAGCCCCTATTACAAACGCGATTCGGTTACCATTTCATTGCATCAGAATGTGGGCCTGCCTTACTGGGATTATTTCAAAGACATAGAGCCCATTTTCCTGGCGTACGGCGGCCGGCCGCACTGGGCAAAAAAACACACCCAGACTGCCGAAAAACTAAAAGACCTTTACCCGAAATGGGAAGATTTTCTGAAGATCAGGCAGCAAATGGACCCCAAAGGCATTTTCCTGACCCCTTATATGAAGGAATTATTTGGCGTGTAGAAAGTGCTGTCATCGTGAGCTTTAGCGATGGAACATGTTGGCTAATTGTAGGAAAATTTACGACTAAGAAGCCATAAAAATGCTACAGGTTAGAATAAAAAAAGTGCTGTCAGGAAAATTTTTTACTACCAGAAACCAACGAGGTCCCTCATTACCGCTCAGAATGACAGGATTATTAGAAATCAAGACTTCGGCTTTTTCACCCTAAAAGCATAGCGTTTTATTAAACATTAATCATTATTCATTATTCATTAATATGAAGATCGGCAAAAAGAAATGGGTAATTTCCGGGGGCAATGTGCCGGTAAACAGCACCGGCCACGAACCCGCTTTTACCAGTCACGACAAATTCAGCATCCTGAATACCAGTTCCGGGAAAGCCGCAATCAAGCTTACAATTTACTTTTCCGGGCAGGAAACGAACGGACCGTACGAACTGGAAATTGAAGGAAAAAGGCTGAAAAAATTCCGGTTCAACGACCTGATCGACCCGGTGGCCATTCCGCTGGGCGTGCCTTATGCCTGCGTTTTGGAAGCCGATGTGCCGGTGGTGGTGCAGTTCAGCCGGCAGGATACTTCGCAAAAAGAAAATGCCGGCTTTACCACAATGGCTTTCCCGGCAACCTGAAAACCTGACCTATACAATCCATGAACGATCTTTCCGGCGCACTCACTATTTTATCGGCCATGATCACCCCGGCGGTACTGATCATGGCTACCGGTTCGCTGAGCCTTACTACATCTCAACGCCTGAGCCGCAGCATAGACCGGGTGCGCAAAGTTTCGGATTATATAGGCAAACTGAACGAAGAAGAAACTTCGCCCGACCGGCAGGAAATGATCCGCGAATTTCTGTTACAGCAGCTTTTAACCGCCACCCGCCGCAGCCGCCTGATGCAGCGAACCATGACCTGCCTTTACCTGGCACTGTGCACGTTTGTAGCCGTTATTCTGGTTATCGGGTTGTTCGAAGTAATGGGTTTGCGTTTTGCCTGGTTGCTGCTTTTACTGGGTTTTACGGGCGTAAGTCTGCTTTTCTACGGTTGTTTGCTGCTCATGTCAGAATCGCGGATGGCGCTTCAATCCGTAAATAAAGAAATGGACCACGCGCTTAAACTGAACAACTTAACGGAACCTAAAAAGCCCCGCTTCATGCTCCGGAAAAAACCGTAGCCGCTGGATAAAATATTATGCTTTTCAGCAAAAAATGCCGCTAAATTCTTTTGTCCGTTAAAACCTGAGATCAGAAACGGTAACATTTTCAACCTGAAAACCCGGGCGTAAACCACCTCAACGGGCTTAATAGCGTAATTTTAACAATAAGCCGAATCTCCCGTAAAGCTTTTGAAAAAAACGAACTATGAGCAAAGCGATAGGACACAAAATATGGGCAATTGCCGAAGGCTACATCCCGGCGGAAAGTACCGGCCCGAAGCCTCAGATGTTAAGCCACGAAACGGCCTGCATCCTGAATACTTCGGAAGAAGAAGCCCACGTTACTTTTACCATTTATTTCTCCGACAAAGATCCTGTAGGGCCTTATAAAATTACCGTAGCGCCGCAACGCACCAAACACGTCCGCTTCAACGATCTGAAAGACCCGGCCCCCGTTCCTTTAGATACCGATTATGCCTGCGTAATAGAATCTGATGTTCCAGTTGTGGTACAGCACACCCGCCTGGATAGCCGGCAGGCCGAAAACACCATTATGACCACCATGGCTTTCCCGGTTCAGGGCTGAAAATCCTGATCCAATATGCAGACCGGAGGCAAGCTTTTCACGGCTTAGTCTTCTTTTATAATTTATCTATCCGCAACGCAAAAACGATATCTATGGCCGGCGAAAAAGTAAAAATTGGCTACCATGCCTCCCACGAACAATTCAAACCCAGCCACTTACTAAAACTGGTGCAACAGGCTGAAAAAGCAGGTTTTACCAATGCCCTTTCGTCAGATCACTTTTTCCCCTGGGGTGAAGCGCAGGGCCAGAGCGGTTTTGCCTGGAGCTGGCTGGGCGCGGCCATGCAGGCTACCGATCTGGAATTCGGAATTGTGAATGCGCCGGGGCAGCGCTACCATCCGGCCATTATAGCGCAGGCCGTGGCTACGCTTTGCGAAATGAACCCGGGTAAATTCTGGATTGCGGTAGGCAGCGGGCAATTAATGAACGAACACATAACCGGCGACCGCTGGCCCGAAAAAAAAGAACGCAACGAACGCCTGAAAGAATGCGTGGACATTATGCGGGCCTTGTGGCGGGGCGAAATGGTTTCGCATAAAGGCCACGTAACTGTGCAGGAAGCCAAACTTTACACCCGACCTGATTATATTCCTTCGGTAATTGGCGCGGCTCTTACGCCTGAAACCGCAGAGTTTGTGGGCGGCTGGGCCGATGGTTTGATAACGGTAGCCCAACCACCCGAAAAACTGCAGAAAAATGGTAGACGCCTTCCGGAAAGGCGGCGGGGAGGGCAAACCCATGTACCTCAAAGTGCAGGTTTCCTACGATACCACCAAAGAGAAAGCCATTAAAGGCGCCCATGAACAGTGGAAGAATAATGTTTTCGCCTCTGTGCTGCTTTCCGATATTGCCCTGCCCAAAGGATTCGATGCGGCCGGCGAAATGGTAAAACCCGACGAACTGGAACCGCACGTCCGCATTTCCGCCGAACCCGAAGAACACATTGCCTGGCTTAAAAAAGATATGGAACTGGGCTTTTCTAAATTATTGCTGCACAACGTAAACCGGGAGCAGGAACAATTCATCGATGTTTTCGGGGAAAAGGTTTTGCCGGAATTGCGGAAAATGTAAGTATCGGTTTTTAATCCGAAGAGCCTAATTCACAAATACACTCTGTCATCCTGAACGCTACCTTAGGTTTGTGCAGTGTGAAATATGGATGAAATGGTTTAAAATTGAAGTCCTGTCAGCGACCCACTGAACGCCTTAGATGGAAGGATCTAATTCGCTATTCGGGACTGACAGGATTTAAGAACCAAGGCCTGTATAAGAAATCAGACAAACCTGTTAAGGTTATTAGGCAAGGGTTCTTTTCTTCAACTTTCTAACCGTAAAAGTATGCATTTTGAAACAATTATCGGAATTGATGTAAGCAAACTGACCCTGGATATAGCGCTTCTGCGCCCGGGTGCTGCCCCCGAAAGCTTCCGCATTGACAACAAGCCCGCTGCCATAAAGCAGTTTTTTGAAAAGCTGTTTAAAACCATTCAACCCGGCAACACACTTGTCTGTGCCGAACATACGGGCCATTACGGTTATCCTTTGCGCCAGGTATGCCTGCAAAAAGGGTATTCGCTCTGGCTGCAGGGCGGGGCCGAGATCAGGCAGCGCTCCGGGGTAATGCGCTATAAAAACGACCAGGCGGATGCCTGCCGGATTGCCGACTATGCCAAAAGGCACCAGGACAAGGCCCTTATTCAAAAGCAGGAAGACCAGATCCTGGAATCGGTCAGGGCCTTGTCGGCTGAACGGGAGCTTTATGTAAAAGAGCGGGCCAAATACAAAACCCAGCTCCGGGACCTGAAGGGGTTTATGGACGATGCCCTTTACAAAGCCCGCAGCAAGCGCCTTAAAAAGCAGATGACCGCTCTAAGCAGCCTGATCGGGGAAATAGAGCGGCAGATCAAACAGCTGCTGGCCTCGAGCGACAAGCTCACTGTCCAAAAACAGGTGCTCACCTCGGTGGACGGGGTTGGCCAGCAGGTTGCCATCCAGACCATAATTGCAACCTCGGCCTTCAGCAAGTTCAGCTCTGGCAGAAAGTTTGCCTGTCACGTGGGGGTTGCCCCGTTCTGCTTTGAGTCAGGCACCAGCCAGCGCTCCAGGCGCAAGGTCTCTTTCAGGGCAAATACGCAGCTCAAAAAGCTCTACCATATGGCCGCTTTGTCAGCCATTAAAATGAAAGGCGAGTTCAGGGATTATTTTGTGCGCAAAGTAGCCGAGGGAAAAAATAAAATGACCGTGATCAATGCAGTCAGGGCCAAAATTATAAACAGGATTTTTGCCCTGATAAGAGACAACCGAATTTACGAAAAAAACTATGCTCCAAAGCTTGCCTAATCCATAAGAATAGTGAAGGACCTTATCGGCGGCCGGTAGAAAAACCATAAAGAAGCTCAATTAATAAAGGTAAAATGTTCTTTGCTGACGCTTAGCATTAAGCCGTGTTTCCTCCTTCTTTTAACTACAAAACAATTTTACGATAGGCTCCTGTACAAAATTCCCAATGGATGGCCTGGTAATTAAAACGGTTCACCAAACGAACCAATTCTGAGCTAAATTTACCTTAAATAAAAAGACTGCGTTGAGTCGGCAGGCAACAATATTTTATGCTAAAACATAATGGTAGATTCCGGCAGGGCCTGCTGAATTCTCAATTTCTCTGCTTCCGGAAAATTATTCCCAACCAGGATCAGGGTTTTCAATTGCTTCATTTTCTCCAGCGAAGCCGGCAGCGCCGTTAACTGATTATGGCCCAAATCCAGCAGTTCCAGGTTTTCGAGTTTTACCAGGCTTTCGGGTACTGTTTTCAGTTGGTTGTAACTGAGCAATAAGCTGCGCAATTCCTTCATTTTCCCGAACTGCTCCGGCAACTTTCCGATCTGGTTATATTCCAAAGCCAGGTTCTGCAAATTCTTCAATTTATAAAGGGCCGCCGGGATTTCGCGCAATTGATTTTGGGTGAGAGCCAAGTCGCGGAGGTTCTGAAGTTTGGCCAATTGCGGCGGTAGCATTTCCAGTTGGTTGTAACTTAAATTCAGGGCCTGCAGCGCTTTCATTCTACCAATCTCCGGCGATACCGTCCGTACCAGGTTTTCGTGCAGCAGCAGGACTTTCAATTGCCGCAATTTCCCAAAACCGGCACCCATTTCCGTAAACTGGTTCCGGCTGAAATCAGCGGTGTGAAGTTTTTCCAACGTAAAGAAGGAAGCCGGTAAACTGCGCAGTTTATTTTCCCGGAAAATGACTTCCTCCAGGTTTTGCAGGTTTCCGATTTCGGGCGCAATTTCCGCCATGTGGTTTTTCATGGCATTGATGAATTGGAGGTTTTCCAAAGCACAAAGGTCCGGCGTAAAGCTGTAATAATTCTGCTGCCGGATGTTTAGTCGGTACACGTCTTTAGGCTGCGCCAGGGCTACCGCCACGTTGTAATGCACAGGCGCCGCAGCCAGTCCTTCCGAAGGCAATAACCGGTTTTGAGCAATGGCCGAAAACGCTATGATCTGGGCCGTTAAAAGTAAGAAAATGTATTTGGGTAAAGTCTGAAATGGCATAAAATTGGAGCAAAATACAATTTAACAATTAAGCTAACTACTAAAGTTGTCATCCTGAGCGATAGCGAAGGACCTCATCGGCGGCCAGTAGCAAAGTTTACTACTAATCGCCGACAAGTTGTTTCAGAGCTGCGCCCGCAATCTTCGCGCTCCCGCGCTCAATTGCGCTCAACATGACGCAATATTTTTGGGCAAATTGATTTACAAACGGTAGGGTTTTCAGCTAAAAACTGGCCCCCTTTACCGTAATCCCGTTCCCGTGGTCTGTGGCGCACAGACCACCCTGCTGCCGTTTGCTTTACTGCTCTTTTTTACAGCAGTGCTCCGGTCTGTGCGCCACAGACCGGGGTGAAGGTTTGCTACAAACCGCCAACAAGTTGTTTCGCTATTGCTCAACATGACGTAATATTTTTGTTTAGTTTCTTAAAAAAAAACGGTAGGCTTTCAGGTTAAAAAACTACCTGGCAAAAACTTAAAAAAGGCTGCGGACAATGCCCGCAGCCTTAGATTATTTATAATCTGTATGCTTACAATTTAATTAGTTTCCGCACCGCAACTTTATTGTCTACCGTCAGGTGCAGGAAGTAAACACCCTGGGCATTCGGTCCGTCTTTCCGGAAGGTAAAGTTGTGTTTACCGGCGCTTAATTTGCGGTCGGTGAGCGTTTCGATCTTACGGCCGGTTACGTCGAAGATCTCCATTTTCACGTTCGCGTTTTCAATTAAATGCAAGTCGATGTAAGTTTCGGTCTGGAAAGGGTTTGGATAAACCTGAAGCATGCGTTTTGAAGCTGTTTCATCCATTATGCCGTTCACTTTTCCTATCACAATTACATCGGTGGTGGTACAGCCGTTGGCATCTGTAACCGTTACCGAATACGTGCCGCCGGTGGCTACCGTAATGGAGCTGGTAGTAGCACCGTTGCTCCACAGGTAAGAGTTAAAGCCGGTACCGGCATTCAGCGTAATGGTGCAGCTGGCACAAATGGTAGTGTCGTTGCCTAGGTTCACGATCGGGTTCTGGTTAATGGTAACCTGAATGGTATCGTTCATGGTGCAGCCGGTGGCCGGGTTGGTAACTTTTACAAAGTATTGACCCGAAGTTGCCGCCGAAATAGTTTGCGTGGTTGCACCGGTATTCCACAGATAAGCCATACCCGTATTTCCGGCATTCAGCGTTACCGTTCCGCCGCACTGCGCCACGGCATTGGCCAGGTTTGCCGCCGGCAGCGCGTTGATGGTTACCTGAACTGTATCGGAAACTTCGCAGCCCGTAACCGGGTTCGTTACTTTCACGTGGTAGGTGCCGGAAGTAGCAGCGGTTAAGGTCTGGGTAGTAGCGCCGGTGCTCCACAGGTAGTTCATGCCGGCGTTGCCTGCATTTAAAGTAGCCGTGCCGCCGCATTGTACCACATCATTGCCTAAAGCCACGGTCTGAAGCGGATTGATGGTTACGTTAATGGTATCGGAAGCCACGCAGCCACCTACCGGGTTCGTAATTCTTACAAAGTATTTACCCGATGCAGTAGCGGTTAATGTTTTGGTAGTAGCACCGGTGTTCCAGAGGTATTCCATGCCTGCATTTCCGGCATCCAGGGTGGTGGTTCCGCCGCAAAGCGTCCGGTCACCACCTAAATTTGCTACCGGCATTTGGGCTACGGTTACCCGTACACTGTCGGTAAAGGTTTTGCCGTTATTGGCGAAAGCAGTGGCATAATACACGCCGGAAGTTCTAACGGTCAGCACCGAATCGGTTACGTTGCCGGTCCATTTTACTACCGCATCTTTACCGGTAAAGGCTTTCAGTTTAACCGAATCGCCCTGGCACATAATTACGTCGGAACCTAATTCAAATACCGGTGCAATGGCCGCTTTACCCAGGTTTTCTTTCCGGGAAAAAACAATCGTAGTCGGCGCGTTCATTCTAACCAGGTTACCGGCGGCATCGCGCTGTTCCTGGGTGTTCGAACCGCTTGGGTGCTGGAAAGAAATAAAGCCGTATTTGAAATCAGGGGTGAAAGTTAAGCCGGTAGATTCAGAACCAGCCGGCGTCGTAGCGAATAATTCTACTTTCGGATTGGCCGGGGTGTGGTTCGGACGGATTACCCATAAGTGACCGCGGCCGCCATCCTGCAACGCCCACAGGTTGCCTTCGCTGTCAAACGTCAGGTTATCGATACCGGTTCCGAAGTTTTCGTTCTGGGTGCCTTCTTTATGCGTAATGGCGTAAGGCGTGTTGGTAACCCAGGCTTCGATCGCAGAAACGGTCATGCCATCGTCTTTAAAGCGCCAGATAGTACCGGTACCTTTGGAAGTAAAGTACATTTTGCCGTCCGGACCGAATTCGATGTCTTCGGCACCGTTCCAGTTGGTGCCGCCTAAAGTAGCTGCCAAAGTCCGGGTATTGTTGCGGTCGGCCTGGGTTGTGTTTGGCACCAATATCCAGGTTCCGGTAGTAGAAGTAGCGTTATCACGTTTCAGCACGTAAAGGTTACCGTTGGAAAGTTTGCCTTTCTGGCTGGCGATGAATTTGTAAACCGCGCTGCTGCCGCCGTCTTCGGCCTGGTAAACCGTAATGCTGTCGGCGCCTACGGCAATGTTTTCGTGGCTCATGCGGCCTAATGCCCAAAGTTTATCCGGGGTACCGTCGCCGTCATGGTCGATCACTTTGCCCGTTTCCGGATCGATCTCAACCTGCCAGCCCATGTCCTGGTAACCGTCGTCTTCGCATCGCCGGTACCAAAAGTTTCTTCGGAAGTAATTACAGTTCCCCAAGGGGTTACGCCGCCGGAGCAATTGGTTTGGGTACCTACCACCGGCGCAAAATTTACTTTCTTCACCGAATCTAAGGCCCATAGCATGTTGGTTTCGTTCAGGTGCAGTTTTAGCATGGAAACGCCGCCCGGAGAGTTTTCGTGGTTAATGGACAGGTAGCCGTTTTTGCTGCTGTCCATTTTGCCAATGTATCCGGTAAAGTCGTTACCGCCCGGAATAGCACCGGTAGCACCGGAAGTATACTGGGTTGTGCCGGATTTCGCAATTAACTGGAAGTCGTGGGTTTCCGGGAAAACGAATAAGGGCGTTTGCGCCGTTGGTTTCACGGAAGTAAAGCAGCCGATGGTGGTTGAAGTTTTCGGGTCGCAGGTAACGATGCTGGTAACCGGGGTAAGCGGTTTGCTGGCTACTACCAGTTTCAGGCCCAGGTCAAAACGCAGGTCGGTTTCGGTAGGGTTGTATTTATGCACTTCCACCGCCAAGGTGTTGGTTCCCTGCTTCAGTAATTGTTTGTTGATGAAAGCAATTACCGGGCGTAGTTTCGTCCTGCGCCTTCCACAAAGTTAACCGCCGGTGGTTAAATAGTTTACCGGACCAGCCAGTAAGTTAGAGCGCAATACTTCGGTACCGTTCAGGTAAACAATGGCGGCATCGTCGCGGATCAGACTTAATTCCAGGGCTTTGAAAGCAACAGTGTCAGCCACAGTAAAGGTTTTGCGGAAATAAGTGGTCATGTGTTTGTTACTTGCATCAGGACCGAAACCGATGGTAGTAGCTTCGTCGCCGTTGCCGTAACCCAGCACCGCGTTGCCGCTGGCCCAGGTAGCATCGTTAAAGGTTTCTGCCGTCCAGGCGGTTCCCTGATCGGTGCCGTTGGCCAGGTATTTCCAGGCGCCGCCCATGGCAAAAACCGGGGCATCCTGCTTAAATACTTTCAGCTGGCCCAGCACTTCCATATCGAAGGTTACGTCCGAAGAATTGGCGCGGTCCTGGTGCATTTCTACCGCCAGTACGTTCAGGCCGTTCACCAATTGAGTACTCGGTACCTTGAAGGTAAAGTAAGTAGTTTCGTTTACACCATCTACCGTGCCCGAAGCGAAGGTATTGTAGGTAATAGCGCCGGCCGGCATGTTGGTGCGGAATTGCTCCACGCCGTTCAGGTAAACCACGGCGCCGTCGTCGCGGCGGTTGTTGAAGATCAGGGTATCGTACTGGGCCACGTTCGTAGCATTGAAATGATGGCGCAGGTAAGACGTTGGCTGTTTGCTGCTGCTGTTCGGGCCGAAGCTTAAGGTAGTAGCAACCGGATCGCCGTATCCCAAAACGCCCGGACCAAATTCCCAGGAAGAAGCATCGAAAGCAGCATCTTTCCAGGTAGTTCCCAGATCAATGCCTTTGTCGTTAAATTGCCAGATAGAGTTTTTAGCTACCGGGAAATTGCCCGGCGCCGGCGGATTAGGGGCGTATTCAATTACCAGTTTAGCCGAATTGGCGGGAGAAAGATCGAATGCTTGCGCTGAGCGCCGGCCGGAACCGGATAAAATAAAGCTCATGGCGTTGCCGGGATTCCAACCGCTCCGTTGCCGGATCTCATTTACAATACTGGTCAGGTCAGGAGTGCGCTGGTTGGCTCCGGCTTCGTCCTGCACGTTCCAGGCCGGAATAATGCTCCAAAGGGCCTGGTTGCCGGTAGTTGCCCGCGAAGAAATATTGTTTGCGGTGGCTGCGAAAGTAGCCGCGTTGTTAGCGGCTTCGCCTTTAATTAAGAGGAAAGCAGCCTGGTTATCGTTCGCTTCGTTTTTAAATTCCTTTTGCGTGAACTGGATGTACGCTTTGGTTACAATGGCACTTTTCGGGATATTAATGCCAGCAAAGCGTAAACCAATGGTCTGGTTGCCGGTGGCTGCATCGTCGTAGGTCATTTCCAGATCGGTGCTGGCCAGGTCAACCGCACCGGGATTAGTGGAGGTATTGGTACCGCGTTCTTCGGCGTCATCTGTAGAAGCGGCAATGTTTTTCACGAACTGTACCGGCATGCGGTATTCAATGGTTAATAAAGGCGCTTCAGCTGCTTTACCATCATAAGAGTGGGCGTTCCTTCTGCCGGAACCGGTAACCAGAATTGCCAGCGCATTGCCGCTCTGCCAACCCGGACGGTTCACGATTTCCTGCACTACGGCTTTCAGATCCGGAGTAGCCTGATCCGGGCCGGCGGCATTCAGAACCGGCCAAACGGGCAGTGCCCACGCCACCGAAGCGGAGGTAGTTGCCCGGGAAGAAAGGTTAAAATTTACGTTCACGAAAGCCGGGGCATTATCGGCGGCCTGGCCTTTAATTACTACGGCAGTAGGGGCCGTATGCTGGTTTTCGTCTACCCAGAACTGGATGGAAGCCTTGGTGATCACGGCGCCCACCGGAATGGTTACGTTGGTGAAGCGCATGCCAACCACCTGGTTAACGCTGCCGTCTTCGGTAAATTCCAGGTCGGAGCTGGTAAAGTCCAGCGCGCCGGTGGCCAGGTTTTCTTCGACATCGTCGGTGCCGGAAGCAATGCGTTTGGTAAACGTTTGCCCCTGTGCCTGCACTTCCTTTACGCCCGGGAAACCGGTACACAGTAAGGCGGCTAAAAACAGGCTTTTGTAAAGTTTGTTCATACGTTGGAATTAGTTTGGTTTGATTGCCCAAAATAAGCCCAATGCCTTTACCTGAATATTAGCGCTGCATTACGTTAAAATTATGAAATCTGCCCGAAATAAAATTTTGGTTAAGCCGTGGGATTTAACTTTCCGGTAATAATGCGGTTACAAGAATTGCTTTTCTTTGCCGGGTTGTGGTTTAAAATCCGGAATTAATTATTGCCAAAAAAAGCACTCCTTCGATTTTAGATTTTGACTTTTTGCGGCTAAAACCCTACCGTTTTACTTACCAGTTAAGCTTATTTATAGCCATCTTAAATTACATCTGTCATCTCAACGTAAGGAGAGATCCCGTCCTGCTAGTACTACAAAAAGCTATTATCTTCTAACCTATTATTGCGTCATCCTGAGCGATAGCGAAGGAACTTGTTGGCGGGCAGTATAAAAGCAGCGACAACGGCTCTGCCTTAAATCTATAAATTTCTTCCTGGGTTTTTAGTTTTCTCCAGCAATTCCCTTTGTCTTAAGCTTACATTAATTGGAAGCTATTATTAAAATGGATTTTAGGAATGATAGTGAAACAACAGGTTTGTAGTTTACATAAAAAATTTTTGCCGACCGCCAACAAGTTCCTTCGCTATCGCTCAGGATGACGCAATAATAGGTTAGAAGATAATAGCTTTATGTTGTACCAACAGGACGGGATCTCTCCTTATGTCGAGATGACAGATGTATTTTAGAGGTAGACTCAGCTATTTAAAATACTGAAATGTAAGTTTGCCGTTGTTGGTGTTTTCACCAACAACTCCCATTATTACGAAGCTCTCCGCTGCAGATGATAAAAAAATAAGTTGTTGGTGAAAACACCAACAACGGCAGGAAAGACTTACTTTTTTTAAAGTTCATTCCACCTGCATTCCACCTGAAAAAAGGGTAGGTTCTTGACCATAAAAACCGGATCTTTAAAGAAGCTGCCGGCTTAACATTCCGCTAACAAATCCATAAAACTTTGCTAACAAACCGGTAACCCGGAGCTAACCTGAGGCCGCTATTTTTGCCTTACCGGATTCTTCTGTGCCGGAATTATTTTTGTTGGTATTTGTATGTTCTTTAAAACGCTTTTCCGGATAAAACGCCCGCTGCTGCCGGCTTTGCTGGCATCTAGCCTGATCATTTTCCTGGGTTCTTTATTAGTTTCTTTTAAAACCGAATCCGTTCCCGACCACCAAGCTGCCAAAAATATTAAACAGCAGTTCATGGTTGATCTGGCTATGGCCCGGGAACAGGCAACGGAGCTTTCGCAGGCCACCCGGTTACTAAATGGTAAGCAAACTTCCCCGGAAAAAGTGCAGGCCGCTTTTCTGGCCGCAAAAAAAGCCTATAAGCGCACCGAATATTTAACCGAATACCTGGACCCGGAGCTGGCAAAAAAAATCAACGGCGCCCCGATCCCGAAAGTAGTTATTTCCGAAGCCGATTATTTAACATTAGGCCTGAAAGAACCGCTCTTTATTACGGTGCCGCCGGAAGGTTTTCAAGTACTGGAAGAATTGCTGTTTGCCGAAGAACTTACCGATCTGGCGGAGGCTTCTATCCTGGCCCTGAAGATCGAAGAAAACCTGACCACCCTTCAAACGAATCTGCTGCACCAGCCTTTAACGGATAAACAAATTCTGGAAAGCCTGCGGGAGGAAGTTTTAAGAGTCATGACGATGGGCATTACAGGTTTTGATGCGCCGGCCGCCGGTCAGGAAATGGCGCTGGCCGCTGCAGCTCTGGAACCGGTTTTGCAGGCCGTGGTAACCTACGAAAAAGCTTCAGTCGGTTCCGTAAAAATCAATTTCAAAAACGCTACCGAAAACCTGCAAAAGACTATTACCTATGTTCACCAAAATCCTGATTTCGATAGCTTTGACCGGCTGCATTTCCTGCGTGAACTGGCCGACCCGGCATATGCGGCGCTAACCGTTTTGCAGCGCCAGCTTATGCCGGTTTCAGGAAAGGAAAATCCTATTCTAAAACCCGTTAACGACCAGGCCCAAAGCCTTTTCAGCGAAGACTTTTTGCTGACGGCATATTACGCCAAACAAGACCGGAAAACGCCCGATCCAACCCAGATTTCCTTAGGCAAAATGCTTTTCTTCGACCCAGTTCTGTCTTCCAATAACCAGCGTTCCTGCGCCAGCTGCCACAACCCGCAAATAGCCTTTACCGACGGGGAAATTAAAAGCAAAGCCGTGGCCGCCGGCGAAACCGTAAGCCGCAACTCCCCTACCCTGTTGAACGCCATTTTCGGCACCGCTTATTTCTGGGACAGCCGGGCCGGTTTCCTGGAAGACCAGATCCCGGAAGTCATAAAAAGCCCCAAAGAACTGCACTCCGATTACAACCAGATCCTGACCAAACTAAACCAAAGCCGCAGCTACCAAAAGCTTTTCAAACAAGCCTTCCGGAACGACGGCACCGCTTTAACCGCTTCCAACCTGAACCGCGCCCTGGCCGCCTACCTTCGCAGCTTAACCGCCCTGAATTCTCCGTTCGATAAATACATGCGCCGCGAAACCGAGGTATTAAGCGCTTCGGCCAAACGCGGCGCAAACCTGTTTATGGGTAAAGCTGCCTGTGCCACCTGCCACTTCGCCCCCATTTTTAACGGCACGGTTCCGCCCCGTTTTTTAGAAAGTGAAACGGAAGTGATCGGGGTGCCTGCTACCGCTAATCTGAATGAACCGGAAGCCTATGCCGATGCCGGCCGGGGCTCCATCATTAAAGCCGAAGCGTTCCAGGGAGCCTTTAAAACCCCTACCGTCCGGAACGCAAAACTTACGGCTCCTTACATGCACAACGGCGTTTTTCAAACCCTGAAAGAGGTAATAGAATTTTACAATCGCGGCGGCGGCGCAGGTCTGGGCTTAACCGTTCCGAACCAGACGCTACCTTTCGATGATCTGAGTTTAACGGAACAGGAAAAGAAGGACCTGGTAGCCTTTATGGAAAGCTTAACCGATGAGGCTATAAAATACCGGGCTCCGGAAAAACTCCCGGATTTCCCGGTAGCCTCGGGCCTGAACCAGCGGAAAGTTGGTGGCAGGTATTAACTATTACCGAAAAAAATTAAGTTGTAAAATCCCTTCCCGGACCAAAAAATACCTGAAACCAGTATTTTAAAATACGACTGCCCATATAATTCCCGGGCGTGAACACTTCCCGGCTGCTTTCGGGTAAAAGGTTTTGCCGGAACTACAGAAAGGGTGATCAAAAGCATTTTTTTTAAGGTTTAACCAGACGTTATTTGCTTCCTCCTTTCCCAATCGGAGGAAAGCTATTTTTTTTCAGCGTACCGGCTAAGGCAAAAAAACCTTAAGAGTAACGCTGGAAACAACGTGCCTTTACCTGAAAAAAAATCCAGATTCATGAGCCTTCATATTGCTGCTAAAACAAACGAAATTGCGGAAACAGTTTTAATTTCCGGGGATCCGCTCCGGGCAAAATATTTTGCCGAACAAATGCTTACCAATGTGGTTTGCTATAACGAAGTGCGGGGCATGCTGGGCTTTACCGGCCTGTATAAAGGTAAACGGGTATCGATCCAGGGGACCGGCATGGGCATACCTTCCACCGCCATTTATGTACATGAACTGATCCACGATTACGGTGTAAAGAAATTGATCCGCATTGGTACCTGCGGGGCCATTCAGCCTACGCTTCCGCTGTGGCAGCTTATTCTGGCTACGGGCGCTTATTCTGATTCCGGTACCAACCTGCTTTACAACGGCTCTTTAGATTTTATGACGGAAGCCAGTAGCGGTCTCCTGGCCCAGGCCCGGGAAACGGCCCAACAACAGGCCATTCCAACCCTGGAAGGCCCGGTTTTCAGCACCGATTCTTTTTACAACGAAGAACCAAACCGCTGGGATAAATGGACAAACCTGGGGGTGCTGGCCGTAGAAATGGAATCCAGCATTTTATACACGCTGGCTGCCAGGAACAACGTGGAGGCCCTTTCCATTCTTTTGGTAACCGACAACATCCTTACCCAGGAACTTGCCACTGCCAAAGAACGCGAACAGGTAAACCAAGAGATGATGACCCTGGCCCTGGAAATTGCCTGACCAGGTTTACGTTCAGGAGGCTCCGCCTTTCAGGGATACGGTGCCCGGTTAGAAGAACGGAAACGGGGTTAAAACTTTTGGGCGTAGAACGTGTAAAGAACAAAGCTGACCTATTGCAACGGATCTTACCTAAACCGGCATTTCCCCATGGATCTTTCAAAAGAAATCATGTACGACCAGAACAGCATTTTAATTGTAAGTATCCTTTTTGGGCTTATCCTGCTGGCCAACGAAGCCGGTTTCCGGATCGGGCGGTATTACCAGAAAAGATCCGACCGGGACGTAAAATCGCAAACGAACACCATTCAGAGCGGCATTCTGGGGCTGCTGGCATTATTACTGGGCTTTACCTTCAACATGGCCCTGAACCGCTACAACAACCGCAGCCAGGCCGTAATTCACGAAGCCAATACTATTGGCACTGCCCTATTAAGAACCGAGCTATTGCCCACCCCCTACGACTCCGCCGCTGCCCACTTGTTGCATAAATATGTAGACCTGCGCATTGTGGCGGGCAAACTGGACCTTACCAGATTACCGCAACGGTTGGAACTAGGTGAAAGAACCGACAGCCTGCAGCACCTGATCTGGAACAATGCCATCATGGCCGCCCGCTCCGATCCCCGCGCGGTAACTACCGGTTACTACATTGCCGCGTTGAACAACATGATAGATGCCCGCGGCGAACGCAATGCTTTTCTGCAGTTGCACGTTCCGGAAGTAATTCTGTTCCTGCTTTTCATCGTATTTATTACCTCCGGCGCCCTGATGGGTTATACCAGCGGCCTGGGCCACAAAAGAACCTATTTCCCTACGGTTCTCATGACCTTCCTGATCGCGCTGGTGGTTTTTATAATCATAGACCTGGACCGGCCGGTACGCGGCATTGTAAAAGTAAACCAGGATACCATGCTGGAACTTCAGGTAAAAGATACGGCTCCGCAACTATAAGCCTATTACGGAAGAATTATTACATTTTTTCCCCGGGAAGGCTTACCAGTATTGGCACAAAAAAATCTTTTAAAACCAGGTCCGAAAACGGTATCTGGTAGTATACCCAAACTTGTTTCCGGACCCGACTTTCATTTAAGCCATTTAAACCTATTTCGCTGCCAGCAAATTACCTTTAACTGTAGTAGACTTTGGTTTAGGCGCTGACTTTTGTTTAGCCGATCTTTTAGCTACCTGCTTTGCGGTAATTTTGCCCTTTGCCTCCTGCCGTTTGTTGTAAGCTACGTAACGCTTGTAAACCGAAGCGGAACTTACCTGGTTGTTGTTTATTAGGAAATTGAATTTAGAATAGGGCTTATACTTTTTGCCTTCCGGCGTTCTGCGGGTGGCGGAATAAGAAGCGGTGCTTACCAGAAAAGCCACTAAAAACGATAAAATTGCTATGAACCTAAACATACATTAAGAATTTAAGAGTGAATAATTGATTTAGTTTTAACGGCAGCATTTTGCTGCAATCAGCAATAATAGGTTTAGTAGAATTTCAGCAAATGGTAAGCTTTAAATTGTGATTGGCCAGAATACAAGAAAGATGCCGTGTAAAAGTTGTTGACAGTTCAGCTCAAATTAGACCACCAAAAAAATTTCTTAAACCTTGTTTATGAGCTTCTTAAAAAGAATATTTTTTTTTGCCGGCTGTAAAACGGTATGCTTTGGAAGCAAAAAACTAAAGACCTGAATTAGCTTCTTTCTAAAGCCGCAATAAGATCCGGAGATAAACTGAAGCAACTGTTTACCTTCAGGGTACCCTGGCAAACGCAGCTTAAATACCGCTATTCTAAAACCGGAATTTGTAGTAATTTAACCGCTATGAAAACCGCAGGACTTTTCCGGAAGCTATTACTTTTTCTGGCTTTTATTTTAGCAAGGCAGGCTTTTGCCCAGGAGGAAATTCAACCGGAAAGCAACAACATTCGCATCGATCCGGAATGGATAAAGCAGTTCAGCACCGGCGATTTCAGCACGGTTTCAGACGTTAAAACCGACCGCGACGGCAACATTTACCAGACCGGTTACTTCTCCCAATACCTCCAGATGGGTTCGCAATCCGTCGATCCGAAATGTAAGACCGGCGATTGCCGCAATTACTTCTTTCTTTCGAAGCACGATAGCCAGGGCAAACTGCTATGGATCCGGTACGCCGTGGGCACTGCCAGGTCAGTTGGCCTGGCCTTCGACCGGAAAGGAGATGTTTATTTGGCGGGCAACGTTTGGAGCAAAACCCTGCGCTTCACTTCCGAAGATACCACTACTGTAATGCTGGACAAACCAAACGATTATAATGCGGGGTTTTTCAGCTGCAAATACAAGCCGGATGGTAAGGTACTGGAAAGCAGGTTTTATAAAAGCTCCCGGCCGCAAAGCATTTCAGGCTTTTTCCTGGATAATAAAGATAACTTCTACGCTGCCGGCAGCTACCAATATCGCAGTTACCGCCAGCGGTCTGAAACGAAGAACAGTTTTTTACTTTCGAAATTCAACCGGAAAGGAAAGCTGCGCTGGCAACTGCAAGGCGATACGGCAAGCCTTTCCGGCATCAGTTCGGTATATGTGCATAAAGGCAAAGACGTTTTTATTACCGGTAGCTTCCAGAAGGAATTAAAGATCGGCAGCCGGCGTCTGAAAAATACTTACAGCGAAGGTAAGATCTTTGTAGCCCGGCTAGATTCCAAAGGCAACCTGAAATGGGCTACCGATTCATTGGGAAAGGCGTATGGCAGTTTCGGTAAAACCATTGCCTGCGACCAGAAAGGAAATCCGTACGTTCTCGGCGTTGTGCCCGGCAGTAATCTGCTTTTGGCCGGGTTCGATAAACTGGGCAACCTCCAATGGGCGCATACTTCCAAAGGCCATTCGCAATATCCGCAGCAAATGCTGATCGTGGAAGACAACATTTACCTGTGCGGCCAGGGCTATAGCACCGAATTCGGATCTACCGGCCCAAACAAATATGCCTATAAAACCGAAAGCAATCTGGATGTTTTCCTGGCCGGTTACAGTACCACAGGCGAACTGCGCTGGCTGAAGGCCGGCGGCGGCCGGGGCACCAGTTATTGCAGCGCCATGGCCGTGCATACAAACAGTTTAATAGCAGCGGGGTCGCACAACGATCTGTTCCAGTTCCAGGATTCTACGCTGGAGGTAACACACAATTACCCCTTATGGCTGGCGAAATTCGATCTGAAAAAGCTGGAATTTATTGATACCTCCCCGCAGCGGCCGCCCAAACCTGATAAATTTGCCGTAACCGTAGACCCCACCACCTGTACCTGCACCAAGCCGCAGATAAAGGCAGAATTTTATCCGGGAAGAATTAAAGACATGCTTTCTTACAAAGATTTTGTAAGCGCAACCGGCTGGCAAAGCCTGGGCAGCGACAGCCTGTACACCGACCTGTTCTACTACAATTTCAGCAGTACGGTAAATTACGACGATGTGGCTTATTCCTTTACGCTGGTAGCCTTTGAGCCGGTGCGGCTGTTGTACCCGGACCGGAATTTCGGCCTGAATTTTACGCCCTGCCAAAGCAACGACGTAAGCCTGGATCTTCCCATGTATATCGGATTCAACAAACCCATGTGGAATTACCGGCCGGACTTCGACTATAAAACTTTCGACCATTCGGCCCGCTCCTGGTTTGAAATTCTGGGGGAAGTTGCCCAAATGCCGGATTCAGAAATACTGCTGCGATTGCTGAAGTACCGTTCCGAAACCGAGTTAAGAAAAATAATAGCCGCCGTTAATAAAAAGTACCGGATAAGCATAAAAATTGACCCCGAAGACGAAGACGCTACCGCCCAAAACATCCTGACCGCGCTGGAACGCAAAAACATAGAAGCCGGTAATTTCATCCTGCAGGAATTCATCCAAACTTCCCCGCGCAGCTCCGGAAAAGTAAATGCCACGGAAGCCCGCCGGCTGGCGGAACTTTTCGGGGAACGCTTCCAGTACCAAACCCTGGCCGAAATTGAACGCACCTTTCTGAGAACGCAAATAAGGGCCGGGTTTGAAGCGAAACAGGTCGGGTTTGAGGTAAGTGATAAGATAATCCGGCGCTGGGACAGCATAAAAAAGCAGGCGGCCATCAACAGCCAGGGAAAAACTGAAGCCACCACTATTCTGCTGGACACCCCGGAAATAAGCTATACCAATGAGAAAGGACTGGAAGCCGAAATAAAAAGCGTATGTCTTACGCCCACCGAAATTACCGGCACCGGCATTCTGCTGCACTTCAGTCAGGCCGAAATGATCGCCTCAGATTACCAGCAGTTCAACCGCCTACCCTATTACCATCATCCGCTTTTTATTACCGACTCCACTGTTTACAGGAGCCATGAAATTCCGCACCAATACAATTACACATACGATACCCTGATCATGAAATTCACCGGCCTTTACGTTCCGGAAGCAACCTTCGAAATCCCTTTTAAAGGCCAGGTTCTGAATGTAAAAGGCCTCAAACTTTTGCTGAACAATAATCTGCTATCCGGGACATTAGAAATTCCGGTGATACCGCAGCCGCTGGTGCAAAAGGGTAAGGTAAAAATTAAAGTCGGCGCGCAGGAGGAAACAGTTACGCTGCAGGAATTAAAGGCTAATTTTGTAAGGATTGGGCTGAAGCAGGTGAAACTGGTGCAGGAGCCGGAAAAGGTACTGGTTTATTTCAGGAAGGGTCTGAACTAGGATTTTTAGGATTAAAGGATTTTAGGATTCAGATTTAATAAATAAATATTCGGAACATAAATTTTCAACTTATAAGTCTCCTTTTCGATCAGCATCTGGACGTACCTAAACAAACTTTTAGTTAAAATTTCGAAACATAATTCAATATAAGAAATCCTAAAATCCTTTAATCCTAAAAATCCTAGTTCAGAAAAATAACCCTAACAATTCGGAATTAATCAGATTTACTTAAAGATCACATCCAGGAATTGGCAAATTCAGATTCTTTGTGCTAACTTGATTTATTGTTACCGAATAACCCTTTTTGATGAGTCAGCACGAAGAAGCCGCTTTACCCGGATTACTGGAAGCGCTAAAATATTCCCCCGATAATATTCCGCTCCGCAAGCACATAGCCGATATTTACATTCGCATAAACAAGCTGGAAGAAGCTGAACAGCACCTGAAAACCGCCCTGGAACAGGCCCCGAAGAACAAAGGCCTGAAACTGGCGCTGGCAGAACTGTATTTTAAACGGCAGAAAAATTCGACCGCCTTTGTAGTGGTGGAAGAATTGCTGCAGCTTGATCCGGATATGGCCGAAGCCGTTTTGCTGCACGCCAAACTGCTTTTCGAAACCGGCGAAGCCAAAGAGGCGCTGGATCAGTATATTCATGCTACGAAATTGGATCCGGCGCTTAAGGATAGTACCCTGGAAAATAAGATCGCCGAAAAGGCTCACCCCGGTTTTTCGGAATTCGATCTGAAAGTACCTACCATTTTGCCGGATGAAGAGGAACATACCGACGTTGAAAAACCGAAAATAAAATTCAGCGATGTGGGCGGTATGCAGCAGGTAAAAGAAGAGATCAGCCTGAAGATCATTCACCCACTGCTGCACCCGGATCTTTACAAAGCTTACGGCAAAAAAGTTGGCGGCGGCATTCTGATGTACGGCCCGCCGGGCTGCGGCAAAACCCTGATTGCCCGCGCTACCGCCGGCGAAATAAATGCTTCTTTTATTTCGGTAGGCATCAACGATATTCTGGACATGTGGATCGGGAACAGCGAAAAGAACCTGCACGCCATTTTCCAGAAAGCCCGGGCCATGGCCCCCTGCGTGCTGTTTTTCGATGAAGTGGATGCCCTGGGCGCCAGCCGCAGCGACATGCGCAAAAGCGGCGGCCGCCACCTGATCAACCAGTTCCTTTCCGAACTGGACGGGGTAGATTATTCCAACGAAGGCGTATTGATCCTGGCCGCTACCAATACTCCCTGGAACATGGATTCGGCATTCCGCCGGCCGGGCCGCTTCGATAGGATCGTTTTTGTAACGCCCCCGGATCAGGCCGCCAAAGAAACCATTTTAGAAGTATTGCTGAAAGAAAAACCGGTACAGAAATTAAACCTGGAAGCGGTAGCCAAAAAAGCCAAAGATTTTTCGGGCGCCGACCTGCGGGCCGTAGTAGATATTGCCGTGGAAAATAAGCTGCGCGAATCCATGAAAAAAGGCCTGCCCCTGCCCATTGAGCAAAGCGACCTGGTTAAGGCCGTGGAGAAAGTAAATCCTTCTACCAAAGAGTGGTTCGGCACCGCCCGAAATTACGCGCTGTATTCGAATGAGAACGGGCTTTACGACGAAATTCTGGATTACCTAAACTTAAAGAAATAACCGGCTATGGAAGCAATAAACCAGGACAGAGCTTTACTTCTGATCCAGCAACGAAAATTTACCCTGGCCGAAGCCGAATTACGCAACGCCCTTTCTCAGGACCTGGACAATGCCCAGAACCATGCCTTTCTGGCTTTGTGCCTGATGAACCAGCAAAAAGTAAAAGAAGCTTTGCAGGAAGTGCAGCTGGCCATTACGCTGGAGCCTGATTTTCCTTTTCCGCATTACATTCGGAGCCTGATCTTTTACAACGAAGATAAGCTAGATGAAAGCGAAGCTGCCATAAAGGAAGCCATGCGCCTGGACCCTTACGATGCGACTTTTTACGACATTTTAGGTAGCATTTATTTCAAGCAGAAAAATTTTCGGGAAGCCTTGCGAACGGCCGAAGAAGGTTTGACCATTGATCCGGAAAATGTGGATTGCCTGAATCTGAAAGCCCGGGCGCTGAACCTGTTAGGCGACAAAAAACTGGCCGCCGACAGTTACGAAAATGCCTTTTACCACGAACCGGAAAACGACCTGACCCACGCCAACCAGGGCTGGAGCTACATCGAAACCGGGGAGCATAAAAAAGCGCTGCAGCATTTTCAGGAAGCCTTACGCCTGAACCCGAATTCGGACTTTGCCCGCGAAGGTTTGGTAGAAGCCCTGAAAGCCAAATACTGGATCTACCGCGCCGTGCTGAACCTTAATTATAAAATGCTCAGCATGAGCAGCGGCGCCCGCTGGGGCATGCTGATCGGGATCATTCTGTTCGTCCGGGTAATTCCGTTCCTGCTTCCCCTCTACCTGATGCTGATCTTCTTTACCTGGTTTTCTGACCTGATCTTCAACACCATGCTGCGGTTTAATGCTTACGGCCGGCAGGCTTTAAGTCCGGAACAGGTGAATGGCTCCAACATTTTTCTGGCCCTGATCCTGGGGGGTATTGCCTCGCTGGTAGCCGGTAACATGCTGGCCGTAGAGCCGGTAATAAACTTAGGAATCGTGCTGATAGGGTTACTCTTTCCGGTAGCCGGCACGCTGAGCATGGAGAATAAAGTTGCGCGGAAAAAATCGTTCTATGCCACCCTGGTTTTAGCGGCCGTTGGCATAGCGTTTTTAGGAACATCGGTGTTTTCGCCGGAAGATGCCTCAACCCTTATGAAGTTTTTCTACGGTGGTATAATCGGTTACACCTGGTTGCGCCAATCCCTGAATTAGGGTTGCAGTTCTTTCAAGCCAACGTTTAATGTATGTGGAGTCCGGTTTCTGATGTTCATCTTGAAAAAGCACGGTTGCTGCTGGATCATCAGAAATATGCGCTGGCCGAACAGGAACTACACCAGCTGCTGGCCATAAACCCCGACGACAGCGAAGCCCATGCCCTTTTAGGCTTATGCTACCTGAAAACCACCAGGTATCCGGAGGCTTTCACTGCTGCTACCCGTGCCATTGCCTTAGATCCGGAATCGGATTATAACCACCGCCTGCTCAGCCTGGTTTATGAGCGGGAAAAGAATTTACCGGAAGCGGAAAAATCGGCCCGCCAAGCCATAACCTTAAACCCGGATTATGCTTTCGGGTATTCGCTGCTGGCCCGGATCTTATTCAACCAGAACCGGTTGGATGAGGCCCTGGAAGCTGTAGAAACCGGCCTGCGCTGCGATCCGGAAGATGTGGAATGTCTGAATTTGCAGGCCCGGATCTTTGTAAGAACAGGCAAGCCGGAAGCGGCCACCGAAAACTTCCGGAACAGCCTGAAACAGGACCCCGAAAATTTCTACACCCACACCAACAAAGGCATTGCCCTTGGAGAAACCGGCGACTACCGGAATGCCATTGTGCACTTCAAAGAAGCGGTAAGGTTAAACCCTGATTACGAACTGGCGAAACGGTATTTACTGGCTTCGTATAAAATGCAGTATGGGTTTTACCGCTACGTTACGCGGGTTTCGGTAAGCCTTTTAAAAGCGAAAGTTTCCGAAAAATGGCTGCTGCTTTTCGGGGTCTGGATCATGTTCAAAGTTTCGCCTTCTCTGCTGCCTGTGTACCTGATCCTGTTGCATTTCAGCTTATACAACGACGTACTATTTAATTTTATTCTTTCTTTAAATCCGGAAGCCGCTAAACTATTACAGCGAAACGAAAAAGCGCAACCTAAAGCGCTAAGCGGTTTATTCTTTTTAATTGCCGGTACTTATGGAGCAGGAACATTTGCAGAAGTTCCGGTGCTGGTAAACATGAGCCATATTCTGCTTGGGCTTTCAGTTCCGTTTGTCACTTTATTTTACATGAAAAGCCAGGAGTCAATAAACAGGGCGTTTTTGTTTTTATATTACCTGACCCTGGGTGCTATCCTGTATCTGGTTTTAAGCTATTTCTTCCCGGAAAATACGCTCCATGCCGGTTTGCCGGAAGCTGTTTTGTATTTATTTTATTTCGGGCTTTTGAGTTATTGCTGGTTCAGGAAAAAGCTTTGATCAATCGAATTATCAGCGTAAAAACTCATCATCCTTTATTAGTCTGAATTAGGATTTTTAGGATTTGAAGATTTTAGGATTTGAAAAATTATTATGAAACACAATGACCTGACCCATAAAATAATAGGCAGTGCAATGAAAGTACATGCAACCTTAGGAAATGGTTTTCAGGAAGTCATTTACCAAAGAGCATTAGCCATAGAAATGGCTAAAAATAATTTATCCTTTCAACGGGAGATGGAAATGCCGATATTTTATGATGCGCAGCAAATAGGCACCAGACGGGTTGATTTCTTTGTAGAAGAATTAATTATGGTTGAACTAAAAGCAATCATTCAACTGGAAGAAATTCACCTGGCTCAGGCTATGAATTATTGCCAGGCTTATAATTTACCAATTGGTTTACTCATAAATTTTGGAGCAAAAAGCCTTGAATTTAAACGCATCTATAATGTAAACCATCCTGATAATAAATCATTTAATAATAAATAATCCTTAAATCTTTTAATCCTAAAAATCCTAATTCAGACATCAATACCGCGGATCACTCTGAAACGGCAGCTTTGCCAGCTTCTCAACTTCCAGACTAGCAAACCCAAACTCCTCCGTTATTTTCCCCAAAATCAAATAAACGCCCATGCCTTTGAAAGGATAATTCTTGAGCGAAGGTGGGAAATGCACCGTATCGAAGAAGTTACTTTCGGCGTCCAGAAAAGTACCGAACTGCATAATTTCACCACGCACGGTGCGCACAAATTTGGTACAAACCAGATTGCCCACCATCCGCACTTTTTTACCCAAATTCCCTACCATTTCCGGCGCCATAATTTCTCCCCGGAATTCCGTTTTCAGCAATTCAAAAGGCGACATCGAAACCGAAAAACCGAGCAGTTCAATTTCATCGTAAGCATCTTCCAGCAGGCTGTGGCTGAGCGTAGGTAAATGAAATTCCTTAGGCGTTAATTGAAACATGCACGTTTCCTGCGCGGCGGGTTTATTGTTGAGCAATTGGTGGGCTTCCCAGAGCAGTTCTTTTTTGTTTCTTCCGGTAAAACGTAGCGCGTTAATTCTGATGAGTAAAATGGTAGCTTCCAAAGTTAAATGTGCGCGGGAAATAAGATCGTGGAGGCTGGAATATTCCCCGTTCTTTTCGCGTTCCTGCACAATTCTATGCGCTATTTTCTGCTCTAAACTATCGATGTGAATGAAGCCTAAATACACCTCCTGGTCGGTTACGGAAGTTAAATGCTGGCTGTGGTTTATGCAGGGCAGGAGGACGTTTCCGCCGGCTTTACGGGCTTCGTTGACGTATACCCAGGTGCGGTAAAAGCCTCCGAAATTATTGATCACGGCCACCATAAACTCCAGCGGATAATACGTTTTCAGGTACAGGCTCTGGTAGCTTTCCACGGCAAAAGACGCGGAGTGCGCTTTGGAAAAAGAATAGCCCGCAAACGACTCTACCTGCCGCCACACTTCCTTCGTAATTTCCTCCGGATAACCTTTGGCGCGGCAGTTGTTAAAGAACTTATCTACCAGCTTCTGAAACTCCGAACGGCTGCGGTACTTGCCGCTCATGCCGCGGCGCAGCACATCGGCATCGGCCAAATCGAGACCGGCAAAATGATGGCACACTTTCAGCACGTCTTCCTGGTACACCATCACGCCATAGGTTTCCTGCAACTGTTCGCCCATAACCGGATGAATGTGTTTGATCTTTTCCGGGTGGTGAAACCGCTGGATGTATGTCGCGCATCATCCCAGATTTTGCCACGCCCGGCCGGATAATGGAACTGGCCGCCACCAGGGTTAAATAATTGTCGCAACGCAGCTTGTTAAGCAACCCCCGCATGGCCGGGACTTTCGATGTAAAAGCAGCCGATGGTATCGCCGGATTGCCAGTTGTTTTTTAACTTGTTCGTCTTGCTTAAATCTCTCTACTTCGTGGGCATCTATTTTTATCTTCTGGTTCTGCCGCACCAGCTGCACGCATTCCTTTATGTGCCCGATGCCGCGCTGGCTCAGAATATCCAGTTTCTCAAAACCGATGTCTTCAGCGGTATACATATCCCACTGCCTCGTCGGGAAACCTTTGGGCGGCATATCCAAAGCGGTATAATTGGTAATGCGGTTCTTCCGAAATAAGAACGCCGCCGGCGTGAATGGTGCGCACGTTCGGAAAATCCGTGAGCAACGCGCTGTAGAGTTTTTATGTTCTCCGTGATACCGTTTTGCAGCAGCGGATTGTCCGGGTTTTTCACCAGTGCATCGATCTCCGTTTTGGGCAAGCCGTACACTTTGCCCAGTTCGCGCAATCGCCCATTTTCCTGAAACGTACTCATCGCGCCCATCAAAGCCGTATGTTCGCGACCGTAACGTTTAAAAATATAATCGATCACTTCGTCGCGTTCATCCCAGCTGTAATCAATATCAAAATCGGGCGGACTGGTGCGCTTTGGGTTCAGGAAACGTTCGAAATACAAGTCCAGCTCAATGGGGTCTACGTCGGTGATGTGCAGACAATAGGCCACCACGCTGTTCGCACCGCTGCCCCGCCCCACGTGGTAAAAACCGCGGCTCATCGAATAGCGGATCACGTCCCAGGTAATGAGAAAGTACGACGAAAAACCGAGCTTATCAATAATGTCGAGTTCGTGCTTAACCCGCGCCGCCGCTACTTTATCGTGTGCGCCGTAGCGGTTTCGCAAGCCATCCCAGGCCAGCTTTTCAAGCAGCATTTTATCGTCATAATGATCACCGGTAAAAGATTGTTTGTTGCGCCGCTGCTTAAAATCGAAGGTAAAACTGCATTGCTGCAACAGCTTTTCAGTATTCTCCCAAATGCCCGGCAGCATCGCGTATTGTTCTTTCAACTGATTGATTGGCCGGAAGAAAGCATCGCTGGCAAGTCCGTGTTCCGGCTGCAACTGGCTCAATAGAATATTATTATCGATGGCCCGCAAATGCCGGTGCAGCTCCTGCCCTTCTGTATTTGCGTAAGTCGCCGGCGCATGAATCACCAGTTTCTCCCGTAGTTTTTTGCCCGAAGAAAGTACCGTTTTATTTACTTCCGAAGGTTGTACGCCAAGGTATTCATTCTCCTTTAACTCCTCCGTTTTTTTGCCGGAATTCAGCGGATAAATAATGAAAGCATTATCGAATTTTCCGGCCGTTTCCGGCAACGGTTTTTCAGTTAGATTATGCGCACTTAAATATTCGTTAAGCTCCTGAAAACCCTGTTCGTTTTTAGCAATGCCGGTATAAAGCCACCGGTTATCTTTCCGAAATTCGATGCCTGCAACTGGTTGAATGTTTTGTTCCTCACACGCTTTCACGAATGGAAAAATGCCGCTGGAATTATTGATATCGGTCAGCGCCACGGCCGGGAAACCGTGCTGCTTTGCAAGGACCGCAGGGTCTTCTTCCGACAAAGTGCCGTAGCGGAGACTGAAGTAGGAATGGGCGGTGGCGTACATTTCGGATTGCAGATGACGATTTGCAGCAGAAGTCCGTCAGCTAAAGCAGACGGCAATGAATGCAGGATTTGCTTTTCAATTTATTTGGTCATTCTGAGCTTGTCGAAGAAACTAACTGGTACTCCTATGGAATTTGAGCGAAGCAAGAAATTCCTAGCGCTCAGGTTTGCAAAAGTGATCGTGCGGGTTCGGTACGCGTTAGTTCCCTCATCAGCTACGCTGGGTCCTTTCGACTCCCGTCTCAGGAATGTTCGAGATGACCAAGTAATGTGAAATTTAATCTGACTTTTCAAGCCTGAAAGCATATCGTTTTCATAAGCCAGTTACAGTGCAATGCGGATTACAAATCCGCAGCTCAAAACTTCCGGATTACAAATCCGGAAGAGCAAATTCTTAGGCAAAAAACCTCAGGCAAAGCTCCGCCAACCAATGCATTTTACATTGACTTTTAGCTTAAAAACGGTAGCGTTTTACCCGGAAAAAGTGCGTTAACTTAAACGCTTCCCACCTAACCCAACGGCGCGTAGCACCGAAGCAGCGCCGTAACGAAATCGGATCTTATCCATGGCCTGATACAAATTGGTAAGCTCCGTGGTATCTTCAAATAAGTGAATCTGCTGAAAACCTTGCACCAGATTACTTAGCCGCACGCCAATTAACCGGATGAGCATTCGCCGCTGGTAGAGTTTTTGGAACAGATCTTTAGCCTTGCTGATGAGCGTATGGTCGGAGGCGGTGTAGGGAATGGAAAGTTGCTGCGTGTGCGTATCGAAATTGGCGTAGCGGATCTTGACGGTGATGCAACCGGCCAGCTTGCCCTGTTTGCGCAGTTCGAACGCAATTTCTTCAGTCATGGCTACCAGCAAACTGTTCAGGCCAATAACGTCGGTGGTATCGGTGGCGAAGGTTTGTTCGGTGCTGATGGATTTTTGTTCGGTGTAAGGCACAACTGGTGTAGTATCGATGCCGTTCGCTTTCTGCCAGATGCTTATGCCGCCTTCTTTGCCCAGTACTTTCTGCATTAACTCTACCGGAATAGCCCGTAAAACTTCGATGGTTGGTACGCCCATGTTGCGCAGCAACTGGTAAGTCTTCTGCCCTACCCCCGGAATTTTCCGGATGGAAAGCGGCGATAAAAACGGGTGCACCTGTTCCTGTACTACTTGTAACTGCCCGTTAGGTTTGGCCTGGCCGGTGGCAATTTTGCTTACCGTTTTGTTTACCGAAAGTCCAAAGGAAATGGGCAGGCCGGTTTCTTTCATGATTTTCTGCCGCAACTCCTGGCTCCATTGCCAGCACCCGAAAAAACGGTCCATCCCGGTCAGGTCGAGGTAATGTTCATCGATGGAGGCTTTTTCGTAGAGCGGGGCGTTGGCGGCAATTACAGAAGTTACTTTTTTCGACTCCCGGCTGTAGGCTTCCATGTCGCCGCGGATGATGATGGCTTCGGGGCAAAGCTGCCGGGCCAGTTTCATGGGCATGGCCGAATGCACACCAAACTGCCGGGTTTCGTAGCTGCAGCTGGCAACTACGGCCCGGTCGGAGTTGCCCCCGATCAGAATCGGTTTGCCCACCAGACTGGAATTCAGGAGCCGTTCTACCGACACAAAAAAAGAGTCGAGGTCGAGGTGCGCCACGGTCCGGTTTTCGGCCAATGGCAGGTGAATTTTCTTTTTCATAGTTTTATTTTGAGCTTATAGTTAGGGTATTATGCTAATTTGATTAGTTTTTAATCAAAATTAACGTCCTTAAGGTAACTAAATATTCGTATTTACAATATATAATACTAAAATATTTAGCATATTTACCGAAAATAAAAAAATATGTTGCTGGCAGAGAACCTTAAATTTTTAAGAAAGCGGCGGAAGAAGACCCAGGACGATGTTGCTTTCGCCCTCCAGATGAAGCGTCCGACCTTAAACGGCTACGAAAATGGCGTGGGTGAACCGAAGCTGGAAAAACTAATGGCGTTAGCAGATTATTACCGAATTAGTATTGATGATTTAGTGCGGACGGATTTGAAGAAACTGCCGGAAAGTAAATTAAGGGGATTAGAACTTACAGAACCGGCTCAGCAAAAAACAAAACCTTCAGTTATGGAAACTACTATAAGAACATAAATATTGACAATAGTGGAATAGCTTCAATATTCAATTTGAATACCTACCGGACTTAAGAGCTTGTTCAGAATTCTGAGGAAATCGTTAAAATTTTCGGGATAGGCATTTGAGCCGTAGGTTTTTAAATTACAGCCTTTCCCTTTCGCTTTTAATTCCCATTGTGTTCCGTCTAAAATGCCGCTATCATATGTTTTTTGCCAGTTGCATTTCTTAATAAACGTTAGCAGCGCGGCCCAATCTTCATTATCCGTTACAGGAATTTTCTTTTCCAGTTCAGGCGGCTTGGGGTACGGGCAATCAGCAACGCAGAGCGTATCACCTTCTAAGCAAACGGTATAATTATGCGAACTAAAATAACCACCTAAAGAAAACTCAAATACCATGTTCTAAAATACTGACTTTTTGAGCAATATTCCTTAGCGTTTTAGAAATGAATTACGCACTCTTCCAACCTGGAACGTGGTGAAAACAAAAAGGCTGCCCAGAAAAACCAGGCAGCCTCCTCCAATTCATTTATACTATATTTTAACCGGCAACCAGCGGCCGGATATTCTGATTTACCCGGAAAAGGTTATCCGGATCGTATTTGCTTTTTATTTCTTCCAGGCGGTCGTAGTTTTCGCCGTAGGTTGCCCGAATGCGTTCTTCGCCTTCTTCCATCATAAAATTAACGTAGGCGCCGCCGGCTCCATACGGGTGGAGTGCTTCATAATAATCACGGGCCCAGGTAGTAACCTTATCTTTATTGGCCTGGTCGGGGTCTACGCCTACTATTACCTGTGCCCAGGTGGCTTCGCGGAAATTCCAGGCCATGTCGGTTTTAGCGGGTTTATGCGCGGCGCCGTTTATCGGGTAAAGGTGCATGGTAGAGAACAGCGAAGGAAATTTATTAGCGTGCTCTATATGCAGTTCAATGGCTTCGTCCGGCAGTTCGTTCACAAAATCGGCTTTCCAGTACCACTGGTAGCCGGGCGGATAAAGCGCATCGAACATATTTTGCAGCGAAGGGTGCGGGATCGGGCCAACAAAATCGATGGCGGGGGTTTTGAAAGCGCGGATCGGTTTGAATACTTCTTCCGCTTTTTGCAGATCGCCGGTGTAGCACCACACAATGCCGCACATGGTTTTGGTATGGTATGCTTCCGGAAAAGGCTCTACCGGCGGCACCTTCAGAAAAGCAAAAAAGCCGTTAATTTCTTCGGGCGCATCTTTAATGAAATCGCGGTACCACTGCATCATTTCTTTCGCCTCGCTTAATTCCCACATCATAGGGCCGCTGTACGTAATATCTACCGGATTCAGTTTGAAATGGAACGCCGTAACCACGCCAAAATTACCGCCACCACCACGAATTGCCCAGAAAAGATCTTCGTTCGAATCTTCATTTACCTGCACAAAACTACCATCGGCCAGAACCATTTCGGCCCCCAGTAAATTATCTATGGTTAGGCCGTATTGGCGCGTTAAATGCCCAACGCCACCACCCAGCGTAAGTCCGCCAATACCTGTGGTAGAATTAATTCCGGTGGGAGTAGCCAGTCCGAAAGCGTGGGCAGCATGATCGAAATCACCTAAGGTACAACCGCCTTCTACCCAAGCCGTTTTTTCTTCCGGATCGATCCGGATGCCTTTCATGCGGGAAAGATCAATTACCAGGCCGTCGTCGCAGGTGCCAAGTCCGGGGCCGTTATGGCCGCCGCCTCTTACGGCCAGCAGCAGGTTCTGCTCCCGGGCGAAATTCACGCAATAAATCACGTCGGCCACATCGGCACAGCGCACAATGTAGCGGGGGCGCTTATCGATCATGCCATTATAAACTTTGCGGGCTTCGTCGTAACCGGCATCGGTAGCCTGTAAAAGTTCGCCCCGCAACCGGGATTTCAGGTCGGTAATTTCTGCTTGTTCCTGCATGGTATCTGGTTTTAAAAGTTAAGAGATGGTTATTTAAAAAGAGCGGTGGACGGATAGCCCGAAAAATAAGAACAGGCCTTTTATACGACCTATAACCGCCTATTAAATAACAGCTTACCAGAATAAAAGTAAAGGCCTGAAAACAAAAGGTAGATTCTGTATCTGCAAAAGCCAACCAAATCTGCCTTCCCATTATTCCAGAGAATAAAGCAACAAGAAACCCTTTGGGCAGAATTCTGTTCCCGATCCTGATTTCCTTACTTTTTTAACCTAATTTCCTACCGTTTATAAAAACCAACCCCCAAAATTTTCTAATATAGAATAGCCGTAGCTACAAAAGGAAAAGTTAAATGATGAACATAAAAACAAGATGGTTGCTGGAAGGCAAAAAAGCCCTGGTAACGGGAGGAACTAAAGGAATTGGCAAAGCCATTGCCGAAGAATTCCTGGGGCTGGGTGCGGAAGTATTTATTGTAGCCCGCAACGAAACCGAAGTAACAAACACGGTAAAGACCTGGCAGAATGCGCAGCTTCCGGCCCACGGCATTGCCGCCGACATGAGCAAAAAAGCCGACCGCCAACGGGTCATTGAAATGGTACAGGAAAAATGGGGGAAGCTGGATATCCTGGTAAACAACGTAGGCACCAACATCCGGAAGAAAACAATAGATTACGAAGAAAGTGAATTCGATTTCCTGCTGGATACCAACCTGCGTTCTACCTTTTATCTTTGCCAGGCCGCTTACCCGTTACTAAAAAGTAGCGGACAGGGCCGGATCGTAAACATTTCTTCAGTGGCTGGTTTGAAACATTTGCGCACCGGTGCCATTTACGGCATGAGTAAAGCCGCTATTATTCAGCTTACCCGTAACTTAGCCGCCGAATGGGCCCCGGACAATATCCTGGTAAACTGTATTGCGCCGTGGTATATTCAAACCCCTTTAGCCGAAACCGTTTTAAAAAACCCGGAATTTCTGCAGCAGGTTTTAGACCGTACGCCGCTGCAGCGCGTAGGCACCCCGGAAGAAGTAGCAGCTGCCACGGCCTTTTTCTGCATGCCCGGCGCCAGTTACGTTACCGGCCAATGCCTGGCGGTAGACGGCGGTTTTTCTGTTTTCGGTTTTTGATTGCTCAGGATTGAGGAGTTAGCATTAAGTTTGTAATTATGAAATTAGCTTTAGTAACTTATAACGACCAGGGAAATTTTGCCGGCGAAGGCCCTTTAGAAGACCAGCGTCTGCTAAAATTTCTACAAGAAAAAGGCTTAGTTATTCAGTTTGAGATCTGGAACGATCCGAACGTAAACTGGGAAGAATTTGAAGCCATTCTGCTTAAATCGCCCTGGGATTATTTCGACCGGTTTGCAGAATTCACCGGTTGGCTCGGTCTGCTGGAAAAGAAGAAAGTTCGCGTATTAAACCCGGTGGAAATTGTGCGCTGGAACTGCGATAAACGGTATCTTTTTGACATCGAAAAGTCGGGCTTCGGCATTGTACCTTCCAGGCTTTTGGAAAATGTTCAGGACCTGGATCTGGCACCTTTATTCGACAATTGGCAAACTGAAAAGTTAGTGGTAAAACCGGTGGTAAGCGGTGGGGCGAAGAACACGTTTTCCATTAAACGCTCCGAAGTAAAAACCTACGAACAAAAATTAACCGAACTGCTGAAAGAAGATGCTTATCTGGCGCAGCCATTCATGCCCGAAATTCAGACGGAAGGCGAATGGTCTTTGGTATACTTTAACGGAAAGTTCAGCCATTGCGTGCTGAAAGTACCGAAGTCCGGCGATTTCCGGGTGCAGCATTATTTTGGCGGCGCCATCATCCCTTCTACCCCACCGGAAACGGTACTAAAAGATGCCGAAAAACTGGTGCAGGAATTTGCCAAAGGCTGTTTGTATGCGCGGGTAGACGGCGTTCTAAGCAACGATGAGTTCAAATTAATGGAACTGGAGCTGATCGAACCGTTGCTTTATTTGCAGCAGAACGAAACGCTTTATGAAAATTATTACCAGGCCTTACTTCAATTGTTGCATACAGCAAAAGCGGATTCCTGAAAATAATAAATACCAACTACACCGCCTCCACACCGTACTTCCAAAGTTTATGAAACATAAAATAGAACACGACCGGAAATACCAGCAGTTTATCATAAGCCTGGGCCCCGACGATGCGGAACTGGCTTATTCCCTGCCTTCTTCGGATGTAATTTCGTTTACGCATACGTACGTGCCGGAAGACCACCGCGGCAATGGCCTGGCTGAGGAATTAATAACCTCCGGATTAGAATATGCCCAAGCCAATAACCTGAGAGTGCGGGCAGATTGCGAAGCAGTAGAGATTTTCCTTAAACGCCATCCGGAATACAATTTCTTACTGGATTAATGGGCAAACCAACTGCTTTATTGCAATGGCTTATCTTTCCTGAAACGATCAAATCCGCGGTCCGAAAAAAAGAAAATGCAAAAGCCCGATCAATAAAAAAAACGCCGGGCATGTGCCCGGCGCATTTCCATGAAACGTAAATATACTTAATTTTTTTCGGCTATTCTTTCTTCAGCAGCTTCACGGTTTCTACGCCAGATTTGCTTACTTTCCGAGCCAGGTACATGCTTTCGACAATGCCCGCTCCCGAAACCTCAATGCTAATAACTTCGCCGGCTTTAGCGTTTCCGGTTGCTAATTGTCTTACCAGTTTTCCCTGCATGTTATAGAGATTCACCACATAATTTTCATCGCGTACGGCAGTAAACTGAATGGTAACTTTTTCTGAGAAAGGCACTGGGAAAGCGGTCATTTCGGTTACTGAAGCTGAGCTGATTACCGGCGTTTTAGAACCAGGCGCAGCTTGCCTTTGGCTGCTATATTGCGAAGCGCAGGCGGTAGATACCTCACAGGTATTATCGGCGGTTTTACGAACCTTAATATTGTAGCCCATTCCGGCGGTATATGTAAATACCGGATCAGTTGTCCAATTGGTAGCGTCGTAGCCATCATTTTTGAATTCATAACCGGCGCCGTATACCAAACCGGTTAAAGAATTTTTCACTTTAATGGTACCTGTGGCTATTGCGGGCGTTGCATATTCAAGGATTTCAATTACCGGCGCATCGGGTGCACCGGCTACTGCATTTACTACCAGGTTAACTGCCCCAGATTCGCATAAGGTTGTGGTGTTCCTGGCCCTGATGGTATAATTTCCTGGCGCCAGACCACTGAATTCGCCGGTGGTATTGGTAAAGGCCGAAGTGCTGTTGATACTGAAAGCCAGACCGGTTTTTGCCGAACTTACGCTAATGGTACCAGTAGTTACAGCACAGCTTGGTTGCACGGTTACCGAGGCAGCCAGCGACGGGTAGCATAATAGTTTACCGTAATATCGGCCGCGCTCGAAGCGCAGATCCCGTTGGAAATGGTCCAGGTAAAGACGTAGGTTCCAACCGCACTTACCGTAGCGGTTGCGTTACCGGCTGCAACATTGCTGAAAGTTACCGAACCCGGCCCGCTTTTTTTGCTCCAGGCACCAGTTCCAACAATTGAGGAACTATTCCCGCCAAGACCGGCGGAAGTTAAGGTACCGCACCGGGTCTGCCCATTGCCAACAGTTGCGGTAGTTGGTGTGGCATCGACAGTCAGTACTGCAGCGTTGCTGGTTACGGCAGTGCAGGCGCCGCTGGATAATACCGCCCGGTATTCATTGCCGTTCAGACTGCTGGTTACGTAACTTAACGTTAAGGTTGGTAAAGTTGCATTTGCTATATCCGTAAACGTGCCGCCGGGAGTTTTAACCTGCCATTGAATTCCCGGCGCCGGGCTGCCCCCGGTAAAGCCAACCGTAAAAATAGCATTCGCGCCGGCACATTTAGTAAGGCCTACCGGTTGCGCATTTATTGTTGGAGCAGAATTAACCGATAAGGTAGCCGCTCCATTGGTTGAAGTTCCGCAATTATGAGTAGTGGTGTTGTTGGTTAATACTGCTTTATACTTATAGCCATTTAAGGAAACAGCAGCGCTGGAAATAGAAAGCGTTGCGGTAGTAACCCCGCTATACGGTGCAGTATTAGCCAGATTGTTCCAGGTATTGCCGTTATCGGTGCTTAGCTGCCATTGGATCAGCGCTCCGGTAGGATTCCCTTCCGTGTAACCTACGGTAAAGGAAGCGCTTTGCCCTGCGCATTTTTGCTGGTTAGCCGGCTGAGATGTTACGTAAGGTGCAGTACAAGGGAAAGTTACAACAGGTATGTAGGTAGTGGCACTTTGTTTCCAGCATTTGGAAGAAGTTGCCGGGCATTGCGCTGCGGTGCCCACGCAGAAATTGCTGCTGCCGGTTCCCCACCCAATTAAAACATCTTTCAGTTCTATTTGTGCTCCGCAGGTCCAGGCTATCGGGTTGGTAAATTTTACGGTTGTAACGGAAGTGCCACCGGAAGAAAGGGATTGGCCGAAGCACTCCCCCACCGCCTGAACCAGCACCTGCGTTGTTTTATTATAAATATTAGCTGTAATACTAACTCCTACCCTGGGCGTATTGGTTATCAGATCCAGGTAAAGATAAGCCTGCACAGGTGTGCCGGAAGCGCAGGCCTGAAGCGGTGTGCCGTTTCTATCCTGCATTAAATAAGCACTCATTATTTGTACGTCGTTGGAGGTACAACCGGTTTTGCAAGGCGTTTGGGCAATGGCGTAATTGTTTGAAAACAAACTTAAAAATAGTATGCCAACGGCATAAAAAACCCCGGTACTTAACCATTTTCCCGGTTGTTTAAGAAGTACAGATTTGGCCGCTGAATTTAATTTAGGCCCATTGATTTCAACTTCTGGTGCTGGTGTAGATAGGTTTTGCATATATTAAAGGTTAGGATGTGAATAGTCATCAGGATTGGTTATTTCATTTGCCAGTATTTTCAGATTATTATTTACCTGTTGGAAAACGCAGATCAATATCAAATACCCGGCAAAAAGCATAAAAGGCCAGCCAAAGCATTCGGTTATAACTGGCAACGGCGCTCCGATAATTTAAAAGCAATAAGCTGTAATGGTAAGAAAGGGATCAATGCTGCTTAAATACATTTAGCAAGTCCTTCAAACAAGGTATTTCTCTACTACAGGTGCATTAAATCAGACAAATTAACCCCTTCTGCTTTACCGGAAAAAATAACAAACCCGACAGTAGCAGCAACCAAGAAAAACACAATAAGCAAAATTGGCAACAAAACAAGCGAATGATCCGGAATTGGTAACATTAAAGCCACCTTTGTATCTATAAAAAATAAATCAATCAAATAAAAATTATATTTACTTTTAATTAATTTACTTTATCTTATATTTTTTTTAATTATTTTACTATACATATTTTAATTAATTGGGTTGTTGACATTTTCGAAATGGAGCTAAAATAATGGCTAACATCAATTCAAACCGGGTAAACAACTTAATTATATACAATTACAATCCAATTCAGGTCTGCAATTCCCGCTTTTGTTTTATTCAAAAACTTTAGCCATAAAAAAAACGCCGGGCATGTGCCCGGCGCATTTTCAAGAAACGTAATTATACTTAATTTTTTTCGACTATTCTTTCTTCAGGATTTTCACAGTTTCTATCCCTGACTTGCTTACCTTCCGAACCAGGTACATGCTTTCGATCATACCTTTTCCGTCAACTTCAAGTCTGGTGATCTCACCTGCGTTGGCGTTGCCGGCGGCTAATTGTTTTACCAGTTTGCCCTGCATGTCGTAAAGGTTAACTACGTAGCTTTCCGCTTTCTTAGACTTGAACTCTACGGTAACTTTATCAGAGAACGGAACCGGGAAGGCTTTAATGGATTTTTCATCTGCGCCTTCATTATTTATTACTTGTTGCTGCGGCTTATTTGGGGCTGCAATTCTTAAGGTGCAGGAACCATTAACTGAGCAGGTGGCAGGATCCGAATCGCAACCATTTACGGTTACTTTTACGCTATAACCGGCACCAATTACCATATTGGTAAACTCAACCGGGCCATTAGAACCAGTATAATTGAAGGTTCTGGTTCCCTGTACGCCAGTCTGGGTTAGCGAATATAGGCCTACAACCGGGCAATTAATAGTTATTTTAGGAGCAGAAAGAGAGGTTGGACAAAGGCTAACTTCCGTAACTGTTACATTAGGCATTGCTGGCTTGTCTTTTATGGTAACAGTAGCGGTAGCAGAGTTATTACAGGTTGAATTATCTGTAACGCTATAGGTTACTGTATATTGACCAGATGTTAAACCAACAGAACTAAATGTTGAACCCGTTACTCCGGTACCACTCCAGGTGCCGCCTGCCGGTGAGCCGGTTAGTGGTACTGTAAATCCTGGACATACCTCTTTATTATCGGCAGATACATTTGGATTTGCAAGTATGGTACAAGTTCTGGAAGCAGTAGCCGAAGGGCAGGCTCCGTTGGAACTTGCAGTAGTTAAAGTTACGGTTTCAGGGCCATTGCCGGCAATGCTTACGGTTGCAGTTGCCACTCCGTTGGCATAAACCTGGTTAGAAAGTACCCCACCGGCAGTAACGCTCCAGGTAGGTGTGCCATTAGAATAAGTTCCGCTAACCTGGAAAACAGTAGATCCGCTGGCTGCTTTACAAACTGGCGAAACTGTAGCAACAGCAGCCAATGCAGCTGGGGTTAGAGAGAAATTCAGAATATCAAAATCCTTTAATTCAGAGGTATAAGATGGAGAAGACCGGGTTTTAACCGTTACCGTAGCTTCCGGGGTACATAAATTTAAACCCAGATTTAAAGCTGTAACATTCAGGCCACCTTCTACAAACTGTAAGGCCGCCGTAGTATTGGAATAAGCCCCATCTCCACCAAAAGCTTTGTTTGGCGCCACTGGATCTATATTCCCGGTATTGGTAGTAACAAATGCGCCTAAATTTCCCACCGGTAATTCGGCAGACCAGGTTCCTGAAGCCAGCCATTTTCTAACCCCAACCACCGGCTTATTGCCGCCACCTGTATAGTTTATAACCAATAAGAAATCTCCTACCGTTCTGCCATTCACTAATCCTTGTCCAACAAACTTACCGCCGATTAATTCAACCCCCTTCTGGTTGTATTCAAAATCCAGATAGCTGGCTCCATCTACAGAGCGTGTTTCTGCGCCAAAAAATAACCAGGTATTGCTATTATTATCTTCGCGGGCATGGAGAAAAGTATTCGTAATATCGTTCTTTTGCGGGCCGCTTCCACCTATTTGTACATTATAGGGGCTTTGGCCGCTTCCAATGGCGTCGCCATTTTTGTTTGAGTTTCCGCTAAAGGTAGACATCTCGGTTACAGCAGATGCATTGCCATAATTACCGTCTACCTGCCAGCGGCTCCTGCCATCTGCCGATACCCCAGGAACGGACAGGTTATTTTCCTGTTTTAAAACCGCATTCCCAGTGGGTCCTTTAGACCAATCATCTCCTACTGTTAAACCCGGAGGCGTATAATTTAAAGAATTCCACCAACCGGGAATAAAACCCGATTTAAAATCTGAATCAATTTCAAAGCCGGCCTGGGTACCGCCTACTCCCGGGCTTGGGGGTGTTTTCTGTGCCAGCATATCATGGCCCCCAAATAATAGCCCTACTCCTAAGATCAGGGCTTTTTTCGGCAGCCATGAGGATGCATCTAATAGATTATTTAGAGATGTAAAATTTTTCATAATGATTTGGGTTAGAGGTTAGTTAGAGAAAAAACAAGAATAAAAGGAATGATTGATCAAGCCAGAAATAACCTGGGTTACAATCAATCATAAGGCAATACAAAACAGGCGCAACAACCGGAGAGCTGTTGCCGAAGCGTAGGGATTGTTCTTTTAAGATTTCAGGAATCCTGAATATTGCGTATCAGGGTAAATGGAGGGGTATTTATCATTGGCAAATTAGTTAGATAAATAAACTCTAAATTAATTTCAGCATAATTTAACTAAAAGCATTGATCGGAAAGCAAATAGGACGGGAATTTAGATTGAAGCGGATTTAATTCTGGACAGAAACAAAAATCCCCTTTAAATTATCATATTTATTATAGAATTATTATAAGCTAATATACTTTCAATAGCTTATTAGGTTATAAAATAATCTAATTAAAATGCTATTTATTGGTGAATATAACAAAAAGATGGGTTAAAAGAAAAATCACAGGATTAAATAAAGAAATTTAAATTTACAATGCTGGAAATGATGAATTATATGGTTATTCTATTTTGAATGGTTTTTAATGATGGTTAAATCATAAGGGTTTGCTCCATCTTAAACTAACTTCTGAACAATCTTAAAGGGAAAAGGATAAAAGCCTGATTAATTAAACGCCTTTTAAACCAACCAGCAAAAATTCAAAAAAAAGGCTTAGTGGCTCCAGTTGGTTGAAATCCGTTATTAATTTAAAACAAAAAATCGCCGGCTTTTTAAGGCCGGCGTTTTTCTGTGAGATGTGATTGTTATTTTTTCAACTTAATCCTTCTTAAGCAGCTTCACGGTTTCAACTCCCGATCTGCTTACTTTCCGAACCAGGTACATGCTTTCGATCATACCCTTTCCGTCTACTTCAAATCTGGTAATTTCACCGGCATTGGCATTTCCGGCTGCTAATTGTTTTACCAGTTTACCCTGCATATCGTAGAGGTTGATCACGTAGCTTTCTGCTTTCTTAGATTTGAATTCTATTGTAACCTTGTCAGAGAACGGAACCGGAAAGGCTTTAATGGTTTTTTCATTTGCCTTATCGATAGAGGTTTGTGGTTTGGCTGCAGGGCTACCAATTCTTGCAGGTGGACAATTAGTGGTGCTTCCGCAGCTGGCAGCTGGAGAAACACATCCGTCTTTAGAAGCAACAATCTGGTAACCAGAACCGGCCTGGATATTGGAGAAGTCGAAATTAGCGGTAGTTGAAGGGGTATAAGAAGATTGGGCTAAACCACCTGCCATTACACCAGAAATTGCATTTCCGCACTTATCTAAAATGCTGTAAGTAACACCTGCAACCACGTTAGAAATAGTTACGCTGAACTTATCAGAATCGCAAGCCGGGGCATTGTAATTGTCGGTAGGTTCAGCAAGCGCTGCATTAACCGTAACAAGTTGTGAGCAGCTTGTATTTGCAAAACCAGCCTCTGAAGCTATTACCGAAACAGTATAAGAACCGGCAGAAGCAGCTTTCACGTATACTGTTGCTACACTGCCAGGTGTATTTGGGGTAGCAAGTGCAGATCCATTGCTTTGAACAAAAGTAGCGCCACCAGAATTAGTTGTAAAGCTCCATGCATAGGTAGTGTTAAGCGAGCCAGGCGGTATTCTGGTAACTGTAAAGGTTTTAACTTCATCTATACAGGCGGGAGTATTAGCAGAAAGGCTACAGGAAGCCGACTGAATCAGGTTAACGTTTTTAAACGGAACAGTTTGCTTACCAACTGAAATAGTGCCGGCCTTACCACTAAAACCAAGAGCCCGGCCCGCAGGAAGGGAGGCTTGTAAGTTACCAGTAGGGCTGCTTGGAAATTGGCAATCGATTCGCACATCAACCCGCACTATAATTACATCGCCTGCGTTTAAACCTGAGACAGTTACCGTGCCGTTTAAAGTTGCTGGCTTAGTAAATTTATTACCACCGGTAATTGTTCCGCCGTCGCCTGTAATAATATCATACCCTCCATTCAGGCTGGCCATTGCAATGGTTCCGTTATCAATTATTGCTGGATCACCAATATTAACTTGCGCGGTTCTGATTGCTCCTAGGGCTACGCCGGGCTGACCAGTAGCTGCAGCCAAAAAGGAATAATCCAGTTCAATGGTCTGACTACCTATAGCAGTGGCAGAAACAGTAATTTTAGTTAAATAGGTAACATAATCACCACAACTAAAATCGCCACCTTCCAAAGATTCAACTACATCTTTATCTCTGCCAATGGTTCTGTCATCATAAAAGCCACCACCTGTCTGATGATTATATGTCAGAGGGGCTGAGGCCACAAAATCGAGGCTGAAATCGCCGCCTACAACAATCTTACTGTTATATAAGGCCATACTTCTGGATAGCTTTGAATTGATTTCAGCCACCGAACGCCCCCCTGCTATTGCTGATGTAGCAGACATGACCAAAGTAATTAGCAAACAGCTTAGTTTAAATAATTTTGGTGTAAATAAATTTTTCATAATGATTAACATTTAGAAAGAATAATAAAGAAATGGAAGTGAGGAGCTTTGACTCTAAAATTGCTAACCGAAAAGAAATCAGGATATTCTGGATGAAATTTTAGGCAAAGTGGAGCAGGTGCAACTGCTAAATAGCAATTGCCGGAGGGAGATAGTTAAAATCGGGTCAGAAGAAAGGGTATTATTACTGAAAGGAAAGGAAGTCTAGGTCATTGTTCATAGGCGACATAAATCAACAAAATGCAATATTACCTTAAATAGCAAGGATGAAAGAAAAGGTGTAGGAACCAGCAAAAACGTAAATAAAAGTAAAATCTGGTAAATAAAATTGATTTTTTGTAATATTTAATTATATTTTATTTATAAGGCTATACTCACGCCACCTACCTTAGTTGCCAAGTAATCATAATAAAATACTATTTAATGGTTAACATGGTAAAAATACCGGTTAATCGTATTATTACTGAGAGTTAAGTTTAAATCATAATTAATCCAAGAAAATATTTCAGATAAAATATAATTTTTCCGTCAAACTAAAGATTTTTTTTTTGTATTTAGTAGATTTACAGCATTTTAGATCATAAATATGCCATTAGTTTAAAAATACAATAATTGCCAGTTTCAAAACCGACAATAAATTCAAAACGAATAGAAAGGGTTATTAAGCTTCAAAAAAGATTCAGTTGTTCGGGTTGGTTTGGATATTGGAAGGGTTTAATAAGTTCCGGAAAATTATTAGAGGCTTTGCCAACTTCTTTGGAAACGGTATACGCCTGCATCAGCCGGGTATCTAAGGGTTGAAGCATTTCCAGGTACTCTTTCGGATTTTGGTGCGATTTCAGCCACTCCATTTCTGCTCCTTTCGGGAGAATTACCGGCATCCGGTCGTGGATCCCACTCACCAGTTCATTGGCTTCGGTGGTAATAACCGTAAAATGCATGGTTTCTTCGCCGGTTTCTTTATCTACCAGCTTATTGTATAAACCGGCTATGGCAAAAAGGTCATTATCCTGTAATTGAATGCGGTACGGAATGCGATTAGATTTTGAAAGCGGCTTCCATTCGTAGAAGCTGTCGGCTAAAACCAGGCAGGTTTGGCCAGCTTCCAGCAGGGGTTTGTAACTTTTCCGCTCCAGCAAAGAATCGGCTTTGGCGTTTATTAACAATTTGGGATGATTCTGCACCAATACCTGCCAGCCCCAGGTTAAGTACTGCAAATGCTCCGGTTGCTCACTGGTAATAACAGCAACCTGCTGCCCCGGACCAATATTGTAACTAGGCTCCAGATCAGCTTCGTTTACCTGCTGGGCAAACCGGTGGTTTACAGGAACCCGTTTTTTCGTTTGCGTTATTCTTCCACACATAATGGTGTTTGGTAATTGGTATCTGGTATATGGATGTTTGTATATGGATGTTTGTATCAGAATATTTGTAAAAATATTCTAAAATCCAATTACCAGATACCAGATACCAATTACCCAAATCTACTTTGCTACTGTTCTTTCAATTTCGCGCAGGTTTTCTATTTTCTTGTTCCGCAGGAAACCGTTGATATCTTCGAAATGCTCTTTGATGCGCTTGTTGCCGAATTCGAAAACTTTTTCGGCCAGGCCATCCAGGAAATCGCGGTCGTGCGAAACCAGGATCAGGGTGCCGTCGAAAGCTTTCAGGGCATCTTTTAAAATGTCTTTGGTTTTGATATCCAGGTGGTTTGTAGGCTCATCCAGGATCAACAGGTTAACCGGTTGCAAAAGCAGCTTGATCATGGCCAAACGGGTTCTTTCGCCGCCGGAAAGCATTTTTACTTTCTTTTCAATGGTATCGCCGCTGAACATAAAGGCCCCCAGAATATTCTTGATATTGGTGCGCACATCGCCGATGGCAACCTGGTCGATGGTCTGGAAAACGGTTAGTTCGCCGTCTAATTTAGCCGCCTGGTCCTGGGCAAAATACCCGATCATGGCATTGTGGCCCAAAGTTGCAGTTTCCCTTCGAAATCTATTTCGCCCATGATGGCTTTTACGAACGTAGATTTACCTTCGCCGTTCTTACCCACCAGGGCAATTTTCTGACCGCGCTCAATAGTAACAGAAGCATCCTGGAAAACTACATGGTCACCGTAGCGTTTGGTCAGGTGTTCGGCAATAACCGGATAATTGCCGGAACGTGGCGCCGGCGGGAATTTCAGGTTGAGCGAAGAAGTATCTATTTCATCTACTTCCACCAGCTCAATTTTTTCGAGCATTTTAACCCGGCTTTGTACCTGCAGGGTTTTGGAATAAGTGCCTTTAAACCGATCGATAAACGCCTGGATATCTGCTATCTCTTTTTGCTGGTCGTCGAACTGTTTCTGTTGTTGTTCCCGGCGTTCTTTCCGCAACTGTAAGTACTGGCTGTAAGTGCACTTTGTAGTCGTAGATGCGGCCCATGGTAACTTCTATGGTGCGGTTGGTAATGTTGTCTACAAAAGCCTTGTCGTGGGAAATAACGATCACGGCTTTGGCATTATTTACCAGGAATTCTTCGAGCCACTGAATGGATTCGATATCCAAATGGTTCGTAGGCTCATCTAAAAGGATCAGATCGGGTTTCTGCAGCAGGATCTTGGCCAGCTCAATGCGCATCCGCCAGCCGCCGCTAAATTCTTTGGTAGGGCGGGAGAAATCTTCGCGCGAAAAGCCTAAACCTTTGAGGGTTTTTTCAACTTCGGCATCGTAGTTTATTTCTTCAATGGAATAATACTTTTCGCCCAGTTCGGTTACCTGTTCAATCAGCTTGTAGTAGTCGTCAGAATCGTAGTCGGTGCGGGTTTCGAGCTGAAGGTTCAGGGCATCCATCTCCTTTTTCATATCCAGCACTTTGGCAAAAGCCTTAGAAGCTTCTTCGAAAACAGTCAGGTTATCTTCGGTAAGCAAATGTTGGGGCAGGTAAGCAATTACGGCATCTTTAGGCGCCGAAACTTTGCCGCGGGTTGGTTTACTTTGCGCCGGCAATTATTTTAAGCAGGGTCGATTTACCGGCGCCGTTCTTACCCATTAAGGCGATCCGGTCGTTTTCGTTTATGTTAAAAGCAATGTTGCTAAAAAGCGGCGAGCCGTTAAACTCTACCGTTACCGCGTCTACTGAGATCATGAGCTATCGTTAAGGCCACAAAATTACGAATTATTTTTCCGAATGGCTTTGGTTTTTAATTCGATCTAAATGGCAAACCACAATTTAAGGTTAGGAATTCCGAAGACGTTAATTTGGAAACCTTTTCGGGAAACCTTCTGGCGCCTCTCTTAAAAAAACAACGTCATCCTGAGCGTTACCTTAGGTTTGTGCAGTGTGAAATATGGATGAAATGGTTTAAAATTGAAGTCCTGTCAGCGACCCACTGAACGCCTTAGATGGAAGGATCTAATTCGCTATTCGGGACTGACAGGATTTAAGAACCAAGGCCTGTATAAGAAATCAGACAAACCTGTTAAGGTTATTAGGCAAGGGTTCTTTTCTTCAACTTTCTAACCGTAAAAGTATGCATTTTGAAACAATTATCGGAATTGATGTAAGCAAACTGACCCTGGATATAGCGCTTCTGCGCCCGGGTGCTGCCCCCGAAAGCTTCCGCATTGACAACAAGCCCGCTGCCATAAAGCAGTTTTTTGAAAAGCTGTTTAAAACCATTCAACCCGGCAACACACTTGTCTGTGCCGAACATACGGGCCATTACGGTTATCCTTTGCGCCAGGTATGCCTGCAAAAAGGGTATTCGCTCTGGCTGCAGGGCGGGGCCGAGATCAGGCAGCGCTCCGGGGTAATGCGCTATAAAAACGACCAGGCGGATGCCTGCCGGATTGCCGACTATGCCAAAAGGCACCAGGACAAGGCCCTTATTCAAAAGCAGGAAGACCAGATCCTGGAATCGGTCAGGGCCTTGTCGGCTGAACGGGAGCTTTATGTAAAAGAGCGGGCCAAATACAAAACCCAGCTCCGGGACCTGAAGGGGTTTATGGACGATGCCCTTTACAAAGCCCGCAGCAAGCGCCTTAAAAAGCAGATGACCGCTCTAAGCAGCCTGATCGGGGAAATAGAGCGGCAGATCAAACAGCTGCTGGCCTCGAGCGACAAGCTCACTGCCCAAAAACAGGTGCTCACCTCGGTGGACGGGGTTGGCCAGCAGGTTGCCATCCAGACCATAATTGCAACCTCGGCCTTCAGCAAGTTCAGCTCTGGCAGAAAGTTTGCCTGTCACGTGGGGGTTGCCCCGTTCTGCTTTGAGTCAGGCACCAGCCAGCGCTCCAGGCGCAAGGTCTCTTTCAGGGCAAATACGCAGCTCAAAAAGCTCTACCATATGGCCGCTTTGTCAGCCATTAAAATGAAAGGCGAGTTCAGGGATTATTTTGTGCGCAAAGTAGCCGAGGGAAAAAATAAAATGACCGTGATCAATGCAGTCAGGGCCAAAATTATAAACAGGATTTTTGCCCTGATAAGAGACAACCGAATTTACGAAAAAAACTATGCTCCAAAGCTTGCCTAATCCATAAGAATAGCGAAGGAACTTGTCGGCGGCCAGTAGAAAGTTTCTTGCTACCCGCCGACAAGTTCCTTCGCTGACGCTCAGGATGACGCAATAATTTATGGGATAATTTCCAAAAAGTGAACAGCTTTAGCCTATTCCCCACCTCTGGTTTTTAAACTAAAAAGCCTACCGTTTTATTTTAAAACTCGAACGCCAGCTGGTTTACATTGGCGGCAGGTTTCTTCTTCCGTTTGGGTTTGGGTTCGGCTTTGGCTTTAACTTTTGGGGTTGGCAACAGATCAAATTCCGGAAGTTCGCCGGTGGCGGTAATGGTGTAAACCGGGCTTTCGTGGTAACGGGAGGCCACAATTACTTCGGTGTTGCCGGCCTGTTCCGTAAAAAGCGTTTTTACCAGCTGCGGATCGTTGTTGTTTTTAGAAAGGTGCGCCAGCAACACGTGGCTCATGTATGCCGGTTTATGCTCCAGAAAAAGATCCAAGGCTTGTTTGTTGGAAAGGTGACCGTTTTTGCCCCGGATGCGGCGTTTCAAATGCAGCGGATAGTATCCGTTCTCCAGCATTTCTTCGCAGTAATTGGCTTCCAGGAAAGCAGCGTGGCACTGTTTGAAATGGTGGATCAAATGGTCGCAGCTTGAGCCGATATCGGTAAAAACGCCAATTTTTACGCCGTTGCCGGCCACCAGAAAACTGTGCGGATCGGAAGCATCGTGGAATTTCGGGAAAGCCGTTACGGTAAGGTTACCAATAGCAATTGGTTCGTAGGCATTTAAGTTTGCTACCAGGTGCGCATCGATCTGCATGCGGGAATAACGCAAGGTTTTAGCCGTAATGTAAACCGGGATCTGGTGTTTGCGCGCCAAAACTTCTACCCCGCGAATATGGTCGGAATGTTCGTGGGAAATAAAGATCGCTTTTACGTTGCTCATCGGTAAGTTCAGGCGCTGCATGCGCATTTCAGTTTCGCGGCACGACAGGCCGGCATCTACCAGAATGGCTTCCTGGCCATTGCCCACATAATAGCAATTGCCGTTGCTGCCCGAATTTAACGATGAAATAAATAACTGCATACACCTACAAAGGAACCGGATTTAAAACAAAGATTCCACTATATACCAAGCAAAATTTCCGGAAAATAATTTCCTTCGGGTCAGATTTTCTGCGCTTTTATGTTCCCTTCTCTACTATAAAGGTTCAGGCAACGAGCCAATGCAAAGCTTAGCACGTTTCTGCCGGAAAAATCTAAAAAAATAATTTGCATTCCCGGTAACAAATTGTAGCTTTAAGAGTCTTATTATAAAACGTTTAGCGTTATGAGAAATTTGCGTGCCTTAGCCGTTGCCTTTTTATTGCCGATCGGTTTTCTGGCCCAAGCCCAAACGAAAACGGTTGCTCCCGCTCCTAAAAAACTCCAGCAACTATATTTAAGTACGGGGACCGGCCCGGCAATAATTTCCGACAACTATTACCGGCCGCATGGCGGCTCTTTTAATATTAGCGCATCAGCTGGGTTTCGTTCTGGTTTAATTTTAACTGCAGGTCTAAAGCATGCTGATTTTGTTGAAAGCTTTAGCCAGGCACCCAAAGGAATATATTCTTATCTGGACCAGTTCAGCTACCACGCAACTTACTTTAAAGCGAAAAACGTTAAGTCTTATTATTTATCGATTGGCAAACGGAGGAATATCAACGAATTAATTCAGATCCAGGCTACCGGCGGCATCAGCTACAACGCTATTACCGCTTTACCCCCGGTAGGGCCCGATTTTCCGAGAGAATTAATTTGCGATCTGGTATTTTATAATAAAGCCGGCGCCCTTTTTCAGGCCGGAGCTATGTTAATCCCAACCCGGTTTGCAGGCCTTACTTTAGGAGGCTACTACCATTATATACCTGGAAATTCGAATTTCGGAATTAATTTAAATCTGAATTTAGGCTTGCTAAAATAACATAACTATGAAAAAGATCGGCTTACTTTTATTTTTACTGGTTGCTTTTAGCCAGACTTTTGCTCAGGAAACGGTAGCGCCTTCGCCTAAAAAACTACAGCAACTTTACCTGAGTTTAGGCACCGGTACGGCGGTAACTAAAAATGAGTATTCTAACCCCAACGGCGGCACTGCTATATTGAATTTTACGGGGGCCTTTGGTCCTTCCAACATATTCCGGGTAAATATCCAGCACTCCGGTTTTACCAATCGTTTTGGCACTACTCCGGGTGCTTTTGATTACCTGCAATTTGGGCGGTATGATTCTGAATTTTTTGTATCCAATGAAGGCACTGCCATTAGCTTTACCTATGGAAAACGGCAGCAAATCAACAAACTGGTACAGGTGCAGGGTTTGGCCGGCGTGGGAACAAACTTTATTAGCACGTTCGAAATTGATGATTTTGGAATAATAGATGGTCGTTGGTGTGGAACGCCTTATATCCGGAACTACATTTACCCCGGCTTGTTGCTTCAGGCCGAAGCAATGTTCCTGCCAACCAAATTCTCCGGGCTGACCGTGGGCGCTTATGCCAACCTGACGCCAAAACTTCCAACGGCCGGCGTAAACCTGAGCCTGAATTTAGGCTTGCTGAAGTAATTAGCTTGTGAAACCAACCGGCTTTATTTTATTGCTACTGGCATTTTTTAATCAGGCTTTTGCCCAGGAAACGGTAGCACTACAGCCTAAAAAACTCCAGCAACTTTACCTCAGCTTTGGCCTGGGCGGGGCAATTACCCAAGCCCGGCATACAACAGGCGGCGGCGCAAATTCTGTTTTAATGCTTACAGCAACTTTCCGGAATGATCAGCTCTTCCGGGCCGGTCTGTTAGGCTTTGTTTCAGCTGATGATCAGCCTGCTTCCCGGCAATGGAAAGCTGACCGGCATCAAATTAACTTAGTACCAAATCATGCCGTTGCCTCCCAGTTTGTGGCTTTCGGTAAAAGGAAAAGCTTTTCCGGCGGCTGCCAGGTTCAGGCCCTGGTTGGTTTAAGCTATAATGTTTACTCCGAACCTGCAGACGTATTTCAGACTTATGCCGATCTGGGATTCTTTGGAAGATACGCGGTATTGGATTATACCCTCAAACAGCACCGAAAACCGGGCTTACTTTTAAATGTTGAAGGCATGGTTCTCCCTCTTCGGTTTGCGGGCTTAACGCTGGGCGGCTATTACCACTACATCCCAAAAATTTCCAATGGCGGCTTTACTTTAAGTTTAAACCTGGGCCGGATAAGAACAAAGGAAATCGCTCTTTAAAAGTCCGAAAACTAAACCTCCAAAAGACTGGCTTCCAGGCAATTTACGGTGCGGTTACGCTGAAATCCAGGTCTGACTTTGCTTAATTCGGGTTTGGCTTTCCGGCAGGAAAAACTTCTTTTAGGTTTTCTTTTGCCTAAAGTCATGAAGTTCAGCCTAATTTTGTTACTCATCCTGCTTACTGGCTATTCCGGACAAACTCAAACCATTGCCGATCCGCCGTCCTGGCAACTGGAGCAACTGTATTTAAGTTTCGGACCGGGCGGCTCCTTTCTCAAAAATCCGGAAATAGCTCCTGTGGGTCAGAATTTCTCAACGCATGTTTCCGCTGCCTTTGCCAATAACCTGATCTTCCGCACCGGGGTTCTGGTAATGGGGGCTTATGATGCACACACCCTTATCCGGAACCCCAGCTATAAAAAGAAATACCCTTTATTCCGGGTGATCGACAATACAGAATATCACAAGCTGGTTTCGCCTTTTCTGGCCGTGGGTAAAAGAAAACCGTTAACGAATATTATTCAGCTTCAGGGTTCGGCGGGCCTGAGTTATTCCCAGTATACCGGTATTAAAAATTACAGCAGCCAGGGACCGGTTGTATACTATTTTTACTCCGAAGAAAAAATAAGGTACAAACCCGGTTTGCTTTTTCAGGCCGAAGCCATGATCGCTCCGACCCGCTTTGCCGGGTTTACCATTGGCGGCTATTACCATTATGTTCCGGAAATTTCGAACGGGGGATTTACCCTGAATTTTAACCTGGGAAAGATCCGGACGAAGGAAATCCCAATTCTGTAAAACAAACTCAAAATCATGTAAAGGTTTCCCTTTGCTCTGAATTACTTTTGTAACGTAGAACATTAACAAATACGACCGTAAAATAAAACTCCGTAAAATTCGTATATTTGTAGAAATGAAAACGTTGCTGAAAAGATCGGTTTGTTTATGGCTTAGCTTTGCGGTGCTTTTGGGCTCCGTGGGCCTCACCGTGAGCGAACACATCTGCCTGACCAGCGGCAAAGTAATGCTGAGCTACCAGCAAAAAGAAGACCCCTGCACCAAACACGCTAATGCAGACTGCGAAAAACCGGGCAGCGAACCAGTAGCCAAAAAGAAATGCTGCGAATTCAAGCTGGATCAGCATAAACTAAAACTGGCTTCGCAGATCAAACTGCAGCAATTCTCTTTTATCTGGGTTGCGCAGGAATTTACATTTTCGCCGGTTTTTGCTACCGTTTTTCAAACGCAGCAGGAAACATTACAATACACCAATTCATCTCCCCCGCTTTACGGCAAAGAGCTCCTCTTTTCCCTGCACCTACTTCGCGTTTAGTTTTTAATTCTGAATAAATGGCTTTTCCGGAATCCCCGAATAGCTACTTCTTTATTTTCAGAATTTTAACTTAAAACGCTATGATAATACCTCAAAAAACCCGGAACCTGCTTTTCGGCCTCATATTATTTCTTTTTTCACCCGTCGCTGCCTTTGCCCAGACCCTGAACGGTCAGGTTTTCGACAAAACCGATAAAACCGTTGTGCTGCCGGGGGCCAGCGTGGTTTGGGCCGGCACCACATCCGGCACGCAAACCGATGCCAAAGGTGCTTTTTCCCTCCCCTATTCCACCCAAACCAATAAGTTAGTGGTAAGCTTTGTGGGTTACAGATCCGATACGCTTACGGTAAAGCCTACCGAACTCTTTTTAAGAGTTTATCTTCAGGCCAGCAGCAACTTAAATGAAGTGGAAATTACCGCCCGGCAGGACCGGTTCAATGCTTCTACTCCGGTGCACGCCCAGATCATAACTACCCGCGACCTGGAAAAATCAGCGTGCTGCAACCTGGCCGAAAGTTTCGAAACCAATGCCAGTGTAGAAGTCAGCACCACCGATGCCGTTTCCGGAGCCAAACAGATCCAGATGCTGGGTTTGGATGGCGCGTATACCCTCCTGACTACCGATAATGTGCCGGCTTTACAGGGGTTGGCTACGCCGTACCGCCTCAATTATTTATCCGGCACTTATATTGAAAGTATCGATATTATTAAAGGAACCGGCTCAGTTTTGAATGGCTACGAATCTATTTCCGGGCAGGTGAACGTGAAGCTGAAAGACCCGGAAAAAACCGATCGCGTGTTTGTTAACCTGTACGGCAACGACTTAGGGAAATGGGACGCCAACGCGAATGTTTCAACCAGTTTTTCGGAGAAATTAAGTACCGTTTTAATGCTGCACACCGCCCAGCTGCACAACCGCGTAGACCGCAACAAAGACGGGTTTATGGACCAGCCTTTGGGCAAACAATACAACGTTTTTAACAAATGGAAATACGAAAGCGGGAAACAGTTTGTAGCAGAAGTTGGTTTGAATGCCTTACGCGAAGACCGGCTGGGCGGCCAGGTGGCTTACCGCGAAGGCAGCGGCGCAGCTTCGGGCAACTACGGCACCGAAAGCCTTACCGACCGGGTTTCCGGTTACAGCAAACTATCGCTTACCGCTAAAAACAAGCCATATCAAAGCCTGGGCCTAATCTTATCGGGCAGCCACCACCAATTCGATTCGCAGTACGGCTTCCGGCGTTACGATGGCGAACAGCAATCCGGGCTGGCCCGTTTGATCTTTCAGTCGGCCATTGGTACTACCGCGCATACTTACAAAGTGGGCGCAAGCTTTAACCACGAAAATTACCGGGAGCATTTTGAAGACACCTTGTTCAAACGGCAGGAATACGTACCCGGAATTTTCGGGGAATACACCTACAACAATGCGCATAATTTAACGGTGGTAGCCGGCGCCCGCACCGACTTTCATAACCTGTACGGCACCATTTTTACCCCGCGCCTGCACCTGAAATACGACTTTAACCCAAATACAATTTTCCGGATCTCCGGGGGCAAAGGCTTCAGAGTTGCCAACCCGATCGCAGAGAACAGCGGGGCCCTGGTAAGTTCGCGGAAGTTTATTTTCCGGGAACCGCTACAGCCGGAACAGGCCTGGAACCTGGGCGGCAGCTTTACCCAGCATTTTACCCTGGGCGGCAAGCACGGCACCTTTGTAACTGATTATTATTATACCACTTTCCAGAACCAGGCCATTGCGGATATGTACAGCGTGCCCGGCACCGTAATTTTCAGCAACCTGGAAGGCCGTTCATTTTCCAACAGCTTTCAGACCGAAATTCAGTACGAACCGCTTAAAGGCCTGGAATTAAAAGCAGCTTACAAATATTTCGATGTAAAAAGCAGCTACGAAGGCAAATTGCTGGACCGCCCGATGAACCCGAAGAACCGATTCTTTGTAAATGCGGCCTATGCCACGGCCTTCGATAAATGGCGTTTCGATGCAACTGTGCAGTGGTTTGGTCAGCGGACGCTTCCGTCTGTAGAGCACCACCCCGGCCAATCAGACCCAAACCGAACTGCGCAGCCCTTTTCTGTGTTGAACAGCCAGGTAACGCGCAGCTTTAAACACTGGGATATTTACCTGGGCGGCGAAAACCTGCTTAACTTTAAACAGCCAGACCCGATCATAAGCGCCGAAAATCCCTTCAGCCATACCTTCGATGCCAGCATGGTTTGGGGTCCGGTAGTAGGTAGAGTTATTTATGCCGGTTTTCGGTATAAATTGAAATAACTGGCCTGGTTTTAGTATTAGAATTTTCGATTGTTCGATGTTCAAATATTCGATAAGGTAAAGAAGATATTACTCAGGTTTAATCCGGAACTAATATAAACCTTCAGAAGAAGTTCTGAAGAAAAATATTAATCATTATTCATTAATCATTACTCATTAAATAATCACTAATCACTAAAAATATGAAAACTTTAAAAGTACTTTTTACCGCTTTAACCCTACTGTTTTTTGGTTTGAATGCGCAGGCCCAGGGTAAAAAAACCGAAACCGTGAAGATCAAAACTTCTTCGGTTTGCGATATGTGTAAAGCTACCATCGAAAAAGGAATGGCCTATGAAAAAGGCGTTCAAAAGGCACACCTTGATGTAGCTACCCAGTTCTTAACGGTTCAATACCGCGCCGATAAAACTTCTATAGAAGCATTGCGCCAGGCGGTAACCAAACTTGGATACGATGCCGACGAAGCCCCGGCTGATGCCAAAGCCTATAACCGCTTAGATGATTGCTGCAAGAAAGATAAAGGCATTCATTAATAAATTTGAGCTTATTTATAAACAAAAATCCTCCGGAAGATCTTCCGGAGGATTTTTGTTTACTTATTATTTTTTAGAGGGCAGCTTCTGTAAGGCCAAACAACTATCAGCTATTAAATTAATAGCCCTGAAAATTTTCCAGGGCTATTTTTTTTGAGTTTTTGTACCGGAATAATTAAAGCGCTTTCTGAATTGGAAATAATTGGCGTTTGAACTACTTTGGAAGAAATAAAACCTTCGATCTTTTCTGGCCGGCAATTGAATTTCAAAATAAATGGCAAATAACCATTTAAAGGAACTCCCGGAACTGGTACAGGCCAACGTACTGACCGCCGAAACGGCCGAAAACATCCGGAGTTATTACCGCGCTAAAAACCCCGGCTCCGCCAACCGCCTGATCGTGGCCTTCGGGATCTTAGGCGCGTTGCTTTCCGGTCTGGGCATTATCCTGATCGTGGCGCATAACTGGGATAATTTTTCGCGGGAAACGAAAACGCTCCTGGCCTTCGGACCGCTGGTGCTGGGGCAACTGGCCTGCGGGCTGGTTTTATGGAAAGCCCCGCAAAACCAACTCTGGCGGGAAAGTGCGGCAGCTTTTGGGTTCCTGTCCATTGGAGCAACTATTTCCATGATAAGCCAGATCTACCATATACCCGGAAATTTAAGCGGGTTCCTTTTTACCTGGTCGTTGCTGGGGCTGCCGCTGGTTTATATTCTCCGGTCTGGCATGGCTTCGCTACTTTATGTGGTGGGCATTACGTATTATACCACCCAAACCGGTTACTGGACTTATGCCGATACCGGTTCTTTTTACTACTGGCCCATGCTGGCTGCTATCCTGCCTTTTTACTACCATTTATACCGCCAAAATCCCGAAAGCAATTTTGTTTATTTTCTGAACTGGCTGGTGCCGCTTTCCATAATAATTGGCCTGGGCACGGTGGCCGATCATCACCAGCTTTTCCTGTACATTGCCTATATCAGCTTATTCAGTTTGTATCTGCAACTGGGTAATTCCGAAATATTACGGACCCGGGACCGGCAGAATAATGGCTACGTTTTGCTGGGCCTGGTTGGAACCCTGATTTTGCTGTTAGCGCTTTCCTTTGAAAGTTTCTGGAAAGCTCTGGCCCGCGAAAATTATAAATTTACCGAATTGCTAAGCGCTCCGGAAGTCATTGCAGCAACTGTTCTCTCCCTGGCAGCGGCCTGGTTCCTGGTCCGGAAATACAGAGGGTTTAATTTAGATTCTTTCAACCTTATGGAAGCAGTTTTTCTGCTCTTTATCATAGCGTTTATTGTTGGTTATTATGTGCCTTTGGCCGGGCAGATCCTGGTTAATTTGCTGGTGCTTTTTCTGGGGTTAGCAACTATCAGGTCCGGTGCCCGGCAAAACCATTTGGGCATTCTGAATTTCGGGTTACTCATCATCACAGCGTTGGTTGTCTGCCGCTTTTTCGATTCGAACCTCACGTTTGTGACCCGCGGCATTTTGTTCCTTTTGGTGGGCACTGGTTTTTTTGTTGCCAATTATTACACGCTTAAAACCCGCAAAGCCGCATGAAAAAGAGAACCCTCCTATTCCTGGCTTTTCTGGCAATGGTTCTGGTGCAGCTTTACGTACCGGCTCAAATGATCTGGGGCCGCGAAGAAATTTTAAATACCGGTCGCGAATATAAATTCCGAACAGCGCCAATCGACCCCAACGACCCATTCCGGGGGAAATATATTATTCTCCGATACCAGCAGAATTCCGTGGTAGTTCCTATTGAAAATCCCTGGCAACACGGGCAGGACATTTATGTGCTTCTGAAAAAAACGGACCCTAATGGCTACGTGCGGATAACCGGAATTTCAAAAGAAGAACCTAAAAACCCCGAATCTGCTTACGTGAAAGCCAAAGTCGATTACATAAATACCCAAACGCCGGAAGCCGGCAAATCAACCGTTTTTATTGCGTATCCGTTCGATCGGTTTTACCTGGAAGAAAGCCTGGCCGAAGAAGCAGAAGCTACTTATGTAGAAACGCAGGAAGATTCTACCCAGGTTGCTTTTGCCGTGGTAAAGATCAGGAAAGGCGAAGCAGTTTTGCAGGACGTAATGATAGATAGCGTTTCTATAACAGACATGGTAAAAGCCCGGCTGAACCGGCCGGAATAAAGCAATCCTTTTTATTTAAAGGGTAGAATTTCCGTTTAATCAGGAAAAAAGTAAATTACCCCGTATTTCAATTCGAAAATAGCCTGGCTTTGCAGCCTGATATCTGCTTTCAGGATTTACCTAACTATAAAAAGAAACAACTATGAATAATGCCGAAACTTTATCGCCTGAAGAACTGGAAAAACTCCGCTACCCGATCGGCAAATTTGACCGCAGCCAGGCTTTGTCGCCGGCCAGCCTGAATGCCGCCATCGAATCGATTGCCGGGCACCCGGGTGAATTGCGGGCCGCTATCGTAACCCTTTCCGATGAACAATTAGACACGCCTTACCGGCCCGGCGGCTGGAGTTTGCGGCAAACCATTCATCACCTGGCCGACAGCCACATGAATGCCTACATCCGGATGAAGCTGGCCCTTACAGAAGAAAATCCTACCATTAAGACCTACGAAGAAAGCCTGTGGGCCAACCTTCCGGATGCCGCCGGCGACATTGAAACTTCCCTGAACTTACTGGACGCGTTGCACGAACGGTGGGTGCTTTTACTGGACAATCTTACCCCGGACCAATGGAAACGAACCTTTAACCACCCGGAATCGGGAATAACTTCTTTGGAGACTGCGGTCCATGTTTACTCCTGGCACGGCACCCACCATTTAACCCAGATCAAGAACCTGCGGGAGCGCATGGAATGGTAAACCGGGCAAAAATTGTAAGTTTGTAAGTGCAGCCGGTTCTGGCTGCTTTTTAACGCCTAAATTTTATCAGTGAGTCCAGATTACGCCCGGATCAAAATTATTTTCCAAGTTTGCCTGCTTCATTTGCTGGTATTAACGGCCATATTTATCGGTTTCCGGCTGGCAGCCGGCCAACCGGTTATTCCGCTTCTGGAAGAGATCGATAAATGGGATGTGCTTTGGTACAAGACCATTATCGACCGGGGTTATTTCTATGATCCGCAACAGCAAAGCAACGTGGCCTTTTTCCCGTTATTTCCTTATCTATGGGAAACTTCGGGGTTAAATAATTACGGCATTTCGTTGTTTAACCTGTTGGTCTTTTACCTGAGTTTTGGCTTGCTGGCTTACCAGTACCGGTTCAGAATAAGTTATGCCTGGCTTTACCTTTCGGTACCAAGCTTTATGTTTATGTACATTCCGTACACCGAAGCGCTTTTTTTCCTGTTTTCGGTACTGTTGCTGCTATCCTTAAGGCAACGACATTTGGTTTTCATTGCGGCCTGTTTACTGGTTTGCGCCACTATCCGGCCCGTAGGAACTGTTTTTTTACCGGCCCTTATTATTATGGAGATCCTAACCAGCCGGCACCAGAAATGGGTTATTACCTTGCGGAATATCCTGATTTATTGTGGCGGGGTACTGGCGGGGCTTGGCATTGTTATGTTTATCCAGTACCAGAAAACGGGCACGGCTTTGGGCTTTATTTATTCGCAGTCGCAGTGGGAACATTACTTCCGGCTGCCGCAGCTGCCCCTGAGTACCTGGAGCCCGGAAAAGTACATCTTAATGATGGATGGCACCGCTCTTTTGCTGGGAGCGGTAGCCGGCTTAAAGCTATTGCAATGGTTTATAGCCTTTCTGAAAAAGCACCTGTTACTGGAAGATAAGGCCCTGGTTTTTTCGGCGCTTTACCTCCTGGGCATTACGTTTGCCATTCTTTTTTTTCAGGGCGGCAGTTTACACAGCCTTAACCGTTACTTTTTCTGCACGGCTTTCTTTCTGATATTCTTCAACTATCTTATCGAAGAGGAGAAAATTGAACAGAAACATATTTTCTGGATCTTCGGCGGCCTGATCTTATACTGGCTGCTTTTCAAAAGCTACGTTAAGTTCGGCCCTTTCCTGAAATTCTTCCTGGGTTCGGTTTATCTGGTAGCTTACCTGGTGCTGAAACTTCCAAATAAAAAATTCCATAAAATTGTCTGGGCTGGTATTTACGTGGTTAACGTGTACCTGCAAATAGTGCTGATCCAGGCTTTTTTAAAAAATAGCTGGGTAGGTTGAATTTTTATAAGAGCTGTTTGAAAACCTTTTAAACTTCCTGAATTTGGATTCTGAACGCCTGCGTGGTATAATCATTTACAGTCTGGGCCACCTGTTTTTTCTGAGCGTGGTTTTCGTGTTTTTCCGGCTTCAGGCTGGTGAAACTATTCTGCCAACACCCCACGAACTGAATAAATGGGATGCTTCCTGGTATAATAGCATTGTAGCATCCGGCTACCGGTTTCAGCAGGATCTGAAAAGCAATGTAGCTTTCTTCCCCCTGTTCCCTTATGTGTGGAAGGCTTTGCATTTGAATGGGCTTGGCATTTCGCTTTTCAACGTGCTGGTTTTTTACCTGGGTTTCGGAATACTGGCTTATCACTACCGCATTGCACCCCGGTATTATTTGCTTTATTTATCGGTGCCGGTATTTATGTTTATGTATGTACCCTACACCGAAGCAATGTTTTTCCTCTTTTCGGGTTTACTGCTTTTAGGACTGCGCAACGGAAATACCGGGCTGATCTGTTTTTCGCTGCTGATCTGCTCTTTTATTCGTCCGGTAGCTACCGTTTTTTTACCGGCGCTCATTATTATGGAAATCCTTACCCAAAAGCGTACCCATTTAACTTTCAGAAATCTGGCATTCTATTGTGGTTGCGTTTTATTAGGGCTTGCTGGGGTCATGTTAATCCAGTATGTGCAAACCGGAACCGCTTTTGGTTTCTTCTATGCCCAGAAGGCCTGGCAACATTATTTCCGGTTACCAGACCTGCCCTTCACCTCTTCCTTTTTTGCCCTTTCCAAAATCCTGGACGGCACTGCCTTATTATTGGGTTGCCTGGCAGGCGCAAAGCTGTTTACCTGGTTCCGGCAATGGTTAGAAAATAAAAATAATATCCCGGATAAAGCGCTGGTATTCTCCGCCTTGTATCTTTTCGGGATGACAATGGCAATTGTTTTCTTTCAGGGTGGAAGTTTACACAGCCTGAACCGCTACTTTTTTGCCACAGCTTTTTTCATAGTTTTCTTACACCAGTTTCTAACCACTTACAGGCTAAAAACCAAAAACCTGAAATGGATAATTTTAGGGTTACTTATTTTCTGGTTACCGGTTGGCAGCTATCAGAAATTCATGGCCTTTATTAATTACACCCTCTTAACCATTTACCTGATAGCTTATTTATATCTGGAGAGCACTAATAAAAAGGTATCCGGGGGGGTAATGTGGCTGCTCTATTTTGTGAACGTATTTTTTCAGGTTTACCTGTTACAAATGTTCTTTCACAGCCAATGGGTGGGCTAAATATTCACCTGGTCAAAATTTCTGTTTTTTCCTGAAAACCTTTAAGTTGCCTATCTTTTTCCCGGTACAATTTCCACCAGGGCAGAAAAGGTTTATCGTGGTGTTCGTAATGGTACCCAAAAAAATAGCAGCTGATAAAAGCCCATAAATGGTTGCGCTGCAGCGTGGTAGACCGGTGTTTATTGGCCGGTTCGTGTTCGCCTTTGTGCGGTTGGTAAGTACCGAAATAAAATAACTGGAACGTAGCCAGAATTGCCGGCAGCATCCAATACATAATTACGTTTTCCAGCGGAAAGAAAAATTTCAAAACGTTGAAAGTAATAGCCATGGCCAGCATTTGGGGCCAGGTTATGTATTGCTTCAAAAAACTCAGGTACCAGTTCCAGAAATTTCCGCCGTGGTAATCGGGGTCTTTTTCGGTGGCTACAAAATGGTGGTGCTGGTGGTGTTTGGGCAAAAGCCGCGGGTACCAGTTAAAGGCAAAAAGCAGCGCACAAACCGTCCCGATTACTTTATTCAGCGTTTTGTTACCGGGAGCCACCACGCCGTGCATGGCATCGTGGGCGGTAATAAAAAGGCCGGTGTACAAATGCGTTTGCAACAGCAGCAACAGGTACGGCCAGGGCTGCGAAAAAACGGTACGGAATTGCAACGAAAAAGTCAGTAAGGCCGCCCAGCTAATCAGAACCAGCAAGGCAATAAATACTCCCAAATGTTTTTTAATAAAACTCACTTCAGTTCCTGCAATAAATTCTCCAGATCGTACGGCCGGGTATACATCTCAATGGAACCGTCGGACTTTTTCGGCCATTCGGCCCGGGGTTTGTCCCAATATAATTCCACCCCGTTCTGATCCGGATCGTTCAGGTAAAGCGCTTCCGAAACGCCATGATCCGAAGCACCCGTTAACGGATAATTGGCATCCAGCAAGCGTTTATAAGCCGTAGCCAGATCTTTCCGGGTTGGGTACAGAATAGCGGTATGGAAGAGCCCGGCGCTGCGCTGCGGGGCCGGTGAAGCGCCTTTGCTATACCAGGTATTCAGCCCTATATGGTGATGATAGCCGCCTGCCGAAATAAAAGCCGCCTGGTCGCCGTAAGTGGTAACCAATTCAAAACCCAGAATGCCGCAATAGAAAGCCATGGCCCGGTCCAGATCCGCTACTTTTAAATGCACGTGCCCGATGCTGGTACCAGCCGGTACGGTATACTTCTCTTCCATATTCGCCTTTCGTTAATTTCAGGAGACAACTTTTACTCCCTACGAAATTTCAGTACGAAAGTAAGGTATCCCGGACATTTTCCATAAGCCACATGGGCGTAGAAGTAGCGCCGCAAATTCCTACGCTATCGCCGGCCGTAAACCAGCCTTTATCCAGGTCTTCTATTGTAGAAATAAAAACGGTGTTCGGGTTGGTTTCCTTACAGACATTGTAAAGCACTTTGCCGTTGGAAGATTTGGTACCGGATACAAAAACGATCTTATCGAACTGCAAAGCAAACTTTCGGAGGTCTTTATCCCGGTTGGAGACCTGGCGGCAAATGGTATCGTTGGCGTTTACGGTGTAGCCTTTGGTTTCCAGGGTATTTTTAATGTTGTAAAAACTGCTGGTACTTTTAGTGGTCTGGCTGTAAAGGGTAATGTTGGCGGGCAGTTCGTGCTGCAGCAATTCATCCATATTTTCAAAAACTACCGCTTCATTATTGGTCTGACCCAATAGCCCCAGCACTTCGGCGTGTCCGTGTTTGCCGTAAATATAAACCGGCTCCTTTTTATCATAACTGGTCTTAATGCGGTTCTGCAATTTCAGCACTACCGGGCAGGAAGCATCGATCAAATTAAGGTTGTTTTCCAGTGCTATCTGGTAGGTAGCCGGCGGTTCGCCATGGGCCCGGATCAGCACGGTTTCGTTCCGGAGCTCTTTGAAAATATCGTGGCTGATGATGCGAAGACCCCGTTTTTCCAGGCGCTGCACCTCTTCGTCGTTATGTACAATATCGCCGAGGCAATACAAATAACCCTGTTCGTCCAGCATGTCTTCGGCCATCTGAATGGCATAGATCACCCCAAAGCAAAAGCCGGAACCGGAATCGATCTGTACGCGCAGGTTTTGCATTTCGTCTAAACTTCAATTTAAAGGTTTAAACAGGGTTAACCGCTAATTGTTTTTGTTTGCTCCGTATTAATTCAAAAATAGTAATGGGAAGTAAAAGCAGCAGCATAGAATACCAACTGTCTTCAATAGGAATAGTGTAAAGCCGTATTCCCAGGTTCTGGGCATTGTTGTACCACACAACAGGCAGAGCCGTGAGCACCCCGTTTACCAGCGCGAACGGAATTAAATGCACCAGGTAAGCCCGGTAAAATTTTCCCAGCAATGCGGAACCTATGGTTTTAAGATGAATAAGCCACATAACCACCAGGAAAATGGCCGTGGCCGAAGTATAAAGCCGGTTTAGGTTTAAGACTGCCAGCCCTATTAAAAACGCTATTAAACCGAAGGTAAAAACCCGGGCATGTTTCTGCAGGATGCTTTCGCCGAAATAAACGTTCAGGCACTGGTAAATAAAAACGCAGGCGTAAGGTACGGTTATGAAAAACATGACTTCCTCAATGGGCAGCCCGAAAAAATTTAGCCCCACCAGGTATTCCGGGTTAAAGCCCCAGACGCCTTTCTGGGTGAAGTAAATATCCCAGGGAATAAAAATGGCAGCATTAATAAAAATGGCCGGGAACAAGGCCGGCCAGGTTTTATAAAAAGCTACCCGCTTATCGAAAGAAAGAACGAACGGGAAAAATATGGTAAATAAATTCAGGTAAAGGTAAATGTACATCAGATCTTTACGGTGCGTAGTTGTTGTTTTTCTGAATCGTTCAGGTGTTCGGCGGTAAGTAAAAAATCGCGCATGATCTTACCAGATTCCGGCTCCAGCCCTGATTTCGGGTATTTAAATAAACTGTGGAGCACGATCTTTTTATCTTCTTCAATGTTAGCGCTCATGTTCAGGTAGCGGGGCACGTAAAATTCTACCGTGTACCGCAAAAAACGGATCTCCGGATCATCGGAATCTAATTTAACCGCCTGGTCGAACAATACTGCCGATTTTTTTAAATGCTGCAGTTTGTTGTAAGGGCTCCAGGTATATTTGGCCATTACAGCTTCCGAGGCGGCTTTAAATGCCAGTACCCGGGCATCTTTGCCTTCGTAGGCGGCCATAAATTTATGGAACGATTCGCCGGTTTCAGCGCATTTAGTGGCTTTGTGATAATAGGGCCGCAGTTCGGTTACCTTATACACTTCATTGGTACCCAGGATCACACCGAAAAAGAAAAACAGATTTAGTAGTATTGTTCCCATAATTCCAACAATTAAAAAACCATAATAAACAGGATAAAAAAAGAAAACTATCTAACCTGAAAACCCTTATTTATACGCATTGGTTGCATAAATGGCGAAGTCTTTGGTTGCCGTTCACTAAAATTTAAGTTATCTGCCTTTTTATTTACTTTAGCAAGATAACTATTCCCCGAAAATATTACAATCTTAATCGAAACAAAATCTGCACTTTTTTTCTTCTGTTCTTCTTCTATACAATTTTTCTCCGCCAATAAATAATCCTGGGCCATTAAAAAGGCAGGTTAACAATGGAATTTTTTTTTCAGAAAATGCAGAAAGATGTCAGGAAAGCCTTTTGCATTTTAAGTGAATTACTTTTGCGTTTGACCAAATGCATTCAGGCCGAAATATTATATCCCAATATCAATGCAATTCTACCGGAAAAATAACCTGATGACTAAAAAAGCTTTTCCGCTGCGCTTTCCTTTTCTTTGCCTTCGTATAAAATCCGGTGCAGTTCTTTCAGGTTATATTCCTGCTACTGAAAAACGGTACTAAAAAGCCAGGAAAAAGTAACTACCAAAAGCTGTTCTTTTTTTACAAAGCATTTAAACGGTATTTCAGGTAAGAACCCAGCAGCAAGGCAATTTTAGTATTATCCGGCACCCGCACCCGTTCATCCAGGATGCGGGCCGCCGGTATTCCCTGTATTTTGCGAAAAAGTTTGCGGTAATAAATGTACGCCAGGTAAACCCCCATGCGGGCCGATTTAGGCAGCGCCAGAATGCCGGCATAAGCCTTCTCAAAATCAATAAGAATATCGGCTTCTATTTCAGATTTGGCTAAATTATCGAAAAGCTTAAAATCTACCTTTGGAAAGTAAACCCGGCCACGGTCCTGGAAATCGCTTTTAATATCGCGCAGGAAATTTACTTTCTGAAAAGCTGCCCCCAGGCTTCGGGCCGGTTCTTTCAGCCGGTCGAACATTTCTGAATCGCCTTCGCAGAAAACCCGGAGACACATAAGCCCCACCACTTCGGCCGAGCCATAAATATACTGGTCGTAAAGTTCGCGGTGGTATTGCTGCTTTTTCAGGTCCATTTCCATGCTTTGCAGAAAAGCGGCAATGTATTCGTGGTCTATTTTATATTCGTTTACCACCAGCTGAAAAGCGTGCAGCACCGGATTCAGGCTGATCTTTTCTTCAATGGCCTGCCAGGTATTCTTACAGAAAACTTCAAACAACACTTCCTGGTTGTAATCGAAAAAAGTATCTACAATTTCGTCGGCGAACCGCACAAAACCATAAATGGCGTAAATCGGGAAATGGAATTTCTTATCCAGCGTTTTAATTCCCAAGGTAAAGGAAGTGCTGTAGCGCTTGGTTATCAGCTGGCTACATTCTAAACTGGTCTGGTTAAAAAGCTCCATCTTTTTAGTGATTAGTGATTAATGATTAGTGATTAGTAAATCCCCTGTTGAATTTATAGTTAAAAACCGGCATGTTCCTGAGCACAAAAAGTGGTTTTAAGCTTTAAATTATTTAGATCCGTTATTTGAAAAATGATTCGATAAATTTCCTTCCGGATAACTAATCACTAATCATTTATCACTAATCACTATTTAAATTCTTTCGCAATCTCATCGGCTACCACCTGCCCGGAAATGAGCGACGGTGGTACGCCCGGGCCCGGCACGGTTAACTGGCCGGTGTAGAACAGGTTCGATACTTTTTTACTTTTCAGGCCCGGTTTTAAAATTGCCGTTTGCTTTAACGTATTGGCCAGGCCGTAGGCGTTTCCTTTAAAAGCGTGGTAATCGGTAATAAAATCGTTATGGGCGTAGCTGCGTTTGTATACTACATTTTCGCGGATACTTTGTTTGGTAAGTTTTTCCAGCCGGTCCATTACCAGGTTATAATATTTCTCCCGCACGGCTTCGGTATCTACCAGGCCGGGGGCCACCGGAATTAAAACGAACAGATTCTCACAACCTTCCGGCGCCACCAGGCTATCGGTCTGCGAAGGCACCGAAACGTAAAATAAAGGTTTGGCCGGCCACTTCGGATCGGTATAAATTTCGGTTCCGTGCGGACCAAAATCTTCGTCGAAAAAAAGGTTATGGTGGGTTAAATTCTTTAGCCTTTTGTTTATACCCAGGTAAAAAATAAGCGACGAAGGCGCCATTACCCGTTCCCGCCAGTACTTAGGCGTGTAACTTCTGGAAGCTTCCGGCAGCAGGCTGGTTTCTACGTGGTTGTAATCGGCACTGGCTACCACAATGTCGGCTTCAAAGTATTGCTTTTGGGTTTGTACACCTTTAGCCCTACCGTTTTCCAGCGCTATTTTTTGTACCGGCTGGTCGTATTTAAAAGTAACGCCTAATTCCTCCGCCAGGGTAACCATACCTTCTATAATTTTATGCATGCCCCCCATGGGGTACCAGGTGCCTAAAGCCATATCGGCGTAGTTCATGAGGCTGTAAAGCGCCGGGGTTTTTTCCGGCAAGGCGCCCAGAAATAAAACCGGGAATTCCATTAACCGCACCAGTTTATCGTGCTTAAAAAATTTGGCCACGTGCGCCCGCATGCTCTGGAAAACATCGAGCCTGAGAATTCCGGCCAGCAATTTGGTATCGAGGTATTCGGTTAGGGAGCGGCCGGGTTTATACACCAATTCGTTTATCCCAACCTGGTATTTGTAAGCCGCCTGGTTCAGAAAATCATCGAGTTTGGCGGCGCTGCCGGGTTCCAGGCTTTCGAATAATACTTTTAAAGCCGGAATACCGGCCGGTACCGCCATAAAATCATCTTCGCCAAAAATTACCGTATAGCTTGGGTCTAAGCGGGTAAGCTGGTAATAATCGGAAGTTTTGCGGTTGAATTTCTGAAAATAACGATCGAAAACGTCGGGCATCCAGTACCAGCTTGGCCCCATATCGAATACAAAACCATCCTGATCAAAGCTGCGGGCGCGGCCTCCGGAGGTGGCATTTTTTTCTAAAACCGTTACGCTATAGCCCTGCTGGGCCAGGCTGGTGGCAACAGATATACCGGAGAAACCGGCGCCAATTACAATTACTTTTTTTGGCTGCAAAGCTTCCGTGTTAAATAAAATATGGGTTAATATAAGCAAAAAGGCCGGCAACTAATGCTTAAAGCCTGCCGGTTTTTCCAGGCGGATTAGTTGAAGTTATAAATGAAGAGCAGTTTTTTCAGTTCTTTCCGGGCAATATGAATGCGGTTTTTTACGGTACCAATTGGCAGTTGCAGCTTATCGGCAATCTCCAGGTATTTATAACCAATATAGTACATCATAAAAGGCTGCCGGAAATCCTCATTCAGGCCATCCAGGGCATGATTTATATCACGCATTACAAATGTACCGGTAGCGCCGTTATGGGTAATAAAGCTGTCGCCGGAATGGGTATACTGAAAATGATCGGTAGGTTCTAATGGTGTGCTGCGCTTGGTAATTTTATTGTAATTATTAATGAAAGTGTTGCGCATAATGGTATAAAGCCAGGCTTTTAAATTGGTGCCGGCCTTAAATTTATCTTTGTTCAGCAGGGCTTTCAGCAAAGTTTCCTGTACCAGATCGTGGGCATCGTCGGCATCGCGGGTGAGCGTTAACGCAGCAGGGCGCAGCGAAACCGAAATTTGCTGAACCTGGTTGGTAAATTCTATTGCAGTCACGTTGTTTAACTTTATAGGATTAACGTTTAAACAAAAATAAGGAAAGGATTTGAATGATTTTACGATTGTTTAATATTTTTGTTTTATTATTAAACAAAATAATATTTCCTGGCTAAAAGCAGCTTAATTTGTTAAACGCAAATTTTGTATGTCTACACAAACGGACGAAACGCCAAACCGGATTTCCAACAATAAAATAAAATGGTATACAGGAACTTATACCGGGTAAACACCAACTGAACAAAGGTTAGTTAAGAAAACAAGCAGAAGGTTAAGAAGAAAAACCGGCAATGGCTGCCGGCAATATTTCAGTTAGGATCCGGCGAATCTACCTTTATTTGGGCTTCCCTGATTCAGGTTCAGGTGGCTGATTACTTCTGTGATCCGGCTGAACCGTTGGGTATTTTCCGGAAAGGTAAGCCAGTCTGCCTGTACCTGGGTGCCGTAAAGCAATATCCGGGAGGCAGGAAATCTATTGCTGATCAGGTTAATATAATCCTGCACCTGGTCCCGTTCAGGGTTTGAGGTAAACGCCGAAGCAATAATATCCGGCTTATAAGCTTCCGCTACTTCTACCAGGTCGTTAAAAGGCAGGCTCTGGCCCAGGTACATAACGTGGTTTTGCCGGGCCCGCACCAGGAAATTAATAAAAAGCAGGGCTATTTCGTGGAATTCGCCTTCGGGTAAAAAAAGCAGGTAACGGGTGGAAGTTTCCCTTTGCTGCAGTTTTTGCCCGTCTATGGCTACGATCAGTTTCTGCCGGATCAGGTTACTTACAAAATGTTCGTGAGCCGGGTGGATATTACTGGTTTGCCACAAAATACCAATTCGCTCCAGAAAAGGGTAAACTACTTCCAGCATTGCACCTTCAAAACCATACTGCAGAATTGGGGTGTTCAGGGCTTTTTCAAACTTTTCTTCATCCAGCCCGATCATGGCCAGCAGCAGCGCGTCTACCTGAATGTGGCTATCGTTCTGGGTTTCTGATAAAGCAAGCACTTCCCGGGTCAGTTCTTCGTTAGACATCCGGGCAATGCGGGAAATTTTATAGCCCTTGCTGGATAGCGAAGAAACGTTCAGCAGGGTCTTCAGATCGTCGTCGTTATAATACCGGATATTGGTTTCGGTGCGTTGGGGCTTTAGCAGGTTATAGCGCTGCTCCCACACCCTTATGGTGTGTGCTTTGATCCCGGAGAGGTGCTCCAGTTCTTTAATAGCGTATTGTGCCAAAGCTTAGTTTTTAGAAGATACTTTTTGCCGGGCCAGCCGGAAATATTTCGGATTTACCCACAACATGCCAAAAGATACAGAGCCATCGCGGCCCTTTCGTTTTGTGATGCATTTTATGGGCCATATCGAGGGCTTTCAAATAAGCAACCTGCGTTTTTCCAAAAAATTTCAGCCGCCGGTGAATGAAAAGATCGTGCACAATAAAATAAACCAGGCCATAAAGGCTTATTCCTACGCCTATCCAGAAACGATAGTCCATTTTTTCGGCACCATAAATAAAGCAAAGCATAGCTAAAAGGCCATAATACGCAAAAAACAGATCGTTCCACTCAAACCAGCTTTTATGCGGGGTATGGTGCGATTTATGCAATTTCCAAAGAAAGCCATGCAGCACATATTTATGCGTGAGCCAGGCTTTCATTTCCATTAAACCAAACGTGAGTAGCGCTATTCCTATGCCGGTTATCATTGTTTCATAAACAGCTTTCCCGGTTTTTTGTTTAAGAAAATCCTAAGAAAATTTATATAAGCCTCAGAAAAATGGTAAAATATACGCTTTCTGCCGCCAAAGGCCCCGCTGGGGGTTCTAAAAGTTAAAGAGAATAAAAAAAACCGGGTAACGTTTTGAAGATGAATGGTCTTAAGGCTGCAATTTCAGGAGTTATCACCAGAATTCCCCATTTAACCAGGTAAAACCAGCTCTTACTTATCCGTGAGAAAAAAGCAAAGGCTTATATTTCTGTTAGTGAAAACCCTGAACAGCCGTGAAGTTATTCTTACCAGGTCAGTTTTTCTTTGGATAGGAAAGATGCGATCCCTTTTTTACAATCCACGGAATTCCGGGCGTTGGCATTCATTTCGGCTGCATAGCTCAACCCTTTTTTCAGACTCTTGCTTTGCACATTGGCTATCATTTCTTTAGTAAGCTCCATGCTCTGCTGCGAATTTTCCCGGCAAAGTTTCTGGGCAAATTCAAAGACCCTGTTTTCCAGTTCCTCCGCAGCTACCAGATAATTGATAAGGCCTATTTGTTGCGCTTCTTCTGCGGAAATCAAATCGCCGGTCAGTAACAATTGTTTGGCTTTGGCTTCGCCGATCTTCCGAAGCAAAAACACTTTAACAATGGCCGGTATAAAACCGATCTTCACTTCGGTATAACCGAATTTTGCTTCGGGCACGGTAAAGGAAAAATCGCAGATTGTGGCCAAGCCGCAGCCACCGGCAATGGCATGTCCGTGGATCTGCCCGATAACTACTTTCTTAAGGGTGTAGATCTGGTAGAAAAGCTGCATTAAATGGGTGGAATCTTCCAGGTTTTCCTGGTAGGTATTGGCCTGGAGCTGCTGGAGGTATTCCAGGTCGGCGCCGGCACAAAAAACCGCACCATTGGCCCGGAGCACCACAATTTTACAGGCATCATCGGCTTCGGCCTGTTCAAACGCATTCTTGAGCTCTGTTACCACTTCGTAGTTGAGCGCATTTCGTTTCTCCGGCCGGTTTAAGGTAATGTAAGCAACCCGGTCTTTGGTTTCGTATTCAATCAGTGCCATAAATAAAAAAAGCTGTTTTACAGATTAAGCAGTAGCAAATCTGGGTAATAAATCGTTTAAATGCCGAAATTGTTTTGAACCATCAGATCTCAGGCAGGAAAATGCGTTTCCATTTGGAAAGTACCCGCAGGGAAACTACCAGCACTACGCAAATTAAGAGGTTAATATCGTGGTGCAGCGGCAATTTCGTTAAGATTATATAAACCACCCCGCCTATTCCGCAAACGGTAGCGTATAATTCGCCTTTCTTTAACAAGGCCGGCACCTGGTTGCTGATCATATCGGCCAGCAATCCGCCAAAAGTTGCCGACATTACGCCCATCAGAACCGCATATACATCGTTCAGGCCGTTGGCCAGGCTCCGTTCAATGCCGGCAATGGTAAACATGCCCAGGCCAATGGCATCGGTAAAAAACAGGAACCTGGAAAAGCGGTTAACATTCCGGCGTAACAGAAAAACCAGGGCCACCGCCGATAAAACCAACGACAAAGCCAGGTTATCGTTCACCCAGTTTATTTTGATTCCGATCAGCAGGTCGCGAATGGTACCGCCGCCATAGGCCGTAGCAAAAGCCAGCACGCCGGCACCCAGAATATCCATCTGATGGGTGCGGGCTTTTAAGGCGCCGGTACAGGCAAACACGAAAATACCAATGTAAAGAACTATATCAACAAAACTCATTAACCGGATCTAAAAACTGCCAGCCTAAAACGGTAGGGAATTGGCCTGAAAAAGTGATGAAAGCCGCAAAGATAAGGATTTTCTGAACCGATGCTTAAAGGGCTACCTGATAGGCTCCGTGGGCGTTCACATTATAATACGCTATGCCGGCGGCCTGCAATTTCTCCCCCAGCCATTTTGTATACCAACCGGCATTTGAAGAATCGAAAACTACCAGTTTCGGCTTAAAGCTGGCTCGCAATTTCTCAGGGGTTACAAACACATTATTCCGGAGGATCAGGATATCCGGTTCCAACGGTTTTCTGAGTTCCTGTTCCAGAGGTTTTTCCAGCGAAATAATTTTCAGTTCCTGCCAGACCAAAAGCGTAATTCCGGAAGCACGCTTTATAGTTGCATTAGATCGGTCTTCCTTATTCCAATCCTGCAAATTAACCTTCTTGACCGCAGCATTCAGAAAGATCGGCTCCAGGTTAAAATTCTGGGCTTGCTTATTCTTTATAAAGGCAGAATCGCCCAAAACAGTAGCCTCCTGGTTTTTAAGTAATACCACTACCGAATGTTTTGGCACTGCTAAGATCAAAAGCTTACTTTTCCCGGAACCGGCAAACGTTTCTTTGATCTGGCTTCCGGAAAAAATTAAAAACAAACCGGCCACTGCTGCAAACACCCTTAATCTGGGGCGGGCCAGGAAGAAGAGCAGCATTAACATAAACAGGGCGAAAACAACTGCCTGAAAAGCCGTGAACGGAATGCGGTTTATCAGCGCAAACGGTAACCCGTCCAGCCAGATCATGGATTCGTTCATGCCGTAAAGCAGCCATTCCATTACTTTCCCCAGCACCGGGCCCAATAAAGGAATCCAGCCGAAAAGTAATACCGCAAACCCGTTGTAAAGAATTATGGTAGCCAGCGGCACGGCAATTAAATTAGACAGCAAAAAATAAACCGGGAACTGGTGGAAATAATAGAGGCTTAGCGGCAGCGTCCCGATCTGCGCAGCCAGCGAAACGCAGGTCATGGCCCAGGCTTTGCGGCCAAACCTGGATTCGGGCTGGTAAAGCTGGTACAACCGGGGGTGCAAATAAACAATAGCAATTACCGCCACAAACGATAACTGAAAACCTACTTCCAGCAAATAATAGGGGTTGAAGCAAAGCAAAATAAAAGCGGCTACCGCTAAGGTATTGTACATGTTGGTTTTGCGCACCATTACGCCCGCCACCGCCACCAGCGTAAACATCACGGCTGCCCGCAAGACCGAAGGCGATAATGCCGTAATAAAAGCATAACTCCAGACCACCGATAAGACAATTGCCGCCGAAAATAAGCGTTGTCGGAAAGTGGTTTGCAACCGTTTCAGGAAGAAGTTTATGATCAGAAAAACCAAGCCTACGTGCAAACCCGAAACGGCCAGCACGTGCATGGTGCCGGTATTGGCGTAAGTAGCTTTGATACTGTTATCGAGCTGATCTTTTATACCCAACACCAAGGCTGAAGCAATACCGTATTCCCGCTGACCGGCAATAGCATTTTTCAGGATGCGGTCCAGGTTCTGGCGCAATTTAATGCTCAGCGCCATAACGGGGTTTTCTACCTCCTGCCCGATTATTTCGAACTGACCCAAATTAAGAAACTGCTGATGATAGATCTGCTGCGCCGCCAGGTATTTCCGGTAGTTGAACTGCCCGGGATTCAACGGATCGGCTACTAATTTCGGATTTCCTTTTATGAGCAATACATCGCCGTAATTCGGTCTTGGTAAATTGTTTTCCTTTTTAAACGAAAGCTGGATGTTGCCGGAAGCAGGTTGCCATTCTCCGTTTATTTTAACTTGCTGCAGTTTTAAGGTGGTTTGGTAGATTGCAGGTTTATCCAAAAGAAAATCATTCAGGTAGCCGGTATAATGAGTTACTTCCCCGGTTTGATGCACTAAATTTTCGGGATCGTTGGAAGCGGTGCGGAATTGAGTTAAAGTAAAACCCGCCAGAGCAAAACAGATCAAACCTCCTATGCCGGTTATGGAAAAAACAAACCCCGATCTTCGCGCTTTAGCAACCATCCATAACGCTCCAAAACCGCAAAGGCCGGCCAGAAAAAACCAGGCTGCAACATGACCAACCGCACTGAACCTGAACGCCAGCAAAATACCGGCAATATAAGCCAGCGTAATGCGGAGAAAAGGAAATTGCGCCCACTTTACCATTTACCTGTTATGTTAACCGTGTTTCCGGCTACATACGCAATCTGCTAATAAAGGATGAACAAGAAATTCCCCGGAATTCCCTGCTTATAAATCAAACTGAAACAGATGTAGGTAAAATGGAATGCTACGGCCGGCAACTGTGTTCTAAGTCAGCATTAAATTTTAAACGGCTTATTCCTGATATGATCAATTTTAAAAATAGATTTTTCCTGTACCTCCTTTTAGCTGGCCTGCTTACGGGTTGCGGCGGGAAAGAGGTGGTGAAAGCGCTTTTACATAACCGTACCCCTTACGAAACCTATTCCCATAATTTAAAAGAAGCCAACCTCCATAAAACTTCCCTGGGCCAAAGCTGGCTGCAGGCTGGTCAGAAAGCGCTGCTGGATTCGGTTTTGATAAACCTGCCTTACCAGGAAACCGGGTATTTTAAAGCCGAAAAACCATTGGCGGCCAGCTACGCTTTCAAAGCCCGGCAGGGCGAAATGATCGATATAAACGTAACGACCCGCACCCGGCAAAACCTGAAGATCTTTTTGGATCTGTTCGGAAAAACCGGCAGTTATCCGCAGGAAGCCAAACATATCCTGGCGGCCGATACCACCAGTTTACACCTGCAGCATACCGTAACCGAAGACCTTACTTTTCTGGTGCGGCTCCAGCCGGAATTATTGCAGAGCGGCAGCTATACCATTACCATCGGAACCAAACCTTCTTTAGGCTTTCCGGTGCAGGGCAAAAATTCCAGTTCTGTCCAAAGTTTCTGGGGCGCCGACCGGGACGGCGGCTCCCGGAAGCACGAAGGCGTAGATATTTTCGCCCCAAAAGGCACGCCGGTAATTGCCAGCACCAAAGGCATTATATCCAGGGTAAACGAAACGCCCATTGGCGGTAAAGTGGTTTGGTTAACCGACAGGAAAGGACGCCAGAGTTTATACTATGCGCACCTGGATAAGCAGCTGGTAACCACCGGACAGGAAGTTAACCCCGGCGATACCTTAGGCCTGATAGGGAATACCGGCAACGCCAAAGGAACGGTTCCGCATTTACATTTCGGCATTTATACCTTTGGCTATGGCGCTATCGATCCGTTCCCGTTCATTAAAGATGAAAACAAAAAGCCGGCGCCGTTAAATGTTAAAGAAGAGCAGTTGGGCGAATGGGCGCGGGTAGCGCAGAACCAGGCCAACCTCCGGAAATTACCCGAAGAAAAAGCAACCGTTATTGCGAAGCTGCCTAAACACACGGCTTTCCAGGTGGTGGCCGGCACCGGCAACTGGTTTAAAATTCAAACCCCGGACGGCATTTCCGGCTACCTTCATAAAACTTACCTGGAGAGTTTACAAAAGCCCGTTCAAACCAAAACCCTGAAAGCCGAAGCGGAAATTACCGAAATGCCTGTTGCTGCCGGTTCACCCATCGGGTTGCTTAAAAAGGACAGTAAAGTAGCCATTGTAGGTTTTTTTCAGGCGTTCCAGTTAGTGAAATTAGCCGATGGCACCCTGGGTTGGGTATTGAAAAGCTAAAGAATACGTTTACTGAATATCCGGCTTTTAATCCAGATCAACATTTTGTAAAGTAGACCGGTCTGAATTTTCGGAAGTTTTGATAATGCTGAGTTTGCCGTTGGTTTCCAGCACAATGGCCTCTATTTGCTGCAACGAAAGGATACCCTGGCTGCGGGCGGCCTGCAATAATTCTTCTTTTTCCAACCGGGATTTTTGAATGGCTTCGGTTTTAAACGTTCCCTGGTAAAAAAGCAGCGTTGGTTCAGATTTCACCAGTTTGTTTATAAATTTAACGCGGGTATAAGACCAGGCCACCAGAAATTGCAACAATACTAAAAGGCCTAAAGCAACTAACCCCTCCACAAGCGTAGTATCTTTAGAAAGTATAATGGTGGCCAGGGTTGAACCAAAAGCCACCGTAACTACAAAATCGAAAGCATTCAGCTGCGCCAGCGTGCGTTTGCCGGAAAACCTTAGCATAATTACCAGCCCCAGGTAAGCCAGCGAGCCGGAAACCACAATTTTAAGAAGCTGCGACCAGGTATCGAAGAACATGCTTTTCCGGGTTTGACTTTTTCAGGTAAAATTCCTAGCGTTTACGGCGCCTGGCAACGGTAGTTCCGTAAGACCAGGCCAGAACCGGGAAATTGCTTCCGGTTTTAAGGTTATACCCTGCAAACAAATTTACGTAAGCCCTACCCAGGATCCTTATCCGCAACTGTTCGTAACCTGTTGCTTCAACTAAACCCGCTACATGGAAACAATTGGTTTCAACCTGCTGAACCGCAAAATGGCGGCCAGTTACAACGCCGTTACTTCCAGCATTGCTTTCTACCCCATTATCATAACCATGTGCTACCTGGTTTTGGTGGTAGGTATGTTATACTTCGACTATTCTGAGGCCGCTAAGGAATTAGGAAATGATTTTGCGTGGATGCGGTTTAAAGAAATGGAAGCGGTAAGGGCAATTCTTACCACGCTTATTGCAGGCATTATTTCCCTGATGGCTTTAAGTTTTTCTATGGTAATGGTAGTATTGAGCCAGGCCACCAACACCGTTTCGCCGAAGGTAATGCAGGGCCTGGTTACCCGGAAAGAACACCAGTTTGTGCTGGGAAACCAGTTTGGCGCCATCCTGTATTTTATAATTCTGCTACTCATGCTCCGGGCTATCGACACGTATAAACTGCCAACATTCAGCGTTTCGTTGGGGCTATTGCTGGGGTTCTGGTCTTTAGGGCTTTTCGTTTATTTTATTCACAGCATTTCCCAATCCGTTCAGATAACCAACATTGTAGCCAATATCCATAAAACCACCTGCCGGGGCCTGGACCAGTTTAAGAAACAACCGCCCCCGGTCGTAAACGAACAGGTTGAAATCGATCAAACCCCCTACCCTTTTTTAACCGATAAACCCGGTTACCTGCAGCAGCTCAACCTGAAAGCACTCATGAAAGTTGCTTCCAAAAACGACCTGCGGATCCGGATGGAGCCTTATTTTACCGATTTTGTGCCCACCGGCAGCATCCTTTTCCGGGCTAATATTCCGCCGGAAAAACTTTCCGAAAAAGACCGGCAATTGCTTTACGACAGCATTATTTATTTTCACACCGAAAATGTAGCGATCAATCATGTCTACGGCTTTACCCAACTGAGCGAAATTGCGGTAAAGTCCCTTAGCCCCGGAATAAACGATCCGGGAATTGCCGTGATCTGCATTCAATACCTTAGCGACCTTTTTGTTAAATTATATTCCGTGGAAGAAACCCGTTTTCATGCCGACGATGACAATAATGTACGCCTGGAGGTCCGGAAGATCGGTTTTGAAGATTTACTGCATTTAACCGTCCGGCCAATCCGCCATTATGGCAAACAAGACGTTTCGGTGGCACGCGCCTTATTGGGATTATTTTTGGTAATAGGCCAGGCCGACTGCCAGCAGCAAAAATTCCGGTCCGCCCTGAACCAGCACGCCAATGCGGTATTAACGGGAGTAAAAAAAGCGCTCATCGTTCCTTCCGATGCCGAATCGCTAAACAGCCGGTTGGTAAAAATGCTGGAAATTGAGCCGCCTTACTTCGATTTACAAAGAATGGAAGCAGAAAAAAACCAATCCTGAATTTCCGGTTTAGACCAAAAAACGGTAGGCTTTTATCAAAAAAAGTAATGAAAAGCAATTGAAAGAATCATGGAATTTAGCTCATCCAAATTGACTTAAGCTAAGATCCGGAACGCCGGAAAAGAGGCATTGAATAGCTTCCCGGTTTAAAATTCGGTTTACCAATTTCATTTTTTGGCAGGAAATTCCGGAGCAACCGGCACCCCGGAAGAATCAATAAATTGCAATTGCTGCCGGGCGTAAACCGGAATGATCTTATTCAGGTATTCGGGTTTGGCCAGCTCCTGATTGGTGCGGACTATGAGTTCGCTTTTCCATTTGCGCCTTTCGCGGGCTCCCACCAGGTACCGGATCGTAAGGTTGGTCCAGGAATCGTCAAGCGATAAAAAGATCTCTGGTTTGTCGGAAATATTAAAATCCAGACCGGCTTTCCGGAGTAGATCACTGTACTGGCGCGATGGTTCTACCATGTAAGTTCCCAGGAATTCGTCGGCGGTTTTCTGCAGCACTTTTAAGGCCAGCGGAATATCAGATTCATTGGCAACGCTCACCGCCAGTTCGTCCCAGACAAAAGGGAAATCGCCGGTAAGGTTGGTAACCGACCCGGAAAGCACTTCGTTGTTGGGGAAAGTTACCATCCGGCCGGTAGGCTGCTCCGCATTTACGAACCCGGCCTGGTACGGCGAACCGATCTCCCAGACCGTGGTGGTAAGAAAATCAATACGGTAAACATCACCGAAAACATCGCCTACCATGATGCGGTCGCCTACGCGGTAATAGCCTTTAAAGGAGTTCATGAGCCAGCCGGTAAAACTTTCGATGGGCGTTTGCAAAGACCAGCTCAATGCCAGACCAATTAGCCCCAAAGAACCCACCAGCGCCCGGATATCGCCGGCCATTACGCTCAGCGCAATGCCAATAGCCAGCAGCCAGACGGCAATGGAAACCAAGGAAATAACGGCGCCGGAACTATCCCATTTGCCGATCACTTTTTTCAATACTTTCCGCAGCAGCCAAACCACCGCCCAGGCCAGCAGGAAGGTACCAATGGCAATCAGCAGTTTCGGGAGGTTGTAAAAAAAGCCGTCCCAGAGGTTTTGCAGCGCACTAAAAGCTTCGGTGGTGGCCTCTTTGGTGGAAATAATGGTATCGGTGGTAGTTGCGGTATCGGAAACCGTTTCAACGGAATCTTCAGGAACCGTATCAGTTCCCTGTGCCAGGCCGGCTTCGCCCGGGGAGAAAATGAGCATGATAAACCCGGTAAGGGCCACGGCCAAAACCGATGCCTGCCGGAAATTTTTAAGCCGGCTCTGCGCCCCTTTCACGGCTGAGCCGGCTACATTTTTCCGTTTGTTCCTGATGCTGCGGCGCCGGCTAAGCGTTTTTTTCCTCCGGATGGCTGTCGGGCGTAGACGCTGTTTCCGGTTGCCGGCGGTTTTAAGGGGTAGCCTGGTTTTACGGGGACGGGAATTGGCGGCCATAGTGCTTAATTTAAGTGAAACAAATACCGGAAACGGTAGCAGAAAGGCAGAAAAAACCGGTCCGGCACTTTAAAAAGCGTATACGGGATAAAAATGTTTTAGCCCGGTGGGTAAAATGAACAATCCGGGCTTTTCCGTTTAGCCGCCGGTAATCGTTTCTTTTGAAAAATCGGATAGCCTTCAGTTTTACTTTTTTCACCTCAAACCCTACCGTTTTCCCGGCTAATTTTTAACCGGAAGCGCTACTTTTCCGTCTCGACCTCTTTTACCTGCACCCGGACGGCATGTTCGGCGGGCTGAATTCCTTCGCCCTTTACCTGCGCGTACACCTGGGTGAATTCAGCGCCCAGCAAAAAAATAATGGCCGTATAATAAACCCATACCAGAATTAGCACAATGGATCCGGCAGCGCCATAAGTATCGGCTAAAGGATCGTACCGGAAGTAAACATTCAGCAGGTATTTACCGGTAGCAAACAAAATGGCGGTAACTGTGGCGCCCGCCCAAACCGATCTCCACCGGATCTTAACGTCGGGAAGGGTCTTAAAAATAGCGGCGAAAATTATGGTACTGAAACCCAGCGATACCAGCAGGTTGCCGGCCGTTAAAACAAAAACCCCCAGTCCGGAAAACCGTTCGCGGACAAAATTGTTGAGGATGCCCAGCACCACCTCGACAGAAAGCGAAACCAGCAGCAGAAATCCCAGACTTACCACCAGCGCTAAAGACATAAGCCGGTTCACGATCAACTTCAGCCAGCCCTTTTTCGGTTTTGCTTTTACCTGCCAGATCGCATTCAGCGAATCCTGTAAGGCAATAAAAACCGTAGTTGCCGAAAAAGCCATGGTGGCAATTCCAATAATTGTTCCAATGGTACTGGCCGGCGACATGCTGGCATTTTCAATAATATTCTGGATCTGTTCGGCGCTGTTGCGGCCCACGATACCGCCAATTTCCTGCACCACCTGCCCCCGCACAGCTTCCTGCCCGAAAACCGAACCCGCGATCCGGATCATGATAATGAGCACCGCCGGCAGGGAGAAAATAGTGTAAAACCCAATGATCGCGGCATAATCAAGCGGGTTATCGTTTACAAACTTTTTAAAGGTCTGTTTGGCCAGGCTTAAGGTAGAATTTTTAGTTTTGGTCATGAAGGCATTACATTTTTCTGCCTCTTATTTACTTAGGTTTCCGGCAGGTTGTTCCATAAAAAGCAGTTCGTTAAAACAGCATTAGTGAAATAGCATAAGTGCCGGCTCCTAAAAAAGGCCAATCCCGCCTTTTTTTGCTGCCTGTAATTCTTTTAGAAAGATCAGTATTACTGCGGCCATAAAGGCCCTATTAAGCCAATTCATCAGTTCCCGGGGAGCTACCCCGCACCCGATGCCGGAAGGCCCTGACCGGTCATGCATTTTAAGGCGTAAAACTCTCCTTTAACTTTGGAAAAAGGAAATGAACGATGGTTGATAAAAAAATTGGTATTAAATCAGCCTGTAATCGGTAATTATCCGTTTGGGGAGGGAAAAGGCTAAATGCCTGGCGTGTCGATAAAAATTTGCTTCTCATGAAAATTGCGACCTATAACGTAAACGGAATTTCCGCCCGCCTGCCGGTATTGCTGCGCTGGCTCCAGGAAACCAAACCCGATATAGCCTGCCTGCAGGAATTAAAAGCGCCCCAGGAAAAATTCCCGGAAAAGGCATTAGCAGAAGCAGGGTACCAGGCCATCTGGCAGGGACAAAAAAGCTGGAACGGCGTGGCTATTCTGGTCCGCGAAGGAACCTTCGAAAACGTGCAGCAGGGTTTACCCGAAAATGATACCGATGACCAAAGCCGGTACCTGGAAGCCCAAATTAACGGCATCACGATTGGTTGCCTATACCTGCCCAACGGCAACCCGGCCCCCGGACCAAAATTCGATTACAAGCTGGAGTGGATGGAGAAGCTAAAGGCCCACGCCAAAAAACTGCTAAAATCCGGCAAACCGGTAATTTTAACCGGCGATTTCAACATTATACCGGAAGACCTGGATGCCTACAAACCGGAACGCTGGGTGACTGATGCGCTGTTCTTTCCGGAAAGCCGGGCCGCTTTTAAAGCCCTTTTAGACCAGGGCTGGACCGACGCAATCCGTAAACTTCACCCGGAAGAAGCGATCTACACCTATTACGACTATTTCCGGAATGCCTTCGGCCGTAACGCCGGCATCCGGATCGACCATTTCCTGCTAAGCCCGGACCTGGCTGGCCGCCTGAAAGCCGGCGGCGTGGACCGGGAAGTGCGGGGCTGGGAAAAAACCAGCGACCATGTTCCCACCTGGATCGACCTTAAAAATGCTAAGGCCGGCGGCAAATAAAGTCAAAAAAAGGGCAGCTCTAAAACAGAACTGCCCTTAAGAAAAATTGTTAAATCAGAAAAACCGGCTTTAACGGGAGATCAGCAACCGCAGCATTTCGCTTTTACCGGCAATGCTTACCTCTACAAAATAAAGGCCGTTGGAAAGATTAGAGGTTTTAACGCCAATCTGGTTTTCTTTCTCCGAAACAAGCCCGGAAAAGGCATCGCTAACTTTCTGCCCCAGGTGGTTATAAACAGCTACTTTCACGTCCGAAGGCCTGGTAAGCTGGAACGTTACCAAAGCCTTATCAGCAGAAGGATTTGGAAAAATGCTGGCGATGGCTGGTTTATTCAGATCTTTATTAATACCGGTCGGCGAAGCAGCCAGGGCAGTTGTTATCGCATTCTGAATACCCGACTGGCTCACGCTGTTGTTCGCATTATAGAAAACCGTATGATTTGGACCGCCCAGTACTACTACTTTAGGCATTCCGGCCGTTCCGTAATGGGCCATATTGATGGAGGCGTTCGAAAAAGTGGTTAAATTACTCAATCCGTTGGAAGTAGCCCAGCTATTCAGGGCCGTACAGGTGGTATTGGCGTAATCGTCTACCACGTACATTACTACCCGGTTAGGATGGCTGGTCTGGAAGCTCTGCACCACATTTTTGGCCGTTACCGATGGTCCCACGCAATTGCTGCAAGGCATTACCCAGCTTATTACCACCACTTTGCCGGCGTCTAATTCATTGAACAGGTTATGCGGGTTACCGGCGCAATCGTTAGCAATAAAATTAGTAGCGGTTTGAGCGAAGGAGAAGGTTGCAGAAAACAGCGATAAAAGGAGAAGTAAAGTTTTTTTCATATGTACAAAAGGGAGTTAAAGACTGTTTTAAAGGTTTATCCTAAATTAGAATTAAAAAACCAAGTTAGCTATAAAGGCAGAAAAGTCCAACTCATTTTTAGTCAGGCTTTTAATAGAATGGTTAATCGTTGCTTATACCTTTTCCGCTTTAAAGCCGGCCGCTTCAATTATGGTAATTACTTTGTTTTCCGTTAATGAATCCGTGGAAATGGTCAACACTTTTTGGGCATTGGTAGTATCTACCTTCCATTCACAAATGCCGGCTTCCTGATTCAGAAAAGGCGTTACTTTGGCTACGCAGCCGCCGCAGTTAATATTGGTTTTGAATTTTAAATCTTTCATAAGTATGGGTTTGAATATCATTACAAAGATACCGTTCCCCACTTCCGCTAGCATTACAGGATTTGGGTTGTTTGTTGTAGAATTTTAGGGAGTTAATTGAGTAAAGGTTATTTTGGTAAATGTTGAGGCAGAAGGTTTCCAAGACATAAAAAAAGCCTGCTAAACTAAATTAGCAGGCTTTTCTGGTACCCAGAGCCGGGGTCGAACCGGCACATCCGTGAAGATATTGGTGTTTGAGACCAACGCGTCTACCGATTCCGCCATCTGGGCATTTGGTAGTTTCCGTTTCAGGAACGGGTTGCAAAAGTAGCCAAGGTTTCTTTAATCCGCAAGAGGTATTTCCGTTTCAGGTAATAAATTTTTACCTGCTTCCAGGGCCGCCATTTTTTCGGTTTCCGGCAGGGTTTCGTACGTTTCCAGCGCCGGTTTTATTTCGGTTTCCAGACCTTCCCAAACGTTATTGATTTCGGCTTGTAAACTGCCGTAAACTTCCGGGTCGAAATCGAATTCCAGTTCCATCAGCTTTTCGTTCAGCTCCATTACTTCCATCAGGAAATCCGGCGGCAATTCGTTTTTGGTGGTTTCGCCGGTAAGGCCGTGCTTTTCCAGAATGTAGGCTAGTCGGCTTTCGAAATTGCTTAAGGTTTTAAAAGCGTTCGTATTTTGGGTGGAGAGTTCCAGGATTTCGCGCTGCTTTTCGGGAGCGGCCGTGCCGTGGAAATCGGGGTGGTATTTGCGGCTGAATTCGTAAAATTTAGCTTTTACCTTTTTTTCATCGGGGTAAAAGCTTTCGGGCAGGCCGTAAAATTCAAAGTAATCCATCAGGTTTTTATTAAGATTTGCAGCTGGGTGGCCATGGGTTTTCAGAGCTTAAAGGATAGCGTTTCCCAGCGTCTGGGTTACCAGTGCATCCGGAAATTGCTGCGCTGAAAAAGCTACCGGCGGGGCGGCAAATAATTTTTTGGTAGCCGGCCAGACCTGCCCGAATAACGCCGACTTCCGGTAATTGTTTAAATGCTCCTCCGATTCCCAGTGGCTGTAAGTCATAAAAATGTTGGGGTCGTTAAGATCCTGGAGCAGCTCCATGTGCCGGCAGCCGGCAAAACCCCGGATCTGGTCTTTGGAGTCATTAAAAACCGCCAGGAATTCCGGCACCTTTTCCGCCGCAAAAACCATTCGTACAACCCGGATCAGCATTTTTTTTAGTGATTAGTGATTAGTGATTAGTGATTAATATTTCTTACTGTGTATTTTAAAAATTCTGTCATCCTGAGCGATAGCGAAGGAACTTGTTGGAAGTTAGCAACAATGTCTTTTCTGGCGCTTTACTTTAGGCGAATTAAAAAGGAATTATTTTCATAGTTAACGATTCTACTGAAAGCCGATAAGTTCCTTCGCTAACGCTCAGGATGACAGATGTGTTTTTGTGATAATTAATTTTGATCTACTAATCATTAATCACTAATCACTAGTATTCGGTGGAAAATGCACATCAACCTGCGAATCGAAATGCAGGCCCAGCAACTCTGAAGCATGGCCTTTGTTGATACCGATGCACAGGAAATTCTGGCTGTTGTAAATGCACACGCATTCGCCTTCCGGCGGCTGGCTGTAGCGGGTCGACATTTTGTACACTTTTTCGCGGGCAAAAGAAACGGTAAAGGTGCGGTCGTGGCCAATGGTTTCGATGCTGTCGCGGGTAATATTGGTGATCAGATTGCCGTAATGGTCTACGTGGATCACGTGGCCGGTAATGTGGTGGTCGGCAAGTTTTAGCTGGCGGTTCAGCAACTGCTCATGGTGGTGGTAGCCGGCCCAAGTTCTTCCAGCTCGCCGCCGTTGGCCAGATGCAAAGCCGCCGGGGCCAGCCAGTCGCGGGCCGGGCGAAGTTGTATTTTGGGCGGTAGCAAGTTCTACCATGGCTTCCGGGTCGAGAATCGGTGAGCAAAGAAATAATGCCAGTTATCGGCGGCCAGAAAATAATGGCCTTGGTACTTTAGGGCGTGGTATTTACCGGACCTTCGCCGCCCTGCGAATCTACCGCCACCAGGTGCACGGTGCCTTCCGGAAAATCGCGGAAAACGGACTGCAGTACGTAAACCCCGTGGGCAATATCGAAGGGCTCAATGGCGTGGGAAATATCTACGATCTGAACCGTTGGATCGCTGCTGAGCAATACGCGCTTTTACCGCCGCCACGTAATGATCGGTATATCCAAAATCAGATAAAAAAGTAATGAGAGGCATAGCGGCGAAACTATATTTTACATATATTGTATTAAGTACAAAAGTAATTATATTATTAGATAGCAAGCGAATTAACGCACTAAATAACCCATATCAATTTGGTAGAAAAAGTAATAACCCTGGAAAATATCTCCCTGATCGATTTCCTGGGAGTTGAGAATCAGAACATTAAGCAACTGGCAGCCGCTTTTCCGAGCAGCAAAATCATTTCGCGGGGAAACGAAATTAAAATTCAGGGCAAAACGCCCGAAATAACCAAGATAAACGAAATTCTGGATTCTCTCATTGAGCATTACCACAAATACGGCAAAATAACCCACACCAGCGTGAATAAATATTTGTCGCCGGAACTGGAAGGCGACGAAGAGATTGTGCCTACCTCGCCGGATTTCTTCTGTACGGCAGCAAGCGGTAACGTATTAAAGCCAAAACCCCGAACCAGCAGAGACTGGTAGATGCCGTCGAAAAAAACGACCTGGTATTTGCGCTGGGGCCGGCCGGTACCGGTAAAACCTATATTGCCGTGGCCATGGCGGTGCGGGCTTTAAAGAATAAGGAAGTTAAAAAAATCATTATTTCGCGCCCCGTGGTAGAAGCCGGCGAAAGCCTGGGTTTCCTGCCCGGCGACATGAAAGAAAAAGTTGACCCTTATCTGCGCCCCATTTACGATGCCCTGGAAGACATGATCCCGGCCGAAAAGCTGAAGTTCTACCAGGAAAACAAGATCATCGAAATCGCTCCGTTGGCTTACATGCGCGGCCGTACGTTGAGCTCCGCTTTTGTGTTGCTGGATGAAGCCCAGAACACCACCCCGATGCAGATGAAAATGTTCCTGACCCGCATGGGCCAGGGCGCCAAAGTAGTGGTGAACGGCGACCGTTCGCAGATTGATTTACCGCGCAAGCAAAAATCCGGCTTAAGCGATACGCTGAACATTCTGCGCGATGTAAAAGGCATTGGCTTTGTAGAAATGAAAGCCGAAGATGTGGTGCGCCATAAACTGGTGAAAGACATTGTAGATGCTTACAACAAATTCGAAGCCAACGAAGTCCCGGATTACGGCGCCGATCGCCCGATCCGTCCGGCCAACCCGAACGCCTTGTAATTAACCTTAAAAACAAATTTTTTAAACCGTTCCGTTCGAAGTAATTTTACTTCCGGAACGGTTTCCTTTTTTACCCCGAAAACGCTATGATCTCCGTTAAAAAAATTACTTCACCCGCCGATCTGGAAACGGTATTCGAAATCCGCCAAAAAGTGTTTGTGGAAGAACAAAAGGTTGCCCCTGAAGAAGAATACGACGAATTCGAAGATTCATCCGCCCATTACCTGGCTACTTTCGATGGTACGCCGGCCGGCGTGGCCCGGTGGCGCGAAACCGACAAAGGCGTAAAACTGGAGCGCTTTGCCGTGCTGAAGGAATTCCGGAATAAAGAAGTTGGCGCCCACGTGTTGAAAGCGGTGCTAAAAGATGTGTTGCCGCAGCACGCTGATAAAACCATTTACCTCCACGCCCAATTACCCGCTATTCCGTTCTATGCCCGCCACGGCTTCGAAAAGACCGGCCCGCAGTTTAGCGAATGCGACATTGAGCATTTTAAAATGGTTTTAAAGAAATAAACTTATCAATAAATTTCGCCCTAACCTTCCCGGTTATAAATCAGGAAAACAAAGTACCAGTTATGAAACGCACTCCGAAAGCTGAAAACATTTTAAGCCAGATAGCTAATAAAACCACCAAACTGGGCGACCTCAGAAATATTGCCAAGGACATTAAAAAGGACCATGATTTAGCCATGGAACTTTGGTCTTGCGGGGAATTTTTACCCCGCCAGCTGGCCATCCTGATCATGGATAAAAAGCTGCTATCCCAGGAAGTGATCGATCAGCTTGATAATGATATTCAGACCCATAAAGCCAATGAGCAAACGCAATTAATAGACTGGCTGATGGCAAACCAACTTTCCAAAGACAAAAAAACCATTGCCCTGATGGAATCCTGGGAAAACAGCCCATCGGCCCTGCAACGCCGCATTTTCTGGTATTGGCAGGGCCGCTTGCGATGGATGGGCCAAACTCCTCCACCGAATACAGATAGCATTTTTGCTGCTATTGCTGCCGGAATTGAAAAGGAAAAACCTGAAGTGCAGTGGGCCATGAATTTTACAGCAGCGCAAATTGGCATTCACCAGCCGGAATACCGTTCCCGGTGCATTGCGCTGGGCGAACAGACTGGTTTATACAAAGGTGACTTCGTTCATAAAAACTGTACGCCCAATTACTTACCCGAATACATCGCCATTGAAGTTGCCAAGCGGAATAAATAAGGGTAATCCTGTTATTGATCTTTAAATTTTACTCTCCAAAAGAGAAACGACTTTTTAGTGCTTCTACCCTACCGTTTTAATTGCTTTCAGCTAAATAAATCCTGAATTTCCGATTTCTCCTCTACTTAAATGTAATTATCTTTATTTTGCACAGGCTTTCCAGCAGGCATGGTCGGTTTATTCAAGCAGGCTCTCCCCTTCAGGGGAGCCGGAGGGGTGTTTACTCTTGTAATTAATTATCAAATAAAGGCCAAACACCCCTATGAGCTGCGCTCGCAAGCTCAAACTCTCGTTTGGCTTGTCCTCAAGGGGATAGTGAAACCTTAAAATGTAACGGATCTAAGCCCAGAGAATTCCGGTGGAGAAAGCAGATTAAAAATGAAGAAGACGGTTGTAATTTACGGGTTGGCCATGGCGGTGTTGGTAGCTTTATTGAAAGCGCTGGAATACCGATACTTTATCCGGAGCCTGTCGCTGGAAATATTTGTGGGTTCGCTGGCTACTATCTTTACGTTTTTGGGCGTCTGGATCGGCCTGAAATTAACCAGCCGGCCCAAAGCCGAAATCCAACCAACTATCGCAGCTTCCGCCACTTTAAGCGATCAACCTTTAACAGCTTCGAAACTTCCACTTCAAAACAATTCTGAACTGGGAATCAGTAACCGGGAGCTGGAAGTTTTGCAACTCATGGCCCGCGGTTTATCGAACCAGGAAATTGCCGACCAGCTTTTTGTGTCTTTGAATACCATAAAAACCCACAGCTCTAACCTGTACACCAAACTGGAGGTAAAGCGGCGTACCCAAGCCATTCAGAAAGCTAAAGACCTGAAAATCATTAATTAATACCAACTCATACTTTCGGGTGATTCCACTTTCCGGGCTAAAAATCCTGCTTTGGTATGAAATATTTCCGGCCCGCCTTACCTTACTTTGCAGCATCTAAAAACTCAAACCTAATAACCTTATGAAAAAAGTAGTACTCACCTTTGGCCTTATTTCCGGCCTTATTGTCGTGGTTTTAATGCTGGCCAGCATGTCGCTGAAGACCTACCAATCCAGCTACCGCATGGCGGAAGTTATTGGCTATGGCAGCATGATCATTTCGCTTTCCATGGTGTTTTTCGGGATAAAGTCGTACCGCGATAATTACCGGAATGGCACCATCACATTTGGCAAAGCGTTTCAGGTCGGCATTTTAATTACGCTTATTTCCGCCTGCATTTACGTAGCCGGCTGGATGATCTATTCTGAACTTTCCGGTCCGGAAATGATGAACGAATATTTCCAGCACAGCATAAATTCCATTAAGAACAGCGGAGAATCAGAGGCCAAAATAGCCGCTGACCTTAAGGAAATAGAAATGTGGCGCGAACTTTACAAAAATCCCTTAATGAAGATTGGCATTACCTTTATGGAGATTCTTCCCGTAGGCTTATTGGTTACGCTGATCTGTGCTTTCCTTTTAAAACGGAAAACCCCTACAGAACAGATCATAATGGCGGTTTAAGCAATCTCAAAACGGTAGGATTTTGTGCTCAAAAAGTAAAAGCCTGTTATTGAAATCTGATCAGGCCGTCAGGAATTTATGTAACTTGGCTGCCTTATAAATTCAGCTTTTTGAATCGCCATGCTCCACATTGAATTAAACCCCTACCAGAATCTGCAAACCGAAAGGCTGCTTTTAAGGCAAGTGGTTGCCACCGACGCCCCGGAAATCCTGTTTTTCCGTTCCGATCCGGCCATTATGCAATTCCTGGATAAAGACCCCATGCAAACGCTGGAAGAAGCCCGGGAATTTATTACGAAATACGACAAAGCGATCCAGGAAAACGAAGGCATAAACTGGGGCATCTGTTTAAAAGAAAACCCGGAAAAGCTCATCGGAACCATCGGTTTGTGGCGGTTCATTAAATACAACCACCGGGCGGAGATCGGCTACACCATTCATCCGGATTTCTGGAACCGGGGAGTTGCCAGCGAAGCGTTGAAAGCAGTACTGGCTTACGGTTTCGGCACGCTGAAATTACACAGCGTAGAAGCAAACATTAACCCGGAAAACCAGGCCTCAAGGCGTTTGCTGGAGAAACACGGTTTTGTGCAGGAAGCGCATTTCAAAGAAGATTATTATTTCAACGGCCGTTTCCTGGATTCGGTGATCCTATCGCTGATCGATCCGGCCACCCGGCAGCAACCGGTTACTAATTCAAAAGCGGAATTGGCCAAATAGCTTTTGGTCTATTTCCTGAACTTCTTTATTTTACTGAACCTAAATTTTTAACCATGAAATATTCAAACGAAATTGAGATAGACCTGCCGGTAAACCAGGTAATTGCTTTATTCGATGACCCGGAAAACATGAAACACTGGCAGCCGGGCCTGGAAAGTTTTGAGCATCTTAGCGGGGAACCGGGAATGCCCGGCGCCAAATCGCGGTTGAAATACAACATGGGTAACCGGAAAGTTGAAATGATCGAAACCATTGTGAAACGGAATTTACCCGAAGAATTCAGCGGTACTTACGAAGCCAAAGGGGTCCACAATGCTATTTCAAACAAATTTATTCCGGTAAGCGCCAACAAAACCAAATGGGTAACCGAAACCGAATTTAAGTTCAGCGGATTTATGAAACTCATGGGCTGGCTCATGCCGGGAGCTTTTAAGAAACAAAGCCAGAAATTTCTGGAGCAATTCAAAGCCTTCGCCGAAAAAAAGTAAAGCGTTCTTCATTTAAAACGGTATCGTTAACCGCAAAAAAATAAAGCCTGGTTTAACAGATCGCAGCTGTTAAACCAGGCTTTATTTTTTTCAGGAATTATAGTTTTAAATACCTGGAGCTGAAACGGTTTTAAAACCTAAACTATTTAAAGCGAAGCCGGATTGGTAATAAACGAATTTACTTCCAGCAGCCATTCGCGGGCCGGAATTTCGTGTTCGAACATCTGGATCTCCAGGTCGTTCTCAATGCGTTGGTGCAAATCGTGGAAAGACATCTGGCCGTAAATGCCCGGCGCCATAACCTGCGCCATGAAAGCTAAGCCCAGTTCCCGCACCTTTGGGGTCCATTCGTTGCTGATCCAGTCGTTGGCCATGATCCAGGGACCAATGAGTTCGGTATGGTCGTTCAGTAATTTTGAACACGGCTGTTCGCGGAGCATGTTGAGGTAATGATTTCCGCCCTGTTTAATCGATTCAAGCGTTTGCACACCAATCCAGCGGGCGTGTATAAAGGCATTATCTGGCATCCGTTCGGCAATTAAAAACACATCACCATTTGCTTTCTTAAAAACTACCTGTCCCATGTTGTAATTTGCTTTTTCTGGTTCCAACTTCTAATCCTAATAATTGCACTGGTAAATTAAAACAAATTTTCTGAATAATTGGACAACAGCCTTTAAATCTAACGCTTGATTCTGGAATTTGGACCATTTTTTTAGACTCTTGGTATCCTTTCAGGTAACGGTTACAACATCTTCCCGAATTAGGTCCGTATCCTAAAAAATAGGCCTGTATATTTGCAAAAAAGCAGCGCATGGAAAGCCAGGCCCGGGAGATCCGGTATTTTTTATTCAGCCAGTATTTTTCCGACGGCCTCCGGATTACTTTCGGGGTGCTGTTACCTTCGTTGCTGCTGGCCCAGTTCGGCAAATTTGAGATCGGCCTTACCTTATCGTTAGGCGCTCTGTGCGCCAGCATTACCGATTCGCCGGGGCCGGTGGTACACAAACGGAACGCCATGCTGCTTTGCAGTGTAACCATTTGCCTGGTAGCCCTTATCACGGGTTTTGCCCGCCTTAATTCCTGGGTTTTAGGGGCGGAGATCCTGGTGCTCTGTTTCTTCTTTTCTATGTTCATGGTTTACGGCACCCGCGCTGCCGCCCTGGGAACCGCGGCCCTGGTGGTAATGGTGCTGACCTTAGATGCCGAATTGAAACCGCTGGAAGTTCTGGGTTATAGTGCGCTGATCCTGACCGGCGGTTTGTGGTACACCAGCATGAGTTTGCTCTTTTTCGGGATTATGCCATACCGGCAGGCGCAGCAGGCCCTGGGCGAATGCCTGCACGAAGTAGCCCGGTTTCTGCGCTACAAAGCGGAATTTTACCGGCCCGGCACCGATCCGGACAAAATCTACCGGCAGGTAGTAGACCAGCAGGTAGTGGTAAACGAAAAGCAGGATGCCGTACGGGAAGTGCTGTTCAAAAGCCGCCAGTACATTAAAGCCTCTACTACCCCCGGCCGCATTCTGGTTTTAACCTTTATAGACCTGGTAGACCTCTACGAACAAATAATGGCTACCCATTTCGATTATGCTACTCTCCGCCTCAAATTCGGGAAAACGGGTGTGTTAAACGAAATTGCCGATCTTATTTCCTTAACCGCCAACCAGATCGATGACCTGGGTTTTGCCTTTCAGTCGAACATCCGGTTGAGTTCGGCCAATAGTTTGCAGGAACCTTTAGAGCAACTCAAAATCCGGATCGATGTCATTGGCCAGAACGAACGGGAATTAAGCAACCTGGCCCTGAAAAAGATCCTGGTGAACTTGCGCAATATTTCGCAGCGGCTTACGGATATCCAGCTGTATTTTGAGACCGATCCGGCCGAATTAGCCCGAAAGACCGGTCCGCTAACCTACTCCAAATTTGTTTCGCACCAGGTTTACGACCTGAAGCTTTTTAAAAGCAACCTGAATTTTAAATCGGCGGTTTTTAAGCATGCGCTGCGGGTTTCGCTGGTGTGTTTATTCGGCTACACAGTTACCAAACTGGCGCCTTATGGCCACCACAGTTACTGGGTGTTGCTTACCATTCTGGTAATTTTAAAACCGGCCTTCAGCTTAACCAAACAGCGCAATTACCAACGTATAATAGGCACCATTGCCGGCGGAATGATCGGTATCCTGATCCTGCAATTTATCCCGAACCCCAAAGCGCAGTTTGCTTTTCTGTTGGTCTGCATGATCGGCACGTATAGTTTTCAGCGGATGAATTATGTGGTAAGCGTGCTGTTTATGACGCCTTTTGTGCTGATCTTATTTAATTTACTGGGCCAGGGAGATATCAATATCCTGGAGGAGCGCATCATCGATACGCTCATTGGTTCGGCCATTGCTTTTGTGGCCAGCAACTTTATTTTCCCGAGCTGGGAATCTGAACAACTGGAAAAACTTTTAAAGGAAATGTTAGCGGCTAACCTGAAATACCTGCAGCATTTAGCCGATAGCCTGGCCGGCAAAACCGTGAAACTGGAAGATTACAAACTGGCCCGGAAACAGGTTTACGTAAGTTCAGCCAACCTTTCGGCGGCTTTCCAGCGCATGCTATCCGAACCTAAAAGCAAGCAGAAAAGCAGCAAAGAAGTAAACAAGTTTATTGTACTGAACCACGTTTTATCTTCTTTTATAGCTACCGCAGCTTCCGGCCTCATTAACGGTAAGCGGCTGGCCTACCCGCCGGAATACCAGCGGACTGCCAGAAGGGCCAGTGCCATTCTTAGCGATGCCGCCCGCAAACTAAACCTTGATCCGGCTCCCAAATCGCAACCTACTATTGTCGAAGAAACGGAATCTATTCCGACATTACCTGAAAATTATCAGGAAAATCTGCTTCGGTCGCAGCTCGAATTTATCCAGAAAGTAAGCGCCGATATCCGGAAGGTCACCGAAACCCTGGCAGCCTGACCGAACACTTTTTTACCACTTTTTCCTACCGTTTTTTTATCGGTTCTGGCGCTAAACCAGAATTTCGCCTACGTGTTTTCGAATGTTCTGGCAGATCTGATCGATGGGTAGGTCGTTGGCATCGGTACCGAAAGGATTTTCGATCTCTTCCGCGATTAACTCCAGACTGGCAAAAGCATACAGGATCAATACCACCACCGGAATGATAAAATAGCCCAGGCTGAAAACCCACCCGAAGGGTAAGGTCATGACGTAGAAGAAGATGAATTTCTTGATAAAAACGCTGTAGGTAAACGGAATGGGCGTGTTTTTGATCCGTTCGCAGGCGCCGCAAAGTTCGGTAAAGGTTTTAACTTCCGCGTCGATCACCAGGAACTGCGGATCGGTAAAGGCGCCGTTTTTATATAACTGATTTATGCGGTCATACAGCGCGCCGGCGATCTGGTTCGGTAAATGTTTGGCTTTGTTCAGGTCCAGCACCGGGTCCAGGTCTTCGTAATTTTCGTTCTGGCGCAGCAGGTTTTTTAAGGCAAAAGCATAATTCGGAATTACCTGCCGGAAGAACTTTTTGTCGGTTTCCTGGGTGAGCATGGCTTGCAGCTTAATGGCTAAGTTGCGCGAACTGTTGGTCAGGCTTCCCCAGATCTTGCGGCCTTCCCACCAGCGGTCGTAAGCGGTATTGGTTCGAAAAACCAGCAGCAACGAAATCACAAACCCCAGCACACTGTGCATCAGCCCGAAATTCGTGATCAGCTTGATGTACGATTCCTCTACAAAATTCAGCTCCAGGTAGGCAATGAAGCCGGCGTATAAACCCACCCCTACCAGCAAGGGCCATAATTTGGTAAACGTATCGGCCTGCGTAAACCGGAAAATAAACGTAAACCACTCTTTCGGATTGTAATTGATCATGTTTCAGCCGGAAGTTTTCAGCCGCGATATTACGCAATTTCAGGCAACGGTTTGCGGAAACATTTCGGCCAGCAATTCATAAGAGCGCAGGCGGTCGGCAAAATCGTGGGTAATGGTTACGGCCATAATTTCGGTTACCCCGTAATCGGCGGCCAGTTTTTCAAGCTGCGGTTTTAACTGCGCCGGGGTTCCCGAAAGCATCCGTTTGCGGTTGTAAGCCACGCGTTCCAGTTCATCTTCCGTGAATTTATAATCCTTTATATCATCGTAAGGCAGAATTCCTTCGCGGGTGCCTTTTTCAATTTTTAACATCTGCACATCCATAATAGCCTGCATCTGCTGCGCTTTTTCTTCGGTGTCGGCGCACATAATAAAAATGGCAACGTTGGCTTCCGGAGTTTTTAATTTTTCCGAAGGTTCGAAGCGCTCTTTGTACATTTTAACCATTTGCGCGCCCCCGTTCGGGTTTATAAAATGCGCAAAAGACATGGCCATACCAAAGTGCGCCGCAAAAACGCCGCCCTGTCCGCTGGAACTGAGCATCCACATTTCCGGAACCGTTTCGGCCCTGGGCGAAGCCTGGACTTTGGTTTGATTGGGGCCTTTAACGCCGGTTCCGCTAAAATAATCCCGCAGGTCTACCAGTTGCTGGGTAAAATCGTGTTCGTTAAAGGAATTGCTGGGGTTCAGCAGCGAAGCGGTAAACCGGTCGGTGCCCGGCGCGCGGCCAATGCCCAGGTCAATTCTACCAGGCGATAAGGTTTCCAGCATCCGGAAATTTTCGGCTACTTTCAGCGCGCTGTGGTTGGGCAACATTACCCCGCCGGACCCAAGCCGTATTTTCTGGGTTTGGTTGGCTAAATGCGCGATCAACACTTCGGGCGACGAACCGGCCAGGCTGGCGGTATTGTGGTGTTCCGAAACCCAGAACCGGTAGTACCCCAGCTTTTCGGCCAGTTTAGCCAGCTCCACCGTTTCTGCAATAGCCTGCCGGGCCGTTCCGCCCTTCCGCAACGGCGACTGATCCAAGATGCTGAGTTTTATATTTGACATTTTTTGATTGTTGATTGTTAATTGTTGATTGTTGATTGTTAATTGTTAACTGCTGATTGTTAATTGTTAATTAGAATTGTGAGGTTGACAGCTTGAATGAAAGCGTTTTTTCCAACTACGATTGATAAGAGTTGATTATAGAAAATTAAATTTATCTGATCCATACAATCAACAATTAACAATTAACAATCAGCAATTAACAATTAACAATCAATCCGTCCAGACGCCCATTTTACCCATCTGGTAATCGCGCATGGCTTCCATGATTTCTTTTTCGGAATTCATTACAAAAGGGCCGTGGGCAATTATGGGTTCGTTGAATGGTTCGCCGTGGCCGAAAATCAGTTCTGAATCTTCTACCGCTACGATCTGAATTTCTTCGCCTTCGGTACCAAATTCCACCAGCGAATGCATTTCGGCATCGCTGCCGTTTACCCGCACATCGCCATTAATTACATAGAACAAAACATTCCTGTTTTCCGGAATTTCCAGGGTATAATGGCCATCTTTTTTAAGTTTGATGCGGGCAATTTCTATTCCGGTCAGGGAGTTTATGGGGCCTTTTTCGTTTTCCCAGGTCCCGGAAACTGGGTAAATTGTTACGTTGCCGTTATCAATTTGAATTTCCGGGATCTTATCTTTCTGCAAACCTGTGTATGCGGGCGTGGTCATTTTTAATTTCGAAGGCAGGTTAAACCAAAGCTGGATCACTTCTTCCATGCCGCCTTTTTCCTTAAATTCATCGGAAGAGATCTCCGTGTGAATTACGCCCCGCCCGGCCGTCATCCACTGTACGCCGCCGGCATTTATTTTATCCTGGCCCCCGCCCGAATCTTTATGCACAATATCGCCCTGCAGGATAAAGGTAAGCGTTTCGAAACCCCGGTGTGGATGCGGACCAAAAGGCAATCCCCGGTTCATGGGGCCGTATTTTTGCGGACCGTGGTGGTTCAGAAACAGGAACGGATCAAGGTGATCTACCGAATTAGTGGGCAGGGCCCGGTAAGTAGTAAGATCTGCAATGGGAGCTGAAATAGCTTTATGAATTTTCTTTATCTTTTTCATAGAATAGACATTTGAAACGGTAGGTTTTCGGGCTAAAAAAGTGACGCTGCAAACTTACATCTTACCCCGGAAATTAAGCCTTAATACGCGCTGGCCTGGTTTAGTTTTTCAACGGATTCCGGGGTTAGTTTTAAGTCAGCAGCTTTGATCAGGTCCTGCAATTGCGCGATGCTGGTAGCGCTGGCAATGGGCGCGGTAATGCCCGGTTGCTGCATAAGCCAGGCCAGCGAAACCTGCGCCGGGTTTGCGTTCAACGCTTCCGAAACTTCATCCAAAGCATTTAGTATCCGGAAGCCGCGTTCGTTCAGGTATTTCTTTACGCCACCGCCCCGCTGGCTTTGACTCAGGTCGGCTTCGGAGCGATATTTACCGGTAAGAAAACCGCTGGCTAAGGCATAGTAAGGAATTACGCCTACGTTATTTACCAGGCACAAAGGCGCCAGTTCTTTTTCGAAGGTTCCGCGGGCGTAAAGGTTGTATTCCGGCTGCAGGCTTTCGTAGCGCGGCAGGCTTTTTTCCCGGCTGCTTTTGAGTGCTTCCGCCAGCCGCGCCGGCGTAAAATTAGACGCACCAATGGCTCTGACTTTTCCGGATTGAATCAGTTGGCCATATGCTTCCAGGGTTTCTTCAACCGGCGTTTCCGGGTCGTCGTAATGCGATTGGTACAGGTCGATGTAGTCGGTCTGGAGGCGTTTTAAAGATGCTTCTACTTCCGTTAAGATGTAATCTTTAGCCAGGCATTTTTTACCCAGGCCCATATCGGCGCCCACTTTGGTGGCAATAATTACCTGATTGCGGTTGCCGCGTTTCTTAAGCCAGTTCCCGATAATGGTTTCCGATTCGCCGCCGTGATTGCCGGGTTTCCAGCGGGAATAAACATTGGCGGTATCTATAAAATTGAAACCGGCGCCGGTAAAAGCCTCCAGGATTTCGAAAGAAGTTTTTTCATCTATGGTCCAGCCAAAAACGTTGCCGCCAAAAGCCAGCGGCATAACTTCCAGGCCTGAATTCCCTAATTTTCTTTTTTCCATTTTTTTTGATTATTCGAATTTTCGATGTTCGAATTTTCGATTGTTCAATAACGTAAAAAAACAGCCTTGCTAATAATTAAACATTTCCCGGGAAATGAAACTTTGGAATTTCGATTGTTGGATTTTCGTCTATTCGATCTTATTTCGGGTCATTCTATCAAATAATAAAAATCGAAAATTCGAATATCGAAAATTCGAACAATCTTATTTAGCTATCTGCAAAAACAGTTTTTCCTTTTTCCGGCGCACCTTTTTAGCTTTGGCCAGGAAATCGTTGGCTTCGTCGCGGTAACCTAATGGCAATACTACGGCGGTCCGCAAATTCAGATCGGATAAGCCTAAAACGGCATCTACATCCTGGGGGTTAAAGCCTTCCATAGGGGTAGCATCTACTTTTTCGCCGGCGGCAGCTACCAGGGCAGTGCCCAAAGCAATGTAAGCCTGCCGGGCGGCCCAGTTAAAGTTTTCTTCGTTTGTCCGGTTTTGGGTCAGGCCGGTTAAGCTTTCCCGGAAACCAGCCAGCGATTCGGCGGTCACACCTCTTTCTTCGGCTATATTGTTGATGTATTCGGAAATTTGTTTCTCCGAAATGGAGGCCCAGGCCGCAAAGATCAGGATGTGCGAAGCTTCTTTTATCTGCGGCTGCTTTACTGCTTTCTCAAACAGGTTTTTTTTCGTTTCGTTATTTTCAATTACCAGAATGGTGTAGGGTTGCAGGCCCATGGAAGAAGCCGACAACCGGATTGCTTCCAGGATGGTATCTATTTTTTCCGGCGGAACCGGTGCGCCGGTCATGCGTTTGGTGGCGTAGCGCCAGTTCAGGCTATCTATTAAATTCATGTTTTCAGATTTAAAATCGCTTTCATTTATAGCGCAAATTTACGCACCTTTGGTATACAAAAGTAACCAGTATACCAAAGTATACCAGTATCCTTTAAGATACCGCAACTCTTAAAAAGCCGTTATTTATGCCTAAATCCCACTTTTGCCTTACCCAGATCATGCCGATTCGCGATGCCCTGGATATTATCAGCGGTAAATGGAAGATCCCGATCATGCTGGCGCTCTGCATCCATAACCGCCGGTTCAAAGAATTACACCGCGATATTCCCGGCATTACAGCCAAAATGCTTTCCAAAGAACTCAAAGACCTGGAGCTGAATGGCCTGATAAAACGTACCGTACACGATACGTCGCCGGTTAGCGTGGAATATTCGCGCACTGAATACGGCCATAGTCTGCGGCCCGTAATAGAAGCGTTGCGCGATTGGGGATTGAAACACCGGGAAAGGATCTTTACCGAAGAATCGGTGGAAGATGCGGCGTAAAAACCATGGATCGGGAAAGCGGTAATTATACAATCAGGCCGGAGGGTGAAGGCGAATTCCTGTTTCAGAATAAAAATAGAAACTGCCTGAAATCTGAAAACCGGAAAACAATTAACGAAAATTTATTCCTGTAAAGAGAGGCGACCTGCTTGGCAGCGGATTAGAAGTTATGATTTCCGGCGGTTCTTCCTTTATTTTTCCCTTTCCGCAATTCTTCCTAATTTCGGCTTTCTTCCTTCCGGCAGTTATTGACTTTTTAGTCCTGAAACGCTACCATTTTTAACGCACCAATCCTGATGGCTGATATAGTAAACGGCGTACTGCTGAATACCGATTGTATCTATTACAAAGGCGATCTGCCTTGTTTACCGCACAAGCAACACGGCTACCACTGCACCTGTCCGGCGTACCAGCCCATTCAGACGCGTATTCTCATTATAAAGCTGGGCGCCATTGGCGATGTGATCCGGACCACCCCGCTGCTGCATAAGATCAGGGCCGAATACCCGAATGCCAAAATTACCTGGCTTACGCTTACCCCGGCCATTTTACCGAAAGGCGTTATCGATGAGATCCTGAAATTCGATTTTGCTTCGGTACTTTATTTACAGCAGCTGAATTTTGATGTACTGTTTAATCTGGATAAAGACAAAGAAGCCTGCGCCCTGCATGATTCCTTAAGCGCCACCCAGAAGTTTGGCTACACCCTGAAAAACGGCGTGGCTTTCCCTTCCAATCCGCTGGCCAATCATAAGTATTTGACAGGCGTGTTTGACGATTTGAGCCAGGCCAATACCAAACCTTACGTGCAGGAAATTTTTGAGGTATGCGGCTGGGAATACAACCAGGAAGAATACGTTTTCGATAACCACCAGGACAAAGGCTATACCTGGCACCTGGACCACAGCAAAAAACTGGTCGGTTTAAATACCGGCTGCGGCGACCGCTGGACCACCCGTTTGTGGAGCGACCAAAAATGGATAACCCTGATAGAACTGCTGGAAAAGAACGGCTACCAACCGGTGCTGTTAGGCGGCGAAGCGGAACACGAACGCAACAATTCATTATCGCAGGTTACCAATGCCCGGTACTTTGGCTATTTCGAATTACCGAAATTCATTAACCTGATGTACCAGATGGACCTGATCGTGACGCAGGTTACCATGGCCATGCACATTGCCATTGCGCTGCAGAAAAAGATCGTGCTCATGAACAACATCTTCAACCCGTATGAATTTGATCTGTACGGCCGCGGCTACATTGTGCAACCCGAAAAGCAATGCCAGTGCTTTTACCGCGGCAGCTGCCAGTTCGGCGTGTCGTGCATGGAAGATCTGCCGGCGGAAAAGGTGTTTGAATATGTGCAGAAATGTTTGAGCGCGGAAGGAAAGATTCTGGAGCCGCTGGTGTAGAAGTTTCAGGAATCAATAATTTAACTAATTAAGAACTTATTGGGCAATAGGCATATTAATAAAAGACCGGGCAGGTTTCTTACGAAGGTATTATGAGCAAAAAGGTTGGAAGGAATATAGAGGTAGTAATTTTGCTCATAATAATCCCTTTTTTAATCTTAACACTTTACCTTTTCTACAGAATATCCGTTTCTGAGCGCCAGCTATTCTCCATAACCTACCTGGCTCTAATTGCAGGGGTGCTTTTTGAGAGTTTCCGAATATCAGAAAAATGGAATTACGTGATTTATACTGCCATTGGGGCTTTCATCTTTAGCCTTATCTGTTTATTTCCAAATAAACATGAGTTCCCCTATAATCTTGAAAACCACTTAGAAACCTGGCCATACTTCTTCTTAGGATTTTTTGTTTTAGGATCTGTCATATTGCATGATGATCAAATTAAAGCAAGACTTAATGAAGGTAAAACCCTGATATTATCTATTTCAGTTTTATATTGGACCATAGATTATGGCTTTACCAACATAGATAGTTGGTTTGTAAGATTACCCGTTATAATAGGTTTCCTTTTTTTCTGCCTTTTCTTTTTTCCAGGCTTTAACCCATAGCAAACTGACCCACAGCATCAGATTCATTTTAAGTTTCTGGAGCTCTATAATTATGTTTCTGTTTGCAATAGACAATATTTACAGGATATTACTATCCGAACCTGGGCCGGCTTTTTCTTATTTCCCGCCTGCTTTGAATTTAGGAGTTCAGTATTTTTTCTTAGGTATTTCCTCAATATACATAGCACAGAATTTTATTATGCTTTTTGGGTTTCTGCCCGGGAAAGGGACTTTTTTTAATTCGCAATATTTCAGAGACATTCAGGAGTTAAAAAATGACCATATAAAAAGGTTTTCGGACCACCAGGTTTATATAGGACATTCTATAATTTGTATTATCACCACGGGCTTACTATACTGGATCAACTTTAAATTTAATTACCTGCCACGGCATACGGCTATCTGGATAGGATTAATTTTCTTCCCTTTACTTTTAAATCTATCAAACATTCGATTTAAAAGAAGAGAAACTAGCAAGTATCATTCTTGAAGAAAAACTTACCGGAAAAGCCAAGTTTACCCGCTGGCGCAAGTGTTAAGCGTCAGCGTCACTTGTGACTTCTCATGTCAGAAAGTCTTCAGACTTTCGTGAATCGAATTCTGAGAATTGGAAATTGGTTGGAGGTATTTACGCAAGTCTGAAGACTTGCCAGTATTGTTTAGTCACAAGTGACGCTAACGCTTAACACTTGCGCCAGCATAAGATTAGCCAACATAATTTAAATTTAAACTTTCCCGGCAACTTCCTTAATGGCCGCAACCATTGCCATCCAGGAGAACTGCTGTTTGTAAAACTTCACCTGCTCAACAAAAAAATCTTCTTTGCCGGAAGTGTAAAAATCATAGATCGCATCCGCAATGGCTTTAGCATTCGGTTCGGTTACGTAGCCTACTTTTCCATCTGGGATCAACTCTGCTAAGCCGCCAACATCCGTAACCAGCATGGGTTTGTCGAAGTGGTAGGCGATCTGCGAAACGCCGCTCTGGGTGGCGTGTTTGTAAGGCTGTACTATAAGATCGGCGGCGCTGAAATAGGTGGCTACCTGGCTGTTCGGAATAAAATCGGTGGCTCTTACCAGGCGGTTTTCCAGGTTATATTTCTGGATCAGGACTTCGTAGGGAGCGGCATCTTCGTAATATTCGCCGGCGATGATCAGCTTTATATTTTTCAGGTTTGCTAATCGGTCATCGGCAAAAGCTTCCAATAAAAGATCAAGCCCTTTATAAGTCCGGATAAAACCAAAGAAAAGCAGGTAATTGGTTTCCGGATCGAGTTTTAAGGCCTCTTTGGCTACCGTTTTTGGCTGGCTTTCGCCAAAGTTATCGTAAAGCGGATGCGGGTGATAAACGGCCGGTTTTTGCGGTACAAATTTTTTCAGATCTTCCAGCACACTCCGGCTCATGGTAATAAAACCGTGGCAGGCATTCAGGAAATAAGTGGTAAAAATACTGTCGCCGGGGCGCTTTTCGTGGGGAATTACGTTATCCGTTATGGCTAAAATTCGGGTGTGTTTGTTGCCGGAAATAATCCGGGCAATGGTTCCTAAAGCTGGCCCCATAAAAGGCAGCCAATACCGGAATATGACCAGGTCGGTTTTTTGCTTTTTTAGGTACAGCCCGGTCTTTAGCCAGGAAAGCGGGTTAACGGAATTGATGAGCGGTTTAATAACCAGATCCTGCGGGGCCGGATCGGTGGAGAATTGCGTTTGGCCGGGAAACAGAAAATCAGGGTATTGCAGGCTGAACGTTACAATTTCAGCTTCATCGCCGGTTTCTTTAAAGGCCCGGGCCAGCCGTTCGTTGTAGGTTGCCAGGCCGCCGCGCAACGGATAGGCCGGACCGATAATTACGACTTTTTGCTTCATTTCCGGTACCGTTTAAGAATTTCCTACCCGGTCGCGGATCAGGTATTCGTTTTTCTTGGAACCCGATAAAGAGATCATTTCAGCTAAAAAACCCGCTAAAAACAACTGGACGCCAATAATGATCGCGGCCAGGGCCAGGAAAAATAACGGTTGGTCGGTTACGTTCCGGGCCCGTTCGTTATTGAAGGCCCGCACAATTTTTTCCGTGATCAGGCCAAACGTGATCAGCATGCCTATCAGGAAAGAAAAAGTACCCATGGTGCCGAAAAAGTGCATGGGTCGTTTTTTAAACCGGGAAACAAAAGTAATGGAAAGCAGATCCAAAAAGCCGTAGATAAAGCGCTCCAGCCCGAATTTGGTTACGCCGTATTTGCGTTCCTGGTGGTGTACTTCCTTTTCGCCGATCTTGTAAAAACCGTTCCACTTGGCAATAACCGGAATGTAACGGTGCATTTCGCCGTATACTTCTATGCTTTTTACCACCCGCTGGTCGTAGGCTTTCAGGCCGCAGTTGAAATCGTGCAGCTGGATGCCGGAAATTTTGCGGGTTACGCCATTAAATAATTTGGTGGGAATGGTTTTGCTGGGCGGGTCGAACCGTTTTTTCTTCCAGCCCGAAACCAGGTCAAAACGGTCGGCTTTGATCATGCTGTACAGGGCCGGAATTTCGTCGGGGCTGTCCTGCAGGTCGGCATCCATGGTGATAACCACTTCGCCGTGCGTTTCTTTAAAACCAACGTTCAGGGCAGCAGATTTGCCGTAATTCCGGTTGAACCGAATGCCTTTTACTGCCGGGTTCTGCGCACTGATCTGCTGAATTACTTCCCACGAATTATCGGTACTGCCATCGTCTATGAGGAGTACTTCGTAAGTAAAATTGTTTGCCTGCATTACGCGGGCAATCCAGGCGGTAAGTTCCGGCAACGATTCCGCTTCGTTTAAAAGCGGAATCACTACCGAAATATCTAAATCAGGTTTATTCATTAATTTTTATTCGAACTCCGGGCGCGCATTTTTCATGATGGCAGCAATAATAAGGGCAAAAATAAACCCGAACACCACAAAGCCAAGCGTACCAAACACGATCATTAATTCAGGGCTGGAGAATTTGTTGGCCATTTCCATAGCCTGGTCTATCTGGGCGTCGTCCATGCCGCGTTCTTCCATGGCAACCCGCTGCATTTCCATGGCCCGGTTCATCATTTCCGGATCTACAAACTTCAGGTAAATGTACATGAAAATGCTGGTAAGCAAGCCAACAATTAACGACATCAGGGTTCCAATGCCCAGGCCTTCTCCGTAGGTCATAAACCCGGAATTGTTGGCTTTAAAGTATTTGAAAGCCATTACCATTCCAACGATCAGAATTACGTAAGTAACAATGCTCAGGCCCCGGTTCATGCTTTCGTCCAGCATGGCCAGGATAAAGCTGTAGATCACGCAAATTAAACCTACGATAAGGCCATAGCGCATCGCGGTATTCGAAACGGAAACTCTTTTTTCAATCATAGTTTTTTAGGGTTTTTAGATACTGTTTTATTTCCGGAAAAAGACGGCCCCAACAATTGCTGCCAGTACGCCTACAAATATCTTTTTTACAAAATCGTCCATAGCCAGCATATATGGAGTAGTATTATCGAGCTGTTTATAGGTTTCCTGGTAAGCAGCATCGCTTAATACTTTCGATTGCAACGCAGCATCGCGGGTGGCTTCCAGCAGTACTTTCATTTCGGCAATGTGCCTTTCTATGGGTTCAATGCCAGCCACTACGCTGAATACATAAAGCAGCATGGCCGAACAAAGGGCGGTATAAAAGGCAATAGACCAACCTACTTTAAAAGCTTTGAAAAACCCAAAGTCCTGATCCGTATACTTTTTAAAATCATGTAAGCCCCAGAAAACCGCTACCGGAATTAACAACCAGGTATACATGCTGTTCTGTCCGTAAGGGTTTAGGCCGGCGAAATAAAGCAACAGAATGATGGCAAAACCCGCCAACGCACACACAACGCCGAATTTTATTCCGGTCCGGACAATAGCCTGATCGAACATGGATGGTAATTGGTAAACACTATATTATAGAAGCAAGATAAAACAGTTTCCGGTAAATCCAACTATGCTATGCTCCGTTTCGGATAAATTGACCCTTATTAACAATTCCGAAAACCTGGCCCGTAAGCGTTTGCCCAATAAACGGGCTGTTCCGGGACCGGGACCGGATCTTATCTTCGGAATAGACCCAGGGTTGGTCTGGTTTGAAAAAAGTAAGATTAGCCGGTGCTTCTGCTTCTATTGTTGGTATGGGCAGGTTTAAAATCTTGCGCGGGTTTACGATCACCTTCTCCAGGAATACATCCAGCGATAGTTCCGGGGCGAAAGTACGAACGGCCGCAAAAGCTGTTTCCAGGTTTATAATTCCGAAGGCTGCGTGATCGAATTCCAGATTTTTGGCTTCCACATCCTGCGGCTTATGGCCCGAAACCAGCACATCGATGGTGCCGTCCTGCAAGCCTTCCAGTAACGCATCGCGGTCGAAACCGGTGCGGAATGGCGGATTAACTTTATAATTGGTATCGAAAGGAATAATGTCTTCGTCAGTAAATGCCAGCTGGTAAGTAGCAATGCCGCAGGTTACCTGCAATCCTATGGCCTTTGCCTCCCTGATCTTCTGAACTGACCGGGCCGAAGAAACAAACGGAACATGCAAACGGCCGCCGTTAAAAGCCAGTAATTCCAGATCGCGGGTCAGGTGGAGTTCTTCGGCCAGGGCCGGTAAACCTTTTAACCCCAGGCGGGTACTTACCAGGCCTTCGTGCATCTGGCCCCGTTCGTTTAATTTAGCGTGCTCTGCCCGGTTAATCAGCAGGCTATCTGTTATCTGTAAATACTGAATGGCCTTCAGAAAAACATCGGCCTGCTGGATAGCCATCTCCCCATCCGAAAAAGCAATAGCCCCGTGCGTATGCAGGTCCAGCATTTCGGTCAGGTCCTTGCCTTCGCCCTGCATAGTAGCCGCGCCAACGGCGTGAAAAGTTACCGGCAGATCTTTGGTTTGGTTTTTAAGGGCCAGAATAGCGTTTTTAGATTGCAGTAAAGGTTCGGTATTGGCGAAACATAACATTTCGGTAAAGCCCCCGGCTGCAGCGGCCTCTCCCAAAGAAACGGTATCTTCCCGGTGCTCAAAACCCGGTTCGTTTATTTCCGCATGCATATCGAACCAGCCCGCCGAAACCCAAAGATTTTCTTCTTCAACCACCGTTCCGGCATTGGCTTCGGCTATTCCCAGAAATGCGATGGTGTTTTGTCTTATCCCAACGTTAATTTTTCTGCAGATGATATTGCGAACCGGGCGCATAAACCGTTACATTTTTAAAAAGTAAATCCATCTTATAGGAACCTGATTAATAGAATTTCGGCTAACAGGAATAATAAACTAGCTATCAGAAAATATTGCCAGAGCGGGGTGCCTTTTGCCTGGCGGGCAAACTGGTCGCTGAAGTTTGTACTTCCCCCCGACTCTACTATTTTAACGTTCTTATTAGTTATAAGCTGGCGCAACTCTTCTGCCGAATAGGTTTCTATAAAAGATTCCTTTTTAGGATAATTAAAGGCCAGCGTCGTTAGGGTAGAATCGTTATGCTTTAAGCTATAAAAACCAGGCTGCGCCATTTCTGCCGGAATGGTAAATACCATCTGGCCGTTCCGTAATTGCTGCTCCGGAATGTAAGAAGCGCTGTCGCTCTCCAGGGAATAGACACTTTTCCGGAGATTAGTTTTGGTTACCGGCAACGAAAACGACCTTTGGTTAAAATTATAAGCAAGTTGCTGCTCTGCTTCGTGGCTCGAAAGGGCCAGTTTATACATTACCGGTACAAAAAGCGCATGCCGGCTGAATTCATTGGTTTCCGTAGAAAAAGGAGCGCTAAATACATATACTTTGCCCTTTCCCGCCCGAAACTGCGACAAAAATTTGCTTCCATTTTTAAAGTTCAACAGATCGGCATCGGACCGGGACCAGGTTAGGGAGCTGCCAGCCCGGGGCATTTGCATGCGTTTATCCAACTCCGTAAAAATATTCCGGAAAAATGGATTCTTGAGATCCGGCAACGCTAATTGCGAAACGGCCGCATTGTTAGCGTTGGTTTCAGTTATGGCAAGCCCTAAGCCTTGAAAAAAAACCGAATAAGTATAACTCCCTTTCTTTTCAGCCGGAATAAAAACCAGGTTTCCTCCGGCTTTCACAAATTTACTCAGCTTATCCGCCAAACCGGAAGACAGGTCAGGCAATTCATTAACTAAGATAATTTCAGCCTGTTCAATGGCTCGGTCGTTAACCTGGCTTGGCTCCTGTTTTTGGTAAAGAAAGATGGGCTCATTAGTAAATAACCTACTGGTATTCGTCAGGGCCCGGCCTGAAATATCAAGGATCCTTATGCCGGAAGCAGGCTTCAGGGTGAAATAAAAAGAATTATCAAAAGTTACAGGTTGGTCTTCTATTTCCAGACGGGCATTTTGTGCCCTAAGGTCCGTTAAACGAAATTCCAATCGCATGATTGCACTGGCCTTGGGTTTCAGGTTAACGCTATTACCCCCAGCCTGGCGGTTACCGATAAAGAGTTTTACATTTATGCCATTCTTCGCTTCATTGGCCGTATTAAAAACCCTGATTAAAATGCGGTTATTATGATTGGCCCGAACCAATTCATCTTCAAGCCAGATACTGTCTATAAAAATATTAGAAGCATCGGCAGGCTTGAGTTTAACCAGCGTTATTGCCGAAACGGTATCGCTTTTACTTAAAAAACCCGGATCGAAGGTAGATTTCTGAAAATCGGATAGCCAGAATACCTGGCTGTTTCCAAGCGGATCATTGCCCTTTAACCGATCAAATATAATCTCCGGCTTCCGGCTTATGGGGGAATAATCAATTCCGGCTAAAGCACTCTGAAGATTTTCCTGAGTCAGGTTCCGGTTTCCGCCAATTTTAAAGGAATTATCCACTAACCGGATCTCCGCCTGTTTTGGAAAGCCCTGACTTAAGCCTTTCAATTCATCAACGGCCAGGTCCAGCAAACTCATTCCTCCTTTTTCTGCTTCGTTTTGCATGCTTCCGGAATTATCCAAGTAAGCCTTAACGCTTTCAGTTTTAGAGATTGAAGCATCAGAAGCCGGAATCAATGGTTCACAAAATACCAGAACCAGAAAAGCGATAAAGAGAATGCGGGAAAGCAGGATGAGCCAATGTTTTAACTTCCGTTGATTGGAGGTAATATTTTCTACATTCCGGATAAAAGCGACATTGGTAAAAAGGATACGTTGCGGTTTGCGCAACTGTACTAAATGGATGATAACCGGAATGGCAATCGCAAATAAACCAAACAGAAAGTAAGGAGCCTGTAAAATCATTCCTGGTTTTAAACTTTGGGTGAAATTAAAAAAAGATGCTTAGAATGTAAGCATCTTTCAATTTTATAAACGGAAATAGATAAGATTTATTCTTTTTACTAGGGCTTACCGCTCCAGCAAATTATCCCTTATTCATTCCCAGCATTCTTATTCTTACCTAATTGTTTCGGGAGATTGCAGCGGGATTGTTATTGAAAAGCTTTAATTATCCAAAAGCAAAAAACCCCGCACTATTTAAAGTGCGGGGTTTAGAAAATGGGGTTGGCGGCTACCTACTCTCCCACCTTTGACGGCAGTACCATTGGCGCTACGGGGCTTAACTTCTCTGTTCGGAATGGGAAGAGGTGAACACCCGCGCTATAACCACCATTGCTGTTCGTTGCTACCTGCTGTAACTAACGTCCTCAGCGTATTTGAGGAAGATATCATTAAAGTCCTTTCTTTTTATTAATCATTAATCATTAATCATTAGTAAGAAGATTTGACATTGATTGGCAAGAGGGGATAATAAATGGTTAGAGAACGGTTAAGTTTAAGAAAGCGAACGGGTAATTAGTAAAGCTCGGCTGTGACATTTCTGCCTTTACACCTGCTTCCTATCAACGTCATCATCTATAACGACCCTTAAAAGAAGTCTCATCTTGAGGTGAGTTTCGCACTTAGATGCTTTCAGCGCTTATCTCATCCAAGCGTAGCTACCCTGCGCTGCATCTGGCGATACAACAGGTGCACCAGCGGCTTGTCCAACCCGGTCCTCTCGTACTAAGGTCAGGTCCTCTCAAACTTCTTACGCCCACAACAGATAGGGACCGAACTGTCTCACGACGTTCTGAACCCAGCTCGCGTGCCACTTTAATCGGCGAACAGCCGAACCCTTGGGACCTTCTCCAGCCCCAGGACGTGACGAGCCGACATCGAGGTGCCAAACCTCCCCGTCGATATGAGCTCTTGGGGGAGATCAGCCTGTTATCCCCGGCGTACCTTTTATCCTTTGAGCGATGGCCCTTCCATGCGGAACCACCGGATCACTATATCCGTCTTTCGACCCTGCTCGGCTTGTAGGCCTCACAGTCAAGCACCCTTTTGCTATTGCACTCTGCGCACGGTTACCAAGCGTGCTGAGGGTACCTTTGAAAGCCTCCGTTACTCTTTTGGAGGCGACCACCCCAGTCAAACTACCCACCAAACAATGTCTCCGTTTCCAGATTAGGCTCCAAATAACTCAAGGGTGGTATTTCAACGTTGTCTCCACGATGCCTGGCGACACCGCTTCATAGACTCCCACCTATCCTACACATGAGTTATCCAGAGTCAATGTTAAGCTATAGTAAAGGTGCACGGGGTCTTTCCGTCCCGTTGCGGGTACTCGGCATCTTCACCGAGACTACAATTTCACCGAGCTCACGGCTGAGACAGCGCCCAGATCGTTACACCATTCGTGCAGGTCGGAACTTACCCGACAAGGAATTTCGCTACCTTAGGACCGTTATAGTTACGGCCGCCGTTTACTGGGGCTTCGATTCAGAGCTTCGCCTTGCGGCTAACCCCCCCTCTTAACCTTCCAGCACCGGGCAGGTGTCAGACCTTATACTTCATCTTTCGATTTCGCAAAGTCATGTGTTTTTGTTAAACAGTCGCCTGGGCCTTTTCACTGCGGCTTCTCTATTGCTAGAGGAAGCGCCCCTTCTCCCGAAGTTACAGGGCCATTTTGCCGAGTTCCTTGGCCGTGATTCACTCGAGCGCCTTAGGATGCTCTCCTCGACTACCTGTGTCGGTTTACGGTACGGGCAGCTTTATTGTAAACGCTTAGCGGGTTTTCTTGGAAGTCTGATTAGGGACATTATCTCCTTGCCCGAAGGCTTGGAGTACTATCAGCTTTCAGCTAGTTCTGCGGATTTGCCTACAAAACCAATACCTACGGCCTTCAACGAACTATTCCGTCAGTTCGCAGTCCTTTCACTACTCCGTCACCACATCACTCAATAAAGCTGGTACAGGAATATTAACCTGTTGTCCATCGGCTTAGCCCTTCGGCTTTGTCTTAGGACCCGACTAACCCTGAACCGATTAGCGTTGTTCAGGAAACCTTAGTCTTACGGCGTGCGGGTTTCTCACCCGCATTATCGTTACTTATGCCTACATTTGCTTTTCTCTGCGCTCCAGCATCCATTACCAGACACCTTCACTGCAGCAGAGAATGCTCCCCTACCACTGTATTACTACAATCCATAGCTTCGGTATTATGCTTGATGCCCGATTATTATCGATGCCCTGTCGCTCGACCAGTGAGCTGTTACGCACTCTTTAAATGAATGGCTGCTTCCAAGCCAACATCCTGGCTGTCAAAGCAACTGGACCTCCTTTGTTCAACTTAGCATAAATTTAGGGACCTTAGCTGATGGTCTGGGTTCTTTCCCTCTCGGCATTGGACCTTAGCACCCAACGCCTCACTGCCGTGTATATCTATTAGCATTCGGAGTTCATCAGGATTCGGTAGGCTTTGACACCCCCTAGTCCTATTGGTAGCTCTACCTCTAACAGACTCAACCACGACGCTGTTCCTAAAAACATTTCGGGGAGTACGAGCTATTTCTCAGTTTGATTGGCCTTTCACCCCTACCCTCAACTCATCCAAATCCTTTTCAACGGAAACTGGTTCGGTCCTCCAGTGCGTGTTACCGCACCTTCAACCTGGTCAAGGGTAGATCACAAAGTTTCGCGTCTACCCCCTCTGACTATGCGCCCTGTTCAGACTCGCTTTCGCTGCGGCTCCGGGCCTTAAGACCCTTAACCTTGCCAGAGAGGAGTAACTCGTAGGCTCATTATGCAAAAGGCACGCCGTCAGATCACGAAGATCCTCCGACCGCTTGTAAGCGTATGGTTTCAGGTTCTATTTCACTCCTTTATTCAAGGTTCTTTTCACCTTTCCCTCACGGTACTGGTTCACTATCGGTGTCTTGAAAGTATTTAGCCTTACCGGATGGTACCGGCAGATTCAAACGGGATTTCTCTGGTCCCGCCCTACTCAGGATACCACTAGAGCCAAAAAGCTTTCGCTGACGGGACTATCACCCTCTATGGTTTACCTTTCCAGGTAATTTAGCTTCAATTTTTGGTCTCACATCGTGGTCCTACAACCCCAGGGCTGCCGTAACAGCACTGGTTTGGGCTCTTTCCCTTTCGCTCGCCACTACTCAGGAAATCATTATTATTTTCTCTTCCTCCGGGTACTTAGATGTTTCAGTTCTCCGGGTTCGCTCCCCTAAGGGTGACTACTCTTCAAGTAGCCGGGTTGCCCCATTCAGAAATCTGCGGATCACCTCGTATGTGCCAATCCCCGCAGCTTATCGCAGCTTATCACGTCTTTCATCGCCTTCAAGACCCTAGGCATCCCCCATACGCCCTTTGTAACTTTCTTAAAATATTATTCTTCGTTCACTTTATAGTTTTACTGATTGCTCAGTATTGCTGCATTGTGAACTCGGTTACTATTAAACTTATGTTCAATACTCTAGTATTATTCTCTCTTGCCAATATGTCAAAGAACTTTATCGTAATTACTCTTCTTTACTGTACCGCCTTTCCTATGTAGAAGAAGCCGGGAGTTAAATGAAAATCCTTACGTTTAGAAGCTAAAACCTGCTGTTTTAGCCTGGGTAATCTTTTTTACTAATCACTAATCATTAAAGACTAATCACTAGTATGTAATCAGTGGAGAATAACGGAGTCGAACCGTTGACCTCCTGCGTGCAAAGCAGGCGCTCTAGCCAGCTGAGCTAATCCCCCTTTTTAATTAGGAATTAGAAATTATGAATTAGAAATTATTGATCATTCCTAATTTTTAATTTTTAATTTCTAATTGCCTGGCTTTAGCCTGGCTGGTGGGCCTGCGTGGACTCGAACCACGGACCTCTACATTATCAGTGTAGCGCTCTAACCACCTGAGCTACAAGCCCGCATTCGTTATGCCCTGAGGCACGCTGAAAACATGAAATAACTTTTGAATAAGTGGATAAGAAAAAACAAACCTGACAACTTTTTATAAGACGTATCTTAAATGATGTTGCCTTCTAAAGGCGTCTTACAAAGCGATCAGCTCCAGAAAGGAGGTGATCCAGCCGCACCTTCCGGTACGGCTACCTTGTTACGACTTAGCCCCAGTTACCAGTTTTACCCTAAACAGCTCCTTTGACGGTCACTGTCTTCAGGTCTCCCTGACTTCCATGGCTTGACGGGCGGTGTGTACAAGGCCCGGGAACGTATTCACCGCGTCATTGCTGATACGCGATTACTAGCGATTCCAGCTTCACGAAGTCGAGTTGCAGACTTCGATCCGAACTGAGAGCGGCTTTAGGAGATTGGCATCTTGTCACCAAGTAGCAACCCGCTGTACCGCCCATTGTAGCACGTGTGTAGCCCTAGGCGTAAGGGCCATGATGACCTGACGTCATCCCCACCTTCCTCACTGCTTGCGCAGGCAGTCTCTTTAGAGTCCCCACCATAATGTGCTGGCAACTAAAGATAGGGGTTGCGCTCGTTGCGGGACTTAACCCAACACCTCACGGCACGAGCTGACGACGGCCATGCAGCACCTTGCTTTGTGTCCCGAAGGAAAGGTCCATCTCTGGACCGGTCACGCGCATTCTAGCCTAGGTAAGGTTCCTCGCGTATCATCGAATTAAACCACATGCTCCACCGCTTGTGCGGGCCCCCGTCAATTCCTTTGAGTTTCACCCTTGCGGGCGTACTCCCCAGGTGGATTACTTAACGCTTTCGCTAAGACGCTGACAGTTTATCGCCAACATCGAGTAATCATCGTTTACGGCGTGGACTACCAGGGTATCTAATCCTGTTCGCTCCCCACGCTTTCGTGCCTCAGCGTCAGTTACAGCCTAGTTAGCTGCCTACGCAATCGGAGTTCTTGATTGTATCTATGCATTTCACCGCTACACAATCAATTCCGCCAACCTCGTCTGTACTCAAGCCCGCCAGTATCCATGGCAGTTCTCCAGTTGAGCTGGAGGCTTTCACCACGGACTTAACGGGCCGCCTACGCACCCTTTAAACCCAATAAATCCGGACAACGCTTGCACCCTCCGTATTACCGCGGCTGCTGGCACGGAGTTAGCCGGTGCTTATTCATCTGGTACCGTCAGTTTCCCCCGCAGGGGCGTTTTCTTCCCAGATAAAAGCAGTTTACAACCCAGAAGGCCTTCATCCTGCACGCGGCATGGCTGGGTCAGACTTGCGTCCATTGCCCAATATTCCCTACTGCTGCCTCCCGTAGGAGTCTGGTCCGTATCTCAGTACCAGTGTGGGGGATCATCCTCTCAGAACCCCTAGCCATCGTAGCCTTGGTGAGCCGTTACCCTACCAACTAGCTAATGGCACGCATGCCCATCTTAAACCAATAAATCTTTAACTATCTTCAGATGCCATCAAATAGTATTATGCGGTATTAATCTCCCTTTCGGAAGGCTATCCCCCAGTTTAAGGTAGGTTGCATACGCGTTACGCACCCGTGCGCCACTGAATGATCCATTGCTGAACCACCCCGTTCGACTTGCATGTATTAGGCCTGCCGCTAGCGTTCATCCTGAGCCAGGATCAAACTCTCCATTGTATAAATTTAATTATCAGTTATCTCGAAAAATAACCTATGTAGTTGCTTGATCGCTTGCGCTCTTTTTTCAACAAAGAACCCTGCATCCATAGTAAACTATGAAATGCATTTGCACTTTGCGGTTTGTCTTTTCTTATTCCAATCATTCAAAGAACTTTCTATAAGACCTTCTGTCTTATAATCGGGCTGCTCACTGTCTCTCAACAAGCAAACAGCCTATTCATCATCACTCTTTTTATCTTCCAACCCTCAACCCAACCGGTGAAGTTTTATTCCTCTTTTCTATCCGCTAAACCCTTCGCTTTTTCAGCTCCGTGTTTTTCGGTGTGCAAAGGTCTTACTTTTATTTTTAACTACCAAACTATTCGTGAAAATAATTTGGAAGTTTTTTTTAGCTGGCCGTTTTAAGATCTCCTTTATATAAGAAGCTAAAACCAGCCTGAAACCTTTAGCAATATGTCAATCTTTTTCTTTCCTTAAACCCGTCCGGTAAGGGAGGGCAAAGGTCAGCAGAACTTTTCTTTCCTGCAAGAAATACCAGAAGAAAATTTTCAGCTGTTTTTCCGAAGCTACAGAACTAAAGTTTAAGCAGCGATACGCATTTTGTATCATCCTAAACCGCCCCGGAAAATAAACGCTGTATGCAGCGCGCTTTGAGATAACCAAACTTAATGAACCAGGGTTCAAAAATGGCTAACTTTTTTTAATCTTTTTTTCAGCCCCTCAAATCTCTCTCTCAACTAACCCGTCCGGCTGAATTGTTGCACAAAGATACTGCATTGGAAATCCATTTGTCAAGTGGCAACTTAATCTTTTCTTAACATACGGTTTCAAATTCTAATTAAGAAATTACTTTTCAGTGACTTAACCTTCGAAAATATTTTAAACTTTTTTGAAAGCTAATCCTAAGCTTGATTCAGGCTTCGGATCTTTTTGCATTATATTATTTCCTCTTTCATTTTTCTTACTTAATTCTTTACTCCTTCTCTAATAAATAAAAACGCTACCTACTTTTTGGTTAAAAATAGATAGCGTTTTAGAAGAAGATTCTCAACTCTTATTTAAGTAAGGTGCTTTTGCGGTCTGGTCCTACAGAAACTATATTAATAGGAACCTCCAGCTCCTTTTCCAGGAAAGCAATGTACTCCAGGAATTCCTTTGGCAGTTTCTTGTAGCTCTCAGTTTCCATCGTGCCGGTTTTCCAGCCTTTCATTGAAACGTAAACCGGCTCCATAACTTCTGCTTCGAACTGGTGGGGTACTTTATCGGTGATTTCGCCGGAAGCGGTTTTATAATGGGTACACACTTTTATTTCGTCGAAGTCATCCAGTACATCGGCTTTCATCATATTGAGTTGGGTTACGCCGTTCAGCATGATGGAATATTTGAGCGTTGGCAGGTCTACCCAGCCGCAGCGGCGGGGCCTTCCGGTGGTGGATCCGAATTCCCGGCCGGCTTTGCGGATGCTTTCTCCTACTTCGTCTAATAATTCTGTTGGGAAAGGGCCGCTGCCTACGCGGGTGCAGTAGGCTTTGAAGATTCCGTAAACTTCGCCGATGTGGCGGGGAGCTACACCTAAGCCGGTGCAGGCGCCGGCTACCAGCGTATTGGAAGAAGTTACAAATGGGTAGGTTCCGAAGTCGATGTCTAATAATGATCCCTGGGCGCCTTCGGCCAGAATTTTCTTTCCGGTTTTCAGGGCTTCGTTGATCATGTATTCGCTGTCTATTAGTTTTAGGGTGCGCAGGTAATCTACGGCAGCGAAGAATTGTTTCTCCAGTTCGTCGATTTCGAGTTTCTGGCCTAAAAACCCTACGATTTTTTGGTGGCGGGCTTTGGCTTCTTCGTAACGTTCTTTGAAATCGGGTAAAAGAATATCGCCTACCCGTAAACCGTGGCGGCCTACTTTATCCTGGTAGGTCGGGCCGATACCTTTTAAGGTGGAACCGATCTTCTGTTCGCCTAAGGCTTCTTCGGAAGCGCGGTCGATGGCTTTGTGCGAAGGAAGAATCAAAGCTGTCTTTTTGGAAATGTACAGATTTTGGGCCGCATCTATTCCACGGGCGCTGAGTTTTTCCATTTCGGTCTGGAAAACGACCGGGTCTAAAACCACGCCGTTGCCGATGATGTTCTGAATGTGCGGATGGAAAATGCCGGAAGGAATCTGGTGAAGGACATGTTTGGTACCTTCGAACTCTAAGGTATGACCGGCGTTGGGGCCGCCCTGGAAGCGGGCCACAATGTCGTACTTCGGGGCTAAAACGTCTACGATCTTTCCTTTCCCTTCGTCGCCCCACTGGAGGCCAATCAGAATATCTACTGCCATTATGTTGGTAAGAACTTAATACTTCCGCGCTGCGGATTTATGGTTGATGGATGATTTACTTTTAAAGTTAAAAAACCTGGCGTTTTCGGGGCCAGGCTTTTCTTTTGTTAAACAGATTCCTTTAGAAACTTCGCTGCAAAGGCATCGTCTTCGGCTATGGTAAAAATAGCGTTGAGCTTCGTTATTATAAGGAGTTTGCGCATGTGTTCGCTGGGGTTTATGAGTACCAGCTCACCGCCGCGGTTCCGGAATTTGGTTAATAAAGAAACCAGTACGCCAATACCGCTACTATTTATAAAACGTACTTTAGAAAGATCTACCGCACATAATATTATAGAGTCGTTTAACTGGGCATTTACCAGGTCCAGAAGTTGCTGGGAATCAGGACTGCCGATGAGATCGCCCTGCAGCCGCACGTATAAAATATTGTCCTGAAGGTTGCTTTCTATTTTCATTAGCTTGAAACTGCGTTGGTTTTGGCGCGGCAATCGCCGCAGATTCCGTAAAGGTTTAAGGAATGGTGCAAGATATGAAAATTCAGCAAATCGCCGACCATGGTTTGGATCTGATGCACCCGCGGATCACAGAATTCTACCACCTTGTGACATTCGGTGCATATTACGTGGTCGTGCTGCCGGTAGCCGTACGATTTTTCGTATTGGGCTAAATTCTTGCCGAACTGGTGTTTGCTGACCAGATCGTTTTCTACCAGCAAATCTAAGGTATTATACACCGTAGCGCGGCTCACCTGGTAGTTTTTATTCTTCATGCTGATATACAGCGATTCTACGTCGAAGTGGCCGGAACGCGAATAAATTTCTTCCAGAATGGCGTAGCGCTCCGGGGTTTTCCGAAGGCCTTTGCTTTCCAAATAAGCGGTAAAGATCTTTTTTACCTCTTCAAATTTTACTGTATCTAGTGCCATAAGCTATCTGTGGCAAAGATAACAGTTATTTTTAGTAAGAAGTTTTATTTTGAAGATTTGCAAAGTCCGGGCCCGGTGGCAAGAAGTATTTAAGCCAAACGGTATGGTTTCAGCGCTAAAAAGTAAGAAAGTCAGCAGTTCAGTTTGAAGTTAAAATTACGGGCGTAACAAGATAGCCTTTGGCTTTCAACTGCATTATCAGCCCGCAATCGCCATAAAGATGCAAAAGCCCGACGGCAACAAAGGCATTCTGGTTTTCTAAATAAGGAAGGATTTTCGGCAGCCATTTTTCATTCCGGCCCTTGAGCATTACATTATCGCCGCATTTTTCAGAGAACTTGTAATCCAGGTCGAATTTCAGATAATCCTGGGCAACCCGGCAATATTTACCGGTGTCCCGGGACTTTTTGATATTTCTGATCCATTCCTGAAGCGGCTTTTTAGCCTGTTGCCAGGTAAAACCAGTTTGAGCGGCATTAATATAATTTGTCTGCAGGCTATCTGTTTCCAGACCAACAACCGCCAGGTTTTGGGAGGTGGCCAAGTGGATCAAATATTTATCGAAGTGGCTCCAGGTATCGGTTGGCTTTATGGTGCCGCAATTGGCTTTGGCATATTCCTGCTGTAATTTAACCAGAAGTTCCATGGGCGAAAGCTTGCTCACCGGCACAGCCCAACCGGCAGAAAAGCTTTTCAGAAACGCCGCATCATCCTTCTTTAAATATTCCTGAAATGTAAGATCTTCGTTCCGGCTGTTCAAAAGGGTAACCAGTTTCTCAGAATTATCAACCGATTCAAAAATGGCAACTTCCGATTGCAACAAGGCTTCTTTGATCTGCGGCAGTGAATCTACAAATGAATTTCCCATCTGGTGAAAGGTGCCCAGCAGAAAGGAAGTTTTTGCCGAAGCTGGAGATGTAACAGACCAAAGGATTGTTTTTTGAGCGGCGACTTGCTGGAAGGACAGGTTGAGAAATAGAAATAGAAATAGAAAAATCTTCCTGGTCATGAAGGTGCAGTTAGCCTGGAACCAAGGTAACAAAAAAGCCCGATGTTGCCATCAGACTTTTTAAGCGATTTTTGGTAGCGTTTTTAATTCGAACCGGCAACCTGAAAATGGTTATTGCATTTATTGCCTGGAGGTGGGGCTGATTTGTTCCGGAAATAATGGTTGCCTTTTAAAGGTATGATCTTTTGTTTCTCCGTTAGCGTGCCGGACCGTGAAAGTAGCTACTTCTAAATGTTCAGGGGTCAGTTTTTCCGGATTGTTCACAAATTCGCAATATTGGTCGGGAGACAAGTTATCCATTTGAAACCCATTAATGGCAAGTATCTCATCGTTCAGCTTTATGCCAGCTTTTACGGCTTCGGAATTCTTAAATAAATACTGAACGACATATTTCTTCTGGCCGTTGAAACGCCCCAAGAGCCCAAAATTTGAAGTAACTATTGGTTGTACCGGATTTGGCTGCGGCGCAAAATAAATAAGATTCTTTTTCCAGTTAATCGTTACGATGTAATCCTGAAAGAATTTATTGCCCAGATTACCAGATTGCTTTTTGGTAAAATCCCGCTTTTCAAAAAATGGAAGTTCCAGAGCCATAGCAGTTGCATTTTTAACTTTCAAACCTCCTATAACGAACTCCGGCAGGTTTACAAAACTACCGTTAAATTGCTTGTCATCATTTTCAGTGTAAACTGTTCTTAGGCCATTCAATGAAAAACCGGAAATTCGTTCAGACGGAATATTACCAAAGAAGGGAATTAATTCAGGCGATAAAGTAATACCTAAGGAAGACCCGGTGTCGAAGAGAAACCAATATGTTTCGCCGTTCAGCACAACCGGAATTATAGGCTTTTTATCAGGACCGGAATCTTTAAATTTAACCTGCGTTGCGCCTTCAATGTTTCTAAGCTTTTTCAGATCGTCGGTAACCGTTAATATTTTTCGGGAATAATCTATTTGCCAGATCGCGTCGTTCATTACATTGCTGCCAATAATACCATCGGAAGCAAAACAGGCATATTTTTCCAAGCCTTTTTTATTGATCACATTAGATGCTACATCTTTAAACACCAGATTCTCCAGGTGCAATTCCGGAAGCTTAGGAAAAATTGTCAGGATATTACTTTTACTTGCTGAATCTATTTGGTTCGTGGATACTTCATCAGGCAGTAAGTAAATAGTAGGGAATTGATTTTCTTTAAAACTTGCTTCTGAAATAACTGTTGGCGCCCCCGTATCGATTAAGAATCTCTTTTTAAGGCCTTCCGGAGAAAATCTAGCTTTTGATACAATAAAATTACCTGCATAATCAAAAGGAATCTCTGTTAAAAATTCCTTTTGTTCCAGGGTACTATCTCCCCTTTGGTTTAGAACTTTTATCAGCCTTACAGGGAAGCAACCGGAAAGAAAAGTACAAAAGCTAAGGATAAACAGGCTCAAAAGGTATTTTTTGTTCATAAAAATTTTGGTTTTGTATGGTTGGATTTTATTCTCAGGTTAAAGATCAGATTATATACAAACAGCGTAACCCGGATTTTCAGGCTTTGCTGGTGCAATGGTTACAAAAGAAGCAACCCCAGCCTTCCCTCAGAAATGAAATAGACCAACCCGGTAAAATATCTGTCCGGATCCAGTAATTCATCTGCGGTTGGGTTTACAGATAAAACAACCTGGCTGGCAGATAAAATGCCCGGACTGGCAGATAAGGTGTAACAGGAAAGCGGAAGTTTGGTGATAAGCTTCTACTTTTGAGGCAGAAAGCCTTTATATTCCGAAAGCGATTTTTTTTCCAGTTAATTTTTCGACCCCATCAAATGAGAATCCCTGAAGAAATCAGGCATCATAAATACCAATTACTGCTCCACCTGGTATATTGGGCCGGTGTGGGTTATATTGTTTTAATCAGTAATTTTAATGTAAACTCGCCCGCTTCCTACATTGAATCGCCAGCCAATCTGCTCTTTCATATGATGGTCTTTTATGTGAACTGGGGCTTACTGGTACCACGGTTTTTGGCCCGTGGCCGGCTGGGGAATTATATTGGAGCCGTAATTCTATTAATTGCAGCAATTACTGTTATAAGATTTCCGTTTGATTACCTGTTAAGACAATTATTCGAAACAGCGCTGGAACCGGAATATTTTTCCGGCCAATTAATCCGCTTTACTGTTTCGGCCTTTGTAATGGTCATCTTCAGTTCTGCCTTTCGGATTACAGGTGAACTGATCCGGAGTGAACGCAGGCGCAGAGGGCTTGAACTTGAGAAAACAAAAGCGGAACTGGCTTTTCTGAAGACCCAGATAAACCCTCATTTTCTGTTCAATACTCTTAATTCTATCTATGCCTTATCCTACAAACAATCGCTGGAAACACCTGAAGCCATCCTGAAACTTTCCCATCTGATGCGCTACATGCTTTATGATGCCAGAGATGGCGAAAATGTCGACCTGGAAAAGGAAGTAGAATATCTGCATAATTTTATCGACCTTCAGAAACTACGGCTGCCGGACAAAGATTCAGTGGTTTTTGAAGTAACAGGCAACCTAAACAGGTTGTCAATTGAGCCTATGCTGCTGATACCGCTGGTTGAAAATGTATTCAAGCATGGAATCGGGGAACAAGGCTCCGGAATAAAAATCCGGCTGGAGGTAACAGAAAAAGAGGTAGATTTAAAAACAAGCAACCCTATAAGAGAAAACAGACCAGCAGTTGAAGAACCCGGGGGGATTGGGTTGCAGAATGTGCGGCGAAGGCTGGAACTTATTTACCCCGGGAAACATATTTTCGAAGCCGGTGAGCATGAAGGAAATTTTACAACCCATTTGCACCTTTACTTAAGGTAACTCAACTTTATTAAAAACATGATCCGTTGCATTGCCATAGATGATGAGCCGCTGGCGCTTGAGATTTTGCAAAGCTATTGCAGTAAGGTGCCCTTCCTGCAACTTGAACAATGCTTTACCAATCCGCTGGAAGCCTTACCAAAACTGCAGGAGCTACGGCCCGATCTGCTTTTCCTGGATATTGAAATGCCTCAGATATCTGGTATTCAATTAATTAAAAGCCTGCCCCATATCCCGCACCTGATCCTTATTACTGCATATCCCCAATATGCCTTGCAGGGTTATGAACTTGACGTAACCGACTACCTGCTGAAACCGATGGCTTTTGACCGTTTCCTTAAAGCCGTAATGAAGGTGCAGGAGCGAATGAAGCTGAATGCTTCATTACCAGAATCGGCACCAATACCGGCTGGTTCAACTCCTATCGAGGCTCCGGATACAGGGTATATCTTTATAAAATCCGATTACAAAACTATCCGGATCGACTTAAAAGATATTCTGTTAATAGAAGGTTTAAAAGATTACTTAGCAATTCATGTACCTGGCAAAAAAGTACTCACCTTATTATCTATGGCAAACCTCCTGGAGAAACTGCCCGCGAAGGAGTTTGTCCGGGTGCACCGCTCTTTCATCGTTCCGCTAAGCAAAATAGAGAGTATAGAAAAGCACCGCATCCGGATTGGCAGCCACCTTATACCGGTTAGCGAAACCTACCGCGAAGAATTACAAACCCGAATAAAATAGCACCTTCTGCCTAAGCACCTAAGGTATTTCTGGGCTTAAATGTATTTACTGACTAGTTATTATTTTATAATTTCTTCGGCCTGGTTCTGCTTAATCGAACCGCTCAACCAGCAACACGCCGTTCACTTTGCTTAACCGCTGTAGCAGCTTCTCTAAATGCGCGGTGTCATTCACGAAAACCATAATGCTGCCTTCAAAGAAACCGTCGTCGGAATCGATGGTGATGGAGCGCATGTTTACTTTGAGGGCGTTGGAAATTACGCGGGTTACGTCGTTTACCAGGCCTACCCTATCTGAGCCCTTTATGCGGATGCCGGCCAGGAAAGCCAGTTCCTGTTGTTCGGTCCATTTGGTTTTTACGATGCGGTTGCCATGGTTAGCCAGTAATTCTATAGCTACCGGACAGTTCGTACGATGAATGACAATGCCTTCCTGTTCCGTTTGAAAACCAAACACATCGTCGCCGGGAATAGGATTGCAGCAGGTGGCAATTTTGTAATCGAACTTAGACGTGTTTTCACCTATAACCAGCATATCCGAAGAAAGGCCGCGCATTTTCTGCACTTCTCTATCGAAGGTATTCGGTTCCAGCTTGGAAGCCGTTTTGGAAGCTTCGGAATGCGGATCGAAAATACCGGGTTCAATTTCTTTCAGCTCCAGTTTTTCGACGGCAACCCGGTAATAGAGTTCGGGCAGGCTGTGGATGTTGAAATAAACCAGCAGCCGGTTCAGGTTGTTGTGGTTCACTTCAATGCCTATTTTTTCCAACCGGTCTTCAACCAATATTTTTCCTTCTTCAGACCGGATCTTTTTTTCGTCGCGCAGAAAGTCTTTTATTTTGGCGCGGGCCTTTGAAGTAGTGACAAATTTCAGCCATTCTTCCGTTGGCCGCTGCTTCTGCGACGTTAAAATTTCTACCTGATCGCCGTTCTTTAACTGGTAGCTAAGCGGAACAAGTTTCTGATTTACTTTGGCGCCCAGGCATTGCATTCCGATCTGGGTATGAATATCAAAAGCAAAATCCAAAGTAGTAGATTTATCCGGAAGAATGATCAGGTCGCCTTTAGGCGTGAACACGAAAACTTCTTCCACGAACAGGTTTTTACGGAACTCATCCATGAACTCCAGTGCGCTGGAATCGTTGGTTTCCAGCATTTCGCGCACTTTGTTGATCCATTGCTCCAGGGCGGTTTCGGAACTGCTGGCTACGCCGGTTTTGTATTTCCAGTGCGCGGCATAGCCTTTTTCGGCTATTTCATCCATGCGTTTACTGCGGATCTGCACTTCAACCCACTGGCCGGTTTTGCTCATTACCGTGGTGTGCAAACTTTCGTAACCGTTGGCTTTGGGCGTGCTTACCCAATCTCTTAAACGATCCGGATTTGGCTGGTAATAATCGGTAACAATACTATAAACCTGCCAGCAGGCGGCCTTTTCGTTTTCAACCGGAACATCCAGGATAATGCGGATCGCAAAAAGGTCGTAGATCTCTTCGAAAGTAATGTTCTGTTTTTTGATCTTTTTCAGAATGGAATAGATCGATTTCGGGCGGCCTTTTATTTCAAAATCGAACCCATATTTCTTTAATTCATCTTCTATTGGCGTTAAAAAATCGCGGATGAATTTGGTGCGGGCGGCCCGGGTTTGCCGGATCTTATTCGAGATGAATTTATAGGTTTCGGTATCGGTGTATTTCAAATAAAGGTCTTCCAGTTCCGATTTTATGGCGTACAAACCCAGGCGGTGGGCCAACGGCGCATACAGGTACATGGTTTCCGAAGCGATCTTTAACTGCTTGTCGCGCGGCATGCTGTCTAAGGTGCGCATGTTGTGCAGGCGGTCGGCAATTTTGATCAGGATCACCCGCACGTCGTCGGATAAAGTCAGTAGCATTTTCCGGAAGTTCTCCGCCTGCTGCGACGTGCCGTATTCGAAAACGCCGGAAATTTTGGTGAGGCCTTCTACAATGCGGGCTACTTTGGGGCTGAATTCGCGCTCAATGTCAGAGATCTCCCATTCGGTATCTTCTACTACGTCGTGCAAAAGGGCGGCTACAATGCCGGTGGTGCCCAAGCCAATTTCTTCTACCACGATCTGGGCCACGGCCAGTGGGTGCAGAATATAAGGTTCGCCCGATTTGCGGCGCATGTCTTTGTGCGCTTCTACGGACGTATTAAAGGCCTTTTTTATTTTTTTGGCGTCGTTGCCTTTCAGAAAGGGTTTGGCGTATTTTAAAATCCGGCGGTAGTGCCGCAGAATTTCCTTGCGTTCAGCTTCAGGATCGATCATTCCTAAATTATATGGTTCGTGCCGCCTAAGCGGGTTGGTTCGGTGAAAATGGTTCGGTAAATATATAGGGTTATACGGGAGTTTTTACGAATAAAGTGATACTGTTTTTTAACAACGCACTGCGGCTAATGTTCATGACTAAAAAAGAAAGATTTTACATCAATGTGGCGCATTAAAAAAATAATCATATATTGATTGTTAAATTTCAGGTATTTATGAAAAGCTTTACTTCCTTTTACAGCCTATTTTTGATTTTATTTATTAGCTTAGCTTCCTGTTCAGAAGAAAAAGAAACGCCCGAACCATTATCGCAAGCTGTATTTTCGCAGGACCGAAATGTGGTTGAATTGAATGAAGTAGTTACCTTTTCCAATGCCAGCTTAAATGCCACCCGTTATGAATGGGACTTTGGAAACGGACAAACATCAACTGCTGCAAACGTTACGGTTTCATATCCAAAACCCGGCACTTATACAGTTTCCCTAATTTCCTACAATAATCAAAATATTGCCAGCACTACAAACACTACGGTAAAAGTAGGCGAACGGTACCTGACAGGCATTAAGGTAAACAGCATAAATTTTAGTAAGAAATTTGGTGGAGCCTGGGATGTGAACGATGGCCCTGATTTAATACTTTGGTTTGGAGAAAGTTCACGATTTGTCTATAACAATAATCTGGATTTGGGCGCCGATTATACTCCGGCAATGCTTCCTAAAAGTATTTCGTTTGAGCAAACCATAAAATTTTCGAATGAACCTTGGGGTTTTGGACTCTATGATGATGACCCTCAAAACCAAGTGGATCCGGTGGAACAGATGGCAGGCTGGATTGGAAACCCCTATTTAATGGGACAAAAAAATTATGCTACTGGGATTGGTTCTTTTAAATTAGTAGATGGGCTATTTGACCTTGATTTGATATTTGAAATACGGTAGCTTTTTCAAGTAAAGAACTGCTAATTAATTCAAGATTAGCTTCTTACAGAATGCCACCGTTTTTATCAAAAAAACTTCCGAAACTATATTGCACAATTAAAAACTTCGGTTTACCTTTGCACCGCTATAAAGCATATTACCCGCGGATGTGGCGAAATTGGTAGACGCACTAGACTTAGGATCTAGCGCTGCGAGGCATGGGGGTTCGAGTCCCTCCATCCGCACTTTTAAAAACCCTCAATAGCCCAGGTTGTTGAGGGTTTTTAAGTTTTTAACCCGAATTTAGTATTAACCTAATACGTTGAAATCTTGGATATTACATTAGAAAAACAGAATGCCACCAGCGCCCGTTTGCGCGTGAAACTTGCCGAAGCTGATTATGCTCCGGGTGTGGAAGCTCAGGTTAAAGAATACAGCAAAAAAGCGCAGATTAAAGGTTTCCGTCCGGGAAAAGTGCCGGCCGGCATGATCCGCAAAATGTACGGCAAAAGCTTGCTAGTAGACGCTATCAATAAATTACTGCACGAGTCGGTAAACAACTACATCAAAGAAAACAAGATCAAAATTTTAGGCGAACCGCTGCCGGAACGTGCCGAAAATATTGACTGGGATACCCAGAAAGATTTCGATTTCAGCTACGAACTGGGCTTACTGCCGGAGTTCGAACTGAATTTAGGCGAAACTGCCAGCGTGGAAGGCTATAAAGTTGACGTAGACGATTCTACCATCGAAGAAGCCTATGAGCACATGCAGCGCCAGTTCGGCAAAACTGAATCTCCGGAAGCGGCTGAAGCTAACGATTACGTTTTCGGTGAATTGAAGCAACTGGAAGGTGATTTCACTACTTCTACCTTGCTGCCTTTAAACAAACTGAAGAAAAACCAGGACCTGTTCATTGGTAAGAAAAAAGGCGACGTAGTTACCTTTAATTTAATGGAAGCCTTTGGTAACGATGTTAGCGCCGTGGCCAACGTAACCGGCGCCGGCAAAGAAAAATCAGCAGAGCTGAAAGGCACCTTCGAATTCAAGATCGACAATATTTCCCGCACTGAGGCTGCCCCGATCGATCAGGATTTCTTCGATAAGATCTTCGGGAAAGAAGCCGTAAAAAGCAAAGAAGAATTCGATGCGAAAGTTCGTGAAACCATTGAAGAGAACTACAAGCAGGAAGCCGAAAAGGTACTTAATCACCAGATTGTAGACAAACTGGTTAAAGAAACCAACATCGAAATTCCGCATGAGTTCTTAAAGAAATGGTTACTGGCTGCCAACGAAGGTAAGTTAACGGCTGAGCAGATCGATGAGAACATCGAAAATTACGAAAAAGAGCTGAAATGGTCGATGATCCGCAACAAAGTGGTTGAGGAGAACGGCCTGAAAATTACGAATGAAGAAGTAGTTAACCGCACCAAAGAAAAAATGCTGGCCCAGTTTAACATGCCGGAAGTTTCGGAAGAAATGCAGGAAAGCATGAATCAGTTTGCTGACAATTACCTGAGTCAAGAAAACGGCAAGAACTACATGAACGAATATGAAGCCATTTTGGCAGAAAAAGTGATCGAAGCCTTAAAGGAAAAGATGACAGTAGTCGAGAAATCTGTAACGGCCGAAGAATTCCGTAACATGACTTGCTAAGCCATTTCCGGTACCTTTTTCAGAAAAAGTCCTCCTTTACCGGGAGGACTTTTTTTATTTTCGCATGATTTGTGTAACCTTGTTTCTGTAAAAAGGTAAACTCAAAAAACCCAAAATTTAACTATGAATAATAAAGAAGAATTCCGCAAATTTGCCGTGAAAGGCCAGGGCCTGAGCGGACTGGGCGTAGATCAATATCTCCACCACGTAGAAAGCCAGTCGCTTGCACAATATTTCCAAGTATGACCCGCTCCGTAATTGAGGAACGCCCAACCAACTTCCGGGAGATTGACGTATTTTCGCGTTTGATCATGGACCGGATTATTTTCCTGGGAACGCAGGTAGATGATTTTATTGCCAATATTATTACCGCGCAGTTGCTTGTTCCTGGAGTCTTCCGATTCTAAAAAGGATATCTTGCTTTACATAAATAGCTCCGGGTGGTTCGGTTTATGCCGGTTTAGGAATTTACGATACCATGCAATACGTTGGTCCGGATGTGGCTACGATCTGTACCGGTTTAGCCGCTTCTATGGGTGCGGTTTTATTATGCGGTGGCGCTGCCGGTAAACGTTCAGCGCTGCCTCACTCCCGCGTTATGATTCACCAGCCAATGGGCGGTACGCAAGGTCAGGCTTCGGATATTGAAATTACGGCCCGCGAAATCCTGAAACTGAAAAAAGAACTTTACGATATTATTGCCCAGCATTCCGGCAAAACCTACCAGGAAGTTCACGACAACTCCGACCGCGACTACTGGATGCGCGCCGATGAGGCTAAAGAATATGGCCTGATCGACGAAGTGCTGGTTAGACCTGCCAAATAATTGTTAATTGTTAATTGTTGATTGTTGATTGATTAATTGATTGTAAAGCCCGGCGGAAGCAATTCTGGCGGGCTTTTTACTTCAAATCAACTAAAAGCATTTTCAAATATATATCGTCATTCTGAGCACAATTGAGCGCGGGAGCGCGAAGATTGCGAGCGTAGCTCTGAAGAAACTTGTTGGCGGCCAGTATAAAAGCTGAAAACGAAAGTTATTGCCCTGAATAAAGGTTATTGCCACCAGCCGATAAGTTGTTTCGCTATCGCTCAACATGACGAACTTTTTTATTTCTTACCTTTTTGCCTGAAAAACCTACCGTTTTGAATCGCTATTAGCTGAACTGTTTCCCTTGGCCGGTGGCGCACCGGACACCATGCAGCTGTTTGCGTTTCTGCTTTTATCAACGGCAGTGCCTTGGTCTGTGAGGGCACAGACCAAGGGTCATGTTTACTCATTCTAAAAAAATATTTCCCGATCTGCGGTGATATTCCGCCTTAAAACTGCACATTGCTATAAAGAAGGTTTTATGGAAGAAACTGAAACAGTAATAGAAGCACCAACCACCGAAAGCAGGGAGCAAATTTTTGCATCTTTGTACGAAGCGACTTTCCCGGTAGTAGCCCGGTTCGTGCAGAAAATGGGCGGCACCTTTGCCGACGCCAAAGATATTTTCCAGGATTCGCTAATCATTTATTTCGAAAAACAGCGGGCAGGCATTTTACCGGCTACGGCTGTGCAGGAGGCTTATTTACTGGGCATTGCCAAACACCTATGGCTGCGGAAATATTACCAGGACAAAGGAAAAATTTCGTTTGAGGACTTAGGCAAAGATCTTTCGGTTCCGGAAGATTATTTTGCCGAAACCGATAACCGGTTACTGGCTTTACTGCAGGTTACCGGTCGGAAATGCCTGGAATTGCTGCAGGCATTTTATTACGAACAACTCGATCTGTCTACCATTGCCGCTACGTTTGGCTTCCGGAACGTACATTCGGCCAGCGTTCAGAAATACAAATGCCTGGAAAAAGTCCGCGAAACCGCAAAAGAAAAATCGCTTACGTATGAAGAACTCTCGAACTGAAACGAAAGAAATAGAAAGCTACCTGCATGGCAACCTGCCAACCGGCGAAAAGCTGCTCTTTAAAGCGAAAATTTTGCTTGATCCGGTGCTGCGGACCAACGTCTTTTTTCAGAAAAAAACGTATGCCCTGGTGCAACAGTACGGCCGCCGGAAAATGAAACAGGATTTAGAGAAGGCACATCAAAACCTTTTCCGCGATCCAACTAAAACAGCATTTCAAAACGAAATAAATAACTTATTTACCAACTTCTGATACCATGTACAACAAAGAAGAATTCCGCAAGTTTGCCGTAAAAGGTTTAGGCCTGAATGGCCTGGCGGTTGACCAATACCTGCAACGCGTGCAGAACAGCACAGGTTTGCACAGCATCACCAACATGACCCGCTCGGTAATCGAAGAGCGCCCAACCAATTTCCGGGAGATCGACGTTTTTTCGCGCCTGATGATGGACCGCATTATTTTCCTGGGAACTGAGGTGAACGATGCCATTGCGAACGTAATTACCGCCCAGCTTTTATTCCTGGAATCGGCAGATTCTAAAAAAGATATTTTGCTTTACATTAATTCGCCGGGCGGCTCGGTTTATGCCGGTCTGGGTATTTACGACACCATGCAGTACGTTGGTCCGGATGTAGCTACGATCTGTACGGGTTTGGCCGCTTCTATGGGCGCGGTGCTATTATGCGGTGGCGCCGCCGGCAAACGTTCTGCCCTGCCACACGCCCGCGTAATGATCCACCAACCGCTGGGTGGGGTGCAAGGCCAGGCTTCGGATATTGAAATCACAGCCCGGGAAATCCTCAAACTGAAAAAAGAACTCTACGATATTATTGCCAAGCATTCCGGCAAAACCTACCAGGAAGTAAACGACAACTCCGACCGCGATTACTGGCTTCGCGCCGATGAGGCCAAAGAATACGGTTTAATTGATGAAGTACTGACCAAACCAGCGAAGTAATTGTTGATTGCTGATTGCTGATTGCTGATTGTTGATTGCAAAGGAATGCCCTGGCGAAGGAATTCGTCAAGGCATTCCTTTGCAAATTTAGTTTAAAAATCACCCGTCATCCTGAGCGCTAGCGAAGGATCTTATCGGCGGGTAGCAAAAAGGTTGGCAACGGAGTTATTTACCCAGAATTAATGTTCCTGCCAATCGCCGACAAGTTCCTTCGCTAGCGCTCAGGATGACGCAATAATTTGAATATATCCTCATTAAATTAAAACTTGCCGCCTTTACACCTGAAAATAAAACCAAAGCAAACTAACCAGGCCGGCTCCCAGAATTACCACTACACTGAGGTATTTGGATTTAACCGTATACAGCAAAGCCAAAGCGGCAACGAAAAGAATTAAAGTAAAAAGGTCGGTTATGGTAACCCGGAATAATTGAATGGCGGTTAAAGCGATCAGGCCAATTACCCCGGCTGTAACTCCAGCCAGAAAATTCTGTAGTGCCTTATGGTGAATCACTTTATTCATCAGGTTGAAACCAATGAGAGTAAAGCTGAAAGCCGGCAGAAAAATGGCAATCGTAATAATTACAGCTCCCAACCAGCCGCCGCCAAAATAACCTACAAACGTCGAAAAAATAATCAGGGGGGCCGGCAGAATTCCGGATAAGGCAATACCATCTAAAAATTGCGCATTGGTGAGCCAACCGTGGCTAACGGCGTCCTGCTGGAGAAACGGAATTACCGTGTATGCCCCGCCAAAAGTTAGCAAACCAGCTTTTAATCCGGAATAAAAGATATTGAGCGGAGAAGGCTTTTCAGAGGTGCCATTGTCTACGGCTGCGCTGGCTATTTGCTGGTGGTTAAAAAGCTCCGGCGAAAAAGACCAGATGCAGAAAGCAATTAAACCAAGACCCATTATAGCCGGAACGATTTTATTATTTTGCATCCGGAAAACGTAAGCCAGTCCGGCCAGCGGCAGGACCACGTAAAATGGCAAACCAAAAAAGTAGGCTACAAAAGCTGCAATTGCAATAAGCAGTAATTTTTTATCGGGTAAGGCATGCGTACCGATCCGATGAACTGCAGCAAAGATGAGCGCAATTACGGCTACCTGGAAACCCATAAAAACAGCTCCCACCACCGGCGATTCTAAACCAAACGTGACGTAAAGCCAGGTAAACAACATCATGAACAGAAAGCCCGGCAACATAAAAGCCAGCCCCGCTAAAAACCCGCCCAAACGGCCGCCGGCCATCATCCCGAAATGCACACATAATTCATGCGCTTCCGGCCCGGGCAGGATCTGATAAACGGCTAATATCTTATTAAAATGCTCCCGCGAAACCCACTTTTCTTCTTCCACCAGTTCCTGCCGGATCATGGCGATCTGGGCTACCGGCCCGCCCCAGGCCATTAGGCCGAAACGCAGAAAACGGCGAAAGATCCGGGTTGGCGATTCATGGATCGGGCGTTCTTCAAAAATTTGTTCCATTTAAAAGTAAAACTTACAGCAGCCTTTAAACGGGCGTAAACTAAAAAAGTCTGAAGCTTTTGCAGACCTTGGCTTTACTAAGAACCTGTTTTGTAAAGCGGGTTAATTTTTGGTTTTGCCGATGTTGGTTTTGGCCGTTGCCGGTATTATCACCAACAACTTATTTTACTTCCGCTAATAATTTGCTGGCGAAAACAAGAGCAAAGGCCCCTTAATTATTTCACGAAACAGATCTGGGTAAAAAGGTTACTGTTTTTACTTTTTATTCAGCAATTTTATGAGGTTTTAAAGTAGTTTGTACGGTTCGGCGGGTATTTAAAATTCTTAATGCCATCAAAATGGTTTTTTTTAATAATAAATTACTTAAAATTAATACTTCTATTTAGGTTATTGATTTAAAGTATCTCCGCCAAAAAATCATTTTCCAACCAACACAGGCCTTATATCTTTCCATCCTTATTTTAAGATATAGCATTCTTACATTGTAGTTATCAACATTTTGTTGAAATTTTTTATAACCAGATACTTTATCCTTTTATTACCTTTGTGAACTTAGGGTTAAAAAACACCCTCCGTTACTACGTTTTTATATGGCAGAAATTATTTGCTCTTTTTGCGGCAAACAGAAAAAAGAAGTTTCGGTAATGATCTCCGGCGTAAACGCGCACATCTGTGAGCGTTGCGTGGGCCAGGCCCAGCAGATCCTGAACGAAGAAAATAAGATCCGTTCGAAAGACAAGACCCCGAAATTCAATCTGGTAAAACCCCGCGACATGAAAGACTACCTCGACCAGTTCGTGGTAGGTCAGGATGAAGCCAAGAAAGTAATGAGCGTTGCGGTGTACAACCACTACAAACGTTTGATGCAGGCCCCAAAAGCCGATGATGTGGTGATCGAGAAATCGAACATTATTATGGTTGGCGAAACCGGAACCGGAAAAACGTTTCTGGCCCGTATGTTGGCTGGTATGTTGCAGGTGCCTTTTTGCATTGCCGATGCTACTGTTCTAACCGAAGCCGGTTACGTGGGAGAAGACGTGGAAAGCATCTTAACCCGATTGCTGCAAGCTGCCGATTACAACGTAGAAGCAGCCGAACGCGGCATTGTGTACATTGACGAAATCGATAAAATTGCCCGGAAATCAGATAACCCAAGCATAACCCGCGACGTGAGTGGCGAAGGGGTGCAGCAGGCCATGCTGAAATTGCTGGAAGGCTCTACTGTAAACGTACCACCGCAAGGCGGACGCAAGCACCCGGAGCAGAAAATGATCTCGATTAATACCGAGAACATCCTGTTTATTTGCGGCGGCGCATTTGTTGGTATCGATAGAATTATTAAAAGCCGTCTGAATACCAAGCCGATCGGTTTTGCCAAAACTTCTTTGGAAGATGCAGACCAGAATAATTTTATGAAATATGTTTCGGCGCAGGATCTGAAAGCTTTTGGTTTGATCCCGGAATTGATCGGTCGTTTGCCGGTACTTACCCACCTGAACCCATTAGATAACGAAACGCTACGCCTTATATTAACGAAACCAAAGAACTCTATTGTAAAGCAGTACAAGCGCTTATTTGAAATGGAGAACATAGCCCTTTCGTTTGAAGAAGATGCCTTGAATTACATTGTTGAAAAAGCATCGGAATATAAATTAGGAGCCCGTGGTTTACGTTCTATCTGCGAAAGCATCATGACGGATGCCATGTTCGAATTACCATCGGATACCGAAACCAAAGAACTTTTAATTGACCTGGATTATGCCCGGGAGAAATTCGAAAAATCAGCCTTAAAGCAATTAAAAGTAGCGTAAATTAAGATATTCGATTGTTCGATATTCGATTGTTCGATTAAAAAAAAGCTCCGGAGAGATCCGGAGCTTTTTTGTTGTCTGAATTAGGATTTGTAGGATTACGGGATTTCAGGATTTATTTAATTTTTATGATTTTCGTGAATAAATGTAGGGACAGGGCTTGACCTGTCCGCACGCTACCCCGACACATTATTGCGACTTTTTTATCGGAAAACCATAGCGTTTTGGAACGGGACCGGAAATGGCAGACCCGAAATTGGTTATCGAAAATTGTAGAGACAAGGCATTGCCTTGTCTCTACGCGGGATCTGATTTTTATATTTTCAGGAATTTATCCTTTCAGGTACCCAACCATTAATTTTGCAGCTTGTTCGGCGGTATTGGCGTTACCTAATTTGGCTTTGATCTCAGCATAACCATTTAATTGCTGCTGGCGGTATTGCTTATCAAAAAGCAGTTTCTTTAATTCGTTTGAAATGTTCCTTGGGTTCAGATCATCCTGGATCAATTCTTTTACCACTTCTTTATCGGCAATCAGGTTTACCAGCGAAATGTAGTTTACTTTAATTACCATTTTTGCAATGGCAAAGGAAATGGCGCTGGTTTTATAACACACAATTTGCGGCACGTTGAACAAAGCAGTTTCTAATGTTGCAGTACCAGAAGTTACCAAAGCGGCTTCAGCGTGGGACAGAAGATCGTAGGTTTGTTCGTAGAGAATTTTAATGTTGGTGCCCTTCGTGAATTCTCCGTAAAACTCCGGAGAGAAGGTTGAAACACCGGCAACCACGAACTGATGGTCCGGAAAATCGGGCATTACCTGCAGCATGATGCGCAGCATATTTTCAATTTCCTGTTTGCGGCTGCCCGGCAAAACCGCAATTATCGGCTTCGCTCCTAACCCATTTTTTTGCTCGAAATCAGCAGCTTTCTGGTGGGCATTTACACTGTCGGAAACGGGGTTGCCAATGTAGTCGGTCTGGTAATCGAAGCGCTGGTAGAAATCCTTTTCGAAGGGCATGATGACGAACATGCGGTCTACCGATTTTTTGATGCCGTGTACCCGTCCCTGGTTCCAGGCCCAGATCTTTGGGGAAATATAATAGAAGGTTTTAAAGCCTTTCTCTTTCGCAAACCGGGCAATGCGCATGTTAAAACCGGCATAATCTACCAGAATTACCACATCGGGTTTCCAATTAAGAATATCCTGTTTACATTGCTTTAAGAAACGGGTAATTTTAAAAATGCTGGCGGCACCTCTACAAAACCCATAAAAGCCATTTCGCGGTAATGCGTAACCAGCTCCCCTCCTGCGGCCTGCATCTGCTCACCACCCCAGAACCGGAACTCCGCGGCCGGGTCCTGGTTTTGAGCTGCTTCATTAAATTAGAAGCGTGCAGATCGCCGGACCGTTCGCCGGCTATGAGGTAATATTTCACTTTTGAATTGTTGATTGTTGATTGTTGATTGTTGATTGAATTACTAAATCCAATTAGCAATTAACAATTAGCAATCAACAATTAATTATTCGCCGTAATATTCTACGAAGTTTCGTGGGGTTTCGTAGAGTTTCAGGCAGTGCAGTTTGGCGCCGGAAGCGGGACTTGCAATTTTCAGGATTTGCGGGGCCAGAATTTCTCCAGAATTCCAGAACCAGGTTTTCGGTGCTGGCCAGTTTACCTTCCATGAAAGACACATCCAGGTTCAGGTTTTTATGGTCAACTTTCGAAATGATTGTTTCCCGGATAAGCGTGCTCAATTTTTTCAGGTCGATCACAAAGCCGGTATCCGGGTCGGGCTGCCTTTTACCGTTACAATCAGCTCATAATTGTGGCCGTGCCAGTTGGCATTGGCGCAAGGCCCGAATATTTCCTGGTTTTTCGACATCGACCAGTTCGGGTTATGCAATTTATGCGCCGCATTAAAATGCTCGGTTCGGCTTACGTAGATCATATTTCAGATTTGGAGATTTGAAAATTTGGAGATTTGAAGATGTTCTTGGGAAAGGTAATTCTTAAAGGTTTCAAACTTTAGGCGTTCCGGAATGATTTAAATTCACCCTTACTTTTTGGCCATAAAACCCTACTATTTCCAAATCTTCAAATTTCCAAATCTCCAAATTGTTTAATTAAACTTATAATTCTTTTTCAAAAGCAAATATACGAAAAAAGGCACCCCGAAGAACGAAGTTACTACGCCAACCGGTAAACCGGCCGGCGGATAAATGATCCGGGAGAGCAGATCGCAGAGCAGCATGAACAATCCGCCGGTTAACGCGCAGAAAACCAGGTTCATTTTGCCGGTTATGCCTAATAAACTGCGGGTAACGTGCGGAATAATTAATCCTACAAAACCTACCGGACCAGAAAGCGCCACCGCAAAACCGGTAACCACCGAAACAGTAATTAAAATGATCCAGCGGGTTTGCCCTACTTTTACGCCCAACATCCGGGCCCGGTCCGGACCTAATAATAAAACGTTCAGCCGTTTTTCCATGAACATAAAAACCAGCAACGCCAGCAGCAAAGCTACAGCCGGGTAAGGTAAAAATTCCCAGCTTGCTTTTTCGAAACCACCCAGCGCCCAGAAAATAACCGACTTAAGTTTGCTTTCGGAATCGGATAAAAAGGTAAACGAAGCGGTTAAGGCGCCAATAAGCGACGTTAAAGCAATACCGGCCAGCAACATTTGGGATGGTATTAACTGTCCCTGCCGGGTGCCTAAGGCTACTACAATTAAGGTTACCGTAAAGGAACCTACCAGCGCAGCAAATGGTGGCAGGTAGATCCCGAAAACGGTGAGGTTGGTAAGGGCAAAAAAGCAGAACGATGCCCCGAAAGATGCCCCGGAAGCAGTTCCCAGAATATAGGGATCGGCCAGGGCATTGTTAACCATGGCCTGCATTAAATACCCGCAAAAAGACAAAGAGGCCCCTACTAAAATAGCTAAAAGCAAACGCGGCAACCGCAGGTTTAAGATGACAAAATGCGACGGGTCTTCGGAATTATAATCAAAAAGAGCCTGCCAGATGGTATGAAAACCAGTGGTAAAACTGCCCAGTTTTAACCCCGCCACCATAACCCCTAAGGTCAGCATAATAATTACAAAAATGTAAAGGAGCGGCCGGTTCACTTCTGCAGGTAATTTCTGATTTCCCGGATAGATTCTACAATGCGCGGACCGGGCCGCGAAGCCAGGTCGTCGTTTAGCTGGTACACCCGGTTTTGACGGTAGGCATTTATCTTTTTCAGTTCCGGATACAGGTTAAAAAAAGTGCTGTTCATTTGTTGCGGGCTGAAACCAAAGATCACATCCGGGTTTAGCTGCAAAACGTATTCGCGGGTTAACGGGGGAGATTGCTGTTTAAAAACTTCGGTTAAAGCATTTACGCCGCCGGCTTTTTTAATTTTATCTGTCATTAGGGTATTCTGCCCATAAACGTAGATTGGATCGGTGCTGATAAGGGCTAAAACGCGTTTTGGTGCGGCACTTTTGGGAGCACTTTCGATAGCGTTTAATTCAGCCTTCAGCGAATCGGTAAGGTTTTTAGCTCTTGCTTCCTGGTGCATTATTTTACCAATATCGGTCAGGCCGCGGAAAACGTCGGTAACCTGTTTATACTCCTGGTAATAAACCGGAATCCCCAGCCTTTGAATTTGTTCGGCAGCTTCCAGAGAGGTCATCCCGGCTTCGGTAAAAACCAGGTCGGGTTTTAGCAACAGCAAGCCTTCCAGATCTAACGGAAAAGAACTTACCACCGGTTTTTTAAGAGCGGCCGCGGGGAAGTTACACACCTGCGTCCGGCCAATAATTACGGAATCCGGGCAAACCGCAAACAGCATTTCCGTCATGGCTGCCGAAAGGGCTAAAATGCGGTTGGGCTGCGCAGGGATTTGGAGTTCCCGCCCAAGATCGTCCGTAATTTTTACTTTACCGGCATCTACTTTTTTAGCAGAATTACCTACCGTTTCGGAAGTTTCTTCGCGACATCCTCCAAACGTAAAAAGCAGAAGAAAACTGAAAATACAACTCCGGAAAAATGGTAGGTTAAAGCGCATAAAAAGTATAATTTTCCCCTAACTTTCACGTCATTCCGAGGGAAGCCGAGGAAACTTATAAACCCAGCATCAGAAATTTGCCTCATAAGATTCCTCGGCTTCGCTCGGAATGACCGTAAATGGCTTTTAAATTTTCGTAAATTTAGCCAAATTTTAACAGGCACCTAACCTTCCCTTACATGATAGTAGTAACCGGAGCGGCCGGCTTTATTGCCAGTTGTTTAGTAACGCGGCTGAACGAAGCAAATTTCAACCAGATCGTAGTGGTCGATAATTTTTCGGTTGCCAAAAAGGAAGCCAACCTGCAGGGTAAAAAGATCGAGGAATACGTTGACCGGATGGAATTCTTTGAGTGGCTGGAGAAAAACTACGAAGAAGTGGAGTTCATTTTTCACCTGGGCGCCCGCACCGATACCACCGAATTCAACAAAGATATTTTCGACCTCCTGAACCTGAACTACTCCAAACAGGTTTGGAATGCCTGCTGCGAATACCAGATCCCGCTGTTGTATGCATCGTCGGCGGCTACTTATGGCAGCGGCAAACTGGGCTACGACGACGAAGAAAGCATGATCCCGTTGCTGCACCCTTTAAACCCGTATGGCGATTCTAAAAACGATTTCGATAAGTGGGTGCTGGAACAAACGGCCAAACCATTTTTCTGGGCTGGCCTGAAATTCTTTAACGTGTACGGCCCCAACGAATATCACAAAGGCCGGATGGCTTCGGTGGTGTTGCATGCTTTTAACCAGATAAAAGAAACAGGACGCCTGAAACTTTTCCGTTCACATAACCCGGAGTTTAAAGACGGCGAACAGATGCGCGATTTTATTTATGTGAAAGATGTGGTGGAAGTTTGCTACTTTTTAATGCATAACCGCAAAAATTCCGGCATCTATAATTTGGGCAGCGGCAAAGCCCGCACGTTCCTGGACCTGGCTTTTAAAACCTTCGAAGCCATGGGCCGCGAAGCCGAAATTGATTTTGTAGATACGCCTTCGGATATTCGGGATACTTACCAGTATTTCACCGAAGCCAACATGCAGAAACTTCGAAGTATTGGTTATGATAAGCCTTTTCATACGCTGGAAGAAGGCGTGCAGGATTATGTGAAGGGTTATTTGCTGGAGAGTAAGTATTATTAATGAGTTTCCTTTATAATATAGAACATGAATAAAGAAATCATTAGCTACGAAGAATTAGTAAGTAAAACATCATCCAATTCAATATCTTATTTGGAATTGCTCCATACTAAAGAATGGAAAGAAAAAAGGCAAATTATTATAGATAGAGATAACCATCATTGCCTTAAATGTGGAAAAGGAGAAACTATCTCACATTATGATGAAGTATCTGGACGCACATTTCACTTATGGTGGACTTTTACTGAAATTTATTCTTTTGATATAGACGTCATACCTAATATTGAGGCCTCGGCAAAGCCCTATCACTTGCAAGTCCATCATCTTTTTTATATTGTGGACAAGTTACCTTGGGAATACCAAGATAACTTTTTAGTTACACTTTGTAATTGGTGTCATTGGGAATTTCATGAAAAGAATACTGTTGAAATTTATATTGAAGAAAATGATGAATTAATTAATTGTTATGATATACCAACTTGTAAAAGATGTAATGGCGCAGGTTGGTTTCCACAATATAAGCATGTTAATTCTGGAGTTTGCTTCGAGTGCGGAGGGGCCAAATTTGAAAAACCAATATTTAGAATAAAAAGATTATTATTACTTAGTTAATAAAAAACCTGTTCTTTCTTTAAGAAAAACAAACTTATGACAGCTTTAAAAAAAGAAATACATAACCTTATAGATAGCACTACTGATGAGCAGTTGCTGGAAGATATTTTCATGATCCTTTCCGGTAGAAGCGAAAATAAAGAAGGCCAGATCTGGAAAGGTTTATCAGAAGAGCAAAAGCAGGAAACACTGAAAAGCGAAAGCGAAATTGGCGATGATTCAGCCTGGGAATCGCAGGAGGAAATGAAAAGTAAAAATGCGAAATGGCTCGAATAAAATGGAATAAACGAGCTGGCAGACAATTTTCAGAATTACAGAATTACCTTTTACAGGAATTTGGAGAAACTACGGTAAAGAACTTTACCTCTCATACCTTCAAATTTTTAGATCTGTTGGTAAAGCACCCTCATTTAGGAACTGTGGAAAACAAAGAAAAAGGAATCCGCGGCTTCGTTTTACATCGTCACACAACGGTTCTTTATAAAGAAAATAAAGGTGCCATCTATATTCTTTCCTTATACGATAACCGCAAAAAGCCTAAAAGCAATAACTAAAACCCCACCCCAAACCATGGAAAAACTGCAAGTCCAAAACACCATTACCATTAACGCCACTGCCAACAAAGTCTGGGATGTTTTAGTAAACCCGGAGCAAACCAAAAAATACATGTTTGGCTGCGAAGCCGTTTCGGACTGGACCCTGGATAGCCCTTTGCTTTGGCGGATGGATTACGAAGGCAAAAACATTGTGGCGGTAAAAGGGAATGTTTTAGCTTGTGAACCGGAAAAATTACTGGTTTATACCGTTTTCGACCCCAATACCTCCACACCCGATATTCCGGAAAATTACCTGACGGTAACCTATAATTTAGCTTCCGGTAATGGCCAGACCATTCTTACCGTAACGCAAGGCGATTTTAATACGGTAGAAAACGGCGAAAAACGCTACCAGGAAATGTACAACAACGGCGAAGGCTGGAACCCGATCCTGGAACAAATCAAAACCATTGCCGAAGAAAAGTAAACCTCATCCTTTCCCGGAATTGTGTAACCCGGCAGAAACCAACCGATTACTTAAGCGCATGCATTCTAATTTTTCAGGTAAATTAATTCTGGTGATTTTGTTTGCCTGCCTTGCGCTGACCATTCTGTTTCGGGTGGAGATTGAAGCAACGCAATATTGTTCTCCTGATTCCAATTTTTACCTGAAAGTTGCCGAAAATTTATTACAGCATAAAGGCCTGGTCCGTCCCAACAATTACCCCTTTTCCGCCAGCACCGGCGATATTTATTTTGCGGTTTGGCCGGCCGGTTACCCCCTGGCAATTGCCGGCTTAAGCTTTATTTCTGGCTTTTCGGTATTGATCAGTTCCAAGCTGGTGAACCTGTTCTTCCTGGGACTTACTTTTATTTTATTTTATAAATGGTTTGGGAAATACGCCTGGTTGCCGGCTTTGTATTTTTGCTCTTATGCCATGCTGGAAGTTTATTCTTATACCTGGTCGGAAGGGCCTTTTCTGTTCTTTGTTTTCTGGCTGGCCTGGCTCCTGCATAAAGACCTGGGAAACCCGGTGCCCAGCTCCCGGCAATTGCTGGCGCTTACTTTTTGCCTGATCGGTTTATTCTTTTTCCGGTATGCCGGGCTGGTATTTTATTTTCTGGTGCTGTTTTTTGCCATTCGGAATTATTTCAGAAACCAAAAGCAGCTGGCATTTCATTATGTGGCTGCTCTGGCATTAGCCAGTACTTTCGTGGTTGGCTATTTAGCTTATAATTTTTACCGCACCGGATTTTATACCGGCGGCTCCCGGGTTTTCCCTGAACAGGAAAGTGTTGGTTATTTCCTGCAATTACTGGTTCAGGGGGTGTCCAACCAATTTTTCCTGGCGCGAAATTATTTCTTTTACGGCTACACAGATAACCTTTTCCTGGCCTTACTTTTTATCCAGTTAATCGTTTTTCTAATTGTCTTAAAATACCGGAAACTTATTATCCATCCATTTCTGGATTCCAAAGCCCGCCTGGTATTGCTTACCGGCCTGTTTTACCTGGGCAGCGTCATTGTTTTAAGAAAGATTTCTCCCTTCGATAAATTCGATTACCGGATCTTAGCCCCTTTTGCGGCCCCGGTTTTTGTTGCGCTATTCTATGCCGTTACGCAGCACCCGGCTTTTTTCCGGAAAGCATCGCCCTGGCTGGCAACTTTTATGGTGCTTTCGTTGCTGATGAACCTGCCGAAAAAATTCATTCTGGAACAACTTCAAAACTGGTTTTAAATGAACGGGACGGGATTAAAATGCCATAAAAATTTACCTTCTAAAAATTGCGGAGCGCCCTGCTCAATCCTGCTTTATTATTCGGATATTTGCCGCAAATTAAAACCGGAAAATAAAGCTCCGCATGGAAGTAAAAGATAGCAACGGCAACCTTTTAAATGAAGGCGATACCGTAACCGTAATTAAAGATCTGAAAGTTAAAGGCTCTTCTTCTACCATAAAAAGAGGCACCGTGGTAAAGAATATCCGGCTTACCGGCAGCCCGCAGGAAATTGAAGGCCGGGTAGAAAGAACCGTAATGGTGCTTAAAACCGAATTTCTGAAAAAGGCTTAAGCCCCTGAATCCTTTGCCGGCCATTTCATTCAAATCCCGGTTTAAGTTTTTTTACCACAGAACAATCTTAAACGGAAGCGCTACCAATTCCGGCCCGATTTTGAACAAATTTTATTTATAAAACCATGAATGACACCTACTTACATATAACCTTAACCCATTTCCCAATTGTAGGCAGCCTGATCACGCTTATTCTTTTGATTTCGGGTTACATCCAGAAAAATGGCTCTATAACCAAAGCTGGTTTGTATCTACTGATCGTAATGTCTTTGCTGACTTTTGTTGCCAACCATACCGGCGAAGAAGCCGAAGAGTTTGTGGAACACCTGGCCGGTTATTCGCACGATGCCATTCATGAGCACGAAGAAATTGCCGAATGGGCCTTCCGGGTGATGCTGGCCGTTGGCGCTGGTGCCATTGCGGCCATTTACCTGCTCCGGAAACGTTCCGCTAAGGCCCGGTTGGCGGTGCTATTGGTTTTAATTGGTAACCTGGCAGGTTGTATACTTATGGTTTATGCTGGAAAAAAAGGAGGTGAGATCCGCCATACCGAAGTTTACGAAACAACTACCCAAACCCCGACCGTAGCAGAATAATACTTTCCGGAACCCAACATTTAAAAGCCACATTCCTTATCCTAGGTTTGTGGCTTTGGTTTTTTAGCCCAAAACCCTACCGTTTTTTCACCTTAGAATAATACGGAAACCTGGGCGCGGCCGGTATGCACGGCCCGGATATCGTTTGGTTTCCGGCCGTCGTAATTCAGCATTATATTCAGGCCGTTGCTTAAACGCTGCTGCACCGAAACGTTCCAGGTGGCGTTATTGCCGGGCCGCAACGTGTTCAGAATTTCGTAACCTACTGCCGAATTTTCGTCGCCGGTATAATCTATCCGGATGTATTTAATGGTGGCGTTTATGGTGCGTTTGCTTACCTGGCTGAGGCGGGTATCCAAGCCTACTTCGTGGAAGGTTCCTTTCTCCGTTGGCCCCGGTTCATTTCCGGGTAAGGTTTGCGGGGGAAATAAATTCTGCTTATTGGCAAAAGAATAATTGCCGGTAAACCGCAGGTTGTTGTTTGGCTGATACGCTAACTCCGGGGTTACCGTGTAGCTTTCTATCTTAAAATTCTTGGTAACCAGGTAACTCGACTGGCTTTCGCGGATGTTGCGTTCCAGGTTGGTTTTAGCCGCAAAGCTCTGGTTTAAATTATAGCGCCACACCAGCGCCTGGGTATTCTGGTTGCGGGTATCGTTGCCATTACTTAAAAGAACTTTCTGCTGGCTTTGCTGCATGGTAAACTCCAGCCCGTACTTCGGGTTACTGCGGTTAAAATAAAGCGTATTTCGTAACGATTTAGCCAGCGAAATAAGAAAAATATCTTCTATATCCAGGCTGAAAGGGTTCAGGCGGTTCAGCAGGTCCGTATCGGTGGTCTTTTTATCGATGCTGATGTAGGAAATGGAATTGAACCGCGAAGCAAAATCCCGCCAGCCTTTCTGGCCTTCCCAGTTCCGGGGCATAGCGCCACTTAAACGGTACGTAAATTGGTTAGTAAACGCCTTTATGTATTGGTCGGTAGGCAGGAAGATCTTAATGTGCGTGCGTTTGTCAATATCCGGGGTTTGCGACTCAAAATAATCGTCCAGGTTTTTAGGATTTCCTCCTTCGCGTAAATAATGCGTTCCCTGACCATGCACCGTCTCTACAAAAATATATTCCCTTCTTTGCTCCCGACCGGTAGCTACGGAATAACTCATTTCCGAACGCACGTGCCGGTCCAGGAAATCACCGGCCCAGTCTATTCTGGAAAGTATGGTGTTTTCGTTTATGGTGTCGTTGGTAGTAACATCGCGGTAGGTAAAAAGCAGGTTCAGTTCGTTATTTTTACCGATCCGGGAGTTCAAAGTAGCATTGTAAGTATTCGAAAGGTCGCGGGGGCGCAGTTCGCCGGCAATGGGCTGGCGGTCGTCGCGGCGGGCATAATCCAGGCGGTACCGTACCTGCGATGAATCGGGGCTTTGCAGGAAAAAAATGTGCTCATCGAAATAATTTGCCGAACCAATTACCGAATCGGGCGCACTCAGGCGGCTTAAGCGGTTCTTATCGAAGCGGTACACGTAGCCGGGCACCACGTGCCGCATATTGTATTTCAGGCCGCCATCGCCGCGCACCCAATCCGACCGGTTTTGCAAAACGGTATTGTTCAGCATAAAAAAACTGCCTTTTACCTCCAGCTTGTTGAATTGCCGGGCCGCATCCACCCAATGCTGCAAACCGTCTACCTGGTCTTTCCGGTACCGGCTGGTGATGCGGTAATTTACCAGGTTTCGTTCATCCTTAAATAGCCCTGCCGAAAAATTCAGGATATTATCGTTGCGTCGGGCCGTATCTGTGTCCGTATTTAAACTCCAGTCGCGGTCAAACTCAATGTCGCGGTAGCGGTCTATGGCTTCGAAACTGGCATCGGTATATTCGTAATTCAGCGTGCTGCGCAGGCGGTAATCGGTAAACATTGGCAGGCGCTGGTCCATTACTTCGTAACCAAGTTTCATCGCCCGGCCCTTATCATCTTCGGAATCTATTTCCGAAAAACGGTTGCGGTCGAACTGCGACGTGGCAAACTCCGAAAAAATGGTGGTTTCTCTGGTTAACTGGTAACTGGTGCCGGCCGTGAGCATTTGTTTCTTAATGGGCACCGGCAACTGCCGGACCGGAGCATAACGGCCCTGGCGGATTCCGCCAACTGGCAGCACAAATTCAAATACCCGCCCGTTGGTGGCAGTAGTGCGCTGCCGGTAATCGCCGTTCCCCTGCCCTACATCCGAAAAACGGACCGTATAAAAAGCCGCATTCGGGTTGGAAGATTCTATGAAATATGGCGTTCGTACCCCATTTACCAGGGTATCGCGACGGGCGTATAAAACCTGTTTCGGATCGAAGGCTACGGAGTCGGCGCCGGAAACCACGCCCTTTTCAATATCGTCGCCAATGCTGGCCAGTAAGCGCTTCTGTTCGTTTTTCAGGTCTACCTGGTTGGGGTTGTTCGGGTTATCGGATTCGTTGTAATAATTCGCCTGAAACTTTAGCTTGTTGTAACTCTGGTAATGGCTTAAATGCGAAACGCTGCGGCTGTAATTCTGATCGGAATATTCAAAATCTACTTTTATGCGGGTGTTCCGGGTAATTAAATGCTTGGGGGTAAAGGTAATTTCAGCCTGGTTATAATCGATTACATAATCGTAATCGAACCCGCGCTGCAACAACCGGCCGTCTAAATAAACCCGCTCCGAATTGGCCAGCACGATGATGAATTTATCGCCCCCCACCCCGTTCAACCTGTAAGGCCCCTGCACACTTTCAATGGGCGGAATGATCTGCGAAGAAAACTTTCCTTTAGCCACCGCGGCCGCCACCACCGTACTGGCCGCCCGGTTTTCCTTTGGTTCAGAAAGCACTTCCAACGCCCCGCCCTGCACATTTTTATAGAACCTTAAGAAATTGGATGGCTTGTTGCGCAAAACCACATCGCCGCCGGTGAGCGCCCAGCGTCGGTGTTGCAGCGTAATAAAAACCCGGTCGAATTCCTGGAGCTGCTGCGTATTGCCTTCGGGCTGAAAAGGAATGTTCTGATCGGTAACCGAAGCAATAATGTTGATCTCTTCCGAAAGCTTTCCTTCCAGTTGTAAGTTCAGGGCCGAATTCACGAAAACATTTTGCGTGTTGCCGAAAGAAAGCCCGCGGGTGTAGGTTCCGCTTTTGTTCAGGCCGGGGGTTTTAAAAAGTTCTTCCTTTACCGAAAAATCTTCGAACACATAGGCCTTCTCAAACGAAATGGAATCCATAAAACGCAGGTTCCGCTTGTAATATGGCCGGCCTAAATTTACCGGCAGAACCCGGTAGCACACCAGGATAGAATCTTCCCAAAGCACATTTACAAAAGAAAACTGGTTGGTGGTGGGGTTGTAGGTGTACTTTAGTTCTTCCTGCGCCGCGTTGAAAAAGGAAACCGAATTAGGCAGCAACGTGAGGCTATCGAGCGTGAAAGCGGCATCCGATAACTTTACCCATTTGCAGCGTTTGCTTGAAATCTGAGCGAAAGCAACCTGGCTAAGCAAAAAAAATAAAAAAATTAAGCTAAGCCGTTGCTGCATATCAGGCCAAAGGTAATTCAATAAAAAAGGTGGTGCCTTCGTTTTCTACGGTTTCAAACCAGATCTGGCCGCCGGCGCCTTCAATTCCTTTTTTAGCCACCGCCAACCCGATTCCCGAACCGGAATATTTGGTACTGAAATTCGGAATAAAAACCTTGTCGCGTACTTCTGCCGGAATGCCGGTACCGTTATCTTTTATGCTTATCAGTGCTTTGTTTCCGGGTACGCGGTGCAGGCCCACCTGAATAAACGGTTCGCGGCCGGTTGGTATTGCCTGCAGGGCATTCAGAAATAAATTATTGAACGTACGGGTCATTAAATTTTCATCGGCAATTACGGTAAGCGCTTCCATCGGCGGCTCAAACTCAAAACGGGCCGTGGCCGGGTCGAAGTTCAGATCTACGCTGCGTTTTAAAACGGCGCCCAGGTCTATGGGTTCGTTCTTCAGTTCGGGCAGCGACGTAAAGGAAGAAAAAGAGGTAGCAATGTCGCTCAGAATATCAATGTTGGTGATAAGCGTCTGGGAGATTTTACTGATCAGTTCTTCTACGTTATCGCGTTTTTCGGCAATGGCCTTTTGCAGGTATTGCAACGAAAGCTTCATCGGGGTCAGCGGATTCTTGATTTCGTGGGCAACCTGCCGGGCCATTTCGCGCCAGGCCGCTTCCTTTTCCTTAACCGCCAGCTCATTCTTACTTTCCTCCAGCTTGCTGATCATCTGGTTGTATTCTTTCACCAATAACCCGATCTCATCGTTGGCCGCGTACTGAATGCGTTCATTCTGGCCCGTTAGCGTAGTTTCTTTCAGCTTCTGGGTTATCAGGTTCAAAGGCACGGTTAATACTCTGGCTGCCAAAACGGTAAGGGCCATAAACCCAATGAACATAATTGTAAAAATATTCAGAATGGTAGTGGTCAGCTCAATGAGTTTACGGTTCAGCTCTTTCTCCGAATCGAAAAACGGCAGCGCAATAAAGCCCAGCAGATCATCTTTGCCGGAAGCAAAAAGCGGAAGGTACAACGAACTGAACTGCAGCGACCCAGCCTTTTCGGCCAGCAACACATCTTTTTGCCCTTCCTCAACCAAAGCAATATACGCCTGCGGATTAATGAGTTTGGAAAGCAGCCCGGCCTCAAAGATCAGGGGCTGGCTCGAAGCCTGGAGCTTCCCGGTTTTATCGTAAAAATTGATATCGGTTTCCGAAAGGTTGGAATAATCGGTCAGCAATTCATCCAGTTTACTTTTATCGGAGAAATCGGTACCGTTATTAAAGATCGAATTCAGGTTCTCCTGGATCAGCTTGCCGCGTTTTTCATAGGTATCGGTCAGGTCGTTTTTATAAGAAGCCGTTACCTGGCCGCCAATGGAAATACTGATCAACAGCAAAGGCAGCATAATTCCGAAGTTCAGGAAAAGCTGGATCTTGGTGCTGAAATTGGACCGGAAACGACTCAGGAATTCCCGATGCGAAAACGAATACAGGCCAATGGCTAACAGGAAAACCGCTAAATGCAGCAGGAATAAAAAAGAAAAATTAGACCAGATATCGCGCAGCAGGTACCGGTTGGTAGAAATTACCAGAATATTGCCATTATCCTGGTTTACGGCCAGGTGGTCGCGTTTCAGGCCGGTCCGGCCGGTTACAAAGATCCTCTCCGATTCCAGCCATTCCGGTTTAAAATGGAAACCATAATCATAATCGCCTTCGCTCAAAAGCAGTTTCGAATTTTTAAAAACGGCATAACTTAAGCCCTTAGATTGCAAGGGCTGCACAAATTTCTGATCGATGAGCAACTCCGGAATTACGCTGCTGGGTGTCAGCTTTTTTGGAGTAAGTTCCAGCACCACCGTGGCAGTTGCCTTCTCCGAAACCGGCACCGGAATGATCTGCAGGTATTTGCGGGTACTTAAGCCCCGGTCGGAAGAAACCAGGTACAGGTTCTTAAAACTGGCCGGTTCGCTTTTGGCTTGCAGGAATTGCCTTAATTTCGATAACGTTTCGGCTGAATCTTTGGCTTGCAATTGGTTTCCCGCCGGGTCGAAGATCTTTACCGTGGTTTCATACTTTTCGAAATCGTTCCGGAGGTAATACTTCACAATCTTCTGCTGAATAAAAGCAATGTCCGGCAGCGGACCTATAAGTTTCTGCCGGATAAGCGGATCGTTGCTTACTTCCCGGGCTACATTATCCAGCAGAAATTCGCTTACCACATCGTTCTGGCGGCCTAAAGACTTGGCAAACTGTTGCTTATGGTTGTAGCGTTGCTGGTGGTAATGGTGGTAAATGGCCATACTCCCAACCCAGGCGCTTAAACTGATAATCACCACCACCAAAATATTATTGCGGAAAGGAACCGCCCCCACCTGCGCCCGGTGCTCCCAGAAAATAAGTACGGCCGTAAATAGAATTATCGCTAAAACCAGAAACGTAATTTCCAGTTCCAAATAATTGGCCAGGGTAAAAAGTCCGCCTAAAAAGGCAAATAAAGCCAACCCGTAAGAAAAATTAAACTTCGGCAATAATCCGTAAACATGCAGCAAGAGGTAACTCAAAACCATAAAGGCCGCCGAATGCACCAGAATAGCTGCCAGCAAAGCGATCTTATAAAAATCGAATTGCAGGCTTTGGGTAATATCCAGCACAATGAGCGAATTGGTGTAAATGCTGCTGTAAAAATGGTATAGAAAATAAACCAAAAAGTAAAATACCGCCATCAGCCCCATTTTAATCCAGGGCAGGTATTCGGCTTTTACCGGAAACCGGAAATCCGGCGTTATCTTTTTCCGGACCAGCAGCAGCATTTCGTAACTGATCAGCAGGATCAGCAGGCCGTTTATCAGCAGATCGCCAATGGAGGGCGAAAGAAAAGAAGCAGCATAGTATTTCGGGTTAAAAAGGCCGGCGGAAAATACGGAAGCAGGAAAGTTGAAATACAAAAGCGAAAACCGAAGTAAAATGGCCAGCACCGCAAAAACCAGAAAACCATACGCATCCTGTCCCCGCTTTTCCAACAGCTTCCTTATTTCAACCAGAATCAGAATGGCCAGCAGGATAGCAACACCAAATAAAAATGCGGCCAGTTTATTTTCCTGCCCGGCCAGCTGCACCTCCTTTTCAAACCGAATGGAGTAAAGGAAATTACCCCGGGGCGAATAGATCTCCGGCAGGTCAGGGCTCAGCTCCGATACGACCGTACCCTTCAGATCATCGAAGATCGCCGGGTTAAGTCCCGAAACCAGGTAGCGGTTCGTTATACCGTAATTGTATTCCAGCGGCACGCAAACCAGAATTAAAAAATCAGGATCTACGGCCTGTTTAATAACCAGGAATTTCCCGAATTTATTTTCCACCAGTTGCTCTTCCCTGAGAGCATGAATATCATCGAAGTCGGAAAGCGTGGTGTTATCTGACCAAAAGAGCAGTTGGCCGTTCTCGAAAATGAATGCCGGGAACCGGCTGTGCTGGAGTAAGCTTTGGAAATCATGGTTGCCGGCCAGTAATTCCACCTCTAACCGGGTGCTCTGGCGCGCTGCCTGCGCTAAAACGCTATCGGTTCGGGCTTCAAAAGTGCTTACCGATATATCTTTGCTGAGTAAGGTTAAATTGCTTTCCCGGTGAATAAACCATCCCAGTAAGATGCAAGCCAGACCAACAAAGAAGTATATAATTAATTTGGGAGAAAAATTCAAGGTTCAGGATTTTGCCTAAATTAATTACAAAAACCGTGCGAATCCAAAAAATAACCCATAACTATTGTTTCGGAAATTCCGGATCATAAGAAACCCCGCCAAAAAGGTATAGCATCAGCATCCGGGAGTACCTGAAAAGAGCAGGAGCAAAAAGAATAATGGATGAAATGGAAACGGTAAGATAAACCCAGGTTGCAGGGTCGTTTGCCAGGTAGTTGAGGCTTATGCCGGTTAGGGCAACAATAAAAACACAGAGAAAATAACTGAAATACATCGCGCCCCAGTAAAAGCCAAGTTCTCGGTCAAAGCGGAGGCTACATACCGGACAAAGTTCGGGCATTAAATCAAATTTTCGGAGGTTATAAGTGCTGTAAGAAAACATACCACCCTGGTGGCACCGCGGGCATCGGCACTTTAGCATCGCATTAACCGTAGAGGTTTCGGCCATTAAGCGGCTTTCTTACGGCTGTTCCGGTACCAGATAAAACCAATGGTGCCAATTAAAAGGTAAGGAGCTGCCATCAGGTAAAGAATACCGGTATTCAGGCTGGTGCCTACCAGTTTGGCTTCGTCCTGGTCTTTATGTTCGCCAACCTGTGCCTTGCACATAACGCAACCCTGGGCCTTAACTTCCGGCGTAAACAGCGTAAAGGTCAAAGCTAAAACCAGGCTACCTAAAACAGATCTCAAAAACGCTTTCATAGATTCTCCTTCTTTCAATTTGGTAATTTCTGCTGCCGCAAAGTTAACTATAATACGGCGAAATCATAAAATAAACCAACACCCCAGTTACTGCCACATAAAGCCAGATTGGGAACGTCCAGCGGGAAAACCGGGTGTGTTTCCGGAACTGACCGGTTATGGCAAAGTATACGGTAAGCAAAACCAGAGGAACGATTACGGCCGCCAGAATAATGTGCGTGACCAGAATGAAAAGATAAACCGTTCGCATAATGCCTTCCCCACCGTAGGAAGTTGATTTTCCGAAGTAATGGTAGGTAACGTAAGAGATCAGGAAAAGGGAAGAAAGCACAAAAGCGGTAAGCATGGCTCCCCGGTGGGCTGCCTGACGGCCTTTCTTAATGAAGTAATAGCCAACCACTAAAGCTACGGCTGTAAGTGAATTAAGAATGGCGTGAAGTTTCGGAAGGAAGGAAACGTTAACCGGGGCAGTATCGCCGCTCTTCGGCATGTAAAACAAATAAGCAACTACTACGGGAATGGCTATGGAAAGAACCGCAATAATAGCCAGGTAACGGGAATCGTTATTTTTCATTTTGTTTATACGCGTGCTGCAGCACGGTAATTTCGGTAATCAGGCGGTCCACATCCTTCTGGCTGGTACCGTCATAAATGCCGCGAACGTGTTTGTCTTTATCTACTAAAATAAACTTTTCGCTGTGCACAAAATCCACCGTGCCATCCGGGCCTTCCTGAACCGGAAGAACGTAACCGTGCTGGGCCAGGTCGTAAATTTCCTTTTTGGCGCCGGTTAGAAAATACCAGCTTTTAGGATCAGCGCGGTACATTTCGGCGTATTGCTTCAATGCCTCAACCGAATCACGCTGCGGATCTACCGTATAGGAAATTATTTTAACCGAAGGGTCGTTTTTGAATTTGTCGTGGACCCGGGTCATCTGCGAAGACATTTTCTTGCAGATGCCCTGGCACGACGTAAAGAAGAAATTGGCAACATAGATAGAATTATCCAGGTCGCGCTGCGTAACGGTTTTGCCTTCCTGCGAAGTCAGGCTGAAATCCGGGATCTTCCGGAAAACCGTATCGCCGTTCTGTACTAAAGCTTCGCCTTCATCGGTAACCTGCGGAAAATAATAGGGCAGATCGTAATGGTTGGTGCCGAAACCTTTTAATAATAAGAAAACCAAAACAGGCACTATTAAAAGTGCGCCTAATAAAAGTACCTTTTTGGGGTTCATTATGTATTTAAAATAATTGAATACGCTTTCGCCGTAAAAAGTACCTTCGGTAATCAAAGCAATAAGTAACCAAATCAACAAAGCCGTTGGAATCAAGAATTGTCCAGATCAAGCTTTTAGTTTCGTGCTTTAAGTGCATGAATTCCCCCACAATAAAGAAGGCTTTAAAAATGGTAAGGATAATAAAGATGCTGTTCCGCAACATGCCTGGCTCCATGGAGAATGCAAACGCAAATTCTATGGCCGTAAGAACACAAAGAATAAAAAAGATCGCCAGATGGCTTTGGTTTGCGCCGGTGGGATTTCGCCTGGCGTCAGGTTATGATGATCGTGAGGAGAATGTGATGCCATAGTCTTATTTTTAATTAGGAATTAGAAATTAAGAATTAGAAATGATTCAGCTAAATTTTAAGCACGAAATCCATTTTATCCAATTCTTAATCTCTCATTCAATTTCTAATTTCTAATTCTTAATTTCTAATTTAATTACACCAGGTAGAAGAAGGTAAATACGAATACCCACACTAAATCTACAAAGTGCCAGTATAAACCAATTTTCTCTACCATTTCGTAATGGCCCCGGCGCTGATAAGTACCATTTACCGTGTTTACAAAAGATAATTAACAGGATAATACCAGAGAAAACGTGCGTTCCGTGGAAACCGGTAATAAAGAAGAACAAATCAGCGAATAAAGCCGGCCCGTATTGATTCTGGACCAGGTTGGCCCCGAAAAATTTAGCGCCGTTAGCTAAGGTCATACCTTCCTCAGTACCGGAATAAAGTGAGTCCACTCCCAGGCCTGGCAACCAATAAAAGTGCTACCAAATAAAATCGTCCACAATAACCATTTCTGCACATCTTTCTGGTCCATCCGGTGACCGGCTTCTACGGCCAATACCATTGTTACCGAGCTTAAGATCAGAATCATGGTCATTAAGGCCACGAACATCAAAGGCAGATCCATGCCATGCAGACCCGGGAAAGCATTGAATACTTTTTCCGGAATTGGCCACCAGTCCATCGAAAAATTAAAATCATCAGGGTTGCCGGTATAAGCGTGGTGCCGGTGACGGATCAGGCCATACGTGGTTAAAAAAGCTGCAAACGTGAAAGTATCCGAAAGCAGGAAAAACCACATCATTAGCTTTCCATAGCTCGCTTTAAATGGTTCGTTGCCACCGTCCCAGGTACCTGTCCGTGGCTGCTCCAGTGTTGTTGTTGTTCATAGTTTGGATTTGGTATTCGTTTTAAATCTTTGTCTTTACGGTAATATTGCTTATTTGTATACTATCAGAAAAAGGTAAAGGTAAACCCAAAGGGCACCCAGAAAATGCCAGTAGGTTGTGCACATCTCCAGTTGTACCAGGCTTTTTGGAATGTACTTTAAACCGGAAAGTTGAAATTAATACTATTATCAGGTAATATTAAGCCGGTAACTAAGTGGAAACCGTGTACGCCGGTCAGCACATATAAAAATGAGCCGGAAGGGTTAGCGGTAGCTCCGCCAAAAAAGATATTGTTACTAACCAGTTCGCTCCAAACGCCCCACTGCCCGACCAGGAAAGCAACCCCTAACCCAATAGTAAGCATCAAAGATACCTTTAACTGCTTTCAAGTTATCCTTCTTTGCGGCAAAATAGCCGACTGCAAAGCTGCACTGCTCAGCAAAATCAGGATCGTATTGATCAGCAAGCCTTCCGGCAAGGCAAAATCCTGCCAGTTACCTTCTGAACGACGCACAATGTAAGCGCTGGTAAAAGCGGCAAACATCATGATAATGCTTATTATAAATAACCAAACCGTAAATTTCAGCGGGTGTACCCCGGCCGATTTGTTTTCGTTGTAATTATTATTATTAAGGGCACCTGCCATCATATCTCTAAACCTTATCTAAAACCAACGCGATCTGTACGATCGGCAAATACAAAAACGAACCGAACATAATATTCATTGCAGCTTTTTTAGTACAGGTCCGCATTAAATATAAGGTCTGCATTAAAAACAATACGCCGCAAATTACCGCAATTATTGCCGAAGTTGAACCGGTCATACCTAACTGCATCGGCAACATTCCTAATGGGATCAACAGCAAAGTATAGGTCATGATCTGCATCGCAGTTTTCAGATTCTTCCCTCCTGCCGTTGGCAACATTTTAAAACCGGCCTGCTTGTAATCATCATCCAGCACCCAGGCAATGGCCCAGAAATGCGGAAACTGCCAGATAAACTGAATGCCAAACAATACCAAGCTTCGGTTCCAATAAACCCGGTTGCGGCAACCCAACCAATAAGCGGCGGCAAGCCTCCCGGAATGGCGCCTACAAAAACGCAGATCGGCGAAATGCGCTTTAAGGGCGTGTAAACAAACCCGTAAAGGATAAGCGACAACAGCGATAAAGCGGCAGCCAATGCGTTAAAATAAAAGCCTAATAAAGCTAAACCGGCGGCTCCGGTTAAAATGGTAAAGGCAATGGCTTCGTTAACCGAAAGAATTCCCAATGGCAAAGGCCGTTTGGCTGTCCGTTTCATTAACTTATCCAGGTCCTTTTCAATGATCTGGTTTATGGTATTGGCCGAACCGGTTACCAGCAAACCACCCATCATGATCAGGAGCACTTCCACCCAGCTGATGGCCAAAGCCACCCAGCATAAAGCCAATGGCACTGGAAAAAGCTACCGTTAACGATAAACGGAATTTCAACAACTGAAAATAAGCCTGAGCCTTCTGCTTCAAACCAACCTCTAATACCTCTCTTTCTAACTGCTGCGTCAACATATCTCTCTCTGGGTTTTACCGGTAATTCAAATCCTTTTCGAGCCGTAAAATTACATCATAAAAATGTAAAATCCCTTACTAAAAAATGGTAGGGTAAATTGCTGAAAAACCCGTAGAAAAAACGCTATTCTTTTTGCTTAAAAAAGTTGGTTGGACGGCTTATTCAGTTAAATGACAGACTTCGAAAGCAATTCAAAGTCTGTCATTCAGGTTTATATCATCAGATTCGCAACTTTAGCCCCCCTATTCGAAATCTCTTTCGTGTGGCAGATTGGAAGACTGGGTCTGAGAGAAAGGAACGGTTTGCGGAATAAAATCTTCTGCTGCACCCGGCTTGCTGTAATCGTATGGCCAACGGTAAACCGCTGGAATCTCACCTGGCCAGTTACCATGACCCGGATTAACCGGCGTAGTCCACTCCAAGGTATTTGAATGCCAGGGATTTAATGGCGCTCTGCGGCCACGGAAAATGCTGTACACAAAGTTAAACAGGAATATAAACTGGCCGATAAACGCTAAAATAGCAGCGGCAGATAATAAACATGTTCAGGTCTGCAAATTTACTGAAAGCATCGAAACCAGTGCAAGAATAATAACGGCGCGGGAAACCGGCAATACCAACGTAGTGCATCGGCATGAATACCAGGTAAACACCTAAGAAAGTTAACCAGAAGTGAACATAACCTAATTTCTCATCCATCATGCGGCCAAACATTTTCGGGAACCAGTGGTAAACCCCGGCAAACATACCGAAGAAAGCCGCAGCTACCCATTACAAGGTGGAAGTGAGCTACTACGAAATAAGTATTGTGCAACTGAATATCTAGGGCAGAGTTACCAAGAATAATACCCGTTAAACCACCCGAAATAAACAAAGAAACAAAACCAATTGAAAACATCATAGCAGTGGTGAACACGATATTACCGCGCCACAAAGTAGCCATCCAGTTAAATACCTTTACCGCCGAAGGAACCGCAATGATCAAGTGTCAGGAACATAAACACCGAACCTAAGAACGGATTCATACCTGAAACAAACATGTGGTGCGCCCAAACTACGAACGAAAGCACCGAAATACCTAACATAGAACCGATCATAGCCCGGTAACCAAAGATAGGCTTACGGGCATTGGTTGCAATAATTTCAGAAACAATACCCAAAGCCGGCAAAATAACAATGTAAACTTCCGGGTGACCCAGGAACCAGAATAAATGCTGGAATAAGAATCGGGCTACCACCAACGTTTGGTAAAGCTTCGTCCGGCTACATAGATTTCAGATAAGTAAAAACTGGTACCAAAGCTACGGTCAAAGATCAATAGCAATACGCAGGAGAATAAAACCGGGAAAGAAAGAATACCCAAAATAGCTGTTAAGAAAAATGCCCAGATCGTTAATGGCAACTTAGTCATGGACATTCCGCGGGTTCGCAGGTTTATAATGGTAGTTATATAATTTATACCACCCAATAACTGCGACACAATAAAAAAGGCCATAGCCACGATCCACATAGGTCATACCATCGCCTGAACCGGGCATTGCCTGCGGCAACGCACTTAAAGGCGGATAAATGGTCCATCCGGCAGAAGCAGGTCCTGTTTCGAGGAATAACGATTAGAACATGATAACGCTGGAAAGGAAGAAGAACCAGAAAGAAAACATGTTCATAAAACCGGATGCCATATCGCGGGCACCGATCTGAAGCGGAATAAGGAAGTTACTGAAAGTACCGCTCAAACCTGCCGTTAAGTACAAAGAATACCATGATGGTACCGTGCATGGTAACCATATGCCAGGTAAAATTCCGGGTTCAGCTTTCCGCCTTCTACCCACTTCCCAAGATTGGCTCCAGCCAGTCGAAAGTTGCTGCCGGCCAACCTAACTGTAATCCGGAAAAGACTAGATAAAGCTCCACCAATAAAAGCCCAGAAAATACCCAGGAATCAGAAATTGCTTGGCAATTACTTTATGGTCCTGGCTGAAAACGTATTTCCAAAGCAATGCTGATCATGATGGTGATCATGTTCGTGATGCGCGTGCGCTGCGTGCACATCAGTATCTACTGTAATATTGGTATTTGCCATAATACTTTAAATTAAATCTTATAACGTTTCTGCTGCTTCCCGCACTTTCTTCTCTGCTCTGCCTGCATCGTCGTTGGCTCACCTTCTTTTGGTTCAGGAGTTACCGTATTGGTAGGCAAAACCTGAGCCGGATCGCCTTTTAATTTGGTTAACAGTTCGGGGTTCTTTCTACAAATGACTTCTGTTTGCTAACCCATGCTTCGTAATCTTCCGGCTCATCTACCACAATTACCATGCGCATGGCAAAGTGACCACGGCCACAGATCTGGTTACAGGCAATCTCATATTTGAAATCCGGCTTGCCAGTTTCGTTCGCCATTTCAGAAGTTGTTTTGGTTGGAACAAACCAGAATTTGGTTGGCATACCTGGCACCGCGTGCATCTGCAGACGGAAATGGGGCGTAAACACTGTGAATTACATCTCGGGAACGGATCTTTAACAGTACCGGCTTGCCTTTTGGTACGTGAATTTCAGTTGGAATAAAGTCATCGTGTCCGGCTTTGATCAGTCAAGTCAATACCAAATTCGTTTGTTGCATCGATCAAGGTATGTTTAACCACACCCAGTTTATTGTCTGCACCCGGGTAGCGCACCATCCAGTTAAACTGCTTACCCATAATTTCCACCACCACAGCATTCCTGGGGAGCCGGGTTTGTAATTGTAGTCCAGGTTTTCCAGCCTAGAATACCAACAATGCCATTACAATTGCCGGAATAATGGTCCAGATTATTTCCAGTTTGTTGTTGTGCGGATAATAAGTAAGCCCGTTTATCGTCCGTGCTGGTACTTATAAGAATACCAGAAAAGTAACACCTGGGTTATCACGAATACAATGCCGATGATAATCATGGTTGTCCAGAACATTTCATCGATCCAAACCCCGTGAACAGAAGCAACCGGCAATATGAAATCATCCTGGCTATCCATCCAACGACCAGATAAAAGCAGCGCCTCCCACTATCAGGAATAACAGCATCAGTATGGCATTTACTTTATTGCTGTGTGCTTATGCGTTTCTGCGAACTTCCGGTAAATATGGAAGCCAACGTTTGAATTCGGAACAGTAAAACTAATATCACTACTACTAAAAGTACTGATAATGCTATAGCGAACGTAATCATTATATATCGCTTTTAATCTAATTCTAAACATGATGGTGAACACTCTCTTCCAGGAACGGATGGTTTACCGGAACCAGAGATGCATCTGGTAAGCCTTTGGTGAAACGCATCAGGAATAAACCCAGGAATGTCAAGGCGCAGCCTAATTCAATCAAGCCAAAACCGCTGTCTCCACGCAATGTTCCTGGCATGATCATCAGGTAAAAATCCAACCAGTGACCGAACAGTACAACAATACAAACAATTTTTAACATGATCATCTGGCGTTTCGCATCGCGGGTCATTAGCACCAGGAACGGGAACACAAAATTTATGAACAGGTTTGTAAAAAAGATCCAGGTATAGTGATCGTTATAACCACCTAAGCGTTCGCGGAAATAAATGACTTCTTCCGGAATGTTTGCGTACCAGATCAGCATGAACTGGGAGAACCAGATATATGTCCAGAAAATACTGAAGGCAAATATAAATTTACCTAGATCGTGCAGGTGATTGGCATTTAACCATTTTAAGGTAACCATTCTGCTTCAGTAAAATAACAGTAAGAGTGGTAGCTGCCAAACCGGAAACAAACCAGCTTGCAAATACGTACCAGCCAAACATAGTACTGAGAACCAGTGCGTATCAATAGACAGTACCCAGTCCCAGGCAGAAATAGAAGAAGTAACCCCGAATACTACCAGGAACATTGCCGAAATACCGAATGCTTTTGTGATAATAAGCCAAACCACCGTTCAGATCTTCCGCTACAGATTGTTTCCGTAACCACCAGGCAAAAAAGATCCAGGCCGCAAATATACTACCATCCGGATAGTATAAAAAGTAATGTTCAGGAAGCCTGATTTACCGGCAATGATCGGGTCGTAATTAGGATTGCCTACTTCGTGTAAGGTATGATCGGTCCAGTGGAATATTGGGTTATGACCGGTGAAAATGATCGGTAATAAAAACACCAGGATCATGATAACGGCCCCAACCGGCAGGTAATAAGCCAAGGCTTCCAGTACCCGTTTAATTAAAACCGACCAGCCGGCATAAGCTACATATTGCACCGCGGTAAAGAATAAACCAATTACTGCAATACCGGTAAAATAAACATTATTCAGCCAAAGGTTAGCCATCAGGCGTTCGTACCAGGTAGTTGCATGATGGCCAGCTTCAGCTGCAGCGCCGTGGGCATCGTGGTGCGCCGGACCGGCAAACATCATCATAACTATGCCTACCACCAGAAGTACAAGCCCTAACCCGATCATCATCAAGAACCGGTTGCTTGTCTTCTTCGGAATAATGAGTCTTTCTTCTGAATCATTATCTAAATTCGTTTATCCTTGCTTATTTCTTTACTGGGTTGGTAGATTCGCTGCTACCCGGGGCCGGGGCTTCTACTCCGGTCATTTCGTTTGTACCAGCTTTGGTCGAAGCGTTGGTTTGGTCTGCTCCTCCAGGTACATCAACATTTGTTGCCGGCGCGCCCCTTCCCCTTGAAGAACCTGCTTTACATACATCGAAATTTTCCAGCGTTCTGTCTGGGTTAACCTGCGTATTGTGCGGCATCATCCGGCCCTTCCTTTGGTAATTACCTGGTAAATATGACCAACCGGCTTGGCTTTAATGCTGGCTGCGGTCAGGTTGGCAACCCCTTTAAATTTAGGAGCTACCAATCCGTCGCCGGCGCCTGCTTCGCCATGGCAGTGGGCACAAATACGGATATAAAGCACTTTGCCGTCTTCCAGATTTTCATTATTGGCAGTTAATGGGTTCTTTAATCCGGCTCCCATTACATCCATAGAGGCAGTATCTGCAGAGTAATCTTTAAAGCCCATTTTTCCCCGGGCAACTGTATTTCGGGCAGGAACCCGCATATTCAATCCGCCTGGGTTGTATTTGTTATCTTCTTCCTGCTTTAAAGACTCGTAAGGAATGGAGTTATACATTTGTGGCGCATATTCCATGCCCGGGCTATCGCTCATGGCGCGGCCTTTTTGCGCATCAATGTCGCAGGAAAATAGCAGGGCCGAAGAAAAAAGAATTGCTGATGCCTGGGCACCCGTTTTGAAAAGCTTTTTCATTATGCTGGCTACCTCCTTCTCGTTTACTTCTACTGCGCCGTTATCGCGAAGCAAGGTACTTAATTGGGCCATATCGGTTTTACCTTCTTTCACCTCAATTGCCATTACAAATTTATCGTCGGTAGAGCGCAGGTCCATTACCTGCACTTTGAGTTTTGGGATATAATCCGGAAATGATCAGGAAAGTTAATCACCATACCGTGAGCGGTAAATAATACGGTTAATTCAAAAGTTACCGGAATAAAAGCCGGCAGGGCAATGTGCGGTTTACCACCAATAATCATCGGCCAGTCAAAACCCAGCATATAGATCTGCATCCACAAAGCGAAAGATAAACCGCAGCAGCCGTAAAAAGAAAGCAGCAATTGGTAATCGGGAGCGCTCAATGCCTAAGGCATCATCAATTCCGTGGATCGGGAACGGCGAAAAAACTTCGTGAATTTTTGTTCCGGCAGCTCTTATGTTTTCGATGGCATGAAGCAGTACTTCTTCATCATCGTAAACGCCGAGAACATATTTCTTATTAGTCATGTTTTGGATGGTTTGTAGTTGGTGGATCGGTAGCGTGCATTGTATTATGATGCGTATGGGATGCGCTACTCCGGAAGATGATTTCAGGATAGTTTTTACTTCGAACATGTTTATTACCGGGAAATACTTGGCAAATAACAGGAACAAAGTAAAGAATAAACCTAACGTACCTACATAAATCCCGACATCGATAATGGTTGGGGAGAACATGGCCCAGCTCGATGGCAAGTAATCGCGGTGCAGGGAGGTAACGATAATTACAAAACGCTCGAACCACATACCAATATTCACGAAAATCGAAATGATGAAAGTGGCCGTTAAGCTTCTTCGGATTTTTCGGAACCAGAATAAGCTGCGGTGTAATTACGTTACAAGTCATCATCGACCAGTAAGCCCACCAGTAAGGACCGGTTGCCCGGTTAATGAAGGCATACTGTTCGTATTCTACTCCTGAGTACCAGGCAATAAAGAACTCGGTGATATAAGCCACCCCTACAATAGAACCTGTCAGGATAATTACCTTGTTCATCGATTCGATGTGCTCCAGGGTAATATAATCTTCCAGTTCGAAATACTTCGCGGGTAATGATCATCAGGGTTAATACCATCGCAAAACCGGAGAAAATCGCACCTGCCACGAAGTAAGGAGGGAAAATAGTAGTGTGCCAGCCCGGAATAACCGAAGTTGCAAAGTCCATGGATACAATGGTGTGTACCGAAAGTACCAGTGGCGTAGAAACACCTGCCAAGATCAGGGATACCGTTTCGTAACGTGACCAGTGCTTTAGCAGAACCTAGTCCAGCCGAAGCTTAAGCAACAGCATATAGCTCTTCTGGCAATTGGACCGGTAGCCCGGTCGCGGATGGTAGCAAAATCAGGAATTAAACCGATGTACCAGAATACTAATGATACGGAGAAATAAGTTGAGATCGCAAATACGTCCCAAAGAAGCGGCGAATTGAAGTTTACCCATAAAGAACCAAAAGTATTTGGCAATGGAAGACCCAATAAGCTAACCATGGACGGCCCATGTGCAGTACCGGGAACATTGCCGCACAAATTACCGCAAAGATGGTCATCGCTTCGGCAGCACGGTTAATGGAGCTTCTCCATTTCTGGCGGAACAGCAAAAGGATAGCAGAAATAAGTGTACCGGCGTGACCAATACCTACCCACCACACGAAGTTGGTAATATCCCAGGCCCAACCTACGGTTTTATTCAAACCCCATTCCCCTATACCATACCACAAGGTGCGGTAAACAGAATAGATAAAAATTCCCAGGAATAACAAGGATACGAGCAAGGCGACTGCCCAGCGATGTTTGGCTTTGCCTCTACTTGCCGGCTGACATCTTCGGTGATGTCGTGGTATGTTTTCCCTCCTGTTACTAAAGGCTCTCTTATCGGAGATACATGCTGCATAATTCTATCTAAATTTAAGTTAATCTAAGCTAGGTTTCTGATTTTAGTTAGATAAGTAACGTTCGGCTGAGCGTTGATCTCTTCCAGTACGTGGAAGGCACGTTCGCCCTGCTCCCGCTCCAGGATCTGACGAGACCTGGCTGTTCGGATCTTTCATATCGCCGAATACGATCGCATTGGTTGGGCATGACTGCGCACAAGCTGTCACGATTTCACCATCTTTCGGACGACGACGCTTCTTTTTTAGCTTCCAGTTTACCTAACTGAATACGCTGCACGCAGAAAGAGCATTTTTCCATTACTCCACGGGCCCGTACCGTTACATCCGGATTTAATACCATCCGGCCTAAATCAGTGTTCTGTGGCATAGTTTGCATCCGCAAACTTTTCGTTATCAGTGATAAGCGAACCAGTTAAAACGGCGCACTTTATACGGACAGTTGTTGGCGCAGTAACGGGTACCTACGCAACGGTTATAGGTCATCTGGTTTAAACCTTCGGAGCTGTGGGTAGTAGCTAATACCGGACAAACTGTTTCGCATGGTGCGTGGTTACAGTGCTGGCAAAGCATAGGCTGGAAGATTACCGCCGGATTTTCGGATGGGTCTTCCATGGTTCCAGGTAATCCACCCTCTTCGCGGTGTTCGCATCGGACGCTGTAATACCGGTCGATCCGCATCCAGTGCATTTCCCGACGGTTTAGTACTTCCTGCTTACCAACTACGGCAACGTTATTTTCTACATGTACAACCTACAACGCAAGAACCGCAACCAATACAGGAGTTCAGGTCGATAACCATACCCCAATGGTGGTTTTTGTATTCGTAATCCTGCCATAAAGATACTTTAGATGGTCTTTGCGGACCTTCTGGAGTAGCTATTTTTATATATTCCGTTACTTTTTCGGATTTTTTTTGTATTTATCTAAAGTAGATTCCTGCACTACCATACGTCCATTATGGTATGGTGCGTCTGGGTCTGGGCGATCTCTTTCGGAACCGGTACTTTTTCTAATTGTAACGATACCGTTAAATAAAATACCGTTAGGCGTTACAGTAGCCAGTGGGTAAGCATTTTCGCCCAACATTATCGGCCACTTTACCGGCTGATGTACGGCCGTAACCAATAGCAACCCCAACTGTATCTTTTGCCTGGCCTGGCTGGATCAAAGCCGGTAAGGTCAATGGATTTGCCGTTTGCAGTTAATTTGATCACATCGTTTTGCTCATATGCCTTTGTCTTTGGCCATTGAGACGCGGAATGGTTACATAATTATCCCAGGTAGCTTTGGAAATAGGATCTGGTAATTCCTGTAACCAAGGGTTATTTGCTTCGATGCCACCCGGACCGATACCTACTTTTTCGTAGATCTTTAATTCGATCCCGTTCTGACGGCCCTTGTTTAAGGCAACTCCAATTGCCGCCGTGGTCATGGCAGTTGCATCCTGCATGGCCTGACCGGTAGTAGCAGCATTTGTAATTACAGCCATCGTGTACGGCTTTATCCCATCCGGAATCTCCGCCCAATACGCCGGCATAATTATTTTGCAGGTAATGTAATAATCAGTGTTGTTGCCTGACCACTTTAATAATGATTCCTGCGCCTGACGGGTTTTGAATAAAGGAGAAATAGTTGGCTGCGATAAGCTTATATAACCTCTTTTTGGTTCGAAGTCATTCCAGGTTTCCAGGTAGTTATGATCCGGAGCAATGTAATCGCAAAGTTTAGCTGTTTCGTTTATCCGATCGGCAAAAGAAATCTTGGTTCCAACTTTCTTTAATCCTTGGCGATCTGCTCAGCCATTGGGTGGTCGTAAACCGGGTTGGCATTATAGAAAATTACTGCGCCAATTCCGCCGCCATTCATTTCAGTTAACAAAACGCATCATGTGCGCATCGTCGCCCTGACGTACGTAAGATGGGGCAGCAGTATTAATGGTAGTTCCTTCAGCACCCAGTGCCTGGTTAATTGCCCGAACCATGGTCTGAACACCCTGATCGTTTGAACCGGCAACTAAAAGGCCGCGCCCCGGGCAGCTAGATAATTCGCTGATAGCTTCATCTAATAGCTTTGTTTGAATAAGCCGGGGCATTTAACCGCCACCAACTACTTGCTATTATAAATAGCAGCTACCACCAGGCCTTCTTCCGAAGGTTTGATCGGTACGCGAACATCGGCATTGGCACCAGTTAACGATAAGGTTGCTTTCGAACTGGAAATGGCGCGACATGTCTGAATTGGTCTTTGGTGATCTTACGGGTAGTAATATACTGTTTGGCATATTCTACCGGCGATAACCAGGTGCCTAAGAAATCGGCAGCTACGGAAACAATTACTTTGGCTTTGCTGAAATCGTAACCCGGAACTACGCCACCGTTGGCTTTTACCAAACCAGAAGCAGAATTCGGATCGTAAACTACGTGTTCGAAATAACCTAAATTTACCGCCAAATTCCCCAATAGCTTTTTTGGTTGTAGGGCTGATAATGGTGTTGGAAACCAAAACCACTTTGCCGGTTGCCTGACGCTAAACGACCGGTGATCTCACTATCAATAGTGCTCCCAGCTTTCTGGCTTTGCCGGCTTTCATGGGAGAATGAAAGACGGTTGGTATCGTAAAGGCTCAACACGGAAGCCTGGGCTCTGGCGCTCAGACCACCTTTGGTAATTGGCGAAAGCGGGTTACCTTCTAATTTAATAGGACGACCTTCGCGGGTTTTAACCAATACGCTGTTGTAATCGCCGCCTTCAAAATAAGTAGAAGCATACCAGTTGGCAATACCCGGATCAACTTCTTCTGGTTTGTTCAAGTAAGGAATAGCTTTTCTTACCGGCGCTTCGCAGGAAGCAAGGGTGGCAGCAGCCAAACCAAAACCTAATAATTTTAAGAAAGTCCCGACGCGGAGCAACTTCAGCTTCTGCGCATCTGAACCGTTAGTCTCTTTTACCGGAAGGAATTCCGCAAACTCCTGTATGAGTTGCTTTGCGAATTCCGGAGTATTGTTCTAACTCTTCCAGCCCTTTCCAGTATTTTTTGATTCTTGCATACTATATATAGAATACTCGATACAGTTTTAATTACAAAATATTAGTAATGGCATTTAGAACATTCCGTACCGCCATTAGACGACACCGTGAAAGGCAGCACCGGCATTCTGACCATCATGCAGTTTCACCAGGTTATCGTAATAGGCATTGCCCTGCGTATTAAGAGGGGTTTCGCGGTGGCAATTGATACACCAGCCCATGGTAAGCGGTGAGTATTGATAAACCACATCCATCGTTTCGATTGGTCCGTGGCAGGTCTGGCATTCTACGCCGCCCACGTTGGTGTGCTGGGAGTGGTTAAAGTATGCAAGATCCGGCAGGTTGTGCACCCGTACCCATTCAATAGGCCGGTTCTTTTCAATAGCCGTGTATATTTTCTTGATCTCGGTAGATTCCTTTTTGATCTGGCTGTGGCAGTTCATACAAATGTTAGCCGAAGGAATGTTGGCGTTCGGCTTTTGTAAACCGAGGTATGGCAATAGTTACAATCAATCTTATGGTCGCCGGCGTGTAGTTTATGCGAAAAGGCAATTGGCTGCTTTGGCTGGTAATTCTGTTGAATACCTACGCCTAAAACTTTATCCAGGGTAAGGTCCAGTAAAGCGATCACGAAAATAGCCAGAGCCAGGCCGCGAACAACTTTTGATCTGAAAATTTTGCCTACATCGAAACGCTGGTTAAGCACTTCGCTGTCTTCTTCCGATAACTCGCGGTTCTTTTTCAGGTAGTTGGTCATTACCGAACCGATAATGATCAGGGTAATTACCATTACAATAAGCACCACTACTAATAAGATGAGGAGAATATCCATGTACTTGCCGGCATCATTTGCCAGGCCGGCACCTAACTGGTTTTCACCGATCACACCTTCGCCACCTTTGGCACCGGTTCCGGTTGGTCCGGTTGGCGCAGCATCGGTATAGGCTAAAATAGCTTTGATCTCATCGTCAGAAAAGGCGAAGCTTGGCATTTGCTGCTTCTGGTATTCGTTAAAGATCTTCACGGCCTCTTTATCGCCCTGCTGCACCATTTTAGATGAGTTCCGGATCCAGTTGATAAGCCAGGCCTGAGAATGCTTTTTGGTTACGCCTCTTAAAGCCGGGCCAACTACTACATCGTCCAGACCGTGGCAGCTTGCGCAGTTATTTTTGAAGAGGGCATCGCCGGCTGAGATCAGGGCTGGGTCGCCGCCGGCTGCCTGCGCTGCGGTAGCGCCAGCCGTTACACCGTCTTTGGCAACATCAGCCTGTTCGCCTTGGGCGAAAACCGAAAATGTTAAGAAAGTTGCAACGAGAAAAGATAAAATGGGCTTGTACTTAATTCTAAGGGTACAGCTAATCATAGCTTAGAGTGTTATTGTTGGCAAGATTGAATTTCAATACGGCCACAAATCTACTATGCGATTTTTATTAATCAAACTTAATATTCCTGATTTTTAGGACGCTAATATTGTTAGGCAAACCCGGGTGTTTAACCATTTAAATATCAGCTTTTTAACTTTTAAACCGGGTGCTATTTAGAATTTTTACAAATAGGCGAAATGGCCCTTTTTAGCGGTTTTAAGGCTTGTTTTTTTCGGATATTTTAAAATTCAGATGCAAACCGGTAAAATAAAATGAAATGATTTAAGTTATATCTTCCGGACTTTTTCATCATTTTACACTACCGTTTTAATTCAGCAATAAGTATTAGCCGAAGCTGTTTTCCGGGTTTATTACAAGTCCAATCGGGTTAATTTTTAGAGAAAGAGGCGGAATAACGGCTGGATTTTGGCTTTTTAATAAGAGAATCTTGCAATTTTATTTCCGCTTTAAGGTTGGCCGCGTTTCTATATTTCCTGCGATCGGAGATTTTACCTTGATCTTTATACCGTTTTGCTAAGTTTCATTTTTTTTCAAGCTTTATTAACCTTCCCCGCATGACCACTTTTGCCGACCGAGTTATTGCATTTAATAAGGACCTGAATTTTACCGGCACCTTACCGCCCGGCGTAGGCATAATGAATCCTTTCCGGGAAAGCGAAACGGTTTTAGAAACTTCTTCCCAATTTTACAGGAAATATTACAGCGACAATAACCCGCGCCATATTATTTTAGGAATTAACCCAGGACGGTTTGGTTCCGGCGTTACCGGCGTGCCTTTTACCGATTCCAAACGGCTGGTAAGCGAATGCCAAATTCCCTATTCCGGCAAACAAACGCATGAGCCTTCATCGGTTTTCGTTTATGACGTGATCAATGCTTTTGGCGGCCCGGAGGCATTTTATAAACATTTTTACATTCATTCTATTTGCCCGTTGGGTTTTACCACTACCAGCGCCAAAGGCCAGGAAGTAAATTACAATTACTACGATAGTCCGGCGTTAACTGCGGCGGTTTATGATTTTATCGTGGAAAGTACCCGCAAACAAATGGCTTTCGGCATTCAAACCGACGTGGCTTTTTGCTTTGGCACCGGAAAAAACGAAAAATTCCTTCGCAAGCTGAATGAAAAGGAAAAATTCTTTGGGGAAATTATTGCATTGGAACACCCACGATTTATAATGCAGTACAAAGCCAAAACCAAACACCTTTACATCGAAAAATACCTGAATGCCTTCAATAAAGCTTTGAAATAAGGTTTTACCATTGGGATCCCGGTCTGAAATACACTTTTAAGAAAAACTATTATATACCTGATTTTACTCCTTAATTATATAGGCAAAAATTGCCAGTTCCTTCGTTGAGCACTTTTCCGGAATAAAACCCTACCGATTTGCAGGAGTTGCAGAAAGTTTTTACCTTTGCACCCTTATAACCATAACCATATACAATTAAACCAAATGGTATTAAAAAATTACGAAACGGTCTTCATCTTAACCCCGTTGTTGAACGAGGCGCAGGTGCAGGAAACGGTCGAGAAGTTCAGACAGGTGCTTAAGGAAAATGGCGCCGACATTATCCATGAAGAGAACTGGGGCCTTAAAAAACTGGCTTACCCAATTCAGAAGAAATCTACGGGTTTCTACATGCTCATGGAATTTGCTGCCCCAGCTACCATTGTAGACATCCTGGAACTGGCTTACCGCCGCGATGAGCGCATTGTGCGCTTCCTGACTACAGTTCTTGATAAGCACGCTGTTGCTTACAACGAGCGTCGCCGCAACGGCGAAATGAATACGCAAAAAGCCGCAAAACAACAAAAAGAAGCACAAACATCATGAGTTTAGTAAACGAAAGAGTCCACAAGCAGGATACTCGCAAGAAATATTGCCGCTTCAAGAAAAACGGCATTCAGTACATTGATTACAAAGACGGTGATTTTTATTGAAGTTCGTGAACGAGCAAGGTAAATTATTACCGCGCCGTTTAACCGGTACCAGCCTGAAATTTCAGCGTCGCGTATCGCAGGCAGTTGCCCGCGCGCGTCATTTGGCAATTTTGCCTTACGTAGCAGATTCGTTAAAATAAGGAGGCTATAAGAGATGGAATTAATTTTAAAAGACGACATTAAAGGGGTAGGCTTCAAAAACGATATCGTTACTGTAAAGCCAGGTTTCGGCCGTAATTACCTGATCCCACAGGGATTAGCAGTAATGGCGGACAAGTCGAACAAAAAAGTAGTTGCCGAGAACATCCGTCAGGCAGCGCACAAAGCAGATAAGATCAAGAACGATGCGCAGGCAATTGCGGATCAGATCGGTGACATGACCTTAGAAATTCCGGCCCGCGTAGGTGAGTCTGGTAAGATCTTTGGTGCAGTTACTACCCTGCAAATTTCTGAAGCATTAAAAGCAAAAGGCATCGATGTTGACCGTAAGAAGATCTCTTTCGACAGCGACGTGAAAAACGCCGGTGAATACACCGCTTCTATTGTTCTGCACAAAGAAGTGAAGCACCAGGTTAAATTTAACGTGGTATCTGAGTAAGCATTTGCTTTAAACCCTATAAAAACGCCCTGTTACTAAAAACAGGGCGTTTTTTTGTTTACCTCAGGCAACTTTAGCCGCATTTTATCCGATAAGGTTAAAACTCTTTTATACTTTTACGCCCCGAAACCATACCGTTTGCGCATGAACTTCAGAACCGAATTGCACCCAACTCCTGCCGCTTACCAGCTAAGCCAAACGTCGAAAGTCGTTACGGTGGGTTCCTGCTTTTCGGAAGTGATTGGCCGGCAACTGGAAAAATACAAAGTAGAAACGCTAACCAATCCGTTCGGCACTATCTTTAACCCGCTTTCGGCCTGTAAATTACTCCAGGTCTGTGCCGGCGCCGACATTGAACTGGCCGATTCCTTTGTACAAAATAACGGCCGCTGGTATTCCTACGATTTTCATTCTTCCTTTTCCGCCGAAACCGAAGAAGAACTTTACGAAATGCTGGACGAAGCCATTGTGCTCACCCGCCGTTTCCTGAAAAAAGCCGATGCGCTGATCTTAACTCTGGGCACCGCCAATATTTTCCGGCTCAATATTACCGGCGAAACCGTTGCGAACTGCCATAAACTGCCGGCCAATAATTTTACCCGCGAAACCCTGCTACCGGAAGAAATTATTACGACCGTTGCCGAAACCCATAGTTTGCTGCGTGAACTAAACCCCAACCTGAAACTGGTTTTAACGGTGAGCCCGGTGCGGCACGTAAAAGATACCCTGGAACTGAACAGTGTGAGTAAAGCGGTCTTAAGACTGGCCACGCATTTCCTGTCGCAGAACCTGCCGGAAATTACTTATTTCCCGGCGTATGAATTGCTGATCGACGATCTGCGCGATTACCGGTTCTACAAAGAAGACCTGCTCCACCCTACCCCGCTGGCTGAAACGTACATCTGGCAGAAATTTACCGGCGCTTACTTCGAAACGACATTCCAGCTTTTTACCGAAGAGTGGGACAAAATTCTGCGGGCCAAAGAACACAAACCTTTTCATCCGGAATCGCCGCAGCACCAGGCCTTTATTCAGCAAACGCTGGAGAAATTGCGGACTTTGCAAGAGAAAACCGACGTTACCGAAGAGTTAGCCTGGTTCGAAAGCCAGGTAATTCTGCTGCCGGAGCCGGAAGAAGAAGATTCGGAAGATGAAGACGATGAGGAAATAGCAACTGCTAACCGTGCATCTAATTTTTTGGATGGCCTGGAAACCGAAGCAGGAGAAGAAACATTATCAGAAAAACCGGAACCGGCAGAAAGCTTTGCCAAAGGGGCCGGATCGCCTGTTCCTTCTCTGACCGAAGATGGGCTACCGCGGAGAAAAAAGAAAAAGAAGAAGAAAAAGAAACGTCCGGCTTTTACCGATGACACTGTTTCGCTGGCCGAAGTGGGCACCACCCGCGTTCCGGACGAAGTGAAACAGGAAGAACCAACTACGGAGGCAGAAGCCGAATTGACCGCCGTTTTAGCCGTTCCGGAGCACCCGATCACCCATTACGGCGAAACCCTTTCCGAAGCTGCCAGCGAACAGGTACGGCCAATTATGCCTGCTAAATCAAAATCAGCAAAACGGCGGGAGAGCCGGAAGAAGAAAAAAGGAATGTTCCCGGCAGAAACACCATTTACGCCGGAAGCTTCGGATGAAATGGCCAACCTTTTAGCGCCAGAAACTACCTCTGAACCTAGTCTGACTTTTTCGCCTCAAAACCCTACCGTTTCGGAAGAAAAAACGGCGGAAATAACTGCTGAAAATTCGGCGGAAAATGTTTCGCCAAAAGCTGGCAAACGCCCGGCCAAAACCCGCAACGACCGGAAAAAGAAATCCACCTTCCCGGATCTTTTCGCGCCTGAAACTACCGAAGCCACGGTGGATTTTCCGGGAGAATCAGGCAAAGCGCAAGTTGATGCTGCCCCGGAAGTTTCCGAAGCTCCTGCCACCACGATTAACCCGGAAATTGAAATTCCGACCCCGCCGCGAACCAAAGCTCCTGCCCGTGGCCGAAAACCGAAAAAAGTTACGCCGAAAAATGCCGAAGCACAACCTGTAACGGAGACTATTGCCGTACCTTTTGCCACTGCCAGGGAAATTATGGAAGAAACGCCGGCCCCGGCTCCATCGAAAACCAAAAGCAAAAAACCAGCACGCCCGGCTAAACCCAAAAAAGCACCGGCCACCAATCCGGAAATAGAAATTGCCGTGCCGGAAACGTTTCCTGTGCCACCGAAGGCAAAGACAAAGCCAGAAACGAAACCAAAGGCCAAAGCAAAACCTGGGGCAAAGGAAAAAGCAAAGCCGAAAACGAAAGAAAAACCGGTTCCGGAAACTGCTAAAACTCCGGGCAAACCCGGCCGAAAAAAGAAGCCTTCAGTAAGCTAAAATTTCAGAGAAAACCAAAACTTTAAAGTTACTCTTTAATACACCTGTCATCCTGAGCGTTAGCGAAGGACCTTATCGGCGGCCGGTAAAAATGCCAGCTACAACATCCCTGCAATCTGCCAACAAGATGTTTCGCTATCGCTCAACATGACACTGCTTTTGAATTGGCTTCGTAGAGCACTTCTAAGAACTTAATTTTACCAAATTCAGTAACCGCATTGCCTCCGGGCCGTGCGGTTTTTTTGCTTTAAAATCGCTACCTTTTCCGACTAAAAAAGTAAATGAACGTACTAAGTTTCGTTATGCTTCCAAGAGAAAAGTCCCCCTTTGGAGGGGGTTGGGGGAGGACCATGCATTCCTGATTTTTCTTTTTAAATTAAATAAAGTAAAAATCCTCCCCCTACCCCCTCCAAAGGGGGACAGAAAATCCTGCGTAACTTCAATTACTAAGTTTGTTTAAATTTCAGCCACATGTCCGATAACTCCCGCAAAACGAACCGCCTCATTCACGAATCGAGCCCTTATTTGTTGCAGCATGCCCATAATCCGGTAGATTGGTTTCCGTGGGGCAAAGAAGCGCTGGAAAAGGCGAAGCAGGAAGACAAACTGATATTGGTGAGTATTGGTTACGCGGCCTGCCACTGGTGCCATGTAATGGAGCATCAGAGCTTTGAAGATGCGGAGATCGCCGGTTTTATGAATGAGCATTTTGTGTGCATAAAAGTGGACCGCGAAGAAAGGCCGGATGTGGATCAGATCTACATGGAAGCGCTGCAGGCAATGGGGTTGCAGGGCGGCTGGCCGTTGAACGTTTTCCTGAATCCGGAGGCTAAACCTTTTTACGGAGGCACTTATTTTCCGCCGGAGCAGTGGGTTCAGGTGTTGGAAAATGTGGCCAACGCCTATCAAACCAAACGGGCGGAACTGGATGCTTCTGCGGAACAATTCGTGCAACATCTCAAAACCGATGAACTGGAAAAATTCGGTTTGAAATTCTCTGAAACCAATACCTTTTCGGCGGAAGAAAGGGAGGAAATTTACCGGAATTTGGGCAAACGCTTCGACCGGAAACGCGGCGGTATGAGCCAGGCGCCCAAATTCCCGATGCCGGCCAATTACCAGTTCCTGCTACGCTATTTCCACCAGACGCAAAACACGGATGCGCTGGCGCAGCTTATTTTAACGCTAACTGAAATGGCCTACGGCGGCATTTACGACCAGGCGGCCGGCGGCTTTGCCCGTTACAGCACCGATGAGGACTGGCTGGTGCCGCACTTCGAAAAAATGCTTTACGACAATGGCCAGCTGGTAAGTTTATACGCCGAAGCTTACATGGTTACGAAAGATCCGCTTTACAAGCAGGTGGTTTACGAAACAATCAATTTTGTAGAGCGCGAACTGATGGACCACGAAGGCGGCTTTTTCTCCAGCCTGGATGCCGACAGCGAAGGCGTGGAAGGAAAATTTTATGTGTTTACCAAAGCCGAACTGGAGCAGATCTTAGGCGAAGAAGAACCACTTTTTTCGAAATACTTTAACGTTACGGCCGCCGGGAATTGGGAACACGGCCAGAATATCCTGCACCGAAAAATCAGTAACGAAGCCTTTGCCCGCGAAAATCAACTGGACCTGGAAATGCTTCAGGAAATGGTTAAGGAATGGAAACGAAAGATCATTATGGCCCGGATAGAACGGGTACGGCCGGGGCTGGATGATAAAATTCTGCTAGGCTGGAATGCGCTGATGCTGCGGGGTTTAACGGATGCTTACAAAGCGTTTGGGGAAAAGGAATTTCTGGATCTGGCCATTGTAAACGCGGAATTTTTGCTGCAGAACATGAGGATCGGGTCGCAGCTTTACCGGAATTATAAACGCGGCAATGCCAGCATTCCGGGTTTTCTGGAAGATTATGCGTTGCTGATAAAAGCTTTAATTGGCGTCTACGAAGCTTCTTTTGAGGAAAAATATTTGCTGGATGCCCGCGCTTTAACCGATTATGTGTTGGAGCACTTTTCCGACGTAAACGACTACCATTTTTATTTCACCGACCAGAATGCCGAAAAGTTGATCGCCCGCAAAAAGGAAGTTTTTGATAACGTAATTCCGGCTTCGAATTCCGTAATGGCGCAAAATCTATGGCAGCTGGGCTTATTTTTTGACGAAAGCACCTACACCGAACGCGCCGGGAACATGTTAAAAAAAGTACAGGAACTGGTGGTAAAAGAACCGGGTTATCTGGCCAATTGGGCCAGTATGTATTTACAGCAACTTGCAGCCACCAGCCGAAATTGTAATTGCCGGTCCGGAAGCTGAAAAGCTGCGGGAAGAATTAAGCGTCAACTTTCTGCCAAACGCCATCTTAGTGGGAACCGATAAACCGGAAAGCCAGCTCCCTTTATTGGAAGGCCGGGCCGGAGCTTCGGATGAAACGCTGATCTATGTGTGCTTTAATAAAACCTGCCAGTTACCGGTAAAAACGGTGAAGGAGGCCTTAGCGCAACTAAACGGTTCGGCTCCGAATGCTACAAGTCCTTTTCCCAATCTTCTTTAAGCAGCGAATACACATACAGGTCGTGGAATTGGCCGTTCACCAATTCCGCCTGTCGAAGTATGCCTTCTTTGGTAAAACCTAACCGTTCCGGAATAGCCTGGCTTTTTTTGTTTCCGGTAGCGCATTTAATTTCGATGCGATTTAAGGCCAGGAAAGTAAATCCGTGCTTTATTACTTCCTGACAGGTTTGAGAAACTAACCCTTTACCCTGAAATTCTTCGCCGAGCCAGTACCCAACAGAAGCAATTTTATTCTGGTGATCGAGGTAGTACAAACCAATCCGCCCGGCAACTTTTCCTTCGTGGATGATCATATAAGAAACTTCCTGCTTTTCGGCCATTCGCTGCTTTGTTCCCTGAATAAAGTTCAGGAAATCCGTTACTGATTGCATCCGATCTACCCACGGGAGCCAGGTTTTTAAATGCGCACGGTTTTTATCGATCAATTCGAAGGTTGGTTCGGCGTGGTGGTCGGCGATGGGTTCTAAGGAGGTGGTTTCGGAGAGTTGCATTTTAGTGTTAGATCAGGAAAGCTTAATTAAGGCAATTGCCGAATCGGGTGCTAAAACCGGAAGTTCACTTTGCTTAAAATCCTTCTGGTTTCGGGTAATAATGGCTTCAATTTCCGGAACAGATAAGGCAGCAAAAACCTGAATGGCATCTTCAAAATCTTTAAATCTGGAATTCAGGGCTTGCTTTAAAACGGAGCCATCTACTTCAATAACCTGGACCAATTCCGCTAGCCCTTTAAGCAGTTCTATTGTCTTGGCATGGGTTTGCACCTGCCGCACGATGTAATAAATATTATTAAAAGAAATGGCCGCTACATATACCTTTACCTGATCGTCCTTCGCGAATTGGAATAAAGTTGCTGCCTGTTCTGAAAAGGGCTTTCGGTCCGTTAGAAAATCAAGCAAAATATTAGTGTCCAGGAAAAAGTGTTTCATGACTGGTACTTTTTACTTAGGGACTGCTGAAGCGCTTTTTTGTAATTCAAATCAGCAGGAAGTTTTACGGAGCCTTGGAGTTTTTTAATATCAGCGGAGATTTCAACTTCTGAGGCGTCCTTCTTAACCAATACTTTCAAGTAATTTTCGATCATTTCCGATAGGCTGCGGCCTTTCTTTTTCGCCATGATTTTGGCCTGTTCTATTACCTGGCGGTCTAATGAAATGGTGAGTTTGGTTTGCATAGCCGTATAATTTAACAAATAAATATACGTATAAATTTTTAACCGCGTTTCGGGAAGTTTTAATTAATAATTCCGTACCCGTTATTTTCAAACCCACATTCATCCCACAAGGAATTCTCCCCTCCTTTTCCGACCTTTGCCCCGCGGATTTACTTTTTAGCCGCCCAACCCTAGCGTTTTTTACTTGGATTCTCCGCTTTTTTTTAACCCGAACGACGAAATTCCCGGCCGACTCACGCTTGTTTGCCGATGTAATTCTGCCGTTGCCGCTGCCTAAACTATATACCTACCGCGTGCCTTACGAAATGAACGACGAGGTTTTGGTAGGCGGGCGCGTGATTGTGCAGTTTGGGGCTAAAAAAGTACTAAGTTGCATTGTGGCCGCCGTGCACGAAAATCCGCCGGAAGGTTACCAGGCCAAATATATTCTGGAAGTAATTGATGAAAAGCCGGTAGTAACGCAGCCGCAGCTGAAGATTTTTAACTGGATTGCCGAATATTACATGTGCACCATTGGCGAAGTAATTAATGCGGCTTTGCCGGCGGCTCTAAAACTCAGCAGCGAATCGCGCATCCAGTTGCACCCGCAGTTTAACCCCGAAGAAAGAACGAATTTCCCTTTCCGCGCACGAAGAAAAAATTGTTTTTGCGCTTTCAGCAAACACCCGCTTTAACTTTTACCGAAGTAGGCAATTTGTTGCAGATAACGCATTTTCATAAAATAATTAAATCGCTTATTCAGAAACAGGCCATTATTATTTTTGAGGAAATTGCGGATAAATACACGCCCAAATTGTTAAGAAAGTGACGGCTTAATCCGCAATTTATTCACGAACCGGAAACTGCTGGAAGAACTTTTTGAGCAACTGGCCGCCAAACCGAAACAACTGGATGTGGTGATGTATTATCTGCAGAAAGTGCCGGTACACCAAAATGTGCATTTGAACGATAAAAGGCCTTGATAAAAACCTGCTTACGTCTAACCCGCATCTTTCGCTTTCGGCCATTAATTCGCTTGCTGAAAAAAGGCATTCTGGAGCAATTTGAGGAGATTGTTTCGCGGTTTCCGGTAGATGATACAGTGAAAAAACTGCGCCTTCCAGCTTATCGGAGCACCAGACCGAAGGCCCGCGACGAAGTTCTGTCTTTATTTGCCGAAAAAGATATTGTATTGCTGCACGGCATTACCGGTAGCGGCAAAACCGAAGTTTACATCGACCTGATTAAAAAAGCAATGGAAGGTGGCGGCCAGGTGTTGTACCTGTTGCCCGAAATTGCCCTTACCGCCCAGATTGTAACCCGCCTAATGAAAGTTTTTGGCAACCGGCTGGGCGTGTATCATTCTAAATTTTCGGATAACGAACGGGCTGAAGTCTGGAACGGCATTTTATCCGGCCGGTTTTCGGTGGTAGTGGGCGTGCGTTCCGCTATTTTCTGCCTTTCCATAACTTTTCGCTCATTATTGTGGATGAGGAACACGAGTCGTCGTACAAGCAATACGACCCGCGCCGCGCTATAATGCCCGCGAAGTAGCTTTAATGCTGGCCACTTACCATCGGGCTAAAACATTACTGGGTTCCGCTACGCCTTCGGTAGAAACCTATTATAATTGTCGCAAGGGCAAATGGGGTTTGGTTACCATGAACAAACGTTTCGGCGAAGCCGGCTTACCCGAAATTGAATTGGTTGATACCCGCCGCGAAGCAGCTGAAGAAAAACATGCACAGCCATTTTTCGCAGAATTTACTGGCCGAAATTGAAGAACAAGCTTAAAAAGCACGAACAGGTAATTTTGTTTCAGAACCGCCGCGGCTATGCGCCTTATATTAACTGCCACGATTGCGCCTGGATTCCGAAATGTAAAAATTGCGCGGTAAGTCTTTCTTACCATAAATTTAACAACGAATTGCGCTGCCATTATTGCGGCTACCACGAAAAAATGCCGTCTCGATTGCCCGGCCTGCGGCTCTACCGGCTCTGAAAACCGTAGGCTTTGGCACCGAAAAAATAGAAGACGAACTTAAAATTCTGTTGCCGGAAGCCAATATTCAGCGCATGGATTTGGATACCACCAAAGCCAAAAATGCTTACCAGCAAATTATTTCGGATTTCGAGAACAAACGATACCAATGTGTTGGTGGGCACCCAAATGGTAACCAAAGGCCTGGATTTTGAAAATGTAAGTCTAGTAGGTATTATCAACGCCGATAGTATTATCAATTACCCTGATTTCCGGGCGCATGAGCGGGCTTACCAGATGTTTGTGCAGGTAAGCGGCCGGGCCGGGCGCAAAGGCAAAAAAGGCAAAGTAATTATCCAAACCGGCTAATCCGAACCAGCCTATTTTTCAGAAAGTAATCGAAAATGATTATCTGGCTTTGTACGAACACGAAATAAACGAACGGCGCAAATATAGCTTCCCTCCTTTTGTGCGCGTTATCAGGATTACGGTAAAGCACCTGGACGAGAAAATAAGCGAAGACGGCGGTGGCTTTACCAAAGAATTTGCCGACCGGCTGGCGGGCAACATGTGCTGGGGCCGGAAATGCCTTATATTTTTAAAATCCGGAATTTGTTTTCTGAATGAAATCTCATATAAAGCTGCCACGGAACCATGTCGGCGGAAAAGAAACCAAGAACCAGATTGCGCGAGGCTATTTTTGATTTAAAACAGCAAAAGGAATTTAAAAATCTGCGGGTGGTGGTAGATGTAGATCCGGCTTAAAACCGGGTTAAAAAGAAAACCGCTTTCCTGATATATCAGAAAGCGGTCCTCAGTAAAACTACCTAACAATGAAAAAAGTTTTAATATATTAACCTCAGATTATCGGGTTAACACGGATAAATTGGTCCGTCGATCTCGACAAATTCCACGCGTGAATCGTTACGGAATAAATTGGCTTGGGTTACAGTAAGCGGAGCGGCAAAGCCTTTTGTTCCTTCAAAAAATGTATGGTCGAAGTTGATGGGACCGGCAATGCTGGTAGCCAAGTTCTGAACATCGGCTTCGGTATTTAAATTAGGGGTGTTGCCGTAAAAAGCTATGATGTATAGCTGTATCGGCAGTTTCAGAGAAGATGGGGTAATTGTGTGGGCCGGAACGCCGCCTTTTTTCTCTTCGGCCTGGGCGCTTGGAATTAAGCTATCCATTTCAGATTTTTCACAAGAGAACAGGAATACCGACATCACCATTACAACAACTACCTGCTACATTTTGAAAAACTTCTTCATAACTTTTAAATTTATATTCTTGAAAATTGAGTGCTAATTTGTTTTATAGTCCTTTAACGCCCCGCTTCTGATTAGCGTTTATAACTATTCCCGAAGATGGTAGCACTCAGCCCGAAGGACATTTTCATTAAATTTAACCTATATAAGCAGGTTTTTCGCCGCTTTTTCATCTTACAAACTTTAAAAACCTGCTTAAAAAGCTTTAAAAGCCTATTTTTGAAATTTTCTCAATTAGACACAATGCCGATCCATCCGAAAGACTTAAAGATAGAAGATTACCAATATTCCCTGCCCGGAAGACCGCATTGCGAAGTTCCCGTTAAGCCAGCGCGACCAATCCAAACTGTTGTTTTTTGACCAGCAGGGAAATAAAAGATCATACTTTTAGTGAAATTCCGGAGCTTTTGCCCGCCAATAGCCTGCTACTTTTTAACGATACCAAAGTAGTGCAGGCCCGCTTATTCTTCACCCGCCCTACCGGCAGTATAATAGAAGTGTTTTGCTTGGAGCCGGTATAACCTACTGCCGAAATCCAGCTGGCCATGCAGCAAACCGGTTCTTGTGTCTGGCGGTGTATGGTAGGGAATGCCAAAAAATGGAAAGAACCTGAACTTACCCTAAATTTTAACTTTGGCGGAAAAATCAGGCATCATTAAAGGCCGAAAAAACAACCCGGGAAGAAGGAAGCTATTTAATTAAATTTTCCTGGGAACCCGCGGAGCTGACTTTTGCCGAAGTTTTGTCCGGAGCCGGCAACCTGCCCTTACCTCCATATTTTAAACGCGATGCCACCGAAGCCGACCTGACCCGTTACCAAACGGTTTATGCCCGGCAGGAAGGCGCCGTAGCCGCTCCTACCGCCGGACTGCACTTTACCCCCCAGGTTTTTGCCAAACTGCAGGAGTGCGGCCTTAAAACAGCTTACCTTACTCTCCACGTTGGCGCCGGCACTTTCAAGCCGGTTAAAGCCGAAAGAATGGAAGACCATGCCATGCATGCTGAACAAATCCTTATTTCGGGAAGTCTTATTAAAGAATTGCTGGCGCATTTCCCTCACCCGGTTATTCCGGTAGGCACTACTTCTATGCGTACGCTTGAAAGTTTATACTGGCTGGGCATGAACGTTCTCAAAAACCCGGAGCTGGATCCTAAAAACCTGGAAGTAAGCCAATGGCAGCCTTATACCGGAGAAGCAGATATTCCGGTAAATGAAGCGTTAGAAGCCCTCCTGACTTTTTTAGCCCAAAACGATACCGATCTGTTGCAGGCCTCTACCCAGATCATTATTGCGCCGGGATACGATTTTAAGATCTGTTCCGGCCTGGTAACCAACTTTCACCAACCCGGCAGCACCTTATTATTATTGGTGGCGGCTCTGGTTGGCGAAAGCTGGAAAGAAATTTACAAGCATGCCCTGGAAAACAATTACCGTTTTCTGAGTTACGGCGACAGTTCCTTATTAATGGCTTAATTGTTTAATTGCTTAATTGTTGATTGCTAATTGTTGATTAATTTATGTTCCCGATAATTAATCATTAATCATTAATCTCATAAAAATGGAATGGATAAAGCTATTTGAATCTGAGGAGGAAGCGGCTAAGGCTATACCGGTTACCAAAGCAAGGCAGATTGTGATAAATGGTACAAAAATCTGCCTGGCACATACCAATACCGGTTTTTACGCCGTAGCCGATGCTTGTCCGCACCTGGGCGAATCGCTGAGCAAAGGCACCACCAATTACCTGAACGAAGTGGTTTGTCCCTGGCACAGCTACCGGTACCATTTAATTTCGGGAGCCGAATGCAGGAACCGCACCCGCGACGCTCAGACATATCCGGTTGAAAAACGGACCGATGGACTTTATATCGGTGTTCCTGAAAAAGTGTAAAAACGGTACTCTTTTGCGCTAAAAAACTGCCAGGCCGATTAAAATTTGTTACTTTCGCAATTAGATTTATTGTGAAAATCCATTTTCAAATTTCCACATCTTCAAATTTCAAATTAATTACCATGTCTGCAGCCAGCTTCGAATACCTGTTAGATAATGCTTTTGGTCCGGATAGCCCGGTTAAAAAGCAGCTTCTGAATAAAAACCTTTACGAAAATTTTATTGCTGCCGAAGACAAACACCGGGCACGAACCAATGCTGAATTTGACGAAGAACTGGCTTTTGCCTTTGAACGCCTGCGCCTGGGAATAGGCACGGCCCTGATCCAGGTTTTTACCCGCTTATCGGAAAACCCGGAAAGCAAGCTGGTAGTTGAATTATTGCTGCAGGCCTTAGATGCAAAATCGATCGAAGAAATCGACCAGGTGATGCACAACGGCGTAGAAGCTTTCGATAATTTATATACCGATGTATTTGTAAACAAAGACCGCGAAAACATGCTGGCCCTTTTTGAGAAAAACCTGGAAGCAGAAAACAAAGCCCAGCTCAACGGCGTACTTCGCGAAGCCCTTACCCTTCTGGATCATATAGACTGGGAGCAGGAAAGTGATTAGTGATTAGTGATTAGTGATTAGTGATTAGTGATTAGTGATTAGTGATTAGTGATTAGTGATTAGTGATTAGTGATTAGTGATTAGTGATTAGTGATAGCGTATGATTTCTGACCAAAAGGGTTACAAAAAAGACCACCTTTTATCTAAAGGTGGTCTTTTTATTTATATGCAGGCCTTTATATTAAGTATGCCTTTATAAAAAGTGTCAATTTTCACTTTTTGAAAAACTAATCACTAATCACTAATCACTAATCACTAACTCAAAGCCCATATTCAGAAAGCAGGTAGGTAAGGGCGGCCATGGAAGCAGCTCCTAACGCTAATTCACGCTGGTTTATTTTATCGAAGGTGTCGGAAGCGGCGTGGTGAACTTCAAAATAACGCTGCGAATCGGGCATCAGGCCAATCAGGACCGTTTCTTTGTTATTCTTAGCCAACGGTCCTATATCGGTTCCGCCGTGGCCCGCTCCTATATTTTGTAATCCGAAAGGCTCTAGCAGACTTTTCCACTTCTGAATGGTTTTGACCTGATTCGGAGTGCCTTCTATGCCGAAACCGCGGGGCGTAAATCCGCCGGCATCTGATTCTATGGCGGCTATGTGATTTTCGTTTTTAACTTTGGCTTCTTCGGCGTATTTCAGGCCGCCCCGTACCCCATTTTCTTCGTTCATGAACATTACAGCCCGGATGGTGCGTTTCGGCTTTATATTTAAGGCCTTCATAATGCGCAGAACTTCCATAGATTGTACACACCCGGCGCCGTCGTCGTGAGAGCCATCGCCCAGATCCCACGAATCCAGGTGGCCGCCAACTACAATTATTTCGTCGGGGTTTTCGGTGCCTTTTATTTCGCCAATTACATTATAGCTTTTAGCATCGGGCAGGGTTTGCGGATTTTGCTTTAAATAGAACTGCAGGCCGGGCTCGTCTTTTAAGCGGTGGCTTAATAACTCTGCACCATTCGTACTGATAGCCGCCGCCGGAATTTTGGTTATTTTATCGTCGTAGCGCATAGCGCCAGTATGCGGATAATCGTCTAAAGCCAGGTTCATAGACCGCACAATTACGGCAACCGCACCGAATTTGGCAGCTTCAATGGCGCCCCGGCCCCGCTGGTCAACGGCCCCGCCGTAAGCATGGAACGTAGAAACGTGCGCTGCCTCCATGGGCCTGTTAAAGAAAACGATCTTCCCGGAAATCTTTTCCTTACCCAGTTTCGCCACTTCTTCCAGGGTTTTCACTTCTATAACTTCAGCGGTAATTCCTTTTTTGCCGGTGGCTACAGAGCCGCCCAGAGCGCAAACCGGCACCTCCACTTTTTTACCCTTTTTCCCTACTATTTTTCCTTCTTCCTTTTCACCCCGCACCCAATGCGGCACCATTACTTCCTGCAGGTAAACCCGGTCTAAGCCCATTTTATCCATTTCGGCTTTGGTCCAGTTCACTGCTTTTTCGGCTTCTTTGGAACCACTCAGGCGGCCGCCTATCTTATTGCTTAAATATTCGAGCTGTTCATAACTGGTGCGGTTGGTCAGTGCTTCGTTAAAGATCTTCCGGATTATAAGGCTATCGGAATTCTGGGCCAGGGCCTGGTTTGCGCTGGCCAGCAGGAGCACCAAAAAAGAAAAAATGCGGATTCTGATTATCATGTGGTAATAATATAGCGGCAAAGATACTTATAACGGCGCTATTTTCAGCAGGCTATCTATTAGCAGTTTGGTTAGGTTTGCTGTTAATAATGCTTAGCTGAGGACAATACCTGTTAAAATCGGACAAAATTGGCGTTGGAAAAGATGCATTTTGGGCGGAACTTTTCCTGAAAATTCAATTTAAGGGAAAGGTATTTACTAAGAATAGTGCATTTTTTGTAAATTTTCGAACAAAAGAATATAATTATTCGAACACAACAATTTCTTGCAATGACCTGATTCTGAGAGGGGCGTATAAACCGATATACAAGTTGATTACGAATTTTTTACTTTACGAATCTAACACTTACAGCTATGAAAAATTACTTCAAAAGTACAATCGCAATTTTACTGGTCTCTTCTTTTAGTTTTACCAGTTGTCTTGATCTAACGTCTGGTGCAACAGATGCAGAATCTTCTTTAAAACAAACCTTTGCTGAAAGCATGACCATGGAGTTACCTGCTATGGCCTGCGATTTTGATGACCGGGCTACTACCGATATTCTAAAGGAAGAAACCGGTATCGTAATGCAATTAAACCAGGTTGACGGCGAAGATCCTGCATTTGTGATTCAGGACCCTAACAATTCAATGCGGTACGTTGCCTGTAATATGCCCGATGCCCTTAAAGTAGAAGGTATGAAAGTAACGTTCGATGCTGAGAAAAAACAAGTTGGTGACAACGAACGGTGGTATGCCCACCCAATTAAGTTAACTGTTATTCATGATGCCTCTAAGTAAGGTAATGGAATAACAACCAATTTGTTTCTTCTTTTAAAAAAGGCCGGCCCGTAAAGCTGGTCTTTTTTTGTACCTGGATTTTTGCTTTTTATAATCTCCATAATCTTCCTGCAAAACCTGGATCAATTGGCTTTAACCACCAGCACCGCTATGCAGGGAAGCCGGTCGGTACTGTTTTTTGAATTTTTTCAATACTATATTATCCCCAGCCGTTTTTTTGCGTAAGGCCTATATTATCGGAAACTAATATTCTAAGATGAGACCAGTATCTACACGTTTAAAGCTGAAACTGTTATTGTTTTTTGCTTTTTTTGCCTCTATTGGCAACATCCAGGCTCAGAAGGTAACCACCAACAAGGCGCCAAATTTATACTGGGTTTTTGGTGGTGGGGGTATTAGCACTTTGGGCGGATCGTTGGGTTTTGGCGCTTCGCACCAGTTCAGGAGTCATATTATTACGGGCCGGTTTGTAAGAAATTACGATTTTGATGGCGGCGGAACCGAAAACTGGGACGTAGGTGCTTTGTATGGCCGCAGCTATAAAACGCAATATGCCATGATCTCCGGCTCGGCTGGAGTAGCTTACGTAGGCCCAAGTGAGCAGGCCGGCACCATTGGGCTTCCTTTGGAAACCCAGATTTTCTGGACCCCAACCCAATATTTTGGGATTGGCATTTACGGGTTTGGCAACATAAATTCCAAAGGCTCTTTTGGCGGAGCGTTGTTAGGCCTTCAGATTGGCAGGGTTACGGCTCCGCACATTAAAAACTAATTACTCATGCAGGCTGATCTGCAGCCCGATCATAAACCGGGGCAATTCCGCGAAATCAAAAACATTTATCCCATTTTCGTTAAATTGCGCATAACCGCTATCGAACAGGTCGGATAACCGGTAAGCGCCGTAAAGCGCGAACTGGTTGGTGCCAATGCGGGCCAGGGCACCGTAATTGAAATCTGCAACATATTTCAACCCGGTTTCGCGCACTTTTACTTTTTTAACGCCGCTTAACGGACCGATCAGCCCAAAAATATGGTCATCCTGGTAAACGTGGGTTTTAAACGGCACCCAATTTCCGTAAACGCCAAGGTCCAGGTATTTCCCGATATAATTTCCCCGTTTATCGAAATTAAAGCGGTTGTATAACCCTAAGCCGGCATTTGTAAATTTCAGCTTTTCCTTATCGTATAACTGCGTATTTGGCAATGTTTTACCGGCCTGTTGCTTCAGGTTAAAAGATTGAAAGCTCAGAGCCAGATCGAGCCCCAGAGCATAAAAGCTGGCAACTTTGTATTTATAGCGGTATCCGAAAAGGAATTCATTGGATCGCAGATTTTGCACCGCGCTGCCTTTAGCCTCAGAAGGTCCGGCTACCAGGCCAAAGCCGGTATAAAAGTGCCCGAAATATTTCTGGTTAGGCCCGAAGGTTTGCTTTACGGTATCTTTGGTTACATCCTGAGCCAGAAGCACTTTCTGCGCCAAGGCGGGTACCCAAACGCCCAGCAACAATCCCCAAAACAGTAAATATTTCTTCATAAAATTCGGGCTTAATACGCATACCGGTCGGTAAAACCTTTATAGTGCACTTCAATAATGGAGCCTTTTCGCAATTCTTCGTTTTTAATGCTTACCGCCTTCGTGTCATACCCAACTTCCACCACGTAATATTTATCCAGGAAATGTGCCGGGTTTACAATGTGGTAATACAGGTAATCTTTATTCCGGAACTTTTCCGGTTGCAGGGCAGACTGGTTATCTATTAGCCCACAGGGATCGGGCAGGATATAGGGGTCTAATTCAATATCAATCTGATCGTAACGATTCGTAAAACCAAAGGTAGGCTTAGGCGCTTTTTCCTTCGTAGTTAAAATGGTGTTGGCTCTGTCTTCCAGAAAATAAGCGGCCTGCGGCACCCCAAAACCGTGCGCATAATCGTAATACGGGTATAAATGGCCCGCCTGTTCAATTGCCGCAAACAACGCCAGGTTGGTTAGCTCCCGCTTTGCCTGCCAAGCACAAGCCGCAAAACCGGCTACCAACGGACTGGCAAAAGACGTGCCCTGGGTTTGGGTAAAACCATCGGGCCCGGCCGCTATAACCACCCCAAAAGCCGAAACATTGGGTTTCATCCGTTTATCTGCGGTAGGGCCGAAAGAGCTGAAACCTGCCCGGAAGTAGGTATCCGGATCAATGCCGCCTACGGTCAGAACGTTTTTGCCATCGGCCGGAGCGCCTAAGGTTTTCCAGTTTGAGCTACCGTCGTTGCCGGCAGCATTTACCACCAATATTCCTTTATCGGCGGCCATGTTTGCCGCCCGGGTAACCAGCGACGTTTTGCCATCCATCTGTTCCCGGAAATAACGGTTATAGGTATAACCCAGCGATGAATTTATAATATCGGCCCCGTTTTTATCGGCCCATTCCATAGCTTCCAGCCATTTTTCTTCTTCCGAAAAACGTTCAGATTGCATGCGTTCGGTGCGGGCCAGCAGGAATTCCGCCCCGGTTGCCAGGCCCAAATCCTGTTTATTTACCTGGCCGGCAATACAGGAAAGCACCATGGTACCGTGGGTGGCATAATTGTATACATTTTCCCGCTTTTTAACGAAATCCCAGGTTTTAATTATCCGTTTTTCGCTGCGCAAATGTTCGAAGGCCGGACTTTTATCTACCGCGGTAAAACCGGCATCCAGCACGGCAATCCGGATTCCTTTTCCGTTCAGGTTTTTATTTTTAAAGGCTTCGCTTCCCAAAATGGCCGTTTGGTTTTTCAGGATCTCCCGTTCATTGAGGTTAAGTTCCGGATCAAATTCAAAGGTTTTGCCAGCGAAAGTTGCCGGGTTGTGCTGCATGGGAATAATTTCAGCTACAAAACTTAATTTCTTAAGTTGGTTTACCTGCGCCGACGTAGCAAAACAGGCCACTGCGTTCAGCCAGCGGCTTTGCCCGGCCACCGAATCTACCTGGCTGGCCACCTGGCTTACATAACCGGCATGAAGCGGCTTGTCAGTTTCGTCAAAAAGGGGTAATTGTTGCCGGATGCGGCGTTCGAGCGCCTTCTGATCAAAATACTGATGCGGGTTAAAGGAAACGCCCGGTTTATCTTTCAGCATTACCCAATATTTGGTTTGTGCCGCCGCCGGCTTAGGTCCGGCCAAAAAACGCCAGCCCAATAAGTCCGAATAAAACCGATAATTTAAAATTCAAGTTTTTCAAAAGTAAAAAATATGCTGATTGTTACCCAAAAGCAGCAGGAAAACGCTATAGTTTTGCGCCTAAAAAGTACGCTAAGGCAATTTCAAAGATCCGGGAAAAGCAAAGATCAAGCCTGTTCAGGAAACATTAGATTATCTTATATCTCAGGTCTTATGTCTTATGTCTTAAGTCTTTTATCTTAAGTCTGGCTATTAATTGTCTTTGTATTTCGGGTTCAGCTTTTTAACCGGCTCCAGATCCCATTCGTTATTTAAAATGGCAATGGTGTGGTGGGCGGTCATATCGAATTGGCAGGGAACCACCGAAACGTAATTGTTGGCCAGCGCCCATTCGTCGGTATCATCGCCTTTATCGAAGTTTACGAAATTACCGGTCATCCAGTAATATTTGCGTTTGTTCGGATCGATGCGCTCATCGAATTCTTCCTGCCATTTGGCCCGGGCCTGCCGGCAGATCCGGAAGCCTTTGATCTTTTCGTTCGTTTTTTTCGGGAAATTTACGTTCAGGGCCGTTCCCACCGGAATGGTTTTCTTCAGCGCTTCCCGCACAATACGTTCAATAAATTCTTCGGTGTGGGAAAAATCAGCTTCGAGGCCAAATTCGCAAAGCGAAAACCCAATGGCCGGAAGGCCTTCAATGGCCGCCTCTATGGCTGCCGACATGGTACCGGAATACAATACGCTGATGCTGGAATTGGAACCGTGGTTAATGCCGCTAACTACCAGATCGGGGCTGCGATCTTTCAATACGTGGTGTTTGGCCAGCTTTACGCAATCGGCCGGGGTGCCGGAACACTCCCAGGCTTCTATGTCTTCAAATGCCAGCGACCGGTCCAGCCGCAGGGTTTCGCCAATCGTAATAGCGTGCCCCATGCCCGATTGCGGACTATTTGGGGCTACTACCACCACTTCGCCAATTTTCTTCATCACTTTTACCAGCGTCCGGATTCCGGGTGCGGTAATGCCATCATCATTCGAAACTAAGATCAGCGGCTTTGCCATGGGTTAATATGCTAGGGTTTTATACCGTAAAAGTACCCCGAAAGCCGGATAAATCAAATTTACCAGCAGGTTAAAAAACCGAATTTCCCTCAGGTCTGGCCCGCCAAAACGGTAGCCAATTGGCTATAAAAACCAATAGTATCCCAAATTTCAATTTCCGGAGGATTGACTATCTTAATCAATCAGAAGATTTAAGCAGATTTTTTCGCAATTATGAAACTTGCAATTATATTTGATAGTTTTACTATCATTTTAATAAGTATAGCTTTTATAATGAAAAAATCCATTTATATTTGTCGGGTCCGAAACAAAGCCGGTAAAATCATTTTAATAGCTAATCGAAAAAGAATTAAAACATTTTGAGCTTTAAACTTGATAATGTTTTGGATCAGTAAAGTAGCCGGTAAATTTAAAGGCAGATAAAGAAAAAAGCATGTATACCCCTTTGCTCCTACGCATTCACCACCTTTTCCGGCAGCACTATGGGCTCCGGATGGACCAAAATCCGCCTTCGCCGGTAACGGCCCAGGTGGCTCCGTTGGTAGCGCACATCCCTTCTTTTGTGCTGGAACTGGCCGAAACGGGAGGAGCGCTGGAACTGACCTATTTTCAGCAACATGCCACTGCCGCCGAAGCAGCCAGTTTAATTCTGGAAAAGAAAATGCCGCTTCTGGCTTTCCAGCCGGAGAATGGGCTGGTGGTACCGGTTGTGGTGCTTAATAAAAACAACAAGCTGCTTATTTCCCGGATTTCGCCGGCCGGCAACCAGACCCAAACGTTAAGTAAGAAAGAACTACCAGCCTTTTTAGCCACTATGGTAACGGAAAGCACCGAAAACGGCGAAGAATTACCGCTGGTTTTCTGCTTCCCGTACCAGTCGCTCTACACCCCGGACGGCGCCAAAAGTTCTGCCAAAACAAAACCCATGGCCCGTTTTATTCAGCTGGTTATGGCCGAAAAAAGCGCGATTGGGTACCTGTATATTTATGCGGTTTTAATGGGGCTTATCAGTTTATCCTTACCGTTGGGAATTCAGAGTATTGTTAGCTTTATGGCTACCGGGCAGGTTTCCGCTTCGGTGGTGGTGCTGATCTCTTTTATTATTCTGGGCATCCTGATCACGGGCGGTTTGCAGGTTATGCAGTTGTGGCTGGTAGAATTCATTCAGCAGCGCATTTTTGCCCGCACCGCTTTTGAATTTGCCTTCCGGATTCCCCGCCTCAAACTGGAAAACCTCCGCAACTATTATCCGCCGGAACTGGTAAACCGCTTTTTCGATACCATTTCGCTCCAGAAAGGATTTGCCAAAATTCTCATCGATTTTTCGACGGCCGTTATTCAGATCATTTTCGGTCTGATCCTGCTTTCGTTCTACCACCCGTATTTTATTTTCCTGGGCATTATCCTGATCGTGGTGCTGGGCCTGATCTTATATTTAACCGGCCCCAGCGGCATAAAAAGCAGCCTGGTAGAATCTAAGTACAAATACAAACTGGTAAACTGGTTGCAGGAAGTGGCCCGCGCCCAAAGCACATTCCGCCTTTCGGGCTATTCAAACCTGCCCTTAGACCGCTCCAACGGCTACGTCAGCAATTACCTGCACGCGCGGCGCGAACATTTCGGGGTGCTTATGGTGCAGTATTTCAGTTTCGTAGGTTTTAAAACCTTAATTACCGGCAGTTTGCTTATTCTGGGTTGTATCCTGGTAGTGCAGCAGCAAATAAACCTGGGGCAGTTTGTAGCTTCCGAAATTATCATCATCCTGATCATGACGGCGGTAGAAAAGATCATTATCAAGCTGGAAAACGTGTACGACGTACTCACCAGTTTAGATAAGATCGGGATGGTAACGGACCTGCCCATCGAAAACCCGTCGGGCTACAAACTGGAAGCGATTACCGGCCACGAAGGCATGCTGGTAGAAGTAAAGAACCTGAAATTCAGTTATCCCGAAATCAAAAAGACCATTTTGCAGGAAGTGAGCTTCACCTTAAATTCGGGCGAACGGGTTTGCCTGGCCGGGGCCAACAATTCCGGAAAAACGACTTTGCTGCACCTTTTACTGGGACTTTACACTTCCTTTGAAGGCAGCATAACCTACAACAATTTGCCGCTCCGCAACCTGAACAAAGCCAATCTTCGCCGCCACATCGGCGATAATCTTTCGCATGAGCAGTTATTTGACGGAACATTGCTGGAAAACCTGACCCTGGGCAATCACGTGCCGGTAAAAGATGTGCTCTGGGCCTTGGATGTAGCCGGCCTGAAAGATTATGTGGAACAGGCGCCCGAAGGGTTGCACACCCACCTAAGCGCCGGCAGTTACCAGTTGCCGCATTCGCTGGCCCGCAAAATGATCGTGGCCCGAAGCCTGGTGCTTCAACCCAGATTCCTGATCCTGGACGAACTGATAACCGGTTTCGATAAAAATGAAAAAGCCCGCCTGCTAAAACTTTTATTAGCGCCCGAACGCCAGTGGACCGTTTTGCTGATCTCCAACGATCCGGAAGTGATGCAGCTTTGCAACCGGACCATGCTGCTATACCAGGGAAAAATCGCCGCCGATGGTCCGTATCATGAGGTGAGCAAACATACCCTATTTCAGGATTTAATCGGTAAACCAATAGCTTTATGAAACTGATCGAAAAACAACATGCCCCGGTAACCGGTTTTCAGGCGTTGGAACTGGCCCGCACCCCCCGCTGGGGCAAAGCTTTGGCGTTGTGGTGCGCCGGTATTTTCGGCGCGTTGGTATTGCTGCTGTTTCTACCCTGGACCCAGAACATCAATTCCTACGGCACGCTTACCACCATTTCGCCCGAAGACCGGCCCCAGACCATTAACAGCACTATTGCCGGCCGCATTCAGAAGTGGCACGTGCGCGAAGGGCAGCTGGTAGAAAAAGGCGATACGCTGGTAAGCCTGGCCGAAGTAAAGGAAAAATTCATGGACCCAGCCTTACTGGAACGGCTCGATGAACAAGTTAATGCCAAAAAAGAAGCCCTTACCGCCACCCAACAGAAAACCGAAAACCTAGAACGGCAACTGGAAGCGCTGCGGAGCGGTTTGCAGGTAAGCCTGGATAAAGCCCGGAATAAAGTTCGCCAAAGCCGGTTCAAAGTTCAGTCCGATAGCATGAATGTTATTGCCGAACGAACCGAAGCCCAGATCGCACAGGTCCGGCTGGAGCGCCAGGATAATTTATACAAACAAGGCTTAAAGTCTTTAACCGAAGTAGAATCCGCGCGGCTGAAGCAGCAGGAAGCGCAGGCCAAACTGGTTTCGGCGCAAAACAAACTGGCAACTTCCCGCAACGAACTTATCAACGCCCGGCTGGAGCTAAACTCTTTATCCGCCGAATATGCCGACAAAATTGCTAAAGCCCAGGCCGAACAAAGCTCCAACCGCTCTTACGCTTTCAGTACCGCCTCCGAAATTGCCAAAGCCCGGAACGAACTCAGCAACATGACCATCCGGAGTTCTTTCTACCAGATCACGGCGCCGCAGTGCGGCTACGTAGTAAAAACACTCAAAGCCGGCATCGGGGAAATTATTAAAGAATCGGAAGCCTTAGCTACCATTGTACCCGATGCCCCGAATCTGGCTGCTGAACTGTACGTGGACCCGCTGGATATTCCGCTTTTGCGGCGGGGCCAGGATGTGAGGTTACAGTTTGAAGGCTGGCCTACTTTGGTTTTCAGCGGCTGGCCTACGGTTAGCACCGGAACCTTCGCCGGCAAAGTAGCCGTGATCGATAACCTGGATACCAACGGCAAATACCGCCTGCTGGTAGTACCTGACCCAAAACAGGAACCCTGGCCGCAGCCGCTCCGGATCGGTTCCGGCGTATATGGCTGGGCGCTGCTTAGCAACGTACCGATATGGTATGAGATCTGGCGACAGCTGAACGGTTTCCCGGCCGATTTTCCGCGGAATGGCCCGGCATCAGACCCCTACAAAGAAAAGCAAAAGCCTAAAAAAGATGACACTGGTCAGGACGATGAAAAATAAAACCAACCGGTTTTTGCCGGAGTTGGGCTGGAAGCTTTTTTTAATGGTTTTACTCTGGGTTCCAGAAATTGGCTGGGCGCAGCTGCCGGTAAAAAACAACTTTCCGGCGCTGGAAAACGGTAGGGTTGAGGCTCCAAAAACCGCCAATATCTTTACCCTGGAACAATTTTTCGACCAGATCCTGAAGTTCCACCCGGTAGCCAAACAGGCTGCCCTCCTGCCCGAACAGGCCCGCCAGGAAATTCGTATTGCCCGCGGCCAGTACGACCCCAGCGTAAATACCTACTTCAACAACAAAGAATTCGGCGGTAAAGAATACTACCGCGTCTGGGACAGCAATCTGAAGATACCTACCTGGTTTGGCCCGGAAATTAAGGCCGGCCTGGAAGATAACCGCGGCCTTTACCTGAACCCCCAGAACCAGGTACCCGCCGATGGCCTGCTTTATGGCGGCGTTTCGGTGCCCATTGGCCAGGGATTATTGATCGATCAGCGGCGGGCTATTTTGCGACAGGCCCAATTAGCCGCCGGTCAGCTTGAAGCCGAACGGGTAAAAACCATCAACAAACTGCTTTTACAAGCCGCTAAAGATTACTGGGACTGGCATTTCGCTTTTCAGCAACGGGAGCTCTATGCGCAAGGTTTGACCTTTGCCACTGTTCGCCTGCGGGCCGTTTCTGAAAGAGCTGTTTCCGGCGACCTGGCGGCCATCGACACCGTGGAGGCTTCTATGGAAGCCCGCCGGCGCCAGATCATGTTCCAGGAAGCCGATGTACAATTTCAGAATGCCCGGTTATTGATCTCCAATTATTTGTGGCAGCAGGACCTGGTGCCGGTAGAACTTGCCCAAAATGTAATCCCTGCAGATCTGGGCAGCACCCTCACGCCACTTTCAGCTGATTCCCTGGGCCGGTTAAAAGAACAAGCCCAACGGCAACACCCGGAATTGTTAAAGCTGCAGATCAAAAATGAGATCCTGGAGTTCGACCGCCGAGTTCAGGCCGATAAATTCAAACCCAAATTAAACGCCGAATACTACCTGTTGCAGCGGCGTCTGGCCCAGAATCGCGAAGCTTTTTCCGGCGATTTCCTGCGCGACAATTACAAATTCGGGTTGAGTTTCAGTTATCCGCTTTTGCTGCGGGCCGAACGGGGAAAATACCAGCTTATAAAATTGAAGCTTTTAGATAATTCTCTGGAAACCCAGCAAGCCCGGCGCGAAGTGGAAAACCAGGTACAGGCAGCTTACAACCAATGGCTCATGCTGGAACAGCAGCTGGTGCAACAGGAACAACTGGTAAGCCAATCGCAATTATTGCGCAATGCGGAGCAAACCCGTTTCGAGGCCGGCGAAAGTTCGCTCTTCCTGACAAATGCCCGGGAAATGAGTTTGCTTTCTAATGAAGTAAAACTCTACGAATTGCGGGCCAAATACGCCAAAAACAAAACCTTTCTGTTGTGGGCGGCTGGTCAGGTGCAATAAAAAGGCAGTTTGAAAAACACTTTCCGGGAATTTTAAAAACAGAAAAAACTAACTTGCATCGGTTAGAATTCCTGAACCCTTCCCTATTCCAAAATTATGCGCTTTTTCACCCGTTTTTCCCTTTTAGCAATTACCTTTACGCTGCTTTCCTGCTCCCAGGACCGGACTCCCGAAAATAAACAACCCGAAAACGGTAGCGAAAAGGCCGAAAAAAGTAAAGAACCCGATGCCGTTACCTTAGAACAATTTGATCTGAAACCAGGCGCCGCCGGCTTTATTCCGGTGGGCATCACGGCAGATTCGCTTAAGAAACTGGTACCCGCCGAAAACCTGCAAGAAACAGTAAAGGAACTGGAAGGAATGCGCTATACCGCGTTTGAGATCCGGAACCGGAAAAACAACAACGAACTGTTACTGATAGCCGAAGAAAGCTGCGAAGAAAAACCGTGCAAAATTTTTCGCATTCGCATTGTCAGCCCGAAATTCAGTACCAAAGAAGGCTTGCGGGTGGGGTCTACTTTCGGCGAAGTAAAAAAGACTTATCTGCTATCCTTTGTAGGGTTGGGTGAGGCTGATTTTGTGGCTTTATCGGAAAAGCAGCGCATGGCCTTCACGTTGGATATCAGCAATTTTCCGCCCAAACCTTTGTATAAAATTAAAACCGAAGAAGTTCCGGATAGCGCGGCCGTAACCAGCATTTTATTGTTCTAAACCTTTGTAACAAAAGTTTTCTTATCTTAGAGTATGTTTCTATAGGCTATGAAGAAAACCTGGATTATTATTTTACTGCTCCTGGCTGCCGGAAAAAGCTATGCATTTCTTCCGCAAAACTCCGGAATTCAGGATTCGGCAAAGGCAACCTTACAACCAAAATTAAGGCAAACGATCTGGCTTAACGGAGGGCAGCTATTTCGAAAGGAGATCCAGCTAAGTTATGAGCGTTTTTTAACAGATTGGCTGGCTTTGGAAATAACCGGTGGGTACAAATATGCGAAACCAGGAAAACAACCCTATGAAATTACCCTTTCTTCAGTAATTAATTTTCCGGTTTATGAATATGTTGAACGAATGCCTTTTTCGGAAGGAATTCTAGGCGGTATTTCATTCAAAATTTACCCTGGAGCTAAAAATCCTGAATATGCCCGTACTTATGTTGCTTCGCAGTTTTTTTACCGTAACCGTTATTTTGAAAACCAGAAAATTATAATTACTACCGAAAAAGATAATGATGGCCGGGCTTCTGATGGTGGCTTACAATCCGTAGATATGCATATTTATGGGGGAAAACTTCTGGTAGGCAGAACTATAAGTCTAATTGATTTTACAAAAAAAAATAGTCTTTTAGTAGATTTTTATGGAGGTATTGGTTACCGGCTTAAAAATGCAAGAATTGACTACCATGATTATGACCGGAACTTACCTCCGTCGTCCCCATATTACCGGCCACAAATTAAAAAGTATGAAGAATCAAAAGCATCGTTGCATGCGGGATTCCGTCTTGGGTTTCAATTTTAATTTAAATTCAACTTTCATCATAAAACCCATTCCCAACTGGTACCCTTGCAGCTGCCTTTATTTATATTCTTAGTTCCTTAGACCCAAATTTAAAACCAAAGAAGGTATCCGGAAGGGTTTACCTTTGAGAAGGTAAAGAAACATCATTCTATTCAGTTGGCAGGCCAGGTCGAAGACATTAAAACCCTTAAAAAAAGCAAAATTACCCCACTTAATAATAATAGTTTTCCAGCTAAAGAATTAACCAGGTAAAAGCAGCAGGTATTCCCTCCCAAATCCCGATAACCATTTTTTTGTTATTTTAATAACGGTTTATTAGCGGCTGAAATTTTTATATCTTGGCTGAATATTTTGTTACCAGCCATGCCTAGAATTTCCGTTGGTTTTTTCCTGTTTTACCTATTTAAGGCCTTTATTGTAAACGGGCAGGCGGATGTTCCTGCATTTGAAACCAAAATAAAGGCAAAACCTTCGCATACTATTTGGGTAAATGGCGGCCAGCTAATCCGGCAGGAATTACAGATTGGCTACGAACGGTCTTTAACCAATCAGCTTTCGCTTGAGTGCGCAGCAGGTTATAAGAAATCGCGGAGAGATGGCATAAACTACAATGTTCATTTGTCCAGGTTAATAAAAAATCTCAATACTTCCGACTATGCGGAACGCATGCCCTTTTCAGAAGGAATTCTTGTTAGTGCCGCCCTTAAATATTTTACTGATCCGGACCAGCATAAACGATCCAGGGTTTACTTTTCGCCCCAACTTTTTTACCGCTACCGCTATTACGACCAACAATTAGTTACCACTTTTGCACCAAGCCAGGATAATAGAAGATCAAGGGCCTCTTTGCAGTCGCTGGATTTAAATATTTATGGCGGAAAAATCCTGGTTGGCAATACGATAACGCTTTTCGGGTTGGGCAAAACAAAGAAGGTGCTGTTAGATGTTTATTACGGTTTTGGTTTACGGCATAAGAATGCAAAAACCACCTATTTCTGGTCAGGTTTACCTTATTATGCTCCTCCGGCCACGTTAACCAACCCGCCGGAAGTTGAAAAAATTTCAGATACTTTCTTATCCCAGCAACTGGGTTTGAAACTTGGCTTTCAGTTTTAATAGTATAATACCTTTGTCCTTTAAACGCTAACTGCATCTTCTGCTTCACTTTAGGGCAGTTATTCTCTCATCCTTCCAAAATTAATTTTAAACCAATGATCTTCCTCCGCAACCACTACCCTTCCCGCGATCTGGGTTTACTTTTTCTTCGTATCGGAATCGGCGTAATGTTCATGCTGCATGGCTGGCCCAAAATTACCGGCGGGGTTGAAATGTGGACTAAAATAGGCGGATCGATGGCGAACCTGGGAATCGATTTCGCACCTGCTTTCTGGGGTTTTATGGCCGCCTTTGCCGAATTTTTTGGCGGATTGTTTCTGGTTTTGGGTCTATTTTTCCGGGTTACCAATTTCCTGCTGGTTTTTACCATGATCGTGGCGGCAATCGTTCACCTGAAAGGCGACGATGGTTTTGGCGGTGCTTCTCATGCCATCGAAGCCGGAATTCTGTTTTTCAGTTTGATCTTTATCGGTCCCGGGCGGTATAGTTTAGACGCCAAATATTTCCCGACCCTGGCCGACAGGTAGGAACCTTGCCATTGAGGTAGAGCCAAGGCATTGTCATGGCTCTACGGTTATTCGGGGGCAACCCTTCCGCAGATTTTCAATAAAAAACACCGTTGTTTTTCTTAAATTTCCGGAATGAATTTTCTGAAATCGTTTTTACTTTTTACCTGCATTTCCCTACCGTTTATGGCCGATAGCAAAACCACTCCGGACTGGAAAACCCCTTACGAAAAAGGCAACGGCAACCAGACCGCCACTTACGCCGAATGCATTGCCTGGTACCAAAAGCTCGATAAAAAATACCCGGAAATAAAAATGCGGGAGTACGGCAAAACCGACGTTGGCAAGCCGCTGCACCTGGTCATTATTTCGCCGGAAAAAGTATTTGAACCCGATAAGATCCGGAAGCAAAACAAAGGCATTTTATTTATTCAGAACGGCATTCATCCAGGCGAACCGGAAGGCATTGATGCCAGCATGATGCTGGCCCGCGACCTGGTGCAAAAGCCAGAATGGCGTGAACACCTGAAAAACCTGGTAGTTATTATCACGCCGGTTTACAACGTAGACGGCATGCTGAACCGCAACTCCGGCACCCGTGCCAACCAGGAAGGTCCGGAAAGTTACGGCTTCCGGGGCAACGCCCGCAACCTGGATCTGAACCGCGATTACATCAAAACAGAATCAGGCAACGCCAAAGCATTTCAGGAAATTTTTCAGGAATGGCAGCCCGATATTTTCGTGGAAACGCATACCAGCAACGGCGCCGATTACCAGCACGTGATGACGCTAATTGCCACCCAGAAAGACAAACTCAGCCCGGGCTTAAGCAATTACATGCAAACCGAAATGCTGCCGGAACTTTACCGGAACATGGAAACCGCCAAATTCCCGATGATCCCCTACGTAAATTCCAAAGGCGAAACCCCCGAAACCGGCATTGTTGGTTTTCTGGAAAGTCCGCGCTACAGTACCGGTTATGCGGCGCTTTTTAACACTATCGGGTTTATGCCCGAAACGCACATGCTTAAGCCTTTTCCGCAACGGGTGGCTTCTACCTACGAACTGTTAACCCATTACATAAAAATTACGAACCGCGATGCTGCCAAAATTATAAAGCTACGGCAGGAAGCTTTTGCCAAAGATCTGCAGCAAACCCAATTCCCCGTAACCTGGGCTTTGGAAGAAACCAAATCCGAACAACTCCCTTTTCTGGGCTACGAATCGGCAAACAAAAAAAGCGAAGTTTCCGGCGCCGACCGCTTGTATTACGACCGCAGCAAACCATTCAGCAAAAAGATCGATTTCTTCAATTCCTACAAGCCGGCCGTTTCCGTTACCAAACCGGAAGCTTATATTATTCCGCAGGCCTGGCCCGAAATTATTGAAAGGTTAAAACGCAACGGCATCGAATTGCAGCAATTAAAATCGGATCAGATATTACCGGTAGAAAGCTATATCATTACGGGTTACGAATCGTTACCACGGCCGTTTGAAGGACATTACCTGCATTACAACGTAAAAGTTAAAACCCAAAACCAGCAGTGGCAATATTTCGAAGGCGACTACATAGCTTTCACCGATCAGAAAAATATCCGCTACCTCATCGAAACCCTGGAACCGCAGGCTTCGGATTCTTTTTTCGCCTGGAATTTCTTCGATAGCATTTTAGGCCAGAAGGAATATTTTTCCGATTACATTTTTGAGGACACCGCCGCCGGATTATTAAAGAAGGATCCGGAACTGAAAGCTGCGTTGGCTAAAGCAATTGAAGCCGATCCGGAACTAAAAAAGAACCCGCGGAAGCAATTGGAGTTTATTTACCAACGTTCTGATAATTACGAAAATACCCATTTGCGGTACCCGGTGGTTCGGGTTAAAAACGCGGCGGAATTGCGGCAGATTTTAACCGGAAAACGGTAGCTTTTTTAACCAAAAAAGTCCCAACCGGATTTAAAATTTGCTTCCTGCGCAGGAAACCCTATTTTTGCTTGCTATGAAAAACATTTTTTTGCTTTTATTTTTAGCAGTTTCCTTTTTTTCCTGCGACAGGGTAAAGCGTACAGCCAAAGATTCTATCAGTAAAACCGGCCAAACGGTTGGCAAAGGCACCTCCGAATTTTTCGACGGCGTGGCTGATGGCGTAGACCAGACTTTCCAGTCGAAGCTGCAAATAGCGGAGCCGGTGGCTGCTGCAGGTTTAAAAGCCGGAAAATTTGCCATCACCAATTCCCCGCAGGGCCCTGAAAACCTGCTTACCGCTTATTTGATTTTCGAACAAAGTTTTCAGGATACCCTGATCATGAAGGTTTACGACCGGAGCGGCAAAGAATACGGCCGGTCAAAAAAGCTGATCAGTGGCAAAAAAGGCGAAGCGGCTTATTATGATTTCACTTTCGACCCGCGCACCCGGATCGAACGAAAAAGCAAATTTGTGCTGGAACCGGCGCAATAATTTCACTTATTTTAACCCCAATTGCCTTGTCCAACATTCTTGAAATTCAGGGTTTATCTAAAAACTATGGTTCTGTAAAGGCGCTGCATAACGTAAGTTTCAGTGTGCCGCAGGGCAGCATTTACGGCCTGCTGGGCCCGAACGGAAGCGGCAAAACCACCACCCTGGGCATTGTGCTGGATGTGCTTAATGCTTCGGCCGGAACGTTCCAATGGTTTGGCCAGCCTTATTCCGGCTCGGTCAAACGCCGCATCGGGGCTATTCTGGAAACGCCTAATTTTTACCCTTACCTTTCCGCTTACAAAAACCTGGAGATCGTAGCCGATATTAAAAAAGTAAGTCATACGGAAATTGCCAACGTGTTAAACTTAACCGGTTTAACTGCCCGCCAGGATTCTCCTTTCCGGAGTTTCTCTCTGGGCATGAAACAACGCTTGGCTTTGGCTTCGGCCATGCTGGGAAACCCGGAAGTGCTGGTGCTGGACGAACCTACCAATGGCCTGGACCCGCAGGGAATAGCCGATGTACGGGAATTGATCCTGACCATTGCCAGCCAGGGTAAAACGATCTTAATTGCCAGCCACCTTTTGGATGAGATAGAAAAAGTATGCACCCATGTTGCGGTTTTGCAAAAAGGCGTACTAAAAGCCAACGGCCCGGTTTCGGAAATTCTGGCATCGCAGGACCAGGTGCTGGTGGCCATTCCGGAACCCGATAAAGCACTGTTATTGCTCCAAAACCTGCCATTTGTAGAAAGCATCAAAACCGAACGGGGCTGGTTGAACCTGGTCCTGAAAAATGGTGCCGGCAGTACCGAAATAAACCGGGCTTTGTTTGAAAACGGCATTATTGCTTCCCAGATAATCGTCCGGAAAAAAAGCCTGGAAAGCCAGTTCCTGGAGATCGTAAAAGATTAAGACCGGTGAGAAAAAAATTTCCGGTTTATTAAAAGGATTTCCGGCTAAACCGAAAAAAAAATGGTAGGGTTATCGGCCAAAAAAGTAAATACCGGCTAGGATTAAACGTTTAGCAGGAAATTGTTTCTAACCCTAAACCGGCAAACCCATTAAAGCCTTAAAAAACTAAATTTGATTTTTACGGTAAGCTACTTAAACCGCCGGACCACCTCCGCCCGCATGAAAACAAACTATTTAGTACTCCTTTTGATTTTATTACTGGCCGGCGCCTGTCAGCGGCAGCGTTCCCAGATCCACGAAGTGAAAGCGGAAGTTAAGATCGAAGAAAACAAACCAAAAGATGCCCTGGAAGAATTTAACCGGGCAATAGAACTTGACCGCGAAAACGGTGAGCTTTACCGCAAACGCGGCCTGCTGAAATTTGAGCTGGGCGATCTGCCGGGAGCCCTCTCCGACCTGAATACCGCCGATGCTAAAAACGCTGCCGATGCCGAAACCTATAAGATCCGGGCGGATATTCACGTAAAAAACAAAGAACTGGCCAAAGCCCTCCCCGATTACGATAAAGCCATCAATTTAAAACCTAATTACGAAGCAGCCTTTAATAACCGGGGCTTGTGTAAATTAAAATCCGGCAACGCCAAAGGCGCCCTGGCCGATTATAACCAGGCCATTACCTTAGACCCTGGTTACGCGGTAGCATACCTGAACCGGGCCAACCTGAAATTCAAAAATAAAGAATACCGCCCGGCCCTGAACGATTACAACCAGGCTCTGGAACTGGATGCTTCTCTGGCCGAAGCTTATTTTAACCGGGGCGTACTCAAAAAAACGGTGGTAGACAATGCCGGCGCCTGCGCCGACTGGCGGAAAGCCAGCGAACTGGGGGTAGCCAATGCGGCCAATTTTATTTCTAAATATTGTAAGTAACCTATCTCCTAAAACTGCAGATATGCTTTCCCTTTTGCGTATTGAACTTCGAAAAATATTGCCTTACCGCACAGCATGGGTTATTCTGGCGATTTTTGCTATCCTGCTTTTCCTGATTATAAGGGGCAGCAGCAGCCTGGAAATAAACGGTCAGAAAGCCGGTACCTCCTTGTATAACTTCCCCGACATCTGGATGAAACTCACTTACATTGCCAGTTACTTTAATTTGTTACTGGGAATTCTGGTTATTATTTTAATTACCGACGAATACAGTTTCCGGACCTTAAGGCAGCAGGTTATAGACGGTTACTTCCGCACCGATGTAATTGCCGCCAAGTTACTGGTAGTTGTTCTGCTGGCGTTTATTGCTACCCTGGTGGTTACCGTTCTGGGTTTTGGTTTTGGGTATTATTATTCTGCAAAACCCCACCCCCGATAAAGTTACCGGCAATTTAATGTACCTGGTCTATTATTTTGTGCAGGCCTTAGGGTATATGGTTTTAGCCATGTTCTTTGGTTTCCTGATCCGTAAAAACGGGTTGGCCATTATTGCTTTCCTTCTTTTCTCCAAAGTGCTGGAGCCTATCATCCGCTACCCCATTCCCGATAGCCTGGACCAGTTCTTCCCGATGAAAGCTTTGGGCAGCTTAACTCCCATGCCGGGCCAGGAAGTGCTCGATTCAGCTTTTGGAACAACCATATCGCTGGCTCCGCACCTGGCCATAATTCCGGCTATTATCTATATTCTGGTTTTTGCCGGGTTGTCGTATGGTTTGCTAAAATTCCGGGACCTCTAACAGTGAAGAAGCTGTGCCTGTTAACAACCTCACCATCATTTTCTAAAGAAATTCTTTTCAGAAAAAACCGCTAAAATTAAAAAAAATCATTGTCGTTTAAACCAGAATCACGTATCTGTAACCGAAAAGCAATAAATACGAATACCTGCCAAACCAAACTGGCTTCCTGTAGAAGACTACGGAAAGAATCAGCCTAAATTTCAATGCCCCGGCCAGGGTCATTTAAATACTTTATGGAAATTCCTTTACTCGCCGATATAATTATTATTCTGGGTTTAGCCGTAGTGGTTATCCTTATTTTCCAGAAGTTAAAACTGCCTACCATTCTTGGTTTTTTAATGACCGGGTTAATTGCCGGCCCCTCCGGTTTAAACCTGGTTCAGGCCTCGCACGAAGTGGATATGCTTTCGGAGATCGGGGTAATTCTGCTGCTCTTTATTATCGGCCTGGAGTTCTCCCTTACCGAGTTAATGTCCATAAAAAAGTACGTGCTCATTGGCGGCGCCACGCAGGTGCTGGTAACCATTATGGCAGCCAACCTGGCCGGATATTTCATTGGTTTTACTTTATCGCAGTCGTTGTTTATCGGTTTTTTGTTTTCGCTCAGCAGCACGGCCATTGTCTTAAAGCTTCTCCAGGACCGGCGCGAAGTTAACAGCCCGCACGGTAAAGTGATCCTGGCTATCCTCATCTTTCAGGATATTGTGGTAGTGCCCATGATGCTGGTTACTCCACTTACTGGCCGGCCAGTCGGAAAATATCTTTTTTACCGTGCTCATGCTTTTGGGTAAAGGCGTGCTCATCATAATTTTCGTTTTTGTATCGGCCCGGTACCTGGTGCCAAAACTGTTGTATTGGATCACCATTACCCGCAGCAAAGAGCTTTTCCTGCTAAGCACCATTGTGATCTGCCTGGCCGTGGCCGGTTTAACCTCCAGCATGGGTCTTTCTTTATCGCTGGGCGCTTTCTTAGCCGGGCTTATAATTTCCGAATCGGAATACAGCCACCAGGCTACTACCAATATTATCCCGTTCCGGGAAGTTTTCAGCAGCTTCTTTTTCGTGTCTATTGGCATGCTCCTGAACCTCTCCTTCCTGGGCGACCATTTGGGTTATATTCTCCTTTTTACGGTAATTACGTTGGTTGCCAAAAGCTTTATTGCCAGCCTGGCCTCTTACGTGCTAGGTTTCCCGTTACGCACTACCGTAATGGTAGGCTTTTCGCTTTTTCAGGTGGGGGAATTTGCCTTTATTCTATCTAAGGTGGGTTTGGATGTGGGACTTATGGATGATACGACTTACCAGTATTTTTTGTCGGTTTCCCTGCTTACCATGACGCTTACCCCCTTCGTAATGATGCAGGCCAACCCACTGGCAACCCAACTACTAAGGTTACTGCCTAGCGGCTGGGCCCGGCCGGAAGTGGCTCCCGGTAAAATAGAAGAACATTATAACGACCATATTGTCATTATCGGGTTTGGATTAACGGGACAGCACATTGCCCGCGCTGCCAAACAGGTTGGTATTCCTTACAATATTCTGGAATTGAATTCTGAAACCGTACGGCGGGAAAGGCAGCTAGGCGAACCTATTGTTTACGGCGATGCCGTACACAGCATTATCCTGAACCACCTGGGAATTACGCGGGCCCGCATTGCCGTAGTGGCCATTTCCGATTCCAAAGCTACCAAACAAATTGTGGCCAACATCAGGGCCCTGAGCCCAACTGTGCACATCATAGCCCGCACCGCTTTTGTACTGGAAATGGAAGAAAATCTAAGACTGGGCGCCGACGAAGTAATTCCGGAGGAACTGGAAACCTCCGTTGAGATCTTTACCCGGGTACTGAACAAATACCTGGTACCTAAAGACGATATAATGGCTTACATAGATAAGATAAGGGCCGGCAATTATACCATGATGCGGTCCTTCTCCGGGGAGCCGCTTTTTCCTAGGGTTGCGTCGTTGGAGCTGGCCAGCATGACCACGGTTGCTTTAAAAGTACTAACCCATAACCCAACAATTACCGGGATTAACCTGGAAGAGTCTAACCTGCGGGAACAATTCGGCATTACCATTCTGGCCATAAAACGGAAGGAGGAACTGGTAGAGAACATCCACCGGAATACCGTTATTTTAACTGGCGACCTGTTGTACGTTTTTGGCCGGAACGAAGCTATCCAGGCCTTCGAAAAGGTATTGAAAACGGAAGTAAAAGTAAGTTAAAGGGAGCGGTTACAAAATTCCACAATGCGGGCCAGCTCTACCGGATCGTCAAAATTCAGCTTTTCCTTTTTGGCAAAATCTACCAGTTGATTTTTTACTTTCGGAAATAAACTCTGCAGGTCTTTTTTAGGATTGCGCAACGGTACGATCTGCTGATCCGGCTTGGCCAGATAAAAATGCTGCAGGATTCGTTCCGTCCGGTAGCGGTCCATGTTGGCATAGCTGCCCATGCCGGAAGAAGCCTGGATCTTGGTTTCGCGCATTAGGAGCGTATAAGGCCCGGGTTGCACTACTACAAAAAAAGCCGGCGAAAGGAAATTGTTATAATCTTTATTATGGTTCCAAGGGTAGGTCTGGTACCGGCGGAAAAATTCTAAGGGACCGAATTTGGTCCGCATGTTTTCGGTATTTTTTTCTTCGTATACTTTAAAGCCCGCCACATTTACCGTAGCAAAAGCACTTATGGTCCCGTTCGGTTGCCGTACGCTTACTATGTCTTTTGGTAACGTTAACCGGACCTGCCCCGAAACGGAATCGCCGGAGGTTAAATATACGGTGCCTTTTTCCCAGATAATTTCAAACGGCATATGCTGGGCGCCGGCCGGAAACGCCAGGGAAAAAGCCCCAAAAAGTGCCATAAAAAAAGCCAGAAAGCCAGCAGATCTTACATGCATATTTTCTAATACAAAAAAAGTTTAAAATGTTAAATGGCAATAACGCCTTTATAATTCATTAACTTCTATTGTTTTGGAATGGTTCTATACCTTAACCGCAATCCCGGCATTTAGTTGGCTATAAAACCATTTCAGCTTGCTTTTTCAAAGTAATTCATATTTCAGGGCTCAGATTATTTTGGTTCGAATTTAACCTGAGGCCGTTAGCTTAGTTAATTTAAAAGATGCTTCTTATAAGGTATTGATGTAGGCTACAATGCGGGCCAGATGGTCTATCCGGTTAAAAGAAAGGTCGTTTTGTTGCGCAAACTTCCTGATCTGCTTTTCCCTTTCCGGAAAATTTTTTAAAAGATCCGTTTTAGGATTGCGTAGCCATTTTACTTCCTGCCCGGAGATAGACAGGTAAAAGCGTTCCGCCAAGGGAGCGCCCGGCGCCAGTTGAGCGGAAGCAGCCGCTGAACTTAAAGCCAGACCTGCTAAAGACGGACCACCGCTTATCTGCAACTGTTCTTTGTGTTCGCGCAATAAAAGCGAATACTTACCGGGAACTACTACCACAAACAAAGCCGGCGCTTTCCTGGTACCGTAATCTTTATCCTGATTCCAGAGATAAGGTGCATATTGTCGTTGTTCGAGTAATAGATTTCCTGATCTACGGGTTGGAACGATACCAGTTGGTTCCTGCACATAAAATGCCCGGACCTCAGCAGGTAAAAAATTAGCAGAAGAACCATCCGGCTGCGAAAGCCTGATCATATCTTCCGGCAGGGTCAGGCTGGCCGAACCTTTTAGGGTATCTGAATTGGTAAGCACCACCATGGCACTTTTCCAATGAAGCGCAACCGGAATTAACGATTGGGCAGCCAGCGAAAACGGTAGGAAAAGCATCCCAAAAAGTAAAAGACCGGCTTTAATGGGATGAAACTTTGATTTCGGCATAAGAAAAACTTAAGTTCCCAATATAACAACTTAAACCTTAATGGCCTTAATAATTATCCTGAATTTCCCTTTTCCAAAAATAACCTAACCAAAAAAATGCGGGCTTTTCTGAAATATTACTAGAAGTTATCTCAAAAATACACCTGTCATCCTGAGCACAATTGAGCGCGGGAGCGCGAAGATTGCGAGCGTAGCTCTGAAGGACCTTATCGGCGGCCAGTAGAAAAGCCAGAACGAAGCGTATTGCCAAAAGCAAACAAGTTGTTTCGCTAACGCTCAACATGACAACTATTTTTGAGATAACTTCTAGTTTCCTTAATGGCCGCACAAAGCCATACTGCCCCTAATTGCAGAAATTAATTAAATTTGAACCTGTTTGAAAGGGTTTAAGAACCCAGAATGGTATGGCCCAGCTTATCGCGTTTGGTAGTCAGGTAGGCTTTATTATGTTCGTTGGGGGCAATTTCAATCGGCACGCTTTCTACTATTTCTAAGCCGTAACCGATTAAGCCGGTGCGTTTTTTCGGGTTATTGGTGATCAGGCCGCATTTTGGTTACGCCCAGGTCACGCAGTATCTGGGCGCCTACGCCGTAATCGCGCTCATCCATGCCAAAACCCAGCTCCAGGTTGGCTTCTACGGTATCGCGGCCCTGCTCCTGCAATTTGTAAGCTTTCAGTTTATTTATCAAGCCAATGCCGCGGCCTTCCTGGTTCATGTACACAATCACGCCTTTGCCTTCCTGCTCAATCATCTCCATGGCTTTGTGCAATTGCGGCCCGCAATCGCAGCGGCACGAACCGAAAATATCGCCGGTTACGCAGCGACGAATGCACCCGCACCAGTAACCGGTTCGTCTTCTTCCCAGGTGCCTTTTACCAAAGCCAGGTGCTTGGCGCCGTTACTGCGCTGGGTAAAGGCATACAGATCGAAATTGCCGTATTCGGTAGGCATCTGCACGGCAATTTCGCGGTTAATCAGGCTTTCTTTCTGCAAGCGGTATTCAATCAGGTCTTTGATGGAGATCAGCTTCAGGTTGAACCGTTCGGCTACTTTTTCCAGGTCCGGCAGGCGGGCCATGGTGCCATCTTCGTTCATGATCTCTACCAAAACGCCGGCCGGTTCAAAACCTGCCAAGCGGGCCAGATCAACGGCAGCTTCGGTATGGCCGGCTCGGCGCAACACGCCTTCTTTCTTGGCTTTCAGCGGAAAAATATGGCCGGGTTTGCCCAAGATTTCCGGATCGGTATTCGGGTCTACCAGGGCCAGAATGGTTTTGGCCCGGTCGATGGCCGAAATACCGGTGGTACAGCCATGCCCGATCAAATCTACCGAAACGGTAAAAGGCGTGGCGTGCAGGGCGGTATTGCGGCCTACCATCAGTTCCAGGCCCAGTTCTTCGCAGCGTTCTTCCAGTAAGCGGCAGCGCAAATAAGGCCGCGGCCGTGGGTAGCCATAAAATTTACGATTTCGGGCGTAATGGTGCGGGCGGCACAAATAAAGTCGCCTTCGTTTTCGCGGTCATCATCGTCTACCACAATAACTACTTTACCGGCTTTAATATCGTCAATGGCTTCTTCTATGGAATGGAGCATGTTTTTATTTTTGATAACGTTGGGTTGGGGTCCAGACGCTGGTTTGCACACCTTTCATAAAGCGGAACCAACCCAACCACAAAGCCAGATTCATGCTATAAAAATGGGTGATAAACCGGAACAGCCGGACGTGTATATTCATTTTTTTCAACAACCAGTCCACCAGGATAGTTGCCGGAAGTAAAATTTGCCCTGCGAAGGTAATCTGGTACACCCAGCCTTCGGAAAGCAATGCAAAGTTGCTAAAAAAAATGAGGAGCAGCAAAAATGGTGTGTACCAGCGAATTACCTTATGCGAAAGAAAGGAAAAAGCCAGCCCGGTAAAAGGGGGCCAAAGCAGGTGCCGGAACGTAGCCAGGTTCTGAAAATTACCGGTGGAGATGCGCACTTTCCGCCGGAATTCTTCCGAAAGCTGGTTCGAAACATCTTCGTAGCAAACAGCTTTCAGTTCGTTAATACCTTGCTGCCCTTTCTCCAGCACTTTCATGGAAAGGTAAAAATCGTCTACAATAAAGTTGGGCGGAGTGGGCTCAAAATCTTGGCTTCGTACGGCAAAGCAGCCCCCAAACGCCCCGATCATGGTACCCCAGATCAGACCTTCCTGGTATTTTATCAGGTTTTCGCGCATCAGGTACGCACGTTCCTGAACCGAAATTCCTTCCTGTTTAACCTCCTCATTCAGCACGTTGCCACCTACCAGGCTAATGGCCGGATTCTTAAAATGCTTTACCAACTGGTAAACGGTATCTTTATCAAAGAAAACGTTGGCGTCGGTAAGGATCAGCACGGGCGCCTTCGCTTCCTGCGCCAGAAAATTTACAATTCCAATTTTGCCGGTGCGGGCGGTAAACGGGAAAAAGTGAAGCTCCGGAAATTCGGCTTTCAGCTTTTCTATCATCTGATCGGTGCCATCGGTGGAGTTATCGGAGCCGATGTAAAGCGAAAGCTTTTGCGCCGGGTAACTGCTCCGGAAAGTGCTGCGGATCTTTTCTTCGATCACGGCCGCTTCGTTGTAAGCCGCCAGCAGTACGGCCACTTCCGGTAATTCTTCGGGACTGGTGTAGAGTTGCTGGTTTGGTTTTAACCCGGAGGCCAGTTTTTTTAAAAGCAGCGGAAAGAACAGGTAAGTGTGCAAAACCAACAGAATGGAAACCCAGAAAATGGCAGCTACCACGATCATGCCTGCACTTTTTGATAAAGCGTTAAAAATTTCCGGATAATGCGTTTGTTATCGTATACCTGCCCTACCAGTTTCTGGGCCTGAGTGGCGATCTCCGCTACCGGTAGTTGTTCCTGGTAATAGCGCGTGAGTTGTTCAATCCAATCTTCCGGCGAATTATAGATCAGGATATCGGTACCGTTGTGGCAGTAAATTCCTTCGGCGCCAACTTTGGTGGTCAGGATGCATTTGCCCTGCGCCATGCCTTCAATTATTTTAATGCGCATGCCGCCGCCGCTAAGCAAAGGCACCAGCATCAGGTCGTACTGCTGCATAAATTCCGGAGCCGACGGCACGAACCCGTGCACAAATACATTCGGCAGATTTAGCTTGAGCAAATGTTCGGGCGGCGATTTTCCGGCAATGTGCAGTTCGAGTTTTGGCAGCGTTTTGGCTACCGTTTTCCAGACATTTTCCAGGAACCAATCTATGCCTTCCAGGTTGGGAAGCCAGTTCAGCGAACTGATAATGAAAAGGGTTTGGGGTTTGGCTTTAACTTCAGGATCGGATGTAAACCGGGATAATTCTACACCGGCGGGTATAAATTCGATGGGCACCCGGCAGCCCATATCCAGCATGCGTTGCTTATCCTCATCGGTAATGGCGGCAATGGCATCGAATTTATTCAGGTAGGTTTTTTCGAAGTTTTTAATACCGTTTGCCAGGTAGCGGAGGTAAACTTTTTTCAGCGGATTTTTCTCATTGGCCGCCAGTCTTTCCCAGATCAGGTACTCCACATTATGCGACCGCATGATTACCGGGGCTGAACTATGTTCCCGGATCAGGTCTACGTACCAGGCCATAAACAAGCCTTCTATCTGAATTATATCGAAGGTTTCTTTTTGCAACAAGGCGGTAAGAACCTGGGCAACGTCTTTCGAAATAAACCGCTCAAGGTTGTAAGGAATGTTGCTGAAAAAGTTGAAGAAAGCTTTCCGTTTGGAAAGATCGGTATTAACCGGAATGGCAATAACGCGGGCTTTATCTTCCAGCACCTTTGCCGGCTGAAAATGCTTGGGCGTGTTAATGGCTAAAACTGTAACAGTCGTGTCCTTCGGCGGCCAGGTTGCTGGTAACGTCGTACATGGCAATGGCACCGCCATCGTGGGGCGGGTACGGTATGCGCGGACAGATCTGGAGGATTTTCAAGAATTTCTTTAAAAACAAGTAGCGTAAGGTTTAAACGCTACTGTGCAATGGTACTACAAAGAAACTAAAATATTGAAAAACGGTAAGGTTTCGAGGTAAAAAAGTGTGATTTACTTTTCTTCAGGTTTCCGGAACCAGTGTTTATGGTCCAGGTACATCGCAACAAGGATGGCAAACATAAGAAACAAATTTCGGTAGATAACCTTATTAGTATTCCAACTGAGATCAGAATATTCAAGGCTTAACGCATTATAGGCAAATGCTATTATTGCTAAAATTGCTGCAAATTTGTTAAGTTTCGCCTGCGTTTTTTCGTATTTTTTCATAGACGAAGGTTTTGGTTCCGAATAAAAATCCAAAGTACTAAATTCTTTAAAATAGTACAACCAAATCCAGAAGAGGTAGATTTTAATTTGGGCGGTAATATTATTAAAAACAAAGAAGCATTCATTCAACTGTTTCTTAATAAAGATCCACCCAATATTATCCAGGTAAAAAACGAAACCTAACAACTAACAACTAACAAACAAATTACCGCGCTACTACAATCCCCAACGCATCGGCGATCTGCATTTCAAATTCCTTCAACGCTTTAGCGGCCTGCAATAACTTCATCATTTCTTCGCCGTCTTTCACGGTTTGCAGTTGGTCGTGGTTTTCTTTGATCATGGCCTGCACATTACGCCATTTTAACCGTAAAACCGACGTATCGGCGGCGTATTGCAGCAGGTCTATTTCTTTGGGTACAATGATCTGGTGCGTTTCCCAATGGTCGCTTAATTCATATTGCTGGGTTAACAAGTCTATGGCTTCCGATTTTAATTGCATATCGGTTTCTTCCCGGATAAAGTATTCGGATAAATTCTGAACGCCCTGTTGGTATTTTGCTTCGCAGATCTGCATTAATTTTGCGTAAACCGGCGTTTTGAATTCCACATCATCAAGCTGCTCAAACAGGTATTGCGCCACGGTTTGCTCCGCAGATAAGGGCTGTTCCGAATAATTTAAAAGCAAACGCAGGATTTCCCGTTCGTAGCGCTGCAGCAGGTTGGTTTCCGTATCAACTTCTTCCTCTCCGGCAAAGGCGGCCGCTTCGGCTTCGGCTTCCAGCGCCGCCAGATCGAACGGATCGGATGGCGGAAAATTCCCTTTGGCCGGTTGCTGTTGCTGTTGTTGGTTATGCGAACGCTTATTATCCTGGATAACCAGTTTGTTATACTCCGAAATTAACACCTGCTCATCGATGCCAAACAAGTTGCTGCAGCGCTGCAAAAAAACCGACCGTTTGATGGAATCCGGAATTTTGGCAATGCTGTGCACTATTTCTCGAATGGCTTCGGCTTTTTTAACCGGGTTATCTTTGGCTTCTCTGACTAACAGTTCGGTTTTAAAGGAAATAAAGTCTTTGGCGCTGCATCTTCAATATACTTCTTAAAAGCATTGTCGCCCACTTTGCGGATGTAACTGTCCGGGTCTTCGCCTGTCCGGAAAAGTAACCACATTTACGTTCAGGCCGGCTTCCAGAATCAGGTCTATGCCGCGTAACGAAGCTTTAATCCCGGCGGCATCGCCATCGTACAAAACCGTAATATTTTTGGTGTAGCGGGCAATCAACTTTATCTGGTTTTCGGTTAACGAAGTACCGGAACTGGCCACCACGTTTTCAATGCCGCCCTGATGCAGCGAAATTACGTCCAAATAACCTTCGGTCATGTAGCAAACGTCCTGGCCTCCGGATGGCTTGTTTGGCCTGGAACATGCCGTACAACACATCGCTTTTATGGTAAATTTCCGATTCCGGCGAATTTAAGGTATTTCGGGGTGTTTTATCGTTAGATTTTAAGGTGCGGGCGCCAAAACCAATTACCCTGCCCGAAACGTTATGAATCGGGAACATGACCCGGGCCCGGAAACGGTCGTATTTTTTTCCTTCTTCCTTTAAAATAGTAAGGCCGGTAGCTTCCAGAAATTTTTCCTGAAAACCCTTTTCCAATGCTGCTTTGGTAAATCCATCCCAGGCTTCCAGGCTATAACCCAAGCTCAAACTTTTTGATGGTACCCAGGCTCAGGCCGCGTTCCTTTAAATATGGCAAACCAATGCTTTTGCCCTGGTCGTGGTTATGCAGGATATCCTGGTAATAATCTTTGGCAAAATCGGAAAAAATGTACTGGCTGTCGCGGTCGCGCTGAAATTTAAGTTTTTCCGGCGTTGGCGCTTCTTCGGCAATCTCAATTCCGTATTTTCTAGCCAAGTGTTTGAGGGCCTCCACGTAACCAATGCCTTCAATATCCATGATGAACTGCACGGAATTTCCGGCTTTGCCGCAACCAAAACACTTATAAATGCCTTTGGCCGGCGACACCGAAAAGGAAGGCGATTTTTCGTTGTGAAACGGGCAGGGCGCCCACAGATTCTGGCCTTTCCGCTTCAGCGTAACATAATCGCCAACCACTTCGGCAATGTCGGCAGCGTTTATGATCTGATCTACGGTTTCTTTATTTATTAAGGCCATGCTTCGGAAGTTCTGTTTACAAAGATAAGCTTTTACGGCATTTTCCGGCGGGCGAAAATGGAATGGTTATCAGGTAAATTTTCCGGGTTAGCTCAGAGCTTTATATTTTTTTATCTAACCCCCAATTCTCATTGCTACACTAAAAAACAAAAAGCCTGCTGTTAGCAGGCTTTTGAAAATCAGAATATTATGTCAGAAGATACCTAAAGGGATTATCTTTTTAGATTTTTCTTAAAATCTATTTAAACCAGCAGTTGCTCCTATTTGGCATTGCTACCGGCCGCCGACAAGTTCCTTCGCTTGCGCTCAGGATGACGGGAATATTTTTTTCTATAACCCAATTTCCATTGGTTGCCGGGCAATGAGTTCTCTTATCAGCATGGTCATGCGGGGCTCGGCCACAGCGGCGGCTTCCAGAATATCCAATAGAATAACTTTTTTAATTTTCCCGGGCACGCACATATCTGTAATAACCGAAACAGCGAAACACGGTAACCCCATGTGGCGGGCGGCAATTACTTCGGGTACCGTGCTCATACCTACTGCGTCGGCCCCGATCAAACTCAGGTATTTATATTCGGCTTTGGTTTCCAGCATCGGGCCCGGCACACTAACATACACTCCAAATTGCAGCGCAATATCCCGTTCAATACTCAGAAGTTTTGCCTGGTGGATCAGTTCTTCGTCGTAAACTTCGCTCATATCCGGGAACCGGGGCCCCAGGTCATCGTGATTTCTGCCGATCAGCGGGTTGGTAGGCTGCAGGTTTATATGGTCGGTAATTACCATCAGGTCGGAGGTATTGAAATTTGGGTTCAGGCCGCCGGCCGCATTCGAAACGAATAATTTCTGAATGCCCAGCAGCTTCATTACCCGCACCGGGTAAACAACCTGCTCCATGGTATAGCCTTCGTAATAATGAAACCGGCCCTGCATTACAATAACTTTGCGTTCGCCCAAAAGGCCAATAATAAGTTTTCCGGAATGACTTTCTACCGTTGAAACCGGAAAAAAAGGGATCTCTTCGTAGGGAATGGTATCGTAAACCACCAGATCGTTTACCAGGGCACCCAGGCCGGTTCCCAGAATTATCCCGAATTCAGGAACAAATTCCCCGATCCTATTCTGGAGGTAAGAAACGGTTTCGTTATAAGTTTGCATAGCAATGTAAGCGTTATAGCGGCTAAAAGGCCGGTGGCAATTAAATTTTCAGAATTGGTATTTTACGGATAAACGGGTTTTAAAGGCTTAAACCCTACCGTTTTTTATTTGATCTCCAGCTCAAAAGGTACCCGGGCCTGGATGCCGGTCAGGTTCTTTAACTTCTGAAGCATGGCAAAATAGCGATAATTCTCTCCCAGTTCAGCCTGTAGCATAGCGGTTTTAGCCTCCGAACTTAAACCGGTCATGACCTGTTCGAAGAAGCTTTTCTGGGCCGGAAGTTTGCGAACCCGGTAATCGTTATCTTTCAGTTTTGCTCTTTTTGCGGCTAAGGCAATAGCATCTTCCAGCCCGCCATAAACATCTATCAAGCCGTGTTCTTTGGCTTCAATGCCCGACCATACCCGACCGGAAGCCACTTTGTGCAGCTCGGCCAGCGGCAGGTTGCGGCCTTTGGCGGCTTTGGTGGTAAAATCGTCGTAAATGCGCTGCACTTCTTCCTGAATGTTCTTTTTTTCGTAATCGGTCAGGTTGCGGGTTACGGTTGGCATATCGGAGAATTTTCCGGTTTTAACCCGGTCTACAGTTATGCCCAGCTTGCTTTTCAGGAAATCTTCGAAATTAGCCATGATCCCGAAAACGCCGATGCTGCCGGTAATAGTGTTGGGATGAGCCACAATGGTATCGCAGGCCATGGCAATGTAATAACCGCCCGAAGCCGCCACATCGGACATGGAAGCAATTACCGGTTTCACTTTTTTGGTAAGCATTACTTCGCGCCAGATCACATCGGAGGCCAGGGCGCTGCCACCCGGCGAATTGATGCGCAACACTACCGCTTTAACCTTTTTGTCCAGGCGGGCTTTCCGAATGGTTTCCGCCGAATTTTACGCTGCCAATATTATCCTGGTCGCCTTCGCCGTCCACAATATCGCCGGAAGCATAGATCACGGCAATTTTATTGCTGGCCCCTTCTCCATCAGATTCTTCCGCTACTTTTTCGTATTTATTTAACGAAATCAGGTTTAGTTCTTTGGTTTTTTTGGTACCGGTTTTCTGTTTCATAAAATCCAGAGCCTGGTCGTAATAAGCCAGGTTGGTAACCAGGCCATATTTTAAAGCATCGTCGGCATTATGCACCAGCATCGAATCGGAAATAACGGTTAATCTTTCCAGCGGAATTTTCCGGGACTTAGCAATATTTTCCAGCGAAAAGCGGTTCAGCGAATTCAGGAAAGCAGTGGTCTGCAGGCGGCTGGGTTCGCTCATTTTCTCTAAAATGAAGGGCTCCACGGCGCTTTTAAACTCCCCTACCTTAAAGATCTGCGGCTTTATTTCAAGTTTATCCAGCATACCTTTAAAGAATAAAAGTTCGGAGCTTAAGCCGTTAAATTCCAGGGTTCCGGCCGGGTTCAGGTAAATTTTATCGGCTACGGAAGTAAGGTAATAAGATTTTTCGGAGCAAAGATCGTTATACGCTACTATGAACTTACCGCTCTTTTTGAAATTCAGCAGTTCGTTCCGGATCTCCTCTAAAGAAGCCATACCAGCCTGCACCCGCGAAACATCCAGGTAAATGCCGTCGATGTTATCGTCTTTTTTCGCTTTCCGGATGGCATCTTTTATTTCCTGCAGGCCCAGGTTATTTCCGCCCATTGCCGGAAAACCAAGCCCATCGAAAGGATCTTTTTCTTTCCGTTCGCCTATGGGTTTATCGAGCTTCAATTCCAGCACCGAATGTTTCGTAACCGAAACTTCTTCGCCGGAGCCAATTGCCGCAGCTATTCCAAGTAAAAGAATAAATCCTACAAAGAAAAAGAGCAAAAGCCCCACCATTGTAGCAAACACAAATTTAAAAAACTGGGCCATGTTAGTGATTAGTGAATAATGATTAGTGATTAGTGATTAGTAAATTATGAATAATTTGATCTATTATCCATTAAATTACGACTGCCTGTTTATTACGTATAAATACCCAAAACGCTATGGTTTTGGCAGTAAAAAGTGTTCCGAAAAACAATAAACATTTTAAAATCAGGTAAGACTTTTTAAGACTCCCCTATAGGCTAAAAAGATTAACGAGGTACAAACAAAATTGCAATGTATTTTCTATTCCAATGCAAAGCAATATTAAGCATAAATTACTAATCACTAATCACTAATCATTAATTACTAATAATTGTACTTTTCGCCCCACCAGTTTTTCAGGTTTTTGCGGATCTCATTTTCCCGGGGTTGTTACCTGGGTTAAAAAGCACCGTATTCTTTATTTCATCGGGTAAAAATTCCTGCACCACAAAATTCTGGTCGAAATCGTGGGCGTACTGGTAATTTTTGCCGTAACCCTGCTCTTTCATCAGTTTAGATGGAGCGTTGCGCAAATGCATAGGCACCGGTAAATTCCCCTGTTCACGCACCAGCTTTTGGGCCTTTCTGATAGCCATATAAGAAGCATTGCTTTTGGGCGAAGAAGCCAGGTAAATAGCAGTTTGCGCTAAAATAATATCGCTTTCCGGGTACCCAATTACCGATACTGCCTGAAAACAATCGTTAGCCATAACCATCGCGGTAGGGTTCGCATTGCCAATATCTTCCGAAGCCAGAATCAGCAGCCGGCGGGCAATAAATTTTACGTCTTCGCCGCCTTCAATCATGCGGGCCATCCAGTAAACGGCGGCGTTAGGATCTGAACCACGAATGGATTTTATAAAAGCCGAAATGATATCGTAATGCATTTCGCCGCTTTTGTCGTAGAGCACCACGTTTTGCTGCGCTACCTGCTTAACCCATTCGTCAGTAATTGTTACTTCGTCGGAATTGGTGCCTTCTACCACAATTTCCAGCAGGTTCAACAATTTTCGGGCATCGCCGCCGGAAATATTTAGCAGGGCTTCGTGATCCTGGATGGTAACCTTTTTCTTTTTTAAATAAACATCGTTGGCCAGCGCATTTTCAATTAAGGCAATAAGTTCTTCTTTGGTTAAATGCTTTAAAACGTAAACCTGCGACCGCGAAAGCAAAGCCGAAATAACTTCGAAAGAAGGATTTTCGGTGGTAGCCCCGATCAGGGTAATAATGCCTTTTTCTACCGCATTCAGCAAAGCATCCTGCTGCGACTTACTGAACCGGTGAATCTCATCGATAAAAAGGATGGTTCCCGGGCGGGTTTTGGCTTTGTCTATTACTTCCCGAATATCTTTTACCCCGGCGTTAATGGCGCTCAGGGCGGTAAAAGGCACCTTTAACTGCGAAGCAATAATATTAGCCAATGTGGTTTTTCCAACGCCGGGCGGTCCCCATAAAATAATTGAAGGGATCATCCCTGATTGAATATATCGCCGTAAAACGCCATTTTCACCAACCAGATGCTGTTGCCCGGCAAACTGATCTAAGGTATGCGGCCGCATGCGTTCTGCCAACGGAATTTTAGGAGTATTCATTTTTTAGTGATTAGTGATTAATGATTAGTAAAATCGGATTAATCATTTTTCGTGCTGCCGGAGCAGTTTGAGGGATGTACGCAAATTGGCAGGAACCCGTACTTATTTTCCGGCAATTTCCGGTAAATATCCGAAATAATAAACGGGCAGGAGATTTTAATAACGGACTTTTGACCCCTAATTCCCTACCGTTTTTTTGCATAAGAATTCCCGAATTCAAATGTACGATAATAAAAACCAAAACTTTTTTATGGTCCGGAGCCTAACGTTTAATCTTTATGGTAAAGGCTGAGAATTGTTTTTTTATGGGAACCGAAAGGTTTCAGGACAACTTCTTTTACGCCCGAATTACTATTCACTAATCACTAATCATTAATCACTAATTTGCGGCATTTATGAATCAACAGATTAAAGTACATCTGGCCCTTTTTAGCGTTGCCCTGATCTATGCGGCTAATTACAGTATTGCCAAAACCGTTATGCCGGAATATGTAAAACCGTTCGGTCTTATTGTTATCCGGGTGGTTTCGGCTGCGCTATTCTTCGGCATTTTATCGCGCTTTGTAGTCAAAGAAAAAATAGTAGGCAAAGCCGATAATATCCGGTCGGTTCTGTGCGGCATTTTTGGAATTGCCATCAACCAGCTTTTCTTTTTTGGCGGGCTAAACCTGACCTCCCCCATCCATGCTTCCCTGATCATGGTCATTACCCCGGTTATCGTGCTTTTGTCTTCCGCTTTGCTTTTAAAAACTCCGTTGCGCTGGCTTAGTACCCTGGGTATTTTTATTGCCGGTACCGGCGCTATATTCCTGATTGCCGGAAGCGGCAAAGAAAGCAGTAACGCAAGTGTGCAGGGCGATATTTATATTTTACTCAATGCCGTTTCGTACGGCATTTACCTGGTGCTGGTGGCCCCGCTTATGCAACGCTACAAAGCCATAACGGTGGTTAGCCGGATCTTTCTGGTTGGAGCGGTGTTGGTTCTTCCGTTTGGTTTCCAACAAGTACAGGCGGCGGATTGGCAACAAATGCCCTTAAATATTTGGCTGGCAATTTTATTTATGGTGGTGGCGGTTACATTTCTTACTTATTTATTTAATGCCTGGGCTTTGCGGTCCGCCGATCCGGCCCTGCTGGGCGCTTATATTTACCTGCAGCCGGTACTGGCTATCCTTATTGCGGTACTGGCCGGTAAAGATCTTTTCACCCTGGAAAAGGGCTTATATGCTGCCCTCATTTTTATCGGAGTTTTTCTGGTAAGCCGGAAACAATAACTGATAAGTAACAGGATAAAATTGGTTTGAAAAAGAGATTTCTACCAGATGGTCCTTCTAAAAAGAAACTTATTAGAAGTTATCTTAAAAATACACCTGTCATCCTGAGCACAATTGAGCGCGGGAGCGCGAAAATTGCGGGCGTAGCCCTGAAGGACCTCATCGGCGGCCAGTAGAAAAGCCAGAACGAAGCGTATTGCCAAAAGCAAACAAGTTGTTTCACTAACGCTCAACATGACAACTATTTTTGAGATAGTTTCTAGCTATTGCACAGAAATCCCAAAGTTCTTTCTGAATGATAATAGTATTAGTTAAACTTAATTTGATTTTCTAATCCAGTTTGAGGCGCATTGACCGGAGTACTGCCCGGGAAATTCGCAGTAACGCTAAAGATTGCATGGTTTCCGGTACGCCACCAGCAATGGTAATTTTAAAATGCCCTTTTAACTTATGAGATTTTAACCCAGGTTTACTCACTCAGAATGAAAATGTATTTAAAGGTTAACTTTCAAAAGCTTTATCAAAAAGCTAAAAGATAAAGGAATTGCGAAATAAAATAACTTACAACGCAACAGGCAAATAAAAACTTATCATAAACTATTCATTGGTCCTTTATAGTTGAAATAAGTAAGGAAACTCCCGTTCATTGATCGCCGGATAATTGAGGGCCAACAAAAAAAAGCCCTACCAGATGGCAGGGCTTTTAAATTAATTTATTTTAGTTAAAGACTATTTTCTTACGATATCGAACCATCCTTTATAGGATTTTCCGCCATTCGGCTCCTGGAACATGTAGTAGTAAGTACCATCTGCTACGCCTTCGCCTTTAAAGTCGTTCTTGTAGTCTGAGTACTCTTTCACCAGCACACCCCAACGATTGTAGATCTTCAGAGAAGTGTTCGGCTCTATGCCCAGGAATTCAAAGGCATCGTTGCGGCCATCGTTGTTCGGCGTAATAATGTTTGGCAGCGTGAATGGTGCCACTACTACATCTACGGTCCGGGTAGTTTCGCAATCGTTCTCTCCTTCTGTAACTGTCAATGTATAGGTAGTCGTTTTCAGCGGGTTGGCAACCGGGTTGGCAATTGCAGTATCCGATAAACCTTTGGCCGGCGACCAGCGATACTTAAAGCCAGTAGTATTGGCCGAACCAAATACCGGCGTCAGTTTAGCTGATTTTCCGAATGGAAGCACGCCCGGGGAGCTGGCCGGATAACCAACATTAATGCTGTTGATGATCGGCAGCGGCGCCACTTTAACCAGGATCGAATCGATGTCCACGCAGCCGTTCAGCTGGCTGGTTACCCGCACTTTGTACCAGGTATCGGTATCAGGCTTCACCACGATGTTCTGCTTGTTGCGGTCATCGTTGTTCAGGCCCGGAGCCGCTTCCCACTGGTAGTCGTAGATAGCCCGGGTGTTGCGCACTGAGTCCGGACGGTTTATCAGTACGTTGATCGGCAGGGATTCGCCTAAACAGATGGTCTGCACGCTGTCGCCCAGGATCTGAACCCGGTTCTCTTTCCGCACCGTGATGCGGTAAACCAGGTTCTGAATACCCACGATCGGGCAGGCAATGTCTTCCACCCGAACCGGGATCAGGTAGCTCTTGCCAATGTCGCTTGGCAGTGGCGTGATGTCGATATAAGCTGATACGTTAGGCGTATTGTTACCGGATAAACCAAAGTTTCCGCTCGGCAGGTGTCCTGCCGGAGAAGAAGTTCCTGGCGCATTGGTAAAAGTTACTTTGATGTTGTCGTTGTTCGGGTCAGTATACTTCAGCACGATGCGGGTAGTATTACAAGCCTGTACCTGGAATAAAGTATCGTTCAGAAGAGCGCCTACTAAAGGTTTAGGCGGCTGCACATTACTTGCCGGCAGGATATTGCCACCGCAGTCTTCCACGATGAACAGGATGTCGCGACGGATAAAGCCAACTTTAACCTGTACGCCGTTGATCTTGCGCCATTCGTTTACCTGAACCACTACTGCGTATTTGTTACGACCGGCAGCAGGAGAAGTACCTGCATGGTAAACAGCCGGACGGAAACGAAGCTCGCCTGAGGTTGGATCCAGAGTAAAGGAAGGAGTAGCTGCCCAGATCAGTGTGCTTGGGTTAGGCGGATAAGGTACAGTTGGGGCAGAGAGCCAGTTAACCGTTACGGAAGGCAGCGGGTAAGTAACTGTATAGTTAGCAGGAACCGTACCGGTAAGAATTGCAACCTGAGGTGAAAGCGGGTTAGAATATGGCGGCTTAGGATTAGGATTGGTCAGATAGATCGGACCGCTACCGCCACCACCGCTAATGTTGGTGTTTGGAGCATAAGGAATGGTTTGACCTGCAGCAGTAAGTGGTTGTGAAAGTTCATAAGAAAGGGAATCGCCATCCTGCTCCTGGGCATTTAAGCTGTAGATCACATCCTGACCAACGCAAACCAATGGAATCGGAACGTTCAGGGTGCTGAATTCTGGAGAATTGTTATTGTATGGAGCAGCCGGAGGACCTAAGTTCACATACGCTTCTGAGTATAAACTGGCACCGGAAGCATTGGTAAGGTTTTCGATATCCGGACGGCAGCACTCAGACCAGCTAAAGAACCAGTTCGGGCAGGTTTGCTCGGCCGTAGAGAAAGTTACCGTAGTGGTAAATGTTACCTGCTCATAGTTCGGACGGCCGGTGGTAGAACATGGGTTACCGATAGCAGCGCAATAAAGCGTACCGGTTACGTTTGTACCTACTTTGGTCATGGGCTGTGAGCGGCCCGCATTACAGCCTGGAGAACGCATGTTCAGGGAAGCTGAGGTTGGAGCGCTGGCACCCGTACAGTCCCGGTAAAGCCGCATGTTAACCACATACAGGCCCGGTGCAATACAGGAATACGTTAAGTCTGAACCCTGATAGTGAGAGGCCTGGCCTGTCTGCGGAAAGCCTACCAGCAGGGCCACTAGTAAACTGCTTAATTGTAAGAGTCTTTTCATTGGTTAGAGATTATTGAAGTTGTGAAATTATAAATTTTTTATATTATTTAAAAGGGTTTTCTGCTTTTAATAAACAATTATCTCAATTTTCTAAAGAATTTATCCTGTGAAGCTTAGTCTATTATTTTATCAGAAAAGCTGCCTGGTTAAATTTCACAAACCAGTTAGAAAAAAGCTTATTATTATTCCTTATAAAATAATAGCCTCTGGAAAATTCCAGAGGCTATTTTGATCATTTATTTTCTTACGATATCAAACCATCCTTTGTAGGATTTTCCGCCATTCGGCTCCTGGAACATGTAGTAGTAAGTACCATCCGCTACGCCTTCGCCTTTAAAGTCGTTCTTGTAGTCTGAGTACTCTTTTACCAGCACACCCCAACGGTTGTAGATCTTCAAAGAAGTATTCGGCTCAATGCCTAGGAATTCAAAGGCATCGTTGCGACCATCGTTGTTCGGCGTAATAATGTTTGGCAGCGTGAATGGTGCCACTACTACTTCTACGGTCCGGGTAGTTTCGCAATCGTTTTCTCCTTCTGTAACAGTCAGCGTATAAGTAGTGGTTTTCAGCGGGTTGGCAACCGGGTTGGCAATTGCAGTATCCGATAAACCTTTGGCCGGCGACCAGCGATACTTAAAGCTGGTAGTATTGGCAGAACCAAATACCGGCGTCAGCTTAGCTGATTTTCCGAATGGAAGCACGCCCGGGGAGCTGGCCGGATAACCAACATTAATGCTGTTGATGATCGGCAGCGGAGCTACTTTAACCAGGATCGAATCGATGTCCACGCAGCCGTTCAGCTGGCTGGTTACCCGCACTTTGTACCAGGTATCGGTATCAGGCTTTACCACGATGTTCTGCTTGTTGCGGTCATCGTTGTTCAGGCCCGGAGCCGCTTCCCACTGGTAGTCGTAGATAGCCCGGGTGTTGCGCACTGAGTCCGGACGGTTTATCAGTACATTGATCGGCAGGGATTCGCCTAAACAGATGGTCTGAACGCTGTCGCCCAGGATCTGAACCCGGTTCTCTTTCCGCACCGTGATGCGGTAAACCAGGTTCTGGATACCTACGATCGGGCAGGCAATGTCTTCCACCCGAACCGGGATCAGGTAGCTCTTGCCGATGTCGCTTGGCAGTGGCGTGATGTCGATATAAGCTGATACGTTCGGGGTATTGTTACCAGCGATACCAAAGTTTCCGCTCGGCAGATGTCCTACCGGAGAAGTAGTTCCTGGCGCATTGGTAAAAGTTACTTTGATGTTGTCGTTGTTCGGGTCAGTATACTTCAGCACGATGCGGGTAGTATTACAAGCCTGCACCTGGAATAAAGTATCGTTCAGGATCGCACCTACCAGTGGCTTAGGCGGCTGCACGTTGCTTGCCGGCAATACGTTGCCACCGCAGTCTTCCACGATGAATAAAATATCGCGACGGATGTAGCCAACTTTAACCTGTACGCCATTGATCTTGCGCCACTCGTTAACCTGAACCACTACTGCGTACTTGTTACGACCGGCAGTAGGTGCAGTACCTGCATGGTGAACAGCCGGACGGAAGCGAAGCTCGCCTGAAGTAGGATCAAGGGTAAAGGAAGGAGTAGCTGCCCAGATCAGCGTGCTTGGGTTAGGTGGATAAGGTACAGTTGGGGCAGAGAGCCAGTTAACCGTTACGGAAGGCAGCGGGTAAGTAGCCGTATAGTTAGCAGGAACCGTACCGGTAAGAATTGCAACCTGAGGTGAAAGCGGGTTAGAATAAGGCGGCTTAGGATTAGGATTGGTCAGGTAGATCGGACCGCTACCGCCACCGCTAATATTGGTGTTAGGAGCATAAGCTACAACAGTACCAGCTGCGGAAAGTGGTTGTGAAAGTTCATAAGAAAGGGAATCGCCATCCTGCTCCTGGGCATTTAAGCTGTAGATCACATCCTGACCAACGCAAACCAATGGAATCGGAACGTTCAGGGTGCTGAATTCTGGGGAGCTGTTGTTGTATGGAGCAGCCGGAGGACCTAAGTTCACATACGCTTCTGAATACAGGTTAAATCCTTGAGCATTTGCCAGGTTTTCGATGTTTGGACGGCAGCATTCGGTCCAGCTGAAGAACCAGTTCGGGCAGGTCTGCTCGGCTGTAGAGAAAGTTACTGTAGTGGTAAAGGTTACCTGCTCATAGTTCGGACGGCCGGTAGTAGAACATGGATTACCGATAGCAGCGCAATAAAGCGAGCCGGTTACGTTCGTGCCTACTTTAGTCATGGCTTGCGAACGGCCCGCATTACAGCCTGGAGAACGCATGTTCAAAGAAGCTGAAGTTGGGGCGGCGATACCGGTACAATCGCGGTAAACCCGCAGGTTAACTACGTAAATGCCCGGTGCAATACAGGTGTACGTTAAGTCTGAGCCCTGGGTGTGAGAAGCGTAGGTCTTCTGGGCAAAGCACACCATCAGGGCTACCAGTAGTGCGCTTAGTTGTAGGATTTTTTTCATTGAGTAGGATTTGATAAAGTTATGAATGTATAAAATTTTAAAATACTTGTTAAAAGCAAAGGCTTAGTTTTTAGGTATTCAGTAGAAAGCTTAACCGGCAGATCACCGCAACACTTCTACCCAGCCTTTGTATGTTTTTTTAGTTTCCTGGGTAGTTATGATGTAATAATAGGTGCCATTATCCAGGTTGGCTCCGTTCCAGCGGTTGTCGTAATTCTTTCTGCTGTAAACCTGCTTGCCCCACCGGTCGAAAATAACCAGATCGAAAGCACCGTCTTCCGGTAGAATAACTTTAAAGTAATCGTTTATTCCATCGCCGTTCGGGGTAAAAATATTAGGTATAGATTTCTGCTCAGTTACCAGGGTCTTTCTTGCGGAAACCTCTATTCTTACCGAATCTGAATAAGTGCAGCCAGCGGCAGAAGTTACTGCCAGGCGGTAGGTTGTAGTTTTTAAAGGCATTACAGCCAACTGGTTGCTTTCCCGGTTAGCAACCACTTCTTTGCCAACCAGCCACTGGTAGGTAGCGCCTGCCGGAGCGCCGGATACCTGGAGGGTAGTGGTTTCGCCGGCTTCCAGTTTGGTATTGCCTTCTATAGCGGCGGTAAAGGCCGGCGTTACGCTTAAAGCAAATTGGTACGCGCGGATAGCTTCGTCCGGGCAACGGCTATCGGTTACCCAGATGGTAAAGGTATAAGGCTGCTGGCGGGCCATTTCCGGTTTTGGCTGCCACTGCAGTTCAGTAATGCCGGTTGCGCCATCGGTTACAAGTTTGGCGCCCGGTAAAGTCTTAGCAAGGTTGCTGGTGATGGTTAAGTTCCCGTTCCGGGTATCTTTGGCAAAGAATTTTGCTTTTAATTGCTGACAGGTAGAAATACCGATCTTGGAACCGCGAAGGGTATCGTTGCCGATCAGGGTAGCGGCCAGCTCTGGTTTCGTAATGCCGCAAGGGGTAATAACGGCAGCTCCCGGCTTCCCGCCAAGTAAACCAGCTCCGGCAGTTGTTCCCGGCCGGCCGGCGGCAGACGGTGACCAGGTAAAACTGGCAGCTGGTTTCGAGGTATTGCGGGTAGCTTTTTGAGAACGGTTAACAGAAGCAGCATTAACAGCCGGCTTAATTACTGCTTTGGCAGCAACCGCCGGTTCCTGCGGGGTTACCGCAGGCAAAGATTCAATAATTGTATTTGTAATGGTGTTGTCATTTTCATCTTCTCCGGAAATTTCGGTTTCAGGAGTTGCAACCTGAACATCGGGGTTTACAACGGCAGTGGTAACAGGAGCAGCAGGTAAAGAAGTTAAGTTTGTTTCTGGCTCAGAAAGGACATCGGATTTAACGGCCGCAACTTTATCTGTAGCAGTTTTGAATATTTCTGGTTGGGTAAAAATTAATACGTTAAGGGCCGTTACCAGCATAGCTGTAGCAGCAAAACCAAGTTTGCCCAGGCTGCTGCCACCGGAAACAACTTTATCGGCAACGGACGGCTGATTAGCGTGCAGGTTGTGCAGGCGATCTTCCAGCTTATCCCAGTCTGCAGGGTTATATTCAGGTTCCGGCTGGTTTTCCAGGGACTGTTGAATAAACCGGTCGAAGTCATTATTTTGCATAACGCGTACTTTTATCTCTATCTGAAAGACTAATCATTTTCTGCAGTTTCATCCGGGCCTTAAATAAATTCGATTTGGAGGCGCCTTCCGTAATCTGTAATTGTTCCGCAATTTCGGTGTGCGAAAACCCTTCTACCACGTGCAGGTTAAAAACCAGGCGGTAAGCCGGCGAAAGCTGCTGTACCATGGCCAGGATCTCTGCGGCCGAAATAGAATCCAACACATCTTCGTACTGAATTTCGTTTTCGGCATAAACCAGGTCTAAAGCATGGTAATGCTTGCTGTTTTTCCGGTAATTATCGATGGCGGTATGTACCATGATCTTGCGCAACCAGGCCTTAAAGGCTTTGTCTGGCTGGTAAGATGCTATGTTGGTAAATACTTTCATAAATCCATCGTTTAAAATCTCGGCGGCTTCTTCGCGGCTGTCAGCATATCGCATGCAAACGGCCATTGAGAACCCGTAATACTGTTTGTATAGCTGCTTCTGACATTTCAGATCGCCGCGGATACACCCTGCTATCAGGTCATTTTCAGAAAGTTCTACCGCGTTACTCAAGCAGGAATCTGGTTTTAAAGCTGTTTCTATTTATATGTCGGACAAAAATCCGAAAGGGTTGCCTCGTAAAAAAACTTTTTTTTTAAAAAATATTAATCCGGTGGCTTGCCATAGGTTCTGCTTTAATCAACTTTCTAAATACAGGTCGGACAGATTGGCTCAGGGGTTGCCTTGCTTAAAAAAAATAATTTGTTTTTTTTCAGAGTTTGGTTAAAATCTGCTCCTATTCACTTAAAAAGGCCATTTTTAAATAAAATAAAATTAATTTTTTTTACTTTTTTTCCTGAAAGCCAAAGAAATATGATTTAAAAGAAGATATAGTGCTCCAATTTTAATAAGGAAGGCAGCTAAAAAATTACCCAACAACCATTTAATTAAGGAATTTCCAACCCTGGAACCACCAGGTATAAACTGTACAGCCTAAGGCTATGCGGTAAAGAGCAAGTTATAATGGTTTGCAGATTCGGGTAAAAAAAAACCCCATCTGTAACAGATGGGGTTTTCCAGGAATATATGCAAATCATTACTACTCTAAACTAAAATTCAAGGGAGGCTATCTTGTAATTGCCTTCAGGGTAGCCGCCAATGAACAATACAATTTTACGACATTAAATACCTGATAAAAAGGAAATTAAGCACCTGAACGTAACAGTAATTCAAGTCCGCTTTTGCTGAATTTCTGCACTCATAAAAATAAAACTAATAAGTAAAAATGGCTTTGGAGCTTTAAATGACCATTACTTACCTTTCTAATTGGCAAATTTTTATTCATTAACAAAGCAAAACGTAACATAGACATAAATAAAAAAGTATTAAATTCTTCTGGTTTCTAATATGCCGCCTGCTTCAGGCGGTTAACCCGAAAACCGGGCAGGGAAAAGTGGCAGGTCATTCAAATAAAAAACCCGGACAAAAATGCCCGGGTTTTTCGGTTTAAAAGGATACCGTTTTTATTACTGCATTTTAGAGAACTGAATGGTCTGTACTTCTTTCTGGTTAGAGATCAGTTTGGCAATGTACTGGCCGTTTGCCATTTTTGAAGCATTTTTCCAGGTTACGGTTTGTTCGCCGGCAGCAAAGCCTTTCAGCGTAATTCTGTCTACCTGCTGGCCTAAAGTGTTGTAAATTACCAGGTGCTGATCGGCGCCGGCATTTACCTGCAATTTAAAGCTTACAGTTTCGGTGAACGGATTCGGATAGGCTATAAATTTCTGTAAGGCTAACCCTTTGTCGTTGATGCCGGTTACGCCGCCCGTAGCGCTAACTTTTACCCCGAAGGTATGGGTCTGTACCCCTTTTACCGGGCAGGCATTATCCATTACGTTCACGTGGAAATAATACACCTGGTTGCGCACATCGGCAGGTGTTGGCGTGTAGTTAATGGTCCCGGTTGGCTGGTTACCGACAGATAAGGTCAGGGTGGCACCCGGCAGAATCTGGGCAATATCGCTGGTTATGGTCAGCACATCGTTGGCATTGCCATCGGAAGCTGCAAACTGGAAGTTCATTGGCGTGCCCGGACGTAAATTAATGATACCGCCTTCAGGAATAGGCTGGCCATTGGCAACCGGAGCAGTAATATTCGGGTTCTGGTTCGGTCCGCAATCGATCACGGTTACGTACATATCGCGGCGAACGGTACCAACTTTTACCACTGCGCCACCGGTTTTACGGTATTCATCTACCTGCACTACCATTACATACTTATTCAGGCCCAGGGCAGACACAGAATTCGGTATATATTTGTTTGGAATAAAGCCAATGCTGCCGGTTCTGGTATCGAACATGAATTTCTGGATCGGGGTGATCGGCATTGGCAGGCTCCAGTCTATGGCGTAAGAAATAATAGGATACGTTTTGCTGAAGTTACCGCCTGGAATTATGGTATATTTGGTAGAGTCTGAATTATAAGCCAGGAAAGTAGCATAAGAGCTGAACGGGATCGTTGCATTAGGAGCGTTTAACGGATCTTTCAGGCTATAAACAAGGCTATCGCCATCCGGGTCTATTGCAAAGCTGCTTAACAAAATAGGCTGGCTATGATTTACATACGGAACAACCAGGCTGCCAAATATCGGCGAATTGTTGTTAATATTGCCTCCTAACCGTACCATGGCTTCGGTATACAGGCTGGCGCCGCTGGCATTTAACAGGTTAACTGTTTCCGGGCGGCAGCATTCGGTCCAGCTTAAAAGCCATTCCGGACAGGCCTGCTCCGCAGCGGTAAAAGTTACCGTAGTGGTAAACGTTACTTCTTCGTAATTGGTAAGGCCGGTGGCAGAACAGCCCGGAGAGATCTGGCTGCAATACGGATTCCCGATGCGAGTAGGTCCAACTTTGGTCATCACCACGGACCGGCCATTATTACAGTTCGTCGATTTCAGGTTAAGCGAAGCAGTAGTTGGGGCCGTAATACCAGAGCAATCGCGGTAAAGTTTCAGGTCTACCACATACATGCCGGGTGCTACACAGGTGTAGATCAGTTCGGAACCCTGGTAGTGGGAGGCTTCCGCATTCTGGGCAAAGCCTGCCGCAAGCAAGGCAAAAGCACCGGCAAACAGGCTGCGTAAATTTTTCTTCATAATTAGTATTTTTGATATGGATTAATATGGTTGAATGAACTTTTAAAACAATTTTTACGAAAATCACTGAGAGTTCCGGATTACCCTCTGCCAGCTTAGACAAGCATTGCCGGAAGAGGGTTGCCTGTCCCGAAAAAAATTTCAGGAAACTTTTATAAACCATTGGCATTACCTAATTCTATCGCTGGCATTCCTTTTTGCAGTCTTTAGGATTGAGGGTAAAAGTTACTTTAATACCGCTAACCGTTTAACATACCGCTAACCGTTTAACGGCGGCGGTACCGCTGGTGAAACCGGAAGATTTTTTCATTTTACTTTCGGCAGGTTAAATTAAGTAAAACAATTTAAAGGTAAGTTTTTCAGATCAGCATGCTTCGGCGGCCGCTTATCCGGGCAGGGTAAGCCTTATATTCATTTTTACCGAAGACATAAAAGTTTCGCACCGGTTGCCCGGGATCTTATTTTTCCCCGGGCATTTTTAATGTTTTCAGGATTGCCTTTCTATAAAAAAAACCCGGACAAAAATGCCCGGGTTTTTCGGTTTAAAAGCATAGCGTTTTGTTACTGCATTTTAGAGAACTGGATGGTCTGTACTTCTTTCTGGTTAGAGATCAGTTTGGCAATGTACTGGCCGTTTGCCATTTTTGAAGCATTTTTCCAGGTTATGGTTTGTTCGCCGGCAGCAAAGCCTTTCAGCGTAATTCTGTCTACCTGCTGGCCTAAAGTGTTGTAAATTACCAGGTGCTGATCGGCGCCGGCATTTACCTGCAGTTTAAAGCTTACAGTTTCGGTAAACGGGTTCGGATAGGCAACGAATTTCTGTAAGGCTAACCCTTTGTCATTGATACCGGTAACCCCGCCCGTGGCGCTAACTTTTACCCCGAAGGTGAAGGTAGAGAAACCTTTAACCGGGCAGGCATTATCCATTACGTTTACGCGGAAGTAGTAAGTTCTGCCCGAAACGTGGCTGGCCGATGGGGTCCAGTTGATGGTTGCTGTTGGTTTGCTGGCAGTGGTTTTGCTAAAGGTAGCGCCTGGTAAAGCAGAGGCAACATCGGAACTCAGGCTTACCACATCCGCAGCATTACCATCAATGGCATCGAACTGCATGGTCATTGGGGTACCTGGTCTTAAGTTAATAATATCGTTGGCATTTACCGGCTGGCCGTTAACCACCGGCGAACCAATATTCGGGTTCTGGTTCGGGCCGCAATCCATTACGTTTACCATCATGTCGCGCCGGATGCTGCCTACTTTGGTTACGGCGCCGGCAACTTTGCGGTATTCATCTATCTTTACCACCATTACATATTTATTCTTACCAGCCGCCGAAGGGGAAACCGGATCGTAAGCGCTTGGAATAAAACTTATGCTTCCTGCATGCGGATCGAACATAAATTTCTGAACCGCAGTCAGCGGCATGGGCTGGTTCCAGTTAGCATCATACGAAAAAACAGGGTAGCTGCTGCTGTAGGTTCCGGCCGGCGTGGCTGCCATTTTGGTAGAGTCTGAATTGAAAATAACGCTGGCCGGGTAAGTTGAAAATGGAATCGGGTCGTTATAAGCTTTTAATGGATTTACCAGGCTATAAACCAAAGAGTCGCCGTCGGCTTCCATTGCATTTACACTAATAGAAATGGGCTGGTTATAATTTACAAAAGGAATTGGCACATTCAGTGGGCTGAATTCCGGAGAGCTGTTGTTGATGCCGGTTCCCAAACGCACCATGGCTTCGGTATACAAAGCATCCTGTCCGTTAATGTTGGCTACACTTGGGCGGCAGCATTCAGACCAGCTTAAAAGCCATTCCGGACAATTTTGTTCGGCGGCGGAAAAAGTAACGGTAGCCGTAAATACCACTTCTTCATAATTGGTAGGTCCGGTGGTGGTACAGCTCTGGGCGATAGCGGCGCAATACGGGCTCCCGATCCGGGAACCGCCAACTTTGGTCATGGAAAGGTTCCGGCCGTTATTACAACTCACCGATTTAATATTCAGCGTGGCTGTAGCCGGCGCAGCCACCCCGGAGCAATCGCGGTAAAGCTTGAGGTTAGCCACGTACATATTAGGGGCGATATTTATATACGTGAGATCTGAGCCCTGGTAATGGGTTGCTCCTGCCGGCTGCATGAGCCCGGCCAGTAAAATAGCAGCTGCTGCGGAAGCCAGGTTGCGTAATTTTTTTTTCATAGGAATAATTTAATTGATGGATAAATTGATCTACAAACCGCCCGGAGAATAATGGATAAAACCCCAGTAAAGGGCGTTCAAAAAAGCAGACAGGACTTTTTTGCAAAGGGTTGCCTGGCTGGTGTTAAAAAATTAAAAAGCCTGAAACAAATTGTTCCAGGCTTTAATTTTTAGCTTAAAATGGCTGATCTATCTGGTTATTGCAGTTTGGTAAACTTCAGGGTTTCTATGGTTTTATCCTGGTTGATCAGTTTAGCTACGTAGGTTCCGGCAGCGAATTTTCCGGCATTTAACCATTGGATATTTTGTTCGCCGGCAGCTACCTGCGTTAAAGATATTCTGTCTACCTGCTGGCCCAACAAATTATAAATCACAATGCTTTCAGCTCTGTTTTTCAGGTTCATTTTAAAGGTTATTTCCTGGCTGAACGGATTAGGATACGCAGTGAAAACGGAAGCTTCTGGTCTGCTTGCTGAAGTACCCGTAACTCCACCGGAAGCGCTCACTTTCACGCCGAAAGTATGTACCTGGAAACCTTTGGCAGGACAGGCATTATCTTTAACCGTAATATGAAAATAGTACGGCAAACTCCGCACATGAGCAGCAGTTGGGGTCCAGGTAACGGTGCCGGCAGGCTGGTTGGCGGTGGTAGCGGTAAAAGTTGCGCCGGATAAAACGAACGCGGCATCGCTGCTTACCTGTAACATATCGGCATTATTACCATCTACGGAAGAAAACTGAAAATTCATGGGCGTGCCCGGGCGCAGGTTGATCATGGTATTTTCACTTATTTGCTGACCATTAACCCCAACCGAAGTGATTTTCGGATTTTCGTTCAGGCCGGCGTCTACCACATTGATCATCATGTCGCGGCGAATAGCCCCGATTTTTACGGCAATGCCGCTTACTGTCCGGTATTCTTCTACCACAATGCTCATTACGTACTTATTTTTACCCTGGACTGAAGGCGTATTAGGTTCGAATTTGCTGGGAATAAAGTTCATACTGCCGGTTTTGGAATCGAACTGGAATTTAGGAACCGGGATAATAGGGGAAGGCTGGCTCCAGTCTATGCTGTAAGAAACGATAGGAAAACTATTACTGAAGCTACCTGCCGGCAACGTAGCAAATTTGGTGGTATCTGAATTGAAAACGATACTGGAAGCGTAAGTGCCGTACGCTACCGGTGCAGTCTGGGCCGATAACGGATTCTGAATGCTGTAAACCAGCGAATCTCCGTCCAGTTCTACCGCGTAGGCACTGATCTGGATCGGCTGACTGCGGTTTACGAACAGGATAGGAACGTTGGTTGCATCGAACTCCGGGGAATTGTTATTATAGCTAAGCTTAAGCATGGCTTCGGCATAAATATTGGCACTCTGCGGATTTAACAAATTAGTAGATTCCGGCCGGCAACATTCGGTCCAGCTTAAAAACCATTCCGGACAATTCCGTTCGGCAACCGTGAAAACAATGGTAGTGGTAAAAGTAACCTGTTCGTAATTGGTCCGGCCGGTAGAAATACAGGCATTGCCAACCTGCGCGCAATAAGGCGCCCCAATCACGTTGGTTCCAACTTTGGTCATGGGCTGCGAACGGCCGGTATTGCAACCCGGGGCCCGCATGTTTAGGGTGGCGGCAGAAGGTGCCCCGGCGCCGGTACAATCCCGGTAAATTTTAAGGGTGGCCACGTACATGCCAGGGCCTATACAGGCATAGGTAAGCTCAGAGCCCATGGAGTGCGATGCCCTGGCATTATAGCCAAAACCGGTAAATAGCAAAGCAATAGAAAGGGCTAACAGTTTTTGTAATTTTTTATTCATTGTAAAGGGTAAAGGGGTTAGAAAATAAGTGCTGACCAGAAAGATAAATAAAATTAACAAAACAGAACCTCTCCTTTCTGGAAATTTCTTTAAAATATCCTTTTTCTGAATATTCATTCAAGGTTTTCTTCCATTTATAAGGTACTGACCATAAGGCAATAAAAAAACCGGAGGTGTTTATTCCTCCGGTTCTCTTACTTTTTGGGCCTGAAATGATACCGTTTTTTGAATTACTGCAGTTTGGTAAACTTCAGGGTCTGAATTTCCCGGTTGGCTGTTACAAGTTTAGCTACGTAGGTTCCGGCAGCGAATTTTCCGGCATTTAACCATTGGATATTTTGTTCCCCGGCAGCTAAGTTCGTTAATGCGATCTTATCAACCTGCTGGCCCAGTAAGTTATAAATTACCAGGCTTTCGGCTTTGGTTTTCAGGTTCATTTTAAAGGTTAATTCCTGGCTGAAAGGGTTAGGATACGCTGTGAACACGGAAGCATTTGATCTGCTTTCTGAAGTACCGGTTACCCCGCCGGTAGCACTAACTTTTACCCCGAAGGTATGGGTTTGAAATCCTTTAACCGGGCAGGCATTATCCGTTACCGTAAGCTGGAAATAATATACCTGGTTACGCACATCTGCCGCAGTTGGGGTCCAGGTGATGGTGCCGGTTGGCTGATTACCGGTGGTTTTGGTAAAAGTGGCGCCCGGCATAATGGTTGGAGCATTACTTTCCAGGGTTAAGATGTTGGAAGCATTTCCATCTGAAGAAGCAAACTGGAAAGTAAGCGGCGTACCCGGACGGAGCGAAATAATGGTATTTTCGGTTATAGCCTGGCCGTTAACTACCGGATTAACAATATTTGGATTCTGGTTCGGTCCGCAATCTATAATCGTGATCAGGATGCTGCGCCGCACATGGCCTACTTTTAAAATGGCTCCCCCTACCCGCCGGTACTCATTTGCCTGCCACACCAGCACGTACTTATTTAAACCAATGCTATGGTTTGAATTTGGCACATATACAACCGGAATAAACCCAGTACTGCCGGTTTTAGAATCAAACATGAATTTCTGAACCGGCGTTATTGGCATTGGCAGGCTCCAGTCTAAATAGTAAGATGGGATCGGGAAATTTTTGCTTAATGCACCGGCCGGAATAATAGCCGATTTGGTAGAATCGGAATTATAGACCGTAAAGGCGGAAAAGGACTTGTGCATGATTGGTGTATTATTATTAGAAAGCGGGTTCTCCAGGCTGTACACCACAGAATCGCCGTCTTGTTCCAGGGCGTAACCACTAAGCATAATAGGCTGGTCCCGGTTTATATAAGGCATAAAATTACTTATAAAGGCAGGAGAACTATTGTTAATATTGCTGCCTAACCGTACCATTGCTTCGGCATACTGGTTAGCTCCGGGAGCCCCCTGCAGATTGGCTACTTCCGGCCAGCAGCATTCGCTCCAGCTTAATAACCATTCCGGGCAATTCTGTTCGGCCGCAGAAAAAACAACGGTAGCAGTAAAGGTTACTTCCTGGTAATTGCTTTCGCCCGAAAAATTGCAACCCGGCGATATCTGCCCGCAATACGGATCGCCGATCCGGGAACCCAACAGCGACATAGGCAGGCTCCTACCGTTATTACACGCCAGGGATTTAATATTCAAAGAAGCGGTTGAAGGCGCCGCTACTCCGAAACAATCCCGGTAAATTTTCAGGGTAGTAACGTAAACTCCGGGTGCAATGCACTGGTAATTCAGCTCTGAACCTATATGATGGGAAGCGTTAGCAGGAAGGCAGAAAACTGCCAGCACCAGGGCAATGCCTCCGGATAATACATTAAGTAATTTCTTCTTCATAGATAGTGTTGAGGTTTAATTAAAAAATAAATTCTTTACCTGTTCTCCGGCTATTGCGGTTAGCGGGGTTGATCTTTGATTGAATTAACCATAGTTAACCGGTTACTCAAAAAGGAAGACAGGCTAATTACTCACTTGGTTGCCTGGCATTTTTTATTTTTTAATTAAAATCCGGAATATTATTGCTTTAGATTAGAAGTTATCTCAAAAATACACCTGTCATCCTGAGCACAATTGAGCGCGGGAGTGCGAAGATTGCGCGCGTAGCGCTGAAGGAACTTGTCGGCGGGTTGCAGTTAAGCTAATTCCCTGAAGTACTTTTTTGAGCTAAAAGGATAGCGTTTTTATTTTCTATGTAGCTGAATTTTCTACAATTGGCCAACAAGTTCCTTCGCTAACGCTCAACATGACAACTATTTTTGAGATAGCTTCTAGCAAATATTTCAGCCCGGTTATTTTACGTTTGTAACTATTGCAGCTTGGTAAACTTCAGGGTTTCTACCGAATTATCTGCACTCTTTATTTTGGCTACATAAATTCCGGCGGCAAATTTACCAGCGTTTTTCCACGGTATTGTTTGATTTCCCAAACCAGCGTTGCTTAAAGAGATCTGATCAACCTGCCGACCTAATAAGTTAAAGATCACAATGCTTTCGGCTTTAGTTTTCAGGCTGAATTTAAAATAAATCTCATCGGTAAACGGATTCGGATAGGCGCTGAAAACCGGGCTACTTTCATGGTGATCTTTAACGCCGGTAACTCCTCCGGTAGCGCTAACTTTTACCCCGAAGGTATGGACCTGAACACCCTTTAACGGACAGGCATTATCGGTTACAGTAACATGGAAATAATACGGCTGGTCGCGCACATGGCTGGCAGAAGGGGTCCAGGAAATGGTACCTGCTGGTTGGTTTCCGGAACCGCTGGTAAAGGTAGCGCCGGGCAAAACTGTACTTACATTACTTTCCAGGGTTAAAACATCGGCACTATTGGCATCGGAAGAAGCAAACTGAAAAGAAAGCGGGGTTCCCGGGCCCAGGTTTATCAGGTCGGTTTCGGCAATAGGCTGGCCGTTGGCCACTGTGGCGGTAACTTTTGGATTCTGGTTTGTTCCGTTATCGAAAATATGAAAGAACATGTCGCGCCGCACCGAACCAATTTTAACGGAGGCACCATTTATTTTCCGGTATTCATCAACCTGTACCACTATGGCATATCGGTTCTCACCGGCCAGGATAGGCGAATTCGGTACGTACTTAAGCGGGGTAAATTGCAGACTGCCGTTCCGGGAATTAAAGGCAAAATGTGGAATTGCCGGCACCGGCATGGGCTGGCTCCAGTCGATGGCGTAGGATAATAGCGGTAACGTATTGCTATAGTTCCCGGCCGGTAGCGTTATGTTTTTAGTTGAATCTGAATTGTAAACTACTATGGCCGGATAAGAATTGTGCGTAACCGGCGTATTATAGGCATCCAGAGGATTTTCCAATCGGTAAACCAACGAATCGCCGTCGGTTTCCAAGGCATAACTGCTTACCTGAATTGGTTGATTAAAATTAATAACCGGAACCTGCATCCGTCCAAATTGCGGCGAATTGTTGTTAATGCTGGCATCCAACCGGACCATGGCTTCGGTATAAAGATAAGAACCGGCGGCCTGTTGTAAGTTGGCATATTCGGGCCGGCAACATTCCGACCAGCTAAACAACCACTCAGGGCAGGATTGCTCAGCAGCAGAAAAAGTTACGGTACAATAATAATTCACTTCTTCGAAATTAGGCCTTCCGGGTGCACTACAGGCTTTAGGAATAGCAGCACAATACGGATCACCCTGACGGGTACCGCCAGCGGTCATGGCGAATGGAATGTTGCGGCCGGCATTGCAACCCACCGATTTTATGTTGAGTTGCGGAGCAAACACGCCGGAACCGGTACAATCGCGGTAGATCCGGAGGTTTACGGTATACAAACCCGGGGCCAGACAGATATACGAAATTTCTGAACCCTGAAAGTGCGATGCGGTTGCTTTTTGCGAAGAGCTAAACCCAAAAAGTAACGCGGCACAAACCAATAGATAATGTAATCTTTTCTTCATATGAATGCTGGTTCAGGTTAGAAATTTGGACTAACGTTAGGGTATATATCCATTCTGAAAGAAGGGATTACAGGTAAAATCTTTTAAGTTAAACCAGGTCTCAGGCAGTTCCAAACAACCATAACCCTGATTTGACTTTTCAGCGCAAAAACCATAGCGATTTTACTTACTGCAGCTTGGTAAACTTAATAGTTTGAACCGCTTTATCACCCGAAACCAGTTTAGCTACGTACGTTCCGGCAGCATATTTTCCGGCGTTCTGCCACTGTAACCGCTGCTCACCTACCCCAATATTTGTTAAGGAAATTTTATCGACCTGTTGGCCTAATAGATTGTAAATAACGATGCTTTCGGCTTTGGTTTTTAAATTTATTCTGAAGGTTAACTCTTCTGAAAAAGGATTCGGATAAGCGCTGAAAATTTCAGTTGCCAGTTCATCTTTAGTTCCGGTTACCCCACCTGTTGCGCTCACCCTTACGGCAACGGTTTCAACATGTACCCCGCGCAAATTGAATTCATCCCGCACCATGATCTGGAAATAGGTATGGTTGCCAGCGAATATGGGCGGCGGTAGGGGTCCAGGTTAAGGTTCCGGAAACAGAATTTAAGGCAGGAGGAGCAATTATAGTAGATCCAGACAAGATGTAAATTGCATTACTGGAAGCTGATAAGGTAGAATTAGTTGGTTCTGTTGCGGAAAACTGCAGTACCAATGGCGTACCAGGCCTTAACTGGATTTCAGTACCGTTTGCAATAGGCACATTGTTAGCAATGGCAGTTCCAAAAGCAGGATTATGATTAGAAGTGGTAATTACCTGAATCATTGTTTCCCGGCGGGCGGAACCTAGTTTAGTAACTACTCCGTTTATTTTTCGGTATTCTTCCACTATAATTGAAACCAAATATCTATTCCGCCCTGCACTGGAATTAGTTCCAGGATGAAAAACTACAGGGTGAAATTTAAGATCTCCGGTAACTGCATTAAGTTGAAAAAAAGGATAAGCTGCCCAGATATACACACCCGGACTTCCAGGATACGGTATAGTTGGGGGACCTTGCCAGTTGGCGGAATAGGAGTCCATTGGAAAAGTAGCAGAATAGTAACTAGATACTGGTCCTTGAAGTTGGGCAAATTGCGGATTAGTAGGATTGCTGAAAGGTGGCTTTGGGATTGGGTTTGTTATTAAACCCGCCCATCCGCTAGAAAAATTTGTATTGGGGCTATAAGTAACCGGAGTATTAGCAGCACTTAATGGGCTAACCAATGAATAAACCAGCGAATCCCCATCCGGATCTAAAGCAGCGACATTTAGGTTATAGTAGCTACCCGCATTTACATACATTACCGGGGGGCTTAAGGTATCGAAAGCAGGAGAACTGTTTACCAGGCCCGGGGTTAGCTTTAACTTTGTTTCGGTGTAAACAGATAGCCCGGAAGCATTAGCAACATTCTCCATATTACCCCAGCAGCATTCGCTCCAGCTTAGAACCCAATCCTGGCAGGCAACTTCGGCTGCGCTGAATGTGAGCAGGCCGGTATAATTTATTATTTCAAAATTAGGCAAAGATGAAGTTGGTGAACATTGAATTGGTGTACCAGGGCCAAAAGGGCGGCCGGGTCTTTGGGAAACCTTATTGACAATAATATTTCTGCCGGTATTGCAACCAGGAGCGATCACATTTATTGAATGCGTTGCGGAAGTATTGGCTCCGGAACAATCGCGATAAAGCGTAAAATTTACCTGGTAAGTATTAGGGCCAGCCTGTACATAAGAAATTTCGCCACCGATATTATGACTGGCAAAAGTATAAAAAGCGGAAGTAACTAATATTGCCAGCAGCGGTAGGATTCTTTTCATAGGATAATTTTAGAAGAAATTGAAGCAACATACAACCAAGCCAGAGAGAAACAAGCCTAAGTTAGGCTGCGGGTTTAAATAGATGTCGGATGTTTGGAGCAAAGGGTTGCCTCAGGGTTAAAATATTTATTTACTATTTTACCTGGTTTTATGAAAAAAGCCTCCGGAAAAGTAGCTTACCGGAGGCTTTGGTTTTTTAGCCGCAAACGCTACCGTTTTTTACTTATTGCAGTTTGGTAAACTTGAGCGTTTGAACGGTTCTATCGGCAGCAACCAGATTAGCTACGTAGGTTCCGGCAGCAAATTTTCCGGCATTCTGCCATTGCAGTTTTTGTTCGCCTACTCCAATAGTTGCTAAAGAAATTCTATCAACCTGCTGGCCTAATAGGTTATAAATTATGATGCTTTCGGCTTTGGTTTTTAAATTTAATCTGAAGTTTAGTTCGGAAGAAAACGGATTCGGGAAAGCGCTGAATTCTGCCTTTGGCAAATCAGCTTTGCTTCCGGTTACGCCACCGGTTGCACTTACCCGTACCGCAATGGTTTCTACATGTACCCCACGCAATGAATTTCCGTTATCGCGCACCAGGATCTGAAAATAGTAAGGTTGGGGCCGGGCCTGGGCGGCAGTCGGGGTCCAGGAAATATTGCCAGTTGCCTGGTTGCCGCTGGTGGCTGTAAAGGTTGCGCCTGGCAAGTGGTAGGTTGCGTTGGTACTTAAGTAAACCTGGTCGGTTGGATCTTCGTCGGAGGCAGAAAACTGAAAGTTGAGCGGGGAACCCGGGCGGAGGCGGATCTCAGTGCCTTCCGGCAAGGGTTGGTTGTTGGCAATGGGGCTGCTAAATAAAGGATTCAGGTTCTGGCTACCGTCGAAAACCAGGATATAGGTTTCGCGGCGTATGCTGCTAAGTTTGGTTATGACCCCATTTATTTTCCGGTATTCATCTACCATAATAGAAACCAAATATTTATTACCAGCTCCCGGATGAGGACTATGATAAGAAGTATGGAACTTCAGGCCACCATTGGCTGAATCCAGGTTAAAATAATGATTAGCGATCCAGATCATTACTGTTCCGCCAGTTCCATTAGGATAAGGGACTGTTGCCGGACCGTTCCAGTTAATAAATAGAGATGGCATTGGGTAAGTGGGCGAATAAGCTGGCGGAGTTCCGCCTTGGAGCTGGGCCAGCTGTGGCGAAAAGGGATTAGAATAAGGTGGTTTCGGATTAGGATTCTGAAAAAAAACATTAGGCCAACCCGGAAAGGAGGCATAAGTTAGCGGCGTATTTGCTGCACTTAAAGGGGCCACCAGGCTATAAACCAGCGAATCGCCGTCCGGGTCTGAGGCTGTCATGCTTAAAAAATAGTTCTTATTGTAATTCACGTACATGACTGGCGCATGCAGCGTATCGAAGGCAGGTGAACTGTTTGTTAAATTAGCAAGAAGCTTTAATTTGGTTTCTATGTAAAGGGAAGAACCGGTTGCCTGTAATACATTGTCAAAGTCAGAGCGGCAGCATTCGGACCAGCTTAACACCCAATCGGCACAGGCAAATTCTGAGGGGGTAAAAATTACATTGCCTGTGTACGTCATTATCTCATAATTTGGCAGGGCAGCAGCAAAGCATATTACGGGTATGCCCGGGCCATAGGGTTTTGCTACTTTTAATTCAACCAAGGTTAGAGCTATAGATTTCCCAGTATTACAACCCGGTGCTCTAAGGTTTACGGTTGCAGTTGTTGAAGCACCGGCGCCGGCACAATCGCGGTAAGTCTTTAAAGTTACCTGATAGGCATTAGAAGAAAGCTGCTGATAAGAAATCTCCCCACCCAGGTAGTGGCTGGCGGTTGCCGGTATGGTTGTGGCAAAAAGCAGTAGGGCAACCAGATGTAATATTTTTTTCATAGTTGATTTTTTAAGAATAAAAGCGCAAAAGCAACTCCCCACGTGAGTAAGCTGGAGGGATAAGGAGTTGTAGATATATCCATGTCGGATGTTTGGAAGAAAGGGTTGCTTCGGGGGTGAAATTTTTATTATTTATTTTAATCAGGTTAAATGAAAAAAGCCTCCGGCAACTTAATTTACCGGAGGCTTTTTTTTTTCCGCAAACGCTACCGTTTTTTACTTACTGTAGCTTAGTAAACTTAATAGTTTGAACCGTTTTATCACCAGAAACCAGTTTAGCTACGTAGGTTCCGGCAGCATATTTTCCGGCGTTCGGCCATTGCAACTGCTGCTCTCCTACCCCAATATTTGTTAAGGAAATTTTATCGACCTGCTGGCCTAATAGATTGTAAATAATTATACTTTCAGCTTTGGTTTTTAAGTTTAATCTGAAGTTTAGGTCGGAAGAAAAAGGGTTGGGATAAGCCATGAAACCAGCTTTTGCCAGTTCATCTTTAGTCCCCGTTACCCCACCTGTTGCGCTTACTCTCACTGCAACGGTTTCAACATGTACCCCGCGCAAATTGAATTCATCCCGCACCATGATCTGGAAATAGTAAGGTTGCCAGCGCACATGAGCAGCAGTTGGGGTCCAGGTTAAGGTTCCGGAAACTATATTCAAGGCAGGAGGAGCAGTCATCGCAGAGCCAGGTAAAATATAGCTTGCATTACTGGAAACCGAAAGTTGTGAGTTAGTTGGTTCTGTTGCGGTAAACTGCAAAACTAAAGGCGTGCCCGGCCGTAACCGGATCTCAGTTCCGTTAGCAACAGCCTGGTTATTGGCTATTACCGTTCCAAATTCCGGATTACGGGCTGGATTACTGAAAACCTGGATCATCGTTTCGCGCCGGGCTGAGCCAATTTTCGTAACTACTCCGTTTATTTTCCGGTATTCATCTACTAAAATTGAAACCAGGTACCGGTTTCTTCCTGCACTGGCAGTAGTACCTGGATGCATTACTACCGGCTGAAATTTCAGATCGCCGTTCACAGCGTTTAGTTGAAATAAGGGATATGCAGGCCAAATCATTTGGATACCACCCGGCATAGAAGAATTCGGATAAGGCACTGTAGGCGGGCCATCCCAATTGGCAGTATAAGAATTTAACGGATAGTTAGGGGAATAATAAACAGGCGGCGAGCCCTGGAGTTGGGCAAATTGTGGATTGAAAGGACCAAATGGCGACTTTGGGTTTGGGTTCGTTATTATACCCGCCGATCCGATAGAAAAATTTGTATTGGGGCTATAAGTAACCGGGGTATTAGCAGCACTTAATGGGCTAACCAATGAATAAACCAATGAATCGCCATCCGGATCGATAGCACCTTGGTTTAGGTTGTATAACTGCCCCACATTTACATACATTACGGGTGGGCTTAAGGTATCGAAAGCAGGAGAACTGTTTACCAGCCCGGGCGTTAACTTTAATTTTGTTTCTGTATAAACAGATAGCCCAGAGGCATTCACAACATTCTCCATATTACCCCAGCAGCATTCGCTCCAGCTTAGAACCCAATCCTGGCAGGCAGCTTCGGCAGCGCTGAAAGTTAGCAGGCCGGTATAATTTATTATTTCAAAATTAGGCAAAGATGAAGTTGGAGAACATTGAATTGGTGTACCAGGGCCAAAAGGGCGGCCGGGCCTTTCGGAAATCTTATTCACCATAATATTTCTGCCGGTATTGCAACCAGGAGCCATCACATTAATGGAATGCGTTGCGGAAGTATTGGCTCCGAAACAATCGCGGTAAAGCGTAAAATTTACCTGGTAAGTATTAGGGCCAGCCTGTACATAAGAAATTTCACCGCCAATATTATGACTGGCAAAAGTATAAAAAGCGGAAGTAACTAATATTGCCAGCAGCGGTAGGATTCTTTTCATAGGATAATTTTAGAAGAAATTGAAGCAACATACAACCTAGCCAGAGAGAAACAAGCCTAAGTTAGGCTGCGGGTTTAAATAGATGTCGGATGTTTGGATCAAAGGGTTGCCTCAGGGTTAAAATATTTATTTACTATTTTACCTGGTTTTATGAAAAAAGCCTCCGGAAAAGTAGCTTACCGGAGGCTTTGGTTTTTTAGCCGCAAACGCTACCGTTTTTTACTTACAGCAGCTTGGTAAACTTAATAGTTTGAACCGCTTTATCACCCAAAACCAGTTTGGCTACGTACGTTCCGGCCGCATATTTTCCGGCGTTCTGCCATTGCAGTTTTTGTTCGCCTACTCCAATAGTTGCTAAAGGAATTCTATCTACCTGCTGGCCTAATAAGTTATAAATAACGATGCTTTCGGCTTTGGTTTTTAAATTTAATCTGAAGTTGAGTTCAGAAGAAAACGGATTCGGATAAGCGGTGAAATTTTCAGTTGCCAGTTCATCTTTAGTTCCGGTTACCCCACCGGTGGCAATTACCCGCACGGCAATAGTTTCTACATGAACGCCCCGCAACGAACTGGCATTGTCGCGCACCAGGATCTGGAAATAGTAAGGTTGCCACCGCACCTGGGCAGCGGTTGGGGTCCAGGTAATTGTTCCTGAAATGGAATTACCGGTGGAGGCCGCAAAAGTGGAACCCGGAAGAATGTATCCGGCATTGGTACTGGCCTGAAGCACTTCGGTTGGGTCAGGTTCCGTAGCCGAAAATTGCAGGTTCAGCGGGGTGCCGGGGCGCAACCGGATCTCTGTTCCATTAGCAATTGGCTGGTTATTGGCTATAACGGCTCCAAATTCTGGATTATGGGTAGGATTATCAAAAACCTGGATCATCGTTTCTCTTTGAATGGATCCCAGTTTGGTAATTACGCCATTTATTTTCCGGTATTCTTCTACCAGAATGGCAACCATATAATGGTTCCTTCCCAAAATAGAAGCGGTGTTGGGATGGAAGACATAAGGCTGGAATTTAAGATTTCCGTTAGCCGCATTGAACTGAAAACCTGGGGTTGCTGCCCAGATCATATTGCCCGGCGCGCCGGGATAAGGCACTGTTGGAAGTCCGGACCAGTTTACGAATACGGAAACCATGGGGAACACCGGCGAATAAACACTCGGAATTGTACTCTGCAACTGAGCAACCTGCGGCGTCATCGGATTGTTGTAAGGAGGCTTCGGGTTTGCATTAAATATCAGGCCCGAGGTTAAAAAATTGGTATTCGCGCTATAACTTACGGCAGTATTTGCGGCCGTTAAAGGTGCCACCAACGAATATACCAGCGAATCGCCATCCGGGTCAATAGCCCCCATATTCAGGTTATACAATTGCCCTACATTTACGAACATAACCGGGGCGGTAAGGGTATCGAAAGCCGGAGAACTGTTAATTAAACCGGCACCTAATTTCAGTTTGGCTTCTACATACAGGTTGAAATTACTGCCATTTACAATATTCTCCATATTGTTTTTGCAACAGTCGGTCCAGCTCAGCACCCAATCTGAACAGGCCCGTTCGGCGGCGGTAAAAGTTAACTGGCCGGTAAAAACCGAAACCTCATAATTAACCGGGCTACCGACTACGCAACTTACCGGGATTGACGGGCCGTAAGGCCTGCCGGGATATTGGGCCACTTTAGTCAGGGTTATGTTTCTGCCGGTATTGCAGCCCGGAGATTTCACGTTTACAGATAGATCAGCAGGGCTTTTAAAAGCGGCGCAATCGCGGTACTCTTTAAAAGTAACCTGAAAGGTATTGCTGTTGATCTGCTGATACGATATTTCGCCCCCGTTAAAATGATAAGCAAAGGCTTTAACAGAAACAGCTGCCAATAAAATCAGTAAGGGTAGTATTTTTTTCATAGGAAGAATTAAAATAGCTTGTTACATTTCAGAAAGCCAGTCGGTGCGATAATAGCCGAAAGATCAGGCAGGCGGTTCTATATTAATTGTCGGATGTTTGGGTGAAAGGGTTGCTTCCAACTAAAGAAATTTTTCAACTATTTTTATTTGGTCAAAGAATAGCCCCCGGCAAATTAACTTACCGGAGGCTTTGGTTTTTTAACCGCAAACGCTACCGTTTTTTACTTACTGCAGCTTCGTAAATTTGAGGGTCTGGATCGTTTTATCGGCGGAAACCAATTTTGCTACGTACGTTCCTGCCGCATATTTTCCGGCTTTCTGCCATTGCAGTTGCTGCTCCCCTATCCCAATATTTGCCAGAGAAATTCTATCTACCTGCTGGCCTAATAAATTATAAATTACGATGCTTTCAGCTTTGGTTTTCAGATTGAAGCGGAAGTTCAGTTCGGAAGAGAACGGGTTAGGGTAAGCAGTGAATCTGGCTTCGGCTGGAAGTTCTTTGGTACCCGTTACGCCGCCGGTGGCGCTAACTCTTACCACTATAGTTTCGGAGTGTAAACCACGCAACGGATTGGCATTATCCCGCACCAGAATCTGGAAATAATAGGGTTGCCACCGCACCTGGGCAGCAGTTGGGGTCCAGGTTATTGCACCTGAAATGGAATTTCCGGTTGAGGCCGTAAAGGTGGCACCTGGAAGGATATACCTGGCATTAGTCCTTACCTGAAGCAAATCAGCCGCATCGGGATCTGAGGAAGTGAACTGTAAGTTTAGTGGGGTTCCCGGACGTAAAGTAATTACAGTACCGTTGGGTACATGCAGATTATTTGCAATGACAGTACCAAATACCGGATTTTGGGTAGGATTATCAAAAACCTGGATTATTGTTTCGCGGCGAATTGAACCTAACTTGATAGCAACACCATTTATCTTCCGGTATTCTTCTACTAAAACTGAAACCTGGTACCGGTTTCTTCCCAATCCGCCGGTTGTATTGAAAACAGATGGAAAGAATCGTAGATCGCCGGTAGCTGGGTTTCGCTGGAAAGTTGGCGTGGCGGCCCAGATCATTTGTCCCCCTCCAGGCCCAGGATAAGATATTGTGGCTGGCCCGTCCCAGTTAACGTAACCGGATGGTATGGGATAATTTGGCCCAAAGGTTGCTGGTATAGTTCCCTGAAGTTGGGCAATCTGAGGATTAAATGGATTATGGTAAGGTGGTTTAGGGGTAGGGTTTTGAATGAAGGAACCGGCCTGGGCACCAAAATGCGGGCTATAAGTCGCCGGCGTATTTTCAGCTTTTAAGGGTGCTACCAGCGAATAAACCAAAGAATCGCCATCCGGATCGATAGCACCTACGTTCAGATTATAAAGCCTGTTGGCATTAACAAATAGCAACGGGGCATTCAGGGTATCGAAGGCCGGAGAACTGTTAAACAGACCAGCATTTAATTTAAGTTTAACTTCGGTATAAATATCGGTGGTAGTAGCCATGTTCTCAACCGATCCAACAATTCCTGGTTCGCTCCAGCTTATTACCCAGTCGGCACATGTTAATTCGGCAGGGCTAAAGGTTATGGTAGTGGTATAATTTAATGTTACATAATGGGGAAGTATGTATGATGCGCAATCAAAGGGAACAGCAGGGCCATAAGGTTTTCCTTGTATTTGGGAAACCAGGGTCATTGGCTGTGATCGGCCTGCAAAACACCCGGGAGCTCTCAATGCTATTGTAGCACCATTATTAGGGCTAGCCCAGGGACATTCATAAAAAACGGCAAGATTAACAACAAAATTATTAGCCGAAATCTGACGATAAGACATTTGCGCCCCAAATTTATGGAATGCAGATCCGGTAAACGAAATTGCCAAATAGAAAAAGAGAAACAGGGGTAATATTCTTTTCATATTTTTTGAGCTAGAAGGTATTTGCTTTTAATAAAGCCGGCCAGTGAGAGGGCATGCAATAGCGTTAGCAAGCGGTTATAAATACTTGTCGGATGTTAAAGCAAAAGGGTTGCCTGACTGGCAAAATATAAATGCCGGTTTTAAAACTTGAAAACAAAAAAAGAGCCTCCTGCTGTATTCAGCAAAAGGCTCTTTATAAATCTTTGCTTTATCTGATTTTTTGGGTCTACCCTGGAGGGGGAGCTCCTGAAAGCTTGAATTAACAAACTTGTTTCTTTTAGAAATGCCGGAAGGAATTAACGTTTGGCGCTGCAGATAAAGTTCGGGTTGCGGGAAATAAACGTTTGGGTTTCGGAAGCCTGGTACCCCTCCGGGCAGACCGTTTCCGGCTCCAGGTTAACGGTATAAAATTCGCCGGTGGTTTCGGTGGCGGCCAGGTAGGTGTTGCAGTTACTGGTTTCGTTGGCAACCAGGGTAAACCCGGTTAGTAAAAAGGTTAAAAGATAGCAGAATCGTTTCATAGTTCAGACGGTAGTTAAGCGTTGCAGAAGAACTGAGAGCGGTATTACCAACAACCCGGTGGGGAGCAGGTGTTGTATACTTAAAAGACGCCGGAAATGCCCCAACCGTTGCCTCCGTTTTCAAAACTTTTTAAAATTTTTTCAGGAATTAATGAAAATAAAAAAAGCCGGAACATTACTGCTCCGGCTTTTACTTTTTCGGGCCAAAACCCTACCGTTTTAAAGCTTAATAAACTTTAATGTTTGTATGGTTTTACCTTCGGTGCAAAGGCGGGCAATATACGATCCGGCGGCAAATTTCCCGGCACCAGACCAGTTAACCTGCTGTTCTTCATTTGCCTGCGCTGGAATTAAAATCCGATCTATTTCTTTGCCCAGGAGGTTGTAAATGAGTATCTGGCTTTCTTCTTTCCCCGGTAAGTTAACTTTAAAAGAAACTTCTTCACGGAAAGGGTTAGGGAGTGCTGTAAACTGCAGGTCTTTTATTGCTTTTGTTATGCCGGTTGGATTTGCATTTGAAATTACCCGGACGCCCACAAGAAATTCGGTTTTCCCTTTTACCGGACAAGCATTATCTGAAATTCTAACCCGGAAATAGCGGATGCCATTGCAGGCACCAGGTACAGCCAGCCAGCTAATAGTTCCGATTGGTTGTTTGGCATTAGAAAGACTGAACTGTGCCCCAGGCAACGAAGTCGTTACATCTGTTGCCACGGTAATGCTATCGTTGCTGTCTAAATCTAATGTCTGAAATTGTATATTCAATAACGAACCACTCTGCACGGTAAAGAGGGTATCATAATTTAATGGCGTTGGAAGCGGATTTTGAACCGGAACAAGCAGCATGGACCCAGGTAATGAATTACTTCCGCAATCTTCGATCCGGAACCTGAGATCCCGCCTGATGAAGCCAACTTTGGTTACCACCCCATTTACCTTTCGCCATTCGTTTATCTGTACCGTTACAAAATACCTGTTAAAACCCACTATGGGACTTGCATCATAATAACCAGGCAAAAACCGCAGCATTCCCAATTGCGGATCGAGTTTAAAAAAAGGACTTACGGTTCCAGGTTGGGTTCCCCAGTTTACCAGAAATGATTGTAATGGAAAGGCTGGCGTATAAAGCGTACCCATATTGGGAATTACCGCATACTGCGGATTAAAAGGATTGCTGAAAGGCGGCTTCGGATTCGGATTTATTACCATGCTGCCGGCCACTACAGTATGAGGTTTATACGTTACCGGCGTATTGGCTGCTGCTAAAGGCGCAACCAGTTCATAAGAAAGCGAATCGCAATCGGGATCTGTAGCATTTATGATATACTGAACCTGCCGGCCCACGCAGAAAACCGGCACCGGATCGTCCATGCTGTTCAATTGGGCAGAATTATTATTTATCCCGACATCCAGTTTCAGAAACGATTCATTATACATGCCGGAAGTCGTTGCCACGTTTTCGGAAGTGCTGCGGCTGTTACCAACTGCAGTAACGCTCAGCATCCAATCAGAACAGGCTTGTTCGGCCGCGGTAAAAGTTACAACTCCGTTGTAGGTTATATTCTGGTAATTCGGCCTGGCGGTAGTGTTACAAACCTGAGGAATGCTGGCACAGTAATGATTTCCCTGCCGGACCAACCCAACCTGGTTCAGGGTAACCGTGCGGCCCGTATTGCAGCCGGGTGCCTGCAGGCTTAGCACAAAGGTAGGTTCAACAATGCCACTCACGGTACAATCCTGATACAGGTGTAAAGAAACCAGGTAGGTCCCCGGGGCTACATTCAGGTACGTTATGGTAGAACCTGCCTGGTGACTGGCCATTGCCTGAAAACCTGGGCCGGAAATAACAAAAAGACAAAACGCAAAGAGAAACTGTAGTTGTTTTTTCATAGGATAACAGGTTATTCAGGCTGAAAATTGGGAAGCGCTTTTAAACAGGTCGAAAAAAATCCGGGAACGGTTGCTTTGTGTTGAAAGTATTTTTGAAAATAAAAAAAGCCGGAACATTACTGCTCCGGCTTTTACTTTTTCGGGCCAAAACCCTACCGTTTTAAAGCTTCATAAATTTTAGGGCTTTTACCGGCTTGCCTCCGGAAAGTAACCGGGCGGTGTACGTGCCGGCCGGAAAACCGGAAGACCGGTGCCAGATCAGTTCTGCGCTGCTGCCATTCAGTTCAGCAGAATTTATTTGATCCACCTGCTGTCCCAAAGCATTATAGATAAGGACCTGCGGCAGCTTTTCCCCCGCCCCGATCCGAAACGTTACTTCGCTGCTGAATGGGTTCGGGTAAGCGGTAAAAGAAACCTGGCTTTCCGGCTTGTGGCGGATTCCGGTTGGGTTCTGGGTATTGCTTACCCGTACGGCGTAGGTGGAAGTATGGATGCCGCGGGTGAGGCAGAAATCATCTTTAATATTCACGTGAATGTAGTAAGGCTGATCTCTTACATGCACTGCCGCCGGGGTCCAGGTAAGCGTTCCTTTCAGGGGTGTGCCGGCAACGGCAAAAGCGGCTCCGGGTAAAACCAGGGCGGCATCGCTGCTCATGGTTAATACATCGTTCACGTTCGGATCAAAGGCATCTACCTGGAAGGTTAACGGCATGCCGGCCGTGGCATTGATTTCGGCGTTTAGGGGAAGGCTTTGCCCGTTAACCAACGGGTTGGTAACATACGGATTGGCATTGCTGTTTCCGCCTACCTGGCTGTTTACCACCACCACGATCATATCGCGTTTGGAAGAACCGACTCTGGTTGCCACCCCGTTCAGCTTTCGGAATTCATCTATCTGTACCACTATGGTATATTGATTTGATCCGGGTACAGGAGCCAGGTTAGGGAGCATGTTCAGGGCGCCGGTATGCCGGTCTAATTGCAGGGCCGGCGCACTTTCTATGGGATTTGTGCCGGTAAGCCCGGTGCGGTAGGTAACCGGCGTACTGGCATTGCTTAAAGCGCTTTGCAAAGAGTATACAATAGAATCGCCATCCATTTCCAGCGCATAAGAGCTGTAAGTTATTTTCTGGTTCCAGGCCACGTTCAGCACATCAAGCTGCGAAAATTCCGGGGAGTTGTTGTTGATTCCGGCGCCGAGTTTTAAAAAAGCATCTACGTACATACAAATGCTCTGGGCGTTCACGATGTTGGCCGAAGGGCCCCGGTTGCAATCGGTTAAGCTAAACACCCAGTCTGGGCATTGCGCTTCAGCGGCGGTAAAAGTTACCGTGGCAGAATAGGTATGTTCTTCGAAAGTGGGCAGTCCGCCGGAATTACAGGTTACCGTTTGCTGCGAACAATAGGGATTGGCGGTCCGGGGGTTTCCTACTCTGGTTACTATTACCGTGCGGCCATTATTGCAACCACCGGCTTTCAGGTTAACCGGCAACGTAGTAGGCAAACTAAGGGCCGCACAATCGCGGTAAACCTTTAACCGGACAGCATACAGGTTAGGCGCAAGGCAGGTGTATCCCAGTTCGGCGCCTTGTACGTGGCCGGCAAAAGCCGTTTTTTCTATTCCTAACCCGGAAAGCAGGAAAAGTAATAAGGCGTAAAATTTTTTCATTGTAGTTTTTTTAAAGGTAAAATTCAGGATTTGTGGATTTTGCGGGTAGGATGCTTTTCAGTTCAGGCAGCCCCAACCTGGAGGTACAGTATAATTGTTGATTGCTTAAGAAATACCTCTATGCCTGGTGAAGCCTTTGGGGTTGGAAACTTATATGAAACTGGTATTCTAAAAATTGAAAGCTGAAATTGCAGGAGGTTCTTATAGGTTTGGAAAACCGGAATCTGCCCCAATTTTAGAGTGGCAAAAACCGGCTATTTTTCTCTTTCGGTTTTTATATAAATGCTTTGGCCGGAGTTTCCTTTAACTGATCAAAAAGACAAGAAAATTCCGGCAACGGTTGCCTGGCGTAAAAAATAAAAATTCAGTAATAAAAAAGCCGGAACATTCCTGCTCCGGCTTTTACTTCTTATGACCCAAATTCTACCTGTTACTGCAGCCTGGTAAACTTAATTGTCTGAGTAGTTTTGTCTTTCAGCATAAGCCTGGCAAAGTAGGTTCCGGCCGGGAATTTAGCAGCATCCGGCCAACCTACCACTGCTTTATTTCCAGCAATTTCAGAGACTTTTAAATGATCTATAAGCTGACCTAAAGCATTGTAAATTATTATTTCCCTGACGTTGGCTTTTGCACCCAGGTTAAAGTTAACTTCTTTGGAAAAGGGGTTCGGATAAACGTAAAAATCAGTAACCGAAAGTTCCGGTTTAACGCCCGATACGCCGCTTTTAACTACCCTGATGGCAATGGTTTCTACATGCTGGCCGGCAAACGGCATGGCGTTATCTCTTACCCAGATGCGGAGGTAATAAGGCTGCGAACGAACCTGCGCCGCCGTTGGTGACCAGGTTAACATGGCGCTCTGTCGGCTGGCCGTGTTAATGTTCAGGATAGCACCCGGTAAAAGGCTGGCGGCATTGGTGGTCAGGTACAAAGAATCGTTAAGGTCCGGATCAATGGCATCTAACTGCAGTTGTAAAGTATTCCCGGGCATTAAATGAAGCGTATTGTATTGCGTTATCGGGAGGTTATTTACCCGCACATTGCCTATTCCCGGGTTGTGGTTGGTTCCGGCATCGATAACCATGATTACTGTTTCGCGGCGGATAGATCCAATTTTAGTGGCCAGGCCGTTTATTTTCCGGTATTCGTCTACCTGAAAACTGACCACGTACGTATTGATGCCGGCCGGGTCAAAAACCATAGGCGTAAAACTGATCTCCCCGGTTTGGGCGTTCAGCAAAAAGGTTTTATCTGCCCGGCAAACAGGCTGGCCGGAAGCCCAGTTCACGTCATAAGAAATAATTGGAAAGGTAGGTGAATACGCCGATGTGCCGTTTAAAAAAGCAAGCTGCGGATAGGCAGGATTCACAAAAGGCGGCTGCGGGTTTGGATTTATGAACGGCGCCGTAATGGCTTTATAAGCTGTAACCGGCTGGTTGTAGGCGATCAGGGGCGCCACCAGGCGGTAAACCAACGAATCGCCATCGGGATCAAAGGCGCTTACATTCTGCTTTATAGGCTTAAATTTGGTGGCAGCTAGTACGGTTTTATTCTGGGGCTCGAAGGTTAGCGAACTGTTCTGGTCAAGCTTAAGCGTGGCTTCGGTATAGATATTGATCGGCCCGGTGGTTAGGCTGGCTGATTGCTGTCCGGGATTCCAGGTAACGCTTAACAATATATTATTACAAGCTATTTCTGCCGGGGTAAACACAACCATAGCCCTTACCTCCGAAATTTTGTAAGGCATTACCATACCCAGGGCGGGAACATTAGCGCCGGGCCGTTGATTTACAAATGTTAAGGGTACCTGGCGGCCGGTATTACAACCGGGAGAAGAAATCTTTAACATAGGCAAAGAAAGCCCGGCCAACCCGCTCCAGTTATAATGAGAATACGTTACGGCGTACGTATTAGGCGCAATTTGCAGGTACTCCAGGCTGCCGCCAATATCGTGGCTGGCAAAAGCGGCAAACCAGGAAACCAGGGCACTTAAAAGCAGGGTAAATTTTTTCATAGAAATAAGTAGCAGTCAGGCATTTTAAGTTTGGTTGGCCGAAGCGGAAAGTAACGCTGGTTTTACCGGCCTCCGGGAATAATTCACACCCGTTTCTTAAAACAGGTCGTAAATTATTTCCAAAGGGTTGCCTTGCGTTAAAAATTTTAGAACCAATTTTCCGGTAACAAAAAAGCCTCCCCGAAATATTTCGGAGAGGCTTTTAGTTTTTCAGGCTTCTACCCTACCGTTTTATTGCAGTTTGGTAAACTTCAGGGTCTGAATGGTTTTATCTTTGGCAACCAGCCTGGCTATGTACGTTCCGGAAGCATGCTTAGCGGCATTTTTCCAGGGCAGGTGCTGTTCGCTGGTATTTAATTCTGGTACCGGTATCTGGTCTATCTGCTGGCCCAATAGGTTATAAATTAATATGCTGCCTTCTTTGCTTATAGCAGGTATTTTAAAGCTGACTTCCTGCGTAAATGGGTTGGGGAAAGCGGTAAAACCCGGGCCGGCATGAACCATATTGCTAATTCCCAATGGGTTTGCCGGTAATAACTTAAGGCCATAAACCCGGGTAGTTATTCCTCTTACCGGGCAGGCATTATCCATAACGGTAACCGGAAAATAGTAGATCTTATCTGCCGTTCCAGCAAAAGTATGGAAAGTAAAACTGCCACGAGGCGGTGACCCAAGGTTAATGTTACCGCTGGAAGGGAAAGGCGACCCCAGAAACTGACCAATTGGCCAGATAACCGTTAAAATATCCCCTGCGTCGGCATCTGCCGTTTGAAATTGAAACGTTACAGAGTCGCCGGGGATGACCCCAATTATAGTATTTGGCTGAATGGGCTGGCCGTTAGCAGTGGCGTTAATTATATCCGGATTGTTATTGGGAGAGCTATTTACTATAAAAACCGGAAGGTTTCGTTGAGAAGTGCCGATGTTTTGAACCACGCCGTTTATTTTCCGGAAAGCGGCTACTTCTATTACTATTGAATAGGCATTTACCCCGTTGGCAACCGGTTGAAAAACATTTGGGGTAAAGGTTAGGGTACCGGTATTAGGGTGAAGTGTTGCGCCGGAACTGGTAGGCAAAGGCTGTAAATACGACATATTTGCGGCATAGCTCAGGGGGGTGTTATAATTATTTAAGGCTGGTTTTAAGGTATAAACCATAGAATCCGGCTCATACGATCGCTGAACTGCGTAATTACTGTAAGTAGCAGGCTTATTTACTTCATACACTAAAAACGGCGGTAAGAAAACCGGCGAATTCTTTTCTACCGCTAAGGTATATTGATTTATTCTGGCTTCTACATACAGGCAGGCATTCTGCGAAACCGGGATGTTGGCTACCACATATTTAGAGCACTCCTGTACACTTAAAACCCATTCAGTACATTGCGGCTGGGTTGTTGGAATACTAAAAGTAGCCGAATAATTTGCTTCAATAACCGCGTTAAACGGGGCTGGATTACAATTGCCCATCCCGTTCACGTTAATAGTATGCGTTCCCTGCAGGGCTCCCTGAAAAGTAATTCCGGCGCTACAACCAGCAGATCGTAAATTAAACGTAACCGAGGTTGATGGAATAATGCCGGCCCCAGCTGCAAAATAACCGGTAAAGCGCGCTGTAAAAACTCCCGGCGAAATGGCTTCATAGTAAATATCGCCCCCGTAAATATGGGTAGCCGCGCTTCTTTCGGGCAAAATAAAACAAAGTGCAAAAAGGAAAAAAATAGCAGCAGATCTTCTCATCAGGTAATCAGGTAAATTTTTCAGATAGGTAGCTTTATTACATGTCGCATAAAAATTGGAAATTGTTGCCTGGTGCTGAAAATAAATTTATTAAAAAAAAGCCTCCCCGAATTCCTTCAGAGAGGCTTTGACTTTTTAGGGCTGCTACCCTACCGTCTACTGCTTTATAAAACGTAGCGTTTGCACCGTTTGATCTTCACTTATCAACTTAGCTAAGTACGTTCCTTTGGCAAATTTTCCGGCATTTCCCCAGGTTATTTGCTGCTGGCCGGCACCGGAATTCCGAATGGAGATTTTGTCTATTTGCTGCCCCAGCAGGTTGTAGATCAGAATGGTTTCCGCTTTATTTTTGCCGGTTATTTTAAAATTAACTTCCTGGGTAAACGGGTTCGGGAAAACTGAAAATAATTGTGGCCTGAAGGTATCGGGACCAATTCCGGTTAGGTACCCCACCCGGATGCCGTAGGTATGGGTAACCGCTGCCGGGTACGGGCAGGCATCGTCTATGGCGGTAACGTTAAAGAAATACGGTTCGGGCCGGACGTCGGCAACGGTAGGGGTCCAGTGAAGGATGCCGCCGTTGGGGTTTTGGCCCAGGGTTATGCCATAAGTAGCATTTGGCAAAATAGAAACTACATTGGAAGTCGGATAAACATAATCACCAGCATCCGGATCGGAAGCCCCGAAATTCAGCATTACGGCCGTACCAGGGGCAACATCGATTATGGTATTGGGGGCAACCGCAACGCCATTATTACTGGCTCCAAGTACCGGGCTGTTATTACTGTTGCTGATCACGTTTACCAGCACGTTGCGCTGAATGGTACCGATCTTAAATGAGCCATTATTCCCTTTCCGGTATTCCTCTATATCCAGGCCGATCACATATTTATTGGCAGTTCCGCCAGGTCCTGCTGTTGCGTCGTAAGCCGTGGGGGTAAACGTGATCACCCCGGTCCGGGAATTTAATACTAATGCCGGGCTGGCCGTTATGGGGTTCAGGGGGGTAAAACCAGGAGCATAGGTGGCGTTCGGGCTAACTGCGCGAAGACGATAAACCAGCGAATCGCCGTCGGGGTCTTTGGCTGCGATGCTGTAACTTGTGGGTTGGTTTACGTTGGCGAAAATTACCGGCGGATTAATGAATTGCGGCGGTACATTTATTAATCCGGGAGCTATTACATTTAAAACTCTGGGTTCTATGCCGAAATTACCCGAAATGTTGGCAGCCTGAAAACTCCCGAAACCGCTTCCAAAGCCCATGAATTCTGTACCAACGGTATAAATGCCCGGGTTAGAAAAATTGGCGCTCACATTAAAAGTATAGGTAAAACCTGATTTCTGATAATTAAGCGGGCCTGAAATAGAGCAGACCGGGCTTTGGGTGGCGCAGAAAGGATTTCCGATAGCCTGTAACGGAAACCCTCCGGTTACTGTTTGAGTAATCGCCGGCGCTCCATAAGAAAATCTTACCGGCAGACCGGAGAAATTAACCGGCGTTGGATTGCAATTCTGGTATAAGGAAAAAGAAAAACTGTGCGGCATAACAATTGGAAAGGTCGCAGTTGCCGCAGTTAACGTATCCTGGTAGATCATATCGTAAGCCTGCGCAGCTGCTTTATCGGGGCTTCCAAGAAAGAAGGCAAAAAATAAAACCGGGAAAACTAGAGATTTGGGTAGGGTTCTTTTCATAGGTATTCTGGAATTATTTTTCAGGTTCTGAGCCGTTTCGCTTTCCTAACTTTCCGCCTTCCCCGAAATGTATTCAGAAATATTAACAAATGCTATTTTTTGATAACATCTTACTGGTAAAGCAGTTTCCCTATCATTCCTGCCACTGGCAATAAATAAAGCCTCTCCGAATATTTCAGAGAGGCTTTGAGTTTTTCGGGCTTCTACTCTACCATTCCTATTGCTTAATAAATCGTAAAGTTTGCAGGGTTTTATCGTCAGAAACCAGGCGGGCTATATAAGTGCCTTTTGCGAATTGTCCGGCGTTCTTCCAGGTTACTTCCTTATTCTTTATTTCCGAAGGTTGTATTTTTATTTCATCAATTTTTTGCCCCAGCAAATTATAAATATAGATGCTTTCTGCTTTAACCTTCTTCTCCAATTTAAAGCTGATCCTGTCAGTAAATGGATTCGGGAAGGCAATAAAGCTGTTTAACGTTTGAATGGAATTGGCAACTCCCAGCGTGCCGGCATTCCGGACTTTTACATTAATAGTATAAACGTATTGCTTTGGCACCGGCGCTTTATCCTGGTAAGTAACCGTGAAGGTATAAGGCTGGGAATTTACCTGTGCCGCCATTGGGGTAAAGTTAATATTGGCGGTTTGCTGTTTTGCTGCATCGGTTATAAAGGTTGCGCCGGTTAGAACCGAAGCAACGTTGGAGAGAATTTCCATGGAATCTGCTGAAGCTGGATTTACGCTACTGAACCTTAAATTCATAGGGGTTCCGGCTTCAACTTCAATATCCCTGTTCAGGTTTACGATTCCATTATTCAAAATAATGCTGCCGGGCTTGTTTACCCTGACCTGAATCTGAGTGGTGCCTATAAATGTGGCGATCATAGGGCCCGCAGTGGCATAATTCGTAGATCTAGTAAAAATGGTAAAAGTAAAAGGGGCTAAACTAACATCCGCCCCAGAAGGTATCCAACTAAAAAAACCAACCTGGTGCAACGCATTAGTTACATTATAATTAGCACCAGGCAAAACTGAATCTATATTACTATACATTATTACAGAATCTGTAGTTGTTACTGGAGTAACCATGAATCTTAAGTACATGGTATCTCCGGGAAATAATTCAATTACCTTAAAGATGCTGGTTTGTTGTCCGTTTAAGTATAATCTAATGTTTGTAAATCCCATTTGGGAAAATGCAGGTATTCCAGAAAAAATCAGGAGGGTTAGAAAAAGTATTCTTTTTACCATAAGGGAGGGGATTTAATAAAAGCTATATACATAACAAGTCGCAAAAAATCTCCTACTTGTTGCATGTAACCGAAAATAAAAAAAGCCTCACCGAATTGCTTCAGAGAGGCTTTTGAGATTTAAGTGCTTCTACCCTACCGTTCCTATTGCAGCTTGGTAAATTTAAGGGTCTCCACAACTTTATCTTCAGCTATAAGCCGCGCCACATAGGTGCCTTTGGCAAACTGGCGGGCTTTAACCCAGGAGATCTGGTTTTGATGGTTGCCGGAATGTAAGCGGATCTCATCTATCTGTTGCCCCAGCAGGTTGTAGATCAGAATGCTTTGTGCTTTGGCTCCCGGGTTAAGTTTAAAGCTGACCGTTTCGGTAAACGGGTTTGGATACGCAGCAAAACCAGTTTCTGATTTTGCTTCTTCTTTAAGGCCTAATACATGGGCAACTCTAACTTTTACCGTGTAAGTATATTGGTTTGGCACCGGCGCATTGTCCTGGTAGGTAACCGTAAAATTGTAAGGCTGGCTATTGACGTGGGCAGCCGTAGGGGTCCAGGAAATATCGGCGGTTTGTTGTTTGGCATTATCCAGATTAATAGCTGATCCGGATAAAACGGTAGTTGCGGTAGAAGAAATTTTAATAGAATCGGGTAAGGCTGGATTTACGCTGCTGAACCGTAGATTCATGGGCATTCCGGGCTGCAGCACAATTTCCTGATTCAGGTTTACCAAGCTGTTATTTAAGGTAATGCTGCCCGGTTTATTTACCCTGATTTGCACTACAAAATTTTGTATTCCAATGATTGGCGGTCTATTATCCCGAACCTGGAAATTTAATAGAAATGGTTCCAAACTTACATCATTGTTGGTAGGTATCCAATAAACATAGGCAATCGGTTGGCGGGCAGCGGTTACATTAAAAGTCGAACCTGGCAAAATGGTTGTAGCGTTTGAAGAAATACTTATTGAATCATTATCGCTGTCAAATGTCGGCATTGCCAGGCTCATGGTATCTCCTGGAAAAAAATCCAGAATCATTACTCCTGGGAAATTGTGAGGTTTTCCATTTAAATGAAAGGTAACATGTGGAAGGATATTTCCGGATTGGGCATTTACGGCAAGATTTGTAAAAAGAAAGAAGCTGAAAAGTGTTAAAAGTTTTTTCATTGTTAGGTAGATTAGGAAAAATAAAGGCTGGTTAGACCAGTTGGAGTAGGCTTTTATTACAGGTCGCAAAAAACTAACAAACAGTTGCCTGCCAATTTCGAACAATGTCCCAATATTTATCTTTAGCCCTGATTATCAGGCATAAAAAAAAGAGACGCCCCAATTGGGCGTCTCTACCGTTTATAATTGTTTTTCGGGCTTCTACCCTACCTTTTTTACAAGTGAATTACTTCGCCGTAAGCGGCAGCGGCGGCTTCCATAATGGCTTCGCGACATGGTTGGGTGCGGGTGCACCGATTTGATAATTTCGTGGCCGGTAGTTTCCAGTTTGCGGGCTACTACTACTTCGGCAATCATTTCGGTTACGTTGGCTCCGATCATGTGGGCACCTAACCATTCGCCGTATTTGGCATCGAAAATCACTTTCACAAAACCATCTTTTACGCCGGCGGCACTGGCTTTACCCGAAGCGGAGAACGGAAATTTACCAACTTTAATTTCGCGGCCCTGGGCTTTGGCTTCTTTTTCGGTTAAACCTACCGAAGCAATTTCGGGCGGGCAATAGGTACAGCCCGGGATATTTTTATAATCCAGCGGCTCCGGATGGTGACCGGCAATTTTTTCTACGCAAATAATACCTTCGGCGGAAGCAACGTGGGCCAAAGCCGGGCCTTTTACAATATCGCCGATGGCATAAACGCCATCCACGTTGGTTTTGTAAAAATCATCGACTAAAACGCGGCCTTTTTCTACGGCTTTAACGCCCATTTCTTCCAGGCCCAGGTTCTCTAAGTTGGTGGCAATGCCTACCGCAGAAAGTACGATATCGGCATTCAATAACTTCTTCGCCTTTGGCTGTTTTCACGTTCACTTTGCAGCCGTTCGCCGCTGGTATCTACCGACTACTACCGAAGAATTGGTCAAGATGTTGATGCCGGCTTTTTTCAACGATTTTTCCAGTTGTTTCGATACTTCTTCGTCTTCTACCGGCACAATGTTCGGCATGATATTCTACGATGGTAACTTTGGTGCCCATGGCGTTGTAGAAATAAGCAAACTCTACCCCAATAGCGCCGGAACCTACTACTACCATCGATTTTGGCTGGTTTTCCAGCACCATGGCCTGGCGGTAACCAATTATCTTTTTACCGTCGATGGGCAGGTTTGGCAGCTCGCGCGAACGGGCGCCGGTTGCCAGAATAATGTGCGTTGGCTTCTACAGTTTCTTTTTTACCATCGGTAGCAGTTACTTCCACTTTTCCTTTGCCAGTTATTTTCCCGTAGCCAGCTATATGATCGATTTTATTTTTGCGGAACAGGAACTGAATGCCTTTGCTCATGCCGCTGGCTACCCCGCGGCTGCGCGCTACCACCGCGTCAAAATCTGCCGAAGCATCGGATACGTTAATACCGTAATCTTTGGCGTGGTTGAATATATTCGAAAACCTGGGCGCTTTTCAATAAAGCTTTGGTCGGGATACAACCCCAGTTCAGGCAAATACCGCCCAGTTCGGCTTTTTCTACTACGCCTACTTTCATACCTAATTGCGAAGCCCGGATAGCCGCTACATAACCACCCGGACCGCTGCCAATTACTATTAAATCGTATTTTGATGCCATAAATGCTGGTTTATTTTCGTTCGGGCAAAGCTACGGGAATTCAGGCATTTCGCAAAATTGGTTGTTAGTTGTTAGTTGTTGGTTGTTGGCGATCAGGATTTATTGATGTGAATTGTTAATTGTTGATTGCTAATTGTTGATTGTTGATTGGTTTGAATTTATTGCGTCATCCTGAGCGATAGCGAAGGAACTTGTTGGCGGTTTGTAATAACATTTGCTCATTGGCGGGATTTAAATTGAAGCCTAATACTGTTTAAAGGCTTTTTATAGGCGTAGTATCTGCGTTTAGCCAACGAGTTCCTTCGCTATCGCTCAGGATGACGCAAAAATGCGGAAGCTTTAAAACCAAAGCATCAATCACCAAGCACCAAATAAACTGTTAAAAATTTAACTACCAACAACTAACAACCATAACTCAGATCCTTCGCTTCAAAGTAACTTCAGTAGTTATCAATTGACCGTTTCGTTTTAATAGCACCAGGAATTTCCGGCCGGGAAAAGAATGAAAGATCCGGCTGAGTTCCGTGAGCGAATAAGAAGAAACAGCATGAAGATCCAGGGAAAGCAGTTCGTCGCCCGGAAGGATTCCCGCGTCGGCGGCGGCAGAATTTTCGTGCACATTGGCAATGCGGAATGTCCGGTATTTTGGCGGTACGGCTACCAGGTCCATGCCGCACATGTCATATTCGAAAGGGCGGTCCAGCGAAAGACGGTTTTTTAAATGCACTTTTTGGTGCGGATAATCTACGATCACAGAAAAGCGTTTGAACAGCTCCAGACCCAGGCTGCCGTTCCGGTGGCCGGTGGTTTTGGCCTGGATATCGGCAGAATCGGGAAAGGAAGCCAGCACGGATCTAACTTTGTATTTGCCCAGCTTTAAACCCGGAATCCGGCCCAGGTAACCGCTCACGGAGCCGGCCAGCCCCACACCCAGGTGCGACCGCAGCACTTTCTCCGGCAACCTGATCCGGCGGTCGGAGCTGCACTTCCAGCGATAAGGCATAACCGGCGCCGGTATCTATCAGTAAATTAACGGGTACTTGGCCGGTGGCCGTTTCAACTTCGGTTGCCAGAAAAGGTTTATTCCCGGCAATGGTTATTGGCAGCGATTCGTACTTCGGGGAAACGTTGAATTCCTTCGGATCATGCAGGATCAGCTTTAGTTTTTTAAAGTTTATTTCTACCACAAAGCTGTTAAAAAAGTCGAAGCCCAGAATGCCGGTAACCGGAATGCCAATGTAACTGCCCAGCTGGATCACATCTTCGGAAAGCACCGCAAACGTTAAATTTTCGGAAACTATTCCCGGCATTTGAACCTGCAGATCGGGGGTAAAATAGGCGTGGAGATCGGCTCCTTCGCCGGCCCCGGCAATTTCCAGCGCCGGCCCTTTGGAGAACTTCAGCGAATCGCGGAGGCCGGCATCCGTAATAATGGAAGAGCTAACGCCGGTATCTATCAGAAAATTGTAGGGTCCTTTACCGTTCAGGCTGGCTTGTACAATTATTAAATTCCGGTGCAACTGGAACGGGATCTTTTGCTTTTTCTGGCCTTGGGTGAATTTAAAAACGGTCTGGGCCGGGGCATTTCCGGCAAATCCTAAAACCAGGCATATCCAGATTGCTCCCACCCGGGTTGTCCTGAAAAAACGATAGGCTTTTAAAGCAAAAAAGTGCCAGAGGAATCTCATTGCCGAAGCTGCGGTTTAGGCCCATAAATTGGAAAATTCTGCACGTTTTTCCTACTTATTGCGGTTCGATCCGGCTAATAAATAGCGGCTTTGCTTAAAATTGTCCGGATGCGGGCAAACCGGGCAACCGTTCCCGAAAATACAGATCGTTCCAACCGCAAATGGCATCCCGGTTCTAAATTTTCATTAAGCTTTCCATGGAAAACAAAATGTTCCGGCTCAATTAAAGTGTTTAAATAAAAGTTAGATAACATTTAAAGACACCCTAAAACTTTAAATTACTTAATATGAAAAAAATTTGGTTCTTTGGTATAATAACTTTACGTAAGTATCCTTTTTATTTGAACTTATGAGAAATGTTCTTTATTTGTTTATGCTGTCTTTATTCTTTGCCTGCACCCATAAGTCGCTGTTCCTGAATCTACTTTCAGCAAATTCAAATAAATGGTTTAACTGTAGCATTAGGCGCCTCTATGTTTTGTCCGTTTTTATGGTATTTCTCATAACCAACGCAAATGGCCAGGGTCCTTCTGTTAAATGGAGCCTGATTTTAAACGGTCAGAAAAGTGTTTTCCTATCAGACCTGGTAACAGACAAAAATGGAAATACTTATATTGCCGTAAATTATACGTCAAACCTGAAAATTCCGGGCCTGGACAAAGAAGTGCCTTTTACCGCCCATGCGCATATCCATGGGCTGGTGATGAAGATTAATAGTCAGGGCAAACCAATCTGGGCGCATCCCTTTTTTAGCGGCTGGGATAACAGGATCAATGATTTAGCCCTGGCTCCCAATGGCGACCTTTTGATAACTGGTTTTGGTGATGGTATCTTACATTTTCCGGGTTTAAAAGATACTTTAAAGGTAGGAATCGCTCCGATCAGGAACCATTTAACTACTACCCGGTTCCAGGGTTTATTTGCTGCCCGCTATTCTTCAGATGGTGAACGTAAATGGGTGCAATACTGGAATAGCCCGGTGGCTGAAGGGGTGGCCATAGCCGCAAACAAGCAGAATGAGGTATCGCTGGTCTATAATTTTAGAGTAAAAATTTCGCACCAGGGTAAGATCATTGATGAATACCCAATTTCAGCGAAAATTGAATCAAGGACCGGACTGGCTACGTTCGATGCGAAGGGAAATCTAAAAAAGATCCATACCCTGGCCTCCGAGAAAAGCGGGATGGCTGTAGTAAACCACAAATTGATCTTCGATAACGCAGATAATCTTTTGCTTTATGGTCTTTTCAGGGGCAAAATTCACCTAACTCCAACCGATTCGCTGGTAAACGATAATTACTACGAAAGTTCTGATAGTTACCTCGCTAAATTCGATCCGGAAGGTAAAATCATATGGGCAAAAAAGATTGGCGGGCAGAATTCTCAAAATATTACCGATGTGGTTATCGGGCCTGATAATTCTATCTATGGCGTAGGCTATTATGCTACAGAATGCGTCTTCGGAGATGCTGTAAGCGTAATTCATAAGAGCCGCTATGAATTAAAAAGCTATGGAAGTCTGTTCTATTTTAATTTATGCCAAAATGGGGAACTTGAATATATCCGGTATGTAGAGAACAAAGGGTCTGCTTCTTATATAAGGGGTCAATCGATCGGGCTTGATCAAAACGGAAAAATCCATATAGTCGGCGATTTCAATGATACTATTAGAATAGACAAGGGAGTTGCTGCAACCTGGCATCATAATAGCAATGGGTTTTTCAGTTATTGGAACAAAAACAAACTTACCAGCCTCCAGAAAGTTGGTGATTCGCCGAAGGGATGGTTAACTACTAACCGGATAGCCGTCAATAAGAACACCTTTACTTGTGCCGGAGAATATGCCGGTGAATTTGCCAGCCTGGATCTTCAGGGCAGAAAATTGTCTCTTTCAAATAATGATTATAGTAGAGACTGCTATATTTTTGGCGGTACCATACCAGCTGAAAAAACAAACCAAAGTAATGTTGCAAAATGCGATACGGTTCGGAAGGAACGTATGGAAATGCTCAAACCGCTTTTAACCTGCCTGAGCCAGGAAGATAATACAATTACCAACATTTGGTATCAGGATCCGGAAGGTAAGCCCGGAACAGTTTCCGGTTTGGTAAAAACGCCCTGCGGGGAACCAGTAACGGGTATGGAAGTTGCCCTTTATCCCAACCCAACCAAGGGCGAAATAAAGGTAATGGTAACCGGCATTAAAGGCATTACGCAATTCGAAATTTATTCCGTAACCGGCCAGCTGGTTTTATCCCATAGGGTAGAAATAGAGAAACAAGAGCAAATAATGATATTCGACCTTACAAGGTTGAGTGCGGCTACTTACATTTTGCGGGTAACGCATAAAAATTACCAGAAAGCCCTCAAAATAGTAAAGGTTAACTAAAAGTTTTCCGGTTAGGCTTTATTGCTTTTTTCTTCACCAGGCTTCTATTTAAGAGGATTATCTTTTGGATACAGCTACCAGGGAGATCAACAAAGCTTCGGCTCCATTTCCCGGAAATTCCTGATCTTTTGTTTTAAAGCCAAACAAAACAAACCTGTAATAAACTTTAACATTTAATTATATTTGTCCGACAGATCATTATGAGCAATTCTTTACGCTAAATGGTCCTCAAAAACAATGTTCATTTATAAACTGCTAAAATTCAGTGATTAAATAGGTCACTTTAGGAAGATGAAAGTACTTGAAGGAAAAACTGCTTTAATAACCGGCGCCTCCAAAGGAATTGGCCGCGCCATTGCCCAGAAATTTGCCGATATGGGCGCTAACGTAGCGTTTACGTATTTATAGTAGCGTGGAAAAAGGCCAGGCCCTGGAAACAGGAATTGAGCGCCGGCGGCGCCAAAGTAAAAGGCTTCCGCTCCGATGCTTCCGATTTTAAACAGGCGGAACAACTGATAGAAGATGTGGTAAAAGAGTTCGGCAAGCTGGATATTCTGGTAAACAACGCCGGCATTACCCGCGATGGTTTGCTCATGCGCATGACCGAAGAAAACTGGGATGCCGTGATCAACACCAACCTGAAATCGGTTTTCAACCTGACCAAAGCCGCTACCAAGCACATGATGCGGGCTAAAATTGGTTCTATTATTAACATAACTTCGGTAGTAGGCATTAAAGGCAACGCCGGACAAGCCAACTATGCCGCTTCCAAAGCCGGTATCATCGGTTTCACCAAATCGGTGGCGCTGGAATTAGGCTCAAGAAATATTCGCTCCAACGCCATTGCTCCGGGCTTTATCGAAACCGAAATGACCGGCGAACTGGATCAGAACGTTGTAGACGGCTGGAAACAAGCCATTCCATTAAAACGCGCCGGCACCGGCGAAGACATTGCCAACTGCGCCGTTTTCCTGGCCTCCGACCAAAGCGCCTACATTACCGGCCAGGTACTGCAGGTTGACGGCGGCATGCTGACTTAAGTTTAATTAGAAATTAAAAATTAGAAATTATTCCTTTCCAAAAAATAGTAAAAGTTAATTTCTAACGTTAAAACCCTGGAATTGAAAATTTAGATTTGGTTATCAGATTCAAAAAAATGTTTAGTTTACCCGAATTCATTTCTAATTTTTAATTCCTAATTTCTAATTAAAAACCCTTGGAGCAATTTAAAATTCTGACAACGTATTCGGCCTGGCTTTTGCCGCTTTGCCTTTTGGTGGGGGCCGGTTATGCTGCCTTGCTTTATACCCGCAATCCGCCCTGGAGCAACCGCCTGAACTGGCTGCTGGCGGCTTTGCGGTTTCTGGTTGTTAGTTTTTTATGCTTCCTTTTACTGGGTCCGGTGGTGCGCTATTTTACCAATACCACCGAAAAACCGGCCATTATCTTTGCCATCGACAATTCCGAATCGGTTAGGCTTTTTACGGATTCCAGCGCCCTGCGCCAGGCCCGGTCCGGCTTAGACCAGATCAGCCGCAAATTGGCGGAAAACGGTATCGAAACGGCCATAAAAAGTCTGGATGCCGGCCAGGTTACCAACCTGAATGCAGTAAAATTCGATCAGAAAAGCACCAACCTGGACGGCCTGCTGCACAACGTGGCCGAAACCTATGAGAACCGCAATTTAGCGGCGGTGGTTTTGCTGTCCGACGGTATTGCCAATCAGGGAAAATCGCCGGCTTATTCCGATTTCCCGTTCAAACTTTTCCCGGTGGCCGTGGGCGATACGGTTCCAAAAAAAGACCTGAGCCTGCCGGCCCTCCAATACAACAAAATAGCTTTCAGCGGCAACAAATTCCCGATTGTGGCGGAAATCCGCAACGACGGTTTCGGTCCGGCTTCGGCTACCGTAGTGTTAAAAGAAAACGGTAAGGTTTTAGACCAAAAAAATATTAACCTGCAAAAAAACAAACAGGTGGAGCAGGTTACCTTTAGCCTGACCGCGGCCCAGCCGGGTAAAAAACATTACGAAATTTCCGTTCAAAACCTGCCCGGCGAATTCACCAACGTCAACAATACCAAACATGCTTACCTGGAAGTTGTAAAGGGCCGCCTGAAAATTTTACTGGCAGCCGCCGTTCCCCACCCCGATATCAAAGCCCTGAAAAGCGCCCTGGAATCTGACGACAACTTTGAAGTGGTTCTGTACCTGCCCGGTATTGAGGCTTTGAAAGATGCCAGCTACGATTTAGCCATTATGCACCAGCTTCCGGCCCGGTTACCGCTTGGCAACGAAGCAGTTCAGCTGGTAGAGAAAAAGCAGATCCCGGCCCTTTATATAATTGGTTCGCAATCGGATCTTACGGCTTTTAACAAACAGCAATCCGGCGTTTTTATTTCGCCGCGCGGCAACCAGACCGATGAAGTGCTGCCGGTAATTAAAACCCAGTTCACCCGGTTCGGGTTTGCTGAGAACGCATCGCAGGTTTTAAGCCAGTACCCGCCTTTAACGGTCCCGTTCGCCGATTTTCGCGTGAATGCCGGGGCCGAAGTTATCCTGGAGCAGCAGATTGGCAGGCTCAAAACCAACCGGCCGTTATTAGTGGTGCAAACGGGCGGTAACCGGCCAACCGGCGCCCTGCTGGGCGAAGGTTTGTGGCAATGGCGCCTGAACGAAGCCGTGGCCGCCGATAAACCAGCCAATTTCGACAAGCTGATAACCGACCTGGTACAGTTACTCACCACCAAACAAAACAAGAAACGTCTGAATGTGTACCCGGTGCAGGACGATTTCCTGGTTTCGGAAGATGTGCGGTTCCAGAGTGAAGTATATAATGCGATCTACGAAAAAATTTACGGCCAGAATATAACGCTTACCTTAACCGACGAACAGAAAAAGACCCGTACCTACAATTTTGTGAACGGCGAAAATTTCTCCGGCTTAACCATTGGAAACCTGCCGGGCGGGATTTATAAATACACCGCTTCCACCACCCTGGAAGGCAAACGGGTGCAGGATTCCGGCGAATTCCTGGTTTCGGATCTGGCCCTGGAAACGCTTTCCTCTTTGGCCAACCACAATTTACTGCACCAATTGGCCCGCAAAAACGGCAGCAAATTATATTACCCCACCCAACTGCAACAACTGGAAAAAGACCTGCTGGAAGCCGATTTCAAAAACGTAATGTACACCCAGGAAAGCCTGAAAGACCTCATCAACTTAAAATGGCTGTTCTTCGCAATTCTGGCGCTGGTTAGTTTAGAATGGTTCCTCCGGAAATACTACGGGAGCATTTAAATTATTTAGTAATTATGAATTAGAAATTAGAAATGATTTTCACGATGTGGAAATAAATAAATTGAATTTCTATGTTTGAATTTCTTTTACCTTAATTTCTAATTTTGAATTTCTAATTTTTAATTAACAAATGCGTTACCTTATCCTGAACAAACCTTTTGAAGTGCTCACCCAGTTTACCGATGAAGGGGGCCGCGCCACGCTGAAGGATTTTGTTACGGTGCCGGATATTTACCCCGTTGGCCGCTTAGATTACGACAGCGAAGGCCTGGTGCTGCTTACCGATGATAAACAATTGCAGCACCGCCTCTCCGATCCGAAATTCAAGGTAGAAAAAACCTATTGGGCCCAGGTAGAAGGCATTCCCGATGAGGCAGCCCTGGAAAAATTGCGCCGCGGGGTGATCATAAAAAACGTTAAGACCGCTCCGGCCAACGCTACATTGTTAGCGGCGGAACCTGCCATTTGGGAACGCAGCAAACCTATCCGTTTCCGGGCCAATATTCCCACCAGTTGGGTAGAGTTGAAAATAAGCCAGGGCATGAACCGGCAGGTAAGAAAAATGACTGCCGCCGTCGGCTTTCCTACCTTACGGCTTATCCGGGCAGCTATCGGGCCATTAAAAACAGGTGGGCTCCAACCGGGCGAAAGCCGGGAACTTACGCCTGAAGAAGTCAGGAACCTTAAAAATCTGGCCCGTTAAAAACGGTAGGATTTCAGATAAAAAAACTAAAGTACCTACCAAAACAGAAATTCGTATATTTGTAAAGTTGCCGTTATAATTGATAGTTAGTTTTATGCGCCTTTCTTCTTTTACTTTCCGTTTAACTGCCTTTTTAGGCTTGAGCGCCCTCTTGTTTACCGGTTGTTCCACCGAATTGGATTCCAATGCCGATTACAAAGAGATATTGGTAATTTACAGCGTGCTGGACCCGGGCCCGGGCCAGACCACGCATTACGCCAAAGTGAACAAAGCTTTCCTCAACACCAAATCAAATGCGCTGACCATTGCCGCCAACAATCCTGATTCTACCCAATATGGCGATGAGTTGAAGGTGGTTTTACAAAAGCTTACAATTAACGGGAAAGATACCACGGTAAGAAACGGTGATGAATACCCAATGGAACGCTTTGTTTCTAACGGCAAAGAGCCAGGCGCTTTCTTTTCTCCGGAACAGGTGCTTTACCGTACTACGGGTTCGGTGGTATTAGACCAGGAAGCTATTTACCGGGTTTGGGCTACCAATACTAAAACCGGCGTTTCGGCATATGGGGTAACGCCACTTGTAAAAGACACGCCTAACAACCCATCGCAGGGCCTTTGTATTTATAAGATCAGCCTGAACTCTGCCCTCAATAATTCATGCTATACAGAATCGCAGCCTTCAGCCTATGAGCCCCAGTTCAAAGGCAATTCCGTACGGTTTCATGCTGCCCCGAACGCGAAGATCTACACCGTTAAATTAACCTTTAAGTTTTTTGAAACCACTAATGGCAACCGCCAGGAAAAACAAGTGGAATGGTATCTGCGGAACAATTTTATTCATGAATCTATAAACACCGACCCGGAAGTTGTATTGGAACCGCAGTTCTTCACCACCAATTTACTGGCTTTAATTGATCGCAGCCAGGATAATGCTACTACCGAGCGGGAAGCCGGCGATGTTTTTATAACCGTTACCGGTGGCTCCCCTACCCTGGAGTTATATTACCGCATCAATAATTCATTTTCGCTTATTTCCCAGACCCGCCCGGAATACGACAACATTACAAATGGTACCGGCCTGGTAGCTTCACGGCGCGCCAAAATTGCCCGGGGCATTCTGACCAAGGATGCAAAATTTGACCTTTCTTCCAGAAGTGAATTAAAGTTTATACCGTAATCCTAAGAAAAACTGCAAAGGGAAAGCGCTATCGCTGACAATCTGTCACGATAGCGCTATTTTTTTTGCCTTGGCATAGCTGTTGATAAAACATTTTGTAATCGAAAAATCTGATATCTAACTTAAACAAAAACATATAAATGGGAAAAATAATTGGAATTGACTTAGGAACTACCAACTCGTGCGTGGCCGTAATGGAAGGTAACGAGCCAGTGGTAATTCCAAACAGCGAAGGCCGCAGAACCACTCCTTCTATTGTAGCTTTCTTAGATAACGGCAACGGCGAACGCAAAGTAGGTGACCCGGCAAAACGCCAGGCCATTACCAACCCGCAAAATACCATTGCTTCTATCAAACGTTTTATGGGCCGCAGCTTCAATGAAGTACCGGCGAAACCGAACACGTTTCTTATAAAGTAGAGAGGGCAGCAACAATACGGTACGCGTAAAAATCGGCGACCGCCAGTATACTCCGCAGGAAATTTCGGCCATGGTGCTTCAGAAAATGAAGCATACCGCCGAAGATTATTTAGGTACAACCGTAACCGAAGCCGTTATTACGGTACCGGCTTACTTTAACGATGCGCAACGCCAGGCCACCAAAGAAGCCGGTGCCATTGCGGGTCTTAGATGTAAAACGGATTATTAACGAACCAACCGCTGCCGCTTTGGCTTACGGTCTGGATAAAAAACATAAAGACCAGAAAATTGCCGTATTACGACTTAGGTGGCGGTACTTTTGATATTTCTATCCTGGAATTAGGCGACGGCGTTTTTGAAGTATTATCTACCAATGGCGATACGCACTTGGGTGGTGATGACTTTGACCAGGTAATTATTGACTGGCTAGCCGATGAATTCAAGAACGACGAAGACATTGACCTGCGCAGAGACCCGATGGCTTTACAACGTTTAAAAGAAGCCGCTGAAAAAGCGAAAATCGAACTTATCCAGCTTCAACCGAAACCGAAATTAACCTGCCGTATATTATGCCGGTTAAACTGGTATTCCGAAACACTTGGTGCGCAAATTAAGCCGTTCTAAATTCGAACAATTAGCTGATGACCTGATCCGTCGTTCGATGGAGCCTTGCCGCAAAGCGTTGAAAGATGCCGGCTTATCTGCTAACGATATTGACGAAGTAATCTTAGTGGTGGTTCTACCCGTATTCCGCGAATTCAGGAAGAAGTAGAAAAATTCTTCGGTAAAAAACCATCTAAAGGTGTTAACCCTGATGAAGTAGTAGCCATTGGTGCTGCCATTCAGGGTGGTGTATTAACCGGTGAAGTAAAAGATGTGCTGTTACTGGATGTTACTCCGCTTTCTTTGGGTATCGAAACCATGGGTGGGGTAATGACCAAATTGATCGAGTCGAACACTACTATTCCAACGAAGAAATCGGAAACATTCTCTACGGCTTCTGATAACCAGCCTTCCGTGGAAATTCACGTGTTGCAGGGTGAGCGCCCGATGGCCAAAGATAACCGCACCATTGGTCGTTTCCACTTAGATGGTCTTCCACCGGCACCACGCGGCGTTCCGCAAATTGAAGTAACTTTCGATATTGATGCCAACGGTATTCTGCACGTATCGGCCAAAGATAAAGGTACCGGCAAAGAGCAGAAAATCCGCATTGAAGCTTCTTCCGGTTTATCCGAAGCGGAAATTGAGCGCATGCGCAACGAAGCCAAAGCCAACGCAGAAGCCGATAAAGCGGAACAAAGAGCAGATTGATAAACTGAACCAGGCCGACTCGCATGATCTTCCAGACCGAAAAACAACTGAAAGAATACGGCGATAAACTTATCTGCGCCGGTAACAAAACGGCTATTGAAAGTGCCTTAGACTGAATTGCGCACGGCTCACGGCAGCAAAGACATTGCAGCTATTGACCGCGCCATGGAAAGCATTAATACTGCCTGGCAAGCTGCTTCGCAGGAAATGTATAATGCAACCCAGGGCAGCGCCGGACCAGATCCGAACATGGGCGGCGCCACCGGCGGCCAACCAGGCGGCAACGGCCAGGGCCAAAGCCACGACAATGTAACCGACGTTGACTACGAAGAAGTAGACGGCGACAAAAAATAAAACGGTATCGTTTTAAGCTAAAAAAAGCCTTTCCGGGAATCCGGGGAGGCTTTTTCGGTTTTAAGGAAATTCTATTTAAATGTGCTAACTTGTTAAACCAACCTCCAATTTTCTGATATTATGCCTTCCTTTAAGTTTGCAGTTTTTTGCCTGTTATTCCTACCGTTTTTGGTTGCAAAGAATAAAGAGAGGGAAAAGGAACAGCAGAAAGAACCTGTAATTCACCAGATCAGGTTTGGCAATATTGTTGGAGTCTATCCTGGAAACAAGGAAAATCAAGGTTATAAATTTCACTATTTTTTAATTATTGATTTGAGTACCGATTCTATTCTGCTGAAAAAAAATCAATTTGAACCGTTGGCATATGAACAGGAAAATTTGCCGGCCAAATACTACTCTGGTAAAATACCCCCAGAGTTAAAGAAAGAACTGGCCAATTTTAAGGAATATGTTCTAAAGAAAAAAAACGGTGCGAAATACAAACTTAATGACCTTGAACCCACAGTTTTTTACAGCGGCCCGGTAACTTTCTTAGAGTATAAAAAAGATACAGCAATTCGATATTTCTTTCAAAAACACATTAAATCGGCAGCTTTTTATGATCCTCAACTTGGAACCATATCAGAAAAACTATTTGAACTGGCTGTGAACCATCAAGGCTTAAAACTATCTGATAAAGATTATAAGCTTAATGACGATAGTTTAATTGCGCCAATCGCTAATCGGCCTGAACTTTCTGCAGTTGCCTTTCCGCCGCCACCCCCTATTCAAAAAACCATAAAATTTACGCCACCGGTGGAAAGAAAAAACAAATAAAAACGCTATCATTTCAAAGTTAAAAAGTACCGAAAGTTCCTTCCCGGGCTTTTTTGTTGGCTCTAATCGGTACCTCATGACCTACCCTGCTAAATAAAAGCAGGGGTTAGCTAATTTTTATTTAAATCAGGCAGCGCAGTCCCACCAGCAAAGTCTAACGAAATCAACCTTATTCTACTGTTATTCAACAATTTAAATAGCCATACTTATCCTTACCGAAGTCATATTCATTAAAATATAGTCTTTTCTAATAGGGAATCTCTTTCTTTATTTGTCTAAAGAAATATAACCTTCTTATTATTTAACTATGAAATCAGGGATTTCCCTTTGTATCGCCTTTTTATTTGCCTGCCTGTTTATTTCCGGACCGGCAAAAGCTTCCGGAACAGACCTTTTTGCCGAAACGGCTGAAAGCCAGGAACAAATCAGCCAGGTAAAATTAACCGGGTTATTGGCCAGGAAACATTTTGGAATCTCTGAAGTTATGGCCGGACTGAACAAAAAAAACAGCTTCCGGGAAACGGAAGAGAACACCGAGATTATCTTAACCGAAGCCCTTCCGGAAATACCAACCAGTTCCCAGGTCTTACCCGATACCATTACCAGTTTAATTAGACCACGCCCCATGCCTGCCGAACTAGACCAGGAAGGCCGCAGTGAACTGATCAGGACTTCGCTTATCCTTTCCCTGGTTTATTATGGCTGGGCTATTCCTTTGGCATTAGATGCTGAATCAGGGAGGGCTTATGTAGCTTCTTATATGCTGGTAGGCGGTGGCGGTTTTTTTGTGCCTTTTCTGGCTACCCGCGACAGCCGTGTTACAGAAGGAATGGCCCGCGGTTATACTTTTGGCAGCATTTTAGGAATTTACCACGGCTGGGCGCTGGCCGCCGCCATTCAGGGAGATGACATGGAATTCCGCTTAGGATTGGGAACCAGCGTGGTTACCAGTATAGCCGAAGGAGTTACCCTGATGAATTACGCCAGATCCAGAGACCTGAACCAAGGCCATATTTCCATGATGGGAACCGGCGGGGTAGTAGGGCTTTTATACGGCGCCAGTTTGCCTGTATATTTCAATAGTGAAAGTACCCGGTCTTATGCCGTTTCTTCGCTGGCAGGTTCGGCCCTGGGTTATTGGGCCGGCGACCAATTGGCGAAAAAGATACCCTTAGCAAATGGCGACCCCCAGATTATGGCAACTACCGGCATTTTAGGCACCTACCTCACAATTGCTTTATTAGACGGCATACAGCCGGATTCAGAAAAGGCAATTGCGGCAATGTTAACCGCCGGATCTGCTATTGGCCTGGGCTTGGGTTATGTAAAAATTAAGGCTCTTGATTATTCTTCTTCCAATGCCAACCTGATAGCCTTAGGAACCTTTGCCGGCGGCCTGATAGGGCTTGGAATGGTTTATGTTTTTGCCGGCGATGCGGCCAGCGGGAATGCTTATTTATGGGGAAGCGGTATTGGCGCGGTGGCCGGCTTTGCTGCTACCGATCTTATTACCCGCAACAGCAAATCGAATAAATTAGGTAACCTGAAGATCCAGTTCAACCCGATGGCAGTTAAAGGTATGATCAAGCCAGGCCCGGCTAATTCGAACCTCAGACCAAATCAGTTTGCCCAGTCGCAGTTAATAAATGCCAGTTTAAAATTCTGATCCGGAACGGAAGATCATCTTTTCGTATAAGGTCAGGAAAAGACCTACACAATTATGGACCTAACCCCAACCCATCTGCAGGAACTGAAGCGGGCTAAAAGCCTGCTCGAAAACCCCGGGCTTGCCGTTAAACTGGCCAGTTTACTGGGTATGCCCCTGGAAAAAGTGCTGGAAAATCTGCCGGCTAAATGGAGTACTAAATTAGAAGACATTATACAGACCGCCCTGAAAAAAGCCGCCGATGCGGCCGTATACAGCCTGAAAGATGAGCCGGGGAAAGAATCATCCGATACCTGGCATAAACTTTCGGTAGCGGTAAGCGGTGGCCTGGGTGGTCTTTTCGGGCTGGCTGCCCTGGGCATTGAACTTCCTATAAGCACCACCATAATTATGCGCTCTATAGTAGATATTGCCCGCAGCGAAGGAGAAGACATAAAAAATGAAGCGGCAAAACTGGCCTGCCTGGAAGTTTTTGCTTTAGGCGGAACCAGTTCCGAAGATGATGCCGCAGAGTACGGGTATTACGGGGTCCGGGCTGGCCTGGCATATTCCGCCAAAGGTATAACCGAAAAAGGAGCCGGAATGCTGGCCCATTTCATTAGCCTGGTAGCCAAACGTTTCAGCAGCAATGTACTTCATAAACTCAGCGCCCAGGCTGTGCCTATCGTTGGCGGGGCCGGCGGCGCCCTGATAAACACCCTTTTTATGGACCATTATCAGGATATGGCCCGCGGTCATTTCATTATCCGCCGGCTCGAACGCACCTACGGCCCCGACCTGGTAAAATCCCAATACCAATCAATTTAAGTTAAGGCTAAGCTTAAGTCTATGCAACATTCGCCTGCCGGAGCCTATGCCTTTCCTTTCCGGTGGAGCGTTTTTCCTTAAAATCAGCGCTTCTGCCCGGATCGGGGTTTACGCTTAATCCTTGGGAAGGCTGCTGACAACGCTGCCTTCCAGGCGTTTTAATTCTTTATTAAGTACTTCGCCGCAGGTTATCATGGTGCCATCGGCAAAACGGATCTGGTAAGGCTCTTTGGTTTTGGAATATGTAGCCAGGACATCTACAAAATCATGGGCGGTTTTAACCCGTTTTTTATGCTTATTATACTTGCTTTGCAAATGGTCAGCAGCTTTGCCAGGGTTAAATTCTTTTCCGTTCCGGATAAACGTAGAGCCGGCCAGATTCCGGATATAGTTGATCAGATGGCTGACCTTTTCTTCTTCCGTTAATTGCGGGCTATCCGCTTTCTGCAGGGTTTCGGAAGCAGATATAGGGCTTGAATGGGAGGCCACGGGCGCTTCTGTGCAGGAAAGCTGGGCGAATATAAATAAAGCAGAAAGTATCATAGCGCAGGAAGGGTTAAGATTAATAAAACTGAAAAGCCAATAGCTTCTTACCCAATATTTTACCTCTCTAAACCGCGCTTTGTTCGTTTCTTTACTAACTCAAAATGCCCGTTTACAAAATTTATTAATTCTTTAAGGCAATATAGCTTTTAAACTATGTTGAAGCGAATTAAATAGAATTATTCTATTAAATATTAACCGCCACCAATTCTTTAGGCTGCTTTCCGTTTAAAATCACCTTCCATCCGGATCTGGGCAAAAAAAAAGCCTTACCAGGTTTTGGCAAGGCTTTCAGTATTAATTTGGTGAAGGTTAATTCTGCTTTTCAATGCGCGCCAGTTCTTTCATCAGCACATCGCGGCTGTAATAGGTTTTACCATCTTTAAACCGTATCTGGTAAGCTTTACCGGATATGTATGATTCTGAAGCCAGGCCGTCAATAAAATCGCGGGCAGTTTTTACTTTGGAGCCGGCTTTGCGGCGCTTCATCTGCAAATGTTCGGCGGCATCTTTGGCCGGGTATTCATCGCCGTTCCGGATAAACGTGGCACCCTGTAAATTGGCTATATACTTTATAAGCAGGTTTATTTTTTCTTCTTCGGGAATAGCTTTAACGGCGACCGGCGTGGTTTTAGTTGAAGTAGCCACGTTTTTTTGGGCGAAGGCTCCGGTACTTACGATAAAAAAGGCTGCTATAGCAATTAATTTTCTCATTGGTTACAGGTAATGGTTCAGGTTCAGAATGCGTGATTTCCGTTAAGGCTAATTCAACAATCCTGCCAATAAAATTAATACTTAAAAATCAATAATTCTCAGGCAGCTGTTTCTTCGCCGGAAAAAAGCATTAAAACCATTATGATACTTTCTGTAACGCAGGAATAAAGAAATTTCGTACAAGTACCATTTTAATTGATTTATTTGGCAGGATTTAAAAGCTGAACTTCTTTTTTCTGCTAAAGTAAATCGCCAATTTATATCCTGCCTGTGCTCCTGATCTCCAAGAAAAAACTGGTTTACCGGGTTTCGGAAAATCTCCGGAAATACCTGCACGCCTACGACCGTGAAGCCCAGCTTCCGGTGCAATATAAAGACCTGCTCCATTACACCGAATCGTTTCCGTATTACGATAAAAAAGGCACAGACACGTTGTGGCAGACCGTAATGTACGACCAGTACCAGCGCCAGGACCTTGATACCGGCCTCACCATGATCTACGCCCTGCTAAAGACCGACGGCGATATTTCGGTTATGGAGCATTTGCACGTTTCGCGCATCGATTATTGTACCTTTGGCAATACCAATCCGTTCCGGGTACAGATCAGAAACCTGCTGAACGATAATTACGATTATTTCTATGTGAAGCGGGCCGATGCTTCGCGCATTTACGGCCTGGAACTGGAGCATATTCTGTCGCCGAGCCGCATCAATTATTTGGTAAACGGCGAAACGCTGATAGAAGAGCATATTGCCGGCATTCCCGGCGATGTTTTCATTCAAGAATACCTGGAGCGGCCCAACTGCAATAAGGTGCGCATAGCCAAAGAATTCGTAAAATTCAACGAACGCTGTTTTATCCGGTTGCTGGGCGATATGCGCTCCTACAATTACGTGGTGGACGTTACGCCCGATTTTGAAGACGAACAATACCGCGTGCGCTCCATAGATTTTGACCAGCAATGCTACGAAGGCCGCAAAATAATGTACCTGCCGCAATTCTTTAAAGAAAATAATAAAGTAGTAGAACTGGTAACCAAACTGTTAAAGCCCCAAACCATTCAGCAATACCAGAGCGAAGAGCGCACCTCTTTGTTCCACCGCCTGAAATCGGGCCGTTATCGCCTGAAAGACCTGGTAGATATTATGCGCACCGAAACTATTTCCACCCCGGAAAAAACGGAACAACTGGCCAAAGAACTAGCCGGACACCACCAGGCTCCGGAGTTTCTGAAGTGCCAGAATATGGGCGATATTGTGCGGCTGCACTTAAAAACTATTCTATCGCGGGAGCCCCGCATCCGGCAGCGCCGCCCCTGATTCTCTGGCAGTTAAAAACGGTAGGGTTTGAGGGCAAAAAAGTCGGGCACCTTTATTTTTAACAAAGGTTTGTTTTTTTTGTTTTGCCGTTGTTCCGGAAAAGGTAACTTTACGGGTTGCAACCAATTCCGCATGAAAAAAGCGTTTCTCCTTAGTTTTTTCTTTTTATTTATTTTCCAGGTTCAGGCGCAGAAAGATTTCCGGCCGGGCTATATTGTAACGCTCCAGGGCGATACCCTGAAAGGATGGGTTAATTTCCGGAAGCCGGGCCTGAATTCCCGGGAGTGTATGTTCAGAAGCAGCCTGCCGGAAAAAGATCAGAAATTTAAAGCTTCAGAAATAAAAGGCTATGGGCTGACCGAAGGCAGGCATTACCGGTCGTACGTACTGAAAGAAACCTCTGCCACGCTAAACCGGCGCAAAGCTTCGCCCAAATCTTACTTCCTGAATATGTTGGTTGCCGGAAAGGCAGACTTATTTTATGTGCGGGATATTTCGGGCAAAAACCGTTTTTTTATCCAGAAAGATACCGTTTTTACGGAGCTGGAAGTTAAGGAGTATACCCAGGTCAATCCGGCAACGGGTAAACAGGTAAAGGTTAGATCCAAACACTACATCGGCACGCTCACAAACCTGTTTCAGGATTGTAAAACCCTACAACCGGCCATAAACGAAACCGGGTTTAAAACAACCGCACTTTCCGGCCTGGTTAAAAATTATAATACCTGCCTGCATCCGGATTCGCTTTACTTTGCGCAAAAGCCAATAAAAAGTAAAACCACCATTGGCGTTATTGCCGGCACGAATTATACTTTTATAAAATTTTATGCCCCTTATTTAAGAACAGCAGTTGCGGCAGATTACACCAACCAGCCGGGCTTTTCGGCGGGAGTTACCATGAACAACACCCTCCCGATGGTGAACAACAAACTTTCGTTACAAACGGAATTGCTTTTGGTACAAAACAAGTTCCAATCTTTGTACACCTACAGGCACACCGTTGAAAATAAGTTTATAGATTATCATGTGAATGCCGATGCTACCCTTTATTCTTTAAAACTTCCTTTTCAACTGCGGTATTCTTTCAACTTTAGAAAATTAAAGCCTTATGTAAACGGCGGCATTATTTTAAGCCACGATCTTACGGTTAAAGAAAACGGGTTCATTGAATCTGAATTCCAGGGTCAAAAGAAGACTTCACTCCTGCTTGGCTATGCCAGGCATAAACTTTATGGCGGTTTGGTTTTCGGGACCGGAATCCTGTATGCCTTAAAAAACGATAAAGCTGTTTTTCTGGATCTGAAATATCTACCGGAAAATCTTCCCAATTTATACCACCTCGATTCAAAGGTCAATACTATCTTTTTAAGTACCGGATTCCGGTTTTAATCCGGTACTTATTAAACCAAAATGAAAAAACTTTTTCTTTTCTTATTGAATTTACTGGTGTGCGGCATAAGCTACGGGCAAAAAGATTTCCGGCCGGGTTATATCCTGCAAAACGGCGATACGGTAAAAGGCTACGTAGATTACCGCAGCGACAACCGTAATGCCAATTTATGTGTTTTTAAAAATTCTTTAACCGCACCGGAAAGACAGATTAAACCGGGTGAAATTGACGGTTACGGCTATTTTGAAAGTCGCAGGTATGAATCGAAGTTAATTCCGGTTGAAGGATCTGCTACCGGAACTCCCCGGTTTGTTAAAATTCTGGTTAAGGGAACTGCCAGCCTTTTTGTGTACCAAAATTTTGGCAAAACCGACCAATATTTTTTACAAAAAGGACTAACGTTTAAACTGCTGGAAGAAATTGTAAGGCAGGAAACAAGGCCCAACGGCACTAAAATAAAGGTAAGGGAAAAGCCTTATGAAAAAGTGCTGGCAGAAAATTTCCAGGACTGCCCCGCTTTAGCAAAAGACATAAGCGAAACTTCGCTTAAAAACAGTTCGCTCATGGAGCTCTTTGTAAAATATAATAATTGTAATCCTCCCCCTTCGCTTTCTTTTGTTCATAAGCCGGTAAAAAACAAGTTTACCTGGGGGGTGGTAGCGGGCGCCAATGCCTCTACCCTAACAATCGCCGGCGATACTTATTTGCAAATTCCAAAAAACTATCCTGGCGGCATAACCCCGCACGGCGGCCTTTTTATGAACCTTATATTGCCCCGGCTGAATGAAAAGCTATCCTTACTGGTAGAAGGAATAATAACCCAAAATAAGTATCAGGCAGAATTCGTTGAGAAAGGTAATTTTGGCCGGGAAAATAATTACAAAGTTAATTTCGACCTGACGTATATAAATTTCCCGGTGCAATTTCGGTATACCTACCCAAAGGGAGATTTCAGGCCTTTTATTAATGCCGGCGTGGTAAATGCCTTTTGTTTAAAGTGTGAGCAGGAAGCCAGTAAATACAGCATTTTTAATAATTCAGGATATACAGAAACTTCTGAGCCCCTCAGAGGCTTCCGGACCTATATACAGGGCTTAACCGGCGGGCTGGGCGTAATGCAGGCAAAATCAAATTTCCCGATGGTGCTGGAGCTCCGTTATTTTACATCGAATGGTTTTTCTAAAGCCACAACCATTTCAACTACTATAAATACCTATTTCTTAACGTTCGGGCTGGTATTATAAAGGCTTATAAAAACCTTTGGGCTTTACTTTCCGGCCAGCGTCCATCTTACCCCAACAAACCCTCTCCGGCCCTGCATGGGCGCATAATTATAGGTAGTATCAAACGTGTAGCCTTCCGGGTTATCAATTCCCACCTGCTTATCAAACGGATCGAAAGGGCGCATTAGCGGGTTTTCAGGCAGGAAATTATACAGATTTTTGATCCCGCCATACAGTTCCAAACCGCCTTTCAGTTTTTTAGTTAGCTGTAAATTATCCAGTGTAAACCAAGGCGAATATTCGGGCCGGAAATCGTTTTCCAGCACCGGTAATTTCATGGCGCCGTAAAGGCGGCCGGTATAATCCAAAGTTAAGCCGGCTTTATGAAAAGTGTAACTAAGCGCATAAGTAGCCGATACTTTGGGGGCGTGCAGCTGTGCCTGTTTTTCCAGGCGGCCGTTTTCGGTTTCCTGCATGGTATAAACTTCCATCAAAGTAGCCCCGGCATTCATTTTTAGCGGAAAAGTAAACTGCCAGTCAGCATTCAGCGTAAGGCCCCGCGAAATGGCATAGCCCTGCAGATTCTGGTAGATTATCTGGTTTGGGTTGGTTAGGAAATCGCCGATAATGCGGTTGGTGAAATAGGTGTAAAACAAACTGCCGTCTACGTTCAGAAAACCCTTGTTCAGGTCTATAAATTTCTGGTAATTCAGGCTGGCGTTCCAGCTGCGTTCCGGTTTCAGGTCTTCTTTTATTATTACTTCCCGGGAACCGGTAAGAGCCGCATGATCTTCGGTAAATAAATTTACTACCCGGTAACCGTTGCCAGTATTTAGGCGGAAAGTATTGTGGTTGTTGGGCGAAAATTTAAAACCCAGCCGGGGCGAAAAAATACCGCCGTGCGCAAAATTGTAATCGTAGCGCAAGCCCGGCCAGAGAAGTGAGTTTTTCAGTTAGCGTTAATTTCATCCTGCACAAAAACTCCGGGCAAGATAAAGGTGTTGCGGTTTGTTGATACCATCGGTCTTTTGCTGTGTGCCGGGCGTATTATCGTCGTAAAAAGTATACCGGAAAGGCAAGCCAACCAGCAGATCGTGGCGACTGAAAGTTTTTTGCCAGAGCAATTGCGCAAACGCAATATGCTGGTTGCCCAGGTAAAATGTATTGCCATAAGCTGAATTTTGCCGGTGGTTGTTGTACGAAAACTGCCAGGCTTATTTTTTCCGGTAAGTTCAATTCGTAAGCGCCAATAACTTCCAGCCGCTTGGTATAAACCGATTCGCCGTAAATGCTGTCGCCGCCCCGGAAATCTGGTTGCCAGTTCATTTCGCCGCCCCAGCGGTCTTCGTACAAGTAGCGGGCTGCCAGGTTAGCAATGCGGTTTTCGGGCCGGGTAAAGCTCCATTTATTAAACACCGAAACGCGTTGCTGTAAGGTTATATCCGTGAAATTATCGTGGTTCACATCGCGGCGGTTCTGAAACGTAAAAGCATTAATACCCAGTAAAGAGTAGGCTTTTTTCAATTTCGGTTTTTACCGCCATATCCGCATTTAATTCCTGGTGCGAAGTAGCCATAATATCGGTGGCGATAGGAGATGCATGAGCCGGATTTTTGGTAATAATATTGATCAGGCCACCCACGGCTTCGGACCCATAAAGCGTACCGGCCGGACCTTTTACCACCTCCACCCGCTGGATCATGCTGTTGGGAATGCCGCTTAAGCCATAAACGCTGCCCAACGAACTTACAATGGGCATGCCGTCTATGGTGATCATGGTGTAAGGGCCTTCCATGCCGTTAATGTGGATATCGCCGGTGTTGCAGACGTTGCAGTTAAGCTGGGGCTGTACGCCGTTAACCATTTGCATGGCTTCAAAAATGCTGGGCGTAGGGTTTTTCTGAAATAATTTGGGGGTATAAACTTCCACATGGATCGGCGAATTCATGACGAAGGTTTCTTTCAAAGTGCCGCTCACCACTACTTCCTGAAGCCGTTGCTCCGTTTTTTGCAGGGTGACCAATACCTTCACTTTTTCGGCCCCTACCCCTACCGTTTTCTTAAATTCCTTAAAATTAACCGCAGAAATTACCAGCACATAAGTACCCGCCGGAATATTTTTCAAATGAAATTCACCCTGCTCATTCGTGGTCTGGCCGAAGCTGGTTCCCTGGAGGCCTACGGAAGCAAAACCAACTGCTTCCCCATCGGCCATAATTTTACCGGATATTTCCCCCGGCGCGACCTGGGCCAAAGCCGGAAAAACAAAAGAAAGAAATATGAGAACGAAAAACTGTATTCTTTTATCCATAATATAAATCCCGATCCTGATAGTTAAAATATATTACAGTCTAAATCAATTAATTAAACAAAGGTAAATATATTTTTAGATTAATCTAAATAAATTATTAAACCGGTTTTATCTTTTAAAGGTTATATGGAAAACCTAAAATTTCTAACATAAAAAAACCTGGCTGTTTGCTAACAGTCAGGTTTTTCAATTTGGGTTGGAAATCACTAATCGATATCCCGGTCGCCGCGGCGGAGTTCTTCGGCAGATCGCATCACTTTATCTTTCAGGGTATTCCGGTATTTTTCCAGCCGGTCGGCAATAACGGCATCGGTGGTTCCCAGGATCTGGGCGGCTAAAATACCGGCATTCTGGGCACCGTTTAAAGCTACTGTTGCCACCGGAATGCCACCCGGCATTTGCAGAATAGACAGAATAGAATCCCAGCCGTCTATGGAATTGCTGGACTTTACGGGTACCCCAATTACTGGCAAGGTGGTAAGCGAAGCCACCATGCCGGGCAAATGAGCTGCTCCGCCGGCCCCGGCAATTATTACTTTCAGGCCGCGTTTCCGGGCGCTTTCGGCATATTCTATCATGCGGTGGGGCGTACGGTGGGCAGAAACAATGGTCAGCTCAAACGGGATCTGCAACATTTCCAGGATTTCGGAAGCGGCATCCATCACTTTCAGATCGGATTGGCTGCCCATAATAATGCCGATTACAGGGGCATTTTTAGCGGATTGGTTAGCGGGTTGTTCGGTCATGCTATGATCTTTAAATTTTTGCGGGCTTTTTCGGCTTTTGTGTAAGCCTCGGTTGTGGTTGACGCCAGGGCGGTTAAATGACCCATTTTGCGGGCCGGTTTGGTTATTTTCTTCCCGTACAGGTGCACATACACCCCCGGAATTTCCAGGGTTTGATTCAGCCCTTCGTACTTCGCATCGCCGGAAAACCCCGGTTCGCCCAGCAGGTTAGCCATGGCGGCGGCACTGTGCTGCGTGGTATCGCCGAGCGGCAGGTTCAAAATGGCCCTTAAATGTTGTTCGAATTGCGACGTATAATTGGCTTTCATGGTGTGGTGCCCGCTGTTGTGCGGCCGGGGCGCTACTTCGTTTACCAGTACTTCGCCGGTTTTGGTCAGGAACATTTCTACGGCCAGAATGCCCACCATGTTAAACGCTTCCAGCACTTTTTTGGCCAGTTCGGCTACCGTTTTTTGCAAATTTTCTGAAATATTGGCCGGCGCAATTAAATAATCTACCAGGTTAAATTCCGGGTGAAAGACCAGTTCGGTTGCCGGAAAAACCGCTACTTCGCCGCTGGCATTCCGGGCGCAGATCACGGCAATTTCCTTTTCGTAATCTACCAGTTTTTCTAAAACGGATGGCTCCTGAAAAAATTTATCGGCGGTAGTTTGGGCAGTTACTTTTTGGACGCCGCGGCCATCGTAACCCAGGGTTCTTAACTTCTGAAAAGCAGGTAAAAAATCGCGGTTCTTTTCTAATTCAGGTGCATTTTGCAGCAACCGGAAATCGGCGGTAGGGATCTGGTTCTGGCGATAAAATTCTTTCTGCAGCCCTTTATCCTGGATGGTGCGGATCACTTCCGGATCGGGGTAAACGGTTACGCCTTCGGATTTTAACCTGGCCAAGGCATCGCAGTTAACGTGCTCTATTTCAATGGTTACCACATCGCATTTTTTACCGAAATTATAAACGGTTTCGAAATCGGCGAAGCTGCCCTGGTAAAATTCATTGCATAAGGGTTTGCAGGGCGCATCGGCATCCGGGTCCAGAATCAGGGTGTACAGATTAAAATCAACGCCGGCCTGCAGCAGCATCCGCCCCAACTGGCCACCACCTAAAATACCTAGTTTAACGGGAATCATGGGTCGCAAATTTGTTGTAAAGGTTTTGCTTTCAAAAGTAAGGAATAATTATCCGTTCACCGTTATCCGTTTAAAATTAGTGGCTTCTCCATGGCAGGTCCTTCAGGAAACTTCCGGAATGCTGATCAGCTATCAAAATTGGTCTTGGAGACCAGAAGTTGTACCTTTCCGGCGCTTAACCAAAAGCATAACGGGCCCGTAATGCTGCGCTAATGCCGAAGGCTTATTTTTGCTTAAACTAAAATCCAAAAAATGGAATTATTTCTGGCTACGTTTTCAGCCTTATTTACAGTAGTAAATCCCTTTGGCGCCATGCCGGTTTTCCTAACCTTAACCCAGGACGATTCGCCCGGGCGCCGCAACCAACTGGCTTTGCGGGCCTGTCTTTACATGGTTGGCATTTTATTGCTTTTTTTCTTTACCGGCCAATATTTGCTCAACTTTTTCGGGGTACGGCTCCACGACCTGCGCATTGCCGGTGGCATTATGATCATGAAAGCAGGTTTTGATCTGCTCAACGCCAAATCTTCGGAAGGAAACCGGAAAATTTCCAAAGGCGCGGTGGCCGAAAGCCGCAACCGTCAGGACATCTCTTTTGCTCCTTTAGCCATGCCCATGCTTTCCGGCCCGGGAGCTATTGCGGTTACCATTGGTATGTTCAGCGGTTCGCTCAGAATGTTCGATATTGTGGCAATTGTAATAGGGATAACGGTAGTTGCCCTGGCTACTTTTATAATTCTGCTTTTTTCTACCCGCTTAACGGTTTTCCTGGGAAAAGCCGGTTTGGAAGCACTTTCCAAGATCATGGGTTTTATCGTACTGGCCATTGGCGTAAACTTTATCGTATCGGCCTTAATAGCGCTTTTTAAGGGGTGATTGTTAATTGTTGATTGTTAATTGTTAGTTGTTAATTGCTGGTTGCTGGTTGCTGATTGTCCTTTTTAACTCGAACGCGAAGCGAAGTGAGGTCAACGAAAGCTACGAAGAGCAAGCTAAATTTGCGCTTACGGCAGCAAATTTAGCCGTTTGCCAAGCCACTGCAGTTTACTATCTATGCAATGCACAGTTAACTATGAAAAGCCGAAAGTATCACGGTGGATTATTTGTCAAGCGCACTGTTTGAGCGGTCAGCGAGTTTGCGCTTGACTTGACTTTTTTGGTTCTTTTTGTGTCAAGACAAAAAGAACAAGAAAGCTAACTATGAAATAGAAAATAAGTTGATAAGGTAAAATTGCAGCTACGAAAGAATGGTAAGGTCTACAGCTGAAAAACTCAGAAATGCGGCTTTATAAGTTCCCTAGGTTATCGCTCGGGATGACGCAATAAAGCGGCAAAGCTACAAAAGCAAACATAACTACTAAACTAAAGAGATCTCTCCTGGCGTCGAGATGACGAAAAAAAATGGTACCACTTTTAGCAAAAAAAGTGCTTTCCGCCGACAAGTTCCTTCAGAGCTTCGGTCGCAATCTTCGCACTCTTATGCTCAAATGTCCTTCGGTAAACACAATAATTTATTAAGTCTTAAAAAAGACGCTGCCATAATTAAGATAAAATTTTCGGGAATGAAAAGACGTAAAAATTAAAAACCAATTCTGGTAAAAATTATCTCTCCTAAAATCAATGATCTTGGTCAGCTTAACCCTTGGTAAATTGACCAATGAATCATACCTTCATTAAAAGATAAAAAGTATCTTTGCGCCATGGAATTGAAAAATGACTTGTTCTTACGGGCTGCCCGGGGCGAAAAAACCGAACGTACCCCCGTTTGGCTTATGCGACAGGCCGGCAGAATTCTACCCGAATACCGGGCCGTCCGCGCTTCTTTAAGTGGCTTTAAAGAACTGGTGGAAACACCGGAGTTTGCAGCCGAAGTTACCATTCAGCCGGTAGATCTGTTGGGCGTAGATGCAGCTATTATATTTTCCGATATTCTGGTTGTGCCCGAAGCCATGGGCCTGACCTACGAAATGGTGGAAGCCAAAGGTCCTATTTTCCCGAAAACGGTCAGATCCGTAAAAGATATTGACCAGTTAATAGTTGCTGATCCGGAAGAGCACCTGGGTTATGTACTTGAAGCCTTACGCATCACCAAAAAAGCCCTGAACGGCCGGGTGCCGCTGATCGGTTTTGCCGGAGCACCCTGGACCATTTTTGCCTATATGATAGAAGGCAGCGGCTCCAAAACGTTTTCGCAGGCCCGTAAAATGCTGTATACCGATCCGGCAATGGCGCAGAAGCTCCTTCAGAAAATTACCGATACCACCATAAAATACCTGCAGGCCCAGGTTTTGGCGGGTGCCAACCTGATCCAGATCTTCGATTCCTGGGCGGGCATTCTGCCCCCGGCCCACTACCGGGAGTTTTCTTACGCTTATATAAAACAGATCTGCGATGCCCTGCCCAATGTACCGGTAACGGTTTTTGCAAAGGGGGCCTTTTTTGCTTTAGAAGATTTTGCCGGGTTGAATTGCCAGGTTATTGGCCTGGACTGGAACATGGATATTGCCGATGCCCGCAAAACCATAGGTACCGGAAAAACCTTACAAGGCAATTTGGATCCCTGTGTGTTATACGGCGATTTTAATACCATAAAAAAAGAAACCCGCAAAATGCTGGATGCTTTCGGTCCGGACCGGCACATTGCCAATCTGGGTCACGGAGTGTACCCGGACACCAACCCGGATAACGTGCGGTGCTTTATTGAAACCGTTAAAGAATACAGCGCTCAACTGCGTTAAAAGCTTTTTCGTCAATAATTAAAAGGCTGGTTTAATAACCAGCCTTTTTTTGCTTCAGGCTTTTTTTCAGATCTAAAATCAGTAACCCTTCCTCACTTTTTAGATAATTTAATGACAGAAAAGGAAAAATTATTTTTCGGATTAAGAAAGCTAAAAGCTTAATTCGCCCTTCCATTTTTAATATTCACCAAACATTCTCCGGAACAAGGCCCGCTATTTTTGTAACTTCTTTATTTCTGCGTAACTTATAAAACCTCCTGCGGCTCACAGGCGGAACTTATTAACAATGAAACCCTTAGCCCCCAACATCTCACCCTTGCTAACGAATAATAACCTTTTGTACCAGAAGGATTTCCTCCGCATTTATTATAATACAATAAACCATTGGGTTTATGCCGATTGGGTTGGTTACCAGACCACAGAAACCATAAAAACCGGGGCCGAACTATTGTTAAAAGCCGTAGCAGAAACCCAATCTTATAAACTGATAAACGACAACACCAACCTGACCGGCATGAAAGCCAATGCCGTTGAGTGGCTGTCTAAAGATTTTTCGCCGCGCCTGTACAAGGCCGGCCTGCAGTACCTGGCCTGGATCTATAAAACCAGGTCGCTAAGCGAACCTTCGGCCGATGACGTTATTGCCCAAAGCAAATCTGACATTATCGTAATTGTTTTCGACAACGTAGCTACCGCCGAAACCTGGCTTAAGTCTGTTTACTAATATGTTATTAACCAATATTTTAATGCCCCGTATAGAAATATAGGCCCTTTTCTTTCCGATCCGCCACCACTAAATAAAATAATTTTGGAAAAACGACCGCTGCTTATCCATTACTTCTACTTTTAAAAAACCGGCTATGCCCGACCCGAAACTCATTCTGCACACCCACCTGCTTTTTGAATCGCCGCTGTTGTGCATTTATTACGATGTAACTTACGACTGGATCTATATGGATTGGATCGGGGAACAAACTGTGGATTCTATAAAATTAGGCTGCAACCAGTTATTGCGGTTTCTGAAAGCGGAGCGGTGCCATAAAGTATTGAACGATAATACCAAAGTTACCAATATCTGGTCTGATGCGGCCGAATGGATCGCCTTCGATTTTTTCCCCCGTGCCGAACAGGCTGGCCTTTTGTACCTGGCCTGGATCTATTCCCCGGATCAGTTCAGCCGCCTTTCCGCCGACGAAGTAATGTGCCGCCACCAAACCGCCACTGCCACCATACCCTTTAATAATTATAATGACGCGGCCAATTGGCTGAGTTCGGTTTAAAGAAAAACAGGGTTTACTTTAAAGGCTGTAAAATCAAGGCAACAATTATTATTTATACTAGCCTTGGTTGATTTATATTTTGTTGAAAAAGAAATTGTTACCAGGATCCTTTAATGCTACCTGGTAAGCTAATTTATAGGAGGATAATTATGGATTACAATTATAAAACCCTGCTTGACGAAAATTCCGTTGCTGCTTATTATGATCTTTCCGAAAATTGGTTTTATTTGAGCTGGCAGGGGGAGCAGGCCCTGAAATCGAGAATGAAAGCTTTTGACCAGGTTCTGGAATATTTTAACCGGGCCAACTGCACCAAAATTCTGAACGATAATTTTTACAATACCACTGTTTGGAACGATTGTGCCCTCTGGATCGCGAACGACTGGCTGCCCAGAGCAGAGGCAAGCGGTTTACGAACCATGGCCTGGGTATATTCCAGCGATCCGGAAGTCAGGAAATCGGCAGAAGAAATGTTAAGCCGCCTAAGCAGCAAAGCCATCATTATAGCCTTCGATCATCTGGAAGATGCCAAAGCCTGGCTTCATACTGTATAAGCAAAAACTTCAAAGATAATTTGCGCGCCTGTTGAGCTATAAACAAACAACCCAACTTTAGAAACATTCCTACTCCGGAGTACCAGGGCTGAGGCTTTACTTAAATAGCAATAATTACCCAAAAAATAAGCTTGCCGGTTACTTCGTACTTTATTATTACGAAATTGACAGCCTGTCATAATGAGGTCACTTCACCCTGATTATCTGGCACTTTACCAACTTTACATTCGAAATCAGGCCTTTAGTTTTCTCTTTCAGATCCTAAAGCTGTAAATTCAATTTCACCCTTACTTTATGGCTTAATTTCAATGGAAGACAAAAAGCATTTCCCTGAATTCTTCCTGAAAGAAAAAACTATTTTAGAAGAAAGCTACTTATCAATTTCTTACAACGAAGCGGAAAACTGGCTTTACGTAGATTGGAAAAAAGACCAGACCCAGGAACAACTTCTGACCGGAGTTGAGCAACTTTTAGATTGCGTAAAGCAAACCGGCAGCACGAAGATCATTAACGACAGCTCAAATTTAAATACCTCCTGGCCCCACCTGATTGATTGGTTTGCCTATGAATACGCACCACGTTTACAGCATGCCGGTATAGAACATTTTGCCTGGATCTACAACGATGGGAACATTATTAAGCCAACCGCCGACGCTATTCTTCAGAAAGAACAATCGGAAATTATAGTTATGGTTTTCGACAATTTAAGAACTGCCGAAATCTGGCTCCGCTCCATCCGGTAAGAAATATCAATTCCCTTTCGTCGTTAAAACAAGCCTGCCATTATTAAGCTTCGCGGGGTTCAGTGAGTTCTTCAAACAAATTAAATTCGCGGGCTTCTTCGTAAAGCTTTCCTTTATCTATCGGCACCACGCCTACCTGTTCGCAAACCAGGCCGCCGCCTAAATTAGCCAAACCAGCCAGCAAAGGCAGAGGTGTATTTCGGGCAAGGCACAAGGCAGCAATGCTTACCACCGTATCGCCAGCACCGGAAACGTCAGAAATTGCCCGTATGTGCGCATCGATGTAGGTTTTTATATGGCCATCGGTGCAGAAAACGCCCCGCTCCGACAAGGTGATCAGGATATTTTCGGCCTTTAAGCGTTTTTGTAATTCTTCAGCCGCTTCTTCAAAAGCTTCCAGGTTGGCATCTGCAAACTCAACTTTCAGGCCTTCTTTCAGCTCTTTCAGGTTGGGTTTGAATAAGCTTACGCCTTCGTAACGCAGGAAATTCTTCTTCTTGGGATCAACTACGGTTGGAATGCCTTTTTCCCGGGCGGCAGCAACCAATTTCTTAATAATGCTGGCAGTTAAAACCCCTTTGTCGTAATCTTCCAGGATCACTACATGGCAGTTTTGAAGCAGATTTTCATACCGTTCCAAAAGGTGCCGTTCCTCAAATTCGGTTAGGTCGGTTTCGTGTTCTGAATCGATCCTTAAAAGCTGCTGGTTGCCGGCAATAATGCGTTGTTTGGTAGTAGTAACCCGCTCCGGACTTTTCACAATTCCTTCCAGGGTAAGGTTTTTATCTTCCAGTAAACGCTCAAAATCTGCCCCGCACTGGTCATCGCCGATCACCGAACAAAGTAAGGGCGTTGCGCCCATGGCCTGAACGTTCAGGGCTACATTTGCTGCCCCTCCCAGCCGCTTTTCGGTTTTTACCACGTTTACAATGGGCACGGGTGCTTCCGGCGAAAGGCGCGTTGATTTACCCCATAAATAGGAATCGATCATCACGTCCCCGACAATTAATACTGTCAGGTCATCAAAAGAATCGAAAAGGTCTTTCAGGTTATTCAAAACTGCAGGTTAAACTAATTTCGCCAGGCTGGCTTTAATGCGACGCAATGCTTCGGTCAGTTTTTCGTCGGAAGCAGCAAAGGAGAACCGGATGCACTGGGGAGCGCCAAATGCGTCGCCGCTTACCAACGCCACGTTCGCATCGTTCAGCAAAAACAAGCTCAGGTCCATGGAATTGTTGATCTCATAACCGGCACACGTTTTTCCAAAGAATTCGCTTACATCCGGAAAAATATAAAATGCACCCTGGGGCACGTACGTTTTAATACCCGGAATTTCTTTCATCAAACCCAATACCAGATCGCGACGACGTTTATAAGCCTCGGTCATTTTTTCTGCTGATTCGCGACCGCCTTTTAGAGCGCCAACGGCCGCTTTCTGGGCAATAGAACAAGTTCCTGAGGTAATCTGGCTTTGCATTTTATCGCAGGCATCGGCAATTTCTTTGGTAGCAGCCAGGTATCCCACGCGCCAGCCTGTCATGGCATAGCCTTTGGAAAAACCGTTCACCGTAATTACGCGGTCCTTAATAAAATCGAAACCGGCCATGCTGAAATGCTTACCGCTAAAATTGATGTATTCGTAGATTTCGTCGGCTATAACAAGTACCTGCGGGTGCTTTTCCAGAATCCGGGCGAAAGCTTCCAGTTCTTCTTTGGTGAAAACCGAACCGGTTGGGTTGCCGGGCGAAGAATACATCACCAGTTTGGTATTAGAAGTAATAGCATCTTCAAGTTGCTGAGCAGTTACTTTATAATCGTCTTCTATCTTTCCTACAATTTGTACCGGAATGCCTTCTGCCAGCTTTACAATTTCTTCGTAGCTCACCCAGTACGGGGAGAAAATAATTACTTCATCTCCCGGGTTTACCAGGCTCATTACCGCATTGGCAATGCTTTGCTTGGCGCCGGTAGAAACCACAATATTTTCGGCTTTGTAATCCAGGTTGTTGTCGCGTTTTAGTTTTTCGGCAATGGCCTGGCGTAGTTCCGGGTAACCGGCCACGGGCGTGTAAAAGGTAAAACCGTCGTCGATGGCCTGTTTGGCGGCATCTTTTATGTATTGCGGGGTCTGAAAATCGGGTTCGCCGAAACTCAAATTAATTACATCTATTCCTTTGGCAACCAGTTCGCGGGCTTTTTTGGCCATGGCAATGGTCTGCGATTCAGAAAGGGAAACAATGCGGTCGGAAAGCACGCCGCTTACCGTTTCGGGTAACTGCATATTTTAGAAATTTAAGGGAGCCAAAATTAAGGAATATTCAGATAAAAACCGTGGTATTAACCCTTAATGTAAAAAGTAACCACTTTATTGCTACCAACCGGAAACTGCCTGCATTAATAAACTCATAAATGCTGAAAAAGCCCCTTAAATAAGCCGAAGACAGCTGAAATTATTAATTGGGGGCCTGCTGTTTGGCAGTGAAAATGAGGTTTTCTGATGAGGTTTCTACTTTGCGGCCAAGCCGCCGGAAAGCTTTTAAAATAATTTCCAGGTCGGTTAGGGGCGTATAATCTTTAGCGTACAGGATCTCCAGTTTTTCAATAGTGGCGGCGTTCAAAGATCCTTCCGGAAAACGGTCGGCGGAGGAAAGCACGGCCTTGCGCTTCTGCCCTTTTTCCGGCGACGTATGTTTTAAACCAACCCAGCTTAAATTTCCGGTCAGCACTTTAAAGCAATTTTTCAGGAAGCCGCCTTTGCGGGCAACAAACGGTAGTAAAAACGGCGAAAAAAGTAAAAAGCAGAAACTCAGAAAAAGATCCAACAGCCTTTTACTCCGAACGTTAGCCGGTTTGTTCAGATTAAGTTCTATCTGCATGGTATAATAATCGCCCTGGCTGGTTTTGGAGCTACTGCCAATTATGTAAGCGCTGTCTTCGGGCAGGATCTTATATTCAATATCTTTGTTGTGGATCTGCACCATCCGGTTTATAATCTGACTGGCCGAAAGGTCTTTGCCGCAAAATATCAGTTCGTTCAACCCGTAGATCTGCACAATTTCGTTTATCTGCCGCAGTTCGCCCAGGTAATTTCCGGAGGTGTTTTCAGTTGCATCGTCAGAAATAAACCCGATTATGTTGGCATCTACCTGGGCTTCTTTCAGCAAACCCATAACCCGCCGGCTTTCGGCTTCACTCCCGATTATAGCAATGCGTTTCTGAAATTCTTCGCCAAAACGCAGGTTCTTGTATTTCAGGAAATGTCCCACCATTCTCCGCCCGATCAAAGCTGCGGTAGCCCAGGCGCCACCCAAAACAATTAAAGCTTTGGAAAAGCGGTACGCATCAAAGAAATTGGTAATTGCGGAGATCAGAATGGTACCAATTACGATGCCGCGAACGGCCCGGGAGGCTTTAAACGGTTTATCGTAAGCGCCGCTGAAATACGCCGAAAGCAGCCAGATAAATATATAAGCCGGCACAATGGCCCCGATAAATTCCGGCGGATAATCGCCTTTTACGAATTTGTGGTTATTCTCCCAGTATTCTTTCAGAAAGAAAACGCCAATAAAGATCAGCAGGGCATCTAAAAGAACCGGGAAAGCAGCCTTTAAAAAGCGGATGGCAATAGCGGCCCCCGCCCGCAGATAAATGGCCAGGTTGATCAAAAAGGAAAACATGCCCGCATTGCCACTGCTGAAATGTTTTTTAGCGAAAATGATCATGGCCCGGTAAAACACGAACACATAATTTACGCTGGTCCGTTTAGTGCTTTCGCCTTTGTAATGAATAATGCGGGTTTCCGGGAAATAGTAATTCTTGTAGCCGCCCTGCGTGATTCTATAGGAAAGATCGATGTCTTCGCCGTACATGAAATAATCTTCATCAAGCAAACCAACTTTATCAAGGGTTTCCTTCCGCATCAGCATAAAGGCGCCGCTCAGAACATCTACTTCGTGAATTTTATCATTATCCAGAAAACCCAAATGGTAGCGCCCGAACCTTTTCGATTTTGGGAACAGCGCAGAAAAGCCGAATATCTTATAAAAAGCCACCCACGGCGTAGGCAAACCCCGTTTCGATTCCGGCAAAAATTCGCCTTTGCCGTCGAGCATTTTCACGCCCAAACCACCCGCATCCGGGTGTTCGTCCATAAAGCGACAAACCTTCACGAAAGTATCTTCCTCCACCACCGTGTCGGGGTTAAGCAGCAAAACATATTCGGCATTGCTTTCCCGGATGGCCTGGTTATTGGCTTTGGAGAAACCGGTATTTACTTTATTGGCGATCAGCTTCACCTCCGGAAAACGCTGCCGCACCATTTCCACCGAGCCGTCTACCGAATTATTATCCACCACCCACACTTCCGCATCCAGGTGCTGTACCGCTTTGCGCACGGAAAGCAGCGCCTGCTCCAGAAAGTAGCAAACGTTGTAGTTAACAATTATTACCGAAAGCTTTTTCAAAAGGGAATGCGGGCTTCAAAGAAGCAAATATGTGGATTTTTTCTGAGGGTTTGGTAATGGGGATAAGTTGGGTGGAAAAAATGGTAGGGTTTTGAGGAGAAAAAGTGCCAAATGAAAAGATAATTCTGATTTTGAATTGCCCCTGGCTTTAGCCAGGGAATAAAGCAAATCGAATTACGGCTTTAGCCAAACAGGCTTTTGGGGATTCCAGGCTTTATGGATTTGGCTAAAGCCATTTTATCTTGACATAAATTCCCCTGACTAAAGCCAGGGGCAATTCAAAATGCTATCTCTCTCTTCTGAAAAACAAAAAGCCGCCTTTGCACAGCAGCTTTCAAAATAAAAAACGGTAGCGATTTAAGCGAAAAATCCTAAAATCCCGAAATCCTGAAAATCCCGGTTCAGACAATATTATCGCAATATTGTGCGGACAGGTCGCGACCTGTCCCTACGGAAATCCCGGTTCAGGCAATTATACCCGGCCGTAATTGCTTCGCTCCACAATACTACGGCCCAGGGTAATTTCATCGATGTATTCCAACTCTCCGCCAACCGGAACGCCACGGGCAATGCTGGTAATTTTTAAATTAAAATCTTTCAGCTTGCGGGTAATGTAGAACGAAGTTGTATCGCCTTCAATGGTAGGGCTCAGGGCCAGGATTATTTCTTTTATTTCAGAATCCGGGATACGCTCTAAAAGGGAATTAATAGTCAGATCGCTGGGTCCTATTCCTTCAATTGGGGAAATAACGCCGCCCAGCACGTGGTAAACGCCTTTAAATTGCGACGTATTTTCAATGGCCATTACATCCCGGATATCGGAAACCACGCATACCAGGCTATGATCGCGGCCGGGGTTGTCGCAGATACTACAGGTTTCGGAATCGGAAATATTGTGGCAGGTTTTGCAATAAGTGATCAGGGTGCGCATTTTTAGCAGGGCATCGGCCATGCCAACGGTTTGTTCCGTTTCAGTTTTAAGCAAATGTAAAACCAACCGCAGAGCCGTTTTCCTTCCTATTCCGGGAAGTTTGGCCAGCTCTTCTACAGCATTCTCTATTAACTTGGAAGGATAATTCATCCAGAAGCTTTAAAATTTAAACAACATCAGCGGAAATGCCGCGGTCGTGAATGGCAGTGCACATGCCAGCCAGCAATTCAAATTCGCCCATTTTTACCACGCATTTCCCTTTGTAATGGATCAGGTAGGTGCACTGTTCTGCCTGGTCCTGGGTATGCTTACAAACATCCTTCAGGGTTTCGATCACGTGATCGAACGTATTGAAATCATCGTTGTAAACCACCAGGTTACGCACATCGGTGGTTTCTTCAAGCAATAAAATATCGTCTTCGTATTGAATTTCGGTAGCTGTGTTCATAGGTTCAAATTTACGAAAAATTGCGGATTTTTCCGCGGAAGAGTTTACCTCACCAAGCCTTTCTGACCGGCTTTTCAGAACAAAAGTATTGGGGTGAGAATTCCTTCCGGCCCCGGTTTATTATGGGAGAATCCGGATATTTTTTCGGTAATTAGGTAATTCAATTACGTAGGGCTGGAAATTAAACTTCGGCGCTGAATTGAGTTGAGCGTTATCAATAATTAAAATTCCAAATGCTGATCCGCGAAGCCACCCCATTTGATATTCCTGAACTCCATGCTATCCGGATGGCTGTAAAAGAAAATATTCTTTCCGATCCTGCATTAGTTACGGAGGCAGATTATACCAGATTTTTAACTTCGGAAGGAAAAGGCTGGGTATGCGAAATGGATGGCAAAATAACCGGATTCGCTATTCTGGATTTAGGGAAACATAATATCTGGGCCTTATTTGTTTCGCCGGATCATGAAGGAAAAGGAATTGGCAGAAAACTTCATGACACCATGCTGAACTGGTATTTTGCCAAAAACTCCCATCCGCTTAACCTCAGCACCGATCCAAATACCAAAGCGGAAAGATTTTACCGAAAGGCGGGCTGGCGCGAAACCGGAATAGAACCAAATAAGGAAATAGCTTTTGAAATAACCTTTCAGGAATGGGAAAGCAGAAATAAAACCGAAAACCAAATTTAATCAAACCACATTCTGATTTTTGCTCCCTCTAGGTTTTCGCTATTTATGCCTTAGCCGGTCCATTTACTGTACCAAAAAATCTTCTCATTTTTCTTTACCGGCAGCTGACTTTTTTACTTAAAATCATTACGGCTTATCCGGCATAAGCAGGTAAATCCAAAACCCGGTTTTCCTATTCTTACTCAAATTTATATTTATGCCTGAATTTCAAAAAAGGCACTTCAATAAAACGATAAGAAAGATTCCCTGCCAGGAAAACCAGCACCAGATTTTGCGGAAATAAAGCAAACCAATATTCCATATCGCTTAAAAAAAGCTGTTGCCAGATATAAAGGCTAAAAGAAATCTTTCCAATAGAAACAACCAAAGCATGGTTAAGAATTTTAAAGCCTGCATTCTCCCTTCGGAAGATAAAATAAAGAAAAGCGAAGCCGATTCCTGAAATGATAAAAATGCCTGACACTGGCAGCAAATACGGTTTAAACGCCAGGGTTGTACTCCAATAAGAAATTAATAAAACTGAAATTATGGCCAGGTAAAGATAAAAGGGAGCTACTTTTTGGTAAAAATCAGAAACCCGCGCATTGTGGTAAAAAACAAGGTAAGCCAGAAAACAGCCTGCAAAGAGAAAATCTGCGTGCATTAAAAATGGCGCTAACATATAAACCGAAACATCAGCGTACACATAATGAAAGCCGCGGGAAATTAAACCGGCCAGAGAAATTCCGAATAAGCCTATGATCCAAAACTGCCGGTTTGCCACATTTTTAGTAAAAAACAGCACCAGCGGCCAAACCAAGTAAAATTGTTCTTCTACGGCCAGCGACCAGGTATGGCCCACTAACCACACAGTGGGCCAGGGCGTAAAATTCTGAAAAAACAACCCGCTGCTTAGAAAGTTCTGGTAAGGTATCTTTAAATTATCGAAATAGTTGAAAGCCAAAACGAAGAAAAAAAACGTATAAAAACCCGGAAATATCCGCAGCAGCCGCCGGAAATAAAAGGCTTTTAACCTGACCCTGCCATACCGCTGTTTTTCAGTGAGCAACAAATAGGTGATAATGAACCCGCTGATCACAAAAAATATGCGAACCCCTAACTGTCCGAAATTCCAGGTTCGCAGAAGATCATTTAACGGGTATGGAAGTTTGGTATTCAGGGCCAGATGAGATAAAATTACAAAGAGAATGGAAATAGCTCGGTACCCGTCCAAAGACGGAATCCGGCCGTTTATAAGAAGCTGATTTTGGTAAGGCATCTGTTACAAACTTAATAAAAAAGCCATCCCTATCAAGTAAACCTAAACTTCGCCCGAAACCGCACATCCCGCACACCAAATCCTTAAGCTAAAACTTCGTATCTTCGCCTTTAGGGTGGCTCCCGACTTTTTTGGCGTTAAACCCTACCATTTTAATTTCTAATTCTAATTAAAAAAACATGCTTCATGCCTTTTCGAACCGTCGTTTAACGGCGTTAGTGCTTTTGCTGGGCTTCTGGCTAAATGTGCAGCCGGTGGCTGCCCAGAACAAAATACTCACCATGGAAGATGCCCATTTGAACCGGGCCCTGATACCAGCCAACCTGAAACAACTGAGCTGGATCCCGAATTCCGACGATTATGCTTACCTGAAAACCGACAATAAAAAAGATAAACTGGTAAGAGGCTCGGCCGGGAAAAAGAAAGAGAACGATATTCTGAGCCTCGACGATTTTGGGGATGCGTTGCAAAAAGCCGGGGCCGAAAAACCTGCAGGTTTCCCGCAGATCCAGTGGCGCGACAAGAATAATTTCGTGGTTTCGGTAAAAGGAAAACTTTACAATTTCGACGTAAAGAAAAAGCAGGCCAGCCTGGTAACCAGCATTGCCGATGAAGCCGAAAACGGTGAACTGGACCCGACCAAACAAAAAATTGCCTACACCAAAGCCAATAACCTTTACATTTCGCAGAAAGGCGCTCCCGATGTGGCCGTAACCCAGGAAACCATGCTGAACATTGTCAGCGGACAAACCTATCACCGTTCCGAATTCGGCATTACCAAAGGCACGTTCTGGTCGCCGAGCGGAAATTCCCTGGCTTTTTCCCGGGTTGACCAGGGCATGGTAACCGATTACCCGATCCTGGATATTAATACCATCCCGGCTACGGTTAAGAATATAAAATACCCGATGGCCGGCGGCAAAAGTCACCACGCTACAATTGGGGTTTACAACCTGAATTCCAGGCAAACTGTTTTCCTGAAAACGGGCGAACCGGCAGAGCAATATTTAACCAACCTGACCTGGAGCCCCGACGAAAAATCGATCTACCTGGCAGTAGTGAACCGGGAACAGAACCACATGAAGCTGAACCAGTACGATGCAGCTTCGGGCAATTTTGTTAAAACCCTGTTCGAAGAGAAAAACGACAAATATGTAGAACCGGAAAAAGGGCTGTATTTTCTACCGAAAGATTCCGGTAAATTCCTGTGGCTGAGCGAACGCAGCGGTTTCAACCATTTATACCTATACGACACCAACGGCCAAATGATCCGCCAGATAACTAATGGCAACTGGATGGTAACCGATGTGTTAGGTTTCGATAAGAACGGCAGCCGGGTAATTTACAGCAGCACCGCCGAAAGCCCGCTGGAGCGCCACTTCTACGCCGCCAATATCAGCAATGGCTCTATTCAACGCTTATCGCAGGGCTCCGGAACGCATACGCCAAACCTGAGCCCGAACGGAAATTACATTATTGATAACTACAGCAACACCATTGTTCCCCGCACCATCCGGATAATAGATGGTGGCGGCAAAGTGCAGAATACCTTACTGGTAGCGGAAAATCCGTTGAAAGATTATGCCTTAGGCGAAACCAAATTATTCCCGATAAAAGCCGAAGACGGAACGGATCTTTATTGCCGGATGATAACCCCTCCTAATATGGACCGGAATAAAAAATACCCGGCCGTGGTTTACATTTATGGCGGCCCGCATGCACAATTAATTACCGAAAGCTGGCTTGGTGGTTCTAATCTTTGGATGCAACTGATGGCCCAGAAAGGTTACGTGGTTTTCACGGTAGATACCCGCGGTTCTGCAGGTCGCGGTTTTGCTTTTGAATCGGCCATTCACAGGCAGGTTGGCACCTTGGAAATGCAGGATGTAATTACCGGCACGAACCACCTGAAAAGCCAGCCATTTGTAGACGCAAACCGGGTAGGAATTCACGGTTGGAGCTACGGCGGTTTCATGACTACTTCTTTAATGACCCGCACGCCGGATGTATTTAAAGTAGGCGTAGCCGGCGGCCCGGTAATCGACTGGAACCTGTACGAAGTAATGTACACCGAACGCTACATGGATACACCGCAGGAAAATCCGGACGGTTACAAAACCAACACCCTTTACCAGTATATCCCGAACCTGAAAGGCCGTTTACTGATGATCCATGGTACGATAGATGATGTAGTAGTTTGGCAGCACAGCATAACCTATGTAAAGAAAGCGGTAGATGCCGGTAAGCAAATTGATTATTTCATGTACCCGGGGCATCCACACAACGTTCATGGCAAAGACCGCGTGCATTTAATGAATAAGGTTACCCAGTATTTCGATGATTTTTTGAAGAACCCTTCTCCGGCAGTGAATTAATTTTTAACTGTTGGAGCAATTTGCAATAAATTTAAAAGGTAGCGCAGGACCAAACCCGGCGCTACCTTTTTGCTTTTTGGATACTATTTTTATCTGGTCAACCAGAGCAACGCCGAGAGATCTAACGCGTACCGAACCCGCACGAAAAGTAATCTTAAAATTTTGCAAGGAATTTATCGCTCAGTTGCTCAAAATCCCCTTGTAATTCCGCATAAGTTTCCTCGACGTTGCTCGGAATGACCAGATATTTTTGTCCGGAATGACCAGATATTTTTTTGAATATGTGCGGACAGGTCACGACTTGTCCCTACGGGATCGGATCATTTAATCAGAATTCCTGTCAATCAAACCAATCCTTAAAATCATGTTCAACCCTTCGCAACAATAAACCCGATTTCCAGTTTAACTTTACAATAATTTTCAAATCTTCAAATCTCCAAATCTCCAAATCTAAAAAATGCCCGTACCCAGCGCTGAATTTAAAAAAGCCATTAAACAACTAACCGATAAGGAAAAAGAAACCTTGTTGCTGAAGGCAGTGCGGCGCGATGCGGAGCTATATGACATTGTCGCGTTTGAACTACTGGAAATTCCGGTGGAGCAACTGGTGGAAGAAACCTCAGAAAAGATCCACGATCTGATGTATGGGCTGACGGGCCGGAGTCTGAGCAAAAGTTTAACCCGGTCTTTGCGGAAAAGCATTAAAGAAATTGCGCGGTTCAAGCGGATCACTAAAAACGTAAAAGGCGAAGTGGACCTGCATTTATTTTTGCTACGCCTTATCTTCCAGAATTTCACCGGACAGTTCGATAGTTTTTACAAAAGCTTTTATACCGCTACTGCCCGCTTACTTTTAAAAACCGCCCAACTAATTAAAAAGAACCTGGACGAAGATTATTATGTGGAATATGAAGATGAGCTAAACGAATACCTGGAAATTATTCATAACCGCAAAAAACCCCTTTCTTTCGTATTGCCGGAGACATTTGAGGCAGTAAAATAAAACGATAGGGCTTGCTGCGTAAAAATAAAAATCGAAGGGAAACTAATAGTTTTAATTAGGCCTTCAAAATCTTGTTCGGTTTGCCTTCAAACAGCTTCCTTTAAGTAATTAAAAGAAATTCCCCCTTTTAAGGGGGCTGGGGGATGTTTTTCAAATATAAAATACACCCCTCTAACTCCCCTCAAGGGGAGAACTTTTACCAATACTGCCGCTCTCTAATATAAATTATAAATCCTAAAATCATTAAATCCTAAAAATCCTAATTCAGACAAAAAAAAGCCCCGCACTCAGAGAGTAGCGGGGCTTTTGGTTAAACGTTTATTTGGAGACAAAACGTTTGTGAGAGTTCTATTTCAAATTACTGCTGTGCAACAACGTTGAAGTTTAAGGTAAAGTCATCGTAAATGGCTTTGTCGCCGATTCCTTCGAAGAATGACTTTGAACCGTATTTAATGTCGTATTTGGTACGATCAATAGTAGCAGTTCCGTTAGCAGTTGCTTTGTTGCCTTCAACTTTTACGGTTGCCGGAAAAGTAACCGCGTTGGTAATTCCTTTAATGGTCAGGTTACCGGTTACATTGTAGTTTGCCTCGCCTTGTTTGGCACCTTTAATTGGAGCCAGGGAAGTAATTTTGAAGTTCGCTTTCGGGTGTTTCTCAGTAGAGAAGAAATCATCAGACTTCATGTGGCCGATAAATTTGGTGTTATAGCCGGCATCCGTAATATCGGTAGCAGTCATAGAGTTCATATCGATCTCAAAGTTACCGCCTACCAACTGGTTTTTAGCAATCAGTAAGTTACCGTTTGAGATGTTGATGTTACCGGTATGTTCGCCGGTTACTTTTTTACCTAACCAGGTTAATTTGCTAGCGGAAGTGTTTACTTTCAGCGTTTTGTCAGCTTTAACGGTTTTTTCCGTTTTTACTTTGGTTTTAGTCTGGCCGTTATCAGCAAAAGCCGGGGCGAAAACTACGGCCGAAGCCACTACTGCAGATAAGATTAACTTTTTCATTTTATTCGTAATTGGGTTTATTTAAATTTGTTTTCTTTAATTTTTTTTCGGTTGAAATTCAGCCTTACAAAAACTAGTCCCGGATTTTATCCAGCAACCGGTTTAATTCTTTCGCCTCCTCATCGGTTAAATTCTGAAGGCCAATTTGTTGCTTTTCCATCGCCACATCCATCTTTTTCAGCAATTCCAGCCCCGCTTCGGTAATTAAAATATCTACCGACCGGCGGTCATTCGGGCATTGCTTGCGGGTAGCCAGTTTTTTTGCTTCCAGTTTATCCATGATCCGCGATACGTTACTGGTTTTATCCAGCATGCGCTCCATGATCAGGTTAACCGTGGTCGGGTTTGGGTACTGGCCGCGTAAAATGCGCAACACATTAAATTGGGCGTGGGTAACGTCAAAAGGTTTAAATAAAGCCGTCTGCTTTACTCCCAGAAAATTAGCCGTGTAAATAATATTAATCTGGGCTTTATGGGCTTCGCTTTTAAATGTCTTTTGCTGAATTTCGTCTTCTATTTTCATAACATGCATCTTTGTTCAGCATTTACCTTGCAAATATATGTATATACATTTAATGTACAAACATTAGTTCCAAATTGTTTCAGGAATATTTTCTAAGAAGCTGAATGTGAGTGAAAAAAAATTTATTTATGAATTGGTTTCGTTAAAATTAATTATTGCAATTCATCGCATTTCCAATAAAACAGAAGCACTAGATGGTTATATTTTTACCGTAGAGACGCAAGATCTTGCGTCTCCATTCGGGGCAGGATTTCCAAATTAGGTACAAACCCGGCTCAAACCTCCAAAAAGACCCTATCTCCGAAATGACAGCCTTAGGAAAAGAAACTACCGCAGGAAAACCCGTAATACTGGAAAATCGCAATCCCGGAAAAGACGCAAAATCTTGCGTCTCTACATTTTTCAATATTGGGTTAACGCAAATGCAGTACCCCGTCTTCTTCCCTTACAATTTTAAATGGTTCGTCTTTCACGATCAGGAAACCGTCCAGGTCGGCGGTTTGGGCCAGGTGGCTGAGTTGCATGGCGCTCCAGATCCCCAACGACGTTTCTACCATGCATCCGATCATGGTTTTTAAACCGAAATTAGCAGCTTCTTCCAGGATGCGTTTACCGTTCAGGTAGCCTCCGGCTTTCATAAGCTTCATGTTTACGCCGTGAAATTGCTGCCTCAGACTTTCAAAATCGGGTTCGTCTAACACCGATTCGTCTGCGTAAACATCGTAAGGCGATTTTTTCTTCAGATACCGGTACCCTTCTTCTTCGGTGGCCGGCATGGGCTGTTCCACGAACATAATATTATAAGGCTGCAGTTTTTCCAGGAAAAGCAATAGCGTTTCCGGGTCGGTCCAGGCTTCGTTGCCATCAATAAGCAGCGGGCCGCCAAAATTCATGGCTACTTCCTTTATAATATCCAGGCCACTTTCCTGGTTTACTTTCACTTTCAGCCCCGAAAAGCGCGTTACGGTATTATCGGCCATAAACCCCGCTATTTTCTCCGGCTCCATAATGGGCAACGAAAAGGTAGTTTGTATTGGAACCGGATCCGGAACCCCTAAAAAATCGGGTACGGTAAGGTTCTGGCGCTGACAAATAAAATGGATATAACTGGCTTCCACGGCAAAACGCAGGGCATTAGCCGGCTTGTATTTTTCCAGCAGCACAAACAATTCTTCCAGGGTTTGTACCTGGTTCAAGCCGGCTGCCACCAGTTTCCCGAACTGCAAAATGAGGTTCTGGGGCGTTTCATTGTAGCGGATATTAGGCGCCGCTTCGCCAATGCCGGTAAAAGTGCCGTCGGTTACCCGCACAAAAAGGTTTATTTTTCCTTCCGAAACGTTGCGGGCAATTTTCCAGACGTAATTTAATTCCAGGGCTAAGGCTTCTATTTGCCAGTTGAGCATATGGTTTGGTTATGATTCCGGAACCAAAGGGCAGGCTCCGGAAGATTTGCTGCAATTTACGCTTGAAGATGAGATTCCGTTCAGCTTTAAAATGTCGGCGGAAATTATGGCCCGTTTAAAGGTATCTGCATTTAAACATTCCGGCTCCCGCTATTTTTGGGCTTACAGAATAAAAACTAATCGTTACTTTTAAGGCTGGGAAAATGTTAAACGGCCGGTTTCAGGCCATCCGACTTTTTCCGTGCTAAACCATACCGTTTTTTTCGCATGCAAGCTAATAAAAGCAGATTTTTTGCCCTGGCCGCATTTTTTGCCCTCACCGTGGCCGCCATTTTCACGGTTTTAAACCTGTATAATTTTATTTCGGTACCCGAAGTGGTGGCTGCCGCTTTGCGCTGGGCGGCAATTGCCGTGTTGGTAGCTTATGCCGTGGTTCGCAGCAATTTAACTACCTGGATCCTGGTGAGTATGGTCATCGGGGCGGAGATAGGTAACGACTTTCCGGAGATCGCCATGCACCTCAACATTTTCAGCAAAGTCTTCCTGAAAATGATCAAAACCATTATTGCCCCGCTCATTTTTGCTACGCTGGTTGTGGGCATTGCCGGCCATTCAGATATGAAGCAAGTGGGAAAGATGGGTATAAAGGCGCTTATTTATTTTGAAGTTGTTACCACCATTGCCCTTTTTATTGGTTTGGCAGCTATTAATATTTCCAAAGCCGGTGAAGGCATCGTACTGAAAGGCGCCGCCGACCACGGCGAAATAGTTGCGCCGCCTAAACAAACTATTTCCGATATTATTCTGCACGTTTTTCCGGAAAATATTGCCAAATCTATTGCCGAAGGACAGGTATTACAGATCGTGGTTTTCAGTGTGATCTTCGGTTTTGCTTTGGCCATGCTCAGTGCTGAAAAGCGTCGCCCTATGCTGCAATTTACCGAAAGCCTGGCCGAAACCATGTTCAAGTTCACGAACATTATTATGTACCTGGCTCCTATTGCGGTTGGCGCCGCCATAGCTTACACCGTAGGCCACATGGGTTTCGGGATCCTGGTTAATTTGTTCAAGCTGCTGCTCACGCTTTACGTGGCGCTGATCGCTTTTATTTTGCTTGTGTTGCTGCCGGTAGCGCTGTTTTTCCGGATCCCCATTGTGCGTTTCCTGAAAGCCATTGCCGAACCGATCTCCATTGCTTTTGCTACTACCAGTTCTGAGGCCGCTTTGCCGCGGGCCATGGAAGCCATGGAGGCCATTGGTGTTCCCCGAAAAACGGTGGCGTTTGTAATGCCGATGGGCTACAGTTTTAACCTGGACGGCACAACCCTTTACCTTTCTTTGGCTTCGGTTTTTGTGGCGCAGGCAGCGGGCATTAATTTAACCTGGGGCGAACAATTGCTCATGGTTTTCACGCTCATGCTTACTTCCAAAGGCGTTGCCGGCGTGCCGCGGGCTTCGTTGGTAATTCTGTTGGGTACGGCGGCTTCTTTTAACCTGCCTGTAGAACCGATCTTTATTATCCTGGGAATTGACGAACTGATGGATATGGCCCGAACGTCGGTGAATGTGTTGGGTAACTGTTTAGCCACGGCGGTAATTGCCCGTTGGGAGGGTGAATTTCAGGATAACCCTACGCTGGATTACATGGACCTGGAAGATGCCGTTAAATAGAAAACATTTTTAACCAGAAAAACCAACAGAAACCGGGAGGTCCGTTCCGGTTTCTTTTTTTTATTTTATGCGTAGACTCAGGCAATTTTTCTTCCTTTAAAAAACCTGAAACTATGGAAATTGCAAACCCGGTTCCTAACCAAACGCCTGACCTTACAAATTACGCCGGCTTCTGGAACCGCTTCGGGGCCCTGATCATCGATATCATTATTATATCGGTGCCTACTTATTTTCTGGCAGTTCTGTTTGGCGACGACCCAAATAACCGGGCTACCCATTCCGGCAAAGCTGAAGGGCATTATTTCACAATTTATAATGCTATTAGTTTTCTGGCTAACTGGCTCTATTTCGCCTTACTGGAAAGCTCCGGCCGGCAGGCTACTTTTGGTAAACAGGCCCTGGGGCTTTACATTACCGACACCGAAGGTCGGCGGCTTACGTTTTTACAGGCTACGCTACGCTATTTCGGAAAAATAATTTCTGTTTTAATCTTTGGCATTGGTTGCATTATGGCTGCTTTTACGGCCCGGAAACAAGCCCTTCACGATATTATAGCCAATACGCTGGTACTCCGGAAATAAGTTGATGCAACCGCCCGGGGGAATACAACTGTTTGCAGCCCTGTGCGTTTTATGATTGCTAGCCGGTCGTTATGCCGCTTACCGTTACTAATTTATGAACCAAGAACTCCAGACGTTAGCCCGAAGCGTAGATACTTTTCCTTTTAAAACCGTTTTAAGTTTTTTACCAATAATTGAATATTGGCGCGTTAAAACCAACGATCCCAGCAAAGCCCTTTCGCTGGTGGCCCGCCATATTGCTACTGAATTAAAAGCTGCCCCGGAATTACTGGAGCCTATCGAAGATTTCACCATCCTGGAAAAGCACTACGAACTGGTGGCGCAGCTGATGTCGGCTATTTTTCCGCCGGCAACCTTCGAAACCGAAACCATAGGCGCCATTACGCCTTTGCAGGATTACAGCTTTTATTTTTCGCCCAAATTCTCGGAAATAGTGCTCAGCGACGACCACATGCTGAAGCAGCCGCTGAACATGGATACCAAAACCATGTATTATTACCTGGCCCGGCTTACGTACCTGCTAATTCTGGAAAAATTCTACCACATTCCGCAGCCGCCGCGGGAACCGCTTATCTTTACCATTCCGGATTATAAAACCGGGTTATACCGCCATTACAATGTAGAGCTGAATGCTACTTTCCTGAAAATACTGCACGATGGCAAAGCCGAAGAAATAAAGCCGGAAAAAATTCAGGAACTCTACAACAATTTTAACGACCTGGAATTGTGGATGGAGATGCTCCCTCCCGAAAAATATACCCTGGAGGGCTTCTACATCATGAAAATGGTAGACGTTACCGACCAGGAAGTGCTTTCCTCTTTAAAATACGACCTGCTCCAGACAGATGTAATGATGGCCGCCGACCGGTTTGAACAGCTGCAGGAAAAGATCCGGGTTTTGTTCCGCCGGCCGAATTTACAATTGGGCGTAACGGCATTCCATAAAAACAACAACACTTTCCTGAATTTCGGAAACAAGATAAACCACAGCTTTTTAACCCAGTCGGCAGGCGGGAGTACCTTTGTTAAAGATTTCCAATTGTTATACCAGCAGCTGGTAGAAGAACAAAAGCCCATTGTGGTAAGTGATGTAGAGAATTCTGACCTGCCGGAAAAAGTAAAACGGGCCATTATGCGGCTGGGTCTCAATAACATAATCCTGGTTTTACTGCGCTCCCACGACGAAAATATTGGAATCCTGGAATTGGGTTCGCCCAACGTGAACGACCTGGATAATTTTGCCCTTTCCAAGGTAGAACAGTTTATGCCGCTTTTTTCGGTGGCCGTAAAACGCAATGCCGAACAAATAGAGAACCGGTTGCAGGCCATTATCAAAGAAAAATTTACCTCTATCCACCCGGTGCTGGAATGGCGGTTCAAAGAAGCAGCCATGAACTTACTGGAGCTGACCGATGCCGGGAAAAATGTAGAGATAGAGCCGATCGTATTTAACGATGTTTATCCGCTTTACGGGGTTTCCGATATCAGGGGTTCTTCCACTGAACGAAACAATGCCATTCAGGAAGACCTGATAGAGCACCTGCAGTTGGCCGAAAAAGTATTGAAAAAAGCTTCGGAATTGCAGGAATTACCGATTCTGGAAGAATTGAAGTTCTTTATTTCTAAAAATATAGACAAACTTAAACACGGCTTGCTCTCAGAGGATGAAGTAAGCATTTTCGATTCTATAAAATCTGAAGTTGAGCCGCTTTTCAAGTATTTGCAGGCCGGCAACCCGGAGCTTCAGCCCGCTTTAGATAAGTACTGGGCCGCCATGGACTCCAAACTGGGCATTCTCTATAAGCGCCGGAAAAAGTTTGAAGAAAGCCTCACGATTTTAAACGAAGCCATTTCGGAGATGGTAGATGAAGAGGAAGAAAAGGCCCAGGCCATGTTTCCGCACTATTTCCAGAAGTATAAGACCGATGGCGTGGAGCATAATATTTTTGTGGGCGCTTCTTTGGTAGATGGCATTCCGTTTAACCCGGTTATCCTTAAAAACCTGCGCCTGTGGCAACTCATGATGATGTGTAAAGTTTCTAAAAAGACCGGCCAGTTAAAACAAGACCTGCTGGTAAGCCTGGAAACCACTCACCTGATCCTGATCCATGCCCAGCCGCTCTCCATCCGTTTCCGCCTGGATGAACGCCAGTTCGATGTGGATGGCGCTTACAACATCCGGTACGAAATAATTAAAAAACGCATCGATAAGGCCTACCTCCTGAATTCTGACGAACGCCTTACCCAACCCGGCAAAATTGCCATTGTGTATACGCAGGCCAAAGAAGCCACCGAATACCTGGAATACATCGATTACCTGCAGAATAAAGGGGTGCTGGAAGAAGATATTGAGAATGTGGAGATCGAAGAATTACAGGGCGTTAAAGGCTTGCAGGCGCTTCGGGTGAAGGTAAAGTTGTAAGTTTACCATCAATTAAATCTTTCGCTGCGCCCTGATCTTCCGGATGTTTTTAAGGCGTTGGGAGCGCTCCTGGTTATAAGTAAAGCGTTCTACCTGGGGCATTAACACAATAATAAGGGCACACCAGAAAATCCCGGCAGATAAGCCGGCCAGCACATCTGTGGCGTAATGCACATTTAAATAAATGCGGCTATAGGCAATTAATAGTTCCCAGATAACCAGCGCAAGAATAAGCGTCCAGCGCAGCCAGAAATTCCGGATATTCTTCCAGACCAGGTACACCAGGATGCCATAAAAAGCGGCCCCGATCATGGCGTGTCCGCTCGGAAAACTGAAACCGCTCTGGTGATAAAAAGCAGTTTCCGGGCGAAGGCGGCCAAAGTTATTTTTGAGGTATTGGTTTAACAGGAAACTTCCCAGAACCGCCGTAAGAATATAAGCCGAAAACCAGCGCCATTTTTTAAATAAAAAAAAGAAAACCACCAGCACCGACGGTACGGATAATAAAAAGCGTTTGGAAGCAAAATACGTTACAAATTTCAGGAACCCGGTCATTTGATCGGACTGGTGCGCGGCGGCCCAGGCAAAAGCGGCCCGGTCCAGCATGTCATCCTTCATCCGGAAAACTTCCCAGGTGAAATAAAAAAAAATGGCGAAGCAGCCGATAAAGATCAATAGCAGCATTATTGCTTCCAGGGTAAAGAACGTCCAGAAAGTAAGCTTTTTTTGATCTTCTTTTTTCATAGGTCATAGCAGGGCTTTTGATAAACGAACCCGCAAATACAAGGTTTCTTAACCGGATTTTGGAAAAAAGGTTAAGTTTTTATGGGGTTTAGATACTAAAAACGGTAGGGTTTTAAACGAAAAAAGCCGGACTTATCGGACCGGCTTTAAATAAGTTTATTTTTAATGTGATAGAATTATTGCAGAACTACTTTTCTGGTTAATTTTTGGTTTTCTGACAAAATCTGAATGGTATATAATCCCTTTGCCTCTCTTGCTAAATCGATTTGAACTTGTTGTTCATTTGGACCTCCAGTTATATTTCTAATAAGAACTATTTGGCCTAGGGTGTTAAAAACTGAAACCTGATATGCTTTTTTATGGCTAAGTTTCAGGTTAATAATGCCATTTGTTGGATTAGGAAATATATTTATTCCTGGTTCAAATGGCTCCTTAGTTCCAAGAACATCTGGTCCTAATTTAACGATCCAGAAATCATCCATACCCCTTGAAACCTCGGACTTGTCACCAGAAATTCCTGAATTGGAGGGGCCAGCCAATACATAACCGCCATCAGGGGTAAGCCTCATGGAATAAAGTCTATCATCTTGCGCACCTCCAAATGAATTGTCCCATATTTTAATACCGCTGGAGTTAATTCTAATAACCCAGAAATCCATACCTCCTTTAGAAGCCTGTCCCTTATCACCGGTATTCCCAGAAGCGGAAAACCCTCCCAAAATAAAATCTCCATTAGCAGTTTGATAAAACTCCGCCAATTCATCCCAACCATTACCCCCGTAAGACTTATCCCAAAGTTTGTTACCAAGTGGATCTAGTTCCAAAAGCCAAAAATCATAATCACCTTTACTGGCTTGTGTTTTTTCTCCACTAACTCCAGACCTTGATTATCCCCCAATTATATAATTACCATTTGAAGTCTGTAAAAGGTCCATCCAAGTTTCAGCATTATTCCCACCTATAGTTTTATCCCAAAGTTTAGCACCACTAGCATTAAGCTTGATAATCCAGAAATCGGAATCCCCTCTGCTAGGCTGGCTTTTATCTCCAGAAACTCCTGAATTAGAATATCCTCCAACTAGGTAACCACCATCTGCTGTTTGAATAATAGAAGTGATAAAATCTAAAGAGGAGCCCCCTAATGTTTGATCCCATTGTTTATTTCCCAAACTATCAAGTTTTATAACCCAATAGTCTTGGACCCCTCTTGAAGGTTGAGATTTATCACCATCATTACTGCCATCACTCAATCCCCCAAGGATATACCCTCCATCTGAAGTTTGCCTAATAGTGTTTAGATAATCGGTGTTGCTAGAGCCATATGTTTTATCCCAAAGCTTATTACCATTGGCATCGATTTTTACAACCCAATAATCTAAACTTCCTTTAGAAGCCTGGGATTTATCACTTCCGATTCCTGAATTAGAATGACCAGCTAATATGTATCCTCCATCGGTAGTTTGTTGTAAATCAATTAGATTATCAAAGCCACTTCCCCCGAAACTCTTATCCCAAACCTTTACGCCATTATTATCAGTCATTAATATCCAGAAATCCGAAGAACCTTTTGAGATTTGAGATTTATCGCCACTTAACCCAGACCAAGAATAGCCACCAATCAAGTACCCTCCATTGACGGTTACACGCAGTTTATGAGGGGCATCATCCAAATTACCTCCAAAAGTCTTATCCCACTGCTTCACCGGACCAATTTGACCATGAAGTATATGGGCAGAAAATAAAATAGAGATTATTATAAATACTGAAAAGATTTGCTTTCCCATTTCGGTAGGGGTTTAAAGAAACTACGCCTTACAAGGTAAGAAATTTTCAGATATAACATCTTCCAAAAATGAAAGTATAATAAACTGCATTTATTCTAACCCTTAGTCTACACGAATCTGACATAGGGAACTGAAGTTTTAACGCCATAGTAGCCTAAAACAAAAAGGGCTCCACAGCTTAACCAGCTATAGAACCCTTTTTTACTTTCAGACAATTTTCGTGTCTTGTGCACACGGGGAGACTCGAACTCCCACGGGACAACTCCCACAGGCTTCTGAGACCTGCACGTCTACCAATTTCGCCACGTGTGCATGGTAGAATCTGCAAAAGGCGTAACCGGGAAGGCTACTGTTTTTTGCTGCACAAAGGTAAGTTTTTTATTTTAAAATTCGGAATACTGCCGCCAAAAAAAATTATTCCACTTTTACGGCCGCTTCTTCTACCACCGGGTTCACGTTACGCTTGGTAAATCGTTCTAAGCGGCGCAAACCGTACACCCCCAGAATAACCCACAGGAAACCAGCCGCAAAGCCGGCCATTACATCGGTGGCGTAGTGCACATGCAGGTAGATCCGGCTGGCCCCAATAAGCAGAATGGTTAACGTAAGCAAAGCCGACAATCCGTGGTGCAGCCACCGGTTCTGGATATTTACCCACGAAAGGTAGATCAGCAGGCCATAAAAGGAGGCGCTTACCATAGAATGCCCGCTCGGAAAACTCAACCCGGAAGCTTCTACCAGATGCGGAATAAGCGGCCGGTCGCGGTGAAAGAAAAATTTGGTAACCAGGTTAAGCGATATGCTGCCTACCGCAATTACCGGCACTTTAACCGAATACCAGCGGTGCTTTTTAATGAACATGAAATAGATGATCAAAGAAATAGCCGCTCCGGACAGAAAAGGGGCATCGCCCAGGAAAGACATAAAGATCATGAACTTGGTCATGAGCGGCGTGTTGATCGAATCCATAAAGGCAAAAGCCGCTTTATCGAATTTCAGTTCGCCGCCGCCGCGCACTTTGGAGGCTACGAACAGGAAAACGATAATGCAGGTGACAAAAAGCGCCAGGATCAGGAATAATTCTACCGTAAAGAGGGCCAGCATGGCCACCATGCGAACCCAGGCCCGTTCTATTATTTTTCTCATAAGAAATGCTCTCTTGGCTGTCGGCGATTTAAATTAACCGGAAATTTAAAGTAAATAAATTTACCGGTAATTCAGCTATTGTAGCGCGAAGCTCCGTAAAAAGTTATTTTTTAAGCATGAAACATTACGCCCGTTTATTTGTAGCCGCTCCCCTCCCCGCTGCTTTAATTGCTGAATTGGAAACGTATACACCCGCTTACGAACAACCCGGAATCCGGGTCGTGCCGGAGGAGAACTGGCACCTAACTTTCCATTTTATCGGCAATGCACCTAATACGCAGGTACCTGAAATTACGGCTAAACTGCAGGAAATGGCAGCGGAATTTGAACCCTTCACGCTTGAACTGCTGCGCGTGGCTCCCGGCCCGAACGCCAGAATGCCCCGCCTGATCTGGGCCCAATTTGCCGAAAATAAAGCTTTTGAAAAAATTTCCCGGGCCGTTACAATTGGGCTGGGAGCTAAAATGCAGCACCAGCACCCCACCCCCCACATAACGCTGGCCCGGTTTGCCAAAGACTTTAAACCGCCTAAATTGCCGGCTACCCCGACCCGCGAAAATACCAGCTTCGAAGTAAAAGAACTGGCTTTGTGGCAATCGGAGTTAAGGCAACCGCACCCGCATTACAGCGTATTGCAAAGTTTTGAATTCGGCTTAACAGGAAATAATAATTCCTGAAAAATAAAAGCCAAAACGTTAGCCTAACCTTCTGTTCATGAAAACTTCCGATATAACCCGCATTGTCCGTAAGATCCAGACCAGCAAATTAACCATTGCTTTTGCCGAAAGCGCCACGGCCGGCATGCTGGCTTCCGAAATCGTAAAGGCTAAAGGTACCGGCACGGTTTTCCTGGGAAGCATCGTAACGTACAATGAAAACGTAAAGCAGATCCTTTTAGGGGTAAAAAAGAAAACCCTGGACCTGTATACCGCCGAAAGCCAGCAGGTTACCAATGAAATGGTAATGGGCCTGCACAAATTGCTGAAGGCCGACCTTTGCGTGGCCGTTACCGGGCTGGCCGAAACCGGTGCTTCCGAAACCGAAGACAAGCCGGTAGGCACCGTTTTCTTTTCCATTTATTACAAAGATAAAATAGAAGAATACCGCGAAGTGTTTGACGGCACGCCTGAAAACGTCCGGAAAAAGGCCACGGAATTTATCTTCACGAAAATGGAGGAAATTTACGACCGGCACTTTTAATCCTTACGCTTACCGGTAGTTTCAATCTTACTTTGGAAAAATTCTTAGCGTAACTTCCGGCAGTTTTTTAGTTCAAATCCCTACCGTTTGCAAAACGATTTCAACTTTGTAGCGCCTTATTATGATAGCCTGGCCCGGCTGATCTTCGGGAACGCCATTCAAAATTCACAAACCTGGCTCCTGCCTTTTATATCGCCAAATGCTACCGTTCTGATTATTGGCGGCGGCACCGGCTATATTCTAACCGAAATGCTGCAACAGACCAATTGCCGGAAAATCATATACCTGGAAGCTTCGGAAAAAATGCTGCAGCTAAGCAAAAAACGGTACGAAAACAGCCCGAAAAACCCAGCAACTTTAGTAGAATTCCGCCTGGGAAATGAAAACGCCTTAACCCCCGAAGAAACGTTTGGCGTCATTTTTACCGGGTTTCTGCTGGACCTTTTTCCACCTGAACCTTTACACCAAATCATGCAGAAACTTTACCACACTTTAAAACCAAATGGTCTTTGGCTGGTGGCAGATTTCGAACCTAAAAACGCCACTAAATTCTGGCAGAAAAGTTTGCTTAAAGTGATGGTACGGTTCTTTAAAATAACGGCTAATTTACAGGCTGAAAACTTACCCGATCTTTCCAAAGCAATGGCTGATTTTCCGCTTAAATTAACGCATAAGCAGTACTTTTACCACCAGTTGATCTTTTCGGGAGTTTACCGGAAACCGGAAATATAAAATTGAAATCAGGGTTTTTGTTTCCCTTTAGAATGGTAAATTTTTACGTAACCCGATACTCTCCCCTGGAGGGGAGCCGGGGTGTTTCATTCTGGATTTTGACTATCCCCTTGAGGGGATTATAGGGGTGTCGGCTGCGGTTTACTCTTTGTAGCTGGCTTTTTAACACCCCTCCAACTCCCCTCAAGGGGAGAGTCTTCACTAAATGTAAACCTCTCGCTATCATTCCGAGAGGGACTTATCTTCTGGCTGATTAAAATTCCACCATAATTTTTTAACCTGTGGAAATCGGTTTTTAATTCTTTCGTTCTTTTCCTACCTTCCCTCCTCTTTCTTAACTGCCTTTTTTATGAAAAACCTGAAGTGGTTTTTAATCATTTTTGCCATGGTTTCTCCGGCGCTTCTTTTTGCGCAGGTTACCCATTACACCGTTGCTTTCCCCAATCTGGTGCATCATGAAGCCAGCATTACAGTAGTTTTCACTGGGGTGCAAAACCCGGTTTTAGAAGCGCGGATGGCACGATCTTCGCCGGGCCGTTATGCCCTCCACGAATTCGCTAAAAATGTTTATGCCGTAAAAGCCGAAAATTTTAAAGGCGAACCGCTTCCAATTTCCCGCCCCAATCCGCACCAATGGGATGTTTCCGGCCACGATGGCACCGTTAAAATTACTTACACCCTTTTCGGCGACCGCACCGACGGCACTTACGCCGGCATCGACGAAACGCATGCCCACTTAAATGCACCCGCCACCTTTATGTATGCGCATGGCTTTGAAGAAAAACCGGCCTATGTTAATTTTGAAATTCCAGCCGGCAAAACCTGGACTGTGGCTACGCAGCTTATACCCGAAACCATTGCTCCGCCGTCTTTCCAAAATTCTTTAAATTCCTTTCAATATTCGGCGCCAAACCTGCAATATTTAATGGATTCGCCCACAGAACTGGCCGATTTTATGTGGCGCGAATGGCCCGTTACCGAAAATGGAAAAACCCAGAATATCCGGTTTGCCTTACACCATATCGGCACAGCGGCAGAGTTTGATAAATATGCGGAAGAAACAAAGAAAATGGTGCAGCAGGCGAAAGCCGTTTTCGGCGAATTACCAACTTTCGATTTTGGCACTTACACGTTTATTGGCTGCTACCTGCCCCACGCCGCCGGCGATGGCATGGAACACCGCAACTCCACCATCTTAACTTCGCCGGCCCCGCTTAAAACCGGTTTTTCGGGCAATTTAGGTACCGTTTCACACGAATTTTTCCATGCCTGGAACGTGGAACGGATCCGTCCGCAGAACCTGGAGCCGTTTAATTTTGCCGAAGCCAACATGAGCGATGCGCTTTGGTTTGCCGAAGGTTTTACCAGTTATTACGGCGACCTGTTGCTGGCCCGGAGCGGCGGCCTGACCCGGGAAGCATACATCAAAAGCCTGAGCGCTACGGTTAATAGTTTCCTTCAACAGCCCGGTAAGAATTATTATTCGCCGGTAGAAATGAGCATCCAGGCGCCGTTTGTAGATGCTTCCCGTTCCGTAGACCCGGTTAACCGGCTGAATACCTACGTTTCTTATTACACCTATGGCGAAGTAGTTGGCCTGGCCCTGGACCTTACCATCCGCACCAAATTCCCGGAACTTTCGCTGGACGATTATATGCGCCTTGTCTGGCAGAAATACGGAAAAACCGGCAAGCCTTACGTGCTCAAAGATCTGGAACAAACCTTAGCCGAAGTAACGAAGAACGAACCTTTCGCCAGCGAATTCTTCCAGAAACACATTTACGGCCATGCTGCCCTGGATTTTAAAAATTTACTTTCCGCAGCCGGCCTGGACCTGCGACCGGCTAAAGTAAAGGAAGCATCTTTGGGATTTGCCCCGTTGAGTTTCGCGAATAACCAGGCTAAAATGGAAGCTGGATCGGTGCTGGGAAGTCCGTTGTACCTGGCCGGCGTAGAAGCGGAAGACCTGTTATTGAAACTAAACGGTAAAAAACTAACCAGTGCCAAAACCCTGGCTGCAATCCTGAAAAAGCATAAGCCCGGCGACAAAGTAACTCTGGCGTTTGAGCAACGCGGCCAACCAAAGACCGTTCAGATCACCTTAATCGAAAACCCTAATTTAGCGGTAGTACCTAATGAAAAAGCCGGTTTGCCGCTTTCCGACAATGCCAAACTTTTCCGGGAGAAATGGTTAGGGGTAAAATAGGTTTAAGAATCAAATACTGAATTTACCAATGAGATTCTGAACATTAAGTAAAATACATAAACAATAGATATTACATTAAATACACCTGTCATCCTGAGCACAATTGAGTGCGGGAGCACGAAGATTGCGCGCGTAGCGCTGAAGGAACTTGTTGGCTATTAGTAAACGTGTTATTTCTGGGTACTAACCTTTATTTTAGCTTTTTTACTTACCGCCAACAAGTTGTTTCCCAATCGCTCAACATGACGAAATTTTTAGTGGCTTTTAATAAAAAGGAAATGCTAAGGTACTCCTTAAGTTGAACCCACTTTGAGCATACTTTTAATACGGTTTTTTCGTTAACTTGCAGAACCCCGATCACGTTTTAAAACCGGCTCTGTAAACCGCTTTTGCCTATGAAACTGAAACTTACATTTTGTGCGCTTTTTGCTATTGTCAGCTTACCTTCTTTCGCGCAGCAAACCGAAAAAGCAGCGTTGAATGCAACTGACCCGGTAGAAGCAACTTTCGCCGCCAACGATTCTGTTACTGCAAGAACTACGGAAACTAAAACGGTAGTTAAAGTGCCTTCAAAACCAACTTTCAGCCTTTCTGCCGGTACCATGTTTGGCAGCAACGGCATGGCCACCTACCTGGCTCCCACCATGTATTACCGCCTGAACCAGAAATTCAGCTTATTTACCGGCGTTACCTACCTGAACGGCAATTTCTCCCCTTACCGCACCGAAGGAACGCAACCCATGGCTACCAAACACTACCTGGTAAATGTAGGCGGCGCTTACGACGTTACCGACAAACTTCGGATTTCCGGCAGCGTTTGGCGCGATTTTTCGAACATAACCGGTCAGGTTGGCGCTCCAAATTCCTTTAACCGGCCGGCCCGTTACGGCACGGAATTCCGAGCGACTTATAAGGTTACTGAGTCACTTTCCATTCACGGCGCCGTTCGTACTTCCAACGGAAATGCTTATCCCGGATTCAATAATCCTAATTCCTATAACCCTGCCGGTTCGGCGTTTGGATTTTAGTTAATTGAAAATCCTGAAAGCACAGATATCCTTTGCCTGGAAGAAATTCCGGGCATTTTTATTTTATAGGTTGATTTAAAAATTCAATACACTTTAAAAGCTAACTCCGTTAGACACCGGTCAAAAATACACCTGTCATCCTGAGCACAATTGAGCGCGGGAGCGCGAAGATTGCGGGCGTAGCCCTGAAGGACCTTATCTGCTCCCAGTAGAAAGATTTCTACGAACTTCAAACAAGTTCCTTCGCTATCGCTCAGGATGACGCAATTTTTTAAGGTTAGTACTAAGACGGAAAGCAATATTGATTAACTTTTCTTCTGAAGTCGGTTTTTAGCAATAAAACACTACCGTTTCCACTTGCTCAACACACTTTTTCCAAAACCGCTTCAACTCAAACAAATCAATTGTTCCCAAAGCAATTTTCTTATATTTGCCTTTAGCACCTTAAGGAACATTCATGTCGCCAACGCTTATTATCGGGATCATTGTTGCGTATTTCGCGGTGCTGATCTTCATTTCTTTCTTAACCGGCAAAAATACCGATTCGCAAACCTTCTTTCTGGCTAACCGCCGGTCGCCGTGGTACATAGTGGCTTTCGGTATGATCGGCACATCGCTTTCCGGGGTGACGTTTATTTCCATTCCCGGCACGGTGGCTACTAATTCGTTTTCGTATCTGCAGCTGGTGCTGGGTTATTTGCTGGGTTACCTGGTAATAGCAACCATTTTAATGCCCATTTATTACCGCCTGAACCTGGTTTCGATCTATACCTACCTGGAGCAGCGATTCGGCTACTGGAGTTATAAGACCGGCGCTTTTTTCTTTTTACTTTCCCGCACCATTGGCGCAGCGTTGCGGCTTTACGTAGTTGCCGGCGTACTCCAATTAGCAGTTTTCGATGCTCTGGGCGTACCATTCTGGCTTTCGGTTCTGATTACGGTGCTGCTGATCTGGGTTTATACGTTCCGGGGCGGGATGAAAACCATTATCTGGACCGATACTTTCCAGACATTGGCCATGTTAATATGCGTAGCCACCAGCATTATCCTGATCTCTTCGGAACTGAACCTGAGCTTCGATGGCATGGTAAATACGATCACGGAAAGTAAATATTCGCAAACCTTTTTCTGGGACGCCAAAGACAGCAAATATTTCCTGAAGCAATTCTTTTCCGGCGCTTTTATTACGATTGTAATGACCGGTTTAGACCAGGATATGATGCAGAAAAACCTGAGCTGCAAAAACATTGGCGAAGCGCAGAAGAACATGTTCTGGTTCAGCATAATCCTGGTAATGGTAAACGTTTTCTTTTTGGCCCTGGGCGCTTTGCTTTACATTTACGCCGATTCCAAAGGCATTTCGCTGCCGGCTAAGGGCGACGATGTGTTCCCTTTTCTGGCTCTGAACCACTTTAACATGATCGCCAGCGTAGCTTTTATTGTGGGAATTGTCGCCATCACGTACGCTTCCGCAGATTCGGCCTTAACGGCGCTTACCACTTCCTTCTGCGTAGACGTGCTGAATTTCAACAAACGCGACGAACACCAACGGGTGCGTTACCGCTACATGGTTCACCTGGGTTTTTCCTTTGTATTAATGTTAGTGATCTTAATTTTCCGGGCCATAAACGACCAAAGCGTAATTGCGGCCGTTTTTAAAGTGGCCGGTTACACCTACGGACCGTTGCTGGGCCTCTATGCTTTCGGGCTTTTCACCAAACGCCACCTCCGTGATCCCTGGGTTCCGTTTGTTTGCCTGATCTGTCCGATTCTTACTTACATAACGAATGAAAACTCGGTGATCTGGTTTGATGGCTATAAATTCGGGTTTGAAATTTTAATGCTGAATGGGTTTCTGACGTTTATGGGGCTTTGGTTTATTTCCAAGAAACACCCCGAAGAAGCGGTGGCTTTAATGCCGGTTGCGCCTTAACCCCACCCCGGCCCTCCCCTAAAAACAGGGGAGGGAGATTTTTTTTTACATTTCCCGTAGGGACAGGGCTTGACCTGCCCGCACGTTATCTGATCCCGCATTTCTGAATTGTCTGAACTTAGATTTTTAGGATTTTCGGATTATAAGATTTTTACCTGAATCCTTCTCTGAAAACAGGGGAGGAATTTTTTTCTTATAGGTTGCAGTTGTTCCGGACGTAACTGCAGCGCCCGAAAACAACCACCCCCAACCCCTCCTTTGGAAGGAGGGGAGCTTGGAGTTCCTGCTATAGGGGATTTTGTGAGTTAAAGCATAGCATTTTTTTACCAAGCTATAAATTGGAAAAGGTTAAGGAGGTCTTAAATGTTCAACCGGAATGCGAACAGCTCCCCTCCTTCCAAAGGAGGGGCCGGGGGTGGTTGTTTTCAATATCCGATCAAAAGTCCTCCCCTGTTTTTAGGGGAGGATTTAGGTGGGGTACCTTTCAAATCCCGCAAAAGCAAAACTCCCGCAAATTCCGTATCTTTGCCCGATTTTTCGCCCAAACAAAATAGCCAAAACGCTATACTTTGAGCTGAAAAAACCAATTCATACATCTATAATGGCAAAACGCGGATTCGGTCCTTCCCGCACGGAAAGCGCCGACGATAAAGAAAATAAAAGACCTCTTACCAAAGAGAATCTGAAAAAAGGCATGCGTATTTTCAGTTACGTAATGCCTTACAAAGGCCAGTTCATCATCGGGCTTTTCTTCCTGGTGCTGTCCAGCTCTACTTTTATGGTTTTCCCGTTGCTCACCGGGAAGCTCATCGATTCAGCCACGGGTAAAGGCGATAATATGTTTTTAGGCCTGCCGATGGATATTAATATTCTGGCGCTGGGTTTGTTTGGGGTGATTTTGCTGCAGGGTTTTTTCTCCTTTTTCCGGATCTACTTTTTTGCCCAGGTTTCGGAAAATGCCGTGGCCGATGTGCGCCGGAGTTTGTTCAGTAAATTCATGACCCTGCCCATCCATTTCTACGAAAAACGGCGCGTAGGGGAAATTACCAGCCGCATTACTTCCGATGTAGGCCAACTGCAGGATACCCTTTCTATTACCATTGCGGAGCTTTTCCGCCAGCTGGTTACGCTTATTGGCGGCGTGGTTTTTATCATGTACATGTCGGTAAAGCTGAGTTTGTTTATGCTAGCTACTTTTCCGTTCATTATTGTAATGGCTATGGTTTTCGGGAAGAAGATCAAAAAGCTGAGCCGCACCACCCAGGACGAACTGGCGAAAACCAACGTAATTGTAGAAGAAACGCTGCAGGCCATTAACGTGGTAAAAGCATTCACCAACGAATTCTTCGAAATAAAACGGTACAACGCGGCGCTTACCAAAACCGTGCGCACCGCTTTGCAGGCTTCTTATTACCGCGGCGCTTTTGTATCGTTCATCATCATCGGGATTTTCGGGGGAATTATTGCCATTATCTGGTACGGGGCTACGCTGGTACAAAATGGCGAACTGACCATGGGTGAACTGACCTCCTTTATTTTGTATACTACTTTTATCGGCGCTTCGGTAGGCGGTTTGGGCGATCTTTATGGCAAACTGCAGGTTTCTTTGGGCGCTTCGGAACGGGTACTGGAAATTCTGGATGAAAGCCACGAACCGGTGCAGGACAGCGACAATTACCAGAAGGAAGTTACCCGCTTCAACGGCAACATTTCTTATAAGAACGTAGCTTTTGCGTACCCAACCCGCCAGGATATGCCGGTGCTTAAAAACATCAGCTTCGAAATAAAGACCGGCGAAAAAGTAGCGTTGGTAGGGCCCAGCGGCTCCGGAAAATCGACCATTGTGCAGCTTCTCATGAAGTTCTACGACCTGCAAAGCGGCAGCATCAACATCGACGGGCAGAATATCAACGCCTACGACCTGACGCAATTGCGCCATAATATTGGAATCGTGCCGCAGGAAACCTTATTATTTGGCGGTACCATCCGCGAAAATATTGCTTACGGCCGACCGGAGGCAACGAAAGAACAGATCCTGGAAGCGGCCCGCAAAGCCAATGCGTACCAATTTATTGAATCGTTCCCGGAAGGGTTTGAAACGGTGGTAGGTGAGCGCGGCATTAAGCTTTCCGGCGGTCAGCGCCAGCGCATTGCCATAGCACGGGCTATTCTGAAAGATCCGGCCATTCTGGTGTTAGACGAAGCTACCAGCTCCCTGGATTCGGAAAGCGAAAAACTGGTGCAGGATGCCATGGATGAACTGATGAAAGGCCGCACCAGCATTATTATTGCCCACCGCTTAAGCACCATCCGCAAAGCCGATAAGATCCTGGTGATCGATCAGGGCCAGATTGCCGAAGAAGGTTCGCACGAAGCCCTTTCCGAAGATAACGGCATTTACGCCAACCTGCTGAAACTGCAGTTGCAGCAAAATTAAAACGGTAGGGTTTCGGCCCGAAAAACTAAAATGGCTTTTCTGAATATTGAAAAGCCATTTTTATTTACGGCAGAAACTGTTGCCCGAATTTTTCATAACCTTTTAACCGGTTTTCGAGTTTTCCCAAATTACTACTAACCAAATTCAATTTATGCTTCACCGTTATTTCATTTCCCCGCTCCTCCTTTTATTTTTACTTACTGGTTTTACTATTTCCGCCGTTCAGGCGCAGGTAACGCTTCCTCCTATCAGCCCCCGGGCTACCATCACCCAGAAAGTAGGCTTAACCAGCGTTTCGGTTAATTATTCCCGGCCCAGCGTGGGCGGCCGTAAGATTTTTGGCGACCTGGTACCTTATGGCCAGGTATGGCGCACCGGCGCAAACCAATCAACAAAAATAACTTTTGCCGAAAGCGTTACGTTGGAAGGCAACCGCGTGCCGGCCGGAAAATATGCGCTTTACACCATTCCCGGCGCCGAACAATGGACCATTATCATTCACAAAGACACCACCCTTTGGGGCTCCGATAAATACGACCAGAAAAATGACCTGATGCGGTTTACCGTGCCGGCGCAGAAAACGAACGAAAACGTAGAAGCCTTTACCATTGACTTTACCAACTACACGCAAAACTCCGCCGACATTGAATTCCTGTGGGCCAAAACGGCCGTTAAATTTCGCATCGAAACCGAAGTAGACGCCAAAGTAATGGCCGAACTGGAAGAGCGGATGAAAGCCAAAGACGCTGATTACAGCGTTTATTACCTGGCCGCCGGCTATCTGTACAACAACGATAAAGACCTGAATCAGGCGCTGCAATGGATCAACAAATCCATTTCCATGGACCCCAAATACTGGACCGTGCACCTGAAAGCAAAGATCCTGGCCAAGCAGAAAAAATACGACGAAGCCATTGCCGCCGCCAACGAATCGGTGTTCTACGCCAAAAAAGCCCGCAACGAAGATTACGTAAAACTAAATCAGCGTTACATTGCCCAATGGAAAAAATTAACCAAAGGCAAGAATGTTTAATTGTTGATTGTTGATTGTTGATTGGTAATTGCTGATTGTTAATTGTTAATTGGAAAATTTAAAAGATGCCCTGGCGGAAGTTGGGGCATTTTTTATGTTTTGCATTTTCAGGACTAAAAGGAAGCTTCCTTATTTGCTCCGGAGCAAAGGGTTTAAACCCTTCGCTCCGGATTTTAATCATAACCTGAATCAATTAACAATCAGCAATTAACAATCAACAATTCATTTATTTTTAACCTGAATTATTTCAGCAGCGATGCTGATGGCTATTTCTTCGGGGGTTTGGCTTTTGATCTGAATTCCGATCGGGGCATAGACTTTTTTAAGTTCCGTTTCGGAAAAGCCTTCATCTTTAAGCTCTGCAAAAAGCTGCGCTATTTTCGCTTTGCTGCCTAACAAACCCAGGTAACCGTAATTTCGGCCTAAAAGCTGCCTGATCACTTCTTTATCGGAACGGTAGCCAATGGTCATGATCACCACAAAATTTTCGGGTCCTTCCGGAATAAGATCAGCAATTTGTGCATATGGGGTAATGGTTTTGAAATGAACGAAGGGGTTGTCGGTAAAGGTGTTAAGATTGGGCCGGTCGTCGAACAAATGCAGGTCGAAGGGAAGCATGCGCAAAACCTGGGAGAGCGCCAGGGCCACGTGGCCGCCACCTATAATGTAAACGGCTTTCCTGGCCGGTATCTTTTCGGAAAAATGCCAAACGGTATCTTTTTCTACCGAAAAAGTAAAAGTTGTTTCCTGGTTTCGGCCTTCCAGAAAATCTAAGCCCTGATCTGAAAGTAATAACAAACCACTTTTATGGCCTTTTAAAGCGGCGGTAATACTTTCCAAAACCGGCACCTGGAAAGGCTTTAAGAAATAAAGCGCTACCGTTTGCTCTCCGGAGCAGATCATGCCGGATTGGTTTTGAATCGCAGCTTTGGAATGGATCTGTCGTTTTAAGATCGGTTGATCGGGGCTTACCGGAAGAAGGTTGCGGGCCAGTTCCACCAGTTTATGCTCCATGATGCCGCCGCCAATAGAGCCAGCCATTTGGCCGGTTTCGCTCAGTACCATTTTAAAGCCCTGCCTGCCAGGACTGCTTCCCTGGCTGTGCAGCACAACCAGCAGAGCGACCTTCCGGTTTTCCTTCAGGGCTTCCAATGCAAATTCCCAAACGGCCATTTTAGTGATTAGTGGTTAGTGATTAGTGATTAGTGATTAGTGATTAAGGTATACTCAAATTATTCGTCATGTTGAGCAATAGCGAAACAACTCATCGGCAGTTAGCAGAAACATTTCTACTGCCCGCCAACAAGGTCCTTCGCTATCGCTCAGGATGACAACGCGTGGTTGGTTTGCTTCTTTAATTAATGCAATAGTTTTTCAAGCAAAAATTAATCCTTAATCATTAATCATTAATCATTAATCATTAATCATTAATCATTATTTAAACCAGTTAGCCGCTAAAGCAAAATAAACCGCCATTACTGCCGAAAATAACGCGCTGATCATAAACCGCCGGGCCGGGGCAATGTGGTTCTGGATCAGGTAATTAGCAGTGAACGAAACCGGCAGGTTTACGGCAAACGAAACAGCCGCGATCCGAAGCAGGTCCCAGGAAATTTCGTCCATTTTTCCGGAAACCAGTTTGATAAAGATCAGGTGCCGGAAAACCCAGAGCGGACTGAAATAGGCAATGGAAAGGGATGTTCTCAAAAGCCGATTGCGGATGCCGGGTTTCTTTTCGAGCTTCAGATCGATCCATTTAAAATAATTCGGGATCTCAAAGGCGTAAACGGTGGCTCCCAGAAACATCATGCCAGCCATCCGGCTCCAGGAAAACTGGTTTTGCATGAGGGCCGCTACCGTGTCGCCGGTGGCGTAGATCAGAAAGCCGCGGGTAATATTATGAAGGTTGTAATCGAATCTCAAAAATCAGAAGCTAAACAGGTAAGCAAAAATGGTAGGTTTTTCGCCCGAAAAACTAAAACCCTCCTTTCGGAATCAGGAAGCAAAATCGGGGTACAAATTTAGCAATACTTTTTCGGGCGTCATAGGCGCGGAGAAAGTTGGCCGGGCTTCCGGACGAAAGGCTTTAATAGCATTCCGCAATGCGAAGAAAGCCCCGATGCCGTACATTAGCGGCGGTTCCCCCACGGCTTTTGAACCAAAAATTGCCCTTTTGCTGCCGGGCGTAGGCATAAAAAATACGTCAATTTCCTTTGGCACCGAATAAATATCGGGCACTTTATAGGTCGAAAGCGCATTGGAAAGCAACCTGCCTTCGGCGTTGTAGATCAGTTCCTCCAGGGTCATCCAGCCGATTCCCTGTACCAGGCCGCCTTCTATCTGTCCTAAGTCAACGTTGGTATTCATGCTGGAACCGAAATCATGGGCAATCTTTACGGAATCGAGATCATAGGTCCCGCGCAGGCAGTCTACCGTTACGATGGTAATGGCGGTACCGTAAACGTGGTAAGCAAATGGGTTTCCCTTTTCCACTTCGGGGTTAAAATGAACATCCGGGGTAGCGTAATGCGCGTTTTCCGACAAGCTGATGCGGCTCCAATAGGCGGAGAAAACCAGTTTTTCCCAGGGCAGCTCTACCGTTTTTCCATCAACCAATACCTCTTCTTCTTTGATCAATACTTCGGCCGTATCGGCTAAATTCAATTGAATGCGAACGTGGGCAATCAGCCGGGCCAGCAAACTTTCGCAGGCCATTTCTACCGCTTTCCCGTTCAGATCGGCGGTGGCGGAAGCGGCGGAAGGCGACGTATTGGCTACCCGGGTGGTATTGGTGGTTTCGATGCGGATGCGGTTGGGATTAATGTTCAAAACGCGGGCCGCGACCTGCAGCATTTTGGTGTTTACGGCCTGCCCCATTTCCACCGCGCCGGTACTTACGCCCACGCTGCCGTCCTGGTAAATGTGCACCAGCGCCCGGCTTTGGTTCATGGCCGTTTTGGTAAAAGAAATCCCGAAACAAACCGGCATAAAGCTCAAACCTTTTTTTTGAAAAGCATTGGTCTGGTTAAATTCCGTAACTTCCTGTTTTAGCTTTTCTATGTCGTACCGGCTTTCCGCGGTTTCCCAACAATTCACCGCTTCGCAGCCTTCCGTTTTCTGGCCGTACGGGAATTCGTCGCCTTCCTGCAGCAGGTTGATCTTCTGAATTTCCGCCGCTTCCACCCCCAGTTTTTCTGCCGCAAAGTTTATGGCACTTTCAATTACGAACATGCCCTGCGGTCCGCCAAAACCCCGGAAAGCGGTATTGGGCGGCAAATGGGTTTTACAGCTGAAAGCCGTGGCCCGCACGTTCGGAATAAAGTAGGAATTGGTGCAATGGAAGAGGGTTCGTTCCAAAACGGCTGGGGAAAGATCGGCGGCGGCGCCGGCATTCTGGTAAAAGGTAACTTCGTAGGCAAGAATTTTGAGGTCTTTGCTTAAGCCAATCTTAAAATCGGAGGAATACGGGTGGCGTTTACCGGTCATGCGCATGTCGTCCATGCGGTGGAGCACCAGTTTTACCGGTCGTTTTAACAGGAAAGCGCCTAAAGCGGCCATAACTGCCCACGGCGTGGCCTGGTCTTCTTTGCCGCCAAAACCGCCGCCTAACCGCATCACGTCTACTTCAATTTTAGCCATGCCAATACCCAGAACCGCCGCGGAATGACGCTGAACAGCAGTGGGACCCTGGGTGGAAGAGGCAATGTAAATGCTGCCGTTCTCTTTGGGATACGCGTAAGCACCCTGGGTTTCGATGTACAAATGTTCTTGGCCGCCGTTTTCGGCAATGCCTTCAAAAACGTAATCACAGGCGGCAAAAACAGTTTCGGGGTCGCCAATTTTAAAAGTGCGCGGCGGCATGATCAGGCTGCCGGCTTTCTGCGCTTCCCGCGGATCGGTAATTACGGGATGTTTTTCAATTTCTACTTTTATTTTGTGCGCGGCGGTCTGGGCAATGGCTTCCGTTTCGGCTAAAACCAGGGCAATGGGTTGGCCCCAGAAATGCACTTCGCCTTCGGCAAATAAAGGTTCATCGGCAATAATGCCTCCTATTTGGTTGACGCCCGGAATATCGGCCGCCATTAAAATTTTTACTACGCCGGGCACTTCCAATGCTGCCGTAAGATCCAAATTTAAAATTTTACCATGCGCAACCGAAGAACCGAACACCCAAGCATGCAAGCGTGCCCTGCCGGACCGGAATATCATCCAGGTAAACCGATTCGCCGCGAACGTGGCTGAAGGCATCTATATTTCTCATAGCAGGCTTTCCGGTTTGAGTTGGGTTGGGAAGAAATGCAGGAAATGGGCGTAAAAAAGCTGGCGGGCCAAAAGCCGTTTGTATTGGGCCGTGCCGCGGGCATCGCTGATCGGGCTGATCTCCTGCTGCATGATTCCGGCCGCACTTTTAATAGTTTCCGGGTTTATTTCTTTGCCGGTTAAATAATCAGAAGTTTGCGCCAGGAAAAACGGAACGGGCCCTACCCCGCCGGCTGCGGCAAAGGCTTCGGTAATACTATTGTTTTCCTGGCGGATCTGTAACGCGGCGTTAACGCTGGCAATGTCCAAGTGCATGCGTTTGCTTACTTTTTCGAAGTTGAAAAACGCGTTGGCCGGTGGAATTTCGAAGGCAACTTTTACGATGATCTCATCGGCTTCTTTGGCTAAGGTCTTATAACCCAGATAAAGGTTTCGTAACGGAATTTCGCGCGGGTGGCCGCCACTTTTTTGCAGGAAAACGGTAGCGTTTAAGGCTAAAAAGTAAATGCTCAGATCGCCGATGGGCGATGCGTTGGCAAAATTGCCGGCTATGGTACCCATGTTCCGGATCTGGGTGGAAGAAATAAGTTTGGTATGCTGCACCAGTTGCGGAAAAGCTTCCTGCATCAGCGCCGAATGCCGCAACTCCGAAACCGTAGTGCCACCCCCGATTAGTAACCGGTTGCCTTCCATTGAGATCCCTTTCAAAACCGGTTTGTTGCCCAGCAGTTTTACGGCCGAATCGCGTACCGTTTCGGGCTTCTGTACCAGCAGATCGGTGCCGCCGGCCAGGGTAAAAACCACTTCAACATCACCCTCTTCCTGCTTTACTTCGGGCTGGGTAAGGTTCTTTAACTGCTCCGGAATTTGCTTAAAATATGCCGGAATGAAATGGCTTTGGGAAAGCCAATCCAGGTGTTCTATTTCCGGGCGGTTTTTCAGGGCTTCGGAAATGGTTATGGCGGCGCGCTCTAAAGATTTATAACCGGTACAGCGGCAGATATTGCCATCCATGGCGGCTACGGTTTTAATTGGATCGGAAGTTCCGGTTTGCAGGCAATGGCCGGTTAAGGAAACTACAAACCCAACCGTACAAAAACCGCATTGGGTGCCGTTTTCCTGGATAATAGCTTTTTGTACCGGGCTCAGATCGGTTACGTTCAGCCCTTCTATGGTAACTACATGTTTGCCGGCCGCATTTCCTAAAGGCACCAGGCACGAAGTTACCGACTGGTATTTTACATTCGCCGTTTTCCAGCGAACCTATTAAAACCGTACAAGCCCCGCAATCGCCTTCGCGGCAGCCAATTTTGGTGCCTTTTAAATGCTGATCGTAACGGATAAAATCCAGCAGGGTCTGCCCGGCGGGCAGGTTGGTGGTTACGGGTTGCTGGTTAAGAATAAACCTGATCATGGCTGGTAAATTTTCAGGGCGAAACCGTTAAAGTTAACGGATTATTACGAATAGAAAACGGTAAACTATTATTTAAGATCGGTTTTAAGGAAAAATGATCTGGGAGGCACCTTTGTTGGTTCTCCATTTTACAAATTTTTATACAAATATTGTATTTCCGAAACCGTAGCCAGCAAATAACCTTCTTAATTTTAACCACTTGATTTAATGTTAGCGCACTTCAGGCAAAAATTGTATCTTTTGGAAATAATTGATCTGGTTTTTAATAAGGAGCCCTTTTTAATAGCCCTCCAATTTTAATAAAGCGTGAATTGAAAAAATCTTAATGGCATCAAAAATTATCTTAGCTATTGGCCTTTATTTACTTTGTTCGCTGCAGGTTCTGGGGCAGATAAAAGTTGGCTTTGAATTAAATGGCTATTCATCTAAGCTGATCAAAATTTCTCCGGATACCATTGTACCCTATGGCTATTCCGGTGCAAAAGTTACGCAATCACCTTCTTTTGGGATAGCGCCGGCTTTGGTCCTCCGAACGCCGATCCGGGAAAATTTAACCCTGGAAACTGGCTTAGGGTATTGGAGCGATAAGTACAAACTACAACTTCAATCCTATAGTAGATACTTTGGAACAGAAGTAGATTCAACCCTTAATATTTCCCTTAAATACATCCAGGTTCCAATTTTACTTAATTATGAAATTCCTATGAAAGGGATTCTGAGTCTGGTTTTATCAGGGGGAATAAGATCTAAAATACTGATACATCAGAAAGATAATTACCAGGATATTATTTTTGAAGAAGTATTTTGGCCAGAGGGTAATAATAGTTATAAACGAATCGTATTGACTCCTTCTGTTGGTTTCGCCGGAAAGTGGAAATTTAATAACGGCAAGAGTCTGGAACTAGGTTTATTTGGAAGCCGCGATGCTACACCTTTTGCATATGGGCCTGAAGCCTGGGGTTTTTTTTATAACCTTTATCCTTCCAGAAGCCTTCAAACCGGAATTTCCATGAAATTTTTCTTATAACATCTCAAACTTTAACCTGGTGGGGATGGGGTGCGGAAAAATCTTAAGGGTTAAAATCAGGCTTATTATTTCAAGATCTTCTAACCGGACTTTGCCAGATATTCAGATTTTTCTGCAGAACTTTGAGCTTCTGTTTTCCTGCCGCCTATGTCTGTTTACCAGCTTACCGATATTTACATTTACCCCATAAAATCTTTAGGCGGCATCAGACTTACCGAAGCGGTAGTGGAAAAAAGAGGCCTTCAGTACGACCGCCGCTGGATGCTGGTAGATGCCGGCGGCAATTTTTTAAGCCAGCGGCAGCACGCCCAAATGGCTTTGCTGCAGGTTAAATTGAAACCCGAAGGCTTACTGGTTTCGCATAAGCATAACCTGCTTACGCCGCTACTTATTCCTTTTGAAGCCAACGACGAAAAAAGCCTGCTGGTAAATATCTGGCAGGATGTCTGTTTTGCCTTTGAAGTAACCCCGGAAGCCAATTCCTGGTTTTCCCAAGCCCTGAACCTTCCCTGCAAACTGGTGTACATGCCGGATAACGCCATACGGCCGGTAGACCCCGAATATGCCCGCCCCAAAGATATTGTGAGTTTTGCCGATGCGTACCCCTTTTTAATAATTGGCCAGGAAAGCCTGAACGACCTGAACCGCAGGTTGACCGAACCCGTGCCCATGGACCGTTTCCGCCCAAACCTGGTTTTCTCCGGCGGCGAACCTTTTGACGAAGATTCCTGGACCGAATTCACCATTGGCGAAACCAAATTTTACCCGGTTAAGCCCTGTGCCCGTTGCCAGGTTACCACCATAGACCAGACTACCGGACAAAAATCTGCCGAACCGCTCAAAACGCTGGCAACATTCCGTACCCAGAACAACAAAGTTATGTTCGGGCAGAACCTGGTGCATACCGGGGTAAACCAAACCATTGCGGTAGGCCAGGAACTGAAGGATATAGATTTCATTTAATCGGCATTCACCGTTAAGCTAAGGTTTTTTCCCTATTTTCGCCTCCTGCCTTTTCGTAAAACGGCTACTGCTAAATGAATCCTGATTCGCTGTTATCAAATCCCGGAAATCTTACCGACCTTACCGACCTTAGCGCCCGGCTGCGGGTTCAGCACCGTTTAATTGCGGTCTGGGCCCTGGCCGAAGGTTTTCTGGGCGGCATCCTGCACGGGTTGCACCTGCCGGTTACGGGTTTGGTAGTGGGCAGCGTTTCGGTTTGTTGCCTGGCTTTATTAAGCCGGGTAAACCCTAAGCGCGGCGAACTTTTAAAAGCTACGCTGCTGGTGTTGCTGGTTAAGGCAATGTTCAGTCCGCATTCGCCGCCAATGGCTTATTTCGCCGTTTTCAGCCAGGGCTTTTTAGCCGAACTTCTTTTTAGTGCCAGCCGCCGGTATAAACTGAATTGTTTTTTACTGGCCATTTTAACCCAGCTGCAATCGGCTATCCAGCATTTAATTGTGGTGCTGGTGGTAATGGGCCTGGATTTCTGGCAAGCCCTGGAACAATACATTAATAAGTTAACGGCTACCTTGGGGTTGACCGGCCGGCCTTATGCCCTTTACCTGGCATGCGGATATGTGCTGGTACATGTTTTAACCGGCATTTATATTGGCTGGGTAGCCGGGAATTTACCAACCTGGTTAAAGCGGCAGGCCGCAATTCAAAAAACCGAAACGCAACCGGACTTAAAGGAAGAGAAAAATTTTACTTTTATTAAACCGGAAAAACCCGGGAAAAAGCGGCGGTTCAGCCTGAGTTTTCTTTTGATCTGGGTTTTGCTGGCGGCGGTATTTTTACAATCGTACGTTGGCATTGGTCCGGCTATTTTACCCAAAGCCAAAGCGGTTCAGATCATAATTAGGGCGGTGCTCATCGTTTCGGTGTGGTATTTTGTGATCTCTCCGTTTCTGCTGCAATGGTTCCGGAACTGGTTACGCCGGCAGCAGGGACCCTTACAAACCCGGTTGCAAACCGTGCTGGATCTGCTGCCCGAAACCCAATTCCTCCTGAAACAAAGCTGGCACAAAAGTAAGCGGTTAAAGGGTTTAAGCCGGTTGCGCTATTTTCTGGCCGATGCCGGCGCCCGGCTTTTTGCTACCCCGGAATAATTTCCCTACTTTTCAGCCGAATTCTTTTCCCGATCCCAGCTTTTGCCAAAAATTTACCTGATAACCGGACCTGTTCAAACGGAAAAAACCACCCGTCTTTTGCAATGGTGCGCCGGCCGGAAAGATGTGAGTGGTCTGCTTTCGCCTATTTTGTTTGGTAAACGCTGCTTTCTGGATATCCGCACCAACTCCTGGCGCCCCATGGAAGCCGACCTGAACGAAACGGACATCCAGCAGGTTGGGCGCTACACGTTTTCCGGGGCCACGTTCCGCTGGGCCAATGAGGTTTTGCTGGAAGCTGCCCATATACCCGAAACCAAATGGCTGGTAATAGATGAAATTGGCCCGCTGGAATTACAGGGCAAAGGCTTAACCCCGGCCATTGAACAGATCATGACCAACCTGCCCGAAAACCTGAACCTGGTGCTGGTGATCCGGGAAAAAATTGCGGAAAGCGTTCTTATGGTTTACAATCTAAAGCAATTCCCCATAGAAGTTTTCGGCTACGAAGAACTTACTTTTTAGAACTTCCGGCGACTTTTTTACTTTTTTGGCCGGAAACCCTACCATTTTTTGATTGATTTTCGGCCACTACTTTTTTAGCAGAAACTTCCCGTTCCCGTACCACATCGGTTGGCTTTTTATCTTCCCGCAAACCTTCAAAAATGGCTTGTCGCATCAAGCCGCCGGAAGTCCATTCCGCAAACGAAATTTCGGTGACCAGTTCCGGCTTTACCCAGGTAACTTCCCGGTTTACTTTTACCTTACCGGCAAACGGAGATTCTTCCTTCGCCAGCGGCTTCAGTTTCTGAATGAGCATTTCCAGGCTTTCGCGGTTAAAGCCGCTGCCGCTCTGGCCAACGTACTGCAATTTTCCGTCTTCATACACGCCCAAAAGTAAAGCGCCAATATGCATTCGGCTGCCTTTTGGTTCGGTAAAACCGCCAATTACAACTTCCTGCCGGAGGTGAGTTTTTACTTTAAGCCAGTTATCGGTGCGTTTGCCAATAAGATAAAGGCTATCGGCTTTCTTAGCCATGATGCCCTCCGTTTGCAGCTTTTCGGCTTTTTTAAAGAATTCGATACCGTTTTTTTCTAGGTGTTCGCTGTAACAGATGGGGCTGGTATTTTGCAGAACTTCCTTCAGGCGTTTTTTGCGTTCCAGTAAGGGCAGGTTACACAGGTTTTCTCCGTTCAGGTATAAAATATCGAAAACGTAAAAGTATAAATGTTCGGTGGGGGTGTTCTGAAAATTCTGCAGGTCCTGGAAAACTACCCGGCCGTTTTCGTTTTGCACCACAATTTCACCGTCCAGAATTACCTGGTCTACGTTGAGCTTTTCCAGGGCATTGGCCAGCTGCGGGTACTGGCTTTTAAAGGAATTTCCGCTGCGCGAATACAACTCAACTTTCCCATTCTCCACTTCGGCCACCGCCCGGAAACCATCCCATTTGTTTTCGAAGATCCAGTCGGGGTGGTCGAAGGGTTTGTCAGTAAGCTTGGCCATCATCGGGGTTATCCGGTGGGGCATTTCAGTTTTTACCGGGGCAGTTGGTTTGGCAGTTCTGGTTTTTTGGTTTGATCCTTTCAGGCTCATAAGCAAAGAAAAGCCGGCAGAAACCGGCAGTTTGTTTTTCTTTGCCATACGTAATTCCAGCTGAAGGGTGTTAACCCCGCCGGTTTATTTGATCAGGTAAATAAAAGCTACCGGCGCGGAGTCTTCGATAATAATTTTAACGCCCGAAGCTTCGTGTAAATAAGCCTTTTTACCGGTTTTGGTTTTTGCGCCCGATTCGGTACCGTTTTGAATGGTGGCAGCTTTGCATTGTTTCCGGATTACCGCACTTAATTTATCGAACTCTGCCCGGGTGCTTTTCTGGAATTGCAACTGGGTTTCGTTCTTAAAACGAACCGGATAATGATCGTTCGTGAGCGGTTTAAAGCAGTTCATAGGGTTCACAAACATGCCGGGCTTGCCCTCTTTAACGTCGAAAGCATAAATTACCCGGTCGCAGGTTGGCAGCCATTCTTTGTCTACCCGGTAAAAGCCTTTGGCCTCCACCATTTCAAAAAGGCGCTCCGGATATTCGGGAGAATTGAAGCTGGAAATGAGTTCTTCCAATTTAAACGTCTGCGCCTGGGCCGAAGCCGCGAACAAACAAAAAAAGGCGATAAAAAGGGTTTTCAAAAAGGAAGATCTCATGGAATTATTAGATTAAAGAACCGCAAAGGTAACCACCAATAATTAAAAAGATAGCACGGTTGTCTAATTTTTTTGAGCCGGGTATGAGATAGGGCTCTCCTTATCAGCAGGTTGCTTTTTCGGGCTTCCGGTATTTTTTAACTTTAAATAGAATGCCTTAAACTCAATTTTACTGCAATTAAAACAACCTGCGGCCAATTTTAAGAGTTTAAAAGCCCAATGGAAGAGTTCGTAAAAATGATAACCCTTTACCTGGCCCGCTTTGTTGAGATCGGTGCGGCCTTTATTATTGGGTTTGCCTCTTTAAAAGCCATATTCTTTTATTTCCTGGGCATTTTCAGTTCTAAGGGGCAGGTTTTTCCAAAAAAGGAGATCCGGTTATCGTTGGGAAGGAGCCTGGCGTTGGCGTTGGAATTTTTGCTGGGTGCCGACATTTTAAAAACGGCCGTAGCGCCAAGCTGGGACGACATTGGCCAACTGGCCGCCATTGCCATTCTCCGGACCGGCCTGAATTATTTCCTGGACCGCGAACTGAAACAAGCCGATATGCCCCGCGAAATAATTCCCCGGGAAAACCGCCTGGAATTATAACTGCTATAATAGTTACCCCGTTAAAAACGGTATCTTTTTAATGCTAAAACCCCAAAAATATGCTTGAGATTTTACCCTCTCCTTCCGGCAACCTGGTTAAGCTGCGGGTGAGCGGCCACCTGACCAAACAGGATTACGACCGGGTCGTGCCCATGCTGGAAACCCACATCGATAAATTCGGCAAGCTGAAACTGTATTGCGAAGTAGAAAACCTGGAGATGCCTTCTTTAAATGCGCTTTGGCAGGACCTGAAATTCGACCTGAAGCACTACCGCGATTTTACCCACGTAGCCGTAATTGGCGAACCCGAATGGCTGGCGGCCATAACTAAACTGGCTGCGCCCCTGGTGCCGGCCGAAGTGCGGGTTTATGCCCGGGAGGAAAAAGATGCCGCTATGTTGTGGCTAAATTCCTGAAAAACGGGATGGTTTTTGACCTGAAAAACTAAATCTTTAAATGCAAAAGCCTCCGTTGAAATCAGTGGAGGCTTTTGCGTTTAATTTTAACTAACGTTTCGATTTTTTTGTCCCCCTTTGAAGGGGGTAGGGGGATGATTTCCACTTTATGAAATTCAAAAATTGATCTGAAATAAACTATATCCTCCCCCTACCCCCTCCAAAGGGGGACTTTCCTCAACATAATTTCCAGGCTTAATTTTCTTCGTAATCTTCTTTTCCGAAGCTTGGCATAGAGAACATGCTGCTGAACAGGTCTTTGAACTGCGTGCCGGCCGTAAGCGGATTCCGGCTTAGTTGCGAATGTTCGGCCAGGCCGTGAAGGCAGAATTCCATCAGAAATAACTTTGCTTCTTCGGGCTGGTCTTTCTGGTAAAAATCGATCAGCTCGCGCAATCCCGGTACGGCATTCAGCAACTTTTTATATTCTTTATCCGGGGTGTCGTGCAGCAGATCCAGGGTGTTGCCTTCGCCAAACCAATCGGTTACCGTTTTATAAGCGTTCTTGGTTTTGTCTTCTTCTTTTTCTGCTTTGTCCGGGTCCGGGAAAGTAATTCAGAAACTGCGTCCGGATGGCTTTGCCCATTAGCTTTTGCGCCACCATGCCGGCTCCCTCCTGCTCGCCTTCGTACACCAGCTCTACTTTACCGGTAAGGGCCGGAACCGCCGCCAGGAAATCGGCTACGCGCACATAGGTTTGTGTTTCGCCGTTAATCAAAGCCCGGCGTTCGGCGGCGCTGATCAGATTCTCGTAAGCCGAAATGGTTAAACGGGCCGAAACGCCGCTTTTGGCATCCACGTATTCGCTGTCGCGGGCTTCCATGGCTACTTGCTCTATCAGGTCGCTTACCAGTTCGTTGGTCTGTACCAGTTTCTTGCTGGGCTCTTTGATCTTTGGCTTCCTGTCAGGTGATTTTCTTCCCAATTTCAATGACTTTCGGGTAGTGCGTAATAATCTGGCTGTCGATGCGGTCTTTAAGCGGCGTTACAATGCTGCCGCGGTTGGTATAATCTTCGGGGTTGGCCGTAAATACAAACTGAATATCCAACGGCAGACGCACTTTAAAACCTCGGATCTGAATATCGCCTTCCTGCAAAATATTGAACAACGACACCTGAATGCGGGCCTGCAAATCGGGCAACTCGTTTATCACAAAAATGCCCCGGTGCGACCGCGGAATCAAGCCAAAATGAATCACCCGCTCATCGGAATAAGGCAGCTTTAAGGTGGCCGCTTTTATCGGGTCGGCATCGCCAATTAAGTCGGCCACCGATACATCGGGCGTAGCCAGTTTTTCGGTGTAGCGTTCAGAGCGGTGCAGCCAGCTAATGGGCGTTTCGTCGCCTTTTTCGTGCAATCAGTTCCTTGGCATAAACCGATAGCGGCTGCAACGGGTCGTCGTTCAGTTCAGAGCCTTCTACTACCGGAATATATTCATCTAGCAAGTCCACCATCATGCGGGCCAGGCGGGTTTTGGCCTGTCCGCGCAAACCCAGCAGGTTGATGTGGTGCATGGCTCAGAATAGCCCGCTGCATATCCGGAATTACTGTTTCTTCGTAGCCCTAAATGCCCGGAAAAACCTCTTCTTTGTTCTGTAGTTTCGCAATTAAATTATCGCGCAGTTCCTGTTTTACCGATCGGGTTCGTAACCAGCGGCTTTTAAGCTGGCCCAATGTTTTTATTTTGATGAAGTTCCTGGGGGTAATTTCTTTATAAGTCATTTTTATGAATTGCTGATTTATTGAATTGTTAATTGTTGATTGTTGATTGTTGATTAGAATTTAGTGTTTAAATATTGGTCATCCAGAGCTAAGCCTAGGAACTTATGAGCCTTTATTTAAGGTTAATTAGTTGAATAGTTCGAAAGTATCTTTCGCTTCGCTGAAATGCCATAGGAATATGTATAAGTTTCCTCGACGTTGCTCGGAATGACCAGATAATTTTCAAATCTTCAAATTTTCAAATCTCCAAATTCCAAATCCTAAAAATTCTTCCGGCGGTTTCGTTTGTAATCTTTGAAAACCAAGTGGCCTAAACCTTTCAGGCTGCTGTAGTAGGCCTGCCCGTTGTTTACTTTCGTAAATTCTTCCACAAATTGCTTGCAGGTACGGATCGGAGGCAATCATAAAAGTGGTGATTGGAATTTTAATGCGGCGGCACTGGGCAGCCAGGGTTAAGGTTTTGTTTACCACTTTCCGGTCCAGGCCAAAACTGTTTTTATAATACTTCAGTCCTTCTTTCAGGCAGGTTGGCTTGCCATCGGTAATCATAAATATCTGCTTGTTGGGGGTTTTCCGTTTGCGCAGTATATCCATGGCCAGTTCCAGCCCGGCTACGGTGTTGGTATGGTACGGACCTACGTTCAGGTAAGGCAAATCTTTCACGGTTATCTGCCAGGCATCGTTGCCGAAACACAATGATATCCAGGGTATCTTTCGGGTATTTTTGCTTGATCAGTTCGGCCAGGGCCATGGCTACTTTTTTGGCGGGCGTAATGCGGTCTTCGCCGTACAAGATCATGGAGTGCGAAATATCAATCATGAGTACCGTAGAAGTCTGGGTTTTATGCTCCCGCTTCGGTTACTTCCAAATCCTTTTCGGTTAGGAAGAAATCGGCGCCTAAGCCGTGGTTTATCTGCGCATTGCGGATCGAATCGGTCATGGCGATCTGCTCCAGCGTATCGCCAAACTGAAACTCCCGGCGGTCGGTGCTGGCTTCGTCGCCCATGCCGGTATGCGGCGTGGTGTGGTTGCCTTTGCCGCCTTTCTTCAGTTTGCCGAAAATTTCTTCCAAGGCACTTTTCCGGATCTTCTGCTCGCTTTTGGCCGTAATTTTAAATTCGCCTTTTTCGCCGGGTCATTCGCTTAATATAACCTTTCGCTTTCAGGTCTTCGATAAAATCACCCATGCCGTATTCATCGTTGGTCAGGTTGTATTGCTTATCCAGTGAGTTCAGCCACGACAAAGCTTCGCCTACATCGCCGGAAGTAATGGTTACCAGCTGCAGGAAAATCTTCAGCAACGATTCAAAGTCGGCCCGGATTTTGCGGGGGTATATAATCGGAAAATCGGTAGTTGGCTGGCATAAAAAACTGGTAAAGCGGTAAGCCCGCAGCATGCTATAACCAGTTTTAAAGCAGTAATGTTTTACCGGCAGGCTGCTTCTTAAAAATACGAAAACAATTTCAGTAAAATAATCTGCTTTATAGCAACGTGTACCTTCCTTTTAAATTATTTTCAGATGAAAGCCATCTGGAACAATACCATTATTGCCGAAAGCCACGATACCATCGTAATTGAGAACAATCATTATTTTCCGGCTTCGGCCCTGAAAGAATGAATATTTTAAGCGACAGTCAAACCAACACCACCTGCGCCTGGAAAGGCGAAGCCTGCTTATTATTCGGTAAAGGTGAACGGACAGGAAAACCCTGATGCAGCCTGGTTTTACCCCAACCCGAAAAATGCCGCCAAAGAAATAAAAGACCAGGTAGCCTTCTGGAAAGGGTTAAAATTGAACCCTGAAATATTATTCACTGAAATTTAACCATAAAAAAATGCCCTGAAACTAAATCCAGGGCTTTAATATTTTATAAAATTTAGAATTAACCTTCTATCCAGCGGAATTTGTATTCCAGTTCCGGTACCTTCATGCGGTCGGCAACGCGGCTTCAAACGGTCTGGCAAGGCCATTACGTAATCGCGGGCTTTTTCGCCGGCTTCGTTCAAGCCGGTAATGCTTTCAATTTTCCATTCCTCAATCAGATCTTCCAGAATATCGGTATAATCGGCGGAAGTATAAACGCCAATGCGCTGGGCGGCATCGGTAAAATGACCGAATGTTTTACCAATTTCTACGCCTAATTCGCGCATGTAAGTGGGCCGGCATTACAATCTTTTTCCGCATCATATCTTCAAAGGCCAGCATCATTTCGTTCTGGTCTACTTCAAAAATCTTGCTACAAAGACTTTATAAGCTTTGGCATGGCGGGCTTCGTCGGAAGCAATTTTTCCGCAAAGTTTGGCCAGCATCAGGTCGCCGGCTTTTTTGGCCAGACCTGAGCTACGCGACGGTGCGAAATATTGGTAGCCGTTTCCTGGAAGCTGGTGTAAATAAACGCCCGGTACGGATCGTGCCGGTTTGCAGATCAAAACCATCGGCAATTAAATATTGCGTAGAAGCTTCCATTTCGCGCATGTTTACGCGGCCGGAAAGGTATAAATAACGGTTCAGCAGATCGCCGTGGCGGTTTTCTTCGGCGGTCCAGGCGCGGATCCATTTCATCCAGCCACCGTTCGGGTCCTGCGAAAGGCCTTCGGTGGTCATCAGCCAGCTTTCGTAGGTAGGCAAGGCTTCTTCGGTAATGGTATCGCCGATAAGCACGGCAAAAAGATCGTATGAAAGTTCTTTTGCCCGCTCCCGCAGTTCTTTTACCTCATCCAGAAAATTATCGAACCGGGAATCCGGCAGCAGATCGGCAGGTTGCCAGCTATCTTCCACCGTTTTCAGGAAAGAATCAAAATTATAGTCAAGAAAATTTTCCAGGTATCTCAGTACTTCCCCCCGTGAGGTAACCGATGTAATCATATTTTTTAGCTTTTTTTCAAATCCCAAAGATAATCTTTTAAACTGAAAAAACGGCTGCATGTTTCAGAATATACGGTTTCTGCTAGGTTTTTTTACGGAGCAGCTGCATAACACCCTACTTAAGGCCTTTTTCCAATAAAATTAAAACACCAAATTGAAAAATTTTCTGGTTCTTTGAAATATGTTTTTGTCTAAAATTCGTGCTTTCACCCTGCAGCCGGTAGTAATACTTTTCTGTGTAGCGGCATTTACGCTGGCTTACTTTGTTTTTGCCCACGAAGGATTTTACTGGCTCGACGATTACATTTATACCAAATATGCCTGGCAACTGCAGCAGGGGATCTTCGATTTTAACAACCCGATTTTACCGCCCAATCCCATCACCAACCGGGTAATGAGTTTTGCGCCGGCTGCCATTTTTTATGCCCTTTTCGGATTGAATATTTATACCGCCACCCTCTGGCCGTTGCTTTGTACCCTGGGTTGTTCGTTACTGATCTTTGCCCTTTACCGGAAACGTAACCCGCTGGTAGCGGTCTTTGGAATTTTGTCTCTGGGTCTTTATTTCCATACCCTGTTCCTGGCTACTTATTTTTACCCGGATAACATCCTGATGTTCTTCGCCTTTGCTTCGGCGGCGGTTCTTTACCGTTTCCGGTTTATTGCCGAAGGCCGAAGGCCGTTGCTGCATGCTACGTTGTTTGTGCTGTGCAATTTCCTGGCCTTTCTTTCCAAAGAAACTATTGTTTATTACGCGCCCTTTTACCTGGTGCTGTTCCTCTCCGATTTTTTCGGCAAAAAACCTACCGTTTTCTGGCTTTACAGTTTTGTTCTGGGAGCTTTGGTGCTGACGGCCTATTTCACGTTTTATTATTTTGAGACCGGCGATTTCCTGCACCGCTTTCACATAATTGAAGAAACCAACGCGGCGTATCACGAAGGCGAAGAACCCAAACCGTTAAGCCAGATTATTTTCCGGTTAACGCAGGCGCCGTTCTGGTTATTTATGGGTTCCGGCATTTATGTTCCTTTTGTACTGGCGCTTGGTTTGTTATTTAAAACCAGGTTCCGGAATTTGATCCGGGCTCAAAGCCCGGAGAGTTTCTGGCTTTTACTGGCTTTGGTGGTGCTGGCGCAATTCTGGTTCGGGAGCACTTCGCTGAAGTATTACAACCCCATTACCCTGCTGCCGCGCATGTGCATGCTGCTCATGCCGCCGCTATGCCTGGCCGCGGCCTATGGCTTGGTTTATTTCCTAAAAGGCAGCCGGAATTTAGCCGCAATTTTTGCTTTGCTATTTGGGTTAGCCGCATGGCTGGAGGGCGGCAACATGCTGGTAATGTACGTGCCGCTGACCTTATTTTTTGGAGCATACTGGTGGCAGTTTCGAAAGCCAACTTCTACTGCTCCGGTTGCTTTAACGGTATTGGTACTAACGGCGGTACTGGTTTTAAGGCCGCTGCATTTTATGCGTAAACCTTCCATGATGGGGTTTCAGGAGCAGAATGCTGTTATTAAAAATCACTTAACGGGGCTAAAAGGAAACACCCTGGTAATTTCTGATCCCTGGCTTAAATTCATGCACGATTTTCACTACGATTTCAAACCAAGTCAGCAGATCCATTTTCAGGCCTACAACGATACCATTCCAGCGCAGCAAAATTACCGGCAGGTTTTTCTATTGGTAAACCGGGCCGCTTTATCGCACCCGGATATGGTTAAAATGCAGGTAGTACAGGAGCCGGAAATCAATCAACTTTTTCCGCAAAAAACCTTAATTGAGCAGAAAGGCCAGGTGTTGCTTTACCAGATCAAATAAAAAAGGCTAAAGTTTCGGATTAAAATCAGAGCACTTCCTTAACCGAATTTTAACTTTTATCTCAGCCATAACGGTGGGCTTTTCGGTTCTTCAATTTCCTTTGTAGCGCAGGGTTTAAACCCTGCGCTACAAAGGAAATCCAGATCTAATAAATTGCTTTCCCGGTTTTTAACCCCGAATTCCTACGGTTTATTTTCCGTATTTCAAGGCGTAATAAAGCTGCCGGAACCTGGTTAAAGGCAATGGTAACCTGCCAACCATTTTCAGGAGCTTAAACTTTGGAGAAAGCGCATTCATTTCTTCTAAAAGCGCAAAATACTGATCGGCGGCTTCCTGGTTTTGCGTGAAAACGGCCTGGATAAGTTCGTGTTGAATGCGGGTAATCAATGCGGCTTTTTCTTCTTCCGTCCGGATCAGGGTTAGGGCTTTCCGGCAAACTTTAATCGTAGAAAAAACCTGTTGGTCGTTGGGTTGGTATTGCTGTTTGGATAACTGGGCGGGGTGCAGGCGGCGTTTGGTTAAAATTTTATCCAGAAAAAAATATCTGAACTCCCGCGAAGACCGGACCCAAAGGTCGAAATCTTCATACGCCAGCGTTGCATCGTAACCGCCCATTTTTTGCAGTACTTCCCGGCGCATGATCATGGTTGGGGTAGACACGAAATAGCGTCTTAAAATGGCGGCAAAAACGTTTCCGGAAGGCACCGGTACTTTTAAACTTCCGTCGGCATTTCGCCGGTAGAAATAACCGGCATGTTTCCCGGATTCATCGATCAATTCGGCATCGGTAAACACCACGCCGTATTCGGGGCCCAGATTTTGGAAAGCTTCAATTTGTTCGGCAATGCGGGTAGGAAACATCTCATCGTCGGTGGCAAAATCGATCAGGTATTCGCCTTTGGAAATTGCAAAAGCCCGGTTAAAGGAAGCGCAATTGCCAAGGTTTTTTTCATTTAGAAGGCAGGTAATTTGGGAGTACCGGGCGGCATAGGTTTTCAGTAATTCCCGGCTGTTATCGGTACTGAAATCATCAACCACAATTATTTCCAGGTTCGGGTAAGTTTGCGCCAGAACCGAATCCAGCGCTTCTTTTAAAAAGCGGCCGTGGTTGAAACACAAACAGATAACGGAAACCAGGGGTTTATCCATGTCAGCGCAGGTTACCGGAAAAGGTAAGTTTTAAAGTCGGCAAGCCGCCCAGGTGCTCTTTGAATTTCATTAAAGAATAATGCGGATCTTCTTTCACCCCGGAAATGCCATAATCTAAAATTGCCAGGTGGTTTTGCTGGCAGAAAGCATACAAGCCTTCGTTCAGCATTATGGCCGGGCTGAAAGCATTGTAGCTGTACGGGCTGGCCGGGTAGAAAGTAAGCAGCACATCGCTCCGGATCTTTATAGCCACGGTTACCGCTGCAATTTCACCTTGATCCCGCACGGAAAAAATAAAATACCGGTCCGGGAAATGATCGAATAACTGCTGCAATTGTTCTTCCGATAGCGATAAGGGTTTATTCTTTTCCAGCCGGCAGGCTTTAATAAAAGCGTAGGCTTCGGGCAGGAAAGTTGCCGGTTCGGGTTGAAAAGTAAAACCATTTTCCCGGCATTTCCGGAGCCGGCGGCGGCCCGATTCGTGGATCTGACTTTCAAAAGAAGCAGCGGTTACGGGTAGATGATGGTTGATCTGCGACAATTCTACCTGAAAATCCAGAAACAGAAAAGCATTGGTAATTAAAGCACTCTGATCTGCCCCGTAGCAAAACGGATAATGCTTAACCGTAACCTGCTGAATGCCCTTATCTTTTAGAAAGCCAGTAATAGCCCGCACAAAATCTTCCGCCAAAAGTAAGGTAACTTCCGGCGCAGTTTCTACCGAACCAAAGGGAGCCCGGTACGGCGAAATAGCCTGCTCTCCGTTTACTTTAAAATAACTTACCGCCACTACCTTCGCGGTGCTTTTCGGGATCAGGTAAAAGGAATAATGGTTTTCCGCGTTTTGCAGAGCAATATAGGCTGGAGAATTAAACAACGTAGGCTCAAACCCGAAATCCAGGAATTCGGACTGCCCGGAAACCCAAAATTCGTACCGTGGATCTGGGAAAGGAAGCATCATAAACGCCGGCAACTTCTGAAATCGGTTAAGTCCAGAATGTAATCGGCCTGATCAAAATCGGTGGAGGCCAGGCACAGCAGTACGGCACCCGGTTCAAAGCTGATAGAAAGCCAGCAATAGGTTGGAATATACAAGCCCGTGGTTCGATCGTTAAGCGTAAAATTTTGCTTTCTTCCGTCCAGGGTTTCGGTTTCCACGGTTACCACCCCGCTTACCGCTACCATGATCTCTTCCGTTATTTTATTGGCGTGGTGGCCCCGTTTTACGTCGGTTGGCGTATCGGTAACCCAGAAAACGCGCTGCACTTTAAAAGGGAGGTTGGACGCCTTTTGGGTAGTGGTAAGAAAGCCGGAAGCAGGATCGCCGGTTTGCTCAAAAGTTAAAATATAAGGTTCCGGGCCAGGTAAATTCTTCTCCATAGGGTAACAGCGGCCCGAAATTAATTATAATTTCGGGGAAATTTTAATCAAGACCCGTTTCTTGCCCTGAATAACGTTAATTTTACCAATATAATCCGGCCGTGACCTCTTTGCAACCCGAAATAACCGATACGTACCGCACCCTGGCAGCGCCGGCCGAAGGACTGTACAAAGAAAAAGGCAGCAAATTTATAGCCCTGGCTTTTCCGGTCTTTTCCGAAGAGGAAATTAAACAACGCCTGGCCGAAATCCGCAAAACCTTTTTCGATGCCCGGCACCATTGTTACGCCTATTTGCTGGGCGCCGCTAAAAGTATTTACCGGGCCAACGACGACGGGGAACCCAACCATTCAGCCGGCGATCCGATCCTGGGGCAGATCCGCGCTTCGGGGCTTACCAACGTGCTGGTAATTGTAGTGCGTTATTTTGGCGGCACTAAATTAGGTGTTGGCGGCCTGATCCATGCCTATAAAACCGCAACTGCCGAAGCTTTAACCCAGGCCCCAACCGTTGAAAAACACGAAACTTCCCTGCTCCGGATAGCTTTTGAATATGCGCACATGAACGAAATTATGAGCCTGGTAAAGGAATTCAGCCTGAACGTAAAAACCCAGGAATTTGCCGTTTCCTGCCAGCTAACCCTGGAGATCAGAAACCAGCTTTGCCCCCTAATCGTGCAAAAACTGCAGAAACTGGAAGGGGTTATCGTAAGTCAGTTATAGATCTCTTCCGTAAACCCGGTAAAAAACGGTATCTTTTCGGCACTAAAAACTAAAATACCCGGCCTGATAGGCTATTTTCTTATAAAACCGTATTGTTGGCTATGGTAAGACCCCGCATTCTGCAACAAAACAAAAAGGAAACCAAAGTAGGCCAGAAACCCGGCTATTTATACGTCCGGGAAAATGCCGATCCTACCCGGATGTACCTGCTTTCTTTTGACGAAACGGATTTTACCGAACAGGAATTCGATAATTACGACAACCTCTACCAGTTCATGCAGGCCCGCCCGCACCAGCGGCATTGGATAGACATCCGGGGTTATGCCAACTTACCGGTACTGGAAAACATTGCCCGCGATTTCAACATTCACCCGCTGCAGCTGGAGGACGTGATCAGCGATTACCAGCGGCCTAAAATAGAAGAAGAGAACGGCGCCCTCTTTATGATCTCCCGGATGGTAACCTTTACCGGCGAACATTTAATAGACGACGACCAGCTAAGCATTTTTACCGGACCGAATTACGTCATCACTTTTCAGAGCGATAATGAAGACTGCCTTGATCCCTTACGAACCCGCATCCGGGCCGGCAAAGGTATAATCCGCAAACGGCCGGTAATTTACATGGCCTATGCCATTATGGACGTAGTAATTGACCATTATTTCCCGGTGCTGGCCGAAATGGGCGATTACCTGGATAGCCTGGAAGACAGTTTATTCAAAAACCCGAAAAAAGAAATGCTGGGCAATATCTTATCGGTGAAGCGGGAAATTGTAAAATTACGGCGCATTGTCTGGCCCGAACGCGATAAAATAAGCGAACTCCTGCGGGCGGAAGACGACGTGGTTCCGGATGAAATGAAGATCTACTTCCGCGATACCTACGACCATACGGTGCAAATCATCGACCTGATAGAGAACTACAAAGAAACCTCCGGCAGTTTGGTGGAGCTTTACCTTTCCAACGTGAGTAACCGCATGAATGAGATCATGAAAGTGCTTACCATTATTTCCAGTATTTTCATTCCGTTGAGCTTTATTGTGGGTATTTACGGCATGAACTTCTCCCGCGAAAACCCGGACGGCTCCGTGAACACCATGAATATGCCCGAACTTTACCAGCCCTTTGGCTACGTAACGTTAATGGTAATTATGGGTCTGCTCATTATTTTACAACTCTATTTCTTCTACCGCAAAGGCTGGCTTACCAAACTCTGATCCCGGAAAGCTGTGGAATTGCTAAAGTTCTGTTCTACTTTTTCAGGCTAAAAGCATAGCTTTCCAAGCTTTTTTTAACCTGCATCTGATGAAAATCTTTCACTACATGCGCGCAGCGCCTCTGTGCCTACTTTATCTGATCCAGCTTAAGTAAAATAAAAGCCAGATCGAAGGTGAAATAATCCCAGTTTCTGTGTGAGCGGCCTCCAATGGTTGTGGTGCCGCAGGCAAGCCCATTAAGGGCTAACAAGCATAGAAGACGCGCACACAGAAACGAAGCCACCCGGCTTGAGGGAGAAAATCTAATTGAAAGTTAAAAGGTTAGAGTTAAGAGTTTAGGTTTTTTTGATAAAGAAAAGCCAAAAATACTTCTATGAAATAAAGGAAATTAAAGCGGGGTCATTCGGCCAAATAAGTACTCCAGACAAACACCCGGGAAGTCCAGCTAATGTGGGACTCAATTAATAGCAACCTTTTCACCAACTGGCTGAGATCTCTCCTTACGTCGAGATGACGTCTTAAAACGCTATCTTTTTAAGCTGAAAAACTGCCTTCAGCAAATTGAATTTTAAATATTCAGCATAAAGCCAATCTGAAACAAAGGTTAATGTTTTAGTGAGATTTTGGTCAGTTCGTTATTATAGACCTTATAAACCTGGTATTCGTTGATATTTGATTTGTAATACAGCTTTATCGGGTTTTTATTTTCGATCACTTTGTTCCCGATCGGCTTGGCTTTTCCATCAAAAAGATAGGTTTTGCGGGGGCCGGTTTCGGTTATGGCGTACACGATCTTATCGCCGCCAAACCAATAGTACTGCACAATTTTGCGGCTGGAAGTAAAGAAATTGCGCTCCAGTAAAAGCTTAAAATCTGGATCCAGCAACGTTACCCGGCCCAGGCTTTGGCGGGAGATAAGAAAAGATTTTCCGCTGTTTTCCGGCACCAGCTCAAACGTAGCATTGCGTTCGGGCCTTACCAATTGGTGCCGTTTGGTTACCTGCCCGGCTAAATTAAACGTTACCACTTCCCCCCGCAACGTTACCAGGGTAAAAATAGAATTCCGGAAATTAGTGCTGATCTTACCAAAAGCGCCCGACCTTAAGCTTGCTTTTACGCTGAACGGAAAACCCGGGTAAACGCTTCCTTCTTCGTTTAATGCATAAACATAACCGTTTTCCAGAATTGCCATTACCACATTTTTGGAGCCAATCCGGTAAAGTTGCGGGGCTGCGGCCAGCCGGCCATCCAGGCGGCGCGGCCCCCAGCCCGGAACCAGCGCACCGGTTTCATCGAACATATACAGGTTTCCCAACTCATCGTCTACTAATAACCAGTAATCGCGATTACCTTCAAAATCCAGCAGGGTTAGCCGCAGGGCGGTTAAGGTATCGGGCAGGAAATACGGAAAATTCTCAACTTCCCGCCCGTTCCGGTCCAGACAATGAATTTTGTTAGCCGTGGCAAAAAGGTATTTGGTTTTTCCGTCAGCACCAAAAGGTGCCTGAATCACATTGCCTTTAATCTGCTCTCCAACCGAATCAGTCCAGGCAACTTTACCTTCCGCGGTTACCTTATGCAACACAAAGGCCGAATCCTGCACCAGCATTTCCAGGCTTTGGTTTACCGGGTTCTTTACCGGAAAAGGCCCTGCTATCAGATTACTCTTTAACGCCACCCGAAGGTCTACCTGCAAAATATCAGTGCGCTGATCTTCAATGGCCAGGGCATCCTGCTGCCGGAACATAATGGTGGTGTACAATTGCGCTTCCTTTTGCCTGAATTGTACGCTGACCTGGTTAAAATCTTTAACCAGGTTCTCATGCCGGAGCAGGCTTTCTTTTTTTTCTGCTACCAGATAATGGTTAAGAATTTCCCAGGCATTCACCGAATTCACAAAAAGGCTGAAAGTGCTTTCGTGCTGGGTTTCCTCCAGAAAAGCTTTTTGGGCTACGGATTTCGCCCACACATTTTCCGCATCAATATCGGCCAGCACACTTTTCATGGTGGCAATATTGGGGGCAAACAGAAAATACTCATTTAACTGCACATAATAAGTCTGGTCAAACCCCTCAAAAAGTTCCCCAAAAAGCATTTTGGGAAGCTCTTGTTGCTGGACCATGCCTATGGTACGGCGGTTGAAGCGTTCTTTATAAACAGCCCCTTTTGGATTACCACCGGCTAAAGTAGCCAGTCTCTGGAGAAGGGTATTCACCTGAGCAGGGTTGCTGGTTTTAGCAAAAATTATTTTTTCGGGGGCGTTAACCTGGCTGCTGGTATGCAAATAGCCAAGGCCTAGTTCCCCGGAAAAACGTTTGGCCAGGCTATCGGCCGTTAACAAAGTTCCGGGCGGGGCGGTAACTTTACCCGTATTCCGGTATTTACTTAATTGCCAGGGCTGGTCTATTCCAAAAAAGAGTAACACTGCGGTACGGTTAGGAATGAACTGCTGCAGCGCTAAGGGTTTGGGAGCCTGCTCCGACAAATGCCGGTAAAAAGACTGGCTGATGGTTTCGGGGTTGGAGAATCCGTTCAGGAAAACTTTATTGTTCTCCAACCGGAATTCCAGCATGCTGCTGCGGGCAATTCCGCATAAATATTCAATTTCCGGCCGCAGTTGATTTTTAAAGAATAAGCTCAGAAAAGGCGGCAGGTTGTGGTAGTTTATAAAAACGTTGGCGTAAACTTTTTCCTGGGTCAGGTAATTGGTATTCTCAAAACCGGCCGCCACAGATTCGAACCGCTTGTATTTTATTTTCCGGATAATTTCTTCCAGCAAAACCCGGGAAGAACTCATTATGAGATTGTTGCGATACGTAAAATAAGAAAAGACCCCTCCGGTGGTTTTATTTTTAAGGTCAGAGACCGAAATGCCTTCGTACTTCTGCGTTGTATGTTCAAAGCTTTTGCTTTCGTTCAGGTTTTCGCCCAGCGTCCGGATAAAGCGGTGCTCTTTTACGGTGCTTACCGGAACGTAATACACCAGCTCAAAATCGGTTTTATCCAGCACATGCACGGAGGTAAGTATTTCTTTGGTGCTTAGAAATTTATAGAGATTTTGCCGGGAACCGCCAATACTATCTATCAGGGCCAGGTTTTCTTCCAGCCGCCGCAGGTACGTAACCTCCGCTACCGATTCCCAGACCTGCGTTTTTTTTAGCCGCTCCATGAACCGTTCATAGTTCCCGGATTCTACCACAAAAACGGCATCATCGGGCACCAGGGTCCACAGGTTTACTTTTTCGCGGGCTTCGGCCCACTTACTGTAGCCATAATAACCCAGTGCAGCCAGAAGCAGTAATCCTATAAAATAAAAGAGATATTTCTTCGGCATTCGCAAAACGTGAAAAACAAAAATAGCTAAATTTTCAAGTTTCCAAAGTTTTAGCCATTTCAGCCCTCCTGGAATTTCAAAAATGCTATAGTTTTCAGCCTTAAAAGTGCTTCCTAATTTTAAAAACCAATTCAGGCGTGTACGTAACCTCCTTTTCAATTAACAATCAGCAATTTAACTATTAAGCAATTAAAGGAACGGTAGGTTTTTTGCCGAAAAAAGTCATTTTGCCGGAAATGGTTTTCTGCTTATCTTTAGAAAATCTTTGTTTATGAAAAAGCAGCTTGCGGTTTGGGGCCTTTTAGTTTTGCTTTGCAGCGGCTGCTTTAACGTGCGCGAACCGGAACCGGCTAACAGCGGCGCTATTAGCGAATGGGATCCGCCTACCCAGCCCGCTATTCTGGTCGAAAACTTCCGGAATGCCGTTCAGAAACTGAATATTTCCCTTTACGACCGCTGCTTTACTTCTAATTTCCGGTTTAAAGCCGATCCGGCAACAGCTGGCTCTAACCCGGCCCTTTTTGCCAACTGGTCGGTAGCTGAAGAGCGCGATTATTTTAACGGACTGAAAAGCAAAAGCCTCACCAATGCCATTACCTTACTGGAATTAAATAAAACCCGGGAAAACTTTTTCGTGAACGATTCGCTGGAGCAGATCTACACCTACAAGTTAAAAACATCACTTTCTGATACGCTGCAACCTAAACAATATACCGGCACCATGCGTTTGATCCTGGTCCGGAAACAAAATAACTGGCACATAACCCATTGGGAAGATACCCGCGAAAACCAACCATGCTGGAGCGATCTGAAAAAATACGCCCTGGCGCGCTGAAACCGCTGCTGCCGGTTTTTTTAGCTGCCTGTATGGCCGCCTGTAACCCCTTTGCCCCTGCTTTAGACGATGCCGTAACCGACCCGAATAAGCTTTTAGGCGACCGCACCACTGTAAATGGTTTTTTCGAATGGTTCCGGAATTCTTACCAGATCCGGGATTCTACGTTGTATGGCCAATTGTTAGCGCCCCAGTTCAAATTCACCTATTTCGATTTCAGCAACAATACTGAAGTAAACTGGAACCGCGATGTAGAGATCCGCACTACTTACCGGATGTTTAGGGGAGTGCGGAACACCACCCTGCAATGGAACCAGTACATTATAGCCGATACCGCCATCTCCGACACGGTGGCCATTGCCGAACGTGCTTTTAACCTGACCATTAACCAGGACGATGCTACCATTTACCGCGGCGTAGGTTCCGCCCGGATCGTACTGGTGCGGAAACAAAAATCAGACCCCTGGAAAATGCGTTCCTGGTACGATAAAAGCGACTTTTAACCAAAGTTATCCAGGCCAGTCAGGAGTTATCAATTATAATATCAAAGTGATCTGTGAATTTTTTTCAGTAATCGGTCTTCGTAAATCAAATACCAGTTACCAGGTACCTAAAGGATCTTATTCAGGATTAAAATAGCATTAAACGGTTTTCCTCTTTTTGTCATTCCGGAAGAAACGTGTGATTTCCGTGCGCTAAACCCATAAGTTTCTTTCAGAATGCCACTCCTGGTAGTTTAAGTAAGTTTATAATCCGTTTTCTATAAACTCCTGACCGATACCTGAAACGGAAAGCGGAAAAATTCAAGGCACCATTCCAATTTAAGGCAGCAGTTTCGTAAAACATAACACCGTAATTATTTCATAAAAAAGCGGCACTTCGGGTCGGGTTTTGTAACTTTGCCACAAACTGCGTTTACCCCTCATGAAGAAACTATTTTTTGTTGTTTGCTTGCTCTCTGCAAGTCTTATTTCTCACGCCGGCGGCTTTCAGGTAAATTCCCAGGGCCAGAAGGCTTTAGGAATGGGCGGTGCCTTTACCGCTTATAATAAAGATGCCTCTTCGGCCTATTTTAACCCGGGGGCCATGGCCATGCTGGATTCCGGCCGGTACATAAGTATTGGTGCTACCCTTATAATGCCCCGTAGCACTTTTTTAAGCGATAAAACCGGTATTATTGCAGATATGCAGCCCCGGAATCTTTATCCGGCCTATTTATATGCTGCTATCCCGGTTACCGATAGAATTACCGCCGGCCTGAGCGTAAACAGCCCTTATCTGTCAAATTCCAGCTGGGACAATAATTGGGAGGGCCGCGCCGTATTGCAGGAGATCAAACTGCAGACCTATTATGTACAGCCTACCCTATCTTATAAAATAAGCAATAATTTCAGTGCCGGAGCTGGTTTGGTTTATGGTTATTCCGATATTTTGGTACGCCGCCAGATCGGGGAATTCGAGGGCGATGCCAATTTTAGCGGCAACGCTTCCGGCTTCGGGTTCAATGTGGGTATCTTTGGTAAGGTGCAGGAAGAGCTCTCTTTCGGCATCACGTACCGCTCCGGCATAGATTTCAAAATAGATAAAGGAGAAGCCACTTTTAATAAGGTGCCGGCCTCCCTAAGCGCCCAATTCCAGAACCAGACCTTCAGCTCAAGAGTTAATTTACCTTCCACGCTTTCGGTAGGCTTATCGAACCGGGTTACCGATAAAGTTATGCTGACTTTTGAATTTAACCTTACCGGCTGGTCTTCTTACGATTCCCTGAACTTTAATTTCCAGAATGCAGCAACTTCCGATTACCGCACGGCCCGCAAATACGAAGATGCCATGGCTTTCCGGGCCGGATTAGAATATGTGCCTACTGAAAAACTGGAACTTAGAGTTGGCGGTTATTTTGATGAGACTCCCATACGCGACGAATTTATTGCGCCCGATTTCCCCGACGGCAACCGTCTGGGCGGTACCGCCGGCTTAACCTATAAATTAACCGATCGCTTTGAAATTGATGCCGCTTTTCTGGTGGAAAAAATAAACGACCGGGCCTCTAAAGTAGACATCAGCAAAACCAATGTTTCCAACGTAGCCGGCCAGTACCAATCGGTGGTTACCGGGGCAGGCCTGGGTTTAAGTTACAAGTTTTAATTCCTGAAAATGAAAAATATATTATACTTATTTGCCGGTCTTACTTTTTGCGGCCTGGCAGCTGGTTGTAAACCTACTTTCGACGCCCCAACGCCCAGCACTTCTAACCTGAATTTAAGCCGCTACGTAGCAGTTGGCGATTACATTACGGCAGGTTTTATGAACGGCGGTGTTTCGCGCGAAAGCCAGGAAATTGCTTACCCGGCCATTCTGGCGCGGCAATTTGCGGCTGCCGGCGCGGGAGCCATTTCTTTTGAGCAGCCTTATTTTACCGGAGGCGGCACCCAAATGGTAGACCTTAGTTTAAATCAATCGGGTTTGCCGGTGCTTTCCAATACCGAAGAATTCAACAATTTCCTGTTAGCCGGCTGCAACAATACCCAGAAAATTATTCCGGACCAGTACAGCACATCTGCCGGGCAGACTGCTTCGCTCCAGAATCTGGGCGTGCCGGGCCTGAAGATCCGCCAGATAAACCTTGGCGGCCTGGGCAACGATGACAACGTTAATAAAAGTAATTCTGCCAGCCAGCCGGCCTTTTATAATCCTTATTTCGACCGCATGTTGCCGGCTAAAGATAACCGGACGTACCTGGAAGTTGTAAGAAACAGCAAACCTACCTTTTTCACGTTGTGGGTGGGCATGGCCGATATAATCAACTATGCCATGAGCGGCGCTAACTGCGGCCGTCTTCCTACTTCGGCTGAGTTTACTACCGAATTTACCAACTTGTTAGATTCACTTTCCAGCGGCGGTAAACGTCCGGGCGTGGTTTGTAATATTCCTTCGGTGCAGTACCTGGGATTTGCGAATTCAATAGCTGTTCAAACAAACTTTCAGACCCAGCGCAACAACCCGGATCTAAAGATCTGGATAAAAGCCTTAAGGATTTACAATGCGCCGACCCTGGGTTACGATACCATTGCTATTACCGCCAAAGATTTCATTACGCCAACCGGTTTAGGGCGGCTGGGTGTAGAAGAGCAAATTACGGTTGGCGGAGTTACCAGAACCTTACCTCACGGCCTGGACCGCGATAATCCGCTTTTGGAAAATGAAGTGCTGGATAGCAAAGAAGCCGATTACCTGGAGTCTTTTGTAAGTACCGGCCGCAGCGCTTCCAACCCCAGCATGAACACCATTATCAATAGCATTTTAACCGCGAAAAATTCAAAATATGCCGGCAATGTAGCGTTTGCTAACATGCAGGAGCTTTATGGCAGCTTGTTTAAAGGGTCTAATTTAAATGGGGTACTTTACAGCTTAACGCCGGTAAGCGGAGGCTTCTATTCTTACGATTATTTCTCCCCTACCCCGCGGGGGCAGGCCATTATTGCCAACAAAATTATTCAAACCATTAACATTCACTTTAAAACCAATATTTTTGAAGTGAATGTTAACGACTTCCAGGGTTTTAGAAATCCATAAACGGTAGGGTTTAACCCTAAAAAAGCCGGCCGGAATCTCCGGACCGGCTTTTTTTTTAATTGCCGGTTGTTTTTCCGGAAGGTATCCGGCCTGGGAATGGATTATAGGTAAAGCATTTTGATCTATCTTTGGATGGTACATTTTTCATTCATTTCTTTTATAATTCATGCGGGTAATTATTCAGCGGGTGAGCGAAGCTGCGGTCCGGATAGATGGCAATATAAAAGGTAAAATTGGTGCCGGGTTGCTGGTGCTGGCAGGTTTTACCAATTCCGATACCGATGAAGATCTAAGCTGGATCTCCAAAAAAGATCGTGCAGCTCCGGATCTTCAGCGATGCCGACGATAAAATGAATCTTAGCCTGCAGGAGGTTCATGGCGGAATTTTACTGATAAGCCAGTTTACGCTTTATGCCAGCACCAAAAAAGGCAACCGGCCCTCCTACATCAATGCTGCCCCGCCCGCCATTGCTGTTCCGCTTTACGAAAAATTTATAAAGATCCTGGAAAAGGATCTGGGCAAACCCATAGAAACCGGAACCTTCGGGGCCGACATGAAAGTTTCCCTGATCAACGACGGCCCGGTAACTATCACGATAGATTCGCAGCAAAAGGAATAATTGTTGATTGTTAATTGCTGATTGTTGATTGTTGATTGTTAAAATCTTACTATAACTTGTCTTTCTGGGCGCTTCCGAAAATGCTTGATGGCAAAAAACTACAGCAACTTTTCAGGTTCAAAACCCTGATGTTTTCAAGCAACAATCACAGCCCGGCAATAACTTAACCTGAATTTCAGGCTCCAAACTCAAGTATTTTTTCAATTAACAATCAGCAATCAACAATTAACAATCAGCAATCAGCAATCAAGATATGACCTTAGAAGAAGCGCAGCAAACGGTAGATACCTGGATCAAATCGAACGGCGTACGGTATTTCAATGAGCTCACCAACCTGGCCATGCTTACCGAAGAAGTGGGCGAAGTGGCCCGCATCATTGCCCGGCAATACGGCGAACAATCGTTCAAGCCTTCTGATAAAGATAAGAACCTGAGCGACGAACTGGCCGATGTGCTTTTTGTATTGATCTGCCTGGCCAACCAGACCGGCGTGAATTTAACCGATGCCCTGCAAAAAAATCTGGAAAAGAAAACCCAACGGGATTCCGAAAGGCATAAGAATAACGAAAAGCTGCTTTAAGTATAGTTGTTGGTTGGTAGTTGTTGGTTGTTGGTTTTTCTTTTAAAAACGCTACTGTTTCAGCCTGAAAAACTCCTGTTTCTGATATCGTTGCCTTTAAAATTAGGTTTTAACTATATAATTTCACCCTAAAAACCAGCAACTAACAACTACCTACCAACAACTATTTCACCACTTCCACCCAGCCTTTCCAGCTCTGGTTGGCGGTTTTAAAGTAATAATAGTAAATGCCTGAAGTTAATTTTTCGGCCTGCCAGGTATTCTGGTAGTTATTGCTGCGGTAAACTTCCCCACCCCAGCGGTTGTAAATTACCAGTTCATTTTCCGGGTAATATTTTAAATTCTGAATTACAAAGGCGTCGTTGCGTTGGTCGTTGTTGGGCGTAATAATGTTGTAGAAAACGGGCTGCGGCGCTCCGGAAAATAGATCATAGAAAATTATTCAAAGGTAACAAAGCTAAACTTTAATCTTAAACCTACTTTGAAAAACCGGGAAAGTTTAGTTTTCACTTAATCGTGCTTTCGAAAACGGTAACCTAAGCCACAAAAAAACCTGGGAGATTTTTAAAACCTCCCAGGTTTAACCCGGCAAAAACAGTAGGCTTCCGGCCTTAAAAACTCAAATTCTTAATCTACCAATACCGGCATGGCTTTGGTTAAATAAGCGCCCTGCCAAACCGGCACCACATCGTAAAGATCATCCTGCAGGCAGAAATCTACGTCTTTTACAATGTCCAGGCGGGCCAGGCGTTTCACGTGGCTGGAGTTGTTCAGAAATTCGCGGCGGTTAACTTTGGCCGCGTCCCAAATCACAGTAGTACCTAACGTAGCATCGTTTTCGGGTTCGTATTCCGGGCCCAGCTTTTCTATTAAGGCACCGGCAAACATGGTATCTTCCAGGTTAAATTTTCCTTTCCAGGCGGCACACACAATAATTACGCTTTTCTGCTGCATCCGCACAAAATGCGCTACGGCGCTTAAATTCAGGAACGCGCCTACCACAACCGTATCGGCGGAAATAGAAAGCCGGATTGCCTGGGTGCCGTTGGTGGTGGTAATGGCAATGGCTTTGCCTTTAATGCTTTCGTCCATGTAACTGAACGGCGAATTGCCCAGGTCGAACCCTTCGGCTTTCTGGCCGTCGCGTTCGGCAGCGGTTAAGTAACCTTTTTTGCGAAAAGCCATGCACTCCTGCAATTTGCTTACCGGCACCATTTTTTCTACCCCGTGCGCAAAGGCCGTAACCATACTGGAAGTTGCACGCAGAATATCTACTACTACCACAACCCGGCCCTGTAAATTATACAGGTGCAATAATTCCGGACTGTAACAAACATCAACCGTTAACATATATTTGTTTTAAATAAAAATTAGCTAAACTGTTAAAAAAAACGGCCTCACAAATGGAGGCCGCAGAAAATCTATTGAGGTTTATAAAATGGCAATTTCACCACGCTGGCTTTTACCGCTTTGTTCCGGATCTTTATATAAATTTCGGAACCCGGCGCAGCGTAATCGCTTTTTACATAACCCAGGCCAATTCCTTTGCCCAGCATCGGGCTCTGCGTGCCGGAGGTAACTTCGCCTATGGTTTCGCCGTTGGCGTCGGCAATTTCGTAGTGGCCCCGCGGAATGCCTTGTTCCACCATTTCAAAACCAACCAGCTTGCGGCTTACGCCGGTTTCTTTCTGAGCTTTTAAATTGGCCGCGTTGGTAAAATCTTTGTTGAACTTAGTAACCCAGCCCAGCCCTGCTTCCAGCGGCGAAGTAGAATCAGTAATATCATTACCATATAAGCAATAGCCCATTTCCAGGCGTAAGGTATCGCGGGCGCCTAAACCAATCGGCTTAATACCAAATTCTTTACCGGCTTCCATGATCTTGTTCCAGACCGTTAAAGCATTCTGGTTGGGTACATATATTTCGAAACCGCCGGCCCCGGTATAACCCGTAGCCGAAACGATAACGTCTGGTACGCCGGCAAATTGCCCTTTTTCAAAAGTATAATATACCATATTGGCCAGGTCCAGGCTGGTCAGGCTTTGTAAGGCCTGCGCGGCTTTGGGCCCTTGAACGGCAAACAAAGAAAGTTCGTCGGAGATATCGGTTAATTCGGCGCCTTCGGTATTGTATTTGGAGATCCAGTTCCAGTCTTTTTCAATGTTGGAAGCATTCACAACCAGCATGTATTCGTTTTCGGCCATGCTGTAAACCAAAAGATCGTCTACAATGCCGCCTTCTTCGTTTGGCAAACACGAATACTGGATCTTGCCCGGAACCAGTTTGCTGGCATCGTTGGAAGTTACCCGTTGGATCAGATCCAGGGCTTTGGGGCCTTTAACCAGGAATTCGCCCATGTGCGAAACATCAAAGATGCCTACGGCTTCGCGCACGGTTTTATGTTCTTCAATGTCGGAGCTGTACCGAACGGGCATGTTGTAACCGGCAAACGGCACCATTTTAGCGCCTAAAGAAGCGTGCAGATCATTTAATGCTACTTTTTTTAATTCCATAATAGTTAGGGCCTAAAGCTGCTGAATAATTGGGGCAAAAGTAGGCATTTTTAAATTGCTTTCCGAAATGCTTTCAAACCGAAAGTATAATAATGATACTTTTCTGAAATAAATATAAAAACAATCGTGCCCGTTCTTTGTTAAAAAGAAAAATTGTTTCCGGAAATTGTCTAATTTATTTGGGCAGCATACTACTCTTTATAATCATTTTTTTTAACAATTCCAAACCCCTTTTTAGGGCATATTCCTTTAAATATTGCAATCATTTTCCTGAAACTTTAAAAACAATTGGATCCAATTCCCGTTTACATTAAGAAGTAAAATCAAACTTAAATATACAATTATTCATATTAATTAATATCCGTACCGTTCGGCAGCTTTCTTTATTTTGTCAGGTTGTAAGTTCGGCGAAAGATTGCGGTTAGAATAAAGGGTTTAAGCTTGGGAAGTTTTAGAGGTTATGGATTTTAAACAAACAGTTCTAGAAGAAGGAATGCATATTTTCCAGCAGTACGGCATTAACAGCCTTACCATGGAAACTATCTTAGATAAACTGGATATTTCGCGGGGTACGCTTTCTGAAATTGCTAAATCGAAAGCAGAGTTATTAGACCAGTGCATAGAAGTTACCCTTTCGCAACGCAAAGAGCAATTTGCCAATATTATTGAACACGCCGATAATGCCGTTGAAGCTATTTTAACGCTTTTAAAGGTAAATCTGAAATCCATAACCGGTCACCATCCGGATTTCCTGCAGGACCTGCGCAACCACCACCAGCCCTGCTGGCAAAAAATGCAGGTTTTCTCAGAACAGCATTTACGGGTCTACTTAACCGAATTATTTACCATTGGCATGGAGCAGGAGCTTTTCCGGCCCGAAATTAACCCTGCCCTTATCAGCAGTTTGCTTATTTCCCACACATCGGCCATTATTGATACCGGCTTGCTGAACACCTCTGAAGAACAGTTCAACGATGTGTACCGCATGGGTTTTGCCTTTTACCTGCGGGGCCTTTTATCGGCCAAAGGCCTGGTAATTCTGGAAAAGAAATTATCGAGCCTTTCTGATGCCGCCATTATCTGATCAATAACACCGTCCTTTTTCAAGAACTTTCCCTTAAATTTTTCTTCCTAATTCTTAGAGCCTTTTGGTTGCCGGTATTTTCTGCAACTTTGATTGTATAAAGGTTTCTTTTAGCTTTACCGAATGAAATTATCGACCAAGCTATTTGCCGGTTTTGCCCTAATCTCATTCATCTTTATGGCGGTACAGTTCATTAACTATAGCCTTTCCAAAGATGTACTTGAGAATAGTAACTGGGTAGCCCAGTCGCAGATCATTATCCGAAACTCTTCTGCCCTGCAACGTAATATAATCGACATGGAAACGGGTTTCCGGGGTTATATGCTTACCGGCAGCGAAGAATACCTGATTCCCTACGTTCAGGCCAAAGACCAGATCCCCTCCCTTTTTAAGGCCCTTACCACCATGGTAAGCAACCGGCCCGATCAGTTAGACCATATTGAAAAGATCCACGGATACCACAACCAATGGATAAATAATTTCGCGGAAATAATGATCGCGGAAAAAAGGGAAGCCATAAAATTTACCCCCAACCCGGCCCTTGCTACTTTAAATAGCGCGCAGTTAATAAAAAACAACGTCGGCAAAACCCTTATAGATTCTACCCGCGTGCGGTTTAAGCATTTTAACGCGCTGGAGTATAGAGTGCGCGAAGCCCGGCGGGAGTTACTGGATAAAAGTATTGCCTTTACCCGCAACGTTTCTACCCTGCTTACCATTTTTTCGGTAATTCTGGGTTTGCTGTGGGCCTGGTATATTACCCGCATAATTTCCGGCCGCATAAATACCATGGTAAGGCTGGCCGATAAGATCTCTAAAGGCGATTATAAAACCCAGATCAACGATCCGGAGCATGATGAATTAAGCAAGCTTTCTGCCTCCCTGAACATTATGGCAGGCACCATAGACCGGAACATAACGGAGCTGGAGCGCAAAAACAAAGAGCTGGACCAGTTTGCCTATGTGGTTTCGCACGATCTGAAGGCCCCGCTGCGGGGTATTGAGAACGCCTCCCGCTGGATAGAGGAAGACATGGATGTGGCTTTGCCGGCAAAGATCCGCGAATACCTGATGATGATGCGGCTGCGCGTACACCGCATGGAAAATCTGATTAACGGCATTCTGGATCTGGCCCGGATAGGCCGTACCAAAAAGATGGAAGAGCTGATAAACGTACGCCAGCTTTTAGCCGAAATAGTAGATAATATTGGTGTGCCTGCCAATTATAAAGTAGAAATACCCGAAGAAATGCCGCAGGTTTACTCCGTAAGGATCTATCTGGAACAGGTATTTTCCAACCTTATAAGCAACGCCATAAAATATAACAATAAGCCGGAAGGCCTGATCCGGATAAAATTTACCGAATCGAGCCAGTTCTATACCTTTTCGGTAACGGATAACGGCCAGGGAATTGATCAGGAATACCACGACCGGATCTTTGTAATTTTCCAGACCTTACAGGAACGGGATGCCGTAGAAAGCACCGGGGTAGGCCTGGCGATCGTGAAAAAAATAGTAGAGCGCCAGGGCGGAACCATCTGGGTAGATTCGCAACCCGATCACGGCTCTACTTTTACTTTTACCTGGCCTAAAATGCCCCCTTCGGAAACCAATTCTGCCATTCCGAGTATTTAACCTAAACTCTTAAACCAAGACTACTACGATGATCAATAACGACGCAAATATCCTGTTGGTAGAAGATGATTACCTGGATATCATGAACGTGGAACGTGAGCTTAAAAAATTGAATATTAACTTACCCCTGCATGTGGCCAGAAATGGTCGCGAAGCGCTGAACATGCTACGCGGCGAAGGCGGCGCCAGTAAGATAACCCCGGCGCCGAAAGTAGTGCTGCTTGATATAAACATGCCAAAAATGAACGGCATTGAATTTCTGGAAGTGGTGCGCAAAGATCCTGAATTAATGCATCTGAATGTTTTTGTAATGACCACTTCTAATGAAGAATCGGACCGGCTGGCGGCGCAGAACCTGCGGGCAACCGGCTACATTGTTAAACCCCTTTCCTTCGATAAATTTGGCGGCGACAATTCTACCATAGATAGCTTTAGCTTAATGCTCGACCTGCTGAAAATGAAATAAAAAAAGGCTCGGCATGTTCGCTGAGCTTTCTATTTAAAATTTTCCGGCTTTCGCCCTGAGCTGCTTTTTTTTATTCAGGCTTAACTATTTCCAAAGCCTAATTTTGTTCCACCCTACCGTTTAATATGAATCCATATGCCATTCTGATATTCCTGAGCATTCTGGTGGTAATTTCGTATGGGTTCGATCTGCTGGCAAAGGCCAGCAAAATTCCGTCGGTGCTTATGTTGCTGGCCTGCGGGGTAGGGTTACAATATGTAGCCGAATATTTTGGGGTAATGTTTGCCCTGCCGCGGCTGGTTCTGGAGCTTTTTGGTATTATCGGCCTTATTTTAATTGTGCTGGAAGGGTCCCTGGATCTGCGGCTTTCCCGCGATAAAATCCCAATTATCCGGAGGTCTTTTCTGGCGGCCCTTCTTATTTTAATTGTTTCGGCAATTTCCATTGCTTTTATAATTCAGCATTTCAACGATGTGCCTTTTCAGCAATGCCTGGTAAATGCCATTCCGCTGGCCGTTATCAGCAGTGCCATTGCCATTCCCAGCGTATCGAACCTGAGTCAGGATAAAAAAGAATTCATTGTTTATGAATCAACGTTTTCGGATATCCTGGGTATTATGATCTTTAATTTTGCCGTCCAGGATAATTTTGCCCAGACCATTTCCATTTTCACGTTCGCCTGGGATCTGGTTTTAATCATCATTGTTTCTATTCTGGGTTGCGCCCTTTTACTTTTCTTTATCAATAAAATAACCCACCACACCAAGTTCTTCCTGATCCTTGCCTTACTGATCCTGATCTATTCGTTATCTAAAAGTTTCCATTTGTCGCCGCTGTTGCTGGTGTTGGCATTCGGGCTTTTGCTGAATAATTCTCACCTGCTTATTAATCAGCGCTTTCGCGGGCTTATCCAAACGGAAAAGCTGTTAGATGAAGTTAATTTGCTCAAGGTTATCACCGCCGAATCTGCCTTTCTGATCCGGACTTTTTTCTTCCTGCTGTTCGGGTTTTCATTTACGCTGACCAAGCTGTTGGATGTGGAACTTTTATTTATCGGCAGCTTAATTATTACTACGCTAACGCTGGCAAGGCTTTTTTACCTGCGGTTTATTTCGCGAACCAGCCTTTTTCCCGAGCTTTTTGTAGCGCCCAAAGGGCTTATTACGATCCTGTTATTTTACAGCATTCCGCAGAAATTTCTGATCCCGAATTTTTCTGAAGGCATTCTCTTCTTTGTGATTATTGTAACCGGGTTTATTATGCTGTTTGGCTTGCAGGTAAGTAAACAACCGGTAGAGAACGTAGAGGAGTTTTAAGCTAATTTATTAGTCCAAATTTAGTTTGATAGAAAGGTTCCTATCAGGATTGTCATTCTGATTCTTATCAGCCTTAACCTGAAACAACTCAATCCCCGGCCTGTCCCCCGACAGGACGGCAGTAGTTTCCGGCCTGTCGGGGGACAGGCCGGGGATAAAGATTCCGGTATATTTCTGACAGATAAATAATGCACTTTTTCAGCCCTAAACCCTACCGTTTTTATTCAGCTGTTTCCAGAATTTCAGGCAATAAGCGGAAAGACATGCGGTGGTGGGGCGTTACCCCGAAAGCGGCAATGGCCTGGCGGTGTTGAATGGTTGGGTAACCCGCATTGGTTTGCCAGCCGTACTCCGGAAAATCCATGGCCAGCTTATCCATCAGGTCGTCGCGGAAAGTTTTGGCCAGAATGGAGGCAGCCGCGATTGAAAAAAACCGGCTGTCGCCTTTAACCAGGCAGGCATGCGGAATTCCCGGATATTTATTGAAGCGGTTACCATCTACCAGTAAAAATTCCGGTTTATGGGTAAGCTGATCTACGGCGCGGTGCATGGCCAGAAAGGAAGCATTCAGAATATTGATCTGGTCGATCTCTTCGTGCGAAACCACGCCAACTGCCCAGGCTACTGCCTCTCTGGTAATTACTTCGCGCAGCAATTCCCGGTCTTTTTTCAGCAGTTGTTTCGAATCGGTTAGTACCGGATGGTGAAAATCGGGCGGTAAAATAACGGCGGCAGCCACTACCGGGCCGGCCAGGCAGCCCCGGCCCGCCTCATCAAGACCGGCTTCCAGGATCTTTCCGCTGTAATTAGGCAGTAACATGTTTTTCAAACCAATTTCGGCCATAAAAAATTTCAAAACGAATTTACGTTATTTGCACCGGAAACCCATTTATTTTATGGCTGAAGAAGTAAAAAACCCGTGGCAAACCCTTTCTACAAAGGCAATTTATAAAAACCCCTGGATCAGCGTGCGCGAAGACCAGGTTATTAATCCCAAAGGCGGTAACGGCATTTACGGGGTGGTTTCCTTTAAAAACAAGGCGCTGGGCATAATTCCTTTAGACGCAGAAATGAATACCTGGCTGGTGGGGCAATACCGTTATGCGTTAAATGAATATTCCTGGGAGATCCCTATGGGCGGCGGCCTGCTGGAAAAAGATATTCTGGAAAGCGCCCAGCGCGAACTAAAAGAAGAAACCGGCTTTACGGCTGCCAAATGGACCAAAGTCTGCCGCCTGCACACTTCCAATTCCGTAACCGACGAAGAAGGCTTTGTTTATCTGGCCCAGGAATTAACCGCCGGCGAAACCGAGTTTGAGGAAACCGAAGACCTGCAGCTCCGGAAATTGCCTTTTAAAGAAGCCCTGGAAATGGTAATGCGCGACGAAATTACCGATGCCATAAGTGTGGCCGGAATTTTGAAAGTAGCCAGGTTGCTGGGAATTTAGTTGTTGGTTGCTGGTTGTTGGTGGGTTACTTTTAAAAGTCTCAAACTGGCAAGAACAAAGCCCTTACTTTCAGCCTTTTAATCGGGCTTTTCGTTCTTAAATAGAAAACAAACGCCAGGTTTCCGGTTTAAAAAAGTGCCGGGTGTTTTTCATCTTTACAGCAAGATTTTCGGTTTTCTGAAAACCGAATAACCAACAACTAATAACCGAACAACGATTTTATTTGTAATTTTGGGCGGTATGAGTGGATTAAAGAAGCTGGGCAATAAAATATATTCAGCCTGGTGCGTTTTCAGTTTTATTTTGCCTTTCGTTTTCCTGCTGCCTTTTTTCCGGCTTTTTATTTTACGCAAAAGATGGCATAAATACGCCGGTGCCTTAAACCGGTTCTGGAGCTGGCTGCAGCTTAAAATGTATTTTATCCCGGTAAAAGTTGTCCGGAAGGCAAAATTCAACCGCAAACAGGTTTACGTTTATGCCCCAAATCACACGTCTTACATCGATATTCCTTTGTTGCTGAGCACCATTCCGGGCTTTCTGAATTTTGTGGGAAAGGTATCTTTAACCCGCATTCCGTTATGGGGCATAATTTTTAAAGCGCTGTACATTGCCGTTGACCGCGACAGCCCCATAAGCCGGGCCAAAACCTATATTTACTCCAACCGGTCGCTAGATAAAGGCCGGAGCCTGGTAATTTTTCCGGAAGGCAAAATTCCGGATGCGAACGTTGGGCTGGACCTGGCTCCGTTTAAAGATGGCCCGTTCAAACTGGCTATTGAACGAAAATTGCCCCTGGTTCCGGTAACCATGCCTTTTAATCACTTATTTTTGCCCGATGTAAAAGGAAAATTCGTAGTGCGGTGGCATCCCTTAAAAATTGTTTTCCACGAACCGATCGATACCAGCAACATGACCCTGGCCGATCTGGATTCTTTAAAAGAACAAGTTTACAATCTTATTAAAACTGAATTATTAGCATCGCAACATGAGCACCGACATACAAACCATCAGGAACCTGGCCCACTTAGCGCGGCTTGAGTTCAACGAAACCAAAGAGCAGGAAATGCTTTCCGACCTGAACAAGATCCTGAACTGGATGGATAAGTTAGGCGAACTGAATACCGACCACGTGGAACCGCTCATTCATATGAGTGAAGAAATGAACGTGATGCGCGAAGATGTAGCTCAAAACACCGTTACCCACGAAGAAGCCCTGCGCAACGCTCCCAAAAAAGATTCCGATTATTTCCGGGTACCAAAGGTGATGGAGTAATTTAGTTGTTGGTCTTTCGTTGATAGTTTTTAGCCTTTTACATTTTAACTGATCTGAAATTCCCAATTCCCGAATTTCAAAAAGAAGATTATGCTATTACCCCTTAAAAATAAACCTATCCAACAACCAACACTTATTAAACCACAACCGTTCTGGCAGCATCAGCCGGCCTCTCTTAAATTCCCGTACCTGGTTTTGCTTTTAGTTAGCATTGCAGCCCTGGGGCTGGGTATTTACCACTATTTTACCGGCGAAAACACGTTTATTCAATGGGTAAGAGTACCGGCCCTGCAACCCGTAGATGCTTTTATCGATCAGTTCAGCCAGGGTGGCCACACCTTTAATATTAAAGCCAATGGCTACCTGCTAACCGAACGTTTCGATGCCAGTTTGCCCAACATAAACGTATCGGCGGCCTACCTTTTTCTGGGTTTGATCGGCCTGAGCCTGATCTTTTTTTTAACGGCTGCCTCTACTTTAAAACGCTGGCCTTTTTTGGTGGCCATGCTGCTTTTAATGTTTTTCCTGGTAACGGCCAATCTGGGCGGGCTGGGACTTTTTCCTTTTGCGCCGGCTTACATTATGCTGCCGGTGATGCTGGGTCTGGCTTTGCCGGCTTATGCCTTTCAGGCTTTTTTTCCGCATGTTTCTTTTAGCCGGAGGTTAGCCGTTTTCACGGGTTTGGTAGCTATTTTAAGCTGGTTTGTATTTGCTTCCAGTAATTATAATGCAGATGTAACCACTTTGCACCTTATTGGCCACGCCGCCCCGGCTTTGCTGGTTGCTTCGGTATTGTTTATTATTTGGGTAGCTATTGAAAACCTGCATTTCCTGGTCTGGATAAACACGCAGGCCCGTGAACCCGAAAGGCGTTTTGGAGTCTGGCAATTCATGCTGATCTCCTTTTTATACCTGGCGAACCTGGCCATGCCTTTTCTGAAAGATGCCGGGGTTTGGGACTTAGGTATTAATTACCTGAACGCTTTCCTGATCCTGATCTTTTCTACGGCGGCGGGTTTTTGGGGCCTGCGTAAACGCGAACAGATCTACGGTAATATTCTGCTTTTCTGGCCGGGCGCCGCCTTCCTTTTTTTGGTATTTGCTACTGTAACTTTTTCCACCATTGGCTACGCTTTTGCTACCGCCAACGACCCCATGATCGCGGGTTTTAATTCGATTATCATTTACACGCACCTGGCTTACGGCATATTGTTCTTCCTGTACGTTATGATAAACTTCGGCCGGTTAATTGGTCAGAAGCTGCAGGTGCACAAAGTAATTTACGACCCGAAGAACCTGCCTTTTTTTACCGTTTATTTAATGGGTACGCTGGCTGCCGTGGGGTTATTTGTAAAAACGAACGCCCTTGCCTACAGCCAGATAAAAGCTGGAAATTTCAACTACCTGGGCGACCTGTACAATGTTTCCGGCGAAGAATTACTGGCAGAGCGGTATTATCAGGAAAGCAGCATTTTTGAGCATTACAACGTGAAAGCCAATTACAGCCTGGCCGGTATCAGCAGGCGGAAGCATTTCCGGAGCACCGAAATTGTATACCTGAAAGAAGCGCTGACCAAACGCCCCAACGAAAAGGTGTATGCCCGTTTTGCTTCGGTTTTCGATAACCCTGAATATTTTTTTGAACAGCAGTTCGCTTTAAAAGAAGGCCTGGCCAAATTCCCCGAAAGTCTGGAGCTGAACAACAACATGGCCCTGCTATTCAACAAAACAGCTCTGGCCGATTCGGTATTCCATTACTATAACCAAGCTGAAAATGCGGATGCCAAAAATGAAGTAATTCAAAGCAACAAACTGGCTTTTTTTATTAAAAATGCCCTGCCGGAAGAAGCTAAAAAACTTGCTGAAGAAAATAAAGGCAGCAACTATGTACCGTTTAAAAGCAATGCCGTTCTGTTGCAGCACCTGACCGGTCAGAAAACTGAAAAACCAACCTGGCCTGCCAAAGAAACTACTTTTACGCCGGCTGGTTTTTCGCTGCTTTACCATACCGTTTTAAACCGCTTACAAACCTCCGATACCACTGCCATTAACCGGCTGAATACCTATGCGCAAGTCCCGGCCAATGGCACATACGCCGAAGATTTTTTACTTTTAAAAGGCGCGCTGGAACATTTCCAGAATAAACCCCTGGCAGCAAAAGAAACCTATGAGAATCTTTCCCGCTCCTCTTCTTCCGGCACCGGTTATTACCAGGATATCCTGGGGCAGCACATGCTGAAATTCGGACTTTATGATGCCGCCGTTGAATACTTTAGTAAAGCCCGCAGCAACAATTTCCCGGACTCCGGGCTGCACGAAGTTTATGCCCTGGCTTTAGCTGGCAAAAAAACCGAAGCCCTGGAAGCAGCCAAAAGTTTGCAAACCGCCGAAAACCCGGAAACCGTAAAGGAAGCCCAGCATTTATTGCCGGTTTTAGAAGCTACCGAAACCCAGGCCCTGGCTTTAAGTGATGCGCAAAAAGTGCAGTTTCTTCAGTTTGCTTCTCCATCCGACAAAACAGACCCAACGTCCATTCTGAATTCGATAAAAGATCCGGAATTATTGGTTGAGGCCCGGTTAGCGCAGATCTCAAACTATTTAAAAAGAAATGAGCTGTTAAATGCCGGCGATTTATTATCAAATTTAAAGCCTTCAGAAAATGAGAGTTTATTACAAACCCAAAGCCGTCTTTATTGCCAATTCTGGGCGAAAAGTAAGGATATAAAGGCTTTAGAGAGGGTGATTTCCAAACTTAACTTCGCGCCGCACTTCGAACCGGAAAAAATTTATTATAAAGCCCTGATCGCGGTGCAGAATAAAAAAACTTCCGAAGCTAAAACGCTATTCAATAAGGTTGAAAAAGTGCTGCCGTACCACGAAGAGGCTATGATAGCTGCCGCCAATTTTTACCGCGACACCGTTAAAGATGATATGCGGGCTTACAATATTTTAATGACCGGCATAACCTATAATCCTTTTTCTTCAAGCTTATACAAAGCCTACGTGCTGCAAAGCCTGCGTACGGGTTTCGAAAGTTATGCCCAGGCCGGAATGGAACAATTGCAAACGTTGATTTCGGGAGAAGAATATAGTACCTTTAACCGGCTTTACCAGGCAGAGCTTTCCAAGATAAAAGAAGTTACTGCCGGTTGGGAATAAACTCGCTACCATGGCACAAACCATCATCCAGACAACCGATATTTCCCGGAGTTACCGCATGGGCGGAGAAATAATCCATGCCCTTCGCTCTATATCCATTACCATCCAGAAAGGCGAATACGTGGCTTTTATGGGTCCTTCGGGTTCCGGAAAATCTACGCTCATGAATATTATAGGCTGCCTCGATACGCCTTCCGGCGGGCAATACATTCTGAACGGTAAAGATGTAAGTAACATGACCGATAACGAACTGGCCGAAGTCCGGAACAAAGAGATCGGGTTTGTATTCCAGACCTTTAATTTATTGCCCCGTTCTTCGGCGTTGGAAAATGTAGCTTTGCCTTTGGTGTATGCCGGTTATGAAAAATCGGACCGCGAAGAAATGGCCATGCAAACGTCTAGAAAGCGTAGGTCTAGGCGACCGTGCCAAACATAAACCTAATGAACTTTCCGGCGGTCAGCGGCAACGGGTGGCCATTGCCCGGGCTCTGATAAACAAGCCCAGCATTATCCTGGCCGATGAGCCAACCGGTAACCTCGATTCCAAAACTTCTTACGAGATCATGGAATTGTTCGAGAACCTTTACGCCAAAGGCAACACCATTATTATGGTAACCCACGAAGAAGACATTGCCAAATATGCCCACCGCATTGTGCGCCTGCGCGATGGCTTAATTGAAAGCGACGTAGAAAACCTGGAAGTGGCCACGCATATGCAGAACCAACCACGCAATCTTAACGCATGAAAATATATACCAAAACCGGCGACAAAGGCCAAACTTCTTTAATTGGCGGCACCCGCGTAAAGAAATCGCATGTGCGCATAGAAAGCTTACGGCACCGTAGACGAACTGAATTCCTACATTGGCCTGGTTCGCGACCAGGAAGTAAACGCCGGCCGTAAAGGCCTGCTCAAAGAAATCCAGGACCGGCTGTTTACCATTGGTTCTTCGCTGGCTTCTGACCCGGAAAAATCTAAAATGAAAATCCCGGATCTGCACGCTGAAGATATTACCCTGCTGGAAAAGGAAATGGATAAAATGAATGAGGTCCTGCCGGAATTGCGGGTTTTTATTTTACCGGGAGGGCACCAGTCGGTTTCTTTTTGCCACGTGGCGCGGGTGGTTTGCCGCCGCGCCGAACGCCTGGTAATTGCGTTGCAGGAAGAATGTTTCGTAGCCGACCTGGTAATTCAATATTTGAACCGCCTCTCCGATTATCTTTTCGTATTAAGCCGAATGATGGCCCACGAACTCAAAGCCGAAGAAGTGCCCTGGAAACCAAGAATGTAATTGTTAATTGTTGATTGCTGATTGTTAATTGGAGATCATTAATCATTAATCATTAGTACCGGCAACCAGATCCCAAACAGAATCGCCTTTTGTCTGTTAGCCATAAAACCTAATACTTTCCTCATGATCGAAACCTGCTTTATTAATATAAACAAAACCAACAAGTCGCGCATTTCGGAATTAGATTACGAAAATATTGAATTCGGGAAGATCTTTGCCGACCACATGTTCAGTATTGACTACAAAGATGGCCAGTGGCAAAATCCGGAGATCCTGCCATACGGCAACTTATCTTTAAGTCCGTCTACTTCAGCGCTGCATTACGGCCAGGCCCTTTTTGAAGGCATGAAAGCGTATAAGAATGCCGAAGGCGATGTTTTGCTTTTCCGCCCAGTAGATAATGCCCGCCGCCTGAACATTTCAGCCGAACGCATGTGCATGCCTACTTTGCCGGAAGATATTTTTATGCAGGGTTTAACCGAACTGCTGAAAATCGATTCGGAGTGGGTTCCTCCTACCGCCGGCTGCGCGTTATACATCCGGCCCTTTATGTTTGCCACCGACGAATTTGTGGGCGTACGCCCTTCGGCCAAATATAAATTTATGATCTTCTGCTGCCCGGTGGGTGCTTATTATGCCAACCCGCTACGCGTTAAGATCGAAACCGAATTTTCGCGGTCCGTAGAAGGCGGCGCCGGTTATGCCAAAGCGGCCGGAAACTATGGAGCTGCCCTCTACCCGGCCAAACTGGGTCAGGATAAAGGCTACCAGCAACTCATCTGGACCGATGCCAAAGAGCACAAGTACATTGAAGAATCCGGCACTATGAACATTATGTTCGTGATTGGCGGCAAACTCATAACCCCGGCCCTTAGCACCTCCATTCTGGCCGGCATAACCCGCGACAGCGTGTTACAACTGGCCCGCGACTGGGGCATGACCATAGAAGAACGCAAAGTTACAGTTACCGAAATCCTGGAAGCCCAACAGAATGGCACCCTGGAAGAAGTTTTTGGATGTGGGACCGCTGCAACTATCGCGCAGATCATTACTATTGGCCACGAAGGCAAAGATTACGAACTGCCGGCCGTTGAAACCCGCAAATTCTCCAATAAAGTAGCCATTGAATTGGAGAAGATAAAAACCGGTGAATCGCCGGATACCCATAACTGGATGGTGAAAATCTAAATTTATAGATTTAACTTTCCCGCATTCTAAAGGACGGATTTATAAGTATCTGGCCCTATCTTAATTATAAAAGCAACTCTGAGAAAGGAGTTGCTTTTTTTTTGACTAAATTTTAATAATCTATAAAGGTATTATTAAGCCTCACTTAAACTAAACTTTGTTATTAACTTAAATTGCTTTAATTTTACTTAATCCCTGCAATATGCTTTCAATCATTTTATGAAAAATTTTTACGTCTTAATCTTTTTACTAACCATTTCTTTAGGTAGTAAAGCGCAAACTTTACCAACCCGCACTTTCCTGAAAACGGGCAATATAACGCTGGAAGACCTGAGAATGGCTAATTACAACAAAGACACCACCGCGGCGGCCGTAATTTTATATGATGCCGGCAGGTCTCGTTATGATTTTAATAATGCTGGAGAAATGGTAGTAAATTATGATCGTCACCTGATTGTGAAGATCTTTAAGAAAGCGGGGTACGACCTGGCAAATGTTGCTGTTCCTTTATTCCGGGTCAACACCTATACAAAAGAAAGCATCAGTAATTTAAAAGGCACCACCTATAACTTGGTAGATGGCAAAATAGCTACGACTAAACTGACTGACGAATCAGTATTCGATGAAAAGAATACCTATAACTGGATCACCCAGAAATTAACCATGCCCAATGTGAAGGAAGGGTCGGTTTTTGAGATCACATACCGGGTTCAATCAAAGTTTATTTACCACTTAAGGCCTTGGCAATTCCAATTTACCGTTCCGGTTATCTGGAGCGAATACACTACCCAGGTCCCGGATATCTTTACCTTCAATCCGGTTTTTCAGGGCAGCCATCCGTTCGCGGTCCGAAACGTTAAACCTGTTGACCTCAATACCAGCTTTGTAAAATATAGCCCAACCAGTTCCGAAAGAAAATGGGCAATGCGGGACATTCCGGCCGTTCGGGAGGAGCCTTTTATGAATTCCATCAATAATTACCTTTCAAAAATGGAGTTCGAGATAAGCAACGTTCAAATACCGGGGTTGGTTTACGAGTCTTTCAACAATACCTGGGAAAAGATCAATAAGGCTTTATTGGAAAGCGACCGGTTTGGCAATCATATTGACAATACCGGGGCCGTTAAAGAAACCGTTAAACCTATAATTGCTGCCATTACCGACCCTGAAAAAAAAGCGCTTGCTATTTACAACTATGTAAAACAAAATTTCCGGTATAATAATATCGAACAACTTGTCACCACTACTTCCCTAAAAAAGACCCTGGAAAACCGTACCGGAAATTCAGCAGACATAAATCTGCTTTTATTGGCCATGTTGAGAGAGGCAGGTTTGGAGGCGAGCCCGGTAATATTAAGCACACGGGAAAATGGGGTAGTAAACACGGTTAATCAGCCCAACATTTCGAAATTCAACTATGTAATAGCTTTGGTAAAAGTAGCCGATAAGCAGCTTTTATTAGATGCTACCGAACCAATGGCAAATCCTAACCTTTTGCCAATAAGATGCTTAAATGGTGAAGGCAGATTGGTAAATTTAAAAGATTCCCGTTGGGTACCGTTATCGCCGGCTGGTAAGGTTGCTGAAATGTATTACAGCCAACTTACAATCGGCAACAACAATTCTTTAAAAGGCAGAATGCAGCTATCAAGCAGCGGCTATGCCGCTCTGAACCACCGGAAAGATATTGCTAAGAAGGGCGAAAAGCTTTATATAGAGGAAATTAAAAGCCGGGCAGAAAACCTGGAAGTTGAAAAATTCAAAGTGCAGAACAGCACCTCCCCGGATGAGGCCTTAAAAGTTGAACTTGATATAAACAATCCCGGTCAGGGCCAGCAAGCCAACATTATTTACTTAAGTCCATTTCAGAACCAGGTAGACAAGATAAATCCGTTTAAACTTGAAAGCCGGATCTATCCTGTTGATTTTGCAGCACCTATTGAACAAACCTTTGTTTTCAATTATACCATTCCGGAAGGTTACAAATTGGATGAACAACCTAAAAACGCCATTGTTACCTTACCAGGAGACAAATGCAAGTTTATTTATTCCATAAACAGCAGCGGGAATACAATTAATTGCATGAGTAAAATCAATGTGAACAACCCTAATTTTAATTCGGAAGAATACCTGCTTTTAAAAGAGTTCTTCGACCAAGTTATTGCCAAGCATTCTGAACAGATCGTTTTGAAAAAGATTTAAAACGGGCACCCTTTCAATTAACTGTTAGCAGTTTAAAATACCGGCATGTTTGCAAATTTATTCTTTACCGCCTATTATTTAATTCAGGTTTTCCTTAGCCCGGGCCCGCAGTCTTTTGCTGTAGAGAAAATCCCGGAAAATTTAAAAAAAGGAAGCCATGCGGTAGTAAGGTTTCACGAAACCACGTTTACCGTTAAGAATGAAAGCAATGCTGTTGAAAAAATTCACTACGCTGTAACAATTCTTAACGAAAATGCTGCTGACTACGCTGCTTTAACGGTGCCCTACGGAAAGTTTACCCGAATTTCCAATTTTAAAGGCACCCTATATGATAAAGAAGGCAAGGAAATAAAGAAATTAAAAAATAACGAAATTATAGATGTTGGCGGGGTTTCCGGATCCAGTTTGGTAGATGACCTGCGTTTAAAAACCGGGCGTTTTGCGAATGCCCAATACCCCGTTACCGTAGAATTTGAATACGAAATAGTTTACAACGGTTTACTGTTTTACCCTACCTGGCACCCCCAGGATGAATTCGATCTGGCCATAGAAACTGCTTCGTTCCAAATAGTACTACCGGAAAACTGGGTGCTGCGGCGCAAAACTTTTAATATTGAAAAGGATCCGGCTATTGCTTCGGCCGGTACTTCAAAATCTTATTCCTGGACCGTAAATAATCTTCCGGCTTTAGAGGAAAAAATCCTTCAACCAACCCTGGCTGAGATAACGCCCATCGTTTACACAGCGCCAAATACCTTTGAAATAGACGGCTTTAAAGGCGACATGAATAGCTGGGAGAATTTTGGAAAGTGGATCAATACTTTAAACTCAAACAAAGACAAATTACCCCAGCCTACCGTAGCTAAAGTAAAGCAATTGGTTGCCGATGCACCAGACGATTACACCAGGGTCAAGCGTTTGTATGAATATTTACAGCAAAATACCCGCTATGTAAGTATTCAGCTAGGCATAGGAGGCTGGCAGCCCTTTGAGGCAGGTTATGTAGATGGCAAGGGCTATGGCGATTGTAAAGCTCTTTCAAATTATATGTATGCGTTGCTGAAGGTTGTAGGCATTAATTCACATTACGCCTTAATAAAAGCGGGCAGCAACGAATCAGATATTTTAACAGATTTCCCTAGTAACCAATTTAACCATGCCGTTTTATGTGTTCCCATGCAGAAGGACACTTTATGGCTCGAATGTACCAGCCAGACGGAATCTGCGGGGTATTGCGGTTCCTTTACCGGAAACCGCCATGCCCTTTTAATTAAGCCGGAAGGTGGTAAAATTGTAAGAACGCCGATTTATGGATTCAAAGAAAATCTTCAGAAAAGAACTGCAGATGTGCAGCTTGATGCTATGGGTAATGCTACCGGCAAAATAGAAACGGAATATTCAGGGCTGCTTCAGGATGAGTTAAGCCATATTATGCATGCTCCTCATTTAGATCAGAAAGGCTGGCTCCGGAAGCAAATAAATATTCCCAGTTTTACCATCCAGCATTTCGAATTCAAACAGCAAAAAAAGGCTGTTCCGGTAATTACCGAAAAATTAACCTTAACGGTAAATAAATGCGCTACCATTTCTGGTAAACGTTTATTTATAACCCCCAACCTGTTTATTAAAAGAGGGCAGAAAGTTCCGGCAGATGAGAACAGAATAATCGATATCGTAAATGATAAAGCGTATTTAGAAACCGACCTCATCCGCTACCAGATTGCAGACGGTGGTTTTCACCCGGAATCCTTACCGGAAACCCAAAATTTCAAGTCTGTTTTTGGCGAATATTCAGCTTCTTTTAAAGTTGAAGATAATGTAATTACCTACTCCCGTACCTTTAAAATTAATAAAGGAAAATTCCAGGCTAAAGCTTACCCGGAGCTGCAACAATTCTATAAAAAAGTTTCGCAGGCAGATAAACTTCAGATTGTTTTAGCCAGCAAATCATAAGCCTTTTTCAGGAATTTCAGATAAAAAACGGTATCGTTTCCAGCCAAAAAAGTAAGGCTTACTTTTTTGGCACTCCTTTTAAAAAATTGTCAGGCCGTAAATAATTTGGAGGTTCCTTTTTAAGCTCAATTGCAAACTGTAATTTGCCGTATTATTCAGGAATTTACATGACAATAGAACAAATTAAAGATTTAAGAGGCCGCGTAGAAGCCCTGAGGAGGTACCTTTGACTATGACGCTAAAAAAGCCCAGGTTATAGAAACCGAAAAACAAACCACCGCTCCCGGTTTCTGGGACGACTCTAAAAAAGCCGAACAGCTTCTCCGGGAAATTAAATCGGTTAAGATCTGGACCGATGATTTTGAAGCCGTAGAAACCAAACTAGCCGATTTCGAAACCCTTTTTGATTTCTTTAAAGAAGGCGAAGGCAGTCCCGAAGAAATAGAACAGGAATTCAAAGCGGTTACCCAAGTTGTGGAGCAACTGGAATTCAAGCGGATGCTCAGTAACGAAGAAGACCAGCTCAGCGGCATTATAGAAATAAACCCGGGGGCAGGCGGCACCGAAAGCCAGGATTGGGCCGAAATGCTCATGCGGATGTACATCATGTGGGCCGAAAGCCACAATTTCGGGGTCCGCCAGTTAAACTACCAACCCGGCGAAGGCGCCGGCATCAAATCGGCCACCCTGGAAATTTCCGGCGATTTCGCGTACGGCTATTTAAAGTCAGAGATCGGGGTACACCGGCTGGTGCGCATTTCCCCTTTCGATTCTGGTGGGCGGCGGCATACTTCTTTTGCTTCGGTATTTGCTTACCCGTTGGTAGACGAAACCATTAACATCGAAATTAACCCGGCAGATATTGAATGGGATACTTACCGGGCCGGTGGGGCCGGTGGCCAGAACGTAAATAAAGTTGAAACGGCCGTGCGGTTAAAGCATAAGCCTTCCGGAATCGTGATCGAATGCCAGATTGAGCGGTCGCAGTTAATGAATAAGGAGCACGCCATGAACATGCTTCGCTCCCGGTTGTACCAGATAGAAGTAGACAAGAAAAACGAAGAACGCGACAAAGTAGAAAGTACCAAAAAAAGGATCGACTTCGGGTCGCAGATCCGCAATTATGTATTACACCCCTATAAACTTATTAAAGACCTGCGCACCGGAATAGAAAGAACCGATGTGCAGAAAGTTCTTGACGGAGACCTGGATGAATACATCAAAGGATTCCTGATGCAGAATTAGTAATATTTCATTTAACCTTAAAAGTCCGGCCATTCACCCGGACTTTTTTATTTTTCACCCAATCAAATGCGGGATTTCCCTTTATGAAAATAATTATTTCAGGAAAAATTTGGGTGGGATTAAAAAATTACTCTTGAGATGATTTATTTTTTACCGGTAGATAAAAATTCCGGGCAAGTATATAATTTCTTAAATATGAAGACGTTACTCTCTGCTGGGGCAATCTCATCGCTTATAAATTAAAGAAATACGCATTAAAACGCCCGAAAACCGTACTTTACCCCACAAAAATTATGCTTGCAGCGTTTTGTTTCTTCTTTTCTTTTAATTATCATTGAGATTACAAACTGTTCAATTCATTTTAATTATTAATCACCCAAAAACAAACAAAATGAAAAAAATTCTATTACTGAGTTTGTTCCTGATGTTTACCTTGCTGCACACAGCAATGGCTCAGGACAGAACGATCTCGGGTACCGTTCTCGATAAGGGAACGAATACCGGGTTACCCGGTGTAACCATTGGGGTAAAAGGTATGCCTGGTGTAGGCGCCAACACCGATGCCAACGGGTCCTACACCCTGAGTGTACCTGCCGCAGCTACAACCCTGAAGTTTAGCTTTATTGGTTACCAGAAAGTTGAACGCAACATTGGGGCGGAATCAACCATTAACGTAACGTTAAGCACAGATACCCGCCAGTTGGGTGAAGTAGTGGTAACGGCTTTAGGTATTGAGCGTGAGAAAAAACAGCTTGGGTATGCAACCCAGCAGCTGGAAAACGAAACGCTTACCCAGGGCAGAGACCGCAGTGTACTGAACTCAATGCAGGGTAAAGTTGCCGGTGTACAGATCAGCAACTTAGGCGGTCCTGGTTCTTCTACCCGCGTAGTAATTCGGGGTAACCGCTCTCTTACCGGCTCTAACCAGCCACTTTACGTTATTGATGGTATTCCAATTAACAACGATGCTATTGGAACCGGCGATAACCTGAACAATTCCGTTGACGCTGGTAACCGTGCTAACGATATCAACCCGGAGGATGTGGAATCTATGAACATCCTGAAAGGCCCGGCCGCTGTTGCTTTGTATGGTTCACGTGCCGCTAACGGCGCGATTATCATTACTACAAAATCCGGAAGAAATGCCGCAAAAGCCGGTAAAAAGGCTGAGATTACTTATTCTACTTCTTATTCAGTAGAAAATGTGCTGCGCTTACCAGAATTCCAGAACCAGTTTGGTCAGGGTATTACGTTAACGGAGCCTGATTACCGCGAAAACTGGAGCTGGGGTCCGAAGTTCGACGGAGTTGAGCGTCCCTGGGGACAGATAGTTGGTGGCCAGCAGCGTCTTAAGCCATATGTAGCCCTTCCTGATAACGTAAAGGATTTCTTTGAAAACGGCTATACCTTCAACAACTCTCTTCAGTTAGGCGGCGGTAATGAAACAACCAATTATTTTGTTTCAGCTTCTAATTTACAGCAGAAAGGTGTTTTGCCAACCGACAAAAACAAGTACACCCGTAACAGCTTTAAGTTCAACGGCCAAACCAAGCTTACAAACAAATTCACTACCAGCGCAAACATCACCTATACCAAATCTGAAGGCGATTTGCAGGCTGGAGGTCAGCAGGGATCTGTTTATAACCAGATCATCCAAACGCCGCGTGATATCAGTTTGTTAGAATTAAAAGACCTGAACAACAAATTCAACACCATTAGCGGTTACTACGGTGCTTACACCAATAACCCTTACCAAATCCTTCAGGATGACTCTTATATTAACGACGTAGACCGGATCTTTGGTAACGTAATGCTGAGCTATGGCTTTACCGATAATTTAAAAGCCACTTACCGCATTGGTACCGACTTTGTAAACGACAGGAGAAGACAGTTCAACGCAAGAAGAATTTCTTCTAACCCTAGAAATGCTGGTCAGAACGACCTGGGCTTTTACGCAGAGCAGCAACACTCTACCATCGAAACAACTTCAGATTTAATGCTGAATTATTTCATGGATATTACCGAAGACCTGAATGTTAGCGTTTTGGTTGGGCACAACATTAACCAGAGAAGCCGGAACAGTATTGCTTTTATTGGCAACAACCTGATCAACAACTCTTTCCAGGGCTTTAACAACGTAGCCGGTCAGATCCAGTACGATGCGAATGCCATAAATGGCCGCACGTTAAGAAGACTACACGGCGTTTATGGAACAGTAGATTTCGGTTTCAGAGATTACCTGTTCTTAACGTTAACAGCCCGTAACGACTGGTCTTCTACCCTTCCAGAGGAAAATCGTTCATTCTTCTACCCTTCTATTGCAACCGGTTTTGTATTTACTGAAGCATTGGGCTTAGCAGACAACCCTGTTATTTCTTATGGTAAATTAAGAGCAAACTATGCTCAGGTAGGTAATGATGCCCCGGAATACCAGATTTTATCTACTTTCAGTAAAACTATTGTAGAAGATGGTTTCAATAATACTGAACTTATTTTCCCGTTTAACGGTGTTCCGGCATTTGAAGTAGGTAACCGCATCGGGAATCCAAACTTACAGCCTGAAATTACCAAAGCCTGGGAAGTTGGAACTGAATTGCGCTTTTTAAATGACCGCATAACTTTAGATGCCAGCTATTACAATTCAAAAAGTACTGAGCAAATCCTGAACGTGCCAATCTCTACCGCAACCGGTTTCCGCGCTCAAACTTTAAATGCCGGTCTGGTTACAAACAAAGGCTTTGAGTTATTGGTTGGCATTACCCCGGTTAAAACCGACGATTTTGAATGGACCCTGAGCGCAAACTATACCAGAAACCGTAACAGGGTAGATGAGCTTTACCCAGGTATAGAGAATGTTTTAATTGGCACAAGCGTTTCAACTGCAAGTATGGTTGCAGCCGTTGGCAGACCGTATGGTGACTTCCGCGGATCCGACTATCGGTATGACCCGCAAGGCCGGATCATTGTAGGCCCGGATGGAATTCCACTACCATCTACTGAAGCTGTATTGATTGGTAACGTTCAGCCTGACTTCCTGGCCGGTTTAACCAATACTGTTAAATTCAAAGGATTAACCTTTAACATTACCTTCGATACCAAGCAAGGTGGCGACATGTACTCCAGAACCCGCGATATCCAGCGTTTTGTGGGAACTGACCCAACCACGCTTTATAATGACAGACAGCCATTTATAGTACCAAACAGCGTTGTTGATAATGGTGATGGTTCATTCTCAGAAAACCTGACTGCTGTAGATGTTCCAAATTACTGGGGTAACTTACCTGGCTCTACCAACATCATTGATGCTTCTTATGTAAAGTTGCGCGAAATTTCTTTGAACTACACCCTGCCTGCAAACCTTACTTCCAAAACTCCTTTTGGCAGCATTCAGCTTGGTGTGCAAGGCCGTAACCTAGCCGTATGGACTCCATCAGAAAACACCTATGTTGACCCTGAGGTGAGCAACTTCGGTAACGGAAACGTGCAAGGATATGACTGGTCAGGTTCTCCTTCTTTCCGGAGCTATGGCGGAAGTTTACGGGTAACTTTCTAATACATCTTATTTAAAAATGAAAATGAAGAAATTTATAAATAAATCTATTGTTGCGGCTACTTTTGCCGCTATGATCGGTCTTACCAGTTGCGAAAAGGATTTCCTGGACGTGAACGTTAACCCGAATACGGCAACTACTTCAACACCTGAATTAGTACTTCCTTCCGGAATGGGTGCTGTTGCATATACTTTAGGTAACCAGTTCCAGTTTATCGGTAATTTCTGGTCACAACACTGGACCCAGTCTTATGCTGCCAGCCAGTATAAAGCTATTGACAGATACCAGATTACTACCAGCACCGGAGACCGCCCATGGCAATATCTGTATGCGGGTGCTTTAAATGATTTTAAATATGTAAGCGATCAGGCATCGGAAGGTGATAGCTCTAATTATGCGGCTATCGCAGATATTATGTCGGCGTATACCTATCAGATCCTGGTAGACGGGTGGAACGATGTTCCTTTTTCTGAAGCATTACAGGGTAGTAATAATTTTAACCCGAAGTATGATCCGGCAGAAAATGTTTACAAAGAATTAATCCCGATGATAGACAGGGGTCTGGCAAAAATCAAAACGGGCCCCGGTACTGTTGTACCAGGCAATGATGATTTAATTTTCCAAGGCAACATGGGCCGGTGGCGCAAATTTGCCAACACGTTGAAGCTTAAAATTTATCTTCGCCAGTGGTATGCCGATGAGGCTTATGCAAGAACTGGTATTACCCAACTGTATGCAGGCGGAGCTGAATTTTTAGGTGCTGGCGAAAGTGCTGAATTCAAATTTTCTGATGCATCCAACAACCGAAATCCTGTTTTTCAGACAGAATTTACGTTTAGCAGTGGTGTAAACGTGGTAGCCAGCGAAACTATCATCAATTATCTGCAGTCTACTAACGACCCACGGATAGATGATTTTTTTGATAGAGCCACTACAGCACCAAACGCTGGCCAACACAAAGGAATTCCTCAGGGCGCTGCGGGTGAGCCAGGAGCCCCTGCCACTCCACAAACTGCGTTTTCTAAGCCTGATCTGGTGAATATAGTTGGTCCGGCTGCGGCAGTTCCATTTATATCTGATGCTGAAAGTTTCTTTTTACAGGCAGAAGCTGCATTATATGGTTTAGGTACCGGAAATGCGGACGCCTTGTATGCTCAGGGAATAACGGCTTCATTTACCCGTTGGGGCAGATCAGCAGGTTTAGCAACTTTTCTTGCCGAGCCAACTATTTCTTTAGCTGCTGCTACTTCTACCGAAGAAAAACTGGAGCGAATCATTACGCAAAAGTGGGTTTCTATGAGCGGCCGCCAAGGTTTTGAAGCCTGGACTGAATTAAGAAGAACTGGTTATCCTTCTTTTATCACCCCATCACTTAGTAGTACTTTGGGCGCTGGCCAAATGCCAAACCGCTTGGTTTACGTATTTAGTGAACAAAGCCGGAACCCTAACACGCCTGCTTTAGTTCTGGTACAAGAAAAGGTTTGGTGGGATAAAAGAGATTAATTCAAATTTTAAATTAAATGAAAATGAAAAATAACATTAAATATTTTGCTTCGGCTTTGGTTCTGGCGCTTGGCGCCAGCCTTAGCAGCTGCGATAAGGATAAAGAAACCGAAGAAGTATCGCGGGTAACTACATTTGCTGATATTACCCTGGTAGGTGGCTCTCCGTTCACGATTGTTAAAGGCACGGCTGCTTCTTACGTAGACCCGGGAGCAACCGCAAAAGATGAATCTGGCAATCCGGTTCCGGTAGAAACAACCCGAAATACGGTGGACGTTAATAAATTTGGTTCCTATATTGTAGAATACAAAGCTGTTAACGTAGATGGTTTTGTAAGCACGAACCGTCGTGTTGTTAACGTGATCGGCACCGGCCTCCGGAGCGATATTTCTGGCGAATACGTAAGAACAGCTAATGGGAGAAAGGCTACTGTTTCTAAAGAAGGCACAGGTTTTTATCTGATCTCTGACGTTTGGGGTTCTGCTACTTCCGGGGGTGCTCCTTTCCCGCAGCCGGCACGTTTGCTGAATTACAAAGATGATTCGCTTCTAGTAGTTCCTAGCCCAACTAGTTTTGGCAATGGTGTAATTACCGGTAAAGGGTTAATTCTACCCAATGGTGACCTGAGCATCGATACCGACCTGGGTGGTGCTGCTAAACGGGTTAACGTGTGGGTAAAGCAGTAATAAAGTTATTTCGTAATTTTAATCGAATATGAAAAAGTTAAAAAATTTTACGTTGGTTAGCTTAAGCTTTGTTGCTTTGTCTACCGTTTTTGTGGCTTGCGATAAGGATGATGATCAGGAAGTTGTGATCTTATCTCCTTATGCCGGTAATTATGAAGCTAAAGAAAGCTGCATTCTGGATGGAGATACTTCTGTTTCAGACACTTATGCGGTAACTGTTTCTAATGCTGCAAATGATGCTAATTCTCTGGTAATTTCCAACATCTGGGATTATGCACCGCCGGTAAAAGGCTCCCTTAGTGGCAACACGGTTACCATTCCTGAGCAGCAGGTGGTTCACCTGGGAACCAGACCAGAACTGAACGATACTTTCAGAGTTTCTGGAACCGGTACATTTAATGGCGACAAAATGGATTTTAAATTCAAGTCAATTTATCATGGCGATACCTATGAATGCGATTTCCAAGGGGACCGCCTGGTATTAAAGCCAGCTATTGGTTTGTAAGAAGTTCCAATTCCAAAAAAAAGGGGGAAGCAAAAGCTTCCCCCTTTTTTTTGGATTATTCTGATCCAGCTACAACTTATCAGCAACAACTTAAAGATCATCGATCCGGGATATAACGTTCAGATCTTCAGGTATATGCTGCAGCAGTTTTTTAAGCTTTTCCCCTACCGTTTCCGGGCTGGCCAAGCTGTCGCTGCTTTTGTATTGCTGAAATTTATCCAGCAGGCTGAATTGATTTTCGTCGGCTTGCCGGATCTGGGCCTGCATGGGCGTATCTACAATGCCCGGCGCCAAGGAAATCACTTTTACCCCACTCTTTCGCAGGTTCTGTTCTTCCTGAACCGTTTGCGAAAAAAGATCCAGGGCTGCTTTGGAGGCGCAATAGCTGGCCCAGCCATCGAGCGGATATTTGCCGGCTCCGGAGCTGATATTGAGAATGATTTTCGGAATTTTTAACGCTTTGTATTTTTCCAGGAAGGCATTCATAAGGATAGCCGGAGCGGTCACATTAACTGAAAACACGTACCCAAAATCTTTCGGATCCTTTTCTCCTACGTAGCCAATTTCGCCTAATACCCCGGCGTTGTTTACCAGAACCAATTCCGTTGCATCAGAAAGATCCGGAAAGAAATCTGGTAAAGAAGCAATTAGATTGTCGGTTTGGCTTAGATCTATTTGCAGGTGCCGGTAATTGGGGTGTGAAATGGTTTGGTGGCGGGCCGCCCCAAGTACTTTTACCTTGGGCTCCTGTAATAATGATGCGGCCAATGCTTTGCCTATGCCCTGGCTGGTGCCAGTTATGAAGTAGTATTTCATAATAGAATTTGCGTAAAAATGGAAAAACCGGATTGGCTGGAAAAAAATCAATTATGCCAGCTTCCCCGAACTTTTTATTGGATTTTCCTATCAGTTTCAGAAACCACGGGAATAAAAAAACCTTAACTGCTTTTCGGCAATTAAGGTTTTTTGGTTTAGATTAAAACCGTTTTAATTAGAGAATATACTGGCTCAGATCGCGGTCTTTCACCATATCGCTCAGCCGTTCTTCCACCATTTCGCTGGTTATGGCTATATGGGCATTGGCTCCTATTTTATCCGGCACATCAAATAATATTTCATTCAGCAACCGGCTCATAACGGTATGCAAGCGGCGGGCACCAATATTTTCCACTTCGGAATTTACCTCGAAAGCAATCTCCGCAATTTTTTCCAGAGCCTCGTCATTAAACGTTAACGTCTACGTCTTCGGCGCTTAATAAAGCTTCGTATTGTTTGGTTAAAGCATTTTTCGGGAATTTCAGGATCTGGTAGAAATCTTCTTTGGTCAGGCTGCTCAGTTCTACCCGGATCGGGAAACGGCCCTGTAATTCCGGAATCAGATCGGAAGGTTTGGCCACGTGAAAAGCGCCGGCCGCAATAAACAAAATATGATCGGTATTAATAACGCCGTATTTGGTATTCACCGAACTTCCTTCCACAATAGGTAATAAATCGCGCTGCACCCCTTCGCGGCTTACATCGGGGCCGCCGCCGCCTTTATTGCTGGCGCTGGCTACTTTATCGATCTCATCAATAAAAATAACGCCGGAATTTTCAGCTTTCCGAATGGCTTCTTCCTTCACCTCATCCATATCAATGAGCTTTGACGGCTTCTTCTTCCAGTAATATTTTGCGGGCTTCGGCAATAGTAACTTTGCGCTTTTTGGTTTTTTTCGGCATCATGCCGCCGATCATTTCCTGAATGTTCATCATGGAAACTTCGTCCATGCCGGGACCCATTATGCCTAATGCCGGGATTAGCACTTTGCTGATACCTTAATTTCGATTTTGCGGTCTTCCAGTTCGCCGTTCCGGATTTTTACCCGGAATTTTTCGCGGGTGCGTTCGTTTAATTCCTGGTCGTTTTCGGGCATTCGCCGTTGTCATTTGTCCGGAATATCCAGCGTTAGCTGGTGCGATTGGCCGGCTGGTTGACCGGCGGAATTAAGGCATCCAGAATAATATCTTCTACGGCCTGGGCAGCCTGCACTTTTACTTCTTCTTTTTTCCGCACGCTTCACCATATTTACCGATTGCTCTACCAGGTCGCGTACCATGCTTTCTACATCGCGGCCCACGTAACCTACTTCGGTAAATTTAGAAGCTTCTACTTTGGTAAAAGGCGCATCGGCAATACTGGCCAGGCGGCGGGCAATTTCGGTTTTACCTACCCCGGTTGCCCCAATCATTAAAATATTATTCGGCACAATTTCTTTTCGCATTTCGGGGCAGCGTGCATGCGGCGCCAGCGGTTACGGAAGGCAATGGCTACGTTGCGTTTGGCATCGTGCTGGCCGATAATATATTTATCTAGTTCGGCTACAATCTGGGCCGGGGTTAAATATTGATTTGAATCTATCATTAATTAATTGTTGATTGTTAATTGCTGATTGTTAATTGTTGATTGATAACTGTAAATGGTTGCTGTAACGACCCAGGAACTAATGCGGATAAAGAATAATGGGTATTCGTTGCTTTTAAACCAACCCTATTATCAACCCTGATCCAATAAACAATTAACAATCAGCAATTAACCATTTAAATTAATTACTTCTTTTTAAGCAACCCTTCCAGGGTAGTACTTACCGTAAAGAAGTTGCTGGCCCCGGAACGTGGTAATAAGCACGGGTATAATCCAGCTCAAATGTTCCTGATCCGGACCATGGCCCCGAAAGATAAACCGGCCCCCCGGCTTTGATTTCTAGTCGCAATTCGCGCCGGCGCAAATGGTTATACCCAAAACGCAGGTTAAAGTTCTTGCTGAGCATAAATTCGCCGCCTACCACAAAATGCCGGGCCAGTTTATCGCCGAAGGTTTTCTTTGGTTTTACTTCCTGGTTATTTTCATCAAGCCGGCCGGTAATGGTGGTATCCAGGTACACAATATCGAATTGATGCAGGTGATGGGCGGTAAGGGAGAATTTCAGGGGCATGTGTTCCAGTTTGTAACTCATTCCCAGTTGGGCATCGAAAGGCATTGGTTCGCGGGCTCCATTATAGGTTGAAAGCTGGTAACCAATATTTTTTAAAGCCAGGCCAACGGTAAAATCCTGTTCCGGGTGTTTAAAAACGCCACCCAGATCTACCAGACCGGCGGTAGATTTGAATTCCGCAATGCGCGAAACAGCCAGTTTAGCGGTAGCGCCCAGGGTAATATTATCGATGGTGCGGGCGTGGGTTACATTCAGAGTATAATCCACTACCGAAAATTCGCCTTGCTCCTGGCCGGTGGCATCGCGCTGAATAAATCGCCGTAATTCAGGTGTTGAATGCCGGCAGCCCAATGGTGTTGCTTTTTGATTGGGGAAGCTGAAAGTTAAGCTGTTCTGCTTAATATCGCCCAGGTAACCGGTTGCCCGAAGGAAAGCTGGTAATCTGATTCAGCATTGTAGTAAGGCCGGGTTGGCGTACAGCATGTTTACATCGTGGCTGGCCGAAGAAACATTTACCCCGCCAATACCGGCTGCTTTGGCGCTGGCCGGCAAGTTCAGGAACTGAAAAGCCTGCTTCCCTCCGATCTGGGCAAAAACGGTATGGTTTAAGGCAAAAAAACTCAGGCAAACGTAAAATATCTTTCGCATAAAAACACATAAACAAAAGGCTAACTGTAAATGCTACACGCTTAAAACCGGGTTTTATTGTTCAATTGGTTCTCTTTTCGGTAATTCGTTCGATACTTCCAGTTTCAGGGGTTTTTTAACCTTTTCCTCCAGCAAGGCAATTTCCATTACCTCGTCTACGGTATCTACATAATGGATATTCAGGTCTTTCAGGTAAACTTCGGCGGGATCTCGGTAATATCTTTTCTGTTTTTGCTGCACAAAATAATATCTGTAATACCGGCCCGTTTGGCCGCCAATATTTTTTCTTTAATGCCTCCTACCGGCAATACTTTGCCGCGCAGGGTTATTTCGCCGGTCATGGCCAGTCTAGAACGCACTTTCCGCTGGGTAAATACCGAAGCAATAGCCGTAAAAATGGCAATACCCGCCGATGGGCCGTCTTTTGGCACGGCTCCTTCCGGGAAGTGAATATGCAAATCGTACTGGTCGAATAAGCGGTAATCAATGTCCAGCATTTGCTGCGTGGGCTTTTAAGTAAGAAAGCGCCGTAACAGCCGATTCTTTCATTACATCGCCTAACTGGCCGGATAAGCGTTAAGTTTACCCCGGCCCCGGCTCACAATAGATTCAATAAATAAGAATATCGCCGCCCACCGAAGTCCAGGCCAAGCCGGTTACTACGCCGGCCGTATCGTTATCCTGGTACATTTCTTTGTCAAAAATTTCCGGACCCAGAATCTTCACCACGTCTTCTGGCTCGATGGTACTTGTCGTAAATTCTTCTTCCATGGCTTTAGACTTGGCAATGTTCCGGACTAAGCGCCCCAATCTTCCGTTCCAGACTCCGCACGCCCGATTCGCGGGTATAATCTTCGATTACTTTCTGGATAGCGCGGCGTTGGAAATGTTAACGTCTTTTTGCTTCCAGGCCGTGCTCCGTTTTTTGCTTCGGCACCAGGTGGCTTTTTGGCAATTTCAGTTTTCTCTTCCATGGTATAGCCGGTAATATCAATAATTTCCATCCGGTCGCGCAGGGCCGGCTGAATGGTATCTAGGGAGTTGGCGGTAGCAATGAAAAGTACTTTCGATAAGATCGTATTCCACTTCCAGGTAATTATCCACGAAAGTGTTGTTCTGTTCCGGATCCAGTACTTCCAGCAAAGCCGAAGAAGGATCGCCGCGGAAATCGGAACTTATTTTATCTATCTCATCCAGCATAATTACCGGGTTAGAAGAACCGACTTTTTTAATATGGCTGATAATTTTACCCGGCATGGCGCCCACGTAGGTTTTGCGGTGCCCGCGAATTTCGGCTTCGTCGCGCACGCCACCTAACGACATACGGATATATTTACGGCCTAACGATTTGGCAATAGATCGGCCTAAGGAAGTTTTACCAACGCCCGGAGGACCGTACAAGCACAAGAATAGGCGCTTTCATGTCGTTCTTCAGCTTTAGAACGGCCAAATATTCAATGATGCGCTCTTTTACTTTTTCCAAGCCGTAATGATCGGCATCCAGTATTTTTTTTGTGCGCTTCAGGTTGAAATTATCTTTGGTGTATTCGCCCCAGGGCAAGTCCAGCAAAAATTCGGCGTAATTCAGAGAAACCGGGTATTCGGCGGCCTGCCGGGTTAATGCGGGCCAGTTTATCTAATTCTTTGTTGAAATGTTTGGCTACTGCTTCGGGCCATTTTTTCTTGGCAGCTGCTTTCCGGAATTTCTCAATTTCCTGGTCCGGGCCATCGAAACCCAGTTCATCCTGTAACACTTTTATTTGCTGGCGCAGAAAATAATCGCGCTGCTGCTGATCAATATCGGTATGTACTTTGGTTTGGATTTCCTGCTTTATTTCCAGCATCTGAATCTCTTTCATCATGAGTTCCAGCAAAGTAGTGCCGCGCTCTACGCCATCGTTTATTTCCAGCAGCTTTTGCTTCTGGCTGCACTTCTACGTTAATGTTCGAAGAAAGAAAATGCGTTAAAAAACTAGGGCTATCAATATTATCCAGGGCAATCTGGGCTTCCTGCGGAATTTCCGGATTCAGTTTCAGCATTTTAGCGGCCGCATCTTTCAAGCGTCTGCACCAGCGCTTTTACTTCCCGGCTGTTCTTATTCGGGAAAGTTTCTTGGCAATAACTAACCTGAGCCGATAAGGAAAGGATTTCCTGTACTACTTCTTCAATCTTGAACCGGCTCTGGCCCTGAATAATAATGGTGGTATTGCCATCGGGCAGCACCAGCATTTTCAATATTTTGGCCATGGTACCTACCTGAAACAGATCTTCGGAAGTCGGATCGTCGGCTAGTAGTATTTTTCTGGGCCACCACGCCAATTATTTTATCGCCGCGGTAGGCTTTTCGCACCAACCGGATAGATTTTTTACGGGTAACGGTTACCGGCAACACTACCCCCGGAAACAAAACGGTATTCCGGACAGGCAATATGGGCAGGGTGTTTGGCAGCTTCAGATTTTTCTGGGTCCTCTCCTTCCGGATCGGCCACGATAGAAATCATTTCTCCACCATCTTCATCTGTCAGGTCTTGTAAGCATTAGATTGGTGAAGAAAATTTGGGGCGTTATGTATCATATATTTTATAACCAGTGCCATAATGGCAGGCAATTATGGTCTTATTTTAGCATTTAAAGGGAAAGTACTAAAAACGCAAGACCTGTGCCAAGTAATTCCATATCCTTCTTAAAAGTCAGATAGGTACCTGATTTAATTTTTGCACTTAAAGGTATAGCATTCTGCTGAAGTATCTACAAAAATATTTAGTATTTCTGAAGAATAGTTATAAATTTGTTAACGATTCCGAAGTAAGGTTTCTGCCTCGTTATGAATTTCCGATTTTATATTAGTACGCTTTTCTTTCTGTTTTTTTTGGTTGTTACACCCCTTTTCGCGCCAAAAAACCAAACAAATTCAGCTTAAAAACAAGTTGCTGACCGATTCTACCCGCCAAACGGCTCCCAAAGCCGGAAATAGCGATAGACTTCCCCAATCTGAATAAAATTCCATATTACCACGACAAAAAAAAATTACGGAAGATCCGGAAATATGAACGCAGGAAAGAACTGGCAGAAAACCCTGCCCTTGCTGGAAGCTTACGTAGGGAATTTCGGCATCGAGAATTTTTACAACGATACGCCATTTAATGTGGCGGTTGGGCCAACTTTACGAACGCAATAACCAGCTCGACAAAGCCAAAGCTTACTATAAACTGGTATTGAAACACCACCGCACCGATATAAAACGGATTCAGCTTTATTACGATTCTTTAGAGCAAAAGGAAAAAGATTACTACGTTCCGCTGGAATACTATTACGAGCTGGTAGAATACCGGAAAAACTATAGCCAAGTTTCTGCCGCCCAAAGGGGTATAACGTAAACATGGGCTACGAAATCAATTCCAAAGTGGAAGATTACGGGCCGGCCATGGTACCTGATCGGGAAACGCCTGATCTTTTCTTCCAAACGGGCTTTCCGGGGATTGAATGCTGTGCCCAACGAAGACCTGTATTTTACCGATCATTGTGGATGGCGCCTGGGAAGAAGCCAAATCTTTTGGCAAACCCATAAATACTATCTGGAACGAAGGCTCCGCCTGCCTGACCAAAGATGGCAAAACGCTTTATTTTGCCCGTTGCGAATGCCCCGATTGCCACGGTAACTGCGATCTTTACGAAGCGCATTTGTTAAAAGACGGCACCTGGGGGAAGATCAAAAATCTGGGTCCTTCGGTAAACAGCCCGCCTGGGATTCGCAGCCCACGCTTTCTAAAAACGAAGACACCCTTTACTTTGCCTCCGACCGGCTGGGTGGTTTTGGCTTATCTGATATTTATTTTACTTACAAACTAAAAAACGGCCGCTGGGCACCGAGCCCAGAACCTGGGCCCGGTAGTAAATACCCGCGAAAACGAAGTAAGCCCTTATTTCCATCCGCTGTACCAGGTACTTTATTTCAGTTCCCGCGGGCAGTTGCTCAATTTCGGCGATTTTGATATTTACAAAACCTACCGGGTAGGCGGCCGCTTTCAGGAGCCCCGCAACCTTGGGCCGCTGGTAAACGGCAAAGGCAGCGAATATTACTTCAGCATCGATTCTGAAAGCAAAAACCTTTATTACGCCAAAGCTGACCCGAAAGAACCAAAGAACTTGGATCTGTATTCGTTTCCGCTGCCCATGGAAGCCCACCCGCTGGCCGTAACGCACATTGAAGGAACCCTAACCGATTCTGTATCGAACCAACCTTTAACGGGAATTATTTCTATTATCGACCTGGATAACGGCGTGGAAGTAGCTTCCAAATATATCCGTCCGGATGGTACTTTTGATTTTGACCTGATCGATAATACCCAGTATACTATGATCATTCAGAGCCCGGATTTTTTCAGCATTGAAAAGACTTTTGACCTGGCTACCGATACCGTTTTCAAGATCATGACCACCATGATCGATTACAGCCTGCCACTTATTTTCAAGAATATTGAATTCGACGGGGGAAAATCGACGATCAAAAAAGACATGGAGCCAATTCTGGACCGCATTGTGCTTTACCTGGCAGATCACCCCACCTTTCGCTTAAAAATTGGCGGCCACACCGATAGCAGCGGCGACCCGGATCTGAACCTGGAACTATCGCAGGACCGGGCTGATGCCATTAAAAAATATCTCATAATAAAAGGAAAATTCGACCCCGGCCGGATCGATGCATTGGGCTATGGCAGTACCGAACCGTTAAAAGATGAAGTCACCGACGAAGACATGAAAATTAACCGCCGGGTAGAATTCAAGCTAATTAAACCGGAAGGCGACAACCCGCCGGAACAACTTCAGGGCTGGGACTAAATTGGTTGTTGGTTTTTGGTTATTAGTTGTTGGTGAAATAATAAACCGCTTGTGCTTTTGGAAGCACCAGCGGTTTTTTTGGTTTAATAGGATAGCGTTTAACGTTCTGTCATTCTGAGCGATAGCGAAGGAATCCATTGGCGGATAGTAGAGAAATCAACCAGAAGCGGGATGTTAAAGTGCTGACCTTATGGATTTGATCTATTGCAGTTTTTTCAATTGGAACCAATTCTGCTGCCCGCCGATGAGTTCCTTCGCTATCGCTCAGGATGACAGGTGTTGTTTTCTAAAATTCCGACTTACAAAAGCGGTTTCAGAACTTCCCCTTCTTTAAAAAGCAACGTTCTTTTCTGGCCGTTAATTTCCAGGTTCGCCATATTTACCTGGTCGCTGAAGGTTTCGATCAGAACCTGGTTGCGAAGTTTTGCTGCGTTTAATTGTTCCGGTTTGATCGGCATTTCCAGAAAGAACCAATGAGAATCGGCTTGACCTTCGTAACCGATAAGGCGTTGGGTTACTATTTGATTTGCGCTGATTTCTAACTGGAAGTTATTTTTAAGGTAAGCTTCCACCAGTTGCTGCACTTCCGCCGATTGGTTTATGACCACCGGTTTTTTAGCCTCAACTGATAGCGTTTTTTCCAGGTCATCGGTAAAAATTTTCAGGGCAACTTCCAGCGTCTGGGTTTTAGCGTTGTATTTTATTTCGGCTAAGCTCAGGTGATATGGGTGCGCTTCGGCCTTTACAAAAACCAGCAAAAGGGCAGCCAAAAGCAAATAATAACGGCTAAGAAGTAAGGTCATTTCTTAAAAGGGAAACGGATAATTGTAAAAGTAAGATCAGGCATTTTTCCGAATTCCTGTAGGGACAGGGCTTGACCTGTCCGCACGCATATTGCGAAATTATTGCGAAAACTTATTTCGAAAACGGTAGGGTTTCCGGCAAAAAAACAGGAACGCACCGCAGCACGTTCCCGAATTCAAATATTATTTAAACTTATTAGTAGCTCTTTTTAAAATAGTTGTCATGTTGAGCGTTAGCGAAACAACTTGTTGGCTTTGGGTAATACCTTTCGTTCTGGCTTTTGGATTGGCCGCCAACAAGTTCCTTCACTAACGTTCCCCGAAATGCTTCGGGGCAGGCAGGATGACAGGTGTTTTAAGTCAGCAACTTGAACACGTCGTTGAAGATCGCGAAGGCCATTAAACCCAAAAGCAGAACCATACCTACTTTCTGGGCATTTTCCAGGAACTTATCGGAAGGCTTGCGGCCGCTTACCATTTCGTAGGTCAGGAACATTACGTGGCCACCATCCAGCGCCGGAATTGGCAGGAAGTTCATGAAAGCCAGCACCATGGAAAGCATGCCAACAATAGACCAGAACTTAAGCCAGTTGAAATTTCCGCCAAAAACTTTAGCAATACCAATTGGCCCGCTCAGCGATTTGGAAGCCGATACCTCGCCCCGGAAAATTTTACCGAACCCTTTAATATTAGCCGTTACAATACCGAAAGCCTGTTTTGTACCCGCCGGAACAGATTCTACCAGGGAATATTCTTTGGTAGCTAATTTCAATAACGGAACCGGGGCAAACCCAATTTTCCCATCCGAATCTACCTGCACGCTTAAGGTTTTTTGTTCCCCTTTACGGTCTACCACCATCGGTACTTTTTTACCGGCATTAGCTTTTAAAGCTTCCTGGAAAGTCATGGAAATACGGGGTAGGCGTTCCGTTAACGCTTACAAATTTATCGCCTTCGGCCAGGCCGGCTTTGGAGGCATTCTCTTTGGCAATAACCTGCCCTACCGTAAACGGAAAAATGGTTTCTACAAAACGACCGTCGTTATTATCGGCCATTTTATCCATCAAATCTACCGGAACTTTAACGTCTACCAATTGGCCGTTGCGTTCTACTGTGTAGTAACCGCCGCGGTTTAAAAGTACATCCTGGTCGTAAATATCATCGAAGTTCTGGAAAGGCTTACCGTTGATCTTAACGATCTTATCGCCGGTCTGGAAGCCCATTTGTTTGCCCAGATCGTTGGCTACAATGCCATAACGCGCCTCAGAAGCCGGCAAATAACTTTCGCCGTATTTGTAGGCAATAATGGTAAAAATCAAGATACCGGTAAGCACATTTACAATAATGCCGCCCATCATTACGATCAGGCGCTGCCAGGCTGGTTTGGCGCGGAATTCGTAAGGCTCCGGTTCTTTGAAAGGGCGGCGGTATCAAGCGATTCGTCTACCATACCGGAAATTTTCACAAACCCACCTAACGGAATGGCGCCGATCATGTATTCGGTTTCGCCATATTTGTTTGCTTACCACTTTGGGCGGAAACCCAATGGCAAATTTCTCAACGCGCATGCCAAACCATTTGGCGGTAAGCATGTGGCCAAGCTCATGTAATCCAACTAAAATTGTGAGGCCTAGAATAAGCTGGCCTGCCATTATCAATCTTCCATTCTATTAATTATATAAATTAAAAATTTTATATTAACTATTTGATAATGTAAAAGTGGAGGCAAGTCTGAAAATGTTTGCAATGATTTCCATTAACTAGTCAGCAATTAACAATCAACAATTAACACTTCACTTTCAGTTCTTCGGCGATGCGGCGCGTTTCCTCGTCGGTTTGCACGTAATCTTCCAGCGAAGGATGCGCAATATACGCAACTTTTGCCATACAGCTTTCAATCAGGTCCGGCATCTGCAAAAATCCGATCTTATCGTTCAGAAAAGCAGCTACCGCAATTTCGTTGGCGGCATTCAAAACGCAGGGCAGATTACCGCCTTGGGCCATAGCTTCGTAAGCCAGTTGCAAGTTCCGGAAAGTTTCCAGATCGGGTTGTTCAAAGGTTAGCTGGCTGTAATTCCGGCAAAGTCAAAACGCGGAAAGTCGGATTTTAGTCTGTTGGGGTAACCCATGGCGTATTGAATGGGCAATTTCATATCGGGCAAACCCATTTGCGCCTTCAGGCAGCCATCTTCAAACTGCACCAGCGAATGGATAATGGTTTGCGGATGCACCACTACTTCAATCTGATCCTGTCTTAAATTGAAAAGCCATTTCGCTTCGATCACTTCCAGCCCTTTGTTCATGAGCGAAGCCGAATCAATGGTGATTTTGGCGCCCATGTCCCAGTTGGGGTGTTTGAGGGCCTGGGCTTTGGTTACCGTTTGCAGAAAGCTTCGGTCTTTGCCGCGGAAAGGCCCGCCGGAAGCCGTAAGAATTATTTTTTCGATGGGGTTATGAAATTCGCCGGCCAGGCACTGAAAAATAGCGCTGTGCTCCGAATCTACCGGGTAAATATTCACGCCTTTTTGCCTGCGCCAGTTCCGTGATCAGATTGCCCGGCCACTACCAGGGTTTCTTTGTTGGCCAGGGCAATGTTTTTCCCGGCATTGAATGGCCCGAATGGTTGGCTGTAAACCGGCATAACCCACCATGGCCGTAAATACCAGATCTATGGTTTCCATTTCCACGATGCTGTTCAGGGCATTGGCGCCGGCATATACTTTTATATCGTGCGGATCCAGGGCATCGAATACTTCTTCGTAAAGCGCATCGTTGGCAATTACCACTACGTTCGGTTTATAAGCCAGCGCCTGCGGCAATGAGCAATTTGGCGTTGTGGTTGGCCGTTAATACTTCCAGCTCAAAACTTTCCGGGTGGGCTTCAATAACTTCCAGGGCCTGCGTGCCGATGGAACCGGTAGAGCCTAAAATGGCAATTCTTTTTTTCAAGGTATCTTTCAAAATTTCTCTATTTCTTTTTTGTTTTCCTAAGCTTAAACCAAGGGATTAATTCTAGGGCAGCAGTTTTTTAGCTTAATAAGCTACCGTTTTTCCTTTTTGAAGCTTTCAATAATTCTTTCTTACAAGCAAATATTTCTGCTTTCTAAATCAACCACCCCCGGCCCCTCCTGTCCAGGCGGGGAGCTTTTTTTCTGCCAACTTTAAATGGCAGCAGTTCTTAGATTATTTTTAATAAAAAAAAACGGTACAAATCTCATGGTGAAAAGTCAGATGAAAGCAGTAATCTCTAGCTCCCCTCCTGGACAGGAGGGGTTGGGGGTGGTTGACTTTTTTAGCACAAAACCCTACTGTTTTCCTTAATCAAATCTTAATAATTAAATCCCAATTTTTACCATAAAATCCTGCCCATCTTTAAATCCTGAAAAATCGTGTTCAAAAAATCGCAAAATGCGTGCGGACAGGTCAAGCCCTGTCCCTACATGGAATTTGCAAATCTTCAAATTTTCAAATCTTCAAATTTAATAACCCTTCCGCTAAATTCCGGTCGTTGCTTAGGCGGGGCACTTTGTTCTGGCCGCCCAGTTTGCCCTGGCTGTGCATGTATTTCTGAAACGCATCCGGCGGTAGCACGGTAACTTTCAAATTGCTCAGAATATTGCCTTTTATCAGGTCGTCGTAATAACTATTTAATTTGCAAAGTTCGGCATTCAGGTTTCTTTCAAAAGCCGGAAGGTTGGCTGGTTTAGTGGCAAAAGCAATGAGCCATTCGTGGTAAGAAGGTTCATTTTCCTGGCTGCTGATCTTTGGGGCAACCGTAAATTCTACTACCGAAACTTCGGGAAAATGCGGCATGGTCTGGCGCAGGGCTTTTTCTACTTCTTCGCCAATTACGTGTTCGCCAAAGGCCGAAATAAAATGCTTGATGCGGCCGCTGACTACTACTTTATAAGGCTTCTTCGATACGAATTTTACGGTATCGCCAATGGAATAACCCCAGAGGCCGGCGTTGCTGCTGAGCACCAGGGCATAATTCACGCCCAGTTCCACTTCACCAATGGTAAGCCGGGTTGGGTTTTCGTTGAAATATTCGTTGGCCGGAATAAATTCGTAGAAAATGCCGCTGTTCAGCAAAAGTAAAAGCCCGGAATCTTGCTGCGAATTCTGGTAGGCAAAAAAACCTTCAGAAGCCGGAAAAGTTTCGATGCTATCTATCTTTTTACCTACGCTTTGGAATAGCTTTGCTTTATAAGGTTCGAAATTCACGCCGCCGTACACGAAGAGCGAAAAATCCGGAAAGATATCTTTTATGGGTTTACCGGTTTTAGCAGTAAGCTTATCGAAATACATTTGTACCCACGGCGGAATGCCGGAGATCAGGGTCATGCGCTGATCTCCTGTTTCGGCTACAATTTTATCCAACTTGGTTTCCCAGTCTTCTATGCAATTGGTTTCGTAGGTTGGCTTTTGGTTTGTGCGCAGGTAACCGGGAATATGGTGATTTACAATGCCCGAAAGCCTGCCGGTTTTTATGCCGCCTACTTCCTCCAGCACCGGGCTTCCCGACAGGAACATTAGTTTGCCATCCAGAAACCGGCTGTTGCCGGTTTCGTGAATGTAACTGAGCAGCGCATTTTTGGCCCCGTTTATGTGGTTCGGAATGGAGGCTTTGGTAATGGGAATGTATTTGGTACCGGAGGTAGTGCCGGAGGTTTTGGCCAGGTAAATGGGTTTGCCGGGCCAGAGAATATCGGGTTCGCCTTTTTTTACACGGTCGAAGTAGGGTTTCAGGCCTTCGTAATCGCGCACTGGAACGGCTTTTACGTAATCTGCGTGCGTTTTCAGCTTGATGAACTGGTGGTCTTTCCCGAAGACGGTGTTGGCGGCCTGCTTTAAGATCTGCTCCAGGATAAGCTGCTGCGCTTTTTCGGGCTCCCGCATCCATTGCTGGTCGCGGAAGTGCGTGTAAGCGGCAAGCGGTTTACTTAAGGCAGCTTTAATTCCCATAGCAGTTTTTTAGCCCGTAAAGATAGTGATTAGTGGTTAGGGATTAGTGATTAATGATTAGTGATTAGTGATTATTGATTAATATTTGGGGATCAATGATCTTTGGTTGTGAAATGGTAGTTAAGGAAACTCTAACTAATTGCTGGTAATTGTCAGATCTGTTTTGATCCGTAAACTCTATTCTTAAAAAATACTAATCACTAATCATTAATCACTAATCACTATTTATTTGCTGCACTTTTCTTTAAAGGCTGCCGCCAGGCTTTTATGGCCCGCGCTTATCCCGCTTTTCAAACAGGCGCAGGCGTCCTGCCCACGGTTTAGTTTAAATAAAATGCTGCTTTTTACCAGGTAAAAATCGGGTTCTTGCGGGTTAAGCTGCAGGGCTTTTTCAATATCGGGTAAGGCGGAAGCAGGCTGTTTTAAACTGTCGGCGTACAAAATTGCCCGGTTAGTATAAGCACCGGCAAAATTGGGATCTAATTCAATTGCTTTGGCGTAATCGGCTAAGGCTTGCTGGTGATTGCGTTGCCAGGAATAGGCATACCCCCTGCCTACGTAATTATTGGCGTCTTTGGGGTCTATTTCAATTGCTTTTTCAAAATCGGCCAGCGCCCGGTCAGGCATTTGCAGCGTGGTGTAATAATAAGCCCGTTTTTTATAACCAAAACCATCGCCGAACTCCGGAAAACCAACAATTAGCTGGGTACAGGCATTTATCACACCTTCCGGGTCGTTGCGTTTCTCCAGGGTTTCTATTAACAAGATCAGGCTTTTCTTTTCTGCTTCGTGTTTCGGGTCGCGCAGGCGGCCCAGTTTGTAATACCGTTCGGCATCGGTGGCATTTTTATTGGAGGCATAACCTACCAAATGGCCGAAAGCAAAGTATATGGCGGCATTTTCCGGATTCAAAAGCCAGGCTTGATTTAGCCGTTTCATGGCAGTGGCATCCTGCCGGTTATAAAAATAATGCCAGCCCATTTGCAGGTAAACTTTTGCCGCAGAATCTGCCGACCCATTTTGTTTAATGGCAGTTTTCCGAAATTTTTCATCTATCTTCTGCAGGTCCGCCGATTTAACGCAATTATCGCCAAACATTGGTTTCAGGTTATCGCATTGGGCCTGGGTTTGCAACGCCAGCAAAAGGGTGCCAAACGTTAATAATAATAGTTTCATGGCGATTTCTTTTGTTAACTTAGGGAAACACAATTAGTTGACGAAGCTGAATTCCGGTTAAATATATCTTAATATTTCCGAAACAAAACCGCCGGCAATAGCTTACGTAGGAACGGCTGATTACCCCAATATTAGCAACGGAATATTCCGGCTTTCGGTTAAGGGGCCTTTCTAAACGCTAACAATTTTTATAAAAAGGAGCCATCTTCTAAACTAATTCTAACAATCATTTAAAAATACTTAAAACTATGGCAAATAAAATTGGAAATGCTATCTGGCACGGTGGCTTAAAAGACGGCAGAGGCAATGTTTCTACAGAAAGCGGGGCTTTAAATGCTACCTACTCTTTTGGCTCACGTTTCGAAGACGACAAATCGGGCACGAACCCGGAAGAACTGATAGGCAGCGCCCTGGCGGGTTGCTTTTCGATGTTCCTGAGCAGCCTGCTGGAAAAAAACGGGCATAAACCAAAGTATATCCAGACTGAAGCGCAGGTTGCGATGAGCAAAGACGACCGGGGCCCTTTTATTTCTAAAATAGACCTGACAGTGGATGCTACCATAAACGAAGTAAAAGAAGCCGATTTCCAAAAACTGGTGCAGGAGGCTAAAGAGAACTGCCCGGTAAGCCGGTCCTTAGCCGGGGTGCCGGAAATTACGGTTTCGGCCACCTTGAGCGATAAGGAATAAACCTATCCCGGAACGGCAACTTATTTAAAAGTTGCCGTTTATTTTATACCTTGCAACCAATTCAGAACCCCAATAAACTTTGGTATGAGGTCATTGTTACGCGTTGGTATCCGTCCGTTAAAAACTTCCCGCATTTCGTTTAGTGTGCAGCTGGCCATTGTATTTTTCTGGCTGGCCTATGGCGGCGCTTTACTCTTTACCGAAAACCCGGCCAACGACCGCAGCTACCTGCACATTATTTTCCTGCTGTTAGCGTTCCTTTACCTGATCTACATTCTGGCGCAGAACACCTCTATCTTTGGAACCCAATCTTACCTGGAAATTACGCCGGCTTACATTGTCCAGAAAAAAGGCCATTTCCGGCCCAAACTGGTAATTGCGTTTGAAGAGGTAACTAAGCTCCAAATATTGCCCAACCTGCTGCAATTCCATTTAAAAGACGGCCAACAATTAACCGTAGATACCAAATCTATTAAACGCCGCAAAAACATTACCCTGATAAAAGAGAACCTGGAAATTATGGCCGAACGGCACCGTTTTGAGCTGATCGATAAAACTCAAAACTAAACTTTTAGTAACCAACCTCTTCTAAGGAAACTTACAGCAGGAACCATGTCTAAACTAAAAGACCGCTTAAAGAAACTGGGCATTGCCGGCTTCCTGTTCTTTTTTATTAAAGGTCTGATCTGGCTGTTCATTTTTTTCGGCGGCGCCAAACTCATTTCCGAGCTTTTCGATTAAGTCTTCCATGCAACTACCCGTTTGTGTAGTGACATAGCAATAATGCTTTCATTAATTTAGGGATCAGGAAACTTGTGGTATAAATATTGCCTGCCTGCGGTTTTTCCTACGTTTAACCCAACAATCCCAATTAAAATATGAAAGTATTTTTATCGCTCATTTCCGGCTTATTATTTTTTTCTGCTTTCGTTTTTCATGCCAACGCAATAGGCCATGGTCCCGGAAAAGGAAAAGGCCACCACAAACATTATTATAAAAAGCCGAAACACGCCTGCAACGGGCATTGCAAAAAAGGCGCTCACTATTATTACCGCGAAAAAGTAATTGTACAGCCGGCGCCGCATCCGGGAATTAACATTAACATTCCGCTATAAGCAAAGCCTGATGCCTGAAGAAAAACGCTATCTTTTTCAACTGAAAAGGATAGCGTTTTTCTTACATTTTTATGCAATTTGATTTATGGCATAATGCTTGTAATATTCCGGTCGGCAGCAATGCTGTTCCCCTAAAATTATAAAACCATGAAAAGGAAATTTCAAATACCGGTACTCTTTTTAGCATGTGGCACCCTGATCTTCAGCGGTTCTGAGGCGCTGGCCAAAGATAACGGCAAAGGAAAAGGCAACAAACACAAGTATTCCAGCAGTACGGGTTACTACCCGGAACAGGGTAAATCGCAGGAGAAAGGTAAAAAAGACAAATCGTATAAGGCAGATAAAGGCAAAGGAAATTCTAAAAAATTCCCGCACACCACACCCCATAGCTTTAAAGTTCCGCCCGGACATTACCCGGCCGCCGGTTATTACCGCATCTGGTATCCGGGCCGCCCGCCAGGCCATCAACCCGCACCGGTTAGAAATGGAATGCCGCCAAATGCGGCGTTAACCGATGGAGCCTTTATTATTTACGGCGACAAAGCTTACGATACGCAATACGACTGGCGCCAGGCCGAAGTACAGAAAAAGAAAACGGTACCGCGGGAGATCATCGATATCCTTTTCCCGTCTGGAGTAACTACTCCGGCGCAATAATTTAAAACTGATTCGCAGTTAAAAAGCCTGTTGCATAAAGTTGCAGCAGGCTTTTTTTCATTTGAAAACGGCATTGTTAACAGAAAAAACCAGATCTGCCATAAAGCTTATCTTAATTTAATACCTAATAAAAATCCGAGCCAGGGCTTGCGCTGGTAGATCCAGATATCGTGGTTGCGATCCAGTAATTGATCCATACCAACACCTGCCCCAAGAGTAAAACTTCTCGTTCCTACAATGCCTCCTACCCCATTCATCCAGACCAAACCATCGTACGTATAGGCAATCTGGTTTTGGGTTACGCTGCCACTCATTGGAGTTTCGCCAAGGCCCGTAAAAAAACCGTAACTGAAAGCTAACCGGTCGAACTTGCGTTTGTTTAAACCCAGCGGGTTAGTCTGGTAATTGATCCGGTAAATATCGGTGCGTCGCCCCAGGTAAATGTTAAAGTTAAATGCGGTATTGAGCTGATTAGGAATATTAGCGGTAGCAGGCCTGAACTTGAATAGTATGGTCTGAAAATTCACGCTCAACGATCGCTTGCTGAACGAAAAATTGTCTGGCGCTTTTTTAGTTTCTGCCGGAAAAATCAAAACGGAAGCCCGGGCAGTATCGATGGTCTTGTTATCAGCCTTGCTTACGGAGTAGATCCGGATGGTATCGTTCTGGTAATACACATACCGCGATTCTTTTATTCCCTGAGGGGTTTTGGTTACATAATAGCCATTGGTAAGCCGCGACTTAGCCGTTTCCGACATAGTGGTACAACCAAAAACCATTGCAAACAAAAAAAGCTGCAAAAGAAACCTTATGTGTTTCATAATGCAGCTTTTACGGGAGCCACAAAAAAAAACGCTATACTTTTGGGTTAAAAAAGTATAGCGTTTTTAAAGTTGAAAAATTGAACTACGAAATATCGAAAAAGCTAATTTTTGGTTTCGAATTTCAATACTGTTATGGGTAGAGGTAGCGAAACGCTTTACGCACAACCCTGCAACAAAAAAACGCTATACTTTTCAGCCGAAAAAGTATAGCGTTTTAAAATAGAAATATCGAACTACGAACATTCGAACTACGAAAATTCGAACATTCTAATTTTTGGTTTTAAATTTCTTCTGAAGTTCCTGAATCGAAGCTTTAAATTTTTTATCGGTATCGATCAAATCCGAAACGGTTTGCACGGAGTGAATAACGGTGCTGTGGTCGCGGCCGCCGAAATGGTAACCAATGGATTTAAGCGAATGGCTGGTGAATTCCTTGGCGAAATACATAGCCACCTGCCGCGCCGTTACAATTTCTTTTTTCCGGGTTTTGGCTTTCAGCGAATCCAAGGTAACCTTGAAATATTCGGCTACGGTTTTCTGAATAAAATCCAGGTTTACTTCGGTTTCTACGTCTTCAATAATGTGCTTTAAGCGCGCCTTTGGCCAGTTCCAGGTCAATTTCCTTGCGGTTCAAGCGACGATTGCGCAATCAACGAAATCAGCACGCCTTCCAGTTCCCGCACGTTGGTATCTACGGAGTAAGCCAGGTACTCCACCACGTTATCCGGAATATCGATGCCATCGGACTGCATTTTTTTCTGGATAATGGCCATGCGGGTTTCAAAATCCGGGCTTTGCAAATCGGCGGTTAGGCCCCACTTAAAGCGGGAAAGCAAACGCTCTTCCAAGCCTTTCAGGTCTGCGCGGCGGCACAATCGGAAGTCATCACGATCTGCTTGCCGGACTGGTGCAGGTGGTTGAAGATGTGGAAGAACATTTCCTGGGTTTTCTCTTTGCCGCTCAGGAACTGCACATCGTCAATGATCAGAATATCTACCAGCAAGTAAAAATTGGCAAAATCCTGCACGCTGTTGGTCTTCAGCGATTCGATGAACTGGTTCACGAATTTCTCCGACGAAACGTACAGCACAAACTTCTCCGGCGCTGGTGCTTTTGATGTGGTTGCCGATGGCCTGCACCAAATGCGTTTTGCCCAGCCCTACGCCACCGTAAACCATTAGCGGGTTAAAAGAAGTAGTGCCGGGTTTGTTGGCTACGGCATAACCAGCCGAACGGGCCAGCCGGTTGCAGTCGCCTTCAATGTAATTATCGAAAGTTATAAGCTGGCGTTCAGCTGCGAATTCAGGAAGTTGCGGTCGATGGTTTTCGATTCGAACGGATTTCGTAAAAAGCTGCTGCTCCGGCTGGTACGAATTGACCACCGCCTGCGGGATTTTCTTGGTAGGAATGTTTACCGTCTGGGGTTTGTTAGATGCGTTGCCCCGGTCTACAATAATAGAATATTCCAGCGGCCTTCGCTGCCCAGTTCCTGGTAAATTACTTTCTTGAGCAAGCTTACATAATGCTCTTCCAGCCACTCGTAAAAAAACTGGCTTGGCACCTGTATAGTCAGGACATTATCGTTCAGGGAAGTCAAAGGCACGATTGGCTCGAACCACGTTTTGTAGCTCTGCTCGCCAATATTTTCCTTAATTACCTGTAGACAATTACTCCATACTGTCGTGCAGTCTTTTACCATCAACATCGCTGCATCTTCTTTCTTCTGTGTGGAATTCACCTGCAAGAACTTTTGAGGGACTACAAAAATGATTAAAAAATATTCTAAACAAAAAATTATTTAATTACGAAGTTATTACAGTACGTTCGTGTACCGGTAAAACAGCAGCTGCATACGCCTTTTTTCTTGTCCGCTGGTGCTGAATTCAAAATCGATGCGGCCCAGGTTCATACCCGACCACCTACCTGGTTAATCAGCGTTTCTTGTCCCTGCCCGGGCTGATAATGGTTTCCGGTTCTTCCATAAAAGTATGCGTGTGGCCGCCTAAAATCAGATCGATGCCGCCTACCTGCGCGGCCAGTTTCCGGTCGTCTATTTTATCGGTGTCGTACTTATAACCCAAATGCGAAAGGCAGATAACCAAATTACATTCCTGTTCTTTCGCGGAATCTTCACCATTTCCTTGGCCCGCTGCACCGGGTCGAGGTAAACGGTATCTGGCGTAATTCTTTCGTAGCTACCAATCCGCGCCAGCTCAATTCCCAAACCAAAAACCCCGATCTTTAAGCTCCTGCTTTTTCAAATATTTTATAAGGCTGAAATTGATCTTTCAGAATGGTATTGCTAAGATCGTAATTGGCCGATTAATGAAGGGAAAGCCGGCGTGCGGCAATTGCTTTGCAAACCCGCCAGGCCATTATCGAAATCGTGGTTGCCCAGGGTAGCGGCATCGTAACGCATCTGGGTCATGAGTTTGTATTCCAGTTCGCCGCCAAAGAAGTTAAAATAAGGCGTTCCCTGAAAAATATCGCCGGAATCGAAGCAGCAATACATTTTTTTCTTTGGCCCGGATCTGTTTGATCAAGGTAGCCCGCCGGGCCATGCCGCCCATACCGCCATTGGTCCGGCCATCGTTCGGGAACGGGTCGATGCGGGAATGCATGTCGTTGGTGTGCAGGATTACGAGCTTCTTATTTTTATTTTTGGCTTCGGCAGAAAACGGCAAACCCAGCAGGCTGATACCGGCCGCGCCAACCAGGCTATTGCGGAGAAATTCTCTTCTGTTCATTTTTCGATTATTCGATGGTTCATTTCGATATTCGATTGTTCGATGTTCGATTATTCGATTTTTGATGGTTAGCGAAATGCTCCCCTGGCCGGAGGATATACCTTTTGGTAAAATCTGCCTTCGACCTTTCCAAAAGGGTATTTTCTATTTTTTCGGTTTTTTAGGCGCAGGCACCGGAACCGGAACCAGAACCGGTTGCGGAGCTGCCGCCGGATCGAAGATGGTAGCCCGACCTTCTATTTTTGCTTCTACCGGTTTGCCCTGGGCGGTTAACTCCTTAATGTGTTTGGTTATTACTTCGCGCAGCAACATTCCTGTTTTTTCGGAGCTTACCTGGGTCTTTATAAAGTCTAAATTATCGCCGCCTTTGGCCAGGTAATCGGTTAAGGCAATGGTATAGGTTTTGGTAAGATCAAGCGGCTGCCCGCCAACCAGGATATCCTGGGGCTGGTTATTATTTATGGTGTACGTTACGTTGCTGGTAGAAATGGCTTTGGTTGCCAGCGGGTAAATGTGAGCCTGGGCCGCGTAGGTTAATAGTTGCTGCACCACCTGCCCGGTTACCGTAATTACCATCAGTTCATTTTCGAAAGGCATCAGTTCAAAAATATCGCCAACGGTAAGGTTGCCCTGGCGGAGCGGGGTGCGGATGCCGCCGGCCGTCATCAGCCCGATGTCTACGGGTTTGCCGGTAAGAATTTCGGCTTGCTGGCGTTGGAGATCCGCTACAAAATTCCCGACCGGCGATTCCAGGGCTAATTTTTCTAAAGGCGCCGGGGCAAAACCTACGACTTCGGCCATTTGCCTGGTTACCTTTTCCCGGTAAGGTATTATCGTGCTTTCTGCCGCTTCATCGGGGGGTACGGCAGCAGTAACCGCTATAGAAGTTTTCTTTAGTTTGGGCTCCGGGTAAAAGGTGCGCTGGCAGCCAACCGCTGCGGTAAACGCCAAACAGAGCAGCAGGCCTTTAACGGAAAGGGTACTTATAAATCGGGGTGTGTTCACATTGCAAAGGTAAAAGGTTTGAGCTTTAGAAACTACTTACCTGACTGCATCTGAAAAAGGTGCCGGAAATTACTTTGGTTCAAACCCCTCTTTAATGCTATAAAATATTACTATTTTAAGTTTTAATTAGCAATTATAACATATGAACTTTTCAGGAAAATATTTTAGTGGCCATAGCTAAAACAGCACCGTATAGCAAGATACAACAAAAATAATCTAACTAAGGCGAAAGCCGGACCTGAAAACAAACTTATAATAAAATTAAATTATTCCTAATTGTTTTAATTCTTATATCTATGAAAACCTTACTATTAGCCATAGCCTTCATGTTTAGTATTTCCTTTGCAAACGCCGATGAAGGCGGTAAAGCCAGAAAACATAAAAACGTACCTAAAGGAAAAATTAGCTACAACGGAGAAGGGAAATACAAAAAAACTTTTGGTAAAAAGAAAGTACCTACCAAGCATATGTTTGCCGGGGAAGGTGTACGACCGAAAGCCAAACGATAAATTTAGACTACCTGTTATAAAAAACCTGAAGCTTAAAACTTCAGGTTTTTTTATGATTTTGGCTACCAATATGCAACCTGCTTGTTGTGTTGCATGATATATGCTACTACCATACCCTAAACCAAAAGTTCTACATGACCAAACCAGTTTATTTCCTTTTTGCCGTTGCCGCATCTTTTTTCTTTTTGGGTTGTAATAATTCCGAAAAGCGGAGCGAAACTGACAATTACAGCACCCTGCCAAAAAATAAAACAGACTCAATCTCCAAAATCAATAACGATTCACTACAGGTTAAGGACCAGGATACTATAGCGCAGGAAAAGAAAATTCAAGCGCCTTCAGCAGCATTCAATAAAATTTTAACGTTTAAAAACATAGCGTTTTCGGTTAAAGCAATTGGCAAAGGCTCCCTTCAACAAGTTACCATTCAGCCTTCCGGGCTTACTGCTACTAACCGTGCCGAAACGCTGGAAACAGAACCGGTAACCGGGGCGGAAATTGGCGATCTGAATGCCGACGGCTACCCGGAACTTTTAATTTATACGCAATCGGCCGGTAGCGGCAGCTATGGTAAAGTGATCGCTTTTTCGGTAAATAATGGCAAATCAATGAGCCAGGTTAATTTTCCGGAAACCAGTCAAAATCCAGAGCTTAAAAAAGGCTATGCCGGTCATGATAAATTCACCATTAAAAACAATAAGCTAACCCAGGAATTTCCGATCTACCAAGAAGGTGACGTAAACAGCAAACCAACCGGAAAGAAGCGCCAAATCACTTACAAACTTAAAAACGGAGCCGATTCTCGTTTTTTTGAAGTAGACCTGGTAAAAGAAGTTTCCGGGAAATAAAAGGCATTAAGGAATAAAACACAAAAAACCTGAAGTTTTTGCTTCAGGTTTTTTTTGTGTTTTTAACCCACCCAATGTTTCTTCACCTTCCTGAAAACGCCGGCCAGGCCTAAATGTCAGAAACATAACTATTTTTATTTCGCCCTTGCATCCTGGCCATATCATCTACCTGTTTTATAAATTCCTATAGCTGAAAAAAAGGAAAACCGTAAAGTATATTATCAAGCTTGAAATTATATTTTACCAAGAACTCCTCAGTCTGAAAACAAATTCAGAAAATGAAATAATGCTTTCTATTCTCAAACTCTTAACTACAATCTTAATGCTAATGCTATGAAAACCTTACTTATTATTATGGCCTTTCTTTTCAGTACCTTGGCGGCAGATGCCGGCGCGGTATTCGGTAACAAACGACCAAAACGCAGTGGTGTAACTAAAAAAGTTGTTTGGCAAGGCGAAAAAACGTATAAAAAGAATCGTTATAAACCTGTTAATGTTACCACAAAAATGTTTGCCGGTGAGAACATTCGCAAATGGGGATTATCTTCGAAATTTTAAACAAGTGTTTGTTATTCAAATTGCTTACCCTTAGCAAAAAATCTCTCCGAAAATTCGGGGAGGTTTTTTTTTTACAATTATAGCTTTAGTGATTTAGCCCAACTATTTCAAAACTGGTCAATTATATTAAGCAACTAAAGGTTTTTTCAGGCCAGAATCATAGCGTTTTTTCAATTAGCAATTCACCATTCAAATATTCACTACCATTTCCTGTAGCCGCTTTGCGTCGGCAACGGCATTGCCGAACATGGTATTGTTAAAATAAACCCAAACTTCTTTTTCATCCAGCAGCCAGTCGTTTATCATATAAGCATAGCGTTCCAGGGCTTCGTCGGAATAAGGGCCGGAATATAACCTTTCCTGGCCGTGCAGCCGCAAATAAACGTTATTGGTGGTGGTAATATCGAGCTTAGGCCAGCGGGGCGAATCGGCTATCACAAATGTTATTTCATAATCGCGGAGCAGATCTATGGGTTCTTCTTCGAGCCAGCTTTTATGGCGCACTTCCATGGCAAACAACTGCTCCGGATATTTATCGCGCAGCAGCCGGAAAAAGTCTTCGGCCAGTGGCCTATCGAACCGCAAACTGGCCGGGATCTGCACCAGCACCGGGCCTAATCTTTCGCCCATCAATAAATAGCGGCTCATCCATTTTTCTACCTGAGTTTCGGCATCGGCCAGGCGTTGTACGTGGGTTATTTCTTTGTGCATTTTGGCCCCAAACCGGAATTCCGGGGGCGTGGTAGCCAGCCATTTTTCGATGGTTTTGGCCATGGTGTAATGGTAGTGGCTGCTGTTTATTTCGGTGGTGTTGAAATGCTGGGCGTAATAAGGCAGGTAATCGGCGCTGGGCAGGTCTTCGGGGTAGAATAAACCTTTCCAGCGGTAGCTCCAGCCGGAGGTGCCTATGTATAAATTCGGTATGGTTTTCATCTGAAAAAGTGGTTTGCGGTTTTTACGGAAGAACTGCATTAACCGCCGAATTTTTACTTTTTTTAGCTGAGGCCCTTACAAAAACCGTATATTTACCTTTCAATACAAACGCGTACCTTATGAGCAAAGCGCCTTCAGAATCGCCGCTTTTTACTGAATTTAATGCCCTTTCGCCGCAGGCCTGGGATGAGCGGATCCGCAAAGATCTGCGCGACGCCCCCTATGATTCGCTGCTTTGGAAAACCAGCGAAGGCTTTACGGTAAAGCCTTTTTACACCCGCCACGACCTGCCCCAAAACCGGGCCGCCAGACCCGACGATTTCCCCTACGTACGGACATCTAAAAACCGCGATAATTGCTGGGAAAATGTACAGGTTTTTTACGTACGGAAAGATGCCAACCCCTTTATTGAAGAAGCAGCCCAGGCTTTAGCCAAAGGCGCTACCGGCGTTCATTTTTTTCTGAAAGAACCCGTAGATTTCGATTTTGAGTACCTGTTGAGCCAACCCAATACCCGCGGCGCCTATATCTGCTTCACGTTCCCGGTTTCGCCGGAAATTTACCTGCGCGATTACCTGAATGCCGCCCGCAAGCTGAATTTTAACCTGGATCTGCTGCGCGGCTTTATTCATTTTGAACCCATAGATGATCAGCCTTACAAAGCCCCGCCCTGCGGCAGCTTTACCCAGATGCTGGAACTGGTTACCGATGTGCCGGGCCTTTACCCGGTTACCATTAACGGCCAGCAGTTCAGCAACCGGGGCAGCCTGTTAAGCCAGGAAGTTGGCTTGGTTTTAAGCGCCGCCATTTGTGCCATTACCGCTGCTGAGAACGAAGGTATTCCCGCCGAAAAAGTGATCAGCCGCATGCAGTTCCAGTTAACGGCCGGCACTAATTATTTCTTTGAAATTGCCAAGCTGAGGGCCATCCGTTTGCTTTGGAGCGCGGTGGTAAATAATTACGGTATAGCAGGTGAGCTGGCCAGCCGCCTGAAGATCCACGTTTCTACTTCGCGCTGGTACCACACCGTTTTCGATCCACACGTAAACCTGCTGCGGGGCACCACGGAGGCCATGTCGGCCATTCTGGGCGGCTGCGATTCGCTGTCGGTGGCTCCATTTGACAAATTATACAAAGCGCCCGATGAATTTTCTGCCCGGGTAGCCCGCAATATTTCGGTAATTCTAAAAGAAGAAGCTTACCTGGACAAAGCCATCGATCCGGCCGCCGGCTCTTTTTACCTGGAAAACCTGACCAAAGAACTGGCCGAAAAAAGCTGGGAATTCTTTCAGCAATTAGAGCAACAGGGCGGCTTTAACAAAGCGCTGGAAAATGGATTTATTGCCGTCGAAATCGGAAAGGCTACCGAACAGCAGTACCGGGCCTTAATGAACCGCGAACAAATTCTGGTGGGCACCAATAAATTCCCGAACCAAAACGAAAAAGTAGATTTCGATCCGGAACAGCTCATGCAGAACAAGAATTTCGACACCAAACGGGCGGCCTATTCTTTTGAAGTGATGCGCCTGGCGTCGGAATTACACTTCCGGAAAAAGAAGAAAAAAGCCCGGGCCATTATTGCCGTAATCGGCACCAAGATAAACGAACATATTCACGCCACCTTTGCCAAAGAATTCTTCGACTGCGCCAACTTCGACACGATGATCTACCAGTTCGCAACCCTGCAGGATGCGGTTAACGGCCTGGAAAACGACAAAGCAAAAGTGGTGGTGCTTTCCGGTTCGGAAGAAGATTACCACCGTTTCGACAAAGAATTAACCGACCGCATCCGCAACCACGATCATAAACCCGTGCTCATCATGGCTGCTTCGCCGGTAAACATGGAGGAAGAGATGATCGAAAAAGGTTTCGACCAGTTTATTTTCCACGGCTGCGATATTAATTCGATCATCAACTGCATTCAGAAGAAAGTGCTGGTAGAGGAAGTACCGTTGGATTAGATGTTCGATTGTTTGAAGGTTCGAATTTTCGTAGGTTCGTAGTTCGAATATTCGTAGTTCGATTGTTCGTAGGTTCGTAGTTCGAATATTCGTAGTTCGATTCTTCGTAAGGTGTATTTAAAATATTTAGTTTAATTTTTCATTTTTTCAAAAATACGAATCTACGAACATTCGAACTACGAATATTCGAACTACGAACCTACGAATCAGGAACGCATGCATAAATTTAAAGAACTGAAGGTTTGGCAGGAAGCAATGGAGTTGGCGAAGGAAATTTATGCACTTCCCAGGCTTTTTCCGGCAGAAGAAAAATTCGGACTTACTTCGCAAATTAACCGTTCAGCGGTTTCCATTCCGTCTAATATTGCGGAAGGCGCCGGAAGAAATTATGACAAAGAATTTCTACAATTTCTAAATGTTGCAATGGGATCGGCCTTTGAATTGGAAACCCAGGTTTTACTGGCAAAGTCTTTCGGTTTTATTGCTTCAGAAAAAATTTCAGCGGTAACGGAACAAATTGACAAAGTACAAAGAATGCTAAATAGCTTAAGAACTTCATTATTAAAGAAATCTTCAAGCCAATAAATAAATCATAAATTCAAAATACGAAAATTCGAACTACGAAAATTCGAACATTCGAACTACGAACCTACGAACATGAAGCCTGATTTTACGAAGATAGATTTTAATTCGGTTTGGGAAGCGGCCCACCCCGGACGTACCGAACCTACGGACTGGCAAACGGCGGAGCAGATTCCGTTAAAGAGTTTTTATACCGAAAAGGATACCGTTTCTTTTGAGCACCTGGACTTTGCCGCCGGCCTGGCACCATTTTTACGCGGACCATACAGCACCATGTACGTGCACAACCCCTGGACCATCCGGCAGTACGCCGGGTTTTCCACCGCCGAAGAAAGCAACGCTTTTTACCGCCGCAATTTAGCCGGCGGGCAAAAAGGCTTATCGGTAGCTTTCGATTTGGCAACCCACCGCGGCTACGACTCCGATCACCCGCGGGTAGTAGGCGATGTGGGAAAGCCGGCGTGGCCATTGATTCGATCCTGGACATGAAGATACTGTTCGACCAGATTCCGCTGGATCAGATGTGCGTTTCCATGACTATGAACGGAGCGGTACTGCCGATTCTGGCGTTTTACATTGTAGCCGCCGAAGAACAAGGCGTGAAGCCGGAACAACTTAGCGGCACCATTCAGAACGATATTCTGAAAGAATTCATGGTGCGCAACACCTACATTTACCCGCCGGAACCCAGCATGCGCATTATTGCCGATATTTTCGCATATACCTCGCAGCACATGCCCAAATTCAACTCCATTAGCATTAGCGGGTTACCACATGCAGGAAGCCGGCGCCACGGCCGATCATGGAACTGGCTTATACCCTGGCCGATGGCCTGGAATATGTGCGCACCGGTTTAAAAGCCGGCATGGACATTGATGCCTTTGCGCCCGCGCTTGTCATTTTTCTGGGCCATTGGCATGAACCATTTTATGGAAATTGCCAAAATGCGGGCCGCCCGCATGCTGTGGGCCAAACTGCTGAAACAATTCAATCCGAAAAACGAAAAATCGCTGAGCTTGCGCACCCATTGCCAGACTTCCGGCTGGAGCTTAACCGAACAAGACCCGTTTAACAACGTGGCCCGCACCACTGTAGAAGCTTTGGCAGCGGCGCTGGGCGGTACGCAAAGTTTGCACACCAACGCCCTAGACGAAGCCATTGCCCTGCCAACCGATTTTTCGGCCCGCATTGCCCGCAACACCCAGATTTATCTGCAGCACGAAACCAATATTACCAAAACCGTAGACCCGTGGGGCGGCTCGTATTACGTAGAAGCACTTAACGCACGAACTGGCGCATAAAGCCTGGGAATTGATTCAGGAAGTAGAAGAACTGGGCGGCATGGCCAAAGCCATTGAAACCGGTTTACCCAAAATGCGCATCGAAGAAGCCGCTGCCCGCAAACAGGCCCGCATCGATTCCGGCAAAGATGTAATTGTGGGCGTAAACAAATACCAGCTCGAAAACGCGAAGACTCACAACATTGAGATCCTGGATATTGATAATACCGCCGTTCGCGAAGTCGCAACTGGAACGCCTGGCAAAACTTAAGAGCCGAAACCGGAACCAGGCTGAAGTAGAAAAAGCCTTAAATGACCTTAACCGAAGCTGCCCGTACCGGGAACGGAAATTTATTAGCCTTAGCCGTAGAAGCGGCCCGCGTAACGTGCTACTTTAGGCGAAATATCGATGCCTTGGAAAAAATATATGGAAGACATAAAGCTGTGATCAGAGCCATTTCCGGCGTTTATTCCGCCGAACTATCCGACGATGAAAATTTTACCAAAGCCCGCTAATGGCCGACCAGTTTGCCGAAACTGGAAGGCCGCCGCCCCCGCATTATGGTAGCCAAAATGGGTCAGGACGGCCACGACCGGGGTTCCAAAGTTATTGCTACTTCTTTTGCCGACCTGGGCTTCGATGTAGACATAGGGCCTTTATTCCAGACGCCGGACGAAGTAGCCATGCAGGCCGCCGAAAACGATGTACACGTTGTAGGCGTTATCATCTTTAGCGGCCGGCCACAAAACCTTAGTTCCGCAACTGATTGCCGAACTTAAAAAGCTGGACCGGGGCGATATTTTGGTAATTGTAGGCGGCGTTATTCCGGCCCAGGATTACCAGTTCCTGTACGATGCCGGCGTAGCCGGTATATTTGGACCGGGAACCGTTATTTCCGTGGCGGCCCAGAAGATCCTGGAAGAATTAATGCAGGAAAGTGAATAAAAATTTCTCTCCAAGACGTCATCCTGAGTGTTAGCGAAGGACCTCATCGGCTGACAGTAGGAAAACCAGAACGAAGGTAATCTTAAAGGTTTCTGGTCTGTTGCGAAATTACTTAACGCACTGCCATTTTTAGAAAGCTCCTGCACAATTCATCAAAAATAAAAAAGTCCGGTCACTGAAAAAGTGGCCGGATTTTTTTTTGTCCTTACCCCTGCCGATTGCCCCTATCCCGCTTCCTGTTGAAACAGGAGTTGTAAAAGCTAAATTTTATCTTGTTCTTCAGGCAACGTTTTGCTCTTTATTTGCGACTACTTTATAAAGCACCCAATCTTCTTCCGTTCTGCATGCGATTTCCGGTAATTTCGAGTTTTCTGTTTGTATTATTTTTTCTGGTGAGTTCCCTTGCTTTCGGGCAGAAAGAAACGGCATACTGGTATTTTGGTAGCCGCGCCGGTCTTTGGTTTAACCCAACGGCCCCCCAGCCGGTCTACCTGAATAACAGCAAAATGAAAGCGCTGGAAGGCTGCGCCACCATTTCCGACAGCCTGGGCTTCCTGCTTTTTTACACCGCCGGCGATACCGTTTTTAACCGTTTCCATAATAAAATGAATAACGGGTTTCCGTTAAGCGGCCACCAGTCGGCTTCGCAATCTTCCATAATTGTGGAGCAGCCTTATACCAACCTGCATTATCTTTTTACGGTAGATGCCCTGGGCGGCGTTAACAGCCTTAAATATTCGGTTATAAACCAGGCCGCCAACAATTACCAGGGCAGCGTACTGGCAAAAAATATTACGGTGCCGGGGCTTGGCCCGCAATTGCCGGTTTCCGAAAAAATTACGGCCGTAGACCATGGCTACACCCGCGACGTTTGGGTTATTACGCACGGTTCAGGATCGCAAAACGATAGTTTTTACGCGTATAAACTGACCATGGCAGGCATTATGCCGCCGGTGGTAAGCAAAGTCGGTATTTCGCACGCCGGCAGTTATCCTAATTACAATACCATTGGTTACATGAAAGCTTCGCCGGACGGCCGGAAACTGGCAGTGGCCATTCAGGAATTAAACCTGATCGAGATCTACGATTTCAACGATTCTACGGGGGTGGTTTCTAACCCGATCCGGATACCGGGAATGGTGCGGGCTTACGGGCTGGAATTTTCCCGGGATTGCAGTAAATTATACGCCAGCGTACAAGGTAGCACCGCGGAGATCTTCCAGTTTAACCTGGAGGCCGGCGCCGGCCACCCGGATTCTATCCGCAACAGCCGGATCAGGATTGGAACGACCATGTCTATTTATGCGGCGGCCTTGCAGCTGGCCAATACCGGCCGGATCTACGTTGCCAATACCGATATTCCGCCTACAAACCGCTTGTTAACCGTTATCAACCAGCCAGATAGCAGTGCCAGGAAAGTTGGTTTCCAAATGAACTTCCAGGCCTTAAGCCCGAACCCGGGAAGCCCCATCAGAAGCGAACACGGATTGCCGAATTTCAACCAGAGTTATTTGTGGCTTCCTTCCATCAGGCCTAAGAATTTGTGCATCGGCGAACAGACCTTATTCAGCATTTACCGGCCCCGCCCTTTCAAAAGCGTTCTCTGGAATTTCGGCGATTCGCTTAGCGGTGCTGCCAATATTTCTACCAGCCTGAACCCGATCCACCAGTTTACTTCCAGCGGAACCTACCAGGTAACCTTAACGGTAGTGCTTATGAATAACCGCACCCGAAGCATAACGCTGCCGGTGCAGATCAGCCCGATGCCGGTAGTTAATTTAGGGCCCGATCAGGAAATGTGCGCCTCCGGCTCGAAGCTGGTATTATCGGTGCCGGCCTCTACCGATAAACGCTTGTGGAGCATAGGCACCGATTCTTCTTTTGCCACCATTTCCCGGCCGGGTATTTATTGGATTGACGTCTGGAATAAGAACAATTGCAAAACCCGCGATTCCATAATAATAAAAGCTATCCCGGGTCCGGCAATTTTCTCCCAGAAAGTGGTTGAAACCTGCCCGTTCCGGCTGGTTAAGTTGAGCACCTCTTTCAAAAGCGCCACTTACAAATGGAGCACCGGCAGCACCAAACCGGAAATTTTTGTATCCAGGGAAGGTTATTATAAAGTAACGGTGCAACACCGCGGCTGTTCGTTTACCGATTCGGTAAAGGTAGTTTTTAAAGACTGTCCGGAAGATTTTGAAGTTCCCAACGTGATTACGCCTAATGGCGACCAGGCCAACGATAATTTCATGCTGCGGGGTTTCCTGCCGGGGTCGTTTTCGTTGCGGATCTTTAACCGCTGGGGCAACCTTATCTACGAAACCGATTCCTATAAAAACGACTGGCCTAAGCAGGCGCCGCCAGCGGGCGTTTATTATTACCAACTTCAGCATTTACAAACCAAACAGCTGTACAAAGGCTGGGTTGAAGTAGTGCATTAAGAACCCGTGAAAACAGTACTGTTTTTGAAGTAAAAAGTCATGATCCGAATTATAAGTTTTGTTTTCTTTTTTCTGGCCTGCCAGCTTACCGTTTTTGCCCAGCGTGAAACCGATAACTGGTATTTCGGGCAAAATGCATCTTTGGAATTTAATGCGGCCGGTTTGCCGGTAAGTTTCCTGAACAGCGCCATGGATACTCCTTTCGGCTCTGCTACTATTTCGGATAAGGCCGGCAATTTGCTTTTTTATACCGATGGCGAAACAGTTTGGAACCGGTTGCACCAGGTAATGCAGAATGGTACCGGCTTAACGGGCAATAAACAAGCAGCGCAACCAGCCATTATAATCCCAAAACCGGGAAGCACTTCACATTACTATATTTTCACCAAATTAAAATCTGGCATAACTAATCCCCTTTGGGTTAATTTAAGTTACAGCGAAGTAGATATTACGGCGAATAATGGCACGGGAGAAGTAGTAGCAGCAACCAAAAACACCCCGCTGCTGGGCCTGGGCTCCGGTATTTTCGATAAATTAACGGCAGTTCACCACGGCAATCATCAGGATATCTGGGTTATCACGATCCGGGATACCCCTACATCACAACTGGATTTTGTAGCCTTGAAAATTACGGCTTCCGGCATAGATCCCATCCCGGTTTCCAATAACTTACCGCTCACCACGCCTGTCTTTAGCGGTGGTACCTTAAAGGCTTCTCCATCGGGCAAACATTTATCGGCCACTTACGGAAACAGCGGCGCCTGGCTTCTGGATTTTAACGATAAGACCGGGCAGATCAGCAATCCGAGACAACTCATGCCACCAGGGCAACCGGTATTTGACACTGAATTTTCGCCGGATGGCAGCAAACTTTATTTTGCCGGCGGGACTGATTGTTCCCAATTTAATATTGCTTTAGGCACTACTGCCGCAATCATTGCCTCAAAAACAGTAATTGCCCCTATCACCAGCGGCGTGTATGCCATGCAACTGGCTTCTAACGGCAAAATTTACCTAAGTAAAACCCAGACCGGCCGGTTAATGGAAATAGCCAATCCTAATGCTGCCGGCTTAGCCTGTAATTTCCGGAATAGTATTATGCTGGCGGCTCCTTCGGTTCCCCGTTTTGGTTTTCCCAATTTCATTCAAAGTTATTTTGCGCCGGCCCGGTTTAATTTTGCCGGAATCTGTGCCGAAGCGCCTACTACATTCACCATTCCAAACCAGACCAATATCGATTCGGTAAGGTGGAATTTCGGGGATAATACGCCGGGGGCAGTTAATACCAGTACGCAAATGCAGCCCAGCCATACCTATAGTTTGCCGGGCATTTTTACGGTCCGGCTATCTGTTTTTCAGCAGGGCTTCCAGTCGGTTTTTGAAAGGGACGTTACCATTCTGAACCGGCCAAAAGTACAATTGCTCAAAGACACGTCGGTTTGCGACGGCACGGTTATTTTCTTAACCAATCTGTATCCGCCCAACCCTTTTAACGAAAAGCTAACCTGGAGTACCGGAGTCAGGGATTCAGCCATGATAAAGGTTACCGGCCCGGGAATTTACTGGCTGGAACTCAGTAACGGTGTGTGCACCACCCGCGATTCTATTGTGATCCAGTACCGCCCAACGCCCAAACTGGACCTGGGCCCCGACCGGATAATCTGCGGCAATTCGCCGGTAGTTCTGGATGCCGGCAACCCCGGCGCTACGTACCGGTGGGCGCCCGGCGGCGAAACTTCTCAAACGTTAACCATTACAAAACCCGGCACTTATTCGGTAACCGTAACTTCTAACCGCTGCTCCGTAACCGATAATATAAACATTGGCTTTAATACCGCCCTGGCGTTCGATCTGGGCGAAGACATTACCATTTGCGAAGGTAAAACCGTAACCCTGAAAACGATCCAGTTTACGCCGGCCATAAAGTATTTGTGGAGCGATGGCAGCCAATGGCCGGAACTGGAAGTTACCAAAAGCGGTAAATACTGGGCCAGGGTACAGCAGGGCAATTGCATTTTTACAGATACCATAACGGTAAACTTCAAAGAATGCCCGCCGCCTATTGTTCCATACATTCCCAATATCATTTCGCCGAACAACGATAACCGCAACGATAAATTCGAAATAAAGAAAGTACCGCTCAATTCCTGGGCCCTGAAGATCTATAACCGCTGGGGAAAAGAAATTTACCACAACGACCGCTACAGCAACAACTGGCCCGAACAACCGGTTTCGGATGGCACCTATTACTATATTTTAGAAGAGCCGGAAACAAACCGGAAGTTTAAAGGCTGGGTAGAAGTGGTTCGGTAAGATTTCTGATAGCAATTTACCTTTGTAGAAACGCAAAATTTTGCGTCTCTTTTTCCTGTATCTTTTCCCGGGTTAAAAATAATTTCCTCAGGCAAGATTTTGTTAAATCAGGAAAATGTAATCCTGCAACTGGGAAAGACGCAAAATTTTGCGTCTCTACAATTTCTTTTACAATTCCACCTTTTCAAAAGCCTGCTCCAGATCTTTAATCAGGTAACCGGCGTCTTCCAGGCCAATGTAAAATCTGATTAAATTAACGGGTAGCTCCGATTTGTAATTACCGGAATTGTAGGACGCTGCCGTTGGGTAGATCAGACTTTCATGGCCGCCCCAGCTGGCAGCCATTAAAAAGTGTTGCAGGTTGTCGCAGAAACGGTCTATTTCCGTAATGTTTTCGGTTTTAAGCTGGATGGTGAATTGCCCGGAATTGTTGCGCATTTGTCTCATAGCCAGGTCGTATTGCGGGTCTGATGGAAGGAATGGAAAAAATACCTTCTGCACTTTGGGGTGATTAACCAAATAATCAACCACTTTTCGGGTAGTTTCCGCAATGCGTTCCATTCTCACCGGCAGCGTTCGTAAACCGCGCAATAAAAGCCAGGAATTGAACGGCGAAATTATGCCGCCCAACGTCATAAATTCCGCTTCGAAAATTTTAGTGATCCGCTCATGCGTGCTGCAGATAATGCCGCCCATGGTATCGGAGTGCCCGGAAATATATTTGGTAGCCGCGTGCACTACAATGTCTACTCCTAAAGCAATCGGGCTCTGAAAAAGAGGTGTGGCGTAGCTGTTATCGATAATGGTTACAATATTGTGGGCTTTGGCAATAGCGGCTACAGCGGCTATATCCTGCAGTTCGAAGGTAAAAGAGTTGGGGCTTTCCAGGTAAAAAACTTTGGTGTTGGGTTTTATAGCTTTTTCGTAATTGCCGGCATCCCGGCCGTCTACAAACGTAACTTCCACCCCAAAGCGCGGCAGGTATTTCTTCATGAGCGTATTGGTCCAGCTGTAAGGTTTAGCTACCGAAACAATATGGTCGCCGGCGGCCACCTGACTCATAACGGCAGCCGAAACGGCGGCAATGCCGCTGCCGAACGCCAAGGCATGTTCGGCTCCCTCCAGGGCAGCTACTTTCTTTTCCAGCAGATCGGTGGTGGGGTTGTTGCCGCGGGTGTAAAAATCCACTTCGCTTTCGTGGAGCAAGGCATTGCGCAGGTCGTTAACGGTTTTGCAGCTGAAATTGCTGGTTTGAATAATGGGCGGCGCTACAGAATTAAAGTAAAGTTCGCGGTCTTCGCCAAGTTCGTTCAGAATGTAAGAAAGCTCCATAATTTCAAATTTACGTTCGCATTACATTTAAACTCCATTGCAAAATTGGAGTTGCTTTAAATCTTTTAACGGCGGAAATTTTATCTGCTGGTTTTCACATTTTCAAGCTGAAAAACGGCATGATTTTGAGCTTAAAAACAAGCTTATATTTAAACCGGATTATGCAAAAAATTTAATCTTTAAAAATATTTATTATAAATTTTATTCATCTGATTAACAGGCTTTTATAGCCATTTATTACTCTTCAATTTTAGCCATTTTTTGCAACTAAAACGGCACCGTTTTTTGTTCTAAAAATATGAAAAAGTTAACCGATGAAAACGTAATTCCGTTATTTGCGGAAGATAATAAAAGCGAAGAAACCTGGCGCAAATCCATTCCGGCGCAAGTGTTTCTGAACTACTTTTTTGCGATCAATTACCATTTACAGAACAGCGCTTCCGATGCCGGTTTGCAGCACCTGGCTTTTTTAAAAAATCACCAGCCTGACATTACCGAAGAAGACGTAGCGGCGCTGAAAAAATTATTAAATACCTGCTGGAGCACCGAATATGCGTTACGTGCCACCGCCGAATTAGGCGATGAAGCGTATCTGCGAAATGCGCTGCACTGGACCTTTCCACAGGCCTATTATACGGTCTTTGCCGGCCTTCAGGCCTTTTTATATACGTTGGGCATCCGCACGAACAATGCTTCCATTATTCAACGGGAAGTAGGGCGATTGGTGGTGCGCAATGCATATCCGAAAGCAATCGGGTTTTATGCGGCCGGCAATTACAACGATTTCAGCGTGCACCGTTTGCCGCTGGCTGCTTATAAGGCCGGTCTGCAGATTGCCGGAAAAGAGATCGATGCGCAGGCGCAGATCGGGCAGTTCTTACGGACTACCCGCAAAATGAAAGCACAGGCCGTCCGGAACCAGGTACAGAGCAACCCGAACACGGCGATCCGCAACCCGAAAACGAATGAGATCCTTAACCGCTGGAGTGCGCAGCATTGGCAGCAGGTTACCTGGCGCTTAGGGTATACGACGTTCTTCGATCTACTGGGCCGGTTGCAGATATCTTCTTCGCACCGCGAAATTGAGCGTTTCGTAGAAGCCGATATCGACTTTACTTTGTTCCATGAATCGTTGCTGAACATTGTAACCTACCTTAATGGTTTGCACGAAAGTTACGTAGCAAAAGCCATGGGTCTGGAGAAATACAAAGAGTTACTACAGGAGTTGCCAACTCACTTAAAAGATGGTTTTGTTGCCGCCCGCTTCACCGAAAAGATCGCACCGCTCTTCGGCGACGAACAGAATTACCAGCTTGGCATTGCAGCTTAATTTAGTTGTTGGTTGCTGGTTGGTAGTTGTTGGAAAAATAAAAGCACCGCAAATAATTGCGGTGCATTTTTATGTTTAAACGGTAGGGTTTCGGGCTTTAAAACTCCTGTTTCAAAATATAAAAAGTCCTCCCCCTACCCCCTCCAAAGGGGGACTTATCAGATACTGTAATTGTGAATCACTAATCACTAATCATTATTCACTAATCACTAAATTACTGGCTGCTGAATTTTTCGATCTGCACGTTTTTGGCGCCGGCAGCTTCCAAAGATTCTACGATCACTTCTTTCATGCGGTCCAGAATTCCCTGGTGGCCTTTAAATAAAGCCATAATGCTGTCCGGAACATCTTCGCCGGCAGCAGCTTCCTGCATAGAACCGGCCTGTTCTATCATGTAGCACATAGCCTTAATTTTCGGGCCGCGCACTTTAACGGTTGGCGAACTGAATTTAATAATGCCTTTATTCAGGTGTTCTGTGATCAGTTCTTCTTCCGGAATGTTCTTATCCGAAAGCTCAATAAGCCGGTTATAGCTGTCAGCGTGCAGGAATTCCTTCATCATGGGCTCCAGCATGCCTTTTACTTTGGCGTCGGAAATGTGGTGGGCATACGATATTATATTAAAAAGCCAGTTTAAGGTACCGTCTTTTTCTTCGAAGATTAAGGTTACTTCACTTTTCATAGTGTGGATTTAAGGTTTAAGGCTATAAACGGGAATTCTTTTTTTTAGATATGTTTCCGACTTTTTCTGTTAAAAACATAGCGTTTTCCCTATTTCGTTATTCGTAATTTAGGAGTATAAGGTTTGGAATATATTTGATGGAATCCGCAAATATTTTAGCATTTTTGCAGATTCAATTCATTTTCAATAATTAAACACGCAACATGCAGCTTAGCGAACAGGAATTACGCCGCCGCCACGAACGGGAAGCCTTGTTAGAAATGGGCATCAATCCCTACCCTTCCGAATTATTTAACGTTACGGCTTTCGCCAAAGAAATAAAAGAAAATTATAAACCGGAGCTGAATAATTACCAGGAAGTAACCCTGGCCGGCCGCTTAATGAGCCGCCGCATCATGGGCAAAGCCTCTTTTGCCGAACTCATGGACAGCAGCGGCCGCATCCAGATCTACGTTTCCCGCGACGATATTGCCCCCGGCGAAAACAAAGAGCTGTACAACACCGTGTTCAAAAAAATGCTCGATATCGGCGATATTATTGGCATTAAAGGCTATGTGTTTACCACCCAGGTAGGCGAAATTTCGGTGCACGTTACCGAGCTTAAATTGCTAACCAAATCGCTTGAGGCCGCTGCCCATTGTTAAAGAAGCCGTGGATGAGCAGGGCAATAAAATAACTTACGATGCTTTCTCCGATCCGGAATTGCGTTACCGCCAGCGTTACGTAGATCTGATCGTGAATCCGGCAGGTGCACGATACGTTTATCAAACGCACCAAGCTGATCAATTCCATGCGGAATTTTCTGAACAGCCACGGTTACCTGGAAGTTGAAACGCCTATTTTGCAGCCAATTCCGGGCGGGGCCGCGGCGCGTCCGTTTATTACGCACCACAATACCCTGGATATTCCCATGTACCTGCGCATTGCCAACGAACTATACCTGAAAAGGCTGATCGTGGGGGGATTTGATGGGGTTTACGAATTTGCCAAAGATTTCCGGAACGAAGGCATGGACCGGACCCATAACCCGGAATTTACGGTTATGGAAGTGTACGTAGCCTACAAAGATTACAACTGGATGATGGACTTCACCGAAGCCATGGTCGAAAAAGCGGCCCTGGATCTGCACGGCACCACCGAAGTTACAGGTAGGCGAAAAAGAGATCAATTTTCAGCGGCCGTTCCCGCGCGTTACCATGTTCGAAGCCATTCAAACGCACACCGGAATTGATATTTCCGGCATGGACGAAGACCAGCTGCGCGACGTTTGCAAACAACTTGGACATTCGCTACCGAACTTCAATGGGTAAAGGAAAGTTGATCGATGAGATCTTCGGCGAAAAATGCGAAGGCCACTACATTCAGCCTACTTTTATTACCGATTACCCGGTAGAAATGTGCGCCGCTTTGCAAGAAACACCGCAGCAAAGAAGGCTTGGTAGAGCGTTTTGAAGCTAATGGTAAACGGCAAAGAAATGGCAATGCCTATTCTGAACTGAACGACCCGATAGAGCAACGTGCCAGCGTTTGAAGAGCAAATGGAGCTGGCTGAAAAAGGCGACGACGAAGCCATGTTCATCGACGAAGATTTTCTGCGGGCTTTGGAATACGGCATGCCGCCAACCGCTGGCATGGGTATTGGTATCGACCGCTTTGATGATCATGACCAACTCCATTCTATTCAGGATGTGCTTTTCTTCCCGCAAATGAAACCGGAAAAACAAACCCAGGCAGTAGAAGAAAAAGAAGCTAACTAAAAACGATAGCCTTTAAACGCAAAAAAGTCCCGTTGAAGAACGGGACTTTTTTTTCGGCTAATTCAATTAAAATTAATACCAAAGATTGAATTTTAAATAACCTTCTTCACTTTACCGCTTCTTTCGAATTGGTATTTCAGTTAGTTCTTCAATTAAAACCCTCTTATTAGTTTTTTAATTTTAAATAATTAACCAATAGTAGGTTTTATACGGCTTAAATTGCCGGAAGGTTATTAACCCTGAGCAGCTGAATTTGCTCCGCCGGTATTGGAGCTACCGCCGCTTACGCCTGCGTTACCAGCCGAAGAGCCAGCAGAGCCGGATGAGCTGCCTGAAGTAGACCCACCACCGGAAGTAGAAGAGCCACCACGGTTGCCGCCAGATTTGCTGCCGCCGTTAGCGCCGCCTTCTTCGCCGCCTTTCATGCCCAGCATAGAAGAAGCCTGATCGATCAGACCGCCAGCGTTTAAGCCTTCCAGCTTAGACATACCTTCCTGTAATCTCTTTTCCAGGTCTTTGCCCAGTTTGGAAGCAGATTTCTTTAAGCCATCGCGGGTAGCCATACCACTATCCGGGGCCATAAGTAAACCGGCAATAACTCCGGCACTTGCACCGGCTAAAAGGGCTAACATGATTTTTCCGCTATTGTCTTTCATAGTATTAGAATTTATAATTTGGTTTAATTTATTTAGATACCGGGTTAAACAAATACCGATGTGAATACCCGATAAAAGGCTTAACGTTTATTCAAATATTAGGTTTTATTAATATGTAAATTTGTCGGAAATCCTTTTCAGGTTTGTCATCTTCACCAGATTTTTAAAACCTTTGAGCCAGCAAATAATAAAAAAGCTCATCCGGTTTCAGGCAGATGAGCTTTTCAATAAAAGGTTATCTTAAATTAAACCAGCCCGTTAATCCAGCTAACCAGTTCTTTTTTCGTTTTGCCAAGTTTGGTTTGCAGATTGCCTAAAAACTGGTCTTCCTGGCCTTCTAAATAAGCCAGGTCCTGATCGGTAAGGTCGCCGTACTGCGATTTCATCTTACCTTTAACTGTATCCCAGTTGCCTTGTACCTGCAGGCTATCGCCGGCGCGGGTCAGACCCATACCTTCCATTTTATCCATAGCAACCCGGAAGGTACTATCCAGTTGGTCGCCTAATTGCATGGCGCGTCTTTTCAGGCTGCCAATAGTATCTTTACCGCTTTCCGGAGCCATTAAAATTCCGGCAATAACCCCGGCACTGGCGCCAGCTAAGGCAGCTATCCAAACTTTATTACTGCTGCTTCCGGCGCTGCCAGTGCTGTACTTTTTCTTTTTCTTTTTAGAAGGTGCATTAGCCCCTGCCAGGTATTGACCTCTTACCGATCCGGTATTTGCCGCGTTGCTATACTTCTGCGATTTACCACCTTTATTGAAGTTTCCGCTGTTCATAGTTTTGAAATAGTTTAGTGAAAGAATTTTCTTTATTAGGTTCTGGAAATGAAAAACAGGTTCATTTTTTTAACGTGATTTGCTATACGGCAACCTTTAATTTTTGTTGAAACCTGCAAACAAAACGTCTGCCGGGTTGTTTAAAAAGCGCCTTTTGAACGTTTCCGGAACAATACAGTATAACTCTATATTAGCGCTAACCTATCTATAAAACCATGAAAAAAATAATATTCCCTGCCCTGTTGATAGCTACTTTTTCAAGCTTTATTTCCTGCAAAACTTCCCGGGAACCCTCCTGCATCGACCCGGCTAAAATAAACAAAGACGGCATTTGCATTGAAGTATACCAGCCCGTTTGTGGTTGCGACGGCAAAACCTACGGCAATTCCTGTGTGGCCGAAAATGCCGGGGTAACGGCCTATACCGATGGCGAATGTAAATAACCCTCTTACCTATTATAGATTACTTCCGAAATTTTTATGAGCGAAAAAAAATATTTTCTGCAGGACCGCCCCTTTATTGTACCTACCACCGATGGCAAATTAATTGAAGAGCATTTTGGCCTGGCTACTACCCGCACCGCAGCATACAGCGTTACCCACATGGTGGCGCCTCCGCAATGGAGCGAACCTTACCAAAACCCGGAATTCGATGAAATAACCCTGGTAATTACCGGCCAAAAACGCATAGAAGTAGACGGCGAATCCATAGATCTGCAGACCGGCCAATCGCTGCTGGTAAAAAAAGGCGCCCGGGTACGCTATTCCAACCCCTTCAATAACACCTGCGAATACGTTTCTTTCTGTGTACCGGCTTTCGATATTGCTACCGTTAACCGGGAGGAAGAATAATTTGAAGATTTGACGATTTGGAAATTTGAAGATGTGAAGGTTTGGAAATCACCTAAGTATTCCTGCATTAAAGGTACTGTCATCCTGAGCGATAGCGAAGGAACTTGTTGGCGGCCAGCAATAAGATTAACTATGAACATTAATCATATTGGTTAAAAAATCTTAATTCAAATACCTTTTAGTAAATTTATCTACAGGAAGCTAACAAGTTCCTTCAGGGCTACGCCCGCAACCTTCGCGCTCCCACGCTCAATTGTGCTCAGGATGACATCAATTTTTAAAAGAGAAGGCCGCTGGAATTATCCAGCGGCCTTCTCTTTTAGCAAGATCCGGAAATCCAGAACATCATCTTCAAATTTCCAAATCTCCAAATTTTCAAATCTACTTCGGGCTTATCATGTTTACGATATCTTCGGTAATGCCGGTAGAAGAGAAACCGCCGTCGTGCATTAAATTCTGCATGGTAACTTTGCGGGTCAGGTCAGAGAACATCATGATGCAGTAGTTAGCGCAATCTTCGGCGGAGGCGTTACCCAGCGGGCTCATTTTATTTGCATACTCAAAGAACGCATCGAACCCACCTACTCCGGAACCGGCAGTGGTCATGGTTGGCGACTGCGAAATAGTATTCACGCGTACATTCTTTAGTTTAGCGAAGCGGTAACCGTAGTTGCGGGCAATGGATTCTAAAACAGCTTTCGCCTGCGACATATCCGTATAATCCGGGAATACGCGTTGGGCCGCAATGTAAGAAAGGGCAACAATAGAACCCCATTCATTCATGGCATCCTGTTTTTCGGCAACGGCCATCATTTTATGAAAAGAAAGGGCCGAAATATCAAGCGTTTTCTGAAACCAGTCGTAATTCAGGTCGCCGTAAGATTTGCCTTTCCGGATATTGGGGCTCATTCCAATGGAATGCAGCACAAAATCAATTTTGCCACCTAAATGTTCCTGCGATTTAGTGAAAAGGTTTTCGATTTCTTCCACCGAAGTTGCATCAGCAGGTACTATCTGAGCATTGCAAATTTCGGCCAGTTTATTTATTTCGCCCATCCGCATCGCCAATGGAGCATTGGTCAGCACAATTTCAGCGCCTTCTTCGTGGGCCTTCAGGGCCACTTTCCAGGCAATAGATTCTTCGTTTAAGGCGCCGGAAATAATTCCTTTTTTTCCTTTTAGCAGGTTATAAGCCATAATATGGTTGGTCGTTAGTCGTTGTTTGGATTTCGCCTAATGAAAAGCGCAAAAATATTCCTGCAATATTGTCAATAATGCTGAAAGCTGAAAATATGAATCCGGAAATTTGCCCAGGGTTTCAAAAACGCCAGGGTTTAAGGCCAGAAAAGTAACGGCAGCTAAATCAAATGGCAATAAAAAAAAGCCCTCCCCTGATTTAGGGGAGGGTTGGGTGGGGTAAATCGAAAATTCGAACATCGAACAATCGAACATCCATTTCTAAAGGGCCAGCAATTCCTTAGCGCTTTGGTAGGCATTGGTGCTTGGGTTGGCCCCGGCAATCATCTGCGCAATTTCTTTAACCCGTTCGTCTTCGCTTAATTTCCGGATATTACTGATGGTGCGGTCGGCCCGGTCCTGTTTGTAAACGAAATAATGTTCGTTGCCTTGGGCCGCCATTTGCGGTAAATGCGAAATAGCAATAAGCTGGTGTTTTTTAGCCATCTGCTGCATCATCTTGCCAACTTTCACGGCAATCTCTCCGGAAATGCCGGTATCGATCTCATCGAAAACGATGGTCGGCAACGCGGTCTTATCGGCTAATAGATATTTCACGCACAGCATTAACCGGGAGAATTCCCCGCCGGATGCCGCTTTGCTCAACGTTTGCGGTTGGGCGCCTTTATTGGCACTGAATAAAATGGAGATCAGGTCCAGGCCGGTTGCATTTGGCGCCACCGTTTGGTGCTCCACCACGATCCGGGCATTCGGCATTCCCAGTTCCGAAAGCAAACTGTGCAGCTCCGCTTCAAATTTCGCAAACACTTTTTTGCGGCTTTCCGATAGCGTTTTGCCGGTCTGGTTTACTTCTAAAGCAGCTACTTCCATTTCCTTTTTTGTCTTTTCAATGGCCGCATCCAGGTTGTGTACACCGGAAACTTTTGCTTCCAGATCCTGCTCCAGTAAGATCAGTTCGGCTACCGAACGTACCTGGTGCTTGCGTTGCAGGGTGTAAAGCAGGTTCAGACGGTCCTGGATCACTTCCAGTCGTTGCGGATCGGCTTCGGTTTTGCGTTCGGCGGTTTCTACTTCGGCGGCAATATCGTTCAATTCTATCAGGCTGCTGTCTAACCGTTCTTTTAAACTCAGAAAATTATCGGAATAACCTGCCACCTGGCCCAGCAAATGCGACGCATCTTTCATGGCCAGTACCACGTTCATTTCGCCGTCGCTCAAATATTGCAGGGCCTGGCTAAGCTTCAGCTTAATTTCTTCAGCGTGCTCCAGTTGCTTTAGTTCGCTTTCCAGTTCTTCCTGTTCACCGTCTGCAAGTTTGGCTTCTGAAAGTTCGTTTAAAAGGAAGGTATGGTAATCGAGTTCCTTATTGGATTGCGCCAGCTCCGCTTCCAGTTTTTTAAAGGCGGCTTCGAGTTTTTTAAAGTTTTTATATACCGTTTGATACCGTTCCAATTCCTGCTGGTTGCCGGCGTAAAGATCCAGAATGTTCAGCTGGTAGCCTGAATCACCCAGTTGCAAAGTATCGTGCTGCGAATGGATATCCATCAGGAACGTACCTACTTTGCGCAGGCTTTCCAGGGTTACCGGAGTATCGTTAATAAAAGCCCGGGATTTTCCGGTTGGCGTAATTTCGCGGCGCAGAATGCAGTTGGCATCGTAATCAATGTCTTCGGCGGTAAAAATGGGCTGTAGGTTGTATTCAGCAATATTGAACACGCCTTCTATCACGCATTTTTGTTCGGTGTTGAAAAGCATTTTGGAGTCGGCGCGGTTACCCAGCAGCAAACCGATGGCGCCGAGCATGATGGATTTACCCGCTCCGGTTTCGCCGGTTATCACGTTCAGCAGCGGCGAAGGCTGCATCTCGAGCTTTTCAATTAAAGCGTAATTCTGTATTTTTAAATCGGTAAGCATGTATCAGCGTAGCGTTTCGAGGTCGTAAACCAATTCCTGTATCTCTCCCAGCCCGAACGTATGCAAACGTTGCCGGTAATCTTTAATACACAAAGATACGTCAGAAAATTCGTTTACCGTGCCGTGAAACACCCGGTTATCAGACAAAATTATATGCACTTCCCGGCCGCCAATTTCCGGGCCCTTTCCGGCTAAATTTTTCTGAAAGATCCGGACCTGCCGCTTACCCATTTTTACGATTTGAAAATTTGGAGATTTGGAGATTTGAAAATGAGGAAATGAGGAATGTGAAATTGCCAGATTAGGCTTTCTTAAGGCTTTTGTAAATGGTATGCTTTGAGCCGGAAAAACTGCCAGGTGCCGATTAGCTTATTTTAGAATTATTGAATCTTTGAAAGTATTGCATCTCCAAATTTCCAAATCTCCAAATCTCCAGATCATAAAAACCTAGCGGTTAATGGTCTGATAGCGGGCGGTATTGGTAGGGTCTACTTCGGAAAGTAAGGTAATGGCTGCCTGTTTATCCGCCGGGGCGGCGCCTTTCATCACGTTTACTACTTCATCCGCCTTCGCATCAAAGAAATTCCGGATCATGGCGGCGCCGGGTTTGATGCGGGCTACCGTTTGAATACCACGCAAAGCAGTAAGAATATTAGCGCGGGCTTCTTCGGGTTTAGTTACGTAAATATCCATGCCCTGCAAGTGGTAAGCATAAAGGGCCGACCGAAGCGGTACCATTTGCGGATCCTGCAGGTTGTTTACTACCCAATACCGGTTCCGGGTGCCTTCAAAAGCCTTCCAGCCGGGATTGTTCTGGCCCTGGGCAATTACGTTGTTCATCACGTTCACGGCCCGGTCGTACATGCGGGAACCGCCGTTAAGGCCGTAGGTGTCCATATCCATCCCGATAACGGTGTACGCATAAAAAGTAAGCAGCGAAGCCAGGTTGGAAGTAAAGGCGTTTTCGGAGAATTGCAGCGGCTGAGCATCGTTAAATTCAAAAGCCCAGTCTTTGTCAGTGTTGGAGAAAACCACCGTTTCGTAACCCGTGCCGTAAACCGGCCGGCTGGAAATGATCTGCGCCGTAGCCCGGAAATTCCCGATCTCCGGCATGTTGGTAATGGTAATGAACAGTTTGCAGTTTATCCGTTCTTCGGGCTTATACACATCGCTGGTCCAGCGGGTGTTGTTCATAAAGTTGAAGATCTGGTTGCGCATTTCAGTAAAAAGGCGCTTGTTGGCCGTTTGCTGCAACTGTTCCGTATTGATGGTTACTTCGCAATTCAGCTCCTGAGCCTGCGCCCTAAAGCTCACGAACAACATTAACAGAACCGCACATATATATTTAAGCATACTTTCTTTTTATAATAGCCTGCACAATATCCTGAGCCACGGCGGTTTTGGATTTAAGCTCGAAACTGGTAACCCCGCTGGCTTCTACAATACTTATTTTATTGGTATCGTGTTTAAAACCGGCGCCGGCATCCTGCAGCGAATTCAGAATTACCATATCCAGGTTTTTCTTTTGCAGCTTGCTTTGCGCGTTTGCCAGTTCGTTATTCGTTTCCAAAGCAAAGCCAACGGCGAACTGATCCGGTCTTTTCTGTTTACCCAGGGTAGCCGCAATGTCTACGTTTTTCACCAGCTCTATGGTAAACGAATCGGCGTCTTTCTTTATTTTGGTCTGGGCCGCTTCTTTTGGCTTGTAATCGGCAACGGCGGCGGCAAAAACCCAAATATCGGCTTCAGCGGCATATTGCTGCACTTCGGCAAACATTTCGTCGGCGGTCATCACAGATATTACCCTGATCTTCGGATTTGTAGTTTTCAGGTTAACCGGGCCGGCCACTAAGGTAACTTCTGCCCCATTTTCCGCGAAGCATTCGGCTAAGGCAAAACCCATTTTCCCCGTAGAATGGTTGCCAATAAACCGCACCGGATCGATGGGCTCGTAGGTTGGCCCGGCCGTTAGCAATACATTTTTCCCGTTAAGCAATTTGCAGGTCCGTAAAATGTTGATGCAAAACGTCTGCAATTTCTTCCGGTTCTGCCATACGCCCTTGCCCTACCAGGCCGCTGGCCAATTCGCCATAACCCGCTTCTATGATGATAGTTGCCGTAGTTGCCGGAGTTTTTCAAAATTAGCGGTTACTGCCGGGTGCCGGTACATATCCAGGTCCATGGCCGGCGCCACAAAAACCGGACAACGGGCCGATAAATAACAGGCGGTAAGCAGGTTATCGCAGAAGCCGTTGGCCATTTTTGCCACCGTATTGGCCGAAGCCGGGGCAATGACCAGGGCATCGGCCCACAGGCCCAATTCCACGTGGTTGTTCCATTCGCCGGCCTCATTTTTTACAAATTCGGTTAAAACGGGGCGTTTGGAAAGCGTAGCCAACGTGAGCGGGGTTATAAAAGCAGAAGCAGAAGTGGTCAGGATTACCTGCACTTCTGCTTCTGCTTTTATGAGTAACCGTACCAGATGCGCTGCTTTATAAGCTGCAATGCTGCCGCAAACGCCCAATAAGATTTTTTTATGCCGAAGCATACCGTTTTATAACGAAGAAGTTTCTTCGGTTTCGTCAGGCATGCGGTACATTACCTTGCCTTCCAGGAACTCTTCAATTGCCAGGTTGGTAGGTTTTGGCATGCGCTCATAATATTTGGAGATCTCGATCTGCTCCCGGTTTTCAAACACTTCTTCCAGGTTATCTACCGTTGTGGCAAATTCGGCCAGTTTAGAGTTTAATTCTTCTTTAATTTTAACCGATATCTGGTTCGCTCTTTTAGAGATAATAGAGATCGATTCGTAAACATTACCGGTTTCTTTCGCGAAATCGGCCACGTTGCGGGTTATAATGGAAGCAGGTACGTTTGCCATATGTATAGTTTATAAATTGCTGGTTAAAAATATCAGGTTTTAACTTCCCGAAAAAATTATTCTTTGGTAGAAGCGCTCAGCCGGAGTTTCTCGATCTGGGTTTGCGCCACACTGTAAAAGCTTTCGGCAGTACGTAAATATTTGCTTTTCGGATACTTATCTACAAATGCCTGGTAAAAACCGATAACGTCATAATACCGGTCGCGCTGCTTTTCGGCCACACTTTCGCGGGCCAAATTGTATTGCGATTCGATCCGTAAAAAGGCGGCCTCTTCGTTATAATCGGAAGATGGAAAGCTGCTCTGAAAATTGGTCAAAGCCACTACTGCTGATTGGTAATGGCGCAGCTGGTGGTATAATTTGGCACTTTCAAAGGCTTTAACTTCCAGTTTGGAATTCAGGTCGTCGTACATTTCGTTGGCTTCCTTTACGTTTTTGCTGGTCGGGTAGCGGTTAATGTATTCCTGAATAGCTTCCAGGGCAGAGTAAGTGTTCGTCTGGTCCAGATTGAAAGTTGGCGAATCTTTGTAAAGCGATTTGGTGTGCAGGAAAATAGCTTCTTCGGCAAATTCGCTGCGCGGATAGGTATCGTAAAAATTCCTAAAATAATAGGCGCTCAACACATAATCACGCTGCAGGTAATTGGTATTGGCAAAAAGGAACTGAGCCTTCTCCGATTCCGGACGCCCCCGCAACAGCGGAATAAGCTCTTCCAGTAACAGGCCGGCTTTGTAATAATCTTTTTTGTCGTAGTATTTCAGGGCGGCTTCGTATTTTTTATCTACGTTGTCGCTTTTCAGGATCTTCTGAAAATCCGAACATCCGGCAAAAACCAGCGCTACTGACCAGAAAAGAAATATTTTAAAAAAATGTTTGTTCATGAGGGCGCAAAAATAGCGAAATTCTTTTGGATTTCCCAACCAAAACGATGCACGCGGGTTTGTATTGTTAATAGAACCGTAGAGACGCAATATTTTGCGTCTTTTCTTCCCGGGTGCAAAAATGGAATCTGGAGCAGAAGAAATAAATGATATTGGTGGAACCGTAGAGACGCAATATTTTGCGTCTTTTGGGGCCTGTACGTCATTTGCGGCCTGGATTAAAAAGGAAAGGGTTCTGAAAAAATCCACGCACCTGCGAATCTGGCGCCCTATCTTTCCCGAAGGAAGACGCAAAATATTGCGTCTCTACGTTATTTGGTTTTGGCGGCAGGTTTTGGTTTAGCAGCGGCTTTCTGCGCTTTTTTGGCTTCGCGTTTCTCTTTGCGGGTTGGTTTGGTGTTTTTCTTGGGTGCAGCTTTTTTAGGATTCGGTTTCTTCGGCAAACGCGGCCCCAGTACCATTTCGCGGGTTGGTTTTTCGCTGATGAGCCACTGGTAGCCTTCTATGCGGGTATCGACGGGCTTCAATTCATGAGGCGGAATAAAACGGGCCACGGGCTTATCCAGGAAAGAAATGCTTTGCAGTTTGCTGTCGTTAAACATAATGATCATGTCCGAACAAATGGCCCGGTTCATGCCTGTTACCGCCGAATCGCCTTCCAGCGCATAATAAATACTTTCGCCGTTGCCATTTACATTCACCCGCCTTATTTTGTCGTCGCGGAAATAAGCGGTCATATCGCGGCCTTTTACCTGGTTATAATTCCGGAGCGTATCTTCCGAAACCGTAAAGGCATCGGTAAACAATTTCATGGTGTAAAGCTTTTTGTTGCGCAGCTGCAATTCCATGCGCTTGGCCGTTAGCTGGTTCTGGTCGCTCCACAAAATAGGCCGCCGGAACAAATAAATAACCGAATCTTTCAGGTTATAAATAAGCGAATCGCATTTGCCCTGTAAATCGGTTTTAAAGATCTTCACATCGTGAAAAGCGTACATCATACTGGCCACCGTGGTATCCTTCGATTCTACTGAAATCAACGTATCGGCGGCCATAAACAAGGTATCTACCCCGGAAATACTCCGCATAACCGGGCTTCCGGAAACCACCGAACGGCCCGTATTTTCCCAATATTTCGCCTGCTGCCCGGTTATAACTACGTCGTTTTTCTTAGCCGTCATTTTTACGTTTCCGTTGGCCTGACCGTATTTGGTATTTTCGTTGTAATACAGTTTATCGCCGCCCAGCAGGTAATTGGCAGTTTCGATCTGCGCATTCCGTTCGAAGTTAGAAACTTTGGTGAGGGTGTTGTAAGTGCCTTTTTCGGCGTAAATCTTCCCGCCTTTGCCGGCAATGGAAGTAGGACCGTTAAAATAAGCGATCTTCGAAACGGTGTGGTAAAGCAGGTTTTCGGTGGTAATTAAATAATCCGGCGACGTGAGTACCACGTTGCCCCGGAAATTGAACATCTTGGTATTGGTGTTATAATCGCCGGCCCGGCTGGTCAGGTTGTTGGTGCCGTCTATAATGGTGCCGCCTTCGGTGTAAAAAGCGCTTTTCCGGTCCAGGTCATAATCCAGGTTTGGCGTAGTCAGCGTCATCCGCGGGTCCCGCAAAACCACATCGCCACGAAGCTTGGCTACCCGGGCATCGCCATCGTAATAAGCCGAATTAGAGGTAGCCGTAACCGTATCGCCCTGCGTAATGCGCACGTTCGAAAATGCCTCCATCGCATTTTTATCGGCATATTGGTAAGCCGAATCGCAGTACATGTAGGTATCGCCCTGCTTAAAAGCCACGTTGCCTAAGAGTTTGCGGATTTGCCGGCCGTTAAAGGTACCGCCTTCCAGGGCATCGGCCCGCAGCAATTCTACCTTTTCCGCTTTGGGAGGCTGCTGGCCTTTAGGCGCGGTCCGGCCGTTTTGCGCCAAAACCGGAATTCCGGAAAAAGCCAGAAACAACAGAAAAAGCAGTACTTTCGTGATTTTCATTTATACCTTAATAACGCGGCAAAATTAGCATAAAATACCGGCATTGCCGAAACGCGACTTTTTACCCGGGAAACGGTAGCGTTTTGGCCCTAAAAAGTAAAACCGAAAACGCTATGGTTTTCCCGCAAAAAGTGCTGATAGCCTTTAAACGCATTTTTATCCGAAATAATAAACCAGAGCAGCAATTATTTTTACCTGAAAATTTACGCATACCCGATGGCCCCCCTTTGGAGGGGGTTGGGGAGGATTTTTCACGTTTCAACTCTCTCCTTTAGGGAAGCCGGAGGGGTGTTTGGACGGAATGCGGAAATATTCGCTTATGTAAACACTCCTTTAACTCCCCTCAAGGGGAGAATCATCTGGAATTAGTGGCCCTCCCCCATGCCCCTTCAAAATGGGAAAAATAGAATCGCTAAAAAATTAGCACATTAGCACATTAAAAAATCAGCACATTAACCAATGCTCCAAAAAATTAAAGCTTACCTGGAAGAAAACAACCTGGCACCGGCCGGATCTAAAATAATTGTAGCCGTAAGCGGCGGCCTGGATTCTGTAGTGCTGGCCGATATCATGCCCAAACTGGGTTTCGAAATTGCCATTGCGCACTGCCATTTCGGGCTGCGGGGCGAAGAAGCCAACGCTGACGAATTGTTCGTAAAAAAGCTGGCTAAGCAATACAACGTGCCCTTTTATTCCGAACATTTTTCCACCAAAGTTTTTGCCGAAGAACACGGACTTTCCATCCAGATGGCCGCCCGCCAATTGCGTTATGCCTGGTTTGAAAAACTCCGGCAGGACCTCAATTTCGATTTTATTGCCACGGCCCACCACCAGAACGATACCTTAGAAACTATTTTGCTGAACCTGACGCGTGGAACCGGGTTAGCCGGCTTGCACGGCGTTCCGCCAAAGAATGGCCGCATTATCCGTCCATTATTGTGTCTGGCAAAAGACGATCTGTACGACCATTTGGTAACCGAAAAACTGATCTGGCGCGAAGATGCCAGCAACGAAACCACCAAATACCAACGCAACCTGCTCCGCCACGAAGTAGTACCGGTTCTCAAAAAACTAAACCCCAACCTGGAAGAAACCATTTTCCAGACTTCCGAACGCATCCGCGGCGCCGAAGCTATTTTTGAACGCTATGTTTCGGAGGTAAAAAACCGGGCTGTTAAAGAAACTAACGAAGCAATTTTTATAAATGTACCCGAACTGGAAACCAGTTTGGCTTTGGCTACCGTGCTACATGAACTTTTAAAACCGTATCATTTTGCGTTCGAAAAGTCGAAGCAGATTGCCGCAAACCTGCACAATACCTCCGGCACCCAATTCGATTCGCCAACGCACAACCTGGTAATTGACCGCGACCAACTGGTAATTACCCCCAAAGATCTCCGCAACTTTGCCAGCTACGAAATCTCCGAAACTGCCACCGAACTTAAAGCCGATAACTTCCGCCTTAAAATCAAACGCGTTCCCGCCGAAGGTTATAAAATTCCGAAAGGAAAAAACGTGGCCGCTCTGGATGCCGGCTTGCTGCAATTCCCGCTCAAGCTTCGGCCGTGGCAGGAAGGCGACTGGTTTGTGCCGCTGGGCATGAACGGCAAGAAAAAGATCTCCGATCTGCTGATCGACCAGAAAGTACCGCTGAATTTAAAATCGAAAATTTTGGTCCTGAATTCTGCGCAAAGCATTGCCTGGGTGGTAGGTTTGCGGCCGGATAACCGGTTTAAAGTGAGTGAGAAAACGGAGGAAGTGCTGGAAGTTTGGTTTGAGGGGAAGGGGTAACTTTTGACATTGTTAAACAAAATGGCAGGACTAAGTTTTAATATCAAAAATTCAAAAGCATTTAGCTGAATATGAAGATTTCTAAAAGAAAATCATCTTAATGATATTTAAACTATCCCATATCATATACTTACAGCAAAAGGCGACAATAACTTGTCGCCTTTCTTAATTAATCCTATCGTAAAAATCATTACCTTTTTGCTTGGTTAATAAATATCAGCATCTTACCGGCAAAACGCTATGAAAGTAAAACCAGCAAATGAAGGAAAAAAGCTTCGGCAAAAGTTAAAAAGAAAAGCCCAGGGCATTTTTAATTTACCGCCCAAACGACCTTCCATTGTTTCTTTTGTAAACGCCGATAATGCCGGCCGGCTTCAAAATCTGGTTCCTATCCGGCATGCCCGGATGAGCAAATCGGCGTTTACTTTTTACCGCGCCACGGCCTCCATTATGGCTTACGACCTGGCCTTTCAGCCGCATACCAATATCCATGTCCAGTCCATCGGCGATGCGCATCTGGCTAATTTTGGCGGTTTTGCCACCCCCGAACGCAGCCTGATCTTCGACGCCAACGATTTCGACGAAACCAATCCGGCTCCCTGGGAGTGGGACCTGAAGCGCCTGGCCACCAGTTTTGTACTGGCAGCCCGCGAACTGGGGTTCGGTAAAATTACTGCCCAGGAAATTGCCCGCAATGTTGCCCGATTCTACCGGGAAAGCATGCACGAATTTGCAGCCATGAACATGCTGGACCTTTGGTACATGAAATTTGATCTGGAGGGAATCCGGGACCTCGTAAATACCAAACAAGCTAAAAAACAGCTGGATAAATTAATGGCCAAAGGCCGGAAACAATCTGTTCAGAAAGTGCTCTATAAAATTACTACCAATACCTCCGGAAATTCTGTTATCAAAGAACAGCCGCCGCTGATCTATCATCCCTTCGATATGGATAAGAACCGGAAAATGATCCAAACCTTCTTTAAAAAATACGCAGAAACCTTGCAATCAGACAGAAAGTGGCTCTTTAATCAATATGAAATGGTAGACCTGGCCATAAAAGTTGTGGGCGTAGGTAGTGTAGGAACGCCCTGCTTTGTGGCCCTGCTCATGAACAAGCAGAACGAACCGCTTTTCCTGCAGGTTAAAGAAGCCGGCGAAAGCGTACTGGAGCCATTTACAGGCAAAAGTATTTATAAACACCATGGCCAGCGCGTGGTAGAAGGACAGCGGCTCGTGCAGGCTGCAAGCGATGTTTTCCTGGGTTGGAGCACCGGTCCGGGCGGCAGGCAATTCTATGTTCGTCAACTCAAAGACCAGAAAGTTTCCCCCGAAATAGAAACCTTCGACAAGGTACTTTTGGGCGGCTACGCCAAATTATGCGGTAAAATGCTGGCCCGGGCCCATGCCAAAACCGGAAATGCCGCAGTAATAGCTGCCTATATGGGTAAAAGCGAACAATTAGACGAAGCCATTGGTAAATTTGCCGTTACGTATGCCGACCAAACCGAACGCGACTTCGAAGAATTTATGAAAGGAATTAAAAACGGGAAGCTAAAAGCCTCCTTCGATTTACCGGATTAAGATTAGAACAGCGGTAAAACCAAAATATACAATTATTAAAATTCGAATAGCGAAACCTGAGTAAACCCGAATTAATAGTTTATGCAACTTTGGGCATAAATCTGAAGTCTTTAAATTAACGGTTTCATGATTTATTGAATTCTAACCAGGTATTAAAAGCCTACACCACCAAATAGCATCAAATGAAAAATTCACTGATTCGTACGCTTGGAGTTATCGTTATATGTCTGAATCTTAGTTGCGACAAAGATGCGCCAAACGGATGTATCGATAAATCAAAAATCACCTCCGGAATTTGCCGGGCAATTTATGCGCCGGTTTGTGGCTGCGATAATAAAACCTATTCCAATAACTGCGAAGCCGAAGGTGCCGGGGTAACTTCCTACTCCAATGGTGCCTGTAATTGATACTTGAAAATTCAGATAACCGGAACCTGGTTTAAAATCAGGCGGTCATTTCCTTTTCAGAAACGCTATGGTTTCCGGGCTAAAAACTCCCTTTAATTAAAAAAACACAAAAAAGTGTCGCAAATACCGGTTTTTTCCTAATTTTACCCAACCGAATTTATTACACTTAAAAACCTGATTATAATGAAAGTAACCGTAGTTGGAGCAGGCAACGTGGGCGCAACCTGTGCCGATGTACTGGCTTACCGCGAAATCGCGAACGAAGTAGTTTTAGTAGATATCAAAGAAGGATTTGCCGAAGGTAAAGCGCTGGATATCTGGCAGAAAGCCCCTATAAACCTGTACGACACCCGTACCGTGGGCGTAACCAACGATTACAGCAAAACTGCCAATTCCGATGTAGTAGTGATCACTTCCGGCCTGCCCCGCAAACCCGGCATGACCCGCGACGACCTTATTTCTACCAATGCCGGCATTGTGCAGTCCGTTACCGAAAACGTAGTAAAATATTCCCCGGAAGCCATCATTATTGTGGTTTCTAACCCACTAGATGTAATGACTTACGCGGCGCACATTACTTCTAAACTGCCGCGCACCAAAGTTATGGGTATGGCCGGTATCCTGGATACGGCCCGTTACCGTGCTTTCTTAGCCGAAGAACTGAACGTATCGCCTAAAGATATCCAGGCAGTATTAATGGGTGGCCACGGCGACACCATGGTTCCGCTTCCGCGTTATACTACCGTTGGTGGTATTCCGGTAACCGAACTGATTGCTGAAGATAAACTGAATGCTATTGTTGACCGCACCAAAAACGGTGGCGGCGAACTGGTAAAACTGATGGGTACTTCCGCCTGGTATGCACCGGGTTCTGCGGCTGCGCAGATGGTAGAAGCCATTGTTCGTGACCAGAAACGCGTATTCCCGGTTTGTATTAAGCTGGAAGGCGAATACGGCATTGACTGGTACTTACCTGGGCGTTCCGGTAATATTAGGCAAAAACGGCGTAGAAAAAGTAATCGAACTGCAACTGAACGACGACGAAATGGCCTTACTGAAAGCTTCAGAAAAAGCCGTTCGCGAAGTGATGGACGTGCTGGACAACATGCCGGCTCCTGCCAACGCTTAATTTAGATTGTTCGATTTTTCGATATTCGATTGTTCGAATTTTCGATAAAACATAAAAGCAGCTTCGGAAACGGAGCTGCTTTTTTTTATGTCTGAACCAGGATTTTTAGGATTAGGGGATTAAAGGATTTTCTACAAGAGTAGTTAAACACCCCTCCCCCTTACTAAACTAAGGCGGTAGCTTTCGCAATAGCCTTAATTTGTTATTTGTCTGAACCAAGATTTCCAGGATTAAAAGATTAGAAGATTATTCTTTAATGAACTTGTAGGGACAGGGCTTGACCTGTCCGCACGATATCTGATCAGGCATTGTTGATGGTTGATTGTCTGAACTGGAATTTTAGGATTTGAAGATTATAGGATTTTCCTGTAGGGGCACCCCTTGTGGTGCCCTTCTTTTTCCCACGAATATATTCAAGAAACCCACGCATATCAGATCAAAATCCTCCCCTGAATCAGGGGAGGATTTAGGTGGGGTAAAATGGTAGCCTTTGAAGCATAAAAACTGCTATCCGCCGACAAGTTCCTTCGCTATCGCTCAGGATGACGCAATAATTTGTTAGAGCTTTAATAGTGAAAGGCATTACCAACTTGAAGAGATCTCTCCTATCGTCGAGATGACTTGAAACGCCTTTTAACTTTCACACTTTTTAACTTTCACCTTAATATTATTGAAGCCGCACGTTAAATCAGCCAGAAAACACAATTAAACCAACTTCACCAAAAAATCCGATTGAACCTGTTATCTTTGCGGGCGGCCAAACAAAACTGCAGCGCTGCTGTTGATGTAACAATATGAAAATAACCGTTTGCCGGAAGGAGCATTTTAACGCCGCTCACCGCTTACATAACCCAGCCTGGCCGGAAGCACAAAACCAGGAGTATTTTGGTTTGTGCAACAGCCCAAATTTTCACGGCCATAACTACGAACTTATAGTAAAACTTACCGGCACCGTAGATCCGGAAACCGGCTATGTGTACGACCTTAAAAATCTCAGCAACCTGGTAGCTTCGGAAGTTATTAACCGGTTCGATCATAAAAACCTGAACCTGGATACCGAAGAATTTAAAAACCTGAACCCTACTGCCGAAAATATAGCCATCGTTATCTGGAATCTGCTACGCGCCAAATTAAAGCCCGAACTGGCACTTTCCGTTACCCTTTATGAAACCGAAAGAAACTTTGTACACTACAATGGAGAATAGGGAAGAATTTAACGCCGAAGATAGCGGATTCGACCACCTGAGTGCGTCGCAGCAAACCCCGCTCCGTCCCGATGCTTTCCAACTTTCCGACGACGAAAAAATTACCCTGATAGAAGGTCACTTTGCCGGGATCATGGAAACCCTGGGCCTGGACCTGACCGACGATAGCCTGAAAGGAACCCCGCACCGGGTAGCTAAAATGTTTGTGAAAGAAGTATTTTCAGGCCTGAACCCAAAGAATCGGCCACACGCCCGCTCCTTCAATAACCATTACAATTACAACCAGATGCTGGTGGAGCGCAACATTACGCTTTTCTCTTACTGTGAGCATCATTTTGTTCCCATTGTAGGCAAAGCCCACGTGGCGTATATCCCCAATGAACATGTTGTAGGCCTTTCCAAACTGAACCGCATTGTGCAGTATTATGCCAAACGGCCGCAGGTACAGGAGCGTCTTACTATCCAGATCGCCCATGAACTTAAAAAGGCGCTGAAAACCGAAAACGTAGCCGTATTAATTGAGGCCGATCATTTGTGCGTGATGAGCCGGGGCGTGAACGATGTAGGCAGCAGCACCATTACTTCGGAATACAGCGGACTTTTCCAGGAAGCACAATATCGGAACGAGTTTCTGCATTATATAGAAAAACGATAAGTTTTAAAACCTATTCGGTAACCCGTTGGTTTTATTGCGTATACAACTATTTTGAATCTCCGGAATCGGTGCGGTTCGAGGAACAACAATGGCAGGAAAAATTTTAATTACCGGCGGAACCGGCCTCATCGGCACCCGTTTATCCGAAATGCTCATCGATTCGGGCTACGAAGTGGCGCACTTAAGCCGTCACGTAGGCCCGGTAAATCGTTATAAGACTTTCCGGTGGGATATCAAAAACCATTTCATAGACGATCACGCCATTGCCTGGGCCGATTATATCATAAACCTGGCCGGCGCCAGCGTGGCAGAAAGCAAATGGACCGACGAACGTAAAAAAGAGATAATCAGCAGCCGCGTAGATAGTACCAACTTGCTTTACGACTGCCTGCAACAAACCAGCCATCACGTTAAAGGCTTTATTTCGGCTTCAGCGGTGGGCATTTACGGCGATTCCGGCGAACATATCGTTACTGAAGAAAGCAATTATGCCTCTGGTTTTCTGAGCGAAGTTTCCCAAAAGTGGGAAGAAGCCGCCTGGAAAATGCATAACCTGAATATCAGAACCGCTATTTTCCGAATTGGCATGGTGCTTTCCGATCAGGGCGGTGCGCTACCGCAAATGGCCAGGCCCGTAAAATTCATGGCCGGTTCGCCGCTGGGTTCCGGAAAACAGTTCATGAGTTGGATCCACATAGATGATCTGTGCCGACTATTTATCAAAGCCATAGAAGAACCCCAGTTTGCCGGCGTTTTTAATGCCGTATCTCCCAACCCGGTTACCAACGAGGACTTTACCAAGGCGTTGGCCGAGGTTATGCACCGACCTTTAATGATGCCCAAGATCCCGGCCTTCGGATTAAAACTGGTTCTGGGCGAAATGAGCGAAGTGGTGCTGGATAGCGCCCGGGTAAGTTCAGCTAAATTACAGAATACCGGTTTTACCTTCGAATACGCCTTTATTGAAGATGCGCTGGATTCGTTTTACCACCAGGAAGCCTGATTTCCTGAATAAATAACGGTAGAAAATCCTACTTAAAAACTCCTTTCTAAAAAGCTTAAATTTCGTTCTCACAAGCCTTTTGCAAAAATATTTCGCAAAAGGCTTTACTTTTGATCTTAACCATCGTAATATTGCAATGAACAAATAGTAAAACCATGGGTGCTACCAAAACCGATCATTTCACGCAACAGCAAAATGAACTGGCTAATCTGGCAAAAGCCTTAGGCCACCCGGCCCGGATCGCTATTCTGGAAGTGCTTCTGAAACTGGATAGCTGCATTTGCGGCGATATTGTAAATGAATTGCCCCTGGCCCAGCCTACCGTTTCGCAGCATTTAAAAGAACTGAAAACCGCCGGCCTGATCAAAGGGAACATCGAAGGCAATTCAATCTGCTACTGCATCGATGCCGAAAACTGGAACAAATATAAAGAGCTGCTTTCCGCTTTTTTCGGCAAGTTAAACTTAAAGAAAACCTGCTGCTGATCACTGATTTCCTTTTCCAATAATTAAAAATCAGTTCTGGGAAATTCTCCATCAACCTAACCATTACATTCATATCACATTTAAAATCAAATAAATATGAAACTAGCTGAAGTAAAAAGCATTCTAAGTAATGCCGAAACAGTAGATTTTAAATTAGAGAACGGCGCTTCGGTTCCGGAGCATTTTCACGTAACTGAAGTAGGTTTGGCAACCAAGCATTTTATTGACTGCGGCGGAACCGTACGCAACGAAAAAACAGCCAACTTCCAGCTCTGGGATGCTAACGATTATGACCACCGCTTAAAGCCGCAAAAACTTTTGAAAATAATTGAGCTTTCAGAGAAAACCCTGGGACTGGAAGAAGACCTGGAAGTGGAAGTAGAATACCAAAGCGAAACCATTGGCAAATATAACCTGGGTCATGATGGCAGCAATTTTGTTTTGCAGACCACCCGCACCAATTGCCTGGCTTCTGATAAATGCGGCGTGCCCGCAGAAAAAATCAAATTAGACCTTATAAGTATTGGTTCAGGAAACGCCTGCGAACCGGGCTCAGGTTGCTGCTAAATGAAAAAGATCTTAGTTCTCTGCACCGGCAATAGTTGCCGCAGCCAGATCGCCGAAGGGTATCTACGCCATTTTGCGAAAGAAAAAGCCGAAGTGTACAGTGCCGGAATAGAAACCCACGGCGTAAATCCGCGGGCCATTGCCACCATGCAGGAAGACGGCATCGACATCTCCGGCCATACATCCAACAATGTAAATGAGTACATGGATATAGACTTTGATTATGTGATCACCGTTTGCGACAATGCCCAGGAGAATTGCCCTTACTTTCCGGGCTTCTCAAAAAAATTCCATTACAACTTCCCTGACCCGGCAAAAGCTTCCGGTTCTGAAGAGGAGATCATGGAGGTATTCGGGAATGTACGGGATCAGATCAAAACTTACTGCCGGAATTTTGTTGTGGAGAATCTGTGAAAAGTTACTTAGCAGAATTTATCGGCACGTTTGCTTTGGTTTTTTGCGGAACCGGGGCCATTATTATTAACCAGGAAACTAACGGACAGATAGGTCACGCCGGTATTGCCATAACTTTTGGCCTGATCGTAACGGCTATGATCTATACTTTCGGCAATGTGTCGGGGTCGCATATTAATCCGGCGGTAACGCTGAGCTTTTGGGTGGCCGGTTTATTCGACAAAAAGGAAATTCTGCCTTACATAAGCAGCCAAATAGGCGGCGGAATTGCGGCAAGTCTCTTCTTAAGGTTTCTTTTTCCTGAAAACCAGTTTCTGGGCGCTACCATCCCGGCCGGTTCCGAAAGCCAGTCGTTCGTGCTGGAGTTTATCCTGACCTTTTTCCTGATGCTGGTTATTTTACACACTTCACAGGGAATTCAGGAAATAAAACAACTGGCCGGCCTGGTAATTGGGGGCGTGGTTTTACTGGAAGCCATGTTTGCCGGCCCCATTTGCGGCGCTTCCATGAACCCGGCCCGAAGTCTGGGCCCCGCTTTAATTTCCGGCCAACTAACTTCCCTCTGGCTCTATCTTACTGCTCCGGTCTTAGGGGCTGGTTTAGGAACGGTGGTTTGGAAGTTTACTAAAGCGGAGTAGGTATTACGTAGTTTTTTGGTCGGAAACGGTACCGTTTTTATAGAAAAAGCCTGCTCCGCAAAGCAGGCTTTTTTGTTTATCCTTTTCTAAGTTTTCATTTTGTTTAATTCATTCACCCGATTTTAATTTCAGAATATTACCTTTGCACGGTGAAAGCAAAAATCAACTTCCCATCTTACTGCCTTTCTCCGGTTACTCCGCCCTGAAGTAACTACCTCCCCTATTTATTTTTCAATTCAAATTTTCCCGGAGTTTTCACTCCGCTAATACTTCTGTTTATTCCATTTTTTAATGAAGCAATATTTACGATTATTCGATTTCTCCCAAAAAGTAGATTATAAGATTGAAATTTTAGCCGGGTTAACGGTGGCCATGACCATGATCCCGGAATCTTTATCCTTTGCCATATTAGCTGGTTTTCCGCCGTTGGTTGGCTTATATGCTGCCTTTATTATGGGTTTGGTTACGGCAGTTTTAGGGGGCCGGCCGGGCCTGATTTCGGGGGGAGCGGGGGCTACGGCTGTGGTGTTAATTGCTTTAATGCAATCGCATGGGCTGGAATATGTGTTCGCCGCCGTGGCGCTGACTGGAATTATCCAAATTCTGGTCGGGGTCTTCAAGCTGGGCAAGTTTATTCGGTTGGTGCCGCAACCGGTTATGTTTGGCTTTGTAAACGGGCTGGCCGTTATTATTTTCATGTCGCAGGTTGCGCAATTTAAAACGGTGGTAAACGGAGAAACAACCTGGCTTTCCGGCTCACCTTTATACATTATGGCCGGTTTGGTGGCTTTAACCATTGCCATCATTATTTTACTGCCGAAAGTAACCAAAGCCGTTCCACCTTCGCTGGTGGCCATTATTGTGGTATTTGGCTTGGTTTTAGGCTTTGGTATCGATACCAAACTGGTAAAAGATATTGCCTCGGTAAGTGGCGGTTTCCCCCCATTCCATATTCCTGCAGTGCCCTTGAATTTTGAAATGCTTCAGGTTATTTTTCCGTATGCCCTGATCATGACCGGAGTGGGATTAACGGAAAGTTTATTAACCTTAAACCTGGTAGATGAAATAACCGGAACCCGGGGCAATGGCAACAGAGAATGCGTAGCCCAAGGCAGCGCTAACCTCCTAAACGGCTTTTTCTTTGGAATGGGAGGCTGTGCCATGATCGCGCAAACGCTGGTAAATTTATCGGCCGGGGCCAGAGCCCGTTTGGCCGGTATTATTGCCGCAATAACCATTTTGATCATTATCTTATTCGGGGCTCCGGTTATTGAAAGAGTACCCATGGCAGCATTGGTGGGAGTTATGGTTATGGTGGCCGTTGGCACCTTTGAATGGATCAGCTTCCGGATCATTAATAAAATGCCGAAACATGACGTATTTGTTGGAATCCTGGTTGCGCTCATTACGATCTGGCTGCATAACCTGGCGCTGGCGGTATTAATTGGGGTCATTATATCGGCGCTGGTGTTTGCCTGGGAAAGCGCCAAACGCATTCGCGCCCGGAAATATGTAGATGAAACAGGCGTAAAACATTACGAAATCTACGGCCCATTATTCTTCGGTTCCGTAACGGCTTTCAACGAAAAATTTGGGGTGCTTTCCGATCCGGAAGAAGTAATTATCGATTTTAAAGAAAGCCGGGTGGTAGATATGTCGGCCATTGAGGCGCTGAACAAAATTACCGAACGCTATCACAAAGCCGGAAAAAAGTTACACTTAAGGCATCTGAGCCCCGATTGCCGCCAGCTTTTAAAAAATGCCGAAGGTATTATTGATGTAAATGTGATGGAAGACCCGACTTATATCGTTGCGGCCGAATAAAATACTTTTGCCGCCTAAAATAATACTGTTTTTTGTAGGAAAACCAGCTCAATGGAACAAGCTTTTCTATTATAAGCAAAAGCTGTAAATTGCTTTCAGGGCAGACCCGGCTACCTTATTTATAACTTCAATCCATGCAAAAACGGCATTCTCTTTTCTTTCAAAGGTGGTTGAGATTCTTCCTGTTTGCCGTGTTGGCTTTTTGGTCCGCCAGAAAACTAAAAGCGCAAAACATACCCGGTAAACAATGGGAAAAATCCTTTGGCGGTGACTTCGATGATATTCCCGGTATAGTAATCCAAACTACCGACGGGGGGTATGCTATAGGAGGATATTCCTTCTCTGGTATTAGCGGAGATAAAACGGAAGCTAGAAGAGGAGGAGACGATTTTTGGCTAATTAAACTGGATTCTGGTGGCAACAAAGAATGGGATAAAACTTTAGGTGGAGATTCTGACGATAATCTTTTCACGCTCCAACAAACTATGGATGGCGGTTATATTGCAGGAGGTCAATCAAACTCCAGGCCAAGTGGAGATGTAAGTGGTGATGATAACCAGGGCTTAAGACGCGAATATGTTACTTCTACCACATATTGGGTTTTGAAAATGGATGATAAAGGGAAAATCGTTTGGGATAGAACCTTTGGCGGTAAGCGCCGTGAAGCACTTTACCACATTCAGCAAACAAAGAATGGCGAATATTTATTAGGAGGCATTTCTACATCCGAACAAGGATTCGATAAATCTGAACCCAATAAAGGTGAAGAGAGAACTTCTGATGCCTGGATAATTAAGTTAGATGCCAGCGGCAATAAGCTTTGGGATAAAACAATTGGCGGCGATGATTCTGACATTTTTTATTTGATAAATGGAACCACAGACGGAGGCCTTATACTGGCAGGAACTTCTTATTCTGGCAAAGGTGGGGACAGGGATTTTAAAAATAAAGGAACGAAAGCCTCCAATAATGCGGATGTCTGGATTGTTAAGCTTGATGGCCAGGCTTATATAGAATGGCAAAAAGCAATCGCCAATAAATTTATTCCAAACCCTGTTTCTATCCTGAAAACTGAAGATGGGGGTTATCTATTAGGAGGTTGGTCCGAAAAACACAAAAAGATAAAATTCGTTCGGCTAAGAAATAAAATAAACCGGCTGAGAAGAAAAATAAACAACAATTACTATAGAGAAATAAAACAATACAAAAATATTAAAAAAGGATACTATATCATTAAGCTAAACGGTGAAGGAAGAACTTTGTGGAAAAGGAATTTTAGGGAACCCTTTACGACATTGGCAACAATTGCCCTTACCTCAGATAATGGATATTTCTTAAGCGGACAAACTATCAAAAACATAAAGGGTTACGATAAACATCAAACCTGGGTAGCCAGATTAAATGCTAAAGGTAAAAAGTTATGGAAAACAGAAGTAAATAATACCTTTCGGCACCCGGTAGAAATTAAAGCAACTCCTGACGGGGGATTTATTTTAACCGGTTGGTTCAATAAAGGCCTGGAACATGATATCTGGGTTATAAAATATGGGCCAGACACGATACCTGACACGAAATAAAACGCCAGAACCTGCCGGCCTTTTTTAGTGTCATTTCCCCTAGCTAGCCGGAGTATTTTTTATTTCGGGAACGGTACCGTTTTTCATAGAAAAGCCTGCTTTTGGAAGCAGGCTTTTTGTTTTTTAAATTATACATACAACTTGTTTTAAACTCTTAATTACCTAACTTTATTTAAACAGCCTCCGGTTTCCGTATGTTTAAATGCTATTCTATTAGGTTAAAAAGTTTTTTAAAGCTTTGTCTGGTAATTGCAACAACTGTGTGCTCCATTCCAACCATAAATGCGCAAACCAAACCAATAAAACAATGGGAGAAAAGGTTTGGTGGTTACGGCATGGATGACTTAAAAGATGTAAAGCAGGCATTTGATGGCGGCTTTTATTTAGGCGGGTCTTCTACTTCAGGCAAAGGGGCCGACAAAAGCGAAGAAAGGAAAGGCGAATTTCATTACTGGATTGTAAAAACCGATGCCGAAGGGAATAAATTATGGGACCGAAGCTTTGGAAATGCTGGATACCATAATTACACTTTCAGTAGTCTTTCACCTACTGCCGATGGCGGATGCATTTTAGGCGGAATGACCGCAGCTCCAGCGGGCGGAGATCAAACGGAACCAAATAAAGGCAGTAGTTCTACTGTCGATTATTGGGTTATTAAGGTCGATAAGTTTGGCAATAAACAATGGGATAAGACCATTGGAGGAAATACTACTGACCAATTTGAATCGCTTCAGCAAACCTCAGATGGCGGTTATATCGTGGCTGGCTGGTCCTTTTCCGGAGCAGGAATGGATAAAAGTGAGCCCTCAAATGGTTCCGGTGATTTCTGGATAGTAAAACTTGATTCTACCGGCAATAAGATTTGGGACCGGTCAATCGGTGGTGCTAGTTCGGAACCTTTAAGAACAATACAGCAAACTTCGGATGGCGGCTATATAGTAGGAGGAATCACTTATTCAACCATTCAGAACGATAAATTTAAGGAGGAAAATGGTCTTTATGATACCTGGATAGTAAGACTCGATGCAAATGGCAATATATTATGGGATAAAGTTTTCGGCAGGAAAATGCAAGATGAACTTTGCGCTTTGCAGCAAACCTCCGACGGTGGTTTTATTTTTGCCGGCTATTCCGAAAAAGTAAAAAAGAATGTTAAAGTTTGGATTCGTAAGCGGTGCGGCCTTCCGCAAAAAGAGGAAGTAGATTCCTGGATCATTAAAGACCATTGGGTAATAAAATTAGATGCAAACGGGAAAAACCAATGGAAAAGATTCTTTAACCAAAAAAACCAAAAACTTTCATCATTAGTGCAGACGGCAGATGGAGGCTTTGTTTTCACCGGTTTTCATGAATATTCGGATTATGACCGCAGGCCCGACAAAAAGTACGAAACCTGGTTGACGAAGCTAAATGCCAATGGAAGAAGAAAGTGGACCATTACCAGTAAAAATGGCCGCTTTAATTCGGTTCAACCTACTTCTGATGGTGGCATGATAATAGGTAGTTCAGCAGGAACCAAAGAAACAGAATCTGATTACTTTATAATAAAATTTAGCCGTTAAATGGTGGAAAAAATAATCTCCGCTGAAGTTTACGAAAGTCAATCAGTCCAATCTACGGCACCAGGACTGCTCCTTCTGCAGAAGGTTCTACCGGCTCTACATCCTGGGCATCTTTTAACTGCAAAGAATCAACTTTCGGCTTTGGAATAAACGACTGACAGATATACTTTTTCCGGATCTTTACGGTAGGTTTCGGGAAGCGCCCAAAGGTATAGCCCAGGTCCGGGTTTTTGTAAACGTTTTCCATGAAAATGCCATATACCGGTAAGGCCGTTTTAGAGCCCTCTCCCATAGAAGATGTCCGGAAGTGGATGCTGCGGTCGTCGCCGCCTACCCAAACGCCCGTAATGAGATCTTTGGTTACACCCACGTACCAGCCGTCTGAATGGTTGGAAGTGGTGCCGGTTTTGCCGCCTACTTCGTTGCCTTTGCGCCAGCCCAGATCATATTCCCAAAGCGCCTGCGAAGTACCGCCCTGTTCTTCCATGCCGCCTTTCAGCATGTGCGTCATAAGCCAGGCCGTTTCGGAGCTGATAACTTTTTTCTGCTTCGGCATAAAGGTATGAATAACGTTGCCGTTGCGGTCTTCTATATGCGTAACAAACATGGGCTCCGTGCGGAAACCGTTGTTCATGAACGTGCCGTAAGCGCCCACCAATTCAAACAATGAAACATCCGAAGAACCCAGGCCAATGGAAGGGAATGCCTGCAGCGGGCTTTTAATTCCGAGTTTTTTCGCGTATTCAGCTACCGTTTCCCAACCTACTTTTTCGGTTAACTGGGCCGTTACGGAGTTTATGGATTTACCCATGGCGTGCCGCAACGTAATATTAGCGCCGGAAAAATGATAATCGGCGTTGTGCGGGCTCCAGCTTTTGGCTTCGCCTTTTTCTATATAATTAATGGTTACCCGGGAGTCGCGCAGGCGATCGCAGGGCGAATAGCCTTTGTCTATAGCCGTTACGTACACGAAGGGCTTGAAAGTAGAGCCGGGCTGGCGTTTTGCCTGCTTTACGTGGTCGTATTTAAAGTATTTAAAGTTAATGCCACCCACCCAGGCTTTTACCTGCCCGGAATGCGGATCCATGGTTACCATACCGGCCCGCAAAATTTTCTTGTAATACGCCAATGAATCCAGCGGACTCATGGTAACGGTTTTTTCCATGGTTGGCGTGTCCCAGGTAAAAACGTTCATTTCCCGCGGCCTTCTGATCTCTGCTTCAATGGCCGCCTGGTCGTTGTTGAATTTCTTCTGAAGCTTTTTGTAATACTCCGTCCGGCGCATGCTGGCCTCCAGGAAACCCGGAATTTCTTTGTCTTTATCGTCTACCCACGGGTTTTTATCGCCCCAGTGCCGTTTGAATTTCTTCTGCAGGTCGCGCATCCGTTTTTCTACCGCTTGTTCTGCCAGTTTCTGTAACCGGGAATCGATGGTGGTGTAAATTTTCAGGCCGTCGCGGTAAAGATCATAACCGTTTTCGGCACACCATTTTTTCACGTGTTCGCTTACCGCGCCCCGGAAATAAGTGGCAGGACCATCGTAATGATTTTCGACTTTATAATGCAGGGCAATGGGCAAAGCACTCAAAGAATCGGCCATACGTTGCGGGATAACCCGGTATTTCGCCATTTGCCCGATAACCGTGTTCCGGCGGCGCAGGGAATTCTCAGGATTGAACCGCGGGCTGTAGGTAGTTGGCGCTTTGAGCAAACCAACCAAAACAGCCGCTTCTTCGGTTTTTAAACTATCCGGCGATGTACCAAAAAACGTTTTAGCCGCTACTTTAATCCCGAAGGAGTTACTCCCGAAATCTACCGTGTTCAGGTACATGGTCAGGATCTCCTGCTTCGTATAATTCTCTTCCAGCTTAATAGCCGTGATCCACTCTTTGGTTTTGTTTATAAGTGTACTGATGCCCGGAATATACCCTAAAACCCCTTTGGAACCTTCGGTCCGGATCTTGTATAAATTCTTAGCCAACTGTTGGGTAATGGTAGAGCCGCCCCGGTTTTCGCCTTTAGCCAAGGCCGCAAAAATGGCCAGCGTAGCTTCCGGATCGATGCCCGAATGGTCGTAAAATCGCACATCTTCCGTAGCGATCAGGGCCTTTATAAGCATGGGTGAAATCTTCTCATACTTTACCGGGCTGCGGTTTTCGCGGAAATATTTCCCTATCAGCTGCCCATCGGCGGTATAAAGTTCGGAAGCCTGATCGGAGCGCGGATTTTCCAGTTTATCCAGGCTGGGGGAAGCGCCAAAAAGAAAAAGAAAGTTTGTATCTACCAGGAAAATGTAAACCATAAAACCGATCAGACCAAAGCCAAAGGCGCTCCAAAGACTGGAAGCCATTTTCTGGTATTTGTTTAACGATTTAGGTTTGTTCGGTTTGGTAGCTTCGGACATTGTAAAAAAGCAGCGCAAACCAATTAACGGCGGTTTACCAGCAAAATTTTACAAATATACAGGATTACTCCGGGAGTTCCACAGGCTTTTAGCAGCGCCTTTGCAATTGGAGACTCAGAAAACGGTATGGTTTAGGCCTTAAAAACCCGAAAACCCTATCATTAGCGTATATTTTAAGGGCTTTGCTTTTTTTTGTTTTAATTCCGAACGAAAACCCGTAGCTTTTCAAAGGAAAAAGTGTTCCTGTTTGGTTTTTAAGAAATCCCTCACTCCTGACTCCTGACTCCTAACTCCTTATAAATGAAGCGTTTTCACCTTTTTGAATGGGAAGATCAGTCCTGGTTTCCGGACGTGCTACGCCGCAACATGACCGATTACCTGCGTTTCATGATCACCAAACTGGGCATTTACGACCCGGTTATTCCGTTGCTGCGCGAAATGCTGGAGAAAACCGGCCAGAAACGAATCCTGGATCTCTGCTCCGGGGCCGGCGGAGGTTTAGAAACACTTCAGCAAAAACTCAGCGCTGAAATGGGTTTTGAAGTACCGGTAACGCTTACCGATAAATTTCCCAATCTGGAAGCCTGGAAACAAATTCAAACTGAATCCGGAAACGCAATTAATTTCCTGCCGGAAAGTGTGGATGCCATGAACGTGCCGGAAAACCTTCCCGGGGTACGCACTCTTTTTTCGTCGTTCCATCATTTTAAACCCGAACAGGCCCAAGCCATTTTGCAGGATGCGGTAGATAAAAAGCAGGCCATCGGCATTTTTGAAGGCTCCGGGAAACAGTACCACGAACTTCTTTTTGCGGGTTTCCTTTTTCCGGTTTTGATGTTCGGAATTACGCCTTTCATCCGGCCATTTAAAGTAAGCAGGCTGTTTTTTACGTACCTGATCCCGGCCATTCCAGCTTTTACGTTATGGGATGGCGCCGTTTCGGTTTTAAGAATGTACAGCCCGGAAATGCTATCGGAAATGACCGAAAAACTCACCGGGCCAACTTATATCTGGAAAACCGGCTACGCCAAACATAAAAGCGGCGCGAAAGTTATTTACCTGATCGGGTATCCGGATAGTGCTTAGTGAATAATTATTGGTGATTAGTATTCACTCTAAAGTTTCGTCATCCTGAGCGATAGCGAAGGAACTCATTGGCGGACAGCACTAACATTTAATTATATAAGACCTTAAAAAACGCTATGGTTTTAAACCAAATAAACACTTCCTTTAGCCAACTTAACTATTGGCCGCCAACAAGTTCCTTCGCTATCGCCCAGGATGACAACTATTTTTGAGATAGCTTCTAGCCATACTTCTTTCAGTAATTTTTACCAATAAGAAAATGCTTGCAGGATTAGGCTTCCTATTTTTAACCATATTTTTAGCCATTGGAATGCTCTATTCCGTAATTTACGGGCTAAAAATTAAAGAGAAAAAATTAAAGGATCTTTTAACCGCTCTTTGGATTTATATTATCTCAGGGATATTGGCTTTCGTAGCTTTTACCGTGGCTTATAATGACAAAATAGTTATAGCATTGGAAGAAAAGAATGGAAACCAGTTGGGTGGCGACCCTGATTTCTTCTTCGAACCGGTTTATAAAGGTGAGAACCTGGGGCATTTTATTTTATTAGGACTCCCGGTTATAATATTGCTAACCTGGTTCTATTTTAATCCTGAGAGGAAGCAAAAAGTTAAAGAATGGTTTTTAATCCTGATTCCCTGGTATATAACCTTTTCCTACATACTTATTTTTACCACCGTAAATATGGATAAACCAAAATATTACGAAGATGACAATGGCTTTGAACAGCTAAGTAAAAAATATAAAATTATCCCTTACTAAAAGGTCTGAAATGAATGCTTTAAAACTCATGCGCATCCCTTTTTCGGTGTTCCTGATGCCGATCTTCTGGTTTGCGTTAAGTGCAACCCCGGTTTTCGACTGGCAGCGGGCCATCGGCGTTTTCCTGATCCTGCATTTACTGGTTTACCCGGCCAGCAACGGCTACAATTCCTATTTCGACCGCGACGAAAGCAGCATTGGCGGCTTGAAACATCCGCCTAAAGTAACCAAAAGTTTATTCTATCTGGTGGTGGTTTTCGATTTTCTGGCGGTATTACTTTCTTTGCTTATTTCGGTACCGTTTGCAGTTTGCGTATTGGTTTATTTGTTCGTTTCCAAAGCTTACAGTTACGATAAGATCCGGCTTAAAAAGTACCCTTACCTGAGCACTTTTACCGTCGTTTTTTTCCAGGGGGCTTTTACTTTTATTATGGTACAAATTGGCAGCGGCGTTGCCCGGGAAAATATGTTAAGCCAACCCAACCTGACCTTAGCGCTGGTAAGTTCGTTGTTCCTTTGCGGTTCCTACCCGCTTACCCAGGTTTACCAGCACCAGGAAGACCGCGAACGGGGCGACGAAACCCTCAGCCTGAAACTGGGTTTGCAGGGCACTTTTCTGTTTTCAGCCATCAGTTTATTTATTGCCGCTTCCGTGCTTTTAGCAGAATATTATGTGAGCGGTCAGGTCCGAAATATTCTGATATTTTTGGTTTGCACCGGGCCGGTAGTTTTCTTTTTTACCTGGTGGCAGCTGAAAATACGAAGATCGCCGGCGGCCGTAAACTTTGAAAATACCATGCGCATGAACCAGATCTCTTCCCTGTGCATGAGCGCGGCTTTTTTACTGATGCTTTTCTGGCCTAAATTCTGATCTTTCAGGCAAAAAAAAACCTCCCCTGTTTTTAGGGGAGGGTTAGAAGGGGTCAGCCTTTATAGAAAAGCCATTTACTCAGTTCGCGGTAGCTTACTTTTTTGCCATACATTAAAATACCAACCCGGTAAATTCTGCCGGCCAGCCATACGGTAAAAACAAAACCTAAGATCAGCATAAACATGGAAAGCGCCAGCTGCCAGCCCGGCACCCCAAAAGGCAAACGCAGCATCATAGATATCGGCGACGTAAACGGAATTACCGACATCCAGAAAGCTACCGGGCCGTCGGGATTCTTAATGATCACGGTTTGCGCCACAATAAACGACATAATAAGCGGGATGGTAATAGGCAGCAGGAATTGCTGGGTATCGGTTTCGTTGTCTACGGCTGAACCTACCGCGCCAAACAAGGCCCCGTAAAGCAGGTAGCCGCCCAGAAAGTAAAACAGGAAGCAACCCAGCAATAAAGGCAGGTTCAGGTTATCGATGGCTCCCATCACTTCGTGCATTCCTTTGGCCTGCTCAGCATCCGGGCTGGTTTTCAGGGTTTGTTCGATCTGGGCATCGGAAAAACGATCCACCTGAAACTTGGAAGAAACCAGCGAAACCACCGCCATAGAAAGCATGATCCAGAGCAGGAACTGGGTTAAACCCACCGCCGCAATTCCCAGGATCTTTCCCATCATGAGCTGAAAAGGCTTTACCGAAGAAATAATTACCTCCACGATCCGGTTCGTTTTCTCTTCAATTACCCCACGCATAATTTGCACGCCATAAATAAATATGAACATGTAGATCAGGATGGCGCCAATGTAGCCCGCTGCGGAAGTTACCGCTGCATTGCTGCTTTTTTCGTCGCCATCTGCCAGGTTTACGGTGCCAATATTTACGTTGGTCTTAATTTTATCCAGAACCACTTTATCTACCCCGGAGCGGGCAAATTTCAGTTCTTCTATCTCCCGCTTCAGCATTTTTTCCAGCCCCATCTGGGTGCTTAAGCTGGTATTTTCCTGGGAGAATAATTTAATGCCTTCCGGTTTATCCAGGTCAATTTTAGGAATGTAAAGTAAGGCGGTATTCTCCGTTTCCTTCACCCGCTTTTTAGCTTCATCAATTGAGCCCGATACGGGTTTGAATTTCAGATCGCCTTCGCCTTTAAGCTTTCCGGCAAAAAAGCCGCTTTCATCCAGCACTTCTATGGTTTCAGAATCGTCGGAAACGGTAGTGAGCCAGATAGGAACAACCATAAGGGCAGCCAGTAAAAGCGGCCCAATCAGCGTCATGATAATAAAGCTTTTTTTCCGGACGCGGGTCAGGTATTCGCGCTGAACAATGAGCCAGATCTTATGCATTTACGTTTTCGGTTACAGTTTGAATAAAAATTTCGTTTATGCTTGGGATTTTTTCGCGGAAAGAATGAATCTCCACGCGTTCCAGCATGTAACGTAGCAATACGTTCGGGCTCTGGTTGTCTAATATCTGCACCGTAGCCCGGAAAATATCGTGGTGCTCCGTCTGCTCAATTACTTTAAAATCCGGCGAAGCCAACAATAATTTCCCTTTGCCTTCCACCATAAAAGTATTGGTTTTGTAACTGTCGCGGATGGTTTTAACCGAGCCATCCAACACCTTTTTAGAGCGGTTAATAAGGGCAATATTGTCGCATAGTTCTTCCACGCTTTCCATGCGGTGGGTAGAGAAAATAATGGTACTCCCCTTTTCGCGAAGCTCCAGAATTTCGTCTTTAATAATATTAGCATTTATCGGGTCGAAACCGGAAAATGGTTCATCCAGGATGATAAGTTCGGGCTCATGTACCACGGTGGCAATAAACTGCACTTTCTGCTGCATGCCTTTACTCAGGTCTTCAATATTTTTATCGAGCCAGGTCCTGATCTCCATTTTATCGATCCACTTTTTAATACGGCCGGTGGCTTCACTTTTGCTCATGCCTTTAAGCTGCGCCAGGTACAGAAGCTGCTCTCCCACTTTCATTTTTTTATACAGGCCGCGCTCTTCGGGCAAATACCCCATCTGCCGGATATGGTCAGGTCGCAATAGTTCACCTTTGAAAAGTATCTCTCCGGTATCGGCGCCGGTTATCTGGGTTATAATCCGAATGAGGGAGGTTTTGCCGGCGCCATTCGGACCCAAAAGCCCGAAAATACAGCCCTTCGGGATCTCAAAACTGACGTGATCGAGGGCCAGGTGATTGGCGTATTTTTTACTTACTTCTTTTATCTGCAACATATTTTTGTGCGGAAAACGGTAGGGTTTTGTACCGTAAAACTACGGGTTTAAAGGGAATGTGCAAGCAGGCGTAGCAGGAAGTGGAAAAAGAGAAAATTTAAAATATTACCTAGGCGTTATTATTAATTTTTTTAACCACTTTAAATTATGTTATTTTTAAAAAAGATACTTATCTTAACCGTTTGAAAACAATTGTTTTCTTATTCAACGAACCTCAACAATTAAATGAAAAAAGTATTAATTTTTATTTCAGCCTTTATCATTTTCAGCTGTAAAGATAAAATTAAAGAACTCCCTGCTCCTGCCGAAGAATTGTTTCCGATATTGATAAATAAATACAACACCGTTTATATGCAATATCCGGCTGACAGTCCTTTGCCAGGGCCTGCCATAGCCACATTAGAATATGATTCGAAAGGAAAAGTTATAAAAAGATTTGGCGGGCTCATTCCAATAAACCCCAATACGGGCTACAATTATATCTATTCTAATGGCGTATACGATGAGGTGTTTTATTCCCCAAACGAAATAAAATGTATTCAAAAAGATACGTTAGCGGCCTTCAATGTAAATCCCGACCCCAAAATTATTATTCTAGAGAATGGCCGCATCAGGAAAATAATCAAGGAATTCAAATGGTATACCACGACCTACGATACCACTGATTTTTATTATACCAATAACCTTTTAGACAGCACGGTGCAATATAATTCCCGGGAAATTATTACCAGAAAATTTCAATTTAATACCTCCCAGAACCTGATTTCCATTAATGGAGTTTCTAAAAACCGGTCTGATCATAGTTTAAATTACACTTCCCAGGAAAAATTGGAGGATTACGATAACGCCGAAAATCCGACCAAATATCTTTTTATGTTAGACGAAACTTTTATCAGGTCGCTTTCAAAGAATAATTTCCGGAAATACACTTACCGCAAATATAATTTACTGGGTTATGCTTATGTAACCATTGATAAGGCCTGGAATCTAAAGTACGATGATAATGGCAAGGTAATATTTGAATGATTTTCACGCTTTATTTTTCTGTCTTAAGCCATACTATGAAAGCTTGCCTGAAGATCATCGTACTGATTTTAGTTTTCTCCATATTTCAGAGAACGATCGCTTTGGGGCAGCAACCTAAAATGACGCCCGAAATGTTAGGCTACTGGATTACTCAAACTACCTTTCAAAAAGACACCGTAAACCTGGTAATTGTATCGATGATCGGGGAACAACAGAAAAAGAAACCCATAATTCTTATCGAAAAAGGCTCTTTGCCCACGCCGCTTATTATTGAACACGATGAATGGGGAATGTACCCGATTATGCCTTTTGACACCCGTATTTTTACCGAAAATTATCACTTGGTTTTTGTGAGCAAACCCGGCGTACCGGTTAAAGTGAATAAAAATAAATTAACCTCCCGCTTGGAGTACAACGATCCGAAGACCGGGCTTTTTCCACAATTTTACCAGGAACGCAACCACAAATATTATTATGTAAACCGCGATGCCCAAGTGTTGAAATTTCTTAAAAAGCAGCCGTGGGTAGATAAAAGCCGAATGGTAATTGCCGGACATTCCGAAGGCGGCCACATTATGGCCAAACTGGCCACCGTTTCCAAAGACGTTACCCACGTGATCAGTTCCAGCGAAAACCCGTTCGGGCAAATGGCTACCATCATTCATTCCAGCCGCCCCTACGACGATTCAACTAAAAGCTATACCAACGAAACTTTTGATTATTGGGAAAAGCTAATGAATGAGTCTTCCGAACTTGAAGTGCCGCCGGGCTTTACCCTGGAACAGCAATACAAATATCAGTACGGTTTCAACCAGCCGGCTTTCAATAATTTCCAGAAAATAAAAGTACCGGTGCTGGTTACCTATGGCACCAAAGACCACTGCGCGCCCTACAACGATTACATGCGCATTGCCATGACCCGCGACTAGAAAAAGAATTTCACTTTTAAAGATTACCTGGGTTTGGAACACAATTATTTTAAAGTAGATGCTCAAGGCAAAGGTATTCCGGATAATGTTGGCTGGAACAATACCGCCAAAGACTGGAAAGCCTGGCTGGATAAGAATTGAATTTCCACTTTTTATTCTTTAACAGGTGTTATGGATGCATCGCTTTATATATTAAAACTGGTTGTGAGAGGTGGATGCTACCGCTTAATCCCCCCCTTACAAGCTGGTTTATTATTATTTCCGAAGGTGGACCATTTCAGGCCTGTGGCAAACTTTAGAAATTAGAAATGCATTTTTTATGCGTTCAATGCTATTCAGGAAAACTACCTTTAAAAAACATCTTTTACCCCACTCATCAAATTAAATTTTAGATTTTCCTTAGCTGTATTGAAGTTTAGATCATAAATGAGCAAATTATTCGTTTGTGCAGGTTTTAAAAATTTAAACAAGGGTAGATAAGAATGATTAATTGAGAATGTAAACTGAATATAAACCAAGCCATTAAAAGTGGAAAAAACTTTTTTTATTACATCTCCCAGGTCTAACGAATTCTCTAACTCAATACCTCCAACTGAAAAAAACTTTAAATTCATACCAAACTTTTTGCTACTGATTACTTTCCCCCAGATCCTGGTATTATTTAAAGCAATTATTTTAACATCATCTCCAAATTCCTGTTCCTTTAACTTAATAAGCTGTTCATCATTTTGAAGGATGGCATTTTTTTCCAATTCAGCCTTATCCAAATCCCTCCTGTTCAAGTATATTTTTTCAAAAAAGGGTATATTTAAAATATTGATTTTCGTAAAAGTGGTTTCTTTAAAACCTAGTTTGTTTATCATTATTGGGTAAGAATTTTGACTAGGAAAACCGAATAAGAAACCTGCACCCTTCTCATACTGTATTTCCTTAGCAGTATTAAAAAGATTTGGAAAAATCTTTTTCCCCCTATGTTGTTCACTGGTAGCTCCCCAGCACGCCTGATAACAACTAATTATTTGGCCGTTCAGGAAAAAATCATGCGCAATAAAACCAAGAAAACCAATTATTTCATTATTTTCAATTGCAGCTAAATAGAAACTTTTAAGCTTGCTATCAGTTTTGGTATTCAGGGTAATTTTGTTTAGCAGGATGGCCTCACTAGTTCCACCAAAAACATTGCCTAATAAATTATTAACTTGTTTAATTACTTCAGGCAGATTAAGGTCTACTTCTGCAATTGTATATGAGGTGGTAACCATTAGCGCAAAAATTTAAAAAAAACTGAAAGAAATTTATTAAAATAAAAATCATATTGTTTACCATCTACAGCTGCCATTAGCTTGCCTTTGAAATTGCATAAGGACAAATGATGTCCTCCTTGCCAATTCCAGGATTCTTTCTGACTAAGAAAATCCCCGTGGAATAATTCTTCAGAATACTCTGTTTCTGATAAGTGTGTTACTCTAAGGATATGCAGTTGGCTACCATATTCTTTTTCACAATCCTGAGCGAAACGGTAAATTTCTTTTTCGTGAAAATAAAGCCCGCCACCACATCTTGCGTATTTAGGGTTTTGACTAACTGGATTCTTTGGATGCGGCAACCATGAACTACTATGTAAATCGGGGCTCATAAAAATATGGAGACCGCTTGCTGAAAATGTAAATAAATACCATATATCGTTGAAGTAATGGCAGGAGGAATCTGCATATTTCCCTTCAACCAGAATATGGCTTTTTTTTAACTGATATGGAAAGGAATCAAATTGATAAAGAGCAATTTCTGAATTCGATTCCGTTTCAGGAATACAGTAAAATTTAGCATCACATTGGAAAACAAAAGGATAAGATACATGAAATTCCTTTTCCAAAACAACCCCCAGATCTTCCCAATTCTTAAGATTATTAGTTTTAAGCGCTTTAATCTTTCCCCTTTCTCCAATCATTTGAGATTCATAGAATAGGTACAACTCTTCCTTATACACGATTAAGAAAGGATCTGCTAACGTATGAACATGCTCTTTTTTAATTCTAAGTTTTTTAGAGTTAAATATGGAGCAAAGGTTATAAAGGGAATTTACGAAGTTAAAATCCTTGTCTAAACAATATATCCCTATACTCCATACTTTATTGGGTTTGAGCATCAATTTTACTTTTAAGGGAAACTACTAATTTTTATTTACAAATATAAATATAAGTTGCCAGAAGCTATCACTAAATGCCTTTATTCACTTTTGATCCAAGCCAGGTAACTCTTTGTTTTATATTTTTGTCTCCCTAAAATTTTTGGGTATTGATAAATTTTGAACGCTAACCAATTAATGCAACTGACTAAAAAGAGGAAAATGAAATATAAGGGCTTGATTTCACACTTGCTGTAACACTTGATTTTTCTTTTGACCCTTGCCAAGGTGTGGTAGAGCAAGTTGTTGTATCCTTCCACTGAAAAAATTTACACTTTAGAAATTTGAAGTCGTTGCTAAGGATAGAAATAGCATACGTTTTCCAATAATCTGTTTTGATATTTCCTATTCGATGCTTGCTTAAGAAATACTATAGTCTGCTTATACTTTCTTCTCTTCTTAAGCTTGCCACCACTTCAAAGAATTGTTATTCTACCTAATCGACAGCAACCCAGAGCCTGCAATAGTTTTTTCTGCCTCTATAAATGTGCAAATAATCCACTAAAACTGTTTTTATTTCTTTACCAGTTATTTATCCAAAAACTGTTTTGCCTGCTGACCATAAGTCCGCACCTGATTCAGTACCGTTACACTGCTTACTTCAAAAACCCGATCCATGGTCCTAAAACTAATCCCTTCCAGTTAAAGTTTTAAGGCCTGCTGCTTTAACTTCGCTGGCTTGGCTATTTACCCTTTGGTAAAGCCAAACCAATAGTCCGTACACTTATAAAGCTGAGACCCTTGCATCACAACCCGTTCTTTATGATTATTCCCCGCTACATCTGCAGCACCTCACTTTGCTAATTTAACATACCTCTACTAAATTAAAAATACCTGCTAAAGCAATTGCTCACTCTTCAAATATTCGATATCAATTAATGGGATGATGCCTACCTGGTAAAATAAAATTCTAAAAATAAATATTCAATTAAGGCTTATAATTGAAGCTGTTTGGCGTTTTAAAGGGATTCGGATTAAACTTTCCAATGTTAATGTTTTCAGCAAATTTATGCGATAACCAAACCTATTTTTAAACTAATAGCAGGTGAAAACACCAGAAAGAACTTATTCTTTTCAAAAAGAGAAAATTTCAAACAGCTCCTTTTTTAATTAAGATGAATACACAATTTCAAACTACCTATTATTACCTTTTAACAAACCCAGTTTCGCAGCATTTTCAGGAGTACAGATCAGGAAATTATAATCGTCGCTTTTAGTTATTTTATCAACCTGTCTGATACCGGTTTTTTCATTGATGTTAAAAAACAAATAGCCAAAGCCCTGAACATGTTTATCTACTTTTCCCCCGGTTTCTTCATCAAGGATCTCAATTAATATTGAAGGTTTAAAAATTCTGATATATTCCGAAAAACCTTCGAGCACTTCCGGCTCATGGGTTTCAACATCAATTTTCATCAGATCGATCTTTTTGATGTTATGTTGCTTGATGAACGAATCGAGCGTTATGGTTTTAATCTGGGTTTCAACCACTTCTTCGTTGGCTAATAACCGGTTTTTATTTACCGTTACCGAATAGGTATGTTCTGAAGTTGTATCAAAAATAGTAGCTGTTCCATTAGAATTCGATATAGCCTCTTCTACGGGTTTTATATCAAAATTATTCAACTTAATGTTCTCGTTTAGCCTTTTAAATACCCGGCTTACCGGCTCAAACGCATAAACGGTGGCCTTAGGATTTACCGTTTTAGTAATTAATGAATAAATGCCAGTATTGGCGCCGATATCGAATACGGTTTCGGCAGATTCACATAATTTCATCCAGCTCTGAATAGACTCCTTTTCCCAGCCTTCGGTTAAGCCCGTCCAGAAAATATCATTTTCGAGCTGGAAACCATAATGGTTCATTTTAAACGATTTGGTTTTACTTAAAGGCACAGAAATAACACCCTTGAAATGAAGATGTTTAAATACAGATTCCGACGGTTTCCAAACGGTTTTCAGAGCAGAAAAAATCTCTTTTTTAAAAGGAAGCGTATTATAAATTGCTTTTACTAATTCTTTCATAACTAAAGTTTATGCTATTTGTGGCTTTACTATTTTTAAAAATTCACCCTAATTCCTATTTAAACACAATCTAAAAAAATTATTTGGAAAAGTTACATAAATGCGATTGAATACCAGAAATTGCTGGTTAATGATCAAAACAATCTGATCTCCCGTTTTCAGGGAGATGTATTTTTTAAAACTCATCTTATTCATACGGCATCTAACGCTGTTAATTACCAATCTTGAAAGACCAAAAAATTAAAATTTCAGAACAAATCTAATTGATAAAAAATAAGAAAGCCGGTCTTAGATTTAAAACCGGCTTTTTACAATACTTTAAAACAGGAAGGAAATAAAGGTCTTCTACTGGAAGTATTCCTTTCATTTTCTCGAAGAATCCTTTTTCGTTCTTACCCGGGTTCGGGACAAAATTTTCCGAAGTAGCGGAGTTTTTCCAGCATATCTTTCTTCGAGCTGCTTACATTTTTAGGGGTCCAGACGTTGATGTGGATCAGCTGGTCGCCTTTGCCGTAGCCATTCAGATCTTTAATACCTTTGCCGCGCAGGCGCAAAATTTTGCCGCTTTGCGTACCGGATTTCAATCTTAATTTTTACTTTTCCTTCAATGGTCGGCACTTCTATATTGGCTCCTAAAGCGGCATCCACAAAACTGATATACTGGTCGAAAACCACGTTGTTGCCGTCGCGCTTCAGAAGTCGGGTGCGCTTCTTCTTCGATCTGAATTAACAAATCGCCGGCACGCCGCCGCGCTCTGGCACGTTGCCTTTGCCGCTCATGGATAGCTGCATGCCATCGGCTACACCGGCCGGAACATTGATCGGGATTACTTCTTCGCGCAGTTCGCGGCCTTCGCCGTGGCAAACATCGCATTTCTGGGTTACCATTTTGCCTTCGCCGTCGCAGGTCGGGCAGGTAGCCGTGAAACCATCTGGCCCAGCATGGTATTTACCACTTTCCGCACCTGGCCGGAGCCCTGGCAGGTGGTACAAGTTTGCAACGAAGCACCATTTTTAGAACCGTTGCCGGCACAAGCTTACAGGCTACGTAACGCTTTACTTTTATTTTTTTCTCAACGCCGTTGGCAATTTCTTCCAGGTCCAGTTTTAGCTTAATGCGCAGGTTGGAGCCTTTGCGCACCCGCCGGCCACCGCGAGCTGCCCGCCGCCAAAAAAATCGCCAAAGGACCGCCGCCTCCGCCGCCGCCAAAAATATCGCCGAACTGGGAGAAAATATCTTCCATGTTCATGTGGCCGCCGCCAAAACCGCCGCCGCCGTTCACGCCCTGGTGGCCGAAACGGTCGTAACGGGCCCGTTTTTCCTGATCGCTCAGTACTTCGTAGGCTTCGGCTGCTTCTTTAAATTTATCTTCGGCGGTGTGGTCGTCCGGGTTTTTATCCGGGTGAAATTTAATGGCAATTTTGCGGTATGCTTTTTTAATTTCCTCCGCACTGGCCTCCTTTCTCAACTCCTAATACTTCGTAATAATCTCTCTTTGCCATTGACTTATGCTCCAATCACCACTTTTGCGAAGCGGATTACTTTATCGTTCAGGTAATATCCTTTTTCAACTTCATCTACTACTTTGCCTTTCAGGTCATCGTCCGGGCCGGAATCTGGGTAATGGCTTCGTGCATTTCGGCATCAAAAGGCTGGCCGGCAGCATCCATTGGCTTTAAGCCTTTTTGCTGCAAAACGTTCGCTAATTTATTAAAAACCAACTCCACTCCTTCTTTTACCGCTTTTACATCCTGGTAGCATTTTCGCATGGATTGCCGGGCGCGTTCAAAATCATCCATCACCGGCAGCAAAGCCACCATCATTTCCTGGTTGGCCGTTTTGGTAAGCTCCAGGCGTTCTTTGGACGTACGGCGTCTGTAATTATCAAATTCGGAATAAAGGCGCAGGTATTTGTCTTTCATTTCGCTTAACTCCTCTTCAGCTTTGGATTGCGGATCGGTTGGCCTTTCCGGCATCTGTTGATCAGCCGCAATGGTTTCGGTTTCTTCGGTAGCCGGTTGGTTTTCGGTGTTTTCTTCTTGTGGGGTATTCTTGTTTCTTCCTCTCGGAAGGATGATTATGTTTTCTGGATTTCATACCTGTAACTATCTTTTTACTCTTACTTGCCAGCTTATCAATTAATTTGCCAAAGCCTTTTTCTGACAATCTGGCACACTTTATATTAGTGAATAATGATTAATGATTGGTAATAGTTAACGTCTTAGATCGATCAACTGACTTTTGGCCAAACCCTATCGTTTTCAACTGACGCAACCATTGTCTGCTCCTGCTTTTACCTTTTAGCCAACTATACCGCTTTTGAACAGAATCAATGCTTGTATCATTCAAGAACTGTGATTCGGTATTTTAATCATAAGTTTCCCAACTAGTCCGATGTTACTTTCAAATGACAATATCATTAAATGCACCATATTCCTCAATCAACAATTAACAATTTAACCATTTAACAATTAAGCAATTTAATCGTTCAGTGCTTGCCAGATCATATCTTTTAGTTCCAGAATGTTTTTGTTGGTAATGCTGGAAATAAAAACGGTGGGCAAATCGGTTGGTAAGGTTTCCCGCATTTCGGCTTCCAGTTCTTCATCAATCAGGTCCGATTTGGTGATGGCCAACAAGCGTTGTTTATCCAGTAGTTCCGGGTTAAAGGTTTTCAGCTCATTTAACAAAATCTGGTATTCTTCCGCAATATCCGGACTTTCGACCGAAATCATGAACAGCAGGATAGAATTTCGTTCGATGTGCTTCAGGAACCGGATACCTAAGCCCTTTACCTTCCGAAGCGCCTTCAATAATTCCGGGAATATCGGCCATTACAAACGATTTGTAATCGCGGTAAGCTACCACGCCCAGGTTCGGAACCAGAGTAGTAAAAGGATAATTGGCAATTTTGGGTTTAGCCGCCGAAACCACCGAAAGCAAGGTAGATTTTCCGGCATTCGGGAAACCTACCAATCCTACATCGGCCAGTAGTTTCAGTTCCAGAATTACCCATTCTTCAATACCTGGTTCGCCGGGCTGGGCATAACGGGGCGTTTGGTTTGTAGGCGATTTAAAATGGGCATTGCCCTGAGCCGCCACGGCCGCCGGGCGTTAAAATCAATTCCTGGCCGTCTTCGGTAATTTCGGCTTTTATTTCGCCGGTTTCGGCATCGCGGGCAATTGTACCAATGGGCACTTCCAGAATTACATCCTCGCCTTCGGCCCCGGTAGAATGGCTGGAACCGCCGTTCTCGCCGGGTTTGGCAATTACGTGTTTCTGGTATTGCAAGTGCAGGAGGGTCCAGAGTTGGGTATTGCCTTTCAGAATTATATGGCCGCCCCGCCCGCCATCGCCGCCATCGGGTCCGCCTTTGGCATTTTTCTTATCGCGGTGCAAATGCGAAGAACCGGCCCCGCCGTGACCGGAACGGGAACAAATTTTTACGTAATCAATAAAGTTTGAACCTGACACGTTATCTTGGTTTAAGGATAAAGAAAGCCGGTTTCACCTTACAGCAAAACCGGCTTCCGATCTGTTTTGTATTTTGAAAACCAACCGTTGCCGGGAAATTTCGTTTATAATTTATAAGCCTTTGCTTTTGCTAAATGCCGGTCTATAATGTCGCAGGTTTGTCAAATATTTCTTCTATTTCGCCAATGCCATTAACCGAGTAAAATTTGCCTTGCTGTTCGTAATAATCGGCAACCGGGGCTGTTTTAGTATTGTATTCCTGCACCCGTTTCCGGATCAAGGTCTTCGTTCTGATCATCGGGCCGGCCGGAAGTCTGCCCCCGCAGCAATAACCGTTTGGTAAGTTCTTCTTCATCTACCTCTAAAGCATCATGCAGGTAATTTCGGTACCGTTTTCGGCCATTAGACTGATCTAAACCCTCGGCTTGCGGAACCGTGCGCGGAAAACCATCGAAAATAAAACCACCGGCGGATTTATTTTCTTTCAGCTTGTTATCGATCATACCAATTACCACTTCATCGGGCACCAGAAAACCCTGTCCATCAGGGTTTTGGCCTTCAAACCAAGTTCGGTACCGGCTGCAATTTCGGAACGCAACAAATCGCCGGTAGAAAGGTGAACAAGATTATATTTATCTATCAGTTTCTGGCTTTGAGTACCTTTACCAGCGCCCGGAGGACCAAATAATACGAGGTTAAGCATGCTTTCTCGTGAAAATAAAGTGCAAAAATAACAATTAATTTACACAAAGACTTATACTTGCATAAATTTTATGCCTTCATGAAAAAATCAGTTTTGCTTTTTTTGCTTTTATTTGTCTGTCTTTCTACCAGTTTTTCGCAGATCGTTCCGGATACTACCGGTAAAAGTGCGCTTAAAAACCGGCCGGAAACGGAAGCCCGGGAAATTCCCAAAATCAAAGAGGTCAGGCCAGTAACGGCATACGACCTGAAGGTAAAAAGCGCCGAACAGATCCAGCAGTTAAAGAAAGGCATTCTACTGGTGCGGTTGCGAACCTCCGAAATTGCTATAAATAACCTCCGGAAAAGTGGAAAAGAACAAATGGCCGCTACTATGGAGCGTCAGCAGGAAGCAGCAAACCAACGGTTAATGCACGCTTTTCAGAAAAATTTTAAATTCTGCCCGGTTTACTTCTTTTTCAGTTCCGCCACCGATAAAGTAATGCAAGGCGAAACCCGCGGTTTTCTGCTGAACAACAAACTAAAAGTTGATAACCAGATTGCCCTTCCCGATACCAATTTCTTTGTGGCCGAACTTACAGATCTGAAGCAATTTCAGGAAGACCCAAACAGCCCGCAGGCAAACATTAATGAGGAAATCTCTTTCAGGGCGCTGGTAATGCGGGACAAAAATTTTAACCAGTTAGCCAACCCGTTTCCGTATTTTATTAAAGCATCAAGCAATTTTCCGCCCCGCAAACGCTCCGAAGTTGAAATGGTAGACCTTCTGAATTCCCGGCTCAAGTCCTATTATAAAAGCGTAACCGGAAAATCGGGCAACGGAAAATAAAGCAATTGCAAGTTCTTTGAGCCCGAACGGGTTGCCGGGACTTAGCTGAAATTCCGCTGCTAAACTACTTTATAAATATCTCTGAAATTCCGGCCCAACCCATTGTAATCCAACCCATAACCTATCACGAAATCGTTAGGAATGTTGCGGCCGATGTATTTCACCTCAAGTTGGTGCAGCAGGCAATCGGGCTTTTGAAGCAAAGTAGCAATTTCGATGGAGGCCGGCTGGTGGGCTTTCAGTAATTCGAATAGTGCTACCATGGTATTGCCGGTATCTACGATATCTTCCAGCAGAATTACGTGGCGGTCTTTAATATCTTCTTTCAAACCCATTACTTCGTTTACCTGCCCGGTGCTGGCGGTATTTTCGTAGGAAGAAACCCTTATAAAGGATATTTCGCAGGGAATCGGCTATTTCCTTTAACAGATCGGCGGCAAACATAAACGACCCGTTCAGTACAGCCAGAAAGATCGGATTCTTATCCGTCGTAATCGGCGTTGATCTGCCGGGCTACCTTTTCTATTTCCTGTAAGATTTCTGATTCCGGAAGTATATTTCGAAAGATTTGTCGTGACAGGTAACATTTGCGTAGCCATTAGAAGGTCAGGTTCGGGTTAAAAGAAGGTCAAAGGTAACAAAAAACCTAAAAAAGAAGGCGTTCCGGAAATTTCCGGAACGCCTTACTTTTTTAGTGATTAATGATTAATTATTAATGTTTAATAATCTGAAGATTATTTTGGTTTTTGAATTTTCAAATTAGATTGAGCCGGTTGTACTTTTTTGGCCTGAAACCATAGCATTTTCCGAATCATTCATCATTAAACATCAATCATTACTTTCTCACAAAAGCTACTTCGGCCTTTTTAGGCTGCTGAATAGATCCGGTACCGTCAATGGTAGTGTCAGGGTTTTCGATACGGCGGTCGTATTCTTTGGAATTATCGGCAATATGCGGCGCAATTACCAACGAAACGATCGACATTAATTTGATCAAAATGTTCATGGATGGACCGGAAGTATCTTTAAACGGATCGCCTACGGTATCGCCGGTTACCGAAGCTTTGTGGGCATCAGAACCTTTGTATTCCATTTTGCCGTTGATCATTACGCCTTTTTCGAAAGATTTTTTGGCGTTATCCCAGGCACCGCCGGCATTGGACTGGAACATGGCCATTAACACGCCCGAAACGGTAACGCCAGCCAGCAAGCCACCTAATATTTCGCGGATGCACCATGAAAACGCCTTTAAACCAAACCAACTAACCGGCACAATTAAGGCAATAGCGCCCGGCAACATCATTTCCCGGATAGCGGCTTTGGTAGAAATAGCCACGCATTTATCGTATTCCGGTTTGCCGGTGCCTTCCATAATACCCGGAATTTCGCGGAACTGCCGGCGCACTTCTTCTACCATGGCCATGGCCGCCCGGCCTACCGCCGAAATAGCCAAGGCCGAGAAAATAAACGGAATCATGCCGCCTACAAAAAGACCGGCCAAAACGCGGGCTTTGCTGAATATCAATAACAGTAATATTGGCAGTACCCATGAAAGCCGCAAATAAAGCCAGGGAAGTTAAGGCCGCCGAAGCAATGGCAAAACCTTTACCGGTAGCAGCCGTGGTATTACCTACCGCATCCAGAATATCGGTTCGTTCGCGCACTTCTTTCGGCAATTCGCTCATTTCGGCAATACCACCGGCATTATCGGCAATCGGACCGAAAGCATCGATGGCCAACTGCATGGCCGTGGTGGCCATCATACCGGCCGCGGCAATGGCCACGCCGTACAAACCGGCAAACTTCATAAGAAAATATAATACCAGCCGCCAACACTATAATAGGCAATACCGTAGATTCCATACCCACGGCTAAACCGCCAATTACGGTAGTAGCGTGGCCGGTGCTGCTTTGGCTGCACAATGCTGTTAACCGGGCGTTTGCCCATGGCGGTATAATATTCGGTGATAATACTCATTAAAGTACCCACCACTAAACCCACAATAACGGCCTAGAAATACACCCATGCAGGTAAATTCGAAGCCACGCAAGCTCAGGGTTTCCGGCAGCATCCAGTTAATCAGAAAATAAGAAGCAATAGCGGTTAAAACCACCGACGACCAGTTACCCAGGTTCAAAGCAGCCTGCACATTGCCGCCTTCTTTCACTCTCACAAACAAAGTACCAATCATGGAGAAAATAATACCCATACCGCGCAATTACCATGGGTAATAATATCGGCGAAATACCGCCAAAATTATCATTGCGCTGTAATTTCCCGGCCCAGTACCATGGTAGCCAGAATAGTAGCCACGTAAGAACCAAATAAATCGGCGCCCATACCGGCTACGTCGCCTACGTTATCGCCTACGTTATCGGCAATGGTGGCGGGGTTACGGGGATCATCTTCCGGAATACCGGCTTCTACTTTACCTACTAAGTCGGCTCCTACGTCGGCCGCTTTGGTGTAAATACCACCGCCTACCCGGGCAAACAAAGCAATACTTTCAGCACCTAACGAGAAACCGGTTAATACTTCCAGAGCACTTTCCATTTCTTCGGCATTGTACAGTCATCGCCGTACAAAAATGGCTTTAAACACAATAAACAAACGACCTAAACCCAACACTGCCAGACCGGCTACGCCCATTCCCATTACCGAACCGCCGGCAAAAGAAACATCCAGGGCTTTAGATAAACTGGTTCTAGCGGCCTGCGCCGTACGCACGTTGGCTTTGGTGGCAATACGCATCCCGATAAAACCGGCCAGTGCCGAAAATACAGCGCCAATAATAAAAGCCACCACAATGACCAGTGCGAATTTTCGCCGGTAGCCCAGGTAAGCCAGAAAATAGCAGGCAATAACTACAAAATAAGTAAGTACTTTATATTCGGCTTTCAGAAAAGCCATGGCGCCTTCGGCAATATACCGGGCAATTGTCTGACATTTTTTCGTCACCGGCATCCTGCCTGGTAACCCAAGCCGATTTTACGGCGGTGTACAGTAAAGCCAGAATACCGAAAGCCGGAATAGCGTAAATAATTTTTCCATTTAAAAATTAAGTAGATGTAAAGTGATGAATTGATTTATAATCGCATCTTAAATATAGAATTTAATAAATGAAAAGAACGAAAGAATTAAGTACGGAACTGTTATTTATAATTAAACTCTTCATTAGCACCCTGTATAATGCCATCATATTTTGAATATCATCCTTATGCACGATCTCATCCGGCGAATGCACCATTATCTTCAGGGGCGCCCACAAAGCACCAATCCCACGGAATATCAGCGCGTTGCAACTCTTTCGCATCGCAGCCGCCCGCATCTTCCACTTCCAGCTGAAAAGGAATGCCGGATTTTCGGGCAATTTCCAGGATGCGCATTACAAAACTGCGGCGCGGAATCAGGCTGTCGCGCAAAGAAATGGCCACTCCATTTCCGGGCTGAACGCCTTCCGTAACCCAGGTAATATCGCGAGATTAGAGCCTGTTTTACACCGTAGTTTTCATAAATATGTTTGCTCAGGTAGGAAACCGAACCGCCGCCGTGCTCCTCCCAGCAACTAAAAGCAATGATGCCATTTTCCAGGGTTTCGGCAACTTTAAGGGCATTCCATACCCCCAGGCGGTTATCCATGTAACAACATTGCACGGTTTCACGCTCTTCCCGGAAATCAGGTTTGAAAACCAGTTCGGTGCCGCGGTCTATCTCCCGCTCGAAGTCGTAGGTCAACGCTCCGGTTTCTTCATCCTCCTGTAAGGTACATTCAATTTCACCCTGGCTGTCTCTACCGATTAAGGTATAACCGGTTTCAGTTTTCGGTCCGCCAATTTTTATCAGTTGTTTTCCGTAGCGCACCATAAACCCAATTGAATCGAGATGGGCAAAAATGGCGGTGCGGGGTTTGCCAAAATTCAGCAAAATACAATCCTGAAATTTATCATCAGCAAGTATTTCGGGTTGAACCTTCCAGTTGACTTTTTCATTATTTATATAATCCAGCACAAATTCTTTCATCAGCCCTTCGTTGCCGGAAGGCGCATGTACAGCACAAAGTTTTTGGAGTAATTTCATTGGTTTAGAAAATATATTCGTTAGCATATAGAGGCATTCCGGGTTTTTGAACCGAAAACCATAGCGTTTCCGGTTGCCAAAATTAGCATAAGATTTGCGATGCCACGCACAGGCTTGAATTTACCTTTTTAAAGCCCTTGAAATTTTATTAATTTGCAGCTATGAAGCGACTTTTTTGCCTCTTTCTGATACTGTTTTCCGGTTTTTTGGCAACCGCTCAAACAGACTCCCTGCGCAACAAGATTCTGGTAGATTCTATAATGCGCACCATTGCCATAGATTCTATAGAAGTATTGCCGCAACCTAAAGACATCCGGGGCATGCTGCTGCTGGATAAAGATATCCAGAATGAACTTGGTGGCGCGGTAGATAATTTATATAATTTCAAGTATGCCCTGGCCGAAAAGCAGTTCCGGTCGCTCCGCCGCCGGTACCCTAACCACCCATTGCCTTATTTCTTAATGGGCCTGAGCCAGTGGTGGAAGATCGTTCCAACCAATATCCGCGCCAAACAATACGATGCCGGCTTCTATGCTTACATGGACACTGCCATTACCAAAGCAGATAAAATGTTCAGGGTTGACGACAAGAATTTTGAAGCGGCTTTTTTCCTGGCGGCAGCCTACGGCTTTAAAGCCCGCCTCCACGCCGAACGGAGCGATTGGCGCAAGGCCACGGTAGCCAGTAAGAACTCTCTGGAATACTTACAGGAAAGTCGGGTGGGGAATGATCTGAGCCCGGAATTCATCTTCGGTGAAGGCCTTTATAACTATTATGCCGTCTGGATCTCCAATAACTACCCATTGCTAAAGCCTGTCCTGCTTTTTTTTCCTGACGGAGATAAAAAACTGGGCTTGCAGCAATTAATAACCGTGGCTAATAATGGCTTCTATACCGGCACCGAAGCTAAATTCTTCCTGATGAAAATCTATGCCAACGAAGAAAACAATTCGGCTGCTGCCCTGCCTATTTCCCGCCACCTGGCTTATAAATACCCGGACAATGCGTATTTCCAGCGGTTTTATGCCCGCCTGGCTTTCCTGGAAGGTAACTTCAACGAAGCCGAAAAGTTCTCTAAAGATATTCTGGATAAGCTGGGCCGGAAAATGGCGGGCTATGAAGAAATAAGCGGCCGGTATGCTACTTACTTTCTGGGTTATATTTATCAAAATAAACACAAGGACCTTAATAAAGCCAAAGGATTCTATGAACAATGCCTTACCTTTGCAAAGGCAACCAACGAAGCCAATACCGGCTACGGGCTTTACGCTCAATTTAATCTGGCCAGAATTGCAGAGCAGGAAAACGATCTAAAAAAGGCGAAAGTCTATTACGAAGAGATAAAGAAAACCGCCGATAAAAAATCTGCCCCTTATAAAGAGGCTAAGGAATGGCTGAAGAAAAATAGGAAAGTGTAGCCTTTTACCTCCATTCCTTTTTCTAACCTTATTATAAATTATTTAATAAATTAATAAATAAGACTTCAATAATCAATCATTTCTTAGGTCAAGTATAAGCAATTGCTTAAATTTTGCAATAACTCAATTTTTAAGCAAGCGGTTACAGCTTTACAATGTTTATTATTGCTTATGACCATTCCATTTTTTTCTCTTGATGCCCAGCATGCTCAAATCAAACCACTTGTTATGCAGGCAATGGAAGAGGTCTTTGATTCACAATGGTATATACTGGGTAAATCAGTAAAAAAGTTTGAAGAAGAGTATGCGACTTTTAACCATACGGAACATTGCATTGGTGTCGCGAACGGCTTAGATGCTCTCCATATCGCTTTACTTACTTTAGGAATAAAAGCCGGTGATGAAATTATAGTACCTTCCAACACCTACATTGCTACCTGGCTGGCAGTTACATTTGTGGGAGCTACTCCTATTCCGGTTGAACCAGATCCGGCCACTTATAACCTTGATCCTACCAAGATAGAAGCCGCCATAACTTCCAGAACCAAAGCCATTTTGCCAGTTCATCTTTACGGGCAAGCTTGTGACATGGATAACATTATGAAAATTGCGGCCAAATACAACTTATTTGTTGTAGAAGACAATGCCCAAGCCCAAGGAGCAACCTTTAATGGCAAGCTTACTGGCAGTTTCGGCAATATTAATGGCACCAGTTTCTACCCAAGTAAGAATTTGGGAGCACTTGGCGATGGTGGGGCAATTACTACGAATAATAGTGACCTGGCAACCAAAGCACAAATTTTTCGCAATTACGGGTCTCAAAAAAAATATTACAATGAAATAATTGGTCAAAATTCGCGGCTTGACGAAATACAAGCTGCTATTTTAAGCGTAAAGCTTAAAAAGCTAATGGATTGGACAGCAGAACGTCGTAAAACAGCCCAACTTTATTATCAGTTTCTCCAAAATACTGTAGGTATAGTTCTACCAAAAGTTGCTGATAAAGCTTCTCATGTGTACCATTTGTACGTAATTCGAACCAACAAACGTAGCGAATTGCAAGCTTTCCTTAATAAGAACGGGATTGAAACCTTAATCCATTACCCAATACCACCTCATTTACAAATGGCTTATAAACCTGCCGGTTACTCAAAAGGCGATTACCCGATAGCAGAAGAATTGGCAGAAACCTGCCTCAGTTTACCATTGTACCCGGGCCTGAAAGAAATCCAGGTGAAAATTGTTTGCGAAACAATTCAACGTTTTTTCAAGCAATCATAGTCAAACCATGTCATAATAAAATGAAGAAGAAAGGCTTAAAGGAATTTCCAGTTGGCAATATATATTCGTTTTAATTAAGTACCGAGTTAAAAATAAAGTTATTAATAACGAAAAATAAATGATGGGATTTATAAAATGAATTAGGTTAAATATAATTAAAGACAAATGCCTTTTCAGCCCAAGCAAGATGGATTGAGGTAATTTCTGGGGCGCTAAAGCAGAGAGTTAAAAATTGTTTAGATAATTATTAGAGTTTTTCATATTTCTAAACTCTGGCAACTTGTATTAGAAAAGCGACTTTGGGAACTATTGCATTCTTTTATCAGATATATATTCTGGCGAACTGCATTTTAAGTAAAACATAATTATACTTACAACCACTGTTATCGAAAAGCTTTTACCTTTTATCCTGCTGACTAACAGCTTTTGGATAAGAATTGTTTGTGAATTACCGGTAGAAGGAAATACATTCTTTAAGAAAGTGACATACTAATTTGTAGTTAGGTCCTTATGCTAATTAAATTAGAAAATACTTATAAGGCTAATTCAAAATTTCGTATTGAAAAAAAAGATTTAATAATTAATAAATCTAATTGTTTAAATAAGTATTCCAAATCAAGCAAGTTTAAATAAATGAATATAAACGATTTAATTTTTACCCCTTTCTTTTTGATGCTCTTATATCTACTTGCTTTTGCGATAAGAAATAAGGTTACTACAATAGAAACAAGAAAATACTTTATCCCAGCGCTCACCGTAAAAATAATTGGAGCTTTAAGTTTAGGAATAATATATCAGTTTTATTACGGCGGTGGCGATACATTTAATTATTTTAACCAAGGCAAAATAATTTATGAAGCTTTTTACGAATCTCCGATAAGTGGAATTAAATTATTACTTTCGAACGGTGAATTCAATTCAGATTTATACAAATATTCATCAAAAATCTATTGGTTCCAGTCCCCTCCTGAATATACAATCGTTAAACTATCAGCCTTTTTCGGAATCTTTAGTTTTAATACTTACAGTATTATTGCTTGCTGTTTTGCAGTGGTAAGTTTTACTGGAATTTGGGTATTATACATAACATTAATAAAAATTTACCCTTTTATAAATAAAAAAATTGCAATAGCTACTCTATTTATTCCTTCTGTTTTCTTTTGGGGTTCTGGTATAACTAAGGATGCTATTACTTTAGGGAGCTTGGGATGGCTATTTTTCGGTTTTTACAATCTATTAATTAAAAAACAGAAATTTATTCCTTCACTTATAAGTATAATTGCAACGATTGTTCTGTTAAAATCAATCAAGATCTACATTCTACTGAGTTTTATTCCTCCAGTATTATTGTGGATATTTCTTCAATACAATTCCCAAATTAAATTTAAGGCAATCCGTATCATTTTATTTCCGGCCTTTCTACTTTTTGGAGTTGCAACGGGAATAACAGCTAGTAAATATCTCGCGGAAGATAATGCCAGGTATAATTTTGATGCAGTAGTAGACCATGCTACGATTGCTTCAGGTTACCATAACAGAATAAGCCAGGGTACAAATAAAGAAGCAGGACAAGGAAACTCTGGTTATAATTTAGGAGACTTTGATGGATCAACACAGTCATTACTTTCCCTTGGACCTAAAGCAATTTTTATTGGTCTATTTAGACCCTTTATATGGGAAATAAATAGTCCAATTATGATTTTATCTGCATTAGAAAGCAGTTGGATTCTAACTCTTACTATTATAACAATTAAAAAGGGTGGAACAAAAATATTAGCAAATATTGTTTCTACACCGTTGGTATTATTTTGTATTGTGTTTTCAGTTGTTTTTGCCTTAGGTACTGGATTAACCTCTGGCAATTTTGGAAATTTAGTTAGATACAGAATTCCAATGTTACCATTTTTTATAACTGGAATATATATCCTGAATCACTCTCAATTAAAGAAAACTGTTAAAGCAGGAATTACCCTTAAAAGGGCAACAGTAGCCTAAAGATAAGAAATAAGATATTTGTGGCCTAGGCAAATGTTTGCTTAATAAAGTTATAAAGCTACAATATTAGAAAAGGATTATAAAAACGGGAGCGTTGGCAGCAAAGAGTGTGCAACAACAATCATTCTTGAACCTGGCTTTCCTAGGTCCAAAGGCGACATCTTACTGCTTTGGCCCTAATTTAAGTACTGATCAATTATCGTTTCTTGCCAGCTTAACCAGAGCTAAGCATCCGGATCAAAACATCTGGAATTTGGAAACCTGACAAATGGCCATGGTTATTGAAAGCATTAACCGAATTTAACTGGCTTTAATATTAGGGCTAATGGTAAAAAATACGCTTGCCAGTTGGCGCTGCAAACGCCAGAGATCAGAATACTATAATTGAAATAGATCTTTATAAACTGAATTATAACGCTCAACAGCTATTTCCAAATTGTAATACTTAAGGGCATTCTGCCGAATTATATTTTTATCTTTAGCTAACAAACTAGGAATTGCATCTACCACATTTAAAAATGATGCTTCATTTAATTGATCTAAAACAATTCCAGATTCAGTTGAATTAACAATTTCCTTGACATCGCCAACTTTTGAGTTACAAATAACAGGAATACCTAAAGCTAATACCTCCCCTAATTTAGTTGGGGAGCTGGCAATCTTAGAATAAGATTGTTTAATAAAAAATAAATTTATATCTGAGGCAGCTAAAATAAATGGCACCTCATTACGGTTACTAGATTTAATTAAAAAATCCTTAGAACTCAAACCGTAATAGGCAGCTCTGCTAAAAATAACTTCACTATTATCATGAGTAATAAATAAAAATTTAGCGCTGGAATATCTTCTTTTTATTAAAGAAAATAATTCCAACATTTCATCCAATAAATACCAGGAACCGATAGACCCTAAATAACTTATTAAAAGTTCATTTGAAAACAAACCTAATTCCTGCCGGGACTTACTCTTTTTAGAGTCATTACTTAGCTCAAACAGCTCAAAATCCGCACTACACGGAATAACAGTTATCTTAGCTCCTGAATAACTTTCCCAAGTTTTGATTTCAGATTTAGCCTTTTCGGTAAGTGAAATTATTGCGTCCGCATTACGAATATAGTCGCGTTCCTTACTCTTGTAAACTTTGTACGCAATATAAAAAAAAGGATTTTTCAAATTCCAATTTCCAGCATCGACACGCTCATCTACCCAAAAACCCCGCATATCAAAAATAAATTTTATGCCGAATTGCCGTTTAAGCTTATAACCAATAGCAGCACTTACGTAACTTCTACAATGTACACCAATAAAGCATTTAACTTTATGGAGTGCTAGGGCTTTTTGCGTTATTTTATAAATATCATAATATTTCGCTAAGAAAGGTGGTGAACTTGTAAATAGTATAGGCTGCCAGTCAATTCCGTTTTTAGCAGTAATTTCTTCAATATCAGATTTATGGGCTAAATATTTATCCTTCTTTTCACAAGATATTAAGGTAAATTGAAAACCTAATTTCGTTAATCCTATAATATAAGGAAGAACTTGAGATTGACCTAAAGAATCTGTCATCCCATCGTAAGATATATAAAGAATATTTTGTTTAGTAAAATTCATGTAGCAAAGTTTTACCCCAATAATGGCATGTCAATAAATTCCCCCTGAAATTAGATAGATTAGATTTATTTATTTAAATAAATCTAAAAATGATTTAGAAATTGCATTAACTGAATAATTTGTTTGGACCTCCTCATTAGCCTTAAGCCCTAATTCGCTTCGCATAGAGCTATTGGTAATTAGAATTTCCAAATAATTATACCAATCTTCACTATCAGAACACAAATAGCCATTGATCGCATGTTTTATTATTTTTTTATTCACTCCAACCGGTGAAGCTAATGCAGGAATCCCCAAAGCCATATACTGCAATGCTTTAAATCCACACTTCCCTAAAGAAAGGGGACTTAAGTCCTCTTCTAGCGGCATTAATCCTATATTTAATTTTAATAAGTCAGAAATCTCCGAATCTTTTTTCCAAGGCATAAATACAAAAGATTTCAAATCATAGTTTGGATTTTGATTTGAAATAACTAAAAACTTAAATTTATACTTAGATTCTAACCTTTTAATAACAGGAACGATAGAATCCAGATATAGTATATTGGAATGTGTTCCAGTCCAGCCAATGGTTACTTCCTCAGTATCTTGATCCTTAATTTCATTATGATGGTTAATAGTATCAATCGTAGTAGGAATCAAATAAACCTGGTCATTAAACTCTCTAGCATAGGAACAAAGAAAATCGTTTCCACAACTAATTTTATAACTCCACCTGCATATACTGCTGACTTTTGAATGCCACTTCAAATTGGCAGCAATCTTATTACTTTCGGAGGTTAAAGACATCCAAATGGCATCATCAAAGTCATAAATTATTTTCTTTCTTAAAACTTTAGCTAAAATCCATTCAAAAACTGGCGGCCCAATTGGAGCGGCTTCTCTGTGGATGAAAATAAAATCATACTTAAATGAACTAAGCATAAGGAAAAACCGCTTAAAAAATCCTAAGCATATTCCAGTAATCTTAGTAAAAATAAATCCCTCTTTATATAAAATTTTCCACACGCCCATTCCTATAAAAGAGCTTAACTTATAGTCGAACCCCTTGGCTGTTAAAAGCTCAAGATATTGCTCAAACCTAAATCGCTGAGAAGGTGCTTGTCCAAATGGATATGGAACAATAAATAAAATTTTACTCATTACACTGTATCAGAATCACTATAACTTAAATACCAGTTTTCTTTAGTTAAAACAACACCTTCATACTCTTTATCGAATGCCCTAACACCAAAATGCAATTCAATAGGCCTTAACCGCTTGGGCATTGAAAAGAAATTTAAAGCTTTAAATGCAGAAGCGTTTGGTGAGTGGTTGAAATTCCAGGCTAAACAGGCATCGCATCCTTGAACCTTAAGATCATTTACAGCAAATTTAAGAAGTTGTGCCCCTATAACCGGAAGCCTAGGATCAACCAAAAGTTCCATTATATAGCCAATATTACCACCATGTTTAGACTTTAAACAATAAACTATTAATCCTTTAAGTTCATTATTATCATAATAGCCATATATAGAATAATTTTCATTCGGCTTCAAAATATAACGCCAGTTTAGATAAGAGGCATCTCTTTTAACACCTACTACAATTTTTGCAGAAAATTTATCCCAAAGAGAATCAACTTCCGGACCAAAATTGATTAGCGGTTTTATATTATTAAGTATTTCCGCTGGAAGCTTATTAAAAAATGAAAGACTAATGTTTGGAAAACCATTTGCCATTGATTTAAGGTAAGGAATATTCTTAATGAAATACCGAAGTTTAAAAGCCTTAATTTTAAAAGGCACTTCTGTAATTTCCGTCCAACCTAATCTATTAAAAAAAGCAAAAGCTGAATTGCCGTTTGGAAAGCCAAAAACAAATTTATATCCATTAGCATATGCCCTGTTATAAACAGATTGGGCAAGATTTTTAAAAAGGCCCCTGCCCTGGTAAGCTTTATCGGTCATAGTATCTAAAGATTGAACAGCCAAGGTATTTTTACCATCAACAAAAAAAGCTAATGGAAAAACAGCATAAACAGCGGCAATCTTTTCTACATTGTTTACTTCATCAATAGCGAAATCAACAACAATATCCTTAATTTCTGTTTCTTTATACTGCCATTTAAGGTTATCCAAGTTTTTTGGTGAATCGTTATTGTCAAAAAGCGATTTAAAAAGCTGTAAATCTTTTAAATCGCTTTCCATTGGACGAGTATTTAATTCGCTTGTCATAGATGCAAAGCTTTAATATTGATTAGTTTTTATCAATCGTATTAAAATTGACAAGTTTAACATTTTTTGAACGTAAAAAAAGATTGGGTTCCGATGTAAGGATCTCGTGTTCCATTAAACATTTTTTAAAAAAGCCCAACCTACTATCCAAATCATCAGGGTACATTTCATTTAATTCCTTAGATAAAATATAAGGGTGAACCATTAACTCTACAACAGAACCATCAGCCATTCTTTCTACTAATTCTTTAATATCTTGAGCTTTTAAAATTAAAGGTTCGGGCAATTCATGAATAGAAACTATAAAATCATTTGTCGGTTTTACCAACTTAAACTTATAATAATTACTAATAGTATTTAATAGTAGTTGCTTTAAAGCCTTTTTAGGAATTTTAAAAAAGGCTTTAAGGCTAGTTAAATTATTAGTGAGTCGTAAAGGCAAATTTTCATCATTAACCCTCTTAACTATGGAATTAAAGACTTTAGGCAACATATGAACGTGTTGGTGGGAATCTATGTGGGTTATTGGAATACCAAAACTTTTTGCTTTACTTAATTGGGCGTCAAACTCCATTTTAACATCCGAAAAATTGATTTTATTTGTTGCAGCCATTTTAATAAATCTTTCACGGCTTAGAAAATTTCCATTTTCATCAATAATTGTTTTAGCAGTGGATAACGGTTTACCTTCAGTCAAACAAAAGTGCAACCCAATACCTAATCCAGGATTCTCCTTAGCAAGATTTACCGCTTCAGAAGTTCCTGGCATGTTTACCATTAAAGTTGTGCTAGTTAAATTCCCCGCCTTAAAACAGTTAATAATTGCCTTATTCACAGAGGCACAAAGTCCAAAATCGTCAGCGTTAATTATTAATTGAATCATAACAGTCAAATAAAACAAAATTAATCTGATAGAAAACTAAAGGCGAATGGAAATATTTTAAAACTCTAACAATTTAACTAGCTGAAAATAATAACAAATAGGAAAAATTTACAAATCAACTAATTGCCCAATGGTAATCCTTTATATAGATCTACATAAAAATCAACGCCATAATGAATATCAAATAATCTTTACTAGCAAATCTTAGATCCTCTTTCTCTTTAAAGTTCTCAAAATTAATAAGAGATTCTTTAATAGCAGTTTCTGAGAAGTCATTAGCTAAAATACCGCCGCGGGGGTATTCAGAAATGTATTATCTAAATCGCCTAATCCCTTATTGATAAAATAGTCAATCCACAAGCCTAATACTCACCTAACTTAGTGGGGCATCTACCAATTATCGAATATGTTAACTCATAAATGGTTAAACCCACATCGGCAGCCATTAGATACTTATGCACCTGAGAATACTCAACAGAAAGAATCTTTATTGCTTCTTTATTAATATCTATAGTTTCCAAGTATTGATTAATAAATCCTGGATCAGTTTTAGACAAAATAATAAATTTACTGTTAAGATATAATTCGTTAAACCATCTGTAAATTTTAAAAAAAAATTCAATGCCGTATTTTCCTCCTATAGAACCGCTATATAAAAGTACTTTAGCATTTTTCCTTATCCCTAACTCATTTCTAACTTCCTTACGAATATTAACATCAAATTTGTGAAAAACTTCAAAATCTACACACGTTCAAGCGGAACTGTTCTTGAGCTTTATAAGACTTGTATACCAGGATCCGACTTTGGTGGAATGATTCAAAATGATTTACCAAACCAATGCTTTATGAGCCAGATCCCTGTTCTAGATTTATCTTACTTTATCCAATTTTTCGAACCTGAAAATAAAAGTATTAAGGTTTTTGTTGCAAACTTAATAGTTGATAAGATAACATTTTCTTCAAAAGGAAATAAGAACAGTTACCGCTAAATCTTTGAAACCAACTATTATGAATTAAAATTATTTTTATTCAATACCAGCCAGCGATGTAAAACTATAAGCAACCAAATCCGATTGTATAAAAAATCCTTTCCAGATAAAAATGATTTTATCAAATCGGTCACCTGATTGTATTTAACAATATTAAATTCTTTTATTACTTTTTCATTTAGGTAATCATCGATCAAATATCGCAACTCAGTTCTTAGCCAATTTACTAGAGGTATTCCAAAACCCTGTTTTGGTCTATCGAATAATTCCTTTGGAACAAAATCATATAAAACCTCTTTAAGTAAATATTTGTCTACTCCATTTTTTTGCTTTAATGAAGGATCTAAATTTAAGGCAAACTTAATGATCCGATAATCTAACAAAGGAACTCGGGTTTCTAAAGAATGCTTCATGGTAGCTCTATCTACTTTAACTAAGAGGTCGTCCTGTAAATAGTAATTTAGATCAAAAAAGGCCTGCGATTCAATTGTTGTTAATTTCCTGGCAGGAATATCGAATGTTTCTTTTAAAGCAGGTGTTGCCTGATATTTAACCTCAACAAGGTTATCGATTTCATTATTCGTAAAACAGTATTGTTCCTGAGAAAAAATGTGGCTTTTAACTTTCGCATTATGGGGATATCTAAAAAGATATGAAGCTCTTTCAAATTTATTCCCCATGTGCGAAAGCATCCATCCAGCCGGCTTGCGGAAAGCCTTAATAAGAGGGTTATCCAACCTATGAGCCCAATGGTACATACCATATCCAAAAAACAACTCATCACCCCCATCGCCAGATAAAGTCATCGTAACATGCTTACGGGCAAGCTCAGAAACCAAAAGTGTTGGAATCGCAGAGGAATCAGCAAAAGGTTCATCATAAATTTCAGGTATTTTTTCTGCCAGTTCTATTGCCTCCTTATAGGTAACAGTAAATTCATGGTGGTTAGTCCCTAACTGCTTAGCAACTGCCCTAGCATATTGAGATTCATTAAACTTGGATTCGTTAAAGCCGATCGAAAAAGTATTTACCGGTTGGTCAGAAATATGCTGAGCGGCAGCAGTAACAACACTTGAATCAACTCCACCACTTAAAAATGTTCCGAAAGGCACATCGCTTATTAATCTGTATCCAACAGAACTCAAAATCAATTCTTTTAATTGGCCCTTGGCCTTATTGAAGTCAGAAATTGTTTCAGATTCAATCTGATCTTCTAATTTCCAGTAATATGAAATCGAAACGCCAGATTTACCAACCTTTAAAAAGCTACCTGAGTCAAGCTTCTTAATCTGATTGTAGATACTAAAAGGTTTAGGAATATACCCTAAATATAAAAACAGATCAATAGCTTCTTTATCGAGTGTCAGTATATTTTTAATAGGTTTTATATTAACTAAGGATTTAAGCTCAGAGGCAAACGCAACGCTTTCTCCGTCTGAATAATAATATACGGGTTTGATACCCATCCTATCACGGAAAACATATAATTCATCTAATTGTAAATCGTAAATAGCGATTGCAAACATACCATTAAGTTTGTGAACGAAATCTAGCCCCCACAAATCAAAAGCTTCCAGGATTACCTCAGTATCAGAACTGGTTTTAAAGGGCCTATTAAGCTCACTTGCGATTTCTTTGAAGTTATAAACCTCACCATTATATACCATCACATAACGGCCATTAGCAGAATACATTGGCTGATCTGCAGCTTCTGATAAATCCAGAATACTTAATCTACGGTGCCCTAGGCCAACAGTACCGTTAAAGAAAAAGCCTTCCGAATCTGGTCCTCTATGACGAATACAAGAAGTCATAGAAGTTAGATCATTTTCAGAAAATATTTTTTTATAAGAAATAAAACCCGCTAAACCGCACATGAATCTATAACGTTAATTAAATTATTAATATGAATATTATACGAAAATCTTTTCAAGAAGCTTTCTTGAATTTTCTCTTTGCTTATTAAGCCCTTTTCGAAATTGTAATAAATATAATTAAGCTTTTCCAGGAAATTCTCAGAATTTCCTGACTGAAAAATAAAGCCGTTTTCATTGTTAATAATAATTTCTTTTAAGCCTCCAGAATCTGATGATAAAATAAGTGCGTTTTGCATCAGGCTTTCTACCGCAACATTACCAAACCCTTCGAAAATGGATGGTATAACAACTAGATTTGCTAATGCCAGAAAGGATAGCAATAAATTATTATCAACAAATCCAGTAATATGAAAATACCTATCTATTTGGAGCTTGGTTAATTTTTCAGTAAAAGCTTGTTCTAAATTCCCTCCTCCAGCAACAATTACAAAAATTTCATCAGAATTTAAATTATTCTTATGAACGAAATCTTTGAATGAATTAGCAAAAAACATTTGTCCTTTCGCTTCATTTATTCTACCTGGTATAACAATTAAAAATAGTTTCTTAGTAATTCCATAAGAATTCAGGTATTCCAGGGCCAAAGAACCATCAACATGGATCTCAGGAACTGCGTTATTGATTACCACCGGATTTTTTACAAAGAAATTTTTATTACTACTTTCAAAAGAAGCATCTGAAATAAATATATTTGCATTATCTGCATATCTAGCTAATACTGAATTCAAACTATTAAAAGCCTTCTTTGGAAACGTATCTAAAGGTGACTCATGGTATTGAATTGAATGATGATAATTTATTAGACAGATTTGCTTTCTTATAGCTTTAGATGAAAACCTTACCAACCGCATAATAAAGTGGGCATAAGGTAAATTGGCAATTACTACATCAATTTTATTCTGAATTAAAAAATTATTTATTCTTTTTATAATTTTCCCAGAATTTAAAATACTATTGACCGTTAAAGTATTAAATCCGTGTTTTAACAACAAAATGGAAGAATCGGGAACAGTTATTTGGTCCCGCAGAGCATAAATGTCATCAATAATAATTAAAAAGCAATCATAGCCTAGTCCCTGTAAAGCAGTTAATTGGTTTATTGTTTGAATTTCAGCCCCTCCAAAACCAATAGAGGGAATAACAAAAGTAACTTTCTTTTTCAATGGTGAATTCAGCTATATTTTAAATTGGACTTCTATTTTGAGAATACCAGCACCTATTAATAAGTGAAACAAGGCCATTGCGGATTCTGACTTAAAAGAAAGAATTAAACTTATCAGGATATACTAGGTTATAGTATCGTTATTAATTTTATAAAATGAAAACCAAGGCATTGGGTATAATTTCTGCGAAATATAAACTATAATCAGGCTGATAATGGCATATGATAAACAAGTAGCATATGCAGCACCAATTGCGCCAAACCATTGAATAAAGAAATAATTACAAAGTAAATTAACCACAATATTCAGTATTGCCAGATAACCAAGGACCTTATTCTTTTTCATGAAGAAAATATAACCGGAAAATACCATATAAATTCCCCAGAAAAAAAATCCCAACCCAATCCAGAAAACATATTTTTCTCCACCAAGAAAACGCTCATCAATAACATAAGCGAATAAAGTAGGGGTTAATAAGGTAATAACTATTAAGAATAAAAATAAAAGGCCGATAAAGCCATAACTTACCTTTACGATTTCAGCCTTCTTTTTTTCTGTTATATTGTTTAGGCCTTCCAAAAAATAGGGAGAAAAGAAATTAGAAAAAGCTGAAATAAGAATAAGCATAATCATCCCTATCTGGTAGCCAACACTGTATACCCCCATTTCTTTTACGGATACCATTTTAGCGAGAAATAATCTATCGGATTGATCTACGGTAAATTTCCCTACCTGATGAAGAACTAAAGGCAATCCGAAAGCAAAAGTATTTATTATGTATTTTTTCTCAAATTTACCTGTAATAAGTCCCCATTTATTAAAAAGGAACAGGCCTATACCGGCAATCAGCAAAGACATAATAGCCAAGGCAAAAATCCGCCCTTCCCATTGCAACCCCACGTAAACAATAAATATAATTGATAATGGTATTTCAACAATTAACCTACTCAGCGTTGATACACTAAATAATGTTGAACGTTTGGTAATTATTAGAAACGAAATAAATACATCCTGATAAAGAACAATTAAAGCTAAGGGAATCAGAATAAAGCAGGCCAGCTTAGGTAACTCCAGTATTTCTGAAAAGAAAGAATTGAAAATGATTAATAAGACACCTATCGGAAATGCCAGAGCAATTGGAACCAGTAAAGAACTGCTTAATAGAGATTTATATGAGGACTTACTTATATTTTTGTTATAATACTCAACCCCCATATATCCTGCTATTGACATTCCAATGATCGGAATCAAAAAAGAAACATATGTATTAATAAGCGAAATTATTCCATAATCTTCTGGCGAAAGAAATCTTGTTAAAATAGGCAATAATAAGAATCCGATACCTGCATTTAGAAACCCAACTACTGTATATAAGGAAAAAGTTCTTAATAATTTCATGAATTTTTTATTGCCTCTATAATCCTTTCAGTCGCCTTTCCATCAAATGGAAAATTATATTCCTTTATAAAATTTTCCAATGCAGATTTATTATCAAAAGTCAAATTATTTTCTAACCAATAATTATATTTTTCAAATAACTCTTCAACCTTGAAAGATGCGTGGCATAAGCCTGACTTAGAAAAATCGTCACCAAAAATTACTGGATTTGGATGCCACCCCAATAAAACTACATTCTTTTTACTTGTTACCAGCGCATTAATAAGGGTTGAGCTATATCCTAATACTAATTTAGCAGTTAGCATATCATTCGTTACATCCTCTTTCTGCTTGATTTCGATAAGAGGGCTCAAGTTATATCTGGTCCAATTTGAAATCACTGATCTGGGATGTAGCTTTACAATTACGCTTACATTATAATCAATGGCAAACCTTTCCAACGACCTCGCTATCTTTTCATGCCACTTATTATCCCAATTAAGTATTCCCTCTTCTAAATATGGATGCTCAATAAAAACTATATGATCCTTTTCAACTACTTCTCTTAAAAAATATTTATCAAAAAAAGGGACACCTTCGATAATAATGTTCTGGCTCTCAATTTCATTATATAAAAGAAACGGGTCTATATTATTTCTGTTAAATAAAAGAGCAAAATGTGGCGTTCGGTTTCTAAATTTTAATTTACTTAATGCGTGAAAAGGTGTGTACTTCTTAAAATAGGAAGTTAACCGGAAATAATTAGGAATGTCTTTAGCTGGTAAATATTGGGCTGCAGAAACAAAAAAATACCTATTCTTAATAATTCGAGGTAATGAATAGAATATTTTTTTTGCATACAGTGCTAACCTTTCTTTTAAAGAAGGTATCTCATTAAACCTACCTATTACTAACTCAACACTATTTCCAACCCCATGCTCGACAAAAAATGTTTTCACCTTAAATTTGTGGCATGTTACAATTAAAGGAATTTGCCACAGATCAATAATCTCAAAAAATATAACCCTGTCTGGCTTTATCTTTTCCAGCAATTCTTTTGGGGTAGCATAGTTACTCCAATATAATGGCATTATGCCTTCATCATAATTTGGCAGCGTTTCAGGTTTTAGTTTATACTCCCAAAGCAAAAATACTTCATGCTCCAATTTTAAAATATTAGTAATATACTGGTAAAAATCTTTCCGATGAGGAGGACAAACAAATACTATTCGCATTTTAAGAAAATGTACTAATTAATAATAAATTTCATCCTTACCATAAAATAAAAAACTAACTATTAAATTAAAAGGAAGTCTATGAATTAGGCTATTTAGTGCCTGGTTTAATCAAGTAATTTCTCTAATGTCTCGGAAAAATCTAACAAACTAAGGTCATCAAATTTTTTAGCAATAACCTGTAAGCCAAAAGGTAGCCCTAACTCAGAATCCATAAATACAGGTAGTGAAATAGTTGGATAACCTAAAAAAGTCCAAATCAAACAGGTATCATCTTTTTCCTGCTCAAATAACTTTGGAGCTGGGCTTGCTGTTGATGGGGTTATAATAAAATCATAATCCTGAAAAACTTCATCAAACTTAGTTCTTAGAACAGGCTGCAATTTGATTGCATCAATATAATCCTCAGTCTTAATTTTCTCCCCTCTTCCAATCATATCTTTCATTACCGCACTCACTGAATTATAATGCTGGATCTCATTTTTAAAATAATAGGATAAAGACTTAGAATAAATATGCTCATGAAGCGTATGAATCTCATTAATAAAATCCGCTCCTTTTACTTCCGAAATATTAAACTTACTTTCAAAAATTTTTATTAACGATGAGAATTCGTTTTTAACATTTTCATCATAGTTTTTAAAACCAAAGAAAGTATCCGTTAAGATTCCGATTTTAAGTTCTGATTGCTTTTTTACCTTAAAACTTTTATATGAGTTAAAATAATTTATTGAAAACGGATAATCTTTTCCTTTTTGCACAGTATTATAAAAAACTTTCCGCATGCCATAAATATCGGAACCAAGAAATCCAATTGTATCGAGCGTATCATTGGTTTTTAGTACCCCAGTTCTGTCTATAGCCCCAAAGGAAGGCTTAAATCCATAAACCCCACAAAAGCTTGCAGGTCTGATTATAGATCCGGCTGTTTGCGTTCCTAGAGCAACAGGTAATGCGCCACAGGCAACAGCTACTGCCGATCCTGAGGAGGAGGTGCCGGTAATATGATTTTTATTATAAGGGTTAAACGTTTTTTGTGGAGAAATAAAATGCACTGCAAATTCAGCAGTAGTTGTTTTCGAAAAAATAATTCCTCCATGATTATACACCTCATCAACTACTCTGGAATTGTTACCAGCTCTAAAACCCTTCCAGATTTCACTTCCCATTGAAGTAGGAAGGACTTTGGTGTTAAAGATATCCTTTACGCCAATTGGCATACAAAAAAGTGGCGAATCTTGTTTATGAAACTGTTCTTCTAACTGCTTAAAAACAAATTTTTCATCAAACGCTTCCGTAAAACCAAATTCGTTGTTAAGTTCCTTATACCTTTCAATATAACCTTTATAAAAACCCTTTAATTCTTTGTCGTTCTTTAATAGCTGGATTTGCTTTTCAAGACTCCTGAAAGAATTTTCGATTTTACTTACTTGTGATATCATAATCAGAAATTATTTTTTAAGTTTACTAGCAAAAGTACTTAATGCTCTTGCATCTGTAAGAATCTTCTCAAATTCTTCTTCTGTATAGCCAGTTAGATTTAAATAGAAATCTAATGCGTGAGGTCGTTGAGAATCAAATTCTTTAGCTAATTCGAAACCTTCTTCCCGGGTAATAATTCCACGCCTTACATCATCAGAAGCCTGGATTGTAGATCTTCCAACCCCTCTTTTAATAAAGTTGGCATAATCGTGGACTCCGGCCATAACGCATTCATTGCTTTTATAGCCTTTAAAAGCATTTTCAACTTTTGAATCCAACCATTCAAAATTTCGAACGATAAAATCTACCTGCTTTTCTTCATCCCAGAAAATAAAGTCACCTAAGTGAAGATACCGAAGGTTTGAACCTTTTATTTTCTCCTTATCGGGATAGAACCAATGTGATAATTCATTATACGAAATATTTTCATCAGCATAATCTTCTGCCTTGACTTTACCAGAAATTTCAAGGTTGTAATATAAACTTGCTTCCGTTTGGTTAAAATAAGATCCTCTTCCATCCCTTTCGGCAATAGATTCACCCCAAATCATTAAGCCAGCATTCCAGGAAAACGCACATTGAATAACAAATGTACCAGCCCCAATATGGCAATGCCAACAGGCATCGCCAATTGCTTTAAGTGACTTTCTAGCAGCTTTATTTATTACCTGGCGATTTGCATGGAAAATTAAATGGTCTAAATCAAACTTCTGCAAGCAATTTTCAAGGTTGTACCTTCCGGTTAAAGAAAGCCAATTGGTACCATGCGTTACAGCAAGTGGAGTTACTTTATACCTTTCAGTTATAACATATGCTTGAAATGTACTATCCTTTCCACCACTCATAGGAAGCATACAATCATAATAATCATCTGACCGATTACTATTCAAGATTTCCATAAGATTTTGTTCCCGTTCTTCCCAATTTATATGCATTTTCTCTTCAGAAGATCTGCAAGGGGTGCAAATACCAAACTCATCGAAGGTTATGCCCTCCATGGTTTCAGGTAAACAACACCGGTTACAATATTTCAGATCTTTTACATATAAAGGATCCCCAAACTTAATTTCTTTCAGAGATTCATTCCATTTCGTTTCTGGATATTCCTTATCCCAGGGAACTTCTTTAAAGCTCGGGTCAAAACCTAACCAAAATAGTTCTTTCTCAAGCTCAGAAATTTGATTTTCGTAAATAAAAAGGTCCGATTCTAAACCATTATTATTTAGCAAAATCTCCTCCTGAAAAACTATTTCCTTATTTTCAAGCTTTCCTCTGAGTGTCTCAACAGATGTTAATGAACAAAATAATTTCTTAATATTTTTCTCTTTGTTAAGAGAAGATAATGTGGCCACTAATTTATTAACATAAGCGATTACTTTGTCTAAAACCAGAATGGCTGAGCATTTATCAGAATTATCAATATCTAAAAACCGATTAGAAACTAAGCCCGAGCTAATTTCATAGCGTGCCATTGTCTGTAAGACAAAAATAATCTGCGAAACTTCCCTGAATTCATTTAAGTCTATTTCTGGTGTCTGCTTAATTAATAAACTTGCACTAGGCCTTAATGAAAACATTAAATGGTCAAAATTGAAATGATCTATTAGGGCTTTTATATAGTTTTTTTCATGGACATTGAATGTTCTATGATTAAACGTAGCACCTATTAATTTTTTACCGCTATATTTTTCTTTACAGGAGGTAAAAACCTCGTATAAATCTTTGTTAGTATTGATAGAAACTACCATGTCATAATAAAACGGACTGCACATTGTTCCCATAACTCTTATATTTTATTTTTAAATAGTAATCAAATTAAGCTTTTTCCTCGGTGTATTCATTACGTAATACGCCGTATTCAATTATATCAAAGAATGAACCATTTTTATAAATTGCGTCCCTTCTAACTCCCTCCTGCTTCATATTCAGCTTGCCTGCTAATTTTTTCATGCCCTCATTACCTTCAAGGGTACCGCAATGAATTCGATGGAGGTTTAACCTATCAAATCCATACTCAACAATTAAGCGCGCAGCTTCTCCTCCAAAACCCCCTTTCCAAAATTCTTTATCACCTAAGAGAATGGCAAACTCGGCATTTCTAGATACCCAGTTTATTCCTTGCAATGAAACATTTCCAATATGCCTATTAGTTTCAGAATGGACTATAGCCAAAACTACCTGGTTTTGGTTAGTAGCAAGGCCATTGAAAAAAGCCTTCATTTTTTGCTCCGTATTTGGGAACGTAGCGTGCGAATTATGCCGGCAAACCTCCTCATCATTAAGCCATTGAAGGTAATTTTCGTTAAGATCCTGCTCCATTAATGCCCGGAGATGAATTCTGTCACCTTTTAAAAAAATAATATTACTCATTGATAATGCTCTTTAAAACTTTTTCCAGTTCCTGGTAATTATCTACTCTTTCAATAGAACTGTTGTGCCTTAACAAATCCTCTTCACTTTTACCTGGAAAGTAGCGTAATACTTTCTTTCCGAGTTTAGTTGCTTCCAGCAGCAGATTTGAAAAAAAACCGATCACTAAATCGCTGGCCATAATCAGTTCCAGTGTTTCAGCTTCTTTAATAAAATAAACTTTTACCCGCCCTTCCTTTCTGGTTTTACTCTCCAATTGGCCTTTGGGCTGCAGCGGATGTAATTTTATGATCAGGTTTATCTCCTGGTTCAACTCATTCAATATCTCCAGTAAATGATCAAGCGCTTCGTCTTCGGTAAACCCGTGAACTTCCTTTGCGTTTCGCAAAGAAAGCGGATCGGGAGCAAATAAAACCGTATATCCCGTTTCTTTTATTCCAAGCGATTTCAGATAATCCTTACCCTGAAATTTAGGTTTCCAAACAATCTTTAAATAGGTATGGTAAGGATTATCATGGATAAAAATTCTTTCTTTAGGCAAACCTTCCTTTATTGCTAACTTTTTAGCTGTTTCGTCCACCACCCATATCTCATCCGGATAATATTGTTTATCATCGTTGCCGGTAAATCTTAACTTAAAATTTATCCAGTGGTCAATAAAAGAGATTGTGTAAATATTATCCTTTTGCGCCTTTCTGATACAATTAACTTCAAAGTACTCTGAAGATACAGGATGTGAAGTACCGGTAAAGACACAATTTACGCCCATATTTTTAAAATCCGGAACCTCTGAAGTTAAATAGAAATTACCCTTATCGTTTCCGCCGTATTTTCTATTCGAAAACAATACCGTTTCTATTCCTTCCTTTTCCTGCCAGATTCCGGCCAGGGCCACACAGGCATTGGTTCCGGCCGGATCGCTAAAAGCAAAAGCAACTTTCTTACCGGGTAACCTGAGCATTTACTTTAAGTTCATCCACGTGTTTCGCTACTTTTTTAAATGCTTTAACTACGTCTTCCATATCGGAGCGGGTCATTCCCGGACGCATAAATTCGTGCGTAATTAATTCATTAAAGTGCATTTGTTCCGTTACCGGGCAAAGACCTTTGCTATAATCTACATCGCTTTTAAACTTTTCGTTATTAAAGGCAAACGCTGCTCTTTGCTGATACAAAGGCTGTAAGTAAAGTGGCCTTACGTAGCCGGCGCCAATTAACGGAGCGGTTTCTCTTAAAACGGCAGACGGAATTTCGGCTTTAATGGCATTTACGAAATCGTTGCGATGAATTTCAAAAACGTTTTGATTAAACTTAACCGGCTGCACATAAAAAGTATGAACAGAGGGAGCATCTACCCACTTAGGCGACGTTAATCCTTCAATGTTGCCTAATTCTTCGTGTAAAAAGGCCGCATTCTTTAATCGCTCATCCAGTAAACGTGGAAGCTTCTTCAACTGTTCAATACCAATTGCAGCTTCAATTTCAGTCATTCTGTAATTGTAACCGATCATATTGGTTATATCCGTAACTCCTTTGGCTTCTACAATATTTTCGGCGTGGTTCCGGATCAATTGAATTCTTTCGGCCAGGCTATCATCGTTGGTAACCACAATTCCGCCTTCGCCGGTATGAATATGCTTATGGTAATTCAGGCTGAAAACCCCAAGGTCGCCGATGGTTCCAACATATTTGTCTTTGTATTTCCCCATTGGGGCCTGGGCGCAATCTTCAACAACTTTTAAGTTATGCTTTTTAGCCAGTTGCATAATTGTATCCATATCGGCGGGGTGGCCAAAAATATGAACTACTAAAATTGCTTTCGTACGAGGGGTAATTTTGGATTCTATACTTTTCGGATCCATACAGAAAGTTTCCGGATCGATATCCGCAAATACCGGAACGCCTCCATAAACTATTGGGGCAATGGCACTGGCAGACATTGTATAAGGCGAAACAATAACTTCGTCGCCAGGTTGAATTCCAATAGCTCCCATTGCTGCAAATAACCCGGAGGTGTTAGAGTTTACACTAATAGCGTGTTTAATCCCTAAGGCCTGGCACCAGTCTTCTTCCAGTTTCCTTACAGTTGGGCCCCCAAAAAAATCATCCGTCCAGGCACCCAGAAACTGAGAGAGATTACCAGTATCCAGAACCTTTTGAACAGCTTCCTTCTCTTCTTTTCCTATGGTATTATAAGCAGGAAACAATTTTTTTCTTATTGGGTCGCCGCCCTTTATTGCTAACTGTGGCATAATTATTTCAATTTAAGGATTCAATGATCTGTAAAATGCGTTTGTTAAGTTGTAAAGAAGAGTTGAAGTTGTCTTCAGAATTTTTATTATTCAAATGGTTTATTGCTTCGTCAAGTACCGGTACCATATAAGTATCCAGAATATTTACCTGGCGCTCTTCCGTTTTCTCCTGCAATTTACCATCTGCCAGGTAAAAATACTGGATCTCATTACCGCTATTGCTGATTACTAACTTAAAGTCATTAAAAAATATCTCGATTTCAAAAACCGGATATTTGGTATTGGTTAAGCCTACAAAACTAATAGTCTGACCTAAATAACTGCAGGTGCCGGTAATTGTCGGGTCATATTCAAAGGCATCGAATATGATAGCAGCTTTAGCAATATTTTTCAATTCAACCGGTTCATCAAACAGAAATTTCAGCAGATCGAAGGCGTGACTGCCATTATTTAAAAAGCCCCGGTTGTATTTGATTATTAATGCCGTTAATGAGCTTTGGATTTTAATTTCCCTGATTTTTTCCCGGGCATCATAATACGCCGGCTGAAACCTTCTGATATAATTTACTAATACTTTTGAATTTGAATTCTTATATAGTTCTGCTAATTCATTTACCTGTTCTAAAGAATTCACTACAGGTTTCTCACAGATAATTACCGGAACATTCTGTGACAATGCCTTCTCCAGATATAAAAAATGGGTTGACGTTGGGGTAGTAATGCTTATTATATCAAACTCGTGGAAGGTTTCTAAAGAAAGGGATTCTAAGTGGTTAGCCTTGTATATCCCAGCAATTTCCCGGGCCTTATTTGTATCCTGATCAAAAATATAGAGCTCAATATTTTTATTAAGCGAAAAAGCTTTCGCGTGCGTCCATACTTTTACCGGGCTATTAAGATCATAGCCGGCACCAATATTTCCGCACCCAATTAATAAAGCTTTAATCTGCATATCTATTTTTCTGCGTTCTGCAAAAAACCGTATTTAATTTCTGCTATCGTCCAGTCTTCCACCGTATCGATGTCCTGAACTTCGGTTTCTGGCACTTCTATGCCTAAGGTATTATCTGTTACCAGTTTATTGGTTTCCAGAAATTTGTCTGTTCTTAAAAAATAAAACTGACCACAATCGTGGTAAGAGGGTGGTAGGTCCTGAGATCGTTTAGGGGCAAATTCCGGCCAGTTATACGAAATTTTCTCTCCATCCATTTTAAATGACCGCCAGATCGGAAAACTGAATTTTGTAATTGGAATAACAGAGTCAGCTTCCTGCTTAATTAGCAATTCAAACGCTTTGTTTAGTTTTTCCGCAGAAACAAAAGGGGCAGTCGGGTAGATGCAGCAGGCAAAGTCGAAGTTTTTACCAGCTTCCTTATACCGTTCCAAAACCTCCTTTATTACATCCGCAGTGGTAGCATAATCGTCGGAAGTTTTCGCAGACCGGATAAAAGGCACTATGGCGCCATATTCCTTAGCAACTCTGGCTATTTCCTCATCGTCAGTGGAAACCATTACTTCATCGAAAACGCCTGACTTTAATGCTTCTTCAATGCTGTAAGCTATAATGGGTTTTCCGTGAAATGGTTTAATATTCTTTTTAGGGATACGCTTACTTCCGCCCCGGGCAGTAATAATTGCAACTGTCTTCTTCATAAAATTAGATCATATCGAAAGAAAGTGGCGTGCCGGCTTTTATCTGAACTTTGGCAACTTTGCCAATAACCTGGTCGAGGTATTTAGGTGCTAAACCATTACCTGGTCTGATAATCCGGAGATTATCTTCAGTAAGCACCCCTCCGGCTTCAACATCTTTGCCTACATAGATAGACCGTTTAAAGAACTTACTTTTTTCTTCTGCTTTTTGAATGCCGTACTGAACATTGCCTAATCCCTGCCAAGCCCTTTCAGTTTCAATAACCAAAGATTTTAATTCCGCAGGTTCTAAAGAAAAAGCTGAGTCTACGCCTCCTTCAGATCTATCTAGGGTAAAGTGCTTTTCAATTACACACGCTCCTAAAGCAACCGCAGCCACGGCCACACCCACACCCATAGTATGATCAGAAAGACCGATCGGGCAATTGAAAAGCGACTCCATATGCGGAATGGTTATGATATTCGTATTCTCCGGCGTAGACGGATACGTACTGGTACATTTAAGCAAAATAAGTTCTTTGCAACCATTTTCACGCAGCACTTTAACCGATTCATCAAGATCGCTTAACGACGTTACCCCGGTAGACATAATAACTGGTTTACCAGTGGCAGCTACTTTTTTTAATAAAGGCCAATCCGTATTTTCAAAGGAAGCAATCTTATAAAGCGGTACATTTAAGTCTTCCAGGAAATCTACCGCCGTTTCATCGAAAGGGGAGCTAAAAGCAATAATGCCCCGTTTGGCAGCTAATTCAAAAATTGGCTGATGCCATTCCCAAGGAGTATAGGCTTCGGTATACAGATCATAAAGTTCACGGCCTTTCCAGAGCGAACCCTCATCTTTGATAGTGTAAACCCCAGGCATTGTCATTGTATCAGCAGTATAGGTCTGAAGTTTAATAGCGTGAGCACCTGCATCGGCGGCGGCATTTACAATAGCCAATGCACGGTCCAGTGACTGGTTATGATTTCCCGACATTTCTGCAATAATGAACGGTTTACAATTTTTACCGATCGTTATATTAGCAATTTTAATATTTTCCATAAAATTTATCGTTAACGTTAAATATCAGATCCGGCTCAAAATCCAGGACCTTTATTGCGCCATTTTGAGTTTTTACAATAGGAAAGCTATCCTCAATATCTAAAATTGCGCCATTTGGAATGGTGTCAGAAAATCCAAATTCAGAAAATTCTATTTTGTTAATCTTAATTTTTTTATCCGCATAATAAGTAAATGCCCCGGGATAAGGTTTAGCCATGGCTCTTACCCAGTTAAAAATCCGTTCTTTTTGCCAATCCCAATTTATTTGTCCGTCGTCCGGAGTTCGCTTACTAAAATATGTGGCCTTTAAATGGTCCTGAGCTTTAAAAACTAAAGTTTCATTGGAAACTGATTCTAAAACCTCTTTAACAAGCTCCGGATATAATTGCCGGTATTTTTCAAGGATAGAGGCTCCGGTATCCTGGTTATCAATAATTATTCGAATCTGCTTAATAATCGGGCCGGTATCACACCCATTATCAATTAAATGCGCCGTAATTCCGGTTTCTTTTTCATTATTAATAATTGCCCAGACATGCGGAGTCCGCCCCCGGTATTTTGGAAGTAAGGACCCATGTATGTTTATGGCGTATTTGGTCGGCCAGTTAATGATTTCATTATCGATCAGGAATAAATAATTTACGGATAAAATTACATCAATATAAATAGTCTTAATGAATTCGCTAACCTTACCGTTACGTGGGTTACCTGCATAAAAAATGATATCGTTTTGGTTACAAAAATTGACGATATCTTCAGAATTTTTATCTGTTAAAACACATTTAATATTATACGTTTTAAATACTTCAGCCAAAATATCAAACCCTAAATTCCCGGATACCAGCAAACAAATATTCATACAAATGTGGATTTTAGAATTTTGTATACTTTACTAGATAATAACGGGCTCTGGGAATTATTTACTCTTAAAGTAACAGCAACAGTGTTTAATTTAATTAAATTATTTAATTAAAAATTAGCAGTTGTAGTACAAGCTATATTTATACGATTCTTCATAATTGCTGCATTCTTCTTTTACAAAGGACATTTTTTCGAAGGAACGCTGGGAAGGTATATTCGACTTTTTCACAAAACCTATAATTTTTACAGGCTGGCTATAATCCTGGATAAACTTTTCAATTCCAACGCTTAAAATACTGGTTCCTAAACCTTTAAAACGGATCGATTTATCAGCCAGATAGCTTAGTACTGCCTCTTCGCCTGTTACATGAAAACGAATTTGTGCTACCGGATTACCTTCAATTTCAAGAATATAAAAATAACTATCCGGATCACTTAAAAGGTTATTAAACCAGGTTACATGTTCAGGAAGGTTAATTTGATTCTGGTTATACGATTGTAACCGAACATCAACATCATTCGCCCAAATAAAACAAGTTTCTAAATCGTCAGAATTCACTTTCCTGACGAATAGCTGTTTTGAATTAAAGTATTGCTGGAACACCTTTTTAAGCCGTTCGCCTGAATTTCCATCAAAATAAACTGCTTGCTTTTTTAAGGCATTATTTATTTTACTATCATCCATTGCAGCCAGATCATCCAGCTTAAATGCCATTTCCTGATTTAAGAAAAACTTAATTATGTCCTTTTGGTTATCGGCAATCTGTTCTAAAAACACTACTCCTCCAACAGACATATACTCATAAACAATCGAACTAGGGGAACAAATAGCAAAACTACAGTTCGTCATTAATACCACCATTTCTTCTGGTGACAGCGCATAATGAAGCGTAATATTTTGTCCCTTTATGAAGTTTTCTAATTCCTGCTTCCATTTATAGGCATTTCCAACAACCACATGAAAATGCCTGAACTCTTTAAGGCCCCTGATATTTTCATCTTTTAATATATCCAATGTTTTATTATCGGGATCTGCGCCTCCAAAACAAACGAAACAATTATTATCATTTACGCTGGTTCTCCGGTGTTTGGCAGCTTCTAGAAAAGGCTCCCGCAATAAAGAATAACGGGGCCCTAAATAAAATTGTGTAAATGGAAGCGATTGATAATCAAGGGGGTTTATACCACCTGCATGGTTAATAATCACTTTTGAATGAAACTGAAAAGCATGTATGTCGTCAATGCTGAAAAGATCAAAACCTTTGCCAACCAGCCTTTCCTGAAATTGTGAATCGAAGTTATAACCATCGAGCACAATAAGATTTTGAACTGGAAAAGTTTCAGCTAAAAGCTGAGCTTCCTGGTTATAATCCTGATCTGGCAAAGAAATGATTCTGGAGAAGGAAGGTTTTAATGTTTCAAGTAATGAATCGATTGTGCATCTTGTAGCAAGAACACAATCAAATTCATCTTTAACCATATGGGCAAGGGCAGTTGATCTTACCAAATGCCCAAGCCCTATTTCACTCCCTCCATCAGCCCTGAAAACAATTACTTGATTTTCATTTTTCATTCTTCTCAAACAACCAATAAGTTACATCATCAAAACCTGCATCATCATAGAGATGTCCCCAAAGGAAGCCATAATCAACAAGTTTTACAGGAAAGGATTCTATAAATAGTTTCCCAAAATCTCTTTTGAATAATTTATTCATTTCACCTTTGTATTCTATCATTACTGGAGTTCGGTTAAAATACTCCACCATCAAAATATATTTTGAAGAATATTCAAACATCTTTTGCATATTAGCGAGTACTTCATCTGGATGAATATGAATTAAAACCCCAGATGTAAACACTAAATCAAATTTTGCTCTGTCGAAAGAAGATTCTAAAATTGAACCATTAAAAGATTGATCTATTGTATAATTTGTTGTTACTATTTGGTAGGGCTCAGGGCTAATTTCAATAATTGATTTTGAAGCAGACGGTAATACATAATTTAGTATTTTAATATTTCTCCCAATATTTGAGCCACATTCTAATATAGAATTAATATTTTCTGCCCGTTCCAGCATTTTTGCCCAGCATTTAATTCCACTGTCCAATAAATAATTGCTGTTCCTACTAATGTATTCTTTCGAGTATTTCTCTTTCCAGAAAAGTTGTTGTTCGTTTAAACTCATGATAAAAATGATTTTATGGTTGAAATTACGTAATCCTGCTCCTCATCTAACAAAGTAGGGAACATTGGTAAACTAAGACATTTTTCATAATAAGCTTCTGCTACCGGAAAGTCCCCCTTTTTCCAGCCTAAGTTGCGATAATAAGGCATAAAATGGACCGGAATGTAGTGAACCTGGGTAAATATATTTTTTGAACGTAAATGGTTATACAGATTTAACCGGTCCTCTACTTCAATAATATATAAATGATAGGCATGGCCTTCAACCACACCGGACTGTCCTACTATTTTATCATTACCTGCAAAAGCATCGTTATATTTTTTGGCGATCGCTCTTCTTCTTTCAAGACCCTGGTCGGCTCTTTTTAGCTGGGAACTACCTAAAGCTGCCTGGAAATCTGTTAGCCGGTAGTTATAACCAAGTTCCTGCATTTCGTAATACCAACCGCCATGGTTTTCCTGAAGCATAGCCGGGTCTTTTGTAATACCATGGGTTCTTAAAAGCAACAGCTCGTTAAAAATTTTGTCGGCGTTGCAGGTTATCATGCCTCCTTCACCACAAGCAATATGCTTTACCGGATGAAAAGAGAATACTGCTGCATCGGCAAAATTGCTATTCCCACAATATTGTTTTTCCCCCTTAGAATCTACAAAATACCCGCCCGGTGAATGACACGCGTCTTCTATTATCCAAAGTCCGTATTTATCTGCCAACGTTTTGTAGTCTTCCAGGTTTACTGCTGCTCCGGCAAAATCTACAGGTATAACACCGGTAAAAAATCCAGCTGGCTTAGATTTTATTAAATCTTCAACCTTGTTCAGATCCAGCAGGTAGCTTGACTTATCGATGTCTGCAAAAAACACATTGCCCCCGCAATACCTTACACAATTTGCAGATGCTGCAAAAGTAATTGGGGTAGTAATAACATTCGATTTCTCATTTACTCCTAATGCCAAAGCTGCCAAATGCAAGGCAGCCGTACCATTACTTAAGGCTAAAGCGTGGTTAACATGCAATATACTTGGCAAACTCGCTTTCGAATTCGGCAATTTTAGGCCCTTGGGTAAGAAAATCTGAGAGTAAGGTTTCAGTAACAGCAGCAAGATCCTCTTTCGAAATATACTGCTTCCCGTATGGTATTGGGTTCATTTAATTGTTAATTTCGAATTGTGGGTCAACATAATCCTTAATGAGGGTTCTTAAGTCATTTACAGAAAGCCAGTCAGTGTTTTGACCAGAGCTGTAATTAAAACCTTCTTCTACTTTGGTAGCGCCGAAGTGCTGAACAAAGTCTTTAATATCCCATGATGGCGTTTGCGGCAGAATTGCGTAATATTTACCAAGGTCGTAGGTGGTAAACGAATCTGAACTGGTAATCATTTCTTCGTGTACTTTCTCGCCAGGTCTGATACCAACAACTCTTTTTTCAACCCCCGGCGCAATAGCATCTGCTACGTCCATGATCCGGTAAGAAGGAATTTTAGGTACGAACAATTCACCTCCCCAGGCAGTTTCCAACGAATGTAAAACCATATCAACACCTTCTTCCAAAGAAATATTGAAACGGGTCATGTTTACATCGGTAATAGGCAAGAAACCTTCTTCACGCTTTTTCAGGAAGAATGGAATAACCGAGCCATTAGATCCCATTACATTTCCATAACGCACCACTGAAAATATAAGATCATTACTGCCTTTTATATTATTTGCAGCAATAAATAATTTATCAGAGGTAAGTTTTGTGGCACCGTACAAATTAATTGGCGCACACGCTTTATCGGTTGATAAGGCTACTACCTTTTTTACCCCCATTTCTAGTGAAGCCCTGATAATGTTTTCTGCACCGCCTATATTTGTTTTTACGCATTCATCCGGATTGTATTCTGCAATGTGAACGTGCTTCATGGCAGCAGCATGAATTATATAATCGATTCCATTACAAGCCCTTTTTAAACGCTCATAATCTCTAACATCGCCAATAAAATACCTAATGCCCGGATATTTGCTTTCAGGGAAGTCGAAAGCCATTTGAAATTGTTTCTGCTCATCTCTGGAATATATAACCAGACGCTTTACATCCGGAAACCTGTTAAGAACAGTTTCCACGAATTTTTTCCCAAATGAACCAGTTCCACCTGTAACCAGAATTGATTTATTATTTAAATCCAGACTCATAATATAAAATTATACTTAATAAATTTTTTCTTAAACTATAAATATTGGGTGGGCAACGTTGGGGTAAACACCTGGTAATAAAAAATTCTCCGTTAAAATCAAATTATTGACAGCCAATTCCCTATTGTAACATGTTACTTTAAACAGCAACCCATTAAAACGCAAAGCTACGAATTTTGTTCATAAATTGCATTATTGAAACCGGCTAATATATGCTAAAAGTTATAAATTAATTATTCGGGCAATTCCTTTTGGTTAACATGACAGCTACCTATCCATTTTTACTTTTACCTTACCCAGAACATGATTCTGCCAAATATTAAGTTTTCCCAATAATTCGTTAGCAGATGCATAGGTTTGACTTATATTAATATTTTTTAAAAGGCTGACTCCTTAAGCTGGTAGAAGAAAAGTGAATAATCAATGGCCCTGTTACGAAATTCACAAATTAATAATTGCGCTAAACTTTAAAATACCATAACCTAAATATCTATTTTATCTGACCCTAAAATCAGATTTTAATTAAAATTTACCTGAATTTCTCCTGAATGAAGTCGATTTCAATGGTCAATTTAGTTGACCAACATCTTAAAATTGAAACTGAAATTAATGCAGCCCTTGCCAGCCTTATCAGGCAATCTTCCTTTATTAACGGGCCAGCGGTTTCTGAATTTTCAAAAAACCTAAGCCTCTATAATCATTCTCCCTTTGTAATTACCTGTGGGAATGGTACCGATGCTTTACAAATTAGCTTGATGGCTTTGAATCTGGAGGCCGGAGATGAGATAATTATGCCCGCTTTTTCTTATGCTGCTGCTGCTGAGGCGGCAGCTTTGTTAAAGTTGAAACCTGTGTTTGTTGATGTATCGCCCGGAACGTTCAATCTTGATGTTAGCAAAATTGAAAAAGCCATCACATCCAGGTCCAGAACTATCCTTCCGGTGCATTTATTCGGACAAAGCGCCGATATGGAAGAAATCTTACTTCTGGCAAAGCAATATAATTTAACCGTTATTGAAGATAATGCCCAAGCCATTGGAGGGGAATACATTTTTGCGGACGGCAGCAAACAAAAAACGGCAGCTTTGGGAAATATTGGTATAACTTCCTTTTTTCCCTCTAAAAATCTTGGTTGCTTTGGAGATGGAGGCGCTATTTTTACCAAAGATGATGCATTAGCCGAAAGAATGGATATGATTGCCAACCATGGGCAATCAGAGAAATATCTCCACGAAATTATTGGGGTAAACTCCCGCTTAGATTCTATTCAGGCAAGTATTTTAAATATAAAACTTCAGTATCTGAACAATTATATTCAGGCCCGGCAACAGGCGGCTGCGTATTATGATAAGGCATTTTCAGGTATTCCGGAAATTGCCATTCCTTCCCGGAGCCCCAATGCAACCCACGTTTTTCATCAATATACCTTAAAAGTTGAAAATGGAAAGCGCCAAGAATTACAGGGTTACCTGCAAACAAAAGGAATACCGACCATGATCTATTATCCAAAGCCAGTGCATCTGCAGCCGGCTTACCGGTATCTGGGTTATAAAAAAGGAGATTTTCCGGTTTCTGAATCGTTATGCGAAAAGGTATTATCTTTACCAATGCATACCGAATTAACCGCAGACCAGCTCGAATACATTTGCGGTTCGGTTAAAGAATTCTTTATATAACTTATGGCTGAAAAGTATGTGGCTCACGAAACGGCCATAATTGATGAGGGCTGCACTATTGGGGCCGGAACCAGGATCTGGCATTTTTCCCATATTATGCCAAACTGCACAATCGGGAATAATTGTAACCTGGGCCAAAATGTCGTTGTCTCTCCGGAAGTGGTCTTGGGTAATAATGTAAAAGTCCAGAATAATGTTTCGATTTATACCGGGGTAATTTGTGAAGATGATGTATTTCTGGGGCCAAGTATGGTTTTTACCAATATTTTAAATCCCAGGAGCTCAATTGTTAGGCGTGACCAATATGTTAAAACCCTGGTAAAAAAAGGTGCTTCAATTGGAGCCAATGCTACTATTATTTGCGGAAACGAAATCGGTGAATATGCCTTGATCGGGGCTGGAGCTGTTATTACCAGGAATGTAAATCCCTATGCCCTGGTTATGGGAAACCCGGCCCACCAAACTGGTTGGGTAAGCGAATATGGACATACCTTAATTTTCGATGAAAACGGTATTGGTTTTTGCCCGGAAAGTGGTCAGAAATATAAACTGGACCAAGATTCTGTTACCCGCCTCACGTAAGTTTTTATGACCATTATTACCGAAAAAGTTCGTTTTGCCGTTGTGGGTTGCGGCCATATTGGAAAGCGCCACGCAACTATTATTGCGCAACATCCGCAGGCTGAACTGGTAGCCCTTTGCGATGCAAGGCCCGAGGCAGAAACCGAAGTTAAAGCCTTTGGAGTACCATTTTTTCCTTCACTGAAAACTCTCCTAGAATCCGGATTAGCAATTGATGTAGTAAATATCTGCACTCCAAACGGTTTACATGCCGAACAGGCAATTCAGACCCTGGAGAAGATGATGCACGTGGTTTGTGAAAAGCCCATGGGACTTACCAAGGCAGCCTGCGAAGCAGTAATTTTCAAGTCTTTGCAGATGTCGAAACACGTTTTCTGTGTGATGCAGAACCGTTACTCTCCTCCATCTGTGTGGTTGAAAGAAGTTATTGACCAACAATTATTAGGTGAGATCTTTCTGGTGCAAATAAACTGTTACTGGAACCGCGATAAGCAATATTACAAACCTGGTTCCTGGAAAGGCTCGAAAGCATTGGACGGCGGAACCCTTTTTACCCAATTCTCCCATTTTATAGATTCCTTATATTGGGTTTTCGGCGACATTAAAAATATTCAGGCGCGACTCTTCGATTTTGCCCACCAGGATTCCACCGAATTTGAAGATTCCGGCTTTGTTTCTTTTGACCTGGTTAATGGAGGTTCCGGCACCATTAATTATTCAACTGCCGTTTGGGGCCAGAATCTGGAAAGCAGTTTAACGGTAATCGGTAGCAAAGGCAGCCTTAAAATTGGGGGGCAATATATGAATGAGGTAGAATATTGCCACATCGAAAATTACCAGATGCCACAGCTGGTTGCCTCCAACCCTCCCAACGATTACGGACCTTATAAAGGCTCTGCCGCGAACCACGAATACGTAATCGAAAATGTAATAGCAACTTTAAAAGGGCAATCTACCCTTTCAACAAATGCCCTGGAAGGGCTGAAAGTGGTAGAAATAATCGAACGGATTTACCAGGCTGGAAACTTTAAAAAACAAGAAAAATAAAACCCTTTTAACGCTTTAAACCCTAACCCTTATCGTCACCGCTAAGTGCCGGGTTTTTGCTGACGAAAACCATAGCGTTTCCAACTATTTATACTTATAGATAAAAAAAAACGGCTCCGGATAAACCAGAGCCGTTTTTTATTTCATTGTAATTATTAAACCTTATTTTTAAAGAACTCATAAGTCCTTCGCAATCCTTCTGCCCGGTCGATCTTTGGTTCCCAGCCCAGAATCTGTTTTGCTTTGGTTATATCCGGCCGACGGCGCTGCGGATCATTTTCCGGTAAGGGCTGGTATTTAATATTAAGCTCTACCCCGGCCAGTTTGCTTATTTCTTCGGCAAACTCCTTAATTGTAATTTCCGAATCGTTGCCAATGTTCACCGGCATGTGGTAATCGCTGAGCAGCAGGCGATAAATGCCTTCTACCAGATCATCTACGTAACAGAAAGAACGGGTCTGGGAGCCATCGCCGAAAATGGAAAGCGGTTCGCCTCTCAAGGCCTGACCCAGGAAAGCCGGCAGTACACGGCCGTCATCCAGGCGCATCCGCGGGCCGTAGGTATTAAAGATCCGGATAATGCGGGTTTCCAAACCGTGGTGCATGTGGTAGGCCATGGTTATAGCTTCCTGAAAGCGCTTGGCTTCGTCGTAGCAGCCGCGTGGACCTACCGGGTTTACGTTGCCCCAATACTCTTCCACCTGCGGGTGAACTTCGGGATCGCCGTAAACTTCGGAAGTGGAAGCGATCAGCATTCGGGCGCCTTTCACTTTGGCCAAACCCAGTAAATTATGCGTGCCCAGAGAACCTACTTTCAGCGTCTGGATCGGAATTTTAAGATAATCTATTGGCGAAGCCGGGGAAGCAAAATGCAGAATGTAATCGAGCTTGCCCGGCACAAAAACGTATTTGCTTACGTCGTGGTGGTGAAACTCAAAATCCTTTTCTTTGAACAAATGCTCGATATTGTCCAGGTTACCGGTAATCAGGTTGTCCATGGCAATTACATGGTAACCTTCTTTAAGGAACCGGTCGCATAAATGCGAACCCAGAAATCCGGCACCGCCGGTAATCAATACGCGTTTTTTATCCATGAATTCAGGCAATTTCTACGGTTGAGTGATAATAAGGCTTAACGCCAATGCCATAATAAGTAAAGCCGGCTTCCTGCATTTCTTTGATGTCGTAAATATTGCGGCCATCGAAGATCACTTTTTCTTTCAGTAACTTACCTACCACGTTAAAGTTAGGCGACCGGAATTCCGGCCATTCGGTAATAATCAGCAGCGCATCGGCATCGATCAAAGCATCGTGCTGATCTTTGGCAAAGGCAATTTTATCGCCGATCATGTGTTGCGCTTCTTTCATGGCTACCGGGTCGTAGGCTTTTACTTTGCAGCCTGCATTCAGCAGTTTTTCAATTATCACCAGCGAAGGTGCCTCACGCATATCGTCGGTTTTTGGCTTAAAGGAAAGTCCCCACAGGGCAAAGGTTTTGCCAGCCAGATCGCCGTTGTAATGGTTCTTAATTTTATTAAAAAGTACCGATTTCTGATTTTCGTTTACCGACTCTACTGACTCCAGGATCTGCATCTGGTACCCATTATCGGCGGCCGTTTTAATAAGCGCTTTTACGTCTTTTGGGAAGCATGAACCGCCGTAACCAATGCCCGGATAAATGAATTTGTTACCAATGCGGGCATCGGAGCCAATGCCTTTGCGCACCATGTTCACATCGGCACCCATAATTTCGCACAGGTTGGCAATATCGTTCATGAAGCTGATCTTGGTAGCCAGCATGGAGTTTGCTGCGTATTTGGTCATTTCCGCGGAAGGAATATCCATGAAAATGATCGGGTGGCCATTAAGCAGGAAAGGCTTGTATACTTTCTGCATAATTTCTTCGGCCTTTTCAGACTCTACCCCAATTACGATCCGGTCAGGTTTTAAGAAGTCTTCAATAGCAGCGCCTTCTTTCAGGAATTCCGGGTTGGAAGCCACATCGAAATCAAAGGCCTTACTCCGCTGGTTCAGTTCATCTTCTATGGCGGCCCTCACTTTATTTGCTGTACCCACCGGAACGGTACTTTTGGTAACCACCACCATGTAATTGTTCATGTTCTTGCCAATGGCCCGGGCCACAGCTAACACGTATTTTAAGTCAGCGCTGCCGTCTTCGCCGGGAGGTGTTCCTACGGCAATAAAAGTTACATCCGCTCCCTGAATTGCCGCTGGCAGATCGGTAGAAAATTTCAGCCTTTCTTTCTGGGTATTCCGGGTAACCATTTCTTCCAGGCCCGGCTCATAGATCGGCAGAATTCCCTGCTTCAGGTTATCAATTTTTTTGGTATCGATATCGATGCAGGTAACTTCCATACCTACTTCGGCCAGACACGTTCCTGTTACCAAACCTACGTAACCAGTGCCTACTACTGCTATTTTCATATTTTACTTCTTTCGGTTAGCGCTGATCGAACCGGGTCACGATGCAGTAAACCAGCCAATTAGTGCTTGATAAGAAACTAAACCATCCATTTTTTCCACCAATACTGGAACACAATCAGACCCCAGATGCGGGCATGGATGTCTTCCGGATTGTTAGAGAACAACTTGGCTTTCAGGTTTCGTACTTCATCTACGCTGAAAATACCCTGAGATTCAATAAAACTATCCGATAAAAGATCATCCGTGATCAAAGGCTTTAGTTCGTTGCGGAACCACTTCAGCAAAGGTACTTCAAAACCGTGTTTCGGGCGTTTATAAAGTTCTTCCGGAAGCAACGGGCGGAAAGCATCCTGCACGATCTTCTTCTTCATGTTGCCGTCTATCTTGGAAGATTCCGGTAAGGTAAAGGCAAAGTTCACTACTTTGTAATCCAGAAAAGGCGTACGTACTTCCAGGCTGTTGGCCATGCTCATCAGATCGACTTTAGTGAGCATGTCGTTCTGCAGTACCAGATGCATATCGGTGTACAGCACTTCGTTTATATCGCCGTCCTGGTGAATGTGCTCCAGGATCTTCTTTTTGCGCTTCAGGAACAATTTCTTGCCCAGCGTTTTGGAAACCGATTTTTTCAGCAGCTTGCGGGCATCTTTCTCATTGGTAAAAGTGGCCAGTTGCCAGTAACGTTCTTTATTGGAGAGCGTCATGCCATTGGCGAACCGCTGGAACTGCCTTACTTTGTTACCCATGGCTGAGTTCCGCGATTTTGGCAGAACATCCCAAAGCGGTGAAAGAGCTAATACTGCTTCTTCTTTCCAACCGGCATGGCGTACCCGGTAATCGCCCATGTGCTTGTTGTAACCAGCAAAAAGTTCGTCGGCGCCATCGCCCGATAAAGCTACCGTTACTTTTTCACGGGTACGTTTGGCTAGGATGTTTACGGCCAGCGCCGAAGAATCCGCAAACGGCTCATCGATGTAATTCAATACGTCGAAGATATGGTCGTAGAGATCGTTGTTGGTGAGCGAAAAAACGGTGTGGTTGGTATTGTATTTTTTGGCTACCAGGTTGGCGTATTTCGTTTCGTCGAAGAACGGTTCGTCTTTGTAGCCGATAGAAAACGTGTTCAGGTGTTCGGTATGGCGCGATGCTAAGGCCACAATTACGGAACTATCGATGCCGCCGCTAAGGAAAGCACCCAACGGCACATCGGAGATCAGGCGGCGCTGTACGGCTTCGTCCATGAGCTTAACCAGTTCTTTTTGCTGCTGATCGTAAGTGGTGGTATTGTTTTTGACCTTCTTTTTATCGTAAGGAATTTTGTACCAGGCCTTGGTCATTACTTTGCCTCGACGGATGTGCAGGTAATAGCCGGGGCGCAGTTTTTTTACGCCTTTGAAGATCGTAGCCGGCCCCGGAATGTAGTTCAGCTGCAGGTAATTGTACAAAGAAGTCAGGTCCAGTTTTTTTGAAATTCCGAAGGCCAGCATAGCTTTCATTTCAGAAGCAAAAACAACCTTGTTTTCATCTTTGTAAACCAGCAGCGGCTTTACGCCCATACGGTCGCGGGCAATAAAAAGGCTTTCCTCTTCACGGTCGAAAATGGCAAAAGCAAAAAAGCCGTTCAGCTTATTTAAAAAGCTCTTGCCTTCGTGAATGTACATTTTAAGCAAAACCTCGGTATCAGTCTGCGAATGGAAGGTATGACCCTTGGCTACCAGCTTTTGCTTCAGTTCAGGAAAGTTAAATATCTCGCCGTTGAAAATAATAGTATAGCGGCCGGTTTCGTCGTGCATGGGCTGACTGCCGTCCTCCGAAAGATCTAAAATAGATAACCGGCGATGGCCTAAGCCTACGCAGGAACTTACAAAATGGCCCTGCGAATCGGGGCCGCGTTTTTCAATGGCATCGGTCGAAGCTTTGAGGTTGCCAATGTAATGGCGACCAGCATCGTTAAAAGCGTATATTCCAGAGATTCCACACATATTAGCCGGCAAAATTACGGCTTTTCGGGGAATATAGTTTATATTTTTAAAAGTAAATGGTTTTTTGTAACCATACCTGCTTTCAGAAAGGTTTCTTAAGGGTGGCGACAAATAACTTTACGCCTTTTTAGCCAGCCTCAGCAGCGATAAATAAACTCCGTCTATCACCTGCGCCATGCGTTTCAGATCCAACGTTTCCAAAGTATCCGTAGGCTGGTGGTAATTTTTGTTTCTATAGAAAGCGGTATCGGTAACCATGAGGGCGCTGAAACCGAAAGCCCAGTAATTGAGGTGATCAGAGAAATCGATGCCGGGCAGGGCGGCCGGGCCCAGAAAAGATTTGGTACGGACAACGTTGGTATTATGAAAAGCCCGGTTGAACTGGCAGGCGAATTTTCCGGCGCCAAATTTCCGGACCAGGGTAATGTAATTTCCACGGCTGCCATAAATTGGTTTTAAAACCGCCGAAGGGTAATCCTGGGTGCCTTTTTCGTCTTTAAAATATCCGATCATTTCCAGGCTTACCATGCCCAAAACTGACACTTTCGCATCGGCCAGTGATTTTGCGTGAATGTAACTGCCCATGTGTTTCGTCCGGAAAAAGGGCGGTTCTTCTAACGTATAAGCTACCAGGTCTATCCGCAGGTTTAGTTTTTCGTTTTGCAGCAGGCGCGCCAGTTCCAGCAAACCGGTTACCCCGGAAGCATTGTCATCGGCGCCTTGCTGTTCGCCGCACACATCGTAATGGGCGCCCACAATTATGCGCGGGGCATTTTCCGGGCCAAAAGAACAAATAATATTCTGGTAGGTTTGCCCTTCGGCCTGGTATTCCTGTATGGAAACCCGCTGGCTGTACTTTCCAAATTCAGTATTAATATAAGCAGCGGCCTGGTTAAGCACGGCTAAATTCTGGTAATTCCGGAAACCGGGAGTTTTGGTAAGCGTAACCAAATGTTTCCGGATAAGCAGGGAATCGCTGTAACTTTTCGCCTGCACCAAAAAACCGTAAAGCACGAAAAAAACGGTAGCGAAAAGCTTCATAAATTCAGTATTGCGGTTATTGTTTTTTCCGGCGAAGCAGGAAAGTATTCCGTGGATTTCCACCGGAACCCATGGAGTAATTATTCTGGGCAAATACCTCCCAGCCTCCTGCTTCATACTTATTTACTTCTTCATACAGGATCCTAAAATCAAATTCTGACTTAGGTTTGGTTTCAATCTTAACCTTCCGCAATTCTTTACCCTGTTCGGAAATAAATATATCATATTCGCTCACCTGGGTTAACGTTACATATTCATAAACAGCTTTACTTTCCGGTTTCGCGTTCGAAAACGCTACTAAAAACGCTCCGAAAAGTACCAGCAAAGCCAGCACTAAAAAATTACGTTTTAACATGATTGGTCTAAATAAAAGATGCTCTGCAAATTAAGCTATTTCCGGCGGTTTCCGTGTTTATCGAAGTTTTTCCGGAGATGTCTTTCGGTGAAATAAAATTGCATGAAAGCCGTAAGCAGTACCAGCCCAATTCCTGCAAAAACCCCGGTAAACGGCGTAGGCGGCAATATAAAGGTTATGCCGCCAAAAGCCAGCAACAATAACCCGAGCTGCAGCATCAACCGGGCCGCAAAATTATTGGCCAGCTGCCAGGTTTCAGGATCGAGTTGGGAAGAGCCGGTGCGGTGGGCAGAAAGCGCATTTATTTTCTTAGGCGGAAGCATCCGGAAGATCAAACCGCAAACCGCAAAAACAAATCCGGCAACCAAAGCGATCAGCGATAATGGGTTCATCTTTTTAATTGTTGAATGGCTAATTGTTAATTGTTAATTGTTGATTGGTAATTGCTAATTGTTGATTGGTAATTACTGATTGTCGATTGGTTAAATGGTTGAATTGTTAATTCCTGATTGGTTTAATTTGAAAGTTTAAATACGGGTCTTCTGCTCATTAAAAAAAATGAGCACGCTTAATAAATCAGTTTTTTGGAATAAAAAGATACCGTTTTATCCCTCAAAATAAAGCTAAACTGATAATGTTGGCAGCACATTCACTCAGAAAGTAAATATCATTCTCCCAACCTTACCAATTAACAATCAACAATTAACAATTAGCCATTCAACAATTTAAAAGATCTTCCCCGGGTTCATGATGCCGTGCGGATCAAAAACTTTTTTAATGCCCCGCATCAGGTTCAGTTGGGTTTCGCCTAAGGCAATGCCGATGTAAGGTTTCTGCACCAGCCCGATGCCATGTTCGCCGGAAATGGTGCCGCCTAATTTTACGCAAAGCTCAAAAAGTTCGATGATGCCTTCGGTCAGTTTGTTGTTCCAGTCGTCGTCAGACATATCGCCTTTAATAATGTTGATGTGTAGGTTTCCGTCGCCGGCGTGGCCGTAGCAAACCGATTTAAAGTTGTACCGTTTGCCAATTTCTTTAACGCCGTGCAATAATTTTGGCAGTTCTGCCCGCGGCACCACGGTATCTTCCTCTTTGTAAATCGAATTATAGCGTACCGCATTCCCAACGTTGCGGCGCACTTTCCAGAGTTCGGCTTTTTGGGTTTCGTTATCGGCCAGCAAAATTTCGCCAATGTTGTGGCTCTGTAAAAGCTCATAAAGTTGTTCGGCTTCCATGGTCAGGCGGTCCAGGTTGTTACCGTCCAGTTCAATAAGCAAATGCGCCTGTATATCTTCCGGCAGGTTCAGCGGAATTTTCAGGTAATCGGAGGCCCAGGAAATGGCTTCGCGCTCCATAAATTCCATGGCCGAAGGAACCATACCGGCCTGAAAGATCTGCGAAACAGCGGCACATGCTTCTTCCGCCGACCGGAAGGGCACCAGCATGAGCAGATTTTTGGTTGGAAACGGAATAAGCCGGAAAACAATTTTGGTAATTATGCCCAGCGTGCCTTCGCTCCCAATCATGAGTTGGGTAAGGTTGTAACCGGTGGCATTCTTTAAAACGTTGGCGCCGGTCCAGATCAGTTCGCCGGTAGGTAAAACCATCTGAATGTTTAGCACATAATCTTTGGTTACGCCGTATTTTACCGCTTTGGGTCCGCCGCTGCTTTCGCTTAGGTTACCACCCAAAAAGCAACTGCCTTTGCTGGCCGGGTCGGGCGGGTAAAAAAGGCCCTTTTCCTGCACGGCATTCTGAAAAACTTCGTTTATAACGCCGGGTTCTACCGTTGCCTGCAGGTTCCGTTCGTCTATTTCAATTATCTTGTTTAGCCTTTCCGTAGAAAGCACCACGCCGCCATGAATGGGCAGGGCTCCGCCGCTCAGGCCGGTTCCGGCGCCCCGGGGGGTAACCGGTATCAGGTTTTCGTGGCACAACTTTACAATCAGTGCGATCTCTTCGGCCGTGGCCGGTTTCAGCACCACTTCCGGTAAAAATTTCAGGTCTTCGGTGGCATCGGCGCCATAGCGGCTAAAGTCCTCATGCTCAGTGGCCATCACAAAATTTTCGCCTACTATATCCCGGAACTGGGCAAGAACGATATCGGAAACGGGGGTAAAAGTCATTTTTATAAAAAGGTTTTTTGGCTTATATTTAAACCGGTAAAAAGGAAAGCTAAGATATGGGATTACGTAGTTTATTAAAAAATTATCCGCTTTTTCCGGTTTTTGTCTTGTTATTGTTAGGCTCCTGCCAGTCGTTTCATATAAAATCAAACGGACCGCCCAACCGAAATGCCAGAGTATCCAGGGTTTCGAACGCCGGCGATGCTGAGCAAAAACAGCTGGAGCGCGAGTTTAAAAGGCTGGAAAAAAAAGCCGCCCACCAATATGCCAGGTCTAAAAATAAACACCGTTCTCTCCCAGACCAGCAGATCGAAAAAGTGATCAGCACGGCCCGCTCTTACCGCGGCACGCCTTACCGCTACGGCGGAACTACCCGCATTGGCATAGATTGCTCCGGGTTGCTTTGCCAGTCTTACAGTGCCATAGATGTACAGTTGCCCCGCAGTTCTACGGAACAAAGCCAGTTCGGCCCCGCCGTTTCAGAAAACGACCTGCGGGAAGGCGACCTGGTATTTTTTAGCGCCAGCCGGGGCAGCAACACCATTACGCACGTTGGGCTGGTTACCGAAGTTGCCAAACCCCGGGAACAGGTCATGTTCATTCATTCTTCTACGCGGCTGGGGGTAATAGAAGACAATCTTTACGCCGGCTACTGGAATAATTTATTTATAAAAGCTGTCCGGCCGAAACTCTGATTTCCTTTATTTCAGAATTAAAAAGAAAAATTACCCGGAAAGTTTGAGGATTTGGAAAAACGTATTAGTTTTGCATCGCAATAGCAAACGGGGGATTAGCTCAGCTGGCTAGAGCGCTTGCATGGCATGCAAGAGGTCATCGGTTCGACTCCGATATTCTCCACCAAAGCCCGATCAGAAATGGTCGGGCTTTTTTTGTTATGAATTTTTTCCATAATATTGGACCAATGACCTTTGTTGCAAGGGATCAAATTCCAACTACCCATTCAATGGAAGATAAACAATCTGAAAAGTTAGAGCTTCATTATTTTCTTGCTGGTAATTCCCATAGTATGGATGCCTTTGTCAGGCATAAATGTGAATCGCATTTTTTAGCAATAGCTAAAGAACTAGCTCATCAGCTCAATGTCGAAATTACCATTGAGAGCGAAGCTTTAACAGAAGGTGGCATAAATGATTATTACAAGTTTATAATCACCACAGGTATTTCTGCACTGACATTAGGGGGTGCATACTTTGGTATTAGCCTCCAAAGAGTAATGGTTAAAAATAATTCAATAATTACTGAAAAGCAGAGCCTACTAATCGATAAGCAGATTGAAAATGTTAGTGTTGATACTGAGTTAAAAAAAATAGAATTACAGAAGAGACTAAACGAGGTTAAAAATATTGACAGTCAAAAATTTGAATCAATTATTACTGATACAGTAAATCTTGTTAGCGAAAACACGAAAATAAAGAGACAAAGGTCAAATTTTTACGAAACCATAAACTCTTATTCAAAGGTTACAAATATATCCTTCGCTGTTTTAGATGAAAAAAACCGATATAGAAAAGACCCTATTAATATCAATAGAAATGAATTTGGGAATTTCATTAATACTTCAGATGAAATAAAAATTGAAGTAGATAGCAAGGCTAGAATCAGTATTGTTTCCCCTGTTCTTTCAAAAACCCAGAATAAAAAATATAAATGGAAAGGTTTATATAAAAATAAGGCTATAGATTTTTCTATGAAATCTGAAGAATACACAGAATCAATAGAAAAACAAGAAGTCAGTTTTAAAAACGGTACTTATATTCTTTGTGAACTAGAAATCATTAAGAAAATTAATGCAGAAGGTGATATTTATGTTTCTAGTTACTCTGTTACAGGGGTAAGTTTTACTCAAGAAGGAGATCGCTTAGTAGAAGCGCCTAAAAAACGGACTAAAATTGAAAAACCTAATTATCAACAGACATCATTCCTTGATAATTTAGGATAAAGAGGCAGCACTTTTCCGATAGATCAGGCTGGCACTGGCTAGGCGAATAGCTGACAACAAAACCATTAAATTGCAACTAACAGGGTTTTAAATTTTGACAGCAAATTGAACGCCCGGCCGTTAAGATAAGGAACAGAATTGACCAAAGCCCGATCAGAAATGGTCGGGCTTTTTTTGGTTCCAAGAAATCAATCCAACTACTCCGTCATCCGGATCACATTCAGCAAACCATCTTCCGAAAGTACCACGGCCAGGCAGGCATGATCACTGGATTCGATGTAGCGGATAGCGGAATTGTAGCGGGCGCCGCGGGCAGCATCTCCCCTTTCTGAGGCCATACCATCCAGAATTACCCCAATGGCGTGACACTTTCCTTCCAGATCTAAAAGCAAAGCACCATCAATTTGCGTTAACTGCCTTATAAAGCTGGGCGCAACGGGCACCGGGAAAAGCTTAAAACCCTGCTTATCCAGCCGGGCAGCTTCCTGCTGGGCGCCTTCCGAAATAACCACCATGGTACCATGCCGGAGTTTGGTAATTTCGTGGATGATGAGCCACAATTTCTGAACGTTTTCTTCCGCAATTTCGGGAAAGGTAAGGCCCAGGTCGTGGCGGAATTTTTGCTCATCCAACTGCCCTTTGGGTAAGCTGGGCAAGCCGTAAGTAACTTTCATCATTACCTGGCCGGCATGCACAAATTCCCAGGTATAATGCTTCGTAAAATTCACGGTAAAAATATCGGCATTGCTAAAATCGTAGCCGGGCCTTAAACTACCAAATCCATACACGCAGCTGGCATCGGAAAGTAACCGGATATTGCCTTCCGCTACCTCCAGCAGCTTTCGCACCGAACGGAAATCGCGCATAGAAACCGGCGAATCGAGCTTTAAAAGCTGGTAGATCTCCGGATGGTCGCGCCGTGAAAGCAGCATAGAACCGATCCCTTCGGCACCTTCGTATTTTAAAGCCGAAATGGCGTTACAGGCATCGAATAAACCGTGATTGGTGCCCGTAGGGGTGTACATGAACCGTTTACCGGCCGACCGGAGCAATTCGTTGTAATCGCGATCCAGAATGCTTTTGCCGGAAGCAAATTCGGTTTCGCGGAGGGCTTTGCCGCAATCATTCAGGAATTCGGCAACGGTGGCATCCAACAGCGAACCGGGGGCGGTAACGTTATTCCACTGGGGGCGGCTGGCCAGGGCGTAATGTTCATAATAAGCCCCTCTATCGAACTGCAGGGCTACAAAAACCAACAGATCGCTTACCCAAACCGGACAGGAGCAAAAGGCAACTTTATTCAATTGCCGGTCTTCGTTGCTTTCATTAATTAGCACCTGCAGGTTTTTGCGCAGCAGCTGCAAATGTTCGAATTTTTCGTGGCTATCTTCCGGCAAATGGCCGGCCGTTTGCAGGCTCTCCTTTTCATAGGCTTCAAACCGGTGAATAAGCTGCGCCATGGCATCGAAGGTATTCTTCGGGAACCGCTGAAAAGCCGGTTCGACCATCACATCGAGCTGGGACAAATTACCGGAATGCGAAAAACCGATCACAAACACATCTGGTTTCAGGGTGCTGTCCAAACCAAAAAAAATACCTTCGGCGGCAAGTTGGGCCGACACCCGAAACAAGGTTTGGTTATGCCACATGTATGCTGAACGGGAAATTAAAATTTAGAAAATAACGGTAGGATCTTTTGCTCAAAAACTGATTTCCGGAAATGCTCTCCTTTAAACTTACCACATTTGTTCAATATAAGTCCAGGCCCAGGAAATTATTTTCACCAGCCCGAACATAACCAGCCCTAACGCTAATAGTAAAATAATAATAACCATAGCCAGGAAACCACTACCGCTGCCCTGGTGCTTGCCTTCGTGGTAATGTTCGCGCAGCAGTTTTACGTTGCGGTCGTTGGATTTATAAGCGAAATCGAAGATAGAACCAAGAATGGGAATGCTGCCGATGATCAGGTCAAGCACAATGTTCACCACCATCCGGATAACCAGCGCCCGGCTGGCACCATGGCGGGCCATTGTTAGTACCAACGCACCCGAAACGGCAAAAGTAGAAATATCGCCAAGAAACGGCACCAAGCCCAGGATCGGATCGAGCCCGAACCGGAATTTGGTACCGGGCAGCACGAACTGGCTATCCATGAGCCGGGAAATCGTTTCAACCCATTTTAGCTTTTTGTTATCGTTGGCAACAGACATAGCGCAGATTTAAATTTTTCCTGCTTACGATTTTCAAAGAAAATGTTTTGAATCTGTAAGGTTGTTACCTGAAAACCGAAGGCCAGAAACTTCCTGCCACGACTTTTTCAGGTTTAAACCCTACCGTTTTCCCACTCCTTTTGTCAACACCCTGGATCCTATTTTTTAATGGCCTGCTTTACCTCCGGGCTCAGTGGCGAAACCGCAGAACCGAAATAATGCGTTAAGGTGCCTTTTTCGTTAATGAGGTATTTGCTGAAGTTCCAGTCGGGCTGGCGTTCGTTCCAGCCGTTCTGGGTTTTCTCCGAAAGCCAGCGGAAAACCGGGCTCTGTTTTTCGTTTTTCACCACTACCGTTTTTTTTGCCAGCGGAAATGTTACGCCAAAGTTCACCTGGCAGAATTCGGCAATGCCATTGTCATCGAGTTTTTCCTGCTCCTTAAAATCGTTGGCCGGAAACCCGATGATCACCAGGTTATTTTTTTCCTGTTCGTAGAGTTGCTGCAGTTCGGCAAACTGGTTGGTATAGCCACAGGCGGAAGCGGTGTTTACCAGCAATACTTTCTTGTTTTTGAACTGGCTGAAATCCAGCGGCTGACCATTATTCTGCAACGCTTTCAGATCATAGAAAGGAATTTTTGGCGTCTGATTTTCCTGGTTCGTTAATACGGTTCCTTTATCGGTTCCCTTCGAAAGTTTCATGATCAAAGGGTAAAGCGATTTTAAAATTTTCTGACGGAAATTCATGTTTCAATATTTTTAATATCCAGAATAAATAATTGGCAACGCCGGGATTAATTTCCTTTGGCCTGCGGGGTATTCGTTTTGTTTTTTTGCCACCAGGCCGGCGGCGCCAATGTAGTATCGATCGGGGTTAATTGCCCGATCTCCGGCATCAGAATGGTTATGCCTAATTCTTTACCTTTGGCGGTCAGCCGTTCTACCGGTTCGGTCCAGGAGTGCAGGGCCAGCTTGAATTTTCCCCAATGGATCGGCATCAGGATTTTGCCTTTCAGGTCTACGTGGGCCTGGGCGGTTTCTTCGGGCATCATGTGAATATTGGGCCAGTTCTGGTTGTATTGGCCGCACTCCAGCATGGTTAAGTCAAACGGGCCGTACTTATCGCCGATGGTTTTAAAATGCGTGCCGTAACCCGAATCTGCGCCTAAGAAAATGGCGTGTTTTTCGGTTTTTAGTACGTAGGAAGTCCAGAGGGTTTCGTTGCGGTTAAACAGGCCGCGGCCGGCAAAATGGCGGGCCGGCGTAGAGGCTATTTTCATGCCCGGGGCAATTTCGGCCTCATCCCACCAATCCAGTTCCCGGATCTTTTCGGAAGCCACGCCCCAGCCTTCCAGGTGCGCACCAACCCCCAGCGGCACGATAAATTGACTTACTTTCGGGGCCAGGTCTTTAATGCTCTTATGGTCCAGGTGGTCGAAATGGTCGTGGGAAATAAGGAGGAAATCGATCTGCGGAAAATCTTTGGCGCTGTACACATCCGTTCCCGGAAAATTCTTCGGCCCGATAAACTGGAACGGCGACGCAAACTTGCTCAGCACCGGATCGATGAGAATATTCTTACCGTTCAGCTGTAGCAATAAGGTAGAATGCCCGAACCAGGTAATGACCGGCTCAGCGTTTTTTACCGGCACTTTCAGATCGCGTTTTATAACCGGCAGTGGCTGGGTGGGAACGCGGTTATCGCCTTTGGAAAATTGTTGGCGCATGAGCTTCCAGTAATTGGCATCGGGGTGCATCATGGGCGTTTCTTCCAGGTTCCAGAATTTACCATCGCGGAAATTAGGCGATTGCTGCAGCCGTTTGAGGCGCTCTTTTTTGGGCGATTGTCCGAAGCTGGGTTGCTGAACCACCATAAACGTGAGGGCACTTAAAACCAGGGTTACTATTAAAATATACATCAGCGATCTTTTTAAAAGCTTCATTCTTTGTTTTCAAATTGGCCGGAAAAATTAGGCTTCCGGGCCGGTGAAGGTACGCAGGTTAGGGCTTATTCGGTTCCGGGAGGCGGCAATAAATACCGGCGGCCTTTGGCAGTAACAATACCAAGCAAAAACAGTTTAAAAACCTGCCATCTTACTTCCTGCTGGTTAAATGGTCCTACCGGGTAAACTTCCTGGTCTACAATTAACGTAAATTTGGCAATACATAAGCGGGCCGCGATTTCAGGATCAAGGTCTTGGCGGTAAAACCCTGCTGCTATGCCGGTTATCAGATTATTTATGAGGTAAGGCCGCAACTCTTGGTTCAGGTACGTTTGTAATTTCTGGTTGGCCACAGAATGGTATTTCTTTATGTCCAGAAAAAAAGTCACGTTTACGGTAGCCACTTTCTGATTCAGAACCTGCAGCATTTTTACCAGATCTTCCACACTGTTGCCGGCTTCCGAAACCGGTTCTATTTTTACCTGTTCCAGAAATTGTTCCAGCGATGCTTCCACCAGATTATCTTTGTTGGCGAACCATTGGTAAATGGTCTTTTTGGAGGCGCACATTTCCTGCGCCACGGTATCCATGGAAATGCTTTTTATACCGAACTTCCGGTAAAGTCCGAAAGCCGTTTGTAAAATCTTTTCTTTCATGTTTGGGTTAAAAAAAACGGTATTGTTTCAGGGGTGAAAACTGATTTAACTAAGATGAAAAGCGGTAAGATTTACCCGTAAAAAAGCCGAAAAATTTGATTCCCTGATTTTTATTTATAACAGGCTGCCATATGCGTGCGGACAGGTCAAGCCCTGTCCCTACAGCGGTACACTATAAAATCCCAAATCCTGTCAAATCCCCATTCAGACAAAATCCTGTGCTTCTCCTTAATCCTTAAAATCGTGTTCAAAAAAGAAGCAGATCCCAAAAGAACCTGCCTCAATAATTGTCATTCATCTATCATCAAAAGGCAATTGCCCGAAAATTATACATGCGCCAGGTTCCGTTCGCCCTGCAGCACATCTTCGTGCTCCAGTTCTTCCAGCGGTTTTTCTTCCAGCTCAATTTTGGTTGTTTTATCCAAACCGAACTTCGCCAGAATTCTATCGAAGATGTAGTAGATAATCGGCACCACAATTAGGGTCAGGAACATGGAAGTGCTCAAGCCACCGATCAGGGCCCAGGCCAAGCCGTTTTTAGAAGCATGCCACCGCACCACCGGCTAAGGCAATCGGCAACATACCGATCACCATCGCCAGGGTCGTCATCAGGATCGGACGGAAACGGATGCGAACGGCTTCTACCAGGGCATCTTTCACCGGCACGCCTTCGGACTTTCAGCTTGTTGGTAAAGTCCACCACCATAATCGCGTTTTTCGCTACCAGACCAATCATCATGATAATACCCAGGATAGAGAAGATACTCAGCGTTTCGGCCGACAAAGCCAAGGCTAATAAGGCTCCGATAATCGCCAGCGGAATAGAGAACAATACCACGAACGGATACACGTAACTATCGTACAAGCGCCACCATGATCAGGTACATAAAAATGATGGAAGCCAGCAAGGCAATTCCCAGCGTACCAAAACCTTCGCTCTGGTTTTTCAGGTTACCTTCGTAGCTAATGCGTTACGCCCTGCGGCATTTTCATTTTGGCCATTCGTTCCTGAATTTCGGCTCCTACCGAACCGGATGGGCGGCCGATTACCTGCGAGTTCACGTTCACCGAAGTTACCCGGTTGGTACGCTCCAGTTTAGACGGGCCGGATGATTGCCGGATATCGGCGAACTGGCCTAAGCGCATCAGCTGGCCCTGGTTGTTCACGAAAGACAAGATTGGCAATGTCGGTTACGTTGCGGCGGTCGAATTCATCTAGGCGGATGTTGATGTCGTAGTTGTTCGTTGCCGTCGCGGTATTCGGCATCGGTGTTACCGCTAAAAGCCACCTGCATGCCAGCACCCACACTTTCCAAGGTTAAGCCTAAGCTGGCCATTTTAGTCACGGTCCACCTGCTACTTCAATTTCCGGGTTACCGCCTTCTACCGAAGTTTCCACGTCGGAAGTACCTTGTACCTGCACCACCTCGTTCATTACGCGTCTGCGAGAAAGCTAATAACGTATCCAGGTTCGGGCCGGATAAGCACAATCTGAATCGGGGCCTGCGAGCTCCCCACCATGCCTACCGGAACCGGGGTAACTTTCACGCCCGGGATCAGACTTTCCATTCGGCTTTCACGGTGCGGCTGAATTTTTCGGTACTAAAATCCCGGTCCTTCACATCTACCAGCGCCACGAAATATCTCCGATTCGTAAGCTGCGCCTTGGCCTTGCTGCGAAGCGGAAGTGGCGCCAACCGTGGTAAATACCCGGGTAATTTCCGGATATTTCTGCAGGTATTTTTCTACCTTGGCCGTGGCCTGGTTGGTTTGTTCTACGGTCGCATTTTTCGGCAATTCCAGCTGGAAGTTTACTTCGCCCCGGTCGCCGGCACCAATAAATTCGCTACCGATAAAACCACCCGGAATCAGCATAACGGAGCCAATAAAAGCAGCCACAGTTAAGCCCAGCACAATTAATTTATGGTTGAAAGCCCATTTCAAGGCACTGGTAAAACCATCAATCACGCTATCCAGGAATCGCTCGAAAGCCAGAATAAAGCGGCCGAATAGGTTTTTATCGGAAACGTGCTCTAGTCGAGAGAAACGGCTGGCCAGCAACGGAATTAAGCGTAAACGCTACGAACAAACGAGATCATGGTCGCAACGGCCACCACCACGGCAAACTGCCGCAGAATATCGGAAACCAGACCGGTAGAAAGCGCCAGCGGCACGAATACCACCACAATTACCAGCGTAATGGAAGTTACCGTAGCGGAAATTTCCCGGATACCATCGTAAGCAGCCTGCGCCGGTTTTTTGCCCATTTCCATGTGGCGGTAAATGTTCTCGATCACCACAATGGCATCATCCACCAGAATACCCACCACCAGCGAAATTCGCCATCAACGACATCAGGTTCAGGGAGATAACCGAACAAGTACATGGCAATAAAGGTAGCTACCAACGAAGCCGGAATGGAAATCATTACGATAATGGCGTTCCGCAGGGAGTGCAGGAACAGCAACATTACCACCGCCACCAGAATAATGGCCAAGAATAGGTCGTGCATTACCGAGTCGGCCGCTTCCAAGGTAAAGATAGAAGCTGTCGTTGGCAATGTTAAATTTCAGGCCGACATCGGCGTAGGTTTTTTCCAGCTGGGCAAGGGTCAGCTTGGGTTTGCTCACTTACTTCCACGGCATTGGCATCCGATTGTTTCTGAATGGTAATACCTACCGACGGCTTTCGAATTTATCCGGCTTAACACTCGATATCTTTCTGCGCATCCTGCACTTCGGCTAAGTCGCTCAGGCGCACAATACCTCTGGCATCTTCGCGGATCACCAGGTTCTGCAGTTGGTCTAAGGACGTGAATTTACCGGCCAAACGGATCTGGGTTTGCCCGGTTGCGTCTTTAATTTCGCCGGTCGGGAAGTCCAAGTTGGAGTTGCGGATGGTCTGCATTACCTGCAGAATGGAAATGCCATAAGCTTCCAGTTTGTTGGCGTCGATGTTTACTTTAATCTCACGCTCCTGGCCACCCAACACTTTAATCTGCAGCCACGCCCTGGCGCCCGCGAAAGCTGCGGTTTAATCTGCTTATCGATCAAGTCATAAAATTCGGTAGCCGGCATATTGGCCGTAGCGCCCATTTTCATGATCGGCATATCGTCGAAGTCAAATTTACCTAAGGTAGGCGCATCGGCATTTCGGGCAAGCGCGCAGAATTGCATTCACTTTCCGCTGTGCATCCTGTAAGCTCAGGTCGACATTGGTACCCTGGTTCAGCTTGACCACAATAATGGAAAAGCTTTCCTGCGAGGTACTTTTAATGTTTTTACGTTCTCCAGGGAAGAAATCGCATCTTCAATTTCCTTCGTTACGGAGTTCTCTACTTCCGAAGGCGAAGCGCCCGGGTACAGCGTAGTAATGGTTAGTACCGGCGGGCTGAATTTAGGCAGCAACTCGTAGTTCAAGCGATTGTAACTTACAATGCCCAGCAAAGTGAGCACGGTAAATACCACCACCACAATGGTAGACCGCTGAATGGATATTTTGGTTATGTTCATTTCGTTTAAGTCTTATTTTTGACCGTATTTTTTAGTCCCTCTTTTGGAGCCAGGACTGTTTCATTCCATTTGCTGCATTTGCTGTTCCGGATTTGCAATCCGGAACTTTTGAGCTGCGGATTTGTGATCCGCCTACCACATTTCAAGCTTTTCAGCCGTGAAAGCGGATCACAGATCCGCAGCTCCTTACTTTCGGATTGCAAATCCGAAAGAGCTTAGGTAAGATAAATCTCCTGTCCTCCCCCTACCCCCTCAAAAGTTCCGGATTGCAAATCCGGAACTTTTGAGCTGCGGATCTGTGATCCGCTTTTCTGCCGGGTTTCACATTTCACCGCTTTTAAAGCGGATCACAGATCCGCGCCTCCTGCTTTCGGATTGCAAATCCGAAAGAGCGTGATTAGGCACCGGAAACGCTAGGATTTCGGGCTGAAAAAGTCAGAGGGCATTTTTGTTTTTTCCAGGAGCGCCAGCTTCAAAATCGTTACATATTTTGTAACTCCCAGAACTTAGATGGCCTGTACTTTAGAACCGTTTACTAAGTTGATCTGGCCGCTGCGCACTACTTTATCGCCGGCGGTTAAGCCGTCCACAATTTCTACCTGGTCTTGCGTTACGGTACCGGCTTTCACTTTTTTCAGGCTGGCAATACCGTTCTGAACCACGTAAACCGATGGGTCCTGAATGCCGCCCACAATGGCTTCGCGTGGGATCAATAACGCATCGCGATGTTCCTGGATCTGGAACGCTGCGGTGCCGTACATTCCGGCGCGGAGGCTGTTCTTTGCCGGGTTCTTCACCTCAATTTCCACGTCGTATTTCAGGGCGTTGGTAGCCTGGGCGGCAATGGCCGTTACGGTACCTTCAAACTCCTGGGCAGCATTCACGTCGGCTTTAACCTTTACTTTTTGGCCTTTATCAATCAGCAGGACCTGCGCTTCGTTTACCTGAACTTTCAGTTTTAACTTGTCTACGTTCACGATGTCGTACAGCTTGGCACCCATGTTCAGGAAAGAACCAACCTCAATGTAGATCTCATTTATCTCACCGGAAATGGGGGCGGTTATGCGGGTTTTGTTTACGCGCTGGCGGGCCGCTACTAACTGGGCTTCGGTTACTTTCACATTTAAGCGGGCTTCTTCCAGCTGGCGCTTGGTAATGGCTTCGCCGGCAGCCAGGTTTTCATACCGGCCCAGGTCACGCTTGGCTTTTTCGAAGTTGGCCTGGGCGGTTGCCAGGTCGGCGCTCATGGTGTTGGCTTCTACCTGCGCCAGCACTTCGCCGGCCCGTACTTTATCGCCTTTGCGCTTGAAAACTTTTAATACCTGGCCCGACGTTTCGGAGGTTAAGGTTAAAGCGTTCATGGGGGCAAAATTTCCCTGCGCCGTAAAGGACTTGTCGATCTTGCCGGTTTTGGGCTCGGTTAAAGCTACCGAAATGGCCTGGCTTTTAATTTCGGCAACGGCAGCGGTGGCGGCCATTTCTTTTTTGTTGCTCATTAGCTTATAGGCTACTGCTCCAACTATAATTACTGCGAGAAGAATATAAATCAGCTTTTTCATTTATGTTTTTGGCGTTACTTTTTAATGCTTTTTCTATAGCGTTTTAATTATTGGGCTAATACTCTTAACTCCCCTTTGGCTTGTAAATAAGTGAGCTGGGCCAGCTGGTATTTTAACCGTTCGTTATTAAGGTTGGTCTGGGCTTCGCGTAAGCTGACTTCGGTATCCAACACTTCGGTTAAAGGAGATAGCCCTTCTTTGTAAAGCTCGTTGGTGTTGCGGTACACTTCCTGCGCCAGGGCCACGTTGCGCTCCTGCGATTCGATTGCCCTTAAACTACTCTGCATCTGGGTGTTGGCATTTTTAAGCGCCTGGTTGGTGCTTTGCATGGTGCGCTGCATATCCAGTTCGGTTTTCTGGAGTTCCGATTTGGCCTGCAACATCTGGTAACGGCGTTGGCCTCCGTCAAAAATCGGCACGTTTAACTGGAGGCCGATGGCAGCGGCGTTAAACCACGGCAGGTTGGTATCTACAAAATTGAATTCGTTGCGCTGGGCGTTATATCCGTAAGAACCGAACCCGGAGAGTGATGGGAAATAACCCGCCTGAATATTTTTGACGTTAAGCCTGTTGAGTTCACGCTGGGTAGTTAGCAATTTGTAATCGATCCGGTTGTTAACTACCTCACTCACGGTGGCTTGCGGAATTACGGCATTGTCTAAAACCGTGGCCGTTTCCGCAATGGCTATCTCCTGATCCATGGGCATACCCATGAAGAATTTAAGGTTATTTAACTGCTGGTTGTAGGTTGCTTCTAAGGTCTGGCGCTGGTTTTCGAGGTTGATCTTATTTACCGTTACCCGGTTAAGGGCAACCTTGGTGGCAACGTCGTTTTTATACTGCAGATCCAGGATCTTTTCGAGCTGCTCCAGCTTTTTAAAGTTGGCATTAATGGTATTGAATTGCTCTTTGGTTTGCAGGAGTTGCAGGTAAGCGGAGCCTACATTGTAGATCACGTCCTCTTCGCTCATCTGGGTACGCAACCGGAAAAGATCTTTGGTGGTATTGGCGGCTTGTAAACCCACAAAAAATGACTTTTTGAAAATTAACTGCTGCACTTCCAGCCCCGCGTTACCGATGTATTTTGTACCGAACTGCACCGGAACCATGGTACCCGGCCGGCCAATGATCTCCCCAGGTAGAAGCTGGGTGGCAATTGCCGGATTCATGGTTAAACGCGCATTGCCGCTCACCTGGGGCAACCCGGAACCTTTAATTTCTTTAACCTTATAGGCTTGGTTCATTTCATCCAGATAAGCTTTTTTGATATTCTCATTATTTTCCAAAGCGTACTTAACCGTTTCCTGCAGCGTGAGCGGGGCAGGCTGGGTTGGGCTCTGGGAAAATGCCGGACTTAAACTTGTGAGCAAAAGGCCCAGCGCTAAAATTTTCTTTTTCACAGGTTAATTTTTAATTGGTTTGTATCTAACTGTATTGTTTATATTATATTATATAGTTCTTAATTAAAAGAACTAACTTTTGCTAAAAAAAGACCTTAATGGCCTTTTCTGCTTTTGTCCCAGCTTTCCAGCAAGCCGGGCAACTGGTTATTAATATAGGTCAGGAAATCGGCTAACTCTGCCAGGTTCCGGTTGAATTCTTTGGTTTCGGGGTTCCGCTCTTTTAAAACTTCCTTTAGCAACTGGCTGAAACTGGTCATATCTTCCATTTTTTTGGCAAAACCTTCGCGCCAGTTCGTAACCTTCAGGTGAAAGTAACGTTTCCGGTCGCCGGAAAATGTGGTGTATTCTATGCGGTTGGTTTGCAGCAATAAGTTAAGCGCATTGCTGGCGGCACTTTTGCTAATGCGTAAGGCGTTCAGGATCTCTTCGAAAGTCAGTTCAGGGTTATCCGCTACATAAAGCAAACCGATTATGCGGGCAGCGGCGGGCTGCATGCCCTCCTTTTCTGTTGCGATCCCGATCTTTTCAATAAGCACTTTTTGTTTCTCGGTCAATACCATTTTAATTCCTTTCTTAGAGGCCTAACGAAGCGAACCCATAATTAGTTTCTTTAGTTCTTAATTTTAAGAACTAAAATTATTTCTGCTATCTTTTAGTTTGCCAAACTACAGAAAAAGCGGCGGATTAAGGAAATTAATTAGCTGGCCTGCTGTAATTGCCGCTGGCAGATAAAATCCACGAAATCGTCTACGTCGTTCAGGGGCAGATCATCGGGGATAATTACCTTAAAAGTTTTCTCCACTTCCAGGATCAGGTCTACCAGATCAAGGTTATCGAAACCTAACTGGCTGAAGGGAACGTGCTGTAACAATCGCGCCACCCGGATTCCTTTCCGTTGGCTGATCAGTTCGGCAATATTTCTTTTTACGGTAAATTGATTAAGGAACATGGCTAAAGGATTTGTTTAGGTTAGGACAATTTTAAATCCCTGAACCCCTACAAAGGTAGATAGGTTCTTTTAGTTCTGCAAATAAAGAACCAATTAATTTTTAATTTATAATTCCCGGCGGGAAACGATTTAAACTTCCTGATAGTGGCTGCTTTTTCTTTCCCGGGTAAAAGGATATAAACGCAATTCCGGTAATTCCAGTCCGGGCAAATCTTTATCTCAATTCAATAAAAAGGGGATAACCGCCTCTTATAATTATTTGAAAACAAAATTTTATTGCTACAATTAACAGGTTTTAAGTAAATTAGGCACGTTGTTTTGACTTTTTACCCGCAATGCGCTACCGTTTTCTTTTACTTTTTACGTTGCTGTTTACTTCATTTTCCGGGCAGGCGCAATACCGGCATTTGTTGCAGAAATCCTACGCAGAACGCTATGTGGCCTTAGATACCACTTTTTATGGCCCAGCTTTAAAACAGGATTCTGTTACCTTTTTCCAGGAATTAAAGAAGCTGGCCAAAACAGCAGAAAAGGCGCGGGACGAACAATTAGTACTGGAAACCCATTTGCTGAAAGGCCAATATTACATGTTTGGCAAACAGACCAACCACCGGGCCTTCGAAAAATACATGCTGGGCTTACTGGAAACTGCCGATCAGAAACAAATTCCGCACCTCCAGATCCGGATCCGGCAGAAACTCGGCTATTATTACTTTGCCGTAAAACACAAATACGGGCAGGCCTTTACCCATTATCTGAACTCTTACCAGCTCATGAAAGATCTGTCGGTTAATGAATTGCCGAACAAACAGGAAATGGTGGGCGATATCGGGGCGGCATATTATCAGTTCGGCGACAATGCCAATGCCCGCAAATTCCTGACCGAAGCCTGGACCATTGCGCCTTCTTATAAAAAACGCCTGCCTATAAACCTTACCAATACGCTGGGGCTCATTTACCGGGAAGAAAAAAAATACGATTCGGCAGAATTCTATCTGTGGAAATGCTACCGGATGGCCGAAAAACTAAAAGACAGCACCTGGATGGGTATTGCCGCCGGCAACATTGGCATTGGTTATTTTCACCAGAAAAAATACGATGAAGCCGTGCCTTTACTGGAAATGGATGCCCGCGAAAGTATAAAAGCAAACGAATTTGATAATGCTTCTACATCGCTTTTGATACTTACCCGGATCTGGCTGGAGAAAAACGATTTACCCAAAGCCGAAAATCTGGTGGCCCAGGTTAAAAGCATGTTGCCCGAAACCAGCGATCTTTATAAACACCTAAAAGAGCTTTACCCGGTACAAGCCCGGATCTACGCCCTGAAAGGTGATTACGCTAAAGCCTACAGATATACCGATTCGGCCCATTTTGTGAAAGACAGTCTTTTTACCCGCCGCAACAGCTCTTTAGTACTGGCCGCAGAAAGGAAGATAGAGATCGAAAAGCACAAAGCGGAAATGGAACGCCTGGAGGCTCAGGAAAAATTACAAACCACATTGCGAAACAGCCTTATTGGCGGAATATTCTTACTTATTATAATAGCCCTGCTGGTAATAAACCGGCAGCGGATGGTGCACCGGCAAAAACAGGAAAAGCTGGAAAAAGAAAAGCACTCCATTGAATCTGAACTGGAAATTGCTTCCCGGCAATTAAGTAATTTTACGGACCATATCCGGGAGAAGAACAAACTGATAGAGCAATTTACGGCGGAAATTAAAAAACACCAGGACCAGTTTGGCGAAACCGAACACCTGGCCAGCAAAGAAGCCCGCGACAAACTGCTGCAAGCCACCATCCTGACGGACGACCAATGGGAAGAATTCCGGTCTTTATTCGATAAGGTGCATGCCGGTTACCTGCATCGTCTCCGGGAAAAACTCCCTATTTTAAGCCCGGCCGATACCCGTTACATTGTTTTGAGCAAACTTAACCTTACACCCAAAGAAATGGCCTCTATGCTGGGCGTACGGCCCGATGCTATCCGGCTATACCGGCACCGGCTCCGGAAAAAGCTAAACATAGAAGACGACAAACTACTGGAAGATGTTGTTAAGAATATCTGATCAAAGGCCGGAAGTTAAATAAATGGCTTGCGAATTAATGTTGTCAGAATAAGCACCCCGGAATTACAAAAAATTATCTGGATTCCAATTAGCGTTAAACTTTCAAAATAAGAACCATTGTCCAACAAAAAAGCTTTCCGGGAAACCGGGAAGCTTTTTTATTTCAACGCACTTTTAGGGCTTCCCAAGCTACCGTTTTTAAATTCCAACTTCCCCAAATTTTACTTTTTTCCCTTCTACCCAGGTTCTTAATTCCCTGGAATCTTATCCGGCCAACCTTGCAATTGCTTAAAAAGTTAACAGTTGTTTACTTTGTAAATCATTAATCTTCAGCTATTTAACAAATTGAAACGTTTTTGAAACGGTAAAATTTAGCAGTTAAGGTTATTATGTTACAGCTTTAACCATCCGATTTTTTTAACCGGCTTTATCCAGCCCTTTGAGGCGCAGAAGAATCTGGTTCGATTAACGGTAAACATCTTCACATTCTCTTAATCTTAAATACCTTTTTAATGAAAAAACTTTTATTCTTCGCATTTATTCTGGCGGCAGGAAATTCAGCCCTGGCGCAAACCACTACCTTCACGCCGGTTGTTCTTACTGGTTTTACCGATGATGTTGTAGCAAACGGCGCCGGTACGGTAGCTTCCTCTACCACCACCGATGTTGACGGCGCTTCTTTCGCTTTTGTAGCGATGAATTATGTAAGCCCGACCAATGCCAGCCCTACCACGGCGCTGCCCAATTCCGGCACCATAACCAGTGCAGTAACCAGTACGCCAGGAGTAACATATCAGCTGGCGCCTTACACCGGCAATAATTCCCTTCGCATAGCGGCCCCAGGCACCGGCACCCTTACCTTCAGCCAGCCGCGGGCTGCTGACCAGCTTTATATATTAGCTACTTCCGGCAGCGGCATTAGCGTGGTAACGATTACGGTTAACTTTACCGATGCTTCCACCCAGGTGCTTACCGGCCAATCCATCAGCGACTGGTATGGCGGAACAAATTATGCCATGCAGGGTTTGAGCCGGGTTAGCCGGTCAACCAACGCCATCGAAAATTCTACCATCAACCCCCGTTTATACCAGATACCGTTAACCATTACGGCTGCAAACTCCGGAAAAACCATTGCCAGCGTGAGCTTTAATAAAACCTCTACTACCGGCGTGTTAAACGTGATGGGTATTACTGCCCGGTTTATTACCCCAGCTATGGCCAACGATGTAGGCGTTTCCGCTGTTACCGGCCTCTCAACCGGTTGTGCTTTAACCAACCAGGAAACCATCAGCATTTCCATTAATAACGCCGGCACAGCTTCTCAGAGTAATTTCCAGGTAAGCTATAAGATTAACAACCAAACACCTGTTACCGAAAACTTTACCGGCACAATAGCTCCGTTTGGTACCGCCACCCACGTTTTTGCTACGAAAGCGAACCTTTCTACAGTAGGTTCTTACCGGATCCAGGGCAAAGCTTTGCTTACCGGCGATGGTAATGCCATAAACGATACCGCATCTGTTAAAGCTACAAACTCATTATTACCAGCCCTGCCGGTTACTCTTGATTTCGAATCGGCTACTACCGGTTTAGGTGTGTTCCAGAAAGTTACCAATTCTCATTCCAATATTATGGAAGCAACGGCCGCCTCTACGGGCAGCGGTACCAAAGTGCTGATTCTGGAAGGCGTTCCTTCGGCGTCCTGGGTAATTCCTACCGGCGTTGTAGATCCCTGGACAGCAAACCCGAACCACAAAGCTATTGCCAAGATCTGCGTTAATCCGGCCGGTGGCGCCGCAACTGACCCGCTTTGGTTAAGCTTCGATCTGAAACAACTTTTCAGAGGCGCGAATGCCAATACCAACCTCCGGGTTACTGTAAATGGTACGCCTATTGGCGGCAACCAGACCGCTCCGGCTAATACGTACCGCCCGCCATTCAACGGCACTCCAATTGTATGGCAACGCATAAACCTGAACCTTACTTCCTTCAAGAGCCAGCCAAGCCTGGAAATTGCTTTCGAATCTAGCGTTAATGATGCTTTTACCAACGGAACCGGTAACGCCAACATGATCGATAACATCCAGATCTTGCGCAGCGCGCCGGCCGGGGTAAAAAATGACCTTACTGAAAACCTGGTAAACTTATTCCCGAATCCATCAAATGGCATATTCAACCTGAATGCCGTGAAAGCTGGTTATTCGCTGGAAGTAACTGACCTGACCGGCAGAACAATTCTTCAGCAAAAAGTAGCCGGAAAAACTGCGCAATTAGACCTGAACAACCAGGCCAATGGCATTTACCTGCTGAAAATTGAAAGCGACGGTAAAACCGGCATCCGGAAAATTATAGTAGAATAACTTTTAAAGCTGCTCTCCGGCAGGCCTTCGGAACTCTCACCCATGGCTTGCCGGAGCAGCAGTTTTTATAACCATACCCCGTTGCGGCAGCAGCGGTTGGTTTCCGGCCCGGCAGGTAATTTTATTGTCTGAGAACGAATTTAAAATTACTAGCTGGCCGGAAACCATTTTTTTACCTGATCATCTGCTTTAGTTAGAGCAATACCGCTAAAACGCTTTATAAATGAAAAAACTTTTACTTCTGGGCTTTCTATTTTCTGCCGGCGTTTCCGGGTCGCTGCAGGCGCAAACGTATGCGCCCGTAGTGGTTTCCGGTTTTACGGCCGATGTAATTGCCAATGGTCCCGGTTCGGTAGCTTCTTCCACTTCTACAGATGCCGATGGGGCCAGCTTTGCGTTGGTTGCCTTAGATTATGTAAGTCCTTCCAGCACCAGCCCAACCTCAGCCCTGCCAAATAATGGGTTAATAAACAGCACGCCTACATCGGGTTTAACGTTTCAGTTGGCCAACTATTCCGGAAATAATTCTTTGCGCATTGCCGGAGCCGGAACAGGCACCCTTACTTTTGCAACGCCGCAAACCGCCGATCAGGTATATGTAATTGCTACTTCGGGCAGCGGCGCCAGCACGGTTACCATGACCGTGAATTTTACCGATGCCACGTCTCAGACTTTTACCCAAACCGTGGGCGATTGGTTTAATGGGGCCGGTTTTGCTATTCAGGGTATTAGCCGGGTAAGCCGGGCTACCAATGCCATTGAGAATTCAACTACCAATCCGCGGCTTTACCAGTATTTATTAACGTTATCCGCAGCAAACGTTGGAAAAACCATTCAGAGCGTTTCCTTTAACAAAACCAGTACCGGTGGGGTGTTAAATGTATTAGGAATAACCATCCGTACCATTCCTTCTACTTTGCCAATAGATGCCGGCGTAACCAGCGTTAATTCACCAGCTTCGGGCTGTGGCCTGACAAACCAGGAAACCATTTCAATAACGCTGAAAAACTTTGGCACCACAGCGCAAAGCAACATTCCGGTTTCTTATAGCATTAATGGCGGCACCCCGGTAAGTGAAGTTTTTGCCGGTCCGTTAGCCCCTAATTCTATTGCCAACTACTCCTTTACTACCAAAGCCAATTTAAGTGTTTTAGGAAATTATACCATTCAGGCCAGAACTACCTTAACCGGCGACCAGCTAACCACCAACGATTCGCAATCGAAAACCATTACCCTTTCGGCACCGGCTACCACCCCAACGTTATCGGCCTCCGGTTCTACTTCGGTTTGTAGCGGGAGCCCGGTTATGCTAATGGCCGCATCCAGCCCGGGAGCTACGTTTACCTGGTTCCAGAACGGCAGCCAGATCGCGGGTGCCAGCGCGGCCAACTATATTACTACCAGTCCGGGAAATTATACCGCTATCGCTTCTTTAGGCGGCTGCAACAGCGCAGCTTCAGCTCCTATTGCGGTTACTGTTAATTTTGCTCCTGCTACACCAACGTTAGCTCCAGGGGGTGCCACAGCATTCTGTAACGGAGGTTCGGTTGCACTCTCCGCTTTTTCTTCCAATCCGGCGGCTACTTTCGTTTGGTTTAGAAATAACAATGTAATTCCGGGAGCCACTTCCGGAACCTATACCGCTACTACTTCCGGAAATTACACTGCTTCGGCGGTTGCTAATGGTTGTGCCAGCGCTACTGCTGCCGAAATTGTGGTTTCATCTTCTCCGCAGCCCGTAACGCCAACTATTACCCAAACCGGTTCAGCTTTAACTTCCAGCAACGCTACGGGCAACCAATGGTACCGGAATGCAACGCTTATAACCGGGGCCACCGGCCGTAACTACACGCCTACCGCCAATGGATCTTATACCGTGATAACCACCATAAACGGTTGCAGCTCCACAGCTTCCAACGCTTTGGTAATTACCAATACCGGTATTAAAAATGATCTGGCCGATTTGCAGGTTTCGGTTTATCCGAACCCTTCTTCCGGGGTATTTATGCTTGAATTGCCGGCCGGAAAAACGGCAGAAATAGTGGTAACTGACCTGGCAGGCCGGATAGTTGAAAAGCAAACTGTTAGATCAGCGAAGACACAACTGGACCTGTCGAAAATGGCCAAAGGAATATATGTACTGAAAGTTACCTGCCAGGAAAAAACCGGTACCCGAAAGCTGATCATCGAATAAAATCCAGGCTTTTCAGGATTCATTCCGCGGAAAAAATTCTGTTAGAGATTCCTGATTTCTGCTGAAAATGCTTAACAAAAACGGTAGGGTTTTAAGCCTGAAAACTGCCTTACCGCTTAAATTTTTAATTAATATTAATTGGGTTTCAAACCTGACGATTAAATAAAACTACCTAAATGAAAAAACTATTATTTTTCGCGTTTGCCCTTAGCTTTGGCAGCAAAGCAATGGCGCAAACCTATACCCCGGTTGCAGTAACCGGCTATAATGCCGACGTGGTGGCCAATGGGGCCGGCACGGTAATTTCTTCTACCACGCACGATGTGGACGGAGTAAACTTTAACTTTGTAGCCCCCACCTTTGTAAACCCGGCTAACGCAACGCCTACTTCTTCTTTACCGGCCAGCGGTCTGGTTACTTCGGCCGTGGCAGCAACACCCGGACTTACCTATCAACTGGCATCTTATTCGGGTAACAATTCCCTGCGCCTTACCGGTGATGGCTCTGGTACCCTTACCTTCCCGGCCGGGATCTACGCCGACCAGGTTTACGTATTAGCTACTTCGGGCAGTGGAGCCACCAATACCAATATAACCGTAACATTTTCTGATAATTCCACCCAGGTTTTCAGCCAGGCCATCAGCGACTGGTACGATGCCACCGGGTTTGCCATTCAGGGCATCAGCCGGGTAAACCGCACCAACGATGCTATCGAAAATTCTACTACCAATCCCCGTTTATATCAGTATCAGTTAACCTTAAGCCAGGCAAATCTTTCCAAAACCATTCAGAGCATTACCTTCGAAAAGATCAATCCGGCAGGTGTTTTGAACGTGATGGGAATTACGGTTAGAGGCATAGCTTCGCCGCCGGCTATCGATGCCGGCATCATGGCCATTACATCGCCGGCTAATGCGATCATGCAGAATGTGAGCATGCCGGTTAGCGTTAGATTAATGAACCAGGGAACTACAGCACTTACTTCGGCTACCATTACCTGGACCGTTAACGGGGTAGCGCAGCCAAACTATACCTGGACCGGCAACCTGGCCCTGAATCAATCGGCAGTGGTAACTTTAGGTAATTTCACTTTTACGCCCGGCAGTCAGATCATAAACGCCTGCGTTACCAACCCGAATGGCGGCACCGATGCCAATACTGTTAACGATTGCGCAACCGTAACCCTGAATGCCTGCAACGTTCTGACAGGTACTTACACCATCGAAAAGAACAACCCTGCCGCTAACTATCAGACCATTGCTTCGGCAATTGCGGCTATGAGCTCCTGCGGCATTTCCGGCCCGGTTACGTTTAACGTGGTTGCCGGTTCCGGACCTTATTCCGAACAGGTGGAAATTCCGGCTATTGCCGGTGCCAGCGCAACCAACACCATTACTTTTAACGGCAACGGCAATACCATTTCAGCCGATGCGGTAACCGGCAACCGGCCTATTATCCGTCTGAACGGTGCTGATTATGTAACGCTGAACAATTTTATTATTGCCACTACCGGCACTTCTACCACTGCTTTTGGCTGGGGTATTCATCTTACCAACGGCGCTGATTTCAATACCATAAACGGCAATACTATAAATATCGGGTCGCTGAGCACTACTGAAAGCAATTCAGCGGGTATCGTTTTCTCCGGATCGAATACGACAGTAACCACAACCGGCAATACCGGTAACAACAACATCATTTCCGGAAATACCATAACGGGAGGTTACAATGGCATTGTGCTTTACAGCCAGGCAGCCAGCATGGGTAATAACCAGCTGATCAATAATACCATCCGGGATTTTTATGCGAACGGAATTAAAATAGGCAGCGCAAACCGGAACCTGGTAGAAGGCAACAACATCAGCCGGCCGGCCCGGGTTACGGTTACTACTTTTGCGGGCGTTGAACTGAACGGCTCTTCTTTCAGGAACACTATCAGCAAAAACCGGATCCATACGTCGCACGGTGCAGCTTCTTCTTTAACGGGTACATCTTATGGAGTTTATTCAAATGCCAATGATGCACCAGTAGGATTTGAGAACCTGGTTAAGAATAATGTGGTTTACAACATTAATAGCAACGGTACCACTTACGGCCTTTATAACTCCAATTCTGACGGTGTATATTACTACCATAATACCATAAACCTGGATAACGTAGCCAACACCACCACCGTACGTGGGTTCTACCAGCTTACTGCGGCCAACAATATCCGGTTGCTGAACAATATCCTGAATGTAGCAGGTGGAACAACCGGAGCCAAACACGCCATTTATTACGGAACTACTACTTCCAACATTCGGTCTAACAACAACGATCTTTTTGTTACCGGCGGCGCCAGCACCAGTGGCATTGGTTTCTTTACCTCCAACCGTCTTACTCTGGCCGATTGGCGTACCGGAAGCGGCGATGACTCCATCAGTGTATCGGTAGATCCGCAATTTGTACCGGGCACAAATGCCAATTATTTGCCAACCAACGCTGCCTTAAATGATACCGGTTTACCGGTTGTGCCGGCAGTTACCGATGATATTACCGGCGCATTAAGAAATCCGGCCACCCCAGATCCGGGTGCATACGAAATGGGTATTTTTACGCCGGCAACCAACGATGTAGGGGTAACCGCATTTATCAGTCCGGTTTCAGGCTGTAATCTTACCAGTCCCCAGATAGTAACCATTATCATCCAGAACTTCGGAACGACTCCTGTTTCCAATATTCCGGTTTCTTATACCGTGAATGGTGGTACGCCGGTAACAGCGGTCACAACCGGACCGATAGCTCCCGGTGCTTCTGCTACGTATACCTTCACCACTCCTATCACCTTAACCGGTGCCGGATCTTACACTATTGTAGCTACAGCAAACATTCCCGGCGATGCAGTTCCGGCCAATAATTCCTTAACGGTAGTCGTAACTTCTTCGTCGCCTGCGGCCGTTCCTACCATTACAGCAGGCGGGCCTACCGCTATTTGCGGAACTGGTTCGGTTACCTTAACAGCAGCTTCTACAACTGCCGGCGCCACTTACACCTGGTTTAATAATGGCACTGCCATTGCCGGTGCAACGAACGCTACCTATACCGCTACTGCCGCAGGCAGTTACACCGCGGTCGCTTCAGATAACGGTTGCCCAAGCGCACCATCGGCAGCTACATCGGTTACGGTTACTGCAGGGCCGGCCATACCAACCACCAATACCGGCGGTACGGCAACTAATTTCTGCGCTGGCGGTTCGGTAACCATCTCTGTTACTACTCCGGTAACCGGGGTTACCTACCAGTGGGCTAATAACGGAACTGCCATTGCCGGCGCTACCGGAAACAGCTTTATTGCCAATGCGGCCGGAAGCTATACCGTAACCGCTACTTCGGGTAGTTGTAATGCATCTTCAGCAGCTACGGTAGTTACCGTTAATGCGGCTCCGGCTACTCCAACCGTAACGGCTGGTGGTGCTACTACTTTCTGTACTGGCGGTTCTGTTGTTTTAACTGCCGCTTCTACTACTACCGGTGCCACCTACACCTGGTTTAATAACGGCACGGCAATTACGGGGGCAACTTCAGCGTCTTATACCGCTAATGCTGCCGGAAATTATACCGCAGTTGCAACTGCCAATGGCTGTTCCAGCCCGGCTTCTACTGCAACTGCCGTTACGGTAACGGCAGCTCCGGTAACTCCAACAATTACGGCCGGCGGCGCCACAACTTTCTGCACCGGGGGTTCAGTAACCTTAACGGGTGCTACTTCTACTACCGGAGTAACTTACCAGTGGTTAAATAACGGAACCCCGATCACGGGTGCAACTTCGGCTACCTTTACAGCCAATACTTCGGGCACCTATACGATTAGAGCAACTTCCGGAACATGTTCTGCTACATCTGCCGCAACAACTATAACCGTAAACCCAACCCCTGCTACCCCAACGATCAGCCAGAATGGTTTTGTGTTAACTTCCAGCAGTGCAACCGGAAACCAGTGGTTACTGAACGGTACGCCAATAACCGGTGCTACCAACGGAACTTATACCACTACTTCCAATGGCACTTACACGGTAATAGTTACTGCCAACGGTTGTCCTTCAGCAGCTTCAGCGGCGGTAAGCATTATTAATACCGGCATAAATGAAGCAAAACTTCTGAACGTATCTATTTATCCGAATCCGTCTAAAGGATTCTTCCAGGTAGTATTACCTGCCGGGCAGGTGTATGAAATAGTGGTTATGGATCTGACCGGAAAAGTTATTTCAAAGCAAACTACCAAAGAGGCCAAAACCCAGCTTGACCTGAACCAGGCTGCCAAAGGAATTTACCTTTTGAAACTGGTAAGTGAAGGCAAAACAGCCACGCGCAAGCTGATCGTGGAATAATTAAAACCAGGAAATCCGGAGGCAGCAATTTAGTTGCTTCCGGGAATTCCGGTTAAAGAAATTTTAAAACTAAAGGAATGAAACAACTCTCACTTTTATTTTTTGTAATGCTGTTGGCTACCGTAGTTAAAGCTGCTCCCGGCGATACTACGGTGGTCCAGTCGCATACCGCAACCCAACTGGTCAACTTTGGAAACTACGATGCTCCGGCTGTTTTTCCTGTTACAACCACCACCTACCGGAAGATCGACATGACCTTTACGCTGGGAAAATATGCGTGTCCGGGCAACCCACAATATTGCGGCGACTGGGATTACACCGTTCAGGTATTCCTCCATACGCCTACCGATTCTTTTGAGATCGGCCGGTTGATCACCCCGTATGCCGGCATTTCCCGGTTTCCGGTAACCTGGCAGCACCGGTATAATTTCGACGTAACGGATTATGCCCAGTATTTGAAAGGGAACACCACCATTAGAGTACATTACAGTGGTTATTCCGGCGGCTTTACTTCCAACATTAAATTCACCTTTATTGAAGGAACGCCACCCCGCAATGTAATTAAAATAGACCGTTTATGGCACGGTGGCTTCGGTTACGGCAACAGCGCCTCTATTGAAACCCAGGTTAATGGCAGAACGTTGCTAATGCCTGCCGGAGCTTCCGGCGCTGAACTGAAATTCAACGTAACCGGCCACGGCTCCAACCCGCAGGATAATTGCTCTGAATTCTGCAGTAAATACTACCAGGTTAAAGTAAACAATGCTCTGACTTCCCAAACCAATATCTGGCGGGCCAACTGCGGCAGCAATAACCTGTATCCGCAAACAGGCACCTGGATCTACGACCGCGCCAACTGGTGTCCCGGCGATGTGGTGTATTCCAATTTCCATCCTATACACGGCGTAACGCCTGGCAGCAACTTTAATCTGGATGTAGATTTCCAGGCGTACAGCAATCCAAGTTCGCAGGCATCTTATATCGTAGAAGGTCAGGTTATTTACTACGGACCTTACAACTATACCGCGGATGCTTCGCTGGAAGCCATTATTTCGCCAAACGATTATGAAGGTTATTTCCGGTCGAACCCGGTTTGCGAAGAAGCGAAGATCAAAGTAAAAAACACGGGAAACACCAATATCACTTCCCTGGAATTTACTTACGGTTTAGGTAACGGCACTACCCATACTTACCCTTGGGCAACCCTGATCGAGCCGGGACAAACCGAAGAAATAATCCTGCCCGGTAATACTGAATTTGTAACGATGCCCAACGGCTTAACTACTTTTAGAGCCCGTATTTCAAAAGTGAACGGCGCCCCGGATGCCAATCTGCTAAACAACGAAATGAAATCCTCTTTCACCCCGATGCCGGTTTGGCCGAACGAATTCATAGTTAGGTTAATTACCAACAACGGCGGGTTCAATGCCAACAAATGGAAGATCTTCGACGCTAACGGCAACCTGGTACGCGAACGCATCAACACCACCAACAGCACCACTTATATGGACACGGTAACCATGAACGTTGGCTGCTACCGCCTGGTAGTTGAGGATAATGCCTGTAACGGGCTGCAATGGTGGGCCGCGCCAAGCCAGGGAAATGGCTCTATGCTGGTAAGGTACAAAACCAGCCCGCAGCAGCTTCCGCTTAAAGGTTATTTCGCCGGCGATTTTGGTTGCGGCTTTACGCAGGCTTTCCGGATACAGACTGCCCTGGGCGTTAAAAATAACCTGAAGCAATTAGATTTCAACGTATTCCCGGTGCCGGCGCAGGATATGCTTACCGTGCAATTGAAGAACAAGATAGCCGGAAAAGAAACCAGCCTGCAACTATTTAATACCCTGGGCCAGCTGGTATACACCAGCAAAACCATGCAATCGGAAACCAGGATAAAGGTGCAGCATTTGCCGGCCGGAGTTTACCTGTTTAGGTGCCAGACCGGCGAAAAATTCATGCAGAAACAGGTAGTACTAACCCGGTAGCATTAATAATTTTTGAATTGAGTAATGTTTATGTTTGTAATGCAGGCTAACCTGCATATAAAAAAAGCAGCCTTTCTGAGGCTGTTTTTTTTGCCCTTCCGGTAATGCCTGAAATTTAACCATGAAATTAAAACCGGGTAAAAAGGCGCAGATTTCGTTTGAAAAATTTACCACCAATCCGGCCAGGAATACCTATTAAAATGGTATGATTTTGAGCTGAAAAAGTGCGGGCAAAAAAAAACCGCTACCAGTCCTCTTTACAGAGATCCGATAGCGGAAAAAAAATGGTGGAGTAGCAGGGATTCGAACCCTGGTCCAGACAAGGAAACCCTCGCGCCTTCTACATGCTTAGCTTCCAGTTAATTTTCGTGTAAACCCAGGCTGGATCAGACCTTTGAATTTACCTTATCTGCTTTGGTTTCGCCGGAAAGCCGCAGCTTCCTTCCGACTAGTTTCACATTTCGATGCCCCTGATGCCGACGCGGTAAAACGGCGCTCCGGCGGGACAATGGCTATTGCTTAATACCTAGATTAAGCAGCCATGGCGTAAGTATATTCGCCATTTATTGTTTGAACGGATTTTTAACAGGAGGTCTGTTCAACTCCCGACATGCTTACACGGAATCTGCTCAAGCTGTCAATTCCGGTCTACCCCATAAGTTAAAGAACGTTGTACCTTTTCAGCACAAGTCTGCAAAGATACTTTTTTCAATCAGAAGTATAACGTTTTTTTTGAGGGGAAAAGTTTCAGCGATTAGCAGAAAGAAATTGACTGGGAATAAATTTGAATTACCCTTTTCCCCGGACTCCCATACAAGACGGCGGCAGTTTCCGGCCTGTCGGGGAACAGGCTGGGGATTGAGCTGACGCTTTTAACCGTTTGCCTCGGTCTGTGCCCCCACAGACCGAAGCACTGAAACCAAATAAAAGCAGGAACTTCAGGCAGGAGCAAGGTTGTATGTGCGCCACAGACCACAGCAATTGGTTTTTCCTTTTCATAAGCAGAAAATAATTCCATACGTAGCGTAGGGTTTAAACCCTACGCTACGTATGGAATTATAGCTCCTCACTCCTATACTCCAGAATATCGCCTGGCTGGCAATCCAGTACCTGGCAGATCGTTTCCAGCGTTGAGAACCGGATGGCTTTGGCCTTACCGTTTTTCAGGATTGAAATATTCGCCATTGTGATCCCTACTTTTTCTGACAACTCCGTTACCGACATTTTGCGGCGGGCCAGCATTACGTCTAAATTGATGATGATAGGCATAATCAAACGGTAAATTGTTGCTCTTCCTGCAGGCGGTTGCCTTCCTTAAAAATTTCAGCCAGAATATAGGAGGCAATTGCTAACATCGCGAATTTAAGATCTAAATCAAACGTAAAGCTGCCTTTATCTTCCATCACATAAAATGAAAAACTCGTCAAAAAGAATATTCCCAGGAAATAGATGGCCATTTTCCGAAATGATTCTACATTCTGGCTTTTAAAACTTTGCAATTGTTGTACGGACCTGATCACATTTTTAAATTCCCGGATGATCAGCCAGGCCAGAATTAAAACGATCATCAGTTGAAAATAAATGAAATACAAAGAAGCAGGCTGAATTTCGTTTATAAGAATTCCATTACCCGCCGCCTGCCGTTCAGAATTACTTCCGGTTACATCAACCCAAACAACCGCTTGTTCTGAAGGAATATATTCAATTTTTGCAAAAGACTCCGGTTTAACCCGATTGTAAATCAGAAGACTGGTAAACGACAGCATTCCAAGAATCAGTATTATTTGAACAAAGCTGAAAAAGTAAAGTGAAAATGAGAGAAGTTTGTTTCTTTTCATAATTCGTGTGTTTGAGTTGATGATGAAACAAATCTAAGAAACATATTTCAATAAACAATATTTTTTTATTGTTTTTCGATAAATTTTTATCTTAATACATTTTAATCATTTGATTAGCCTCTTTTTTGAATATACCGTCGCCGCCATATATCCAAATCCTGCCTCTGCTATCTTTTCTAACACCTAATGGCTGTTTTATAGCCACAGGGTAGGCTTTAACTTTCTTTTCGTTTATTATTTCCAATAATATGCCTGCATCTTCTTCGCCTGCCAGATAAATTTTATTAGAATCTATTAACAGATCGTGAAATATTGGCCGAAAATATGGCTTCCCTTCAACATTTAGATTTAAAATTGCTCTCCAGTTATTTTTCCGGGGATTAAACTTCTCCAGGATAGTATCACTCTGAACTCTATAAGTTTTATCCTCAGCTGAAAATCTCATTCTATATTCATAGGGATAATATTGCTTTATAAATTTCCAGCTTGAAACAAGGTTTGGTGGCCCTCCTAAATATTCATACAACTTATCATTTGCAGTTAAAATCTGAATATTATCAGAATATTCACTCCTGAATCTATAAGGAAAGAAAAATGCCGGATCCAATATTTTTTCAACCCAGCTCTCTCCTAAATCATCAGAATAAAGGATTTTAGCATAATCAGCTTCATGAATGCCAATCCAACTACTAATACCCCAAATCCTTTTATTTTTATCTACCGCCAAATGCTTAATCATTGGAGATTCCAACTCAGTCCAGGATTTACCTCCATCGAAAGTTCTCAAAACATTACCTATCCATTTTGCTGCCAAAAGTGTATCACCAGAAACTGGGATCAAATCATGAATAGCATCCTTATGTCGCTCATTAAGTACTAATCTGAAGGAGTCCTCTTCCACAAGTGGCTCTTCAATAAACAGACTTAGATTTTGCTTTTCCTTTTCACTGCAAGCTGAAAGAGAAAATATAAAGACAGTAAAAAGCAGTATTCTCATTCTGATTAAAATATCAATAATTTGAATTAAACCCTGAAAACATCAATCGGAGAGTTCAAATCAACCCAATATATAAACTTCCTTTGATATCAAACCTAATTCACACTTTACTTTCCCGAAACAATCCAATTGCCATTCTAAACCGGGCTCTGTATCTTTGTAATGATGGAAAATTTTGTTGTATCGGCTCGAAAGTACCGCCCAAGCACCTTCGATAGTGTTGTTGGCCAGCGTCATATTACTACCACCCTTAAAAACGCCATTACCAGTAACCACCTGGCGCAGGCGTTCTTATTCTGCGGCCCCCGGGGCGTGGGTAAAACTACCTGTGCGCGGATCTTAGCCAAAACCATCAACTGCACCAACTTAACGCCGGAAACCGAAGCCTGCAATACCTGCGAATCGTGCGTGAGTTTTAACAACAACGCATCTTTCAACGTGCACGAACTGGATGCGGCCTCCAACAACTCCGTAGAAGATATCCGGAACCTGGTGGAGCAGGTGCGTTATGCGCCGCAAACCGGAAAGTACAAGATCTACATCATCGATGAGGTGCACATGCTTTCCAATTCGGCTTTCAACGCTTTCCTGAAAACCCTGGAAGAACCGCCAAGCTACGCCATTTTCATCCTGGCCACTACTGAACGCCACAAGATCATCCCGACCATCCTTTCCCGCTGCCAGATCTTCGATTTCAACAGAATTAAGATCGACGACATGGTGCAGCATTTGAATGGGATCGCTAAAAAAGAAAACATCCAGGCCGAACCCGATGCGTTGCATTTAGTTGCCCAGAAGGCCGACGGCGCTCTGCGCGATGCCCTGAGTATTTTCGACCAGCTGGTAACGTTTTCCGGCAGCAATATTACCTACCGTTCGGCGGTAGATAACCTGCACATCCTGGACTACGATTATTATTTCAAGCTTACCAATTACCTTTTATCTGAAAACCTTTCCAGCGCCCTTTTATTGTTCGATGAAGTGCTGAAAAAAGGCTTCGATGCGCATAATTTTGTAATGGGCATCGGCGAACATTTCCGGAGTTTGTTGGTTTGCAAAGACAACGCTACGGTGCAGTTACTGGAAGTTTCGGAAGGCATAAAAGTTTTGTACGCGGAACAGGCCAACAAAGCCCCGCTATCATTTTTGCTTTCCGGCCTGAACATTGTTGCCACCTGCGACCAGCATTTTAAAGCCAGCAAAAACCAGCGTCTGCACGTAGAGCTGGCCTTAATGAAACTGGCCTATCTGAACGCCGCCGTTAATTTTGCTTCCGAAGGTTCTTCCGGACAGGAGGCAGCCAGAAAAAAGCTGATGCCGGTAGCGTAAAACCTGCCGGCGAACCCGTTCATCATGTAACCTCCACCGCCACCGTTTTAGAACCGGGCGGCGACAAGCTGCCACCTGCTCCTTACGTACCCGCATCCAAAATTGAAGTACCCTCTGCAGAAGAGATATCGGCTAAGTTACTGGCATCTGATGAGGTTGCCCCTCCGGCAATTGCTATGGTATCTGAACCGGTGGCAACGGAAACTACGTTTGTAAAGCCGGCAGTTCACGCTCCAAAAAAGGCCTTAGGCAAATTCAGTTTAAGCAATTTAAAAGAGCAGCTCAGTAACGGTACTTTAGGCGAAAAAAAGGCCGAAGTGCAGGAAGCCGAAACAGAGATCCGGCCGGGCGTACAAAAAGAGATCAACCCGGAGGAACTTCGCCATGCCTGGTTTGCTTTTGCCAAACGCAAACAGGGCGAAGGAAAAATGTCTGAGTTTATGATCTTGAACCGGAACTATGAGCTGCAAAACGGTATTGAGATCCATTTAAAGGTAGATAACCCGGTACAGGTAGAGCAGTTCAACGATGTAAAAGCAGAATTACTAGGTGAGTTACGCCGGAAGCTGCAAAACAACAAACTGAGCGTAGTAGTAGAATTTGCCGAAGTTTCAGAAGGCAAACGCCTTTATACCTCCATCGATAAATATAATTACCTGTCACAGCAATTTCCCCTTCTATCGGAGCTTAAACAACGCCTCGGCCTGGATACTGATTTTTAACCCCACCCAACCCTCCCCTAATTCAGGGGAGGGCTTTTTTACCGGGTAATGTGAAAACAACCACCCCCAACCCCTCCTGGCCAGGAGGGGAGCTTTTTATTCCCAGCTATATGTTCACTTTTTGAGCCAGAAAACATAGCGTTTCTATTGCTGATTTCACGCATTTCGCCAGCGCAGCGTCTGTTGAAACGCTACAAAAGATAAAAAGCCAGCTACAAAGAAGAAATGACACCAGTTTCTGTGAGAGCGGCCTCCGCACTTTCCGGTTTTTGCGCAGCAAAATTGCGTAAGCAAAGGAAAGGGTGCAGCCGCGAACGCAGAAACGAAGCCACCCGGCTTGAGGGAGAAAGCTTAATTTGAAAGTGAAAAAGTATAAGTCAAGAGATTGAAGTTGATTTAAAAATGTTATGTTTTCAGGCTAAAAAAGTCAATAGCAAACTACTCGACGAACCTGAAGAGATCTCTCCTATCGTCGAGATGACAAAAAGAACCCGTATCATTTTCTCCTTAAAAACTCAATAGCAAACTTTCTACCCACCCAAAGTGATCTCTCCTCACGTCGAGATGATAGAACCGAAAAATAAAACTCCTGGCATTTAAAAATCGTCCAAAATGTGCTAAACCGGGCAATTATACAAAAGCAACGCTAAAACCCGTTTCATTATAGTATATTTGAAATACTTTAAACCGTTTCTTAAAAACCATAGATAATCATCCGTGAAAAAACCAATTTACCTGGGTTTATTTGCTGGTTTATTGCTGTTCACACAGTGTAAAACCGCCCCAACCCAAAACGCTGACCAGGCAACTGCCACCACCCAACAGTCCGCCCAGAAAACCTACAATTACGAAACCGTTCCCGGCGATTCGCTGCGGGCCCGCATTTACACCTTAGACAATGGCCTGAAAGTTTATCTGAGCCAGTACGAAGATGCGCCCCGCATTCAGACCTATGTAGCGGTACGCGCCGGCAGCAAAAACGACCCGGCTACGGCCACCGGTCTGGCGCACTACCTGGAGCACATGGTGTTTAAAGGCACTTCCAAATTGGGTACCCAGAACTGGGCCGCCGAAAAAGTGGAACTGGATAAAATTGAAGCACTATACGAAAAATACCGTGCCCAAACCGATCCTGCCATTCGCAAAAAGATCTACCACCAGATCGACAGCGTTTCCGGTGTTGCTGCTACCCATGCCATTCCCAATGAGTACGATAAAATTATGGGTGCCATGGGCGCCAAAGGAACCAATGCTTACACCTCGGTAGAACAGACGGTTTACGTAGACGACATTCCGGCAAACCAGGTTGAAAAGTGGGCCATGGTGCAGGCGGAGCGTTTCCGCGAAATGGTGCCGCGTTTGTTCCATACTGAATTGGAGGCCGTTTACGAAGAAAAAAACCGCGGCCTGGACAGCGATTTCAGGAAGGAATTCGAAGCCATGAATGCGGCTTTACACCCGAAACACCAGTACGGCACGCAAACCACCATTGGTACCATTGAGCACTTAAAGAACCCTTCCATTACGGAGATCAAAAATTACTTCAACAAGTATTACGTACCCAACAACGTAGCTATTTGCTTAAGCGGCGACTTCGATCCGGACCAGACCATTCGCACCATCGATAAATACTTTGGCAGCTGGCAGAAAAAAGACGTGCCGCAGTTTACCGTGGCGGTAGAAGAGCCGATCGTAGAACCGGTTAAACGCGACGTTTACGGCCCCGATGCGGCCAACGTGATGCTGGGATTCCGGTTCCCGGGCGTAAAAGATAAAGATGCTTTGACTTTAATTATGCTGGACCGCCTGTTAACCAACGGCCAGGCCGGGTTAATCGACCTGAACCTGAACCAGAAGCAGCTGGTCCTGAATGCCACTACCTTTACCGACATTAAAAACGACTATTCTTCGCATTTACTGGTAGCTTCGCCGCGCGAAGGCCAGACCCTGGACCAGGCCAAAAAACTCCTGTTAGATCAGCTCGAACTGGTTAAAAAAGGCAAATTCGACGATTGGCTGATCCCGGCCATTATAAACAACGAAAAAATTGCCCGTATGAAAGCCTACGAAAGCAATGCCGCCCGCGCCGATGCTTTTGTGTCCGCTTTCATTGCCCACATGGACTGGAAAGATTACCTGAACCAGGATGCCCAATTCGCCCAGATCACGAAACAGGACGTAATAACCGCCGCTAACAAATATTATGGCAACAATTACGTGGTAGTTTACAAACACACCGGCAAAGACCCGAATACCAAGAAAGTAGAAAAGCCGCAAATTACCCCGGTGCCGGCAAACCGCGATGCGCAGTCGGAGTTTTACAAAACGGTAATGCAAGGCCAGACCCCAGAGTTGAAGCCGGTTTTTGTAGACTACCAGAAAGACATCAAAACGCTTTCCATTAAAAACAACATCCCGGTTCTGTATTCGCAGAATAAAGAAAATGGCTTGTTCGAACTATATTATATTTTAGATATGGGTACGAACAACGATCCGAAAACTGGCTTGGCAGTAAATTACCTGAAATACCTGGGTACTGATAAATATACCGCCGAACAATTGCAGCAGGAATTCTACAAACTGGGCTGCTCTTTCGATGTATCATCTTCGCCGGAGCAGGTGTATGTTTCTCTGCGAGGTTTAGATGCTAATTTCGAAGCCGGACTGGCCTTATTCGAAAGCTTCCTGGCCAACGCCAAACCCGACAAAAAAGCACTGAACGACCTGGTAGCCGGTATCCTGAAAGAACGTGCCGATGCCAAACTAAGCAAACAGGTAATTCTGAGCCAGGCAATGGTAAACTATGCCAAACACGGTAAAAATAACCCTTTCACCAATAACATTTCGGAGAAGGACCTTAAGAAAGTTAAGCCGGAAGAACTGGTTAGCATTATCAAAAGCATCCCAACTTACGAACATCGCATTTTATATTACGGCCCGAAGCCGGATAACAATTTGCTAACTGCGCTAAATGCTGGCCATAAAGTACCTGCCACACTGAAGCCGGTTCCCGCCGAAAAAGTGTTTAAGGAACTGGACATTAAAGAGCGTAAAGTTTACTGGGTAGATTACAACATGGTGCAGGCCGAAATCATTTTCCTGACCAAATCGCTGAACTTCGACAAAAAACTGGTACCAACCGCGCGCCTATACAACGAATATTTTGGCGGCAATATGGGCTCCATCGTGTTCCAGGAATTACGCGAATCCAAAGCCCTGGCTTATTCCGTTAATTCCCGCTACAACAACGCCAACAAAAAAGAACGCGCCAACTACATTATGTCGTACATCGGCACGCAGTCAGATAAGTTACCGGAAGCCATGGCGGGCATGCAAAACCTCCTGGAAAACATGCCGGTTGCCGAAGCGAACTTTACCAACGCCAAATCGTCGATCCGCAACAACATTGCTACCGAACGCATTACCAAATCGAATGTGCTTTTCGATTACGAACGCGCCAAGAAATTAGGCATCGACTACGACATCCGCAGCGACATCTACCAGAACGTGAACACCATGACCCTGGAAGATATCCGGAAATTCCAGAACGAAATGGTAAAAGGCCAGCCGCAACTGATCCTGGTTATCGGTTCTAAGGATCGTCTGAACTTCAAAGAATTACAGAAATACGGCAAACTGGAGCAACTCACTTTAAAAGAGATCTTCGGGTACTAATTTTCTGGAATCCTGATTATATAAAAAAGGAGCTGCAATTGCGGCTCCTTTTTTTTCGTTTTAAGGGTTGATTTTCGAGCTGAAACCATAATATTTTGTCTGAACTATGATTTTTAGGATTCATAGGATTTTTAAGATTTCACGCATATCGCCAGCGCAGCGTCTGTTGAAACGCTACAGGAGATAAAAAGCCAGCTACAAAGGAAAGAAATCTACCAGTTTCTGTGAGAGCGGCCTCCGCACTTTCCGACTTTTGCACAGCAAAATTGCGTAAGCAAAGGAAAGGGTGCAGCCGCGAACGCAGAAACGAAGCCGCCCGGCTTGAGGGAAAAAGCTTAATTGAAAGTTAAAAGTTATGAATTTATAGTTGAAAGTTGATTTGAAAACGGTACTATTTCAGGCTTTAAAACTCAAAAGCTTACTTTCTACCAACTTGTAGAGATCTCTCCTATCGTCGAGATGACCAAAGAAAACGTATAACTTTTAGAAAAAAACTGCTAGCCGCCGATGAGGTCCTTCGCTAACGCTCAGGATGACAGAAAAGAAAAACGCTATACTTTTCCGGTAAAAAACTCCGTACCTTTGCCTTCCAATTTCAAATTAGTTGAATGCCTGAATTCGAACTGCATACGTTGCCCAACGGCATCCGCATTTTACATAAACAAGTACTGCACACCAAAATTGCCCACAGCGGTTTTACTTTAGATATTGGCTCCCGCGACGAACGCGAAGACCAGTTAGGCTTGGCCCATTTCTGGGAACACATGGCTTTTAAAGGCACCGAAAAACGGAAATCTTTCCATATCCTGAACCGGCTCGAAAGCGTGGGCGGTGAGCTGAATGCTTATACCACCAAAGAAAAGATCTGCTTCTACGCTTCCATTTTAGACCGCCACTTCGAAAAAGCTTTCGAGTTATTAGCTGACATCACGTTCCATTCAGTTTTCCCGGAAAAAGAAATTGAAAAAGAGCGCGGCGTAATTCTGGAAGAAATGGCCATGTACCTGGATGCCCCCGAAGATGCAATCGTAGACGAATTCGATTCGGTAATCTTTAAAAAGCATAGCCTGGGTAACAACATCCTGGGCACCAAAGAAAGCGTTTCCGGGTTCAAAAAATCCGATTTCTTTAATTTTATCAACCAGAATTTCAGCACCGATAAACTGGTTTTTGCTTCGGTCAGCAACCTGCCTTTTAAAAAAGTGATAAAGCTGGCGGAAAAGTATTTAGCCGGTATTCCTTCGCGCACCCAGGATCATAAACGCGCTCCTTTTAAGGTTTATCAACCCGATGCTATTTCGATAGAGAAACCAATAAATCAGGCCCATTGCATCATTGGCGCACCTGCCTATGCCCTTTCCGATCCCAAACGCATCCCTTTTTTCATGCTTTCGAACCTGCTGGGCGGTCCGGGCATGAATTCCCGCCTGAACCTGGCCGTTCGCGAAAAATATGGCCTGGTGTATTCTATCGATGCCTCTTATACCGCCTACATCGATACCGGCTTGTTTAATATTTATTTCGGAACAGAGAAAAAGCAACTGGCCCGCACCACGGATCTGGTATTAAAAGAACTCAAAAAACTTCGCGAAAAAACCCTGACCACCAACCAATTGCACAATACCAAAGAGCAGTTAATGGGGCAATTGGCCATGGCCGAAGAAAGTAATATCGGCTACATGATGATGATGGGTAAAAGCATTCTGGACCTGAATAAAATAGATACCCTGAATGAAATTTTCGACCAGATCCAGAAAACCACGGCCAGTCAGCTTCAGGAAATTGCAAACGAAATTCTGGCCGAAGAAAACCTGAGTTTCCTGAATTATGTACCGGGAAAATAATTTGAAGATTTGAAAATTTGTAGATTTGGAGATGGAAATAGTATATCCCCATGTTGTTTTCAGACTTCTTCTTTTCAATAAAAATCATTTCCAAATTTTCAAATCTCCAAATCTTCAAATTTAAATTATGGAATTCCTGGACGAAGACCTGCAAAAATACTGCGAAGACCATACCACCCCGGAAACGGAGGTTTTAAAAAACCTGAACCGCGAAACCCATGCCCGCATCATGATGCCCCGCATGCTCTCCGGCCACATTCAGGGACGTACGCTGGCCATGTTTTCGCAGATGCTTCGGCCGCATAACATCCTGGAAATTGGCACTTACACCGGGTATTCCGGCATTTGCCTGGCCGAAGGCTTAACCGAAACCGGCACGCTGCACACCATCGATATAAACGAAGAACTGGAAGACTTTGTAAGAAAGTACTTTGCCGAAGCCGGGATCGAAAACAAAGTAAAATATTATATCGGAAACGCCCTGGATATCATCCCAACTATTCAGGAAACCTTCGACCTAGTCTTTATAGATGCCGATAAGATAAACTACAGCAATTACTTCGACCTGGTAATTGACAAAGTACGCCCCGGCGGCATTATCATTGCCGACAATGTTCTCTGGAGCGGAAAAGTGCTGGAGAAATTCCGAAAAAAGCTCGATAAAGATACCGAAGCCCTTTTAGAATTTAACCAGAAGATCCAGCAGGACGACAGGGTAGAAAATGTACTCCTTCCAATCCGCGACGGCTTACTGGTGATTCGGAAGAAATAACCAAATAATTGTATCCACATTTATAGAGACAAGGCAATGCCTTGTCTCTACGTTTTTGTTGCCTTTCCATTTCCGGAGAGGCTTTTTCAATTCCGGGTTTTTCCGGTTAAAACCCTACCATTTTTGCGCGGCGGAATTCCGGTAATCATATCTGCCAAAATTCACCTGACCCGGAAATTGGCTTATCGGGCCGGCTGTTTTAAAACCGGAAAATGCTAACCCGTTAACCACCTGAAAATTGCCTGCTGCAGGCTGCAGGAAGGCTTTAAGCTAACTTGTGGATAAAATGTAGAAAAGTAATCCGGTAGAAAATTCAGAATGAAATTTAAAATCCGCTATTTTGTCTTCACCCTTTGGAATACCGGCTGCAACTAACCCAAAGTTTACCCTTTTGCAGCACGCTAAACTGCATCGATTGGCGTTAAACCCTTATAAATGTCGCGTATGAAAAATTTACTTGTAATTCTGATCAGCGTTGTAGCTACTACCGTTTACGGTCAGCAGATCCAGGTTCCCAACAACGTTTATTTTGCCGATATTCACCTGACCATAAATGCCGGCGCCCGCGAAAAAATTCAGAAGAACGTAGATGCGCTGCTTAAATACCCTACTTACTTCAACCAGAAAGTAGAACGCGCCGAAACCTATTTCCCTATTATAGAGCGCGTTTTCCGCGAAGCCGGCCTGCCCGACGATTTTAAATACCTGGCCATTCAGGAAAGCGGCCTGGTTTCCGATGCTATTTCCACTTCCAAAGCCGAAGGTTTCTGGCAGTTCAAAAAAGAAACGGCCCTTGATTTTGGCCTGGCCGTTAACCCGAACATAGATGAGCGTCGTCACATTGTGGAAGCTTCCCGCGGGGCGGCCAAATACCTGGTGCAGAGCAACGGCTATTATAATAACTGGATCAATACCATGGTTTCGTATTACATGGGTTTTACCGGCGCTAAAGCCTACGCCCGTCCTTCCGATGCCGGAAGCAAAAACATGCTGGTCACGGAGCAAACGCACATCTATTTCCTTACCTTCCTGGCGCATAAAATTGCTTTCGAAAATTACGTGGGCAAAAATCCGCAGCCGGCCATTACCCTGCGCGAAATGCGGGCAAACCCGGGACAAACCCTGGGCGAAATTGCCCTGGCTACGCAGGTAGACCCGGTAGAGCTGGAAAAATACAACCGCTGGTTACTGGGCGGCACTATCCCGCGCGATAAAGATTACACGGTAATTATTCCGGTAACGGCTTCCGGCCCGGTTTTAGCTTCCAATAAGCCAGACCTGACAGCTCCTGTAGTTATCAATAAAAAGCTGGACCTGCCAAATAACCAGCCCGCCTTTACCGAACTTAACGGCCTGAATGCCATCATCGCTAAAGCCGGCGATACCAAAGACAAACTGGCGATCCAGGCTAAAATGTCTACCAAGAAATTCCTGAAACTGAACGACATGTACAGTTTCGACCCGATCGTGCCCGGAAAGGTTTACTACATAGAGAAGAAGCATATAAGCGTTAAAACCGAATACCACGTAGCTCAACCCGGCGAATCTTTGCACAGCATTGCCCAGAATTACGGCATCCGCTTAAAGAACCTGATCAGCAAAAACCGGATGAAAAAGAACGAAGCTTTGGTAGCCGGCCGCTTACTCTGGTTACAACAAACCCGTCCGGCTAATATTGCAGTGGAATACCGCCGCATAGAAACACCGGTACTTCCTAAAACACCGCAGCCGCTGGCTCCGGCACAAGCACATTTAACTGTTCAGAACACTCCCGATGCGACTAATTCCAACGCGAAAGAAGAAACTACCTTCGAAGCTATTAAAGAAACAGCATCCACTACTTTCCACAAAGCCGGCCAGGTATTGAACGTGCCTGAAAAGCAGCCCGAAGTTGCGAAAGTTGGCGGCGGTGTATTTGAGGAAGAGTTAATTCTAAACCCGGCCCCTAAAAAAACCACAACCCCGGTTCCGGCAGAAAAAACCAATTCTACCGAAGAAGCTTTAGCTAAAACCAATTCCAGTGTTTCCCCGGAAACAGAAAAGGAAAAAAGTGCGCCAAAAGCGGAAACAGAACCTGCCTTCACGACGCAAACTCCAAACGAAAATCCCGGCTCTCAGGAAGAAGAAGATGATGACGCTGAAGAAAACCTATCGGTTATAAATCAGCCGGAAACTGAAGGAATTACTTACCCGAAAACCGATGCAAAACCAGCGCAGAAAGTTGTTTTATTGGATTCTCCGGAAATGGAAGCCCCTGAAAGAACAACTGCTTCCCGGGAAGTAGAGAAAAAACCAGAAGTAGCCAGTGCGCCGGAAAAGCCCAAAGTAATTCTGAAAGAACCAGTTTCGGCTCCCGCACCAAAAACCATTACTGTTTCCGATAAAAAGCCTGTAAAAGAGACCGCACCAGCTAAACCAGCGTCGCATAAAGTGGCCAAAGGCGAAACGCTTTACAGCATTTCCAAAAAATACAACGTAACCCCTTCCGACCTGAAGTACTGGAACAAACTTGGCGAAAACCCATTGGCTATCGGGCAGGAACTGAAAGTATCCGGGGAACCGCAACCGGTAATGCCGGTGCTGGTAGTTACCGGCCCGGATAAACCAGTAGCCGAAGGCACCGTGGTAAATATTACCCACCGCGTTGGCGAAGGTGAAAGCATGTACCAGATCTCCCGCAAATACGGCGTAAGCATTAAAGAAATCATGGAATGGAATAGAAAATCCGATTTCAACGTAAGCGCCGGCGACGAATTAACCATCCGCTCCCGCCCGGGCAGCAGCAGAAATTAACTATTTAATTAGAAATTAAAAATTAAAAATGGCTTATCAGCAATGATAGGCCATTTTTGTTTCCAATGTAGAGACGCAAAATTTTGCGTCTTTTTCTTTGCGTCTTTTTTTCCAACGTCTTTTCCATTGCGTTCCCCTATTGCATAATCTATTGCTCTTCCGGCGGCGTTACCAATGCATCGGCGGTCTGTAACCCGGTAGCAATTGGAGGAAGAATGCCGAGCCTTTCGTAAATGGGCCTAACCATTTTCTGAAGCTTCGGCAACTGAATTGCAAACGGGGTAACGCAAACCAGGCACAAAATACCGCAAACCAACAGCGTATAATTTACCCCAACCTGCGCAGCCAGCGCCCCGGCCAGCAAACTCCCGAAAGGCGCCATCCCCAGGAAAGCCATGGAATAAAAACTCATTACCTGGCCCCGTTTATCGTCGTCTACAATGGTGTGCAGAATGGTATTGCTGCCGGCCATCTGTACGATCATACCGAAACCGGTAAACAGCATGCAGAAAAGGGAAAGCGCAATGATCCGGGAAAATGAAAAAGCGATAAGGCCGGCACCCAGTAAAATTACGGCCTGCACAATGATCTTCCCTAAACCCAAAACTGATTTCCGCTGGGCCAGGAATAATGCGCCGGCCAGCGCACCGATGCCGGAAGCCCCCATCAGGAAACCCATGGTATTGGCATTTCCGTGCAAAACATCGCGGGCAAAAACCGGCATCAAAACGGTAAGCGGCATGGCAAATAAACTCACCGAAGCAATGAGCAAAAGAATAGCCCGGATGGGCGCAAAACCAAACGCATAAGTAAACCCTTCTTTAATAGATTGCAGCACCGGCAATATTTTCTTCTCCGAAACTACCGGCGTGGTTTTAATGGCCAGCAACGATCCCAGCACCGCCAGGTAACTCACCGCGTTTCCTAAAAAGCAAATACCCTCTCCCACCGCGGCAATTACCAAACCAGCTATAGACGGACCAACCAAACGTGCCACGTTGAACATGGAAGAATTGAGCGCAATGGCATTGCTGATGTCATTCCGGTCTTCGATCAACTCCACTACAAACGATTGCCGGGCAGAAATATCGAACGCATTGATAATCCCCAAGAAAACGCTCAGCCCGATGATCCAGGGAACGGTTACGGCATCGGTTAATACCAAGGCCGCCAGTGTTGAAGCCTGAAGCAGCGATAACGTTTGGGTAGCCAGCAAAATATGGTGTTTATTTTTCCGGTCGGAAACCACGCCGGCAAAAGGACCCAGTAAAAAAGACGGTATCTGGCTCGAAAAACCTAAAATACCCAGCAGAAAAACTGAATCGGTGAGGCGGTAAACGAGCCAGCTCAGCGCCACCTGCTGCATCCAGGTACCGATGAGGGAAACGCCCTGGCCCATAAAAAACAAGCGGTAATTCTTATATTTCAACGCCCGGAACATGGCACTTAATTTCGATTCCGGCGCTGGATTGGTAACGTTTGGCATTAAACTGAATTTCTGAAACAACCTTTAAGCTTACGGAAATTCAGCGGTTTGGTGGTGGGAGTTTTTGAGGGGAAAAGGGTATGGTTTTTGTCTGAATCAGAATTTCCTGTATTTCAGAATTTTCAAAATTTGCATTTCCGCATTCTGTCATCCTGGAAGGAACTTGTGGTTTCGTGCTGCCATTGCCTCAAACTGCACAGTAAACAACTCAGGCTGCTACTTCTAAATTACAAGTTTCCCCGAAACAAGTTCGGGATGTACCACTTTCGGACGGACAAAAACGTAATGACGTTTTCAGATCATCCAATTATTTTGTATATTTATTAAAGCCATAATTGCTATAGTTTGGAAGCAGAAAAGTCTTTGCTTCTAGAATACCGTATAGTAAGTTTAAAATGTAGAACTATGACCCTGAAGCAGATATATGAAGTAAAGAACAACCAGCTGATCATCAACTTACCGGCGGGCTTCAAAAACAAAAAGAAGGTTTTGGTAATCGTAGACGATTCCGTAGACGTGATCAGCGATAAAATGGCTGCTATGAAGACTGCCGCCACCGATCCGCTTTTCCTGGCTGATATTCAGCAGGTAAAAGAAGACTTTGATGCTGCCGATACCGAAACCCTATGAAGATCAGGAAGTGGGGAATCTACCGCGCCAATCTTGATCCGGTTACCGGTTCGGAACAAGGCAAAACCCGGCCGGTGCTCGTAATCAGCGAAGACGGCATTAACGAACTGCTAAATATTGTAAACGTAATTCCAATTACCTCCCGCAAACCGGGCCGCACCGTTTATCCGAACGAAGCACTTCTGGAGAAAGAAATTACCGGTCTGCCGAATGAATCCATTGCCCTTTGCCACCAGATCAGAACCTTAGATAAGCAGCGGCTTTCCCAACTTTACGGCAACATTAGCGATCCAACTAAACAGGAAGAAATTTTGGATGCGCTTTGTTTTCAGTTAGGGATTGAAAGAACACCTTTCCGGTAAAATTTCAAATAAACTTTTAGCTCAATAAAGGAGCGTAGGGTTTAAGCCCTACGCTCCTTTTGTTTTAACCAACCCCGAACCTTCCTCCGAAAACCGTGTTCTAAAATCACGCAAATCTCCCGCTTTCCCATTTCCGAAACCGCCCGATTTTGCGTAATTTTAAGGTTCAGAAAAGCCGGAATCCCACCCAAACCTAAGCCTTTAAACGCTATGGTTTTACCCAAAAAACTCCCCTCCCCTGAATTAGGGGAGGGGCTGGGGGTGGGGTCCATAACCAGAAGAACAATGCCAGATTTCAGCCACCTTCATTGCCACACCCAGTATTCCCTCCTCGACGGCCAGGCCAGCATTGGCGCACTTATGAAAAAGGCGCAGGCCGACGGTATGAAAGCCGTTGCGATGACCGACCACGGCAATATGTTCGGGGCCTTCAACTTCGTGGCCGAAGCGAATAAATACAACGTAAAGCCAATTGTGGGTTGCGAATTTTACCTCGTAGCCGACCGGCACCAAAAAATATTTACCAAAGAGCAGAAAGATGTGCGGCACCACCAGCTGTTGCTCGCCAAAGACCAGGAAGGCTACCAGAACCTGGCCAAGCTGTGCTCGATGAGCTACATCGAAGGTTTGTACTCCAAATGGCCGCGCATCGATAAAGAACTGCTGCAGCAATATTCCAAAGGGTTAATTGCCACCAGCTGCTGCATTGGCGCAGAAGTACCGCAGGCCATTCTCTGGAAAAGCGAGGAAGAAGCCGAAGAAATTTTCAAGTGGTGGCTCGACCTTTTCGGTGAAGATTATTACATCGAGATCCAGCGTCACGGTTTGCAGAACATTGATGGCACCGGCAAAAGTCAGGAAGATATTAACCAGGTTTTGCTGAAGTGGAGCAAGAAATACAACGTGCCGGTTATTGCCACCAACGATTCGCATTACGTGGATCAGCAGGATTGGAACGCCCACGACATTCTGCTTTGCGTAAACACCGGCGAAAATGTGAGTGTACCGGTCGGCGATTTCCAGACCAAGTATTTCCGCTGCCTCACCACCGATAACCAGGTAATTTACGACCACCTCGACAACATCGAGCGCAAATATTCGCGCGACGAAAACGTGCGCCGCGAGCTTTACCGCATCCAGGAAGAAACCCAGAAACCAAGGCCGCAATCGCGTTTCGGTTTCCCCAACGACCAGTTCTTTTTCAAGACCCAAGCCGAAATGAACGAACTGTTCAAAGACGTGCCGCAGGCCATCGATTACACCAATGAGATCGTCGATAAAATTACGCCGCCCAAACTGAAGCGCGACATTTTACTCCCGAACTTCCCGCTTCCTCCGGAACACCCTACTGCCGATGCGTTTCTGCGCCATTTAACCTTCGAAGGAGCCAAGAAACGCTACGGCGAAATTACGCCCGAAGTAGAAGAACGCCTCGATTACGAATTGCGGATTATCGAGACCATGGGCTTTGCCGGTTACTTCCTGATCACTCAGGATTTCATCAATAAAGGCCGCGATATGGGTGTAATGGTTGGTCCGGGCCGGGGCTCGGCAGCTGGTTCGGCGGCGGCGTATTGCATTGGCATCACCAACATCGACCCGATAAAATATTCTCTCCTGTTCGAGCGTTTCCTCAATCCGGAACGGGTTTCAATGCCCGATATCGATATTGACTTCGACGACGTGAACCGGCAGAAAGTGATTGATTATGTGGTAGATAAATACGGAAAAACGCAGGTTGCGCAGATCATTACCTTCGGTACCATGGCTGCAAAATCGAGTATTAAAGACGTTGCCCGAAGCATTGAATTGCCATTGAACGAAGCGAACGAACTGGCCAAACTGGTTCCGGATGCGCCGGGAACGACCTTAGCCAAAGCCTTTGCCGAAGTGCCGGAACTGCAAGCCCTCCGGAACGGCAGCGATCTGAAAGCTAAAGTGCTGGAGCTCGCTGAACGTCTGGAAGGCTCGGTAAGGAACACCGGTATTCACGCGGCCGGCGTAATTATTGCGCCCGACGACATTACCAAATACATTCCGGTTTCCACGTCCAAAGATTCTGACCTGCTCGTTACCCAGTTCGATGGAAAAGTAATTGAAAGTGCGGGAATGCTGAAGATGGACTTTTTGGGGCTGAAAACCCTGACCATCATCAAAGATGCGATGGCGCTCATCAAGAAAGTGCACAACGTTGATATCGACATCGACGAAATTCCGATGGACGACCTGAAAACCTACGAACTCTACCAGCGCGGTGAAACCATTGGTACGTTTCAGTTCGAGTCCGAGGGAATGCGGATGTATTTGAAAGATCTTCAGCCGACCAACATTGAAGACTTGATCGCGATGAACGCCCTTTACCGGCCGGGCCCGATGCAGTTCATCCCGAACTTCATTAACCGGAAACACGGCCGCGAAGAAGTTGAATTCCCGCACGAACTGCTTGAACCGATCCTGAATTACAGCCAGGGCATTATGGTGTACCAGGAGCAGATTATGCAGACGGCCCAGATCCTGGCCGGTTACTCACTTGGCGGCGCCGATTTGCTACGCCGCGCGATGGGTAAGAAGGATATGAAAAAGATGGCTGAGGAACGTGAAAAGTTCATCAAGGGAGCCGGCGAACTTCATAAAATTCCTGCCAAAAAAGCGTCCGAAGTTTTCGACGTGATGGAGAAATTTGCCCAGTACGGCTTTAACCGTTCGCACTCGGCAGCTTACTCTGTGGTGGCTTACCAGACCGGTTACCTGAAGGCACATTACCCGGCCGAATATATGGCGGCGGTGCTCACAAACAATATGAACGACATCAAGAAGGTGACGTTCTTTATCGAGGAAGCGCGCAAGCAAGGCGTTCAGGTATTAGGTCCGGACGTGAACGAATCAGATTTCAAATTCAACGTGAACGCTGAAGGCCAGATCCGTTTTGGATTAGGAGCCGTGAAAGGAACTGGCGAAGCGGCGGTAGATGCCATCTTAAGCGAACGCGAAAAGAACGGCCCTTACAAAGATATTTTCGATTTTGCGAAGCGCGTGAATTTGCGGGCGGTGAATAAGAAAACCTTCGAAAGTGTGGCGCAGGCCGGCGGTTTCGATTCGTTTGAGAAATACCACCGCGCGCAATACATCGATATTGCCGAAGGCGAAAGCATTAACTTAATTGAAAAAGCAGTTCGTTTTGGTAACCAGTACCAGGCCGAATTAGGTGCCGCGCAACAGTCCCTGTTTGGCGGCGGAACGGTAGAAATGCCGCTGCCGCGCGTACCCGATATGCCGGAATGGAGCCAGAACGAAAAGCTGCGCCGCGAAAAAGAAGTGGTAGGTTTCTATATGTCGGGCCACCCGTTGGACCAGTTCCAGCTTGAAATTGACTCGTATTGCACCTGCGGCGTAGACCGGATCGAAGAATTCAAAAACCGCGACATTTCCGTTGCCGGAATGATCTCGAATGTGCAGATTCGTACGGCGGCGAAATCGGGAAATCCGTTCGCGCTTTTCAACCTGGAGGATTACGATGCGACTTTGCCAATGGCTTTGTTCGGGGAAGATTACCTGAAATATGCGTCGTATTTGCGGGAAGGAATGTACGTGTTTATTAGAGGCAAAGTAACGCTGCGCTACAAAACCGAAGATCAGTGGGAACTGAAACCAACCAGCATCCAGCTGCTCGGCGACATCACCGAAAAAATGGCCAACGGTGTGCGTTTGGATATGGATATCCGCCTGGTAACTTCCGAAGCTATCGACCGGCTGGAAATGGCCTTGCAGGCTTGTCCGGGACAGAAGAAGTTCGAACTGCAGTTAACGTCGCCGGAGGAAAGGCTGGCGGTAGAATTGTTTTCGCGGAAGTACCGGATCGAGCCGAAAGCGTTTATTCAGCATTTGAAGGGAAGCGAGTTGGGGAGTTATAAGTTGATATAGAAATTCAGATCTGAAAAAAATATACAAGCCCTTTGGTTATTCCGAAGGGCTTTTTTCATTTATATAAGAGCCCTAGAATTGAACCTATAATAATTTATATATCAACTACTTAACAACCATTCCCTATTGATATCACAGTCTGATTTTTAAAAATTTGTATTTGAAACTAACAAAAGGTTTAATGTATTTGAACCAAAGAATTTTGACTATGAGAAAGGTACCGGTTCTATTAACTATAATGCTCTTTTTGTGGCTGACAGAAACAGTAAAAGCCCAACTTATAAAAAGCATGGGGCTTCGAACCGGTTTGTCTTATAATTTGCCAGGAATTCAGGAAAAATCTATAAGAAAGGGCATTACAAAAAACACCTCCTCAGACCATAATAATCAGTTATTTGTTTTTGGGGAATTGCAAACTGAATGGAATTTACTTTATAAGCAAGCTACATTATTAACGAATCTCACTTATATTTCAAAAGGCTATTCAGAGCAAGTTTCTTCCGGAGGTGGTTATGGCGGCTTTAGCGGAGGAGGCAGCTCTAACCAATACAAATTTGCTAACTATGCCACAATAAGCTTATTACCTAAATATACAGTAGATTTAGATGAGCACCAGTTTTACGGATTTGCAGGCCCCTACTTAAGTTTCCTCTTCGCTGCCAATTCAACTTATTATTTACGATACTATTACAACCCTACTTATTTCCCTTACCACACCCTTTATGAGTACTACAAAGATCATTTAAAGCTTAAGCCAATGGTTTGGGGTGGCACTATTGGGATAGGAACAACTTTCAATACGAAAGGAAATCGAATAAAATATAATATTCAACTCCAATATCTTCAGGATATCTCCTGGGCTGCTGATTTCTATTTTGAAGACCCTAGAGGAGACCATTGGGATAGTTATTCCTTTAAAGCCAAGAATAAAACATATCTGTTAAGCTTTGGTGCCCAATACCTTTTCAAAAAACATGAATAACCACTCGCTCTTTCGGATGTATACATCCGAAAGTCACCTGCCGGGGATTTATCAATCCCCGTGCCCACGCAAGCAAGCACACGCGGGTCAATAGACCCGCCACAGGAAGGATTCGGATTGATAAATCCGAATCAGCAATTTTTAATCTAACCTCATGCCTATTTCGTAAGCAGCAAAAAAGCGCTGGGCTATGGGGTTTAAAAACCGGATCTACGAAGGCTATTTATATTACTTCACGCTTACCGTGGTAGATTGGGTAGATGTTTTTACCCGCCCGGCTTACCGTCACATCATTATAGATGCGTTAAAACATTGCCAACAGCACAAAGGGCTGGAGCTTTACGCCTGGTGCCTGATGAGTAACCATTTGCATTTAATTGCCGCCGCCAAAGAGAATCATCACCTCTCCAACATCCTCCGAGATTTCAAGAAACACACCAGCCGCACTATTGTAGAAGCAATTCTGAATCACGAAAACGAAAGCCGCCGCCAATGGATGCTGCACCGTTTTGCTTTTGCCGGCGCCGTAGATCCAAAGGTTACCAATTTCAAATTCTGGCAGGATGGCAACGAAGCCAAAGAAATTACCTCCAACAACTTCCTCCAACAAAAACTCGATTACATTCACCAGAACCCGGTACGCGCCGAAATTGTAGCCGAACCAGAGCATTATCTTTACAGTTCTGCAAGCAATTACGCCGGGGAAAAAGGTTTGCTGGAAGTGCTGTTTGCGGAGTAACGCGGATGACACATCCCTGGCAGATGGCTTTCGTATGAAAACATCCAAAAGAGTAATAAATGACTTCAGCTTTCTAAAAATTATCCTGACTACTTACAGAAGGACTGATTGGCCTGTAATACACCAGCAACGACCTATTATCTCTAAATCGGTAGGGAAAAAGCCCTAAAAAGTGTACCTTCCTACCAGTTATGGCGCAGAAAAGAAACTGGATTATTGGAGTACTGCTGATTCTGAAGCTTATTTCCGCGGAAAATTGCCGGGCGCAGGGCAAAGAGCTGCCCATGCCTTTCAAAGAATACCATGAGGCTCAGCTTATAATCCGCGATTCTTTGCTGGTTGCCGAACGCTACTTAGCAAACAACCGCTTTGCCGCCGCGGAACGTACTGCAACAGCCCTACTCAAAAGATACCCGCTGGTTCCCGCCTTTGAAATACAGGAAAGTAAAGATGTGCCAAACATCAAAACGCGCCTCCGGCCGGAAGGGTTTCCAGCCAATGCTTTTGCGGTTCGGGCGCGGGCCCGCGAGGCCCTGGGAAACTACCGGCAAGCCGAAGCCGATATTACGTTAGCGCTGCCTGGTTATCCTGCCCGCTATATGTCCGAAACGCAGCAGGAGGTGTTGAAACAGACCTGGCTTCTTTACGAAACCAGGGCCCGTTTGCGTTTCCGGCACCTTAATAACCGGGCTGGTGGCTGCGCCGATCTGGGAGTTCTTTATCAGTTGGATTCTGTAAGGGCGGCGCAATTAGGTTATGGAAAATGTGCTATTCCCAGGTTAAGATTTGCTGTCCGTAATCCGGATATTGATACTGCTTCTCTGGCGGCTGCCGATTCCATTGATCTGGCCGATCAGGCATTGGCCAGATCGCAATACCGAAAGGCCCTGCGGATCATGAATAACCTGATTGCGGGAAGGGTTTCCCGGTACGTCAGGTTCAAAGTTTATCATGACGCTGCTTACCAGAAAGCCCTTCGCTCAGGCTACCGGAAACCACCCATTCCAGGCCAGCTTTGGGCCATGCGGGCTCAGGCCAGAAAAGGTTTAGGCGATTACCGGGGCGCCCTGGCCGATCTGGACACTGCCCTCACCTACGTCAAAGGCCGGTGCTATTTTCCCGGCGACGGCCGTTGGCTTTACCAGCGGGGTTTATTACGCATGGAACATTTCCAGGATAAAGCCGGAGGTTGCGCCGACCTGGCAAAAGCGTACCAATGCGATACTACTATAACGGCACCCGGTCACCTTAAATGGCGCGGTTGTCCGTTGCCTGCTTTCAAAAAACCTATTGGCGAAGGTGAAATGCATGATGCCAAACTGGCCACGGATAAAACTTTTAGCCTGCTTGAAGCGCAGCTGGAACAAAACCAAAACGAACAGGCAATACGCACGGCTACCGGCTTGCTAAAAAAACAGGCCGGCCGGTATGAAGATGTAATGCCCTTAATCAGAGACGATAAATTGTTGATCCAGATACACCTGAAAAGGTCCAGGGCCTGGGAGAATTTAAAGCGCTATCCGGAAGCAGTAGCTGATCTGGATACCGCAATAAGAATCGGAAATCGTTCCGGGGGAAATGGGTGGCTTTATGTTTCCCGGGGCATTCTGAAGCTCGACTATATGAAGGACCCTTCCGGATGTGAAGATCTCAGAACAGCTTACCGGCACGGGTATAGTCCAAAAGACAAAAACTGGCGCGGCTGCAACTTCGAAGAAAAAAATTTCAGCAACCGTTTCAGCGAAAATACCCTGGAGCCTTTATTTGGCGGGGAGGTTGTTGTTAAGCCCCAGATAGGGGTTTTCTACCAGGGAAAAATGGGCGTGAGCGGAAGTGCTTACCTGTCCAACGGTTTGTTTATCGCTAACTGGGGCCCATCCCTGGGCCTCGACCTGATGGGCGGCGTCGAATCATCAATTCCGGTTATAGCCCCCAAATTATCGGTAGAGGCTAATTTAGGATTTTATGCTGCCCGCCTGGATCTTAGTTATTTCGGTTACCAACACCGCCAGGACCTGCGTTTAACCCCGCAGGCTGGAGTAACGTTCTTCGGCATTATAAACCTGCTCTACGGATATTCCTTTCCACTCCGAATTGATAAACAACCTTTTCTTGACCGTCAGCGGCTCAGCTTATACATTAACTTTGTGAAAGCAGAAAAGATCGGCGGATAGTAAAACTTACTTACGGAATCAACTTAAAATTAAATTCTATAATATTTCAAGATAATTACCTTTTGGAGTGATTGCCTCCTATTTGGCTATAGGTAAATTGGTGATTAAAGTGAAGTAACCAACAATCAATCATAATTACACCCTCATCCTATTCCTTATTTCCCTGCATACAACAACCAAATCGCATGGCCTTAAAGCATACAAAAGGGATTTAATGGTAAGCACGCCAGCCACGGGGCAAAAGACAAAAACCTGGATCGCAGATCCTAATTGACATTTACAAATCTTATCTCCATATTAAATTCCTGACAGCAACTATTAATGGAGATTGAAACCTACCAAACCAGCCGGCTATTGCTAAGAAAATTTGCCTCAGAAGATTACCAGCTCACATCCAGCAACTAAGCAAAAAGACGATCTTCGACCGCCAGCTTAACTTTTACCTTCATTTTCAACAAACTCACCCCTTACTTCAACCTACCTACTTAATTACTACCGCTCTATCAAACAACTGCTTCAGCCACTTGTATTAGTACGGATAGTATAATTACTGAAAGCAGTTTTCCCTGACAGCAATTGGTTTTTTATACACTTCTCTTTTTCAAACTTTAAACCTGAAAAGCTAATGAAAGCCAGCGAAGCTAAAAACGTTGTTTTTGTAACCGGAGCCTTTGTATCGCATCATTGCTGGGACGAATGGCAGACCTATTTTCAGAGCAAAGGCTACAACACCGTGGCGCCGCCCTGGCCTTTTAAAGATGCCGATACTGCCCAAGAACTGCGTAACCGCCAGCCCAATGATATCGATCTGGCTCATTTAACCTTAGACGAAGTAGTAGACTCCTACATAAAAACGGTACAGCGTTTCCCCGAAAAACCCATCGTAATCGGGCATTCGCTGGGCGGGTTAATTACCCAAATTATAGTGAACCGCGATCTGACTGCAGCGGGCGTTTGCATCCATTCCATTCCGCCGCTGGGGGTTTTTCCGTACGAATTCTCCTTTTTAAAAGCCGGCTGGAAATCGCTGGGACTTTTTACTTCCACCGATAAAACTTACCTGATGTCGTTTGAAGACTGGCAGTATGCTTTTGTAAACGAAATGCCATTAGAAGAACAAAAGGCCGCTTACGAAAAATTTACCATTCCGGAATCTAAAACCGTGGCCCGGGGCGGTTTAACGCATGCAGCCGCCGTAGATTTCGATAAACCACATGCGCCTTTGCTTTTCACTTCCGGCAGCCTCGATACCATTACGCCGGTCCACCTGAACAAGCGCATTTACGAACGTTATCCAAAGAATGGATCGGTGGTAGATTACCAGGAATTTGAAGGCCGCAACCACTTTGTTTTAGGCCAGCCTACCTGGAAAGAAGATGCCGATTATATCCTCGATTGGCTCAGCAAGCATTAGTATGAAACCTCCCAAGTACCTTAATTCAGTAATAAACGCTAAATATATTCCCGTTGCAAACAATGAGGATGGATTAACCCTGATACCAAAAAGTCACCGAAGAAAATCAGAAATATTATGGAAAACCTTGCCCTTACCGCAGAAACCAAAATAAAAGACTGGGCCACCGACCCGAATCTGAGCCTGGGCGTGAAAGCCTTTTTAAAAGGCCTGAACACCGGCGGACCCGGTTTAGAAACGTTGCAACCGTCAGAAGCCCGCAAAGTATTGGAAGATGCGCAGGCTGGCGTACAGGCAGATCTTTCCGGCATTGAGGTTACTGAGAAAGATATTCAAACCGAAGGCATGTCCATAAAACTATACGTGGTGCGGCCCGAAGGAAAAACGGAAACATTGCCGGTATTTATGTTCATTCATGGCGGCGGCTGGGTGCTTGGCGATTTCCCGACGCACAAACGCATGGTCCGGGACCTGGTAGTGCTTTCAGGTTTTGCGGCGGTATTTGTAGAATATACCCGTACCCCGGATGCAAAATATCCGCAGGCCATTAACGAAATATTTGCTGCTACCAAATGGGTTGCCGAAAAAGGGAAAGAACTGAACGTAGACGGTAAAAACATGGCCATTGTGGGCAACAGCGTGGGTGGGAATATGAGCACCGTTACGGCTTTGCGCGCCAAAGAAAACAACGGCCCCAAAATTAAACTGCAGATCCTGATGTGGCCTATCGTAGACGCGAATTTCGAAACCGGTTCCTACCAGCAATTCGGCAAAGACCGCTTCCTGACCACCTCCCTCATGAAATGGATGTACGAAATGTATGCCACCGAAGCCGAACGGAAAGAACGCTACAATGCGCCCCTGCAAGCCACCGTAGAGCAATTGAAAGGCATGCCGCCCACCCTTATCCAGGTAGCCGAAAACGATGTACTGCGCGAAGAAGGCGAAGCTTATGGCCGCAAACTGGGTGAAGCCGGAGTAGCCGTAACCTGTGTGCGCTACAACGGCATGATCCACGATTTCGGGCTGCTCAACGGGATGGCCGAACTGCCGGAAACAAAGTCTTTGTTTGTTCAGGCCGCTGCCGAGCTCCGAAAATATTTAGGCTGATGCCGCCGGGTTTACTTTTTGAGGTTTAAATCCGTTTAAAGCAAAGGATCAAAACGGTATGGAAATGACCAAAAAAAGTAAAACCTCCGAAAAAGACGCATGCTGGAAAGGCTATGAGCAAAAAGGCATGAAAGAGAAAGACGGTAAAAAAGTACCGAACTGCGTGAAAAAGAACAGCAAATAAGCCTTTCGTTTGGATGGCCTTTTTGTTCTATCTGAAAAGCCTGGTCTGCCTTTAATTATTGCTCCTGATTATTTTCCGGATGATTACCTGACCAGATTCCGTTTCTAATTTCACAAGAAATACCCCATCGGCAACACCCTGGAAGGGTATCTCCAGAATTTCTTTGCCTTTAAAAGGGTTGTTTTGTTTATAAACTACCTGCCCGGTCAGGGTGGTTACGGTAACCTCCTTCAGGGTGAGATCAGCCGGAAAACCCTTAACAATTAAAGATGTTCTCACAGGATTAGGAAACATCTTAAGAGCGCCTGCCTTTATTTCAGGTATACCGGTAACAGCAGGAGAAAAATTATAGACTACCCCGGAAGCAGGCGAACCCTGAATAAATGAATAATTTGGGCTGCAGTTATTATAAAAAATGTGGGAAGGCTGGTTTGCAGGGCCATTCAGACCTAAAATATTGGTACAATTATTAAATACAAGCTTTACGGAAGGGCCCTGGTTTTGGGCTGTTTGTCCGGGCGGGTTACCATAAGTTACAGGGCTGGTATTATGCGGGCCGAAATGCACTTCCAGGTGATTATCTGCTTCAAAAAGCCAGATCTGAAAATTTACAAAATCGTTGGGGTCGCTGGTGGGTTGTGAAGGTCTGAAACCGGCATTTTTCCATTGAAATTTTACGATTCTTTGGCCAACCGCTCCGGATACTTCATAACTGATAGCAGATAAAGAAGTTGTGGTCCCTTTATCTCTTAACCAATATCCGCCAAAGGGGGTATGAAACACCAATAGTTCTTTTGTACCTAACCCAGGGAAATGCAGCCCACCCCCTGCTTTAAGGTTAATTATGGGGTGCGGCTGGCCGGTTAAATTAAAAGCGAACGGTATCGGAACCTGGAAGTCGCTGGTTTCGGTCCAGATAATGCCATTATTAACCGAAACCGGATTTACCAGCTCTGCATAAGTAGCCGTAGTGGTGCTAAAGGTCCATTGGGCCTGCGCCGATAAGCAAAATACTATCAGGCAAAAAAGTAATAAGCTCCTTTTCATGGTTTTAGGTTTAGGCCCTAAAGGTAATTGTCAAATATATAAATTTTTAACACCAGATTACCAAATATTTTAAGGTAGAGTTACTATCACCAAATTTTACAAAGCAGGTTTCTAATTGACCCTGCCTAAACGGTAACTGACTTGGGTTTCAGCTAACCGGCAGTTACAAAATTGGCAAACTCAGATCTTCTTTTCATATTGAATGGCCAATAGTACCTTATCATGGAAATTGAGACCTACCAGACCAAACGGTTAAAACTTCGGAAATTTACGCCGGAGGTTTATAAACACCTTTTCAGCAAGTCCACCGAAACGGAGATCAGAGAAATTACCGGCTGCCAGAGCGCCGAACAGTATCAGAAACTGCTAAAAAAGTACGAAGGCGGGATGGCATCTTATAACCGGTCGCTGGTATTTTTTCAGATGATTGAACTCGAAACGAACACGATATTTGGCGGTTGCGGCTTGCATAACTGGTTCCCTGAGCACCGAAGGGCCGAACTTGGTTACTCTATTGATAAAGAGGAATTCAAACAAAAGGGTTTTATGAAGGAAGCAATAGCATTTGTTTTGAAATACGGCTTCAACGAAATGGATCTGCACCGGATAGAGGCCCTGGTAAGCCCAACCAATATTCCGTCGTTAAAATTAATTAAGCACTTCAGCTTTCAGGAAGAAGGCTTATTAAAAGAACACTATTTCGTAAATGGCAAGTTTGATGATTCCATTATTTTCAGCCTTTTAAAGAAATAAAAATTTAGTTTGTTACACAATATGTAACCTTATAGCTTTGACGATAGTTACACATATTGTAACTCTTATTAAAGTATGCGAATTATAGCCTTTCAAAGAATGGTGGATTTTTACCAGGAAAACCCGGATTCAAAAATTCCGCTGGAGCTCTGGTTCAGCCGCCTGAAAGCCCTCAATCCAAAGAAAAACCAGGACTTAAGGCACGCCGGAACTGGAGTTACGTTGATCGGGAATAATCGGGCGGTTTTTGAAATTACAAACCTGGAATACCGGCTGATCAGCATTTTTAACCTTCCTAAACAAACGGTTTACGTTCGTTGGCTGGGCAACGCTGCTGCTTTTGAAAAAATAAATGCGCACACCATTATCTTAGAATCCGGCATGGAACCAAACCCCATAAAACCCATTCGCACCAAAGCCGATCTCAAAGCTTCTCTTGAGCGGATCGATGCCTTACTTAATGCTAACCCTGAACCCAAAACCGATCTGGCCGATGAACTGGAGGTGCTTACCATCCTGGTGCATGCCTATGAGCAGGTTCATTATCCAATTGAGATTCCGGACCCGATAGAGGCGCTTAAGTTTTTAATGGAAGAAAAAAAGTTGCAGCAAAAAGACCTGGAACCGCATATCGGGCCGAAGTCACGGGTATCGGAAATTCTGAACCGGAAACGGTATTTTACCTGCAGCAGATCAACAACCTTCATAAGTTTTTTAAACTCCCGCTGGAGATCTTTATTAATGACAAAACCACTAAAGGCCAGTAAATACCAGGTGTTGCCGGTCCGCCGGATTGATCCGGCCAAAGTTAAGCAGTTTCGAAAAATCGGAAATTTTAAATAACTTCGGATAATTTTAATCCAAATTACTTTTCTAATGAAAAATAGCTTTTTGCTGATTGTCCTGGCATTTTTATTCACGGCTTGCGAAAAAGAAGAAACCGTGGCTCCGGTTAATTATCCGCCGGCCATTTTTTCCATTACGCAACAGCCCGGCCAGCAATTAACCTTTAAATTTAGTTTTAACGCCGAACGGGAAAACCAACTTATTATCCAGAAAGACGGCCAGTTGGTGGTTTCTAAAAATATAGATGCTGCAGATGCCCGGGCTCCGTTTGAAACCGGTTTTAATACTACCGGTTTACCGGTTACCTATGAAATAACCCATAAATTCAAAACCCAAAGAGGCAAAGCCGAATGGCTGAACGGTGCAGGCCGGGCAGATACTATCAGCAAAGAACAGATCGCGTACCGCTTCGACGACCGGGATGATATTGATGCCGATTACAACGATGCAATTGTTGAGGTTATTACAACTTATAAGTAAAAGAGAAAAGCCTGAACGTCTCAATATCAGTCAGATTCTTTTACCGGGCAGGGAAGTAAAAAAATTTCGCCCTCACATTTCTGCCGCCCTTCTGCCCTGCTTTAAATTTCGATCTTAGCCGGAAATTTTATCTTATTTTAAATTTAGTTGCAGAAAGCGCCGGTAACCAAATCTGGTTAACCCCGTTTGCCATTGGATTAACCACTCTCTAAAATTTTAATCATGGACAACAACCTGCGCAACGATTTTGATGATAACGCGGCCGAATTAAGAGCCCGCAGCAACTGGACTGAACTGAAAGGCAAAATACGCCAGGGTTACGGCAATCTGACCGACGACGATCTGGAATATGCCGAAGGCAAACAGGAAGAATGGTTTGGCCGGATCGGCGATAAGATCGGTAAAACTGCCCAGGATGTAAAAGCCTGGGTAAGAACCTTATAAAGCAACCTGCATTTACCAATTTCAAAACAGCTTCTTCTGCCTTTGGCGGAGGAAGCTGTTTTTTTTGCCGGTAATTTTTAAATGCCAGAAACTTCTTAAGTAAGACTTGTTTCTCTTTTTATAAGGTAGGTCTACCAAATACCGGCGGCCAAAATTTTCTACCTCCGTATAAAAATGTATTTACCAGTTACATAAACAAAACAGAAGTATTCGTGTAACCAAAACTATTGCTTATGAGCCGCCAGGAAGATCTTACCAGCCCTAAAAAACGGACCCGGAAACTGGAAAAAGAAAATGCACCGCTGAAAAAAAGATCAGTGGGTTTTTCCGCCCTGGGAGATACCGTTTCCGTGCCGGCAGAAATTAAACCGATCTTTGATGAAGCGCAGAAAACCGTAGGCGAATATTTCAGCAATTTAAAATTCGACCCGGCTCATGGCACCATTGAGATCCATGACGAACGGTACGTACTGGTCCGGGCTTCTGCCTTATCGCACGACTTTCTAACCACCATTAAGCAACTTTACGCCGACCGCGGCGAAAAAGCGGCCATGACCATTGGAAAAGATTTCCTGTTCGATATTGCCCACGTAATTGGGATTAACGACGCCCGGAAATTTCACGCTGAGATGAATCTTACCGATCCCATTTCCAAGCTTGCGGCCGGGCCCGTTCACTTTGCTTATTCAGGCTGGGCCTATGTAGATATTCTACCCGAAAGCAAGCCAACCCCGAACGATGATTTTTACCTGGTCTACCACCACCCCTATTCCTTCGAAGCCGATTCCTGGCTTCGGGCCCGAAAGAAATCGAATTCTCCGGTTTGCATTATGAATGCGGGTTATTCTTCGGGCTGGTGCGAACAAAGCTTTGGCATTCCGCTAACGGCCGTAGAAGTTACGTGCAAAGCCAAAGGCGATAAGAACTGTACCTTCATTATGTCGCCCCCGCATAAGATCAAGCAGCATATTGAGCAATATAACCTGCGTTCGCCGCGGCTGCACAACAAGAAAATCACCTACGATATTCCCACCTTTTTCGAACGCAAAAACCTGGAAGAACAACTGGCCTTGTATGCCCTGATCGTGGAAAGTACCGAAGATGCCATTTTCAGCCTTACCCTGGACGGCATTATTACTACCTGGAACCGGGGCGCGCACAAACTCTACGGGTATTCAGAAAAAGAGGCAATTGGAAAATCCATTTCTATGCTTATTCCGCCGGAACTGATGCCGGAAGAAGCCGGGGTGATGAAGAGAATTAAAAAAGGGGAGTCTATAGCGCAATTCGAAACGGAGCGGGTACGGAAAAATGGAAAGAGATTCCCGATCTCTCTAACCGTTTCGGGGGTAAAAGATAGCACAGGCAACGTGGTAGCGGTGTCTAAAATAGGCCACGATATTTCGAAACGAAAGCAAGTTGAGGCCGCGCTGAAAGATCTGAATAATAGCCTGGAACAATTGGTGCAGGAACGCACCGCCGACCTGCAGCGGGCTTACGACCAACTGGAAACGCGGGTAACCTTCCGGAACCTGGAACTGGAAAAAACCAATAAAGCAAACCAACTAAAAATTGAAGCGCTGGAAAAACAGCTGGCTTCTCTTAAACGAAAAAAATGAGCTACATTAAGTTAGATGAAGTAACGGAAGACCATTTGGTTGGCGCCTGGAAAGTTAAACACCGGCACACCAGCAGCACCAACGTGGACCAGCTGTTCGCGCGCTGCAATTTGGTAAAATTTCTAGATAACCGGGGCTTCTCAACTATAACCCAGGATGGCAAACGCAAAAAAGGGAAATGGGAAATTATCCGCGAAAAGGAAATGATCTATAACCCGCAGGTAAAATTTTATCTGGGTAAAAAAGTAGCCGTAAATTCCATAATTACCAACCTCCAGTCGGAAGAAGATGACCATTATAAACTGATCCTTTATTTTGATTCGGGCATAGAACTGGTCCTGGAAAAAGAACCGGCCAAAGCCAGCTACCGCAGGTCCAAAGCAGCTTGAAAAAAATGCGGTAACCTCTGCAGGCTGAGATTTTCCGGTCTTTTTATCTGCCTTCAGTAATTTTTGGTTTATTCGGGTAACAGCTGTCCAAAAAAATTACTCAGGTTGCAGCCTTCCGGCCAAGCCTCAGATTTTAACTTAAACAGAAACTGATTTTCAACTTTTGAATTAACCGGTTTAAAAATAACCAAACATACAACCTTAGCAAATCGGAAATCAGCGCGACCAATTGTAAAAATAACCGTAAGCTAGATTTATGGATACACCTGGAAATATTACAGTAAGATCCTCCCCTAAAAGTATATTAAAAAGGGCTTTGTTCTTTTTACTGATCGTATTACCGGTACTTTTTATTGCCTATTACAGCTACACCAGCCTGCGCGAATTGCTGGATTCCGACATAGAAAAGCGCAAATCTGCCGTAGCTGCTTTGTCGGCTACCATAACCCAGGAACGGCTTAACCATATTATTAAGCTGGGTACTACCTATACGGGCCGGCCATCGGTAAAGGCCATGGTGGCGGCCGGCAACTGGCAGGGCGCTATGGATGCCTTACAGGAAATAGAAGCTTATTCTCCCAATATAAACCGTATTATTCTGGCCGATAAAACCGGTACGGTCTGGGCGGCATCTCCTGCCTACCCGGAAGCGTACGGGAAAAATTATGCTCACCGGGAATGGTTTAAAGGCCTGAAGCAGAATAACTGGCAACCTCATATTTCCAAAGTTTACAGACGCCTGGTTCCGCCCAATGAAAACGTAATTAATGGCGCGTTTCCGGTAATAGACAAAAACAACCAGATAGCAGGTATTCTGGTTATTCAGCTCCGGCTGGAACAATTTAAAACCTGGAACAAAGAAAACGACCTGGAGCCCGACGAAACAATTTACATTGTAGACCAGACCGGCCAGCTGGTTTCCAGCAACCGTTTAAGTACCGAAAAGAAAATTATTGATTACTCAGCCTTTGGGGCAGTAGCAAAAGCTATTTCGGGTAAACAGGGCATAGAAGAGCTAATGAACCCAATAACCAAAAAAGAGGTACTGGCGGGTTATGCCCCGGTTCCGGGCTTTAACTGGGGCGTGGTGGTTACGCAACCGGTAGCTACGGCATTTGCCGAACGAAACAAAAGCCTGAATTTTATTAAGATCATTTTTGGCAGCATTCTTTTACTGAACCTCTTTTTTGCCTGGGTCATTATTAGAAATATTACCAAGTTGCGGCGGGCCCGCGAATCGCTGAAAATAAGCGAAGAACGCTATGCGCTGGCTATGCAGGGGGCTAACGACGGTCTCTGGGACTGGAACCTGCTAACCAATGAGGTGTTCTTTTCTGACCGCTGGAAAGGCATGATCGGCTACACCGACCAGGAATTCCCGAACAATTTCGATGCCTGGAAAGAACACCTGCACCCCGACGATGTAGAAAAAGCCACTACTACCATTCAGGATTATTTCGAACGGAAAATGCCGGTCTACGAACTGGAGCACCGCTTACGGCATAAAGACGGCACTTATCGCTGGATCCTGGCCCGGGGCATGGCGCTTTGGGATAAGGAAGGGAAACCTTATCGCATGGTAGGCTCCCATACCGACCTTACCGAACGGAAGCGGCTGGAAGATGAGCGCCTGGAGGCCCAGAATTTCCTTAATTCGATAATTCAGCACATTCCGCTCATGCTTTTTGTAAAAGATGCCAAAGAGTTAAAATTTGCACGATTCAATAAAGCCGGCGAAGAACTTACCGGTTTAAAAGAAGACGAAATACTGGGGAAAAACGATTACGATTTCTTCCCGGGAGAGCAGGCCGATGCTTTTATTAAAATAGACCGCCAGGTGCTGGCCTCCGGCGAATTACTGGAAATTGAGGAAGAGAAGATCAAAACCAGGAACAAAGGAACAAGGATCTTATGCACCAAAAAGATCCCGATCTTCGGCAGTAACGGCAAACCATTGTATTTACTGGGTTTATCTGAGGATATTACCGAAAAGAAAAAAGCCGAAGCCCAGATCCTGGATCTAAATAAAAAACTGGCCGTTCAGGTAGAACAACTGGAAAAAACCAACCTGGAACTTAAAGATGTAACCCACATTATTTCCCACGATCTGAAAGCGCCGTTACGGGGAATTGAGATGCTGGGCGATTGGCTCCTGACCGATTGTGCCGCAGACCTGGCCGAAGAATGCCGCAACAACATTGTATCTATGAACCAGCGCGTAAAACGCATGCATAATCTCATAGAAGGCATTCTGCGCTATGCCCACATTGGCCGGGCCGCCGGCGAAAAAGAAGAACTGAACCTGAACGAACTGATCCTGGAAATTACAGACCTGCTTTCGCCGCCCGAAAATATCAAGATTACTGTAGAAACGCCTTTGCCGGTAATTACCGCCGAAAAAACCCCGGTGCAGCAACTCTTTCAGAACCTGATCAGCAACGCCGTAAAATACATAGATAAACCCCAGGGCCTGGTGCGGATAGGCGCCACCGATGAAGGCAAATTCTGGCAGTTTTACGTGGCAGATAACGGGCCGGGCATTGAGGAAGAATATTTCCAGCGCATTTTTCAGCTTTTCCAGACCCTGCAGGCCCGCGACGAATTCGAAAGCACCGGCATTGGCCTGACCATTGTAAAAAAGATCGTAGAGAATTTCGGCGGAAAGATCTGGCTGACTTCCGAAGCCGGGCAGGGCACTACTTTTTACTTTACCCTGGCCAAAGACCTCATAAGCGGGGCAACTACTAAAGAACAATCCGGCCACAATGGCAGATAAAAACCTTTGGCCATTTTTTTGCGAACGTTCTGAGTGTAATCCGTATAAAGTCGTATTATTGTAAATCAAACATTCACTTTAAAAACTCCTTATCATGGGAAATAAAGCAATAGAAATTACCGACGCGAACTTCGATGAGATCATCAATTCAGATAAACCAGTATTAGTAGATTTCTGGGCAGAGTGGTGCGGCCCGTGCCGCATGGTTGGGCCGGTAGTAGAAGAGCTGGCCGGCGAATACGAAGGCAAAGCCATTATTGGTAAAGTAGACGTAGATGCCAACCCGCAAACTTCTGCCAAATTTGGTATCCGCAGCATTCCTACCCTGTTGGTTTTCAAAAACGGTCAGGTAGTAGATAAGCAGGTTGGTGCCGTGCCTAAAAACATTCTGGCGCAAAAGTTAGATGCGCAGGTAACCGCCTAATTAAACGGTATTAAAATAAGCTAAAAAAGTCTTCTGAAATTTTTTCGGGAGACTTTTTTGTTGTCCAGCTTCTTTTAAAAAACTAACTTAAATAGCTAAAAACCTGCGCTTAGAACTTATGGAAAACCCTTCAACTTCCGCCGCTGCCTTCGATCTGAAAACGATACCATTTTACCTGGAAAAACTGACCGAAGATACCAAGCCGGCCTGGGGAAAAATGACCGCCCAGCACGTAATAGAACACCTGGGAAATACCCTGGTAATTGTGAGCACCAAAAAAGAAATTCCGGTAGTTACCCCGGAAGAAAACTTAGCCGCTTACCGCCAGTTTTTAATGAGCGACAAACCTTTTTCCCGCAACATCCCCAATCCGTTTGTCGGAGAAAACCCGCCGGCCCTGCGTTTCGAAAACCTGGAAACGGCCAAAAACAAATTAATTTCGGCGCTGGAAAGCTTCCATAATTTCTTTAAAGAAAACCCGGAAGCCCGGCCGGTACATCCATTTTTCGGAAAACTGAACTATGAAGAATGGCTGCAATTCCAGCGCAAACATTTCCAGCACCATTTTGAGCAATTTGGGCTGTTGGCGTAAAAGCATTTCCCCGGAAAGCAAAGTGAATTAAATACAAAAAAGCCGCAACTGCTGAATGCAATTGCGGCTTTTCTTTTGGTACAATTCCTACAGAACTTATTATAAGTGAATTTCTTCCACCTGCACAACTTCGCGGGTGGCGTCATCAAAAATATAGGCCACTACAGAGATCTTTTCTTTTTTCCAGGAATTATCTAACGTAGCCGAGAAGTAAGCATTCTCCACCGTTCCGGCCGCCGGATTTTCTTTACTTAATACCCCCCAAGTCCCCGTTATTACCTGGCGCAGGGCGTGCGGGTGCACGTAATTTTGAACGTCGCCCACCGGATAAGCCGGATCGCCGCCAGAGGTAGGCAGGTAATTTTTCTGCCAGTTCACAATACCATCTTCCGTTATGGCTACAATCAGGTTGTATTTTCCGGTTAAGGCTGTCAGGTATTGGGAGCGCACTTTAATATCTACTTTCCGGGTTTCCGGCTTGTAGAGTGTCGTTATGGTCATGCCAATTTGGGGTGTTTCGGCAATTTGAGCGGCAATAGCAGCCGGCCAGGTACCAATACCCTGAACCCGGCTGGTTGAACCGGTTCTGGGGGCCCGGTTAATCATACCTGCCGGATAGGCCGCCACGCCAAAACTGGTATTCCATTCTTCGGTTATAGGCGTAGAAAAATTGTAAATAAACTTTTTGGTTGGGTTAATAACAGTATCGCTGGAAAGGGTTTTCGCAAAAAAACCGGCGTGAACCGCCATTACTACCAAACGGTCGTTATAAATGGCCTTTTGTTCCCGGGCCTTCATGGCGGCACTTGGGCAGTTGCCGCATTGGTGGCCAGTATAATCCTCCAGAAGCACTTTTTGCACCACCGTTACCGGGCCGTTAATAGAATCGTGGGCTGCCTCCGCAGAATCGAGGGCCTGGATAGCGCCAAGCGTTGGTTTTGGCTCCCGAACCGGGTACGGATTGTCTATGGTATCGCAGGCGGCAAATAAAATTCCTGATAAACAAAAAGCACTAAAATAAAACGCTATCGATTTCATGATAAAAACTAAAAACTACTGGTAATAGAAACTAATAAGCCGTTGGAAGCCGGCACGTTGCGGCAAACGCCGCCTACGCAAATTATACCGGCGCGCTGGCGGCCGTAGGTTAACGAAATGCGGCTGGTATTGCGGTTATAACCTACTGTGCCGGTTAAATAATGCTGCCGCATGGCCACTTCTTTATTATCGTAATTGTACTGATCCAGCACGGCAACAAACCAGTGGGGCGCCAGGGTGTATTCTACCAGAGCCATGGCCCAGCTGCCCATATCCTGCTTGGTTTGCAGGGTTTGCAGCTCGGTTCTTACCGAATGGGTACTGTTGAATTTATAGGTTACATCGGCTACGCCCATGTGCGCTTTTACATTTCCTTTGCCTATCAGTCCTTGTACCACATCTATGTTGTAATAAAAGTTCAGGTAAGTAAAGGTGCCTTTCAGTTTGGCCGAGAATTTCTTTTGCAGCTCCACGTTAAAATCGGTGAAATATTTTTCGTCGCCGAACTTAAAGAAATCGGAGGTGTAAAAGCGGCGGCGGACTTCTCCGTTTTCTATAGAGTCTTTGTTTACCGCCGTTAACCGTAGAGAAATTAACGGCAATGTTGGTACCGTACTTTCCGCCCAGCGGCGAATCGCGCTTAAAATTATAGCTGGCTTCGGCCTGGTAACTCATTTCGCCCAAAGGCTGGGTAGCGTACGGGTAAATAGAAGCCGGCAAATTATACGTGTGTTGTTTGGTTAAAGGCGGCAGGAAATTCATTTGCAGCACGGTTCCGGTAGCATCGCGATCCGAACGGAAATCCATATTATCTACCCGCTTGGCTCCCACAGACAAACCCAAACCGGTCTGGGAATAGCTAGCCGTTACCAGCAAAGACTGGCCCGGCCGGTAATTATAATTATTTACCGCCGAAGGATCGTTGCCTTTGTAGGCATATTCGCCGTAAAGCGTAACATTGCCCCGGCTTACGTTAATACGGGCAGCTCCGGCGCCCACGTTTTCCGGTAAAATATATTCGGGATTATCGTCTTCCTGGTATTTGCTTACAAAGCTACCGCCAATGGTAATGTTGGTTTGCAGCTTAGCCAGGCCATCGTTCAATTCATTGAGGGCAACTTCTGCATCCACGCCCCGCACAATGCCTTCGCCCAACTCAAAAAATGCGCGCTGGCGGCCAATTACCCCTTTCAGGCGGACTCCGTTAACCGGCGTATACTTAATCCGGATGCCGTCCATGGCATTGTCCAGGCCCAGGCCCCGTTCTTCGTAGGTCCGGAAAATAAGGCCGCTGCCAAATTGTTCGTAGTAATTACCAACCGTTATTTCGAAATTATCTTTCTGGTAAGAAGCATAACGGTACGGGACCCCGGAACCCTTGTAACGCCGGTCGAAACCCTGCAGCGGATTCAGGTAGCTTTCGTAGCGGGCGCCGGCCGTAAAATTACCGGCGGTAAAAATGAAATTGGCAAACCCGTTGGAAAGCACCCGTTCTTTAACTTCCGGCGCGCCAATAGATTCATCTTCTTTGTAGTACTGGGCATCCAGCTGCACGTCGCCGTGGATCTGGGCATCCTGAAAGATCTGGGACCAGCCCAGTTGTGGTATTAAGGAAAGGCTTAAGAGGAAACCTGAAAAGAGAATCCGTTTCAAAATGTAGAAAGCTGAATAAGTGAGAGATAAAGCTTTAAACCCAAAAAAGCCTTACATTAAAACGGTAGGCTTTTGCGGGTAAAAACTAATACAGGGTGCTTTAATTAATGGGAAATGTTTTCGCCGGCGGCTACTTTTTTAACCAGTTCGTACAGGCGTTTTTCGTCGCCTTCGGCATAGGAGTTATGCTGCCACACAATTTCGCCGTTACCATTCAGTAAGAAAGTATGGGGTACGTTGTTTACATTCAAAGCGCGCTTCAGATCCTGGTTCTGATCTAAATAAATATCGTAGGTCCAGGCTTTACCGTTTGCCAACGGGCCGACTTTAGCCGCATTACGCACATCGTCAATAGAAACAGCAATTAATTTAACGCCGGTTTCCCTCTGCCAGTCTTCATATACATCGGAAATATTAATGAGTTCTGTAATGCAGGGTTTGCACCAGGTAGCCCAGAAACTGATAATTACCGGTTTCCCGTCGTTGGTAAACGAAGAAGTTTTTACCGTCTGGCCGCTCAGGTTTTTAACATCGACTACCGGCAATTTGCGGGTTTTGTCGCCGGTTTCGGTCTGGGCCTGGGCAGCAAAAACAAGGCTAACGGAGAATAATAAACTAAGAACTACTTTTTTCATCGGAAAGGATATGGTTTAAAAACAGAACCGGCAACTTGCGCTGCCGGTTCCTTATTTAAAGAATATTAAAGCGAATGGCTAAGGGTTTTGGTTACAACTTTGTTACCAATATTCACTTTAACAAAATAAATCCCATTGGCCTGACCTTTCAGATCCAGCGCAATTTTGTTATTACCAGCTTTCAATTTGCCAGGATTGGTGGTATACACTACCTGGCCGATTGCATTAACTACTTTCACTTCTACGTTTTCCGCATTTTCCAGGCTTATTGCCAGGTTCACGTTATTTCCGTTAGAAGGGTTAGGATAAAGCATTACAGAAGAGCTTAAAGTGCTTTCAGCTATACCGGTTGGGTTGTTAGTACGTAACGAACGAGCCGCCTGGAAAACTTCTTTAGTAACATGATCCTGCAGGAAGATCGTTACATCAAGATTGTTTAAGTTTTCTACGGAATCCGGGAAAAGACCTTTTGGAGCAATTATCGGAGCTTTAGCCGGGAATGAATACGTCTGGTTAATAGTAACAGGAGCACCGGTAAGCGCAGGGATAGCATTACCATTCTGATTTGGCATCATTTTTTTCATTACATCGAAGAATTCCGTTTCGCCGTTAGTACGGATGTTTCTGATGGTACGCTTCTCTGTAATTACCATATGCACAACCAGGTTGCTGCTTGATATATTGTTACCCATTGGATCAATAACAGCCTGAGCCGTAACCGTTTTACCTACTATTGTATGCGTACCGGAAATGCTCACCAATGCCGGTTTGTTATAGGCCTGATTTAACAAGGTAGCAGTATAGCTAGAGGCGTTACCATCCCAGCCGCCATCTACTTCCATGCGGGGAATAGAGTTAATAGCATAATAACCGCGACGAGCTAATGACTCAGGGGTCTGGTATTGGTCATTTCCGGCCCCAGGGAAATCCTGCTGATATTTAATATCTATAGATTTACCAGGGTTGTTTGTAGTTACTGCTTTCAGGTTATTATTACCTGGCAGGCATGGTCCGCAAGTGGAGCTGGTAAATACTTCGTGTAATACGGTGCGCTGTGCGGAAGCTGCTAAAACCGCCACAATTTTGGATCCCACATCGTTCGAAGTTACCATATCGGCGTTGCTTCCGTTAATGTTGGTAGCCCATGCGGTAATAGTATAGTTGCCGGTTACAGTTGGGGTCCAGGTAGTAGGATGCGAAAAAGCATAAGTTCCTAAGGTAGCAATATTAGCTGTTACCGGAGCAGAAACTGTTGGGCCGCCATTAATAGAATAGTTCAGGGTGAAAGAAATAACCGGGGTAGTACCCAGGCTCTTAATTACACCCGTAATAGTAAACGGCGCATTAGCCAGAATCAGGTAAGAAGGCACATTAATAGCCGTTACCGTCATATCGAAGGCTGGCTGAGTACCAGGAGTAAAAGTGTAGTAAGAGTTATCTACCGGGGTTGGATCTATCGTGGTAAGTGTGGAACTGCTAATGTTTGGCGAACCAGTAACCATTAAAGCAGTCGTAGCATTCATCTGCAGGCCAAGAGTTAAACTCAAAGCACCATTGGCAGAACGCTGATCTACAATATGGATCTTATTGGTGGTTTCTTCCAGTACAATGCTCCAGTAAGTAAAGATATTGAGGTTGCCCGGATGGCTATAGGAGTTAAACTGAATCCAGTGCTGGCGGTTTGGTGCAGTACCAAACGTTTTGGTAATAATAAAATCGCCGGCATTGGCCATCAGTCCCCAAACCAAAACTGAATTATCCGGAATGGAAGCGTCTGGCAACGTAGTATTTACCTCGGTAGGTACAGTAGTAGCACCCGTAGAAAAAGTTAACACACCCGAAGTTGAAACTTTATAGCTGGTAACCGGCGTTCCGTTAAAAGAAAACGCAAAAGGAACCGTAGCTACCGGAGACCACACCGGTGTCGTTAAGGTACTGGCAGTACCAGTAAACAAAGTCGTCCAGCCGGCAGGCAAACCACCCGCAACCGGGTATTCTGCATCTGGATTGATGTTACCCGGGTTACCGCCGCTTCCGGTTAAATAATAGTATTGCGCCTGCGCAACATTCAGGGAAAGAAAAGCCCCGACAAGAAGTAAAAGTTTCTTCATAAAACGTTAGAAGTTTAGTTATTTTGCTGAAATGATTTGGGAAGTTAAATATTTTTTAACATCTTTGAAAACAATTCGTTATATAATTTTAGCGAAACCTATTTTTGCCTTTGTTAAGGCCCTTTTTATTTAAACCTGCCAATTATTTATATTTATTGCCCATGAAAAAAACTTTACTTGCCCTTTTTGCTGCTTTTTCAATATCAGGTGCTGTTGCTCAAACCACCCTCCAGATCCAGAATGCTCCGGCAACGGTTTATGGAACGTTTACCCAGGCTTCGCCGCTTGCCGTAACCTTCCCGGTTGTTAATACCGGCACCCAGCCTTTATCTATAAAGGTTGCCCGCAAAATGATCTCGGAAGTAATGGGTTCTGAAAACAATATCTGCTGGGGCATCAATTGCTACCCTCCTTTTGTTTCGGTTTCTCCGGATGCAGAAACTATTAATGCGGGTGCTACCAACAATTCTTTTATTGGAGACTACACGCCTAACAACATGCCGGGCGTTACCATCATTAAATATTCATTCTTTAAAGAAGTTGGCGCTACAGATTCTGTACACGTAACGGTTCGTTTCGATGCTACCGCCTCTATGTTGAGTACCCGCAAAGACCTGAATGCTTCCGGCGTGAGTATTGGCGCTGCTTCGCCAAACCCGGCCAGCAATTTAACCTCAGTGCAGTTCAGCTTACCGGCAAATTCACGCAACAACAAACTGCGCATTTTCAACGCCATCGGCGGCCTGGTAAAAGAAGTAGAGCTGGTTCAGAAACAGGGAACTGCCATTATTACCACCTCTAACCTGCCAAACGGCGTATATTTTTACACCCTGCAGGTAGATGGCCGCTCAGTAGAAACCAAAAAACTTATCGTAAGACACTAATAGTAAACTTACAGCACTAAAAAGGCAGCTTCGGAAATTCCGGAGCTGCCTTTTTTATTAATAAACATTTCCGTAGAGAAATTTAGCTAAATTGCCGTACAACAGGTTACCTTATTTTTCTCTTTTAGCCATTTTAGTTACGGATTCACGCTTTTCGTATTCTTAGTATCTATGTATCTATGAAAAAAACTCTACTTTCCATTATAGCCGGACTTTCCTTTTCGGCAGCCATCGCGCAATCTACTACTGTACAAATTCAGAATGGACAAGGTACTGCTTATGCTACCTTCTCAGTTAACGGTACTTTTAACCAGGCAGCGCCTTTGATGGCAACTTTTCCGGTGGTTAATACCGGCACGCAGCCTATTGATGTTAAGGTGCGCCGCAAAATGATACAGGAAGTAGCAGGCTCGGCAAACAATTTCTGCTGGGGCGTAAACTGCTACCCTTATAACGTATCGGTTTCTCCTATTGCTGAAACGATGCCGGCAGGTGCCACCAACAATTCTTTCGACGGCATTTATGAACCAAACGGCCATGCGGGTATAACCATTATTCGTTATACATTTTTCCGCTCGGTAAATGCCACAGATTCTGTACACGTTACCGTTCGTTACGATGCCACGGCAGCCGTAATGGGCACCCGCAAAGATAATAAAAATGGCACCAGCATTGGTATACCAAATCCGAACCCTGCCAACGAACTAACTACTATTGAATTCAGCCTGCCAGCCAGCTCAAAAAACAACAAACTACGCATTTTCAACGCCATTGGCGGCCTGGTAAAAGAAGTTGAACTAACCCAGAAACAAGGCACTGCCATTATCACCACTTCTAATCTGTCAAATGGCGTGTATTTTTACACCCTGCAGGTAGACGGCCGCTCAATCGAAACCAAAAAACTGATCGTAAGCCACTAAATTAAACCTTACATTTTTAGAAAGCAGCTCCGAAATTTTTTGGAGCTGCTTTTTTATTCTAACTTCCTGCCAAAACGGTAGTGTTTCCGGCTAAAAACCCAGACCCATGGAGCAAACTTTTTTTACCACCCTATGCCAAACCCCGCTGGGCTGGCTGCGGATTACCGGTTCCGGAGACTTTATTTCCGAAATTGCTTTTTGCGACGAAACGCCACCGGAAACCGAAATTTCAAATCCGATTCCGGAAGCGCTGCAACCCTGCCGCGACCAGCTTACCGAATATTTTAAAGGTACCCGCAAAACTTTCGATCTGAATTTAAAACCAACGGGCACGGAATTTCAGCAAAAGATCTGGGAACATTTAAAGCAGATCCCTTTCGGAAAAACCCATTCTTACCTGGATGTAGCCCTGCAGTTTGGCGAAAAGACCTATACCCGGGCTGTGGGGAGCGCTAACGGTAAAAACCCGCTGGCCATTGTAGTGCCCTGCCACCGGGTTATTGGGGCCAACGGCTCCCTTACCGGCTATGCCGGGGGCCTTTGGCGAAAAAAATGGCTCCTCCACTTCGAAAGCTCCCACCGCCAGGGCGAACTTTTCTAAGCAAAAGCTCTTAAAAACGGTAGGGATTAGGGATTTAAAAGTGATCTGGATGAAAAATAAGCTTAGCAATTACGTTGCTGGTTCAGGTTTTCAAACCTGAACCTTTTAATAATCTGAAGTTTGTAACTTCAGTGAGGCGCAGCCTCAAAAATTGACTTCTGAAGCATACTTCATTCAAAAATCTTTCGCCATATTTAAAAGTCACGTATTGCGGCTCCCCTATTGGAGTGGTTAGGGGAGGGCCTTTTTCCCGCCGTTGTTGGTGTTTTCACCAACAACTACCTTTGGCCGAATAAGCAACTCCTGCAAACCAAACAAACTATCCTTAGCTCAACTTCTATGAAAAAATATTTACCGGTCCTTTTTCTGCTTCTCCTGGCTGGATGCCAGAAACCAAAACAAAAAAGCCAGGTTGCTACCAATAAATTCCAGGACCAGACCCTGCGCACCATTTATACTTTCCAGGACGAACGGAATACGGCCCAATTGCTTCCTTATTTAAAAGATGCAAATCCAACCTACCGCGAAGCTGCAGCATCCGCTTTTGGATCAGTTCAGGATAAGACTGCCGTTCCGCAGCTTGCCGCCCTTCTTGAAGACCCGGAAGCAAAAGTTCGCCAAGCTGCTGCCTACGCCTTAGGCCAAACCGGCGATGCCGTAGCTGAAGACCTGATCATTGCTGTGCTGAACAAAGAAACCAATAAACCCGCCCGCGCCGAAATGTTCGAAGCGTTAGGGAAAGTGGCTACCGAAAAAGGGATCAGCATGCTTACCACCTACGATACGCCGGACCCGGATTTTCAGACCGGCCAGGCCTGGGGTTTGTATCGGGCCGCTTTACGGGGCCCGTTGCCGGCTAACGCCCTTACGAAAGCGGTAAGCTTTTTGGGAAAAGGCCATGCTATGCCGGTAAGGTTAGCGGCGGCGCAAACATTGGCCCGCAGCGGCAAAGCCGATCTTTCGGCACATTTTGCAGCTATTCAAAAAGCCATTGAACAGGAACCGGAATATACAGTCAGGAGTGCCGAAGCCAGTGCTTTGGGAAAGGTAAAAAGCCCGGAAAGTGCTAAATACCTGCAAAACCTGGCCGCCAACGATCCCGATTACCGGGTTAGGTTAAGCGCTATCCGCTCCCTGAAAGACCAGGCCGGAGATTTGAACGGTTTTTTCAGAACGGCGCTTGAAGATAATAATCCCCACGTAAGACTCACCGCGGCAGAAGTCATGATTGCCCGTAATCAGGAAAGCCCCGAAATGCTGCAAACCCTGGCCCGGAAACAAACCGACTGGCGAACCCGGGCTTTGCTTTATGGTGCGGCTTTAAAAGCTACCAAAGATCAGGAAATGCTGCGCACGGAGATAATCAGCCGGTACCGGAAAACCGATAATATTTACGAAAAAGGCGCTTTGCTGAATGCCTTGGGAAACGATATAAATTCCTATTCCTTTCTGGAGAAAGAAACCTTTGAAGCAAAAAACCCGGTAATCTCTACCTACGGCATCGAAGCACTGGGAATGATCCGGAAAAACCCGCAATTTCCGGAAAACCTTAAAATGGCTTTTGCCGAACTTCTTAAAAAGGCGGCTGCTTCCAGCGATGTGGCTTTAATAGGTACGGCTGCCACTTTGCTCCGCGAACCGGAACTGAACTTCAAACAAACAATTACTGATTTTGAATTTCTGAAAACCGCTCAGGCCAATATTAAACTTCCGCGGGACGTAGAAACTTACATTGAACTACAGAAAACGATAGCCTTTTTCGAAGGAAAACCCGCCCCCGAACCGCCCAAAAGCCCTGCCGCCAACCCCATAAACTGGGACCTGATCCAGAGACTTCCCAAAGAACAAAAAGTGCTTATCAAAACCAGCCAGGGCGATATTACTTTTCAATTATACGTAGAAGAAGCCCCGGGCACGGTAGCCAATTTTGTAAGCCTGGTAGAAAAAGGCTTTTATAATGATCTTAACTTTCACCGGGTGGTGCCTAACTTTGTGGCCCAGGGCGGCGACCCGCGCGGCGATGGCTGGGGCGGTACCGATTATACCATCCGCTCTGAATTTGCCGACCTGCACTACGAAGAAGGCACCGTAGGCCTGGCTTCCGCCGGCAAAGACACCGAAAGCTGCCAGTGGTTTATTACGCACAATTATGTACCGCATTTAGACGGCCGGTATACCATTTTCGCCAAAGTAATTTCCGGCATGGAAGCGCTGCACAAGCTCCAGATTGGCGATAAAATCCTGAAAGCGGAACTGGTAAAATAAGCGCTGAAGCACCTGCTGGCTCCAACCCTTAAAAACGGTATTATTTCCCGTATAAAAACCCGCTTTCCCCAACGGAATTAAAACGAGTTGCTAATTTTGCGCATCAAACCTGATTCACCAATATCCTCACCTCGGTCTGTGCCCTCACAGACCGAAGCACCAAAGTCACAAGCTGTAAAATGCACTATTATCAACTTCAAACAGTCCGCCACCCCTGGCCGGCCCCAACTTTAAAAGGAACCGGGAGGTTTGGCGCTCCAGAAAAAAATACCGGATAACAGAAACAGCTCATGAGAAAAAACAGAAACCTATAAAAACGGTATCGCTTTTAACAAAAAAACTGAACCCGGTCATAAGATAAAAACGAGTTGCTAATTTTGCGCTGCGATTCAAGCCTGATTTTCCGATACCTATGAAAAACCTCCAGCCCAGCGATAAAATTGCCATTATTTCTACCGCCCGTAAAGTAAGCTTCGCGGAAATGGAACCTGCCATTGCGGTTTTAAAGAGCTGGGGCCTGGAAGTAATATTAGGAAAAACCATCGGCGCCGATTTTCACCAGTTTGCCGGCGAAGATGCCCTCCGGCAGGCTGACCTGCAGCACATGCTGGATAACCCGGAAATTAAAGCCATTCTGTGCGCCCGCGGCGGTTACGGCACGGCCCGGTTATTAGATGAAATTGATTTTTCCGGGTTCGCAAAAAATCCAAAGTGGCTTATTGGGTTCAGCGATGTAACCGCCCTGCATGCTCATTTATATGCCTTGGGTTTTGAAAGCCTGCACGCCATCATGCCCATTTTGTTCGCTCGGGAAGGCAGCGAAGACGCTATTGAAAGCCTCCGCCGGATCTTATTCGGCGAACCAGTTAATTACCAGGCTGCACCACATGCTTTTAACCGTTTAGGCACGGCGGAAGGCCATTTGGTTGGCGGCAACTTATCCATTCTCCACACCATTATTGCCACCAAATCCGATTTCGATTATGCCGGCAAAATTTTGTTTCTGGAAGACCTGGACGAATACCTGTACCATATAGATCGGATGCTGGTGCATTTGGACCGGTGCGGCAAATTACATAACCTGGCCGGCCTGATCATTGGGCAAATGAGCGATATGAAAGATAACCTGATCCCTTTTGGACGGACTGCTTACGAAATTATTCAGGAGCGGACGGCGCATTATAACTACCCGGTTTGCTTTGGTTTCCCGGTGGGGCACGAACCCGATAATGTTGCGTTGGTGTGCGGACGGAAAGCCCAGTTAGAAATTACGGAACAGGGCAGCTTTTTGGCCTACCTGTAACTGTAGAGACGCAAGATTTTGCGTCTCCGTTCAGGGCAGAAAGAGTAAGGGTTAATTGCATTTATTCTCCAATTGTGGTGAAAAGACACAAATGTGGTGAAAAGACGCAAAATCTTGCGTCTCTACAGTTATTTCCCTTGGCCTGGCAGCTTGGTAACAAATCCAACAACGGCCAATTCTCGCCGTGAAGGATTAAAAATCCTACAAACCGTCTCAATTAATCCCCTTGCCCGGCTGCAAAACGGTACCTTTTCAGGGTAAAAAACTAAAATACAAAAAGCCCGGTGCGCAAACACCAGGCTTCTGCAAAGAAACTAGCCCTATAAAACCGGGCTTTTAAAGCTCTGAAACGACTGTTGCTTTAATTAAGCAGCCAGCGCGTTTACAAATTTAGCTAACTTCGATTTGTTGTTAGCAGCTTTGTTTTTATGGATAATGTTTTTCTTAGCTAAACGATCCAGCATAGAAGAAGCAGTTTTGAAAAGCTCAGTTGCTTCATTCTTGTCAGTAGTAGCACGCAGTCTTTTAACAACCGTACGGGTTGATTTTGCCTGGTAACGGTTTAATACGCGTTTCGCTTCGTTTGATCTGATTCTTTTTAATGCCGACTTATGATTAGCCATGATTTACTATTTTCAAAAATTAAATTACGTTTTCTAATTGAGTGTGCAAATATAGCGGCTTAATTTTTAAATAGCAAGGCAACCGTTTCAGAAAATTTTACGACTACTGGTATGAGGGCCTATTAATAGGGTTTTTAAACTAAAAATCCTACATTTAGGTTATAGTTAGAAATAGCCTACAAGTCTTAAAACTCTATGAAACAGCGATTAACCATATTTTGTGCTTTTGTTTTCCTGGTGGTTGCCTGTCAGCAGGAACCGGAAACGCCGCCCGGCACTACGATGTACGATCCGGGACCGCTGCCGGAGTTATTCATTGGTTTCCCGGCTCCGGAAGATAATCCTACTACGGATCAGGGCGTGGCTTTAGGCCGCATGCTTTTCTATGAAAAACGACTTTCGGCCAATAATACCATGTCTTGCGGAACCTGCCACCAGCAGAAATTTGCGTTTTCTGACGGGGGCAATGCGGTTAGCAGCGGGCTTACCGGCGCAGTAGGCACCCGAAATACCATGGCGTTGATAAACCTGGCCTGGCGTAAAAACTTTAACTGGGATGGCAGTGCCAATTCACTGGAGGAGCAAGCCCATATTCCCTTGGAAAGCACCATTGAAATGCACCAGAACCTGAGCCGTTCGGTAAACAAACTGCAGAATACCAGCACGTATCCGCCTTTGTTCCTGAAAGCATTTGGCTCCAGCGTTATTACCGAAGAAAATATCCAGAAAGCAATAGGTCAGTTCGAAAGAACCCTGATCTCTTCCAATTCAAAATTCGATCAGGAGGAAAGAGGCACGGCTATGCTTGACCCGGATGAATTGGCCGGCAAAAGGCTATTCTTCATGACCCATCCGGAGGAAATGCCCGGAATTCCTTTACCGCCAAACAAACGTACTGCGAATTGCTTCGATTGCCACGGGGGTAAGGAGTTCTATACCCGCGATCTGATCGTTAATAATGGCCTGGACAATACTTTTGCTGACCCTGGTTTAGGTAAGGTAACGGGTAACCCCAAAGATAACGGAAGGTTTAAAGCGCCAACGTTACGAAATATTGCCTTAACGGGTCCTTACATGCACGATGGGCGATTCAAAACATTGGACGAAGTAATGAACCATTACAACAATGAAGTAAAAAAAGGCAGCCCTGGCATACATCCGGAAATGCTTGTGAGCAATACCGGCAATGCCCATGATCAGCTTGGCTTAACGCCTAAGGAAATAAGCCAGGTAATTGCTTTCCTGCACACCTTAACCGATACCACCTTTATAAACGATCCCCGTTTTTCCGATCCGTTCAAAGACGGTAAACTGGCAAAGTAAAAAATTTCAGTTCTTAAATTTAAGCGTCTTCCATCTACCTAAAAATGAATACCATGAAAAGTTACATTAAATTACCTGTCCTGCTTTTTTTAGGAACCTTTCTATTTGCCGGCTGCGATAAGAACGATGATAAACCCAAACCGGCAGATCCGCCGGCCGTAGTCAAAGAAAGCAGCGTAGAAATGTACTTCGATAATCGTTTTGGCAATGAGGATTTTGAATTAGAAAAAATTTTCACCACCGCCAATAACGATCAGGTAAAGCTTGACCGGGCTGGTTATTATATCTCTAACGTGGAATTAGTTAAGGCGGATGGCAGCACGTTTAAAGAGCCTCAAAGCTATCACCTGATCTTTCTGGAAGAAGACACTAAAACTATCAAAGAAACCTTCAAAATTAAAAATGTACCGGCCGCTGACTATGTAAAGATCCGGTTCATGGTGGGCGTAGATTCGGTTCAAAATGAGACGGTACCCGCCACCGGCGATCTGGCATTTGCAAACTTCGCACCTGAGCTGGATGTGGACCACCAGTTATATTTTCTTCCACTCCCGAGGTTTATATCAAAATACTGCTAATGGTGCATTTGATAACAAACTTGATTACGACATAGGCCATAACCGGAGTTTGCGCCACGTAGAACTTACTTTACCAAAACCTACCAGGATAGATATCGACAACAACCCGAAGGTGCATATTTACGCAGACCTTAAGGTGCAGTTTGGTGGACCGAACGTTATGGATATTAAAGCAACTCCTAGAATTTCCGGAGCCGCAACCTCTAATGCAGCTGCTAAACTGGTGGCCGATAATTACGCGACCATGTTCAAAATTCACGGCGTACATTAATTAACCATGCTGGTTTTTACGAACGAAGACCAGCAGTTTTTTGCTCTAAAATGATACGGTTCCGGCGTTTGCTTATCGGTTTAAGTTTAGTGGGGCTTGCCGGCTGCCACCAACCCGATGCGCAAACGCCGGAACCGTTTTCTGTTGTTGCTCCAGCCAACCTGGGAAAAACCGTTCCGCACCCGGAAAATAACCCGTTTACCCGCGAAGGCGTTTTACTGGGCCGCAAATTATTTTACGATCCCATTCTTTCCGGCAACAACAAGATCTCCTGCGCTACCTGCCACGATCAGAAAAAAGCTTTTTCGGATGGCGTTGCTTTGGCCACCCATGGCGCATCGGGAAAGGAATTGCACCGCTCCGCTCCTGCCCTGCAGAACCTGGCCTGGATGAAAGGCTGGTTTTGGGACGGCGGCGCTAAAAACCTGGAATCGCTTAAGTTTGGCCCCATAAGACACGAAGATGAAATGGGTCAGGACATGACACAATTATTACCGGAACTGCAAAACCACCCGCAATACCCTGCCCTTTTTAAAAGCGCCTTCGGTTCCGATACGGTTTCCTATGTAAATATCGCCAAAGCCCTATCGCAGTTCCAGCGCACCCTAATTTCTGCCAATTCCCGCTACGATAAATACATCCGCAACGAAGGCGGCGCTTTAAATTCCGAAGAACTGGAAGGCTTGACGTTATTCCGGCAGAAATGCGGCTCCTGCCACACCACCGACTTTTTTACCGATTTTGCCTATCATAATAACGGATTGGACAATACCTTTTCTGATGATTTTGAAGCCTTGGCCTGGGGACGCGGCCGTATAACCGGAAAACCGGAAGATATTGGAAAGTACAAAACCCCGACCCTTCGGAATATTGCATTCACGGCGCCTTACATGCACGACGGCCGTTTTAATTCCCTGAACGATGTGCTGGAACATTACCGCACCGGCGTAAAAAATTCTGCTTCGCTGGATCCGGTTCTCAAACAAAATACCACGCCGGGAATAACGCTAACCGAAACCGAAAAAACGCAGATCATCCAATTCCTGGAAACGCTTTCGGACCCGGATTTTACCCACAACCCTGACTTTTCGGCGCCAAACTGATACCGTTTTTCTTCCGGCGGTTTTCGTAATTTTGCGCATACTTTAAATTTTATGCCGGTTCTTCCATCACCTGATCTTCAGCCCCCTTTTTACCTTTTTAACGGCCACCTCCAAACCATTTTTCCCAGCATTTTACGCACGGTTAACGATGTAATTTACCAACGCGAACGGGTTACCACCCCTGATCAGGATTTTCTGGATCTGGATTGGTCGGAAGTGGATTCTGATGCTTTGCTGATTTTGTCGCATGGGTTGGAAGGCGATGCCGGACGGCCTTACATAAAAGGCATGGTAAAAACGTTTAATGCGGCCGGCATAAGTGCCCTGGCCTGGAATTACCGGAGTTGCAGCGGCGAACCCAATAACCTCCTCAGTTCTTACCATTTAGGCGCAACCCAGGACCTGGATTTTGTGATCCGGTATGCGCTGAAGCAGAAAAAATACCGAACCATTTACCTGGGCGGCTTTAGTGCCGGCGGCAACATTACGCTTAAATACCTGGGCGAAGCGCCGGAAAACGTGCCAGCCGAAGTTAAGAAAGCAGTTGCCTTTTCGGTGCCCTGCGACCTTAAAAGCTCGGCTACCCAGATCTCCCGCCCCGAAAACCGGATCTATTTGCAACGTTTCCTGAAATCGCTGCGTCTGAAACTTGAACAGAAATTACCCATAGCCAACGGGCAGATCGAACTTTCGGATTACCATAAAATAAAGGATTTTCAGGCGTTTGACGACCGTTTTACAGCGCCGTTGCACGGTTTTGCCAGCGCCGACGATTATTATGCCAGAAGCAGCTCCAAAGCGTATCTGAAAAGCATAAAAGTGCCCACGTTGCTGGTAAATGCGCTGAACGACCCGTTCTTATCGGAAGCCTGTTTTCCGGTAGCCGAAGCCGAAGCCAACCCGAACCTGTTCCTGGAAATGCCGAAATACGGCGGTCATGTAGGCTTTTCGCTGGATTTCCGGAAAGGCACTTACTATTCAGAAAAGCGGGCACTGGCTTTTCTTACTGCCTGATTTCCGGCATAAATTTGTAAGTTTACCCAGCAATTAAGCCCTAACATTACCTTATGCAGCGACTTTTCAGCACGATTTTCCTACTGTTTCTGATTAATTTATCTGTTACCGCCCAGGATATTCCGGTAAAACAGGAAGACCAAAGCACTTACAGCTTTAAATTACCGGATTACCTGGTGGTGCAGGATTTTGAATTTGTATCTGCCGTTACTACCAAAACGCCGGACCTTTACATCATCAATATCCGGGCGCTGGGAACCGATAAAAAAATTGATGAAGGCGTTAAAGGAAAACATTTATTTGAAATAAACGGGCAGACCCTTCCGGTAGAATTTACCAATGGCGCGGGCTCCGTTCAAGTTGAAATTAAAGGCACCGATACTATTACCATGCGGGCAATAGATGCTAACGTAACCCGGACTGGCAGTATAAACCATCCGTTCAACTGGAGTAAAATTGGCGGCCTGTTGCTGGCATTTATTGCGTTAATGCTGGTTATCTGGCAGGTGCGGAAACGGCGGAGAGTTAATGATTAATGATTAATGATTAATGATTAATGATTAATGATTAATTGGTACTCAAATTCAACTTTCAGGTTTTGGCTTTCTGAAGTTTTTTCATCCTGCCTGTTCCGAAGCGTTTCGGGAAGCGATAACAAAGAACCTAATAAGCTGACAGTTGAAACTTTGCTCCAAATCGCCAACAAGTTCCTTCGCTATTGCTCAGGATGACATTACCTAAATTAATTTCCTAAGCTATAAAGCAAAAAACTCCGGCTTTCGTCGGAGTTTTTTGCTTTAAAAAGATAGCGTTTTCAAGCTGGAAAACTAATGCTGTTTGCCAAAAGAGGGTACATGTACCACTTTCTTGGTATCGAAGAAATCCTCTTCGTAGTAATTTTTCAGATCGAACAGCTCCGTAACCAGCCCCGATTCCGCAATTTCTTCGGTCAGGTCGCCGCCTTTCAGATAATAAAGACCGGGATTGGGCATATCGGTTTTCTTAAAGCTGAACTGAACCCATTGATAGAATTCGGCTAAACGGGCTACGGCACGGCTTACAATGTAATCAAACCGTTCATGCACCTTTTCGGCCCGGATCTGTTCGGCGGTTACGTTATGCAAATGCAGCTCATCGGCAATGCTTTGCACCACATGGATCTTCTTCCCGATAGAATCGATCAGGTGAAACCGAACCTCCGGAAACAGAATTGCCAACGGCAAACCCGGCAAACCGCCGCCGGTGCCTACATCCAGCACGTGGCTGTGCGCCGGAAACTGAATTACTTTGGCAATTCCCAGAGAATGCAGGATATGACGGGTTGGCAGTTCATCGATGTCTTTGCGGCTCACCACGTTTATTTTGGCGTTCCAGTCCTGGTACAATTCGTTCAGCCGGGTGAATTTCTCCTGCTGCAAACCGGTAATTTCGGGGAAGTATTTTTTTATGATATCCACATTTACTAGTGATTAGTGAATAATGATTAGTGATTAGTATTCCGGGACGCGTGATTCAGAAATACGAATTGAAAGCGAAAGTAAGCGTTTTTTTGTTGCAATTACGCATTTCCGGCTTTTCATGGCTATTCAAAACGCTAGGATTTTAAACGAAAAAACCCCAGCCGAGGCCAGGGTTCATTTTGTAAGGATTCTTTACTAATCACTAATCATTATTCACTAATCACTAAATAAGGTGTTTCTTGTTTTTTACCATGTCATAGAGCAACTCGCGGGCGCGGTGCAGTTGGGCTTTTACGGTACCCAGCGGCGCGTTCAGTTCGGTAGCAATTTCTTCGTACGAAAATTCGTCGAAGTAGCGCAAGGTAACCAGGCGCTGGTATTTATCTGGCAACTTGGCCACAATAAACTGCATGATCTCGATCTTCTGATTTTTGATCGCGCTTTCCTGCGGAGTTAAGTTGGTATCTTTAAAATCGATGGTTATCTCATCGCCGTTATCGATCTTAATGGCCGAATCGATGCTCATGGTTTTGATCTTATTCTTCCGGATAAAATCGATGCAGTTGTTCGTAGCAATCCGGAAAAGCCAGGTACTGAAACGCGTATTCCGGGTTAAATTTATGCAGGTTCCGGAACGCCTTGGCAAAAGCTTCGATGGTTAGATCTTCGGCATCGTCGGGGTTCCGCACCATTTTCAGTACCACGTGGTATACCGGTTTCTTGTAAATCTGCATCAGTTCGGCATAAGCTTTCTCATCGCCGTTTTCAACCGCCGACTGTATAAGTTTGAAGTCATGTTTGGCTTTCGCCGAGAATTGTTTGTTTACTTCCATGTTACTTTTTTAAACATTAAAACCGATACGCTCAGCAGCACATAATTAAAGAAATATGACCAGATCAAGTACCGGAAAGAGTACTACTGAAAGCCGCTCCTTTAGGTTACTGGCGCATTGGTAATAAATTGTAAAAATTACCAGACTCCGCACCGCAAAAATCGCTCCTAACCAAACCGGGCTGGCCCGCAGGAGCAAAAGAATAATGGAAGTTACATAAAATAAGACGTTTGCCAAAATAAAGGTTCCAATCCGGAGCCGGTCCTGCCATTTATATTTTGTTCCTGCGCCTAAATGTCTTCTTTTTTGCTGCCACCATTGCCGGTAAGTTTCTTTCGGCTTGCTTTCGGTTTGAGCATTGTAATTTATGATCACATCAATTTTACTGTTGGCCGCTGCGTCGCGTACAAAAAGATCATCGTCGCCGCCGGTTTGCCTGATATGCGAAGCAAAGCCTTTATTGCGGTAAAAACAGCTTTTAGTATACGATAAATTTCGCCCAACACCCATATAAGGTTTCCCTTTTATGGCGAACGAAAGGTATTGGATAGCGGAGAGTATCGTTTCGTAATTTAACAGATAACCAAAGAAGCCCCCTAAATGTTTATACCGGCCGTAGCCTAATACAATTTCAGCGCCGTTGCGATATCCTTTCACCATTTCTGAGATCCAGTGGGGGCTGGTTGGTTCGCAGTCGGCATCGGTGAAAAGCAGATGTTCGTAGCGGGCTGCTTTTATTCCCAGGCTCAGGGCATATTTTTTCGGGTTAAAGCCGGCAGGCGTATTTTTTATGGTAAGCAGCCGAACGTTGGCAAAATGCTGGGTGATCTGTTGCAGGTACGTTACCGATTCGTCTTTGGAGCGGTCATCAACTAATAGAATTTCAAACGCCGGATACTCCTGTTTTAAAAGTTTTGGTACTAATTGCAGCAGGTTTTCATATTCATTGTGCGCACAAACTATAACTGAAACCGGAAAGCCAGGGGTTTCGATAGCCAAGTGTTTTTTGTAGAAAGCCAGGCTCAGAAAATAATAAAAAGCGTAAAAAAGCTGCACCAGTACGGTAAAGGCCAATAACAGAAATAAAATATTTTCTATGGTAAGCGGAAAGGGCAACATTGAGTTAATTAATAATTAAGAATTAATAATTGACATTACTTAAGGCTCTTTGTCCCCCTTTGGAGGGGGTAGGGGGAGGATTTTACGTTATCTGCGACTCTCCCCTTGAGGGGAGCCGGAGGGGTGTCTGCACGATCTGCAAACTATTCGTTAATGTAAACACCCCTCTATTGGCTCCGCCCGCAAATTCAAACTCCCGTTTGGCTTGTCCTCAAGGGGAGAATCTTCAATAAATCTACTTTCCTCCTTCTACACCCTCCAAAGGGGTACTTTTCTCCTGATTGCGTATTGTCAGTTAATAATTAAGAAACAGGGCCAGATAACGCGTGGCTATCAGATTCAATTTCCTTAAATTCTTCGGGATCTATTACGCTTCAAAACTACCTTAAAATCTGCAGGCTACCAATGTAAAACCAGATTAATTACTTAAACCCGCCCGTAGTTCGTATCTTTGCCGGCTTGCTCAGCAGCATTAATAATTCTGAATATTCGTCTTGAAAATTCTTAATTATTAATTCTTAATTTTTAATTAGAAAAATGACTTTTGAACTACAGGCGCAGGACCCCGGCTCCAATGCGCGGGCCGGTAAGGTAACCACGGCGCACGGCGAAATTGAAACGCCTATTTTTATGCCGGTAGGCACGGCCGGGAGCGTAAAAGCAGTACACCAGCGCGAACTGAAAGAAGATATTAAGGCGCAGATCATCCTAGGCAATACTTACCATTTGTACCTGCGCCCGGGCTTAAATATACTGGAAGCGGCCGGCGGGCTGCATAAATTCAACGGCTGGGACCAACCTATTCTAACCGACAGCGGCGGCTACCAGGTTTATTCTTTATGCGGCACCCGGAAAATTATTGAAGAAGGCGTAAAATTTAAATCGCACATTGACGGCAGCACGCATTTTTTTTCGCCCGAAAACGTAATGGATATTCAGCGCATTATTGGGGCGGATATTATCATGGCTTTTGATGAATGTACGCCTTACCCCTGCGAATACGATTACGCCAAAAACTCCATGCACCTGACCCACCGCTGGCTGGAACGCTGCTGCACGCAGTTCGACGCCACCGAAGGCAAATACGGCTACGACCAGACCTTATTTCCCATTGTGCAGGGCAGCACCTTTAAAGATCTGCGCACCCAGTCTGCCGAATTTATTGCTTCGTTTGAACCGTGAAGGGAACGCCATTGGCGGGCTTATCGTAGGCGAACCGGCCGAAATGATGTACGAAATGACGGAACTGGTTTGCGGTATTTTACCGAAAGATAAACCGCGTTATTTAATGGGCGTAGGCACCCCGGCTAATATCCTGGAAAACATTGCGCTGGGCGTAGATATGTTCGATTGCGTGTTGCCTACCCGCAATGCCCGGAACGGCATGCTTTTTACCACGCAGGGCATTATCAATATCAAAAATCGAACGCTGGAAAAACGATTTCAGTCCGATTGATGCAGAATTAGGTGGCTATACCAGTACCTTTTATACCAAAGCGTATTTGCGGCATTTGGTGCACGCCCAGAAATACCTGGGAGGCATGATTGCCAGCGTGCATAACTTAACGTTTTATTTATGGCTGGTAAAACAAGCCCGCGAACAAATTAAAGCAGGCACCTTTGCCGCCTGGAAAAACGTAATGGTAAAAAAACTGATGACCCGGTTATAAACCTTAGGTATGAAAAAACTAATGTTTGCGCTTTTTATTTTAGGGTTATTTGCTGGCGCCTGTTCCAGAAACGAAAAAGCGACCGTTGAAATTCAGGAACCATTAAACCCGGAGATCGAAGCAGAACCGCTGCCGCACATTATAGAGCCCCAACTCATAAATGGCCAGACGGTAGGCATGGCCGAAATTGGAATGACCCTTGAAAACCTGCGCGAAAAGTATCCGGAATATGTTTTCACTCCCCGATCGGTTTTTGAGTATGGCATAGACGGCGAATCGAAAGGGCTGCTGGCTTTAAAAGCGGATGTACCCCAATTCTTTGTCTGGACCCTGGATGGCGAAAGCACGGTTCACGGTATTGTTATTCTTTCAAACGAATTTGTAACCGAAAACGGATTGAAAGTAGGTATTACGGTAGAAGAAGTGCTGGAAAAATACCCGAAGATGGAGGTACAGCGCGACGGCCTGGATCCGGATATGGAATTCATAAACATCGAAGACAAGAAGATAACCCTTCATTTTATTAACCCGCCCGGCGAATTTGTAGGCGAATACGAAACCGATAACCCGGAAGAAACCAGCCGCAGCTTTGCCTTAGACCGGAAAGTTGACCGCATCTATGTGAATTAATAACGCTTACTTTTTTGCGTTAAAGAGATACCGTTTTTTTCAGTTAAGCTTCCTTCCGGTTTACTTTTCAACCTAATTCCTTTTGCATTCATAATTAAAATTGAGCTTTGAAAAAGCCTCAGCCCGACCTAAGCCAGAATAAGCAATTTTTACCAATGGTAGCCCTAACGGTGGTGCTGTCAGGTATTGGGTTTGCTTTGCTGCATTTTAATTTTATTGGCTACGGTTCTACCTTTTTTGTACTGGTTCCGCTCTGCATCGGGTTCTTTTTGGGGCAGCGGCCAACCTGCGGAGTAGGTTTTATTTTTGGCACCATTACCGGCGTGGTCATTTTCCTGTATCTGCTGGTTACCTCCCAACTGGAAGGCTTGTTTTGCGTGGTTACCTTATCGCCGTTACTGTTTATTCTGGTTTTTCTGGGCTCCTGGCTGGGTTATTGGCTCCGGCAGGGAATCAGTAAACCTGAAAAGCATTCGGCCCGGTTAACGTTTGTTCCGTTATTGGTTTTGCTTTCTGCCGGCACCCTGGAGCATTATTTTACCGAAAAGTTTGACTACAATGAGGTGGAGAGCAAAATTTATTTACCTTACTCCCCGGAAGTGGTTTTCGACCATATAAAGTCGGTAGATACTTTGGATACCGAAAAGCCGTTTTTGCTGCACCTGGGGTTATCGGTACCGCAGAAATGCATTTTAGAAAGCGAAGCCGTTGGTGCCAGCCGGATCTGTTATTTTAAGGAAGGCACCATAGATGAAAAAGTTGTTGAAATTAAAAGAGGTGAGATCCTGAAAATGGAAGTGCGGCGATATAGGTTACCCGGGCGGAAATGGTTGAAATTCAGAGATGCGGTTTATCTTTTCCAACCAAAAGCCAATGGCACGGAATTAACCCGCCTTACCACCTACCAGACCGAACTGAAACCGCGTTTTTATTGGAAATTCTGGGAAGAAAAAGCCATTGAAGCCGAACATACGTACGTATTAAACGACCTTAAAAAACGATTGGGAAATCATTAAAATAAAACCGAATCGTATTTACTTTCTGAATTAACCATATTCCGATTCCACTAAAAATGATCCTTAATTATTAATTCTTAATTATTAATTAAACTTGAAACTGCTCGATAAATATATTCTGAAGAAATTCCTGGTCACGTTCTTTTTTGTGGTGCTGCTATGCGTGCTCATTATCTGCGTGATCGATTTCACCGAAAAGAACGACGACTTCATTAAGAACAACGTGTCGTTCAAATCCATCATCCTGGATTATTACCTGAACCTGATCCCGTTCTATGCTAACATGCTCAGCCCGATTACGGTATTTATTGCAACCGTTTTTGTTACGGCCAAGCTGGCATCGCACACCGAAATTATTGCCATTCTGAGCAGCGGGGTAAGTTTTAAACGCATGCTGGTGCCTTTCATTGTGGGTGCAGCCATGATCGGGGCGGTGATCTTTGCTTTACTGGGCTGGGTTATTCCGAACGCCAATAAAACCCGGGTAGCTTTTGAAATAAAGTACATTAAAAACCCTTTCAATTTCGATGCCCGCAACATTCACATGCGCGTAGGGCCCGAAAGTTACGTGTACATGGAAAGCTATAATAATTCGGCCAATATTGGTTATAAATTTGCGCTGGAAAGAATTGAAGGTACTTCCTTAAAAAGCAAATTGCTTTCCGATGCCATTGCCTGGAACCCGGAAAAGAAGAAATGGCGCATCAACGATTATTCGCTGCGAACCTTCGACGGCGAAAAAGAAACGCTCAGCTACGGCAAATCGGTAGACACCACGCTCAACCTGTTGCCGAAAGATTTTGAAAGCACCTTCCGTCTGGCCGAAACCTTTACCCTGCCCGAACTAAACAAATTCATCAAAGATAAACAGCAGCGCGGCGCCTACGATACGGATATTTACCTGGTAGAAAAATACGAACGATTCAGTTATCCTTTTGCCATTATTGTGCTTACCGTTATCGGGGTAATTCTGAGTTCCCGGAAATCGCGTGGCGGGGTAGGTTTACAAATAGCCTTAGGATTTGCGCTGGCTTTCGTATTCATTATTTTCGTGATCATGAGCCGCAGCCTGGCCCAGGTTGGCGACGTACCACCCATGATCGCCTCCTGGATTCCGCTTATTATCTTCAGCGTGATCGGAGCCTTTTTGTATAAAACTGTACCCCGTTAGATTTTCGATTATTCGATATTCGATTATTCGATAAAAAAAGGAACTGGCGCAAGTGTTAAGCGTAAGCGTCACTTGTGACTTTTCATCTCAGAAAGTCTTCAGACTTTCTGAGATCCTTATCAGAATATTTGAAAACGATGTTGGAAGTTTGAATTTACGAAAGTCTGAAGACTTACTGGCAACTTCCTGGCGCAAGTGTTAAGCCGCAGGCGTCACTTGTGACTAAAAGACAAGGGCAAGTCTCCAGACTTGCGTGGACGGAACTTCAGATTTTGGAATTATTTTTTAAAAATCATATTTAAAAATCAGCTATCGGTTTTACGGAAGTCTGGAGACTTCCGAAGGGTAAAAAGGCACAAGTGACGCCTGCGGCTTAACACTTGCGCCAGCCAAAGCCAGCGAAATTTAACGCTTGCGCCAGAACTGGCTGTCATACGCTGGTAAAAACCATTTTCAAATTTCCTCATTTTCAAATTTTCAAATTTAAAAAATGCCCCGCTTAAAAGATTTTCTAGAATTGCATTTCATTATTTTTCTGTGGGGATTTACCGCCATTCTAGGCAAACTTATTTCCATTCCGGCAGTGGAGCTGGTAGCCATCCGGACGCTCATCACCTGCCTTTCGCTGGCTTTGATCATTTATTTCCGGGGCGGACTTTTTAAGATAGGAACCCTACCTTTTTTGCAGATGCTGGCCGTAGGTTTTTTAATTTCCGGGCACTGGATCCTGTTTTTCGCTTCGGCGCGGGTGGCTTCTATTTCCATTTCGCTGGCTGGCCTGGCAACCTCCAGTTTATGGACCGCTTTGCTGGAACCCATGTTTACCAAAAAGCAGATCAAACCCCACGAAATTATTCTGGCCATTCTGATCATGATCGGGCTGTACGTTATTTTCCAGTTCGAATTCGATCATGCGGTGGGTATTGTAATGGCGGTAGGTTCCGCACTAATGGCTTCTTTGTTTACCATAATCAACAGCCGGCTTACCAAACAATATCCCTCCGGTACCATTACCTGCTACGAAATGGGCGGCGCCTGCCTGGCTACGGTGCTTTTTTTCCCGGTCTACCTGGCCTTCTTTACCGATAGCACCAGCCTGGATTTTTCGCTGAGCGCCATGGATTGGGTTTGGTTGCTTATCCTGACGTTGGTTTGTACGGTTTATGCCTACACCGGCGGCGTGCGTTTAATGCAGCGCATTTCGGCGTTTGCCATGAACCTGACCGTGAACCTGGAGCCGGTTTACGGCATTCTGCTGGCCTGGATCATTTTCGGGGAAAAGGAAAGGATGTCTGCCGGCTTTTATTCCGGCGCATTAATAATCCTGGCCGCCGTATTTATTTACCCCATCCTGGATTCGGTCTATAACCGGCGGCAGGCGCTAAAGGCGGCCCTGCCAAACCCGGAAGTTAGCCGGGAAGCTTAAACCGGCAGGAATTTCGTTTTTAAAAACACCAAAAACGGCCGAACCGGAACCGGTCATGGAGGCAAAAGCTGCACCCTTTTCATAAAGTAGATTCTTTAATTCGGGTAAGATCGGGTAAGTTGGGAATAAGGCTTCTTCAAAACTGTTGGTTACGGTTTTTTGCCAGGTTTCCATACCGTTTTTTATGGCTCCTTTTAAAGGGATAGCGGCAGGTTGCGGTTTTATTTTGCCGTAGGCTTCGGCAGTGGTAATATGAATTTCCGGGTAAACGATCAGGCAATTATGATCACTCAGTTCCAAAGCAAGCGATTCAAACACATCGCCCTTTTCTTTGGCAAAAACCGGTTTGTTTTGAACGAAAAAAGCGCAGTCGGCGCCTAACTTTCGGGCATAATCTTTCACCTGTTCCGCAGTTAAATGTAGTTCGAATAATTCGTTTAATCCCTTCAACGTGAAAGCAGCATCGGAAGAACCACCGCCCAACCCCGCTCCTATCGGAATGTTTTTATGCAAATGGATTTTCACCGGCTGCAGGCGGAAATCTGCTTTCAGTAATTCATAGGCTTTCAGGCATAAGTTAGTTTCCGGGTTGCCGGGAATGGCAATGCCGGAGGAAGTAAAAGCGGTTTCTTCTGCGGATAGAATTTCCAGCGCATCGCACCAGTTTACCGGGTAAAAAACCGATTCCAAATTATGAAAACCATCCGGGCGGCGTTCGGTTACATTTAACCCAATGTTTAGTTTGGCGTTTGGAAATAAGATCATGCAGCAGACGTTTGAACAGCAAAGTTGCGAAAAAATTGGAATACGAATTTGCCGATTTATTTTTAACCGGGAATTTAGGTCATCCCAAGCTTGCCGAGATATCTAAGGCGTTACAAATCCGCACGATCGCCATCGCAAACTTGGATTCAAGGAATTTATTGCTTCGCTCAAATTCCATAGGAGTTCCCGTTAGGTCCTTCGACAGGCTCAGGATGACATCTAAAGTAATCTAAAAGTTAAGGTTTTACTTTTTCGGCCCTAAACCCTACCGTTTTCTGGAGCTTTAAGTTAACTTCGTAAGATCTAAGTAAAGCCTTGTACCAGAAATTCATTAAACCGGCCTTCGATTTTTTAGTGGCATTTTTGCTATTGGCTTTGCTTTGGCCGGTACTTCTGGCCGTAATCCTGCTGTTGTTTTTTACCAACGGAAAGGTGTTTTTCAAGCAGCAAAGACCCGGGTTACACGGTAAGATCTTCACCATTTATAAATTCCGGACCATGAACGATAAACGCGACATAGCCGGAAAGTTATTACCCGATGCCGAACGATTGACCAGGGTAGGTAATTTTATCCGGAAGACTTCGTTAGATGAATTACCACAGCTATTTAACGTGCTGAAAGGCGATCTGAGCCTGGTTGGTCCGCGGCCACTTCTGGTTGAGTATCTTGAACTGTATTCTGTGGAAGAAATGAAAAGGCACAGCGTAAAACCGGGCATTACCGGTTGGGCGCAGGTTAACGGCCGCAACCGCCAGACCTGGGACGACCGTTTCCGGCTCGATCTTTTTTACGTGAACAACCTTTCGTTCCGGTTCGATCTGAAAATCCTGGCGCTTACGGTGCAGAAAGTATTCCGGCACCAGGAGGTGAGCGCTGAGGGCCACGCCACCATGGAGAAATTCCGGGGTTCGCAACGGCCGGCCAAAACCGATTAAAATCTTACCTTTGTTTAGATTTAGAATGCCTATGAAAGACATTGCTATTTTTGGTGCTGGTGGTTTAGGGCGGGAAATTGCTCTCCTCATTCAGCAAATAAACGAAGAATCGCCTGCCTGGAATTTCCTGGGATTTTACGATGAGCAGGATTTTACCGAACCCATCGGCGGCTTTCCATACCTTGGTTCGATGGATACGCTAAACGCCGTTACTTCGGAATTAAACCTGGTTATTGGTATCGGGAACTGCAAAGCGAAACGAAAAATATTCGGGCAGCTCCATAATACCAGCCTTAAATTCCCCACCCTGCTCCACCCTTCCATTAAGTTACGCGATTACCAGTTAAGTCACATTGGGGAAGGCAGCGTTATTTGTCAGAATGTGGTAATTACTACCAACGTAAAGATCGGTAACCACGTACTGGTAAGCCCGGCTTCTACGCTGGCCCACGATGTGGAGATCGCTGATTTTTGTTCGCTGATGTATGCCGTGAATATGGCAGGCAACGTAAAACTAAATGAAGGTGTCTACATTGGCACCAACGCCACCGTTATTCAATTACTGGAGGTCGGAGAAAATACCATAGTCGGCGCGGGGGCGGTAGTTACCCGTTCGTTGCCGGCCAACTGTACCGCAGCCGGTTTACCGGCCCGCATCATAAAAACGCATGAAACACCGGCCTAACCGCATCTATTTATCGCCGCCGCACATGGGCGGTCACGAACTGAATTACGTTCACAAAGCTTTCGAAGATAATTTTATTGCCCCGGCCGGACCCAACCTGGAAGGTTTTGAACGCGAACTTTGCGAAGCCACTACATCCAGATTTGCCGTAGCGCTTTCTTCCGGCACGGCAGCCATCCACCTGGCTCTTATCGTTTTAGGCGTAAGCTCCGGCGATGAAGTACTTTGCCAATCGTTTACGTTTTCCGCTTCGGCTAACCCTATTTTATACCAGCAGGCCACTCCGGTTTTTGTAGATTCCGAACCTGACACGTGGAACATGAGCCCGGAATTTCTGGAGCAGGCCATACAGGACCGGATAAAAAAAGGCAAAAAACCAAAAGCCTTAATTCTGGTGCATTTATATGGCATGCCGGCCAAAATGGATGAACTGCTGGAAATTGCCCGCCGCTTTGAAATCCCGGTAATAGAAGACGCCGCCGAAGCCTTAGGTTCCAGCTATAAAAAACAGAAAGCCGGCAAGCTTGGCGATATCAGTATTTTCTCTTTCAATGGCAATAAGATCATTACTACTTCCGGGGGCGGCGCGTTGGTTTCGGATAATAAAGATCATGTGGAGAAAGCGCGATTTTTAGCTACGCAGGCCAAAGACCCGGCGCCGCATTTTGAGCATTCGCAGTTGGGTTTTAATTATAGATTAAGCAATATATCGGCAGGTATCGGGCGCGGGCAATTAGAGGTGCTGGAGAAAAGGGTAAAGCAACGCCGGGAGATATTCAGCTATTATTGCGAAGCTTTTCAGGAGCTTGAAGGCCTGCATTTTCTGAAAGAACCGGCCGGGCACGTAAGCAACCGCTGGCTCACCACTTTTACGCTCCAAAACCCTACCGTTCCTACGGAAAAAATTCGGCTGCATTTAGAAACCTGCAATATTGAAAGCCGGCCACTCTGGAAGCCTTTGCATTTGCAGCCGGTTTTTAAAGCCTATCCGTTCTATGGGGAGAAAGTAAGCGAGAATTTATTTGCTTCGGGCCTTTGTCTGCCTTCGGGAAGTAATTTACAGGAAGAAGATCTGGCTCGGGTGGTTAAAGAAGTGAAGAAGGTTTTTGTTTAAGATGTTTTCCTATTTGAAAATATAGCGTTATTGATTCAGTTTAATTTTTAAATTGCCGGTAATATGCAAGTAATCAGTGACCATATAAAAGAAATTAAAATGCTTTGCGATGCGCATAACGTTCGTACTCTTTTTGCTTTTGGTTCTGTTACAACCAACAGATTTAAAGCTGAAAGCGATATCGATCTGATTGTAGATATTGAATCGGCAGACCCGCTTAAATACGCTGATCATTATTTTGAATTAAAATTTCAATTAGAACAAATTCTGCAAAGAGAAATTGATCTCTTAGAACAAAAAGCAATAAGGAATCCCTTTCTTAAACAAGAAATCGACCGGACGAAAGTGCTTGTTTATGGAAAATAGTATTAAACTATGGTTAGCAGATATTAAAAGATCGGTAGTTGAAATTTATAGCTTTCTTCCGGATGGAAATGATTTTGCTTTATTTCAACAAGACTTAAAAGGCAGAAAAGCTATTGAGCGAAATCTTGAAATTATTGGAGAAGCTTTAAACAGAATTTTAAAAGCAGATCCGACTTTTCAAATTAATAACGCAAGAAGGATAATAAATACCAGAAATAGAATTATTCACGGGTACGATACCGTTTCTGAAGATATTATCTGGGCCATTGTTAAAAATGAACTACCATTGCTTGAAAAAGAAATCGATGTACTTCTAAAATAGTATTGCTTTTATTTTTTTCAATGTCTAATCCTACAGTTCCAAAACCAAAAAAGCCTTCCTCAATTAAGAGAAAGGCTTTTCTGTTATAAGTTAATTTCAGCTTAGCTTAAAACGGCTTCGGCTAATACTACAATTTTATTGTTCAGCACCTCTACCACACCACCATCGATGTTAAAGATCTGCTGACCGGCGGTAGTGGTAACCCGGATTCGCCATTTTCCAAAGTACTGATTAGCGGGGCATGGTTGTTCAGCACTTCGAACGAACCTTGGGTACCGGGAAACTTTGCTCCGGTTACTTCGCCTTCGAAAACTTTTTTATCCGGAGTGATTATTTCTAAATACATAATTATAGTTGTTAGTTGTTGGTTGGTGGTTGTTCGTTTTTAACGTCAGAGAAATTCCAACAACTAATAACGAACAACCAACAACTAAACAATTTATTATCTGGCTTCCGCCATCAATTTTTCACCTTTGGCTACGGCATCTTCGATAGTACCTACTAAGTTGAAAGCAACTTCCGGTAAGTGATCGTATTTACCGTCCATAATCTCGTTGAAACCTCGGATAGTATCTTTAATATCTACCAGAACCCCTTTTAAACCGGTAAACTGCTCAGCCACGTGGAACGGCTGCGACAAGAAACGCTGTACGCGACGGGCTCGGTGTACAACCAGTTTATCTTCTTCAGATAAGTTCGTCCATACCCAAGAATGGCGATGATATCCTGAATTCTTTGTAACGCTGCAGAATTTCTTTTACGCGCTGGGCGGTGTTGTAATGCTCATCACCTAAAACGTCAGCAGATAAGAATGCGGGAAGTTGAATCCAATGGATCCACCGCAGGATAAATACCTAACTCAGCAATTTTACGGGAAAGTACAGTTGTTGCATCTAAGTGAGCAAAAGTTGTAGCCGGAGCCGGGTCAGTTAAGTCATCCGCAGGTACGTAAACGGCCTGTACGGAAGTAATAGAACCACGCTTGGTAGACGTAATACGCTCCTGCATGGCACCCATTTCGGTAGCCAGCGTTGGCTGGTAACCTACCGCCGATGGCATACGACCTAAAAGCGCCGATACCTCAGAACCTGCCTGGGTAAAGCGGAAAATATTGTCGATGAAGAAAAGGATATCACGACCAGCACCTTCGCCGTCGCCATCGCGGAAGCTTTCAGCAACGGTTAAGACCGGATAAAGCAACCCGGGCACGGGCCCCAGGAGGCTCGTTCATCTGACCAAACACCAAGGTTGCCTTAGAATCTTTCAAGTGCTTTCTGGTCTACTTTAGTCAAATCCCAGCCGCCGGCTTCCATAGAGTGCTTAAATTCTTCGCCGTATTTAATTACATCTGATTCTAAGAATTCACGAAGTAAGTCGTTTCCTTCACGGGTACGCTCACCAACGCCGGCAAACACCGAAAGACCAGCATAAGCCTTTGCAATGTTGTTTACCAGTTCCATGATCAATACGGTTTTACCTACACCCGGCACCACCGAAACAAACCAATTTTACCACCTTTTACATAAGGATCCAATAAGTCGATTACTTTGATACCGGTATAAAGACTCTCGGAAGAAGTTGCCAGATCTTCGAAACGCGGGGCATGCCGGTGAATAGGTAAACCGTCTGGTGTTACTGGCTGCGGCAATACCATCGATCGCCTCGCCAATTACGTTGAAACAAACGGCCTTTAATTCTTCGCCGGTTGGCATCGTGATCGGGCCGCCCAGGTCATTCACCTGTGCGCCACGTGTCAGACCTTCGGTAGAGTCCATTGCAATGGTCCGTACGCGGTCTTCGCCTAAGTGCTGCTGCACTTCCAGCACAATGCGCTGGCCGTTTTCTTTGATTACCTCCAGGGCATCGAGGATATTTGGTAATTTAGATTTTTCACCCGGAAAAGCTAACGTCCACTACCGGACCGATAACCTGAGTAATCCTGCCAATATTCGCCATGTTATTTTACTATTAATATAAAGTACGTAAGAACAGTATTCTTTCAGGGCGCAAAACTAAAGCTTATTTATGGAAGTTCAAACCAATACCGTTAAAATTTTTAGCGTTCACCTTCAGAATATGCAATAACGCTAAGTTTCTAACCTAAAGGGTTAAATACTATTTCTTAAGGAATTCGAAGGCCTTATAAATTCCGCTTTGAAAAGTTAAAACCTGCAAATTCTTAATTTCTGAGCGGTTCCAACCAGCCTAAAATCCCATTGGTACTTTTTGTACCAGAATACCTACCATTTTATAATCCAAAAATCGGGATTCTGGCAGCAGAGCAGGTTCCGGGGCTTCCTTCACAAATATTAATTATTCTCCAGAATATTCTTAGAATCAGGTATTTAATTTTGAAATTTTCTTCCTAACTTAAGCCTTCAAATCAGCTATAAATTTTATTATATGGAAAAACGATTACCCATCATTGATGTCCTTAACGCCACCCGGTTTTTCTCCGGACCAAGCGAAGAACGGAAATCGAATGCTTCAGGATCTGGCTTCAGGAAAGCATTTTTCTTTGTAAGCAGTTTACTTTTTGCTTTACTGTTAACGCAGGCAAGCTGGGCCCAGGTTGTTACCCCTCAATATTCAAAAGGTGGCGGTACCGGTTCAAATGCCTTCCCGTTCAACACCAACTCCGTAAAACGGTCACAACACCTTTACCTTCCCGGTGATTTGCCTGGGGCTTTACCCGGCAACATCATCCGGATCTACGTGCGGGCTGCTTCGGCTGGTTCTGCCGGAACGTATACCGATTTTAGGATCCGCCTGGGTCAGACCGCGGCCACTACTTTTCCCGGTACTTCATCTGATGAGTTTTTCACGAATTTAACTACCGTTTTGACGGCGGCTTCTTTTTCTTTGCCGGCTCAAACGGTTGATGCCTGGGTTCCGATAGATCTGCAGATCCCTTTCCTTTATAACCCGGCTCAAACCTTAGTTGTAGAATTTGAAATGGCTACCGGTACCGGCGGCTTTACGGTCCGGACTTCTACCGGCCCTGCTGCCCCGAACCATAAACGGATAACAGCTACTACTCTTACCGCTACTACCGGCAGTTCATCAAATATCTGGACGGATTTCGGGATTGATGTTGCGCCAAGTACACCATGCTCCGGTGCGCCGGTTGCCGGAAACGCTACCAGCTCAGTTTCTTCGGTTTGTCCGAATACGACCTTCCAGCTTTCTTTAACGGGTAACACCTTTGCCAGCGGCATAACTTACCAGTGGCAATCAAGCGCAAACGGTACAACCGGCTGGGCCGATATTACCGGCGCTACCAACCCGAATTACCAGACCACCCAGACCACTACTACGCATTACCGGGCCCGCTTAACCTGCGGTACGCAGTCGTCTAATTCCGGAAGCGTAATGGTAATTACTACCGCTACCCCGGTTTCAGGAACATTTACGATCAACAAAGCTAACCCAACGGCCGGAACCAACTTTGCCTCATTTGCCGATGCCATTAATTCCTTTAAATGCGGTGGCCTGAGCGGTCCGATCGTATTCAACGTGGTAGCCGGCTCCGGCCCTTATACTGAGCAGGTGCTGATTCCGGTAATTCCGGGGGTGAGCGCTACCAATACTATTACTTTCAATGGTAATGCCAATATCCTGGTTAGTTCTGCTGCCAGTGGCGACGCTTTCAAACTGGACGGGGCAGACTATGTGCGGGTAAACAACCTGACCATTCGCACTGAACCTACGGCTACAGCCGGAGCAGTTGTTGCTTTAACCAACGGTGCGGAGAACAACATCTTTACCGGCAACACCTTTACCCACACCGGCAGCTTAGGTGCAACCACTACTTCTTATGGCGTGCACATTACAACCGGAAACAACAGCAACAATACCTTCAGCAACAATACCATTAATGGCGGTTACTACGGTATCTATAATTACGGCGCTTCTGCTACCCTGCATTCCAACAACCAGTTTACCGGCAATATGGTAAGAGACTCTTACTTCTATGGTATTTACCACGGCTATGGCACCGGTACTTTAATTGAAGGCAACGACATTAGCCGCCCAACCCGTACGAATGCCGGTACTTTATATGGTATTTACCTGACTACCGGAAGCACCGGCGTTACTGTGAGCAAGAACCGTATCCACAACACACACGATGCTGCTACCAGCACTACCGGTACGGTTTATGGTATTTATGTAGGATCTGCCGGCACCGTGGGATCGGAAACAATGGTCAAGAACAACGCTATTTACAACATTAATGCAAACGGCGGAACGCTTTACGCTTTATATAATACCGGCGGTAATAATACCTACTACTACCATAACACGGTTTCGGCCGATATGCCGGGCGTTTCTTATAGCCTGCTGCGCGGTATGTATTTTCTGAGCGCTTCCACTAACGTGAAGTTCCAGAATAACAATATCAGCCTGGGCAGCACCGCTACTACCAAACACGCTATTTATTTAGGTTCTGCTACTATTTCGCTGACCAGTAACGGCAATAACCTGTATGCGCCGAACGGCAACGTAGGCTACGTAACTTCTGCCCGGGCAACGCTGGCAGATTGGCGTACGGGCAGCTCCCAGGATGCTAACTCTGTTTCCGCAGATCCGCAATTCGTGAACCTGGCAACCGGCGACCTTAAACCAACTAACTCTACTTTAAATAACGTAGGGGTTGCTTTAACGCCAGCCGTAACCGATGACATAACCGGTGCTCCGCGCAGCACCACTACCCCGGACCCGGGCGCTTACGAATTTGTACCGGCAGCCAACGATGCCGGCATCACGGCCATTGTATCGCCAACTTCCCCGGCTAACCCGAATACCAGCTTACCGGTTACCGTAACGATCAAGAATTATGGTCTGAACGCGCTTACTGCTGCTACCATAACCTGGACAGTAAACGGAACTGCTCAAACCAGCTTTAACTGGACCGGAAACCTGGCCAATAACCAGACTGCCAACGTTACTATTGGTAATTACAGCTTCCCGGCTGGTAGCCACGTTCTGAATATTTGTACCAGCATGCCTAACGGCGCAACCGATGGCAACCCGGGCAACGATTGCCAGACCATGACCGTAATTTCCTGCGCGGCTTTAAACGGTACTTACACGATAAACAAAAATGCTGGTGCTACTGCTACTAATTTTATTTCCTTTGCTTCGGCGGTAAATACATTAAATAGCTGCGGTATTTCCGGCCCGGTAACCATTAACGTGGTAACTGGTACAGGCTCTTACCTGGAAAACGTAGAAATCAATGCCATTCCGGGAACCAGCGCTACCAACACCATTACTTTTAATGGTAACGGCAATACGCTTCAGGGCACTTCTTCAGCCGGGGTACCAACCCTGAAACTGGACGGTGCAGATTTTATCCGGGTTAACAACCTGGTTATTGAAACCCTGACTACTGCTACTGCCGGCCCGGTTATTCATTTAACGAATGGTGCTGATAACAATACCTTTAACGGTAATAGCATTCGCCATACCGGCAGCTTAGGCTCTACCACTACCTCCTACGCAGTTTACATCCAGACCGGCAGCAACAATAATAATGCGTTCCAGAATAACACCATTATTGGCGGTTACTACGGAATTTATAATTATGGTTCTTCTACCCTGATGCATGCCAACAACCAGTTTACCGGAAATACTTTGAGAGACCAGTATTTCTATGGTATTTACAATGGTTACAGCACCGGTACTTTAATTGAAGGTAACGACATCAGCCGGCCTACCCGCACCAACAGTGGTTCGCTTTATGGCATTTACCTGACTACCAGCAGCACCGGCGTTACCATCAGCAAGAACCGCATCCACAACACGCACGACGTAGCTACTTCTATGACCGGTACTGTTTATGGCATCTATGTAGGATCTGCCGGAACTGCAGGTACAGAGACCATTATTAAGAACAACGCCATTTACAACATCAACAATAACGGCGGCGCATTCTATGGCTTTTATAACTCCGGCGGAAATAACACCTACTATTACCACAACACGATTTCGGCCGATATGCCAAACGTAAATTACACCACCCTGCGTGGTATGTATTTCCTGAGTGCTTCTACCAACGTTCGTTTCATTAACAACAATATTAGTTTAAGCAGCAACGGTTCTACTTCAAAGCACGCGATCTACCTGGGTTCAACTACCATTTCGCTACAGAGCAATAACAACAACCTGTATGTAGGTGCAACCGGCAATATTGGTTATTCAGGTGGTGATAAAGCTACTTTAGCTTTATGGCAGGCTGCAAATACCACTAATCCTTATGATATGGCTTCGGTTTCAGTTGATCCGCTTTATGTGAATCTGGCCACCGGCGACCTGAAACCTACCAACGTAGCTATGAACGGCGCTGGCCAGCCGCTGGCAGCCGTAACCGACGATATTTTAGGTTCACCACGTAACGCTACTATTCCTGATCCGGGAGCCTTTGAATTTAACGTTAGCCCGAATGATGTAGGTGTTATTGCAGTAACCGGTCCGGCTTCAGGTTGTGGTTTAACCAATGCCGAAGCTATTACCATTACCATTAAGAACTTTGGTTCTGCTACCCAGAGCAATATCCCGGTTAACTTCACGGTTGGTGGCAATATAATCGGCACCGGCACTATTGCCGGTCCTTTATTGCCGAACGCTACTGCTACGTTAACCTTTACCCAAACGGCTAATCTGGCAACTGCCGGCTCATACGTAATTGTAGTTAATACTTTAATGCCCGGCGACAGCGATGCCAGCAACAACAGCATGACGCTGAATGTAACGAACTCTTTAATGGCTGGCTTGCCGGCTTTAAATTTCGAAACTCCGGCAACCGGTATCGGGGCGGTACGCATTGTAACCAACGGTAAATCTGACATTGAAGAAAATGCGGCAGCCAGCTTAGGCACTGGTTCTACCAAAGGCATGTTAATGAAAGCTACTACAGCTTCGGGCTGGATAATGCCGGTTGGTATTACTGATCCGTGGACCAACAACCCGGACTTTTTCTCAGCTGCCTATATGTGCTTTAACCCGGCCGGTGGTAACCCGAACGATCCGTTATGGTTATCTTTCGACCTGAAGCAAACCTTTAACACGGCCAATGCCAATACCAACTTCCGCGTAACTATAAACGGTACCCCGATTGGCGGCAACCAGACTTCGCCGGCTAATACCTACCGTCCACCGTTTAACGGCGTAGGTGGTACAACTGACTGGACCAAGATCTACCTTGATCTGACTTCTTACAAAAACCTGTCGAATATCCAGATTGGTTTTGAATCAAGCGTTGGGGCGCCGTTTGCCGCTGGTTCCGGCCCGGCTAACATGATCGACAACGTGCGGGTAGTGCGCGTTAATCCAACCGGCGTGAAGGACAATGTTTTAGCCAGCAGCTTAAGCGTTTATCCGAACCCATCTGCCGGTATGTTCACGGTTTCTTTACCTAAAGGCAAAGCTTTCGAAATGGAAGTTACGGACCTGACCGGCAAAGTAATTATGAAGCAAACTGTTAAAGGCAATGCTGCTCAGCTTGATCTGAAAGGTCAGGCCCAGGGTGTGTATATGCTGAAGATCGCTTCGGAAGGAAATACCGCTGTTCAGAAACTGATCATTCAGTAAGCTCATTACAAATTGATTGCAGGAAAGGTCCCGAAATTATTTCGGGACCTTTTTTTTTGCCCGCTCATGATATAAAGGTTGCGGATGCATAAAAAAATAAAATAGAAATCCCAGGCGGTAAAAGCAACAATCGGAACTAAACAAGAAAAAAGTGCCTTCAATTAATACCTGGTCTTCCTACCGCGAAATTCTGAGAACAAACTATCAGAATGCGGCTCATAAAAAACGGAAGAGCGGAAAAGCTATTTTCAGGATTTTAACTTTCCGGAAGAATTCCTGAAATTAAAAACTATCCGGAAGCAAAGCTGTTTCTGCTACAATGCTTGGTAAGTTATTCCGAGATAAATAAAAATGGTATTGATTTCGGATAAAAAAAGCAATATAACACGCTCAAATGGCTAAAATCAAAGCTTTTACAAAAACTTAGATTAAAATTCATAATTTTAGGCACTGCTTAATTTCCTTATTGGTCTTTCATTCTATCAGAACTTTTTTCTTTTTCCGCTGTTACCAGGCTTCAAAAAATCAATAACTTAATTACAGCCGGGCATAGTAGAAGTTATGGTTTAGGTTTTGAAATTCCTGATAATGAAATAATCAGAGCCCTATCAATCACCTATAAGCAAACATTACTGCATGAAAAACAATTATTTATTGACGCTGGCACTTACGCTTCTAAGTGCGCTGTCTTTTTCCCAGGCTTCGGCTCAGATCACTTTCGACAATGTGCCGCCCTTATCGGGTGGTGGAAATACCCTGGGTGGCATTTCTTTCAATTTAACTACCAGCCAAAGCATTACTATCCAGAATCTGCGGGCTTCTTTCAGTACCACAACCGGCACGGCAAATATCTGGTACAACCCCCAGAAAATTAACGGAGCGCCAAACATTTCTACGGCCAATGGCTGGGTGAATCTGGGATCGGCCACGTTTGCCGGCATCAGTACTGCTTCTACCTCTCCCACGCCCCAGACTATTCCAATTCCGTTGAGCCTGGTAATGCAGCCGCAGGATACTTTCGGTTTCTTTATACAGTGGACCGGCAACGTATTTTCTACTACCAACACCAATACGCCAACCTTTACAAATGGCACGGTAACCATTATTGCGGACGCTAAAAGTGCTTTTACCGGCCCGGGCACTACCCCAACTTTTAACCCAAGACAATTAAACGGCGGGGTAATTTACACCTTAAACACCCCATGTTCCGGCATGCCTACAGCCGGCGTTGCTACCACTCCTTCTACTACCATTTGCCCGAATACCAGCTTTAAGCTTTCTTTAACGGGTTCTACTATGGGTTCCGGTCTTACCTATCAGTGGCAATCGTCGCCAAACGGCACTGCCTGGACCGATATCACCGGCGCAACTGCCAGTACGCTAACAACTACCCAGCTGACCACCACCCATTACCGGGCGCGGGTTACCTGTGGTACGCAAACGGCAACCTCTACACCGGTAATTGTTTCTACCAATGCAACCCCGGTTTCGGGTACCTTTACCATCAATAAAATTCTTCCGGCTTCGGCTACCAACTTTCAGAGTTTTGCGGCCGCTATTGCTTCTATTGAGTGCGGCGGCGTAAACGGCCCTACGGTATTCAACGTGGTTGCCAACACCGGCCCTTACAACGAAGAAGTAATTATTCCGGCTATTCCGGGTACCAGCGCTACCAATACGGTTACCTTTAACGGCAACAACAACGTGGTAACTTTTGCCAATACGGCTTCCAACCGGTCGGTTTTCCGCCTCGATGGTTCGGATTTCGTAAACCTGAACGGCTTCAACATTCAGCCTTCCGACTTGGTTTATGGCTGGGGCGTACATTTGCTGAACGGTGCCGATAACAATACCATTACCAACAACACCATTACCATTGCTTCTACCAGCACCACCGAAGCAAATTCGGCCGGCGTGGTATTTTCCAATTCTACCACCAGCGTAACGGTGGCCGGCAATACCGGTTCCAACAACGTTATTTCCGCCAACACCATTACCGGCGGTTACAAAGGCATTCACCTGAACCACGAAATTACCACGGCCAGCAACAACCAGCTGATCAACAATATTATTACCGATTTCTATGCCGACGGCATTAAAGTGAATGCCGCCAAAGGCACGCTGGTGGAAGGAAACAACATCAGCCGCCCAACCCGCGGCGCGGTAACGACTTTTGCCGGCATTGAAGTGAGCGGAAACTCCCAGATGACCCTGATCAGCAAAAACCGCATCCATAATACGCACGGCGGCGCTACTTCTAAAACCGGAACCGTTTACGGCTTATTTTTTACTGCTGCCGATGCGCCGGTTGGCTCGGAGAACATTGCCAGAAACAACCTGATCTACAATATTAATAATACCGGTACCATTTACGGCATTTACAACACCAGCTCCGATGGCGCCCATTATTTCCACAACACCATCAGTTTAGACAATGCCCTGAATACGGGGATAAACCGCGGATTCTTTCAGACCACTTTGGCTTCCAACATCCGCTTCATAAACAACATTGTCAGCATAAATGCCGGGGCAACGGGTGCTAAACATACCCTTTATTTCGGAACCATTACTTCTACCATTACTTCCAACGGCAACGTGCTGCACCTGGCGGGCGGGGCCAGCACCAGCGGCATCGGGTTCTACACCAGCAACAGGTTAACCCTGGCTGACTGGCAGACCGGCAGTTCCCAGGATGCCAACTCCGTTTCCGCAGACCCGGTTTTTGCCAACGCAGCTACCGGCGACTTTACGCCGACCAACGTAGCGGTAAACAACTCTGGCCAGCCCGGCACCGGCGTTACCACCGATATCAACGGCCTGGCCCGCAACCCGAACGCCCCGGACCCGGGAGCTTACGAATTCCTGAACCTGACCAACGATATTGGCATTACGGCCATTACTTCGCCTAATTCGCTGTGCGGCTTAAGCGCTTCGGAAGTAATTACGGTTATCGTTACCAACTTCGGCACCCTGCCGCAAAGCAACATTCCGGTGAGCTATACCATTAACGGCGGCACCCCGGTAACAGCTATTATTCCGGGCCCGCTGGCGCCGGGGGCAACCCTTACCTACAACTTTGCCACGCCGGCAAACCTGAGCGCACAAGGCGGTTATACCATTGTGGCCGGCACCAACCTGACCGGCGATCTGAACGCCTCGAACAACAGCACCACCAAAGTAGTAACCAATGCCCGGTTTACCACGTTGCCGCAGCTAAACTTCGAAACCCCGGCCACCGGCATCAATGCCATGCGCCTGGTAACCAACACCCGTTCTAATATCTTTGAAGATCCGGCCGCCAGCCTGGGCACCGGCTCTACCAAAGGCCTGGTGCTGGATGCGATGACCAGCACTTCCTGGGCTATTCCGGTTGGCATCAACGATCCGTGGACTACGAACCCGGAACACTTTGCGGCGGCATACATTTGCTTTGACCCGCAGGGGGCGACTAACCCGACCACGCCGCTTTGGCTGAGCTTCGATTTGAAACAACTCTTCAAAGGCGCTAATGCCAATACCAATTTCCGGGTAACGGTTAACGGCACGCCGGTTGGCGGCAACCAGGGCACATCGCCGGCCAATACGTACCGTCCGCCGTTTAGTGGCACGCCGATAGACTGGGAGAAAGTTTATATAGACCTGACTCCTTATAAAAACCTGCCCTCTATTGAGATCGGTTTCGAATCGAGCGTAAGCGAAAGCTTTGCCAATGGCGCGGGCACGGCTAACCTGATCGATAATATCCAGATCGTAAGGGTGAACCCAACCGGAACGAAAGAGAACATTTTGGCCGCCAGCTTAAACGTTTACCCGAATCCGTCTAATGGCACGTTTTCAGTTTCGTTACCGAAAGGCAAAGCTTTCGAAATGGAAGTAACCGACCTGACGGGTAAAGTAGTTATGAAACAAACCGTGAAAAGCAATGCTACCCAATTAAACCTGAAAGAAACAGCTAAAGGCGTTTATATGCTCAAAATAGTATCTGAAGGAAAAACTGCCGTTCAGAAACTGATCATCCAGTAATAACTGAAATTACTAAAAGCTGATCTTAAAAGCCCCGGAAATTCCGGGGCTTTTTTTTTGTTTTCCCCTAACTAAAAACGGTAGGATTGCGGCCTTAAAAAGTCAGAGCACAATGCCTTTATTCCGGCACTTTCCTTCTCAAACGGTTAGTAGCCGGCGGTAAAAATTCCGAAGGTATTTCTTTCGAACGCACTACTTCTAAAATAACCATATCCTTCCGGAAAATAGAAACTGTTATAAAAAAGCTTCCAATCAGGAAACGATCTTATCGAAGATTTTCAGGACCAGAATTTTTCTTCCAGAATTCTTCTAAAATCAAAAGTTCAACACAAAGCATTGTTTTACAATTGCTTAATGGCAGCATTTTTAATTGAAACGCTTTTGAAACGTAAGCAACTGTGTTGCTCTCCGGAATTACTTCTAATATGGTACACGCTTAGGAGAAACCTGTTTATTACCCTAACTACTTCCGGATTTTCCGCAAAGATGAAACCTCTAATTTAAGCGCCCCTATGAAAAAAAACATATTAGTATTTACCCGGATCTTTTTTCTGCTAACCGGTATTTTGGGAGCTTCGCTTTCCCGGGCCCAGATTGTTTATACCCCGGTACCGGTTACCGGTTTTACCGACGATGTAGTAGCAAATATTCCCGGCCCGGCCAACCAATCGGCCAACAACGATATGGATGGCGGCAATGCACCCGTACGGTATTGTTTCTTAACCCAGAATTACCGAAACCCGGCCGGCCAGGGGCCAACCACGTTCCTGCCAGCCACCGGTTTTTTTAACAGCGCCGCCACGTTGGGCCTTTCCTTTCAGTTAGCCGATTACAACGCCAACAATACCTTACGCATAAAGGGGACCGGAGCCGGCACCTTAACTTTCGTTACGCCCCGGGCCGCCCGGGTTTTGTACCTGTTAGGCGGCGCCGGAAATTCCCAGCACGGAAATACCCTTTTTATTGCCACCATAAACTTTACCGACGGCAGCACCCAGATCTTTAACAACCACTTTTTTACCGATTGGTTTGGCATGCTGGATGTGGTTGCGCTACAGGGGGTAAGCCGGGTGAATTTCGATAATAACCAGATAGAGAACAGCAGTACCAACCCATCGCTATACCAGAAGCAGCTATTAATTTTACCGGCCAATTACGGCAAACTGATCCAGTCTATAACCATTGTAAAACCCGATGTGCTGGCCACGCTGAATGTATTGGCGGTTTCTGCGGGCTCAGGTTGTACCACAGCCCCGGCGCCAGGCCAGGCGGTTGCGGACATTACTACTTTTTGCGGTCCATCCCCAATTAACCTTTCTTTAACGGGAGCCACCAATGCACCGGAATTAACCTACCAATGGCAGGTTTCGGCTAATAATGGCACTACCTGGACCGATATTCCGGGAGCTACCAGCAGCACGCATACCGCCATTGCTACCCAAACCACCCAGTACCGGGCCCGCCTGCTGTGTGGTACAATGGCCGGCGCATCGGTTCCGGTTACTGTTTCGCTGTTAAAACCCGTTTCTACCCTCATTTATCCTGATACGGTCTTTTGCCAACTCGGGAAAAGCACGAAACCTACCATAAGCCCGGCCGGTGGCACCTTCAGTTACTCACCCGGGCTGGTGCTAAATGCCGCTACCGGCGAAATAGACCTGGAAGCTTCTGCCTCCGGTTTGCATAAAATTACTTACACCAGCAATGGTATTTGCCCGGTTTCTTCCTCAGCCACTATCCGGATAGAAGCTGCCCCTAAGCCGGTTTTCCCCAATATTATTACCCCGAACAATGATAATTTAAACGATGCCTTCCTGGTTAAAATGCCGCCGCTTTCGGAATATCATATGCGCATCTTTAACCGTTGGGGAAAACTGATCTGGGAAAACCATAATGCCAACCAGGGCTGGACCTCAAACCAGGACGGCATGTATTATTACCATGTACAGTTTAAAGATTGCGCCGGAAAAAGCCAGACTTATAAAGGCTGGGTAGAAGTGGTACATTAATTAAGCTGGTAAGCTGTTTATGGTAAATACCGGCAATTAGTAAATATCGGCAATTCTAAAAATGTAAAACTTACAGAGGCTAATCCGGATAAAAAATGGATAATTCCGAAATTAAGGATCTTCGGTTACTGGAAATGAGGTTATTTTTGCAAAAATCATGACCGCCGAACAAAAGGAGCTTCGCCCGCTGCGGAGCTCCTTTTACTTTAACTTCTCCTGTTACCAATTAGAAACGGTAGCTTTTTTACCGGAAAAACTCACAACCAGCTTTACGGTTGGGAATTAAAGAGCTGTTTACCGGAATTACCGGCGGCCTGGCCCTGACAATTTATGTTTCTTCCGGAAGCCTCCTGTTAAGGGGTTTGAAGATCGATCCGGAAAAGGCTTCTGCGGAAAAGTGCTTTTGAATTAGGCACATATCTACAGAAAACGTACTTTTGCGGCATCATCATTTCACCAACCTTCCTGTGGAACAAACCCTTACTACCGTAGACACTGCCAAACAATTAGGCCTGTTAGAAGAAGAGTACGAAAAAATCAAATCGATCCTGGGCCGCACGCCGAACTTTACTGAACTGAGCATATTTTCGGTGATGTGGAGCGAACACTGCTCTTACAAAAACAGCATTGTCTGGCTTAAAAAACTCCCGAAAGATTCGCCGCGCATGCTGGCCAAAGCCGGCGAAGAAAATGCAGGCCTGGTAGATATCGGCGATGGTTTGGCTTGTTCTTTTAAGATCGAAAGCCATAACCACCCTTCTGCCATCGAGCCTTATCAGGGTGCGGCAACCGGCGTAGGCGGCATTAACCGCGATATTTTTACCATGGGTGCCCGGCCAATTGCGCAGTTAAACTCCCTGCGTTTCGGCGATATTACCAAAGATAAAACCAAAGGTTTGCTGAAAGGCGTGGTAAAAGGCATCGGCGATTACGGCAATGCGTTCGGTATTCCAACCGTGGGCGGCGAATTATTCTTCGATCCTTCTTACAACATCAACCCATTGGTAAACGCATTTTCTGCGGGAATTCTGGAAGCCGGCAAAATGGTTTCGGCTACTTCTTACGGCGTAGGCAACCCGGTGTTTATTGTGGGTTCGGCTACGGGTAAAGACGGGATTCACGGCGCCGCTTTTGCTTCCAAAGACATTACCGAAGATTCGGCAAACGATCTTCCTTCCGTTCAGGTAGGCGACCCGTTCCAGGAAAAATTATTGCTGGAAGCTACTTTAGAGATCATCGATTCGGGCTGTATAATTGGCATGCAGGATATGGGCGCCGCCGGTATTACCTGCTCTACTTCCGAAATGAGCGCCAAAGGCGAACACGGTATGGAGATCTGGTTAGACAAAGTTCCTACGCGGCAGCCGAACATGAAGGCCTTCGAAATTCTGCTTTCTGAATCTCAGGAACGCATGCTGATCGTGGTGAAAAAAGGCGAAGAAGCAACCATTAAAAAGATCTGTGATAAGTGGGACCTTTACTGCGAACAGATTGGCGTGGTAAATGACTCGAAGCGCTTAACCTATTACCAGAACGGCGAAGTGGTAGCCGATGTGCCGGCCGACGACCTGGTTTTAGGTGGCGGCGCTCCGGTTTATCACCGCGAATACCGCGAACCGGCCTACTTTCAGGAAACCAAGAAATTTAAGATCGAATCTGTTCAGGAACCAAAAAGCCTGGACGAATTTAAAAAGATTGCGGAGCATTTGGTTTCACACCCGAATATCTGTTCCCGTCGCTGGGTTTCGGAGCAATACGATTCAATGGTAGGCACCGCCACCATGACCACCAACATGCCATCTGATGCCGCGATCGTAAAAATTAAAGGCACGAACAAAGCCATTGCCATAAAAGTAGATTGCAACAGCCGCTACGTAAACGCCGATCCGGAAGAAGGTTGCGCTATTGCCGTAGCCGAAGCTGCCCGGAATATTGTTTGCTCCGGCGGCGAACCGCTGGCCATTACCAACTGCCTGAACTTTGGCAACCCGTACGTACCGGAAGTTTACTGGCACTTTGTGGGCGCCATTAAAGGCATGAAAAAGGCCTGCGAAAAATTCGGAACCCCGGTAACCGGCGGCAACGTGAGTTTCTACAACCAGTCTTCCGACGAAGGACCGGTTTTCCCTACCCCAACCATTGGTATGCTGGGCTTGCTGGAAGATAAAAGCAACGCTATGACTTTGGCTTTCCAAACCGCCGGCGACTTAATTTACCTGGTAGGCGAAGCGCAGAACGACATTAACAGCTCTGAATACCTTTACTCCTACCGCAACGTAGCCCTTTCGCCGGCGCCGCATTTTGATCTGGAAGAAGAATATAAAGTACAGCAAACGGTTAAAGAACTGATAACTTCCAAAACCATTACGTCGGCTCACGATGTTTCGGATGGCGGTTTGTACATTTGTTTGCTGGAAGCGGCAATGCCAAAGCATCTGGGTTTTTCAATTAAAACCGATACCAATTTCCGGAAAGATGCCTACCTCTTTGGCGAAAGCCAGAGCCGGGTAGTGGTTTCGGTAAAAGCAGAAAAACAAGCCGCTTTTGAAGACATGCTGAAAGCTAAAAATACCGGCTTTACTTTATTAGGCGAAGTTACCTCCGGCGTTTGCGAAATAGACAGCGAAACCTGGCACCAGACTTCCGATATGAAGCATATTTATGATAATGCCTTGGGTAAGATCATGGCGAATTAGACATAAGTATTAAGACACAGGTATCAGGATTTAATTATCAGTTTAAAACGTAGCGCAGGGTTTAAATCCTGCGCTACGTTTGTTTTTTACCTTTTAGCTTCTACAATTATCTGGTCATCCTGAGCATTCCTGAGACGAGAGTCGAAAGGACCCAGCGTAGCTGCCGAGGGAACTTATGAGGCCGCATATCTGGTAATGCGACATCATGTTCAATAGCAATTACTTTGTTTATATAACCACAAACCACACCCGCTCCACCTTCTATATCGCAGTTACCAACGATCTGCGAACCAGACTGCGACAACATTTCGAAAACAGCGGCAACAAAGCTACCTTTGCCGGAAGGTATTACTGTTACAACCTACTTTATTACGAACGCTTCGACTCGCCAACAAAAGCCATTGAAAGAGAAAAGCAATTAAAGAACTGGAGCCGAAGTAAAAAGGAAATTTTGATTAAAAAGTGGAACCCGCTGTTTAAGTTTTTGAATGATGTGATCGAGCAGGAGTAATCTCGGTAATGCGGCCTCATAAGTTCCCTCGGCAGCTACGCTGGGTCCTTTCGACTCTCGTCTCAGGAATGCTCGGGATGACGCAATAATTAATTATTCATAATCCCAAATCATTGCGATTTTCCCTCCCTGTTTATTTTAATTGCCTTTCTGACTTTTTTCTGCCCAAACCCTACCGTTTTAAAAAGCTCAAAATCAACTCAAAACGACTGTAAACAAACTTTTTTAGAAATAATTTCGGAAAATAATTTTGACTTTCTGAAAAGCCTTGCTACATTTGCACAACGAATAACGGCAGCAATGCCTTGATCGCAGCTTGTCCGATGGTGTAACTGGCAACACGTCTGATTTTGGTTCAGAAGAGTCCAGGTTCGAAACCTGGTCGGACAACACAAAAAGCCTCCTGCAAAACGGGAGGCTTTTTTTATTCCCCCTCCCCTGTTAAACTAATTCGGAATAAATATTAGGATTGGGTTTTAAATACGGAGTATATTCTCTAATTTTGCACCTTCAATTACCTAAATTATTACAAACCAGTCCTTAACGACTACCGTCGACCGTTATGCCACAGGTTAAAATATTTGGTGGAACCGCCTCAAAAGGCTTCGCTGAACAGGTTGCAACGGCTTATGGCTGTTCCCTGGGCGATGCTACGCTGCACAAATTCAGCGACGGCGAAATGGCTCCGCATTTTAATGAATCCATTCGGGGTGCCGAGGTTTTTATTATTCAGTCTACGTTTCCGCCGGCAGATAACCTGCTGGAACTGATGCTGATGGTAGATGCTGCCAAACGCGCTTCGGCCCACAAGGTGGTAGTGGTAATGCCGTATTATGGCTATGCCCGCCAGGACCGCAAGGACAAGCCGCGCGTTTCCATTGGTTCGAAAGTAATTGCTAATGCAATACAAAGCGTAGGCGCCGACCGCTTAATGACCTGCGATCTACACGCCGGTCAGATCCAGGGCTTCTTCGATATTCCGGTAGATCATCTGGATGGCTCCGCGATTTTTGTGCCTTACGTACGGAGTTTAAACCTGGGCAGCAACCTGATCTTTGCTTCTCCGGATGCGGGAGGATTGGGCCGCGCCCGCATGTTTGCCAAGAACTTCAATTCTGATATTGTGGTTTGCGATAAGCACCGCGCCCGCGCCAATGAAATTGCCTCCATGCAGGTAATTGGTAACGTGGAAGGACGCGACGTGATTCTGGTAGATGACATGATCGATACGGCCGGCACCATGACCACCGCTGCCCAGATTATTATGGACAAAGGTGCGAATTCGGTTCGGGCAATTGCTACGCACCCCGTGCTTTCGGGCCCGGCGTATGAGCGTATCGAAAATTCGGTGCTTGAGGAGCTGGTGGTTTCGGATACCATTCCGTTGCGTCAGGAGTCTTCCAAAATTAAAGTGCTTAGCTTTTCCGACCTGTTTGCCCGTGCCATCAGCAACGTGGTAACCCACGATTCGATCAGTTCACTTTTTATTTAATTATGAATTAAAAATTAGAAATTAGAAATGGGGCGGAAAGAATTCAGTGCGAATAATTTCTAATTCATAATTTCTAATTTTTAATTACTTACATATTTTATTTTACATTTTAAAAAACAATTTTTATGAAAAGTTTAGAGATTATAGGGTTTAAAAGAGCAAATCTCGGTAAAAAGGAGTCGAAAGACCTGCGGGCTGAAGCTATGGTACCTTGCGTACTTTACGGTGGTGGCAAACAAGTACATTTTCATTCTCCAATGATCTTGTTCCGTGACTTATTGTATTCACCGGAAGTGTATCAGGTAGACCTGAACATTGAAGGCGACATGTATAAAGCTATTGTTCAGGCTACCCAGTTCCACCCGGTAAACGAAATGTTGTTACACGTAGATTTCCTGGAACTGAACGACAAGAAAGAAGTTAAAATGGACATTCCGGTTCGTTTCACTGGTGTTTCGCCAGGCGTATTAGCCGGTGGTAAACTGGTTACTAAAATGCGCAAGCTGAAAGTGAAAGCCCTTCCGGCTAACCTGCCAGACTCTGTAGAAGTAAATATTTCTGACCTGGAGCTGGGCCGTTCGGTAAAAGTTAGCAAGATCGAACCAAAGAACTATACGATCTTATCTAATCCATCTTCGCCGGTAGCTACCGTAACTATCCCGCGTGCGCTGAAGCAAGCGGCCAACGAGAAATAAGAATCTCAACCCCTCCTAAATCCTCCCCTAAATCAGGGGATGACTTTTACCCCTCCCAAGCCCTCCCCTAAAAACAGGGGAGGGCTTTTTTTTGCCTGCTTTCTTTGGAAGCAGGATTTTTTTGTTTGTCTGAATTAGGATCTTTAGGATCAATAGATTTAAGGATTTTCCTGGCTTTCAAAGGCTTATAAGCATTCCCGGTCAAGTCCCCTTTGAAGGGGGTTAGGGGGATGATTTGTACGTTATCCAATACTCTCCCCTTGAGGGGAGCCGGAGGGGTGTTTTCACGCTACCAATTTTCAATTACAATATACACCCCTCTATGAGCTCCGCTCGCAACTCTGAAACTCCCGTTTCAGGTTGTCCTTAAGGGAAGAATCCTCAATAATTCTCCCGTCATCCCCCTACCCCTTCAAAGGGGGAATAAAAACTTCTAATGCAATTAGATGTACTTTATCATCAAAACGCTATCATTTCTGCACTCAAAACTCAGGCAATTCTAAACGATTCTGAAAACCGGAAGCCAACCTTCAAAAACTGGCATTTCCGAAACAAACCTTAAATTTGTATCATTACCTAAACAACCAAACCGGAAGTGCTAACCAGACTTTTCAATTTATTCCAGCCTGATAAACCAGGTTCCGAAGCGGAACCCACCGATATGAAATACCTGATCGTAGGCCTCGGCAATATTGGCCCCGAATACGCAAATACCCGCCACAATATTGGTTTTATGGTGCTCGATCACCTGGCTAAAAAACACGATGCTACCTTTGAAACCGGCCGCCATTCTTTTGTAACCGAAATAAAAACCAAAGGCCGCACTTTTACGCTTGTAAAGCCTACCACGTATATGAACCTAAGCGGCAAGGCGGTTCAGCACTGGCTCAGCACCCTTAAAATTCCGGCCAGCCAGATGCTCGTGATCACCGACGACCTGGCGATTCCGTTCGGCAAACTGCGGCTGCGTGGCAAAGGCTCGGCGGGCGGCCACAACGGCCTGAAACACATTGAAGAAACCCTCGGCAATAACGAATACGCGCGCCTGCGCTTCGGCGTGGAAGCCAACTTCCCGAAAGGCCGCCAGGTAGATTACGTACTCAGCCCCTTCTCCGCAGACGAACAAATTGACCTGCCGGGTTTGATTGAGAAAGCCGGGGAAATGGCAATTTCGTTTGGGGCGATCGGGATTGAGCGGACGATGAATTTTTATAATACGAAGTAATTTTTAAGATCAGGAATGTATAAAATAACCCCGCTACCGCTAAAGGATAACATTGAAACAGTTGCTGTTTTGAAGCAACTGAACCGGGCTACGCGGGTTTTAGCGGAACTAAAAGGCGAGGCAAAAACCATTCCTGATGAAACAATTCTGATCAATACGCTGGGTTTACAGGAAGCCAAAGATAGCTCGGCAGTCGAGAACATTATTACCACCCACGACGAACTTTTCCGGGCCGAAGTAGACGAGCAATTTCAGAACCTGGCCGCCAAAGAAGTTCAGAATTATGCATCGGCGTTGAAATCTGGTTTTGAAACCGTGCGGCAAACCGGTTTGCTTACCAACCGCACCATTCTCAGCATCCAGGAAACCCTGGAGCGGAATAAAGCCGGTTTCAGGAAAGTACCAGGCACCAAACTGACCGATAGCCAGGGAAAAGTAATTTACGAACCGCCGCAGGACAGCCGGGAGGTTGAAACCCTGATGACAAACCTTCAGGAGTTTATTAACGACCCGGAATTATCGGATCTGGACCCGCTTTTGAAAATGGCCATTGTCCATTTTCAGTTCGAGAGCATTCATCCTTTCTATGATGGGAATGGCCGCACCGGCAGGATCATGAATATTCTGTATCTGGTAAAAGAAGGCCTGCTCGATATTCCGGTACTGTACCTGAGCCGCTATATAATTGAGAATAAGCTTACTTACTATGAGCGGTTACAGGCCGTGCGAGATGAAGGTGCCTGGGAGGAATGGCTGCTATTCATGCTGAAAGGTGTGGAAGAAACGGCTGCCCAAACTATTCTGCTTATAAGAAATATTAAAGAACTGATGGAACGGTTTAAAGCATTTATGCTGGAAGAAACCACTTTTTACCGCAAAGAATTACTGGAGAACTTGTTCCGGCACCCTTACACCAAAGTTAAATTCCTGGAAGAAGAATTGCGGGTACACCGCCAGACAGCTGGTGCTTATCTGACCGAACTTAGCCGGCTACAACTACTAAGGAAAGTAAAACTGGGCAAGAGCAACTATTATATCAACATCCACTTATTCGATCTTTTAAAAACCGGCCCCTGGTCAGAATAATGGATTATTGCACGTATCAAAAACGTGTCGAATAATTTGCTGAATTCCGACACGTTTTTATTTCATGTCGAATTTTCGCTATATTTTCGACACGTTAGAAAATCATGGCGGATTTATGAGAAATTTTCGACACAAAAGGAATTGAAGGAAAACGGTAGGAAAAACAGCGTAGAAACCCTGGGCAATAACGAATACGCGCGCCTGCGCTTTGGTGTGGAAGCCAACTTCCCGAAAGGCCGCAAGGTAGATTACGTACTCAGCCCTTTCTCCGAAGACGAACAAATTGATCTGCCCGGTTTAATTGAAAAAGCTGCGGAAATGGCGATTTCGTTTGGGGCAATTGGAATTGAGCCGACGATGAATTTTTATAATACGAAGTAATTTCAAACTACTAATACCCAATGATAAGCGTTACCTGCGCCATAATTGAAAAAGACGGGAAAGTGCTTTGCGCGCAGCGTAGCGATAGTATGAATCTTCCTTTAAAATGGGAATTTCCAGGAGGTAAAGTGGAAGCTGGTGAAACGAATGAGAATTGTATTGTAAGAGAAATTGAAGAAGAACTTGGTTTAAATATTTCAATTTTAGATTCGCTTCCGCCAAGCATTTTTCAATATCCCAATTCCAAAGAGATTTGTTTACTTCCCTTTATTTGTCGAATAAAAGCTGGGGAGATTAATTTAAAAGAGCATAAACAAGCAATATGGCTTTCTTTAAATGAATTAAAAACACTAGATTGGGCAGCAGCAGACATCCCAATTTTAGAAAATTACTTAGCGCTAAAGAATGCTTAAAGAAGGAATTTACGAACAGCTAATTACAACTTCGCTAAAAGAAAAAATCGATCAGATTTCGGTCGACAGGTTTTATGTAAATCAAACTTCTATCGATAAAGCGGAAGCTGTTCAAGTACTTTCAACTTATTTAATCGACCTAATTCAGTTTGCTTTAAGGGAAATTAAGGATGAAAATAGCATCCAGACGCAAATAGTTTTTTGCAACGAAATCATAGCGTTTATCGACAAAAAACTGAACCTGGATTCTACCGAAAGTTTAATTGCTTTAGAAGGCCAAATCCTCACGGCTGTATTAAACAAAATTGGCAAAACCGATAAGCAACTTGAAGACGATTTAAAACGCAAAATTCCGCAAACAGGCCTTTCGGTAAGTACCCTGTTTACTGGTAGTAATTCTGATATTTCAATTGATTCAGAAATTGAACGCGATATTTTATCTGCAGATAAAATTTATTGGATTGTTTCTTTTATTCGGTGGTCTGGGTTACGGATTTTTGAAAAAGCACTGAAGGAGTTTACCGCCCGCGAAGGTGCAGAATTAAAGATTATTACTACTACTTATATGGGTGCGACGGAAGCTCGTGCTTTAGAATTTCTCTCCCAACTTCCGCGAACTGAAATCAAAATTTCTTACCAAACGAAAATTGAAAGGCTTCACGCGAAAGCGTATATTTTTGATAGAAATACCGGTTTTAATTCGGCTTATATTGGTTCTTCCAATTTATCTAGATCGGCGCTTACCAAAGGTTTAGAATGGAATTTAAGAGTTACCAGCCAGGAAAATCCACACATTATAGAAAAGGCGAAAGCTACTTTCGAGCATTACTGGAACAGCATCGATTTTGAAGATTTTAAGGTTGGTGGAATATCTAAGTTTAAAGCGGCACTTCAGCAAGAAAAACAAGGCGACCAAACAATATCTTTAACCAACTATTTCCAGATTTCGCCTTTCCCTTTTCAGAAAGAAATTCTGGAAAAACTGGCCGTTGAAAGAGACTTTTATGGTAACAATCGAAATTTAGTTGTTGCAGCAACCGGTACTGGCAAAACTGTAATTTCTGCGTTTGATTATCAGCGATTTTATCAGAATCAAAAAGGAAACGCTAATTTACTTTTTGTGGCGCACCGGAAAGAAATCTTAGAACAAGCAATAGGTACTTTTAGAGCTGTTTTAGGTGCGGGCTTTCGCGATTTTGGGCAATTATGGGTTGGCGATTATAAACCACAGGAAGGTGATTTAAAGCACCTCTTTATTTCGGTTCAGACGTTTAATTCTCAAAAAGAATTCTTTGCCAGTCGGTTTCCAAAAGATTATTTCGACTTCATAATTATCGATGAAGCGCACCATAGCCAAGCCGATACGTACCGACCAATTCTTGAGCTTTTTAATCCACAAATTTTACTTGGTTTAACTGCAACACCAGAAAGAATGGATGGCAGAAGTTTACTTCCAGATTTCTGCGATAAAATTGCCGCGGAAATCAGGTTAGCGGATGCGCTAAGTTTAAAATTGCTCAGCCCTTTTCAATATTTTTGCATTACCGACAATAGCGTAAATTTAAAGGATGTAAAATGGAGTGCCGGCAAATATGACACTACCGAATTAACGCATTGTTTAACTACCAGAAAGCGCGTTTCCTTAATTATTGATGCGGTAAAGCATTACTTAACCGATCCGTTCGAAACCAAAACGCTAGGGTTTTGCAACTCAAAAGTGCACGCTCAATTTATGGCGGACGCATTTAACCAGGCAGGCTTCAAAGCTATATCGTTGGTTAGTGGAAACGGCACCGATGAGGACCGATCGAATATCAGGCAGAAGTTAATAAGTGGAAAAATTAACTTCGTTTTTGTTGTCGATATTTTTAACGAAGGGGTAGATATTCCAGAGATTGACACCGTTTTATTTCTTCGGCCAACCGAAAGTTTAACAATTTTCCTCCAACAACTTGGTCGTGGATTAAGGCTTTCGGAAGGAAAAGAGTGCTTAACTGTTTTAGATTTTGTAAGTCAGGCGCACGCGAATTATAATTTTGCAGAAAAGTTTAGAGCGCTAGTTGGTAAATCCAAAGAGAACATTCAAAAGGAAATTGAAAATAACTTTCCGCATTTACCGGCTGGCAGCAACATCCGGATGGAGCAGCAAGCAAAAAATTACATTTTAGAAAACATCCGGAATGCAGTTTTTAATGCGCGCAGACTAAGAAAAGAAATCACCCAGTTTCAGACCCATTCGCATTTACCGTTAACGCTGGCAAATTTTCTTGAGCATCATCACTTAGATATTCGCACCGTTTATTCAAGCAATTCTTGGTCTTATTTAAAACGAGATGCCGGCGCGATTCAGTTTGAACCAACAGGAAATTTCGATCAGATTTCCCGCGGTTTGAAACGACTTATTCATATCGATTCACCTCGCTATTTAAATTTCATTGGGGAAATTATAAGAGCAAACTTCAATTTCACCCCTCAAAACGAAGTAGAACAGCAATTTGCCTTAATGTTTTACTATGATATTTGGCAGAAAGGAATTGGTGAATTTGGTTTTAAATCAATTGGAGAAGGAATAAATGAAATAGCGAATTACCCGATTTTAGTAGAAGAATTATCTGAAATCGTTTCTTATTTAAAAAGCCACCTTAACCATACTACCAAAGGAATAAGTTTAGATTTTCCGCTTTCCTTGGAAATTCACGCCCGTTATTCTCGAGATGAAATTCTATGCGCTTTTGGTTTAACTACACCAGAAAATACGTTTACCTCTCGGGAAGGAGTGGTTGCAGTTAAACATTTAAATACCGAATTGTTTTTAGTAACCTTAAATAAATCAGATAAAGATTTTTCGCCAAGCACGCAATACGAAGACTATGCCATCAGCGAAAAGATATTCCATTGGCAGTCGCAAAACAAAACGGCTCCTGAAAGTTCGGTAGGCATTTCGTATATCAAACATAAAGAAAACCAGAAGAATTTATTGCTGTTTGTGCGGGAAGAAAAGTACAGCCAAGGATTTACCAGCCCATACTATTTTCTCGGTTCGGTAGGTTACATTTCGCATAGCGGTTCCAAACCAATGAGTATTAACTGGCAATTGGAAGAGCCAATGCCACCATATTTATGGAAAGCGGCAGCTAAAATGGCCGTTGGTTAATCAAATTAGCATCCCACCCTAAAAACCCATACCTTTACCCCATCAAAAAACCAACCCGCCACTTCTCCAACAATATCACCCGATAATTGAATTGTTACGGCGGAACTGGGGTTATACCTCCAGTACAGATAGTACCAACCCGAAGGATGCCTTTAAGTAAAGTGAATTTCCTTCACAACATCCGATCGCGGCTTCAGCCCTTATCCTGCTTCAGGCTGCTATTACAACAAATAATCATTAATGACATTTGAGAATTTAAACCTGATTACCCCTATCCTTTCTGCGTTACAAGCCGAAGGATACACCACCCCTACGCCTATTCAGCAACAAGCTATTCCGCTTTTACTGGAAGGAAAAGACCTGCTGGGTTGCGCCCAGACGGGTACCGGGAAAACTGCGGCATTCGCTATTCCTATTTTACAACAACTTTCTGCGTTGCCAACGCCGGCCCGCGGCCAGAACCGCATCAAAGCCCTGATCTTAACCCCAACCCGCGAACTGGCTATCCAGATCGAAGAAAGCTTTAAGGCCTACGGCAAAAATCTGAACCTGAAACACCTCGTTATTTTTGGCGGCGTAGGTCAGAAACCACAAACCGATGCGTTGCGCAACGGCATCGATATCCTGGTGGCAACGCCGGGTCGTTTGTTAGATCTGATGAACCAGGGTTTTATCAACCTGAACCACATCACGCATTTTGTGCTCGATGAAGCTGACCGCATGCTGGACATGGGCTTTGTGAACGACGTAAAAAAGGTAATTGCCAAGCTGCCAACCAAACGCCAGAGCTTATTCTTCTCGGCTACCATGGCGCCGGAAATTATCAAGCTGGCCGATACGATGTTGGTGAATCCATCTAAAGTAGAGGTTACCCCAATTTCTTCTACTGCCGATACCATTAACCAGGCGGTTTATTTCGTGGAGAAAAACGACAAGAAAAACCTGCTCATCCACTTACTTCAGGACAAAGCTATTAAAACGGCGCTGGTATTTACCCGCACCAAACACGGCGCCGACAAGGTAGTAAAAGACCTCGTTAAAGCCGGAATTCAGGCTGAAGCCATTCACGGAAATAAAAGCCAGAATGCCCGTCAGCGCGCGTTAGCGAATTTTAAAGCCCAGACCACGCGTATTTTAGTTGCTACCGATATTGCTGCCCGCGGTATTGACGTGGAAGAACTGGGTCACGTAATTAATTACGAATTACCGAACATTTCAGAAACCTATGTGCACCGGATCGGTCGTACGGGCCGGGCCGGAAATGCCGGTATTGCTTTATCGTTCTGCGATGCGGAAGAAAAAGCTTACCTGCGCGACATTAACAAGCTGATAAACCGGGCTATTCCGGTAGTGGAAGACCAGCCGTACCACATGCGGGGCGGCCATTCGGTAGCTACAGCGCCAAAGCCAAAACCGGCGCCAACCCGCCCGAACCGCGAAAGATCAAGAACCGCTGCCGGGACCGGTACTTCTGCAAATGCTTCATCCCGCCCAAGCACCGGTCGGAGATGGAACAATGAGCGGAAACCGAAAATGGCTTAGTTTTAATTGTTGTTTGCTGATTGTTAATTGGTAATCGATTTCAGAAACCACCGGAAAATTTTCTTCGGTGGTTTTTTTGTGCTTTTTACCTTCTAAAGGTCAACCACCCCCGACCCCTCCTTTCTAAGGAGGGGAGCTTTGTTTCCTGCTACTTTTGAGTTTTTTCGGCTTTTAGGATACCGTTTTACTATTTTGTGCTCTATGATAAAGAAAGGTTAGAACGCTTCCTGAAAAGTAAATTCAGGGAGAAACCAAGCTCCCCTCCTGGGCAGGAGGGGCCGGGGGTGGTTGACTTCCGGCTACGCAAGTTCAGATTCAGCACCTGCAAAAATTCAAAGCACTGAATAAAAGTCCTCCCCTGAATTAGGGGAGGATTTAGGAGGGGTGGTGAGGTAATTTATTACCTTTGCCTTCCCAAATTCTAAACCCTCCAATGTCGCAGGTTATAAACCTTTATCGTAATGCTTTTGGCGGCCTGTCGCAGGCTTCCTGGATGCTGGCGGCAATTATGTTCATTAACCGGGCCGGGGCCATGGTGGTACCTTTCCTGAGCGTGTACCTGACGGAAGCCATGGGCTTTAACCTGAAGGACACCGGTATTATTATGAGTCTGTTCGGGCTGGGCGCTACCGGCGGGGCATTTCTGGGCGGCTGGCTTACAGATAAGATCGGGCATTTTAAAGTGCAGCTTACCAGTTTGCTTCTGAGCAGCGGCATGTTCCTGGTGGTGGTGCAGCTAAAGACCTTCGAAAGCATTGCCATCGGTATTTTTATTTTAAGCCTGGTAGCAGAATGCCTGCGGCCGGCCAACTCTTCGTCGGTAGCCTTTTATGCGATGCCGGAGAACGTTACCCGGGCTTTTTCGCTGAACCGCATGGCCAGCAACCTGGGTTTTTCCATTGGCCCTGCCCTGGGAGGTTTACTGGCCAGCATTGCCTATAAATGGCTCTTTATCGGCGATGCCATTACCTGTTTTGGAGCGGGTATTTTCTTTTACTTTTATTTCCGCAGCCGTACCGGATTTAAACCGAACCCTGCGACTGCTGCCATAGCAGAAACCCCAAAACCTACCAGAATCAGGTCGCCTTACACCGATCTGAAATTTGTATTGTTCGCGGTTTTGAGCTGCATGTTTGCTACCATATTTTTCCAGTTTTTCACCACCTTGCCCATTTATTACCGGAAAGTGTACGAACTTTCGGAATCCGGTATCGGTCTGCTTTTAGCACTGAACGGGCTGGTGGTATTTGCGCTGGAAATGGTGGTGGTATATCTGATCGGCGATAAGTTCAGATCTTCGCATTTAATGACGGTTGGAACGCTGGTAATGGGCTTTTCTTTTGTGCTTCTGAACCTATTCCAGGGGCACCCGGTTCTTTATGCAGCCATGATCATTCTGAGCGCTTCGGAGATATTGGCAATGCCTTTTATGGCAACCATTGTAGTACAGCGCTCCAACAGCAGCAACCGGGGCTCTTACATGGGTTTGTATACCCTCTCCTATTCAGCGGCCCACGTGATCAGCCCTTTCCTGGGTACCCGCATCATTGCAAATTTTGGTTTCGAAACGTTGTGGTGGGTTTTAGGGGCAATGTCGGTAGTGGCTGCGTTGGGATTTTATCTGCTGGTGCCGCGATTATCCCGGGCCCGAAGCTAACGTGTCACAAAAATCCGGTTTCGGTTGGAAAGATCTGATCCGCCTTTCTTATTAAGGTTTAAAAGAGAGTCGTTTTTAAACGAAACAGCTTAAAGTCCTTTAATTTCAAAGCCATAGATCATTTAAGTTTTTCCCTAAATTAAAGTCTTTTCTAATCTAAATAACTTATCCCTTTAACAGATAAGTGTCAGGATTTTAGATAGAAAGGCTTATTTAATGGATCAGTTTTTTTATCTTTATCTATTCAAATCTGACACAGAGCAGCCTGCTGCCTGCCCAGCCTTCCCCGTTTCCTTAATTTTTGAATTGAAATTGGAGGGGGGAGTAAACCAATTTAAATAATTACCAATGACCAACATGCCAGGAGAAATCAAAGAGAAGGACCGGTTAAATGCTTTAAAGCGATATGAAATTCTGGATACCCCCACCGACGGGAGTTTTGAAAGAATGACGGCCCTGGCTGCCAAAATTTTTAATGTCCCTATTGCCATCATCAGCCTGGTAGATGAAGACCGGATCTGGTTCAAAGCAAAAGCAGGGTTGGACGTACCACAAATTGACCGGGTGCCCGGTCTTTGCGCTTCGGCCATCCTTTCCGATGAGATTTACATTATTGAAGATGCCCGCCACGACCCGCGAACCCTTACCAACCCGCTGGTAGCCGGGGATTTCGGGTTACGTTTTTACGCAGCGGCACCGCTTAAAACCCACGATGGCCATAACCTGGGAACCTTCTGCATCATCGATAAAAAGCAGCGCTACCTGACCGATCAGCAAAAACAAACCCTCCACGACATGGCCGACATCGCGATGGATGAGATCGAAATACGGCTGGCAGCCCGCCAATCGGCCCGGCAAACCACCGATTTGTTAAACGATGCCCTGATAAGCCTGAGAGAAACTTCCAGGGCAATTCAGAAATTACCGGCCGAAAGTAAAAATGAACAGCTTACGGAATTGGTTTCGGCCTCAACTGAAGTTGTACAAAGACTAGAGACAGCATTAGCCGAACAAGGCAAATTTGAACTGTAAGTTTAGTGATTAGTGATTAGTGATTAGTGATTAGTGATTAGTGATTAGTGATTAGTGATTAGTGATTAGTGATTAGTGATTAGTGATTAAAAGGTACTTGTGATGTTTATTCAGGTTACCTGTAGGCGAAATATTTTACTAAAATTATTCCCATTGTCATCCAACTTTTTAGCTGAAAAGCGTACCGTTTTATTATATACAGCAATAATTAAAAAGGCTCCGGAAAATTATTCCGTAGCCTTTTTAATTAAATTCATTATAAGATTAGGCTCTAAAAAAATGAATATTTAAGCAGAAACCAATTGCTGAATTTTAGCTTACCCCACTCCCATTATTAACCACGGCCGAAGGCTGCATAAATTTCAAACTGCCGTCTGCATTTTCAGCCATCAGGATCATTCCCTGGCTTTCAATACCTTTTATTTCGCGGGGCGCTAAATTTACTAAAACCGCTACCTGCTGCCCTACAATGGCTTCGGGCACAAAATGCTCCGCAATGCCGCTTACAATGGTACGTTGGTCTATGCCGGTATCTACCTTCAGCTTCAGCAGTTTTTTAGTTTTGGCTACTTTTTCGGCTTCCAGAATCGTTCCAATCCTGATATCCATTTTCTGAAAATCATCGAAGCTGATGTTTTCTTTGGCCGGCTGGGCCTGCGCATTTGCCAGTTGGTTCGCGGTTTTTGTATCGAATAGTTTTTGAACCTGTTTGTCTACCGTTTCGTCTTCCACTTTCTCGAATAATAACCTGGCTTCGCCGATCGGGTGGTTTGGTAAAATGTATTCGGACGCACCAGCTTCTTCCCATTTTCCTAAATGAATGTTCAGCATATCGGCTAAAGCTTTGGCGGAAGCTGGCAGGAATGGCTCCATTACAATGGTTAACGAACCGCAGATCTGCAACGCAATATTCAGGATGGTCTGCACCCGGGCTTCGTCGGTTTTAATGAGTTTCCAGGGCTCGGTTTCGGCTAAATATTTATTGCCCAAACGCGCCAGGTTCATAACTTCCTGCAACGCTTCTTTAAACCGGTATTGCTCTATTGATGCCGCGATAGTTGCCGGGAATTTCGATAGTTCATCCAGCACCAGTTTATCCATTTCGGTCAGTTCGTTTTTAGCCGGAACTTTACCTTCGAAATACTTATGCGTAAGCACCAACGCGCGGTTCACGAAGTTGCCTAAAATAGCTAAAAGTTCGTTGTTGTTGCGGGCCTGGTAATCTTTCCAGGTGAAATCGTTGTCTTTGGTTTCCGGGGCGTTGGCGCACAAAACGTAGCGCAGCACATCGCCTTTTCCTTTGAAATTCTTCCAGGTATTCGTGCAGCCACACCGCCCAGTTTCGTGAAGTGGAAATTTTATCGCCTTCCAGGTTCAGGAATTCGTTTGCGGGTACATTATCTGGCAGAATATAATCGCCGTGCGCTTTGAGCATGGCCGGGAAAATAATGCAGTGGAAAACGATGTTGTCTTTGCCAATAAAATGAAGCAGTTTCGTTTCCGGATCTTTCCAGTATTTTTCCCAATCTTCGGTTAAGTCTTTGGTAGCGGAAATGTACCCGATCGGCGCATCGAACCACACGTAAAGCACTTTTCCTTCGGCGCCGGCCAGCGGAACCGGCACGCCCCAATCAAGATCTCTGGTAACGGCTCGTGGATGCAAACCACCATCTATCCAACTTTTACATTGGCCGTAAACGTTGGTTTTCCAGTCATCCTGATGGCCATCAACGATCCATTTGCGCAGCCAGCCTTCGTACTGGTCTAATGGCAAGTACCAGTGTTTGGTTTCTTTCATTACCGGCTTTTCGCCGCTCAGCATGCTTTTCGGATTGATCAGATCGGTCGCATTTAAAGAACTTCCGCAGCTTTCGCACTGGTCGCCGTAAGCATTTTCGTTGCCGCATTTCGGGCAGGTTCCAACAATGTATCTATCGGCTAAAAACTGCTGGTTCTTTTCGTCGAAATACTGCTGCGAAACCTGCTCTACAAACTTGCCTTCTTCATACAGTTTTGTAAAAAATGCGGAAGCCGTTTTATGGTGCGTTTCGTTCGAAGTGCGCGAATAAATATCGAATGAAATATTAAAATCCTTAAAAGCGTCGCCCATTAATTTGTGGTATTTATCTACCACCTGCTGCGGGGTTACGCCTTCTTTCTGCGCCCGAATGGTTATCGGAACGCCGTGTTCATCGGAGCCGCAGATAAATTTCACGTCGCGGTTATTGGAGCGTAAATAGCGCACGTAAATATCAGCAGGCAAATAAACGCCGGCTACGTGACCAATGTGTACGGGTCCGTTGGCGTAAGGAAGGGCGGCGGTAACAGTATATCTTTTAGGTTGCATTTCTCTAATTTGAAGATTTGGAAATTTGAAGATTTGGAAATGAATTTCGCTTCTCCTTTATTTCAGTTTTTCAGGAATTCTTAATGCAGAACCGGAATTAAAACTATTTAAAACGGTATGCTTTCCGGCTAAAAAACTGCTTTATATTCCTGCAAAAACGTGCAAAGATACATAAAAAGCGGGCTTGTGCATGGTTTGGTTGCGCTTACTTTTATAACAGCCGGTTCCAGCATTTCCTCCTTTTTTTCTTCAAACAGCCCATTCATATTTAAGTAATCCAAAGATGTACCAAAATTAATGAATTGGATTTGGCTGTATCCGGAATAAAAGGATGTTCGTAAAACGCAGAGCTGCCAGCAAAAGCCCAGCTTAAAGTAATCTGCATGAAAAAGAAATACCGTTCCCTGATCTGGCTGGGTGCCGGAGCCGGAGCCCTTATGGCGCTCCGTTCTTTAAGCCGCAACCGCCGCGAATTCGATTTTCAAAACAAAATAGTGGTAATTACCGGCGGATCGCGCGGCTTAGGTTTGGTCCTGGCCCGGATGCTGGCGCAGGAAGGTGCGAAACTGGCCATTTGTGCCCGCACCGCTGATCAGTTAAGCAGTGCTGAAGCCGAATTAAAACGCAATGGAGCCACAGTTTTTGCCCAGGTTTGCGATGTAACCGACAAACAACAGGCAGAAAATTTCCTGGACCAGGTGGTTGCAACTTACGGCCAGATCGATGTGCTGATCAACAATGCCGGGGTAATTCAGGCGGCGCCGTTAGAAAATACGGAACTTAAAGACTACCAGGAAGCCATGAATATTCATTTCTGGGCGCCTTTGTACACCATGATGCATGTAGTTCCGGCCATGAAAGCACGGGGCGAAGGCCGGATCGTAAACGTTGCTTCCATTGGCGGGCGCATGAGTGTGCCGCACATTGTGCCTTACAGTGCCAGCAAATTTGCTTTGGTAGGCTTATCGAAAGGTTTTGCCGAAGAACTCCGGAAAGATGGCATTTATGTAACTACCATTAATCCTGGCCTGATCCGGACCGGCAGTGTTTACAACATAAAAGTTAAAGGCCAGCACGAAAAAGAATTTGCCTGGTTTACCACCATGGGCGCCAATGTATTAACCTCCTCCGGTGCAGAAGCAACCGCCCGCCAAATAATTGACGCCTGCCGGTACGGCGAAGCGGAAGTAATTACCAATTTTCCGGCCCGCATATTAGCGCTAGCCAACAGTATTTTTCCGGAAATTACCGCCGATATTGCAGGTTTGGTTACGGAATATATTTTACCAAAACCAACCGGCGATATAATTGAGAAAAGCGGTTTGGAAAGCGATTCTGACCTGATTCCGGAGCATCTGAGAAACCGTTCTGTGCGGGCAGCAAGCGATAATAATGAATTGTAAAAGTTTAAACTAAATTCATTTTTCTAATTTAACCAGGAAGTCCGGATAATTCCGGACTTTTTAATTTTCAGGTATTTTAATGTTTCATAAGGTGCAAAGATTAATAAAAATTACGCAACCGGAAAGGCAGCTATCTTCTGTTGGATTTTCGCCGCAAATAAAACTTCAATGCTGGCCAACGGTTAACAAATCACTACCTTAATAATAATGGTTTGAATAACAATTTTAAATACAGCGTTACCCTTCTAAATATTTCCATACAATTTAATACTGAATGAACCTGCGTTTAAAAAAATTGAAATTAGCACCGGCAGCATCCGTTAAGAATAAATTAACCTTTCTTTTTATTTAGAGCATGCCTTAAATTTCGTTTTTGAAAGCAAACCGGGTCAGTTTCGGGTTCTGGGGAAGCGTTTTTTGAGTTGCATAGCAGGGCTATGGGAGAGAAAATAAAACATCCCAGACGTGATTCGGGGAGGCAAACGCATGGTCCGAAAATGACAGGTTGCAGCTCAAAAGTTGAATTTTAAACTTACTCTTAGTACATAGTTTAAACAAATTAATTCTACCAGCTTCTATTTAAAATGAATCTATTAACTACAATAAAAATAAAAGCAAAAAGCTATTAGTTTTTAACGTGTATTTCAGCCAGATTTTTACTTAAAGTTGGCAGGTTAAAGCAATTCCCAGCTAAATAATACATGCATTTAAGACACCTGCACAAATAATTCGCGAATAGAATTAAATTAATTTATCTTTTAAATTAGTTTTGCGTATATTCCTGCATATAAATATCTTAATATGTTTTAATTCATTCTGAATTTGCAGCAACAACTAAGTTTTGCAGGAATAAGAAAAACATAAAATCATAACAAAATAAATCTTCAATACTATGAAAAAAGCGGCAAAAAAAACCGACAAAAAAACCACTAAAGCCAAAGCTTCCGGCAAAACGTCTAAGAAAAGTGCCGGCGGCAAAACTTCTTTAAAGGCAATTACCCGTGATCTGGAAAAAGACATGGATAAGAAATTAAAGAAGGCAGTAAAAGAAATTAAAAAGGAAAGTAAGAAAACCCTTAAAGCCTTAATAAAAGATGCAAAACGCAAATTTAACGAAGGCTCAGATTATGTAAACGAAGAGATCCTGGAACCGATCTCCGATAAGTACGAAGAACTGACCGCCGATAAACCAAAACGCGGCCGGAAAGCCGGTTCAACTGCCGCTGCAACCAGTACTGCTAAAACTTCCAAAACCACCGGTACCAGAGGCAGAGCTGCCGGCACCAAAACGCCGGCAACCAAAGCTACCGGAACCCGCGGCCGGGCCGCCGGAACCCGGGCCACCACCACCCGGGCGACTAAAACCGCCACTACCGGTACAGGCCGGGGCCGGGGCCGCCGCGCTGCCGGTTCAACCGAAAACAGTAACAATACTTCTGGCGGTAGCGCCAGCAACGAAATTACCGGGGTTGAATAATTAAATAAATCCGAAAGGTTTAAACTTAGGTGTTTACCTGCCGCTTTTAACCTAAAAAGCCTGGCTTCTTTTACAGAAGCCAGGCTTTTCTATTTGAAATTATTTTAAGGTTAAGGTGTGGGCCGGGCCCGGGGCAACGTATCGTTATCCGCGGTTCGTGCCCGCCTTGCCCGCTCTCCCATAGAGTTATTAGCAGGAGAGTTGGTACCGCTTCCTTCTTCAATATTTTTTTTCCGGTTAATTTCACTTGCCTTTTCATCTAAACCCAATTGTTCGGATGTGGGAATAGGGTTGGCATTTTGCGGAGAATAGGTGCCGCCGCGTTCATAAATTGCCCGTCGCTGCTCATCAGTAGTAATTTCAGTGGGGGTAACTACGTTCGGTTCGCCGTTTTCGCGTACGGTAGAACAGGCGGCAGCGAACATTGTTCCTGTCAGCATTGCTATTTTCAGCATCCCTGAGCATTTCCCGGTTCTAACTTTTTGCTTCATCTTTCCTTATCTGTTTCCGGGTTTACGCATTTAAGAAAAGAGAGTTAGTAAAGAAAATTCCAGTAATTCCGCTAATCTGAAATCTTCCCTTTATCCTGCTGAAATAAAACACATCGTTTAATTACTAATGCCTTAAAGGTTATTAACCGGATGCTTATTTATGCGTGGATTATTTTTTAACGAAATCTAAAGCCGCCGAATTCATGCAGTACCGCAAACCGGTTGGTTTTGGTCCATCATCGAAAACGTGGCCCAGGTGGGCTCCGCAGCGCGCGCACAACACCTCATCGCGGGTCATGCCCATGCTATTGTCAGCTGCCACTTTTACGTTATTGCCAATTTTATCGTAAAAGCTGGGCCACCCGGTTCCGGATTCGAATTTGGTTTCCGATTTAAAAAGATCCAGGCCACAGCAAATGCACTTGTAAATTCCGGCTTCTTTGTTGGCGTTGTATTTATTGCGAAAAGGCATTTCCGTTCCTTTCCGGCGGGTAACTTCATATTGCTCCGGCGTTAATTGTTTCCGCCATTCGGCATCGGTTTTTATTACGGTATCGCGCATGGTTTTGGGGCTTTGGGAAATTTTTAAATGCTGGTAACCGGCAGTTTTTGGGGCGTTCTGACTACCGTTTTGCACCGGTTTTTTTTCCTGGGCGCAGGCCGTTAAGCTGAAGTTTAGCAGGAAAAAGATTAAAACTATTTGTTTCATGATTTTTAGCTTTCTTTTACTTACGGATAACAAGCGGTTAGCGGATTGACCCCACCCCAACCCTCCCCTAATTCAGGGGAGGGAGTTTTTTTATTCAGCTTCGCTGAAAAATTTTACGCATCCCCGATCAAAGTCCTCCCCTGAATTAGGGGAGGATTTAGGTGGGGTGGAACTGCCGGTCCTAACAAAGTGTTGCAGCCAAAAATCTGCAAAATGCTTAAATACGAAATCCATAACCTTCCTCACCTTAAACCCAACCGGCAGCAGCTTCGCAAAAACCAAACTTCAGCCGAAGAAACTCTTTGGCAACTGTTACGGAAAGAGAAATTACAGGGAAGAAAATTCCGAAGACAGCATAGCATTGAAAATTACATTGTTGATTTTTATTGCGCTTAGGAAAAACTAATTATTGAACTGGACGGGGCACACCACAACGAAAAAGAAATGTGGGACAACGACCGGGAAAGAGATGCCCGCCTCCGGCAATTAAATTACAAAGTCCTACGCTTCCCTAATGAAGCCATTTTCACTTTTCCTGAAGCAGTTTTAAAAACGATTGCCGAAAACTTCCAACATCCAAAAGCAGCCTAATAAAAGCGTTTCGTTTTCATTAAAGCCGAAAAAAGCCCACGCATTCCCGAAAAAAAGCCCCCTCCCCTGAATTAGGGGAGGGCTGGGGTGGGGTGGAACCCTTTGCCCGGCTACTGCTGTTATCAAGCCACTACCCAAAACGGTAGGTAAAACAAGTAAAAAACTAAACCCAAAATTATCAGTTGGTAAAGGTAAGATAGCCCGTGCGTAATACGAGTTATTCTTCGTACCTTTGCGGCTTGATATAAAAATTATCAATGCAAAGTATCCGAAATATTGCGATTATTGCCCACGTTGACCACGGCAAAACGACCCTGGTTGATAAAATCATCCACGCCTCTAAACTTTTTGACGAACACCAGCATTTCGACGACCTGATTCTGGATAATAACGATCTGGAACGCGAACGTGGTATTACCATTGTTTCTAAAAACGTTTCTGTTCGCTACAAAGACGTTAAAATCAATATTATCGATACTCCTGGTCACGCCGACTTTGGCGGTGAAGTAGAGCGGGTATTGAAAATGGCTGATGGCGTATTACTGCTGGTAGATGCTTTTGAAGGCGCTATGCCGCAAACCCGTTTTGTATTGGGCAAAGCTATTCGACTTAGGTTTAAAACCAATTGTGGTTGTAAACAAAGTAGATAAAGAAAACTGCCGTCCTGACGAAGTACATGAGCAGGTATTTGACCTGATGTTTAACTTAGGCGCTACCGAAGACCAGTTAGATTTTGTTACCCTTTACGGTTCTTCGCAAACAAGGCTGGATGAGCACCGACTGGAATGCAAACAACTGACAACATTACGCCATTATTAGATGCTATTATTGAAGTAATTCCTCCGGCTCCGTACCTTGAAGGTACGCCGCAAATGCAAATTACTTCTCTGGATTATTCTTCTTTCGTAGGTCGGATTGCCATTGGCCGGGTACACCGCGGTACTTTAAAGAAGGCGCTAACATGAGCCTTGTGCAAGCGCGATGGTTCCATTAAAAAAGTAAAAATTAAAGAACTTCACGTTTTCGAAGGTTTAGGCAGAGTGAAAGTAGCAGCAGTTTCTGCCGGCGAAATTTGCGCCGTAACGGGTATCGAAGGTTTTGATATTGGCGATACTCTTGCTGATGCGGAAAATGCCGGAAGCCATTGGAGCGGATTTCGATTGACGAGCCGACCATGAACATGTTGTTTACCATCAACAACTCGCCGTTCTTTGGTAAAGAAGGTAAATTTGTAACTTCCCGCCACTTACGCGACCGTTTGTTCAAAGAAACTGAGAAAAACCTGGCTCTTGCGCGTAGAAGAAACCGATAAAGAAGATACGTTCCTGGTTTATGGCCGGGGTATTCTTCACTTGTCAGTTCTTAATCGAAACGATGCGCCGCGAAGGTTATGAATTACAGGTTGGTCAGCCGCAGGTAATTTTTAAAGAGATTGATGGCGTTCGTCACGAACCAATTGAGCATTTGGTAGTAGATGTTCCGGAAGAAATTGCCGGTAAAGTAATTGAACTGGTAACGCATGCGTAAAGGTGAGTTAACCATTATGGAGCCGAAAGGCGACCTGCAGCACTTGGAATTTAATATTCCGGCGCGGGGCCTGATTGGTTTACGTAATAACGTTTTAACGGCTACTGCCGGTGAAGCCATTATGAACCACCGCTTCCAGAGCTACGAACCATATAAAGGTCCTATTCCGGGCCGTATCAACGGTTCCCTTATTGCTATGGAAACTGGTCCTGGTACCGCTTATTCTATTGATAAACTACAGGACAGAGGCGTATTCTTTGTTGATCCGGGTGAAGAAGTTTACATGGGTCAGGTTATTGGCGAGCACAGCCGCGGCAACGACTTAACCGTAAATATTCAGAAAGGCAAGCAGCTGACCAACATGCGGGCTTCCGGTTCCGATAACAACGTTAAGATTGTTCCTAAAAAACAATTCTCTTTAGAAGAAGCCATGGAATATATCCAGAAGGATGAATACCTGGAAGTAACGCCAAAGAGCATCCGGATGCGTAAAATCTGGTCTAGATGAAAACGACCGCAAACGCTACGAGAAAAAAGCGGAAGCTTTATAAAACTTGCCTGCCGGAAACGGTATGGTTTTGAAACAAAAAGTCCTGTTACAAATTGTAGCAGGACTTTTTGTTTTATGATCCTTTAGATTAATAAAACATGCCAAAATAAACACTACCGGAAATTTTAACCTAACCTTTTAATAATTTCCCTGAATTTTCTGGTCAATTTTCTATTTTCAGGCCTATTATCCTCCCTGGCCTAACCAAACCACAGCAATTTTCTTGAAACAGGTTGCTACCAATAAAAAACGGTAGGCTTTTAATAGAAAAAAGTAAAAAGATTAGGTATGAATTGGCTGGTACTTAGCCCGCATAAACATAAATACCCCATAGCAAACCAAACCAATTGCAACTGCTCCTAACAGGAACGAACCGTAAGCAGAATCCTGGAGGAAAGAAAAGGCGCTGCCAGTGCCTCCGGCTTCCTGGGGATTAGAATGCATGGCCGCCTTCATAAATAAATACCCAATAATTATCCAGACAATGCCGCGGGCCATATAACCGAACTTTCCGGCCCGTATCATTAATGCTTCCGTTTCATGCTTTAAGCCGGCGCTTTGCACCTGCTTTCTGTACTTACCAGACCAGCCCCGGTAGATCTGGTATAAACCGGTGCCGATAATACCTAAGGCTACCGCTCCGGCCAGCCATTTACCGTATGGTTGCTCCAAAAGCGTTTTGGCTAAGGTTTGCCGGCTATCGCCGCCCTGCCCGCCGGAACTGCCAAGAACTAATCTGGCAGCCACTACCGCCAATGCCCCGTAAATTATCCCGCTAAACAAAAAGCCAATCCGTTTACCTATACCTTTCAAATCATTGCCTTTGTTTTCGGTGTCTTTCAATGCCTGAATTATGCGCCAGAAAGCAAAGAACAATAAACCAATAGCCACCAACCCAAGCAGGATCTGACCGAATGGCTGTTCTAAAATGGCCTGGAAAACGCCCTGCTTATCGGCCTCCTGTTCAGAGTTTTTGCCCAGGTTAAACGCGGCCATAAAAGCCAAAATTCCAATAATACAATATACAATTCCTTTAGCAACCAGGCCTATTTTGGCAAACCTCTTAACCCAGGCCGGCGGCGCTGAAGGCATATAATTCGCTACATCATTCATAATTTATGGAGATAGTTTTTCCCCCTACACGTATTCAGCAACAATTAGTTTCTTAAGGTAGCAAACCCTGAATTTTACCTAATCCTTCAGTTTTTTCATTCGGCTTCATCCCGGCTCCCATCGGAAAAATATTTGGTTGTGTTAAAGAATTCATAACTTTACCTGAATGCTGAAAAGCAGAGCGTTTTAATAAAAAGGTGCAATAGATCAAATGAAAAAGGTTTGGGTATTATTATTGGTTTTGGCCACGATTCATATCTCCTGCGAAAAAGACACCAGCAGTTGCGACAGCCAGCAGTATTTTGATATAATTGGCCTCCGGGCCGGAAGTAAATATGTAAAACGAAATACCGCCGGAGTAGAATTGGGGGAAGAAGCCCTGCTTGACCTGGATTCGGTACGGTTGGATCAGTTTTTTCTGGAAGGCTACCTGGAAGCCAACTATTATGCTGCCGCTAAACCCGCGTTTTCCTTTTTGCCCCAAGCATTGGCAACATCGCCGTGCCCTAACCCGGGTTTTAATGGCTCTCAGGAGAAGTTAGGCAGCTTTGACCTTATATCGTTGGGGAATTTCAGCAGCAGATTTCCGGCCGGCAGCAGCCTGAACCCTGTTGTTCTGATAAATGATCTGCCGGCAGCCACCTATATCAGTCAGAACGCGGAGAAAATAAAACATCAATTTTTAAAGATTACCCTAACTGAAAAACCCACAAACCGTAAAGAATACCAGGCCTTTAAAATTATATACAGCCTGCAGAATGGCGAAACCTACGAAGTACAAACCGCCCGGTTCAAATTATTATAATTGCTTTTTAAGGGTAAAACAGCAATGAAAAATTAATTTTATTGCAACAATTTGGAAATGGTATAGGGAACTCATATATTTGCTTCGCAAGGTGAAAACCTGCAAAAGATTTTTAAAATAGAAGGTTATCTCCGCTTAAAGGGGTTTTTAAAGGGTGAGATATTTGATTTTCTCTTAGCGAATAGCCTTTCTTAAAAGTGCGCCTCCCCGGCGCACTTTTTTTTATCTCACCCGGATCTTAATATTCTCAGTGTAAGGTTCCAGCGGGGGCGCATTTTTAAACAGACGGACCAGCCCTACCGATTTCAGGTCGTAATAATACCAGAGTTCGGCATAAAAACTTTCAGAAAAAGTAGGGCCGCAGGTTATCATATAAAGATCTATTTTACACCAGCCTTTAATTCGGTAATGCAGATACCTGCCATTAGCCAGCACATAGGCTGTCTTTTCCGCCGAAGTCAAACCCTCACATTCTTCCATATTCAGCATAAGCCACCTCTACTTATTTAAATTAACGGCCTGCAAACAAAAAGGGCTGCCGGCGGCAGCCCTTCGGTTAAAGGTATAATAAATTCGTTTAAAAATTAATTCAGATATACCGAAAAAACTTCAAACCGGTGCGACGCAAAACTCCAGTGCGATTCAGATGGATGAATTTCCCGGCCGGCTTTGTTCAGAATAGTTAAGGCAAAACCTTCCGAAATATTCAAAGGTTCGGAAAGATGCTTTACCGCATAAACCCGGCCTTCCTCTACCCATTCTTCCGGTTCGAAGCCCGGCGGCGAATCATCGATGCACCAGGCATACATGGCCTGGTATTTTGGGGGAACAATTAAATTAACCATATTCTAAAAACTAAATTGCTGCCATATTAATTCCCGGCCGCTTAGAAAGTATAAAGCTAACTGCTTTTCGGCAATTCCGGGTTAATTGCTGCGGAAAATCCACGTTACAGTTCGGTTGCCTTCTCTTTGCGGCGAATGTACCGGTAAATTTCGCTGATGAATATTTTCAGTTTTACCTGATAGATCGGGGCGTTTAAATCCCGGGTTGCTTTTTCCGGATCATCCAGCATAAACCGGTAACCAATGCCTGCTCCTACCCCAACATACGGGTTAAATTTATAGTGGCCGGCAACTGAAGGCTCAATAAACCACACCTTTACTTTATCGGTTTTCAGGCCGTTCTGGTAAGCATAAAAGGTGTGCCCATACCCTAATTGCACCGGAACACTCCACTCCCACCGGGCTTTCTTTAGCAGAATATATTCGCCAAAAACCGAAGCATACCGGAATTCCAGGTCCGACGGAACATCCGGGCTAATTCCCGGTGGCCGGGCTTCCAGCGAAGTACTCAGAAAATAGGCACCCATGCCAGCCCGAATGCGGTTTCGCCATTCCAAACCAGCTCTTAACCCCAGAATGGTAACAAATTCGTTGTTCAGGTAAGTAAAGCGGTTATCTAAATTAAATATAAAATGAGGTCTTCCTTTCCGGATCAGGGTATTAGAATCGGCGGGCGTTTCCTGGGCTTGGGTGAGTAAGGTAATGCCAAAGAAAATTGAAAGCCAGCTAAGTAAAAATTTAATCTTCATAAGTGCTGTGGTTATAATCAAAAAACCGTAAAAGGTTACGCTTAAGCCGAAGGCCTGTTGCCCCACCAGCCTGACTCCCGGAAAACCGTGCTATCACCATAAAATTTTCTCCTGCTTATAACGGCCTTTGGTGCAGGTTTTTCCGTACAAAGCTTTCCGTCAGGTAATTCATCTATAAACGCTTAATTGATATACCATGCAAGAAAACGATCCTAAAGAAAATGAGGGCACTTCTGAAACGCAGAAGAAGGGTGATCTGGATATGCACAGCAGCAAAGATGCCCACGAAAGCCAGGGCGGGCAGGGCGGCCGTTCAACTGACAAAGACAAGAATTCGGGCCACGATGAGCACCGCGAACGCAGCATTGCCGGCCGCGAAGACAGTTAACTAAAAGCAGATATAACCTCCTTAAAATGTATAATGGAAAATAACTACAAAGATTTTACTGTAGGCAAAAAACAGAACCTCTATACCGCCGCCGAAGGCGTGGTAGGTGAGAAAATTGTTTTTGTGAATGTATATTACGTAAACGGCTCCGATGGGCCCGGTGGCAACTGGGTGCTGGTAGATGCGGGCGTTTACGGCTCAGCGGGTCGCATTAAAAAAACGGCCGAAGAGCGGTTTGGCAAAGGAGCCCGGCCCAGCGCCATTATTCTTACCCATGGCCACTTTGACCACGTGGGCGCTTTAAAAGAACTGGCTGCCGAATGGAACGTGCCGGTTTACGCGCATCATCTGGAAATACCTTATCTGACCGGCCTGTCGAGCTATCCGCCGCCGGACCCTACGGTAGGTGGTGGTGGCATGGCCTACATGTCGTTCATGTACCCGAAGAAGCCTATTGAAATGGGCGGCATGGTACAGCCGCTGCCGGCCGATGGCTCCGTGCCCGGTTTACCGGAATGGCGCTGGTACCATACGCCGGGCCACAGCCCGGGCCACGTTTCTTTCTTCCGCGAAAGCGACCGCACCCTGATTGCCGGCGATGCCATTGTAACCCGCAAACCGGAATCAGTTATTGCCGTGGTTACCGACGACCCGGAAGTTTGCGGACCGCCGGCTTACTTTACGCCAGACTGGATCGCCGCCAAAAGATCAGTAGAAATGATTGCTTCCCTGCGTCCTAATGTAGTAGCTACCGGCCACGGCGTACCCATGAAAGGCGAACGCATGTTAGACGAACTGGATGAACTGGTGCAGTTCTTCGATGAGGTGGCCAAGCCAACGCACGGCCGCTACGTAAACCAGCCCGCCGTTATGGATGAGCAGGGCGTGGTTTCTTTACCAGATACGGTTTCTACGCCAACTACCAAAGCATTTATTACGGCCGGTTTAGTAACAGTGGCAGGTCTTGCCGTTTACGCAATTGCCAAAAACCGGCGCAAGAAAGCTGGTCAGTTGTTAGATGGTCCTTTAGATACGCACCCATATTACGGCGAAGAAATGAATCTTTCGGTTTACGGCGAAATTCCGGACCCGCGCGAAGACAGTCCTTACCACCAGGATAACGTACCACTTTCTAACCGGGGAAATTCACCACTTTCCGACCGGGAAGATATTCCGCCCACCAATTATTATCCGTGAGAATCGTCCGGAAATAAATAAAACCCGGAAGGTAGAATTCTGGAATTCCGGCAAACAAAAAAGCAAACCTTAACGGGTTTGCTTTTTTGTTTTTAGGCTTCTGAACTAATTACCTTTTAACTACTGCTTTTGTCAATCTGAAAGAAACTTGCGATTTCTGTGGTACCAGGCCATAAGTTTCTTTCAGAGTGAAAATTTTGGCAGAAACTTTTAATTTAAACTAATAAAGTCGCCTTACATATTGTCTGATTTTTTAAGCCGGAAAATTAATTTTTAAAGATCTTTACTTCGGAAGCGTTGGCCGTTTTATACCCGCGGAACATGCCGCTTGAATTAAAGGTCATGGTAAAGTTACCTTTCCGGTCTAAGGCAATTACGCCACCTTCGCCGCCGGCTTTAACCAGTTTTTTCATCACCACTTCTTCGGCAGCTTTCTTTACCGACCATTTTTTGTACTCCATCTGGGCTGAAATGTCGTGGGCCACGGTGTAGCGGATAAAATATTCGCCGTGGCCGGTGGCCGATACGGCACAGGTCTGGTTGTTGGCGTACGTTCCGGCACCAATTACCGGCACATCGCCAACCCGGCCATAGCGTTTGTTCGTCATACCGCCGGTAGAGGTGGCAGCAGCAATATTGCCGGCTTTATCCAGGGCAACCGCGCCTACGGTCCCGAATTTCCGGCCGTCCAGAAATATGGGCAATGTGCTGCCGGTGGTATCGGATGAATGATCGAGTTTGGGTTTATCTTCTTCGCGGGCTTTCTGCAATTGTTTGAACCGGGGTTCAGTGAAAAAATATTCGGGCTCTACAATTTCCAGGCCTTTTTCCAGGGCAAACTTTTCGGCGCCGCGGCCAACCATAAAAACGTGTTCCGATCTTTCCATAACGGCCCGGGCCGCGGTAATGGGGTTGCGGATGGTATTCACCCCGGCAATGGACCCGGCTTTCAGGGTAACTCCATCCATGATGGCAGCATCGAGTTCATTTTTGCCATCGTTGGTAAAAACGGCCCCTTTCCCGGCGTTGAACAAAGGCGAATCTTCCATTACCCGAACGGCGGCTTCCACCGCATCGAGGCTGGTACCGCCTTTTTCCAGAATTGCATAACCGGCAGTTAAAGCAGCATTCAACCCTTCCTGGTAGGCTTTTTCTTTTTCGGCTGTCATGTTCTGGCGTGAAATATTACCGGCTCCGCCGTGTATTACCAGCGTAATCGGGTATGCTTTCTGGCTGAAGCCTGGGATGTTTAAGCCAATGAAAAGGGAAAGGATCAGAAATAAAGGGCGCATGATGAGGATTTCTGTTAGCAAATATGGTATAGCTGAAAGTTAAGGTAAAAATTACAGATTCTGGTCTTTGATTTTGATGGGATGGCAAACGCGATAAGTCTGAGAGCAATTTTTGGTGTTGAGAAGTAATAATTTTCGAGTTCTAAACCTTTCCACTTTCTGCCATTCCGATTAAAGGGTGAAACCGGAGGTTCTATCTAAACAAACGTAAGTTTAGCGGAGCTAAATCTCTTAAGTTTAGTAGCACTGTCAGCTATTAACTACCTTTTACATTATTGCGTCATCCTGAGCGATAGCGAAGGAACTTGTTGGCGGACAGCACTTTTTCAGCTACAAAAGCCTACCATTCTATCGTTGCCAATTTTCTACCTTATATCAAGCTATTTCTATTTCATAGCTCAGGTCTTTGTTCTTTTTGTCTTGACACAAAAAGAACCAAAAAAGTCAAGTCAAACGCAAACTCGCTGACCGCTCAAACAGCGCGTTTGACAAAAAGCCCACCCTGATACTTCCTGACATTCATAGTTACCAGAGCATTGCATAGATAGTAAACAGCAGTGGTCAGGCAAACGGCTAAATTTGCTGCCGTAAGCGCAAATGTAGCTTGCATTTCATAAAGCTAATAGATCGTACTCCGCTGCGCGTTCGAACTGTTTGATTCAAATATTCGAACCACCGAGATAGCGGATAGAAATTCCCGGGTACGGGGAACAACTCCAAATTCTTCCTTACCTTTGCGCCTGAACCGGAAATAACTGATAACCAATTTCTAATTCATAATTTCTAATTTCTAATTAAACACCATGCCGCTGATCTTACCCATAAAAGGAATTGCGCCAACCATGGGCCGGGATTCTTTTATTGCCGAAAATGCTACGCTGGTGGGCGATGTAGTGCTGGGCGATAATTGTACCGTCTGGTTCAATGCCGTGATCCGCGGCGATGTGAACAGCATCCGGATCGGAAATAAGACCAACATCCAGGATGGCGCCGTTATTCATTGTACTTACCAGAAAGCCGCTACGGTAATTGGCAGCAACGTAAGCGTGGGCCATAACGCCATTGTGCACGGTTGTACCATAGAAGACAACGTGCTGGTTGGCATGGGGGCTATTGTAATGGATAATGCGGTGGTGCAGAAAAATTGCATTGTGGCGGCCGGCTCCGTGGTGCTGGAAAATACCAACTGCGAAAGCGGTTTTATTTACGCCGGCGTGCCCGCCAAAAAGGTAAAACCCCTGAGCCCGGAACAAATCGCGGGTTTAGCGAAAACTGCCGATAATTATGTGCTGTATGCCAGCTGGCTGCGGTAACTTCAACGCAATAATTCGATCTATTTTATAATTCTTACTTATTCCTATGAAAAAAACCCTACTTATTTTAGGCCTGATCTTTTGTTTCGGGCAGGCCAATGCCCAGTTTACCAGCCCGAACCTGGGCCTGAAGTTTAGCATGAACGACCTGCTGCAGGCTGGCGCCGTTACCCACGTAGCCGGCGAATATATTGTTAGCCAGGCCTTAACCCTGGAAACCACCGATACCTTGCTTATTCCCACCAATGAAACCATCAGAGTTGGGGCCGGGCTTTTGTTAACAATTAAAGGCACCCTGATAATTAACCCGCCGGATTCGGTTAAAATTACGTCTGTTACCGGCAGCGGCAACTTCCATACTTTAAAATTCGATGGCTCCACCCGGGTTTCGAAACTTACCAAAACCATTGTAGAGCGCAGCAGCGGCATCCGGGTTTTAAATGCCAGCCTGGAAATGGATAGCTGTATTGTACGCTTTAACGACCGGGTAAACCAAAGCGGCGCCATAAATATCTCCGGCACGTTGCCGGTAGTGGTAAAGAACAGCCGGATCTACCGCAACAGCCGCGCCGGTATCATGAGCCCCACCAACGGCGCCGCCGTTACCATTCTGAATAACTGGATCTTCGAAAACGGAACCGAACCGGGCAATTACCCGCAAATAAACCTGGGCCCGGCCAGCACCGCTGCGCCAATTACAATTTCCGGCAATACCATTATCGGCATAAACGCCTCTACCAACAATTCCGGCGGTATTGGCCTTTCTAATTTGCTGGGGAACCCAAGCATAACCCGCTGCCTGATCGAAAAGAATATAATCCGGTATAACCGCTACGGCATCACCATTACGGGCGGAAACATTCAGGGGCACATTAAACGGAATTTAATTGAATTCAACAACGTGAACCCGAACGTGATGACGGGGGGCAGCGGCCTGAATTTCAATACCACCAACCCTACGCAGCAAATGGTAGCAGCCCGCAACGTTATCCGGAACAATTCCTGGGGCATTACCATCCAGAGCGGTACCAACGTTACGGCCGGCCCGAAACCAAGCTTCGGCCGGATAGGCAGCCCCGATACCGCCAACGTAGGCATGAACCAGATCTACAACAATTTTAACGTAGGCACTTCCGGCCAGATCTGGGACCTTTACAACAACACGTCTGATTCTATTTACGCCGAAAACAACTACTGGGGCACCACCAACCTGACCGATATTGAAAGCCACATTTACCACAAAGTAGATCTGGCGGCCCACGGCTTTGTAGATTTTATGCCGATAATGCTGGTTTCCGGAATTACCAAAGAGAACGTTGCCAGCCAAATTAACTTGTACCCGAACCCGGCGCAGGATGTGGTTAAAATAACCGCAAACGGTATGGTTTGGGGCGAAAAAACTACGGTGAGATTTTACAACACTCTGGGGCAGGAAGTACTAACCGTGCAACCAAAAGGATCTCCGAATTACCTGGAAATAAACACCCGGAAATTAGCGGCCGGTATTTATTCTTACCGCATTGAAAGTAATAAAGCAATTGCTACCGGTAAGCTAGTGATTGCAAGGTAAATTAATCTGAAACGAAAAGATTTACTTAAAAGTCAGGCCAATAAGCCTGACTTTTTTGCTTTCTGAATTATTTAAAAAATCGAATTAAAAGCCCTGGGCAAAGCAACCGTTTCATGTTTTTCGCCGACTACCTTTGTAATGGTCTTACCCTTACATTTCATGAAGCCTTTCTCTTTAACTTTCATTAACCGGTGTCTTACCCTAGAGAAAGCGCTTCGGGGATTTTTGTTGATTTTAATATTTTCTTTAAACCTGCCGGCTTTTGCCCAAGAAAAGCAAGGAGCTAACTGGCTTTTTGGCGGCGATGGAACTCAGGCTTTTCCAGGAATCCACCTTAATTTCAATGACCCCAAACTACTGCCTATTCCTTTTGACTATGACTACAATCGGGGAGGAGGCGTAGCAACAATCAGCGATAAAAATGGGGAGTTACTTTTCTTCAGTAGCTGGGGTCATGTTTCTACCCGCACAAAATTGAACAATGAATACCAGCAAATGCCGAATGGAAATGTCTTTGGGGGTTTTGGACCTGGAACTTATGCTGAGTTAATAATTCAACATCCGCAAAATGAAAACAAGTATCTTCTTTTTATTATAACTTTAAATCTGGATTTATATGTAGCCGAAGTAAATATGCTTTTAAATAATGGTTTAGGGGATTTAGTGCCCAATTCCTTACGGCTACTGAAAAAAATGTGGGTCAAAGTATGGCTGCCATGCAGCATATCAATAAAAAAGATATGTGGCTTTTAGTGACCAATGCTGCCGGAGACAGCCTGAGGCTTACCCGGTTAACGGGTTAGGTGTTGGCCTACCGGTCGTTTCGCTAACTAACAAAAGCCTAAATAAATTAACTTGGCTTAAGAGTTCGCCCAACAGCGAAATGTTTGCTACCTCCGGAAAGCTAGGAATTGAATTGTTTCAGTTCAACCGGCACACGGGCATAGCTGCTCCGCTCTATACCCTTATCATCCCGGACTCTGCCCAGCAACAGAGTTATGCCTATTCATTTTCACCCAATAGCTCTAAGCTATACGTAGGCACCCAAAGCAAACCAGGCTATGACCTAAGCTCTATTGTGCAGTTTAATCTTGCGGCCGGCAATCTCCAACAAGTGCAGCAATCAGCCTATGCTATTTATAGTTATCATTCCCAGAATACTTTTGGTGGAATTAATTCTTACTTTATAGCTGATATACAGTTGGCCATAAATGGGAAGATTTATGTTTCTCCAGTTAATTGGGGTTATCCAAGTTACTTAAGCCAGATCAACAACCCTGATCAAGTCGGGGCAGCCAGTGGGTTTGAACATAATTCGATTAATATTGGCCTATACCCTAACCACGCACTTCCAGGCCTAAACCAAACCTTATTCCGCAACGCGGGCCTATTGCAGGCTCAGGCTTACCGGGATACCATCTGCCTCGGCGATTCAGTAAAGCTTTCGGCTTACGGGGCCGGGGCCGAACGCTTCCGCTGGCAGGCAGCTAATGGCTTAACGGCTCCTTCCGATACGCTGGCTAATCCGGTAGTGCGCCCAACAGCAACAACTACGTACCGGGTTATTGCCTCTTCGCCCTTTAAAACCGATACGGCCTATGTAAAAGTAGTAGTGCTGGGCAAATCTACAATAACTGTAACCGGCCCGGCGCAGGTATTTACGTTTGCCGAAAACCAGGAATATAAAGCCACCGGCCAAAGCGCAGGAAACCTAACCTGGAGCGTTACGGGCGGAAGAATCATTTCAGGGCAGGGAACAACCAGCATAAAAGTAAACTGGGATAAAGCCGGAGCAGGAGAGGTTTCAGTTTCGGAAACCAACCGGTTCGGCTGTCCAACCGGCAAAGCAGCTTTAGCGGTAGAAATTTTCGGTTCGCCGCTGCCGGTTTTCTACAACATCATTACTCCCAATAACGACGGCCTTAACGAAACCTTTACCATAGACAACCTGAAGTGGTACCCGCAAAACGAACTGCAGCTCTTTAACCGCTGGGGCAAACAGGTTTACCAGAGCAGCAGCTACCAAAATAACTGGAACGGCAGTAACCTAAGCGCCGGCATTTATTATTACTACTTCCGGGCCGGAAAACAATCCTGGAAAGGTTGGGTGGAAGTAGTGCGGTAAATAATTGCTTAAAGAAATAAATACCTTGAGTTAGCTTAAAATGGCGCAAGTGTTAAGCGATTAGCGTCACTTGTGCCATTTTATGTCAGAAAGTCTTCAGACTTTCGTAAATTCCAATTAAGAATTATTTCAAAATTTTGTTTGTATTCACGCAAGTCTGAAGACTTGCCTGCATGAATAGGCACAAGTGACGCTAACTCTTAACACTTGCGCCAGCTCTAAGCCAGAACTAAAAGCTAATATCAAGCAGAATTGGTATTGTTCATCAACAAAAAAAGCCAGCCCTGTTTCCAAAGCTGACTTTTTCTTTAAAAAACGGTACCCTTTTAAGGATAAAAACTAATCACTAATCATTATTCACTAATCACTTACTAAAGGATATCATCCCGTTTATCGGCAGTAACGCTTAGCTGTACCAGTTCTATTTTGCGGTCCGATTTTTCCAGCACTTTTACATCGTACACGTCAAATACCATGGTTTCGTCTTTTTCCGGAATGTGGCCGAAAATGTAGTTTACAAAGCCGCCAACCGTTTCGTAATCTTCGCCTTCCGGCAGCGGGTACGGTAAAAATTCGTTTACATCCGGAATATACGCAGAACCGGTAACCTGGAATTCAAAATCGGAGGTTTTCTTTACAATCGCATTTTCTTCATCGTACTCATCCTGGATCTCTCCTACCAGTTCTTCTATAATATCTTCTATGGTAACAATGCCGGATACGCCGCCAAACTCATCGGTTACAATGGCCATGTGTAAATGCTTGCGCTGGAATTGTTGCAGCAGCCGGTTTATTTTCTTGGTTTCGGGCACAAAATAGGCAGGGCGCATCAGCTCTTCCAGGTTTATTTCTTCGTTCAGGCGTACTTTCAGCAGCAGGTCTTTTACGTAAAGTACCCCCACAATATTATCGATGGTTTCTTTGTAAACCGGCATGCGGGTATAGCCTTCGGATAAAATGCGCTCCATAATTTTTTCGGAAGACATTTCCAGCGAAAGGGCCGTTACGCTTGGTGCGGGGCACCATGATCTGCTTTACCATCCGGTCGGTGAACTGGAAAACGTTTTCGATCATCTCATGCTCCGAATCCTCTATTTCGCCGCTTTCTTTGCTTTGTTCGAACAGCAACCGGAATTCTTCGGCGGTATGCACTTCGGAACCGTGCATGGGCGCAATTCCCATTAACCGCAGAATGAAATTAGAAAACCCGTTCAGCACCCAGATAGCCGGCCGGAAAACGAAGTAAAAAAATTTCATGGGGTAAGCCACCGCCAGGCTGGTAGATTCGGGCCGCTGAATGGCCAACGATTTTGGCGCCAATTCCCCGAAAACAATGTGCAGGATAGTAATTAAACGCAAACGAAATTGGTAAGGCAATGCTATGGGCCAGCGCTTCATTCCCTTTAAAACCAAGCAGGTGCATGATGTGGATAATAATTTCGGAAACCACCCCTTCCCCGATCCAGCCCAAACCCAGCGAAGCCAGCGTAATGCCTAACTGCGTGGCCGATAAATAAGCATCCAGTTTCCCGATCATTTTGAGGGCTACCACGGCCAGCTTGTTGCCGGTCTGGGCCCGCAACTCCAGCTGCGAACCGCGCACTTTCACCAGTGCAAATTCGGCCGCCACAAAAAAACCGTTCAGTAAAACCAGTAAAATAGTTATGAGTACGTTTATAAGCATAGGATCGGGAAAATTCGTCCCGGCTCTTTAACGGGAACGAATTTCAAATTTACAGGAATAGAAATCAAAACAAACAATTGTCTGCCCCGCATTACGTTAATTTAAAGCAATGCGGTAATGCTTCGGGCCGGGTTTTTAAGGAAACGGTATTAAAACTCCCGAAAAAATACGTAATTGCCTTTATTTTCAAAGTTATACCTGGTTATTATCGAATGGCACGCCGCATATATTTATTTCTTTTTTTAACCTTCCTGAGCCTGGCTTCCGCCAGCGCCCAGATCTTACAGCCGGTAAAGTGGAGCTACGATATTTCCAAAAGAAATGTAAAGGCCGGCGAAGAGATCGAACTGATCTTTAACGCCAAAATAGACCCCGACTGGTACTTATATTCTTCCGATTTCGACCCGAACCTGGGCCCTACGGTTACCACTTTTGAATTTAAAAAAAGCCCGGCTTACGAAATTGTGGGCAAAATAAAACCGGTAAACCCCAAAAAGAAATTCGACGACATCTGGGGCGGAGAATACACCTACTTTGTTAAAACGGCCCAGTTCCGCCAGCGCGTAAAAATATTAAAAGCCAACCCGGTAATTAAAGGCTCTTACAGCTACCAGACCTGCACCGAAGTTGATGGTAAATGCATTCCGTTTGAAGATGATTTTACCTTTGATGGCATTACCGTTGCCGAAGCCGCCGCTCCCGCCTTACCAACCGGCTCCAAGCCCACTGGCAGCGTTGCCCCGCCGGTAAGTAATACTCCTGTGCTGAGTGCCACGGCCACCCAGTCAGATTCCCTCACCGCCCAGGCTGCTCCTAAAGACAATGCCCGGGCCGATGTAATAGTTGCTGTTCCGGATTCCGGCAAAAACGCTATTATTAATGCCAAAGAAACAATAGATATTGATGTCGACGCGGAAAAACCAGTAGAAACCGGGGCCAGCCTCTGGCAGTTTTTCCTGATCGCGTTTGGCTCCGGGCTGGTAGCTTTGCTTACGCCCTGCGTATTTCCTATGGTGCCCATGACGGTGAGTTTCTTTACCGGCAACAGCGGCAGCCGGGGCAGTGCCATTTTTAAGGCCCTGGTCTATGGCCTTTCCATTATTGCTATTTATACCGTTATCGGCACGCTGGTAGCCCGGGTCTTTGGCGGCGATGCGGCTAATTTTTTAAGCACCCACTGGCTGCCAAACGTACTTTTTTTCCTGATCTTTCTCATTTTCGGCATGTCGTTTTTAGGCATGTTTGAAATTACGCTGCCCAGTTCCTGGCTTACTAAAGTAGACAAACAGGCCGATAAAGGCGGCTGGATCGGGGTATTCTTTATGGCTTTTACGCTGGTTTTGGTTTCCTTTTCCTGCACCGGCCCCATTGTAGGCAGCATTCTGATCGCTTCCGCTTCCGGCGAAACCCTGAAACCCACCGTGGGCATGTTTGCATATTCGCTGGCTTTTGCTTTACCGTTTACGTTGTTTGCTGTTTTCCCGTCGTGGTTAAGCGGTTTGCCGAAATCGGGTGGCTGGTTAAATTCGGTAAAAGTGGTTTTAGGTTTTATTGAACTGGCATTGGCACTGAAATTTTTAAGCATCGCCGACCAGGTTTACCATTGGAACCTCCTGAACCGTGACATTTACCTGGCCCTCTGGATCGTGATCTTTGCGCTATTGGGCATGTACCTGATCGGCAAAATAAAACTTCCCCACGACAGCGAACTGAAATATGTTAGCGTGCCCCGGATGATGCTGGCATTGGTGTCTTTTGCGTTTGTTGTGTACCTTATTCCCGGTTTATTCGGGGCGCCGCTCAAGCCGCTTTCCGGTTACCTGCCGCCGCAAACTTCCCGCGATTTCAGTTTGAATTCCGGTATACAGCAGGCTTCCTTCGTTCCGGTACAAAACGATAATGTGCTGTGCGAAAAACCGAAATACGCAGATTTCCTGGAATTGCCGCACGGCCTGCAGGGTTACTTCGATCTGGACCAGGCCCTGAAATGTGCCCAAGCCGTTAACAAACCTATTTTCATCGATTTTACGGGCCATGGCTGCGTGAACTGCCGCGAAATGGAAGCCAACGTCTGGTCCGATCCGCAGGTGTTGCAGCGCCTCCGCAACGATTATGTGGTAGTAGCTTTGTACGTAGACGATAAAACCGAATTGCCCGCCGCCGACCAGTACGTTTCAAAGTACGACGGCAAAGAAAAGACCACCATTGGCCGCAAATTCGCCGATTACCAGGTTACCGCTTTCAATGTTAATGCGCAGCCGTATTATGTGTTGCTGGGCCCGGATGGTAAAAAATTAAACGAACCCGTTGCCTATAATCTGGATATTCCGGCTTTCGTAAAATTCCTGGATCAGGGCAAAGCCATCTATAAGGATAAGTTTGGTAAAGGTCTGGCCAACCGGTAAGCTTCTGGTTTGAAAATCTTCTGAGAAAAGCACCTGCCTCCCCGCAGGTGCTTTTTTTATTGAATACTTTAAGCTGACCTCAAATTTTTAACCGGTTGGGAACCACCCCTGAGATCATTGCCGGAAAATTTTCATTCTAAAACAATATTTCCTAAAATATTATCACATTCCGAAAGAAAGCAGTACCTTAAAAGCCACAACCAAACCTTCCGAACCATGATCCATACGCTGCGCAATTCTGAGTTTGAAGTAAGAGTAAAAGCCAAAGGTGCTGAGGTCTGCAGTTTCCGCAACCTGGCCGACAATACCGAATACATCTGGCAGGGCGATGCCAAGATCTGGCCCCGTCACGCCCCGGTACTTTTCCCGATAGTAGGCCGGCTTCCGGACCACAAATACTTTTTAGACGGAAAATCCTACCATTTGCCGCAGCATGGTTTCGCCCGCGACATGATCTTTTCGCCGGTAAGCGCTTCCGAAAATTCGCTAAGCCTGGAGTTGCACTGGTCCGATCTTTCGCTGGCACATTACCCGTTCCATTTCCGGTTACTGATCTCTTATGTGCTGGAAGGCAATACCCTGAAAGCCGATTACAAAGTGATGAACCTGGATGATCAGGAAATGCCTTTTTCTATTGGCGCTCACCCGGGCTTTAACTGCCCGCTTCAGAAAGAAAATAAATACGAAGATTATTACCTAGAATTCGACCAGGAACAAACCTTAGACCGGCATTTACTTCAGGATGGCTTGCTCAACGGCCAGACCGAAACGGTAGTAAAAAACGCTAAAAAACTGCCCCTAAACCGCGAACTGTTCCTGAAAGACGCCATTGTTTTAAAAGAAAACCCGGTGCAGCGCGTTCGCCTAAAATCCGATGCCGATAACCGCCAGGTAGAAATGGAGTTCCATGGTTTCCCGTATCTGGGAATCTGGTCGCCGCCCAAAGCCGATGCCGCTTTGCTTTGCATTGAGCCCTGGCACGGCGTAGCCAGCCCGAACGGCCGCCCAACCGAAATTTCCCAGAAGGAAGGCGTTATGAAGTTAGGCCCGGGCCAGAAATTTGAGTGCAGTTTCCAGATAAAAGTTTCTTAATTCGTTTTTTTCAGCAGAAAAATCAGGTTAAGGAATTGTTACCTTTTCAAAAGCTTTTGGTTTATGAATAACCGAATCGGAACTTTGTGCCTGAAAAGCAAGCCTGATTACCGAACCTCCGATTTTTCAGACTTGAAAACCAAATACTTATGAGTCAGCATTCTGCCAAGTACAAAGTTCTGTTAGTTGACGACGACCCGGATATTATTGAATTGTTGCAATACAATTTAAACAAAGAAGGGTACGAAGTAGCCAGCGCTGAAAACGGCAAAAAAGCCATCGAAACCGCCATTACGTTCAACCCGGACATTATTCTGCTGGACGTGATGATGCCGGTAATGGATGGCATTGCCGCCTGCCGGCACCTGCGTGAGTTAAAGCGGTTCAAAGATACCTACATTTTATTTTTAACGGCCCGCTCCGAAGAATTTTCGGAAGTAGCGGCATTTGAAGCCGGCGCCGACGATTTTATAACCAAACCGATCAAACCCCGCGCCCTCATGAGCCGCCTGGGTGCCTACGTGCGCCGCGACAACCTGCAGAACCCCGAAGAGAAGCCCGAAATAGAAATTGGCGGCCTGCGCATTGACCGTACCAGTTTTGCGGTTTACAAAGGCAATCAGAAAATTACGCTACCTAAAAAAGAGTTCGAATTACTGGCATTTTTAGCCACCACCCCCAATAAAGTTTACAGCCGCGAAGAACTTTTGAACAGCGTTTGGGGCAACGATGTGTATGTAATTGCCCGCACCGTAGACGTGCATATCAGAAAAGTGCGCGAAAAGATCGGCGAAGAAAACATCAAAACCATTAAAGGTGTAGGCTACAAATTCAATAACGACTAGTTAGTGATTAGTGAATAATGATTAGTGATTAGTATTTTCATAACAGGTTTGTCATCCTGAGAACAAGTGAGCGCGGGAGCGCGAAACTTTCGGGCGTAGCCCTGAAGGAACTTGTCGGCGGTTCGTAATAAGCTTACTACTGGCCGCCGATGAGATCCTTCAATGGCGTTCAGGATAACACCCTTTTGTGAAAACTTCTAACCATTGCCCAACTAATCACTAATCATTAATCACTAATCACTAATTTGCCGCCGGAAAAAGTACTGATCCTGATACATAAATGAGTTCCCGGTTAATTGCTATCTTAATTTCCGTTGCCGTAGCGGCCATGGTAACCGGGTTTCTGGCTTTCGCGCCTTCCCTTTCTTTCCGGCCATTTATCTTTACCCTGGGCTTAACGTTCGGTATCTGTTTTATCCTGGTTTATTTTTCCTATGAAGCATTGGTTTTCCGGGAGATCAATAATATTTATTCCGGGCTCGAAAATATCAAGCGCCGCGAATTCCGGAAATTGAGCAATAAATTTCTGTTCCGGCCGGAACCGCTAAAAAGAATGCGGGAGGAAATTTATTTTATGGCGGAGCAAAAAGAAAAAGAGATCGAAGAATTGAAACGGTTGCAGGCCTTGCGCCGCGAATTCCTGGCCGATGTTTCGCACGAATTAAAAACGCCCATTTTTGCCGCCCAGGGCTTTATTCATACCCTAATGGATGGCGCCGTGGAAGATGAAAATGTGCGGGATAAATTCCTGGAAAAAGCTGCCAAAAGTTTAGACGGTTTAGATACGCTGGTACAGGATCTGATCACCATTTCGCAGCTCGAAAAAGGCGTGGTAAAAATGGAAAAACGGCCCTTCGATATTATTCTTTTAGCCAGCGAAGTTTTTGAATTACTGGAAGAAAAAGCCCGCACCCGCAACATAAAATTGCATTTACATTACGATGTAGATTCTGAGCTGCAGGTTTACGCCGACCCGAACCGCATCCGGCAGGTGCTTATAAATTTAATAGACAACAGCATAAAATACGGCCGCGAAAACGGCAACACCTGGCTGAACTTAAAAGACGGCCGCAAGAAAATTCTGATAACCGTGCACGACGACGGCGCCGGCATTGCCAAAGAACATCACCTCCGCATTTTCGAACGTTTCTACCGCATCGACAAAAGCCGCACCCGCGATGTTTCGGGTGGCAGCACTGGTTTAGGTTTAGCAATTTGCAAGCATATCGTAGAAGCCCACAAATCTATCCTGGCCGTTTCCAGCGAAATAGGCAAAGGCACTACTTTTAAGTTTAAATTGCTTAAAGCGAATAAGTAACCCCGCCCCGACCCTCCCTAAATCAGGGGAGGGAGTTTTTCTCCGGCTTCTAAAAAAACCACCCCCGGCCCCTCCTTATTAAGGAGAGGAGTTGTTTTATGCTACCGTTCCTTTACGTTTTTTTATAAAAAGAGCAATTCGGGGTTATTCGAAATTAAATCCAGGCTACGAAAGTTCCCCCTCCTTAGTAAGGAAAGGCTGGGGGTGGTTGCCCACACATTCCCGGTCAAAGTCCTCCCCTGTTATTAGGGGAGGATTTAGGTGGGGTAAATTCTGTATCTTTGCAGCCGCAGTTTTGCAATTTTCCCGTAAACACTGCCAAGCAAAAGAACTAATCTGAATGAAATACCCTGTTTTTAAAGACCTGATCGTATTCGAAAACGACGATTTTATAGTAGTAAACAAACCCCCTTTCCTGGCCACGCTGGAAGACCGCGCTTTAAACGCCACCAACCTCCTGAAGCTGGCCAAACAATATCACGAAGATGCGCAGGTTTGTCACCGCCTGGATAAAGAAACGTCCGGCGCGCTGGCCATTGCCAAAAACCCGGAAGCCTACCGCCATTTAAGCATGCAGTTCGAAAACCGGGAAGTAGATAAACTTTACCACGCGGTGGTGCAGGGCGTGCATAAATTTGAAGAAGTGGAAGTAGACCGCGCCATTCAGCCAGGTTTGAAAGGAAAAGCGAAACTGGCCTATAAAGGCAAACCGGCGCAAACCATTTTCAATACGCTGGAAACGTACAACAAACATTCCTTAATTGCCTGCAAACCCATAACCGGCCGCATGCACCAGATCCGTCTGCACTTAATGTACCTGAAAGCGCCGATTGTGAACGATGAATTATACGGCGGCGAAGTGCTTTATTTATCTACCCTGAAACGCAAATTCAACCTAAAACAGCAAACCGAAGAACAACCGCTCATTAAACGTTTTGCGCTGCATTCTACGCAACTTGGTTTTAAATTAATGAACGGTGAACCAGCTGTGGTAGAAGCGCCTTACCCGAAGGACTTTCAGGTATTGGTAAAATCGCTGCAGCAGTATTCGTAGGTTACAATTTTAGATTTCAGAGTTTTTCAGCCTGAATTAATAGCATTTCCAAGCATCCTGCCGTTTAAATAATTATCTTAACATTCAAAATACTCTTATGAATATTCAGGCAGAAAAATTAAAACTGATCGAATGGCTGGCCGGCTTAACCGATGCGACTTTAATAGAGAAAATAAAATTCCTGAAAGAAAACCCTGCTGCAAAAACCGACTGGTGGGAAGAAATTTCGGAAGCCGAAAAGCTGGCTATTGATAAAGGTTTGGCCGATGCAGAAAAGGGAAATTTAACCAGCCACGAAGAAACCAGAAAACGCTATGAAAAATGGCTATAAAAGTAGTCTGGACTAAAAAGGCGTTATCAGACCTTGATGCCATAATTTTATACCTTGAAACAAACTGGTCCGAAAAAGAAATTACAAACTTTTTCGGAAAACTAGATAAGCGGATAAACTTAATTGGTCAACGCCCACTGCTTTATCCGGAAACCAAAACGCGCAAAAATGTTCACCGGTCAGTTTTGATTCCGCAGCTTACAATTTATTATCGGGTAAATAAAAACACGGTTGAAATCTTAACTTTATTCGATAATCGCCTAAACCCCAAGAAACTGAATTAGATTAATAAAATCGTTGCAGTATTCTTAAAACGGTAGAGTTTGAGGTGAAAAAGTAATTAAAACACCCTTCATTAAGTAAAATCTACTATATCAATTAGTAAACACTAATACATCCAAGTAATTAACCTATGATACTTTTAGATGCACTTAGTGGAGTCGAATTTTTAGTTGGATTGTCAATTTTTATTGCTTTAATACCAACAATATTTTCACTTCTTATTCTCATCAAAAATATAATAAAAAATACCTTACAAAATGCGTTAGTTTATAATTCAGCTTTATGGCTATTAAACCTTGTGCTATTAGGCTACTTTTATGAAAAATTATTACTTACAACTTTTATGGCCAGTAAAGCCTCCATTTTGCTTTGGCTACCAATAACGGTTATTACTGCCTTAACCTATCTTCTTTACTTTATACTTAAAGTAACGCGATCCAAAAACGAAGTTTCATAACGGTTAACTTTTAGGAATTAGTGTTTGAGTAGGCAAAACAAGTCTATTTAGGTTTAACTCTCCCACTAAACTTTTTAATTCTCAGCAATTTGCAAATTCAGGAAATACCCTTAACTTTGCACCTCCATTTTAGAATCCCTGAAGTGGATATTATTCATAATTAACCATTTAACCATAACTAATGGATCATTTAAGTTATAAGACGCTATCAGTTAATAAAGCGACCGCTAATAAAGGTTGGGTAGTGATAGACGCCGGAGACGCAACTTTAGGCCGCGTAGCGAGCCAGATTGCCAACGTTTTACGTGGCAAGCACAAGCCAACTTTCACCCCAAATGCCGACTGCGGCGATAACGTAATTGTTATCAACTCGCAGAACCTGCGTGTAACGGGTAAAAAGATGAACAACAAAGTATATGTATCGCACTCAGGTTACCCGGGTGGTCAGAAACATACTACCGTTCGTGAATTAATGGCTAAATCACCTACCCTGGTAATCGAGAGAGCAGTTAGAGGTATGTTGCCACGCACCCGTCTGGGCCGCGAGCAGTTCCGCAACCTGTTTGTTTACGTAGGCGATCAGCATCCGCACGAAGCACAACAACCGAAAACTTTAAAAATCAATTTATAATTAACCATTAATGGAAATTCTCAACACATCTGGTAGAAGAAAAACCTCGGTGGCGCGTGTTTACATGTCGTCTGGGCAAGGGAATATCACTATTAACGATAGAGATATAAAAGTATACTTTCCAAACGAAGTACTACAAACCATCGTGAACCAGCCATTTGCAACGTTAGATGCAGTTGGAAAATACGATGTAAAAGTTAACGTAAAAGGCGGCGGCACCAGCGGCCAGGCCGAAGCGATCCGTTTAGCGATCACCAAAGCCCTGATCGATGAAAATGCTGAGACCCGTCCGGCACTGAAGAAAGAAGGTTTCATCACGCGCGACCCACGTATGGTTGAACGGAAGAAATTTGGTAAGAGAAAAGCGAGAAGATCGTTCCAGTTCAGCAAGCGTTAATATTAAATAGTACTTAGAAAAATGGCAACTACAAATTATAAGCAATTGCTTGATGCTGGTGTGCACTTTGGCCACCTTACCCGTAAATGGGATCCGAAAATGGCACCGTTCATTTTCATGGAGAAAAACGGCATCCACATTATAGATTTAAATAAAACAGTTGTAGCTCTTGAGGACGCTGCTGCTGCAATCCGTCAGATCGCAAAATCTGGCCGCAAGATCATGTTCGTTGCTACTAAAAAGCAGGCGCAGGAAATTGTTGGCGAAGAAGCGAAAAGACTGAAAATGCCTTACGTTACCGACCGTTGGTTAGGTGGTATGCTTACCAACTTCGCAACTGTTCGTAAGTCGTTAAAGAAAATGGCTACCATCGATAAAACGATGAAAGACCCGATGATGGTTGCGAACATCGCAAAGCGTGAGCGTTTAATGCTTACCCGTGAGCGGGAGAAATTAGGCCGCGTTTTAGGTGGTATTGCTGACCTTTCCCGTCTGCCAGCTGCGTTATTCGTAGTTGACGTAAAGCGTGAGCACATTGCCATTAAAGAAGCCCAGAAATTAGGTTTACCGGTTTTCGCTATCTGCGATACCAACTCTAACCCGGAACTGGTTGACTTCCCGATCCCGGCTAACGACGATGCTTCAAAATCAATTGCCCTGATCGTAGGTGTAATTGGTAAAGCCATTGAAGATGGTCTTTCTGAGCGTAAAGTAGACAAAGAAGATTCAGACCGCAAACAAGCTGACGAAGCTGGTATTGCTGAGAAAATCGCTGCTGAGTAATTCTTCTTTTTTCTGAATGAAACCCCAAAAGGGAACAGCGGCTGCCCTGCAACCCTGTTCCCTTTTTTTCAAATTACCGGCTTGCATTACCAAAACGGTAGGCTTCCGGACCAAAAACTAAATTTCTAATTTTTAATTTCTAATTAAAATAAGACAATGGCTATTACAGCACAAGACGTTAACAAATTAAGACAAACTACCGGCGCCGGTATGATGGACTGCAAAAAAGCCCTTACTGAAGCAAACGGTGATATGGAAGCTGCTATTGACATTCTGCGCAAGCAGGGTCAGAAAATTGCCAGCAAACGCGCTGACAACGAAACTTCTGAAGGTGCAGTTTTAACCAAAGTTTCTGAAGACGGCAAAAACGGTAAATTAATTGCTTTGGCTTGTGAAACCGAACCGGTTTCTAAAGTTGAAAGCTTCAAAGAATTAGCAAAAACTATTTTAGATACAGCCGTTAAAACTAACGCTGCTTCTAAAGAAGAATTATTAGCTGCTCCGCAGGCTGACGGCCGTTCTTTGAATGACCACATTGTTGACCTGATGGGTAAGATTGGTGAGAAACTGGATGTTGTTTCTTACGAATCTATCAATGCTGACCGCGTTGTTGCTTACAACCACTCTAACGGTAAATTAGGCGTATTAGTAGGCCTGAAAAACGTAAACGGTGCTGATGTAGAAGAAGTTGGTAAAGACGTTGCGATGCAGATTGCGGCTATGAAGCCAATTGCTGTTGACAAAGACGGCGTTGATTCTGCTACTGTTGCCCGGGAGATCGAGATAGGTAAAGAGCAGGCGCGCGCTGAAGGCAAACCGGAAGCTATGCTGGAAAAAATTGCTGAAGGCAAGCTGAACAAATTCTACAAAGATTCTACTTTACTGAACCAGGAGTTTGTTAAAGACCCATCAATGACTATCGCTAAGTTATTAGACAGCAAGTCAAAAGGGTTAACTGTTTCCGAATTCAAACGCATCCAGATCGGTTAATTTTCCGATTCAAAACGGTATCTTTGTATAATAAAAAGCCGGCTCCTGAAAAGAGGCCGGCTTTTTTGCTTTTGATTTTTTTTAGAAATTTCATGAATAAAGCTGCTTTGCGCTATGATGTATGGTTAGGATTTGAACCAGATCATTATTACTTACATGGTAAATAATCCGGTAACTTTTATAAAGCAATTCTCTTATTTCGTTTATTCCGGCCTCTGGCACTACCCTGCCCATTAATGGCGTATTCTTTAAAAGCCTGGTCTTATCTCTAATATTTTTGACCGTGATTTTTGCGAATCGAACAGAATCCAGCGCAATAAAAGCGGCAATATTTTCCAGATCCTGAACAGCCTGTTCCGACCAGGTTATTCTAACCATTGGCCTAAACGCTTATCTGCTTCTTCTTCCGTTAAGATCTTCCCTGCAGCAGCTTGCTCCAATCCTGTTTCGATCTTATTAAGGATTATTATCCGCTCTATAAATTCATCAACCGAAAACGTATCCGGCATTTCCTTTAAGCTTTCCAGCACTTTTATTTTTGTAAGCATTTCGTTGCGAAATCAATAATTAATTCAAATAATAGTTACCCAAATTACGAAATCTAAATCAAAACAGCTAACAACATCTTACCTTCAATCTGGGAAAACGGTATCGTTTTATATTAAAAAAGCCGGCCTCTTTTCAGAAGCCGGCTTTTTTGTTTTAACTGGTTAGCAAACTACCGGATGATCTGAATATTACCACCCCGGCCGCCTTCCATTGGGTTTAGTTGTTTATTCAGGTAGTAGGTAAACGTCAGCATAAAATACCTGCCCAGAGAATTCAGGGTTTCCCGTTCAATGTAAAGCGTATTAGCGGTCTGGTTAATGCCCGTATTTCTATCCAGCAAATTCGTTACCGATAACCTTAATTCGCCGGCGTTGTTTTTCAGGAATTGCCGGGAGATAAAAGCATTCAGCAACGGAATAGCCTGGTTGAAATTGGTAGCATCGTTGTCGTAAACTAGGTAATCCATTGTGAAGTTTAAATTGTAGTGCTTCAGGAAACGGTAATTGGCATCGGTGCCGTAGGTTTTATTCAGGAAAAACTGGTCGTTGAAAGTGGCATTTTCGTATTTGGTGCGTTGTGCGGTAACTTCTGCCCGTATTCCGAAATCCAGATTATCAGCCTGGTAAGTATACCGGATATTCCCGTTAGTACTTTGCACCGAAACATCGTTTTCTACTTCATTGAGCACGCTTATGGTATTCTGGGTTCTTGCATTCCCGCCAAAGTGCAGCCGGCTTTTCAGTTTCGTGATCGGGAGCGAATAATTGGCATAAACCGAAACCATTGTGTTATGATCTACATTTACGGGCTTGGTGGTGCGTACGCCATTGGCAGAGAAATTTTGGGCTGAAGCAATGGCATTGGTAGTATGCGCAATCTGGATCAAACCAAAGAAACTCCGGAGGGTGGCGGGATCGTAGTGGCGGTAATTTAACCGGATCTGGTGCAGGTAAGAGGGGGTCAGATTTTCGTTGCCCACGTAAATATCCAGCGGGTTACTGATATCGGCAACCGGTTGCAATTGGCGCAGGTTTGGTTCCTGCACCACGGTTTCGTAGTTGAAATTTACTCTGCGTTGCGGCGAAAAATCATAGTTAAAACGGGCTACCGGCAACAAATTCATAAAATTACGGTCTATATCGCGCTTACCTTCCAGGTTCCGGAGCCAGACTTCACCGTTCAAGCTGCTTTGCTGCAAATTTGCTCCTACCGTAAAACTGTATTGCTGGCGGTTACGTTTGTAATTTATACCTAAGCGGTGGAATTGGTAAATACTTTCATAATTATTGCTCAGCGCGGCATTCAGGGTTTTGCTTTCGCCGCTTAGATCGTACACTTCCCTTTCAGATTCGCTCAGGTTGGTGCGGTAGGTGTAATTGGATTCCAGGTACTGACGGTTGCCCAAAGGTTCAGTATACGAAAAGCCCGCCGACAAATTACGGGTATCGCTATCCTGTTCGTTTTGCTGCCGCAAAATGGTGCCGGCGCCGTTGGCAAAAGAAACGTCGCTGTTAAACAGGCCATCGGTATTATTCTGGTTGGCGCCCCCTTCGGCATTAACCGACATAAACCTGCCAGGCTTAGCAAACCGGTGCCGAAAAAGCAGGCTGCTGTTCAGATTAAAAATGCTGCCCTCAGAATTAGATTGGGTTTTGCTGCCATTCAGAACTTCATTATTCCTTCCGAAATTATTGGTCCGGTTCGATACGTCCTGGTTGATTCTATTAAAACCCAGACTGCCGGTAGCCTTTAAGGAATTAACCGAATCGAGCAGATAATCTGCCGTAAAATTGCCGCGATGATTCAGGTTATTACCGTCCTGAAAGGTTTGCTGGGTAGTGCGTGGGTTAGCTTCATTCAGTAAATTCTCCCGGTCCGCATCGCGGCTGATGATCTGACTAAGATTGTTGAAAAAATAACTGCCGTTGGCTTCAAGCTTTTTGGTTACCTGGTTGTTGAAATTTACACCGGCGGCCTGGGTGTTCATCAGCCCGTTCATCCGGCCACCCATATTTAAAGGCACGCCGTTGGTTGAAGCGCCATCGTTACTGGCATTAATAGTAACGTTGCCGCCGCCTTTGCCCATTCCTCCGGCAAAATTCATATACTCATCGAACCCGAAACCCTGGCTGTTAATATTATTCGCCATCCCCAGAAAAGAAAGTTGTTGCCCTTTCCGGAACCGGTTGAGGCTGCTTTTTGCCATATAGCGTTCTTCGGTTCCAACCCCGACCGTTACATTCCCGAAAGCGTTGTTGCGTTTTTCCGGTTTCAGCTGCAGGTTAATGGTTTTCTCCCGCTGCCCGTCGTCGATGCCCGAAAAAGTGGCCTGGTCCGATTTTTTATCGAATACCTGCACCTTATCAATAGCATCGGCGGGCAGGTTTTTGGTGGCTACTTTAGGGTCTTTGCCGAAAAATTCTTTGCCATCTACGGTTACCCGCTGCACTTTTTCGCCCTGCATCGATACGTTTCCTTCCGCATCTACATCCACCCCAGGCAGTTTTTTAAGGAGGTCTTCTACCACCGCATTGGGTTGGGTTTTAAAAGAACCGGCATTAAATTCTACCGTGTCTTTTTTAATAACCACCGGGCTCTTCTCCCCTTTCACTTCTACGGCAGAAAGTTCTTTGCTTTGCGGCTCCAGCTTTATGGTTCCCAGGTCAATTACCGAAGCGCTTTCCGGAAAAACCAGGTTCTGGAAGTGCGTTTTAAAGCCCAGGAAAGAAACTTTGAAAAAGTAATTTCCCTTGGGCACATTGCGGATCTCAAAACCACCGTCGGCGTTGGAAAGGCTATAGTTTACCAGCGAAGAATCTTTGACCTGCAAAACCAAAACGGTAGCAGCCGGTAAAGCGGCGGCGGTATTATCGATAAGGCGGCCTTTTACCGTAAACTTCTGGGCAAAAGAAAGGTGGCCGGCCAGCATAAAGCCGACCAGAAGGAGAAATTTCATCCGGTTCATAAGTGATAATCCCGTTAATTCCGGATGATAACATTTCCGCCAGTACCGCCGCGCCGGTTTTTCATCCGTTCGGCTACCATTTCCTGGTATTGCTTTTTGGTGATCTTTTCTCCTTTGGCAGGCACCACCAGGTCGTTCTTTTTGAGCGGTTTGAAATCTATTTTGGTAGCTTTTATCACGCTCAGGCCGTTATCGAAATCTACTTCTAAAACGGTTCCCGGCAGCGATGTATAATTCTCCGGCCCTAGGCCCGGACGAAGTTTATCGGTAAACCAGGCCACAGTAGTTTTATCTGTTCTATCGTCGGTATAGGTAGCCTTTTTGCACGGGTAATTCAGAATGGTTTTGGTTTCGTTGCTGAACTTCCAGGGTAAAATGCTTAAAGAATCTTCGGTAAGGTAGGTCTTGCCCATAAAATCACGCTGGGTTACCACTTGTTCCTTAGCCGTGTTAATGTAGGTCTGGGTCATTGGGGTTCGAATGACCATGGTATGGCCGCCACTGGTGGCTGCGGTCATATCATCCTGTTCGTCTACCAAAGGTTTGAAAAGCGATTCGGTTGGCGTAAACGTGAGGATCTGGCGGGTGGTTCGGAATTCGGGCATCATATCTTTCATAGCTGCCTGGTCTTCCGGAATGTTGCGGTGCGTATTGAATTTGGTTTCGAACGTAATGGCGCCCTGGGTTTGAGCAAAGGCTTTATTGGCCATTAACAAAAATATAAAAGCGCTCAGGAAAGTAAGGATAGTTTTCATAACATTTCTTTTTTCTGTAAATGTATGAGCCTTACTAATTGCTTTTAGTTAAGATCTGTTAATGAAAAGTTAAAGAAACGTTAAAGTTTGCCGGAATTAATGCTGTTTCGTTAACCCTAGTAATCAAATTGCTTTTCCCCATACTTTTTCGCCCGAAAACGGTACCATTTTTAACTTAAAAAGCCGGCCACCTTACAGGAGCCGGCTTTTTAAGCTTATTGTTATTTATTCATAAAACCTCTTTGGTAAAAACCTGGCAATTTCTGTAAACCTTTCATATTTAATATTTTGTGGAAACAATTTTGCTATTCTTCCCACAAACCGGTTGCCGGGAAATTTATTCCCGATTTTGACTCACTATTTATTATTATTTACCTAAATTAGTATAAAATACTTAGTCAACACCGTATTTTAACGTATACCTAATTCAGATAGGTTTTAGGCTTTCCGTGTTATTCGTTTTCAGTTTCATCCGGAAGAAAGGTTATTTTTAACCAGGGTCCGGACCACGCTCATTAGTCATCTGCTGGCATTTGAAGGTAGTCAGTACAAATCAATTTTTAAGGAAATTAAAAGAAAGGCCGGCAGCATGAACGTGAACAATATCGTGATGCAAAAAGTCATCATAGATGCCCAAAGTTTCAGTAAGGTAGAATCCATCAATTTAGAAGAATGCTACGAAGCGTTGCAGCTCCTGAATTGTTTGTTAAAATGGGAAACGTGCGCAGATTTTAAATGTGAAATAGAAACCTACATAAATTGCATAAACAGCCGGATAGCCCGGATTAATGAATCAAATAATGTAAGTATCCAGATAGCAGTTTAGAGTTTAATCCGCCAGAAAGGTTTTATAAAACAGCCTGAAACAAATAAGCCCGCTCTAAAAAGCAGGCTTTAATTTTATCTGAATCATTTTAATTACAACGCATCAAGCCGCTCTTTGGCTTCGCGCCAGTTCTGCATCATTGTTTTGAACAGGTCCAGCGCTTTATCTAAAAATTCCTCATCCAGCATTTTTTCCAGTTCGGCATCGTCTACAAAATCAATTTCCGGGATCTTATAGGTTTGTTCAAAGCCGCCTTTTTCCAGTTTAACCAGGTATTTGCTGTTCCAGGAAAACACCGAGATCTTCATTTCGTCGTGAGGAATATTTGCAATAACGCGCATCTTTCGTCGGATTTAGATTAAGAATTATAGAGCAAACTTATAAAAAACCGCAGCATAAAAAAGTTTTTCTTCAATTCGTTTCAGAAATTCTTGTACGGAAGCGGGCAATTTTAAGTACAGCGCTATTTCTGTTCCTAAAATTCCCCAAAAGAACTTAACTTAGGCTTTCCAAAACGCTATTAAAATTGATGAAAAAACTCATTATCGCGGCGGCCGTGCTGCTGCAGATCAACATTGCCAATGCCCAGCAAACCCTAACGCCGGAGTTGCTCTGGCAATTCGGCCGCCTCGGCTCTTCCGAAGTTTCTCCGGATAAAAAAACGGTACTCTACACGGTTACTTATTACAACCTGGGTGAAAACAAAGGCAACGCCGACATCTACACCATTCCGGTAGGCGGCGGCACAGCCAAAAAACTAACCGATACTAAAACCAGCGAATTCAACGCCACCTGGCGCCCCGACGGCAAAAAGATCGGTTTCCTTTCTTCGGAAGGTGGCTCGGTGCAGCTTTACGAAATGAACCCGGACGGCTCCGATAAAAAGAAAGTTACGGACCTAAAAGATGGCCTGGCTAATTTCAAATACGCCAAAGCCCAGAACCACGTACTGTTTACCCAGGATGTAAAAAATGGTAAAGAAGTAAAAGAAATTTACCCGGACCTGCCCAAAGCCGATGCCCGCATAATCGACGACCTGATGTATCGCCACTGGAACGAATGGGACGATTTTAAAGTAAGCCACGTATTTTATGCGCCCTACAAAGACGGCTCTATCAGCGGAACGCCGAAAGATATTATGGCCGGCGAACCTTTTGATGCGCCGTTAATGCCTCACGGCGGTGCGGAGCAGTTAGCTTTCAGCCCGGACGGCAACACCATTGCCTACACTTCTAAAAAAGTAACCGGCAAAGCCTACGCCGTTTCTACCAATTCCGACATTTACCTCTACGATATAAAATCCGGCCAGACCCGCAACCTTTCCGAAGGCCTGATGGGCTACGACACCGAACCAAGCTACAGCCCCGACGGTAAGAAAATTGCCTGGCTGAGTATGGAAACCCCGGGCTTCGAATCGGACCGGAACCGCATTTTTGTTTATGATTTCGGCAGCAATAAAAAAGAAGAAATTACCGCCGGTTCCGAACAAACTGCTCACGGCTTAAAATGGAGCAACGACAGCAAAAAGATCTACTTTACCAGCACGTTAAAAGGTACGGAGCAGATCTTTGTGGCTGATGTAAAAGACAAAACGGTTAAGCAATTCTCCAACGGCCAGTTCAACTATAACAATTTCGAAATTGCCGGCCAGACTTTCGTAGTTAATAAAACCAGTATGAGCCAGCCCGCCGAACTGGTTCTGGTAAATATGAAAGATGCCAAAGAAACGCCGCTAACCAGCATAAACACCGAAATGCTGGGCAAGCTGAAGTTAGGCAAAGTAGTAGCCCGCACCGCCAAAACCACTGACAACAAAGACCTGCTAAGCTGGATCATTTACCCGCCAGATTTCGACCCGAAAAAGAAATACCCTACCCTTTTATACTGCCAGGGTGGTCCGCAAAGTCCGGTTTCGCAGAGCTTCTCTTACCGCTGGAATTTTCAGCTAATGGCCGCTAACGGTTACATAGTGGTAGCACCAAACCGCCGCGGTTTACCCGGCTTCGGCACCGAATGGAATAACGCTATCAGTCAGGATTGGGGTGGCCAGGCCATTAAAGATTACCTGACGGCGATCGATGATATTACCAAAGAACCTTACGTGAACAAAGACAAGCTGGGAGCAGTTGGTGCCAGCTACGGCGGATATTCGGTATACCAGTTAGCCGGGATGCACAACAAGCGTTTCAAGACCTTTATTTCGCATTGCGGCCTGTTCAATTTAGATAGCTGGTATGGCACCACCGAAGAAATGTTCTTTGCGAAGCACGATATCGGGAATGCTTATTATGACAAAGAACCAAGCAAAAGCTTTGAGCAATTCTCTCCGCACAAATTTGTAAAGAACTGGGATACGCCAATGCTGGTAATTCACGGCGAAAAAGATTTCCGGGTGCCTATTAACCAGGGGATGGAAGCTTTCAGCGCCGCGCAATTGCAGAACATCCCGAGCCGTTTCCTGTATTTCCCGGAAGAAGGCCACTGGGTAATGAAACCGCAAAACAGCGTGCTCTGGCAACGTGTCTTCTTCGACTGGTTAGGCCGCACGTTGAAGGATGAGAAAGCTAACTAATGTGCTAATTTTTCAATTTGCTAATGTGCTAATTGCAGCATGAACATTTGATAAACAAAAAATCCCCGAAGCGTCCGGGGATTTTTTTTTATATCCTTCCGTTTAAACCAGCTTTTGGATTGTAAGAGAGCAACAACCACCCCTTACCCCTATTTTGAAAGTAGGGGAGTTGTTCTCCTAATTAATTAAACCTTTCTGCTTAGTAGACCACAAAAAAAGCAATGTTCTAATGCACAAAAACAAAAGAAGCACGAAAGTAAAAGCTCCCCTCCTTAGAAAGGAGGGGTTGGGGGTGGTTGACTACTATGAAAATCTAAAGTCACAAATTACCGCCCGACTTTTCCTTACCTTACACCACCGTTGTAAAAATTTACGTAGTTTAGAAAATGGAAAAGCCGAAAAAGCGATTAGTATTCTTTAACCTGAACGAAAAGCAAAGCGATTTTCAGTTCTGGCAGAGCAAAACGCCGGTGGAGCGTTTATATGCTTTAGAGAAACTTCGCACCCAATACTTAACCGATTCTAATGGATTTAGACCGCGACTTCAAAGAGTTCTTAGCGTTACTCGCAGCAAATAAAGTCGATTATTTAATTGTAGGCGATTACGCAGTAGCTTTTCACGGCCACCCCCGCTATACCGGCGACATTGATATCTGGGTAAAACCAAGCCAGGAAAATGCCGCCAAACTTGTTAAGGCATTAGACGGTTTTGGTTTTGATGCGGGCCCTTTAGCCGAATTAGATTTTGAGGCAGAAACAATAGCGTTCCATCTGGGCGTTCCGCCAGTAATAATAGATATTCTGAATAAAATTGCCGGCGTAAAATTTGACCAATGCTTTGCTAATAAAGCCGAAATAGAAATGGAAGGCTTACGAATAAACTATATCAGCTACCAGGACCTTTTAACCAACAAAAAAGCCAGCGGCCGTTTACAGGACCTAAGCGATCTGGAAAACCTGCAATAGTATTTCAGATTTATTTTCCTACCCAACCCTTTCCTCCGCTTCCTCAATCGCAATTCCCATAAGCTGCATCAGTTTACTGGCGTTAAAGCTGCCGCAGATTCCGGGGGTTAAATGGTAATCAAAAATGATCTTATCGCCTTCTATTTTGCTGTTGAAGCTGTAGTTTTTTACGGCGCCGGGCATTTCGTTTTCCAGGTTACCAAGTTCCAGATCGTGGGTGGAAACCATGCCGCTGGCTTGCCTTTTATGCAGCTGCTTTACCAACGCAACCGCACCCAAATGCCGGTCTTTGGAGTTAGTACCTTTCAGAATTTCGTCTAAAAAATAAAATACGGGTTCGGGTTTTTCGGTTAGGTCTAATAGTACTTTCAGGCGTTTTAATTCGGCGTAAAAAGAGGAAGTGCTTTCGGCTAAATTATCTTCGGTGCGCATGGCGGTAAATACCTGCATCGGGAAGGCTTTGAATTGTTTCGCACAAACGGCCGAGCCGGCATAAGCCAGCACCATATTTAAACCAACGGTACGCAGAAAAGTACTTTTCCCCGACATATTGGAACCGGTAATGATCAGTGATTTTCCGGCGCCGGAGGTGCTGAAAGAATTAGAGATCCGTTCCGAAACAAAAATGAGCGGGTGTCCTAATTCAGAAGTTTCAATTTCAAAAGCCTGGTCGGAAATTTCCGGAACGGCATACGTTGGGTTTCCATACTGAAAGGCGGCAAAACTGGCCAGGCATTCAAATTCGGCTAAGGTCAGCACGGCGGGTTCGAACAAGGCGGCAGATTTTTGTTTCCAGTTATCGAGTTGCCAGAGCCAGAAAAAATCCCACATTACCAAGCTGTTCAGCAGTAAATTCAAATACACATTCTGAGTAGCCGCCAAATAATCAAGCAAACTGGCCAATCTTTTAATTGAAGCCGAAGCCGGGGTTTCATTCAGGTATAACCGGCTGTGCAACTCCTGTAATTTCGGACTTTGGAATTGCCTGGCTTCTATGTGCTGCAAAGCGGCTACGTAACCCGAAACTTCTTTGTGCAGGTCTTCGGATTTGTTGCGTATAGCTTCTTTGGCCTCCATAAATTTGGCGCTGAACAAATATTGAATAAACGCCAGACCGCCAACCCAATACCCCGAAATATAATCGTTGTACCACAAAAGCAGCGCTGCTACGGTTATTACCGGCATAACAAAAACCAGCACTAACAACCCCTTCCGGTTTGCGAAAAAGCCCGGCTGGGCCAGCCAGTTAAGAAAGTCGGGTAAGTGGTCGGTTTTGCGCTGGTAGTGGCGGGCGTTGGCTTCCAGTTGCTGGCGCCATTCCAGATCGGGCTCAATTTCCTGCACGGCGGCCTGCCGGGCTAAAATTTCCGGGGTTACTGCCGCTTTTTCCAGCCAGCCGGCCAGCAGGTTTTTACCAGAAACGGTAGTTGCCCGGCTTACCAGGGCATACAACGAATGCGGCCCGAATACATCCAGATCGGAAGTATAGAAATGCTGGCTGTTGCGGTAGCCTAGGCCATCGTCGAATAAGCTTAGGTTGCCTTGTAAACGCGCTATTTCTTCCGTGTTGATCTGGCTGAGAATGCGGTTATGTTCCTGGTTGTATTGCAGCCGGTTGTGCCACCTGATGAGCAGGGCGAAAGCGAAATAAAAAACCAGAATGGTAAGGAAGCCAAACGCATTTTCGCCGGTATAAAAGAACCAGACAGCCATTGCCGCACCAGCCAGAAAAACTGTTAGCCGGATCAGGGAAGCCTGGTTTGCTTTCCGCCGGAAACTACTTTCCAAAGCGGCAAAATCAAGCTTGCGCTTTTGAAAGATGGGTTCTGGATTATCGGTTTTGACAGCTTCGGTCTGAATCATAAACAAAGCTACAAAACGGTAGGTATTTCGGGCTAAAAAGTAAAAAGAAAAACCAATGTAGCGCAGGGTTTAAACCCTGCGCTACATTGGCTCAATAATCTAGATATTGCTACCTGATACTAGAAGTTATCTCAAAAATACACCTGTCATCCTGAGCGCTAGCGAAGGACCTTATCGGCGGCCTGTAGAAAAGCCAGAACGAAGAGTATTGCCAAAAGCCAACAAGTTGTTTCGCTAACGCTCAACATGACAACTATTTTTGAGATAGCTTCTTAATCAATAGTAGCAATACACTTCAGCTCTATTCCAATGGGCGTAGGCAGGCAATTGATTTCTACTGTAGTGCGGCAGGGCTGGTTGTCTTTAAAATATTCGGCGTAAAGGCGGTTATAGGTTTGAAAATCGTCCTTCATGTTGGTCAGGAAAACGGTTACGTCTACCAGTTTGTCCCAGCCGGAGCCGGCATCTTCTAAAATGTAGCGCACGTTGCGGAAAACCGAATGGCACTGCGCTTCGATGTCGTAGGAAAGTATGTTGCCGTTGGCATCTAACTCTACGCCGGGAATTTTTTTAGTGCCCCGTTCCCGCGGACCTACGCCCGAAAGAAACAAGAGATTTCCCACGCGGCGGGCGTGCGGGTAAGAGCCCACCGGTTCCGGGGCTTTGGAGGAATTTAGAAGTTCTTTATCGTCTGTTGCCATGCCCAAATTTACCGTTTTTTCGTTAATTTTAAGGTCTACCCATAAAAGGCCTGGAATTAATTTGGAAATTCTGGCTTATACTTAAAAGTACTTTATGAAAAATAATCCTTCCCCTGAAATCAAAACCAGCTTTTTTCTCCGGATCATCATGCCCGTGGCTTGTTTGTTCCTGTTGGCAACCCGGCCCGTTCTGGCGCAGCAGGATGCCGACAACGTGTACGAAGCAGTTGAGAAACCCGCACAGCCTAAGGGAGGCATGCAGGCCTTTCAGGATTATATAGGCCAAACCTTAACGTACCCTACTTTATCGTTGCGGAATAAAACGGAAGGAACGGTAGTGGTATCTTTTATTGTTGAAAAGAAGGGCCATGTTTCTAACGTAGAGTTAGTAAAAGGCCTGGATGAAGCCTGCAATAAAGAAGCTATCCGGGTAATAAAAGAAAGCCCGAAATGGGAACCGGCCCGGCACAAAGGCCAGGTAGTTCGTCAGAAAATGACAATTCCACTACACTTTAAAATTCCTTCGCAACTGGCCAGCGCACCGGCCAAAGCAGATTCTTCCGCTAAAAGTCCGGAAGTTAAACAAATCAGCCCCGAACAGCCGGCCCGGCCGGAAGGCGGCACCGAAGCCTTTTTTAACTACGTGCAGCAAAACCGGAAATACCCGGATAAAGCCCGCAAAAACAAAATAGAAGGCAAAGTAATGGTAGAGTTTATGATAGAAAAAGACGGCAGCTTAACCAATTTGAAGGTAATTAAAAAGCTGGGCAACGGGCTGGACGAAGAAGCGATCCGGTTGATTGAGAAAGGTCCGAAATGGTTGCCGGCCCAATTTAACGGACAGCCTATCCGGCAGAAAATGATCTTACCTATAATTTTTCAGTTGTAAATACTGAATTCTAAACCCGTATCTTTACGCAACAATCTTCGGGAATTTTTTAAGATTTTAGACCCCGGAAAAAAAATCCTTTTGTAATTTTAACTTTGCAGGTTTGTTTATTATTTTGCCTTCGAAAGCAAAACAAATTGCTGCTTTTACAAACTCAAATATATTATTAACGTAATATATAAGGAGCTCCCACCAACAGCCTTTTATTAATTTCTAAAAAGGCGGGTATTTGTAAGCAGAAGTTCTTATTTTGAACCCTCAAGATCGACTATGCCAAACGTTAAGACAATGCCCTATTTTACTCCTGAATTTTTCCAGTTTTTCGAACAATTAGCGGAAAATAACAACCAGGAATGGTTTGAGGAAAATAAGGAGAACTACGAAGAAAATGTAAAGCGCCCGTTCAAAGAATTGGTGCAGCACATGATCGATCGGATCAGCACCTACGACAAAGTTCTTCGCATTCCGGTTACTGATGCCATGTTCCGGATCCAGAAAGACACCCGCTTCTCCCGCGACAAAACGCCTTTCAATACGCACATGGGCGCCAATATCTCACAAGGCGGTAAAAAATCAAAAGAGTGCCCTGGTTTCTTCTTCCGTTTTGCCCCAGATAAAATCGTGGTAGGCGGCGGCAGCTATGAACTTGACAAAGACAACCTCACCCGCGTACGCCACCACATAGAAGACGAAATGGATCGTTTCAATGCCATTGTGGAAGACGAAAATTTTGTTCAGAAATTTGGCGGCCTGCAGGGCGAACGTAACAAAGTTGTTCCTAAAGAACTCCGCGATCTTTACGAAGAACAGCCTTACATTGCCAATAAACAGTTCTTTTACGAAGCGGAATTGGATGTGAACCTGCTTTTAGACGATAACTTACCCGATCTGCTGATGGAATACTACCATGCCGGCAAACCGCTGAATGATTTCCTGAAAGAAGCGATTCGGTAAATTGTTAAAAGATTGAATTGCTTAATTGTTGATTGTTTTTTAATTCCCTGATCATAAAAAAGCCGCCCTGAATTGCTTTGGGGCGGCTTTGTTTTTTTGGCCGGAAACATACCGTTATCGACAAGAAATTTAAAGAACTTTCTTTTTTTTATATCAAATCCCTAATTCTATCTGGAACATGCCTACCCAATTCTGGCGCCCGGTTTTATCTAAAATGAGATTGGTAGCGCGGTTATAGAAAAGGTTACCCTGAAGTTTTACCCGGTGCTTCCGCAGGTATTTTGTTCCGCCAAGCACTATTTCCTCCGCCTGGGTTTCTATTTGCTGAATGGCCCGGTAAGGCGAAATACGGGCATACCTTGCAGCTACTTCAAAATCGTTTTTGAAAAGATAGCTGGCCTGCACCATTTTACCTTCACCTACAACGATCCGGCGTATCTGGCCCTGAGCATTTTCAGTAATGGGATTTTCTGCCCGGCGATTAAGATATTCTGCCGTTAAGGCAAACCCCTGGTATTTGAAAACCATATCTGTTATCAGGGAATTCATGTCGCGGGCCTGGTACAGATCATTGCCTAAGGTACCGCCGGTCCTGCGCGCGTTTTTGTTATAGTGGTAGCCACCCGCCACCGAAAGTTTCGGGCTGCGTTCTCTCTCAAGGTCGCCTTCAAAATAATCGCCTTTATTGGTAAACTTACCGAAAGGCAGCACCTCTACCCGACCGGTATAGGCCAAACCGCCAACGGAAATAACCGAATTACGGCCTTCGCCGGTGCTAACGGCTCCTTTTAATACATAATGCAGCTTTTTTATATTATTCTGGTACGCCGCCTGAATGCCAAAATCACGATCAATGGTGAAGACTGAATTTACAATGGAGCGGTCTGCAAACTGGAGTTCGCCGGAAGAAACTACCCGTTGCCGGTTGCCGGGCAGCTTGGTTTGACCAAAGGTAAACAGCAGGTTCGAATTGGGTCTGTACATGATTGTGGCATCGCGCACCACATTGGGACTGGAGTTAATTAAAGAGAAATCATTATTTACCCAGTCCATGTCGCCTCTGGAAAAAGAAAGCTGAATGTAGTAAGTTAATTTGGGACTGACCGTAAATCCTTCGAAACGTAACCGGAGTCTTCTGATCCGGGCTTCTACCGCAGACGCGATCAGGTCGCTTTCAGAAACGGTAGCATAAGCGGCCCTGGCTTGCATCCGAAATCTGAAATTCAGGGAAAACGCACTATCGGGAGCTACTACGCCTATGCCATTTTTAAAGCTGAAGGTGGGGAAAGCGGTAGTATCCTGAGCCATTACCGGCGCACAAGTAACCGGTAGCAACAAAATTAAAGTTATACTAAAGGCTAAAAAGGTTCGGAGCTGATTTCCTACAGGCTGACTGGGAATTGAAAACATGAGGGTGCTTTTAATGAATAGTAAATCCGGTTCAAAGTGAAGGTTTAGCAGATAGTGCGCTTTTTCAACGTGCTATTCTTCATCATTTTAGTAGCACAAAGGTAGAACTTTAAATGTCAGAAGTAGAGCCAATATTACCAAATTGTAAAGGAATTGTTACCACCATCCGCAACTTCTTGCGGAAAAATGCCTAAAATCGGACTTAAGGCTAATCAGAATTCTTAAAATATGACCCGAAGTTGAAGACCCATAAAAAAAAGCCGCTTCGAAATAATTCGAAGCGGCTTTAATTTTTAGCTTAAAACGCTATCGTTTTAGTCCATTATTTTAAATTCAATGCCCTGGGCCAATGGCAATTCACGGCTGAAGTTAATGGTGTTGGTCTGGCGGCGCATGTAGATCTTCCAGGCATCGGAACCAGATTCGCGGCCGCCGCCGGTTTCTTTCTCACCGCCAAAAGCGCCGCCAATTTCTGCTCCTGATGTACCAATGTTTACGTTGGCAATCCCGCAATCTGATCCCCAGGCGGCCAGGAAGGTTTCGGTTTCCTGCATGTTGGTAGAGAAGATGGATGAAGACAAACCCTGCTTCACGCCGTTCTGAATTTCGATGGCATTTTCTACGCTGCCGCTGTATTTAAGCAGGTACAGAATTGGGGCAAATGTTTCTTCCTGCACCATATGAAATTCGTTCTGCGCTTCCACAATGGCCGGCGTTACATACGTGCCGCTTTCGTAGCCCGGGCCGGAAAGAACCTCACCGCCGGTCAGCAGCTTTCCGCCTTCTTTCTGAACCGCTTTCAGGGCATCTGTAAACATTTTAACGGCATCTTTATCGATCAGCGGACCAACCAGGGTGCCTAAATTTAGCGGATTACCAATTGGCAGGGTTGGGTAAATTTTCAGCAACCGGTCGCGAACGTCGTTGTAAATAGATTCGTGAATAATTAAGCGGCGGGTGGATGTGCAACGCTGGCCGCAGGTTCCTACCGCACCAAAAACTACCGCACTCATAGCCATTTTAATGTCGGCATTTTCGGTCATGATAATGGCGTTGTTGCCGCCCAGTTCCAGCAAAGCGCGACCCAAACGGGCACCTACCGCCTCTCCTACTTTCTTACCCATCCGGGTAGAACCGGTTGCCGAAACCAACGGTACGCGTACATCATTCGCCATTAAAGCGCCAATTTCCGCATCGCCGATGATTACGGAGAAAATTCCTTCGGGCATTTCATTCGCAATTAAAACTTCCCGGATTATGTGCTGACAGGCCAAAGCGGTAAGCGGGGTTTTTTCCGAAGGTTTCCAAACCGTTACGTCGCCGCAAACGGCAGCCAGCATGGCGTTCCAGCTCCAAACCGCTACCGGGAAATTAAAGGCCGAAATAACACCTACAATGCCCAGCGGGTGGTACTGTTCGTACATGCGGTGCGAAGGACGTTCGGAATGCATGGTGAGGCCGTGTAACTGGCGGGAAAGACCAACCGCAAAATCGCAGATATCGATCATTTCCTGCACTTCGCCTAAGCCTTCCTGCAGAATTTTACCCATTTCGTAGCTTACCAGTTTGCCCAATGGCTCTTTGTATTCGCGCAGCTTGTTGCCGATCTGACGTACAATTTCGCCGCGTTTGGGAGCCGGCATGGTACGCCAGGTTTTGTAAGCTTCTCCGGCGGTGTGGATTATTTCTTCGTAATCCCGGGCCGTAGCCATTTTAACGCTGGCGATCAGGCTGCCATCAGCCGGCGAATAAATATCGCGCACATTTTTGTTATTCTCTCCGCCCCATACTAAGCCGGTGCTGTATGCCGGGTTAACTTCTTTAATGCCCAGTTGCTGCAGCATTTCGCCAATAGCAGCCGTCATAGGTGCGTTTGCAATCGTATCTTCCATATTTTCTTTTTTTTAGACACAAGTATCAGGACACAGGTATCAAGACTTTTTACAATTAGGAATTATTTATTAGAATAAAAATCTTTCTGGCGCAAGTGTTAAGCCGTAGGCGTCACTTGTGCTTAAGGAACATTTAGGAAGTCTCCAGACTTCCGGGGATTCTATTACAGTTCATTTTCACCTGAACCCGCAAGTCTGGAGACTTGCTTTTGTCTTATAGTCACAAGTGACGCCTTTCGGCTTAACACTTGCGCCAGGAGCGTTAATAATTGCGCCAGTTCGGGAAAGAGCAATTAAATTTAAAAATCAGAAGCACTTTTTTGGGTGAAAACCATACCATTTTCAAATTTCCACATCTCCAAATTTTCAAATTTGCCTTTATGCAAAGCTACATAAACAAAAAGGCTCCTGCAATTTGCAGAAGCCTTTTCAGATTTCAGTTGCCTATAATTAGCGGCTCAGGGCATAAAATGCCTGACGTCCATCCGGGTAAATTCCCCCGATCAGGATGCCGCCTTTGCGGTCGGCTAACAGTTTTTCTACGTCTTTCGGGGTTTTTACGTCTGTTTTATCGATCTGCAGAATAATGAACCCGTCTTTCATCCCGGAATCGCGGAATTTACTGTTCTTTACGTCGTCTATTTTAACGCCGCCATCCAGTTCTAATTTATTTAATTCCTGCCTGGTAAGCGGCTTGAATTTAGCGCCGTCTACTTCTACTTCTTTGCCCGGATCGTACCTCACAATTTCGGTATCGTTCATTTTATTCCGAAGGGTAGCGTTAACGGTTTTCTCTTTGTTGTCGCGCAGGAACGTTACTTTGATCTTATCGCCGGGGCGGTAGCGGGCAACCTGCTCCTGCAGCTGGGCCGAAGTATTTACGTTTGCACCGTTGATCTTGGTAATAACGTCACCTTCTTCCAGACCGGCTTCCGAAGCAGCAGAGCCTTTATTCATACCCATTACATATACGCCGTTCAGGGTTTTGATCTTTTTCTCAGCGGCTAATGTAGCGTCTACTTCGCGGATGCTTACACCTAATAAGGCGCGCTGCACTTCGCCGTATTTCAGCAGATCGTCTACCACTTTGCTTACAATTGCCGACGGTACCGCAAAAGAATAGCCGGAATAAGAACCGGTTTGAGTAGCAATAGCAGTATTAATTCCTACCAGGTCGCCGTTCAGGTTTACCAACGCACCACCGGAGTTTCCAGGGTTTACGGCTGCATCGGTCTGGATAAAGGACTCAATGCCCATGTTATCTTTGCCGCGCAGAATGTTGATGTTCCGGCCTTTGGCACTTACAATACCGGCCGTAACAGTTGAGTTCAGATTGAAAGGGTTACCAACGGCCAATACCCACTCTCCTACTTTTACCTGGTCGGAATTTCCGTAGCGCAGGGCCGGCAGGTTATCGGCGTTAACTTTTAAAACGGCCAAGTCGGTGTTTGGATCGGTACCTACCAGGGTAGCTTCCATTTCCCGCTTGTCGTCCATGATCACTTTTATTTTATCGGCTTTATCGATCACGTGGTTGTTGGTAACGATGTAGCCGTTAGAGGCAATAATTACCCCGGAACCGGAACCCTGGGCCGGGCCCTGCTGGCGATGGTAACCGCCGTATTCGTCGCCGAAGAACTGGCGTAAAAGCGGATCCATGTTGCCATAACCTTGCTGGCTTTGGCGCTGATTGTATTCGGTAGTAATGTGTACTACGGCCGGGGTAACGCTTTCCGCGGCATTTACAAAATTTAAACCGGCCGGTACATCAACCGTGCTGTTGCGCATCATGCTGGTATACCGAACATTTTGATTTGCAGCCTGGGCTACCGGTTGCTTTTCTTCTTCCAGGAGCTTATAGCCGCCAATGGCCATCCCGCCGCCCAAAGTAGCCGACAACATTAAACCAAGGATGAATTTTCTTGCTTCCATTTTTAACTTTTTTAAATTGGTTAAGTAGCGTTTTTACTTATAATATTTAAAGGTTAAGTGCTGATTTATTTCTTTGTTTGAACGGAGAATTCCCGGATCTGGTATATTTCTATTTAAAGTAATTTAATTCCCTTTTCCGAAAGCTCCGGTTTCCAGGTATTTACAAAAACCCTGCCTGTTTTTATAAAATTCAGGTAAGAAATTATGCCAAATTTAAAATACAACAAACTAAAAGGCAATAGGTTAATAGTTTAAAAACAAATTTTGAGGCGAAAGGGTTTCCAACCGAATTTTCTTCGGATTCAGGAGGGAGTTATGAAGAATAACTGTCATTTTTTCAATTCAGGCTGTCAGAAAGACAATCTAAGAATCTCAATTTACAGTTTAGCGTCAGGCAGGGTTATAAGTTCTGGTACTCAACCGGATTGTGAATGTCACAGATTTTAAGGGATTGTTTAAGGCAGCAGATCCTTCCCATTTTCAGCAAGCCAATGTCAGAAGTTCAGGCTTCTATGGGTTGGAGGAATTAGTTAGAAAAGATGTCTTTATCCCACTTCCGAAAATCGTAATATTTGCTTTTGGGCTCTCCGGTCCAGCCATTTATACCTTTCTTCTTTGGTAAATAATACCCGTGAATATATAATAGCGGAATTATAAAAAGTGCCAGAAAACCCATTGCTACCGCGCTGCCAAAGTAAACCGAAATTCCACAAACTATTAAAAGCGTAAGAAGATATTTACTTACTCTGCGGATTTTGGGAGTCCGTTCTTCAAAATGCCCCATTAAAATATTACCCAGGGCATAAATTATACTTACCACTGCAATTTCAAACCAAAGAGTATCCGTTTCCCACATAAAATATAGGCAAGCTTTTGAATTAAGTCTGAATTTAAAGCGTGAGCAATTTAGGTAAACTGATAACTTCCGAAGGATTAGGTAACCTGATAACTTCCAGAGGCGCAAGCCAAAAAATTTGGAAAATAAACGGATTCCTTAGGGCGCGGCAAACCTCCGGGACAGGCAGCTGCTTCTTAGAGGCCGGTTTCAGTAACATTTGTTTCGGCAGGCGCTATGGAAAGGTTGCCCAGGTTCGGGATGGTATTTTCCGAAACATTCCGGCCAGGCAGCAGAAACCGAAATTCCAGGCCAAAAACCGGTTCGACGCGGTTGCGTTTGCCGCCTTCCTCTTTTACAATCTGGTTGCCGTTAGCATCAAATTCGCCGGTATAGGTCGTTAAGACGTTGTAATATTCGGTTTGTTTGATAAAAAAAGGGGTAAGCCAGAAAATTTTTGATACCTGATAGCTGGCGGCTAAACGCAACCGGGTACGGTCTACGGTGCGCGAAAGGGAATTGGGGTCAATTTTTTCTTTGAAGTTGTTGTAGATAAATAATTCGTAAGAAAGGTGCGGTCTTAGAAAGCGATTTCCAATTTTGAAATTCCGTTCCAGGGCAGCCATCGGGCGGGTTCGTCCCAAACCGTCGCCTAATTCATAGATCATCAGGTCGTAAACGAGCCGCTTAATAAAATCGGTATCGCCAATCTTACCGTTGTGTTGCAGGGCAGCCTGGTAGATCTGGCTGTTGTTGAAACCATTTACGGTATACCGGACAGAAAACGATCCGCGCCAATGATCGGTTAACTTCTGGTTATAGCCAACCAGGAAATAGACCTGCGACAAATTACTTAAAGCACCATCTTCCCGGATACCCGAAAAATCGGAATCAGTATTGTGGCGGTATTGGTTCTGAAAATAGAAAAAGCTCTGATTTTTTAAAAAATAATCTACCTGAAAATCGGCCCATAATTGTGCATCGGCGCTTACTTTTTTGGCCTGAGCCCAAGCCCCGCTTAAGGTTAGCAAATAAAACCCGGCAAGCAAAAGAAGTTTTCTGTTCATTTCTGATAGCGTTTTCTGAAATCTGATACGCATTAAAACCGCTTATGGCTGAATTGCGCTATAAGTTATGTCTGATGCATTTACGCAATTCTGGCTGCTGGTTACTTCAATTGTTCCAGCGCCAGCCAGGCCATTAAACCGCTCCCAACTTCCAGCGCATTTTCATCTATATCGAAGGTTGGGGTGTGCACCGAAGAAGTAATGCCGCGGCTTTCGTTGCGGGTGCCCAAGCGGTAAAAACAGGCTGCCGTTTCCTGCGAATAATAAGCAAAATCTTCGGCAGCCAGCCAGAGGTCCAGATCCACAACATTTTCAGGACCTAAATATTGTTCGGCGGCGGCGCGGGCCTGTTCGGTTAATCCCGGTTCGTTCATTAAAAACGGGTAGCCTTTCAGGATGGTGAATTCGCAGGTTCCGCCCATAGCTTCGGCCATTTGCTCCGCCATTTTTTTCATTTTAACGTGTGCTTCGGTCCGCCATTTTTCGTTCATGGTCCGGAAAGTGCCTTCCATTTTTACTTCATCCGGAATTACGTTGGTAGCGCCGTTGGCCTGCACTTTGCCAAAAGATAGAACGGTAGGAATTTTTGGACTGGCTACCCGGCTCACGATCTGCTGCAAGGCCACAATAATATGCGCCGAAATTAAAACCGGATCGATATTCATTTCCGGGGTAGCCGCGTGACCGCCTTTGCCGCGTACCGTCACGTAAATTTCGTCGGCAGAGGCCATGTACATGCCGCTCCGGAAACCTACTTTGCCGGTTTCCAAAAGCGGGAAAACGTGCTGGCCCAGAATGGCTTCCGGTTTTGGGTTCTGTAACACGCCTTCTTTGATCATAATGGAAGCGCCGCCCGGAAATTTCTCTTCGCCAGGCTGAAAAATCAGCTTTACTGATCCTTCAAAATCCTGCGTTAGCTGGCTTAAAATGCGGGCCGTACCTAACAGCGAAGCAGAATGCACATCGTGACCGCAGGCATGCATTACGCCTTCGTTTCTAGATCTGTAGCTGACTTCGTTTTTTTCAAAGATGGGTAAGGCATCCAGATCGGCCCGTAAAGCAATGGTCTTCTTTTCGGGGTTTTTCCCTTTCAGTAAAACTACCAGACCGGTTTCCGCCATGTTTTCCGCCTGCAGACCGTAACTTTCCAGCGTGCTTTTCACGAAAGCCGAAGTCTGGAATTCCTGAAAAGAAAGTTCGGGATTGGCGTGCAGGTGTTGCCGGATCTTAACCGTATCGGAGGCAAATTCGGCAGCAAGTTGTTTTACGCGGGCTTTTAATTCGGTCATGGAAGTAATGTACTAATTATTTAAGGTGCTAAACTATTAATAAGAGCGCAGTGGCTGCAGGATGCTGAGCCTGGCTTTTTACTACCTAAACCCCGAACTGCCGCAAATGGTGATCCATGTGCATCCAGGTTAGTTTTCCCCATGCATCGGGTGGCATATTACCGAAGGCCGGGTGGGTGGTGGCAAATTCTTTTTGCGCGGAAAATGTTTTAATGGTCTGGATATATTTAGCGCGTTCGGCTTCAAATTCCTGTTCGGCAATTTTGCCTTTGGTCTGGTTTTCTTTGGGAATTTTCAGATTGTGGGGGAATCGCGGAATAAGGTTTAGAAAAAGGAACCGGGCAATGCGCTGCACCAGGGAAGTCTTTTTCCGGGGAAGCTTACCTTCCAGAAACGTGTTGTTCAGCAGGTTGCAGTGGTGGAGCATTTCGGTAGGGTTCATGGTGCCCCATTTTGCCGGAGTTTCCAGGGTTAACTTATTGGCCCGGTCAATAATTTCCTGCGCGACAGACTTTTCTAATAAGTTCTTTCTCATGTTTTTTTTTGAATGCCTTCAGTTTCCTGAACAAATTAAAAGTGAAAGTGGCAGCAGTTAAAACAAAAAAGGTGTAATTCAAAATTACACCTTTCTCTTAAATATAAATGATTCCTTATTACTTTAAAGCCCGCTTTCGTCCAGATAAAACTGCAGGATCCTGACCAAAAGCTGACTCTAAAACAATTGCAATGTTAGGTAATAGGGAATTTGCTGGTTGTCTATGGGTTAAAACCCTTATTCAGGCTTTTCTGCTGGCCGCCGACGGGTTCCTTCGCTAGCGCTCAGGATGACGATGTTTTTTAGAATACTTCAATAAAAACTAAATTACCGGGGCCGGTTTACGTTAACCTGATCAGCAACAATCGAAGCATTTGGAGCAATAGGTTTTATTTGCTGCAGGGCCTGGTTTGCTTCCATCCGGGTAAAATAATCGCCGATCTTCAGCTTGAAAGTTGGCTGCACGTAGGTTAAATAATCACGATCTTCCGGTAATTGGTTTACAACGGTTTTGCGCAGATCGAAAGCCGTTTTACGGTCGTTGCCGGTATAAACCAAAATGCGGTAGCCCTGGGCATATTTTATATTTTTATTCGAACTGGCCAGGGTATCCAGCAGCGAAGCAACTTTATCATTTACGTGATTGGTGGGCGTTACGGCGGCTAAATTTGCTACTGCTCCGGCAGGAGCGGCGGCGGCTTTAGGGCGATATGCGCTCAGGTCTTCGGTACGCACTTTTTTGGCGGAGGAACCTACCGTTTTACTGGTGGAAGATTTGCCGGTATTGGCATCTGTGCCCGATGCTTTAGAGCCCGCGCAGGCCGAAAAAATAGAAAGTAATAAAACGGAAAGTAAAAGATTTACCTGTTTTTTCATGGGCAATGTTTCTGTTTTATGCAGATCAATTCTGCTTCCTTTCGGGAAGTGGAGCAATTTAAGCAATAACTTAAGATTTAAGCAATGCCACGCCCGAAGAAGTTCCTAACCGGTCGGCGCCGGCGGCTACAAGTTCTAAAGCAAAATCGCGGGATTTAATTCCGCCAGATGCTTTTATTTTAATTTCTTCCGGCAAAGCGGCCCGCATAATGCGTACATCTGCCAGGCTGGCGCCCCGCACCGAAAAACCGCTTGATGTTTTTACGTAATCTACCCCGGCTTCGGCGCAGATCTCACAGGCTTTAACCAGTTCATCTTCGCTGAGCAGGGCGGTTTCTACAATTACTTTCAGAATAGCTTCCCGGAAATGACACAGCGTAGCCAATTGGGCCAATTCATCCTGCACCTCCGAAAAATGGCCGCTTTTAAAAGCCGCCAGGTTTATTACCACATCAATTTCGGTAGCACCCTGGGCCAGGGCCTTGTGGGTTTCAAAAAATTTAACGTCGGTAACCGAGTACCCCAGGGGGAACCCGATCACGGTTGCAATTCTGACGCCGGTATCTATGAGAACGTCCGAAGCCGTTTTAATATAACAGGGCGGTACGCAAACGGCAGCAAAATTATGCGTTTTAGCTTCCGAACACAATGTTAAGATCTGATCCTGGGTGGCATCGGGCCGCAGTAAGGTATGGTCTATATAGGGCGCCAGGTTCATCTTTAATTAGTTTTCGATTAACACACAACGGTTATTGAGCAGGTCGTTTTCTACGTTCTTGTATTTTACATCGCGCAGCACGCGGCCGTCGGCATATTGTACGCTAACTTTATCGTTTCGGCTGGCCACTTTGGCAGCGCGTACCGGCGTTTGCTTTGGCGCTTCCTGCGGTGGTAGCGGCGGCATGCCCGGCACCCCGTGGTTCATAAAATCTTCCGGCCCGGCACCCAAAGAATCCAAACCGGATTCGTGCTCCATGGTTAGTTTTGGTTGCGGGGTGCGAACCTGCTCCGGCGCTTCCTGAACTTCCTGCTGCTGTTCCACCGGAATATCGGCCCGCGAAAAGAAGGCTACCGATTCTTCGTTTACCTTACCGATCATACGTTTGAACAACTCAAACGATTCGAATTTATAAACCAAAAGCGGATCTTTCTGTTCGTAAACCGCATTCTGAACCGACTGCTTCAGGTCATCCATCTGGCGTAAATGCTGGGTCCAGGCCTGATCGATGGTTGCCAACACGATGGTTTTTTCCATTACTTTGATCAGCTCTTTGGAACGGCTCTGGAATGCTTTTTCCAGGTTAGCCACTACCGAAATATGCCTTTTACCATCGGAGAACGGTACCGCAATGTTCTGAATATTCGGCCCGCTCTGGATGTGAATATCTGTAATGATCGGGAAGGATTGTTCCTGAATGTGCAGATTTTTGGCTAAGTAATGCTCCAGCGCTTCGTTGTAGAGTTTTTGGGTTAATTCATCTACCGTTTTGCTGGCCAGTTCGGCTGCTGTAATCGTAGTATCGAAGCCAAAAACCCGGATAATGTTCAGTTCGAAGTTATCCCAGTTGTTTACCAGTTTGTTGTTCAGTACAATGTCTTCGCTGGCATCGAAGATCATGTTCCAGATATCCAGCTCCAGACGTTCGCCGTGTAAAGCGTTGCGGCGGCGTTTGTAAACTACTTCCCGCTGAGCGTTCATCACGTCATCGTATTCCAGCAAGCGTTTCCGGGTTCCGAAGTTGTTTTCTTCTACTTTTTTCTGGGCTCGTTCAATGGAGTTGGAGATCATGGAGTGCTGAATTACTTCGCCTTCCTCCAAACCCATTCGATCCATTAACCGGGCAATCCGGTCGGAACCAAATAAACGCATTAAGTTATCTTCCAGAGACACGAAGAACTGCGAAGAACCCGGGTCACCCTGCCGGCCGGCACGACCACGCAACTGGCGGTCAACGCGGCGTGATTCGTGGCGTTCGGTACCTATAATAGCCAAACCACCGGCAGCTTTCGATTCCGGCAGTAAGTTTAATATCGGTACCACGGCCGGCCATGTTGGTGGCAATGGTTACGGTTCCGGGCTTACCGGCTTCAGCTACAATTTCGGCTTCACGCTGGTGATGTTTGGCGTTCAGTACCTGGTGCGTTGATGCCGCGCATTTTCAGCATGCGGCTTACTAATTCCGAAATTTCTACGGAAGTTGTACCAACCAGTACCGGTCGGCCGGCTTTGGTTAATTCTACAATTTCGTCGGCTACGGCATTGTATTTTTCGCGAACGGTTTTGTAAACTTTATCGTGGCGGTCGTCGCGGGAAATAGGGCGGTTGGTTGGAATTACCACTACGTCCAGTTTATAAATTTCCCAGAATTCACCAGCTTCGGTTTCGGCGGTACCGGTCATACCGCAAAGCTTGTGGTACATCCGGAAATAATTCTGCAGCGTAACCGTAGCGTAAGTTTGGGTGGCATCTTCCACCTGCACGTTTTCTTTTGCTTCAATGGCCTGGTGCAAACCATCGGAGTAACGACGGCCTTCCATTACCCGGCCCGTTTGCTCATCTACAATCTTTACTTTGTGGTCTTCGGTCACGATATATTCGGTATCCTTTTCGAATAAGGTATAAGCTTTTAGTAACTGGTTTATGGTGTGGATCCGCTGCGACTTTTCGGCAAAATCGTTCATCAGCTTTTCTTTGCGGTGCAACCTGTCTTCGTGCGGTTAAGCTCTTATCGTTTTCGATTTGGGCAATCTCGCATCCCGATATCCGGCATAATAAAGAAGTGCGGATCTTCGCCCTGGCCGGTAATCATGTCAATCCCTTTTTCGGTAAGTTCAATCTGGTTGTTTTTTTCGTCGATGGTGAAGAATAAAGCGGCGCATCGGCTTCCGGCATCTGGCGGGCATTATCCTGCAGGTAGAAGTTCTCGGTTTTCTGCAGAATGGCCCGCATACCGGTTTCGCTCAGGAATTTAATTAATGGCTTTGTTTTTAGGTAAACCCCGGTAAGCCCGGAATAAAGCAACGCCGCCTTCCTTGTCATTGCCTTCTTTGATCAGGCGTTTTGCTTCTACCAGGAAATTACCAACCATTTTCTGCTGGGCTTCTACCAGCATGGCAATGCGCGGTTTCAGCACGTAAAATTCGTGTTCATCGCCGCGCGGTACCGGCCCGGAAATAATCAACGGCGTACGGGCATCATCAATCAAAACCGAGTCGACCTCATCTACCATGGCAAAATGGTGCTTGCGCTGCACCAGTTCTTCCGGTTCGCGCGCCATGTTATCGCGCAGGTAATCAAAACCAAATTCGTTGTTGGTGCCGTAGGTAATATCGGCCTGGTAAGCTTGGCGGCGGGCATCGGATTGGGCTGGTGTTTATCAATACAATCGATGGTGAGGCCATGGAATTCGAACAAAGGCGCCATCCATTCGGAGTCACGTTTGGCCAGGTAATCGTTTACGGTTACTACGTGTACGCCGCGTTTAGCCAAAGCATTTAGGAAAGCCGGCAAGGTTGCCACCAAGGTTTTACCTTCACCGGTCGCCATTTCGGCAATTTTACCCTGGTGCAGATACAATACCGCCAATCAGCTGCACATCGTAATGCAGCATATCCCAGACTACTTCGGTGCCGGCAGCCAGCCATTTGTTATGCCAGATAGCTTTGTCGCCTTCAATTTCCACGTTGGCTTTGCGGGTGGCAAATTTCGCGGTCCAGTTCGGTGGCGGTAACTACCAGTTTCTGGATTTTCTTTATAGCGGCGGGCGGTTTCTTTTACAATGGCAAAGGCCTGCGGCAGCACTTCCAGTAAAACAACTTCCAGCTCTTTGTTGCGGCTTTTTTCCAGTTCGTCTATTTCAGAGAAGAGGTCTTCTTTCTGGCTGATATCCAGTTCGGTTTCTTTTTGAACCCGCGTATGCAGGGCGGCAATCTGCTCATCTATGGGACGCAGGTGTTCGGCAATGCGTTCTTTTACCGTTTCGGTACGCTGGCGAAGTTCATCGTCGGAAATACTGGCAAGCTTGGCAAATTCTATATTGGTTTGTACCACGTAGGGCATTACTTCTTTAATATCCCGCTCACTCTTGCTACCAAACAACATCGCGACGGTTTTTCCGATTAGATCGAACATTTTATAGAGATTTTAAAAATTCTTACAGACGTACCCTCAAAAATACGCGGTATTTATGAGATATGGAAGCAAGCCGCGCTAAAACAATGCCATAACGCCCAAAACCCGCAGGCTCTGACAAACTTGCGGTTTTTGTTCTAAAAGGCATACCGTTGGGAACTGGAAGCTTAAGGTTTTATTAACGCTTGCAGGGCAATTTCAGTTGTAAGTTTTTGAGGTTCAAACCATACTGTTTCCCAAATCCGCTACTCCTATTCCCTGACAAAACGCTGCAAAGCGGCTTCCAGAGTTGGCATAATGCTGCCGCGGGTTGATTTAAAACGGTTTAAGCCGGCCGAAAAATTAAATGCAGCTACCAACTTCCGTTAAAGGGTTTGGTTTGAATATTTAAAAGATAAGCGGATTTTTGGGCCAGTTCGGTTAAGGTTGTTTCCCAGGTTGCCGGGTAAGTTTGCCGCTTTCTTTATTTTAAGCCATATCCAGGACAATTTATAACCGGGCAGGAACAAATAACGATAAGCCTGGTTTTGAAATAATTTTCTGTCAGGTGTTGGTTTCCTTAAATACCAGCTGAAATTCGATGATATCCTTCCAGCCTTTCGGGGTTTTCAGCCAGTCTTTTTTGGTACCGCTTTCTGTAAAACCACTCTTCCGGAAAAGCTGCAAACTGGCTTCGTTGTCTTCCGGCACGGCGGCGTAAACCTGGTGCAGGTTCAGGAAATTCCGGGAATATTCTTTTAATAATTTCATGGCATCGGTGGCGTATTTCTTTTGCCGGAAACCAGCCAGCACACTTATGCCGATGCCGGCCCGTAAATGTTGGGGCTCAAAATCGAATAGATCAACCGCTCCTACGGCGTCACCCTTTCGGGTTTCAATAACCATCCGTAACTGCCGGGTCTCATAAATATCGGCTGCGGCATTATCTAAATATTTCTGTAGCACGAACCGTGAAAACGGGGCAATGGTATTACTCACTTCCCACACCGAAACGTCGTTTTCCAGCGCAAATATAAAATCCAGGTCGGTGGGTTCCAGGGCGCGTAAGGAAATTCTTTCGGTGCTTAAAAACATATTAAATTGTTAAATGGCTGAATTGTTAAATTGTTGATTGTTTAAAAGCGGGCCTCTCCCCCACCCCCGTCCTATCAGGGGACAGGCCGGGGAACAAGATTTTTACCCAATCAAACCAAAAAATTTAAAAGGCGTGAAATCCTCCCCCTACCCCCTCCAAAGGGGGACTTGAAAACCCTCAACTTTAAACGTAAGAATTACCTGTCAGTTTTTTGGCTTAAAACGCTACCGTTTTCAGGCCGAAAACTCACCTTTAAAAACCTGTTCAGCCGGACCGGTTAAATAAATATCGGTAAAATGTTCGCCGGCCTTTTTAAAGGATACTTCCAGTTTTCCGCCCGGCGTTTCGATCTTTACCGGGCTTTCTGCACCTTTTAAAGAAGCCGCTAAAGCTACTGCGGTTACGCCGGTGCCGCAGGAATAAGTTTCGTCTTCTACGCCCCTTTCATACGTTCTGATATAAAGACTTTTATCGGGCCGCATTTCGGCAAAATTCACGTTAGTTCCTTCCTTTTTAAACCGGTCGTTGTACCGAATGCTTTTGCCTTTTTCGAACACGTTTTCCTGCGCTACATTTTCGCCGAAGGTTACGTAATGCGGAGAACCGGTATTCAAATAATAAAAATCGGTGCCGCATTCTACGCTGTTTACTTCATTCATTTTCAGCGAAACCAAACCATTATTTATGGTGGCTTCGTGGTCGCCGTCGGCAGCCAGGAATTTGGTTTGGGTTTGAATTACGCCCAGGAATTTTGCGAAAGCTACTATACACCTACCGCCATTCCCGCACATAGAACCTAAACGGCCGTCGGCGTTAAAGTAGACCATTTCGAAATCGTAGCCGGCTTTATTTCGCAGCAGAATTAAACCATCGGCGCCAATCCCGAACCGACGGTTGCACAAATGCGCTACCAACTCCTGGTTTTGGATCGGGAATTTTTCTTCGCGGTCGTCGATCATTACAAAGTCGTTGCCGGTGCCCTGGTATTTATAGAATTGTAATGTCATCGTTCAAATTAAAACCCCACCTAAATCCTCCCTTAAAAACAGGGGAGGACTTTTATCGGGAATGTATGGATACTAAATTTATTTAAAATGTAACGCCAAATTTAATAGGAAAGTGGCCTAAGTAAACCAACAATACATATTGCGGTCGAAGCCTTCCCCTGTATTTAGGGGAGGGTTGGGCGGGGTAAAGTTCCGCATTTCTGCACCAACAACCAATTCCGAAAAACCAACAACTAAAAAACCAGTACCTTCGTGGCAACGTTTTCCCTTAAAATTTCGACTTATATATATGTATTCCTTCCTTACCACGTCTAACTGGCCCGATTACGAACTGATCGATTCCGGCAATTTCGAAAAGCTGGAGCGGTTTGGCGATTTCGTATTGGCCCGGCCGGAACCGCAAGCCATCTGGGACAAAGCCCTGCCGGAAACCGAATGGAAAAAGCAGGCCCAGGCCATTTTTAAACGCGAAAAAGGCAGCGCCGAAAAAGGGCAGTGGCTTCTGAAAAAGGATATGGCCGAACAATGGTTTATTAATTACAACTACAAAGACCTGAAACTGAAGTTCCGGCTGGGATTATCGAGCTTTAAGCATGTGGGTTTATTTCCGGAGCAGGATGCTAACTGGAAATTTATTTATGACCAGTGCAAAGCCATTCCGAACGCCAAAATTTTGAATTTATTTGCCTATACCGGCGGCGCCAGCGTAGCGGCCCGGGGGGCAGGCGCCAATGTAACCCATGTAGATTCGGTAAAGCAGGTTAATTTCTGGGCCCGCGAAAACATGGAAGCCAGCAATCTGAAAGACATTCGGTGGATCGTGGAAGACGCCATGAAATTTGCAAGACGCGAAGTAAAACGGGGCAATAAATACAACGGATTAATTCTAGATCCGCCGGCTTACGGCCGCGGCCCGAACGGCGAAAAATGGCAACTGGAAGACGAACTAAACGAAATGCTGAAATTGTGCGCCGAATTGCTGGAACCGAAGAACAGTTTTCTCGTTATTAACCTTATATTCGCTGGGTTTTTCGGCCTTAATTCTGGAAAACCTGATGAATCAGAATTTCCGTTTCCCGAAAACCTCTCAGGAACTGGGGGAAATTTTCCTTCAGGACCAGCATTCACGTAAACTGCCTTTGGGTACGTTTTACCGCTTCAGTACCGCCGCTGCTAAACCTAAAACTGCCGAACTATGAATAAGCAACGCATCGCCTTAATAGATTTGGGAACCAATACCTTTCACTTACTTATAACGGAGGTGAGTGGCCATGCCCCGCATAAGGTTTTGCTGAAACTGAAAGTACCCGTAAAATTAGGCAAAGGCGGCATTAGTACCGGCGAAATTGCCCCGGATGCGTACGAAAGAGCCATGATTACCATCGCGCATTTCAAAGATAAAATGGATGAATTCCGGGTAACGGATGTAAAAGCCACTGCTACCAGCGCTATGCGCAACGCCGTAAATGGTCCGCAATTGGCCGAAGAAATCAGGCAGAATTTCGGTTTTGAAATTGAAATTATTTCCGGCGATCGCGAAGCCGAACTCATTTATCTGGGTGTCCGGAGTGCCATGGACCTGGGTTTCGAAAAGAACCTGATAATCGATATTGGCGGCGGCAGCGTAGAATTTATTATTGCCGACCGCGACACCATGTTCTGGAAACAAAGTTTTGAGATCGGCGCCCAGCGCCTGCTTGACCAATTCTTTAAACACGACCCTATTCCGTTTGAAGAAATTGCGCTGGAAAAGGCCTTTCTGCAGGATAAACTAGGACGATTAACGGCTGCGGTCCGGGAGTTTCGGCCAAAAACGCTGGTAGGTTCCTCCGGCACCTTCGATACCCTCTGCGACATGGAAGCCTTGAAACACGGGTATAACCGGCTGGAAAATTCACAATCGGAATGGGATCTGCCGCTGGAAGCTTTCTACCGCATGTACCACGAAATTCTTCCCATGAACCACGCCGAACGGTTAGCGTTGCCGGGAATGATCGAAATGCGGGCCGACATGATCGTGGTGGCTCTGATCTTAATTGATTTTGTAATTCAAAGTTACCAGCTGGACCGGATCCGGGTTTCGGCCTACGCCCTGAAAGAAGGCATGCTGCAACAGTTACTGGCGTTGAAAGCGGTTTGAGTAATAGTGATTAGTGAATAATGATTAGTGATTAGTGATTAGTAAAAATTTCAATAAATAGATTATGGCTCAAAAACGCTATCGTTTTAACCATAAAAAGTAAAGCCGCTTCATTTTAAGGCAGCGGCTTTTTCATTCAATTACACATCACCGAAGTGAGGTTGAAAGGTTGTTCTTTTGGCTCCTTCGGAAAAATTCAGGAATTACGTTCAGCTCAACTCCTCAATCCTAACTCCTGACTCCTATCTCCTATCTCCTATCTCCTATCTCCTACCCTACAAATTCGGCACAACCTGGTTTTTCTCTGCTCTTTCGGATTTGTAATCCGAAAGCTTTGCCTGGTCGGATTTGCAATCCGACTTTTTCGCAGAAAAAACCTACCATTATTTAAGATCGGCTTTTCGTATTTTAGTGGCACGAACTAAATTACAACCCTGTTTCAGCTGCCAGAAAATAAATCTTAAATTCCGGAATTGGTATGGAGGAAAATTCACTTCGAAAGCCCGTTCATTAACTCTCCCCCAAAAAATTCCTATCTCCCAAATCCTGACTCCCCAATCCTCACTCCTAAATCACAAATTCGGCACCATCTGATTCTTCGGATATTTAACCGAAAATTTAAGCGGCACTTTTTTGGATTCGTTGGGCTTTAGCTTCATTTGCCAGGTTATTTTACCGGTCGTTTTATCCAGGGAGCCGCCGCTGCCTTCTTCCAGGTCTACTTCTATTTCTTTGTTATTGCTAACCGGAATCTGGTCTTCCAGGGTTAAAGTTATGGCTTCGGTTTTCGTATTTCGCACGGTTATTAAAAAGGCGCGGGTTTCTTTACGGCTATTCCCCAGGAAGCTTTTGCTTTTAAAATCCTTCACTTTTTCGCGGGTTATAACTACCTTTTTATCCCGGCCTAAAGATACCAGCAGCGAATCGGCGGTAGATTGGGAGCTGAGGGTGGTTTTGCCGGTAAAAGTGCCTTCCAGGAAAATATTGGCTTCGCCGGGCAGGATGTTGTATTCTTCCCAACCGCTAAGTTGCGCTAACAGATAAGCTTCGGAGGTAATTTTGGGAACGGCGGCATATTTATAAGTAGCCGGCACATCGAACTGCTGAATTTCTACCAGTTGCTTTTTGCCGTCGGATGGCACCGAATACGGAATACCGATCTTAAAATTCACCGAAATGGCACTTTGCGTTACGGAGGTATAATCTGCTGCGGTTTCCGAAAATCCCAGGGCCTTTTCTTCATGGGTTAACCCGGCACCCCAATTATCATCTGGAGCAGCAGCCGAAGAGGATTCCACGTCGCTAACTGTTTGCCGTTTTACACGCCGGCGGTCAGGCTTCGGATTCTCGGGTCTGGGATTGTACAGATCCAGGTACCAGGCTTGCAGTTCTGGTTTGGTGGCGCCGCTGCTGGGGTTGGTAGTGGTAAGGGTTAAATTCACATTGTTCCAGTTCACTCCCGTATTCTGAAACACGTTGGCTTTGTAAAAGAGCTGCATTGGCTTTTTGGTATCGGTGGCCCGCAGGTCGTATACCGGTTGCCAGCCCGCGTTAAAAACCACGTAACTTACTTCGAGCCGGAGCGGTGTGGCATTTTCGGCGGCCACGGTAACCAGAATGCGGCCGTTGGGCAAAGCCCGCTGGCTGTTCAGCACATTCAGTTGGTTCCGGTACCTTTCCACCATCACGTTCAGCTTTTTAATTTTCAGGTCGTTGCTCAGAATATTCGTTTTAATAGCCATCAGCCTTTTCCGGAAAAAATCGGCTACTTCTTCCAGGTCAACCGCGTCCACGCCTTTCTGCCCGCCAATGTTCTGGTTTGCCATGATCATGCCTTCTTCGCGGCGGTAAACCTCTATCTGATCGGTAAGCGTCCGCACTTTATTCTGGAACGTCTGCAACGAATCTTCAACCTGCAGCACATCTTTAGGCTTCTGGTTGGTATTCAGGAAGTTGTTTTCATATCTGATCCCTAACAGGGTGGCGTTGCCTTTAGCTTCTATCTGAATGCTGCTTTCATCTAAATTAGACGGAATGTTAATGATGGCCACTTCGGTTTGCCCCGCGCCGAGATTGGTATTGGCATAACTGAATACCTGGGCATGCTGTAAAAAAACCGTTACTTCTTTAACCGCGGCAGTTACTTCCCGGGTGCGTTGCGCATTAGCCGTGAGGCCGAAAAAAAACAGTACCAGGAAAGCCGGAAAACCCGGAAAAGATCTGAATGAAGAAAAATGCATACCGTTAAATTAGGGAATTGGGCTTGTTTGGCAAAGCTCGGAAAATTTTAGGGAAAAAATGGTACTTTTACCCCTTTAACGATGCACCCTTATGTTTTCATATAACCACCTGTTTCAATTTGTAGAAGGCGTATTTTTAGGTATGGGTTGCCCGGAAGAAGATGCCCGCCTGGCTACTGATTCCCTCCTGGCTGCCGACCTGCGGGGCGTAGATTCGCACGGCATTGGCCGGTTAAGCGGTTACGTGCGCCTCTGGGATGCCGGCCGAATTAACCCGAAACCAAACATTAAAATAGTTCGCGAAACGCCCAGCACGGCCACCATCGATGGCGATGCCGGTTTAGGTTTAGTGGTAGCGCCCAAGGTAATGGATATGGCCATCCAGAAAGCGCAGATCGCAGGCAGCGGCTGGATTTCGGTAAAAAATTCCAACCACTTTGGCATTGCCGGTTACCACGCCATGCGGGCCCTGCCCCATGACATGATCGGCTGGGCCATGACGAATGCCAGCCCCCTGGTTGCGCCTACCAATTCGCTGGACCGCCTTTTAGGAACTAACCCCATTGCCATTGCCATACCAGCCAACGAAGAACCTGATTTTATCATGGATATGGCTACCACCACCGCGGCCAACGGGAAACTGGAAGTATTGCAGCGCAAAAAACAGGAAGCTCCTCTGGGCTGGATCCAGACCAAAGACGGAAGTGATTCTACCAACCCCGAAGAACTAAAGCTGGGCGGCGCCATGATGCCTTTAGGCGGGGCTTCTGCCAGTTATAAAGGCTATGCGCTGGGCTCAATGGTCGATATTCTTTCCGCAGTGCTTTCGGGCGCGAACTACGGGCCTTGGGTGCCGCCTTTTGTAAGCTTTTTACCGCTGGCAGCCAACCCGGTGGGCGAAGGTATCGGCCATTTTCTGGGAGCCATGCGCGTAGACGGTTTCCGGGAAGTAGATGAATTTAAAGCCCATATGGACAACTGGATCCGCACCTTCCGGAATTCTACCCCCAAGCCCGGCGAAACCGTTATGATTCCCGGGGATCCGGAACGGTTCATTTCAGAGATCCGCCTGAAAGAAGGCATTCATTTGCTGGACCCCGTAATTCAGGATCTGGAAGGACTGGCCCGGAAGTTTGGTCTAACGTTCTAAAACGGTAGGCTTTTGCCCGAAAAAAGTAAAGGCTGGTTGAATGCTCAACCAGCCTTTTTTTGATCCTGTTCAACTTTAACCGGTTTTACTGAACTAGCAATTTCGTATTGTAGGTTTTGCCATTTAACGTAAGTTGAACCACATAAACCCCGGCAGCTTTAACATTTCCAGCCAAGGGCACATTATGAGAACCAGCAGCGAAAGTAGTTTCCGGACCGGAATAAACCGTTTTGCCCAGCATATCTAACACCTTAACCGAGCCTTTTTCCGGGGTTTTCAGTTCAAACCGGATTTCGGTTTCAGCGGTTAACGGGTTGGGATAAACGCTGATGTTCCGGGCTTTCGGGTCTTCCTTAACTCCTAAAATATTGCCGATGCTAAAATTATCGATGTACAGGTTGCCGCCGCTATTGCTGGTAACTTCAATCTTGAACATTACATGCGAAGCATTGGCGAAAATAGGGCCGGTTTGTCCGGCATTTAGAATATTTTCGATTCGCCAATCGGCGGTTGCAGGCACAAAGTTATTTACAATAGCACCGCCGTTCGTTACCAATTGATTACCGATCAGGGTTTTAACAGGTCCGTTCCAGGTAACGCCGCAATCGTAGGAATAGAATACCCGTAAAGCATCGGTTGTGGTGGCAGCTCTTTTGGCGTAAGCCATTTCCATAAACACCGCAGCCGGCAGGCCGGTAAAATTAGGGGTAATGAATGTGGAAATCGTTCCGGCCGGCAGATTGGCATTTTGCAACCGCACACTATTTACCCCTACCCCGTTCGTTAAGTTTGAATAAGCATTTCCAACCCGGGTCCAGTTTTCCGGATTGGTTGCCAGCGAAGAAGTCGCTTTTTCCCAGGTCCGGTTTGCGGTTATGCTTACCGGGAAAGCAGTTTCTTCAAAACCTTCAACGTAATAATTCGGAGCGCTAACATTAATCAGGTTGTTTGTAGATACCACTTTCACCAAACTGTTATTGTAAATGGTTCTTGAGCCTATCGGGTTGGTAGCCGTCATAACCACATCGTAAGTACCAGGCGTATTATACGTTACCACCGGGTTCGGGTCTGTAGAAGTTGCCGGGCTCCCGCCCGGGAAAGACCAGGTAATGCTGGTAGCCTGGGCATTATAGGTCAGACTATTGTAGGTGATAGAACCACCGGCACAGACCCGCTTGGCGCTGGCACAAAAATAGGGGAATGGCACGGCGCCCGGTCCGTTAACCATAGCAGCCGGATCGATGCCTGTAAAAACCGCATTGGCCGGAGAAACCAGATTTGCCAGATGCGGATAAATGGAAAGGGCTGCCTGCATTCGCATTTTCTGCCCGGTCGTAAACATGTTCATACAGGCATAATCGTTGAAACTCATGTAATTTTCGATCATGTCGGGCATATCTGTCGGCCAGCCTAAGGCCTGGTCGTTGGTACAGGTATTCTGATTGAAATTACACCCTGTAGTTGATGAAGGGAATTGAGCCGGCGGGGTATCTGCCACTAGGTCGGCATCGGTGCAGTTTGTGCTTTCGGTGTGCATTAAATGCAGACAGTGGGCAATTTCATGAGTGGCATTATGGCCGTTGGTGGTTGCCGTAGAGCCGGGCACTGCCCCCTGTTTGCCCCATTGTGTATGTACCAGCACTACCCCAAAGGTATTTAAGAGCTGCACGTGCGGGAACTGGGCGTACCCTAACACATTAGCGCCTGCCTGAGAGTCGTAAATGTTGTCTACCAGCCAGATGTTGAAATATTTATCGGTTGGCCAGGCCGGGGCGGCAAGTTTTACCTCATCGCGGGGGTTGGCTCCTTTGGCAGCCGGCGAAGTAACCCGGTTAATGCCTTCCGTTTCCCAGCCAGACGGATCTTTCCGGGCCAGCACAAATTCAATTTCGGTATCGGCGGCATAAGGTTTAAAAATAGCCCGGGTATTGGCCGTGTCAGGATTCTGTCTGCGGAAATCCTGATTCAGAATTTCGAGCCCGTTCTGGATCTGCGCTTTGCTAATGCCGTTACAGCCCATTTCGGTAACTACGTGCACTACTACCGGAATTTTTATTACCGGGCCGGCTGCCTGGCGCCGGCTTTTTTGCTGGTTTATGAATTGCTGGATCTGCTGTTCTATTAAGGCCCGGTTAGAACTCTGGCCGGCGGCCGGCGCTTCCAATGCCTGGGAATGCCTTTCAGAAAGGCAGGATTTAGAAGCCGGGGCCTGGGCTTGGCTGGTATTTACCAAAACAAAACTAAGGCAACCGCTAAGAAGTACTCTTATTTTCATAGTAATGCGCTGAAGTGGAACAAGTTGGGTGCTTAAATCTAAAAAATTTCAGTTTAAATTGCAAACAACAGGTTCTTCTTTTAAATATCCGTTCCGGCCTGGGCAAAACAAAAAAGTCTGCCCGGAAACCGGACAGACTTTTAAACGGCAAAGCGATACCGTTTTTTAGATAATATTTTCGTTTTGGTAGAAAGTTTCCATGGCCGTTTGCTGGTTCAGGAAACGGGAATTATACGATTTTTTAGATGCGTGCAGAAACAAAACGGTCCGGTCGCGCACTTTTTCGATTACTTCCAAATGCTCACCCATTGGTAAGGCCGGGCACCCCTGGCTGCGGCCCAAACGGCCCTGCTGCCTGATAAAGTCTTCGCCCACATATTCGGCGCCATGCATAACTATATTTCGCATTTTAGCATTCGAATTGAATTTTTCGTCCATACCTTCCAGCTTCAGCGAAAGGCCGTGTTTGCCAAAATAAGTATCTTCGGTTACATAAAAACCCAGGCTGCTCATGTTGGAGTCGTTAATATTAGAGAACTGCTCCGCCATGTTGTCGCCGGTATTTTTACCGTGCGAAACGTAGGTATTATATACAACCTTCTTTTTCTTAAGGTCAAGCACCCAGAAACGCTTTTCCGTAGAAGGCTTATCGAAATCTACAATGGATAGTAACTGCTTTTCAGACAGAACCCCGGCTCTTTTCAGGTTCAGGTAACCCACAATTGCTTCGTCAAACGTCTTCAGCGACATCCCTTGCTCCTCCAGGTCCATGGATTCATACATTTTCAGAATACTCATCTGAAAATTAGAATTCTTGAGCGCATCTATGGAAAAATGGGTAGCCGCCTCCGCCGAACTTGCTTCTACCGTTTTAGACGGCGCAGCAACGCTGGCAAAGAAAAGCGGGGCAAAAAAAGGCAGAATCCGGGTTGCAATTCGCTTTCCTGCAACTACTTTGGTTTTTTTAGCTTCTTTTTCCATGGCGGTCAATCTTAAATTAGTTATAAATAAACCCATAATCAGCCTTTAGAATTAAATATTCAGGTTGGAATAAGTATATACGGAACAAGTCATCCGATAAGTATCTATCATTTAACAAATTCACCGGGTAAAACATTCCTATTCCCAGATTTCAGTTGTATTTCATCTGAAAGAAGTCAAAAAGCGGGCCACATATTGCGAAGTGAACCGGAAACTGCAGAAGGTGCCGGCCTTAAACTTAAAATCCGGATGGCTTTTTAGGGGCAACTCCCCTTATTCTTTCGTACTTTTGCGTAATTATTGAAGCGGTTAAAAACCCCATAGAACATGGCAAAAGTTGCGATTAACCTTTCTACCGGAAGCATCCAGAAAGAAGATATAGTAGTTGGTATAGATCTGGGCACCACCAATAGCATGGTAGCCTATATGCATCCCGAACATAAAAAAGCCGTTGCCATAAACGATCAGGGCATGGGTGAGATCGTGCCTTCTATTGTGCATTTCGGCGAACACGGCGAAATAATGGTAGGCAACGAAGCCAGACAGTTCCTGATAACCGACCCGGCCAATACCATTTATTCCGTAAAACGCCTTTTGGGCAAATCGTATCAGGACCTGCGGGGGCACCGCGATTTCTTCGGCTATAAGATCATCGACGATAATACCGAAGGTTTGGTAAAAGTGCGGATCGGCGATAAATTCTATTCCCCTATCGAGCTTTCCGCCGAAATTCTGAAAGAGCTGCGCAAACGGGCCGAACATGCTTTGAAAACGCCGGTGAACCGGGCCGTAATTACCGTTCCCGCTTATTTTAACGACTCCCAGCGCCAGGCCACCCGCGACGCCGGCAAACTGGCCGGGCTGGAAGTTTTAAGAATTGTAAACGAACCTACTGCTGCTTCTTTGGCTTACGGCATCGGCTTAGACCCTTCGGAAGAAAAAACCATCGCGGTTTACGACCTGGGCGGCGGCACCTTCGATATTTCCATTCTGCAGATCCACAACGGCATTTTCGAAGTGCTTTCCACCAACGGCGACACCTACCTGGGCGGCGACGATTTCGACAGAGCCATTATTGATTATTGGTTAAGCGAAAACCAGGTTGCCCCGGAAACCGTGCACGAACACAAATCTTTAAGCCAGGAAATACGGTTATTGGCCGAAGAAGCCAAAAAGCAGCTCACCAGCCACGACGTTTTTTCTTCGCGCACCACTACTGGCCTGATCTGCGACCTGACCAAAGCCAATTTCGAAAAACTGATCGAACCGATCGTTAATAAAACCATGCTTTCCTGTCGGCTGGCGTTGCAGGATGCAAATTTGCCGGTAGAAAAGATCGATTCTGTAATTATGGTGGGCGGTTCTACCCGCGTGCCGCTGGTTTATAAATCGGTTTCTGAATTCTTCGGAAAACCCGCCAACAACACCATTAACCCCGACGAAGTAGTAGCTTTAGGTGCCGCCATCCAGGCCGATGTGTTAGCCGGCAACCGGCAGGATGTTTTGCTTTTGGACGTAACCCCGTTAACCTTAGGAATTGAAACCATGGGCGGCCTGATGGACGGCATTATTCCGCGTAACTCCAAGATCCCGACCAAAGCCGGCCGCCAGTATACTACTTCGGTAGACGGCCAGGCCAACATGAAAATTGCCGTGTACCAGGGCGAACGCGACCTGGTAAAGGAAAACCGCAAACTGGCCGAATTCGAGCTGAAAGGAATTCCGGGAATGCCGGCGGGCCTGCCAAAAGTTGACGTTAACTTCATTCTGAATGCCGATGGTATTTTAACCGTAGAAGCCATTGAATTGCGTTCTGGGGTAAAGCAAACGGTAGAAGTTAAACCGCAATACGGCCTTACCGACGATCAGGTAGAAACTATGCTAATGGATTCTATAACCCACGCCAAAGAAGATGTTTCTGCCCGGATGATCATTGAAGCCCGCACCACCGCCGAACAAATGCTTTACCAGGTAGAAAATTTCCTGCGGAAAAACACCGAACACTTAACGGAAGAGGAAGTAGCCATAACCCGGCGCAACGTTGAAAAACTACGGGCCACCCTTCCATCCGGAACCAAAGATGAAATTCTGAAAGCAGTAGATGAACTGGAAGAACAAACCAGCCCTTTTGCGGAACGCGTAATGCAGATCTCTATTAAAAAAGCCATGGCCGGTAAGAAGATCGAATAGCAAAACGGTAGGGTTTCAGCCTTAAAAAGTAAAAGCCACTTCTAAGGAGGTGGCTTTTACTTTTTAAATCAAGTCTGATACCGTGTTAAAATTTCAAAATTTCTCTTGATATCGCTTTTGTAAAAATCTGTTTAGGATGTACCAAAAAAGCAGGAAAACTACTACTTGAATCAATGGCACCAGGAAATAAGCATTTTGTCCAGAACCCCAAGCTGTTGCAAATCCAATAAAAGTTACGGGGAAAGTAATTAAGATTGTAATAAGCGATACATTCGAAATTAATTCACTACTCATTAAATGCGGGGAAAACATTGAATACAAAGCTAATGATCCAATGCCCACATAAACGAGCGCGATATAGAAGGATTTTACTTTAGCTTTTCTTTTGATATCGCCCATGAATTTTATTATCAGTTTAGGTAAACTAGATAAAATAAAAGCAGCTTTACAATTCCTAGAGTTAGCATTTCTGAATTTTTAGTCTCAACCCTAGCGTTTTAAATTCTATTCCGGTGCTTAATGAGCTTCAATTTCTTGCTGTCGTTTTTCTTCAGCAATTAATAAAGACACATCCGCCATCGGACATTTATTTGAAATTGAATTATGCTGCAGAATTCAGAAATGGGGTGATCGTTGAAATATCAACTTTCTGCCTGGCATGCCACAAATCATAATTTTTCTGAAAGTTTATCCAGAATTCAGCGGTGGTTCCAAAAGCAACGGAAAGCTTAATTGCCATCTCGGCGGAAATTCCTGAGTGTGCATTCAAGATCAATGACAAGTGCTTCCGGCTGATTCCAAGCCCATTTGCTATTTCCGTTATTGACTTACCAGTACCGGCAATATATTCCCGCAGAATTTCGCCGGGGTGCGGCGGGTTATGCATTTCCATATTATTTATTTTAATCAATGATAATCCAGATAATTAACGTCAAGAACTTCTACATTTTCCTCTATAAACCTGAAAGTAATTCGCCAATTCCCATTCACTTTAACTGACCAGTAATTTTTAAGTTCTCCTTTTAGAGCATGAAGATTCCAACCCGGCAAGTTCATATCTTTAACCGTTACTGCGGCATTCAAGGTTGCCAGAATCAATCTGATCTTTCCTAAATGAACATGTTGCAGTTTTGAGCCGTCGCCTTTCAGGAAAAATTGTTCTAACCCTTTGTGTTTAAAGCTAACGATCATTAATTCAAATTTAATCCGTTCCCAAGTAGGTAACAAACTTTTTAAGAATAATTGTAACGGCAAAAAGCCATTCCGGAATTTCTCCGAAACGGCTTTTAATTTTCTATCAGCTCCAAAAGTATCTCTGACTTTTCAGCCTTCTAACCTACTTCTCTAATTTTTACAAAACCGGCACTTCGGCCTTTCCATCCTTCTGCGGAATTACCAGAAACACTTCTTCCGTCGGCCGCTTCATCAGGTATTTTTCGCGGGCGAATTTTTCCAGCAGGCTGGCATTGCTCATCAGTTCGTGCCGGTCTTTCTGTACTTCAGCAATTTTAGAAACGTAATAATCTTTTTCTTCCTGCAGGTCGCTGTGCTTTTTGCTCATCTCATATTGCCTGATAAAGTCGTTCTCATCGAAAAAGAACATCCAGGTAAGGAAGGCAACGGTAACAAGAAAATAAAAGCTCCGGAAAAATTTAGGAATGCGCTCCCACATGGCCGTTTGAAAGTTAAGAGTTATGAGTTTAAAGTTATGAGGTAAGAGTTAAAGTCTTTTATCTTTAATCTTATATCCTTCATCCAAACAAAAAGCCGCCTCCATTGCTGAAAGCGGCCTTAAAGTTACAAAGAATCCCGGTACAAACTTTTCAGTTCCGGCTCTTTATTTATTAGTCGAAAATTCGAACATCGAACAATCGAAAATTCGAAATTACATTTTCCAGCCCGGGTAGTAAGCAGTTTCGCCTAGTTCTTCTTCAATTCGAAGTAACTGGTTGTATTTCGCCATCCGGTCAGAGCGGGAAGCCGAACCGGTTTTGATCTGGCCGGTAGTTCAGGGCAACCGCTAAATCGGCAATGGTATTGTCTTCGGTTTCGCCGGAACGGTGCTACATAATGCTCTTATAACCGTTTCTGCGGCCTAAGTTGATAGCATTGATGGTTTCGGTAAGCGTACCGATCTGGTTTACTTTGATCAGGATAGCATTGGCAATTTTCTGATCAATACCCTGCTGTAAACGCTTTACGTTGGTTACAAACAAATCATCGCCTACTAACTGTACTTTATCGCCAATGGAATCGGTAAGTTCTTTCCAGCCTTTCCAGTCATCTTCGTCCATACCATCTTCAATAGAAATAATCGGGTATTTTTTAGCACCAGTCTTTCCAGTAAGCTTACCATTTCCGAAGAAGTCAGTTTATCGCCGGTAGATTTTTTGAAATGATAATGTCCTGAATTGCATCGTAAAACTCAGAAGCTGGCCGCATCCATGGCAATCATTATTTCTTCACCTGGCTTGTAACCCGCTGTTTCGATGGCCTGCAATACTACTTTAATGGCATCTTCGTTCGATTTAATGTTCGGTGCAAAACCACCTTCATCGCCTACGTTTGTAGATAGGCCTTTGTCTTTTGAATACATTTTTCAGGTGATGGAATACTTCAGTACCCATCGCAACGCCTCCGAGAAAGAAGAAGCGCCCACCGGCATGATCATGAACTCCTGGAAATCGATAGAATTATCCGCGTGGCTGCCACCATTCAGAATGTTCATCATGGGCACCGGCAAGGTATTGGCATTTACACCACCCACGTAACGGTACAGCGGCATATCCAGTTCCTGGGCAGCAGCCCGGGCAATTGCCAAGGAAACACCCAGAATAGCATTTGCACCTAATTTAGATTTATTAGGCGTGCCATCCAGCTCGATCATTATTTTATCCAGCAAGTTTTGCTCAAATACACTGAAAACCAATCAGTTCTTCGGCAATTTTATCATTTACATTCTTCACGGCCTTTAATACGCCTTTGCCCATGTACTTACTTTTATCGCCATCGCGCAGTTCTACGGCTTCGTGTTTACCGGTAGAGGCACCAGAAGGAACGGCGGCACGGCCCAGAATACCATTTTCAGTTATTACATCTACTTCTACGGTAGGATTACCTCGCGAGTCAAAGATCTGGCGGGCATTAATGTTTTGCAATTAAGCTCATATTACTTGGTTTATAGTTAAAATATATATTTGTTAATTGAAATTTATTGCTGCATTCTTAAGCAGTTGAATAAATTCATCGAAAAGTATTCCGAATCGTGCGGGCCCGGCGATGACTCCGGGTGGTACTGCACCGAGAAAGCCGGCTTGTTCTTCATCCGGATTCCTTCTATGGTATTATCGTTTAGGTTGATGTGGGTTACTTCTACTTTCGGATGATTTTTTACCTGCTTCGGCATCTACGGCAAATCCATGGTTCTGGGAAGTAACTTCACATTTGCCGGTAATCAGATTTTTTACCGGATGGTTTAAGCCCCGGTGGCCGTTGTGCATTTTATAGGTAGAAATTCCGTTGGCCTGCGCCAAAATCTGGTGGCCCATACAAATCCCAAATAAGGGTTTATCTTCTTCCAGCATTTTCTTTACACTCTCTACAGCCTCGGTAGTAGCAGCCGGGTCGCCGGGACCATTGGAAATAAAGTAACCATCTGGGTTCCATTGTTCCATTTCTTCGAAAGGCGTATCAAAGGGAAAACTTTGCACTCACAACCCCGTGGTAAATTATTCAGGATATTGTTCTTTACTCCTAGATCCAGAACAGCCACTTTATACTTCGGGTTTTCAGGCTTCAAATCATATGATTCTTCAGTGTACTTACTTTGAGAAGATAATTCCAGGCCATCCATAGAAGGTAGTAGCTTCTAGTTTTTCCTGCAGAGCTGTCTACATCGGTTTCTCAGAAGAAATAATGGCATTCATGGCACCTTTATCCCGGATATGCCGCACCAGTTCCCGGGTATCTATTTCACAAATACCTACTATGCCTGCTTTTTCAAAATATTCCTGCAAAGAACCTTCAGCTGAGTTGCCGGGAAAAATGATTGGAAAATTCTTTACAAACCAATCCTTTGATCTGTATTTGTCAGATTCTACTTCTTTGTGCACAACGCCATAGTTGCCTACGTGCGGAACAGTGGTTAATAACAATCTGGCCGTAATAAGAAGGATCGGTAAATATTTCCTGGTAGCCGGTCATGCCGGTGTTAAAACATAGTTCGCCGACCTGTGTACCAATTTTGCCTAAAGCTTTTACCTTTAAATACGGTTCCATCTTCTAACAATAAGATTGCTTCTTGCGAATGTTTTTTCTTTCATAGTTAAGTGTTTTGCAAAAATAAAAAAAGGGATATGACTTACGTCATATCCCTTTAAAATTATTTCAATTGAAATTATTATTCAGCATCTTCTTAGCTGATTTCAGTAGATTCAGTTGCTGGAGCATCAGTTGCTTCGGTTGCAGTTTCTGCAGCCGGAGCAGTAGTTGCAGCCATCAGCTTTCTTTCTTACCGGCACGATCTTCTGCGGGTTTTGGCTTTAGCAGCAGCTGCAGTTGCAGTTGCTGCAAGCATAGTCTTCGTTGTAATCAACTAACTCAATGATACACATATCGGCATTATCACCTAAACGGTTACCAGTTTTGAAGAATACGGGTATATCCACCCGGGCGGTTTGCAATTTTACCAGCTACCTCATCAAATAATTCCTTTAACAGAATCTTTATTCTGCAAGATAAGAGAAAACAGTTCGTCTGATGCGTAGTATCGTTTTTAGATTTCGTTAATAAGTGGCTCTACATATTTACGCAATGCTTTTGCTTTTGCAACTGTAGTTGTTACTCTCTTATGCAGAATTAAGGAAGATGCCATGTTAGATAAGCATTGCCTTCCGGTGAGCGGATGTTCTGCCTAAATGATTTATTTTTTTACCGTGTCTCATTTTATTTAATTGTGCACGTGCATACCGTCGATCAACCTTATCGGGATCGGGAATTATGCCGTATGATTATTAATCTTCTTCTAATTTGTATTTGGAAAGATCCATTCCGAAAGTTAAGCCTTTTTCCTGCTACCAGGTTTTCCAGTTCAGTTAAAGATTTCTTACCAAAGTTTCGGAACTTCATCATATCCTGCATATCCAGCTGCACCAGATCACCTAAGGTACGGATATCAGCAGCTTTTAAGCAATTGTAAGCACTAACCGAAAGATCCATATCGCTTAAAGGCGTTTTCAGTACTTTACGCATGTGCAGCATTTCTTCATCTACCGCTTCTTCTTCTTCCGGCTTAGCAGTTTCAAAAGTCATGGTATTGTCCGAGAACAACATAAAGTGCTGGATCAGAATATTAGCAGCACCTTTTAATGCATCTTCCGGATGGATAGAACCATCTGTCTGAATATCAATTAAAAGTTTTTCGTAGTCAGTTTTCTGCTCAACCCGGGTATTTTCAATGCTGTATTTTACATTTTTGATCGGGGTGAAGATAGCATCAATTGCGATCTGGCCAAATACCTGGTCATTGGGTTTGTTTTCTTCAGCAGGTACATATCCTCTGCCTTTCTGAATGGTCAATTCAATTTCGAAAGTTAATGTTATTATCCAGGTGGCAAATTACCAATTCAGGGTTCAAACTTGAAAGCCGTTGGTAAAATTGTTGATATCACCGGCTTTGAAAGTATCTTTATTTCTGAATCGTAACAGTTATCTTATCTTCAATTGCTTCGTTAACTTTTTAAAGCGAACCATTTTCAGGTTCAGGATTATTTCAGATACATCTTCTATTACGCCTTCAATGGTAGAGAATTCATGCAGTACACTTGGTATCCGAATAGCAGTAATAGCATATCCTTCCAAAGAAGATAAGCAAGATTCTTCTTAGAGCATTTCCAATGGTTACACCATATCCTTTTTCAAGTGGTTTGAATTCAAATTGACCATGAAAGTCGTCTGACTTTCTCCATCACCACTTTTTCAGGCATTTGAAAAGCTAATATTGACATATATGCTATTTTATATAGTTAAATAATTGTACTAATAGAACTATTACTTAGAGTAAAGTTCGACGATTAGCTGCTCCTGAATTTTCTCAGGGATCTGATCACGTTGCCGGAGCAGATAACAAATTTACCTAGCCATTTCTTTTCCATCCCACTCTAACCAGGTAAACTGACGTGCATTTCGGGCAGAAAGACTATTAGTAATTGCTTCTAGAGATTTTGATTTCTCACGAACGGCAATATATCTGACCAGGCTTTAAGGTGTAAGAAGAAATATTTACAATTTCACCATTTACCAGAATGTGCTTGTGCAAAACCAACTGACGGGCAGCTCGGCGGGTTGGAGCAATACCTAAACGATAAACAGTATTATCTAATCGAGCTCCAATAAAGCTAATAAGTTCTCACCAGTAATACCACCTTTGCGAGCAGCTTTGTCGAAACAGGTTTGCAAACTGCTTTTCCAATACACCATAAAGGTATTTAGCTTTTTGCTTTTCCATTAACTGAACTGCATATTCAGACTGCTTTTTTCTTCGGCCTCGACCGTGCATCCCTGGAGGATAAGCTTTCTTTTGTAAAGCTTTGCTTGCACCAAAATGGCTCGTTGAATCTTCTTGAAATTTTGCTTTTTGGACCAGTATATCTTGCCATTTTATATAATTATGTAAAGCAACTAAAGATGCTTCTATTATTATTAAACTCTTCTGCGTTTTGGAGGACGGCAACCATTGTGCGGTAATGGAGTAACATCTTTAATAGTTGTTACTTCAATACCAGCATTCTGTACAGTTCGGATTGCAGATTCTCGTCCTGCACCTGGCCTTTTACAAATACTTCAGCTTTACGCATACCTAGTTCATAAGCAACTTTTGCACAATCAGAGGCAGCCATCTGAGCAGCATAAGGAGTATTCTTTTTAGAACCTTTAAAACCCATTTTACCAGCAGAAGCCCAGGAAATTACCTGGCCATTGTTGTTGGTAACTAGAAATGATAATATTATTGAAAGAAGCTTTGATATGAACCTGGCCAGTCTGTTCAACAACTACAACTCGCTTTTTAGCTTTATCTTTTCTTTTCTGAGCCATTTATATTAATTATTTAGTAGCTTTTTTCTTGTTAGCAACTGTTTTACGCTTCCTTTTCTGGTACGAGAGTTATTTTTCGTACGCTGACCTCTCACTGGCAAGCCTTTACGGTGACGTAAGCCCCGGTAAGAACCAATATCCATAAGACGCTTGATATTCAATTGCACTTCTGAACGTAAGAACACCTTCTGTTTTATGCTCAGCCGCAATGATATTACGGATTGCACCAGCTTCTTCTTCTGTCCATTCGCTTACTTTTTTATCATAGCTCACTCCAGCTTTCGTTAAGAATAGACTGAGATGCTCTACGGCCTATACCATAAATATAGGTTAAGGCAATCTCGCCTCTTTTTTTATCTGGAATATCTACTCCTGCTATTCTAGCCATATTTATTATAATTATCCTTGTCTTTGTTTATAACGTGGATTCTTTTTGTTGATCACATAAAGTTTCCCTTTTCGGCGGATCACTTTACAGTCAACACTTCTCTTTTTTACTGATGCTTTAACTTTCATTATTTTATTTATATCTGTAAACTATTCTTCCTTTAGTTAAATCATATGGCGACATTTCCAGTTTTACTTTATCACCTGGTAAAATTTTAATATAGTGCATCCGCATTTTACCTGAAATATGAGAAATTACCTGATGTCCATTTTCCAGTTCTACTCGGAACATTGCATTGGATAATGCTTCCACGATTGTTCCGTCTTGTTCTATAGAAGACTGTTTTGCCATATTTAATTTAAGTACCTTTTCTATGTATTCAAACGTGGTTAAAATTTCTGCTTTATCTTTTCGTACCACTATAGTATGTTCAAAATGAGCAGAAGGTTTGTTATCTTTTGTTCGGATTGTCCAGCCATCATCTTCCTGAACAATATTTTTGTACCTAAATTTACCATTGGTTCAATTGCTAAAACTAAACCATTCTGCAATTTTAATCCTTGTCCACGTTTACCGTAATTAGGAACTTCCGGAGCTTCATGCAAGTTCTTACCAATTCCATGACCAACTAATTCCCTGACCACAGTAAAACCTTCTTTCTCTACATACTGTTGGATTGTAGCTGACTATATCTCCCATCCGGTTTCCGGCAACTGCTTTTTCAATTCCTTTATAAAGAGATTCTTTCGTTATTGGTCAAAAGGTTTTTAGCTTCCTGGTAAGTTCGCCGACTGCATGGGTATAAGCACTATCGCTGTGATAACCTTTATAATTTAACGCCGCAATCAATTGAAACTATATCTCCTGATTTTAATTGCATAATTACTGGGAAAACCGTGTACTACAGTTGAATTAACTGAAATACATAAACTAAATGGAAAACCATTATATCCTTTAAAAGAAGGAATTCCACCATGATCCCTTATAAATTCTTCTGCAATTTTATCTAGAGATTTTGTAGTGATACCTTCTTTTATGTATTGGAGCAACTTCAGCCATGGGCTTTACCTAAAATTTGAGCACTTTCGCGAATTAATTCAATTTCTTCTTCCGTTTTATAAAAAACCATTATTAAGATGCCATTGCTATATTCTGAGTACGACCTTTCAGTTTACCTGATTTCATCATGCCATCATAATGGCTCATTAATAAATAACTTTCAATCTGATTCAAGGTATCTAATACAACACCTACCATAATGATTAAGGATGTACCGCCAAAGAAAGCATGAAAATTCTCTAGTTACACCAAATAGCATTGCAATAGCAGGCAAAATTGCGATTAATAGCCAAGAAAATAGCTCCTGGTAAAGTAATTCTAGATAAAACCTGATCAATAAATTCAGAAGTAGCTAAACCTGGTTTAATACCCGGGATAAATCCACCACTTCTTTTCAGATCATCTGATATCTGGTTCGGGTTTACACTTATAGCTGTATAGAAATAAGTAAACACCATAATTAAGAACTGCAAATAATAAATTATATGCCAGGAAGTAAAATCAGAAAAAGTATTCCTATGGAAGCTGCTAATTCTCACGTATCATCTGCCAAATAGAAGCAATCAATGCAGGAATAAACATTAAGGATTGAGCAAAAATAATTGGCATTACACCAGCTGCATTTACCTTTAAAGGAATAAACTGGCGCTGACCACTAAACTGGGTAGTTCCTACCTAACTTGCTTTGCATACTGTATTGGAATTCTTCGGATTGCCTGGGTAAGCATTACTACTGCCATTACAATAAAATATAAAACAATTAATTCTAATATAAAGATTAAAGCTCCGTTCAACTTCTTGAAATAGCTTCTGCAATTAAAGCACCTGGTAAACGGGAAACAATACCGATCATGATCAGCATTGAAATACCATTACCAATTCCTTTATCAGTAATTTTTTCTCCTAACCACATACAAAACATTGTTCCGGCAGTAAGAATAAACATAGAAGTGATTGTGAACAAGGTATGGATCAACCACAATTGCTTCAGCTATTAATAGTATGCAATAAAACCAAATGATTGGGCCAGCGGTAATTGCAATTGTCAAAACCCGGTATATCTGATTGATTTTCTTTCTTCCGGATTCTCCTTCTTTCTGCATTTTCTGGAAATAAGGAACAGCAATGGTTAATAATTGCAAAACGATAGATGCAGAAATATAAGGCATAATGCCTAATGCAAAAATAGAAGCATTGCTAAATGCTCCACCTAATAAAGTATCTAATAAACCAAAGATTCCTTCAGCATTTGATTGTAAGCCGATTCGGATCAATACCCGGAAGACAACATAAGAACCTAAGCGGAAATATTGCAATGAAACCTAAAGTATTCAGAATCCGAATTCTTAAATCTTCAATTGCAAATATATTCTTTAATAGTTGTTATAATTTTGTTCATATACTTAATTAAAGCGTAATCAGCTTTACCGCCTGCTTTTTCAATTGCTTCAACAGCAGATTTAGAGAATGCATGTGCATGTACTTCAACAGCTGCTATTTAATTCGCCTCTACCTAAAACTTTGACTTGATCGTTTTTAGAAACTAAGACCATGCGTTTTAAAGTATCAAAGATCAATATGTAGTCAGTTCTCTTTCAGATCAAAGTTTGCAGTACATCTAAATTAACAGCTGCATATTCAACCCGGTTAACATTTTTAAAACCAAATTTAGGAACCCGTCTCTGTAATGGCATCTGACCACCTTCAAAACCTGCTTTGCTGTTGTAACCTGAACGTGATTTCGCACCTTTGTGACCACGGGTGGAAGTACCACCACGACCGGAACCTGTACCTCTACCTATTCTTTTTCTATTTTTTATTGAACCTTCAGCAGGTTTAATGAACTTAAATTCATTTTATAAATTTTTAACAGATACTAAATTGTGAACTTTTTTAACCATACCAGAAATCTGCGGAGTATGCTTCTACAGTTACTGATTTGCTGATTTTACCTAAACCTAAAGCTTTCATATGTCAGCTTCTGGTTTTCCGGACTGTCAATAATGCTTTTAACTTGGGTGATTGTTATTTTTGCCATGTACTTATCCGTTAAAAACTTTAGAAAGTGTAATACCTCTTTGCTGAGCAACTGCCAAAGGATCGCGCATTTTAGATAAAGCATCGAAAGTAGCTTTTACCACGTTGTGCGGGTTTGAAGATCCTTTTGATTTAGCCAAGTACATCTTTAATACCAGCACTTTCAAATACAGCACGCATCGCACCACCAGCAATTACACCAGTACCAGCAGCAGCTGGTTTCACCAATACAAAACCACCAGAATATTTACCTTCAATTGAATGAGGAACAGTATGCTTGATAAATAGGAACTTTTACCAAGTTCTTCTTTGCATCATCAATACCTTTTGCAATTGCATCAGTTACTTCATTGGCTTTACCTAAACCATATCCAACAGTACCATTGCCATCACCTACTACTACAATAGCAGAAAAACTGAAATCTACGACCACCTTTTACTACTTTAGCAACACGCTTGATAGCAACTACTTTTTCTTTCAGGTCAGTTTCACTTGCTTTTACAGTACGTATTATTATTCTTGACATAATAATTAGAATTTAAGACCAGCTTCGCGAGCACCGTCTGCTAATGATTTAACTCGGCCATGGTATAGGTAACCTGAACGATCAAATACTACTTCTGTAATACCTTTTTCCAGTGCTAGCTTTGCTAATTGCTTTTCCTACTTCGGTAGAAGCAGCAACTTTAGATTCCGGCTGTCCTTCCACTTTTGCAGAAGAAACAGCTACCAAAGTTTTACCGGCTATATCATCAATTATCTGTGCATAGATATTTTTATTACTTCTGAATACAGATAAGTCTTGGTCTTTCGGAAGTACCGGAAATTTTATTTCTGATACTTCTTCTGATTCTTAATCTTCTTGTTTCTTTATTTACTAGCCATGTTAATTATTATTTAGAAGCAGTTTTACCAGCTTTTCTTCTAACAACTTCACCAACAAAACGAACACCTTTACCTTTGTAAGGCTCAACTTTACGTAAGTGATCTGATTTTAGCTGCTACCTGGCCGATTAATTGTTTGTCGTTACTTTCCAAGGTAATCAAAGGAGCTTTACCTTTTTCAGTTACAGCAGTTGCTGTTACTTCTTTCGGTATAGCCAAGAAAATATTGTGAGAATATCCTAAGGATAAGTTCTAATGTAGTTACCGGTAACAGTAGCTTTGTAACCTACACCTATTAATTCTAATGACTCTTTATAACCTTCGCTTACACCAACAACCATATTGTTGATCAATGAACGGTATAAACCGTGCATTGCTTTGTGACGCTTTTGTTCAGTTGGTCTTTCTACTACAATAGTATTATCGTTTTGGGAAACAATGATATCGCGGTCAACCGGGGTAGTTAAGGTTCCTTTAGGACCTTTAACTGTTACTTCATTATTTGAAGCTACAGTTAACTTCCACTTTTTCAGGAAGTGTGATTGGTAATTTTCCTATTCGTGACATCTTTATACTTACTTTTAATAAACGTAACACAAAACTTCACCACCAACATTCAGGTTCTTCGCTTCTTTTTCAGTGATTACACCTTTTGAAGTAGATAAAATGCAACACCTAAACCATTTAGTACGCGTGGCAATGTTTTCCATGTCGACATATTTACGTAAACCTGGCTTCTGATATCGCTTTCTAGGTTAACAATAGCAGATTGCTTTGTAGTTGGATTATATTTCAAAGCAATTTTAATAGTACCCTGTACCGAGGATCATCAAACCGATAGCTTTGAATATACCCTTTCTCGTAAAGTACTTTCGTGATCTCTTTCTTGATTTTGCTGGACGGAATTTCAACTATCCGGTGGTTTGCTTTTATAGCATTTCTCAGTCTAGTTAAATAATCTGCTATTGGATCTGTATTCATTATGAATATATTAAAAGTATATTAAGCTCTAAACGAGCCGCAAAGATACTAATATTTTTTTAATTTATAAAATTATTAGTTGAAAATTACCAGCTTGCTTTGGTTACACCTGGAATTTTACCATGCTGAAGCCATTTCCCGGAAAGTAACTCGTGAAATTCCAAACTTGCGCATATATCCACGTGGACGGCCAGTTAATTTAGCAACGGTTGTGTAAACGTACCGGAGAAGCATTTTTAGGTAATTTATCTAAACCTTCGTAATCTCCGGCTGCTTTCAATGCTTTTCTTTTCTCAGCATATTTAGCTACCATTTTCTTGTCTTTTTAATTCTCTGGCTTTTACTGATTCTTTTGCCATTTTATTATTTTTTTACATTCGTGAAAGGCATTCCGAATGCTTTCAACAATTCATAACTTTCTTCATCATTCTGAGCAGTTGTTACAAAAGTAATATCCATACCTGAAATTGATTTGATTTTATCGATGCTGATCTCAGGGAAAATGATCTGTTCTTTTACACCTAAGGTATAATTACCTCGTCCATCAAAGCCTTTATCATTTACACCTTTGAAGTCACGTACCCGAGGAAGAGCAATGGTTATTAAACGATCCATAAACTCATACATTTTTCACCACGCAAGGTAACCCGCGCACCAATTGGCATACCTTCACGTAACTTAAAGTTAGAGACAGAGTTTTTAGCTTTGGTAGGAACTGCTTTCTGGCCAGTAATGGTAGTTAATTCTTCTACCCCAATATCTACCAATTTCTTATCAGATACAGCATTACCAATACCTTTGTTGATGCAGATCTTGGTAATTTTAGGAACCTGCATTACGCTCTTATACTGAAACTTCTCTTTCAGTGCAGGCACTATTTCCTTTAGATATTTTTCTTTTAATCTTGCAGTTGCCATTATTAAATTATTTCTCCTGTTTTTTTAGAATAACGCTCAATTTACCGTTTTCGTTCAGCTTTCTTGCCAGTTCTGGTAGCTTTTCCTGTTTAGCATCTACTAACATTACATTGCTAGCATGGATCGGAGCTTCCTTCTTTGGCGATTCCACCCTGGGGATTTGTTGCGCTTGGTTTGTTATGCTTTGTTACCATGTTTAATCCTTCTACTATACACCTTTGATTAGTTGCAGTTTTAACTGAAGCAATTTTGCCTGTTTTACCTCTTTCGTCACCAGCAATAACTTTAACTGTATCGCCAGTTTTAACGTGAAGTTTGTGTTGCTTTTTTGTTTTCTGTTTTCATCTTATAATACTTCTGGAGCTAATGATACAATTTTCATGAATTGCTTTTCACGTAATTCTCGGGCAACAGGGCCGAAAATACGGGTTCCTCTTGGCTCATCGTTATTATTTAACAATACTGCTGCATTATCGTCGAATCGGATATAAGAACCATCTTTGCGACGGATTTCTTTTTTAGTTCTAACAATAACTGCTTTAGAAACAGTTCCTTTTTTTATGTTACCAGATGATAAAGCAGATTTTACAGTTACTACTATTTTATCTCCAATAGAAGCATATTTTTTACCTGTACCACCTAATACACGGATACAAAAACTTCTTTTGCACCGCTGTTATCAGCTACAGTTAATCTTGATTCTTGCTGTATCATCTTATTTAGCTCTTTCTATAATTTCTACTAAACGCCAGTTTTTGTTTTTGCTCAACGGACGGGTTTCCATGATTCGAACAGTATCGCCAATACCACATTCATTGTTTTCGTCGTGAGCCATAAATTTGTTAGATTTGTTAATAAACTTACCATAAATCGGGTGTTTCATTTTACTTTCTACCAATAACAGTAATAGACTTGTCCATTTTATTGCTGACAACTCTACCGGTTCTTTCTTTTCTTAAATTTCTCTCTTCCATTATTACTTAGTGTATTTAGAAGTTAACTTCTAATTCTCTTTTGCTTAATCTCTGTATTTAAGACGAGCAATTATTTTTCTTGCTTCTGCGTAATTCTCAATGGATTTTCTAATGGAGAAATAGAATGTGCAAATTTAAGATTCTGGCGGTTGGTGCTCTCTGTGCTTAAGCTGCTCTTTCAGCTCTTCTAAAGAAAGCGCTTTTATCTCTGAATTTTTCATGATTACTTTCTCAACGTAATCTCTACGTACTACAAATTTTGTTTTAACTGGCAATTTTTGAGCAGCTAATCGTAATGATTCCTGAGCAATTTCCAAAGGCACACCATCAGATTCAAACATGATAGTACCTGGTTTAACCACAGCTACCCAATATTCCGGGAACCTTTACCTTTACCCATCCGAACCTCTGCTGGCTTTTTGGTAATAGGCTTATCAGGGAAAATTCGGATCCAAACCTGCCTTCACGTTTCATAGCACGTGTCATGCGATACGGGCTGCTTCAATCTGGCGGCTGGTAATCCAGGTTGCTTCTAGTGATTTTATTGCAAATGAACCGAAGGAAATAGAGCTGCCACGATGAGCTAAGCCCTTTCACCCTGCCCTTCTGCATTTTTCTATATTTGTTCTTTTCGGCTGTAACATCTTTAATAATACTTAATAGGTTAATTACTTTAATTATCGACGCGGGCCGGCATTACCTTTGCCGCCGCTCCTGCGTTTCTGCGTGGACCGCCAGCACCTTCGGTTCTGTTACGGTCTCCACCTCTTTCTCCACCACGATCGTTACGACGACCTGATCGCTCACCGCGGTCACCACGTTCATTTCTGTCGCCTCTTGGACCACTTGCCTGCTAGCAGCTTTATTGTCTGCTGGAACCTGGTTTGGAGAAAGATCTTTCTTACCATAAACTTCCCTTTGAATATCCATACTTTTATACCTATTTTACCATAAACAGTCTGTGCTTCTGATAAAGCATAATCGATATCAGCACGCAAAGTATGTAAAGGAGTTCTCCTTCTTTGTAATGTTCAGTACGTGCCATTTCAGCACCGCCTAAACGGCCTGATACCTGTACTCTTAATACCTTCTGCTCCTACTCGCATAGCTGAATGCAATTGCCTGCTTCATGGCTCTACGGAAAGAGATACGGCTTGTAATTGCTGCGCAATTGATTCACCTACTAATTTAGCATCCAGTTCAGGACGTTTGATTTCATAGATTTGATCTGAACATCTTTGTTCGTGATTTTTTTAAGCTCTTCTTTGATCTTATCTACTTCTTGACCACCTTTACCAATTACTACACCCGGACGAGCAGTGTTAATGGTAATGGTGATCCGCTTTAAGGTTCTTTCAATAATAATTTTTGAAATACCGCCTTTTGGAATACGGGCCAAAATATATTTTCTAATTTTTTCGTCTTCAACCAGTTTTTCAGCGAAATCTTTTCCACCATACCAATTAGAATCCCATCCTTTTATGATTCCTAATCTAAACCTATCGGATTTACTTTTTGTCCCATTATTATAACTTATTTGGCTTTAGTTAGATTTCTTTTGAATTACTTGTACATTCTTCTTCTAGTCAGGCTATCAATGATCAGCGTTACATGGTTTGATCTCTTTCGGATTCTATGACCTCTTCCTTGTGGAGCTGGACGTAAACGCTTCAGCATTTTGCCTTCATCTACAATAATCTCTTTGATATAAAGATTAGAATCTTCTATGCGGGCATCTTCATTTTTTTGCTGCCAGTTTGATAAAGCAGATAATAATAAGTTTTTCAATTTTTTCAGCACCAGATTTGCTTCAAATTTTAATAAACCTAATGCTTTATTTACACTCTTGCCTCGTACTAAACCTGCCACCAGTCGCATTTTGCGAGGAGAGGTAGGAACATTATTTAATTTTGCTACTGCTTCCATTATTATCTCTTACCTTTATCTTTTTTAGCAACGTGACCTCTGAAATTTCTGGTTGGAGCAAATTCACCTAATTTATGCCTACCATGTTTTCTGTTACATAAACCGGAATAAATTTATTTCCATTGTGTACAGCAAATGTATGCCTACGAAATCCGGAGAAATCATTGATCTGCGTGACCAGGTCTTGACTAACTGTTTTTTTGCCAGTATCATCCATTGCTGTTACTTTCTTTTCGAGCCTAAAGTCAATATAAGGCCCTTTTTTTAATGATCTTCCCATTTATTTTTTACCTCTATTAACTATCAGGTTGCTCTGAATATTTATTTTTATTTCTGGTTTTCTTACCTTTCGATAATAAACCTTTTCGTGAACGTGGGTGACCGCCTGAAGACTTACCTTCACCACCACCCATTGGGTGATCTACCGGGTTCATAGCAACACCACGTACTCGTGGACGAATACCTAACCATCGGCTTCTGCCAGCTTTACCCATATTCACATTCATGTGGTCTGAATTGGATACTGTACCTACAGTGCTATACAAGTTACCAGTACCATCCGCATTTCGCCTGAAGGTAATTTAATAGTTGCATATTTGCTTTCACGTGCAACTAACTGTGCATAAGTACCAGCACTTCGGGCAAGGTACCGCCATTACCTGGCATTAATTCAATATTGTGAACAATTGTACCTAAAGGAATATCTGATAAGTGGAAGCAGTTACCTACTTCCGGAGCAATACCTGGACCTGAAATAACTGTTGTACCTACTTTTAATCCAGCTGGAGCAATAATATAGCTTTTCTCACCATCTGCATAGTATAATAAAGCAATACGGGCAGTTCGGTTTGGATCGTACTCGATTGCTTTTACAGTTGCAGGAACACCAAATTTATTTCTTTTGAAATCGATTATACGGTATTTTTTCTTATGACCGCCACCTATGTAGCGCATGGTCATTTTACCTGAATTATTTCTCCACCAGATTTTTTTATAGGTGCCAACAAAGATTTTTCTGGAGTGCTGAGTGTTATTTCATCAAAGCCTGGAGCTATTCTAAATCTTTGACCTGGTGTTGTTGGTCTTAATTTTCTTAATGCCATTTTTTATTTAAATTAAATACCGCTGTAAAAATCAATTATCTCGCCTGCTTTCAAGGTTACAATTGCTTTTTTGATAGATGGCTTTACGACCGATACTACACCGGCTTTTGTATTTTTGACTTTTAATTTGCCTTGGGTACGCATGGTGAAACTTTCTCTACCGTTACGCCATACATTTTTTCTATCGCTTTTTTTATCTCTACTTTATTGGCTTTTTTATCTACTTCAAAGGCATATTTACCACCTCATTCAAAGCAGTCATCTTTTCAGTGACCAATGGTCTTTTTAATACTTCCATTATTTTGTGCTATAAAGTTGCTCTAATGTATTTAAGTGATTCTTCTGTCAGCAGTAATGTTTCTGCATTTAAAATATCATAAGTATGTTAAATCTGACAGCTTCTGCTACTTTTACTTTTTGTAAGTTGCGGCTTGATAAATAATACATTCTTATTCTATCTGCAGCGGTTACCATTAAAGTTTTTTTATCAGACAATTTTCAAGTTACTTAAGAATTTAACAAAATCTTTGGTTTTAGGAGCATTCAATGATAAATGCTTCTACTAAAGCAACTTTGTTATCTTTTGCTAAAGTAGACAAAGCTGATAATCGGGCAACTGCTTTTAGTTTCTTATTTAACTTAAAGCTATAGTTTCTTGGACGCGGACCGAATACTCGACCACCACCAATAAATACTGGCGATTTCATGCTACCTGCACGGGCCCACCAGTTCCTTTTTGTTTTTTTAATTTTTTGGTAGTTCCAGCTACTTCAGTACGCTCCTTTGATTTGTGCGTTCCTTGTCTCTGGTTAGCCAAGTATTGTTTTACATCCAGGTACATGGCATGCTCATTTGGCTCTACGCCGAAATACTGCATCAGAAAGTGTTACCTTTCTGCCTGTATCCTGTCCTTTATTGATTTAATACAGAAAGCTCCATCTTATTTCTCTAATACTACATAATGAATTTTTGGCACCTGGAACGGAACCACTAACTAGATTAAATTTTTATCTGGCATTACCCGTAATACACGTAAGTTTTGGATCTTTACTCTGTCACCACCCATACGACCAGCCATTCGCATTCCTTTAAATACACGTGAAGGCCAAGAACAGGCACCAATTGAACCTGGGTGTCTTGACCCGGTTGTGCTGACCGTGAGTCTGGCCACCAACACCGGCAAAGTTATAGCGTTTTACAACACCCTGGAAACCTTTACCTTTTGAGGTACCAACAACATCTACAAATTCTCCTTCTTCGAAAAGAGTCAACATTAATAGTGTCTCCTAAATTGAAAGCTTCTACTTCAGTCTTAAATTCTACAACTTTTGCTTTAGGAGTTGCGTTAGCTTTTTTGAAGTGACCACTTCAGCTTTAGTTAGTATTTTTTTCTTTCTCTCCATAGCCAACTTGAACAGCTGTATAGCCATCGACTTCTACTGTTTTCACCTGTGTTACTACACATGGACCTGCTTGAATAAGCGTGCAGGCTACGCTTTTTCCTTCAGGTGTGAAGAGGCTTGTCATTCCGATTTTTCTACCGATTATTCCAGGCATTCTACTTTTTGATTGATTTAAAATGATTTATACACCCGTAGAACGGTTCGTTTAAGGGAGTGCAAAGATACTAAATTAAAATTTGTTTAAACAAATTAGTTTCTAAATATTTTATTTACAGTACAAATAAAAAAAGAACCAGCATTTGCCGGTTCCTTTTTTTATATATTCAATAGTAATTATCAAACTTTGATTTCTACATCAACACCACTTGGCAATTCAAGTTTCATTAATGCATCTACTGTTTTAGAGCTTGTAGAATAAATATCTACTAATCTCTTGTAAGTGCAAAGCTGGAACTGCTCCCGTGCTTTTTTGTTTACGTGCGGGGAACGCAATACAGTAAATATATCTTTTTCAGTTGGAAAAGGAATTGGACCGCTAACGATCGCACCTGTAGCTTTTACTGCTTTTACGATCTTCTCAGAAGATTTATCTACCAGGTTATGATCGTAAGATTTTAATTTAATTCTTATTTTCTGATTCATTTTTTTAAGACTTATTTAGCTGTACCTTTTACTTTGGCAATAATACCATCTGCCAAGTTTTGCGGAACCTGCTCGTAATGAGAGAAGGTTAAGTGAGCTGTTGCACGACCAGAAGTAATGGTTCTTAAATCAGTTACATAACCAAATAGTTCCGATAAAGGCACATCTGCTTTAATAACCTGTGAACCAGCTTTGGTATCCATACCTTTCATCAAACCTCTTCTTCGGTTCAAGTCACCAGTAACAGGACCTGTATATTCATCCGGGGTAACTACTTCTACGGCCATAATTGGCTCCAGTAATTTCGGAGCACATTTCTTAGCTGCTTCTTTGAAACCCTGACGGGCTGCTAATTCAAATGATAATGCATCAGAGTCAACATCGTGGTAAGAACCGTGGAATAAACGCACTTTCATCGATTCAATCGGGAAGCCGGCCAAGTACACCTTCTTTCATCGCTTCTTCGAAACCTTTCTGAATAGGCGGAATAAATTCTCTTGGAATTACACCACCTACAATGTCATTTACAAATTCCAATCCTGGCTTTGCCATCTTCTCTTGGTCCTATTTCGAAATACGATATCACCAAATTTACCACGACCACCAGATTGCTTCTTGTAAGTTTCACGGTGTTCAACAGCTTTTCGTGATTGTTTCTTTGTAAGCAACCTGTGGAGCACCCTGGTTGATCTCCACTTTGAACTCACGCTTCAGACGGTCCATGATGATCTCTAAGTGAAGCTCGCCCATACCTCTTAAGATCGTCTGACCAGTTTCCTGATCTGTATGAACTACTAAGGTTGGATCTTCTTCTACCAGTTTAGCAATAGCCATACCCATTTTATCAGCATCAGCCTGAGTTTTAGGCTCAATTGCATAACCAATTACCGGCTCCGGGAAGTCCATTGCTTCCAGAACGATTTTGGCATTCTGGTCGCAAAGGGTATCTCCGGTTTTAATATCTTTAAAACCTACTACCGCTCCGATATCACCAGCCTCTAATCTTTCAATTGAGTTCTGCTTGTTGGCGTGCATCTGGAAGATACGGGAGATACGCTCTTTATTGTTCAGAACGGGTATTGTATACATAAGAACCTGATTCCAGCACACCTGAATAAGCACGGACAAAGCAAAGACGACCTACATAAGGGTCAGTAGCAATTTTAAATGCAAGGCCTGCAAATGGCTCTTTTTCATCTGGTTTACGGGCTACTTCTTCGCCAGTATCCGGGTTAGTGCCGTAAATGCTTTCTTTATCCATCGGAGATGGGCAAAGTGCCATTACGTAATCCAGCATGGTTTGAACACCTTTGTTTTTGAAAGAAGAACCGCAAAGCATCGGCACAATTGCCATGTCGATAGTTGCTTTACGAAGAGCATTCAATGATTTCATCTTCAGTAATTGATTCCGGATCTTCGAAATATTTCTCCATCAATTTTTCATCGTAATCAGCTACTGCTTCCAGTAATTTCTCCCGGTATTCAGTTGCTTCTTCCATCATATCGTCCGGAATAGGAACTTCGGTAAAGGTCATCCCTTTATCATGCTCATTCCAATCAATACCACGGAAGTTTACTAAATCAACTACACCTTTGAAATTATCTTCAGCACCAATTGGTAACTGTAAAGCTACTGCATTGCTGCCCAGCATTTCTTTTACCTGCTTACAAACAGCTAAGAAATCAGCGCCGGAACGGTCCATTTTGTTTACGAAACCGATACGGGCAACTTTGTAGTTGTTAGCTAAACGCCAGTTGGTTTCTGACTGCGGCTCAACACCATCAACAGCACTAAATAAGAATACCAGACCATCCAGTACGCGCAAGGAACGGTTTACCTCTACGGTAAAATCCACGTGACCCGGAGTATCGATGATATTGATGTGATATTGTTGACCTCTGTAATCCCAGTCTACGGTAGTAGCAGCAGAAGTAATGGTAATACCACTCTCCTGCTCCTGCTCCATCCAGTCCATAGTAGCAGCACCATCGTGAACTTCACCAATTTTGTGGCTTACACCGGCATAATACAGAATACGCTCGGTGGTGGTAGTTTTACCAGCATCGATGTGCGCAGCAATACCAATATTTCTTGTATATCTTAAATCGCGAGCCATTATATTAGAATCTAAAATGTGAGAATGCTTTGTTGGCTTCTGCCATTCTGTGCGTATCGTCTTTTTTCTTAACGGCAGCACCTTCACCTTTAGCAGCAGCAATAATTTCGCCGGCTAATTTCTCCATCATGGTTTTTTCACCACGCTTGCGGGAGTACATGATCATCCATTTGATACCTAAAGATATTTTGCGGTCTGGACGAACTTCGGTTGGAACCTGGAAAGTTGCACCACCCACGCGGCGGCTTTTAACCTCTACGCCTGGCATGATGTTGTTCAATGCTTTTCTCCACATTTCCAAACCATTTTCTTTGGTTCTTTGCTCTACTAAATTCACAAGCATCGTAGAAAATATTGTAAGCAATACTTTTCTTGCCATCGTACATTAAATAGTTAACGAAACGAGTTACTAAAGTTTCTTTGTATTTTGGATCAGGAAGAAGAAGTCTCTTCTTTGGTTTTGCTTTTCTCATTGTATATTAAGCTAACTAATTACTTATTTCTTCTTAGCTGGTGCGCCTTTTCCAGCTGCTGCAGCTGCTGTCCTGGTTTCGGACGTTTTGCACCGTATTTAGAACGACGTTGGAGTACGGCCGTTTACACCAGCTGTATCTAATGCACCACGAATGATATGGTAACGTACGCCTGGTAAATCTTTTACTCTGCCACCTCGGATCAACACAATTGAGTGTTCCTGTAAGTTGTGACCTTCACCCGGAATGTAAGCGTTAACTTCTTTACCGTTGGTTAAGCGCACACGGGCAACTTTACGCATAGCCGAATTTGGTTTCTTAGGGGTTGTTGTATACACACGGGTACACACGCCTCGTCGCTGCGGGCATGAATCTAAGGCTGGAGACTTCGATTTGGAGGTTAACTTCTCTCTTCCTTTTCTTACTAATTGTTGTATAGTAGGCATTTACAAAGTTTTTATAAATAGAACTCTTCTCGAAAATTTAGTTTGCAAAGGTATAGAATTCCCATTGCAAAATCAAAAAATATTTTAAAGTAATTATTTAAAGCCACTTACGCGTTTTTAGACGCTTAAATGAGCTTTGAATTACTCATATTTCTTTAACCTGCTTAAACTTCGAGCCGCAAAATTACTTTTTTATTTCGGATTAATACCGTTTTTTCTGAATATGTTTTGGTTTTTCTTTAAATTGTGGTGGACTTTTCTGAATTTTATGTTTACTTTTGCTTTCGGTTCTACGGAATTAAAAACGGCCACGTCGTACAACGGATAGTATGAGAGTTTCCGAAGCTCTTGATTTAGGTTCGATTCCTAACGTGGCCACCAAAAACAAAAAGCCCGCTTGCATTTATGCAAGCGGGCTTTTTGTTTCATACTATTTTAAATCCGGAATTTTCTTTCAGATCCTTTTCCGGTTACTTAATTCACGCTTAAAGAAAATAGAATTGCTCTTGGTTTTAATTGTTTCGTAATCGAGCCCTAAAATTTTATCTTCTATATATACGCTTTGCAGAAGCCAGTCTTTTGCCGCTTTGTAATCTAAAAAGCTGCGGCGCTCTATCCGGATCTCTGCTTCATTTTCCTCTATAAGCCGGGAAAGGGACACTTCGTTATAAAAGTCGTTGGATATAACGGAAGCGGAGCGTTTAATACTGCTTTTTAAGAATCGGGGATACCAATCTTCCTGACGCCACCTTTCATCAGACAACCGGATGCGGTGCATATTTTGCCGGTTTACCAGGAAATTTTCCAGTTTCATTTCTTCGATCAGGTCCAATACCATCTCCAGGGTTTCCCTATAATGGTGGCTTAATACTAACCCATGCCATTCTACTTCTACCAGTTTCAGGCTTTCGTCGTACTCTACGGTTACGTAATGCTCTTTAAAGTAAATCATAGCTTATAGGGGGAGATAGGTTAATAAGCTTCTGATGCATTTTACGTTGTTTATTTAAAAAATAGCTATATTAATATCAGTTATTTTATAAATATTTAAAAATACTCCTATAAAACGGTACAATTTTCAATAAAAAAGTCCCGGGTTTCTTAACCGGGACTTCTAATGCGTTGATAATTATACCCTTTGATGGAAAGCTTTAATGCTTCATCACCTGCTTAACCTCATTTAAATTTCTGGCATTTATTTTTATGAAATATATTCCGTTTGGTATAATTGAAAGATCCAGTTCCTTTTCAAAGCCATTCGGGTTCCCTTCCGTATTTTCTGTCAGCAGAACTTTACCTAAAGCATTAATCACCTGGATACATATTTTTTCCCCGGGTTTAAAAGCGTTTCCTTTTAACGTTACCATACCATTTGTGGGGTTCGGGTAAAAAACAAACGCATTACTATCAAACGGATCATCCACCCCCAAATTCACCACGTTAATAATGTTCGATTGCCCGGAACAATTATTCCCATTGGTTACCGATGCATAATAATTACCGGGTTGGGTTGGCGTATAGTTCGGGGCTGTGGCCCCGGGAATCAGGACATTATTTTGGTACCATTGATAAGATGAAAAACCGGAAGGCGCAGTTAAGCCGCTACTGGTATGCGTTATTAACGGGTTTGGCAAAGGATTAACGGTAACTCCGGTAATATTTGATATTCCCGAACAACCACTACTATTAGATACAATTACGGCATAAGCGCCCGCCGTGGCAGCGGTATAGGTTGGGTTTGTCGCCCCGCTAATATTACTTCCATTCAACTGCCACTGATACGTTAAGCCGGAACCGGTATTGGCGCTTAAAACCACACTACCGCCCTGGCAAAAAACAGGGCTGCTCATGGCCGTATTGGTGGCAACCGGGCTAGAAACTGGAGAAACGGCTAAACTTTGTGCTACTCCCGTTCCGCAGGTATTTACTGCCGCAACTGTTAGCGTACCTGCCGCTGTACCGGTGGTAACTGTAATGCTGCTTGCAGTGCTGGTTCCTGACCACCCGGAAGGAAGCGTCCAGGTATATGTATTTGCCCCCGGAACCGCCGCAACAGTATAAGTTTTGACAATACCGGAACAGGGATTAACCATGCCGGTAATAATGCCGGGCTGAGGCGGGGCCGATGTGCAGGCTCCCCCGCCGTTTGAAGTTCTGAGAATGACCCCGGTTTCGCCTACAATTGTTCCGAAATTGGCATTAACGAATGTTACCCCAACCAGATCTTTATTGGTTCCGCCTGATTGCGGGATCCAGGTTGTTCCGCCATTTGTTGTCCGGAGAATTGTACCCAGTTCCCCAACCACCGTTCCCGTATTCGCATCTGAAAAGGAAACCCCCATTAACTTATTTGCGGTGCCACTGGTTTGCGGGGTCCAGGTTGCGCCGCCATTGGTAGTTCTTAGAATGATGCCGTTTACACCTACAATGGTACCGGTGCTGGCATCGGTAAAATTTACACTCAGCAAATTCTGATTGGTTATGCCGCTGGCCTGGGCAGTCCAGGTTGCGCCGCCATTGGTAGTGCGCAGGATAGTACCATTCACGCCCACCACCGTTCCGTGGTTTGCATTTGTAAAATGGACATTATACAGATCAGCGCTGGTGCCGCTGGTTTGCGGGGTCCAGGTTGCGCCGCCGTTGGTTGTCCGGAGAATGAGGCCGCTATTTCCAACCACCGTTCCTGTATCTGCCGAAGTAAATTTTACCTGCCATAAGAAATTGGTAGTTCCGCTGGTTTGGGTAGTCCAGGTAGCGCCGCCGTTGGTAGTTCTCAGAATAAGCCCGTTCCCGCCTACAATGGTACCGGTGTTGGTATCGGTAAAGGAAACGCCGGTTAAATAACCTCCAGCTGCCCCGGGTTGAAAAGTCCAGGTTGCGCCGCCATTGGTGGTTCTCAGAATCTGGCCGAAAACCCCTACAGCCGTTCCGTTATTTACATCGGTAAACGACACGTTTTGCAACCAGCTCGATACCGTAGAAACCTGGGGAGACCAGCCGGTTTGGGCAGAACATACATTTCCAACGATCAAAAATACAATGAGGAAAAGGCAAAACTTTCTCATACTTACAAATTAAAATTAATTTCCAGGTCCATTTCTTCAGAAACCATTGCAGAAACCAGGTTCTAAAAACCGTTTCAGCTTTTTCGAACCTGTTTTCTGAACCGTTTACTCACGTTAGCATTTAATGTCGGCGCGGGCAGCAGCAATCTTAATATCTGCAGCATTTGGAATAATTATGTGCAGGGCGGTCAGCGTAATACCCGGCGTGCCTTTTTTAGAAGTACTCCGTTCGTTAATAAGAATCATTCCGCCATTAGCCAGGTAAATTGCCTGATTCGGAGCGCCGGTAACAGTTATGGTTTGTCCGTTCACAACAAGGCTGCCAACCTGCGAAGTTCCGGAAAGAACTGCGCCGCAGCCGGCAGTGGCAGTTGCCTGGAGGTTGGTTGCCGAAATAGTATGGCCGCCGGTTGTAATTTGCACATCCGCCACCGAAGCCTCCGTTTGGGTAGAATTACCCTGGCCAGTTATAGATGCATTTACAGTGTTTGCGGTAAGTGAGCCCTGTATAGTGGCCTGTAATTCACTTTTAGTAACAGCACCGCCGGAAGCAGGTAAAAAATAAGTATCTGCGAAAGTTGCCTGGTTGCTGGTTACTATAGGGTTCTGAAAATCCCAGATGGTTGCATCTATGCCGGTAGCCCGGCCGCCATACGTGGCAGTTGCGGTTTGTCCTCCGGTGTTTCCGCCGCCGCCCGCAGAAGTCTTTTTAAATTGCGATCCGTTCTGGGTTTCCGGAGCCGGAGCGGGTAATTCGGTTTTTTCGCAGGAAGCAAAGGTTAAGCTGATTACCAGTACCGACCAAAGTGTAGTGATCTTTTTCATAACTTTAAATTTTAGTGGGTTAGAAATTTGTTTGCGTTTACATTACAAGGTTAAATATTCTAAAACCTGAAAAACAGACTACAAATACCTGTTTTCAGTTTTAGGTATATTTACCTAAGTGGCTTTAAACCTCCCTAAGGAATTTTAAAGCCCGCAAATCCTAAACTTCAGCTTACCTCTTTTGGCCCGGTTTCCTGTTTTAAAAACGGTAGGGTTTTAGCCCGAAAAACCCGAGCCCTCACTAAATACTATCTCCCTGAAAGGCATTTTAATAACTACTTTTAAAGATGGGCGTTAACTGCTAACGAAGGTTTGGTGAGACAAAAACCAGACCCCCAAAGCGCTTAAAATTAAAGAAGGAAACATTGCAACCGGGTAATTAGACAAAGGCACCGTTAGAACTATTTAGCATAATTGGAAATGACCAGGAAAATCCGTGTTTCAATTGCTGACGATCATCCCCTTATTATAAATGGCCTGATCCAGGTATTTCAAAACTGCGAAGACATTGAGGTTATAGCTTCCTACTCCGACGGCCGGGAATTGCTGAACGGGTTACCAGCTTTGCAGCCGGATGTTCTATTGCTGGATCTTCAGATGCCCAACGGACCGGGTGAAGAAGTAGCTCCTATAATTAAAGAAGCTTACCCGGATATTAAGATAATAGCTCTCACCAATCAGGATAATACGTATTACGTGAAAACCATGATGCGGCTGGGCGCTTCGGGCTATGTACTCAAAACCAGCGGGGCCGACATTATTTCGGAAGCGATCCGGTCTGTTTACAGCGGCGAAATTTTTATTGACCCTTTATTAAAAGAGAAGCTGGTGCAGGAAACCCTGCATACCAAAAAGATCCAGTCGGCAACGCCGCAACTTACCCGCCGCGAAAAAGAAGTGCTGGAACTGATTGCCTCTAACTTTACCAGCCAGGAAATTGCCGATAAACTTTTCCTGAGCAAACGCACCATCGATATTCACCGCCAAAACCTCCTCTTAAAGTTAGAAGTTAAAAATTCGGCGGCGTTAACGAAAAAAGCAATGCAGCTTGGGTTAATTAATCAGTAGGGTTTCCCCCGCAAAAAGTCAATAAGTCCCAAGCTTGGCCCGTCCCCTGACAGGACAGCAAAAGCGAACTTTCTATCCGGAAAGGACAAGCCTTCCGGTTTTTAGCTCCAGATTAATAGTGTTCTTTATGATATGGAGAAAAAATGCAGGAGGCGTTTTTAAAAATCAGGTAATTATACCTAATTTCTTTAAGCTGCTTGTTTCTATCTTCGCCTTTCTCCGGATATGAAAGTTACCAAAACGCTTTCCTTCAGTTTTGCGCTATTCAGCTTATGGCTGTTGCTGGTGGCGGGATGCACAAATAAAAAGCAGGAAAAGCCCGCGAACCAGCCAATTCAACGGTCGGAGCTAGATACTGCCCGGATCCACCAGGCGCTTAGAAAATACGAAGCGAAGGATTTGGGAATTGCCGACACTGCCGGCGGCGCCCAATTAAGGCATATTCTGAATGAAAGTATGGCAATGGGTTATAACGACCAGGCCTGTTTAATTTCTATGGACTTTGCCCGCTTCTATGCCGACCGGGGAAATTTCGACAGCACCTTATTTTATTTTAACCAGGCCCGCCCCTATTGCAACAACCCATTTTACGATAAAACCTTACCGGCCGCCTTTCTTAATGAGTTCGGGGCTTTTTATCATTCTTTACGGTCAGACAATGTAGCCGCCAACCACAGCTATTACCAGGCCCTGAATTACCTGAAGGCAAATAACCTTACCGAAAACGAATTAACCATAAATCTTTACCTGTATCTGTTTGCAACTCAGGAAAGCCTGGGACACCCGGAACAGGCCCTGGTATATCTGAAAGAGGCAGAAAAACTGGCCCTGAAACTTAAATCCAATGCAGCGCTTGTGGCGGTCCGCACCAATCTGGGCAACTATTATTCGGAGCGGCAGGATTACCAGACATCGCGAAAATATTTCGACCTGGCCGTGGAGAACGCGGAACAGCACTGGAACCCGGATTGGGACCCGAATATTATGATCGCCGCGTTGGTAGGCAAAGCTTCCGTACGCACCAAAACCGGCGAAACCGCCCAGGCTATTCCCATCTTTAAAAAAGCGATTCAGTTTGCCCGCGAGAATAACGTCATTTATTCGGAAGTGGTAGCGGCCATAGAAATGGGCAGAGCTTATAATAAACTAGGCCGGTTTCAGGAAACGAAACAGCTGGTTACGCAGGCGCTGCAGGCGCAGGGCCAGGCTTTTAACTGGTATAAAGAAGAAGGATACAAGGTACTCATGGAAGCGTATGAAGGCCTGGGACAATATAAAACGGCCCTGGAATACCAGCGAAAACTCTATGCTTTTAACGACAGCCTGACCAATAAAGAAACAACCGTTGCGCTGAATGAACTGGAAGTTAAATTCCAGACGGCTACCAAAGACAAAGAAATTGCTGACAAGAAATTGCTCATCGAACAGCAAAAGAATAAGCTCTCCCGAAACAAAGCATTAATTGCCGGCCTTGCGGCGGCGGCCGTGTTGGCGGTGCTGTTGCTGATCATGCGTTATAAAAATGCGGTTCAGAAACACCGGGTCCAGGAGCTTGAAATTAAAACCTTAAAAAGGCAGCAGGAAATAAATATTCTGCGGTCTACCATGAAGGGCGAAGAACAGGAACGGAAACGCCTTTCCCGGGAATTGCACGACGGCATCGGCTCCATGATCGCGTCCATTATTATGCGGCTTTCGGCTTTAAAAAAGCAGGGGCCAGAGCTGATCACTTCGCAGGCGTATGAAGATGTGCTGCACATGCTTCAGGAAACCGGCCGCGAAGTGCGAAAAACTGCGCATAATATTATGCCCGATATTGTAGATAAACTGCCGCTGGCTGAAGCCATTAAAAACTACTGCGAAACCATTACCCAAGGCACTCCCCTGAAAATTGACGTGCAATTTTACGGCGACACCAACGCTTTTTCTTCGCACTGCAAGCATGCCATTTACCGCATTACGCAGGAGCTGGTCCATAATATATTGAAACACGCGGAGGCTACGCATGCCATTGTGCAGGGAGTGGTGAGCGAAGATACCTTTACCTTAACGGTGGAAGATAACGGCATTGGCCTAAACCCGGCAACCGCCCATAATGGATTAGGATTAAAAAATGTGGAGTCCCGGGTGAAGAGCCTTTTCGGAGAATTTCATGTTGAATCTTCACCCGGCGAAGGCACCACCTTTAACATGGAATTCGAATGCGAGAAATTACACCAGGAAATTCCGCAGGTTGTGTAAAGAAAAACGCTATGGTTTAGAAGCAAAAAGTCCCGGCCGCAACCAGCTCTAAAAGGAAGGCAGTTAGAGGTTCTGCAAACTATTTTCTTATTTTTAACTTCCTGCTACTCCGGCCGTGTTTTGATGAGGATTTCGAACATGCCATTATTTTAAACCAATCACTCCCTTTTAATATCAACTTCCTTTTTAAACCCCTTCCCGGTCCGGGATTGTTTTTAAGTGAAAAGCCGCGATTTTTGGGTTTGCTACGTCCAGTGATTAATGCCATTACAAAAGACTGTGCAGGTTTCTGATTAAGAAATCCGGCAGATAGCTTAAATCCGCCATCACTTTAATTAAACTTTTGCTCTTATGCATAAGCTGTTCTTAACCGTTTTATTTTTCTGCTTTTACCTTACCATTTCCGCCCAGGACACTTTTATTAAAGCTATTGATGAAGCAAAAGCCGGCCGGAATCTGCGCATTCTTCCTACCCCGGATGAAGGCTGGGTTCTGTTTTCCCTGGATAGTTTGAAGCTTTTTAAATTCAACAAATGCGGTACAATTGAATGGGCAAAAAAATACCACATTCCAACAACTTACCCGGGCGACTTTATACGGGCAAAAAACGGCAATTTCTTATACCTGACCCGGCTCCCCATTAATGCCAATGTTTCCTTACCATTGCTTACGATGCTTAGTTCGGACGGCACTATTTTATGGAGCAAGCTATACCAGGACCAAAACTATTCCCACGTGCCCTATTCCGTTACCGAAGACAGCAATGGCAATTTCTTCATCTATGCCAGTGCGGCGGTGCTTGGCGGGGGCGCCAGTTACCGGATGCTTATAAAAACCGACGCTTCCGGTAATGTACTTTGGTCTAACTTCTACGATAATATAACCGCAACCTGGGGCAGGGCCATTGTTACATCAGATAACGGCGTTTTATTCCGGGCGGGGACCAGCATCATTAAAACCGATAATGCCGGTACGGTACAATGGATCACAGATAAATATTCGGCCGAACCGTATTATGCCCCGGTAGAAGTTAGCGATGGCTATGTTGTAATGGGCTATACGCCGGGCGTAGGCCGGTTTTGGCTTTCTAAGTTTACCAAACAGGGAATTTTAGTTGGCAACAAAGAAAAGTACTTCATCTCTGCCGGCACCGTATCAGATTTTCAACAGAAAGCGAACGGTAATTTTTTGTTGCTTTTCCAGCTGCAGTTTATAAATCCTAATGCAAATGTTCTCATAGAATTCGATAAAGATCTGAATATTGTAAGGCAAAGCGCGATCAAATCAACCGTAGGAACCGCAAATGTAATTGCCACGGAATTTAATATTACCAATACAAATAATCTGCTAATTGCCGGTACCGTAACCGGTTACAAGCCCGGCACAAATAGTTCGGCTTTTGTGGTCCGCACCAATACCCTTTTCCAAACCGGTTGCGATACCACTTCTTCTTTATTGCTGATAGAAGGACACGCCTCGCAGAACGTTGCGAATACCTCCATTTTATCTCACCCGGTTACCACGGTTAATCAGAGTGTAACTGCCGCTACTATTACTACTACCACAAAAACGCTTTGCGGAAACAGCCTAACCAGGAAAACCGTAAATATCCGGCAGGATACGCTAATGTGCGAAGGAAATCCGCTGGAATTAAAAAATACTTCCGCAGATACTTTTGATTCTTATTTGTGGTCCACCGGCCAAACCACGCCGACTATTTCCATAACCCAGCCGGGGAAATACTGGCTGCGGGCGGGTTATAACTGCAATTCAGAATTTACTTCCGATACCGTGGTTATTCAGAAAGCAACTTTTCCGCAACCTATCCTTTCCGCCGATTCCGTTTTCTGTAATAAGCCGGTTACCATAAAGGCTGAAATTCCCAATGGCACCTACTTTTGGCAGGATGGCAGCACCCAACCAACTTACAAAGCAACAAAACCAGGCAATTATTTTGTAGATATAACTGCCGGCAACTGCACCAAAAGGTTTACCATAGAGGTAGCCGGAACTGAAACGCTGTTAATGCCCAACGTCTTTACGCCCAACAGCGACAACCTGAATGAGATATTTAAACCAATTGAAAATTGCGGAATTGCGGCCGGTACTTTGGTCATTTACAACCGCTGGGGCCAGCAGGTTTTCAAAACTTCGGAAATAGGAAACGGCTGGAACGGTAGCGTAAACGGCAAAAAAGTAAGCGGCGGCATTTATTTCTGGGCCATTGAATACACCAATTTCAGCAACACCAGAAAACGTTTTAAAGGCTGGGTAGAGTTGGTTAGGTAAGCAGACCGCCCAAATATTTAAACATCCGCTATCTGAAGATACCTGAAACCAAAAAACCTGACGGAAAAACCCTTAACCATAAAGGTTACTATTTACCTCCCCATTAATCAGTTTCTTCAAGCTGAAAAATTTCTTCCACCCTTGTACCGAATTCCCGGGCCATTTTCAGCGCCAGCACCGTTGAGGGAATAAATTTCCCGGTTTCTATGGCATTCACGGCTTGTCTGGAAACCCCTATTTTATCCGCAAGATCTGCCTGGGTCCAATTTTTCTTAGCCCGTTCTACCTTCATTGTGTTTCTCATTCCGCATTGTATTTACGCTTGGAAATGATCAGGCCAACAAAGTAAAAGATAACAAAATAAGGAAACAGGTGCCGGTAGCCCCAATCTTCTTTATTGAGGGTAATAACCAGGTCTAGCAGCCCCAGGGTCATTAAGGTTAGTAATCCCAGAGAAAAGGCGATCACCACGGCTTCCATCTGCACTCTGATTTCCACTTCATCCATAGAAGCTACCCCTTTAATAATACTGTAAATAAAAAGCCCGAATGTTATCACCGGTATTATCGATAGCAGGATCCCAATTATCGGATCGGGTGAAGCCTTCTTAATAATAAATAAACAGATAGCGTAAACAACTATCCAAAGAGCCGCAAAGAACACAACCCTGTTAAAATAATTTTTAGTTGAATTGTCCATAACGAAATATTTAAGTACACCTAAAGATAGCTAAACCTTCCAAAAAGACAAGCAAACATTACATTTCATTTTAAAAAATTTTAGAATCTAAACTGGCTGGGGGTGATCTGAATTAAAACAAAAAAGTCCCGGCTTAAACAACCGGAACTTACTTGTAATGAAAGGAAAGCATCTATTATTTCCTTAACAACCGGTCCCGGCCAGGGTATTAGCTATTTTAATATCTGCCTGGTTTGGAACAATAATATGCATACCGGTTACGATCATGGAATAATTGCCTCCTTTTTTAGACCCATTCCGTTCGTTTAAGATTATCATGCCGCCATTGCTATTTGGTAAAAATACGGCCTGGCTTGCCGCCCCGGTAACGGTTATTGGCGTTCCGTTCAGTTTCAGGTTCGTAATTTGTACCGTTCCGGCAGGAGCTACCCCGCAACTGGTGGTAGCGGTGGCTTTAATATAATCTGCTGTAATAAGGTTGGTGCCTAAAGTAATGCTCAGAGCAGTAACAGATGCCTCCGAAATGCTGGTGTTGTTTTGTCCGGAAGTGGAAGCAGTTAAAGCCCCGGAAGTTAATACGCCCGCAATTGCCCCCGACGGTTCAGATTCGGTAAGCGTACCTCCGGCCAATGGCATCATTAAGGATACGCATAAAACAGTTGGAGTGCTTGTAACGGTACCATTCTGGTTGCTCCAGATCATGGCATCTATAGCAATTGCGCGTCCGGAGTAAGTTGTAAAAGTAGGAGCTGGCCCGCCATTTCCTCCCTTCTTGAATTCTGAAACACTTTGGTTTTCCGGTGCAGGCAATTCAGCTTTTTCACAGGCAGAAAATGTAGCTAATGCCAGTACCACTGAACAAATACAAACAAATGATCTTTTCATAATTTAAATAGTTGTGGGTTAATGTGAACCCAGTTTGTAGTAACCAAAATCAAATCAGGGTTTAAAGGGTAAGTTTATCTTACAAATTTCAGTTCTATACCTTTAAATTGAAGTGAAATTTAAGTTTACTTCAACCAAGCATCCCTAACACAAAATACGAAGCATTATAAAAATGCAATAAATTCTTGATTATTTTTAACTAAGATATAGTACCTGATTACCATGTGTTAAGGATAGATCAGAAGAAATATGAATTTCTGGAAATTAAAATGTATGTTTTACCCAAAACCAAAAAGCCCCGGCTGTTTTAACCGGGACTTTTTTTCACTATTTGGATAGCGATTTATAAGGGCTATGACGCAGACCTGGATGGGGTATTTCCGCCAATCAGGAGATTGGCTTTACTAAAATGCGTAGAGCGCTATGCTAACGCTACGCATAACGGAGGAGCTGGATATACCTTTTCCACCGTCAGGTGATGATCTTAAAACGCTAACCTACTCCCGTACCACCCGCACCTGCCGCACGGTATTGCCCTGGTGCAGCTGCAGCAGGTAAGCGCCCGAAGCCAGGTTATGCGGGGGTGTTAAGATAGCTGCTGCGCCTGCCGCTTCCGGAGTGAGTACCTGCCGATGCACCTGCCGCCCCAGCAGATCGGTGAGTGTGGCTATTGAGGGGCCCGGGGTAGTGAAACTAATGGTAAGGGAAGTGGCAAAAGGGTTTGGGTAGGTGGAGTTGTAAAAACCGGAGGTTTTGGGGATGCCGGTAACGGTGCTGAGTTTTGCAATATACAGGTCACTGGCTCCGCTGCTGGTAACCGTGGTGCTGCCGAAGCTGGCCTGGCCAAGAAAATAACCTGATATATAGGGGTTGCCGCTGCCGTCTAACGCAATGCCTGATGCTCTTTCCTCCAGGTTGCCTCCGGCCCTTTTTGCCCAAAGCACGTTCCCCGAAGCATCGTACTTAGTAACGAAAATGTCTACTCCCCCACTACTGGTAAGCGTGGTACTGCCGAAGCTGGCGCTTCCCTCGAATTCTCCGGTAATATAGCTGTTGCCGCTGCCGTCTACGGCTATGTTTCTGCCATGATCACTGCTGCTCCCTCCAGCCTGCTTTGCCCAAAGCACATTCCCGGATGCATCGTATTTGGCAATGAAAATGTCTGGCAGGGTACTGGTGCTGGTAAGCGTGGTGCTGCCGAAATTGGCGCCGCCCTGGAATTCGCCGGTGATATAGCTGTTGCCGATGCCGTCTAAGGCTATGCCAATGCCCGCATCTTTATTTGTTCCTCCGGCTCTTTTGGCCCAAAGCACGTTTCCTGAGGCATCGTACCTGGCAATGAAAATGTCTTCGTCTCCGCTACTGGTAAGGGTGGTGCTGCCAAAGCCGGCCTGGTTTCTGAAAGTGCCTGTTATATAACTGTTGCCAGTGCCATCTACGGCTATGTTTCTGCCATAATCCTCTCCGCTGCTGCCAGCCCGTTTTGCCCACTGAAAATTTCCGGCGGCATCGTATTTAGCAATGAATGCATCGTAGCTTCCGCTGCTGGTAAACGTAGTGCTGCCGAAAGTGGCGCTGCCCTCAAAATAACCCGTGATGTAGCAGTTGCCGCTGCCGTCCACGGCAATGCCGCGGCCCATTTCAAGGCCCGCCCCTCCGGACTGCTTTGCCCAGACCACGTTCCCGGAGGCATCGTATTTGGCAATGAAACAATCGTAGTTTCCGGTGCTGGTGAGCATGGTGGTGCCGAAAGTGGCGCTTCCCCTGAATTCGCCGGTTATATAGCTATTGCCGTTTCCGTCTACTTCTATGTTTTTGGCAGCGTCAATATCTGTCCCTCCGGCCTGCTTTGCCCAAAGCACATTCCCCGAGGCATCGTATTTGGCAACAAAAATATCGGTATTACCGCTGCTTGTGAGCGTTGTACTGCCGAAAGTTGCAGTGCCCCGGAATATTCCGGTTACGTAACTATTGCCACCGGCATCTACGGCTACCCTGCTGGCTGCATCCGCCTCTATTCCTCCAGCCCGCCTGGCCCACACAAAGTCAGGTGTCTGGGCCTGAATCTCCAAATTGATAACCTGAAACAGGATAAAGCTCGCAAGATAAAAGAGGTAGTAGTTTTTCATCTTCTGGTTTTTAAAGGTTAGCGATATTATTCTTTGTTCATTAACTGTGTCAAATTTAAAGAATGCCTGTATATTTGAAAAATATATTTATCATCATATAACCATACATAAAATATATGGATCTAAGGCCGCCGCTCGATCTGAAAACGCTTTACTATTTTACCATTCTGGCCGAAGAAAAGCATTTCGGGATGGCCGCTAAACGCATAGGCATAGAGCAACCGCCGCTTAGTTTGCAGATAAAGAAACTGGAGGAAAAAGCAGGCGGTAAGTTGTTCGACCGGAGCAATAAGCGGGTGCGCCTTACTGCCGCCGGAGAAGCCTTATTGCCGGAGGCCCGGCAACTGCTGGCCAATACGCACAAGCTCCTGGAAAAAATCAAAAAGCTAAATACGGGCGAAGCGGGCACTCTGCAGATCGGTTTTACTTCCTCTACCATCTTTTGCGGACTTCCGGCCTGGATCCAGCAACATAAACAGGCATACCCGGAAGTCGGATTTTCGTTGCGGGAACGTTCGCCCGCGATCCAGATCCAGGAATTGCTGGAGGGTACCCTCGATATCGGGTTTATTCGGGAACCGGAAAAGGTAGAGGGCCTGGCCACCCTGGAAGTGGTAAAAGAAAATTATGTGGCGGTACTTTCCAACGCCCACCCCTTAGCCCAAAAGGAAGTGCTGAAACTTAAAGACCTGAAGGCTGAACTATTTGTGTTGTTTCCAAAAAACATTGCACCCGGCCAGTTCGAGAAAATAAATACGATCTTTAAAGCCGCGGCTTTTTACCCGAATATTGTTCAGGAAGCGTATGAATGGCAAACGATCGTAAACCTGGTAGAAGCAAACCTGGGCGTTTCCATCTGTCCGTCATCTTTTCAGAAAATGAAGATAGGCGATATAAAGTATATACCCCTGGCCGATGTAAAAGCCCAGACCGGCGTAAGTGCCTGCTATAATTCCGGCAATAATTCAGCCTTGCTACGCAACTTTCTTCAAGCCATTTTACAGGATGTGAATAGCACGGGCTAATTAATTAACGGGCCATTCCTATTTCGCAAAAGCAAAAAAGTCCCCCGAAAGCTTTCGGGGGACTTTTTTGGTTCATTTCGATAGCGTTTTGGAAATGATATGGTTCAGCTTTGAGTGGTTATACCAATAATCGGGAGATTGGCCTTCTGGGCATAAAGAGCTGCTATTTGCACTAGTTGCTCTATCCTACAACTGTATCATCGTTAAATAATTCGTGTAATTTTTGCTGCAAAAGTTTCTTGTCCGGCAGTTGGGTTTTATATTCTGAAACCAATGTGGGAGAAAGGCTTCTGCTTAATGCATATTCTACCACTTCACTGTCTTTATCTTTGCACAGCAAAACCCCAATGCTTGGATTCTCATTTGGTTTCTTTACATCGCGGTCTAGAGCTTCTAAGTAAAAGTTCAGTTGCCCTAAGTGGTCAGGTTTAAACTTGTCTGCTTTGAGCTCAAAAGCAACCAAACATTGCAGACCCCGGTGATAAAAAAGCAGATCAATGAAAAAGTCGCTGTTTCCAACCTGGAGTTTGTATTCTTCCCCTACGAAAAGGAAATCTTTGCCAAGTTCCAGAATTACGTTTTTCATTTGCTTTCCAGTCCCCGTTGCAGATCGCTTTCGCTGTGCGGCTCGGTTAAGTTCAGAAATTCAAACACGTAGCTGTCTTTGAAAGTGTTTGTTAGATCCTGGTTCGTTTCTCTCAACACTGTTGAGAGTTTTGAATTTCCGATCATTGTCCGCTCGAACAGGCTTGCAGAAATTTGCCTGTCCAGCTCCCTGAAACTATAATTTTCTTGTTTGGTAATTTTTAAATAAAACGCTCTTTCTTCAGTTGACTTGCACCTTGAAAATATTGCCAGATTATGCGACCAACTGATTTCTCTCACCACTGGTGCGAGTTTTGGGAACTCTTTGTAGGTTTCGTAAAACTGCTTCATCCGCCAGATATTCTTGTCGGAGAATCCTTTTATTTCCGGTTCGGTTTGCTGAATAACTGACGTTACGCAATTTCGAGAGATGTCCCCCTCCAAAGGGGGACAAAAAAATCTTACGTAACGCCAGTGAATAAATTTGGCTAACTCGGATACCACCGAATCTCCCCATTCCGAATTTTGGAGCTTGTTACTGATATATTCTCCAATATTCCAATAGAGGTTTATCAGTTCAGCGTTTACGGCCCGGATTGCATTCGTCCGGGATTGCTTAATAAGTTGAAGGATGTCCGTAAACCGCTTGTCCATATTTGTTTCTATAGGCTACAAATTTAAGACATTTCGCCTATGTCTGTTCCTTAGCTTCGGCCTTCTACAATTATTGTTACCATTCTATAGCCTTTGTATAGAAAGCAGCCACTTTGCTATCCGCTCGTCCATAGATCAATTTTTTACTTTTGTCGATTGACTGCTTCAGGATGGGGTTTTTAATGGTTTGTTCTTCTACCAGGTCTACGGGCCGCTGCAACAGCTTTTCCAGGGCTTCCTTAAACGCCATATAATTATCGAAAAATGGTAAAGGGCAACGTCTCCAAATTTTACTAAAAGATCGATATCGCTGCCTGCGTGGAATTTATCTGTAAGAATGGAGCCAAACACAAATAGCCTGTCCACTTTATGAAGCTGACATAGCGCTGCGATTGCCTTTATATGTTGATCCACTACATTCATAAAGCAATATACTTATTTATCGGTTTAGCGGATATTTTTCTAAAAAGGTTTTCCTGTATTGCTATTCCCCAAAACCAAAAATCCCGGCTATTTTAACCGGGACTTTTTTAGTCTGATTGGGTAGCGTTTTATAAGTAAATTGACGCTGGCTTAAAGGTGATATTTCCGCTAAGCAGGAAACCGGCATTTCAAAAACAGACCTCAATGCTAACTTTACGGATAAAGGGAAGCTGCCGTATAGGTGTGGTTTGCGGTTCTTCGTCTTTACGTAATTAATTATAATTCACTATTTTTTCCGATCCAACCTAAATGCGTGTGTTTAAAGCTATCGTTGAATTTCAGTCCGTAGCCAAAGCTTCTGTCCATAGCGGAGTGGCCGAATAAAATCACCCCTGCTAACGTGAGTGGGGGATAATTAAAGTAAAACCCTAAAGACAGCATAATAATTGCCAGCAATTTATGGTGAAAAAAATTGTAGAGCCAGGCACCTGTTTTCGTATTTATCAGATAACCAACCATCGATAGATCGGGCAACAGAAGGCAGGCAGGAAAAACCCACCAGGCATAATCTAACTGATTAAACAGGATGATGGCCAGTAAAAACTGCCCCAATTCTTCCAGTTTCAGAATAAATTCCATTCCTTTTTTCATCTTCGCAAAATCTTAATTTACCATACAAAGGTCGGATAATTTAATTCAGCGCCTCTTGACAAAAATCAAGAATTCTCATTCTGGCGTTTTCTTATCCGGCTAAATGTTTCGGCGGTCATACCAAGAACGGAAGCGATGTATTGCAGCGGTACCAGGTTGAATAACGCTTTGTTTTGTTCAAAGTACAAATCATATCTTTCTTCTGCTGTCATAGACAGATGCGAAAAAACCCTGTCTTCCAGCATCGCAAAGCATTTCACGATGAATCGTTTTTCAATTTCGTGCCATTTGGGAAACGCTTTGCAAAGTTTAAGGTAGTTGGTCTTGTTAATAGTTAATAATTCTGTTTCGGTAAGGGTTTGGATATTCCAACGATTCGGCTGTTCAAAAAAGAAACCCATTACTTCCGTAATTAAATAGTTCTCAGTAGAGATCCACTGGGTAATTTCCTTGCCATCTGATACAGTATAAACCCTTAAAATCCCTGATTTTACGATGCTTAACCTATCGCAGATCTGGTCTGACTTGGTGAAAAAATCATTTTTCTGAAGCTTTTCTTCGAAAAAATAAGAGCGGATTATGGGTAACTCCTGATCTGTTAGTTGCCCAAAATGTTCTTGTAGAAGTAAACTAAAATCTTTCACGATATGCTTTCCTATTTTACTGCTAACATGCCTTGAATAATGCAGGCGCCCCGCTACAGTTGAGCAAGTACTAAAGCTAAATGGTTTGTACCCCCTTACAATACCCGCCGGGGGCGCTTGCATTATGCTGTTGTAGGGCCAGGCTATTATTTTTTTATTTCTGTGCCACCTGCTTTAAGGCCAGCAGTTAAGACCTCCTTTATTATTGGCACCAGCTCTTTTAACGTCAGATAGGTATTGCTGGGAGCATTCAGCAATAAAACCGGAATGGTGTATTTATTGAAGTTCTGCTGGTGCTGGAGGTTCTTGTCAAAGGTCAATAGTGCGTCAAAGTTGTCGGCTACCATTAATTGCATCAGTTCACCATTCTTTTTACCATCCCAATCTTTATCACGGACTGTGTATATTTCATGTTCCGGGAAGTCCCGTTTGAGTCGCTTTGGCAGATTCTCGTCAAGCAGCAGCTTCATAGAGCTTTTGTATATTCTTTGAAGTCACAAGCTTCTCTGCAAGTCCGAGTACAGCAACAGCTTGCTCCCTGGTCACGGTAGGAAAGTCCTCGAGGAATTCATGGAGAGATACACCCTGCTCCAAATGCATGAACAGCGTTTCCACAGGAACTCTGGTCCCTTTGAACACCGGCTGCCCACCCAGAACTTCAGCGTCAATACTAATGATATTTTTAACTGCTTCCATAAATCAAATATACGGAAGTATCGCTTACCCAGTTCCCTTTTGCTTATCTCCAACTATTGGAGGAACAACCCGCCTACGGTTACCTGCCTTATAGCCGTAAGCATTCCGGTGGTTCCTCCAGATTCAGGAATCCTGAAAGCAATGTAATCTTTCCTGGGCAGCATAATTAAATTAAATACCCTCCCTCCATTCCCGTTCCGCAAAATCAAAAAAGTCCCGGCTGTTTTAACCGGGACTTTTTTACCTGAAAAGGATAGCGTTTTTAAATAACTTCCTACCCGGCAAGCCAATTATTTCGCATTCATTTTATGGGTATATTCTACAAACTTGCCGGAGGGAGAATGGAAACGATATAAGCTCCCCTTAGTACCTACCCAAATATTGGCGTCTTTATCTTCCAGAATTGTCCAGACATCCGGATTTCTCAGACCGTCTTTTGCGCCGAAGTGCGTAAACGCTTTCCCATCGTAGCGGCAAAGTCCGCCGGCTCCGGTGCTGCCTTTACCGGTATCGCTGCCAAACCAAAGGTTCCCTTTTGAATCTTCGTAAATGCCGGTAACATTATTATTACACAGACCCTGCTTTTCGGTAAAATGGGTGTATGCGCCGGAGGTTGGATTATAGCGGCACAGGCCATCGTACAAATTAACAAACCAGATGTTCCCCGTACGGTCTTCTATAATAGCCATCATCTGGCTGCTGAAACATTTCCCGGAAACTTTTGTGAACTTATTCGTGCCAGCATCAAACCGGGACACGCCGCCGGCTCTTTCCCCAAACCACAGATTCCCGGCTTTATCTTTTAAAATACATTCTACCGCATCACTTCCCAAACCCTGTTCTTTGGTATAATGGGTAAATGCCCCGGACGCCGGATTGTACTTACAGACCCCGTAGCCATTCGTGCCAAACCAAAAATTCCCGTTATTATCTTCTGCAATGGAGCTAACATCCTTATGGCACAGGCCGTTTCTGGTAGTGATCCTGGTAAAGGCTTTCCCGTCATACTTGCAGACGCCCTCCTCGGTACCAAACCAGATAATACCGGCTTTATCTTCATAAACTGCCCCAACGCCCTTACCGCATAAACCAGTTGCCTCCGTGAAATTGGTGAAACCGCCGGTGGCCGCATCGTACCGGAACACGCCTTGCGTAGGAGTAGCAAACCAAAGGTTGTTGGCTTTATCCCGGATACCGTTAAGAAACCAATTTGTCTGGCCCGTTTGGCTTTGGCCGTGGCCTGGATTTAGAAACAGGGCAATCAGCAGGAAGAATAGGTGCTTTCGTACCGGGCCTTTTTTCATTTGGAAAGGATTAAATTCAAACCGCAAGGTATTCTTTCCTTCGGAACAAATAAAAATTAAATAGGCTCCCTCCATTCCCGTCCCGCAAAAGCAAAAAAGTCCCGGCTGTTTTAACCGGGACTTTTTTGCTCCATTTGGATAGCGTTTTATAAGGGTAATGATGCCTCTATCGCGTAGAGGGTTTTGCTAACTCAACGCATTACTGGCGAAGGACCTATTTTAAGTACTCTAAATTTTCTAAAGAAACTCCAAGACCTTTAAGCCACTTTATATACCTTTTTACATTATCGTTGTTCAAGACTCTTTCTATTTGATATCGAAAGGGCTTTATATCATTTAGCTTTAAATTACCATTTTTTACTAAATAGCCGATATAATCAAAGTATTGTAATGTTTTGTCCGCCTGTTGCTCTAAAGTTCCTTGAAACTTAATCTGATCAATATTATTATGAGTATCTACAGAATATATGATCAATCTAATTTCGGCATCATTATAAAGCCTATTCAGAATTTCTAAAACGAAGGAATTTCTTTTTTCTTTATTAGATTCCCGAAATAAGTACAATGCGTAAATACCCGCACAAATTGCGAAGATTAGTTGGATCCAATCAGTTAATGAACTTTTGTCTAATTCCATATTTTATTCAGAATAAGTTTTGCAGTATCATTGGTAACTACTGCATAGCCAAAATTATTAGCCTTACATGCATTTGTCCTTAACCCTCTTGAAGGTTCTTCCAGATTGATGATTCCTAAAATACATTTGACGCTTGAAGCAGTTATTATCACCTTATTCTGCGGGACAAGTCGTATATGATGCTTTTATTTAGATTATTTCTGCGAATTTTAAATTTAATTGGATTGTAATCTTCTATTTGTGGCTGAAGAAGATTAGGGCTAAAGAAAAGGATTTCTTTTCCTGCCCTTGCAGAAAAAGCAGAATGGTTAAAAGAGTATTTTTTCGAATCGAACTCATTATAAAGCAATTCAATAAATTCATGCTCATCGTAGGAAACTATCCAATGAATATTATTAATACTTTTAATCTTTTCGCTGATCTCTTGGTGGTCTTCATCTTTATAGTGATTCATATAAAGTGAATCTGCCTTAAGATAGTAGGGTGGATCAAAATAAAATATTGTATCTGAAAATTCAGCCTCAATTTGAATTTTATCTATTAAATCATTGGCATCAAGATTGAAAAGGTTTATAAAAGCCTTATTGCAAGCAATCTGTCTAATACGATTCTTTATTTCGACTTTATTAAATCTGCAATCAATTTTATATTCTCCTGCTTGTTTTATACCCCCTATTATCCCTCCTTTAATTATCCCAGAGCGATTCGTTCTATTTAAAAATAAAGTTGAAAACCCTAATTCTAAAAGTGGTGCTGTTTCTTTTCTTTTTTGTACCTCTCTCTGCAAATTCCAGTTTACTATATTTATTTCAGTTCTGTCAATTAAAGCACATAATTCTTCTGAATGATTTAGGACTGAATACCAAAATGCGAATATTGATCTATCCTTATCGTTGATTGTAATCTTCTTAACATAACCTTCTAATAAAAGGAATAATGCCACCGAAGCCCCACCCGCATAAGGCTCCACATAATGTCCATGGATTCTATTATCGACACAAATCTTAGCTAAAAAGGATGCTAACTTGTTTTTACCGCCTGGATATCTTAATGGTGAATAAAACATCTTAAAGCTTAGTTAAATCAAGTGATGATAATAAATCGGCTTCATCTTGAAGCATAAATTCTATTAATCCAATTAAATTATTACTTATCTGTTCAGCATTAGCACTAATACCATTTACCTTGTAATTGTGAACGATTGTATGAAGGCTGTCTAAATCAAATGCTAAAAATGCTGTGCGTTCTCCCGTATTCACAATTAGTTCAGTAAATTTGGTTTTCATTAATGTAAAATCTGCATACAAAGGTCTTTTATAAACTCCTCCAAAATGACCTGATTTATTCATTGTTGCTCTACTACTAAATTTAGTATTTTCAACAATGTATTTTAAAACACATTCAAACGTAATTCGAGCCATTGCTATTTTAGAATTTGGCTGTAATAATGGGTTAATATCAAAGTATTCTTGAATTCTGCTTTTTAGTCCAGGTGGAAGTAATTTCCTTTTTATAATTGGAAATTTTTTAATACTTCCTCTAGTTGATCCTGCCGCTGACCCAGTTCCTGTGCTTCCTGTTCCAGAAGTAGAAGTTCCTCCAGTAGTTCCTCCAGCAGCAGTGCTACCTGTTCCTGTAGTTGTTCCTCCAGTACTTGCTCCTGTTGTTGCTCCACCAGTACTTGTTCCTGAAGTGGTCCCGCTAGTGCTTGTGGTTCCTGTTCCTGTAGTTGAGCCTCCTGATCCAGATGTAGTTCCACCTGTTGCGGTACCACTTGTGGTAGTTTTTTCAAACGGATCAAAACCATAATCTTTAAGCTTTTTAATAAAGCTCTTATCATTATCTACTTTTTCAGTTGTAGTATCTTGGTGCGCTTGCAGGTATTTTACTAAAGCTATAATATATGTCGAGAATTTTGTTGAATCCGTAATTTGTATTCGAAAAGATGGGCTATTTTTAAAATGATATCCACATAATTTAGAATCTCTAAATAATCGTTCGAAAATAATTGTTTTTCCTCCGGTTTTTCCTCTTCCTCTTCTTAAAAGTTGGCGTAAATCGTCACCTCCATATTTTACTGCTTCCTTATAAAAGCTAGCAAGTTTAATAAGATCTCCGGGCTTCGAATCAAGCTCAGTAACCTCCTCCCATCTTCCTGAATCTGCTAGCTTTAGAACTTCCAAGGCTTTTGCTATCCGTTCCCATCTTCTAAATAAATTCCCAGCATGTTCTTCAACTATTCTCTCATTAATATCTGATAAATTTTTATAAAGAAGTACAGGAAGTTCTACTATTGTTGTCTTAGGCAAACTTAATTTATACTTGCCAGGTAACTGAAGTGCTTTCACCGCAGAGCAACGACGATTTCCATCCTTTACCAAATATTTGTCACCATCTTGAATTACCCAAAGTGGTTTATCAGGATAGAATTCATCTGCTTTTACAATAGCCTTAGCAACATCTTCTGCTGCCTCTGTATATAATAAATATTCAATTAAATCATCTTCACTTTTACTTCCACTATAAAGTTCGGCAAAACGTGGGTTATTAATATCTAATATTAGATCTTCAAGTTTAATGTATAATGGGGTTGCTTTGGATTTGGAAGGCATATTCGCATCTTTATGTTTGTCAGCTTTCGAATTTCTGCCAGCAATGTACCCTTTCCCCGCAACATAGCAAAAATTAAATAATGGGATTTTCCCCATTCCCCAAAAACAAAAAAAGTCCCGGCTGAAACAACCGGGACTTTTTTACTCTGAAATGATAGCGTTTTTTAGGCCTCTCCTACCGTTCCGCCGAAATTCATCGGGAAACTCGGAAATTCCTGTACTTGTTTTATATCGCCGAAGCTGGCTTCGTAGCGCTCAATGTTTTCACTAAGCGCAGAAAGTAAGCGTTTGGCGTGTTCCGGCGTGATCACGATCCGGGCTTTTACTTTTGCTTTCGGAATACCCGGCATTAACCGGATAAAATCGATCACAAACTCGGAGCTCGAATGGGCGATCATAGCAAGGTTCGCAAATTCACCTTCGGCAATTTCTTCCGAAAGCTCTATATTAATCTGCTGCTGTTGCTGCTCTTTTGCTTTATCTGCCATCTTATCTTTCCTGGAATTCGCGCTGACGGGCAGCGGTCTGGCGTTTCGATTCTAACAAATTGTCGTATTCTTCCTGCGAACCTACGATCAGTTTGGTATACTCTCTTAAACCGGTACCGGCCGGGATCAGGTGACCAACAATTACGTTCTCTTTCAAACCTAACAGTTCATCGGCCTTGCCACGGATAGCCGCTTCGCTCAATACCTTGGTAGTTTCCTGGAAGGAAGCTGCCGAGATAAAGCTTTGCGTACCCAATGAAGCCTGCGTAATACCCTGCAGCGTTGGACGGGAAACAGCCGGCGACGCATCGCGAACCGAAACCAGACGCATATCGCGGCGGCGTAAGCTGGAGTTCTCATCGCGTAAACGGCGGGCGGTTACGATCTGACCTGGCTTCAGCTGGGTTGAATCTCCGGCATCTTCCACCACTTTCATATCGATGATCATATCGTTTTCTTCCATAAACGTTACTTTATCGATAACCTGGTGCTCTAAGAAAGAGGTATCACCGGCATCCAGAATCACTACTTTCTGCATCATCTGGCGAACCACAACTTCAATGTGCTTGTCGTTGATCTTCACCCCTTGCAGACGGTAAACTTCCTGAATCTCATTAACCAGGTATTCCTGTACCGCACCCGGACCCTGAATACTCAGGATGTCGGAAGGCGTAATGGCACCATCAGATAACGGCATACCCGCTCTTACAAAGTCATTGTCCTGAACCAGGATGTGCTTGGAAAGCGGCACCATATACTTCTTCTTCACGCCGTCTTTCGACTCGATGAAGATCTCGCGGTTACCACGTTTCACACCACCGTAAGTTACCACACCATCAATCTCAGACACAACGGCCGGGTTAGATGGGTTACGCGCTTCGAATAATTCGGTAACGCGTGGCAGACCACCGGTAATATCGCGGGTTTTACCAATAGCACGCGGAATCTTAACCAGGATCTGACCAGCTTTGATCTTCTCTTTGTCATCCACTACCAAGTGAGCACCTACCGGAATGTTGTAACCTTTCGGCTCACCACTCTTCGGCGCTACAATAATAGCCGGGTTCTGCGCTTTATCTTTGGTTTCGATAATCACTTTCTCACGGTGACCGGTTTGCTCATCCGATTCTTCACGGAAGGTAATACCCTCAATGATCGCATCGTACTGAATAACCCCGTCGAACTCGGAAAGGATAACCGCGTTGTACGGATCCCAGTTGCAAAGCTCCTCGCCTTTCTCCACGGTCTGGCCGTCTTTGAACCAACAGGAACGAACCGTAAGGCACGTGGTTTGAAATCAGGGTTTTGCCGGTTGTCGGCTCCACCAATCTTACTTCACCCGAACGACCCATTACTACCTGTACTTTATCGCCTTCGTTGTTGATGGTATCTAACGTACGAACATCTTCGAACTCGATAACGCCCGCAAATTTCGCGCGGATGGAAGCATCTACCGCAATGTTAGATGCCGTACCACCCACGTGGAACGTACGTAAGGTTAACTGGGTACCCGGCTCACCAATAGACTGCGCTGCAATAACGCCAACCGCTTCACCTTTCTGCACCATACGGCCGGAAGACAAGTTACGGCCGTAGCATTTCGCACAGATACCGCGTTTGGTTTCGCAGGTTAATACCGAACGAATTTCAACGGTTTCGATGGCTGTATTCTCAATACGACGGGTAATTTCTTCCGTAATTTCGGTACCGGCCGGCAATAATAATTCGTCGGTTAACGGATCGATAATGTCGTGAACGTTCACGCGGCCTAAGATACGCTCCGATAGTGATTCCACGATGTCTTCGTTGTCTTTCAGCGCACTTACTTCCAGACCACGCAGCGTACCGCAGTCGGTTTCGTTTACAATTACGTCCTGCGAAACGTCTACCAGACGACGGGTTAAGTAACCCGCATCCGCCGTTTTCAAAGCCGTATCGGCAAGACCTTTACGGGCACCGTGGGTAGAAATAAAGTACTCGATTACGTCCAGACCTTCCTTGAAATTCGAAAGGATCGGGTTTTCGATAATTTCACCTACGGAACCCTGTAACGATTTCTGTGGCTTAGCCATCAGACCTCTCATACCACCTAACTGACGGATCTGCTCTCTTGAACCACGGGCTCCGGAGTGCATCATCATATAAATGGAGTTGAAGCCCTGGTCGTCTTTTTCCAGACGGCCCATCAGGGTTTCCGTGATCTGGTTGTTGATACGCGTCCAGATATCAATTACCTGGTTGTAACGTTCGTTATCCGTGATCAGACCCATAGAGTAGTTCTGCCATACGGCATCTACATCTTTTTTAGCCTGCGCTACCAGGATGTCTTTCTCTTTCGGAATTACGATATCGCCCAGACCCATAGACAGACCGCCTTTGAAAGCTGACTGGAAACCTAAGGGTTTTGATATCATCTAAGAACTGTGCCGTGCGGGCCATACCCGTTGCTTTGAACACGCGGGAAATGATCTGCTGCAGTTTTTTCTTCGTTAACAGTTCGTCAACAAAACCAACTTCTTCCGGAACAAACTGGTTGAACAGCACGCGGCCAGCAACCGTTTCGATGATCTTCGTTTCGATCTGACCATCGTCGTTCATTACGCGTGGTTCTTACTTTAATGTAAGCCTGCTTGGAAAGTTGCCTTTCGTTGATGGCAATAATTACTTCTTCCGCACTGTAGAACGTCATGCCTTCACCCGGAATGTTTTCGGTTTCGGTAGTACGCTTACCTTTGGTTACGTAATATAAACCCAGAACCATGTCCTGCGATGGTACCGCAATTGGTGCACCGTTAGCAGGGTTCAGAATGTTGTGCGAAGCTAACATCAACATTGAGGCTTCCAGAATTGCTGCCGGTCCCAGGGGAACGTGCACCGCCATCTGGTCACCGTCAAAGTCGGCGTTGAATGCCGTACAAACTAATGGGTGTAACTGAATTGCTTTACCTTCAATCAAGCGCGGCTGGAAAGCCTGAATACCTAATCTGTGGAGCGTAGGAGCACGGTTTAATAGTACCGGGTGACCTTTCAGAACGTTTTCAAGAATATCCCAAACTACGGCATCTTTCCGGTCAACGATTTTCTTCGCTGATTTTACCGTTTTCACGATACCCCGTTCGATCAGTTTACGAATAATGAATGGTTTGAAAAGCTCAGCTGCCATATTCTTAGGCAGACCGCATTCGTGCAGTTTCAATTCAGGACCTACTACAATAACCGAACGACCAGAGTAGTCAACCCGCTTACCTAATAAGTTCTGACGGAAACGACCCTGCTTACCTTTCAGCATATCCGATAAGGATTTCAGGGCACGGTTACCTTCGGCACGAACCGCGTTTACTTTACGGGAGTTGTCGAACAGGGAGTCAACCGCTTCCTGAAGCATACGCTTTTCGTTACGCAGAATTACTTCCGGTGCTTTGATCTCGATCAGACGCTTCAGACGGTTGTTACGGATAATAACGCGACGATACAAGTCATTTAAATCGGAAGTAGCGAAACGGCCACCATCCAAAGGAACTAACGGACGTAATTCCGGTGGAATAACCGGCACCATGCGGATTACCATCCACTCTGGCCTGTTCTCGATACGGGTTGCTGCATCACGGAACGCTTCTACTACGCGCAGACGCTTTAACGCATCAGCTTTACGTTGCTGGGAAGTTTCGTGGGCGGCAGAGTAACGCAAGTCATAAGACAGGTCATCCAGGTTCAGTACGCTCTAACAACATATTCAACGCATCAGCACCCATCCGGGCAATGAATTTGTTTGGATCGTTGTTATCCAGCATCTGGTTTTCGCGCGGCAATTTGTCAATCATGTCCAGATATTCATCTTCAGTAAGGAAGTCCAGTCGTGTTCACGCCGTCTTCTGCCAGAATACCCGGCTGTACTACTACATACCGTTCGTAATAAATAATTTGGTCAAGTTTCTTCGTTGGTAAGGCCTAACAAGTAACCAATCTTGTTTGGCAATGATTTGAAGTACCAGATGTGGGCAACCGGAACTACCAGTTCAATGTGGCCCATGCGCTCACGACGTACTTTTTTCTCGGTAACTTCCACGCCGCAACGGTCGCAGATAATGCCTTTATATCGGATTCTTTTATATTTACCGCAGTGACATTCCCAGTCTTTAACCGGACCAAAGATACGCTCGCAGAACAAACCGCCCATTTCGGGCTTGTACGTTCGGTAGTTAATGGTTTCCGGCTTGGTTACTTCACCATTCGAACGCTCCAGGATTGATTCCGGAGAGGCCAAGCTGATAGTAACTTTGGAGAAGTCCTGGTTTAATTTTTTTTTTTTGCAAATGCCATTTTTCAGATTTAATAATTTGATAAACATTATCTGCTTAAACGAAGTATAAAGAGCTAGCAACATTTCCCTTGCTGCTCACTTTATTCATTATTTAATCTAATGTAATCTCTAACGCCAAACCTCTTAACTCGTGAATCAATACGTTGAATGATTCCGGGATATTTGGTTTTGGCAATACGTCGCCTTTTACAATGGCTTCGTACGCCTTGGCACGACCAATTACGTCATCCGATTTCACCGTTAAGATTTCCTGCAGCACGTGCGAAGCACCGAATGCCTCGAGCGCCCAAACCTCCATCTCACCAAAACGCTGACCACCAAACTGGGCTTTACCACCCAATGGCTGCTGCGTAATAAGGGAGTACGGTCCGATTGAACGGGCGTGCATTTTATCATCAACTAAGTGACCCAATTTCAGCATGTAAATTACGCCTACAGTTACCGGCTGGTCGAATTTATCGCCGGATAAACCATCGTATAAATAAGAACGGCCGAATACCGGTAATCCTGCTTCCGCTAACTCAGCAGAAACCTGCTCTTCCGTGGCACCATCGAAGATCGGCGTAGCATATGTTCGGCCCAGTTTTAAACCAGCCCAGCCCAATACGGTTTCGTAGATCTGACCGATGTTCATCCGCGAAGGTACACCAAGTGGGTTAAGCACGATGTCCATTGGCGTACCATCTTCCAGGAACGGCATATCTTCTTCACGCACGATACGGGCAACAACACCCTTGTTACCGTGACGACCCGCCATCTTATCACCAACTTTCAGCTTACGCTTCTTGGCAATATAAACTTTAGCTAACTGCACAATACCGGCTGGTAACTCATCGCCAACTTCCAGCGTAAATCTTTCGCGTTTGAAACGGGCCGAAATCGTGTTGCGGCGCTTGGTGTAGTTTTTCACCAGTTGCAGCAACATGTTGGTTCACGTGTTCGTCAGCAGTCCAGTTTTCCAGGATCAGATCTTTAAACATAGTTAACCTCTTCCGGAACAGCGTAATTGCTTTCGTCCTTGTATGGATTTTTGTCCGGGAACAGGTTCTCCACAATGTTCTTCTTGGTGAATTTCACGCCTTTCGACATAATTTCATCTCCGAACTTGTGCTTAACCCCCTGGGTCGTTTTGCCATCTAACAAGGCTACCAGTTTTTCGATCATAATAACCTTAACCTGGCGTCAGCTCATTGTTGTAATGGGCTTTTAATTCTTCCACTTCCTTCTTAGACTTGGCCCGCAGGTTTTTGTCTTTCTTAGGACGGGTGAATAATTTGGTATCGATAACTACCCCATGCAAGGATGGCGGCGCTTTAAGCGAGGCATCCTTCACATCGCCGGCTTTATCACCGAAGATGGCACGGAGTAATTTCTCTTCCGGAGTCGGATCGGTTTCACCCTTAGGGGTAATTTTACCAATCAGAATATCGCCTTCTTTTACTTCGGCACCTTCGCGGATAATACCGTTCTCATCTAAGTTCCGAACCGCTTCTTCGCTTACGTTCGGGATTTCAGAAGTTAATTCTTCTTCACCGCGTTTCGTTTCGCGAACTTCCAGTTCGAATTCTTCGATGTGGATAGAAGTAAATACGTCATCGCGCACTACTTTTTCGGAAATTACAATAGCATCCTCAAAGTTGTAACCCTGCCACGGCATGAAAGCAACCTGTAAGTTACGGCCCAAAGCAAGTTCTCCCTGGTTCGTAGCGTAACCTTCGCACATTGCCTGGCCTTTGGTAACTGTCTGGCCTTTGTAAACAATCGGCGTTAAGTTAATGCAGGTATCCTGGTTGGTTCTGCGGAATTTAATCAAGTCATAAGTTACTAACTCAGCATCGAAGGAAACTAATTTGTCATCTTCGGTTAAGTCGTAACGTACCACAATTTTATCGGCATCTACAAAAGCGATCTCTCCGGTTCCTTCGGCAACAACCAAAGCGCGGGAGTCGATAGCAGCGCGTTCTTCCAGACCGGTACCAACAATTGGCGCCTGGGCTTTCAGTAACGGAACTGCCTGACGCTGCATGTTCGAGCCCATCAGGGCACGGTTAGCATCATCGTGCTCCAGGAAAGGAATCATAGAAGCTGCCACCGATACAATCTGGTTTGGCGCAACGTCCATATAAGTATAGGTATCGCCTGGTTCAACCGGGAAGTCACCTTCGAAACGGCCTTTTACTCGATCTGCTAAGAAATTACCTTTTTCATCGATGCGGGAGTTAGCCTGCGCAATGTGGTGGGTATCTTCTTCTTCGGCAGTTAAATATTTAACCGGCGTTACCAGGTCAACTTTACCATCCAGAAACAGTACGGTAAGGCGTTTCGATAAAGCCCATTCCGTTTACCCGCGCGTGCACGCAAAGCGAAGAAATCAGACCAATATTCGGACCTTCCGGGGTTTCAATGGTACAAAGACGACCGTAGTGAGTATAGTGAACGTCACGAACCTCGAAACCGGCGCGCTCTCTGGATAAACCTCCGGGCCCTAATGCAGATACACGACGTTTGTGCGTGATCTCTGCCAGCGGGTTGGTCTGGTCCATGAACTGCGATAACTGGTTGGTACCGAAGAACGAGTTGATAACCGAAGAAAGCGTACGCGCGTTGATCAGATCAACCGGTTTGAATTCTTCGTTATCGCGAACGTTCATACGCTCTTTAATAGTACGCGCCATACGGGCAAGACCTACACCAAACTGGGCATAAAGCTGCTCACCAACGGTACGAACGCGACGGTTACTTAAGTGGTCAATATCATCAACAACTGCTTTAGAGTTGATCAGACCGATCAGGTATTTCACGATCAGAACGATGTCTTCGTTGGTAAGTACTTTGGCTTCCCAGTTCTTGTCAAGTCCTAATTTTTTGTTGATTCTGTAACGACCTACATCACCTAAATCGTAACGTTTATCGGAGAAGAATAACTTCTGAATGATATCACGGGCCGTTTCAACGTCCGGCGCCTCAGTGTTACGAAGCTGACGGTAGATCTGCTCAACAGCTTCCTGCTCTGAGTTGGAGTTATCTTTCTGAAGCGTATTATAGATAATGGTATAGTCAGCAATGTTGATGTTTTCGCGGTGAACGATGATCGTTTTCACGCCTGAATCCAGGATCGTATCGATATCGGCATCCGAAATTTCAACGTCCCGCTCTAACAATACTTCGTTACGGTCGATAGAAACTACTTCACCGGTATCCTCATCCACGAAATCTTCGGTCCAGGTACGCAGGATCCGCGCAGCCAGCTTGCGGCCTACTGCTTTCTTAAGGGTTTTCTTATCGGCTTTCAGTTCTTCTGATAAACCGAATAAGTCTAAGATATCCTTATCCGTTCCGTAACCAATAGCGCGTAATAACGTGGTAACCGGGAATTTCTTCTTACGGTCGATGTACGCGTACATCACGTTGTTTACGTCGGTTGCGAACTCGATCCAGGAACCTTTGAAAGGAATGATGCGGGCCGAATAAAGCTTGGTGCCGTTGGTGTGCTTGCTTTGCGCAAAGAACACGCCCGGCGAACGGTGTAACTGCGATACAATTACCCGCTCCGCTCCGTTGATCACGAAAGAGCCTTTTTCGGTCATGTACGGGATATTTCCCAAAAACACTTCCTGCTCAATGGTTTCGAAATCTTCGTTGTCGTTATCGTTGCAGATAAGGCGTAATTTCGCCTTCAGCGGAACTGAATAAGTCAGGCCGCGATCGATACACTCATCTACCGAATACTTCGGCGGATCGATGTGGTAATCAATAAATTCTAAAACGAAATTTTCCCGGGAATCGGAAATAGGAAAGTTTTCAGCAAATACTTTAAAAAGACCTTCGTCGGTGCGGTTTTCGGCCGCGGTTTCCAACTGGAAAAAGTCCTGAAAAGATTGTAACTGAACATCTAAAAAATCAGGGTAATCAATTACCTTTTTGATGGAAGCGAAATTGATCCGCTCATCGGTTCTGTTTTTAGCCAATGGTTAAAAATTTAAATGTTTAAATTAAATTCTTTCTCTTGCCGGTCTCGAGCCTGGCAAATAATTGGCACCACAAACTATTCGGAAATTGCTGACTCACTAACCGGGAAAACTCTTCGTAAAACGCTACCGTTTCAGCAATAAAAAGTGATCCTGTTCTCCTCCGAATCGGAGCCCTTTTGCCGGGTGGCAAATCGGTTATTCTTTTCAGCAATGTTAATCGGGTACAAACAGGAAAAGACCTGACGAAATGCCAGGTCTAATTCTGTGAATATGGTTACCGGAGGGTAATTACTTAACCTCTACTTCAGCACCAGCTTCTTCTAAAGCTTTCTTTAAAGATTCAGCTTCGTCTTTAGCAACACCAGCTTTCAATTCTTTCGGAGCTGCGTCAACTAATTCTTTAGCTTCTTTCAGGCCTAAGCCAGTAAGTTCTTTTACTAATTTAACTACTGCTAACTTGGAAGCACCAGCGCTTTTCAGAATTACGTCGAAAGCGGTTTTCTCTTCAGCTGCAGGAGCATCAGCGCCGGCACCACCGCCAGCCATCATCATTGGAGCAGCAGCAGCAGGCTCAATACCGTACTCATCTTTCAGGATTGTAGCTAGTTCGTTTACCTCTTTTACAGTTAAATTTACTAACTGCTCTGCGAATGCTTTTAAATCTGCCATTTTTATAAAAATTAAAAGTTATTTATTGATTGATTAAAATTGATTATTCTTTTTCGGATAAAGTTTTCAGGATACCAGCCAGTTTGTTGCCACCGCTTGATAGAGCAGAGATAACGTTCTTCGCAGGTGATTGTAACAGACCAATGATCTCTCCAATAAGTTCCTGTTTCGATTTGATCTTAGACAGCGTCTCTAAATATTCGCTGCCAACAAAAAGATCTGTATCGATGTAAGCGCCTTTGAAAGCTGGTTTAGGAGTTTCTTTTTTACTGTAGCCTTCTTTCTTGTAGAAGTCCTGCAGTAAGCGTGCCGGAGCACTGCCGCTCTCTTTCGAGAACAGGATACCTGACTGGCCTTTCAAAGCTTTATCCATTTCAGAAGTATCACCACCTAAGGTATCTAATGCTTTGCGGATAAGCGTATTCTTGTAAACTTTAAAGTCCATTCCTTTGTCGAAGCAAAGACGACGGAAGCGGTTGATGCCTGCTACTGTCATTCCACCGGCATCGGTAATATAGAAGAAGCTATTTTCTGCGAACTTTTCGCTTAACTCCTGTACAACTTGGTGTTTTTCTTCTCTTGTCATTGTCTTCCTCCTTAGATCGAATTTTTATCAATCGCTACTGCCGGGCTCATCGTGCTGGAAAGCGTTACACTCTTAATGTAAGTTCCTTTAGATGAAGATGGCTTCAGTTTATTTAACGTCTGGATCACTTCGGCTGCGTTAGCTGCCAGCATTTCCGGAGAGAAAGAAACTTTACCAATGCTCGTGTGGATGATACCGGTTTTGTCAACTTTGAAGTCGATCTTACCAGCTTTAACTTCCTTAACTGCTTTACCAACTTCCGGCGTTACTGTACCGGATTTCGGGTTTGGCATTAAGTTACGGGGACCTAAAATACGGCCTAAACGACCTACTTTAGCCATTACTGCCGGCATTGTGATAATTACATCAACATCGGTCCAGCCTTTTTCGATCTTGGCGATATAATCATCAAGACCTACGTAATCAGCACCGGCGTCTTTTGCTTCCTGCTCTTTGTCAGGCGTACAAAGTACCAGTACTTTCACATCTTTACCAGTACCGTGCGGTAACGTAACGATACCACGTACCATCTGATCTGCTTTCCGCGGATCTACACCTAAACGCACGTCGATGTCTACAGAAGCATCGAACTTGGTGAAGGTAATTTCTTTTACAACGCCTGCTGCCTCGCCTAAAGAATATTCTTTAGTCAGGTCTACTTTAGCCAGGGCTGCTTTTCTGTTTTTTGTATTTTTAGCCATTTCTACCTCTGATTATTCACTCCAAGGAGCAGTTCCTGAAACTGTGATTCCCATACTTCTGGCGGTACCTGCTACCAGTTTCATTGCCGATTCGATCTTGAACGCGTTCAGATCGGGCATTTTAACTTCAGCAATTGTTCTAACCTGATCCCAGGTTAATGAACCAACCTTGTTCCGGTTAGGCTCTTTAGAACCGCTTTTTACTTTTGCCGCTTCCATAATCATAACGGGAGCCGGAGGAGTTTTCACCACGAAGTCGAAAGACTTGTCTGTGTACATTGTGATCAGTACGGGACAAACCTGACCAGCTTTATCCTGGGTCCGCGCATTGAACTGCTTGCAGAATTCCATGATGTTTAAGCCTTTAGAGCCAAGTGCAGGTCCAACCGGCGGCGAAGGATTCGCGGCGCCTCCCTTTATCTGAAGCTTCAGATAACCTTTAATTTCTTTTGCCATTGTTTATTTATAGTTCGGGCAAATGCCCATTTGTAATTCAAAGTTTATGCAGTTTCTTTTTCTACCTGCACGTAGTTTAATTCCAGCGGCGTATTCCGGCCGAAGATCTTCACCATTACGTTCAGTTTCTTCCGCTCTTCAAACACTTCTTCTACCGTTCCGGAGAAACCATTGAAAGGTCCGTCCATCACTTTTACCGTTTCACCAACTATGAACGGGGTATCCAATACTTCTTCCTGCTCTTCGGCTTCGTCTACCGTTCCTAAGATGCGGTTAACTTCACTTAAGCGCAGCGGCACCGGCTTTCTAACGGCCTGGCCTTCGTTGGCTCCCAGGAAACCAATTACGCCCGGCGTGCTGATAATAATGTGTTCTGCTTCGCCATGCGAAAGGTCGGCGTGGATCAACACGTAACCCGGAAAGAAGTTTCTTTCACGAACCCGTTTCTTGCCATTGCGCATTTCGTAAACTTTCTCTGCGGGAATAAGTACCTGGGGTACATATTCGGTTAAACCCTGCCGCATGATCTCTGTTTCGAGGTAAGCTTTGGCTTTTTTCTCCTGGCCGCTTACTGCCCGCACTACATACCATTTTAATTCCGCCATGTGCTGAAATTAAAACTGGTCGTAGAACAATCCTAAACCGGTATCGTAGATGTAATCCATCGCGCCTACCACTAAAGCAAATACCAACGTGCCTACCAGTACTAAAACTGAACTCTTCTGCAATTCTGAATAAGTTGGCCAGGAGACATTGTGTCTCATTTCCGTAATTGTTTCGTCGATGTATTTTTTCACTTTAGCTAATTTTATTTGTTATAAAAAATAACGTTGCACGGGCGGAGAGACTCGAACTCCCAGCCAATGGTTTTGGAGACCACTACTCTACCAATTGAGCTACGCCCGTGTGTTTAAAAAAATGCACTCCCTAATCATTTCTGATTCGGAGTGCAAATTTAGATATTATATTTTAAAAAACAAAACCCCGTTCGGCAGAAATTTCTACTGAACGGGGTTTCTGTTATTTAATTACTAGTCAAGGATTTCAGTTACCTGACCTGCACCTACGGTACGGCCACCTTCGCGGATAGCGAAACGTAAACCTTTTTCCATTGCTACTTTGTTGATCAGGTCAACAGTGATAGTGATGTTATCGCCTGGCATAACCATTTCAACACCTTCTGGCAGGGTAATAACGCCAGTTACGTCAGTAGTTCTTAAGTAGAACTGTGGACGGTAGTTGTTGAAGAATGGCGTGTGACGTCCACCTTCTTCTTTAGAAAGAACGTAAACTTCAGCTTTGAACTTCATGTGAGGCGTTACAGAACCTGGCTTGCAGATAACCATACCACGACGGATATCGGTTTTCTCAATACCACGCAGTAACAGACCTACGTTGTCACCAGCTTCACCACGGTCAAGGATCTTACGGAACATCTCAACACCAGTTACTGTAGACTTAAGGCCTTCAGCACCCATACCTAAGATATCTACCTGCTCACCAGAGTTGATTACACCACGCTCAATACGGCCGGTAGCAACAGTACCACGACCAGTGATTGAGAACACGTCTTCAACCGGCATCAGGAAAGGAAGATCCGTTAAACGAGCAGGAATTGGAATCCAGCTATCAACAGCTTCCATTAACGCTTCGATCGTAGTTACCCACTTTGCATCGCCGTTCAAGCCACCAAGAGCAGAACCCTGGATAACCGGAATGTTGTCGCCATCGAAATCGTAGAAAGAAAGAAGCTCGCGGATTTCCATCTCAACAAGTTCTAATAATTCAGGATCGTCAACCATATCCACTTTGTTCATGAATACAACTAACTGAGGTACACCTACCTGACGAGCCAACAGGATATGCTCGCGGGTCTGTGGCATAGGACCATCAGTTGCAGCAACTACCAGGATAGCACCGTCCATCTGGGCAGCACCGGTAACCATGTTCTTCACGTAGTCAGCGTGACCTGGGCAGTCAACGTGTGCATAGTGACGGTTCTCAGTTGCGTACTCAACGTGGGAAGTGTTGATTGTAATACCACGCTCTTTTTCTTCCGGCGCATTGTCGATAGAAGAGAAATCGCGTTTTGCGGCTAAACCTTTGCCCGCCAATACCTGCGTAATAGCGGCAGTCAAGGTTGTTTTGCCGTGGTCAACGTGCCCAATGGTACCGATGTTAACGTGCGGTTTGGAGCGATCAAAATTTTCTTTAGCCATTTTAAAAGAATATTAAATTTTGTTTAAAACTAAATTATAAAAAGAATAATGAAATAAACTTTTTGAGCCAACGATGGGAATTGAACCCACGACCCCTTCCTTACCAAGGAAGTACTCTACCCCTGAGCTACGTCGGCTTGTTATATTAAAAAACAGATTTAAACCTTTTGTTTAAATCTGTTCTCACTCTTGCGAGCGGGAGACGAGGCTCGAACCCGCGACCTATAGCTTGGAAGGCTATCGCTCTACCAACTGAGCTACTCCCGCTTGTTTTAATTAAAAATTCAAAATTATGAATTAGAAATTATTGGAATCATTTCTAATTTTTAATTCGTAATTTCTAATTAAAGAAATGGTGGGGAGAGAAGGATTCGAACCTTCGAAAGATTACTCTAACGGAGTTACAGTCCGTCCCATTTGGCCACTCTGGAATCTCCCCAAACTTTTCAATTAACGATCCTTTCAGAAGAAGCTTCCAGAAGCCTGTTTCCGTAAGGAGTTGCAAAATTAATTGCTTTTTTGAATCTGTCAAACATTTGCCGAAAAATATTTTCAATGGCCTGAAACCATTCTTCGCATTTCATTTAACGGCCACAAAGGTACGTTTCTTTTTTACATATTAAAGCCCGGTTTTACTTTTTTATAAGAAAAGGAACGGATTTCTCCGGCAGGCTTCGACTTTTTGGGGCTTCTACCCTACCGTTTTAGGGCATGTTCCGGTAAATCTCTTTCAGACGGTCGTCTTTTTCCTGCGCTTTAATTTCGCTGAGGTAGGCTTTTACGTTTGGTTCGTCGGCTAATATTCTTAAACCCTGCCAGGCGCCTAATCTTCCTAAATAGGATTTATGCGTGCGGGCCATGGAATTCAGCAACTGCACGCCTTTGGCCCGTTCTGCGGGAGAAACCCGGTAAAGATAGCCGGCAAACGTTTGCAGAAAATTATTCAGATCTGCTCCCGAAAGGCCGGGGATCTGTTTTTCGAACCAGGCATATTCGGCACTGCCCCCGTGCCGGGCAAAAAAAGCGCCCAGGGCCGAAAGCAGGTCTTCGTTTTTGGTGTTTTTCAGGGCCTGGAGTTTTGGCAGATAGGCGGCTACATTATCCATGCCTACCAGGGCATCTACGCCGGCGGCGGCTACGGTATAAGAACTATCCTGGAGGGCTTTTACAAAAATGTCGGCGTGGGCCGGGGAGCGGTAACTGGCCAAAGTTGCAATTGCATCGGAACGTACGGAGCTTTTCGGGTCGGTCAGGGCAATCTGACGGATGGCATTCAGCATAACCTCTGATCTGGGTTCGTTTTGTGCTTTTTCTTTCGCATCCGGGTTTTTCATAAAACGGGTGGCGTTGAAGGCAAAAACGGCCGTACTGCGCAAACGCCAGAACTTATCTTTTAAAGCATCCTGGAAAACAGCCGCAATTTTAGGATCGCCAACGCGGTCCATCAAGCTGTTTAGCGCATGGAATTTATGGTGAAACCTATCGGCATTATAATACTGGTAGATCAGTTCATCATCGGACTTTTCGTGGAGAACCGTGCCTAAAACCTGGGCTTCGGTATCGAAAACTACCAGTTCGGGTTTAGTGGCAATTGGAAATTCGAAAACGTTCCGGAATTTAGAAATGGTTACCGGGTATTCGGTTTTCTTTCCGCCACTCCATACGCCAATCTTTACCGGTAATTTATAAAGCCGCGAATGTACGGTATCCTGATCCTGGAACACCCGGAAAGTTAGCTTGCCATTTTCATATTTCTGATCGATCTTCAATTCCGGGTGACCGGGCTGGAGAAACCACTGATCGAAAAACCAGTTAAGGTCTTCGCCGGTTACGTCTTCAAATGCCAACCGCAGGTGGTGGATTTCGGCGGTTTTGAATTTATTATCTGTCAGGTATTTTTTCAGGGCGGCAAAGAAAGCATCGTCGCCTACGTAGTTGCGGAGCATGTGCAACACCCGGCCGCCTTTCTGGTACGAATGCCGGTCGAACATGTCTTCCTGGTTGTGGTAATGGTAGCGAATGAGGGGCACTCTTTTCCGGCGGGCTTCGCTCAGGTAGTTGCTCAGATCGTTCATTAAACCCATATCGGCTTCGTCGCGACCCAGTTTGTGTTCGAACCACAGGTATTCGCCGTAGGTGGCAAAGCTTTCGTTCAGCGGCAAGTTGCTCCAGCTTTCGGTAGTAACCAGATCGCCGAACCATTGGTGGAAAAGTTCGTGGGCAATGATCTCATCCATGCTGTTGTCCAGCAGTTCGCGGTTGGTAAGCTGCACAAATTCGCCGAACAAACTGGCCGAGGTATTTTCCATGGCGCCGGAAACGTAATCGCGGACCACTACCTGCGCATATTTATCCCAGGGATAATCGACGCCGAGTTTTTTGCTGAAAAAGGATAGCATTTCCGGGGTGTTGCCAAAAATGCCTTTGGCGCTGTTCTTATAGGCCGGCTCTACGTAGTAGCTTACTTCCTTATTTTTCCAGGTATCTTTTACCACCGCAAATTCGCCAATGGCCATCATGGCTAAGTAAGGCGTGTGCGGCAATTCCTGTTTCCAGTAATCGGTGCGGGTGCCGTTGGCGTGGTTGCGGGAATAAACCAGCGTACCGTTGCTGAGGGTGGTGAAATTCTTTTCGATGGTGATGTAAATTTCCTGCGTCATTTTCTGGTTCGGCGCATCGATGGTGGGAAACCAGGCGGAGCTGGCTTCGGTTTCGCCCTGGGTCCAGATCTGGCGGGGCTTGTCTTTTTCTTCGCCCAACGGGTTTATAAAATACAGGCCTTTGTCGGAAGTAATAGCCACGGAGCCGCCGGCTTCCAGTTCGTTTGGTTTGGCTACGTAGTTAATAATTACGGCGTATTCCTGGGTGCGGGTGTAGGTTTTATCTAAGGTAATGTTCAGCTTTTTGCCGTCGTAGGTGTACTGTAGTTTGGCGCCGGTTTCCAGTTCCACGCTTTTTATATCGAAGCCTTTGGCATCTAAAACCAGGCTGCTCTGCGGATAGAAATAGGGTTTGCAGGTTAAAGTGGCTTCGCCGATCAAATGCTGTTTCTGCCAGTCGAAGCTTACGCGGAGTTTGGTATGAATTAAGTTGGTAAGCTGGGTTCTGGCAGCCTGGTAGGGCGCCGGTTTTGCTACCCATTCCGGTACTTTTCCGGCTTCTTTCGCCGCCCCGTTTTTTGTTGGTGCCGTATCTGTTGTAGCGGTAGTCGTTTGGGTAGTTTTACAGCCCGAAAGCATACCGTTTGCCACTGCGAAACTTATTACCGCAAAAGCCTTCCAATTCATAGTGAAATCGTTAAATTTGCCTCAATTTGGGAAATTCCTTTTGAAATCCCGTATTTTTACGTTTTAAACTTCCCTAAAATGCTGCAGGTAAAATCCGGCGATGCTTCCTGGCAAATCGAAACCAAGCAAGGCAACCTTACTTTGAACGGCGAACCGTTTAACTGGGACCTGGTTCAGATAGATGCCAACCGCTACCATATTCTTAAAGATAATGTTTCGTATAATGCCGAACTGGTAGAAGCCGATTATAAAGCTAAAACCTTCACCTTTAAAATAAACGGTACGCTGCACACCGTTTCGGTTAAAGATCGTTTCGATATTCTGCTGGATCAGATGGGCATGAGCAATGCGAACGAAAAAAAGCTGAACGATATTAAAGCGCCTATGCCGGGCCTAGTTTTAGAAATTAAAGTTAAGATCGGCGACGAAGTTAAAAAAGGCGATCAGATCCTGATCCTGGAAGCCATGAAGATGGAAAACATTCTGAAATCTCCGGGCGACGGCGTGGTGAAAACGATTAAGGTAAACGTTAAAGACAACGTAGAAAAAGGCCAGGTTTTGCTGGAATTTTAGATTCGATGGTTCGAATTTTCGTAGTTCGAATTTTCGATTTAAAATCCTGAAAGGCAACCAATTTAATTTATAACCAGATTGTCGAATAATCGAATATCGAACAATCGAATATCTGAAAAACATGAATTGGCAGGAATTTATAGTTACCGATAAAGATGTTCTGTTGGGGAAGCCAACCATTAAAGGAACCCGGATTGCCGTCGATCATGTTGTGGGTTTGCTGGCGCAAGGCTGGACCGAACAGCAGATCCTGGATAATTATCCGCGGTTGACAACCGAAAGCCTGAAAGCGGTTTTTGCTTATTTGTACGATTGCATGCAGGACGGTTTATTGGTTGCTTCTTTTAAGAAAAGTGCCTGATGAAATTACTGGCTAATGAGAATTTTCCGAAAGCCAGTGTTACTTTACTTCGGAAATTGGGTTACGATATAACGTAAATAGCCGAAGATTACCAGGGTGTCACCGACGAATCGGTAATGAAGGTGGCAGAAGTGGAAGAGCGATTAATTCTTACCTTCGACCGCGATTACGGAGAATTGATCTGGAGAATTGATCTATAAATATAACTACCAGCCGAAAAAAGGGGTCTTATACTTTCGGCTTTCAGAATACAAACCGAATGAACCGGCTCAAATAGTTCATGAGCTGATTACGGTTTTTAAAATTGAAACTGACCGCAGCCTAACGGTTTACGATGGACAAACCATCCGGCAAAGAAAATATTAACTGTAAAACGGTACCTATTTCAAGGAAAAAACTAAAAAATATAAAGAGTGAAGTACAAACGGATTTTACTAAAGTTAAGCGGCGAATCGCTGATGGGCGACCAGAATTACGGCATCGATCCGAACCGGTTAGTGGAATATGCGGCCGAAATTAAAGCGGTAATTGAAATGGGCGTGCAGGTGGCTATTGTAATTGGCGGCGGCAACATTTACCGCGGTATGCAGGCCGAAGCTGTTGGTTTAGACCGCGTTCAAGGCGATTATATGGGAATGCTGGCCACCGTTATCAACAGTATGGCTTTGCAAAGTGCCCTGGAAAAAATTGAAGTAAATACCCGGTTGCTTTCCGGCATCAACATCCAGCAGGTTTGCGAACCGTATATCCGCCGCCGGGCCATGCGCCATTTAGAAAAAGGCCGCGTGGTAATTTTCGGGGCCGGAATTGGCAGCCCGTATTTTACTACCGATTCAGCCGCCAGCTTACGGGCCATTGAAATTGAAGCCGATGTGGTGTTGAAAGGTACCCGTGTAGACGGCATTTATACCGCCGATCCGGAGAAAGACCCTTCAGCAACGCGTTACACAAATATTACCTTCCAGGAAGTTTTCGAAAAAGACCTGAACGTAATGGATATGACCGCTTTCACGCTTTGCAAAGAAAACAACCTGCCGATCATCGTATTCGATATGAATAAAAAAGGCAACCTGCGCAAAGTACTGAACGGCGACCAGATCGGTACGCTGGTAAGCATGGAAACTTCGGAAAAAGTTTTGTAATTCGATTTTTCGAACGGTTAATATTCAACTTTTCGACTTTTTTTGCATTTTTGCTACCGTTTTTCGGCCTGGCCGGGAGCTTTAAGGTAACCCTATTTAGAAATCAGAGTTTATTACGCTATTATAAAATAGAATAAGATGACCGAAGAAATTAAGATGTATTTAGACGACGCCGAAGAATCGATGCAGAAGGCGTTAAACCATACCGGCGTTGAATTAAGTAAGATCCGCGCCGGAAAAGCTTCGCCAAGTATGGTAGAAGATATCCGGGTAGATTATTACGGCACGCCTACTCCTATTTCGCAGGTTGCCAACGTAACTACCCCCGATGCCCGCACGCTGATGATCAAGCCCTGGGAAAAAAACATGCTGGGCGAAATCAACAAAGCCATTAAAAACTCCGATCTGGGTTTAGCCCCGATGCAGGAAGCCGACGGCATTCGCCTGAACATTCCGGCCTTAACGGAACAACGCCGCCGCGACCTGGTTAAGCAGGTAAAGGGCGAAACCGAAGCCGGCAAAGTACGGGTGCGCAACATCCGGAAAGACGTTAACGAATCGTTGAAGAAGCTATTAAAAGAAGGTGCTTCGGAAGATGCTATTAAAGACGCCGAAACCAAGGTACAGAAACTGACCGATGCTTACATTGTAAAAGTAGACGAACTGCTGAGCAAGAAAGAAGCGGAGATCATGACGATCTAATGTGCTAATTTTTTAATGTGCTGATGTGCTATATCAGTAAATAAAAAAGCCTTTCAGTTAATCTGAAAGGCTTTTTTGCTTTTAAACCATATCGGTTTGCCACGGTTTTTTGTCCCCCTTTGAAGGGGGTTGGGGGATGAATTTCACATTATCGGATACTCTCCCCTTTAGGGGAGTTGGAGGGGTGTTATCAATTTTCAATAACGCCCCCCCTCAAACTCCTTTAATAACAGAAATCAGATAATTCTCCTTCCTCCCCCTACCCCCTCCAAAGGGGGACCTTACCTAATTTCCAAATCTTCAAATTTTCAAATTTTCAAATTTTCTCATTCAGCTTACTCTTCATCCAGTTATCTGTTTCGGAAATAAGGTTGTAGTTGAAATTCTGTTCGTTGTAAGCTGGTGAGCTGAGCTTTATTCCTTCCTGCATGGAGGGCATTTTAATGAAACCATGATTCGTATTTTCCAGCTTCAGGTATTTGCCTTTGCCGGGATGATATTTATTTACCAGGTCGGCAATTACGGTATGTTCTTCTTCTTCAAAAGAGATCCAGTCGGCGCTGCCCCAGATGGCTAATACGTTGGATCTGGTGTTGCGCCAGCTTTGAGCCATATTCAGTTCGTCGAGTTGCTGCCAGAATTTGTAGTGGCGGCCCCACATTAAATTGCTGTTTGGTTTAAAATCTAATTCTTTGGCAGCTAAAGCGGTAAGTTGGGGATTTTGGGCAATTTCGGCCGGCGATTTTTTAAGCACGAAGAATTCGTAGAAAAGCGTTTGCATCTGGCGGGTCAGTTTTTCATTTTCCACGTAATCGGCGCCGGTCATAATGTTCTGTTTGCGTACCAGGTCCAGCATAAATTCAAACCACGGCCGGAAGACGGTGCCGTAAACCATTACCCCTTTGGGCTGATATTTTTCGGCAATAACCGGCGCAATTACCCCGCCCATAGAATGCCCGAACAGGAAAAGATTGGTGGTATCTACGAAATTGTAGGTTTTCAACTGTTTATAGCCGGTTTCGAAGGAAGCAATTTCGGTGTACATATCTACTTCCACGCAGGGCGCGGTATTTTCGCTGTCGCCCATCCCCGACTTTTCGATGCGCATTACGGCGTAGCCTTTTTCATTCCAGCCTTTTATCAGTTTGCCATACGCGCCAACGTTGTAATTATCGATGGAGCCGCAATTATAACCGGGAATAAACAGGATGGCCGGAAATTTTCCTTCGCCTTTGGGTTTGGTAATAATGGCGCGCAAATACCCGTTTCCGAATTTTACCTGGTCGTAAACCACTTCCGTTTTCTCATCCGATTTTTCTAAGGGCCGGCCAACCGTTTTTCCTTTCAGATTCAATTTTTTCCGGCCGCGCTGCACCGTTAAAGTAATTGGCTCACTTTCCCGCATATTCTGAAAGGGATTTAATAACTCCGGCAACTTTGAAACGGAAGTTTTATTGATGGCTGTAATTACATCCTGCGGTTTGAGTTTCAGCTTTTCGGCGGTAGAATTGGGCAAAACTTCCAAAACCAGAATTCCAGCAGAAGTTTCCAGTTTGTTTGCTCTGGCAATTGAATCGTTAAGTTCCTGTGGTTTTATGCCCAGAAAAGCTTTGCGTTTTAATTTTTGCGCGGGCAGCTGAAACGCTATGGAAAGGCACAGGAAAAGTAGTGGAAATAGTTTTTTCATGAAGGAGAAAGGGTTGTATCCCGGCGTTATTACCAATTACGGTACCAAATAGTTAAACTGCTTTAGTTCTGAATATTAGGAATCCATAAATGCGGGATTTGTCCGAAACCGGGCAGATAACGTCTGAAAACAAACATAAAAAAGCTTAGTAAAAAAGGAAAAGTAAGATACCAAACGGCCTCCTAAATGCGCCGGGTTGGGCCTTTCTTTTAAATTGCACTCTTTCTTCCGGGAAATAAAACATTAGCCGGAATACTATTTACGAAAACAAAATTGTTACAGAAAGAGCGGTTCATTACTTCTTATTTACCATTTCAATTTTCTGCAAAGCGCTATGAATTTATGCCTTAAATACAAGTTGTTAGCTGTATTTTGCTTCACCCTTCCGTTTAAAAGTTTAGCTCAGGTTGAGTTCAGTGGCTTAATTGGTCCGGTGTTCCATTATGCTTCCGTAAAGCACGCTCCCGATTCTGCCGGTACCGAATCTGTAAACGCTGCCTTAGCCGGGGGCATGGCGGCAACACTTGAAGCAAATGTACCCCTGCAACACGGTTTCCGGCTAAAGGCTGGCATGCGGTTTTTATATAAAATCATGACCTTTGAGCAGGATTTTAAACTTCCCTGGGCCAGGTTTGAAAATCATTGGCATTTGCAGGGCTTTGCTTTGGAAACCCCGGTGCATTTAACCTACCTGGTGGTCGACCGCAGGTTTCAGATCACCGTTGGTGCTGGAATGGCGGTTGTAAAGAACTGGTTACAGGCGGGCCATACCGGCATTTCCGGCTCCGGAAGCAGTGGTTACGGAAGCACAAGTTCCTATTACATTGATATAATGACTTCCGGTTACCAGGCTGAAAAAAATAACGTGTCTTTGGCGGGAAAGTTCAGTGTAGGAATTACGCCAAGTTTTTGGCCGAATTTTGGCCTGGAAATTACCGGGCATCAGGATCTTATAAATAAGGTTGGCCGGATCAGCTACGAAAACCAATATGGCGTACAAGCTGGCAGTAGTCCGGTTTTTCGTTCGAAAGGTTCGTTTGGCATTGAGCGGCCGGGCTATTTTATGGTGCAGTTGAAATACACTTTCGCCGGCAAGCCAAAAATAAAAGAAACGGAAAGGGAACCTAACTTTGAATTTGAAGAAGAAGGTTCCGAATAGCTTAATGCCAGAACTTTGGAAAATAAAGCTTTAGCCGAAATACCCATAACGATAGCAATACTGTTATAATAAAAACAGTTCTTTATGCTTTTCTTAAAGGTTCACTTATACCGGAAAGCCTCATGAAATTATGCCTTAAATTTAAATTACTGGCTTTTTGTTGTTTCATGGTAACCTTTGAAAGCTATAGTCAGGTAGAGTTTAGTGGCTTAGCAGGGCCGGCTTTTCATTATGCAGTTGCAAATCATAGTTTAGGGTTGGCTGGAACAGCTACCCGTGGAATGCAACATGGCATAAATCGCGGTTACGCCGGATCTTTAGAAGCAAAGGTGCCCATGAAACATGGTTTCCGCTTGAAGGCCGGATTTCGTTTAATGAGTAGAACCATAACCTGGAAGCGTTTTTTTAATTATTCTGGTTATACCATTCAAAACACCTGGTTTTTGAAGGGATTAGCTTTAGAAACACCGGTACATTTAAGTTACCAGCTTGTGGACCGAAAATTTCAGATCGAATTCGGAGCCGGCGCTTCAGCAGTAAAAAACTGGATAGATTTCCATCATTCCAATATATCTTGGTCGGGAAATGGCACGACGGTGTTAAACACCAACTCATTTTTTGGGAATGCTTTAGCATCCAGTTACCAACCAGAAAGGAACGGCTTGTCTGTAGCAGCAGAACTTAGTGCCGAAATTAGGCCGGCAGCTTACCCAAGGTTTAGCCTGGCTTTTGTGTGGCATCAGGATTTTATAAAAAAGATGGGCCGGGTCATGTACGAAGATCAAAATTACGCGCAAACTGGAAACAGTTCGGTTTTCGGTTCAAAAGAAGCTTTTAGAATTGAAGATCCGGGCTATTGGATGGTACAATTAAAATATACCTTCGCCGGAAAGCCAAAAGATAAAGCAACAGAAACAAAGGATTTTGAAGAAGAGAGCAGCGAATAGCTTACCGCCAAAAAGCTTTCGCCCGGATATAATCTTCTACTACTTCCGGCACTAAATAACGAATTGATTTACCGGCTTTGGCCGTTTCGCGGATAAAAGTTGCGGAAAGATCCAGATTTGGCGCCGGCACCAGCGTTACGTTGGGGTGATGTACCAGTTCGGTAACCGGCGTTTTGCTGCGCGGGTACACGTAAATTTTATAACCGGCAATCAGCTGTTCGTAGTTTTTCCACTTGGGCAGTGTGGGCAGGTTATCTTCGCCCATAATTAATACGAATTCGTAGCTGGGGTATTTCTGCTGCAGGTAAACCAGCGTATCGATGGTGTAGCTGGGGCGCGGCATCCGGAATTCGATGTCGGTTTCGCCTAACCTGGGATTATCGTCAATGGCCAGGCGCACCATGTGCAGGCGGTCCTGTTCGTGCAATAGCGTATGGCTGGGCTTGAACGGGTTTTGGGGCGACACTACAAACCAGACCTGGCTCAGATCGGTGTTCTGGGCCATGTAGTTTGCTAAAATAAGATGCCCAACGTGTACGGGATTAAAGGAACCGAACAGCAAGCCTACTTTCATACGATGGCCGGTTCGCTGTTCAGGAAATTATCTACCAGTTTTTCGGCTTCCTGAAAAGCTTTTTCCAGGTCGTCGTTTACAATAGTGGTATCGAATTTATCTTCAAAACTCATTTCGAACTTGGCTTTGAAAACGCGGCTGGAAATACTGGAGGCAGAATCGGTGGCGCGGGTAAGGAGGCGTTTGGCCAGTTCTTCTACCGAAGGCGGCTTCACGAAAACAGCCAGGGCGCGGTCTTTATAGAAATTCTTGATAGCCAGGCCGCCTTTTACGTCTACGTCCAGAATGGCGTGTTTGCCTAAACTCCAGATGCGGTCTATTTCTGATTTGAGGGTACCGTAGAAGGCGCCTTCGTACACTTCTTCCCATTCCACAAATTCTTCGCGGTCTATTTTCTGCCGGAATTCTTCGGGGGTAATAAAGTAATAATCTTTGCCGTGGGTTTCGTTGCGGCCCCGTTTATCGCGGGTGCAGGCCGATATAGAAAAGCTCAACGCCGGATTTACGTTGAGCAAATGTTTTACAATAGTGGTTTTGCCGGCCCCGGAGGGAGCCGAGAAGATAATGATCTTACCTTGCACGGAGGGTTAAGCGGTTTCTTGAACGATTCTTTTGATGGTAGAGATCAAACTAACCGGAACAGTTCTGCTTTTTACATTCATTTTAAGGAAGCTTTTAAGCATTTTCTGGTGCTTGTGGGCTTCGAAACAGGAAGAGCAATCTTCCAGGTGGTTGTAAAAATAAGATTGTTCGTCAGGAGTGGCTTCGTCATCAATAATCATTTCCAGAATATTAATAACTTTTTCGCAATCTGTGTTCGCAGATTTCACTTCAGTTAGTTCGGTAGTTGTTGTCTCCATATAGATAAATGTTTAAAAATTAATCTTCCTCATCATGCGAATCGCCATCTCCTTCGTAGCCCATGGTCTTGGCATATTTCTCCAGTTTTTCCTTTAAGAAGTTGCGGGCGCGGTGTAAGCGCGACCGAACTGTGCCTATTGGAATATCCAGAATCTTGGCCATTTCTTCGTATGTAAAGCCCTCCAGATCACAGAGTATAATAACAGTACGAAAATCTACGGGTAAAGAGTTCAATGCGCTGGCAACTTCATCACCAATTAATTCCTGAACCGCCTGGGAGCGCATATCGGAGGTGGCCGCCATTTCGCCTTCGCCTTCTACATCGTCGGTGTTGTAATAGCTTTCAACTTCGTTGTAGTCGACTTTAGCGGGCTGCTTGCTCTTCTTCCGGAAATCGTTTATAAACGAATTCTTCAGGATGCGGAACAGCCAGGCTTTTGCATTAGTTCCTTGTTCGAAGTAATCGAAGAACCGATAGGCTTTTAAATAAGTTTCCTGTACCAGATCGTTGGCATCGTCTTCGTCCAGCGTTAGCCGGAAAGCAAAGTTATACAACGGCCCGATAACCGGCATCAACTCGGCTTCAAAGCGTCTGTCTTTTTCTTCTTTGCTTAGCTGGTTGCCTTTTTCCTCGCTCATCTAAATTAATTTGTACATTTACAGTCCTGAAAACAGTTACTATACGCAAATAAAATAAAAAATACTTACATAGCCTAAGATAAATATTTCGGGGAATGCCGCTTAAAAACCGATTATTACTTTTTGCCTGGTTCTTTTACTTCTGTTCGCTGCCGTTATTTAAAGCGTTTGCCAGCATTGCCGAAGTGGCGCTGGTAATTCTTTCGTTCTGGCCGGGCACTTTTTCGGGATTAAAGCATACCATTTTAAAATATAAAGCCGTAGCGGCCATTACCTTTATCTTTTTTATTTTAGTTGTTGGCATGCTTTATACGGAAGATCTGAATTCCGGCTTTAAGATATTAAAGCATCAGCACCGGTTTTTAGTTATCCCGCTTTTGTTTTTGGTGCATGCCCGCCTTTTGCAGGAAAACTTTAAGAAATTAACCTTAACTTTTATTCTGGCTACCGCGGCAGCCTGCGCTTTTACCGTAGCGCTTTATTTTTTACCCGAAGCTCAGGTACACCGTTTGGCCAATTCTTCCAACCTGTTTATAGATTACCAAAAAAATGTAAACCGTACCGGGTTCGGCCTCTATACGCCTTTTATAGACCGGATCCAGTTCAGCAGCATAACTGCCGTAAGCATTATTGCCAGCCTTTACCTATTGGTGATTGGTTATAAACGAAAAATTTTGCTGGCCGTTTTGCCCTTACTGCTTTATACCATGCTTATTCTGGGGGGCCGGGGCGCACAACTTGCTTTATTTGTTTCGCTGCTGGTTTATGCACTGGCCATTGGGGTAAGTTTCCTGGCGCCGCGGCTGGCCCGACGCTGGGGAAAATTCGGAAGCCGGGCTTTGCTGGTTTCTGCGGGAGTGTTTTTTTTCATTGGTCTGCCGTACCTGAGTTACAAAACCCTGGAACCTATAACAACCCGGATCGACCAGACCCGGTGGGAGATCCACATGCTGGAATCCAATGAATATAAAAACTACGATTATACCCATTTTACCACGTTGCGGCGCATTGTTTCAATTAAAAATATGTGGGAAGTGGTAAAGCAAAACCCCGTTCTAGGCGTGGGCACCGGCGATTATAAATCCGAAGTGGCCAGGGCTTATGCCCGCAACAATCCCGAAATGGAAGTAAACAACCATAGCCAATACCTGCTTTTCTGGGCCATGACCGGCATTTTCGGGTTGCTGATCTTCCTGGTGGTTTTACTGAACTGGCTTTTAAGTTTGCGGCAAAACCAGCAACTCTATTTTTTCGGGCTGGCCATTCTGGTTTTTTACCTGGTAAATATGCTTCCGGATTCGGTGCTGGCTACGCAGGTAGATTCTATGGTCTTCTGCACGTTCCTGGCATTGATCGGGCTTCAAAAAAATACTACGGAAGGGGAATTGCATGCCTAAGGTAACTGCCATTATTCCCACTAAAAACGAAGCCAGGAACATTGCAGCTGCTATCGATTCGGTAAGCTGGGCTGATGAAATTCTGGTGATCGATTCTTTCAGTTCCGACGAAACGGTAGCAATTGCGCAGCAAAAAGGGGCCAACGTTATGCAGCGGGTTTTCGATTCTTTTGGTACCAATAAGAACTACGCCATTGCGCAGGCCGCTCACCCCTGGGTTTTCATTTTAGATGCCGACGAACGGGTTACCCCTGAACTGCAAACCGAAATCCAAAGTCTCTTGCAAACCGAACCGGCCAACCCTGCTTACTGGCTCTACCGGCAAACCTTTTTCATGGATAAACTGGTGCGGTACAGCGGCTGGCAATCAGATAAAGTTATAAGGCTGTTCCGGAAGGCGTGCCGGTACGCCGAAGTGAACGTGCACGAAGAAATAATTTTGACCGGCGAAGCAGGAACCCTTAAAAATAAACTGCTGCACTACACCTATAATACTATAGAGCAGTACCTGGAAAAATGGGACCGCTATACCACCCTTTCGGCCAGAGACCGGGCTTCTAAAACCAAAGAAGTTACGCTTTACCACCTAGCATTTAAACCGGCGGTGCGTTTTCTGCGGCACTATATTATTAAGCTAGGCTTTTTAGACGGAAAAGTCGGGTTTATTATCAGTTACATGGCGGCGGTAAGCGTTTTTATGCGGTATTTAAAATTATGGCGTTTTCAGGAAGAAGCTAAAACCGGCAAACTATGAATGTACTCCATTTAAGTTCGGAAAAAACCTGGCGCGGGGGCGAACAGCAGATCGCTTATTTAATTGAGGAAAGCCTGAAAGCGGGCGTAACCTGCCACGTGGCCTGCCGGAAGAACACCCCTTTTGAGGCCTGGTGCGAAAGCAAAAAAATCCCTTTCATTGCCCTTCCCTTTGCGAACGAATTCGATCTTTTTACGGCTTCTAAAATAAAGAACTATTGCCTTCAGCATAAAATAGACCTGGTGCACGCCCACAGCGCCCATTCGCATGCAGTAAGCGTTTGGGCCAGCCTGATGGGAAATAAAACCCCGATCATTTTAAGCCGGCGCGTCGATTTTCCGGTAAAGAATAATGTCCTTTCCAGGTTCAAATACAACTACCCGGGCATAAAGCGCATTATCTGTGTTTCGGAAAAGATAAGGGAAGTAATGATGCCCGCCCTGAAACGCCCCGAAGTTTGCGTAACGGTGCACAGCGGCATTGATCTGCAACGGTTTGCCAACAGCAGGAACACCGGCAAACTCCACCGCGAATTCAACCTGCCACCAGACCAGCCCCTCATCGGGAATATTTCGGCCATAGCGGAGCAGAAAGATTATTTCACGTTCGTGAATACGGCAGAGCGGTTGCTGCAAAGCGGCCTGCAGGCTACCTTTTTTATTATCGGCGACGGGCCCATGCGGGCGGAAATTGAAGCCTACGTAAAACAGAAAAACCTCCGGGAACACATTATTTTCACGGGCTTCCGCAACGATATTCCCGAAATTCTGCCGGAGTTGGACATCTTTCTGATTACTTCTCAAACCGAAGGCCTGGGCACCACTATTTTAGATGCTTTTGCCTGTAAAGTTCCGGTTGTAGCAACCAAAGGCGGCGGTATTCCGGAAATTGTAAAAGATGAAGAAACCGGTTTGCTGGCAGAGATCCACGATGCGCAGAATCTTACAAACCAGGTAATTAGAATTTTTAAAGAACCAGCCCTCCGTGACTTTTTAACCCAAAATGCCTACCGTTTTTTACAGCACTTCCGGAAAGAAGTTACCGCCCAGCGTACCCTGGAAGTATACCGCGAAGTTTTAAAGTAACCTTAAGCTGGCAGAAACCGTCCAATCCTGAATTCGGAAAACCCGCTTAACACAAAATTTGACCCGCATTAACCAGTTAATTAAGGCAATTAGCCAGAATTAACCCTGCAGTTTAGGTGGGAATAGGTAAAAACTCTATATTTAATCTGCTAAAAATTCTATATGTCTGCCAAAGGGGCCCGGATGCGCAGTTTTCTTCTTACTTTTTGCCTGTTTTGGGCAGCGGTTACCCCTTTACCGGCCCAGCAATACAATATTAAAACCTGGTCTATAGAAGAAGGTTTGCCGCAGGCCAGCATTATGGCCATGACCCAGGATTCTAACGGGTATTTATGGCTGGCTACTTTAGGCGGCTTAAGCAAATTCGACGGCAAAACCTTCCAGAACTTTACCAACCAGGACGGCTTGTGCAGCAATAAGATCAAAGCCCTGCTCATAGATAGAACCGGAAAACTCTGGATAGCAACCAACGATAAAGGGATCTGCCGGTTTAATGGGGTTTCATTCGAAAATTTTAGTTCCGCTTCGGGCATGCCGCTGGAAAAAATAACCGGCAATATCTCCGGCATTGCGCAGGCCGCCGATGGTACCATCTGGATAAGTACTGCCAGAGGGGTTGCCTATTTAAAGAACGGCCGTTTTCACCTTCTCAACAATATGCCGGGGCTTCCGGCCCAGCCGTACTCCAACATCTTAATAGACCGGAAAGGCGCTATCTGGCTCAGCACGTTCGGGAATGGCATTTACCGGTTTAACGGCAAAACCGCCCAAAATTTCAGGCTGGAGCATGGGTTGGGCAATAAGATAGTTTACAGCCTGTTTGAAGCAAAGAATGGCACGATCTGGATCGGGCACTATGGCGGAATTACCAAATACAATGGCCGGAAGTTTACCAAAATAGACCTGCCCGGCGATATCAATCTGAACCGGGCCATGGGGTTTGCGGAATTATCGGGAAACCGGCTTTTTATTGCCACGGACGGGGGCGGCCTTTATAGGTTCATGGCAGGTAAGTTTAACCGGTTCGGCACTGAAAACGGTTTACCTACCAATTTTTTATCTTCCCTTCTAAGCGATACTGAAGGAAACCTTTGGATGGGTACTACCGGCGGCGGCTTTGTACGTTATACGCCCAACGGCTTTTCATTTTTCGGCTTACTGGAAGGTTTAAAAAATGAAAACGTTACAACTATTCAGAAAACCGGCAAAAATTCTATCTGGCTGGGAACGTTTGGCGGCGGCATTGCCCGGTTCGACGGCAAGAAGTTTACCTGGATAAATCAAAAAGATGGCCTGCCCAGCGATAATATCAGCGATATTAAAGCTGACCCGGCCGGAAACCTTTGGATATCTACCAACCAGGGGCTTAGTTATTATAATGGTTCCACTTTCAAAAATTACACCCAGGACAACGGCCTGATATTTAACGTAGTAAACTTTAGCCTGCCCGAAGCTAATAACCAGACCCTGGTTGCGACCAATGCCGGGCTTTCGATCTTTGACGGCACCCGATTTCAAAACTATACAGTGCCCAAAAACCGGGAAGCCAACATTATTAACTGCCTTTTCCGCGACCGGCAAAACCGTTTGTGGCTGGGCACCCGCAACGGAATTTATGAATTTAAGAACGGAAAGTTCGTAACCCTGCCGGAACTGGAAAACCTTAACCTGAAGGATATCCGGGCTATTACCCAGGATAAATATAACAATCTGTGGTTTACGGCCTTTAATTACGGGTTGCTCCGGTATTCGCCGGCCGCCGCAACCAACCGGGTGCAGCTTTTAACCAACAAAGCCGGCTTCCTGACCGAATGCGTAACCGGCCTGCGCATCGATTCTTATAACCAGTTATGGGTTGGCACCATTAAAGGCCTGCACCGGCTGGACCTGGAAAAATATCAGAAACAGCAAAAGGTTGAAATAAGCACTTACGGGATAGCGGAAGGGTTGCGCGGCATAGAGATCAATGCGAATGCCATGACCCAGGACCCGGAAGGCTTCCTGTGGTTCGGCACGGTAAAAGGGCTGGCCCGCTTTAATCCGTTCTTAAAGCCTAAAGAGAATTGTATTCCTAAGCTGAATCTGCTCAATATCAGGTTATTTCTGCAACACACCAACTGGGACAGCATGGGCTTTAAGTCAGACCCCATTACCCATTTACCGCAACGGCTGCGACTAAAAGACCACCAGAATTACCTTTCCTTCGATTATAATGCCATTTGCCTCACCAACCCGGAAATGGTGCGGTATTCGCATTTCCTGGAAGGGTTCGATACGAAATGGACGCCGTTCAGCACCGAAAATACCACCACTTATCCTAATCTGAGCCCTGGAAATTACGTTTTTAAAGTAAAAGCCTGCACCATAGAAGGACCCTGCAACCCCAAAATTACCGAATATGCTTTTGCCATTGTTCCGCCTTTCTGGACCAAAGACCGCATAATTGGAGTACTGGTTTTAATGGCGGCAGGCTTGGCTTTTGGTTTGGCCCGCTGGCGCGAAATGAACCTGAAACGCCTTAACCTGTTGCTGGAGCAGAACGTGGAACAACGGACCCGCCTCCTGGAAAAGGAAAATGCCGAAAAAGAGATTCTGCTGAAAGAAGTGCACCACCGGGTAAAGAACAACCTGCAGATTATTACCAGTTTGTTAAACCTGCAATCGCGGCACGTGTCCGACCCGGCCGTGCTGGATAGTTTGCGCGAAATAAAAGACCGGATAAAATCCATTTCCATGCTCCACCAGCGGCTTTACCAGCGCGACGAACTGGCCGCCATCGATCTTTCTGAGTATGTGCAAACGCTTTGCCGCAGCCTTTTTGCCTCTTATGGCGTTATGGAAGAAAGGGTAAGGCTGGAATTTGATATACCGCCCCTGAACCTGGATATAGATACGGCCCTAACTTTAGGGTTAATCGTAAACGAACTGGTTTCGAATACGTTAAAGTATGCATTTCCGGAACAACGGAGCGGTACTTTGTTAATTGAATTATTACGCGTTACCGAAACCGAATATACCCTGACCATTAGCGATGACGGTACCGGCTTACCCGACAACTTTGAAGAAAAAATGGCTACCAGCTTCGGATTGCAGCTGGTAAGTTCTTTAATTAAAAAATTGCAGGGCAAACTTAAATTTTATTCCGAAGGGGGTACCCAGATACGACTTCAATTTGTTATATTACCGCAATAGTTTCTAACAACTAATTTTTATGGCCACACCGAAAATCCTGATTGCCGAAGATGAGATTATAATTGCCGAAGACATAGCTTCCTGTCTGGAGGAACTTGGCTACCATATTTGCGCCATCGATTCCGGCGAACATTTAATGGATATTATCCGGGAAACCCAGCCCGACCTGCTGTTGCTTGACATTCACTTAAAAGGCGATATTGACGGGGTAGAACTGGCGGCCCAGATAAAAGAGGAATTTCACCTGCCTTTTATTTTCCTGACCGCCTACGCCGACAAAGCCACCATAGACCGGGCCAAAACTACCGAACCCTACGGCTTTATCGTAAAACCCTTCGACGATAAAGACCTGCGGTCGGCCATTGAGATAGCGCTTTACAAACACGGCCGCGACCAGGAACGTTTCGAACCGAAAACCGCCAGCCCGATAAACGAAAACGCTTTTACCAGCGAATTCCTGTTTGTGAAGGTGAAGCACCGCATGGTAAAAATTGCCCTGAAAGACGTGCTGTGGGTAGAAGCCTACGACAATTATTCATTCATTATTACGCCGGGCCACAAATACCTTATCAGCTCTACGCTAAAGGAAATGGAGCGGAAACTCCCGGCCAATGCCTTTGTGCGCACCCACCGCTCCTACATTGTAAACCTGGAAAAAGTAGAAGCCTTCGAAGAAAACTCCTTAATTGTAAACGAAAAACCGATTCCGATCGGGAAATCTTTCCGCAAAGACCTGATGGCCAAGTTCAACATTATTTAGCTGACGACTTTTTACCCCGAAAACAATACCGTTTTAATATGAAAGTCCCGCCGGCGAAACCAGCGGGACTTTTTTATGCCCTTTTTATACAAAATTGTACGAACCTTATTCATCTTCCAAGGCCTGTCCCCGACAGGCCATTTCTTGCTGTTGCCTAACGTTCTTTTGAGATTACAAAACTGGGGTGCTATCAGGGGACAGCACCCGGAATAAATAAAATTGTATTGAAGAGCCTTCAGCCGATTTGGTAAAATATTACCTTTGGTATCAGTTCCTGAAAACTACTTCGATACTTCCACCCACCCTTTCCAGGATTGTTTTCCGGCCCGGAAGTAATAATAATAAACGCCCGCGCTTAAATTATTGCCGTTCCAGTTATTTTGGTAATTGCTGCTTTGGTAGACTTGTTTGCCCCAGTGGTTAAATATCTGCAGTTCGTATTGCGGGTACCACTTCAGGTTCTCTATGGTAAAGGTTTCGTTTCTGTTGTCGCCGTTGGGGGTAATGATGTTGTAGAAAACCGGCAGCGGCGAACCAGTTATCTCTACCGCTAAAGCTGCTTTGCCGGTTGGACAGCCGAACCGGTTGGTTTCCGAAACTGAAACCTCCCCGGCTCCGGCTTTATCCCAGTTTACTTTAATGCTGGAAGTTCCCTGCCCGGAAACAATCGTTCCGCCCGTAACGCTCCAGGTTAGGGTTCCTGCGCCCTGGCCGCTGGCTTTATATTCCTGGTTTTCGGCAAACGTAAATAACTGCTCAGGGCCGGTTACAGTTATTGTAGATTTGCCAAGCACTACTACTTTTACAAAAGCCGTATCGGTTCTAAAGGGCGAAGAGGCAATAACCCGGTACGTAGTTGTTGCTGTTGGCCGCACCACCGGATTAGCCAGCGTATCTGCGGGAGCAGTTAAGCCGTTGGCAAGCTGCCAGCGGAAGCGTTCGACCCCGGCCCCGTACGCCGAAAGCTTTACTGAATCGCCCAGGCAGATGGTATCCCGGTAAGCCTGAGCCTGCAGTATGCCCGCATTGCGGAATAAGGTTTGGTTTAGGGCCGGGAGTGACCATACAAAATAGCCATGTGTATAGACCACATCGCGTTGCCAGCCGCAGGCAATTCCGGCAAGGTCCGGGTAGTTAATGCGGTGTACAAAGTTCCCAAAATCATAAATGGCCACGTAGATCCGGCCATCGATAGCTAATTGCATATCGCTGATAAAATGCTGACCGGCCGCAACCGAAGGAGAATTAAAGCTATAAATGGAACTGGCTGATTGCTGGATCTGGGAAAGGCTGCCGGCCGCCAGATCGTATTGCACAATCGAGTAAAGGGTTTGGCCGGGCCGGCTTTGGGTGCCCACGTATAACTTAGAGCTATTTGGCGAAAAGGTATAGGAGAAGCCTTTCTGCTGCGCAGAATCGGGAAGAAAGAGGGTATAAAGCAGGGCTACCGTGCCGGCCTGGCGGTTAAAGCTAAAAAGCTCAATGCCCTGCGAGCCGGTAGAAACAAACATTTCGCTGTTCGGGGCGCTTTTAAACCAACTGATCTTTTCCAGCGCTTTATTGTTCAGGGATATTACCGGGGTGCCGATCCCGGCGGCGCTGACCGGGTAAGCCCGCAGGCTGTCACCCTGCTCACTGGCTGAAAGCAGCCAGTAATCTTTCTGGTTGGCATGCAGCATAGCAGACATGCCCTGGGCCACGTTTTTCTTCAGCAATTGCAAAGAGCCCGGCACTACATCACCTAAACCGTTATTTAAACGCATATCTATTTTAACTACATATAAATCATGGGGAGAGAAAAAATATGCATTTGAAATCAAGAATAAATAATAAACTTGTTCGTCCTGCGGGCTCTGAATTATCAATTCCGCAATAGTACTTGTCCAACTGTTTCCAAAAACACTACCGTTCGGCGTTTGCTGGTATTTATTGTTTAAATTTTGTCTTGTTGCCACGTGGCCAATGCTGCTGAAAAAAAGCAGCTCCCCGTTCTTATCGCTGATGGTGGCTACCCCGCCGCCGCGGTTATAATCATAATTAAAATAGACGGGATTCAATACGGAACTATTGAAATTTAAATGGATTCCTGGAAAAAGGGGAGTGCCGTCTCCGCCGAAAAACCAGTTAGCGCCCTGCTTTTCCTGGCCCAAGGCAGAGACCGCAAAAAATAAACCGAATAAAAAAAGAAAGAGAGATTTAAAATTCATCAGCAGAAATCTAGCAATATTTAAAGGTCGGATAATTTCCCGGAAGGGTTGCTTTAGCTAATGTTTTAATTTCAAAATTCTCATAATCTGAAAACAAAAAAGTCCCGCCGGAATTAACCAGCGGGACTTTTTATGCTCTAAACGATACCGTTTATTAATAACGATACAGATCAGGTTTGAAAGGACCTTGTTTTTCTACGCCAATGTATTCGGCTTGTTTCGTGGTCAGTTCTTCCAGTTCTACGCCAATTTTAGCTAAGTGTAAACGGGCTACTTTTTCGTCTAAGTGCTTAGGTAAGGTATAAACTTTGTTTTCGTAGTTGTCAGCATTGGTCCAAAGTTCTAACTGGGCCAACACCTGGTTGGTAGAAAGAGTTAGACATTACAAAAGACGGGTGACCGGTAGCGCAACCTAAGTTTACCAAACGGCCTTCGGCCAAGACAATTACGTTTTTACCATCTATGTTATACATATCAACCTGCGGCTTAATGGTATCTTTGGTATGACCGTAGTTTTTGTTTAACCAGGCCATATCAATTTCGTTATCGAAGTGACCAATATTACAAACAATGGCTTTGTCTTTCAATGCCGCGGAAATGCTCTTCCCGGAATAATATCGCAGTTACCGGTAGCGGTTACCACAATATCGGCTTCTTTAATGGCATCTGCCATTTTCTTCACGGCAAAACCATCCATAGCAGCTTGCAAAGCACAAATCGGGTCAATTTCGGTAACAATTACGCGGGCACCGGCACCCTGCAACGAAGCAGCCGAACCTTTTCCTACGTCGCCGTAACCAGCAACCACGGCTACTTTACCGGCCATCATTACGTCGGTAGCCCGGCGGATAGCATCTACTAAAGATTCTTTACAGCCGTATTTGTTATCGAATTTAGATTTGGTAACCGAGTCGTTGATGTTAATTGCCGGCATAACGGCAAAGTACCGTTTTTCACGCGCTCGTATAAGCGGTGTACGCCGGTAGTAGTTTCTTCCGAAATACCCCGAATGCCGGCCGCTAATTCCGGATATCTGTCCAACACCATGTTGGTCAAGTCACCACCATCGTCCAGAATCATGTTTAATGGCTTACGGTCTTCGCCAAAAAATAAAGTTTGCTCAATGCACCAGTCAAATTCTTCTTCGTTCATGCCTTTCCAGGCGTAAACCGGAATACCAGCCGCAGCAATAGCCGCGGCGGCGTGATCCTGGGTAGAGAAAATATTACAAGAAGACCAGGTTACTTCGGCACCCAGTTCAATCAGGGTTTCGATTAGTACGGCGGTTTGGATAGTCATGTGCAAGCAACCGGCAATACGGGCGCCTTTCAGTGGCTTGGAAGCGCCAAACTCTTCCCGGATAGCCATCAGGCCCGGCATTTCGGCTTCGGCCAGTTTAATTTCTTTGCGGCCCCACTCGGCCAGCGAGATATCTTTTACTTTGTAAGGAACAAAAGTCTCTACCATCATTATTTATCGTTTTTAAATTATTTGCTATTTATTGATTTTAAATCTTATGCTATGGAAACCCAAATTTACGCAATTAGTTTCTAACTTCTATTTAACCGGTATAATTCCATTTCATAAAATATTTTCCAATCAACTACCGGAAATTCTAATTTACTACTAATATAGGCCTAAAGGAAATGAAAACGGTACAGATTTCGGCATAAAAACTCAACTCCGGCCCCCGGGAAGCGTTTATGCAAATGGCTTTAAGGCAAAATTTATTTGTAGTTTTACGCGCTTAACCTGGTCTATGAAAAAATTCTTACTCCTGCTACCGGCTTTTTTCTTTTGTTTTTCAGGGCTGGCGTTCGCCCAAACAGAAATACCCTTACGCTACGTACCGGAATTGCCCAAGAATCTTTACGCCGCGCCTACTGCCGCACTCATTAGCTATACAACCAACCGCGAAACCACCGATGCGGAAGATGCGGTTAAAATAAGCGAATTTATGACCCAACTGCTCACCGATAACCAGCAATTGGGGCTGCAACTCTTACACTTCGCCGACAAAAACACGCTGCAGCAACCCGCAAAAAAACAGCGCCTGCTTAAACAATACGACAGCCTTAAAATAGCCAATCTCCTGTTTCTGGATATAATTGATATTACCGGGCAGGGCGCTCAGGGCTCTTATACCTTAACTCTAACGGCTTTTAACAAGACCCCAAATTTAGTGTCGGCCAGACAAAAAGCCTATACCCACCGGTCTGAAACCTATGGCCTGCTGATCCGGAATTTAAAGGGGCAGATAAGCGATTATCCTGCAAATTATTTTGCCAAAGGGCCGGATCGGGAGCCTGCCAAACCAAACCTGGCCACCGAACCCAATCCGGCAAATGCAGCGGCAAAACCGGAACAACCGGCTCCGGTCAAGCCTCTGGCTTACCCCAAAATCAGGCTTTCGCCCCAGGATGAAGCCCGCGGCAACGGCGGCCCCAACCGGAATTACTATTATTACCTGGGCGCAAACCAGCAGGAAAAGAATGCCGGTTTTTTTGGCCAAAAACTCCGGAAAGACCTTTCGCCAAGCCCCGATGCTATAAAAGAGCTGAACAAATTCCGGAACTACAAAATTGCCTACGTAGCCGAACGCCTGGTTTTTATTTCGGCAATTGCTTTATATGCGAATGAAGTGTTGAGCGGCGATGGATATTCCTATTTCAATAACAGGCAAAAAGTGTACGCCGGCTTAGCCCTGGGCAGTCTGCTGGTAAATGTGTATGTGGTCCGGAATACCGACCAGCACATGCAGCGGGCCATTAAAGAATACAACGCCTTTGCCATCATGGAAAACCAGAGCGGTTTCTTAAAGTTAAAGCCTGATACCTGGAGCGTAGGAGCCCGCTTCAACCGGGAAATAATTCCCGCCCTTACGTTGCAGTGGGAATTGTAACGGGCATTCCTTTTTATTATGTCGCTTCAGCCCTTTTCGTCAGCAGCCCGCCATTTTTTAGAAACCCACAAAACCGCCGACCCGGCCAGCCTTATGCTTCAGGCCAGTCGGTTCCCGGACCTGCCGGTAGCCGAACTGGTACAACAGATCCAGGCCCGGCAGAAAGCAAAAACCAAACTCCCGGCCTGGGCCGAAAACTACGACCTTATTTTTCCGGCGAATTTATCGGTAGAACAGGCATCTTCGGAGCAAACGGCTCAATTCAAAGCCAGCCTGGTTTCGGGGGAATTATTGGTAGATCTAACGGGAGGCTTTGGGGTAGATGTTTTTCATTTTGCCCAACACTTCCGGCAGGTTTACCACGTGGAACAAAACCAGGCGTTGAGCGAAATTGTAGCCTATAACTTCGGAAAACTGGGTATTGGGAACGTCACTTTTTTGGCCCAAAATGCTACTGTTTTTCTGGATAATTTCCAGAAAACTGCCGACTGTATTTACCTGGACCCGGCCCGGCGCGGCACTGCCAACCAGAAAGTCCATTTACTGGAAGACTGCGAACCCGATATTTTAAGTTTGCTGCCGGAGTTAAAGCAAAAAGCCCGAACCGTTCTGCTCAAAACCTCTCCCCTGCTGGATTTAAACCTGGCAGTTTCCCAACTTAAAACGGTGGAAAAGATCTGGGTAATTGCAGTAGAGAACGAATGCAAAGAAGTATTGTACCAGATCGGCCACGCTGAAAATCCGGACCCGGAAATTACGGCCGTTAACCTGAACACAAAAGGTAGCAAGCCGTCCGAATTTACTTTTCATAAAGCTGCGGAAGAAACTACGGAAATTCAGTATTCAGAGCCTTTAGCTTTTATCTATGAACCAAATGCGGCTATTATGAAAGCCGGCCCTTTCCGGCAGGTGGCGCAGCGCTTTGGGCTGAAAAAACTGCACCGCAACAGCCATTTATACACCTCCGAAAACCTTCATCCTGATTTTCCCGGCCGCAGCTTTAAAGTGAAAACGGTAGCTAAATACCAGAAAAAAGTGCTGCTCAGTTTAATTCCGGAAAAGAAGGCCAACATTACCGTCCGCAATTTTCCGGAAACGGTAGCCCAGATCCGCCAGAAAACCGGCCTGAAAGAAGGCGGCAACCTGTATCTTTTTGCTACTACCGATCTGCACCAGCAGCCGGTAATTCTGGTTTGTGAGAAAGTATAATGGCTAAATTGGTTTAATGGTTTTTTTGGCGCAAGTGTTAAGCCGGAGGCGTCACTTGTGACTGAAGGACAAAAGCCAGTCTCCAGACTGTTGGGTTCAAGGGAAAACCATCTGTAATAAAATACACGGAAGTCTGGAGACTTCCGAAGTGTTCATTAGTCACAAGTGACGCCTCCGGCTTAACACTTGCGCCAGGTATGATCCAGCAAAAAACAATTAACAATTAATAGTCATTTCGCTTTGCTGATCCATTTATTTCCTTTAATTCGAAACCGCCAGGGCAAATGCACGTGCTCTTCGGCGTAGGCAATACCAACCCGCGGGCTGGCAATTATTTCGGTTTCCGGAATTTCAATTCCTTTTTCTTCTACCCAGATTAAATTGCCGGTAAGGTCTTCGCCGTAATGTTTGGTGGTAATTCCTAAAGCCATGGTGAGTAAACCGGGGCCGCCCGTGAGGTTGTGCTGTACCTGCGGCAGTTTCCGGCGGAGTTGCATTTCTTTTAAGCCTTCGGTTGGTTCTATGGCTCTTATTAAAACCGCATCGGCTTTGCCCTGCACGTTGGTAATAATGTTGAACAGGTTGTAAATGCCGTAGATCAGGTACACGTAAGCCACGCCGCCTTCGGCGTACATAATTTCGGTGCGGTTGGTGCGGCGGCCTAAATGCGCATGGCAGGCTTTATCGTTCTCTCCCGAATAGGCCTCCGTTTCTACGATCATGCCGCCGGTTAAAATGCCGTCTATTTTGGTGTACAGGAATTTTCCCAGCAGGTCTTTGCTTATCTGTACCACATCGGGCCGGCGGTAGAATTCTTTCGGAAGCTTCAAGTTTTAGTGATTAGTGATTAGTGATTAGTGATTAGTGATTAGTGGAAAACGATTATGCAGCTGGCTGGTTTTGTTTTTCCGAAAAACCATCCTGCGTGCCGCCGATGAGGTCCTTAAGAGCTACGCTCGCAATCTTCGCGCTCCCGCTCTCAATTGTGCTCAGGATGACAACGAGATCATTTTCTGGAGAACCCTTAACTTCCTCATTTCCTCAAATTCTAATTTCATCATTCTCCATTTTTCAAATTTCCTAATTTTCACATTTCCACATCTTCTAATTTTCAAATTTTCAAATCTCCAAATTAGTTGTACCTTTGTAGCAGATAAGGTGATGGATTTCGCTGCCGCGAAAAACGTCTTAAAAGGGAAACAGGTGTAATACCTGTGCTGTTCCCGCAACTGTAATCTTCTATTATTGTCAGTTTATTCTAACAGCCACTGTTTCCGGAAGCATCCGAAATGGGAAGGCCTAAACTGATGAAGAGAGCCAGGAGACCTGCCCGATCGGATTTAAAACAAGAACGCTTTCGGGTAAAAAGCTGAACTGGCCAGGCACGCAGATTTTTCGTTAAATTTTCCGGCACCGCAGTTTGCTCCCCTTAAGCGTTAGCTTTTAGGACGGAATGATGCTGAAATTTAGTTTCCTGGTTTGCATTACCTGGCTGTTGCCGCTGCTCACGTTTGGGCAGCAGCCCGACACGCTGGGTTCCCGGCAATTTGCCGAAGTGCAGATAACCGCCCGCCGGATAGCTTTGTTTACGCCCGGCAGCCGCCAGACCAAAATAGATTCCGCCGCCCTGTCGCAAAACAAAGCCGGTAACCTGGCCGATCTGCTGCAAACCCGCACCCCGATCTTTGTTAAAACTTATGGCCAGAATATGCTGGCCACCGTTTCTTTCCGGGGCACTTCGGCACAACACACCGCCGTTTTATGGAACGGATTTTCCATTACCCAACCCACTTTAGGCCTTACCGATCTTTCTTTACTTCCGGTTAATTCCCTGAAATCGGTGGAGATTTTACATGGTTCGGGCAGCGCCAACTTTGGCTCAGGGGCAATTGGCGGCGCTATTCTGTTAGGTTCAAAAACTGCCATCTCTCCGGGATTAAAGTTGGGTGGGCAGCAGGATTTCGGAAGTTTCGGCCGGAAGTTTACGCAGGCAGAAGGTAGCTTTGGGACCGAAAAATTCGGAATAGATGCTTCGGTTTTTCATTTGCAGGCCGAAAACAATTTCTCCTTTATTAATTATACCAAATTCGGGGCGCCCAGAGAAAACCAGGAAAATGCGGCTTTGGAGCAATATGGTTTTACCGCTAACTTCAACTACCGGGCCAACCCGAATAACCTTTTCAGCTTCCGGAACTGGTATACGCATAGCAACACGCAGGCCCAGCCAACCATGGTCAGCGCCAATACTAACGCCCGCAACCTGAATAAGAACCTGCGCCTGATGGCCGAATGGGCTCACAATTCCGGGTTAGGAAATACCAATGTGCGGGCTGCCTTTTTCAACGACTTTATGAACTTCCGCGACCAGTCGCTTAATTCTTTATCAGAGGTGCAAACCTACCAGGTTCAGGCGGAACACGGGTTCAGTTTTAAAAACAAAATAAACTTGAACGTAGGCGCCGAAGGCCAGCATTTTGCCGCCCAGGTTTCTGATTACGGCCGGAATGTTACTGAAAACCGGGCCGCCGTTTTTGGCCTGCTTCGGTACGATGTTTCCCGAACCTTTGCCTTGAATTTCAACTGGCGGCAGGCATTTATCCAACGCTTCGATCCGCCGGCCAGTCCTACGTTTGGGTTTAACCTGGCAGTATTAACGCAGGAAAGATCGGTTCTGAACTGGAAAGGCAATATCAGCCGGGGTTACCGGGTGCCAACTCTGAACGACCGGTTCTGGCCGCCCGGAAACCCTAATTTGAAACCTGAAGAAAGCCTGAATTTTGAATCGGGATTGGCATTTGTCTATTCTCCGGAAAAGCTGACTTTCGAAACCGAAGTTACCGGCTACCAGACCCGGGTAGATAACTGGATCCAGTGGGTGCCGGGGCCTAATAACCAGTGGGCGCCAAAGAACTTAAAAAAAGTACAGACCAAAGGGCTCGAAGCGAAGGCAGATCTGGGTTATACGTTCTCCGGCTGGAAGCTGCAGGCCGGCTGGAATTATGCTTACACCATTTCGGAACAGGTAGCCGTGAACCAATCCGGAGAACCAGTAGGTAAACAGCTGATCTACGTGCCGCTTTCCACCGCTACCGCCCACACCAGTATTGCTTTCAAAAGCTGGTTTGCCGATCTGAGCTGGCAATATACCGGCTACCGGTTCACCTCCCCGGAAAACGACCGCTGGCTGCCGGCCTACCATTTATTAAATGCCGCCTTCGGAAAAACAATTACCCTTAACCGGGTGGCTTTTCAACTTATAGGCCGGATCAACAACCTTCAGAATACCATTTACCAGAACCTGGAATATTATGCCATGCCGGGCCGGCATTATAACCTGAGCCTGCGCTTCCATTTAGATAACCCAAAGAAACCAATTGAAATTCAACCATAAATTAAACATGAAAACCACCTATTTCACCAAATCGCTTATTCTTACACTTTGCCTTGGCAGCTCCTTTTTTTTCAGTAGCTGCGAAAAAGAACCAGACCCCATAAACGATCCGGCAACCCCTATCAATACCGGCGCCAAAGGACCTTATGAGCGCGGCGTTTTTGTTACGAACGAAGGCGATTTTTCCGGAAGCGGCTCCGTGAGTTACTATGACCAGACTACCCGAAACCTGCGGAAAAGTTTGTTCCAGACGGTAAATAACCGGCCATTAGGGTCAATTGTGCAATCTATAGCGGTGCATAACGATAAGGCGTATATTGTAATAAATAACGGGGCTAAAATAGAAGTAACAGATGCTAATACGTTTCAATCTGCGGGTACCATTTCCGGTTTAAGTTATCCGCGTTATTTTGTAGCTTCAGGCAATAAAGGTTACGTTACAGAATACGTAACATTTACCGGAGCGGGCAGGGTTTCTATAATTGACCTTACCACCAATACCGTTACCAAAACCATTCCCGTAGGAAAGTTGCCGGAACAGCTGCTGATCGTAGAAAACAAGCTTTACGTTACCAATTCCGATGAGAATTTTATTTCAGTAATAAACCTGACCACCGAAACGGCAGAGAGCCCTATTACTATTGCTAACTACTCCAACAGCCTGGTACGGGATGCCAACAATAAAATCTGGGTATTGTGCGGCGAAACCTATGGCACAACAGATGGCACCCTGGTACGGATCAACCCCGTTACCAACACGGTTGAAACCATGTTAACTTTCCCGGCACTTAGCAGTTCGCCACAGGACCTTACTATAAACGCAGCTAAAAATGTATTGTATTATACTTTCGATGGCAAGGTATACCGCATGAATATTTCTGATGCGGCGCTGCCAACTACTTCCCTGATAAACCGGAATTTCTACGGTATTGGGGTAGATCCGCAGGACAATATTATTTACGGTGCCGATGCCGGCGATTTTGTTTCAGATGGAAAAGTGATCCGCTATAATACTAACGGCGCAGTTATCGATTCTTTTGGGGTGAACATTGCTCCCAACGGCTTCCTTTTTAAATAAACTAATCATACGTTCAGAAAATAAAAAGCCCGGCTATAAAACCGGGCTTTTTATTTTTCATTAATGGCCGTGGCCTTCGTGGCCGCCCCCCGGGTTAGCCGTATGCGGCGTTTTTTTAGAACGCTCATACGCATCGTTCCGGACTTTGGAGGTATCCATTAGCGCATCGATGGTATCCTGGTGGGTATCTATGCTGCTGCTGGTATTTTGGCCATCTTCATCGCGGTTATCCGGATTTTTATTTTTAGAGCTGCCCTCTTCCACGTTGGTATCGCCGGGTTTGGTACCCGTGCTGCAAGCGGCTAAACCGGCTATAGAAAAAACCATTAAAAAACTAAAAACGCGGGGAGCCATGATCTTGTAAAGTAACTTCATAGGTTCGGTAGGTTAAGTTGATTGGTTCTGATACTATTTTTAGTTCCGGTTTTACGGCGCTGCCCTGTTTTGGTTAAAGTGGTTTCCCGGAGGCGGTTAGAAGACTGGTAACGGAGAATCCCTTTCTGCTAAGCGGTTAATTTGTATCTTCGTGGCAGGTTTCCTTTCTACCAACAATTACCTGGAAAAAGGCAGCCAACCCCTTAAGCAAATGAAACAAAACACTCCCCGCACAGGCTACCGGAAACCTGCTCCCAAAGCTGCTCCGGCCGGCTTTAAATGGCTTACTCCCCGCCGGATCAGGGCGCTAAAAATAATTTTTGGGATCAGTTTTTTAATGTCGCTTACGCTGGAGCTTTATGTTTTTGGCTTTCCAGACGGTTTCTTTTTACGCTGGCTCAGCGCCCTGCTGGTATTTTTTCTTTTAATTTCGGGTACCGTGCTGGGTATTATTCCGCTGGTAAATTACGTATTCAGGCGCTGGCTTCCCTTCTAAGATTTATTTTACTATCCAGGCTTCAGATTATTGGCAGGTAAGTTTTATTCCTGATCACTTCAAATAGCAAAAAAGTCCCGGCGCTACCAATCTGGAGCACCGGGACTTTTTTAGCTGAAAAGCCTACCGTTTTGAGCCTTACTTTATTCCGATAGCACTACTTTCCGGGTCAGGATCTCATTTCCAATGGCAAGCTGAATAATGTACAAGCCGGCCGGGTTTCCGCGCAGGTCTAAAGGCAGGTTATTTCCCTGCAGTTTGGTTTTCTGCAGGAGTATTTCCTGCCCCAAAGCATTCTTTACGGAAGCCGTAACTTCCTTACCGTTGTATTTTTCCGCCTGAATGGTGAGCAGCCCTGTTGTTGGATTCGGGAATACAGTTAAAGCGGCGTGGTCTGATACTTCTTTAATGCCCAGCACCCCGCTAACCCGGATATCATCCAGATACAGGTTGTTTTCATAACCCGTAGTATGCCGGAATTTCAGGATCACATTGGTATTGCCGGCAAAATTATTCAGCGGCACGGTTTCCATTCGCCATTGGCTTTGGGTTGGGGTGAACGCACTGAATATTGGCGGCGCTGTAGCCAGGGCCTGTTTGGTTTTTTTGTAAATACTGGTGTAGCTGAAACCGCAATCTACGGAGGCCAGAACTTCCAGGGTGTCGCCGTACGGCCCGCCGAAGCCGGTTGGGGTGTAGGCTACCTGGAACGTTAATTCAGGAGAAGGCGCGCTGGTTAAATTAAGAGAATTAAAGATCAGTTCATCTGCCTGGCCGATAAAGTAATAATCGTAATTATTTACAAAAACCGACCTGTTGCCATGAATAGCCCTGCTGCTTTGCTGCCAGGTGTAGCTGTTATCCGGATTATTAAGCGTAAAGCCCGGGTAAGGCAGGCTGCCGCAGGTTGTACATTCAAAGCTTTCGGTATAAGGCAGGTTTAAGCCGGGAACAACCGGGGTAACCGTAAAATTAATGGTTTGGGAATCGTTGGAAGGATCGTTGTCGGTCTGGCCGTTTGGTAAGGAAGAAACTGCCGTGAAAGTATGGCTGCCGGAATTTACGTTCTCCACCGGCAGGGTAATAAGGGCAGTTGCATACGTGGCCAGGCTGCCGGTCCAGTTATAGGTACGCGTAGCACTATTTATCTGGTAGGTAATGGTTGCGGAAGTTAAAGTTGTAGTTCCCCGGTTCTTTAGGATAATTTTTGGCGTGAACACCGGATTACAACTGCTGCCTTTCGGACTTAATACCTGGAAAACAGAAGCATCCAGGTTAAGCGTAGTTACCGGCTGGCTGCCATTTGAAGTGGCTATAGTAGGTCTTGAAGTAGAAACAGCAGCCTGCATCCGGCTAACCTGCCCCTGCGAAAACATGTTCATGCAGGCGTCATCGGTATAATCCATGAAATTCATAAACATAGAACCGGGGGTGCTGCCGGTGCAGGAACCGCCACTGGTGGTGCTACCCTGCGGAAAAGAAGGGCAACCGTAATTCTCGCTTTTCTGCAACGGCGTATCGGCCACCAGGTCGTCACGCTGACAAGCTGGTTCATCGCCCCAGATATGGAATAAGCCCAGCCAATGGCCTACTTCGTGGGTAGCGGTGCGGCCTTTATTAAAAGGCGCGACAACCGAACCGGTACGGCCAAAGTAAACATTCCTTATTACTACACCGTCGGTTTCCGGAGCCCCGGTTCCCGGAAACTGCGCATAACCCAATATCCCGCCGCCTAAATTACCTACCCAGATGTTCAGGTACCGGTCGCGGTCCCAACCGTTTTTGCCGCCCAGGTTGTTGAATTTAATGGCATCGTCGTCGGTAAAGAAATTCTGGTTGGTTAGCGTGCGGGTAATACCATTGGTAGGATCGCCGTTAGGGTCGCGTTGGGCCAGTACGAACTGTACCCGCATTTTACCGGCCAAAGGCCTGAAGGGTACGGGCGTATTAACGGTATCGGCATTCCGTTTATTGAAGTCTTCGTTCAGAACATCTATCTGCGACTCGATCTGGGCCTGCGAAATATTCTGAGCCTGGGTTTTATAAACCACGTGTACCACTACCGGAATAACCAGAACAGTAGCGCTTTTTTTATTATTCCCGGCCTGGGTCTCCACGGCCTGAATGGCTTTGTTGGTTTGTTGAAGTTGGGCTTTTGTGCCCGGAAATTGCTTTTCAAGCGCTTCCAGGTGCGACATGGTGGCACAAGTACGGTTCTGGGCCTGCACGGCAGCCATAAAACTTAATAGAAAGAGTAAACTGAGCAGTAGCTTCTTTAACATAACGGGTAGCTTCTTTTCCGGAGAATGCATTTTAGCCTTAAAAATTCGATTTCAGGCAGGTTCTTTAAAATTACAAAAAAATTTTAACAACCTACAGTTCTATCCCGAAGAAAAATATCAGGCTGCTTTAATCAGATCCCGGAGCGGTTTACTTTATAGACAAGATATTACCGTAAAATGTGGCACTTCAATAATTATCCGGATCACTTTTCGATTACCGCCCGGAAAGAAAAATTTACAGAATGTTGTTTATCTGCTCTTTGATCTTTTCCAGTTCTTCTTTCATTTCCACTACAAAATGCTGCACCGTAGAATCGTTGGCCTTAGAGCCAATGGTGTTTATTTCGCGGCCGATCTCCTGGGCAATAAAAGCCAGTTTTTTGCCGGTTGGCTCAGGCAGGTACACCGTTTCGGTAAAGTAATGCAAATGGTTGAGCAACCGCACTTTTTCTTCAGCAATGTCTAATTTCTCAATGTAATAGATCATTTCCTGCTCAAAGCGGTTCTGATTGAATTGTTCCGAAGCCGTTAATTCGGCCAGGTGCATGGTAATGCGATGCTTAATATTTTCAATACGGACCGGGTCAAATTTCTCGATTTCGGAAAGCAGAATGCGGATGCGCTCAATGTAGGAAATAATTTCGGCGGTCAGGGCTTTGCCTTCGTCGTTCCGGAAATTAATGAGATTCTGCATGGCTTCCTGAAAAACCGGCAGGATCTGCTCCCAGGTCAATACTTCGGCTTCGGTTTCTTCGGGGTTTTGGTCCGCCTGCATTACGTCGGGCATTTGCAGCGCCAGCCGGAAAAGGTCGGTTTTTTCGGCGCCCACCAGGTTGGCAGCCGCTTCCAGGTCCTGGTAATAAAGTTGCAGCAATTCCTGGTTTACGCGGTTTTTGGCTTTGGCCATTTTATTGGCATTATGCTCAATGGTCAGGTTTACTTTGCCGCGCACCAGGCTTTTGGTTACCAGGTTGCGGATCTCCAGTTCTTTTTCCATTAAGAACCGCGGCAGCCGCAAACTCAGGTCCATGGTTTTAGAATTAAGCGATTTCAGTTCTACGGCAATAGAATACGTTTCCGTTTCGAGGCGGGCCTGGCCGAAGCCGGTCATTGATTGTAACATAAGCAACTAAATAAAGCCTGTAAAATTACAGCTTTTTTTGGAGCCCGAAAGTTTATTCCGGCAAAAGCGCCCGCAATTAAAAAGCAAGGCAAAATGGTAGGCAAAAGCACAGAAAAAGTGAGGCCTGAAATCTGAACCCGCTGAAATTTAGCTATATTTGAGCCATGAAATTTGGAGTTGTAATTTTCCCCGGTTCCAATTGCGATCAGGACGTGATAGACGTACTAAGCCTGACCATGAACCAAGAAGTAGTAAAATTGTGGCACAAAGACCACGACCTGCAGAACTGCGATTTTATTATGCTGCCCGGCGGTTTCTCCTACGGCGATTATCTGCGCAGCGGTGCTATTGCCCGGTTCTCTCCTATTATGCAGGAAGTAATTCAGCACGCAAACCGCGGCGGTTACGTAATGGGAATCTGCAACGGTTTCCAGATCCTGACCGAAGCCGGATTATTGCCAGGCGCGCTATTGCGGAACCAGGAGCAGAAATTCATGTGCAAAAACGTGTACATAAAACCGCAAACCACCAACCTGCTGGCCACGCAATTGCTGGATACGAATAAAGCTTATAAAATTCCGGTAGCGCACGGCGAAGGCCGTTTTTACACCGATGCCGATATGCTCAAAAAGATCCAGGACAATGACCAGGTAATGTTCCGCTATTGCTCCCACGATGGTATTATTGCCCCGGAATTTGATTGCAACGGCTCTCTGGATAATATTGCCGGCATTACGAACGAAGGCCGCAACGTATTTGGCATGATGCCTCACCCGGAACGGGCTGCTGACGCCGATTTAGGTAATACTGATGGTAAAGCGATTTTTGAATCGTTATTGGCCGGGGTTTTAGCGTAAGCAAACGATAGGGTTTTAAACCGAAAAAGTAATTCTATAAAAAGCGAAGCGGCTGTGGAAGCTGCTTCGCTTTTTTGTTTACCTTGAAGCATGAAAAGCCTGTTTGCAAAAATAATTGCCCCCGAAAATTGCGGAAGCATCGTTATTCTTTCTTCGCTGGCCTTAGTTTTTGTAATCGGTGGAAATTACATGAAGTTAGCCATGCCCGAAATGGTTTTGATTTTGATAATTTCTAGCTTACTACCTTTTGCCCTTATTGCTTTTCTAGCTAAAATTTACTGGCTATTCTATTTCTGGAATCAATACGCTATTTCACAAAAATTATGGGAGAGCTTAAAAACATTTTCTTATTTAATTCTGGTTTCCGCTGTCGCTTTTGCTGGTTTTAAATTCCTAGCATATGGTTTGAGAAATATGGTTTTAATCTTAGGCTTATTCTCAATGGGAATTCTTTGGGGCTGCGAATCAAAAACAATCAATTCTGAAAGTTCTGAAAAAGAAGTTGTTTTAGTTGCCACCAGAGAAGCCTCTTCAGGAGGAATACTGCTAAAGCTTTTTGATGACAAAACTTTTGAATTAGGAACTCTACGAAAAGTAAGAGCAAAAGGAATTTATAAATTTACCGCTGATTCCTTGTTCCTTTCTACCACTGATAATTCAAAACTGCTAAAGAACTTTAGCAAAACTACGTTTATAGTAAAAGACCGACACCTGATTGAAGTGAATAATACTGGAATCCGCTTCCTGGAAATTCAAACAAATAAGTTTAAATAGGCTCGCTAGCGTTGATTCTTACGGAGCTGCCTGGAACTATATATGGCGCAAGTGTTAAGCGAAGCGTCACTTGTGACTTTTAAACAAAAGCAAGTCTCCAGACTTGCGGATTCAGAAAGCCGGATTTTAAGCAGGAAAGGCCTCGAAAGTCTGGAGACTTTCGCAATGTTATTGAGGCACAAGTGACGCTTTCGCTTAACACTTGCGCCAGTTCCTTTTGCAGTCCAACACCTGAAAGTTTCCTACCTGCAGACCGCTAAACCGGCATCTGTCAGATCATACACATCCTGCAGGTGCATACCTTTTTTATCGCCCCGCTTTTCGCCTAACCGCACTACTACCATTTCTTTCTCCGGAATTACAATAATGTACTGGCCTAAAATGCCGCGGGCGTAGAAGATCTCCAGGCCTTTATAATCGGGAATAAGCCACCATTGGTAACCGTAAAAATTGCCTTTGGCACCGGTAAATTTATCTTTCAAGCCGGTTGGGGTAACGGAAGCTTTCACGTAGGCCGGATCAACAATGGTATCGCCGTGCCAGATGCCATTGTTTAAATAAAGCTGACCCAGCCGGGCAAAATCGCGGACGTTGGAATACAGGCAACAATAGGCTTTTTCGATGCCTTCAATTTTATCGAGGCTCCATTCGGCGGGTTGTTCGGCGCCCAGCGGGCGCCAGAGGCGGGAGGCAGCGTAATCGCTCAAGTTCATGCCGGTGGCAGCTTCCAGCACAAAACCTAAAAGCTGGGTATTGCCGCTTTTATAAATGAATTCTTTGCCGGGTTCGGTTTCTACTTCCTGGCGGTGGATCAGGCTTTTCAGATCGTCGCCGTAGTAGGCTTCGGTGGTCATGGAAAGCGGGTTGCTGTACGATTCATCCCAATCCAGCCCGGAACTCATGGTCAGCAAATGACGGATGGTGATCTTACTCTTTGCCCCTTTTTTAAATTCGGGAATGAAATCCGCTACGGGCTGGTCTATACTTTTTATCCGGCCTTCCCGCAGGGCAACACCTATAAGCATGCTTACCACACTTTTGGCTACCGAAAATGAATTGGTAAGCGATTCCGGCCCGTAGTTTTTCCCGTAATATTCCTTGCGCAAAGAATCCTGGCAGATAACCACAAAGCCGGCCAGTTTAAGTTTTTCCTGCTGTTTCTGAAAGGCTTCGGGTAAAGAAACCTGGTTGTACTTTTTAGAAACGGGCCAGGGTTGCGGGTTAGCGGCGGGAATTATGCGTTCCTCAAAAATGCGGTTATCGTCTATATCGGCAAAGTTGTAGTAAAGGGCCCGGTACACGTAGGTTTTGCCGGTAAAATAAAGTGCGGCAGCGCCCAATGCAACTGCCGCAACGATGCCGGTAATTATCCTTCCGGTTTTACGCCGCATTAAAAATCGTAGCCTAAGGTAAGGTAAAACCGCGGACCGTTCTGTTGGCCATCTTCTTCGCGCCAGGCAACATCCATTTTTCCATAAAGGCCCAAAAGCGTAGTACGGGCCCCAACGCCATATCCGATCAGGAACGGGTTCCGGAAATTTACCACGGTAGCTTCAAAAGGGTTACCATTGCCGCCTACGGTCTGGGTGTTAAAAGAATTATTGCGGTTAAACGGATTGCCTCCGGAGTAAGCGGTGCCGGTATCGAAGAAGCCGGTTAGCTGCAGGTTGTTGAAGAACCCGGAATAAACCGGCGAACGGAACAGGTACTGCACAATTGGCAACCGGAGTTCGGCATTATAAAGCAACACTTTTGGTCCCTGGCGGGCATTGTAACCGAACCCGCGCATAGGGGTGGCAAACTGCAAAAAGAAAACGTCGGCAGCAGACGGCACCCGGTTAAAGCTGTCGTGGAGCGGATCGCCGCCGCCAAACAACCAGTTATCTACGCCGCCCAGGATGTTCTCTTTTTTAGCCTGGCCAAAAAATGCCCCGTAACTTACCCGGTTAGCCAGAATTATTTGTTTATGCAGTTTCTGGTAATGGCGCAGATCGGCGTAGATCCGGCCAAAACTTTCGTTTTTATTATGAAGCCCGCGCAACATGGTTATTCCCACTTTCATGCGGGTGCCTTCCAGCATATTTACCCCCGTAATTATAGAGTTATCATAAACCAGTTCGGTGCCCAGGCCGGTAAAATCGCTTACGCTGTCTTTTTCGGCCAGGGCTCTAATATCGGTGCGCCGGGTATTTATAAACTGCGGAACCGCACGTACGCTTAGCCCGTGCGTAATCGGGTAAATAACCGATGGTTTAAATTCATGCCGCAGGAACCGGAAAAGATCGGGTCCGAACCCAGCCAGAATGGTTTGCTTCCGGTAAGTTGCTTTCAGATCGTAACGTTTTTTGTAATTGGTGTATTCGCCGTAAAAATCGCTGGTAGGCAGCTGCAGATCCGTTATCCCGAACAGCCCGCCTTCTATGCGGTGGTCTTCGAACAGGTCCGACATGTTTACTTTTGCCACAAACCCAAAGCCCATTAAATTATCGTCGTAAATAGACATTACGGCTTTATCGATACTGAACCGGAGATCGTAATTGAACGGACCGGTAATTTGCAGAGCTTCGGCCGGGGCCGGCGCTTTAATGGTTTTAACCGTAATGGGCTGGTTTTTGACCGGCTCTTCCGGGGTCCGGGCTTTGGTATCGAATTTATAATTCTTAATGTCTATCGGTTCATCGGCTTTGGCAGTTTCCGGTTTGGTTGTTTTGGTAGTGGTATCTGCCGGGGCCGGGGCCACTTTCTTTACCGATTCGCGGATGATGGGCGCCCGGCTGCGGGCTTCCAGGGTTTCCTGGCGCACGGTTTTAAAATTTTCCGTAATTGGCGTGGCCGTAAAGTTCCGGAAGAGGTAAATATTCTGCCGCGACCGTTCGGTGGCAGTAAATGCCAGGTTCCCGGTTGCCTGGTGGTAATCGTAGGCTTCTATGTTTTGCAGGTAATTGGAAACCCGGCTTGAAGTGCCGGTGCCCAGATCGTAACGGTGCACGCTCCGGATGCCGCTTTCTTCGCTTAGATAAAGAATGCCGTTCTCTACCGGAACCGGTAAGGTTTCGTTGGAAATGGTGGAAGTAAGCTGGCGAAAACGGTAGGTATTACGGTCCGGAAAGTAAAGGAACACATCAAAATTATCTACCGCTTTATCGAAAGAGCCGGTTACCGGACCCAAAGAATCGAGCCAGCGGTTAGAAGCAAAGGCAATGGCAGTACTATTCTTCAGGAAAACCGGGTGCCGGTCGTCGAAAACATCGTTGGTAAGCTGCTCCGGCTGGCGCGAACTCCGGAAAAGGAAAAGGTCGGCCTGGCCGTTTTTAACGGCACTCATTACCAGCAATTTGCCATCGTCGGAATAGCGTAAACTGTTAACCGATGAGAACTGGCCGAGATTGGTAACGGCCGGCTTTCCTTTTACCAGGTTCAGACTGGTTAATACCAGCTGGCCTTTCTTTTCTTCTACCACGCTAAGCTGCGTATTGCTGCGCCAGGCTAAAACCGGCAGGTTAAAATCTACTTTCTGATCGGGGGTTTTATAGCCGCCCCGGCGCACGGTTCGTCTTTTACCGGAAGCCACATGCTGCACCACCACTTTATAACTTCCCCGGTCGTTCACGGCAAAAGCCATTTGTTCCCCGTTGGGGCTCATAGAAACTTCCGAATAGCGGCGAAGGCGGCGGTTGGTAGGCAAAACCTGATTTTCCCGGGAAAGGGCAATAAATTCGGCATCGGGTTGCGTATTGATCTGAAGGTAGTGAGAATTCCAGTCGCGCATGAATTTGCGGTAGGGCACGTTCAGGCTGCTGGAAATACCAATTTCAATGTCGCGGGTTATGCGGGTAAGGTTCAGAATGTTCTGGATAGCGGTGTAGCCGTAACGTTCAGCAATGTAGTTCCAGACCGACTGGCCGGCCAGCCGCTGGTTGCGCAGGAAAATTGTTTCGGGGCGTTTGCCTTCGGTCTTTTCCATCATATCGCGGATGTACCCGTCCATTTCTACGCTCCAGCCTTCGGAAATATAAGCCGAAACGCCGCTCACAAACCAATCCGGTAACTTCAGCAGGTAGCTGCTTTGGAGTACTTCTTTCAGGCTGCCGCCGTACATCATATCGTTGAGCAATTGCTGGCTCAGGCGGTAGGTAATATTCTTCTTATAGGTAACCTGCGATTCTTCAAAGGCAATTTCGATCTTATTTTTCAGGAACAGGGCTTCGCTGCCGGTCTGGAAACGATCGTCGTTGAGGCCAATGTTGCTCTGGCGCATGTCGCCTACGGAGTTATAAAGCAGTACGGTAATTTTGGAATACGGGTAGTAGCCAATAAGGCTGGTTATGCGTTTGAGCTCTTTTTCGGCAAATTCGGCGGTGCGCAGGGCCTGCTCTTTGCTGTTGCCGTAAAAGTAAACCTCAAAATTTGGGGTGCTGTAATATTGCCATTTAAAGGTTTTGTATTGAATGCGGTTGCGGCCAAACTCCTCTTCCGAAGCCTGGGCCATTGCCCTCTGCCCCGCCAACAGGAAAAGCAGCACTAAAACCGGCGAAAAAAACCGGGTAAGGATATTTGCCATAAAATTAATTTCCTTTCTGATAAAATTGCTGGTACCGGGTAATAGAAATTTCGGGCCACAGGGCGCCTTCTCCTGCCAGCATTCCGGCAAACTGCTCCGCCAGAAACGGCGCCATTAAAACCCCTTTAGAGCCCATGCCATTAAAAATGCTCAAGGCCGGTTGCTCCGGGTGAATACCGATAAGCGGTTTGCGGTCGCGGACGGCGGGCCGGATGCCGGCTTCGTGTTTCGCTACCCCAAAAGGCTGTTTCAGCAATTGCTTTAGTTTGGTTTCCAGTTCCCGGAGGCCGTCTTCGGTTGTATCTTCGGTGGGTTCGCGCCAGTTGTAAGTGGCGCCTACTTTCCAGTTTCCATTTCCTAAAGGAACAACGTAAACCCCTTTATTATAGATACATTCTTCGCTAAAATTCTGAACCGTAATATCCAATACTTCGCCTTTGTTGATACTAAAAGGTAACCAGCCGAAGTACGGATTGTTTACCGCCTGCCAGCCTTCGCAGAAAACCAGGTGCCGGGCTTCGATATCCTGGTAAGAAATTCCGGTGCCGGTAAGGGATAAGTTATTAAAATTAAACGTGCCGGTGCAGAGTTTATTTTGCTTTTTGAGTTTTTGGCGCAGTAACCCCAGCATTTTCCGGAGTTGCACATAGCCGCCTTTGGCAATTTTTAATCCGCCCAATTCCTGATGCACCATTTGAGAGGCGGGCAGTTCCGGGTAAGTTTCTGCAATGTATTCGTTCCACTGGTCTTCGGCGCTTTTGCCCATCCAGTTGTTTTGTTCCTCAATGCTGGAGAAAAGCTTCAGAATGGGCTTTTGATGGTAAAGTTTCGTATCGAATTCGGTTTCCAGGTTGCGGTAAAATTCTTCGGCGGCGGGTAAAAAAGTATCTACCTGCCAGCTTTTGGCAAACCGTTTGCCGGCCACCGGGTTTATTAAACCGGCCGCCACGTTAGACGCCGAATTGGGTTTTTCGGCATCGAAGACCAGCACGTTGTAGCCCCGTTTTTCTAAGGTGCGGGCTAAAATGGCGCCAGCCAAACCGTGGCCAACTACCAGGAAATCGTAAAGCATGAAGCAAGTTAAAAGAACCCCGGAATATATGGTAATTTATATGGAATTTGGGAAATAAAAACGGCGGGGCTCGGCACAAAAAAAACCTCCCGGATTTTAAAAACCTGGGAGGTTTGGAAGATTTATTTACTTTTTCTCGACCTTTCAGCCGGAAAACCATAGCGTTTGAAGAAGCTTACATCAGCAGCCGATCTATTTGAGATGTTGGGCCTGAATTTCTTTTATTACGCCATTTTCACTAACCACCACCGATTGCCCTAACTGCTTTTTAACGGCTTTTAGTTTGGCGGAAGAAACCTTCATCCCTTCCAGAATATCGTGTCGCAACTTGGTAATATCTGTATTTTTCATAGCTGGTAGCTTCTTATACTTTTTAACCGCTCCGGGTCATGAATGGTTTCACCGGCGTTTTTCTCAAATTCATAAACCAAAACGGGTTCAGTTCTTGAATTATCGAAGATCAAGGTATAATCGCAAATATCAAGATAGATGTTGAACAGGTTTTGAATTCCATTTACGTACCGCCGGTTGATAATTTCTTTGGGAATATTATGGCCGCCTTCCTGCACGCGGAATTCAACCCGTTTTTCGGCAAGCTGCGGGGATTCTAACCAATAATAAATTAACGTTACGAAATACCCCTTTTGTTGCGCCTCTAAAACCCGGTTTTTATAACTTCTGGTTGAAAGGGTGGTTTCGAAGGCAAAATCTTCGCCGGCCTGCATTAATTCTGTAATACGGTTTAGCATTAACCGGCCAGCCTCTACCGCTACTTTTTCCGGTTGGAACGGCGAAAGTCCCCGGGCTATTTCATCGGCATTTACGAATTCCTTGCAGGCCAAAATTTCCGGCAGGATGTTAAACGAAGCCGTGGTTTTTCCGGCCCCGTTACAGCCTGCTATGATATACAATCGCTTGCTTGCCATATTCAAAGATAGACAGATTGAACTGGAATCTTACTTTCGAAATCGTAAAGCATGAAGCAAGTTATAAGAACCCCGGAATATATGATAATTTAAATAGTTTGCGGGGGAAATAAAACGGAAGGCTGGACATGAAAAAAACCTCCCGGATTTTAAAAACCTGGGAGGTTTGAAAAGGGAAACAATAAATCTTGGTTTTTTACCCTGAAAGAATACCGTTTTAGTTTTGAAAGCTATCCTAAACCAAAAGTTATAATACAACGATCCGTTTCTTCTCCAACCCTTTTTCGGTTTCTACCAGCAGCAGATAAATCCCTTTCTCAAGCCCCGAAATTTCTACTTCGTTTTTAGAAACGGAACGTTGCCGGGCTTTAATTTCTTTCCCAATTGCATTCCGCACCTTTACCGACGAAATTCCCGGCCCCTGAACTTTAACTACGTTGGCAGATGGGTTCGGGAAAACTGAAATTTCTTTCAGCTCATTTTGTACAACGGGCGGTATTGCCGGCGGAAAAAAGTTAGAAACGCCGGTTTTTTTATGAATATACATCAGGTACAGATCCGCGCACTCCACACTAGGGTTCGGGTTAGCACAAGTGGTATTATAAAAAGTAGAACCTAATACCACCAGCAGGGAATCGTTCAGGTTTTTAATATCTACCGCATATTGCCTGGCCGGCAGGGTATAAACTTTGGTCCAGACGGTATCGCCGGCGGCATTAAGTTTCAGAACCATAATTTCGGCATATTTCGGATCGGAATTAGGCTTATTGGTCGTATTTCCGGTAACGTAGTAATTCCCTTCGGCTTCGAATAAACCGGTACCAACTTCACTGCCTTTAAAATCGAAGGTCTTTTCCCAGATTATACCGCCTGCCAGATTGCGTTCCTGAATAAATACATCCATTTCATTAGACGAATTCAGGTATTTATAACCGCAGGAAACGTAATTCCCCCTGGAATTTTCGATCATAGCATTGCCCATATAAATACCCGGATGCGTTAAAACTGAATCCCGGATCACGGTTAGATCTTTAGTAAGCGAAAGCAGAAAATTATTTGGATACCGGCTTGGCATATACGCAAACCCATCAACCTCCAGGGTACCTCTGGAAGAATAAAGAATATCGGTAGCACATTCTGAATCATTATTCCCGAAAGAAAAAACCTGCTCTTTAAGCATTTTACCTGACGTATGGTATATGGCTACGTGCGTTCTGGAAATAAAAAGGCTGTCCGGCCCTTTGTCCGGAATCATTTGCATATGGCTGAAAACTGGCTTCGATCCCGCTACGGCAAAGGTAGTATCGGTTATCATTACGCCGGCCCGGTAAATTCTATTCTGATTTTTCAGCGCCCAAAGGAGATTACCGTGCTGATCTATTTTGGCAATGCCCCCTTCGAACCCGATCAGGATAACATTGCCGTTGGGGCAGGCTACCATATCGGAACTATTAAAAGTATAGAACGGCATTTTAAGGGTTTTGGTAAAAATAGTATCGCCGAGGGTATTTACTTTATACAATACAAATTTATCCATACCCTCATTACCTAACAGCAACATGGTACCGCCTGGCATAACAAGGCATTTCTGAGCCGTTTCGCTTTTAGCTGTTCCAAATTTGGCATTCACGAACTGCTGGCTGTTAGCCACCTGGCAAACCAGTAAAAAGAATAAGAAAAACAAAACGTACTTTTTCATAAATTCTTTAATTAAGCTGAAATAATTGAACACCTTTATTTACGCTGTTCTCCGTAGCGCTACCCCGAAATTTTTGGCCGGTTAAGCGCACCATTTTCAGGCATTTAGGCGCAAACCTCCGGATAAATGCCAATTTAACAAAATATAATTACATGGCAATTTTAGGCTTTGTTTTTTAAACCAATCTTATTGTTTTAAAAAAAATTGCTGGGTAAAAGGCAGGGTTCCATTAAAAGGCAAATCTTCCGCGGAAATTAGAAATTGAAAAACAAATGCTGGCATACCTGCAAACTTTACCGAACCACTTCAATATACCCTTTATAAGTTTTAGCCGAAGCTGCGTTTTGGAAAAAGTAATAATAAATACCACCACTCAAACCTTCGGCTTGCCAATTATTCTTATAACTAAAACTTTGATAAACAGGTTTGCCCCAGCGGTTATAAATGGTTAAACCATATTGCCCGGAAGTCAGCCCGACCGGAGCAAAAAAATCGTTCAGGCCGTCATTATTGGGCGTAATAATGTTGGGAATAAACACTTTTTCGGGGCTGCAGGCTACCGTTCTAACTTTTATGGAACTGCTTACCGAATTACCGCAGCGCGGATTAGTGGTGGTTACCTGGTAGGTTCCGGCAGCAGTTATGGCAAACGTGTCGACCGTTGAGCCACCAGGCCACAGATAATCATAGCCTTTCGGCATTTTAAGGATCAGCGGTGCATTGTCGCAGATGAGGGTATCGGCAGTTTTTAAAACGGGCAGCTTTACTGGCGGGGCAATTACTACCCGGAAGGTATCGGAGCCGATTTCACCGCAAGGATTCCGAAGCCTTACCCAATATTTACCGGTTTGGTTAACCTGAATGCTTCTGGTTCGGGCGCCAGTACTCCAGACGACATCGTAACCTATACTGGCCCTGAGAGTAGTAGGACGATTTTCCGGACATTTAGCAATTGTATCGTTAGCAAATACATTCAAGGCCGTACCACTAGGACATGGAAAAATATAAGTAAGCTCTCCCCGTTCCTTTACCATATATTGGGAGGTTGTATCTAAACCCGGTTTGTAAACGCCGGGCCTTATTTTAGCAAAATTTTTCCGGCTGTCCGTTCTGGTGTAAAGAACAGGTCGTCTGCCAAAAAAAGTACTGTCCTGGGAAAATTTAACCTGGAAAGTTGCAGCGGTATCTCCCACAGAGAGAATACCAAAATAATATAATACACTGAAATTTTTGGGAGGCAAAAATCCTGTTGTTAAGATTAGCGTACCACTTTTGTACAAATGGATGCCTTTGGCATTCCCGGTGAAATTCCGGATGGTAATAGTGTCTTCATAATCACCGAAACTTTTAAAGGACTTATTTTTCAGGTCTGTACCGTAATAAAAGCAGCTTTCATCGCCAATCGGCGGCGCAGCATAAGTATATTTGGGAAGCATATTTGCTTGCCCGTGCAATTGCAGGCCAGATAGATCCTTTAATTTATCCTGGGCTGAAGGAATATTCACATGACTATCGCAGCGGAAATACCCTACCAGTTCGGGAGTGGTTAAGTTCACCACTCGGGCCATAAAGGTGCGGATCTGGTTTTCGGTCCGGGCAGTATTCCATAATTTTATTTCCCCGATGAACCCTTTTAAATACTGAGCTGAATCTAACTGATTTCTGGCAATCATCAGGGGCGCATTTCCGGTAAGAATAATAGGAGTTCCACTGCTAATCGAACTATTTTCCAGGATACCATCTACCCAGATCTCCCAATTGCCGGCTTTGAACGTACCTGCCAGGTGATGCCATTTATTGTCGTTCACTACCGTTTGACTAGGGCCTGAACTCTTGCTTATGCCACCGGCTCCGCCAAAAATTGCCTTACCATTCTGAATACCCAAGTGAAATCCTGTACTGGCATCTTGTTTCCCTACCAACCATTGGTGGTGCGCTTCCCGGGTTCTAACCCAAACTTCCAGCGTTACCTCATTGGCAATGTTGCGGTTCTGGGTTCCGGCATCAATAAATTGTCGTTGCCCATCTATATCGAGTGCTGTTCTTGGACCTAGCTGATCGGGTATCTGGGTCTGGGCTTGGGAATAGAAACTAATGCAAAAAAAGATGAGGGTGGTGAGATTTTTTTTCATAATAAAATTAGGATTTAGCTTTTGATCATATCATTGGGTATTCTCCCTTCAGGGAAATCCAGCAATTGAGTGTTCCTAAGTTATTCGTATTAAATAACAAAACAAGTTTTTTAATAGATTAATGATTTTATTTATGTTATAACAAGAAATTTATAATTGTTACAACATCTCATATATTATTATACATTTTGTTTGGAATCTAATTAATTAGCCCTAATATTGATTATATCTATCTCATAATCCTTTTAAAATCTTGCAAATCCTTATTCATTAGGGAGTCAGCTGAAAATCCTAGTAAAGAGTAAGCGCAATTAACTAAAAAGTTAAATCCATGAAAATTCTAAAGTATTTCCCAATCTTATTTTTGTTTATTCTTTCTAGTTGCAATCCTGATAAGGAAACAATTCTGCCTCAAGGCAATAATGGAAATGCAAATTCAAGAATGCAATCATTTTTAGGTCCATGCGACATTCCCGGTTCCACAAACATAGCTGGGCTTGGACGTGATCTGGTAGCTTACTTGAATTGCATAACACCTATTTGTGAACATGCCTACACACTACCTTATAATGCCATATATACTTTTACTACAACCCAAGCTGCCCCATATAACCTGAATTCCAGTGAATTCATTACTTATGTTAACCAAGTTGAGGCAGAAGCAAATATCCACTTGGCAGATGCCAAATCCAATTGCCCTTCAGCAATAATCTCCGGTTATACATTGCAATCTACTCCAACTTTAAATGGAAATAATACTTATACAATTAGAATAGTTATTTGGTATTCTTGCTGCGATGGGAAACCAATTGACTAGGCAATCCCTTTCTTGATGAAGATAGATATACCCTTCCATTTAATGGAAGGGTATTTTTTTTAACAGAAGTGTCAATTTAAACCCTTAATTGGAAATTGGTAAATATAAACGCAATTTTAGGAGGATACTTTAAAAGACAATCAGTTCATAATTGGTGCTGCGGCCGCCTTGTTGCTCCTGCTGCAATATTCCTTTTTCTATCAGATCTTTTATATCCCGCAAGGCGGTGTCGGGTGAGCATTTGGCTAGCTTCGCCCACTTCGATGATTTCAATTTTCCGTCGAAACCAATTAACAGTTTATTTAGCACCAGGCGCTGGCGTTCATTTAGGGGCGTGTGTTCGTGTATTTTCCAGAAGGTGGTTTTGCGCATTATTTTCTGCAGCGTGTTTTCAGTTTCCAGTAAAGCATTTTTCAGACACTGAAGGAACCAGGCTACCCATTCGGTAATATCGCCGCTGCTGTGCTGCACTTTTTGAAGCACTTCATAATACTGTTTCCTTTCTGCTAATATTTGGTTTGACATACTGTAAAACCGCTCCGGATTATTTTCGGCCCGGGTAAGCAACATATCGGAAATGGCTCTGGCTATCCGGCCGTTACCATCGTCGAAAGGATGAATGATGATAAACCAGAAATGGGTAATGGCTGCTTTCAATACCGGATCCAGGGCTGCTTCGTTATTAAACCAGCTAAGAAATTTATCCATTTCGGGTTTTACCATTTGGGCGGCAACCGCTTCGTAATGGAGCTTTTCTTTACCCATTGCCCCGGAAATTATTTGCATTTCGCCGGTGCGGTAACGGGCTACTTCTATTTTATACAAGCCGCTATAGCCGGTCGGAAAAAGGGCGGAATGCCAGCCAAACAAACGCGCTTCGGTCAGCGGCTTTTGATAATTCCGGGTAGCATCGAGCATCATATCTACCACACCATCAACATTTCTGTTGGAGGGCACTAAGCCGGCAATGTCTATTCCCAAACGCCTTGCAATGGAAGAACGAACCTGCTCATAGTTAAGCTGCTCCCCTTCTATTTCCGAAGATTTAACCACGTCCAGCGTAAGGGTTGTGAGCGCAGCTTCTTCTCTGGCCGAAAAGCCCAGCGCATGCATCTGCCCCGAAATTTTACCCTGGAGGTTCCGCACTTCGCCAAAAATACCGTGTATAACCCGATCGTTCCAGGTGAAATTTGGCCAGTTTTGGTGTTGATAGATATATTTTGCCACCGTTCTTGAATTAGAATGCGGTAAATATACACATTAATCTCCGCAGAGATGCGGCAAATAGAAGCAATATTCCCTGCATGAATTCACTTTAAGAAGCGCGGTTTCGATCTGGAAAAATAATCAGGCCCTGACTTTTTATGCAATTAACTCCAACATATATAAAAAAAATTCCACACGCCAGATAACCAATCCCCCTCTTAAATTGGAAATACCTAAATATTAACGCAATTTTACACCATTAATTTAACCCCCGTTTTCCATGACCGTTACCGGCCTAACCTTCAATCCTTTCTCCGAAAATACGTACCTGCTGCACGACGAAACCAAAGAATGCGTAATTGTAGATCCGGGTTGTTCCACCGCCGCCGAAAAAGCGCAGTTAAAGCAGTTTGTAGCGGATAACGGCCTGAAAGTGATAAAGCTGCTGAACACCCATTGCCACATCGATCACGTGCTGGGCAATAAATTCGTAGCCGATACCTATAACGTAGGCCTGGAAATGCACGAAGCCGATCTGCCAACTTTACGGGCTATTCCGGCTTATGCGCCCAACTATGGCTTCACCGATTACGAAGAAGTATTGCCCACCACTTTTTTAGCTGAAAACGATACCGTTTCTTTTGGTAAAACTGAATTGAAAGTAATTTTTGCCCCGGGCCACGCGCCGGGTCACATCGTTTTTTACGACGAAAAAGGCAAAAACCTGATTGCCGGTGACGTGCTTTTTCAGCGCAGCATTGGCCGCACCGATCTGCCAGGCGGCGATTTCGATACGCTCATCAGCAGCATTAAAACCAAATTATTCGTTTTGCCGGAAGATGTAAAAGTATATCCGGGCCACGGGCCGGCTACCACTATAGGAGAAGAAAAGCGCGAAAATCCGTTTTTACGGTAAAAAAACCGTATCTTTTCCCATCAAAAAAGTACCGCATGAAAAAACATTTGCCTAACGCTATAACCTGCCTGAACCTGTTCTCCGGGTGCCTGGCCATTTATTTTGCCTTCCACGGAAACCTGGTTTATGCTGCTTACCTGGTAGGTATTGCGGCCGTGTTGGATTTTATGGATGGCATGCTGGCGCGGTTATTAAGAGCTTATTCCGAAATCGGTAAGCAGCTCGATTCCCTGGCCGATATGGTTTCTTTTGGCGTGGTTCCGGGCGTGATCATGTTTCATTTAATTACTCAGGCGCTGGAAGGCGAAACCACTTTTTTAGGCGTTTCGGCTACCGTTTTTCCGTTTATGGCTTTTGTAATTACCATTTTTTCGGCTTTGCGGCTGGCTAAATTCAACATCGATACCCGGCAGACCACTTCGTTTATTGGCATGCCAACGCCGGCCTGTACCATTTTTGTAAGTTCGCTGCCTTTAATTCTGGCCAACGATGGTTTTGGGGTGAGCCATTTTATTCTGAACCCGTTTGTACTGGGCTTTTTAACCTTACTGTTAAGTTATTTGCTGGTAGCCGAAATTCCGTTGTTTGCCCTGAAATTCAAGAACCTGAGCTGGAAAGATAATTCGGTGCGGTTTATTTTTGTTTTGCTGGCCGCCGGCCTGAGCTTTATTTTTGGCTATACCGCCATTCCGTTCATTATTGCTTTATACATTCTTTTATCCATATTAAAACCTTCGTATTCATGAAATTTACCGCCGAAATTGACGTAATGCCGAAAAAAGAACTTCTCGACCCGCAGGGCAAAGCCGTAATGCTGGGTTTAGAGCACCTGGGGCTGGCTAATGTAGAAAATGTGCGGATCGGCAAACACATTACTTTGCAGCTGGATGCTGCTTCCGAAGCCGAAGCCAAAAACCAGGTAGAAGATGCCTGTAAGAAGTTGCTGGCTAACTTAATTATGGAATCGTACCAGTACCAGCTGCACCAAAATTAATTATTGCTTCTTTACAATATTCTATTTTATTCGTAGTTATGTTATAGCCCGCCGGTTGAACCCGCCGGGCTATTTCCTTGTTGCTGAAACAATTGAACGAAGCTAATTTCACAATTTTACGGGCCCTATGAAGCAGCAGTTTAACCCGCTCTTTACGCTATTTTTCTTTTTACTAACCGCGTTTACCGGCTTTGCTGCCGAAAATGACAAAGTTACCCTAGCCTGGAAAGGTACCACGGAAGTGCCGAACGCAAATAATAAAAGGGTAACTATTCCTACGTTTTCTGGTGCCTCTGTAGACCTGAAAGCCCGCTTGCCGCTTTATTCTATGCGGCTTTCCGGCGTAAAAGCAGCTTCCTTCACCCTGAAAAATCCGGTTTATGTGCCGTTTACTACCGAAGAAGCCAAAAACCTGCCGAAGGAAAAACTTAAAGCCAGCCCCGAAATTTCTATTGTAAGCGGCATTGCCAACGGAAAAACTGTAAGCATAATCACCTTTGCCCCCATCCGGAAAAATGCTGCCAACGGCCAGCTAGAAAAACTGACCAGCTTCGAATATACCTACACCACTGCTGCTACAACTGCCAACAATAATAACGCAAGAAATTCAAACCGGACCTACAAATCCAATTCGGTATTAAGTAACGGCAGCTGGTTTAAATTTGGCGTTACCGAAACCGGTATCCATAAAATTGACCGCACTTTTTTACAATCGCTGGGCCTGAATCCGAATAACGTGGACCCGAGCCGCATTCAGGTTTACGGCAACGGCGGCGGCATGCTGCCCCAGGCCAATTCTGCCCCCCGCTACGACGACCTGGTAGAAAATGCCGTGATGATGGTAGGCGATCAGAACGGAAGCTTCGGCGCTAACGATTACATCTTATTTTACGGCCAGGGCCCTCATACCTGGAAGGCGAATGCTGCTAAGACCGGTTTCGTTCATGACTATAATATTTATTCTGATACTACTTATTACTTTCTAACGGTAGGCAACAGCCCCGGCCGCCGGGTTACCAATGCCAGTGTAAACCCTTCGCCTTCGGCACCAACCATTAGCAAATACAACTACCGTGCTTTCCACGAAGAGGAGAGAAAGAGTTTGCTAACTTCTGGCCGCGAATGGTACGGCGAAGAATTCAATTCTTTTACCCTCAACCATAGCGTTACATTCCCGGTTTCAGATCTGGTTCCTGGTTCTCCGGTGGCCTTAACTTCTTCGGTTTTAGGTATTTCGCCGGTTAATTCAGGTACGGTAGGCGGAGCTTTTACCGTAAAGCTGAATAATGAAATCTTAGGCACCCAGAACACTTTTGGGCATGGCGGCGGCGATTACCACCCGGCCGGCGACCCGGACAGCGCTACCTTTGTCCGGAATCTGAACGTCCTTTCCTATAATAATTCAGACCTGCGGGTAAGCATTACTTTCAACCAGATGGGGCTTCCTACGGCTACCGGCCACCTGGATTACCTGCTTTTAAATGCCCAACGCGAACTTAAACTTTACTCCAATCAAACCAATTTCCGGTCTTTCGAAAATATTGCCCCGAACGTGGTAAGCCGGTTCCGGATAGGTAGTGTGGGGAACCCCGCCGAAACGTTTGTCTGGGACGTAACCAACCCATTGCGGCCGCGCAAAATGAATGTAGATTTTTCCGGCTCCGAAGCTACTTTTTATGCCGCCACCGATACCATTCGGGAGTTTGTGGTTTTTACCGGATCCAATAATTTTTACACCCCGGCCGTAGTTGGTTTCATTCCAAACCAGAATGTGCATGCCCTGAACCAGGATGGTAAAACCGACCTGGTAATTTTAACGCATCCGGCATTTTACGGGCAGGCGCAACGCTTAGCCAATCAACGGATGACCCACGATAAATTAAAAGTAGCCATTGTAACTACTACCCAGGTTTATAACGAATTCTCATCGGGGGCGCAGGATATTACCGCTATCCGCGATATGATGAAAATGGTTTACGACCGGAAGGTAATAAACAATACCAAAACGAACGACAGCCTGATCTACCTGCTGCTGATGGGAGATGCGTCTTACGATTATAAGTCTAAATTTCCTACGGCCAGCAAGAACCGCACCCAGAATAATACCAACTATGTGCCGGTATATGAATCGCGGGAATCGCTGAGTGCCACCGAAACCTATTCTTCCGAAGATTACTATGGTTTGTTAGACGATACCGAAGGGTACTGGCCGGAGGATTCCACTTTTCCGGATCTGGTTGATATTGGTATTGGCCGGATCCCGGCGAATTCGGTGGATGCTGCCGATGTGATGGTAAATAAGATCATCCATTACAGCAACCCTGCTAACTTCGGCAAATGGCGGAACCGGGTTACCCTGGCAGCCGACGATGATTTCCATTCCTCTACCGAAGGCATTGCCCATATTCTGAAACGCTATCCGAACTATAACCCGAATAAGGTTTATCTGGATACATACAAGCAGATCTCTGCTGCAAATGGCCAGCGCTCTCCGGATTGCGCAGCCGATTTTGACCGTGCTGTGGAACAGGGTTCGCTTATTATAGATTATGTAGGCCACGGCGGTGAAACCGGCCTGGCGCATGAGCAGATCGTTACCGTAAACCAGATAAACAACTGGAACAATTATAATAACCTTACCTTTTTTGTTACTGCTACCTGCGAATTTGGCCGCTACGATGATCCACGCCGTAATTCTGCCGCCGAACTTTCTATTCTGAACCCGAATGGCGGTGCGGTAGGCCTGATTACCACTACCCGCCCGGTTTACTCCAATACCAACGATGTACTGAACAATAGCTTCTTTAATTGCGTTTTCGATAAGATAAATGGCCGTACACCGCGCTTAGGCGATATTTTCCAGAAAACCAAGAACGATGGCGTGGCTGTAGGTAACCGTAATTTCACCCTGCTCTGCGATCCTTCCATGAAACTGGCTTACCCGCAGGAAGAGGTTCATGCTACTTCCATAGTTGTTGCAGGTTCCCCTCCTGATACTTTAACCGCCTTATCTACCGTAACCATTTCGGGCAACGTTACCAATGCTAATAAGCAGGTGATAACCGATTTTAATGGCAAGGTACAAATTACCGTTTATGAGAAACCAAGCATTGTAAACACCTTAGGCGATCAGGGAACTTCATTTATAATGCCTATTTCCATGCTTAAGAATGTGCTTTACGATGGTAACGTAACCGCTAAAAATGGTTTATGGACCAGCACCTTTGTTGTACCGAAAGATATCAACTATAATTTCGGAGAAGGTAAAATAAGCCTTTATGCTTCCAGCCAGGCGGTAGATGCCAATGGCTCTAAATCAATTGTTATAGGCGGCTCCAATCCGAATATTGCCGCCGATTCCATTCCGCCGGTTATTGCTTTGTTTATGGATAACGAATCGTTCGTTTTCGGGGGCCTGACCGGTAACCATCCTTTACTGATCGCCCATTTATCTGACGATAACGGGATTAATACGGCCGGCTTAGGAATAGGGCACGAAATTACGGCTACGCTGGATGGCGACAAAGAAAACGTAAAAATCCTGAATGAGTATTATACCTCAGATCTGGATAGTTTCCGTTCGGGCAAAGTGCGGTTTCAGTTCAAGAACTTGAAGAACGGCCCGCACGAATTACGATTAAAAGCCTGGGATACGCACAACAACTCTTCCGAGAAACGCATTGAATTTGTAGTTGCCAATTCTGAAGGCTTGGCCCTGGATCATATCCTGAATTACCCGAATCCGTTCTCTACCAATACTACCTTCCATTTCGATCATAACCGGGCCGGAGAAGATCTTGATATACAAATTCAGATTTTTACCGTATCAGGGAAATTAATAAGAACGCTGAGCGCTCAGAGCTTTGCCAGCAAGCCCCATATTTCGGAAATATCCTGGAATGGCCGCGACGAATACAATGATGTGCTGGCAAAAGGCGTTTATATTTACAAATTGAGTGTCCGCTCCGCCCGCGACGGAAACAAAGTTTCGAAGTATGAAAAATTAGTTCTTTTAAATTAAAACTATTTATATTTAGCTTTTTGCAATCTTAATTACACCCGCTCAAAAATGTACAAAATAAAACTATTGGTTTCCTGCTTCTTCTTAGCAACCCTTACCTTAGCCCCGGAATTTTCGAGGGCGCAATCTAACCCAATCGGCCAGGACCGCCTTCGGGCAATTACTACTGCCGTGCCCGTATTAACGGTTGCCCCCGATGCCCGTTCTGCCGCCATGGGCGATGCTGGCGTGGCTATTTCGCCGGATGCAAATGCTCCGCACTGGAACCCGGCCAAACTGGGATTTGTGCAAAACGATATTAGCGTAAGCGCTTCCTATTCCCCGTGGTTACGCAACATCGTGAACGATATGTCATTGTCTTATCTTTCCGGGTATAAGCGGCTAAATGAAACTTCTGCTTTTTCGGCATCTTTGCTTTATTTCAACCTGGGTTCCATTCAGCTAACTGATAATAATGGCAACCCGCTTCAGGATTTCCGGCCGAAGGAATACGCCGTTTCCCTGGCTTACGGTTTAAAGCTAAGCGATTATCTTTCGCTTGGTTTGGGAGGCCGGTTCATTCACTCAAATTTATCGAGCGGGGTTTCGGTTGGCGGCGGCACCGGTGCCACTACAGCTAAAGCTGGTAATTCCGTAGCGGCCGATTTAGGTATTTATTATACCCGTGACCTGGTAATGGGCGGAAGAAACTATAACCTGTCTTTGGGCGGAAATTTATCGAATCTGGGTGCCAAGATCGGTTATACCACCCCGGAAGAAAAAGACTTTATTCCAACAAACCTGCGCCTGGGAACAGCTTTCACCATGGAACTGGACCCCTATAATAAAATTACGCTTGCCCTGGATGCTAACAAATTATTGGTTCCTTCGCCCACCGGAGATCGCGTGGAAGATTCGATCCGTCGGGCTAAAAACATTTTGAATGCTGTATTTACTTCCTTCAACGATGCACCTGATGGCTTCAGCGAAGAAATTACCGAAATCAACATTTCGGCAGGTTTAGAATACTGGTACGATAACCTGTTTGCAGCCCGGGTTGGTTATTTCTACGAAGACCCGAATAAAGGTAATCGTCAGTATTTTTCTATGGGCCTTGGTCTTCGTTACCAGAAATTCGGGATCGATGCGGCTTATTTAATTCCAAACGATCAGAATAACCCTTTAGCCCAAACCATAAGGTTCTCCCTCCATTTTAACCTGGAACCTGAACCTGCTTCTGTAGCCCCAGCCCAATAATATAAATATATGTTGAATCGATCTCTAGCTCCTCCAGTTAACCAACTGGAGGATTTTCATTTACCCGAATCTGAAAAAGTTGTTGCTGCCAGTGGTGCTAAAATCTTTTACCTGGCAAACTCAACGCAGCCGGTTATCCGCCTGGAAATCGTTTTCCCGGCCGGTAAATGGTTTGAACCGGCTAAAGGCATTTCTTATTTTGTTTCGAAGCTATTACTGGAAGGTACTAAAACCAAATCGGCGAAACAGATTGCGGATATCCTGGACTTTTACGGTGCCTCTCTTGAATGCAATCAGGGTTTTGATTGGGCAACGCTAACGCTTTATTGCCTGTCAAAACATTATCTTGCCCTGCTGAATCTGGTAACAGAAATTTTGAATGAGGCCACTTTCCCGGAATCTGAGTTCGCCCTATTAAAACAGCGGACCATCCAGAACCTGCAGGTAGAGCGCAAAAAGCCAGCCTACCTGGCCATGGAAGCTTTTACCCAAAACATTTACGGAAAAGACCACCCTTATACCAGCGGTCTGGATGCGGATTCTATTAACCAGCTAAATCTTTCCGAAATAATTGCTTTCTATAAAGCTTATTATAGCACAGAAGGTGCTATAATATTTTTATGCGGCGATATTACCCCTGAAATTAAAGCAGCAACTGAAAACATCAGAATAAACAATGCGGGGCAAGGCACTTTTTCGGGGCCAAACCATACCATTTTTGAAGGGCCAGTTTCCAATCAGCTTAAGATCAAAGATAGCTTGCAATCCGCTGTAAGAGTAGGTAGGTTATTTCCGTCTATTAACGATGAAGATTATCTGAAACTAACGGTGGTTAATAAAATTTTAGGGGGTTACTTTGGCTCAAGGTTAATGAAAAATATCCGCGAAGACAAAGGATTTACCTATGGCATCCATTCGGCGCTGTCTGTGCGGAATAACAGTACCCTATTTTTTATTGGTACAGAAATAAAAGTAGACAAGGCAGAAGAAACCCTGGTTGAAATTGCTAAAGAAATAAAAATTCTGCAGGAAGCAGAAATAACGGATCATGAACTGTACACGGTGAAGAATTTCATGATCGGTAAATTTCTGAACGATTCTACTACCGTTTTTGACCAATTAGACCGTCTAAAACATTTAATTTTGCACAATTTGCCGGCTGATCATTATTCAAAATACATCCAGACCGTTAAAGACTTTTTAGGTCAGGATTTGAAACTGCTTTCTCAAAAATATTTATCCGGAGATTTATTTACCGTTTACACAACTAATTAAATTTTAGGAATAAACACCATAAAAAAGCCTTCTCTATATGAAGGCTTTTTTTATGGTTAACATTTTGCCTGATTTAATCAAAAGGTACATTATACGTCTGGAGAAATCTTTATTAGGTTTGCGGATTTAATTTTTACAGTTTATTTTCTGCTGTTATGTTTTTGAGCTTTTCTCTGTCATTTATCTAATAATAGGATATTATGGCTACCTTCTGATTGTTTCTTCTGGTGGCTTTTATTGGATCTTTTTGAGTGTTTATAAAGCCATTTCAAAACTATTTATCCTGAATAATTAGAATATCATTTCCCACCTGAAAATTAACCTCTGATTTTTCGATCATTCTTATTCTTACCTAAATGAATCGGAAGATTTAATCGGGATTGATATTGAAAAGCTTTAATTATTTAAAAGCAAAAAACCCCGCACTATTTAAAGTGCGGGGTTTAGAAAATGGGGTTGGCGGCTACCTACTCTCCCACCTTTGACGGCAGTACCATTGGCGCTACGGGGCTTAACTTCTCTGTTCGGAATGGGAAGAGGTGAACACCCGCGCTATAACCACCATTGCTTTTCGTTCTTAGCCTTCTGCTAGGAGCGTCCTCAGCGTATTTGAGGAAGATATCATTAAAGTCCTTTCTTTTTATTAATCATTAATCATTATACATTAATCATTAGTAAGAAGATTTGACATTGATTGGCAAGAGGGGATAATAAATGGTTAGAGAACGGTTAAGTTTAAGAAAGCGAACGGGTAATTAGTAAAGCTCGGCTGTGACATTTCTGCCTTTACACCTGCTTCCTATCAACGTCATCATCTATAACGACCCTTAAAAGAAGTCTCATCTTGAGGTGAGTTTCGCACTTAGATGCTTTCAGCGCTTATCTCATCCAAGCGTAGCTACCCTGCGCTGCATCTGGCGATACAACAGGTGCACCAGCGGCTTGTCCAACCCGGTCCTCTCGTACTAAGGTCAGGTCCTCTCAAACTTCTTACGCCCACAACAGATAGGGACCGAACTGTCTCACGACGTTCTGAACCCAGCTCGCGTGCCACTTTAATCGGCGAACAGCCGAACCCTTGGGACCTTCTCCAGCCCCAGGACGTGACGAGCCGACATCGAGGTGCCAAACCTCCCCGTCGATATGAGCTCTTGGGGGAGATCAGCCTGTTATCCCCGGCGTACCTTTTATCCTTTGAGCGATGGCCCTTCCATGCGGAACCACCGGATCACTATATCCGTCTTTCGACCCTGCTCGGCTTGTAGGCCTCACAGTCAAGCACCCTTTTGCTATTGCACTCTGCGCACGGTTACCAAGCGTGCTGAGGGTACCTTTGAAAGCCTCCGTTACTCTTTTGGAGGCGACCACCCCAGTCAAACTACCCACCAAACAATGTCTCCGTTTCCAGATTAGGCTCCAAATAACTCAAGGGTGGTATTTCAACGTTGTCTCCCACGATGCCTGGCGACACCGCTTCATAGACTCCCACCTATCCTACACATGAGTTATCCAGAGTCAATGTTAAGCTATAGTAAAGGTGCACGGGGTCTTTCCGTCCCGTTGCGGGTACTCGGCATCTTCACCGAGACTACAATTTCACCGAGCTCACGGCTGAGACAGCGCCCAGATCGTTACACCATTCGTGCAGGTCGGAACTTACCCGACAAGGAATTTCGCTACCTTAGGACCGTTATAGTTACGGCCGCCGTTTACTGGGGCTTCGATTCAGAGCTTCGCCTTGCGGCTAACCCCCCCTCTTAACCTTCCAGCACCGGGCAGGTGTCAGACCTTATACTTCATCTTTCGATTTCGCAAAGTCATGTGTTTTTGTTAAACAGTCGCCTGGGCCTTTTCACTGCGGCTTCTCTAATTGCTTAGAGGAAGCGCCCCTTCTCCCGAAGTTACAGGGCCATTTTGCCGAGTTCCTTGGCCGTGATTCACTCGAGCGCCTTAGGATGCTCTCCTCGACTACCTGTGTCGGTTTACGGTACGGGCAGCTTTATTGTAAACGCTTAGCGGGTTTTCTTGGAAGTCTGATTAGGGACATTATCTCCTTGCCCGAAGGCTTGGAGTACTATCAGCTTTCAGCTAGTTCTGCGGATTTGCCTACAAAACCAATACCTACGGCCTTCAACGAACTATTCCGTCAGTTCGCAGTCCTTTCACTACTCCGTCACCACATCACTCAATAAAGCTGGTACAGGAATATTAACCTGTTGTCCATCGGCTTAGCCCTTCGGCTTTGTCTTAGGACCCGACTAACCCTGAACCGATTAGCGTTGTTCAGGAAACCTTAGTCTTACGGCGTGCGGGTTTCTCACCCGCATTATCGTTACTTATGCCTACATTTGCTTTTCTCTGCGCTCCAGCATCCATTACCAGACACCTTCACTGCAGCAGAGAATGCTCCCCTACCACTGTATTACTACAATCCATAGCTTCGGTATTATGCTTGATGCCCGATTATTATCGATGCCCTGTCGCTCGACCAGTGAGCTGTTACGCACTCTTTAAATGAATGGCTGCTTCCAAGCCAACATCCTGGCTGTCAAAGCAACTGGACCTCCTTTGTTCAACTTAGCATAAATTTAGGGACCTTAGCTGATGGTCTGGGTTCTTTCCCTCTCGGCATTGGACCTTAGCACCCAACGCCTCACTGCCGTGTATATCTATTAGCATTCGGAGTTCATCAGGATTCGGTAGGCTTTGACACCCCCTAGTCCTATTGGTAGCTCTACCTCTAACAGACTCAACCACGACGCTGTTCCTAAAAACATTTCGGGGAGTACGAGCTATTTCTCAGTTTGATTGGCCTTTCACCCCTACCCTCAACTCATCCAAATCCTTTTCAACGGAAACTGGTTCGGTCCTCCAGTGCGTGTTACCGCACCTTCAACCTGGTCAAGGGTAGATCACAAAGTTTCGCGTCTACCCCCTCTGACTATGCGCCCTGTTCAGACTCGCTTTCGCTGCGGCTCCGGGCCTTAAGACCCTTAACCTTGCCAGAGAGGAGTAACTCGTAGGCTCATTATGCAAAAGGCACGCCGTCAGATCACGAAGATCCTCCGACCGCTTGTAAGCGTATGGTTTCAGGTTCTATTTCACTCCTTTATTCAAGGTTCTTTTCACCTTTCCCTCACGGTACTGGTTCACTATCGGTGTCTTGAAAGTATTTAGCCTTACCGGATGGTACCGGCAGATTCAAACGGGATTTCTCTGGTCCCGCCCTACTCAGGATACCACTAGAGCCAAAAAGCTTACGCTGACGGGACTATCACCCTCTATGGTTTACCTTTCCAGGTAATTTAGCTTCAATTTTTGGTCTCACATCGTGGTCCTACAACCCCAGGGCTGCCGTAACAGCACTGGTTTGGGCTCTTTCCCTTTCGCTCGCCACTACTCAGGAAATCATTATTATTTTCTCTTCCTCCGGGTACTTAGATGTTTCAGTTCTCCGGGTTCGCTCCCCTAAGGGTGACTACTCTTCAAGTAGCCGGGTTGCCCCATTCAGAAATCTGCGGATCACCTCGTATGTGCCAATCCCCGCAGCTTATCGCAGCTTATCACGTCTTTCATCGCCTTCAAGACCCTAGGCATCCCCCATACGCCCTTTGTAACTTTCTTAAAATATTATTCTTTGCTCAATTATTACTAACTGAGCTCGGTTACTATTAAACTTATGTTCAATACTCTAGTATTATTCTCTCTTGCCAATATGTCAAAGAACTTTATCATAATTACTCTTAGCTTCTGTACCAGTGTTTCGTGTAGAACGCACCGGGAGCAAACCAAAATCCTTATGTTTAGAAGCTAAAACCTGCTGTTTTAGCCTGGGTAATCTTGTTTACTAATCACTAATCACTAAAGACTAATCACTAGCTGTGTTCAGTGGAGAATAACGGAGTCGAACCGTTGACCTCCTGCGTGCAAAGCAGGCGCTCTAGCCAGCTGAGCTAATCCCCCAGTTTCGTTATTCGTTACTCGTTTTTCGTTGCTCGTATAAAACCAACAACTATCAACCAACAACCAACAACTAAAAGTTGAGTGGGCCTGCGTGGACTCGAACCACGGACCTCTACATTATCAGTGTAGCGCTCTAACCACCTGAGCTACAAGCCCGCATTCTTTGTGCCTTTCGCACGCTGAAAACATTAAATAACTTTTGAATAAGTGGATAAGAAAAAACAAACCTGACTGCTTTTGATAAATGCTCTCTATTGCTAGTAGCTTCTTTATCTATAAGCTGCCTTCTAAAGGCGTCTTACAAAGCGATCAGCTCCAGAAAGGAGGTGATCCAGCCGCACCTTCCGGTACGGCTACCTTGTTACGACTTAGCCCCAGTTACCAGTTTTACCCTAAACAGCTCCTTTGACGGTCACTGTCTTCAGGTCTCCCTGACTTCCATGGCTTGACGGGCGGTGTGTACAAGGCCCGGGAACGTATTCACCGCGTCATTGCTGATACGCGATTACTAGCGATTCCAGCTTCACGAAGTCGAGTTGCAGACTTCGATCCGAACTGAGAGCGGCTTTAGGAGATTGGCATCTTATCACTAAGTAGCAACCCGCTGTACCGCCCATTGTAGCACGTGTGTAGCCCTAGGCGTAAGGGCCATGATGACCTGACGTCATCCCCACCTTCCTCACTGCTTGCGCAGGCAGTCTCTTTAGAGTCCCCACCATAATGTGCTGGCAACTAAAGATAGGGGTTGCGCTCGTTGCGGGACTTAACCCAACACCTCACGGCACGAGCTGACGACGGCCATGCAGCACCTTGCTTTGTGTCCCGAAGGAAAGGTCCATCTCTGGACCGGTCACGCGCATTCTAGCCTAGGTAAGGTTCCTCGCGTATCATCGAATTAAACCACATGCTCCACCGCTTGTGCGGGCCCCCGTCAATTCCTTTGAGTTTCACCCTTGCGGGCGTACTCCCCAGGTGGATTACTTAACGCTTTCGCTAAGACGCTGACAGTTTATCGCCAACATCGAGTAATCATCGTTTACAGCGTGGACTACCAGGGTATCTAATCCTGTTCGCTCCCCACGCTTTCGTGCCTCAGCGTCAGTTACAGCCTAGTTAGCTGCCTACGCAATCGGAGTTCTTGATTGTATCTATGCATTTCACCGCTACACAATCAATTCCGCCAACCTCGTCTGTACTCAAGCCCGCCAGTATCCATGGCAGTTCTCCAGTTGAGCTGGAGGCTTTCACCACGGACTTAACGGGCCGCCTACGCACCCTTTAAACCCAATAAATCCGGACAACGCTTGCACCCTCCGTATTACCGCGGCTGCTGGCACGGAGTTAGCCGGTGCTTATTCATCTGGTACCGTCAGTTTCCCCCGCAGGGGCGTTTTCTTCCCAGATAAAAGCAGTTTACAACCCAGAAGGCCTTCATCCTGCACGCGGCATGGCTGGGTCAGACTTGCGTCCATTGCCCAATATTCCCTACTGCTGCCTCCCGTAGGAGTCTGGTCCGTATCTCAGTACCAGTGTGGGGGATCATCCTCTCAGAACCCCTAGCCATCGTAGCCTTGGTGAGCCGTTACCTCGCCAACTAGCTAATGGCACGCATGCCCATCTTAAACCAATAAATCTTTAACTATCTTCAGATGCCATCAAATAGTATTATGCGGTATTAATCTCCCTTTCGGAAGGCTATCCCCCAGTTTAAGGTAGGTTGCATACGCGTTACGCACCCGTGCGCCACTGAATGATCCATTGCTGAACCACCCCGTTCGACTTGCATGTATTAGGCCTGCCGCTAGCGTTCATCCTGAGCCAGGATCAAACTCTCCATTGTATAAATTTAATTATCAATTACCCCGAAGGATAATCTATGTAGTTGCTTGATCGCTTGCGCTCTTTTTTCAACAAAGAACCCTGCATCCTATAGTAAACTATAAAATGCATTTGCACTTTGCGGTTTGTCTTTTCTTATTCCAATCATTCAAAGAACTTTTCTTAAAGCCATCTGCTTTAAAATCGGGCTGCTCACTGTCTCTCAACAAGCAAACAGCCTATTCATCATCACTCTTTTTATCTTCCAACCCTCAACCCAACCGGTGAAGTTTTATGCTCTCTTATTCCTACTAAACTCCTTTACTTTTCAGCTCCGTGTTTTTCGGTGTGCAAAGGTCTTACTTTTATTTTTAACTACCAAACTATTCGTGAAAATAATTTAGAAGTTTTTTTAGTCGCTACTCCTTTTTATATACTTTATATATTAAGGATAACTACTGATTTAGCCTTTGCCAATAAGTCAAATTTGTTTTCCCTTTCTTCGTTCAGATCGGGAGTGCAAAGGTGCACGCTTTTTTTCTTTCTGCCAAATTTTAAAACAAAATATTTTAAAATTCTTTTCGCTTTAAAACGCTCTCCTAATTAGCAGAAACAGTTTTTAAGCTTACTGACCCGTTTGATCTGGGCACGGCCGGTAACACCATCTTTAGCAAGATTGGTAAGCACCAATAACACATTTTTTCAGAATTTATCCCGGAGCTTAGATTGGAAACTTTATAAGTATAAATACTATTAAGCCGCCCCGGAAATCAGATGCTACTAACTGTAGCCTGAGTAAGAACCAAACTCTTAAACCTAAAGTTCAAAACTGGTCTATTTTTTTTTCAGCCTTTCAATCTCTCTTCTCAAACCAGCCTGCTGCTGAATCGCGGTGCAAAGGTGAAGGGTTTAAACGGAAAAAGCAACTGCTGGTTTCAAGTTTCTGTTAAACTTTTCGTAACAGTTAGATTTTCAGCAAGAAAAATTTTTAAGGCTTTTCCTTATCGATCTTATTCAGCTGTTCTTGCTTTCGGTTTTTTATAGATCGGAACAGTGCTGCAGGGTTCGCCATACATGATTGAGCTTGCCACCGGCAGCAATTTCTCCATGATCTTTACATAGGCATAAGTAGGAACCGGGATCTGTCCGCACCCTTTTATAACCAGTTTGGCGTCCTGGTAATCTTCCGGGTTAATTTTTGCGATGGCTTCCTGAAATAACTCCTGTTCTAAGGCTTCGAGGTTGCCGAATACAAATTTATTTACGTGCGGCTGGAGTTTAGTAGCCAGCAACATATAAGCCCAGGTTGGCACGATGGCATCGGCGGAACAGGTGATGGCTACGTTTTTACCGGCGTACTGGCTCCAGTCGTGGGTTTTAATGAATTCCCGGAAATCTTTTTCGCGCAGCATCAGGCCCATAAAGAGGTTTTCTTTGATGTCGTAGACAACGCGTTCGCCGGGATGAATGAACTCTTCGAGGTTTATGGTGGTGAGCGCACTTTGCGCTACCCGGTTTACAAATTCTTCCATACTTTAATTTTTAGCTTTGGCCTTGGTTATGTGTACTTCTTTCACATAAAACGGCTCGTAATAAGCAACGTCTTCAAACTGACCGGCCTGAAATTTCTGCCAGGCTAATTGCGAAACGGCTTCGGCCGAAGGGATAACATCTTTCAGGAACAAAGCGTTTGCATTTTCGCCTAAAATTGTTTGCCACTTGGCTGCCCCGCTTCCCAAGAATATGATCCGCTGGTTTTCCAGTTCTGCTTTAAATGAAGTTTCGTCTAAAACCATGGCCTGATCCGGCATAATCTCAGTTAGATCATCGGTAAGCAAGCTGGTATAAACTTCCTGACGGCGGGCGTCCAGCATGGGGCAAAACCAGAATCTGCCGGCGTTGGCGGTATAATTAATAGCTTGTTTAGCCAGGGAATGTAAGGTAGAAACTGCAATTAAAGGAATTTCCAGGGCATAGCATAAACCTTTAGCCGTGGAAGTGCCGATGCGCAAACCGGTGTAAGAACCCGGTCCGCCGGAAACAGCTATAGCCGCCAGATCTTTTAAGGTATAGCCGCAATTTTCTACCAGCTGTTCGATTAGCACCGTGATGTGCGACGAATGCGATTTTTCCAGCCGCAGTTCAGAGGTTCCAATCAGGCGGTTTTCTAGCGTTAAGGCAATTGAACAAACGGTTGTGGAAGTTTCCAGCGAAAGAATTAAGGCCATACGTTTTTATATAACCGCAAAATTAACCAGAAATGTTTAGAATTCCGGTTTCCTTTAAGATACCATAGTAGCGCAGGGTTTAAACCCTGCGCTACATGCGCCTTGTAAATAAAGCCAAAGCGAACCCTGACTTTATAAGCCTTCTACCCTACCGTTTTTTGGCTTATTGTTGATTGTTGATTGCTGATTGTTTTTAATTGTCTGAACTAGGATTTGTAGGATTAATGGATTTTAGGATTTCAATGTGGCTGCAAACGTAGAGACAAGGCATTGCCTTGTCTCTACATAATCGAATTTACATTTCAGCGCCAAAACCCTACCGTTTCTGGAAAAGCAAAAGAGCAACACCTATTAATAAAGGTGTTGCTCTTCTAAAACGGTAGGCAAACGTGCCCGAAAACCCAGATTACTTTTTCGCCTGCAGGATTCCCTGGTATTTGCTGGTGTTGTTCAGCACATCAATGGCAGCCAGAATATCGGCATCGTCGTCGAAGGAAGCTTCGATGGAGCCTTTCTGGAAGTAATAACGGGTGGCAATTTCCTGCTCCAGAATTTCTTTGATCTCCGGCTTGAAGCGCATCAGGTCGTTGGCTTTATTTGAGGCGATCTTCTTTTTCATTACTTCCACATCGTTTTTAATGTCGTCGTAATGTTTTTCGGCCTGGGCTTTTTTTACCAGATCGTCTATTGCCTGCTCTACGTTGGTAGAATAGCTGATGTCCTTTTTGCCTAAATAAGCCACAAACTTCTGGTATTCGGCATCGGAAAGGCTGAATTCTTTGGCCGAGGCAATGGTTGGGTGCTCCGCCCGGTACTTATTGGCGTATTCGAAGAAATGACCTTTATTGCCTAATGCCTTTGAAATATCGGCGTACTCTTTGTCTTTTACTTCAATATCAGGAGCCACGCCGCCGCCATCAAAAACGGTACGGCCGGCTGCTGTTTTAAAGGCAACCCGTAACGAATCCGGAATTTTACCTAAGCTGCCATCTTCTTTGCGGTGCGCATAATCTACTTCCTGGATGCAACGACCCGATGGAATGTAATATTTAGCGGTAGTAACTTTTAACTGGGAGTTATACGATAACGGGCGGGTGGCCTGTACCAGCCCTTTTCCGAACGTACGGTCGCCAACCAGAACCGCTCTATCATAATCCTGCATTACGCCGGAAACAATTTCGGAGGCCGAAGCGCTGCGGGAGCTGGTTAAAATTACCATCGGGATATCGGTATCGAGCGGTTCGTCCAGGGCTTTGTAAACTTTATTCCAGTCGGTTACTTTGCCTTTGGTGCTTACAATATCTTTGCCTTTGTTTACGAACAGGTTCGAAATATTTACTGCTTCGTTCAGCAATCCGCCCGGGTTATCGCGCAGATCGAAGATGATCTTCTTGGCGCCCTGCTCCTTCAGTTTAGCTACAGCGGTTTTTACTTCGCGGGAAGCATCGTTGGTGAATCCGGAAAGCTGGAAATAACCGATGTCTTTGGTAACCATGCCGTAGTAAGGCACATTTTCGATCTGGATCTTATCGCGGGTAACGGCTACATCAAAGGGTTTATCTACGCCGTATCGCTTCACTTCCAGCTTTACCACGGTATTGGCCTGGCCTTTCAGCAGCTTGCTTACGTCGGAATTGTTTTTCTTTTTGATATCAACCCCGTCTATTTTCAGAATTTCATCGCCGATCAGCAAACCTGCTTTCTGGGCCGGCATGCCTTCGTAGGGTAATTGCACAATGGTTTTGCCGTCGCGTTTGCCTACAACCGCGCCAATTCCGCCGTACTGGCCGGTGGTCTGGGTGCGGAAATCTTCAATATCGTCTTCGGAAATATAATTGGTATACGGGTCCAGGCTTTTGAGCATGGCATCGATGCCGGTCTTAACCAGTTTGCCGGGCGTTACTTCATCTACGTAATAGGTATTAACTTCCTTAAAAAGGGTAGCGAAAATATCGAGGTTTTTGGCAATATCGAAATAGCGTTCGTTCTCGGTTTTAAACGAAAACAAGCCTAAGCCCAACGCTCCGATCAGCAAGCCGGCAGCAGTTTTCTTCATCATAACAGTACAATATAATTGGAGATAGTAGAACCGGAATTTAGTCCTGTTCTTTAACCAAACGAACTAAACCGGAATTTAGTTTTTTTTCGATTACGTTGTATGCTACTTTTTCTTTGCCAATGTAAATAATGCCCAAAACAGCGAAAAATTGCCCGTTTTCAGACATTAAGGACATTTTTTGCAGCCGGTAGGCTTCGCGGATCTGCCGCTTAAGGCGGTTGCGGTCTACGGCTTTTTTGAAATATTTTTTGGAAACGGAAATAAGTACCTGCGGAAAGTGGGGCACAGGAGCTTCTGCTTTGAGGACTACAAAGCGGAGGGGGTACAAATTAAAAGCAGAACCCTTGCTGAAAAGCCCGGAAATGAGCTTTTTACTGCACAAGCGTTCTGCTTTTGGAAATGATTTATCGATGCCTTCCGGTGCGATTTGAATGTCTTCGGATTGCATGCGCGGTGGTTAAAACGGCTACGCTTTAACCGGCAAAATTATGCCTTATGTCTTTTTTCGTCAGAAACGCTTAAACGTTTTCTGCCTTTTGCACGACGGCTAGCTAATACACGACGGCCATTTGCAGTTTCCATACGGGAACGGAAACCATGCTTATTTCTTCTTTTTCTCTGTGAAGGTTGGAATGTTCTTTTCATCTCGCACCAATTTTATTAATTCGGATTGCAAAATTAAGAATTCTTTTTCTAAAACCAAACAAGGTTCTATTTAAAATTTCTTCCGGAAGCCAATATTTACCTAAACTCACTTTTTTACCCGGAATTACTACCGTTTTAGGGGCCTTTTTACGGTTAGAACTTCCAGATCATGGCGGCAAACAGCGTAAGCACCGTCAGAATTATGCCTACCATCAGCACATCGTAGCTAATGCGGAGAAACTTGTATTTCCGGGCTACCGATACACCCAGCCCGTGCAGGTCGCGCACCAGGGCGTGCCGCATAACAATATTATCTTCAATTAACTTATCCATAGCCGTTTCATATTCCTGCACATCCATTTTGTAGAAGTTTTCGAAGAACAGCAGGTTGGTGGGCTTGGTCAGAATTTCTTCCATGGTGTAAAAGCCACGGGCGTTGTAAGGCCGGGTAGAAATAATAGCCAGGATCATGGTAGCGGTGCAGGTTACAATAAGAATTACGCCCGGTATCAGGTAAACGGTTGGCTCATTGAACTTCCCCAGAAAAATGGTAAAAGTAACGGAAACAATGAGGGTGCAGGTACCAATTAAGATATTGGCCCGCCGGTCGCCGATGGCTACGTAGGCAACATGGTTCCGGGATAATGCCCGGTACACGCCGGTAATGCTGCGGCGTTTCCGCTTTTCCTTTTTTTCCTCCTTTCGCTTCTTTTTTTCCGCCTGTTCTTCTTCGGTAAGTCCCAAAGGTTCCTGGTTTGAATTGGTTTCTGCCATAAGCTGAGGAATAAGTTAAAAATGCAGCAAAACTTAAATGCAATGTAAACAAATTACGCAACCAGTTTCCGGATTTAAATACATACCATAGCCGCTTATTTGCATAAACCCTAAAAATCCGCCATCTTTCCCGGTTTCCGTAAAACGCTATGCTTTCGGGCCAAAAAAGTCAGAACTATGATCCATTACCACGTTTCCTATAATAACCCCCTCTCCTATTTTTTACAGATCGAAATGCGCATTCCGGCCCTGCAGCAGCCGTTTTTGCATTTGCAGCTTTCGGCCTGGCGACCGGGACGGTACGAACTGCAGCACTTTGCCCAGAAGATAAGAAAATTCGAAATTCTGGATGCCGACAGCCAGCCGGTGCGCTACGAAAAAATAACCAAAGACCGCTGGCTGGTGCACACCGAAAACCAAACCGAAATTACCGTACGCTACGATTTTTATGCCCACCAAATGGATGCCGGCGGTTCCTGGCTCGACGAAAATCAGCTTTACATTAACCCGGTAAACTGCTTTATGACCGCCGAAGGCTTCGAACATCTGCCTTCCGAATTGCATTTGGGAATTCCGGAAAGCTGGCAAATTGCCTGCGGCCTGAAAGCCAAAAACCAAAATACGCTACTGGCCCAGAATTACGAAGAGCTGGTAGATTGTCCGCTTTTTGCCTCCCCTACAATGCAGCACGAAGTTTATACCGTGCAGGGCATACCGTTCCACGTGTGGATCCAGGGCAACGCTAAACCCGACTGGCCCCGTTTACTGGCCGATTTCCAGGATTTCACGGAAGAACAATTGCGGCTTTTCCACGATTTCCCGGTGCAGGATTACCATTTTATGTTCCAGATCTTACCTTACAAACATTACCACGGGGTTGAGCACAGCAACTCCACGGTTTGCGTACTGGGACCGGCCGATGCCATCCGGACCTGGAGCTCTTACAAGGAATTGCTGGGCGTGAGCTGCCACGAACTTTTCCATACCTGGAACATTAAAAAGATCCGGCCGGCCGAAATGATGCCGTACGATTACCGCCAGGAAAATTACTTTAAAACCGGTTTCGTTGCGGAAGGCCTCACCACCTATTACGGCGATTATCTGCTGGGCCGCTCCAACGTTTTTACTACCGAACAATATTTCGAAGAACTGAACGGCGTACTTAAAAAGCATTACGACGATTATGGCCGCTACCATTATTCCGTAACCGATTCGTCCTTCGATATGTGGCTCGATGGCTATAAACCCAGCATTCCGGACCGCCGCGTTTCCATTTACCACAAAGGGGCACTGGCAGCTTTAATCCTGGATCTGGAACTGCGCCGGGTAACGAATAACCAGTTTTCTCTGGATGAAGTAATGCGCCGCCTCTGGAACGACTTCGGCAAACCCGGCATCGGTTACACCGAACAGGATTACATTAACATTGTAAACGACATTGCCGGCACTTCTTTTCAGCAGTATTTTGAAGAAATAATTTACGGTACTATTCCCCTGGAAGGGCCTTTAAATAATGCGTTACGGTTTGTAGGCTGCGAACTGAAGGAAGAAAAAAACCCGGTTAGCTACGAACGTAAATTCGGTTTCCGGGCGGTGCTGAAAAAAGAATGGCCTAACGTTTCCGCCATTATGCCCGATGCCCCAGCCGCTTTCGCGTTCACTACCGACGATGATATTATTGCCGTGAACGGCCGCCGCGTAGAAAACAACCTGAACGAACTTTTCCGCGAAGGCGACAACTTTGAAGTTGCCGTTTTCCGGAACTACATGCTTCGCACCGTTAAACTGGAAACCAATGGCCGTAATTATTTAAATACCTACACCGTAGCCAAACGCCCGGATGCCACCGAAGCTGAAAAAGAAAATTTCCAGCGCTGGCTAAATCAGGGGTTTTAGGCAGTTTTTAAGCAGTTTTTTAAGACAGGAATCATAGCGTTTTTGGGCAGCCGCGTTTACGCTGAGGAGTATAGGTAACTTACAGAGTTGTTACTATTTCACATTATTGCGTCATCCTGAGCGATAGCGAAGGAACTTGTCGGCGGGCTGCAGAAACGTTAACTAAATGGAAAAATGAAAGGGCTTCACTATTTCGTTTACATTGCAACCAACCCAGCGAAAACTGTTCTTTACACCGGCGTTACCAACGATTTAGAATTGCGTTTAGAACAACATTACCAGAACCGTGGCGACAAAGCTACTTTTGCCGGAAGGTTCCACTGCTACAAACTCTTATACTTCGAAACATTCCCTAGTATTGAAAAGGCAATAAGCAGAGAAAAAGAAATTAAAGGTTGGACCAGAGCGAAGAAGGAAGCTCTAATTGCAACTGAAAACCCAAACTGGGAATTTCTAAAAGCATAGAACTTTGTAGTTGAGTTTATTGCAGTCCGCCGACAAGTTCCTTCGCTATCGCTCAGGATGACGCAATATTTTAGATTATTTAAAATAAGAAATCATAAATTGGAAAACACCGAATCAGATAAAAAGACCTTTGGCGCAGCGGCTCTTATGAGTGCGGAACTCCGGGAACTGGTAGAAAAGCAACTGCTGGCCGAATTGCCGCATTATAAGATCGAAAAGCAAAACCTGAAATTCGATTGGAGCAACAGTACCAATGAAGGCCACCAGATGCAGCACCCGCTAGGGATCATTGCCAGCTTTTCCGGGATCCTGGTGCTGGATGAAAACAACGCGATTGTAGCCGATGGCTGGCTGGAATTTATTTTAGACGGTGAATTTTTCCTGGCCTACTGGGACCATATTACTACCCGCGATGGCAAAAAGAAACTCAGCGAAAAGCAAATGCCCGGCATTCCAAAGCACGTGTGGAAGCAGATTCCGGAGGAACTGAAAATTAGTTACACTAATAAACGGATGAAAGGCTAACCAGAATTTTAAAACCCTATCCTATTAACCCAAAAAAGAGGCCCGGAATTTAAATTCCGGGCCTCTTTTCTTTTCATAGTTTATATCTCTATTAACGTGAAAAATTAATTATGGTTTTTATCGGAGGTAGGGTTGCTGCGGGCATTATTTCCCTGCAACGATTTACCGCCCGAAACCGAGTTATGCTCAGCGGTGTGGCGGCCAACCGGGTTACCGCCTTTAGGCAGGTTCCGGCTTGGGTTCTGCACGGTACTATCGTCTTCCTGTACCGTAGGGCGGTTATCAGCAGCCGTACCGGTTTTTTGCGGTTTCTGCTTTTCGTTCTCAACTTCGTTCGGAAGTTTACCTTTGGCTCTGGCCTGGTTTAAAGCATTCTGGTCTTCGTTCGGGATTTTTTTATCTTGATCTTTCGATGCCATGGTTTGGTTCTCCTTTTAGTTAAAGCTTAATGATGTTCGCTCTTTTACTTTGCAGTTACCGTTTTAGTTACATACCCAAACCAGACTAAATAAAAAAAGGGAACCAGCCGGCTCCCTTTCTCTTAAAATGCTATGCTTTTAAACTAAAAAACTAAACGGCAGCAACCATTTCGAAATTAACCAGCTGCACAAATTTCTGTACACGTGCTTCAATTTCGCTTTGCTCCAGGTTTAACATCCGTTCCGTGCCGAATTTCTCTACGCAGAAAGAAGCCATAGCCGAACCATGAATTACGGCGCGTTTCATATTATCAAAAGAAATATCGTTGGTTTTGGCCAGGTACCCGATAAAACCACCGGCAAAGGTATCGCCGGCGCCGGTTGGATCGAATACTTCTTCTAAAGGCAAAGCCGGGGCATAAAATACTTTATCTTCGTGGAACAACAAGGCACCGTGCTCTCCTTTTTTAATTATCAGGAATTTCGGACCCATTTCCATAATTTTCTTGGCCGCTTTTACCAAGGAATAATCGCCGGAAAGCTGGCGGGCTTCTTCGTCGTTAATGGTCAGCACGTCTACCATGGCAATAGTTTCCAGCAGTTCGTCGTGAGCAATGTCCATCCAGAAATTCATGGTATCCATCACGATCAGTTTCGGACGTTTGGCCAGGCGTTCAATAACCAGTTTCTGAACCTGCGGGGCCAGGTTTCCCAGCATTAAATAATCGCAGTTCTGGTAGCTTTCCGGAATGATCGGGTCGAAATCACCCAGCACATTCAGTTCGGTGATGAGGGTTTCGCGGCTGTTCATATCGTTGAAATATTTACCGCTCCAGAAAAAGGACTTTTCGTTTTCTTTTATCTGCAACCCTTCGGTATTTACGCCGTGGCTTTCCAGCATTTTAATATCCGATTTTTCGAAATCGCCGCCTACAACTGCTACCAGGTTTACCGGTTTGGTGAAGTAAGACGAACAAAGCGTAATATAGGTAGCAGCGCCGCCAATAATTTTATCCGTTTTTCCGAAAGGGGTTTCCAGTGCATCGAAGGCAACCGAACCAACAACAAGTAAGCTCATTTTTTTTAATTAGGAATTAGAAATTAGAAATTAGAAATTTTCAGAAAGTTGTTTTAATAGGCAGGAGTTAACTGAGCCGCAACATTTCTAATTTCTAATTTTGAATTTCTAATTAGTTAAACATTCCATAAAACTAAAAAAGGCTTCCGATTTTGTCAGAAGCCTTTCTTTGGGTGGGAGACGGGGCTCGAACCCGCGACCCCCAGAATCACAATCTGGTGCTCTAACCAACTGAGCTACAACCACCGTATTAATTTGGTCTGCAAAAGTAAGTAGCAAATCTTAACTATGCAATACTTCCGGGCAGATTTTTCTAAAAAATTGTAGCTTCAACGGGCGGAATTTCCTCAAAAGGCTCAATATGAACCAGTACGTCGTAGATCTGCGGCTTGGCTTCTATTATGGCATCTTTCACGCGGTGGGCAATGTCGTGGCCTTCTCTTACTGTCAGGTCGCCGTTTACAATTACGTGAAGGTCAACAAAATACTCAAATCCCATTTTCCGAACCAGGCACTTTTCAGTAGCAACTACGCGGTCTACGGTTTCGGCAATTTCTTTTACTTCGGCGGCAAATTCCGAAGGCGGGGCGGCATCCATAATTTCGGTAAAAGCCGGAATAAAAATATGATAAGCATTTACCACAATAATCACCGAAGCAATTAAGGCGGCCCAGTCGTCGGCAGTTTCGTAGCCATCGCCGCCAATTAAGGCAATAGAAATTCCTACAAAAGCCGTTAGGGAAGTAATAGCATCGGCCCGGTGGTGCCAGGCATCGGCTTTCACGGCGGTGCTTTCTACTTCTTCGCCTACCCTTTTGGAATACCGGTATAAACCTTCTTTAATAAGAATAATAATGCCCAGCACAATTAAGGTAAAGGGCGCCGGCGTTTTATGCGGCGTTAGAATGTGCTCTACACTCTGAATGCTGATCAGAATTGCCGCCCCGATCAGGGCTACAGCCACAACAACTGCAGCCAGCGGTTCGGCTTTCCCGTGGCCGTAAGGATGGTCGGCATCGGGTTCTTTGGAGGCAGCCTTCAACCCGATCCAGACAATAAAAGAGGTCAGCACGTCAGATGCCGATTCGATGGCATCCGCGATCAGGGCATAGGAATTCCCCAGGATGCCGGCCGCCCCTTTTATTAGCACCAAACCCATATTTGCCAGAATGCCGATCAGGGTAGAGCGAAGGCCTTTGGCAGATGGGTGCGGTACTTCAGGATTTCGGCGTGTGTTGTTCAAATTTGTGTGGTTACCCCACCCAACCCTCCCCTAATTCAGGGGAGGGCTTTTAGCGGTAGTGCGTTGGTTGAGTTTTAGTAGTTAAAACGGTACGGTTTTAAGGCAAAAAAGTAAACCCGGATTTTCCGGATTAAAGGATTTTCAGGATTCACGTAGGAACAGGGCTTGGCCTGTCCGCACGTTTTTGCGACAAAATATTTCTGAACACGATTTAAAGGATTTAATTGATGAACAGGATTTTGCTCTGAAACACGAAATCTGGAATAAGAATTTTGAAACGTTCAAAAATATATAATTGAAAATGCTGGATCTGGAATGCGTGATCAGGAAATGCGGAACCGGTAATATTTGATCAGGAATGCGGGCGGACAGGTCAAGCCCTGTCCCTACGAAAAATTCCTGTTCATCAAATAAATCCCAAAAATCGTGTTCAACTTTAAATCCTTAAAATCGTGTTCAACTTACAATGGCCGGTCGAACAGCATCCTTTCCCCTTTTTTGCTTTCGTCGAACCGGCCATTTTCAAATGCTACGTGGCCGGATACGATGGTGTGGGTAAGGCTGGAGCGGAAGGTTTTACCTTCTAACGGCGACCACCCGCATTTGTAGTAAATATTTTCTTTGGTTACGGTATAAGACTTATTCAGATCTACCAGGACCAGATCGGCCCAGTAGCCTTCCCGGATAAAACCTCTTTCGCGTACCTGGAAACATTCTGCCGGCGCATGGCTCATTTTTTCTACCATTTTTTCCAGCGAAATTTGGCCGTTGTGGTAAAATTCGAGCATCAGGTTTAAGCTGTGCTGTACCAAAGGCACCCCAGAAGGCGCTTTTTTATAGCTGGCCTGCTTTTCTTCCCAGGTATGCGGGGCGTGGTCGGTGGCAATAATATCGAGGCGGTTATCCAGTAAACCCTGGAACAAAGCTGCTTTATGGCGGGCTTCTTTTATGGCCGGGTTACATTTTATCTGGGTACCCAAAGTGTCGTAATCGCCTTATCGAACCACAAATGGTGCACGCAGACTTCGGCGGTAATACGTTTCTCTTTTAAAGGAATATCGTTTCGGAATAGCGCCAGTTCTTCTTCGGTTGAAATATGCAGAATGTGCAAGCGCGTATTGTGCTTTTCGGCCAGTTTCACCGCCATGAAGCTCGATTTAAAGCAGGCTGCCACACTCCGTGATTTCCGGGTGGCATTCCACCGGAATATCGTCGCCGTATTTCTCTTCGTAAATTTTCAGGTTGTCGCGGATGGTCTGTTCGTCTTCGCAGTGTACGGCAATGGGCAGGCGGGCTTTTTTGAATATCTCCTCCAATACCTCCACATTATCTACCAGCATATTGCCGGTGGAAGAACCCATAAAGATCTTGATGCCGCAAACGGTGGCCCCGTTGGTGAGCAACACTTCAGCCAGGTTATCGTTGGTGGCGCCCATGAAAAAGGAATAATTGGCCAACGAAACTTCCGCGGCGCGGTTGAATTTATCTTCCAGCAGTTCCTGGGTGATGGCATTGGGTACGGTATTCGGCATTTCCATAAAGGAGGTGTACCACCGGCCACGGCCGCCCGGGCTTCAGATTGAATATCGGCTTTATGGGTAAGGCCGGGCTCCCGGAAATGCACCTGGTCGTCGATCACGCCGGGCAGCAAATGCAGGCCGGTGGCATCTATTTCGCGGTCACTTTTTTCGGTTAAAGCTATACCAATTTTCTGAATGCGGCCGTCGGCAACGAATACATCACTTTGAAAAACGCGGCCTTCGTTTACCAGCGTGGCATTTCGGATCAGGAGACTTTTCATGGGGCGAAGATAAGCAGAAGTTAAAGCGGCGCCGAAGTAACCGGCATATTTTTTATGCAAGCGCCGTGGCTTTCTTTGGCTACCAGTTTTTATTTTATTGGCAGACCGCAAGGCAGCTTAAACCTAAGACCAGTATTGGCTTTAAATTTAAAAATAAAGGTAAAAACCATGGGCTGGCTAAACCTCACAAAATCAGATTTTTAAGCGAACATTAGTTTTAGAGTACAATTTTTATTTTTTATAATTATGCTTTTTAATTGCAGAATAAAGATAATAATTTGAAATATCTTTAACTTAGGAGCTGGCCTTCCGTAAAAAAAACAAGTTATTCACTAAATATTTACTTCCCTTTAACCTGAATTAAATCGAATTTAAAGAAAGATTCTTTACATTTGATCAGACTGTGTTAGATAAAATAACTTCACAATTCAATTAATTAAAAGAAAGTCAATGTAAGTTAACAAGAAAAATTTGCTGCAAATGCTATTTCAGGCTTCCCACAGAAACGGCTTTGATTTTCTCCTGTGCTTCCGGTTACGCCGGACCTACCTCTCTCACAACCCAAGTACCAATGAAAACCGGGCTAAGTGTCCGACAAAACAAATTTATACATCAAAACCTATTACCTTTTATGCACACACTTCTACCCCAAGCTGAAACGTCTTTTCAGCAACGGCCGAGCTTTAGGCAAGTTTTAAAGAAGCAAAAGAGCTTCGGAATAACCTTTAGGTTATTAGCTCTGCTAATTTTATTTATAGTAAATGCCGGTTTTAAACCTATTGCGTTTGTAACAGGGCAGAAAGATGGTAGCAAAGCTTTACTAAGTACTATTGCTGCCGCTCCAATTTGTGGTACTTTAAGCGTGGGGCCAACCGGCGATTTTAATTCATTAACGGCGGCGTTTCTGGCATTAAACGGAAATGGCCTTTGTGGCCCGTTGGTTTTTGAGTTACAAAACACTTACGTAAGCACAGTAGAAACCTTTCCTTTAATATATTCTTTTACCGGTGGTTCTGCTACGAATACGGTTACAATCCGGCCTCATAGTTTAGCAACTGGCCTAAGTATTACCAGTGCAGCTGCACAAACCTTAAGCATTAACGGCGGGAAATTTCTTATTTTAGATGGACGCCCCGGTGGTTCAGGTACAACTAAAGATCTTACAATTGCTAACACTAGCATATCAGGGGTAGCCATTCAATTTACCAATGATGCGACGAATAACTCTGTACAATTCTGCCAGGTAAAAGGAGTAAACACCAGTACTACCAGTGGTGTTATTACTTTCACAAGTACTGCTCCCGCCACTGGCAATAGCAACAACACGATTGCCAACAACAATATTAGCGATGGAGCCACAACTCCGACTAATTTAATTTATTCTTCAGGCGCTTCAGCTAGTATTCCTAATATTGGAAATACCATTAGCGCTAATAATTTATTTAATTTCTTTTTTGCTACTTCGAATTCTAATGGTATTCTGCTATCAAACACCGGAAACTCAGCCTGGACCATAACTGATAATAATATTTATCAAACCGTAGCTACCAGAACTTATACTTCCAGTGGCAATACTCATACTGGGATCAATATTGGCACAGGAGTAAATTATACCATTTCAGGAAATACTATTGGTGGTCAGGGAACACCTGCAGGACCTGGGAATGGTATTTTATCCATGACTGGCACAATTGCTACCCGTTTTGTTGGTATTCAAGCAGCTTTTACAGCTGGTGGGGCTGTAAGTAGCATTCAAGGCAATATAGTGCGCAGGATTTCCCTTAATACAAGTAGCGGCGCAACTGCAGGTAATGGAATTTTGTCTGGTATTTATATTTCTTCAGGTAATGCTAATATTGGAACAATAACCGGAAATACCATTGGTGAACCAAGTGTGACTGGTTCCCTTACTGCTACGCCTACTACAAATCTTGGCGTAATGATTGGAATATCTTCTGCGTCAAATAATACGGTTACAATTAGTAACAACACTATTGCGGGACTTACAGCAGTAGGTACAACAGGTGCAGTAGCAGCAAACATTGTTGGTATTTTAGCTTCATCAGGAACAAATACAATTACCAATAATACAATAGGAAGTACAACCATAGCAAACAGTTTGAACGCCTCTGCGGCATCTACGGGTGCACAAACTGTAAGAGGTATAGTGCACTCTGGTAGTTCAGCAACCATAACTGGCAACTTAATTGCTAACCTGAATAATAATTCCGCTGCAACAACCAATATTGCCCAAACTATTGGCATTAATACTACTGCAGGCGTAAATACCATTGGCGGGAATGGTGCATTGGAAGGAAATATTATTCGTGACCTTAGCAATAGAGCAACTGCAGCTAATACTTCAGGTAGTTCTGCAGTAATAGGGATTTCGTCTACTTCAACTATTTCTACCACTTCCGGACAGCAGATTATTGGAAACCAGATTTTCGGTTTAAACAGTACTGCTCCTACAGGTACAGGAATGAACGTTGTAGGTGTTTTCTACACCGGCCCGACAGCTAACGCGGCAAATGGTCCTCATCTTATTGCCCGTAACTTCATTCATAGCCTAAACCTTACAACCACAACCACTACATCTGCTTCTTTCATGACCGGAATTATGGTGAGTGGTACTGCGGATGCGCAGAATAACTTTGTTCGTCTGGGTATAGACGCTGCAGGAGCAGCTATAACCCGCGAATATGAAATCACCGGTATTCTAAAAGCTACTACTAACTCGAACAATATCTACCACAACTCAATTTATATTGGTGGAGCTGGTGTGGGATCGAATGCAAGATCAACGTATGCTTTCCGCCGGACTGGTACAGGAGCAACCGATGCATTAAGAAACAATATTCTGGTTAATATGCGGAGCAATGCTGCCGCCGGAGGAAACCACTATACGGTTCAGCTTAACAATGCAACTACCTTAACCAGCTCAAATAATATTTATTATACTGCTTCAAATACCAATTTCTTAGCTGCTATTGGTGCCACAGATTACACTGCTTTGTCCACTTATGCTGCTGCTGCTTCTGACGGCAATAGCAAGAACGCTGATCCAAAATTCATTAATCCTACGGGAGATGCTACCACCCTGGACCTTCATATTAATCCGACTACTCCTACCGTAGTAGAAGGAAACGGTGTTTTGATTGCCAGTGTAACTGATGACTATGACGGCCAGATCCGGGCTAATTTAACCCCAACCGATATTGGAGCCGATGCAGGTAACTTTACGCCTCTGGGTTCGGACGTTGGCGTTTCGGCGCTTACTTCTCCGGCAAGTTCGCAAATTTGCTATACCAGCTCCGAAACCGTAGCGGTATTGGTCCGGAACCAAAATTCCACAGACCTGGTACTTTCGCAATCGGATGTGTTAACGGTAAGCGGAACTATTACTTCCACAGCTCCCGGGTTTACTACTATTACCCTGCCTACTCAAACCTATGATAGCGGTACTATTCCAGGTAATGGCACTTTCCCGGTTACTTTCGCGGGTACTTATGATCTGTCTGCCCCTGGAACATATACCTTTAATATTTCGGCTACCGTAACCGGCGATGGCGATGCAACGAATGACCTATTACCAGCCACGCCAGCCGGCAATAATACCCGTACGGTAGAGCCGTTAAACGCTGGTACCGCTACTACCAGTTCAGCCAATTTGTGCGGTACGGCAAGCACCACCACGTTGAATCTTACCGGTAATACCGGCGGACCTTTTGTGTGGCAATCGTCTACAGATAATGTAACCTTCACTGATATTCCGGGTGCAACCAGTTCTCCGTTTACACCTTCAGCCCTTGCCCAAACTACTTATTTCAGGGCGTTAGCTACGTGTAATGGAATTTCTGTACCTTCAAATGTAGTAACGGTTACCGTAACGAACCCGACAATAACAGCAACCAATACCCCCGTTACGCGGTGCGGATCCGGGGAAGTAACCTTAACTGCCAGCAGCACACCAAGTAGCACACCTTTCTATTACACGGCAGCCACCGGTGGTACTTCATTTGCCTCCGGATCATCAGCTACTGTGAACGTAACCGGTAATACTACCTACTATGTGGCAGCCCGTGATAATGGACCAACCACTTTTACCGCAGGTTTAAGCAATTCGACCGGAAGCGGAACATCAGCAGGTACAACAACTACTAATTTCGCTCTGGGCTTTAATGTTACCCAGGCCGGCACTCTGGTTTCTGTAGATGTGTTTCCTACAGCAGCCGGCACCAGCAGCATTCAGTTATATTCAGTTGCAACCGGTAATCCAGGGGCAGGAGCAGCCGTTGGCAGTGCCTTAGTAACCCGGGCATTCACGGCTGCAGAGTAGGCACCCGCGTTACCGTACCATTAGGATTTGCGCTTACGCCAGGCAGCTATAAATTGAGCAATCCTTTAAACGGGGCGGCCTTTGTACGTTATAGCACCTATTCCGGCACGTATCCACTCACCAGCGGACCTATTTCGGTAGTTGGGTCATATGCTACTCCTACAACTACTTCTTATGCAGCTAATACGTATAATAACTTCTTTAATTTAAGCTTTTTAGGAGCCTGCGAGTCTGCACGGACGGCCATTGACGTTATCGTTACGCCAGCACCTGCGCTTACCCCGGCTACCTCCACCCAGACAGTTTGTGCTAACACTCCAACAACCATTTCTTTTAGCGGTTATCCTGACCTTTCTGTAAACCCAGCTGCAACTGCAACTGTAAACGGCCAGGATATAACCTTCACGCCAGCAACTACCACTACGTATACCATAACCGGAAATGACCCGGTTACGGGTTGTAACAATACTGCTACGGTTACTTTAACCGTTACCCCACTGGCAGGTGGAACCGCCTCTGCTAACGCAACTAATTTTTGCGGTTCAACGGCCTCCCCTGTTTTAACCTTAACCGGTAATACCGGAGCTGTGGGCGGTTTTGTATGGCAGCAATCTGCTACCGGTTTGGCTGGATCCTTTGCCGATATATCCGGAAGTGCCAACCAAAGCCCATTCAATGCCCCGGCTATCAGTACTACAACGTATTACCAGGCGGTTTCCAGCTGTGGGGTTAATACCGCGAGTTCGAATATCCTGACGATTACAGTATCTGATCCGCAGGTAGTAGCTACCAATTCGCCGGTTACCCGTTGCGGAACCGGATCGGTTACGCTTACCGCCACCCCTACCGCAGGTTCAACCATTAGATGGTACGATTCGAATACTTCTGCAATCCCATTGGCAACCGGAAATACGTATTCTCCTACCGTTACCAGTTCCCGTCAGTTCTTTGCTGCAGCTGTTGAAAACCCGGAAACAGTTGGGCGACCTGTTCCAGGCAGTACTTCAAATGCTATAGCTCAGGGCTTGGGATTAGTTTTTAATGCTGCGAATGCTTTTACGCTTAACTCCGTAGACATTTATCCGGCGGGCTCAGCGGTAACCATTACCATTCAGGTCCAAAACAGCGCTGGCTCATTAATTACCGGATTATCAACCACCTATAATTTACCAGCAGGAAATGGTACAACCCCGGTAACTATTCCGCTTAACTTTGCAATCCCAGCCGGAACGGGCATGCGTTTAGTAGCCACCAGCACCCAGCCATTAGTGCGTGAACCCTCTATCGGTGGATTTCCATACAACTCGCCAAGCGGAAATGTAATCATTACAGGCGGATACAATGGTACAGTACCAACAAGCTCAACCTATTTCTACTTTTACAACTGGCAGATAAGCGGACCTTGCGCTAGCAGCCGTACTGCGGTTCAGGTTAATGTAACTACGCCGCCAGCCCTTACGCCTGCAACTACCGCTACTGCTATTTGTAATGGCAGCAGCACTACCATAGCTTACACCGGTTATGCCAATCTGAGCGTAAGCCCGGCAACGGGAGCTATAGTAAACGGAACCAGCATAACGTTCAACCCTACCACAACCACCACCTATACTATTACCGGTGATGATGGTACTGGTCCAAGCGGATGTACTGCAACCGCCACTGCTACCATTACTGTTAACCCAGTGCCGGATGCGCCTACCCTAACGCCGGCAACCCCGGCTAGTATCTGCCTGGGTGGAAACGTGGTAGTTGCAGCTTCTTCGAATACTATGTTGGCAACCAGAATTGTTCTGGATGAAAATTTCAATGCTTCTCCAACCGGATGGGTAATAGCTGAAAAAAGTACCCGGGGAGGGTCTAGACCAGGAGCTTTGCTTCGTTTTACCCGCCCTTCTAACCCATACAGCTATACCGATCTGCTTACCAACTATTCAATTGACGGCACCCGGTTTGTTATTGCCAATGCAGATACGGGAGGAAATAATTCCGTTACCAGAACGCGGTTAATTTCGCCGACATTCAATCTGGCGGGCCTTACTTCTGCTTCACTAAATTTCCAGCAGTACTTCAATTTCTTCTCTACGGGAAACTCAGCAAACATTGATATTTCAACAGATGGTGGAGCTACCTGGACCTTAAATATTTTAGAGCAACGAACAGTTGATGTAGGATCTGCTACAACCCCTGCTGCTACTACTGTTAATTTAGATGCGTACGCAGGACAAACCAATGTAAAGGTCCGGTTCCGGTATAGATCTGCCTGGGGTTATTATTGGGCAATAGATAATGTTCAGATCAGAGGCCAATACATTGATTCTCCAACCTTTGCCGTAAGTCCTGCTACCGGCGCCACGGTAAATGGTTCGAACATAACGTTCAACCCAACTGCAACCACTACTTATCAGGTAACCGCCACTTTCCCGAGCAGCCCGGATTGCCCGAGCCCGGCCACGCCGATCACCATTACTGTGAACGATCTGCCAACCGTAACCCTCAGCAATAATGGCCCGGTTTGCGGCACAAATCCTGGTGCTGTAACAGGTAACCTGACCGGTACGGAGCCATTTACCATTAATTATACTATAAACGGTGTGGCTCAGCAGCCACTTCAGGTAGCAGGCACAAATACGTTCACCCTTAATACCGGTCCTCTTGCGACTAATGCCACGTATACCATAACTTCCCTGACCGATGCTAATAGCTGTTCGGCTACCGATCTGACTGCTGCTACAAGTACCGTGGTGGTAAATCCGGTACCTACGGTTTCCCTTAGCAATAATGGCCCGGTATGTCCGGGAGGTTCCACTACGGTAACAGGTAATCTGACCGGTACTGCTCCTTTCTCCATTACCTATACCTTAAATGGAGTTGCCCAGCCGGTTATTACTACAAGTTCAAACCAGTTCACGATTGCTACTGGCAATTTATCGGCCAACGCAGCGTATGTGATCACGGCGCTGAGCGACGCAAATTGCGCCGCTACCAACCTGACCGATGCAACTACGACTGTAGTTGTGAATCCGGTACCAACTGTAACCCTTAGCAACAACGGTCCGGTTTGCGGAAGTGCCTCAGCAACCGTAACCGGTAACCTGACGGGTACTGGTCCATTCAGCATTACTTATACCATAAATGGTGTTACCCAGCCGGTACTGACGAGTGCTTCAAACCAGTTCTCGATTGCCACCGGCGCGCTTACTGCTAATGCAACGTATACGGTTACGGCCCTTACCGATGCCAACTGCGCGGCTACGAATCTGACAGCTGCTACAACAACGGTAGTTGCAAATCCACTGCCTACGGTAACGCTTAGCAATAATGGTCCGGTTTGCGGTAATGCTTCTGCTACGATTACCGGTAATTTAACGGGTACTGCGCCTTTTAATATTACCTATACTACCAACGGAGGAAATCCACAAACCATAACTGCAAGCTCGAATCAGTTCACTTTTGCTACGGGAGCGCTTACTGCTAATGCAACGTATGCGGTTACAGCGTTAAGCGATGCGAATTGTACTGCAACCAGCTTCGGAGCAGCTGCTTCTACCACGGTAATTGCAAATCCGCTGCCAACGGTTTCTTTAAGCAATAACGGTCCGGTTTGCGCGAATTCTACCGCAACCATTACGGGTACGTTAACGGGTACTGCTCCTTTCAGTATTACTTATACTACGAATGGCGTTAACCCGCAAACCATAACGGCTACTTCAACGCAGTTTACCATTACTACTGCTGCTTTAACTGCCAATACAACCATTGAGATTACAAACCTGAGCGATGCGAATTGTTCGGCAAGTACTTTCACTTCTGCTGCCACTACCACGGTAGCTGTAAATGCAAGACCAACGGTAGTATTAACTAATAGCGGGCCGCTTTGTCCTGGAAACGCCGGCACCATAACCGGTACGTTAACGGGTACGGGTCCATTCAGCATTACTTACACCGTAAATGGCGGAACCCCGGTTACCATTTCTGAAACCTCGACCCGGTTCTTTATTGCTACCGGTAACCTAACTACCAGTACTACTTATGCCGTTACGGCACTCAGCGATTTAAACTGCTCAGCAACAACTCTGACGGGTGCCACAACCACTATTGTTGTAAATCCGGAGCCAACTGTAACGCTAAGCAACAATGGGCCGGTTTGTACTGGGGCAACCGGAACAGTAACGGGTACTCTTACCGGGACGGCGCCATTCATCATTAATTATAACGTAAATGGCGGAGGCACGCAAAGTTTATTTACCAACTCCAACCAGTTCACAATTACTACTCAGGCGTTAACTGCTGATGCAACCTACACCATTACGGATCTGCTCGATGCTAATTGCTCTGCTTCTTCCTTCCCGGTTGCAACTACCACGATAACCGTAAGACCAGCTCCTGCGGTAGCAATAACCAACAATGGGCCTATATGTGCGAATACAACGGCAACCATTTCGGGTACATTAACGGGTACGGCACCTTTCAGCATTACGTATACCATTAATAATATTAACCCAACAACTATTACCAGTTCAACGAATAGCTTCTCATTTACCTCCGCTGCGTTAACTGCAAATACTACGTTCAGGGTTATTGCCTTAAGCGATGCGAACTGCTCAACCTTCCCGGCAAATGCTGTAACTACAGTTACCGTAAATCCGGAACCTACCGTAACGTTAACCAACAATGGTCCGGTTTGTGGCAGTGGTTCTCCTACGGTAACGGGTACTTTAACCGGTTCGGCACCATTTACCATTACCTATACAACCAACGGTGCTAATCCGCAAACCATCGTAACCAACAACCCCACGTTTACTATTCCTACGGGCACACTAACCAGCAACACAACCTATGCCATTACAGGCTTAACCGATGCGACTTGTTCTGCCACTACCTTCCCGGCTACCAGTGTAACTACGGTGGTTGTAACCGAGGTAACCATCTGGACCGGTAACCTGAATACCAGCTGGTTCATTGTCGATAACTGGACAAATTGTTTGCCTTCACCTACGGTAAGTGCCATCATCCCGGCCGGTCGAAGCAATTATCCTTCCATTACCGGAGGGAATGCAACGGTTAAAACCCTGACCATAGAAGCAGGAGGCGAACTGAGACAAAGCGGTGGCACCCTGAATATTTTTGGTGATCTGATCAACAACACTGCACCTGTTAATATTGCTTTAACGAACGGTACGGTGACAATATTAGGTTCAGTTTCCCAAACAATTACCGGGAGCCAATCAACGGACTTCTTAAACCTTAGGGTAAATAAGCCGGGAGGTAATCTGACTTTAGGAATAGATCAAACTGTTAGAGGTTTTCTTACTATGTCTTCCGGTATTTTAAATACTGGTAGCTTTAAAGTAACCTTAGGTTCTTCAGCAATAATCTCTGAATCTGATAACAGCTATTTGTTAGGCATTTTAGAAACCACGAGAACCTTAGGTGCAGCTTCTACTACCTACACGTTCGGAGAAATGGGCTTTGAGTTAACCTTGCCAAATAATTCCGGCTTGCCAGGGGTTACGCTTCTTCGCAGAGTTACCGGGACACAATTTGCAATTGGAGCAACAGCATCTACCATTGCACGTTACTTCCAGGTTCAGGCTGCAAACGGCAACGTAAGAGCCGATATCACATTCAAGTACCTGACCCCGGAACTTCGTGGCCAAAACGAAAATGCCCTGAAATTATACAATTCGGCTAACCAGGGTACAACCTGGACAGTTCGGGCAGGTTCTTCGGTAAACCCGGCTACCAACACAATTTTAAGTGGAAACCCAATTGTGCAGGAAATTAATTTGTGGTGGTCTGCCAGCGATAACCTTACCCCACTACCGGTTGAACTGGTCTCTTTCACGGCAGTTAAACGCGAAAACAATGCATTGCTGAACTGGTCTACGGCCAGCGAAACAGACAGCAAAGGTTTCGAAGTGGAAGTAAGTACAAATGGTCGTGAATTCCGCCAGATCGGATTTGTAGAAAGCAGAAACGGTTCTTCTATGCAGTATTATACGTTCACAGATCTTGAAAATGGCAAGTCCGGCATTCGTTACTACCGCCTGAAACAAGTTGACCTGAACGGTGATTTTGCCTATTCAGAAATAAAAGCGCTTACCTTCGGCAACCGCAACCAATTGGTAGATGTTTATCCGAACCCTTTCAACAGCGAAGTAAATCTGGCGATCCAGGCGCTTACTGCGGAAACAGCCACGGTAACTGTTACTGATATGGTTGGAAAAACGGTACTGATCAAAAAGGTAAAAGTAGAAGCTGGGGCGAATAAAGTAAAACTCCAGCCGGCGCATAATTTACCGGCCGGCGCTTACCTGATCACAATCGATCTGGGTGGCGAACGATTTACAAGCAAACTTCTGAAACAATACTAAACGGTAGGTTTCAGAGGTAAAAAAGGGAAGCAAATTGCTTCCCTTTTTTTATGCGTTTTTGTTCAGATTATTATTCAATAATAAATTTTATAATTCCTTAATTTAAACAAGTTAACTTCTTAAGGAATTTAGCGGAGGCAATTGATTGGCACCATTTTCTGCCCCAACAAGCCATCCGCAGTTTTTTGCGTACCTTTGCAAATTATTAGAGATAAATTACCCGTACCGATATGACCGAAGAAGCGAAAGATTCCGCCGAAGAAACCCAGAACGAACCTGCTGAAAATACCGAACCTTCGGAAGCGCATGTAACCGAAACCGAAGAAACAGCAGCACCCGGAGTAACCTTCGCCGATTTTAAGCTGAACCGCCAGTTGCTGAATGCCATAGAAGAGGCTGGTTTTACTGCGCCTACGCCGGTACAGGAAAAAACCATTCCGCTGATAATGGCCGGCCACGACGTGATGGGTATTGCCCAGACCGGTACCGGAAAAACGGCGGCCTTTGTGCTTCCTATCTTAATGAAAGTAAAATACGCGCAGGGCAGTCACCCGCGGGCTTTAATTGTAGCACCCACCCGCGAATTGGGCATTCAGATAGAAGACCATATAAAAACCCTGGCTAAATACACTGATATCCGGCATTTTGCGATCTACGGCGGCTTAGGCCCGAAAACGCAGATCGAAACGATCCAGAATGGCATCGATATTTTAATTGCCACGCCAGGCCGCCTTATGGAGCTTTACCTGAAAGGGGCTTTAATTCTGAAAGAGCTGAAAACCCTGGTTCTGGATGAAGCCGATAAAATGATGGACATGGGCTTTATGCCGCAGATCCGGGCCTTGCTGGAAGTTATTCCGCGGAAGCGCCAGAATTTGCTTTTTTCGGCTACCATGAGCCCGCGCATCGAAAAGCTTTCGGAAGAATTCCTGGAATTCCCGATGAAGGTGGAAATTACGCCGTCAGGCTACGCCGGTAGAAACGGTAAGCCAGGTTTTGTACCACGTTCCGAATTTGCCTACCAAAATTAACCTGCTGGCCCACCTGGTGCGTGATGTAGAGAAATTTAACCGCGTAATGATCTTTTGCCGCAGCAAAACAACCGCCGAAAACGTATCTAAATTTCTGGAGCGCAAAATTGTAGGCGAAACCCGCGTGCTGCACGGCAACAAAGGCCAGAATACCCGCATTAACGCCATGGAAGCTTTCCGGCAGCGGCAACGTCCGTTTTCTGGTGGCTACCGATGTGGCAGCCCGCGGCATTGATGTAAGTTTGGTAAGCCACGTTATTAATTTTGATGTGCCGGTTATTTACGAAGATTATGTGCACCGCATTGGCCGTACCGGCCGGGCACTAAATACCGGCCACGCCATTACGTTCGCCAACGAAGCTGAACAGGCCAGCATTTCCGAAATTGAGAAGCTGATGCACATGAAAATTCCGGTGGCTGAATTGCCGGAAGAAGTAAAGATCGAAAAAACCGGTTTCGAAGAAAAGCAGATGATCGCCAAAGACCTGGACCACCAGAAACGGAAAAAAGACCCCGAATTTAAAGGCGCTTTCCACGATAAAAAAGAAGTGCTTCGCGAAGGCGTGATCGATAAACGCACCGGAAAACCTTATGTGCCCCCGAAACCTACGAAGATCAGAGGTTTCAGACGGAATAAATCGTGACCCCACCCAACCCTCCCCTAAAAACAGGGGAGGGCTTTTTTTTTGGTATATTGGAGGAACTTTAAATGCTGGCGATTTTAAAATTACGGTTGAAACTTTTCCTTTTCATAATTAGCCTTTTGCTGCATGAAGCTACTTTTGGGCAGTCGCTTCCAAACGAAACAAAGAAGTCTTCGCCTTGGGATTCTAAACAATTTGAGCCGCGGTTTGGCCTGGGCTATCAGCGATCGATCATGGTTGAAGCCGGCGTTGGTTACCATTGGTCTGGCGGCGATATTGTGCGGCCGCTATCCACGGCGGTTTATTCAAGCCTGGAATTTTCTTCGTTCAGCAAGCCGGTTTACGGGGTAAAAATCGGGGCAGAAACCATTGGCGGGATGGGTATTGGAGGCATTGATCTGAAATACCTTACCAACTCCCGTCACCATGATCTGGTTATTACTCCCAAGGCCGGCTTAAGTATTTTTGGAACCATCAATGCTTTTTACGGATACAATATTTCAACCAATAATTATCCGTTTGAAAATATCGGGAAGCACCAGTTTTCGCTGATTCTCATGTATAGTAAAAGAGCCTTTAAATAATCAGAAAACTCAGGCTTTAAGTATGGATTTCTGATTTAAATTTTTCTGGCTGGTCCGTATTTTAAAACGCTATCCTTTCTTCATAAAAAAGGCACAACGTTCGGGTATTTAACTTTTAAAAGATCAAACAAGGCCTTCTCAATTCAGGTATACGGTTAAATTAAGCTGGTTCTGAATTTAAATTATATGGATAATTACAACCTGAAAAGATTTACGGATGCGCAGCAAAGCAGCTATGAAACTGCTTTGGCGGAAATAAAAAGAGGCCGGAAACAAAGTCACTGGATGTGGTATATTTTCCCGCAAATAAAAGGATTAGGCTACAGCGAAACGGCAAAATTCTACGCCATAAACAGCCTTTCAGAAGCCCGGGCCTATTTAGAACATCCCGTTTTAGGAAGCCGCTTAATAGAGATTTCAGAAGAATTGTTAAAACTGGAAAGCAACGATGCTAACCGCATTTTTGGTAGTCCGGATTATCTGAAATTAAAATCTTCGATGACTTTGTTTTCTGCCTTGCCAAATGCTAACCCGGTTTTTCAGGAGGTATTAGATAAATTTTTTAAAGGAGATCTGGATGAAAAAACCCTGCAAATTCTGGCGACAGATAAGTAAAGAGAGTTTCTTGACCATAGTAATTAGAAATTTTGGCCAGGAATGGTATACTTTCTGCCAAAAAAAATCGCAATAACGTGCGGACAGGTCAAGCCCTGTCCCTACAAAATTTTCGAAATCATTAAAACCCCAAAATCACCTCTAAGATCATCCTGAAAATCCATTAATCTGGAAAATACTGATCCTACTTCCCGATAAAAGGCCAATCGAAGTGCCGGAGGTGAATGAGGGCAAAGGTGAAAACGCTTCCCCAGAGTACGGCGCTCCAGAGCATGTGCAGCAGAATTTGTCCTCGTTTGGCGCCCAGCACGGTAGCCAGGATGGTTCCGATAATGGGGCTGAGCAAAACCGGGGTAAGAAAGGCAATGCCACTCATCCCGAACCGCTGCCAGACCTTAACAATGCGGCGGCTTTTTTTATTAAAGACCGGTTTCTTTTGCATCCGGCGGTTCTTAGCGTAGTATTTCGAAACTGCTGTACCAACTATGCTAAAAAGCAGAACGCTCGTCATCATGCCGGCCACGGTAAGGCCAAAGGTTTGCCAGAACGTTAACCCCAGAGCTGCGCCGGTAAGCGGGCCGCCGAAGAACTTGACCATGCTGAGCAGAAAAACGGAAAGGTATTTGGCGATTGTTTCGAACACGATTTTGGTTTTTACCGGAAGGCGGTAAAGTATTTATACGGAAAACCCGCCTGCCCGAAGGCATTAAAACGCGAACTTAACCAAAACTTAATACATGGTTACTAAATAGTTGGGAAATAAATGATCAAATTTTTTCCGGATCTCATATCTTGGCGCCAAAAGCCAGGTTTCCGGCATCGCCCAGGCCGGGTACGATATAAGCGTGTTCGTTCAGTTTTTCATCTATAGCGCCTACCCATAAATTTACTTCCGGCAATTGTTGCTGAATGTTGGCTACGCCTTCCGGGCTGGCAACTGCCGCGGCTATGTGGGTTTCGCGGGGAGTACCGTAACGCAACATGGCCTGGTAGGTTAGCGCCAGCGATCCGCCGGTTGCCAGCATAGGATCTACCAGCAGCAGGATCTTATTTTCTAAAGAAACAGACGTTAAATAATCTACCTGAATGGAAATATCGGAGGTACGTTCTATGCGGTAAGCGGCTACAAAAGCACTTTCGGAGGCATCGAAATAATTTAAAAACCCGTGGTGAAAAGGAAGCCCGGCCCGCAGCACGGTGGCCAGCACCGGAAATTCGGTGGGCAGCTGAATAGTGGTTTCGGCCAGCGGGGTCTGTACTTTTTGGGGGGCAAAGGGTAGCGTTTTCGAAATTTCGTAGGCCATAATTTCGCCCAGCCGCTCCAGGTTCCGCCGGAAACGCATGCTGTCTTTCTGCACATTCACGTCGCGCAGCTGGGCCAGGAAATAATTGGCAATGGAGTTCTCTTTGGTTAGGATGTGTACTACTTTATCAGCCATTTCAGGTACCAGGGTAAGTTGTTTCGGCTTACGGAAAGGTAAGTAACAGGTTTTGCCCCGAAACTGCTATAGAAGCGGGCTAAATTGAGAATGGTTCCTCCTTCGAAATCTAAAATAGTGGCAGTATCAGCATGCAGTTTAATAACCTGATCGATCAGGAGGGTCATGGCGCCATGTTTTTTTCCGGCCGGTGAGGTTGCACTGAAGAGAAAAATAAGTTTACCGGGCTGGGTCAGGAATAGCGCGCCGGCAATTAAGGTTTCGTTTTCCCGGATCTCATAGATCTGGGCCAGGGAGTTTTGCAGCAAAAAAGCATACTGTTCTTCGAATAACTTATAGTGGCGGTCTTTTACGGCTTTTAGTTCTTTGCCTTTGGTTCGCCGGTATAATTGAATGAGGTCAGCCAGGTTAGCAGTGGTAGTAACTTTGTAATTTTCTTTCCTGGCTTTTTTAAGGTTGCGTTTCTGGTTGGTGGTGTAGCTTTCGTTTAAAGTAGCGTAAGGTTTTTCCAGATCCAGGTGATAATTAATGCGGGGTACCGAAGAAAAATCCGCCGGCAGCGCACCAACCAGAAACGTATTTTCGGTATTAAGCTGCAGGTAAACTTTCCGGAAACGGGCTGGGATTGTTTTTAAATATTCGGCCACCTTGGTTACCTGGCTTTGAGAAGTTACAAACAAACCAAGTTGCTGCGAATGAAAAGGCTGGTAAATAAAAGGTACGCCAAACTGCTTTTTAAAAGGCAGCGGAAATACCGAAACGTATTTTCCTTCCTGTATTTCTACCACAGCATCCCATTGGTTTTTAGTGGAAATATCCAGGTAGCCGGCATAAGCATAGATCATTTGCTGCGGCGAATTCCGGACACAGGTATCCCAGCGGTTCAGGTCAATTTCAGATCTTTTCAGGTAGTGCAGCACGTTGCAAATTAGAGATTAGAATTCAGAATTCAGCAATAGTTTTTATTTGCATTACCCCGATTTTAAAACCAAAAGTGCTTTGACTTATCTGTTAAAACTTAACCAAAAAACGCAAAAACAGTACATTGGGTCTGTTTACCGGGAATCGGATTTTTAATTTGTCGTAATTCCGGTGACTTGCATTATATACCTGCTTATTTTGCTTTCAATTTAATGCCAGCTTCAGTTGCTTTTATTTTTGTTAAACCCTTGCAATTATAAGCCTTTACAATAACTTTGTATTCCAAAGTACTTTTAAAGAAAATTAATAACGAAATTTAACCGCCTCAATCCCGTAATTTGCTTTAGCTTAAAAATTTCAACATGAGATTCATTTTTAGTTTTTTCCTGCTTTTTGCTACCGTTTTTCCTGTTTTTGCCCAAAGCACCTACGTACCATTGAACGACGACATGTACCGGCTCATAGACCGTTACGCCCTGAAATACGCCGACAGCATTCCGGAACTGCACACCAGTATAAAGCCGTACCACCGCAAAACGGTAGCAAAACTGGCAGCTTTAATCCGTCGAGACAGCACGCTTTCTGATGCTGATTGGTTTAATGCAGTTTATTTATTACAGGACAATTGGAATTATGCAAGCCCAGAAAAACCACTCCCAAATGCTGATTACAGCACCATACCTCCTACCCCTATAATAAATGAATCTGATATTTATAAAAGCAAAAAGCCGATTCTTAAATATTTTTACCGAAACAAGACCGATTTTTACCACGTCGATATCAAAGATTTCAATCTGAGGGTTAATCCGGTCATTCACTTTCAGGAAGGTCGTGATTCTGATGGCAGCGGCCGGCGGTACGTAAATACCCGGGGCATACAGGTAGAAGGCACCATTGATGAGAAGCTGAGTTTTTATACCTTTTTAAGCGAAAACCAGGTGCGCCTGCCGGTGTACGTGAACGATAGAATTGCCCGCGATACTATTGTGCCGCACGAAGGTTACTGGAAAGATTTTAAACTCAACGAACCTGAAAAAAGAGGCTACGACTTTTTTAATACCAGGGGCTACCTGAATTATGCGGCTACCAAACATATTAACGTACAATTAGGCCACGACAAAAATTTTATTGGTAACGGTTACCGGTCGCTGGTTTTATCTGATTACGCCCCGGCTTATTTTTTCCTGAAGCTGAACACCCAGGTCTGGAAACTGCAGTACGAAAATATTTTTGCCAGCATGAATGCCGACCATAGCATTGGCGACAAACTTTATCCTAAAAAATACTTCGCCTACCACCACCTGAGCTATAACATTAAGCCGAACCTGAATGTGGGCGTTTTCGAATCTATCATATTCTCCCGCGGGAAAGGCAATTTTGAACTGGAATACCTGAACCCCATTATTTTTTACCGCAGCATAGAACAGCAGCTTGGTTCCGCCGATAATGCTTTGCTGGGATTAGACCTGAAATGGAACATCAAAAACCGGTTGCAGCTTTACGGCCAGGTTATGCTGGATGAATTTCTGCTGAGCGCCATTAAAGCCCGCAACGGCTGGTGGGCCAACAAACAGGCCGCACAATTGGGCGCCAAATATGTAGATGCGTTCGGCCTGAAAAACCTGGACCTGCAGGGCGAATTTAATTACATCCGGCCTTATATGTACCAGCACCAGAATAAGTATACCAATTACCAGCATTACCAGCAACCCTTAGCCCACCCCATGGGTGCCAACTTATCCGAAGTGCTGGGCATTGCAACTTACCAGCCTTTCGGGAAGTTAACCGTTACCGGCAAAGCCATTTTTACCCGTTTTGGCGCCGACACGGATTCTTCGAACTGGGGCGGGAACGTGTTACGGCCTTATGCTCCGCATCCACAGGAGTACGGCAACAAAGTAGCCCAGGGCAATACTACCAACTTACTGCATTTAGATTTAACCCTTACCTACCAGCTTCGGCCCAACATGTTCTTCGACCTGAAACAGATCCTACGCCATACCGATGCAGAAATAAACCAGTTCGATAATAATACGGCCTTCACTTCGGTTTCATTCCGCTGGAATATCGGGCAACGGTTGCATGAGTTTTAACCCCACCCCGGCCCTCCCCTAATTCAGGGGAGGGTGTTTTTTTTTTGTAGGGACGCAAGATTTTGCGTCTTTTTCACGCATTCCCGATTTTCACGATTTTATATTTTTCGTTCCGTAGAAAACGTGGGGAATGCGTGAAAAAAAAATCACGAACTGGGAAAAGACGTAATATATTACGTCTCTACGGTTCCCAAAACCCAATTCCTAATTCTTAATTCGTAATTCTTAATTATCTCTCAGAAGCCCGTACCTTTGCGGCAGATGAAAACCTATTTACGCATTCTGAACTTTGCCCGTCCGTTCAGTCGGTTTGTGCCGCTGTATGTTTTGTACACGGTTTTGGGCATTGCTTTTGGTTTACTCAATTTTACTTTAATAATTCCGCTGCTGGATGTGCTTTTTAACGAAGCACCCAAATACGCCGCAGCCAGCGCTCTGCATAAACCCGAATTTGCTTTTACCATCGATTACGGCAAAGCGCTTTTCAATTATTATTTCGGCAATATCTTATTAGAAAATGGTAAAATAGGCGCATTGCGGTTTGTCTGCCTGATCATTATAGCATCGGTATTTCTTTCTAACCTTTTTAAATACCTGGGCTTCCGGACCATTGCCAAAGTGCGGGCCACCGTTATTAAGAACATTCGCCACGACGTTTACGAACGCATTACCCAGCTCCAGTTAGGTTATTTTTCGAACGAACGGAAAGGCGACCTGATGAGCCGGCTCACCAACGATGTGCAGGAAGTGGAAACTTCGGTAATCAGCACCATGACCACTGTAGTCCGCGAACCGATCTCCATAATTGGTTACTTCGTGATCCTTTTTTCCATGTCGTTCAAGCTTACTTTGTTTACACTTATTATTCTGCCCATTTCCGGTCTTATCATTTCTACGCTGGCCAAAAAGCTGAAACAAAAAGCAAAGCAGGGGCAACATTCGCTGGGCTCCATTTTAAGTATTATCGACGAAACGTTAGGTGGTCTGCGGGTGATAAAAGCGTTTAATGCGCAGCCTTACGTAATGGCCAAATTCAACGAAGAAAATAACCGGTATGCCCGCATTGTAAAACGCATGGGCTATAACCGCGACCTGGCCTCCCCTATCTCCGAAGTACTGGGCGTGGTGGTAGTGGCAGGAATTTTATTTTACGGCGGCAGCCTGGTGCTAAGCAATCAATCTGATCTTTCTGCTTCTGAATTTATAGCCTACATCATTTTCTTTTCGCAGGTAATGGTGCCGGCTAAAGCGCTTTCTTCTTCGTTCAGCAACATCCAGCGGGGCCTTGTGGCCGGCGAACGGATCTTAAGCGTGATCGACACCCAACCAGCCATTCGTGATCAGGCCGATGCCCAACAGCTAACCGGCTTCAACCGGGAAATAGAATTCCGGAATGTGAGTTTTTCCTATGAAAAAGATACCGTTCTAAACAACATAAACCTGACGATCCCGAAAGGAAAAACCATTGCCCTGGTAGGTTCTTCAGGCTCAGGAAAATCTACTTTAGCCGATCTGCTGCCCCGCTTTTATGATCCTACCGCCGGCGAAATCCTAATAGATGGCACTAATATTAAGAACTATACCCTCCATTCCGTCCGGGACCTGATGGGCATTGTAACCCAGGAATCTATTCTTTTCAACGATACCATTTTTAACAACATTGCTTTTAATAAGGTAAACCCTACCATGGAGGAAGTGGTAGCCGCCGCCAGAATCGCCAACGCCCACGAATTTATTATGCAAACTCCCGATGGCTATAATACCCTGATCGGAGACCGGGGCAGCAAACTTTCCGGGGGCCAGCGGCAGCGCCTCAGCATTGCCCGAGCGGTACTAAAAAACCCGCCAATTTTAATTATGGATGAAGCCACATCGGCTTTGGATACAGAATCGGAGAAACTGGTGCAGGATGCGCTTACCAAACTAATGCAAAACCGTACATCGCTGGTAATTGCCCACCGCCTCAGCACCATTCAGCACGCCGACGAAATTATTGTCATGCAGAAAGGCCGGATTGCCGAACGCGGAACGCATGAGCAGCTTTCTACAGCTGGCGGCCTTTACTCCAAACTAAACCAGATGCAGGTTACTGCTTAATTAATGGAATTCAATAAAGGCTTTTTTAATCAATTTTACTGGCTAGAAACTGCTTCCTTAACCTTAGGGCAAATCGTTTCTGTGCTCCCAGGATTATTTATAGGAAAATATCTGGCAAACGTTTATTTCGATGGGTCTCCTAAAGAAAGTAATTGCAAAAAGATAACAGATTTAAATTCCTTAAATGAGATAAGACCAGACAATTTTGACCAGTGGGTTCTTACAAAGGAAGACCGGGCGCCAATAATTTTCTCTGACTACGTAAACTATATTTATTTCTCCTTAATAAATTGGGATCTTGAAATAAAAACACTTACTGAGCCTGATGAAATTGTTTTTATAGAACAATATAGAAAAGAAAGAAAAAAGCTAAGCAAACAATTTTGGAAAGAACTTGAAGTAGTAAACCCGGTTAATTTTATTTCTGATGGAAGCAAATTGATATTCGTTTCTAAAAACCAGAATGAGATTGAGAAAATCATTAGCGCTTTCTTTAAGTCAACCAATTAACAATTGAGCCAATTAACCATTCAGATTAGCCCGAAAATAACTAGCTTTACTTTTTTCCGTTCTGAAAACAAATCCTCTTTATGGTAGCTCTCCGAAAATTATTAAAAGTAGTAGTAATCCTATTTCTGCTTTTTGCGCTGCTGGTCTTAACGAATGTGATCAGCACCTCTTATTTAGACGAACACCTTACCGATTTTAATCCGGAAAATTATTATAGAACTATTTTTGGTCTGGCTGCTGGTTTGTTATTGCTGCAGCTGCTGTTTTTTTACCTTGATGCCCTGGCTATGAAGCGGGAACGCAATGCTTTGAATTCCCGGATCAATGAGCTTAAAGCCACTTTATACGACCGGAAAACTTCAGAAATCCGCGATACCCGGCTCACCCAGCCCGATTCGGCAACAAAGCCAGATCCTACTTCCAAACCCGATCCTATTTTCCCGCCCGATACGTTACAATAAACTTTATGCATAGCACCGATCTAATCCTGGCGGAACTTACGGAATCACAGCAGGTACTTACAAACTTTCTGGGCAACCCCGCAAACCTGAAGGCAATTGAAAAGGCCGCAGAACTTATGGCTGCCTCCCTGAAAAGCGGGGGTAAATTACTTTCCTGCGGCAACGGCGGCTCCATGTGCGATGCCATGCATTTTGCCGAAGAGCTTTCCGGCCGTTTCCGGCAGGATCGCAAAGCCCTGGCCGCCCTTTCCCTCTCCGATGCCGCCCACATGAGCTGCGTAGCCAACGACTACGGTTATGATTTTGTATTTGCCCGGTCCATAGAAGCTTTTGGCCGACCCAAAGACTGTTTACTGGCAATCAGTACCAGCGGCAACTCAGCCAACATCCTGCGGGCCGCCGAAGCTGCAAAAAAGCAAGGCCTGAAGGTGATCAGCCTGACCGGCAAAGACGGCGGCCAACTGGCCAGCCTCAGCGATGTGGAGATCAGGGTAGCCCATAATGGTTTTGCCGACCGCATTCAGGAAGTGCACATTAAGATCATTCACATCCTGATCCTGCTGCTGGAAAAACACACCGCATAAAAACTATTCCAATACCTTTAAATTCTTTTTAAACCAGAGGAGAAGAAGTCTCAGGTTAACAAAGTTTACGCATTCCGGAATTTATTTTTTAACTCTGCTGTTCAGCGCCTGATCCCGGATTTCCGGAAAAGCAGATCGGTATCTTTAAGAGTAAAAAATATGCTTACCAAAACCTACGGAAGCGCTGTTTTCGGCGTAAATGCGGCCACTATAACCATAGAAGTAAATGTAACCCCTGGCACTAAACTATTTATGGTTGGCCTGCCCGATAACGCGATTAAAGAAAGTGAACAGCGCATTGAGTCAGCCCTGAAACACTATGGTTACCGCATGCCGCGCCAGAAAGTAGTTATAAATTTAGCGCCTGCCAATATCCGGAAAGAGGGTTCTGCTTATGACCTGCCCATTGCTCTTGGCCTTTTAGCTGCTTCCGACCAAATGCCCGCCGATAAACTGGGTGATTACCTGATCATGGGAGAACTTTCTTTAGATGGTGAATTACGCCCTATAAAAGGTGTCCTGCCCATTGCCATTCAGGCCCGGAAAGAAGGATTTAAAGGTTTTATTCTTCCCGCCCAGAATGCCCGCGAAGCCGCCATCGTTAATAACCTGGATGTTTACGGCGTAAAGAACATTAAAGAAGCCATCGGCTTCTTCTGGGGCGATGATCCGGTAGAGCCGGTTAAAATAGCCACCCGCGAGTCTTTCGAGAATACCGTAGATCAGTACCTGGCCGATTTTGCCGATGTGCAGGGCCAGGAAAATATTAAACGTGCCCTGGAAATTGCCGCAGCCGGCGGCCACAACGTTATTATGATAGGTCCTCCGGGAGCTGGCAAAACCATGCTGGCCAAACGTCTGCCTTCCATTCTACCGCCCTTAAGTTTGCAGGAAGCCTTGGAAACAACCAAAATTCATTCGGTGGCCGGGAAATTAGGCGAAGCCGCTTCCCTCCTTTCAACCCGGCCTTATCGCGCCCCACACCACACCATTTCGGATGTGGCCCTGGTAGGTGGCGGCGGTATCCCGCAGCCCGGCGAAATATCCCTTTCGCACAATGGGGTGTTGTTTCTGGATGAACTGCCGGAATTTAAACGCACGGTACTGGAAGTAATGCGGCAACCGCTGGAAGAACGCAAAGTAACTATTTCGCGGGCCAAAGTTTCTATCGATTTCCCGGCCAATTTTATGCTTATTGCCAGCATGAACCCCTGCCCCTGCGGCTACTACAATCACCCCGATAAGGACTGCGTGTGCGGACCCGGCGTGGTACAACGCTACTTAAACAAAGTAAGCGGCCCGCTTTTAGACCGGATAGATCTGCACGTGGAAGTAACTCCGGTAACTTTTGACCAAATGACAGAAACCCGGAAAACGGAAAGCAGTGCGGAGATAAGGGAACGGGTGGTCAGAGCCCGGCATGGTGCAGACTGAGCGGTTCCGCAATTTTCCGGAAATCCATTCCAATGCCATGATGCCTTCCCAAATGGTAAAAGATATCTGCGAGATAAACAGACTCCGGAAAGAAACTTTTAAAAACGGCCATGGAACGGCTTGGCCTTTCGGCGCGGGCATATGACCGGATCCTGAAAGTAAGCCGCACTATAGCTGACTTGGCTGGCAGTGAGGATATAAAAGTAGAGCATCTGGCGGAAGCTATTCAGTACCGGAGTTTAGACCGCGAAGGATGGGCCGGGTAATAAACAAAGGATCACTGAAAAAAAGGTAAAAATATTTTTAAAGCCCGGTTTTAGGACCGGGCTTTTTGTTTACCTCCTAAAAATTAATATTGACCAATAATATTTGGCTGCTTACCCAGAATTTTCTTCCGTTTTTGTAATTATTCCTTGGTTAATTTATAAGATATTCAAAAATAATTAAAAAAATTATGAACAAAATTTAACTACAACCAGTTATGAGTGAAAATTTTATTATATATTTGAATTATAGATAGATAACATCTTAAACTTTATAGAATAATCATTTAAAAATAAATAAACGCATATGAGAAAATTTTTACTTTTTATTGGAATTGCTGTTTATGGCATTGGTGCACAAGCCCAGGAATTAAAACAAACGGTTTCCTTTGGCCCCAGAGCTGGAGTTAATATGTCCAATATTTATAATGAACAGGAAGTTATAAGTGAAAGTGTTTTCGGAGCTACTGTTGGCGGGGTTGCCAATCTGAAATTCACCAAGAGGCATGCCTTACAGGCTGAAATCGCCTATTCTGGTAAGGGATTTAAGCTAAACAGCCAAAACGTTAAAAATACCTTTCATTATATAGATATGCCGGTTATGTACCAACATAACTTTTTCACCTCTAAAAAAGGCGGCCATCTGGCTGAAATGAAACGGAGTGGCAATCTTTATATAGTAATGGGTCCGCAATTATCTATTTTAATGAAATCTACCGCTAAATACATCAATACGGAATCCGGCATGCCCAATGTTGATTTAGCTCCTAACACCCGCCCATTTGACATGAGTGCTGTTATGGGAATTGGTTACAGCTTAAAAAATGGGTTTGCAATAGATGCCCGGTATGCTTTAGGTTTAAGACATTTACATTCAGCATCAACGACTGCTCATATACCTCAAGATGTTTCTACCACGAATGTACAGGTTGGTATCAGCTATCTGTTGCCGGTAACTTTCTAATTACACCAAAAAATTACCTTAGAAATTAATTTTTCAAGCGTACTTAAAACTGCTATTACTTTAAAAAGTGATAGCAGTTTTTTTATGCTTTCTGCTTAATTTTGCGCTATGATCACGATCCGCGACGCAAAGCTTTCCGATTTACCCGAAATTGTTGCCATCTATAATTCTACCGTAGAGAGCCGCATGGTTACCGCCGATACCGAAGCCGTAACGGTAGAAAGCCGGGTTGATTGGTTTAACGGCCATTCCCCGGAGAAAAGACCATTGTGGGTGGCGGTAGAAGCTGAAAAAATTGTAGCCTGGATCAGCTTTAAATCTTTTTATGGCCGCCCGGCTTACGACCATACCGCCGAAATTGCGATCTACCTGCATTCTGAATACCGCGGACAGGGCATTGGAAAAGAACTTCTGGATTATGTGATCAGGTTAAGCCCCAATCTGAAACTTAAAACGTTATTAGGTTTTGTGTTTGCCCACAATGCTCCCAGTTTAGGCTTGTTTGGCAAGGCGGGTTTTACCATCTGGGGCCATTTGCCTAAAGTGGCAGAAATAGAGGACCACGAATATGATCTGTTGATTTTAGGGCTTCGGCTTAAAACCACCCCGGCACCGGTCGTATTGCCTGGCCCTTCGGTAAATTAACCAGATAAGATTTTTACCAGGTAAAAGGGCATTTACTTCCGAAGATTTTTAACCCTTCCCATTTCAAAGATCAGAATTTATAACCCAGGCGCCACTCCAGGACATCTGCGGCAAATCCGTGTAATTTAAGGTCTATTTCCCCGAAAACCCTGGGCGTAAGGTGATATTTGAGTCCTAACCGTTCGTAATAAAAAGTTCCGGCTTTGTAGGGGCGGTAAACGTACAGACCCAGCTGCATTTCAAAAGTTAGGTTTCCAAACAGCAGGTCATGGCCCAGGTAAACACCGGCTTTTTTAGTATCCGGAAAGGGTTTACCGGTTAACGTGGTGTCGGTTTGCTGCTGAACTTTTAAAGACCGGTCAAAGAAACCCTCCAGCCCGATTACCGCGTTGCTTTTCCGGTTAAGGGGTTTATGCGCACTGATTGTTAAAGATTGCACCAGGTATTTTTTGGTATCCAGCACGTTAATTTGCCGCAAACCACCCGTTGCGCTTACGGTGTAGAACAGTTCCGGAGAGAAGGCTGGAAGTTCGCTGCTGGTAGTTGAAAAGTCGGCCAGGGTGCGGTAGTTCAGGCCAATGCTGGCCGTTGGTACATTTATGCCCATGTTGGGTTTTTTAGTAGCGCCGTTGGAATAATGGTTTAAGCCCAGGGCAAGCAGTAAAGAAACCTTTGGGGTAAACCGGTAATCATATTCAAAACGGGTATGCATGGTAGCGTTCAGGGCCGAACTGGCAACGCTGTTCTTGTAATTTGATTCCTGGTTATAAACATTGGTCAGGTAGGCAATTCCTAAGCCCAGGCGGTAATTTAATTCGCCCTTTTTAGTTTGAAGCAAGGTTTTATTGAGGTAGGTACTGGCTGCATAACTTTTGCCCAGAACCGGGTTTTGAAAATCGAAATAAATGAAAGAGTATCCTACTTTGGGGAATTTATAAAGCTGGTGCCACGGCTGTTTACCGGTGGTTTGCTTCTGAAGGTTGAGTTCACAACCGGTTGGGTGCGAAACTGCCAGGTGCCGCATGAAGGGTGAATGCGCTATAATAAAACCGCCATGCGCATAAGCGCCGTAAACCCAAGGTTTAGGCGGAACTTCGTTCTGCGCATTCAGGCGGCCGGCCAGCAAACAAATCAAACTTATCAGCCAAAAGCGCATTCTTTTTTCTTCGGTAAGCTTCAAAATTACAAAATTCCCCGGTATGGAACCACTGCCGTAAAGCCGCCGCTTTCGCAAATAATGTCCGGCCGGAAAAGATGAACCGGTTAATATTCCCGGAAAACCAAACCTTAAAAAGAACCTGCGTATAGCAGGGAAATCAAAAACAAATCAGACTGGGTATGAAAAACGTTCTCCTTCTTTTATTGCTGGCCCTGCTAACCTTACCAATCCAGGCGCAAAGCTTCCGGTTCGGGGCAAAAGGTGGCGCCAACTATGCCGATATAAATGGTAAGGACCTCAATAAAGACAGCCATCAGAATAAACTGACCTGGCACGCCGGGGTTATGACGAACATTCAATATCCGGGCAACACCTACTTCTCTATCCAGCCGGAAATTCTTTATTCGCGCAAAGGCTATGAGAATACCGGCCCGGAAACTGAATTGAAAGACAACCAGGGAAACCTTTTACTAACCGAACAAAGTGCGGGCCTGGTAGGACTGCATTATATTGATGTGCCGGTTATGTTCAATTTTAAATCGGGCATTATCATTTTTGAGATTGGCCCCCAGGTTTCAGTGCTGACCGGTGTGCAAAACGAAGCCATTATAAGACAAACCTATCCGGATGGCACTATCCAAACCCGCAACGACGATTTCAGGCGTTTCGATAAAGACCGGGTTAGAAAGCTGGATGTTGGTTTTGCTACCGGTTTCCGGCTCGAAACCCACAACGGCGTAGGCCTGGGCATCCGGTTTAACCAGGGATTTATTCAGCTGGATAACGGAAAAGCCGCCAGCCTTATGACACCCCGTGCCCCGGAGGCCAGAAACCAGGTTTTCCAACTATTTGTATCATACCTGCTTCCAGAATAATTCCGGATAAAATAGGCTTTTAACAGGATACTACCTTTTAAATATAGACAAACCATATTTAAAGCAGCTCTTTCCATCTTATTGATAATTAACACGTTTAGGATTTTTATCAGCAACAACTCTATATACCATTTAAAAAATATTATAAAATCATAATATAAATCAGCAACTCTTCTGCATAAATACGTATAGATAGGCAAACAGAAATTAACAGTTTAACCAACGAAATAAACCAAAATCAAAAAAAACTATGAAAAAGTCCTTATTATTAATTTTAGCCTTATTTACGTTCACATTTGCGAATGCTCAGGGCTTTAAATTCGGCGTAAAAGGCGGCGGTAATTATTCATCTTTTAGCGGCGGCGACAAAGACAATTTTGGCGAGCCGGATTGGAAATTTGGTTATCACATAGGACTAACCTCCTTGTATGAACTGGATTCCGATGGCTTTTTAGGTATTAAACCAGAACTTTACTACATCACCAAAGGCTTCCAGGTAAACACCGAAATTCCCCGCTCTGCTGCCACTGCCAACATGCGGTCTGAAATTCAGCAAAAACGTACCTTAGGCTACTTCTCTTTACCAATCCTGTTAAACATTAACGCTGGCGGTTTATTCTTTGAACTTGGTCCTGAATTCGCTTATAACGTAAATTCCCTGAGTGAAACTAAAACTACCGTTTGGGATGCCAACGATAATAAGATCGTAGATAACAAAGAAGAAGAACAAACTTCTAAAGAAGATATTTCCAGCTTCGATATGGGTTACATTGCCGGTTTAGGTTACATGTCTGATATGGGCTTAAGCTTTGGAGTACGTTACAACGGCGGCCTGATGGGTATTGTAGATAAGACACCTAACGGTAGCGACCCAGGGGTTAAGAACTCTGTATTTATGGTTTCTTTAGGCTACATGTTCGGCGGAAAATAAAACGCTATGCTTTCGGGCATAAAAACTCAAAACCCGGATCGTCTCAAAACGGTCCGGGTTTTTCTTTATAGTTTCTCCTGCTACAAAAACGGTAGGGCCCAGGCCTTCAAAACCCAAAACCGGCAGATTCCGTTTTCGCTTAAAATGCACCGAAAGTAATAGTATCTTTGTGGCTGCATTCAGTAAATTTATAGCTCTCTTTTGAAAGTATCGGATTTTCTCCAGCTTTATCGCCACGATGGCCTTGTTCAGACCATTGCCGAACAATTACGCACCCAAGCCAATCTCCGGCTTCAGATCAAAGGCCTGGTAGGCAGTCAGGATGCTGTGCTGGCTACTGCGCTTTACACCGCCTCCGATCATCACCACGTTTTTGTATTGCACGACAAAGAAGAAGCCGCCTATTTTTTAAGCGACCTGCAGCACCTGATCGGCGATGAGAAAACCCCGCTCCTTTTCCCGACTTCCTATAAAAAAGCGTACCAATTCGACGAAACCGAGAATGCCAACATTCTGATGCGGGCCGAAGTGCTGAACCAGCTCAACACCAAACATGCCCGCAAGGCGAACTGATCGTTACCTACCCCGAAGCTTTAACCGAAAAAGTGATCAATAAAAAATCGCTGGTGGCTAATACCTTCGGGGCGAAGAGTCGGCGAAAAGCTGGATACCAATTTTCTTACGGAACTCCTGACTAATTACGATTTTGAGCGCACCGAATTTGTGTATGAACCGGGTCAGTTTGCCATTCGCGGCGGCATTGTGGATATTTTTTCCTACGCCAACGACCTGCCCTACCGCATCGAATTTTTCGGCGACGAAATTGAAAGTATCCGCACCTTTAACCCCAACACCCAGCTTTCGGTGGAAACCAAAAAGCAGATCTCCATTATTCCCAACGTGCAAACCAAGCTGTTACAGGAAACCCGCGAATCTTTTCTGGACTTTCTTCCGGAAAATACCCGTTTCTGGTTTAAAGATGTCCGCCAGACGTTTAGATGTGATTGACGAATCAGTTCGACAAAGCGGCGCAGGCTTTTGAGCAAATGCTTACCGAAAGCGGCGGCACGCAGATTGTTTCCGAACCGGAACAACTTATTTGAGAACGGAAAAGATTTTAAAAAGCAACTGGACAATTTTGTACGGTGCTGGAATTTGGCAAGCGCTTTTACTTTAAAGACAGCGACGTTTTTTCAGTTTCCAGGCCAATCCGCAGCCTTCTTTTAACAAAGATTTCGGCTTGCTGGTAAAAAACCTGCACGAGAACCAGGCCAAGGACTTACGTAAACATTATTGCCGCCGATTCGCCGCGCCAGATAGACCGCCTCACCACTATTTTCGATGAACTGGACCACGACGTGCGGTTTCAGCATTTGGCTATTTCGTTGCGCGAAGGTTTTATCGATGATCAGCTAAAATTGCGCTTGTTACACCGATCACCAGCTTATTCGAGCGCTATTATCAATACAAAGACCAAAGAGAAGTTCAGCAAAAACAAAGCGCTTAACCCTAAAAGAACTGCGCACGCTGCAACCCGGCGATTACGTTACCCACGTAGATTACGGTATTGGGCGCTTTGCCGGTCTAGAGAAAGTAGAAGTAGGCGGACGGTTGCAGGAAGCCATCAGGCTGGTTTACCGCGACGATGATCTGCTGTACGTGAGCATTCACGCGCTGCATAAAATAAGCAAATACAGCGGCAAAGAAGGCACGCCGCCCAGCATGAGCAAACTGGGTTCGCCGGAGTGGGAAAACAAGAAAAAGAAGGTTAAGAAAAAGGTAAAAGACATTGCCACCGAACTCATTAAACCTGTACGCCAAACGCAAAACGGCGCCGGGCTACGCGTTTACCCGCGATGGTTTTTTGCAGGCCGAACTGGAATCGTCGTTTATTTACGAAGACACCCCCGACCAGGGCAAAGCCACCGAAGACGTAAAAGCCGACATGGAACAACCGCACCCCATGGACCGCCTGGTTTGCGGCGACGTGGGTTTCGGCAAAACCGAAGTGGCCATCCGGGCGGCTTTTAAAGCGGCCTGCGACGGCAAACAGGTAGCCGTTCTGGTGCCCACCACCATCCTGGCCATGCAGCACTACAAAACCTTCCGCGACCGCCTGGAGAAATTCCCGGTTAACGTAGAATTTATCAACCGCTTTAAAACGGCCAAGAGATATTAAAGAAACCCTGAAACGCGTAGCCGAAGGCAAAACCGATATCCTGATTGGTACGCACCGCATTGTGAGCAAAGATGTGAAGTTTAAAGATCTGGGCTTGATGGTGATTGATGAGGAGCAGAAATTTGGGGTAAAAACGAAAGAGAAGCTGAAAGAAATGCGGGTAAACGTAGATTCGCTTACGCTTAACGGCTACGCCTATTCCGCGTACGCTGCATTTCTCGCTGATGGGTGCCCGCGACCTTTCAGTTATTGCCACGCCGCCGCCCAACCGCCAGCCGTGTACAAACCGAACTGCACGTTTTCGACGAAATCCTTATCCGGGATGCCATCATGCACGAGCTGAAACGCGGCGGCCAGGTATTTTTTGTGCACAACCGCGTAAACGACATCGAAGAAATGGCCAACCTGATTCTGAAACTGGTACCGGATGCCAAAGTTACTTACGCCCACGGCCAGATGGACGGCGAACAACTGGAAAAACGCATGATGAAATTTGTGGAAGGCGAATATGATGTGCTGGTTTCCACCAATATTATTGAATCGGGTCTGGATATTCCGAACGCCAATACCATTATCATCAACCGGGCGCACATGTTTGGCTTAAGCGATCTGCACCAGATGCGGGGCCGCGTGGGCCGTTCCAACAAAAAAGCTTATTGCTATTTGCTTACGCCGCCGGTTTCCGGCTTGCCTTCCGATGCCCGCAAACGCCTGAGCACCCTGGAAGAATTCTCAGACCTGGGCGATGGCTTTAAAGTAGCCATGCGGGACCTGGATATCCGGGGAGCCGGTAATTTGCTGGGCGGCGAGCAAAGCGGTTTTATTAACGATCTGGGTTTTGAAATGTACCACCAGATTCTGGATGATGCCGTAAAAGAACTGAAAGAAACCGAATTCCGCGATCTGTTCCTGAAAGATGCCGGAAAGCTGAACGAATTCCTGGACGTACGGTACGCGAATGCTACTATTGAAACCGATATGGAAATTTTGATTCCGGACACCTACGTGAGCAATATTTCGGAACGCCTGAACCTGTACAGCAAACTCGACAGCGTAAAAGACCTGAAGAGCCTGGAAAAATTCAAGCCAGCATTATCGACCGTTTCGGGCCGTTGCCGCCGGAAGTAAAGCAGCTGATTGATATTGTAAAACTGCGGTGGGATGCGCAGGAACTGGGCTTTGAAAAACTGACCATTAAAAAAGAAACCATGAAAGGCTATTTGCCGGCCGAAAACAACGAAAAATATTTCCAGGGCGAAACTTTTGGCCGGATCTTAAGTTATGTACAAAGTCACCCTAAAACCGCCCGCTTAAAAGAAGTTAAAGATAAACTGATCGTGATCTTCGACAACGTAAAAACAATAAGAGCAGCCCGCGAAATCTTTGCCGAACTGCTGGAAAAACGGTAGGTTTTAACATCCAAAAACCCGAAACTGAAGCCCTAAAAACAACGCATGCGTTTTGCAGTTTTTAGGGTTTTTCTATCCGGCCTTTTTTCTGTTTTACCGGCACCAGCCCATTCTGTAACAAATAATGTTCTTGCCTGAATTATTAACCTTAGGCCCAGAAACTCAGGCTGAAATCTGATAAAATTTGAAAAAAGCCTGTGTTAAAAATAATTTATCTTCTTCAGCCGAAATCCTGAACCTACCGTAAATAATTCTATCTCCCTTCCCGCATCTATTGTTTACTATATTATATCTAAATTTTTAACAAAAACTCCAGCTTGGTTCTGTTCACCCGTTTTTACGTCCGTTAACGTAAAAATTAAGAAAAAAATCAGAAAAATACCTTTATTCTTTAGAATTATGAGTATCTTGTGAATCTTTGTGACAATTTACAGCCCTGTATCTTTTTTGCTCTAACCTAACCTGCTATGCATGTAGCTACTACCCATTCCGATGCAATCAATTACGAACTTCTTGTTTCTTCCCTCCCCGGACTTTATCTCGTCTTAGCTCCTGATCTTACCATCCTTAACGCTTCAGATGCCTATCTTAAAAGCACCCTGAAGGTTCGGGAAGATATTACCGGCCGCAAATTCTTCGATGTATTCCCGGAAAATCCCGCTATGGAAAGCGGGCCTTCGGTTAATACCCTTAAAAAGTCGCTGTTACACGTCCTGAATTTTAACACCACCCATTCCATTCCGGTATTGCGTTACGATATTCCGCGCCCTAAAAGTCTGGGCGGCGGCTTTGAAGAACGTTACTGGATGACCGCCAATCACCCTATAACCGATAAAAACGGCAAGCTGCTTTATATTATTCACCACGTTACGGATGTAACCATGCAGCAGATGGCCCACAGCCAGATAAATACCCACCGTGAGCGCTACGAATTGCTGGCCCAGGCCGCTACCGATGTGATCTGGGACTGGGACTTACTGAACAACCATATCTGGTGGAGCGATGGCTTTCAGGAAACATTCGGCTACAACAAACATGATTTTTCCAATATCGAAGACTGGAGCCGCACCGTTCATCCGGAAGACCGCCCAAATGTTATAAAAAGCGCTTTTGAAACCATAGACCTGAGTGGTAAAGCCTGGATCGACAGCTACCGTTTTAAACGCCAGGATGGTTCTTATGCCAACATTATGGAACGGGGTTACCTGCTCCGCGACGACAAAGGGGTGGCCTACCGCATGGTTGGCGCCATGTACGACATTACCGAACAAATAAATAAAGGCCAGAAAACCAAGCCCGAAGATAAGCCCGCCGAAAAACCAGCCGACCACAAAACTTACCAGAAATTTCTGGATGCCATGCCGAACCTGGCCTGGTGCATTAAACCGGAGAACGGCTCTAAAAATGAGGCTTCTTATTTCAATAAAGCCTGGCAGGATTACACCGGCCTTTCTACCGATCTGCTGCACGGCGCCGAAAAGGTAATTTATTCCGAAGACCTGCCGGCCGCCCTGGCCAAAATGTCGCAGTGCCTGGAAACGCAGCACACCTATGAGCAGGAGCTCCGGTTAAAAAACCGCAAAACCGGCAATTACCGGTGGTTCCTATCGCGAGCCGTTCCAATCCGCGACGATAAGGGCAAGCTATCTTTATGGCTCGGCACCTGCACCGATATTGATGATAACAAAAAGCTACAAGCCGGAAAAGTTAACGCCGAAAAAACAACCGCTCCGGCAACTACTAACTGGGAACGCATTTTAACGGAAACTCCGTTAAACGTAGCCGTTTTTACCGGCCCGAAGCTTGAACCAACTTTTATATCCCCGGGCTTTAAGCAGGCAACAGGCAGTCAGGAAGTTACAACCCAAAGCCTTAAAACCAACCTTCCGGGTTTTTCCGAAGTTTTAGCTACCGTTTTTAACACCGGCGAACCGGTAATGAAAGAACAGGCCGCATTCTGCAACGGAACTATTTCTGAAGTTGAAACGCCCGCCTATACGTTCTCTTTCCAGCCAATAACGGATGAAGCCGGTAAACCGAAAAACGTGGTAGTAACGGCCGTTGAAACGAAAACGCCGGCCATAGCAGCACCGCAGCAACCAATTCATAACCCGGAAGATGCGCAACCGGAACCGGAAAAAATACTGGAACACATTCCGCTGATGGCGTTGGCCTTTTCTAAAGACGGCAAGCCAATTGCTTTTAACGCTTTATTAGCAACTTACGCCGGTCTGGAAGGCCCGGTTAAGCCCGAAAGCTGGGAAAACCTGTTGCACCCGGAAGACCGGGAGCATTTTAATAGCACCTGGCAATTAGCCAGTCATACCGGTTCTTTTCAGGAAATAAGCTTCCGGTTAAAAAACAATGGCGGGGCGTACCAATGGTTTTCTGCGCAGGCCAAACCGGTTAAAAGTAATACCGGCCAAAATCTGTTCTGGGTAGTTACCGCTACCAGCCTGGATGCCCTGAAACATGCCGAAACCAACCTGCAGGCTAAAAATCAGGAACTACAGCAGATCCATCAGAACCTGGACCAGTTTGTTTATACCACAGCGCACGATCTTAAAAAGCCGGTTAACAACCTGGAAGCTCTTTTTGCGGAACTAACCAAAACGGCGGAATTCAAAGATCCCGAAGCAGACCGCCTGATTGAGCTTTTTAACCATGCCATTCAGAAAACCTACGGCAACATAAACCATTTTGCCGAAATTGCCGGAGCCACCGAAAACCCGGAAGAAGCAACCGAAGTAGTTCCCGTTCAGAAAGCAACCTCCCAGGTACTTAACCAGCTTCAGGAAACCATTAAGCGTTCCCAGGCGGTTATCACTACCAATTTTGCGGCCCATGCGGTTAACTTTTCGGAAGAAAAACTGAAGCGGGTTTTGTATACCTTACTTTCCAACAGCCTGCAATATGCTGCTCCCGATCGTAAACCGGAGATCAGCATAAGCAGTCACCTGGCCGGCAGCTTTACCATAATTACGGTGCAGGATAATGGGCTGGGCATAGACCTGGAGAAGAACGGCGGTAAAATGTTCCGGATGTTCCAGCGCTTCCATCCGCATTTGCCGGGCAAAGGACTGGGCCTGTATTTGCTGCACCGTTTGGTTACCAGCCACGGCGGCCGGGTAGAAGTAGAAAGCGCGGTTAACCAGGGTACTACTTTCCGCATCTATCTTAAAAAGCCAATTACCAATATCCTGCTTATTGACGAAGACGAAGCTTCAAATTACCTGAATAAACGCCAGCTGAGCCACATAGAAACGGCTAAAGAAATAACGGTTGAAACCAGCGGTCAGGAAGCATTAGCCCACCTGGAAGAAGCCTGCGAAACCGGCAAAGTTATTCCGGACCTTATTTTTCTGGATCTGAACATGCCGGTTATGAACGGGTTCGGGTTCCTGGAAGAATACGCGGCTCTGAAAGGAAAATTCCCACAACTGCCGGAAGTAATTCTTATTTCCTCTTATACCAGCCCTGCCGATCTGGTTCGTATTCACAACCATCCCATGGTTAAAAAACACGTACCAAATCCGTTAACCGAAAATTCAATCGGGAAGATTATGCACGAACTGGCTGGCGCTTAAATCATTTTCCGGCCTTTCTCTTTACCAAAACGGTAGGCTAAAGGCCGGAAAAAGTAAAGGCCAGTGGATCTTTTTTAAACGTTGGTTTGAAAAAGTTTAAAACCATTCCGGCTGATTTTCAGAATTCCGAACTATATTCAGGTAAAAGTAAAGGCAGTTTCGTACCATTGCGCCTTACTTTCACGATAATGCTTTATTTATGGCTACTCCTGACCTGCGGGTAACCCTGGTGCAACCTGACCTCATCTGGGAAAATCCTGCGGCAAACCGGGAAAAACTGGCCGCGCTTATCAGCAGCCAGCCTCTGGAAACCGACCTGATTATCCTGCCCGAAATGTTTACCACCGGGTTTACCATGAATGCTGCCGCCTTTGCCGAAACCATGGAAGGCCCGACCGTAGCCTGGCTTTTAGAAATGACCCAACTAAAGCAAGCCGCCCTAACCGGGAGCCTGGTTATAAAAGAAAATGGCGCTTATTTTAACCGGTTGATCTGGGCTCAGCCCGACGGAAAAGTATTTACCTACGACAAACGCCACCTGTTCCGGATGGCCCGGGAAAACGATACGTATGCTGCCGGCAAAAGTAAACTGGTAGTCACCTGGAAAGGCTGGCGGATCTGTCCTTTAATCTGCTACGATCTTCGGTTTCCGGTGTGGAGCCGGTTTACCGCGCAGGAGCCTTACGATCTTTTGCTTTACGTAGCTAACTGGCCCGCCAAACGCCGCGCCGCCTGGAATACGCTTTTACCCGCCCGGGCCGTAGAGAATTTAAGTTACTGCCTTGGCGTGAACCGCACCGGGTCCGATGGCCAGGACGTAGCCTATTCCGGCGATTCGGCCATCTGCTCCCCGCAGGGCGAAGTCTTCCGGTTGCCAGCCAATACCGAAAGCATCCATACCCAAACCCTAAGCTATGATGACCTGCAGAAATTCCGGGCGCGCTTTCCGGCTAATCTGGATGCTGATCTGTTCGAGCTGAAATAAAACCGGCCGGACCTTTTGGTAAAGTCCGGCCTTTAAAATAAGGCTGATTTCTTAGTGCTGAACTATAAAGCTCCGGCCCGCCGAACGGAAATCAGAGGTGGCAATTTTCAGGAAATAAACGCCAGGCTTCAGATCTTTCGTTTCTATGTAGTGCGCCTTCTGGAAGCCGTTCTGGCTTTCCTGCAATAACTTACCGGCCATATCGTAAACGCTCACATTTATCTTTTCCGGGCTGATTACGTTCAGAATTTCATTGGCCGGGTTTGGATAAACGGAAAGCTTCAGGGTTTCTAAGGCTTTATTTACTCCCAGTAACTGGCCGGTATTTTTCAAATAAACCAAACCGCCGCCATTCGTGCCAATTACAAAATCCGGTTTCTGGTCGTTATCCAGGTCGGCAGAAGCCAGGTGCAAATTCATGCCCAAGGCCGTAGGACCGGTAATGCCCAGCAGGCTATTGGTTTGGATAATATTCTGGCCCACAAAGGTACCGCTCAGGTTTAGCAAAGCATCCGGATAGATCTGAATAACGCCGCTATCATCGGTGGTGATCAGGTCAGGCTGCAGGTCGCGGTTAAGATCGGCAATAACCGGGCGCAAACCCATGCGGCCCTGAATGCGGGGTATTTTACCAAAGTTATCGGTAAACATCTGCCAGGAAGCAAAAGCAGCCGGGTTCACCCCCACTCTCCGGATATAATGAATCGCGCCGCTGTTCTGGTTGGTACCATTTTGGGAATCGGTTCCTAAGAGCATATCCAGGTCACCATCGCCGTCCATATCGTAAAAGAAAGGCGAATCGCTGGGGTTAATGGTTACCCCAAGCTGTACCTGGTTGGCTCTCGATAAATTAAAAGGCTGGTTCGGCAGGGCCATATTCGGAATATAATCGATGTAGCCGGCCGCTCCGCTGGAGTGCTGGTATTTCACGATCAGGTCCAGGGCACCGTCGCCGTTCATGTCGGCAAACTGCAGGTTAATGCCTTTGTAATCGGCTTGGTTGAACTGCAGGTAATCGGTATTCATAAGTTTAAAGACCGGTTTGGAAGCCGTGCCTACATTGGTATACAAACTTACCGAACTGCGGTACATGGTGGTGCCGGCACGATAATCAGCAAAATTTGAAACCAGCATATCCAGGTCGCCGTCGGCATCGATGTCGGCTAAAACCGGTAAAGCTTCCAGCCCCACGTCAAACATTTTATCCTGCAGGAAATTATTTTTATTGAAAGCAAATACCGGCGCTGCCGTAGCCGAAGCCGCATTGTTCTGATACAACCACGCCGAATTGGTAAAGTTGGCTTTATCCAGGTTATCGGCCAGGAACGGGGCTACCAGCAGGTCTTTTTTACCGTCGAAATTAACATCTTCGTAATAGGCAGCCGGGAAATTCACGATGCTGGCAGGCGTGGTACCAATGGGATATGTAGTGCTCAGGCCGGCGCTGGTCATATCGGCCAGCGTGGTAGTGCCGCTGTTGGTAAGCCGCACCAGATCCGGGCAGTTATCGGCGCCAACTAAAATATCGCGGTCGTTGTCGCCATCCAGATCCAGGGCCAGAATGGTGGCTCCGCCCCCGTGCATAGCCGCCGAAGACCGGCAGGTATTGGTACCAAACATGAACAGGTTGCAACCGGTACCGCACCGGTTCATGCGGCCCCAGCGGCGGGTTTCGCGGGTAAATTTAAGGCTATCAAGTCCATAGTTCAGTTCAACGCTGCGGTTCTTATAATAATCTATGGTGGTAGCGGTAAAATCATCGAACACCAGCATATCCAGGTCGCCGTCGCCATCTATATCGGTTATGGCCGGCAATGCATACGCGCCTAAAGGCATGTTCGGGAAAATATCGAATTTCAGGTTACGGGGGGCAGCAAAACTTAAAAGGCCGTTGGCAGGCGTTTGGTTTTTGTACATCCACGTGCCGGCGGCATTTCCGGTAAAAATATCTTTCTTCCCATCGCCGTCGAAATCGCGCAGCAATACCCACCAATCCAGTTCTTCCGGAAAAAGGACTTCGTACTCCGGGGCGTATTTCCATTGCCAGGTTCCGGATGCGTTATCGGCCAGGAAAGTATATGATTTTCGGGTCTGCCGGTCGAAAACGTAAAGGTCTTCGGTAGCATCATTGTTCAGTTTAATAGTAGAGAAGACCGGCGAATTCAATCCGCCCACCCACGGCTGGCGCAGGGTATCGGTGCCTATCACTAATTTAATATCGTTCTGTTGCTGGAACTGGAATTGGTTCTGCCCGAAGGCTGCAAACGAAAAAACTAAAAAAAGAACAGTAAAAAGCTGTTTCATAAAACTAGAAAATTAAGTACCGGCTAATAGTATAACCAAATTTAAGCTAAAAGATTTCAATAAGTAAGTTAAAACGAAGGTTCTGGTTTTTTAACAGCTTTTTCCGGTTTAAATGAAGTATCTCAATTGCTTACAACTTTAATCCGGTACTTTTCAAACTATGCGCCTAATGCTGAATGATAAAGCTTCGGCCTGCGGAACGAAAATCCTGGGTGGCAATTTTCAGAAAGTAAACGCCAGGCTTCAGGCCTGAAGTGTTTAACCCATGGTTTCGCTGAAAACCGTTTTTACTTTCCTGCAATAATTTACCGGCCAGATCATACACGCTTACTTTAATTTTTTCCGGGCTGGTAACGTGCAGCATTTCGGTGGCGGGGTTAGGAAATACGGCTAATTTGAGGGCGTCTACCGCTTTGCCAATTCCCAAAAGCTGGCTCGAATTCTTTAGATGCACCAATCCGCCTTCCTGGGTGCCAATTACCAGATCCGGCCGCTGATCGTTGTCCAGGTCGGCGGTAGCAAGATGCATTTTCTTACCCAACGCAGTGGGGGTTTTAAGGCCCAGCAGGTTGTTCTGTAAAACAGTATTATATCCGGTAAAAGTTGCGGACAGGTTAACCAGCGCATCCGGGTAGATCCGGACCTGGCCGCTTTCGTCGGTAGTGATCAAATCTGGCTGGTTGTCGTGGTTCAGGTCGGCAATTACGGGGTGCACTCCCAACTGCCCGGTAATGCGCGGAATATTCCCCAAATTATTGGTTACCAATTGCCACGAAGCATAACTGGTTGGGTCGGTGCCCACTCTTCTCCAGTAATGGATCGGGCCGCTGTTGGCGCCTGCCTGTTTATCCGTGCCCAGAAGCAGGTCCAGGTCGTTGTCGCCGTCCATATCATAAAAGAAAGGCTTATCCAGGGCATCTACATCCAGGCCTAAAAAAACCTGATTGGTCCGGGAAAAATTGTAAGGCTGATTGGGCAACGCCTGGTTGGGAATATACGCTGCGTAAGTGTTGCCGGTGCCAATGGTACCGCTGCTGGCTTCCGTGTATTTCAGGATCAGGTCTTTGCTGCCGTCGCCGTTCAGATCGCCAAACTGCAGGCTTATTCCTTTATAATCTGCTTGGCTGAACTGCAGGTAATCGGAATTGGTAAGCTTAAAGATTGGGTTCGAAACGGTACCTACATTCGTGTATAAACTCACGGAACTGCGGTAAAGATTAGGGCCGTTCCGGTAATCGGCGAAATTGCTGACCAGCAGATCCAGGTCGCCGTCGGCATCGATATCGGCGAAGGCCGGCATGGCCCGCAGCCCTACGTCAAACATCTGATCCTGCAGGAAATTATTTTTACTGAAGTCGAAAACCGGCGGCGCCGTAGCGGAAGCCGCATTGTTCTGGTACAACCACGCCGACCGGGCAAAATTGGCATTGTCCAAATCGTTGGCTAAAAACGGGGAAACCAGCAGATCTTTCTTTCCGTCGAAAGTAACGTCTTCGTGGTAAGCGGCGGGGTAATTGACAATACTGGCGGGAGTATTTACGGGATAACTGGCGCTCACCCCGGCACCATTCACGGCAGCGGTCGTAACCGAACCGCTGTTGGTTAGCCGCACCAGGTCTGGGCACATATCCGCTCCGGCCAGGATGTCCCGGTCGTTGTCGCCGTCCAGGTCAAGGGCCAGCAGGCTGCCGCCGCCTAAATGCATTACGCCCGCCGCCCGGCAGGTAACGGTGCCAAACTCAAAACTATTGCAGGCGGGGCTGCACCGGGTAAAATTGCCCCAACGTTCCGTTATCCGGGTAAAATTCAGACTATCCGGGTTATAACCAGATTCTACTCTTTGGTTTCGGTAATACGTTACCTGCTTGCCGGCTGCATCAAAGGCCAGAATATCCAGGTCGCCGTCGCCGTCTATATCGTTTAAAGCAGGCAGGTTTTCGGGGCTTATTTCTATGCGTCTTAGAAAAACACTTTGGCCGATCCTGAATTTAAGGATGCGCGGCGTGGCGGAAAACGTAACCGGCCCGTTGGGTTGGGTAAGGTTCTCAAACATTAAAATATCCATGCCATTGGTTGTAAAAAGATCTTTTTTACCATCGCCGTTAAAATCGCGCAGCAGCACCCAATACGCCAGGCTTGCCGGAAAGAAACCGGCGTATTCCGGGGCGAATTTCCATTGCCAGGAATTGGTAGCATTATCGGCTAAAAAAGTAAAAGACCTTCTGGTGTGCCGGTCAAAAACGTAAAGGTCTTCCACGCCATCGTTATTCAGTTTAATCGTAGAGAAGACCGGCGAATTCAAACCGCCAACCCAGGGGCCACGCAACGTATCGGTTCCTACTACCAGCTTAATAGTATTCTGCTGCTGAAATTCGAACGAATGTTGTTGCGCCAGTACCGGAAAGGAGAGGATAAAAAATAGTAAAGTAAAAACTTGCTTCATAAGCTGTATTTTGTCTGTAACTGCCGGAACAACCGGATATAAAATAAATAGTGCCCGCTACCCGGTATTTTCGGATTGGTAGCTTTCAGATTCCGTAACCGGTTCTTTATTGTTTGGTTTCCAACTGCTACTTTTACATACCGTTGCCAAAAACAAAAACGGTAGGCAAAAGCCCTGAAAAACCCGTTAACCAACGCTCCGGCCATTCTCAAACGTAACCACCTATGACCGAAAATATTGCTTCCCTTTACCAGAAATTCCTGACCTGCGATTTCGTAAGCACCGATTCCCGCGCCGATCAGCAAAATGCTATGTTCTTTGCTTTGAACGGCCCTAATTTCAAAGGCGCAAAGTTTGCCGAACAAGCCCTAGCCAAAGGCGCGAAGTACGCTTTAGTAGAAGACGAAGAAATGGCCTCCGACCGTTGCCTGTACGTTGAAAATACTTTGCAAACCTTGCAGGATCTGGCGCGCTACCACCGGCAGCAGCTCAACATTCCGGTTATTGGCATAACGGGCAGCAACGGCAAAACTACTTCCAAAGAACTGACCAATGCCGTTTTAAGCCGCAAATTCAACACCCTTTTTACTCACGGAAACCTGAACAACCACATTGGCGTGCCCTTAACCCTGCTGCGATTAAAACCCGAACATGAACTGGCCATAATTGAAATGGGCGCCAACAACGCCGGCGAAATCGACCAGCTGAGCCGGATTGCGCTTCCTACCCACGGCATGATCACCAACATCGGCAAAGCCCATTTAGAAGGTTTCGGAAGCCTGGAAGGAGTAGCACAAGCCAAAAGCGAATTATACCGGTTCGTAGCTGAAACCAACGGCTCCATCTTTCTGAATACGAACAGCGAACCCCTGGTACGCCTGAGCCGCAGCATCGAAAACAAAATTACCTACCCCAACCCCTCAGATTACCTGCACCTGGAAATGCTGCAGGCCACACCCGTGGTAATTTACCGCACGGCTTCCGGACAGGAAGTAAGTACGCATTTAATGGGCTCCTATAACTTCGACAACATTGCGGCGGCGGCCTGTATCGGGAAGTATTTTGAAGTGCCGGAAGCCGAAATTCATGATGCGCTGGCCAGCTATATACCCGCCAATAACCGCTCCCAGATCATTGAGAAAAACTCGAACTTTATTTTGCTGGATGCCTATAATGCCAACCCCACTTCCATGGAAGCGGCCATCACCAATTTCGGCGCCGGCGCCGGCACCCCAAAGGTTTTAATTGTTGGCGACATGTTTGAGCTGGGTCCGGAAAGCGAAGCAGAGCACCGGAAACTGGGCGAATTGATTTCGGCGCAGCCCATAGAAAAAGTATTGCTTTGCGGCAAAGAAATGAAAGCTGGCAGCATCCGTCAACCCTAAATTCCAATACTTCGAAACCAAAGCTGAACTGGAAAATTACGTGCAGCAGAACCCGATAACCAATAGCCACCTGCTTATAAAAGGCTCCCGCGGCATGGGCCTGGAAACGCTCTTGAATTTGATTTAGGAGTCAGGAGTCAGGAGTTAGGAGTAAGGAGTAAGGATTCAGAAGTTAGGAGTAAGGATTCAGAAGTGAGAAGAAAAGTCCCCCTTTGGAGGGGGTAGGGGGAGGACCACATATTCCCGATCTTTTATTTTGATCAAATAACTTAAAAAATCCTCCCCCTACCCCCTCCAAAGGGGGACAAAAACTCCTGACGCCTCACTCCTCACTCCTCACTCCTCACTCCTCACTCCTAACTCCTTAGAACGGCGAATTCAATTCCTGCAACGTTGGTAGCACTTGGTCTTTATCCGACACGATCGGGTCCTGAACGTTCCAGTCGATGTTGAGAGCCGGGTCGTTCCAGATAAGGCCGCCTTCCGATTCTTTATTATAGTAATTGGAGCATTTATAGAAGAAAGTGGTATTGTCTTCCAGCGTTAAAAACCCGTGGGCAAAGCCTACCGGAATAAAAACCTGGTTGCTTTGTTCGGCATCCAGAATTACCGTTAAATGCTTGCCGTAAGTTGGCGAATCTTTCCGGATATCCACCATCACATCCAAGGCCCGGCCGGTAAGTACCCGCACCAGTTTGGCCTGGGCATAAGGCGGTTTCTGGAAATGAAGCCCCCGCAAAACATTTTTCACTGAAAACGATTGGTTATCCTGCACAAAATCTGCCTCCACCCCGGCAGCTTCCAATACCCGCTTGTTATAAGATTCCATAAGCCAGCCCCGGGGGTCGCCAAACTTACGGGGGGTATATTCTACAACGCCTTCTAAGAAATGCTTTTTATATTCCATTATATGCAGGTAATCGCGTCAATAACTTGTTTTAAGAAACCCGGCTGGCGGTAATCGAATTTATGGCTTGCAGGTATCGGTTTATTACCAGTTTTTCGTCGAATTTAATTAATGCCAGTTCGCGGCTGGCCTGCCCCATCTGTTGTAATTCCGGGGCCGTTATTTGCAACATGCTTTCCATTTTATCGGCCAGGTCTTCCGGACTTTTAACCTTGCACAGAAAGCCGTTCTTGGCATCTATTACCGTTTCTTTGCAGCCCGGCACGTTGGTGGTAACAATGGGCTTACCCATGGCCGCGGCTTCCAGTAAGGTTTTAGGCGTGCCTTCGCGGTAAGAGGGCAGCACCACGCAATCGGCCAGTAGCTATTACGGAACCTACATCGTCGGAAGTACCTAAATATTCACAGTTCGCCTCCGCTGCACCAGGCTTCAAATATCGCGCGTTTTATGCCCATGTTGCCGGCTTCGTCGAAAGCACCCAGCAGCTGGAAACGCACCTCCGGGTATTGTTGCTTTAGTTTTCGCGCGGCCTCTACGTATTCCACCATGCCTTTTTCGTAAAGTACGCCGGGCAATCATCAGGAACGTGAAATCGGGATTGCGGGTAAAAGTTTCGCGCGGTCTAAAGCGGTGGTATCTACGCCGGAGCCCGGCAACACTTCGGTAATATTTTCTTTTACCAGGCCATGCTCCAGGAAAAGCTGCGCGGTCGTCTTCGTTCTGAAAAAATACTTTGGCCGGAAACCGGAAAGCCAGCTTGTATAAGCCCAGCGCCACTTTAGATACCAGGTTCTTGACAATAAAAACAGTGCCCAGACCCGATACATTGTTAATGACCGGAATACCGGCCAGTTTTGCCGCCAGCGTACCGTAAATATTGGGCTTAATGGTATACTGCAGAATTACATCGGGGCGGGCCTGTCTATAAATGCTGGAAGAACTGCTTCATGAGCAGCAGGTCTTTAACCGGGTTGGTGCCTTTGTTTTCCATTTGCACCGGGTATATACGCAATACCGGCGGCTCACGCAGTCTTTCGGAATAAGCATCCTGCGGGAGCAATGGCAATTACTTCGTGCCCGTCACGGCCTGCAGCGCCTTAGCCAGGTTCATCCGGAAGTTAAAAATATTCCAGGAAGTATTAATGACAATGGCAATGCGCATACGGGAACCGGTTTTATCTGGCAAAGATAGAATTGTTAAGGCAAATTCCGGCAAAAAAGCGGAGGATTTAAAGGGAAACGGGGAATTTAAACTTTAGGAATGAAATAAATAACCTGCTTATTGAAGGCTGTTTGGCAGAATTAAGGAACGGAATATTAATTAATCAAAACAGCAGCACCCTGCAAAAAACTCCGGAAGGTCCTTTAGTTAATGGAAAGCCAATTATTAAAATTCTGAAATAATCAGGCTTCTGTTTCTTTTTCTTGTAACAATAATTACCTTTAGTTAGTACTCACCCTAACCTAAGGTCTTTATGAAGCAGCTGCTCCCGGTTTTTCTTTTGCTTTTTCTATTTTTCCCCGGGGAAATTGCGGGCCAGCAAAAGCAGGGCGCCTGGTGGTATTTTGGCGGCCAGGCAGGTTTGACCTTCAATACCGAACCTCCTTCGCCTGATTTTTCGGGTCAATCTAATAGCTATATGGGCTGTGCCACGGTCAGTGGCCCTAACGGAAATTTACTTTTTTACGCCGATGGCAGTAAAGTTTACAACCGGTTTCATCAAGTAATGCCTAATGGCAGTAATTTAGCTCCTTTAGGGATAAATGGACAGACCAATGTGATAATCGTTCAAAAGCCAGGAAGCCAGTACCTCTATTATTTATTTTCAGCTTCCAGGTCTCCGAACGCTGCCACTCAGAACTTTACTTATTCCTTAATTGACATGCGGTTAGATAGCGGTAAAGGGGATATTATTTCAGCAACTAAAAACACCTCTGCATTTTCAACACCTATTGTTGCAAAATTTACAGCCGCCATGCATGCTAATAATCAAGATGTTTGGCTAATAGTGCATGATCAGGTTGGTACTAATTTTTATAGCTTTTTAATTTCTCCTAATGGAATTTCTCCACCAACAATCTCCTCAATAGGTTTCCCATACACAACTTCATATAACATTGGTGTTTTAAAAAGTTCTCCTAATAGTGAATTAATAGGCGATGCAATACCCCAGGCAAGAGTTACCCAATTATTGGATTTAAACCGAACTTCGGGCGTTTTAACCAACCCCAGAACTTTTTCCTTTCCTGTAAATAATTATAGACTTCCCAATGGTATTGCTTTTTCTCCCGATAACTCCCGCCTCTACCTAGGAGACCGTAGAAACATATATCAATATAATTTACTAGCAAGTTCATTTGCAGCTGTGTTGTCATCCAAAACCGCCATAAATTCAGATACCACCATTTTTCATTATGATATGCAACTTGGAATGAATGGCAAACTTTATTTATTACCAGAAGATGGACCAGATCGCTTACCAAATTATAACTTCAATATAAATAAGTATCTAAGTGTAATTAATTGTCCGAATGCTTTAGGTACGGCTTGTGGCTTTCAGGATACGGCGATTTATATAGGCAGACCCGGAGGCCTAAATCTTCCCGCTTTGAACCAAACCCTTTTCCGAAATGCAAATTTTCTGCAGGTTACGGCCGCCCAGCCTTATGTCTGTATCGGCGATTCAATAAAGCTTTCCGCGTTCGGGGCCGGGGCCGATAACTTTACCTGGCTGCCAGCTAATGGTATTACCCCGAAGAACAGTCCCGAAATATGGGTGAAGCCCACTACCACCACCACTTATACCGTAACTGGCATTAACCAATGCGGACAGTCAAGCACCGTAAGCATTACGGTTCCGGTGGTTCCTCCTGCTTACGCCAACGCCGGCCCGGATAAAGTGATCTGCACCACCGGATCCGTTCAGGTTGGCGTACAGCCCCAAACCGGTTTTACCTACACCTGGAATTCATCGCCTTTTCTTTCGGATACCACTTTAGCCAACCCTACGTTTACGGCCACCAACAATACCACCACCGACCAGGTTTACCAACTGGTAGTTACCTTAAACGGACCGGGCGCTTCCTGCGGCAAACTCACCGATACGGTAGAAGTACTGGTTAAAGCGCCTATAATAGTCAATGCCGGAAACCAGGTTAATTTCTGCTCAGGCACTACGGCTCAGTTAAACCCGCAGCAATTCGATTCCACTTATACCTATAGCTGGTCGCCGGCCACCGGGCTGAGCGATCCGAATGTTTTTGCCCCCACCATTACGCTACAGAACTCATCCAACCAGACCAACATTATTCAATACACGCTAACGGCTACTTCCAACGGCTGTTCGGCCATAAGCAGGGTACGCGTGGTGGTGTTACCGCAAAACCAGCCTATAATTTCCGGGCCTGCTTCGGTTTGTCCGGGTGCGCAGCAGATCAGTTACACTATTCAGAATCAACATCCGGGCTCTTCCAGTGTAGTTTATGGTGTTGTTGGCAGCACTTCCCATAGTATTATGCCTTTATCCTCCCAATGGGCCCTTCTGGTAAATTGGGGAGCAGCCTCTACTTCAGCCCACATTTGGATAGTTACCCACAACAATTTTGGCTGCGCTTCCGATACCGTTTTTTTCCCTGTCACCATCAATACCCTTTTAGCTACCGAAACCCCGAAAGGCGACACCCTGCTTTGCGCAAACGACCGGCTAAACCAGGTTTACCAGATCCGCCCCACCAACGGTTCGGTATATACCTGGGGCTTCCAGCGGCGGCACCATAACCGGCGGCCAGGGCAGCAACCAGGTAAATATAAATTGGCCGGGCCCTGGGCAATACAAACTATGGGTGCAGGAATCGGCAACCACTTCTATTGCGCAATGCTTTGGCGTTTCGGATACGGTGCGCGTTACGGTTTTACCTTCCCCGGATACCACGCTCACCATTCAGGGCCCGGCATCGGTTTGCCACCTGACAACCCAAACCTATAGCCTGGCCGGCAACAGCAATTCAACTTACCTCTGGCAAGCCGTAGGCGGGCAGATCCTCAGCGGTCAGGGCACCAATTCGGTAAATGTGGAATGGCAGGTAACCGGCCCCCGGATGGTGGAAGTACAGGAAACTTTACCAAACGGCTGCGTTGGGAAAAACCTGACGTTAAATATCCAGATAAACCCTATACCCAGAACTACTTTCCCTAATAATTCATCCATTTGTCCGGAAGAACTTACCAGAACCTACCAGCTCCAGGGCTTACCCGGCTCCACATTCCAGTGGCAGGTTACTGGTGGAACGTTGGTTAGCGGACAGGGCACCAGCGCAGGTATTATTAAATGGGATAGCCTGGCGGTAAGCCCCCGGTATACAGTTATCGAAACCTCAGCGGCCGGTTGCACGTCGGTTCCGCAAACCGTAGTTTTATTTTTCGACCGTTCAGAACCGGAATTACTTTCGGTAGGAATAGATGAAAAAGAAGAAAACCTGCTGGTACATTACCGGATGAAGAATTTGCCCAGCCCCCTCCTTCCCTTTCAGGTTAACGTTCAGGCAGAAAATAAACCGGCAAACCAATGGCAAACAATCGGGCAAAGCCCGTTCGCCGGTTCGTCATTTACAGCGCCCGGCGCCGAATTTGCCGTCCGGAATTATCGCCTGCAAAGCGCAAATCTGTGCGGTGCCAATAAGGTTTCTTTGGTCCACCGGCCGGTAAATCTTACGGTAGCCGGCCACGAAACATCCGGCTCTGTTACCTTACACTGGACCAGCTACAAGGGCTGGCAGGGCACTATCCGGTATGAGATCTGGCGGCAACTGGAAGGGCAATCTATATTTGAAAAGCTGACTTTCTCCGCAGACACAACCATTACTTTAAATACCGGCCGCGACGGTTTCCGGCAACGTTACCGCATAAAAGCTGTTTCTGAAAATGGGCAGGAAAGCTGGAGCAGAAGTGAAGGGGTTGAATTTGAGAATGCGCTGCAGTTCCCTAACATTATTACCCCGAATAACGATGGGCTGAACGAAACCTTTACAACTAAAACCCTGCACCTATACCCGAACGCCACGCTACAGATCTATAACCGTTGGGGAAAAGAAGTTTACAGCAGCCCAAATTACCAGGGCACCTGGAATGCCCAAGGGTTGAGTAACGGCACGTACTATTACCTGCTCAAAACCCAGAAAGGCCAGACATTTAAAGGTTGGGTGGAAGTGGTCCGTTAGTGGTAGGGCTGCTTAAATCTCAGGCTGAGTTTTCCGAAGAATTCAACCGGGAAACCATAATGCTGTTTACCCGATAGCGAGGCCGGAAAGCACCAGGAAGGCAACAATGGTGGCAAACACTAAACTGATCGGGGTTTTTCTTAAAGATGCTTTCGTTTTCATGGTGGTCGGGCGTTAAAGAGAACAGTTTATTTAACATCAGCTTTTCTGAAATGCTGATTACCTAAATTAACTCATTATCAGCACGTTTCCCGCTAAAACAAAAGATTTAAAGTGAAAAGCACCATTTTTAAAACCAATGCCTTTTAACATCGGGTAAAACATACCAGGCTTATATTGGTGTTTTCCTATATATTTTCAGTTTCGCTACCAATTACCTAAGGAAGGAGTTGAGTTCGGACATCCATTTCTTAAAAATTAGGGTGGTTTTATACGGCCTTTCGGTTTTTGCTTTTAGCTTTGTGCATTATGCGCACAGCTTAATTTCGTAACCAAAGATTTATTTTATGCCAATTACCGCTTTTCTTCACACCCATGTTCTGGTCGTGATCTTATTCCTGATCATGTTTATTATAAAAGCATTCCTGCTTTTCACCAACAAAACCCAGGCCCTGGAAAGCATCAAACGGAAAACCAAAGTGCTTGATATCATTCTGGGGGTCCTGATCCTGGTTACCGGCGGTTTTTTGCTTTTTCAGTATACCGGCATTCCAACCTGGCTTATCACGAAAGTGGTATTGGTGCTGGCAGCTATTCCGCTGGCCATTATCGGGTTTAAAAAACTGAATAAGCCCATGGTAGGCCTTAGCCTGATCATTTTTATTTATACCTATGGCGTGGCCGAAAGCAAAAGCCTGAGCATGCAGAAAAAATCTACGGAACTGGTCTCTGACAAAGCGCCGGTTGCTGATCCTGCGGTTGAGGAAGATACGTTGCCTACCGGCGAAAATGCCCCGGCCATTAACACCGAAATGAGCGAAACAGCAATTGCCAACGCCCGCCAGATCTATAATAATCAATGCACCGCCTGCCACGGCGAAGACGGCCGGAAAAAACTCAACAATGCCACCGATTTTACCAAAAGCCTGCAAACCATGGAAGAACGGAAAAACGTGATCCTGAACGGCCGCGGCTTAATGCCGGGTTTCCGGGGCCAGGTATCTGAGCAGGAAGCCGAAGAATTGGCTGCTTACACCCAAATGCTGGGGGAGTAAATACCGGTACAAGTCCCCCTTTGGAGGGGGTAGGGGGAGGACACGCATTCACGATAAAATCTGAAAACGTAAATCCTCCCCCTACCCCCTCCAAAGGGGGACCTTAAAATTCTGGCCAAAAACTACTCCTACTCCCCGGCCTGTCCCCTGACAGGACGGCGGTAGGTTCCGACCTGTCAGGGGACAGGCCGGGGTTGTAGGTTTTTACTATCCCCTTGAGGGGATTACAGGGGTGTTAACACGTTATCCGATAAAACCTGCTCTTTCGGATTTGTAATCCGAAAGCACCTACTATAAGGATTTGCAATCCGACTTTTTCTGCCTCAAAACATAGCGTTTTATAGCGGAAAGCAGTGCCAGGCGGATTACAAATCCGCGGATAAGTCCTTCCGGATTTTTAAATCCGGAAGAGCTGTGGGATTTACGTTTTTTGATTAAAATTAAATGACCGGGAATGCGTATCCTCCCCCTACCCCCTCCAAAGGGGGACCTAAAAAATCAGGCTAAAAATGTAGGTATAAACCTACCTGCCTGAAATTCGTTCTAAACCCAATACCGCCGGCAGCTATTCCGGCGGTTTCTTTTTAACCCTACCTCCTTTCCAATTAATATGGCAAAGCAAAAATCTTACGAAACCGCCAAAGAACAGGAAACCGCCGTTCTGGTGGCCGTAACCCGGAAAACCCAGGCCGAAGATAAAACCCAGGAATATTTAGACGAACTGGCTTTTCTGACCGAAACCGCCGGGGCCGAAACCCTAAAACGGTTTACCCAACGCCTGGAAAAACCCGATACCAGAACCTTTATCGGATCCGGGAAACTGGAGGAAATCAAAGCCTACGTATTGCAGCACGGCGTAGACATGGTGATCTTCGACGATGACCTGACCCCTTCGCAGGTGCGCAATCTGGAACGCGAACTGGCCGTAAAAATTGTGGACCGCAGCTTACTGATCCTGGATATTTTTGCCCTGCGGGCCAAAACCGCCCAGGCCCGCACCCAGGTAGAAATGGCGCAATACCAATACTTCTTGCCCCGCCTTACCAATCTCTGGACCCACTTATGCAACAAAAAGGTGGTATCGGGATGAGAGGTCCGGGGGAAACCGAAATTGAAACGGACCGACGGATCGTGCGGGAGCATATTGCGTTGCTGCAAGATAAACTGAAGACCATCGATAAGCAAAATTTCCAGCAGCGCAAAAGCCGCGAAGGCCTGGTGCGCGTGGCGCTGGTAGGTTATACCAACGTAGGCAAATCTACGCTCATGAATTTGCTTTCCAAATCGGAGGTTTTTGCCGAAAATAAATTGTTTGCTACGGTAGATGCTACCGTACGAAAAGTGGTGCTGAACAACATTCCGTTCCTGCTCTCCGATACCGTAGGTTTTATCCGGAAACTGCCTACCCGACTGATCGAAAGTTTTAAATCTACCCTGGATGAAATGCGCGAAGCCGATTTGCTGGTGCACGTGGTAGATATTTCGCACCCTTCGTTTGAAGAACACATTGAAGTGGTAAACAAAACCCTGAAAGAAATTGAAGCCGGCGATAAGCCGGTGCTGCTGGTATTTAACAAAATAGACCAATACCGCAAACAGGAAGCGGACGACCTGAACGATATGGGCGAAGGCGCCGAAAAACCCACCATTGCAGGAATTGCGCGCTACCTACATGGCTAAAATGCACAACCCGGCCATTTTTATTTCGGCGGCGCAGCGCACCAACCTGGATGAACTGCGCGAAGAACTTTTCAAACGGATAGAAGAACAGCACATGGTACGTTACCCTAATTATTTACCCCAAAATCAGGGCTGATCCGCAACCAGAGCCTTTGACTTTTTCAAGCTAAAACCCTACCGTTCAGCAACTGAAAACGGTAGGGTTTTGCCGTTAAAAAACCCACCGGTTTTAAGGCCATTTTAATTTCCAATCGGTTTCATTTTTCTGCCATTGGCGCAATAAAATTTCAAAACAAAGTCAAAAACTTTTTATTGGTTTTCGGGTTAATGCATGGTTGCGGTCTGCCGTTGGTGCAGTACCTTGCAGCCGAATTTAATTCCTTTAATTTCAACTTTTTTTGGCAGGGGCCTTCTGCCCTGCTTTTCAAGCTTATGGATTTTTTCAACCTATTTGCCAACGTACCCGAAACCATGGTAGTGGTTTCGCCGGAGCTTAAAATTCTGGCAGCTACCAATGCTTATCTGAAACTTACCATGCGTCAACGGGACGATATTGTCGGCAAGCATTTTCTCCTCGAAGCCTTCCCCGACAGCCAGTTTTCTTACGAAGATAATCCGGTACGGAAATCGCTGGAAAAAGCTTTGCAGACCAGGAAAACCGATTATATGGAAATTATCCGCTATGCCATTGCCCGCCCTGAATCCGAAGGCGGCGGTATGTACGAAGCCTTTTGGGAAGCCTCGCACACCCCGGTGCTCAATGAAGCCGGCAACGTGGAATATTTAATTCAGTACACCCGGGACGTAACCGAACGCGAAAAAGCAAAGAAAGCGGCGGAAGCTACCGAAAATAAATTCCGGTTTATGGCCGAGACCCTGCCGCAGTTAATTTTCACGCTCGATGATTCCGGCAAAGTAACGTACATGAACCAGCGCTGGGCCACCTACACCGGCAAAACTACCGAAGACCTGATGGCTTCCGGCTGGGTAAATGTGCTGCATCCCGCCGATGCCGAATCTGTAACCAAACGCTGGCAGGAAGCCTTATTGGCCGGCAAAGAAGTGCAGCTGGAAATGCGCAAACGCAACGCCGAAGGTGAATACCGCTGGCACCTGTGCAAAACCCAGCCCATGCTCAACGAAAAAGGGACCATTTTAATGTGGGCCGGCAGCTGCACCGATGTGCATGACATGCGCCAGATGGTGCAGGAGCTTCTCCAAAGCAACGAACAGATGTCCCTGCTTTCGGACCAGGTACAGGCTGCCTACAAACAAACAGAAACCGAACGCAAAACGCTGGAAAACCTGATCATGAAAGCGCCGGCTTTTTTCTGCATTCTGGATGGTCCGGAACACCGCTATAAACTGGTGAACGATAAATACCAGCAGCTTTTCCCGAACCGTCCGTTACTGGGCCGCACCGTAGCCGAAGCCGTGCCCGAAGTAATTGAACAGGGTTTCATCAAGGTATTGGACGATGTTTTTGAGACGGGCAAAGAGTTTGTTGCCGAAGAAATTCCGGTAAAATTAGACCTGCACGATACCGGTGCCATAGAAGATGTTTACCTGAACTTTATTTACCAGCCCCTTTACAACGAAACCAATAAAATTACCGGCATTCTGGTTTTCGGTTACGTGGTAGACGACCAGGTAAAATACCGCAAAAAATTACAGGCCCTGGGCCAGGAATAAATACTTTAAAACCCTCACCACTCAACCCGCAACGGGTTGCTATTTATGAATGCAGCGCAGATAGATTTTCAACAGCTTCGGATAAAACACATCCTCTACAAATCGAAGGTACGATCGGTCCTTTACGGGGGAATTTTTGATGATGCTTTTTTTTCCGAAAGCGGACCGGTTTTCTCCTGGTTCAATGGCACCGGCATGCCAAAATACGGGCAGGAACCTGAAATGAGAGAGCTGACGGAGATCCACCGGGACCTGAACGTAACTGCATTGCACCTGTTTAAACTTTACAACAGCGGCCAGATAGACCAGGCCCACGATGGCTTAAAAACCATTGAACGGCGGTCGGAAAATTTTTTAAGCCTTTTGTCGCAGCTGGAAACCCGGTTAACCTCCTGATCCGCTTGCTTTATTTATCCTAAAATGCTACCGCTGCTTTTTAAGTACCGGTAGCATTTTAGTTTAAAATACCGCTTAAAAACGGTACAATTCGGGCTTATAAAACCCAAAACCAGAACCAAACTTTCTGCGTTTCTAATTGTTTCCGCATAAAACGAAAAACCATGGCAGAGAAGAAAACCATTGTAGTATTCGGCGCTACCGGCGCCCAGGGAGGCGGCCTGGCCCGGGCCATTTTATCCGATCCGAACAGCGAATTCAAAGTGCGGGCTATTTCCCGCGATCCGGATTCAGAAAAAGCAAAAGCCCTGGCCGCCGCCGGTGCCGAAGTGGTGGCCGCCGATATTGACGACCCTGAAAGCATGAAAAAGGCTTTGACCGGCGCATACGGCGCTTATTTTGTCACCTTTTTCTGGGCCCATTTCTCTCCCGAAAAAGAACTGGCCGAAGCAAAGAGCATGGCCCAGGCCGCCAAAGAAGCCAACCTCCAACACGTTATCTGGTCTACCCTGGAAGACTCCCGCCGGTTCGTGCCGCTAACCGATAACCGCATGCCCACCCTGCAGGAAAAATACAAAGTGCCGCACTTCGATGCGAAAGGCGAAGCCGACAAGTTCTTTAAAGCTGCCGGGGTACCAACCACTTTCTTACTGACCAGCTTTTACTGGGAAAACCTGATCTATTTTGGCATGGGTCCGAAAAAAGCCGAAGACGGAAAGCTGGCATTCACCCTCCCGATCGGGGATCAGAAAATGGCTGGCATGGGGGCCGAAGATATTGGAAAATGCGCCTATGGCATCTTTAAAAAAGGCCCGCAACTAGCCGGCAAAACCATTGGCATTGCCGGAGAATTATTAACCGGTAAAGAAATGGCCGAAGCCCTGTCTAAAGCCCTGAACCAGGAAGTAACCTACCAGGCCATAGAACCGGAAATGTACCGCAGCTTCGGCTTCCCGGGCGCCGACGACCTGGGCAACATGTTCCAGTTCTACCGCGACTTTGCCGGCCATTTTTCAGAATCCCGGAACGTGAAACAAGCCAGAGAATTAAACCCGGAGCTTCAATCTTTTGAAAACTGGCTGGCCGAAAACGCAGCTAAAATTCCGCTGGAATAATTAAACCTTATCCCAAAAAATGCCCGTCATCCTGAGCGATAGCGAAGGACCTTTTTGGCGGGCAGCAGAAAGGTCAAAATGGAGGGTATTACTAAAAGCCAGCACTTACTTTTTCCTAGGGCTGTCCCCTGACAGCCCTATTGCTTAACCCGTTCTATAGTTTTTAAGCATAAACCAATGAAAGGTCTGTCGGGGGACAGACCATGGATAGGATTATACCAGATCGATCATATCCCATGGTTTGTCCCCTGCCTCCTAAAACCTTAAAGCTGATCGCAACCAAAATATAACTTTTTCTTTTCAGCCAGAAATTGCTACCGGTTTTATTTTAAAACGGTAGCTTTTTTACTACAAAAACCACACTTCTCCTACCGGGCAAGTATTTGCCGGATAGCCGCTACGTAATCCGGATTCTGATAAATACCGTTGTGGTACTGGCCTTTCAGGGTAATTAAAGTATCGGTAGGTTTGAGGTGTTCTTTTAATTTAAGCGAAGAGCCGTAGTAAATTATTTCGTCGCGGTCGCCGTGAATGAGCACCACCGGCGCCTTAACCTTAGCTACAAATTCGTAGGTTTTGAATGTGTACTTAATAAACGCGGCCGGAATAATGGGGTAATGCTTTTTGGCCAGATCGGCCAGGCTGTAATAAGGCGCTTCCAGGATCAGCATTTTGGGATTATTTTCCGCTGCCAGGCGGGCCGCCGCGCCGGTACCAATGGAATAACCAATTATAACGATCTGTTCTTCGGGGTAATCTTTTTTCAGGTTTTCGTAAGCGGCCTGCACATCGTCGTGAAATTGCTTTTCGCTGCTGATGGAGCCCTGGCTTTTGCCGTAACCCCGGTAATCCAGCATAAAAATATCGTAGTTCAGGTTATTGTAGACCGGTGCCAGTTCCCCCCAGCTATCCAGGGCGCCGGCGTTGCCGTGCAGGTAAAAGATCAGGCCGGCCGGAGCTTTGGTTTTAAAAAGCAGGCCATGCAGTTTTGTACCATCGGCAGCAGTAATATACCGTTCCTGAAAATCAGTATTAAAACGAAAAACATAATCGGCCGGAAGTTTGGTGGGAAAAAAGATCAGGTCTTCCTGTTTGAACAACATGCTGCAACTGCTTAAAAGAAATACGGATAGTACGGCAAATAGCCGGACTGATGTTCTGGCAAAGGGCATAAAAAAGTTTTTCCGGTTATCGTTCATGAAATTACAAGGCCTGCGCCCGGTGCTTTCCGGAGCAAAATTGCAGCTGTTTTGAAGGCTTCCAGATCCACCATTTCAGATCCAAAATCTTTATACGAAAATCGCTTTCCGGTAAAGAAAATCCGGCTTATGAAGAACGTAATAAAACCAGCCAGGGTGACCTAAACTTTTAAATGGACGCAGCAAACCTGGCAACGTTGTTACCTTCCAATTTTGGCAGAAAAAAACTGGCCTTTCCTGGTAATCTTACGAATTACGAACATGCGCTCCACCTGAAAATGGCAGGAAATATGGCCTGAAAACGCAGAAGATCTTTGCAGAAAACCTTTCGGGGGTAATGGAGTAAAGAACCTAAGCATTTGCCGCCGGCTTTTGCTTTTCAGCCATTATGCGGGTATTCGGCGGTACGCCATTCTATTCAGAAATTTTTAGCTTTTATGAAAACATTGTATTTATTAAGACACGCCAAATCCAGTTGGGATTTTCCGGAATTAAGCGACCACGACCGCCCTTTAAATAAAAGAGGCCGGAAAGATGCCCCGCTTATGGGCCAGCAGATGCTTTCCCGCGATGTGAATTTTGACCTGGTGCTTACCAGTACTGCCGTCCGGGCGCTTACTACGGCTTCGCTGGTAGCCAAAGAAGTAGATTTCGACCGGGAAAAGATCCAGGCCCTTTCTGAAATTTACAAAGCCGACCGGAAAGAAATTATCAAAATTATTCAGCACGTGCCGGATAACATTAACAGTTTATTAATAGTAGGCCATAACCCCATAATTTCCGAAGTAGCCAATAAACTTTCGCCCCATGCCATTGCCGACATGCCAACCGCCGGTGTGGTTGCCTTGCGCTTTAACTGCAATTCCTGGCTCGATATAAACGGCGAGAACAGCAAACTGCTTTTCTTCGATTTCCCTAAAAATTATAAACAAACCGAAAAGGAAAAAGAGAAAAAGAAAGATAAGGATAAAGAGAAAGATCAGTAAAAAGATCAGCGTGTTTACCAGACCGCAAATATGCAGTTCAATCCCTGACCCGGCCCGTAATTTCCCGGCCAACTTTATTGTACATGGAAACCTCTCCTTTAAAACCTGCTGCTCCAAAAGCAAATCCTTCCAGGCCCAAAGCGGAAAAAAAGAAAGCCGCCGCTCCAAAGCCCAAAAATAACGAACCTTTATTAAGCCGGGACCTGAGCTGGCTGGCCTTTAATTACCGGGTGTTGCAGGAAGCAAAAGACCCTAAAGTCCCTTTACTGGAGCGGGTAAAATTCATGGCCATTTTTTCGGCCAACCTGGACGAATTCTTTAAAGTGCGGGTAGCCACCCTGCGCCGGTTACTTAAACTAAAAAAGAAAACCCGCCACCGGGTTTCCGATCATATTTCGGCAGAGCTGAACCAGGTAATGCTGGAAGTAACCCGGCAGCAAAAAGAATTTGGCGAAATTTTTACCAATAACCTGCAGGGGGAATTGCGGGAGGCCGGTATATCGCTGGTAAACCATTTGCTGCTCTCTCCCGAACAAAAGGACTTTGCCCTGGCTTATTTTGAGGAAAAACTGCTGCCCCTGCTGCGCCCCGTTTTTCTGACCGATGGCCTGAACCATATTTTCCTGAAAGACCAGGCCGTTTTTCTGGTTACCGAAATGCGCGACCTGCAGCCGGAGCTGTTAATTACGCCTACCTATGCCATTCTGGAAGTGCCAACCAAACTGCACCGCAGCCGGTTCGTAAAACTTCCTTCTGCAGATGGCCAGGAATTTGTAATGTTCATAGACGACATTATCCGCTTAGGCATGCCCCGGCTGTTCCCGGAATACAACGTAATTTCCGCGCATGCCATAAAAATTTCGCGCGATGCCGAACTGGATATTGGCGAAGATGTATCGGGTAACCTGATGTCTAAAATTCAGAAAAGCATTAAGAAACGGGAAAAAGGCGTGCCTTCGCGGTTGCTGGTAGATCCGGATATGCCGGTGGCCCTGCTGGAACTGCTGAGAGAAAAGACCGGTTGTTCGCCGGAGCAGGTTATTATTGGCAGCCCGTACCACAACTTCCGCGATTTTATGGGCTTCCCGGATTTCGACCGGCCGGAGCTTTCTTTTGTCCCCCAGCCGCCCCTACCCCACCCGGCTTTTGCCCCCGGCGAAAGCATTTTTACTATCCTTACCCGCGAAGATGTGCTGCTGCATTTTCCGTACCAGCGCTACGATTACGTTACCCAATTTTTTAAGGAAGCTTCCGTGGACCCTGATGTGCTGACCATAAGCTGTACCTTGTACCGGGTAGCTCAGAAGTCTGAAGTAGCAAAAGCATTGATCAGGGCAGCTAAAAACGGGAAATTTGTTACGGTATTGGTAGAACTAAAAGCCCGCTTCGACGAAGAATCCAATATTTCGTGGGCCCGCAAACTGGAACGCTCCGGCGCTTTTGTGATCTACAGCGTGCCCGATTACAAAGTGCATTGCAAATTGGCCCTTATTACCCGTCGCGAAAACCGGCGCACCGCTACCTACGGTTACCTGAGCACCGGAAACTTTAACGAAAGCACCGCCAAAGTTTATACCGATTACGGCTTTTTTACCCGCGACCGGCGCCTGACCAAAGAAATGGACCAGGTTTTCCAATTCCTGACAGACCAAACGCCGGACCTGCAGTTCCGGCATTTACTGGTGGCCCCTTTTAATATGCGCAAACAACTTCTGGCGCTTATAGATCACGAAATGGCCTTAGCAAAAAAGAAAAGGCCGGCTTCTATCATTCTGAAACTAAATTCTTTGCAGGATGAAAAGATGATCGAAAAACTTTATGAAGCCAGTCGGGCCGGGGTAAAAATAAACCTCATCGTGCGCGGCATCTGCACGCTTGTTCCGGGCAAAAACGGCACAAGCCATAACATAAAGGTGCGCAGCATTGTAGACCGTTACCTGGAACATGCGCGGGTCTTTATTTTCGGCAACAACGGCACAGAAAAAATGTACGTAGCTTCCGCCGACTGGATGACCCGGAACCTGAGCCGCCGCATAGAAGTTGCATTCCCGGTTTATGACCCGAAATTCCAGAAAAAGATCCGCGACGAAATTGATCTGCAGCTTTTGGATACCGTAAAAGCCCGCACCCCGGACAATAATTACATTACGGCGCCGGCCGGAAAACCCGCGCTGCAGGCCCAGGTAGAAACCTACCGCTTAAACCAGCAACTGGCAACAGAGGCCTGAAACCGGGGCTTTGCAGGAAAAAACCCGCCTTTTTAGCACAAATCTCAAATAAATCCGGATATTGCAGGTTGAATCAGAATAGAAACTCCGCTTACAAATGCCCTTAAAAGAAGAATTTGAAAGGTCCGGAAACTGGCTTTTCAGGCGCAGAAGTTGGTTACCATTGGTTTTATACGGCTTTGCCCTGTTGGTAATGTTTTTCTACGCCGAAAGCACGCACCATAGCATCAGTAACTGGAAATGGGGTTTGGCCTGCCTGGGAATTTCCCTATTAGGCTTATTTATCCGGGCCCTTACCATTGGTTTTACGCCCAAGGGCACTTCAGGCCGCAACACCGATAAGCAGGTAGCCGATTCGTTAAATCAAACCGGAATTTATTCTGTTGTGCGGCACCCGCTTTACCTGGGTAACTTTATTATGTGGCTGGGCTTGTTCCTCTACATTGGGGTGTGGTGGTTTGTACTTATCTGCTGCCTGGCTTTCTGGTTGTATTATGAACGCATCATGTACGCCGAAGAAGCCTTTTTAAGCCGCACCTACGGCACTCTATACGAAAGCTGGGCCGATCGGACCCCGGCGTTTCTGCCAGGGCTTACAGGCTGGGTTGCGAACAACGCCAGGTTCTCTTTTAAAAATGTAATGAAACGGGAATACAACGGTTTGTTTGCCCTGCTGTTTTCTTTTGCCGCGCTCAATGCCATCAGCTATTTCTTTTATGAGCGCCGCTTTTTTATGGATACCGCCTGGCAAATAGCATTGCTGGTAGGCGGCGGCATCTTTGTACTGCTGCGCTTTCTCCGCAAAAAAACCAAAGCCCTGGACGAACCGGGCCGGTAGTGTCTGATTGCTGATTGCTGATTGTTAATTGTTAATTGTTAATTGTTGATTGTCTGAATTAGGATTCATAGGATTAAGGGATTTTAGGATTTTTTGATTAGGTCAATTTTGTAGGGACAGGGCTTGACCTGTCCGCACGTAATCTGATAACACATTTCTGGATTGGGCTGTCTGCATTTGGGTTCGCCAGATTAAGGAATTAATGGAATTGTTTGTAAAGGGCACTTCTGGCAGGTGCCCTTTTATTATTCACGCATTTCCGCCCAAAATCCTCTCCTGAATTAAGGGAAGGAATTAAGTGGTTAAAACGGTATCCTTTTAGGCTGAAAAACGCAGCAGTTCGGTAGCCTTTAGTTCCCTCGGCTAACGATCTGCGATGATGCAATAACGAAAAGCCTATCTTAGCTTGCTGTACTACCAACCTGAGGAGACCTCTCCCTTCGGTCGGGATGACGGGAAATGGTAGGGTTTAGAGCCAGAAAAGTAAGTGATCCTGAAAGCCGGCCAGGTCCTTCGCCAGGGTTTAGGATGACGGTATAAATTGAAATGATCCTGAAGCAAACGGCTTCTCCAGTTTGAGAAAATCTGACAGCGTCAGACTCCTGCCAGGGCCTGCCTAAGGTTCAGTTTTCCTGCCGCTAAATGGCCCTGAAAGTAAAAAAGCCGCTTCAGAAAATTTCCTGAAGCGGCTTTTGGGTTTTTCAAGCTACGGCGCTAGCGTTTTAAAGCTATTTTCTTAGGCACTACAAAATATACTTCGGCCTGGGCAAAAGGAGCGCCGCCTACATCGGTTTTAATTAGCTTGGTGCTGCGTTTTGAGCCTTCTTCGAACACATCGTAAGCCAGATTATGGCGGTATCCGCCTTCCAGGCTAAACCAGACAAAATCGTAAATTTCCTGTTCCCACCGCAGGGTCAGCTTTAGGTTATTATGCCGTAATTCAACCGATTTAAGGTTCGTAAATTCCGGACTCCCCTCAAAGGGCGGCTTCTTCATCCCGATCACATAACTGTAGCCTTCCACGTTGTAACCGGTATATAAGAACGTTTTATCTGAAGCCCGGTAACGCATTTTTACGTTAGCAGGAAACACCGCTTCTATGCCCCAATGATCGTTAAAGGTACGGTTGTATAGAATGGCCGGAAATACCGTTTTACGCCCAAACGTATACCCAAACTGTGCTCCAATTCCCCAGGCAAAGTTCTTGTCCTTTTTCCAGCCATAAAGTAGTTCAGCGGTAGTCCGGAGGTAATCTACCGGATTCAGCCCTTCTTCTTCGGAGGTATAATCGCCGTTCAGCTGCCCTTTAAAGCGCCAGGTAATGAAGTTCTCATAATTAAGGGGATGCAAAAAAACCAACTGGGCGCTCAGCGATTTCAACCCTTTATCCTGCAGATTCCGGTGAAAAAGAAAATTTGAATCATATCCTTCGTTTTCATCAAAGTTAAATTCTTCCCGTTCGTAACTTACTCCCAGGATTGTTTTTAAATGCGGCCGGTTCCACAAGGGAATGAAGCCTTTTATTTCAGCCACATTACTGTACTTGATCTTCACGTTCTGATTAGCAGGATTCGGTACGTTAAGGTGGTGGGTTCTGGAGTTAAAGTCATAATTGAACAGGCGTTCGTAGCGGAAAACCAGGAATCGTCCGCGCGGCGTACCTTCAACCGATGGGTTGGCAAACTCTTTATCCCGACGGGTAGTATCCATCCCAACGTCCTGAGCCACATTCTGGGCTTGCAGGGTTAAAGAAAGAGTGAATCCAAAAACAGCAAGAATAATTACGTATATTCTTTTCATAGTTAAAAGATTTGAGAGTGAAGCGTACACCATGCTGACACAGAGGTTTCAAAGCCGGGTATCCGATACCTTACTATGCCAGCTAATTAAAGTTTTAGGAAGCGTTCTAATTTTACGCTTCCGGTTTTATTATTTAGTAAAGGAAGCCAAAGGTAACGTTAAACAGACCTTCTTCGCCTTTTGAGTAAGTACCAACCACTACCAGTTTTTTGAGTATTTCTACCCAGACGCCCCCGCCGTAACCATTATGCAGGTCGCTAAGTAACTTCCGGTCAACGTCGTTATCGCCAAATACGCGGCCCATATCATACAAGCCAATCAAACCAAGCCGGCCCGGGAACAGGTACAAGTTAAATTTAAAGAGCTCAGCCCGAAGTTCTACGTTCTGGTAAATGGCGCTGCGGCCTGCAAATCGGGTGCGCCGGTAACCGCGCAGGTTGGTTGTACCGCCCAGGGTATTAGCCTGGTAAAAATGGAAGTTACCCCAGTTATGCGCGCCCCCTAAGCGGTAAGCGGCCGTTAACTGGAACGGTAAATTCGGGCTGAAATAGCCAACCACTTCAGAGCTGAACCGGGTAAACCGGCGATCGTCTTCGTTTAGCTGCCAGCTCATACCCAGGGTGTTCAGCCACCGGATACCCAGCCGTGGGTTTACATCGCCTACTACAGATTCTATATTGGCAAAGCTCCGCCAACCCAGGAAATCGTTCCGCTGGAAATCTTCCGGACGGGCCTGAGATTCGGTAACAGGCGGCGCGGCGGCTTCCAGCAATACATACGGGCCCGATTTTTCTTCTATAGTTGTGAGATCTAACTGCGGACCTATCCCAACATGGAAGAAACTGAAAACATCGGAATTAACGGTAGGCGAAAAATAGAGTCTTGAAAACCGTACCCGGTAAAAATCAATTTCGTCGGCCGTAAATTCGGTATTATTCCCCATTCCAAAGTAATTGTACAAAAGCTGCGGACCGAAATAGGCAGCCAGCACCCCGATGTCATACTTATCGCGGATGGCTTGCTTAAATTCGCCGGTGTACCGGAGATTATAGGCCATGGTAGCCGGGGCAAAATTAGCCGAAAGGGTTTGCTCCGAAGCAAATGGCGTTTTCCGGAAGCGGTAATTGCGATAAACGTAGCCGGCGCCTATGTAAACTTTATCGTCTTCGTTGTAGCCAAAAAATAATTTCGGAGTGGAATATGGAATTTTATAGGTGTTGCGGTCGAGGTTATTTACTTCTTTAAATTCTTCGGTATTGTCTTTGGTTTCGGAGCCGAAAGCGAACACATTATCCTTTTCGGTGTCGTAAACAACGGTTTTCTTTTTCAGACCGCCTACCTTCGAAACATCGATGATACTATCGGGATCGTTGCCGCCAATAATTCGTACCAGAATGCCTTTTTTTACTTTGCCGGAAACTTTAAAAATATCGCGCCCATCCAGGCCATACAAACGGATCTCTTTGGTTTCGCTGGCCAGGAAGGTGCGCTGGTACAACAATTCGCGTTCGGTGCCCTGCTTGGTTATTTTGTGTACAATTACTTCGGTACGCTGGTTATCGAGCCGTTTTATTTCAAATTTTTCGTGTTTATCGCTGCCTACAATGTCTACTTCGCGGGCCAGAACTTTGTAATAATCTTCGGCAACCTGCGGCAGCAGATTGCGGCGCGACTTGAGTTTGGCAATAATTTCAGGTCCGGAGTTCGGGAATACTTCCGGCGGCAGATCGCGTACCGCAGCTTCAATTTCAGCATCCGAAATGCTCTGCTTCATGTCGTTGGCAACGGCCAGCCACTGCTGCTTATCAAGTTTGGAGAGGAAGGTGCGGTCGTTATTCAGGGCACTTAAATTCAGGCCTATGTAATCGCCGTAGTCGTAGCCGAAGTTCTGCACGTTTCTAACCGCCCATTTCCGGGTGATCAGGAACGGAACAAGGCCGTCGGTTTTAAAGAAAGCAACGTCGCGGTCTTCGGGAACCGGCGAAAAAATGCGGTTCTTATCGGTTTTAACTTCTTTCCAGCGCCATTGGCCGGCATGCCGGTCCCAGTCGCCTACCAGCATATCGAATAAGCGGGCCCGCACAAATTCTGTTTCGTCTACGATGTTGTCGTTATCGTCGCGCAGGCGCTCCAGTACTTTATCGGTACCTACAATATTTTTGGCATAGCCTAAACTGGCTACGTTTTCATGGGCTTCATTCGGATCTTCTTCCAGAAAAGCAATGGTATTGCTGAAATTGCCGATGTACCGTTTTAGCAGCGGATCGTTGGGAACAAAGACCAGCTTCGGGTTGGTATGCAACACGCCGGCCGCATCGGCCAGTTTTGGGATAATAAGGGCTCCGTACGGGTGCTGGGCTGATATCTGATCCTGGGCAATGTCTCTGACCACGGTTTCGCGGAGGTCGCCGGGGAGAGCCTTCTCCGGATCTTTATCTACTGAACGCAGCTGGAATAACTGTCCTTCTTCGTTCCGCAATTTCAATGATTTAGTTTGCTTGCCGCCGCCGGTTTTGTAAGGGGTTAAGCCGCCCTGTTCGGTAGCCAGGTTGAGCAGCGGAATGTTTACCGGGGTTACCCAATCTTTGCGGTAATGCAGGCCCAGCCAGAAGATCTGGCCGCCGCTGGCTTCGTATGCCGGGTTGGCCGCCTTTACAATACTGCTATCCGAAAAATCGCGAACGGGAATGTTCAGCTCGGCAATAACAGGCGTTTTTTTGGCGTACATGGGGTAGCGGAACATCAGTTCGCCGGTACTGCCATCGCCTTTGGGCTCCCAGAATTCTACCCAGACTTCGCCGGTATTGTAGTAATTTACCTTGGCCCAGCCTTTTTCTTTATGCGAGAACAAGGCTTTGCCTTTGGCACGAAGGTGCTGCACCTTGCAACCCGAACCACTTAAAATATGGTGCAGGTTTTTTTCCTTGTGGTACTGAATGTTATGTTCATGGCCGGCGGCATAAACAATATTGTCGTACTTATCAAAAATTTTGAGCAGGTTGTTGATGTAGGCCCGGTAAGCAGGGTAAAAGATATCCTGGCTGACGCCCCCAAACCGCCGGGCAATAGGGTAAATAGAGCCAATTATAGGCAAAGGCAATAAAGCCCATTTATGCACAATTGAGATCGGGAAAATATGGTCCAGCAGGGTAAAGTAACCGCCGTGCACCCCATCTGAAAACATAGGATGGTGCGCCACTACCAGAATATTATTGCCTTCGTTCTTTTTAATAATATCTTCTATCTGCACGTAAACGTCGGTTTCGTTTAGGGCCGGGCAGCCGGTAGCACCCCCGTAAGGCCGGTCTTCAGATTGTAACCACCACTGGGAGTTCAGCGCAATAATTACAATATCATCCTGCACTTTCACTTCAAAAGGGCCGGGGCAGCCGCCATCGGGCACGTAAAAATCGCCGCCGGTTACAAATGCGGTATCTTTCAGGTATTCCTCTACATAAGCTTCCTGGCGCAGCACCGCAGCCCAGCCACCTTTCAGGCCCTGGGCCCAATCGTGGTTGCCGGGAATCATGTATTTTTCGCCGCGGTAATTCTTTAAAATATCGAGCTGGTCGTTCAGGCGTTCTTCGGAGATCTTCCGGTCGTAGGCGCCGGGTTCGGGCAGCCCGTAGCTGTACACGTTATCGCCCAGGAAAATCGCGGTGCTGTTCTCATCGGCCACTTCCAGCTGTTTGCGCATTAATTTCAGCGTTGGCTCCTGCGGACTATGACTAGGTTTTCCTACATCGCCGATCAGAAAAATGCTGTGCTTTATCTGCAGGCTGTCTGGTGGAATTATGGTTTTCCAATTCGAAACAGCCGGTTTGTAATTTGGTGGCGGATTAAGACCTGCGCAGCCGGCGCCGGTAATCAGAATAAACAGGAAGGATATAAACTGGAAGTATTTTTTTTTCATGTAGCAGAGAGTTTCGGCGGGGGTAACTTCAAACTGGCAGTCAGGCATGTAAGGGTTGTGTAAGCAGGAAGAAACAACAGGATGATCTTGAAAACCGGGGCAGCAGGGGCTCCTGAGCAATTACTTTTAAATGCATAGTATCCCAAAAAGAATTCGGTTTTAAAAATATAGCATATTTGACGTATAAAACGCTGAAATGTTTTGCCTTTACCGCGTGAAATACGCAAACTATTGGTTTTGGATTGGCAATTCAGGTTAGTTTCGGATCTTATTGTTCTTTAAACCGAAAATATTAGTTTTCAGGGCCAAAATCATAGCGTTTTAAGCTTAAACCTTGCATGGATAATTCGCGTTGAACCCCAAGCAGCACTAACCATCTTCACTTTTAACAACTCCTCTTTTTCCGGGTGCTGCGCATATCCGTAAAAACCATTTATGAAAGATTCTGACATCTTGAACAACACCAGTGCTTTTGTTTTTAAGCTCTTTAAAGACAGGCTGTCTAACAAACTGGTTTACCATAATTACAAACATACTACCGAAACCGTAAACGAAGCCCGCAATTTAGGCGAAGCGCACAACCTGCCGCCCGACCAGCTCGAAATGCTGCTGCTGGCCGCCTGGCTGCACGATACCGGCTATATTGACACCTATCTGGGCCACGAAGAGAACAGTGCCCGGCTGGCCACCAAATTCCTGCAGGAACAGGGGTACCCACCCGAAAAAATAACCCAGATCGCATCCATTATCCGGGAATCGAAGATCGGGGACAACAGCACCCACCTGCTGACCAACATTCTGCTGGATGCCGACCTCTCCAGTTTGGGCAAACCCGGTTTTGAAGGAAATGCCGAATTGCTGCGGGTAGAATGGGAAATTTTCCTGGATCGGTTTTATTCTGATTTTGAGTGGGCCCAGCACCAGGTAAATTTTTTAGAAAAACATACTTTTAAGACCGAACCGGCCCGCCAGCGTTTTGAGAAACAGCGGTTAAAGAACATCCATGTTCAGCGGGAAAAGCTGCGCGAAAGCTCCAAAAAAGAAAAGGAAACGGTGGTAAAGCAAAGCGAAAACATGGCGCAGCCCAAACGCGGCATCGAAACCATGTTCCGGATGATGTACCAGAACCACATGGAGCTAAGCGCCATGGCCGATAATAAAGCCAACATGATGATCAGCTTAAATGCCATTATTATGTCGGTAATTATTACGTACCTGGGGGCTAAAACTTCTATGCTGGGCGCCCAGTTCACCAAAAATCCCATTCTGCTCATACCGGTAGGCACGTTGCTGCTGGCCAGCCTGGCTTCGGTTATTTTTGCCATTTTATCGGCGCAGCCGGAGGTTACCAGTTTTGCCGTGAAACCGGCCAAAGTTATTAACCGGAAAGTGAATATGCTTTTCTTCGGTAACTTTACCAAAGTAAGCCTCGATGTTTTTCAAAACAGCATTCATGACCTGATGCGCGACAAAAACATGCTGTATAACAACATGATAACCGATATTTATTATTTAGGGGAAGTGCTCAAGAAAAAATATGCCCTGCTCAAAACTTCCTATACCATTTTCATGATCGGGTTAATTCTTACGGTAGCATCGTTTATTGTAGCCGTGGTTTATAAGATCTGATTTTTTAGATTTGAAGATTTGAAGATTCGGGAATTTGAAGATTTGGAAATTTGAAGATTTGGAAATGATCCGGAATTTTAAGACCGGTATTATTCAGGCCTGATAGTAAATTCCTATTAACCTTTAATAGAAAAACCAGCTTGTTTGCAACAGGCTGGTTTTTTTGTTAGTTTTGATACCGTTATAAAATACCTGGCTGCGTAGTTCAACGGATAGAATAAGGGTTTCCTAAACTTTAGATGTGGGTTCGATTCCCGCCGCGGCTACATTAATAAAAAAGCCGCTCCATTTTGAATGGGGCGGCTTTTTTGGTTCGATATTTTCCCCTTAGCTAACTAATTCAGCAAAGATTAAAAACCCAAAAATAATATTCCTATCATCATTCACAATTAAATATTTAATTCATAATTATTAAATAATCGAAACTTATTATTTAATTTTAAGTAAAAATTATTGTAATTCGATAATTATTTTTATTTTTGGATTATCAAACAAACATTACGCTCTATGAAGAAGGTAAAATTGATATCCAAAATCCTGGAAATTGTCTGTAAGGTATTCGCGGTACTTTATTTAGCCACGGCGGTTTACATTATTCTGGTGTTGATCCTAGACCAAAACTTAGATTCATCCGGACCTTTTCAACAAAAAGGCCAAAGTGGCTTTACCATAATGTTGCCTTTTTCTAATGTTCCATTTTTACTGGGCGAAAATACTACAGGCTTTAAAATAATGATGCTGCTGGCTACAATTGGCTACGGAACCTTTGCCTGGTTGCTGGGAAACGTATTTAATGCCTTTAAACAGGAAAAGCTTTTCACCCGGGATGGGATACTGAAATTAAGAGCTTTCTATTTATTGAATCTCATTGTGCCGCCATTGGTTTTGGTCATCAGTTTCTTTTTTATGGACGATGTACGTGACCTGATTAACCTGACCATTCTACACGGGATAATCGGGATCTTTGCTTATTTTATGGCCAGTATTTTTACCCAGGGTGTCGCCCTGCAAGACGAACAGGATTATACACTTTAACTATGCCGATTATTATAAACTTAGACGTTATGTTGGCCAAACGGAAAATGAAATCTAATGAACTGGCAGAAATTATTGGCTTCACCCCGGCAAATATGTCTATCCTGAAAACCGGCAAGGTGAAAGCGATTAAACTCTCAACGTTAGAAAGCATTTGCAAAGCCCTGGATTGCCAGCCGGCCGATATTTTAGAATACCAGAAAGACTAACCTAAACTTTTTCATATAAATTTTTCAGCCCCATACAGGGCTGACAGGAATTCCTTTGCCTTTTAAGTTTTCATTTTTCAGCTCCCCAAAAGCTGACCCGGCAACGCCTTGCCATTTTCTTCCCGAAACGCAATTATATAATTTTCTAATAATGAACATTCTAGAAATAAAAGACCTGCAAAAAACCTATAGCAATGGGGTTAAAGCGCTTAACCAGGTTTCCCTTAAAATAACCAATGGTTTGTTTGGTTTATTAGGGCCGAACGGTGCCGGAAAATCTTCGCTGATGCGCACTATTGCTGCTTTACAGCAACCCGATAGTGGGAGTATTCTTTTCAATGGAGTAAATATTCTGGAGAACCCAATGTATATCCGAAACTACCTCGGGTACCTTCCTCAGGAATTCGGAGTTTACCCAAACGTTTCTGCTTACCGCCTGCTGGATCACCTGGCTATTTTGAAAGGAATCATCAGCAACCCGGCGCGGAAAGAACAGGTGGAAAGTCTGCTGCAGCAAACTAACTTATGGGAACATAAAAATAAGGCAGTTAGTACATTTTCCGGTGGAATGCGCCAACGTTTCGGCATTGCCCAAGCGCTTTTAGGTAACCCTAAGATCATTATTGCCGATGAGCCTACCGCCGGCCTGGACCCCGAAGAACGGAACCGCTTCCATAATTTACTGAGTGAGATCGGAGAGCAGGTTATTGTAATTCTTTCCACGCACATTGTAGAAGATGTAAAAAATCTTTGTCCGAAAATGGCAATTATCAGCCAGGGAAAAGTGCTGGCCCAAGGAACGCCCGATGAATTTATCCGGGAACTACAAGGTAAGATCTGGACCCAAACGGTGGCTAAAAACGAACTGGAAAACTACCGCCATTTAAATCTGATCTCTACCCGCCTGTATGCCGGAAAAGTAAAGCTAAATGCGCGGGCCGAACAACAACCTGATCCTGGTTTCGCACCGGTTTCTGCCGATCTGGAAGATGTGTACTTCTGTACATTGCCCACCTCATCTTCTAAAGTTCAGGCACTATGATTCTTCACTTGTTCAGATTCGAATGCTGGTACCTGCTACGCAAACCGGCTACCGCCGCCAGCTTTCTCCTGTTTTTTCTGTTGGGAATTTTTATGGGCAGCCTGCGGCATTTACCTTACCCGGATGTTTACCGGAATTCGCCTTATTTCATTACTTACTTTACCGGCATTGCCACCCTGGTTACCATTTTCACCATTACCATCACGGTTGCCCAGAGCTTCCTGAAAGACGCTGAATCGAAAATGGACAGTATTGTTTTTGCAATGCCGGTAAGGAAATTCAATTACCTTTTTCCACCGCTGGCCGCTGTATTTTCGGTGACTTTTTCAGCAATTTCTATAGCGATTTTGGGGTTGCTGATCGGCAACTATTTACCCGGTCTTCCCCCTAGCGAACGAGGTTCCTTTTTGCTGCTTTCTTACGTCTGGCCGTTGCTGGTACTTGCAGTCCCGAATATCCTTTTGTGCCTTAGTTTCACGGCCTGTATTGCCTGGTTTTCCCGGAATACCCTGAGCGTGTACATTGGTGGTTTGCTGATCTTTATACTGTACCTGACAGGCTCTATTTTTTCAAATTCCCCTTTAATGGCGGGCGCTTCGCCAGCTTCGCCGGAAGCAATGGCTTTAACAGCTAAACTGGATCCATTTGGACTGGCTGCTTTCTTTGAGCAAACGAAATACTGGACCATAGAAGAACGGAATTCAAAGCTGCTAACGCTGGAAGGCAACTTCCTTCAGAATAGAATTCTGTGGCTTGGAATATCTTTTTCGATCTTACTTTTTACTTACTTAAAATTCTCTTTCCGGAAGTTAAAAACGGAAGCTTCCAAAAGAAAAACTACTAATAAAACAGTTCTCTCTGCATCAAAAACTTACCAGCCGGTACTTGTTTCCACAAATTCATTTCAATACAAGATCAAAAGCATTTTGAGCATGGTGCTGATGGATATAAAAGTTGTGATAAACGGGCTGCCTTTTTTACTGCTAATGTTTATCTGGACGGGTTACCTGGGTTTTGAAATAAGCAATGGGATAGATGGCGGCATTCGGATGGCAGCTTTGCACGCTAATTCTTCGCTAATGGTTTCGAAAATTGTGGAAACGCTGCCGTTTATGGGAAGCCTGATCTTAATATTTTACAGCAACGAATTGCTCTGGAAAAGCAAAAGTATAAACTTCCTGGCCATCGCCACAACCAACCCGGTTCCAAACAGCTGCCTCTATATTTCGAAGTTTATTTCACTTGCTTTAATCGGGCTTTTCCTGATTTGCTGGAGCATCGCTATTGGAATTGTATTCCAATTTATCTATGATTTTCCAGTGCTTGAATTTTCAGTTTACAGCTTACTTTTTTACTTCGTAGGCCTACCGTTTTTACTGCTGATAATCCTGTTACTTTTTCTTCAGAACCTGAATGGCAACAAATACCTTGCTTTGGGAATTTCTGCCTTAATAGTATTACTGGTTAACAGCAAGCTGGGGTTGATGCTCGGGATTAAACACCCATTGCTTCGGTTCGCCAACACCATTGATCTGCCCTATTTTGAAATGAATGGTTTTGGGGAATATACCACCGCTTTTCATTGGCAAATGCTGCAGGAAATTTCATTGGCATTAGTCCTTTTGGTGTTAACTATTTTCCTTTGGAACCGCAACCTGGAAGCGGGCATTCTAAGTCGGTTACGGAGGCTGAAAATCAGCTCAAATTCCCTGATTTTAGTAGGATCTGGTCTTGTTATTTCCCTTGTCAGCGGCGGCTACATCAGTTACAAAATTAACGATGAAAGTGTATCGCTTTCCGGGGAAGAAATCTTTGACTGGCGGCAGAATTATGAGCAAAAATACAAGCGCTTCGAAAAGCTCCATCAACCAGATATTGTGGACGTAAAAACGAAGGTGGATCTTTTTCCTTCCGAAGGTTTTTACCGGGTTCAGGGAACTTACAAACTCGTGAATAATAGTAGCAAAAACCTCGATACACTGTTACTTTACTTCGACCCAACTATTCAGGTTACCAGCTTGCAGATTGCGAACGGAAAACTGATACAGGAAGATAAAACTCACCGGCATTCCTTTTACAAATTAGCCAAAACGCTGCAGCCAGCCGATACCTTGCAGATGGATTTCCAATTTGAATCTGCCTGGTCGCCGTTTCAGCCGCATAACCCAACAAATACGGTTTTGGCAAACGGTACCTTTATCCGGATGAGCCGCTATTTCCCAAAGTTTGGGTACCAGCCTGATAATGAAATAGATAATGTAAAGGAAAGGAATGAACGAAAATTACCGAAGCAGGAGCCTTTAAAAGCAGCCAATTCACCGAAGCGCGACCCTTACCAGTTCACTCAGTTAGACGCGGTTGTTTCGACTGAAGCGGACCAGGTTGCATTGGGGTCCGGGGAACTGGTGAACTCCTGGAAAGCGAAAGACCGGGCTTATTTTCATTATAAAACAAGCCGGCCTATTCCCTTTCGGTTTGCTTTTTCTTCGGCCCGTTATCAGGTAAAAAAAACAAGCTATAATGGAATCGGAATTGAAGTATTTTACGACAAAAGGCACGCTAAAAATGTAGACCGGTTACTGAAAAATGCCAAAGCAACTTTAGCTTATGCCGTTAAGAACTTCGGACCGTATCCGCACCAAACGCTTCGCTTTGCTGAAATATCTTCTTTTGCAACGGGTTTTGCCGCCACAGCTTATCCAAATATAATTTATGCCAAGGAAAACCAGGGCTTCTATGCGGACCTCAGGCGCTCAGACGAACAGGATGTAATAAACCAACTGGCAGGGCACGAACTAGCGCACATATGGTGGGGAAGCGCGCAGGTAAATCCGGACGTGCGGGAAGGACATAGCCTGATGACGGAAACGCTGGCGCAGTACACGGAGCTGATGCTTTACCGGCAGGCCCACGGCCAAGAAAAGGCTTTGGAACTGGTAAAAACGCACCTTGACTTGTACCTCAGCAGCCGCGGATATGCTTCAGAAAAACCACTTTATAAAGCTGACCTGGAAAGTCCGCACCTGGTTTACAATAAAGGGATGGTGGTGATGTACCAGCTCGAACAATTGATCGGGGAAGCAAACCTGAATAAAGCATTGGCCCTGTTTTTTAAGAACCACGCCTACCCAAACCCTCCGCCTATTTCTTCGGACCTGCTTCGGTGTTTTTATGCTGTTTCACTAGCTCCCATTCACCCGAAGATCGATGCGCTTTTTAAGGAGGTAATTACCTACGATGCCAAACTGGAAATGGCAAATCTGAAAAAGCTTTCAGAAAACCAATATCAGATTTCATTTTCCGCGCAGGTGCAAAAATTTAAGACGACCGAAAAAGGCCAAAAGGTCTCAATCGCAAATGATCCGCACATTGAAGTAGGCATTCTAACGGCTAACGGGAATTTGCAGACCAGCACTTTTTTAGTCGATAACGGTACCGTTTCAGGAAAAATTCTGGTCAATGAAAAACCAGCTCAAATTATGATCGACCCGCTTCTGAAAAACCTGGAAACTTCTATTCAGGACAATTCCATTGCCCTTTAAAACCAGAAGAATTCAAGCATTGTCACCTTCTCAAAATTTACTTAATCCCTCAGAATTTCACCTTTAAAATTTCTACCTATTATGAAAAATGAAACCAAAACCCAACTCAGCAGCCGCAAACTTTTCCTCTCACTTGGTCTTTTAACCACTTCAATCTTTCTGTTTTTTTGCAACGGTCAGGCACCCAAATCTGATGTGCCAAAAGCAGGGAAATTAAAACTATTTTCAATGCACAACGCTGCGATCTGGGATGTAAAAATCAGTCCTGATGGGCAATATATTTCCACCGGGAGTATTGATAGTACTGCTAAAATAATTCGGGCAGCAGACGGCGTTTTGCTGAAAACCCTAAAGCATCCGGTGGGGGTAACTTCGGTTTCTTACAGCCCGGATGGCGCTTTTCTGGCAACAAGTTGCTATGATGCCCTTCTCAGAATCTGGCAGGTTTCCGATGGAAAACTTATCCGGACTTTTTCGGGCCATTCCGGTACCGTTTGGGATGTAACTTACAGCGCAGATGGCAAGCTTTTGGCCAGCTGCGGCGAAGATAAAGTGGTGCGGGTATGGAATATACAGGAAGGTAAAATTATCCAGGAATTTCCCGGGCATACCTTGAATATCTGGACCGTTGCTTTCAGCCCGGATGGTACCAAACTGGCAAGTGGTAGTTTCGATAATAACATTAAGATCTGGAACCTTAAAACCGGAAAATTGGAAAAGGATTTGACAGGTCATACCCAAGCCGTTATTTCGGTAGCTTTCAGTCAGGATGGTAAACAACTGGCCAGTGGTTGCGACGACAAAACCGTAAAAATCTGGAATACCCGGGACTGGTCTTTAACCCGCACCTTAGCTGGTAATATGGAGCCTTTACATTCCGTAGCCTTTAGCCCCGATGGCAAAAAATTACTGGCAGGCGGCACCGACAAGGGTATTTTTGGCCAGTTAATACAGAACTTTTTCGGAATATCCGATAAGCGAAAATCACCCTCAGTTTGGCTTTGGGACCTAGGAAATGGCAACCTGCTTCAGGAATATACCAGCCACGCCGATGATGTAAACGCTGTAGCTTTTTTTCCTAATGGGAAAGGGTTTGTAAGTAGCGGCGATGATAAACGGGTTGGTATAACTGAGCTTGCGAAATAATAATGAATACAGATAGAAATCAATCTTTTTCAACAAATCTATTTTCTTTTTTAATAATTTTCTTAATTTTTATTATGTGATTTAGGACAATAGGAATACCGAAGTTTATTAGAAATTTTAATCCAAAACAGATAAAATCAAATTTAAATCCTTGTGGATAAAGTTCGATATTTCACTCCTTTGGCCTACTGAAATAAAAAAGCCGCTTCATTAAAAATGGAGCGGCTTTTTTATTTCAATTGTTTACAACTTTGCTTGGAAGGCTTACTGCTTTTTCCTTACAATCTCTTAGATAAATGAAATTACTGTTCAGCCTTTCTAAGTTATATATTTAGTTATTACAAATAAATGGTTTCACCATCATTCGGGATTATAACCTTATCAGCAAAGCCTTTCTCTTCAACAAAAGCCTTTAGATCAGCTCTGGTTACCAGGCAATGGTTAAGGGCTTCCATGTGGATAGCGATTATGGTGGCATTTGGTAAAAGGTTGTGAATCCTTTCAACGTCTTCCTTACCGGTAATTACACCGCCAAATTGCTCGTCTGCTAAGCTTGCTAATCCAGCATTCACCACAACAATATCTGGCTGCCAGGTTTTCAAGTTGTTTTCCACCTCTTCAATCCAAACCGTATCTCCTATAAAGTAAACTGATTTCTCTCCGGCTGCATTAAAATAGAATCCGGAAGCTTTTCCTAGGAAATCGGCTAAGTGGGGAACAGAATAAGCTAAATCTGATCCATGCTGACAATGAGTTTTCGTGATTTGTAAACCTTCAAAGTCTGCAACTTCAGCAATAGCCTCTACATTGGTAAAGCCCTGCGCCTGGATAGCTTTGGCATCATCTTCATTCTGAGCCATGATTTTTATATTCTTAGGAAGGGCTTGCGCGGCCGCTTCGTCCCAGTGGTCCAAGTGTAAATGTGAAACCAGAACGGCATCCACATTAACAATACTTTCCGCTTTAACAGGCAGATTCACCAACGGATTATTTAATTCTGAATTAGGTGTACCAGGAAATCCTGGGTAAGTTCCCTTATCAGCCAACATCGGGTCTATTAAAAACTTCTTACCAGCATAGTTAAAAACTACGGTGGCATTCCTTATTAATTGAATATTCGATTGCATAACTTTACGTTTAATAGTTGATGCAAAGTTCGTTAATCAATTAAAGGAGGCTGGTACCAGTTATAAATCAATTACTACCATTTTGATAAGCTGCTAAAAACTCTGAAGTTGTAATACCCGTTTGGTTTTTGAAGAACCGCATTAAATGATTGGATTCAGAGTACCCTAAGTCATAAGCAATTTCGCTGATGTTTTTGCCAGAATATAACAGCTCGTTTTTGATTTCAGTAAGTAATCGCTGCTTTAAAAGCTCAGTTGCAGTCAGATTAAATTGCTTTTTGACAGCAGCATTCAGCGTAATCCGGCTGATACCTAAAAGTTCGGAATAGTCATTTATGCGCTGTTTATTTTTAATGTGTAATTCCATTAATTTCTTGAAGGAATAGGCATGGCTGGAGGTATCAACAAGAAAAGGCAAATTGTTCTGAAGCGCATATTCCCGATTCAAGCGCTGCAATAAGTAATAAATGAGCGAACGAATAATATGCGCACTATCAACATGAGGACTAACCAGCTCTGACTTTATTTCCGTTAAGATATTACAGATACCCTGAATGTGATCTGCATCAGAATTTAACAGAAGCGGGTAATCGTGTTGGTAGAAATAAAGAAGGCGATAAGTAAATAACTTATCCGTAAAGAACTCATTCAGAAAATCCTCCTGGAAAATCAGAATGGTAAAATCCAAGCCTGAAAGGTCTGGTTGCCACTTCTTCCTCTGAAATGGAGAAATAAATATTATTGTATTGTCCTGAATATTAATCAATTTATCATCTAAGGACAATTGGCCGTTCCCTTTTTTAAAGACCAAAATCTCAAAATAATCCGCATTATGAACCAAAGGCAATAAATAATCTTCTGCTACATCTACTCCATTAATTACGTTGATCAAAAAATCAACCCCGCATTCTGTCCTGCTAAATTTTATAGTTTTCAAATCGGAAACTTACTTAAATTGGGAAAAAGACCTTGTTATTCTGCCTTTAGAAAATTTAAAACAAAGAAATGGAAAGCGATTAACTGAAAGAGAAAACTCTGCCTGTTCAGGAAACAGATAGCGTTTTCCCTCTTTTTCTAAACTACATTTAAGGTGAAGTCAGCGGTATTAACTTTGCCTTCATGCTTGAACTGCATGAACACCTTGTATTTTCCTGGCTTGGGAAATTTAGTATGTAGCATAATATCAGGCCCGGAAGTTTCCGATTCCATCGGATGGACATGGACGAATTCCCTGGCATCTTCGCTTAAAATTACCACGTGCGCCAATGCACCTAGGTAATCATTAAGATCAGTTACTGGCTTCCCATTTTTCGATACAGAAGCTTTAAGTTCCGATGAAGTAGTTGTTTTAAGTGGCTGCTCTGATGACAAAGTTACTTTGTACCCGCTGCCTTCCCAGGTTAAGTTCTCTTCACCTAAACCTGCCTTCTGGTCATTTTCACCGCTTACTATAATTTCCTGCTTGCCTAATTGATGACCGGCACCGGTCGGGGTATAATCCTGAAACAAGAGGTAATCTCCTGCAGCCGGAAAAGTATGTTCCCATACATAACTGCCGTCAGCAACTGTTTCCGGATGTTCATGGGCAAAGGAAGAAAGGTCTTTGCTTATTATAAATAAATGAACATTCATTTCATGCACTTTATCGAGCGCTAAATTGGAGTTTGCGTTTCCAACTTCTTCCGGTTTAAAATAAAGCTTAGCCGGTTTACCTGCTTCAATTTGCACTGGCTCCGATCTATAAGTCATATTATATTTCTTTTCTGAACCGGCATGGGCATGGTGCGCATGATCATGGTTATGGGCGTGTTCTTTCATCGTATCAACTGTTTTATGTTCGGAAGGAATATTCGTTTCTTTTTTAGTTTCACAGGCAGTAAATATCATGAAGCCTACGAAAACAGCAGCAGATGACTTAACTGCTTTATTGATAATTCGTTGCATAATCGTGATCAGAATTGGTAATTGTTCTTACCCCCGTTATTCAGAGGCAGGCTAAAATGGCTTGGCAATGCTTGGAGCGTTATGATTGAATAAGCAATTTCACGAAGCCTCTTATAATAGCATTATCAAACCACAGGAGTTTTTTCCTCGGAAGTAGCCCCCTGAATTTTACTGGTCTTTACGGTAAACGCTACGATTATCGCCGCAAAAACTAACATTACAGCACCGGCAAGGAAGCCTGTAGTATACCCGGCGGTCAGCGCATCGGTAGCACTTGCTACAACAGTTTGGTTTTTACTTGACAAACCCTCCTGCAGAACTCTTCCTGCTTCTGGGAGTTGCTGATTGGTCACAAATGTGGAAATAGTGGCTAAGACAGCTACTCCGAGCGCCGCTCCTATCTGTTGGGATGTGTTCAGCACGGCAGATGCCACCCCGGCCCATTCTTCAGCAACATCATGAACAGCGGTAAGCGTTAGAGGCATAAAGCCCATTCCTAAACCGAAATAGGTGATGAAAAGCCCCGGCAAAATATGGGCTGTGTAGGATGCGTTTACCGTTAAGTTAGAAAGCCAATACATACCAAAGGCCGCTATTAGTAAACCGGGAGCAGACACAAACCTCGGCGCTACTTTTTCCAGTAATTTGGTACTAATTCCAGCAGCAAGGACAATCCCGATACTAACCGGAAGAGAAGCCAGACCAGCCATTACCGGGCTGAACTGCAATACCTGCTGCATATAAAGCGTCAGAAGATAATAAGTCGCCATCAAAGCCCCGCCTATAAATAGGATGGTTACATAAGATCCTGACCGGCTTGTTTCACGGAATAACCCTAAAGGCAACATCGGGGATTTACCGCGGCTCTGGAGCCATAAGAATAATGCTATCAGGAAAACCGCCACCGCGAAGGAAACCAGGGTAAAGATATCGCTCCAGCCATGTTCGCCACCCCTCGTAATACCATACGCTAACGCAAGCACACCTCCTGCACCGCTTACTGCATCCAACGTATTCAATTTTCCAGAGTGGCGCTGCCCTTCTACTAAACTTCTGGTGCCTAACAGTACTGCCAGACCAATCGGAATATTAATGAAAAAGACCCAATGCCAGCTTAAAAACCCGGTCAGTACTCCTCCAAGGAGCACCCCAATCGTCATCCCTACGGCTGACATAGCGGCATAGACACCCATTGCTTTGTTGCGAGGCTTCCCGGCCGGAAAAGTGGTTGCGATCAGCGCCAGAACGTTAGGCGCTACCAGGGCTGCGCCAACTCCCTGTAGGCTTCGGGCAGCAATTAACATCTCTGCGTTAATGCCTAAACCTCCAAAAAGCGAGGCTACTATAAATATGACCAGTCCAATGCGAAACACCCGGCGTCTGCCGTAAAGATCGCCTACGCGGCCACCAAAAAGCAATAAGGCACCAAAGGCAAGTACGTAGGCATTTATGATCCACGGTAAGGTTGAGGCTGAAACTCCCAGATCGCGTTGAATGCTGGGTAAGGCAATATTGGCAATGGTATCGTCCAAAACCAACATCAATTGCGCCGTCGCAACCACCAAAAGCGCCAAACCAAATTTACTTTCGTTAGGCGCCATACTTCCACTATTTATCGATGTTGTATTTGACATAATTGAAAATCTTAATTGCATTTTTGAGCCAGCCTTAACCGGCTGGCTCCTTATTTTAGGAAAGCTTTTCTGCTTTGTAACCAGCCTTTTCTACAGCGCTGATCACGTCTGCTTCGCTTAAGTTCTCGATAGTTACTGTAAGCACTTTCTTTGGATTCAGGGTATCTACTTTCCAGTTATTTTCCCCTACCGTTTCATTAAGTACAGGTGTAACTTTAGCCACACAGGAACCACACATAATATTGGTTTTTACTTCTATCGTTTTCATCTTTAATCAGTTAAATTGTTTATGCAAAGTTACCGCACAAACGCCCCGCAGCTGTTACAGAATTTTGACAAAGATTTATAACTTTATTGATGGTTCAAGCTACAGCCCTTTCAGCCGTAAGTTGGTACCTACTGGGCTCAAACTGTTTGTGGCCACTGCAAATGCCACTACTTGGAGTTCAAAAAAATGGATGTGAAAGGGTATAAAACGGCTGCTTGGTTTGGTCTAATTTTAATGAAGAGTTGCCTAAACCAGGCTTAGTTGGGTATGGGAGATTTGGCTAATAAAATTTTCCAAATTAGTTAAATCCATGTGGATAAAGTTTGATTTTTCACACCTTAGGTCTACAATAGAAAAAGCCGTTCCACAATAAATGGAACGGCTTTTTTAGTTCAATAATTTTTAGTTTGGAATCAGATCATTGCTGCAAAAAAAATTCCTTCCCAAATAGCTCCAGTAAGGTTATTCCTTATTAAAAATCCGCTCCCGGTGATTCAATCCCCAACCCTTTAGGGCTTCTATAATCGGAGTTAAAGTATCGGCATAAGGTTCCGGTTTATATAAGATCTTAACCGGGTAATCATCAATTACCACGCGTTTAATCAATTGGTGCTGCTCCAGGTCTTTGAGTTCCTTCGCCAGAACCTTAGGAGTAATTCCGGGAATACTTTCCTGTATATCCGTGAACCGCTCATTACCCGTTATAACGGAAATAATGATCGGTAATTTCCATTTGCCATTAATTACGTCAATTGCATCCCGCACCGGCTTTACCGTGTCAAGACAGGATAGATATCCCATTTTATTCGCCATACTTCTTCAAGTTTTTAATATTGCTTTCCTTTAGGAAAGCACTATACAAAGGAAAGGGGATTTTAGTAAATTTGCAACACTATTTTTAGACAAGAACTAACTCAGTTAATTGGTAAGAGTAGAATTGGTTATTTAAATAATAAACCAACAACGCCAATATATGAATAATCAAAAAATAGCCTATTCAATTTTAGAACTTGCCCTTGTTTCCCAAGGTGGTACAATAAAACAGACCCTGAATAATTCGCTGGCCTTAGCAAAAGAAGCTGAAGCATTAAACTACGAACGTTATTGGTTTGCTGAGCATCATAATGCTGAACATATTGGCAGTAGTGCAACCTCTATTCTCATAGGTTACGTGGCAGAAAACACCAAAACCATCAGAGTAGGTTCGGGTGGAGTTATGCTTCCTAATCACTCTCCTTTAATTATTGCAGAACAGTTTGGAACCTTAGCTCATTTATATCCCAACCGCATCGATTTAGGGGTTGGCAGAGCTCCTGGTACAGATACGCAAACCGCGCAAGCCATACGATCAGATTTTATGAAGGCGGCGCAATCATTCCCCCAGGAAATAGATAAAATTCAAAATTACTTTTCCCTTGAAAATAAAAGTTCTCAGGTAAGAGCAACCATTGCGGAAGGCACAGGAGTACCGGTCTATATATTAGGTTCCAGTACCGATAGTGCGCATTTAGCGGCAAAAAAAGGTTTGCCCTATGCTTTTGCCAGTCACTTTGCATCAACCCATTTATTAAACGCATTAAAAATATACCGCGAAGAATTTCAGGCTTCTGAGTTCCTGAAAAACCCATATACCATAGCCGGGATAAATGTTTATGTTGCCGATACTGATGAGGAAGCAGAAAAATTATTTACGTCCTTAATCAGAATGTTTCTGGGGGTATTAACCGGGGCTAAAGATGCTATTCAACCGCCAACAGCAATGACCCAGGAATTGAAGGAACTGTTGCAACATCCTGCCTTACTTCAAATGCTGAAATATTCTTTTTTTGGAAGTAAGCAAACGGTTAAAAAGCAGTTACGGGCATTTCTTGCAGAAACCCAGGTAGATGAGCTCATAACTGTATCTACTGCTTTTGCAATTGAAAACCGCATAAAATCTACCAGATTATTTGCAGAAGTTATGCAGGAAATAAACGAAAACAAGTAATTGAAACAGGGAAGAATAATAGTAGGAATTAAGAATAAAGAAAGTTATCAGAACGGCTTTCCGGGACAAAAAACAAAAACTTCAATTGTTAAAAGTATTAATCAATAAAACATGAAAATAGGAATTATTGGCGTCGGCCATATTGGTAAAACCTTAGCTTTAAAATTGAGTGCAGCCGGACACTCGGTAAATGTCGCAAATTCCAGAGGTCCGGAAACTATTGGCTCAGAGGTGCTTACTACGGGTGCGAAAGCAGTTACAATTCAGCAGGCAGTTTCAGAAAAGGATGTGATCATTATTTCTATTCCCCTCAATCGTATTCCTGATATTGCGCCCCTTTTAGCCGGCGTTTCGGATGAAACAGTCGTAATTGATACCTCAAACTATTATCCGGGACGTGACAAAAAAATTGAAGCCATTGAGGCCGGAAAGGTAGAAAGTATTTGGGTTCAGGAACAACTGGGACGCCCGGTGGCAAAAGCCTGGAACTCCATTGGTTCAGATTCCTTTACAAAGAAAGGTAAACCGGCTGGAAGTGCTGACCGAATTGCGCTCTCTATAGCAGCAGATCGGGAAATTGACCGAAAGGTGACGATGGAATTGGTTGAAGAAACGGGATTTGATGCGTTCGATGCGGGTTCATTAACTGACTCCTGGCGGCAGCAACCAGGCGCCCCTACCTACGGCACAGACCTCACGTTGCAAGAACTGCCGGGCGCCCTTGCGGCAGCTGAAAGAGCACGATTACCTAAACGTCGTGATTTAGCAGTTGCAGCGTTTCTGGAACGACTTGGGGATGCCACGACTAACCCGGATGCAGATTTTGGTGTCCGCATAAGCCGTGCGTTATTTATGTAAGGATATTTTTCAAATAAACATGTAAACATGAAAATAGGAATAATAGGCACCGGCGCGATTGGCGGTACGCTCGCAAAGAAACTGGCGGCAGCCGGGCATCAGGTAAAAGTTACCAATACGCAGGAGTCGCAAGCGCTGGCTGCAAAGGCGAAAGAACTGGGCGCTCAGCCAGCCACCATCGAAGTTGTAGTAAAAGATGTTGATGTGATCATTATATCTGTTCCCACAATGGCTATCCCGAAGCTTCCTGAAGATCTGTTCAAAAATGTTCCTGAGGAGGTCATCGTTGTTGATACCTGTAATTATTATCCTGTCCGGGATGGGGCGATTGAGGAGCTGAACAAGGGCAAAGTAGAAAGCGAGTGGGTTTCCGAGCAGATAGGGCGACCGGTAATAAAGGCTTTCAACAATCTCTTAGCTTATACGCTGGAACATAACGGAAAAGCAGCAGGAGCAATAGATAGAATAGCGTTGGCAGTTGCAGGCGATGATGAAAACGCTAAAAAGGTGGTAGCTGAATTATTAAACGACACCGGTTTTGATGCCGTGGATGCGGGAAGCCTGTCGGAATCGTGGCGGCAACAGCCTGGAACACCGGCCTATTGCACTGAGCTAAATGTAGCGGAATTGCAACAGGCGCTGGCTGATGCCGACAAGGAAAAAGCTGCCGGCAACCGGGAGCTGGTTATTGCAAATTTCATGAAACGTACTGCTCCGCCAACGCATGAGGAAACAATTGCCCTGAACCGTTCCTTGTTCGCAAGGATTCAGTAAAGAATTAAGAGTTATTTTGGAAAATTTCAAATTAGATTAATTGACTGCTCTTATACTTTTTCCGTTTACAAATACTTTACCAAAACATTTAAATCCTGGTGGATAAAGCTCGATACTTAACACCTTTGGTCTACTAAATAGGCTTTTCCTTAAAATGTATCACATCTTCCTTATTCTGTATAACAGGGCAGCCAAACCCATCTCCTAATTTTGTTTCATTATTTAAAAACAAACAATAATAAACAAAATGAAAAAAACAATAGCAGTAATCGGAGCAACAGGCTCACAAGGTTCGGGTGTGGTAAATACCCTTGTACAAGAAAGCTCTTTCAATGTAAGAGCACTAACCCGGAATCCGGAAAAATATTCAGGCAAGGCACATGAAACAGTTTATGCAGATTTAAACGATTTGCAGTCGTTAAAAGAAGCGTTTAAGGATGCTTATGGCGTATTTGTGGTAACCGACTTTTGGGCAGGTGCAGACGAAATTGCCCAGGGGAAAAATGCCGTTGAAGCAGCAAAGGCAGCGGGGGTGCAACATTTTATCTGGTCAACACTTCCTGATGTTGAAGCAATCAGCAAAGGTGAATTCGACGTTCCACATTTTACAAATAAATCAAAGGTAGATGATGTGGTGAAAAATGCGGGGTTCAAATACTCCACATTTGTTGAAGCTCCATTCTATTTTCAAAATCTTATCGGACGGCTTGCACCAATGGAAAAACAAGACGGCACAACCGGTTGGACGCTGTCGATTGATCCGACAAAAAAAGTAATCCACTGGTCCGACATTAATGATATGGGAAAAGTAGTGGCTGGTGCATTTTTGCAACCAGAAAAAGCAGGCAATGGCAATTACCTTGCATTGGCAACCGAGCTGAATAGCTTTAACGATATTCTCGAAGCCTACAAAATACACGGTAAAGAATACAGCTTTACACAAGTCCCGGGTGAAGTGTTTTCAACTTTTTTTGAGGGAGCAAAGGAAATGAATGAGATGTTTGGATTTTGGGAAAAATACACCTACATGGGGCCAGGTTCAGCGTCACGAATTGAATTCGCCAAAGAAATTGCCACCAGTGAATATGTAACATTTGAGGAATGGTTAAATCAAAATAATTAGGAAAACAGGCGATAAGTAAAATTAGCTTGGAACGCTTGACTACTGAAATATGTCCAAAAGTAAGGTACGGTAAATAGTAGTAAAGATTACCGTTTCCTTTTTTGAACTTTAGAGAAGGCCATGATGAATATGAACAGACAATGGATTTCAATAGAAATCCATTGTCTGTTTAACAATTAGGTAATCTCATATCGGAATAATCAATATCTATTTCAGATAAAGAATGAGTGAAGGAAAAACTAATTGTAAATAATTGCATTTTGGTATATCCAGACATGAAACATTTTAAAACTATAACCGAACTGTACACAACAAACGGATTTCCTCCCCCAGAAAATCCATTGCTTGGAGTGTTAACATTTGAAGACATAAAACACTGCAATTTTGTTTATTCGGAATTCACAATGGGTTTTTACAAGATTGCTTTAAAAAATGTGAAATCTGGTACACTCTTGTATGGTAGGACTAAGTATGATAGCAATACCGGTTCTATGTTTTTTGTGAAGCCCAATCAAATCATACAGATGAACGACCTTGAGTTAACAGAAAAGGGATTTATGATCTATATAGATGAAGATTTTTTGGTCAATCATCCACTTCATTCTACAATTAAAAAATACGGCTACTTTGATTACGAAGCAAATGAGGCACTGCATTTATCTCCTAAAGAAGAAGAAACCATTTGGGACCTTTTTTATAAAATACGGGAGGAATATTACAACAACCAGGATAATTTCAGTAAAGACATAATGATAGCTCATATTGAGTCCATTCTGAAATATTCGTCAAGATTTTACAATCGGCAATTCTTAAACCGGAGTGTGTTGTCAGGTACAATAATTTCTAAGTTTACAGAAATCCTTAAGGTATATTTTGAGAGCGGAAACCTTCAAAAGCATGGATTGCCAACAGTAAAATATATGGCGTCGAAGTTATCATTATCGGCAGGATATCTTAGTGACTTATTGAAACAGGAAACCGGTAGGACTGCCTTGGACCACATTCATTTAGCTTTAATCAATGAAGCAAAAAACATATTGATGAGTACAGACAAAACTGTAGCAGAAACTGCATTTCAACTTGGCTTTGAAAACCCTCCCTATTTTTCCCGGTTATTTAAAAAAGCTGTTGGGATCACTCCAACTGAATATAGAAACCAGTTTTTGAATTAAAGGAATAACATTACAGGTCAAGTCCTGCTCCAAAAAGTTCGATATTTCACTCATTTGGTCTACAGAAAATAAAAATCCCGCTTTCCATAATAAGGAGCGGGATTTTTTGGTTCGATAATTTTCTCACACTTAATCCTCAAAAATAAGAATCGCGCTTTTGGTCAAATTGTGCAGGATTTATTGGTTCGATAATTCCCTTTTGCTTAATATTTTTGCATTACATAATAGTATTATTGAACTACTTCAAGCCACCCTTTATATTGTTGTCCGGTTTTAGAATTCCTTAAAAGGTAATAATAAGTACCATCGGATATCTTCTTATCAGGCCAGTTATTCTGGTAATTTTCTGATTCGAATAATTTTACGCCCCAGCGATTATAGATCTTTAATTGCCAATTTCCTACAGTGAGATATTGAGGGTTAAAGAAATCATTTTTCTTATCGCTGTTTGGCGTGATGATATTGGGAATGAAAGGTTCAGGGCATTTTGTAAAAGTTACTTGAATGGTATCAGAAGTCATGCAACCATTAAATGAATGCTGAACCCAATATTCACCGCTTTGTTTTACTTTGAAGGAAGAATTGGTACTTCCATCTTTCCAGAGAAAGCTACCATTCCCTTTATCTGCTTTAAGCGTTAGCTCTTCACCTTCACAGGCATTAAGATCTCCGCCCAAGCTTACAGGTTTTAAAACTGTAACTTCTTTACTTGCTGAAAATTGACAACCATCTTGTGTAACGGTATAGGTTAGTGTTTGACTTCCAGCCAGGTTACTGTTTGGGGTGAAAATACCCGAAGCACTCACGCCTGCCCCGCTCCAGTTTCCATCAGCAGGGCTGAAACCGGTAAACTGAACAGGCAAACTGTTTGCGCAGAGGCTTTCTTTGGAACCAGCATTTACGGTGAATGTCTTAATAGTTACTGTTACTGCAATACGCGGACCTTCACAACCGACATTATTTGTAACTGCTACATAATAAGTAGTAGTAGCGCTTAAATTCGGGGTAGTAAACGTTCCGGAAGGGTTTGTAAAAAGTGCTGTTCCGCCAGCAGCAGTAGCATACCAGAGATAACTCCCTCCGATTGGCGCCCCCGTTGCTGACAAGGTAACCGAACCAGCACCGCAATTGCTCCCGGGAATAACTCCTGGAGCAACTGGTATTGCCTCTACCACTAGTGAATCGGTAAGATTTGCGGTACAAGTTCCGGAGGTAATGTTTACAATCGAATAAACCGACCCTGGTGTAGCATTCTGTGCAAGCGTAAAAGCAGGTGTGGTACCGGAAACTGATTGACTAACTCCGTTGACTTTAAAGGTTAAAGTCCAGAAGGGAGTGCCTGCAGCTCCTGGTTGAATGCCATTAACGTTTAGATTAACATTTGTACCATTGCTGTTGCATGAAGTCGATAAAGTAGCAGTTAATGCGGAACAAGGTGCAGCTAATCTAACCACCCAATAATCCTTGTGTCCCCTGGAGGCCTGGCTTTTATCGGCGCCAAAACCAGATTCAGAATATCCGCCCATAATATACCCCTCATCCGAGGTTTGCTGAATGAAGTAAATGGCATCGTAACCGGTACCCCCAATGGTTTTATCCCAGGTTTTATTGCCATTAGCATCCACCTTTATAACCCAATAATCCGCACTACCTTTTGGGTTCTGGCTTTTATCGCCGGAAATGGGGGAAGGGGAATAACCGGCCAGTATATAACCTCCGTCAATGGTCTGCTGAAGTGAATGAAAACCATCCCAACTACTCCCTCCATAGGCCTTGTCCCAAAGTTTGTTACCGCTGGCATCCAGTTTTATTACCCAATAGTCTTCATACCCCGGAATGTTTAACAACGGTTTGGTTTTATCCCCGGAAACGCCGGATTTAGAATCTCCGCCTAAGATATAACCTCCATCAGAGGTCTGCTGAAGCGAGTAGAATTGATCATCATCAGTACCGCCAAAGGTCTTATCCCAAAGTTTGTTGCCATTAGCATCCAGCTTCACAACCCAGTAATCCGAATAATAGCTAATTCCTCTATTAGGCTCGCTTTTATCCCCACCAATACCTGAAGTAGATTCTCCACCCATTATATAACCTCCGTCCGAGGTCTGTTGAATAGAAAGTAGTAGATCATTGTCGCTGCCACCAAAGGTTTTGTCCCAAAGTTTATTGCCATTAGCATCCAACTTTACCACCCAGTAATCATTAAGCCCTCTTGAAACTTGGGTTTTATCCCCACCAATACCTGAAGTAGATTCTCCACCCATTATATACCCTCCGTCTGAGGTAAGCTGTATCGAGTAAAGGATATCTTGGTAATATCCCCCGAGTGTCTTATCCCAAAGCTTGTTGCCGCTGGCACCCAGCTTCAAAACCCAATAATCATTATATCCCTTTGCAGCTTGGCTTTTATCGCCCCCGGCAGGGGAATCAGAACGACCGCCGAGAATATATCCTCCATCAGGAGTTTGTCGAAGGGAGAAAAGGTCATCATACCCACTACCCCCGAAGGTTTTATCCCAAAGTTTGTTTCCGTTGGCGTCCACCTTCACAACCCAGTAATCATCACCACTTGGTCCCCTATTGGATTGAGTTTTATCTCCGCCCAGACCAGATTTTGAAGACCCACCCAGAACATAGCCACCGTCGGAAGTTTGCTGCAGGCAATAAAGTATATCCTCATTACTACTACCGAAGGTTTTATCCCAAAGTTTTACCGGGGCGGTTTGGGCCTGTATTGAATGTTCTGCAGTTGCGAATAATGCAGTAATAGAGATAAGCCATAGTAGTCTTTTCATAAGAATCCCCTGGAACTTGTAAAAACGATAAGGTGTAGATAAAACTGTGCAATTTAGGGAATAAGCCTGTCATAACAATCTTTGGGAGAATTAAAGTAACATTGGGTTAAGATTAAAAACACTAATCTTTAACCGCTTTAATATGAGAAATTGGCTACTACCTTTGGTTATACCGAACTGTTCTAACTATGGAAGTCGTCAAAACAAAGTGGACTAAAAAGTCATAGCATCTAATTTGCGATTTGGGTTTAACAAGATAACTTTAATCTTGTTGTAATGGAAAAGAAAAAGAAAAACAAATGCAAACAGCTATATACACAAGAAGTAGCGCAAATCAAATGGCATTATATCAGAAAAAAGATTCAAATAATTCCGTAAAGCGAAGTAGAAGATAATTCTATTTCAAGGTCTTACAATAAGAATAAAATCAAGCTCACTTCCTCTTAATTTAGGAAATTAATCACTGGAAAGGATTTGATAATCAGATTTAAATCTTGGTGGATAAAGTTCGATATTTCACTCCTTTGGTCTACAAACTTAAAATCCCGCTTCCCATAAAATGGAGCGAGATTCTTAATTTATTATCCTAAAAAAACGGTCCGATTATTTTAGCTTTCGGTACTACAAGCCCTTTAATTACAGGCTCTCAATTACGCCCCGATATTCCCTGCCAATCGGAATAGAAACGCCGTTCACCTCTACCATTTCGGCAGTATAAGATTCGATCTTTGGAATGGAGATTATAAACGACCGGTGGATCCGTTTGAAAAGATTTGACGGTAAAAGACGCTCAATTTCATGCGTACTCATTTTTGTAATAAACTGCTGTTTTAACGTATTGATCTTAATGTATTCCCGCTGGCTTTCGATGTAAACGATCTCCGAGAACAAGATCTTCACCTTCTTTTTCTGAACATTCAGGAATATGAAATCCTTTTCTGCTACGGATTCTTTTGGTTTCTGCTTTTCAGTTTGCGCGGTTTTTACCTTATTAACCGCCACTAAAAACCGTTCGAATGCAAAGGGCTTCAACAGGTAATCGGTTACGTTCAGTTCAAAGCCTTCTACTGCATATTGATGGTAAGCGGTGGTAATAATAACCGCTGGCGGATTGGTAAGCGTTTTCAAAAAATCCATGCCTTTTAATTGCGGCAGGTGGATGTCCAGGAAAATAAGATCGGTAGAATTTTCGTGTAAGAATTCAATGGCCAGCAACGCATTTTTAAAGGTCGCCTGTAATTCCAGGAAAGGAACCTGCGCAATATAATCCGACAAAACTTTTACGGCCAGCGGCTCATCTTCAATTACAATGCACCTGAGTTTAGACATGGCTGGCAAGGTTAATTCTTAAAGTTGCAGTAAATTCAGCTTCGCCGCGGTTAACAGCTAATTTGTAATCGGTGTAAAGCAGTTGAAGTTGCCGCCGCAAATTCGAAAGCCCGATATTTTCTTTTACCACCGTTGCTTCCGCTGCTTTTTCAGTCGAATTTCTAACCACAAACGTTAACTGCTGTTGCTTCACCGAAAGTTGAATAACTAAAAACGCCCCATCGCGGGTTTCAGCTACGCCGTGCTTAAAGGCATTTTCCACTAACGGGATCAGCAACAGTGGCGGCAGAAGTTGGTTCTGGTTTTCGATTTCAAACTGTAGATCTATGCGCAACGAATCGTCGTAACGTAATTTTTCAAGTTCGATATAATCGCGGATTATTTCTAGTTCCTGTTCTATGGGTATGAACGCCACATTGGTTTCGTAAAGCATAAACCGCAGGATCTTTGAAAGCCGTAAAACCGCTTCCGGAGCCAGATCGCTTTTGGCTTGGGCCAGCGCATAAATGTTATTTAACGTGTTGAATAAAAAATGCGGATTCGTCTGCGATTTCAGATAATTCAACTCGGCTTCCTGCTTTTCCAGTTGCATTTGTTGAGCCGTTTGCCTGAGCATAAAATTATAATGGAAAAGCTTGGCCACCCCGAAAAAGAAAACGGAAGCAACACCACTCCGGCCGTCAAAAAATGCGCCATCTATCAGTTCACTATAGAAACCACCCGGAAAAAAATTACTGAACCTGAACTGGGTATATATGTGCAACTCCATTCCGAGCTTATTCCAGGCATACAAACCAAAGGAAACCAACGCAAGCAGGATCGTTCCCAATAAAATACCGGTCAGGATATTGAAAAAGATAGTTGCCCTTTTCTTAATAATGCTTGGCAGACAATATTCGAAGAACAGGTAATTTACGAATACAAGAAAAAAGGACTGCCAGACTTCATTTAAGAAATTAAGCGCAAATGTTTTGGGATGGTTGAAAAAACTATTGAACAGCCAGAGTAATAACCAGATTCCCCACAGGCATAAATAAAATGGCAGGCGCTTTATATTGGCGAAGGATCTCATCGGCGGTTTAAATAATTTCAATAAAAGTACTTACTCCTTTCCTGGCAGAAAAGCCGCATTCCTGCTGTTTGTAGACCATAAGCTGTTGTTTGTTGATACCGGTAATCGGGTACAGAAAATTTTACTCAGTTTAGTATCAAATAAACCAAAACGCTATACAAAACAGATGAAAAAGTTAATCTTATTGCTCGCCCTGTGCCTCTGGTGCAACCTTCTTTACGCCCAACAAAAAAACGAAAAAGACCTCGCCGCTGAGTTCGACAAAGTGTTGGCTGAACATTTTAAACCAAATGAACCGGGCGCAACGGCCCTGGTTTCCAAAAACGGTAAAGTTATTTACAAAAAAAGTATCGGCTTGGCGAAACTGGAGTCAAACACGCCCATGAAAGCAGATCACATCTTCCGGATCGGCTCGCTTACGAAGCAATTTACGGCGGTAGCAATTTTGCAATTAATGGAACAAGGCAAGCTGAATCTGCAGGACGAGATCACCAGATTTATTCCCGATTATCCTACCCAGGGCGCTAAGATCACGATCGAACATTTGTTAACGCATAGTTCCGGCATTATGAATTACACCGCCATGCAAGACTACCAGGAACGAATGGCGCTGGATCTGAAACCAACCGAAATGATAAACCATTTCAAGAACCAGCCGCTCCGGTTTGCGCCGGGCACCCGCTGGGAATACAGCAATTCGAATTACTTTTTACTGGGCTACATTATTGAAAAAATTTCCGGCAAATCCTATTCAGAATACATCGAAAAAAACCTGCTGAAGCCGGCCGGCATGAAAAAATCGCTATACGCCAGCAACGAAAAACTGGTTAAAGACAAAGTGGAAGGCTACAGCAAAAATGAAACAGGTTTTGAAATTGCCCCGGCAATCAGCATGACCCAGCCGTACGCGGCAGGTTCTATTTTGTCTACGGTAGAAGATCTTTTCAAGTGGAACCAGGCCCTGCTTGCGAACAAACTGGTAAAAAAAGAAAGCCTGGAAAAAGCCTTTACCAATTATAAACTGGCTAATGGCAAACTTTCAGATTATGGTTACGGCTGGCGCTTCGGCAATATTTACGACAGTCCTTCTACCTGGCACGGCGGCGGCATAAACGGTTTCGGAACCATGCAACTTTACCTGCCAAAGGAAGACGTTGTTGTGGTGGTTTTTGCCAACTGCGATTGCAGATTCCCAAAAGAAATTGCTTCCGAACTGGCGGCCATTGCCATCGAAAAGAAACAGGACTACCAAGAAATAAACGTTCCGGTTGCGGCTTTAACTGGCTACCAGGGCGTCTACGAAAATGCCAAAGGGCAGCTGCGGATCATTACGGTTACAGACAACAAGCTATTTTCTCAGGTAGGCAGAGGGCCAAAATCAAGCCTGAAGCCTTATCAGCAAGATCAGTTCTTTTTTAATGCCATGCAATCGATCGATTTTGCCAGAAATGAAAAAGGCGAGATCAATAAACTGATAACGAAAAACCTGAACGGCCACGATGTCTGGACCAGAACGGATAAACCAATTCCGAGCGAAAACGGCATTAAAGTAGATAGCAAAATTCTGGAAGCTTACGTAGGCGCCTATGAAATCTCCCCGCAATTCACGTTTTCCGTTATTAAAGAGCAGGACAAACTTTTTCTGCAGGCACCGGAGCAGGAGAAACTGGAAATGTTTGCGGAAACCGAGGCAAAATTCTTTTTGAAAGTGAATGATGCGGAACTGGTATTTGTAAAAAACGATTCGGGCAAAGTAACCAAAGCCATTATGAACCAGGGGGGAAGGCAAGCCGATGCGAAGAAGGTAAAGTAACCAATTCCCGGATATGCAAGTTCAGTATTTCCCTTCTTTATCCTACTAAAAATAAATCCCGCTTTCTGTTTAGATAAGCGGGATTTATTTTATAAAAAGTGGTTCGATCTTAATTAAATTCCATCAGAAAAGGATCTTTCAATTAGCCTCATTTCTTACCAATTGCCTGTAAAAAGGCATCCTTATATTGCAAACCAATCGGAACTTCTGAATTACCAACCATTACCGTAGTGTTTTTTACAGCCGTTAAATGTTTTTTAGAAATTAAAAAAGAACGGTGCACCCGTAAAAAATCATTGCTCATTTCAATTAACTCCTGCTCCATTTTAGAGAAAGAAACCAATGGTTTAAGGATTTTGCCGTTGCTTAGAATTACCTTGGTATAGTTTTTCATGGCTTCGCAATATTGAATATCACTTAACAATACCGGATAACTCATTCCTTCCGATTTAATATAGATCGTTTTATCCGGAGGTGAAATTTCAACTACCGAATTAGTTGTTAATCTGATACTATCAATTGCTTTAAAAACAGCAATCGCAAATCGTTCAAACGAAAAAGGTTTCAACAAATAATCGATCGCATTTACTTCATAACTTGCTACCGCATATTCCGAATAAGCCGTGGTGAAAATTATTTTAATATCCTTCTTTACAATTTTAGCCATCGCCAAACCTGTCAGATTGGGCATATTGATATCTAAGAAAATAATCTGAATGGAGCTATCTCTGGAAATAATATCCAGTGCTTCGATCGCGTTTTTACACTCCCCCGCATTTTCCAGGAACGCAATTTGCGCCACATAACCGCTAATAATTTTCCTGGCAATTGGCTCATCATCCACAATAATAGATCGAAATTTGTGACCGTTTTCCATTAATTTAAATGTATGGTTAGGGCAACATTGTAGAATCTTTCGTCCTGCTGAATGTTTAAATCATGCTTCTCATTTGGATAAATAACCCGCAATCTTTTTTTGACATTTTCTAAACCTATTCCCTTGCCAGAGACGAAATTGTTTTGAGCATTTGTATTGTAATTATTCTTTACGTTTAAGGTTAAAATTTCATCCTCAGAAACAGTAAGGTTTATAGAAATAAAGATCGGCTCGTTGACAATGTTTCTGGCGTGTTTGAAAGCATTCTCAATGAATACAATAAATAATAATGGCGCGATCTGATACTTTTCAGGGTTCTTTACATCAACATTAAACTCCAGGTCTAAATTAGATTCCAAACGAATTTTTTCTAATTCAATGTAATTCTTCAGGTAATCTATTTCGTCTTTTAAGGATACTTTCTCCTGTTTGGTTTCATACAAAGAGTAGCGCAACAGATCCGAAAGCCGGATCATCAGATCAGGTAATTTTTTAGAATTCTCAACCGCTAAGCCGTAAAAATTATTCATGGTATTGAATAGAAAATGCGGGGAAATCTGGCCTTTCAGATTCTCTAATTCAAACTGCAATTGCAATTTTTGCTGTTGGCTCAGGTGATATTGCTGGATAAAACTATCTTTTAAATATTTGAAAATCACTACGAAAATGTAGAACTGAAAATAGCCCGGGAGATTGCTTAGGATGAATTCATCCAGATCTGAATTTGCTACGCTGGGTATGCTTTGCATCATTGTTTTCCTTAGAAGAGCCCTTATAACCACAAACCCAACCCAAAGCAATGCACCTGTACTTAAGAAAATTAAATAGTGCTTTCTAGGCACTAATTTCTTGTATAAAAACAGCGTTAAATAAACAAATGCCACGAAAAAGGCATCTGATACCAGCATAAAATTTAAATAAGCCGGATAGTATAGAACCGTTATGTAGTAATTTTTGGCAACATACAGCGCATAAAAAACCCAGAAACCGACATGCCAGACCCAACGGTTTTCAACTAAAAATCTGCTGATGTTGAATTTTTCGGGTTTCATGAATTGGCTATATAACCAAAATTGATATTCTTTTAATTAAGATGCAAACCTAAAGGACGAAACCGGTGGTTTCGATGACAGAATTGGAAATTACGGCGTTCGTCAACCTTTTTTGCTATCTAACGCTAATATTTTGCATTCGTACTTAAGCGTTTTCATTGAATAAGGTAGAAACCTACATTCGATTTTCACAACCTTAAACACTGAAAATCATGAAAAAACTAGTACTCATTGCGATTTTACTCTTTGCATTTTCGAATGTAAAGGCCCTTACTTTTAAAGAAAATTTATTGTTTACCGCAACTATGGATGGCCAGCAGGCAATTCCCGCGGTTACCACTCCGGCAAAAGGAATCGGTAGCTTTATGCTCAATAAAACCCGAAATGCTATTTCGGTTAACATTAGCCTGGCCATGTTAAGTGGCGCTCCGGTTAATGTGAGTATTTACCAGGGGGCTAAAGGAACGAATGGCACTTTGTTTCTTGATCTGACGCCATTTCTGAGAGGTAACAGAATTGTTACCACCATTTCTGGAACGGATGTAACCGCTAACCTGGCAAATTATTTTAACGATAATTTTTATGTGCTGGTAAAAACGGCCAGCCATCCGGCCGGCGAAATTCGGGGACAAATAAAACTGGAAACCGATCTGAATTTTGTAGCTGATCTTAATGGAATGGAAACGATTCCGATGATCATGGTTAGCGGCGCTTATGGTTTAGGATCGTTTGGCTTGTCTATGGATAACAGCAAATTAAATTTTAAAGTTATTTGCCAGGGTTTGACCGGAGCCATTACCGGTGCAAAATTATATTCGGGCACAACCGGAATGGTTGGGGTGGAAGTAGCCAATTTAACTTCCTTCATTAATGGCAAAGTAATTACCGGAAACATCGTTCCATCGGCTGCTTTGCTCAATAATTTACTGATCGGCGAAGTTTATCTGAATATTACCACCACGCAGAATCCTACCGGTGAACTGCGGGCACAATTGGTAAATCATAAAGGCCTTACGTTCGATGGTATTCTGAATGGCGCCCAAATGGTTCCGGCTATTGCCACGCCGGCGCAGGGAGTTTGTGTAATTCGTTTCAGCCCTGATCTAACAACCATGTATTACGATATTGTGGTTGACGGTACTGCTACCTCAATAGATTACAGTCATTTACATATCGGTAATTTTGGCCAGCCTTACGACAATTCATCCGTTCAGGTAGACTTTACGCCAAGCATTAATGGCAATAGAATTAAAGGCACGAAAACCAATGTTAGCACCTTAAACAAAGACCGGCTTCTGAAGAGTAACTTAACCCTCCTGATCCATACGGCAGCGCATCCTCAAGGTGAAATCAGGTCGCAAGTGGTGCGATATGCCCGCGAAGGTTTTACTATAAATATGCAAGGGCAACAAGTTGTACCGGCAGTTACAAGCGCGGCTTATGGCTCCGGAATTGTGTCTATTAGCCGCGATGAAGAAAATGTCCATTATAACTGGGTTGCCGGAAATTTGAGCGCTACCCCTACTGCCAGCCAATTTAAAAATAATGCAACCGGACAAAATGGGCCGGTAATTTATACCATGGGATCTGCCATGACGGCAGTGGGAAATAATGCCTCAGCAGATGGTTTTTGGAAAAGCACTGATACCACTCCTTTTCTACCTATTAATTCTACTCAATTTTCGGCCGACAATGTGTATTTAGACATTCAAAACAGCGCCTTCCCGAACGGCGAAATCAGAGGCCAGGTTTTAGATGATTATATGACTTATCTGTTGGCAACGAAAAGTGGTTTATCAAATGCTGATCTCCTGATCTACCCCAATCCAACCGCTGGGAAATTAAGGATATCTGTACCAGAACTTAAGCATTCGAAAGCTAAGATCGAAGTTATCGACCTGTTAGGACGCACCGCTTTTAGTAAAGAATATTCAAGCGTTGGTTCCTCTGACCTGCAGCTGGATTTGAGTTCTTTTTCCAAAGGGAATTATATTCTGAAAGTTTCAAATAATGATCAATTCATAACTAAAAAAATCACTTTACAATAGTTTCAAATTCAACAAAGAACCTTTCCAATATCTATTGCACCCAATAGGTTTTATAAGTAAATAACAATGAGCCCGATAATGTGTCGGGCTCATTTCTTTTATTTCCCCTAAAAACAAAAAGAATAAAATTAAATCCTGACTGGATCGACTGACAGACTTATTAGAAGTTATCTCAAAAATACACCTGTCATCCTGAGCAAAATTGAGCGCGGGAGCGCGAGGCTTTTGGGCGTAGCCCTGAAGGACCTTATCGGCGGCCAGTAGAAAAGCCAGAACGAAGCGTATTGCCAAAAGCAAACAAGTTGTTTCGCTAACGCTCAACATGACAACTATTTTTGAGATAGCTTCTAGTTAATGTTTTTTTGCCAAACGCTTCACGAAGAAAAGGAAACTTTTAAGCCTTAAATCTTAGCGTTTTTGCGGGCTTTACCAGCGGGTTACTAATTATTTCCGGCCCGTTTCAAACAGATTAAAACCGCGCACCGGCTTTTTTAATAATGTTTAACAAAAATTACTTTATTTCAGGAGAATCATGTTTCTGGTGGTAAATGTAGTAGGCACATGAAAACCATTAAGCTGCTATATTTACAGCTGGCAGCAATTATCGCCGGGTTTACTGCGTGAAAAAATGATGATGATGATGATGATGATGATGATGATGATGATCCTGCATCGCTGGCAACTGTCCGGTTTACGTAAAATGTGCCGATAACCGAACGGTACGAAGTTGTAAGCTTCACGAACACTTCTGTAAACGCAACGCGCTATGAATGGGATTTTGGCAACGGGGTAACTTACAAACCGGCAAAGGTTTGGCTACCTGCCAGAGGTCAGCTTTATTCTGCCGTTTTAGGCGTTCTGTCAATTTCATCATCATTTCCGGCTGCATCACGTTTCGTTTTTTTTGCCAATGCTTTAAGCAGCTCCTGGTGTTCTTTTCTTTCCCTGAATTCTTTTTGGCGCTGCTTTTTTTGTTGGTCGCTCGCTCTGGTCATTGTTTGGTTTGATTTAGCTTTAACTAATATTTGCTACGTTTCAATTTCGGTAAATCTTGTTTAAAACCTTACCCGAAATTAAATTATTTTCTGAACTACTGCTGTCCCGGATATCGGGGTCCGGTAATGATCCAGGTGCAGGCCTTCTTTGTCCGCGCGATTGGGTACGGGAACCAGGATGTCACCGGTCAGATTGCTTCCGGAAAGCTATATCCGGAAGCAATCTGACCGGGAAATAAGACTTTTCAGACCTAAAACCATAGCGTTTTTCCTGGGCCAGCCGGTGACCGCACGTATTGCGCTTCTTCCGTTTTCCGTAGCAAACCTAAACCGTGAAGCGATCGGACCAACTGTCTATCTGCTGAAGGCGCTGGTTTTGGGTTTTACCGGCTGGTTTGAACTGGCAGGCAAATTCGGTGTACAGATTCTATCCAATAGCTCCTTACCACGGCAGGGGAAGGGATTGTTCCTTTTACCTTTCAATACCATCCTGCAACAAGCTTTTCCTGTTTTACCGGGAATTGTAGTATTTTTGGGGAGATATTTCTTCCCTGAGGCCGATCATGATAAAACGCTATGGTTTTTGCCGCAAAAACACCATTTTACTTCCTTTATTTCGCTTCCGGAACGGCCACGTTAAGCAATGGCAATACCGCCAATACCGGCGATCTGATTCTGATTGAAGATTTAACGAAAGTGGTTATCAACGCTCTGGAATGTTGTAACGTCATTGAAATTGAAGTATTACTGCCTTAAACCGGTAATAGACATTTCCTGTAAAGAGAACATGGTTGGAGGCGTTGCAGCCAGGATCAAACCATGTAATACCTTGGTTTTTAAGCGGAAAAAAAATTAGTATCCAAAGAAAAAGAATATAATTTTATTCTCTCTTACCAAACCAATAGTATCATGCAGGCATTATCTTTCAAATTTATCCGGCGTTTCGAAAATTTCTGCTTTAAAAATCAGGTAGGTTTTGAGTTTCACCCGGGTCTTTCCAATTATTACCGGGCCTGGCTTTAAAAAATTGGGTTACTTCAGCTTGTAGTCTTTAAGATCTGCCTTATAGTTTGCAACCGCTTTATTTTAAGCTGGCAGGCAACGGTTAAGGAAATAATTGCGTCATGTGAGGAGGCACCATCAAACCCCAACATTCATCTAGGAATTAACCGCCTATATCAGGCTTTACCTGTCTTAAACCATTCTTTATACCTACTATATCAGCCACCAAAATGAAGAAAAATCTACACCTTATTTTAACCGCAATTTTTATCCTATCTGGTTTCGGCGCTTTAAGCCAGGCAGTACCGGAGCTCATGTATTACAAATTCGATTCTCCGGGAACTACGGTCCAGAACCTGGCATCGAGCCCGGTTGGTACTAATCCGGCCCCAATAACCGGTGCAACGATCGGCGGAACCGGTCAGTTTGGAACTGCCCTGGTGGGCGGCAGCGGCTCCGGAACTGCCAACGCGGTTAATACCGGCTGGAATCCCAACATCGGTACCGGAAACTGGACCATTTCGGCCTGGTTTAATAATATTCCTTCCAGCACTTCGGTGGTTTACTTATTTGGCTTATCCGGAACCGGCTTTCGTTGCTTTACCGGGGGAGCTGCCGGCGCCGGCGGAATCCGGATTGTAGACGGCGGGATAACGGCTTTTAACGTGCCCAACGTATTTAACGGCACGCCGGTAGTGGTGCATTTTGTGCACGACGATGCCGCCGGTGAAGTTAAAGTTTACGTGAACGGGGTCCTTTCCTTTACTTCTTCGCAACCCAACGTAAACCTGACCGGTGCTACCGCTTTGCTGGTAGGATCTTCGCTGGGAGCAGGGCTGCCGGCAGGAAGTTTACTGGATGAATTCCGGATCTATAACCGGGCTTTGCCGGCATCCGAAATTACCAGTACCTGGAACCAGACCTTACCTTTTGCTATCAGTCCGAACGATATTGAGGTAACAGCCATTACATCGCCTAATTCAGTTTGCGGCTTTTCCAATGCCGAAACAATTACCATTACAGTTAAAAATTCCGGTTCTGCCGCTCAAAGTAATATTCCGGTTAGCTATACCCTCAATGGCGGCACCCCCGTTACGGCCATTATTCCCGGGCCGCTGGCTCCTGGCGCTACCATAACCTATAGCTTTACCACTACTGCCAATTTGAGTACTTCCGGTATTTATACCATAGTAGCCACGGCTAACCTTCCTGGCGATGCAAACCCGGCCAACAACAGCGTAACCAAAACGGTAACCAACGCCATGTTTACCTCCCTGCCTGCATTCGACTTTGAAACTGCAGCCTCCGGTTTGCCCGCTTTACGGACTATTACCAATGCCCAATCCGGAATTTCAGAAAACACTGCGGCAAGTTTTGGAACCGGCTCCACCAAAGGAATGATCATGGAAGGCGGAACCCTTTCCACCTGGACCATTCCAACCGGTTCTGCCAATCCCTGGACCATGAATCCTGCGCATCTGGCCAGCGCCTCCTTCTGTTTTTTAACCGGAAATCTCTCTGCTTCAGATTCTTTATGGCTCACCTTCGATTTAAAGCAGCTATTCAAAACTGCCAATGTAAACACCAATTTCCGGGTAATGGTAAACGGCGCCCAGGTAGGAAATACCTATCGTCCGCCTTTTTCCGGATCAGGCAACTGGCAGCGGGTCAAAATAGACCTTACTGCTTACAAAGGCCTTGTAGCCCTGCAGATTGACATGGAAAGCAGCGTATCGGAGCCTTATGCCAACGGCGCCGGCCCGGCTAACCTGGTAGATAATATTAATATTGTACGCCGGATTGTTAATGGCACGAAAGATGCGTTTCTGCAAAATTCCTTAACTGTTTTCCCGAACCCTTCCCGCGGAAATTTTACCATTGAACTACCTAACGCCAATGGGTATACCTTAGAAATTACCGACCTGACCGGCAAAATAATTAAAACCCTAAACGCAGTTTCCGGAACAAATATGCTTAATCTGGAAGATGCAGCTAAAGGCATTTATCTTTTGAAAGTAAGCTCTAAAAATGGCGTAGCTATCAGAAAGCTTATTCTGGAATAGAAAAACGGTATCCTTTTTCACCAAAAAAGCCCCGGATAATTTCGGGGCTTTTTTACTTTCAATTCCGGTTAGGTAGCAGTTCCGGGTTTTGGTTTCCGATTTTTTTTGAGGTCTTTATTCCTTTAAAATAACTTCCGGTTTTCTTTCGCCCCTATAAACCAAGCCGTTCTTCCGATACTCTCCCATCAGCAATTCCACTACCCGGCTGTAGGTGCGCACACCTTCGGTCTGGTTGTTGGCTTTCAGGAAAAGGTGGTGAAGCACCCGACCGGCTGCTTCTATCAGGTTATCGAAGCTGTTCCAATAGGTGCGGGCTGCTTCTAAGTCGCAGATTACGCCGGGGCTTAGGGTTTGCAGGTGTTGGTAATAGGTTGTAGAATCTTCCCAGTAAAGCCGGTTCATGGTGTAGCGCATAGCCATTAAATTTCCCGAATACTGAAAGGCCGGCTCCGGGTTTAACTGGCAGGCCAGATACGCTACAAAGTTGGCTTCGTCTTCAGGCGCGATGCCGATCTGGTGCGCCATTTCATGGCAAACGGTTTCGGGTAGCAGGTACGGTGGCGGATCCATATTTACGTTGGCTTCGCCGGTAAAGGGGAAATAAATGCCGGCTATGCCAAAATAAGACATGAGCTGCGGTACCAGCACGCTTTTTACCGATGGCTGCACATAAGATAATGCCGGGTATTTCTGGGAAAGCGGTTTGAATCCTAAGGGAGCTTTGTCCAGGATCTGCTTATGGCTGAGGGGAAAATGCAGCGGGCTCAACGTATCGGCGGTAAGTTGGCGACGGCTCTGATTCGACAGCGCAATCAGGCGGGCACTCATGTCTCTCAGTTCGGTTTTAGAAAAAGCAGAAGTATCTAGTTGCGTAATTTTATGAACCGGATGCCGGTAATAGTTCAGCCCCCACATGGCATTGAACAGAAAATAAAAACCCGCAATAATGGCAATTACCCCGAATGCAAAATCAAGCGCAAACTGCTTTTTTCCGATCTTTTTCTGCAGCAATTTTTGCAGGAGCCGGCAGACCCAAATCAGTACGCCGGCAATGAGGCCGTAAAACACGAATTGCCCTACCGGAAAGGCCAACCAGCCAAAGGCAAAACGCAACGATTGGCTTAGGTATTTGAAAAACGTACCGGTGTAAAAGTGTTCTACCCAATCCGGTTGTCCGGCTGCTACTTTTAGGAGCAGTACCTGGAGGGGCAGGCTTAGCACTACCAGCATTTTAACAAGCCTCCGAAGCAATATTTTCTGATTTGTTTTCACAAAGATGTAAACCCAGTTAGTATTCTAAACAATCAAATGCCGGTTTTATTTTTAGGGAACCAACAATTAATCGGGTGCCTGAAATTTAAAGGTTGGTAATTGCCCCGGCCTTAACAGTTTAGCTTTCTTCTGTTTCCTCAAATGGTTTTATATCCGGCCGCGGAATAAGGATTACATCATCCGGAATGGTTATATCGAACAGACTTTGCCAGGCGCCGGAAACCCGTTGCGGAGAGAACTCAAAATCCCGGCTGAAGTGCCGCCAGTTGCGCAGCAGAAAAGATTTTATTTCGGGGTTATACCTGACGCCGGCCGCTTTTTCATCCCCTTTTTGCATTGGCCTGATCTTCCATAACTCCACCATGCACAAAGCCTTTCCGGCATTTTTACCCACCGAATTTGTTTTGCCGCAACAGATCACCACATCGCCCCGGTAGTTGAAGGACCGGTGCCTGGTTTCAATGGTTTTCTCACCAGTTTTGATCCAATCGGCATAGGTTGCTCCGGGATAATCATTTAATATCAATGCCTTATAGGTTTTTTTCATAGAAATTATTTATTCCTGACCCGAAGGTACAATGCGCTGTTTAAACACCTGCCTGGTTCCTTATGAAAGGGATTACGGCAGGTAAGCGAACTTTATTAAGAAATTTTTGATGTTATTTTCCTGGTCGTTATCTTTCTATTGCCAAACCGTAAAACCTTCCTCCAAACAACCGGCCTTATGAAACCTATTAACCTTCCGCTCCGGGTTGCTGCCTATAACAAACAATTTAAAACCGAAGATGCCATAATTTATTTAAAAGAAGGTGCCAGCCCACACGAAATGACCAGTTACTCCAGCAAGCTGTTTGAAAGGTATCAGCAGGAAGGCACGTTGCTGGAAGTAGAAAATGGTATGATCCGGTTTCATAAAAGGTTAGGCGGAATTGGGGGCCTGAATCTTCGGGCCATGAACTTTCTGCAGGTTTTAGCCTATCTGGAATATTTTGAAGACTGGCGGGTTAAAAGGATGGAAAACATAAAGGATCTCCTGCAGAAAAAGAATGCCGAAGCGGAAAACATTAAAGCTGAAAAGGCAGCAAAGGAAAAGGAAGCAGCATCTAAACCGCTGGAATTTGAAGAAAGGAATGGCGTTACCTTTTTAAAGGGTACCAACTTCGTTATTTCAAAGATCCTGTAAGTTTCTAAGCTTCACTAAGGGTATAAAGCACATGCGTTCCTTACCGGGAAAACACTGAATCCTAAGGTAAAAAAATACAACCTTTCAAACCGGCTTTGCTTTTTCCAGCATGTACAGATCCGGACATTAAAGCTTTATTTATCGTCTGAAAACGGGCATTCCTTTTAGAAATTTCCGGCCCGAAACCTGTTTGGTTTAATCTTTTCCGCTGCTACATTTCTGGTATAATAATCGTAGCAAACTTACAAACCTACCGCTAAACTAAACCTATGAAAAAAATTATCCTTTCAGCAATTACCGCCATCGGCCTGCTTTTCGGGCACGATAGCCTGGCCCAGAATTTAAAACGCCGGGCATTCTTAGGCGTTCAGCTTACTCCCGTTACCGATTCTCTGGCTAAAGCGCATAAACTGAAAGATACCAACGGCGCCCGGGTTATGCGGATCGTTCCGAACAGCACCGCCCAAACCCTGAAACTTCAACCAAACGACGTAATTCTGCAGGTAAACGGTACGGCCGTAAAATCTACCATGGAGGTAGTAAATATGGCCCGCGCTTTCCAGCCCGGCGAAACGGTAAACTTAACCCTGAACCGCAAAGGCAAAACGGTAAAAGCCAAAGGAAAGGTACAAGCCATGCCATTTGAAACCGCCCCGGCCAACGCCGAAGTACGCTACGACGAAGTGCCGTTAGCCAACAATGGTTTTGCCCGTTCTATTGTTAAAAAGCCCAAAGGCAACGGCAAATTTCCCACGGTATTCTTTATCCAGGGTTTCGGCTGCGGCAGCTTAGACAACCTCCCGGAAAAAGATACCCAACGCCAGTTAATGGATGCCCTGGTAAGCCGTGGCTACGCCGTTTACCGCATGGAAAAACCCGGCACCGGCGATTCCAAAGGCACCAGGCCCTGTACCGAAATTGGCTACAAAGAAGAGCTGGCGGCCTTTGCTTCGGGCCTGGATCAATTGAAGCGCTACGATTTTGTTGATAAAGAGAACGTGTTTCTGTTCGGGCATTCTTTGGGCGCTAATACGGCTCCTATTATTGCTTCCGAAGACAAAGTGAAAGGTATTATTTCGTATGGCGCCGCCGGCAAACCCTGGGTTGAGTATTTAATAGAAGTCTTCCGGGAACAGCGCCCTATAACCGGCACCGATTACGTAGAAGTTGACGAAGACATGAAAACATTGCTGCCGTTGGTTTACGAATTTCTGGTGCTAAAGAAAACCCCGAAAGAACTGGCTCAGAATTCAAATTACAGGAAATATCTGGAAGAACATTTGGGTTATGACGGCCGGGATCATTTGTTTGGCCGCCACTATACTTTCCTGCAGGAACTGGCCGATGTACCGGTTAATAAAGCCTGGAAAGATGCGGCCGCCTTTACTTTAGCCATCTACGGCGAAGCCGACGTGCAGGCCATTGACGCCGATGGGGCGAAGATGATCGCCGATGTGGTAAATAGCTATTATCCTGGGAAAGCGACCTTTGAATTCCTGCCGCGCACCGACCATGGATTTGTAGAAGTAGGCACCAAAAAAGATTACCAGCAGATTATGCAAAGCAACCAGGCCGACGCTTATGCCGCCAATCATTTCAACATGAAACTGGTAGATATTATTGATAACTGGATGAAGGCAAAATTCACCAAATCGTAAGGTTATACTTAGGAATTCAGATTTCACCAAGCCTGAAAAGCAACGTAGCAAAAGTTACCATTTGTGTAACTTTTATCAACATCGTCAATAATAAATTCTCAATAATTTAGATTAAAAAAAAACTTATGCGTCGATCCAAATTTATTGGCTTTTATATATTTTACGGGCTTTTGGCAAGTTTATTTTTAGCTTTTACCGGCCCGGCAGATCCTGAAGAACAGGCGCAGGAGCTGTTCAGAAAATTCGCCCGGGAATATCCCAGGCAAGCTGTTCCGGAGTTCGGGTTCGATTACCGCGAAAATTTTAAAAACATACCGGATCTTAAGACATTAGAAAAACAGCAGGCTTTTTTTGAATATTATTACAAGGCCTTAAAAAAACTCGATGCCGCAAAACTAACCACCCCTACCCGCCTTGACTACCTGCATTTAAAATACGAAGTGGACTTGCACCGGGAACGGCTTCGCCTGGAAACCCGGTTCCGGAAGAATAAAGACCAGGCCATCCCGGCTACCGGCCTGGCAGGTTTACCAGATGGCGCCGACTGGTACCAATTTTATTCCGGGCTTTATACCAGCACCCGGCTTAGGCCAGATGAACTGATGGCTTTTGGCCAGGCGGAAGTGGCACGGGTGCAAAAAGAGATCCGGAAGCTGCGCCGGCAGCTGGGTTATGGCACCGATAGTGTTGGGTTTTATCGCTATTTAAAAAGTCCCGAATTTTATCTGACGGAAGAAAAGGCCGTAACAAATCGGTACCAGGAACTACAAAAAACGGTAGGCCAAAACCTGCCAAAACTGTTCCCTGAAACCGAAGTAACGCCGGTAGTAATGAAACCCTGGCCCAATGCCGGACCGTTTACCCCTCCCGGTTATTATTCCCCCATGCAACCCGACCAGCCGGCAACATTTTACTTTAATTTTTACGGCAAAAACCACAGCCGCCGGGTAATGGACTGGATGTTTTTACACGAAGGAATTCCCGGCCACCATTTCCAGTTTTCGTTGCGAAGTAAAGTGCGCCACCGGCCGGAATTTGCAGCGCTTTTTTATTACCCGGCTAACAGCGAAGGCTGGGCAGCCTATGTAGAAAATTACGGTAAAGAGTTAGGCCTTTATCAAACCCCGGCCCAGGAATTAGGCAAATGGGAATGGGACCTGGTGCGTTCGGCACGGGTGGTTTTAGATGTGGGCATCCACGCCAAAGGCTGGACCAAAGCAGAGGCGTTAGCTTACTGGAAAAAGGAAGTGCCGGGCCAGGAAGAAATTGCCGAACGCGAAGTTACCCGCTGCCTGAACTGGGCCGGCCAGGTGCTAAGCTACAAAGTAGGAGAAAAAGTGCTTAAGGATTTACTTTTAAAGCAGCAAACCACCCAGGGGGGCAGCTTCAATATTAAAGCTTTCCATGCTGCTTTTTTAAACCAGGGAAGTATGCCCATGGAGGTTCTGGAAGAAAGTTTTTCCGCAACAGGTCTAAACCAATAGCTTAGCGTTAGCAGGTTTTAAAAAAAAATAACACCTAACCTTTTCCCGGTTCTTCAGAAAAAAACCGCCGTAACTTTCCATATCCTTCAGCGGCAAAACTGCGCAAATTTTCCTTTCCAAAAACTTTTATAACCACTTGTCATTGAAAGCGTAAGGCTGACTTTATTAATTAAAAATAGGTAATGGCCTTTTCAGCTTGCTTTTTTTCAGCGTTATAAATTAAGGCCTGGCATCATGTTTCTGAATGCCGCTTATCCTAAACAGGTCCATGTTTTCCTAACTCACTTTCAGGAGAAGATACCTGTTGGGGTGCAATTATATTGGTCTGACAGGTTATGGTCAATGTGCTAAATACCCTTTGCACGGGCCGGATGGCCGCATTAGCGAAGTTCCGTAACTGGTGCTGAAAACATTTCGGCAGAAATTAAGGTTATAAAACCCGGACCGAAGGAAGCCGCCAGTTTTCCGGCCTGCTTTACCAGTTCTTTGCGCAGGTTTGGAGGAGGGAAAAGCAAACACCAGGATATCAAAAACGAACTATATGAGAAAACTTCCGCAACTTTTAATTGTAACGCTGTGGTTAGGCAGTTTATTAACCGGCTGCAACCAGAAAACCACCAACCAATCAGAAAGCGCCCAAAATGGTGAGGCCCAGGCCGCAACCGCCGGAAACCAGCAGAAATGCCAGCCTGTAGAAACCGGCAAACCCAATTCCCCGAATCAGAAACCTACTTTTGAAGGCCAGACCCGCGCCTGCGCCATAAAATCGAAAACTGCCTGGGAGGTAATTGTGCTGGCCAAAGGCCTGGAAAATCCATGGGCGGTAGAGCCCTTGCCGAACGGCGAATTTCTGGTAACCGAAAAACCCGGCCGGATGCGCATTATTTCAAAAACCGGTACCCTTGGCAAACCCTTAACCGGCCTGCCCGAAATAAAGACCGGCGGTCAGGGCGGACTGTTGGATGTAGCTTTAAGCCCAGGTTTCACCTCAGACCGAACCATTTACTGGAGCTTTTCGGAATCCCGCAAAGACGGCAGCGGTACCAGTGTAGCCCGCGGCATCCTTTCCCAGGATGGAAGCAAGGTTGAACAGGCCAGCGTAATTTTCCAGGCTATACCGGCCTATAATAATAATATGCACTTCGGTTCACGGCTTTCGTTCGGACCGGACGGCATGTTGTACGTAACCCTTGGCGAACGATCTGACAAAGAAACCCGGCCCCAGGCGCAACACATGAACAGCCACCTGGGCAAGATCCTGCGGCTTACGCCCGACGGGAAAGCCGCTCCCGGCAATCCATTTATTGGCCAGGAAGGAGCCTTACCCGAGATCTGGACCGTGGGTCACCGGAATGTGCAGTCCGCAGCTTTTGACACCGACGGAAAATTCTGGGTAGTAGAAATGGGCCCCCGGGGCGGCGATGAGCTGAACCTGGTCCAGAAAGGCAAAAACTACGGCTGGCCATTGGTTACTTTCGGGGAGGAATATTCGGGGCTTCCGGTAGCTAATTCAGTTACCCATAAGGCCGGTTTTGAAGACCCGGTTTACTACTGGGACCCGGTTATTGCGCCTTCCGGCGCGCAGTTCTATACCGGCAGTGCTTTCCCGGAATGGCAGGGCAATCTTTTTGTGGGAGCTTTGAGAGAGCAGCGTTTGGTTAGGCTGAAAATAGAAAACAACCGGGTTACCGGCGAAGAACATTTACTTACTGACCGGAACAAACGGGTCCGGGATGTGCGGCAGGGTCCCGATGGCGCCCTTTATGTGGTTACCGACGAATCGGATGGCGAACTCTGGAAGATAGTACCCCGCAAATAATTTACGGTAAAAAATGCTAATGCTGAAAGTCCGCTTTTCATAAAAGCTCCGAAATTGAACAGTTTTTCGTAATATTACTCCTGAATTGAAACAGTTCTAACCAACCATAATACTTTATGAAAAACATGAAAACCGGCTTAGTGGTAGCTTTTGCAGCCTTACTTTTAAGCGGCACCCAGGTAAACGCTCAAATTTCTACGCCAGCTCCCAGCCCGCTTAGCATCGTGACCCAGCGGGTAGGTCTTACCGATATGAGCGTAAAATATTCCCGCCCAAGCGCCAAAGGCCGCAAGGTTTTCGGCGATGTGGTAGTATATGGCAAAGGCTGGAGAACCGGGGCGAACCAATCTACCGTAATTACTTTCAAAGATGAAGTAACGGTAGAAGGCACCAAAGTTCCGGCCGGCGACTACGCCATTTATACCATCCCGAATGAAAACGAATGGACCATTGTTTTAAACAAAAACACCAAAGCCGGCGGCAACATCCAGGATTATAAGGAAGCCGAAGACGTAGCCCGGTTCAAAGTAAAACCAACCAAAACCGACGACGCTACCGAAACTTTCACCATAAACTTTGCTGACATAACGCCAAGCACTGCCAACGTTCAAATGCTTTGGGATAAAACATCGGTAAAATTTAAAGTAGTAACCGAAGTAGACAACAAAGTAATGACCCAGATCCAGGAAAAAGTAATTAACGGCGGCGCCGATGTTACCCCGGATATGTACGCCGCTGCGGCCGTGTATTACAACGACAACAACAAAGACAGCAAACTTGCTTTAAACTGGATTAAAAAAGCAAACGAAAAAGATCCGAAATTCTGGAACCTGCACACCCAGGCCAAACTGGAAGCCAAAAACAAAGACTACAAAAACGCTATCAAATCGGCAGAAAAATCTAAGGAACTGGCCAAAGCCGCCAAGAACGACGATTACGTAAAAATGAACGATGAGCGCATTGCCGAGTGGAAAAAAATGAAATAAAACGGTAGCGTTTTAGCCTGAAAAAATCCTCACCTTCAAGAAGGTGAGGATTTTTTTTTAGTTACCCCGGCCAAATTCAATATAAGTAGTTGTCTGAACCAGGATGTATAGGATTGAGAGATTTAAGGATTTTGTAGGGACAGGGCTTGACCTGTCCGCACGCATTCCTGATTGTTAATTGCTGATTGTTAATTGCTGATTGTTTTAAACTCGAACGCGGAGCGGAGTGAGGTCAACGAAAGCTACGAAGAGCAAGCTAAATTTGCGCTTACGGCAGCAAATTTAGCCGTTTGCCTAGCCAATGTAATTCTCTATCTATGCAATGCACTATAAACTATGAAAGCTAGAAAGGTATCAGGGTGGTTTTTTTGTCAAGCGCATTGTTTGAGCGGGGGGTGCCTGCCCCGAAAGCCTTCGGGGAGTTTGCGTTTGCTCCCGAAAGCTTTCGGGACGTGCCGCTTGCTCTTTTTTGGTTCTTTTTGAAGCAAGTGGAACATCCCGAAAGCTTTCGGGGACAAAAAGAACGAGGAAGTGAGCTATGAAATAATAAAAGTTGAAAATCCAGAAAGTCAGCTACGATAGAATGGTAGAGTTATGAGCCAGAAAAGTCATTACTTCAATCCGCCAACAAGTGCCTTCAGCGCCACGCGCGCAATCTTCGCGCTCCCGCGCTCAATTGTGCTCAGGATGACGCAATAATTTTAATAATGCTTTAATAACAATCTTAAAAAATTTAACAAGCTGAAATAAATTGAATAAGCTACACCTTAAATCCTTCCTTATCCCCAAACAAAACCTGAAAAATAAATCCGAAGAAAACCACTAATAAACACCCGATCGGGTTAAGCCATAAAAAGCCGATATCCGTTTTCCAGTAGGTAAGAATCACCAGGCTTTCCGCTAAAACGGCCGCCCAGAAAACGGCTCTGGCGCCTATGTATTTTACGTAAAAAGCCACTACAAAAATACCCAGAATAGTGCCGTAAAAAATAGATCCCAGAATGTTTACCGCCTGAATTAAGTTATCGAGCTGGGAGGCAATGGTGGCGAAAAATATGGCCAGCAAACCCCAAACTATTGTAAGCACCCGTGACATATTCAGGTAATGGTGTTCGGTGGCTTCTTTCCGGACGGAGCGTTTGTAAATATCTACCAAAGAAGTAGAGGCCAGCGCGTTCAGTTCGGAGGAAGTAGAAGACATGGCGGCAGAGAAAATTACGGCCAATAGCAAACCCACCAGACCAACCGGCATATACTGCATTACAAAGGTCAGGAAAACGTAATCGGTGTCTTTTACTTCGGCTTTCTGGTTGTTCTTTTTCAGCAATTCCTTTACTTCACCGCGAATACTTTTTCCTTCCTTTTCGATAGCGTTCAGGCTCTGGCGGGCCGCTTCTATTCCGGCTTCGTTGCCGGCATGCAGTTCCTGCACCATGGCCTGCACCTGTCCGTTCTTTTCCTTAAAATTGGCGGAATACTGGGCTTCCAGATCTTGGTACTGCGTTACATATTCGGTGTTTTGCAGTTTATCGGTTTCTACGCGGTTAAAGAAAACGGGCGGCTGCACAAACTGGTAAAACACGAATACCATCACGCCAATGAACAGGATAATGAACTGCATCGGAATCTTAAGTAAACCGTTAAAAAGCAACCCGGTTCGAATTTCGGAAATAGATCTGCCGGAAAGGTAACGCGCCACCTGGCTCTGATCGGTGCCGAAGTACGACATAAACAAAAACAAGCCCGCCGTTACGCCGCTCCAAACGTTATAACGGTCTTCCCAACTAAAGGAAAAATTAATGAGATTCAGCTTGCCCATTTTACCGGCCACCTGTACGGCATCGCCAAACGAAACGTCGGGCGGCAACATGTTCACCACCACAATGCCGGCAATGATCATCCCGCCCATCATTACGGCCATTTGTTGTTTTTGGGTAACGCTTACGGCCTTAGTGCCCCCGGAAACGGTGTAGGCAATTACCAGCGTTCCGATCAGGATATTGGTTACGTTAATGTTCCAACCCAGAATAGAAGACAGGATAATGGAAGGCGCATAAATGGTAATACCGGCCGCCAATCCCCGTTGTACCAGGAATAAAAAGGCTGCCAGGGAACGGGTTTTCAGGTCGAAACGGGTTTCCAGGTATTCGTAAGCCGTGTAAACTTTCAGCTTATAATAAATGGGCACGAAGGTTACCGAAATAAGCACCATGGCAATGGGCAACCCGAAGTAGAATTGAAGAAAGCGCATGCCATCTTCGTAAGCCTGCCCGGGGGTGGAAAGAAAGGTAATGGCGCTGGCCTGCGTAGCCATAATGGAAAGCCCGATGGTCCACCACTTTTCGGAGTTGTTGCCTTTTAAGTAACCTTCAATATTCTGGCTGCCGCGCGTTTTCCAGATACCATAAACGGTAATAGAAACCAGCGTACCCAGTAAAACAACCCAATCAATAATGTTCATTTATAAGATTTTTAATTCGATCTTTAATTCGATCTTTCGATTCTTCGATATTCGATTTTTCGACGTCTCTGAATTCGTTTTTCAGATCTCTGGCGGCTTGAGGAAGGAACCGGATATAATAAAATTATGAGTAAAGCAATTTCAACCTTTTGTCATTCTGGAAGAAACCTTTACTTCCTGTGCTACCAGGCCATAAGTTTCTTTCAGAATGACACTAAGAATAATTTAAATTAAATTTACTCAGTTACTTAAAGTTTTAAACTCACTCTAAACTCACTCCAAGATCTGTCCCCCGACAGACCTTTTCGCCGGCCTGCCCCCAACAGGAAACTTCTGAAATGCGTGAATTCCTCCCCCTACCCCCTCCAAAGGGGGACTAAAATTATCGCCCAATCCAGCCTAATCGAAATACCGGGTAATGGCGTAATACCCGATTATCTGCCCGGCCAGGGCGCCCAGCACCAGCCAGTACATGCCGTTCCAGGTTTTAAAGAAAGGCGGCTTATCGTTTTCGTTTTCTGGTCTTGGGGGTGTTTCCTGGTTCTGGTTCATTCTTATCTGCTTTGCCAATGGAAATTAAATTCGTAAATAACCGGACGGCTCCCGGAACCCCGGCCGGCAGTTGCCGGAAAAAAGAATACCCGGTATAAACGTAGTAGCCTTTGCCGTAATTGGTTACCAGCAAACCGCCGTCGCGGGCAGGCTCATTCGGATCGTTGGCAGAGAGAATGGCGTCGTATTGCTGATCCCATTCATTCGGGAAATACAAACCGCGCTCCTGCACCCAGCCTTCAAAATCAGCGGCAGTTATTTTATTCGGATAATTGAGCACCGGATGCTCCGGTTTCAGGAAACGCACTTCGGCCCCTTCTACGGTAACCCGGTCGCGGGAAAGTTTGAACGCATGCGGGCCCAGCTCATTCGTTACCAAACCGTTGCTTACGTTATATTGCACCACCAGCGTACCGCCATCCTTTACATAATCCAGTAATTCGGCCTGGGCAAACTTCAGCAGGTTTATGGTATTGTAAGCCCTTACACCAACCACCACGGCATCAAATTGCTTCAGGTTCGGTTTCGAAATTTCTTCGGGCTGCAGCGGCATTACGGAGTACCCGATCTGCCGCAGGCTGGATGCTACTTCATCGCCGGGCCCAACAATGTAACCTATATTGGCGCCTCTTTTCTGCAGGTTTAACTTAACCGCTTTGGCAGTGGCTTCCGGGAATAATAACTGGGTTGGAATGTGGCTGTACTGAATGGTTACCAGGCTTTTATCGTAGGTTTTTCCTTCCAGGGTGGCTATCGCTTTAAAATTTCCTTCGGCCTGTTCGTTGCCCGGAAAAACCTGGAAAGTAACCAGCTGCTCTTCCTCTTTTTGCTTCAGGCTGAAAGGCACAAAAGCCGGTTCGGTGCGCCAGCCGGCGGGTACCTGTAAAGCCACCGTACCGGTGCAATTCTCTTTGCCGGCTTTTACTTTTACATCTACTCTGCGTGGCTGTTCATCCGGGAACATGTATACTTTTTCGGCCAGGTTCACATAAACGGGTGGCGTTACGGCAAACGGTTTGTATACTTCCCCTTCAACCGGATCGGTACGTTTAAAAACCACCGGCACCGTATAGGTAAAAGAAACATTGCTGACGGTAACCGCAAAAGCTGCCGTAAACGCAGGCAAATTTTCAGGCAGCCCGATCAGGGTCTGTTCCTTTACCGTAAACATGCCTTCGGTGCCGGGTTCCTGTAACCAATACGGCTGGGAATAAGACATTTCATCAGGAACCTTAACGGGAATTTTTGTAGAACTTAACTCTTTGGTCAACGATTGATTTACCGCTACCGGCCCGCCTGCCTGCGACAGGGAAATTTGCTGCAGTTTTACCGGAACATTGCCCCGGTTTACGGCCACGGCATTTATTGTAATGGCTTCGCCGGGGGTTGCGGTACTCTGGGTGGCGGTAGCTTCCACAAATAAACCGGCACAGGCTTTTACAAGCTCCTGAATTTCGGCCAGCTTGGTTTCTTTGTAAGAATTGTCCGGCATTTTTTCGATGGCGGCTTTTAATTGCAGCAGGCCCGCAACGCTGGCCCCCGGGTTTTGCGGATCATATTGCTGCAGCACTTTTTTAGCTACATTCCCTACCGTTTTTCCGCCAGCTAACCGGTTCCAGGTCAGGTCAATGCCTTCGAATAATTCTTTTGCAGCGCGGTCGCCTTTGGTGTGTTCCAGGTAATCGGTTACTACGCCGTAGTTAGGAGCGCTGCCAAAGCCCTGGCTTTTATGCATGCTGCGGCTGGCCGCCGAAATTTCGGTATAGGCTTTTCCTAAAACCGGGTTGAAGGTGCCGGTGGCAATGGCTATTTTTCCGGTGGGGTCGAACTTTTTATCCGGGCCGTAGAAAAACGAAGAGGTATTCCAGAGTACTCTTTTGGTTTGCCACACCTTCACGTATTTCAACTGCTCCGGAAAACGTTTCGGGTCGGCGGCGGCATCGAAGGCTTCCGAAGCCAGAATAGCCGAAGTGGTATGGTGGCCGTGGGTGGTTCCGGGTTGGGTAGAAAAACGGGTGATCATCACGTCGGGCCGGAATTTGCGGATCGTCCAGACCATATCGGCCAGTACCTGTTCTTTGTCCCAGAGGGTGAGGGTTTCCTGGTAATCTTTGGAAAAACCGAAATCGTTGGCGCGGGTAAAGAACTGTTGACCGCCATCGGTGCGGCGGGCCTGCAGCAACTCCTGCGTTCGGATCAAACCAAGCTGGTCGCGGATCTCCGGACCGATCAGGTTCTGGCCGCCATCGCCGCGGGTAACCGATAAATAACCGGTCTGCACCAGTTTTTCGTTTGCCAGCCAGGCAATTAAGGCCGTATTTTCGTCGTCGGGGTGGGCGGCTACGTACAAAGCGCTGCCCACTACGTTGAGCTTCTTCAGGCCTTGCAGGATTTCGGCAGCGTTTAGTTTTTTAGGCGCCTGGGCTTTAAGCGTACCATGAATAAGGAACAGGCAAAAAAGGAAAAGGAGTTTAAGTAAGTTTGATTTCGGGTGCAACATGTACAGGTTTAGGAATGCAAAGGCTTATGAGAAGAAAACCCACGAAGCCCGCTTTTATTGTCGGCAATCACTGTTTTTCCTCAGTAAGCATGAAATAATGCTGGCTAAATTAGGCAATAAATTTTAGTAATTCTATTGGAAGGCCCGCTGCTTAAAAGCCTAAATCTTATTTCAGCAGGTTACGGGCAACCCGCTTAAGTTTATGCGGTAAAAAACGCTATGGAATTTCAGGAAAAAACCTTCCCCGTAAATAAGGTGCAGTTGCATACGGTAGCGGCCGGGCCGGCCGATGGCCCAATCATGCTTTTTCTGCACGGTTTCCCGGAGTTCTGGTTCGGCTGGAAAAACCAACTTGACTTTTTTGCCGCGCTGGGCTACCGCGTTATGGCCCCCGACCAACGCGGCTATAACCAGAGCAGCAAACCTGCCGGCAGAAAGGCTTACCAACTGGAATTCCTCACCGCCGACATTGCGGAACTTATAAAATCAATTACTTCCCAAAAAATTATTCTGGTGGGCCACGATTGGGGCGGTGCCGTAGCCTGGGCCGTAGCCGGCTTGTACCCGGAACTCCTGGAAAAACTGGTTATCCTGAACATGCCGCATTTGGCCGTAATGAAAAAATTCCTGCGCCAAAACCCGAAACAAATGCTCCGAAGCTGGTACGCCGGTTTCTTTCAGTTTCCCTGGCTACCGGAAATATGCTGCCGGGTTTTTGATTACAAATTGCTGGCCAGCACCTTAACCGGTTCTGCCCGTAAAAACACCTTTTCGGCTACCGATCTGGCACAATACAAAGCAGCCTGGCGCCAGCCCGGCGCGCTTACGGCCATGCTGAACTGGTACCGGACCAATACCATGAGCCGATTTAAAATTCCGGAAACCATTGAAGTGCCAACCTTACTGCTCTGGGGTAAAAAAGACAAATTCTTAACCGAAGAAATGGCCCTGCCCAGCATCGAAAAATGTACGACCGGCCAGCTTATTTTCCTAAAAGACGCTTCGCACTGGCTGCACCACGAAAACCCGGAACTGGTAAATAAATTCATTTATAACTTTATAAAACCTGCCACTTGAAATTTCAGAGATGCTGGTAACTTTACCATAAATATGTGGTATGTGCTTAGAAGTTATCTCAAAAATACACCTGTCATCCTGAGCACAATTGAGCGCGGGAGCGCGAAGATTGCGGGCGTAGCCCTGAAGGACCTTATCGGCGGCCAGTAGAAAAGCCGGAACGAAGCGTATTGCCAAAAGCAAACAAGTTGTTTCGCTAACGCGCAACATGACAACTATTTTTGAGATAGCTTCTAATGTCTTTCCAAATTTCTGACAATGGCTGAAACCAACCCCGATTACCAAACCCTATACCAGCCCTTGATAATAAAAAGTATCCGGGAGGAAGTGCCGGGGTTTAAAACCATTCTGCTGGAAGAACCTTCGGAAAGGAAGATCACTTATTTGCCCGGCCAGTATTTAACCTTTGTACTGCCGCACCACGAAACTGAAACCCGGCGATCTTATTCCATTATTTCGGCGCCGGTGCGGCAGGAACCATTGGCCATTGGGGTAAAAAGAATTGCCAACGGCCTTTTCTCCCGTAAACTTATAGACCATGCAAAACCCGGCGATACCTTATGGACTACCGGGGCCGCCGGATTTTTCACGCTGCCGGATGATCTGACCGGTTATAACCAGCTTTTTTTCCTGGCCGCCGGCAGTGGTATTACACCCATGCTTTCGCTAATTAAAACGGTATTATTTGGAACCATAAAAATGCCGGTAGTTTTAATTTACAGCAACCGCTCTGAAGCCGAAACGCTCTACCGCCGGGAATTACTGGAACTGGCCGCTGCCTTTCCGGACCGCTTCAGGATGGAATTTCTGTACAGCAATTCGGCAGATCTTTCACGGGCCCGGCTTCGGAAAGACCTGGTGCTGGCTTTCGTGCGACAACATGCCGCAGGGCCTCTGGAGAAATTACTTTGCTATGTGTGCGGGCCGCAGGAATATATGCGCATGTGCACCTATGGCCTGAACCTGGCCGGGGTACCGCTGGCAAATATTAAAAAAGAAAACTTCAATGTAGAAAAAGTAAGTTTCCGGCCCGAACCGCCCGATACCCGCCCACACCTGGTTTCAGTACTTTTTAAAAACCAGCTATATACCTTTCCTGCTCAATATCCAGATACTATTCTGCAGGCCGCCAAAAAAGCCGGCCTGAACCTGCCTTACAGCTGCGAAGCCGGCAAATGCGGTAACTGTGCTACTCTTTGTAAAACCGGAACTGTCTGGATGTCTTATAACGAAGTGCTCACCGAAAAGGAACTACAGAAAGGCCTGGTGCTCACTTGCGTGGGCTACCCGGCAGGCGGCGATGTGATGCTGGAAGCTTTATAAATTCTTATAGCGGTAGCCGGTCTGGTTAAAATAACCTGCAATTTGGGTTCAAAAAAGTTAAAACACCAAATCAGAAGTTGCCCGGAACTTCAGTATTACGGTAACTATCTGGCAATTGAATCGTTTGGTAAGGCAGAAAATAAAATATTTACCAAATATGAAAAGCATGAAAAAACTGCCGTTTGCCGCTGCGCTATTGGTAGCCGGCTTTTTAAGCGCCGCTTCCGCCCAGGCCCAAACTACTCCGGCAAAAAATAACACTACAACAGAAACTCTTCAGGAAAGCAACAACAAAGACCAGATCAAAGATGGTACGCACCAGGCTGGCCACGGCGCTAAAGAAGTAGGAAAAGGTACTAAAAATGTAGCTGTGGGCAGTGGCAAAGCCGTAGGAAAAGGGGCCAAAAAAGTAGGCAAAGGCGCCGTAAAAGGCACAAAAAAAGCCGGCAAAGCGGTAGGCAATACCGCCGAAAAAGGCGCGGAAAAAGCCAAAGACGTGGTAGATTAAATAGACCAGAGCAACTGAACAGGCTTAAACCGGTTTGATCCGGAACCTCTGCCGGTTTGAACCAGCATAAGATTTAACCGGATTTCTCTTTTTGTGAAAACAATGATCCGTTCTCCTTTAAATTATAAACAAAAAAGCTTGGCTCCTGGTTAAGCTTTTTTGCTTTACCACCAGGTCAAACAACAGGCTCCGGATGTAGGGCTGGTAAGTGCTGAACGAAACAGTTACATCCGGGTAAAAAAGGTTTAAAGCAATAATTTAAAAGGTAACCAGCTGGTTGCCTGGCTGCTCTTCTTGGCTTTCCGGATTCAGATTTTCCTGGATCGTAAAAAAAAGCACGGAAAAAATATTGCTTCCTAATGAACTAGTATTACCTTTATGTCGTAATAGCAATACTATCACAAAAAATGTCTTACTATCATTTAAGTATATGATCACTTTTAAGGAAATAAAAAACGATTTTCCCGCCGGTCTGGTAGTATTTTTGGTTGCCGTGCCGCTTTGTCTGGGAATTGCGATGGCTTCCGGAGCGCCTTTATTCTCCGGAATTATTGCCGGCTTTGTAGGCGGTATTGTGGTAACCCTTATCAGCGGGTCGCAGCTGGGCGTTAGCGGGCCGGCCGCCGGTTTGGCGGTAATTGTGCTAACTTCTATTCAGCAACTGGGCAGCTTCAACATTTTCCTTTCGGCCGTTGTGCTGGGGGGCATTATCCAGTTAGTGCTTGGCTTTTTACGGGCGGGCAGCATTGGTTACTATTTCCCATCCTCCGTAATTAAAGGCATGCTGGCCGGTATCGGGGTTATCATTATTCTGAAGCAAATCCCGCATGCTTTGGGCTACGACCCCGACTACGAAGGCGATATGGATTTCTTCCAGCCCGATGGTGAAAATACGTTTTCCAGCCTGTTCAGCGCCCTAAACCACGTTACAATGGGTGCAGTTATTATCAGTCTTATTTCCCTGGCCATTCTCATTTTCTGGGACGCCGTGCTTACTAAAAAACACAAGATCTTCCGCCTGATCCAGGGACCGTTAGTGGTAGTGGCGCTAGGCATTTTCCTGAATTTGCTTTTTACCAATATATTTCCGGCCCTTGCGTTGCGGGCCAACCATTTGGTAACCTTACCGGTACCGCAGGGCTTCGACGATTTCCTGGGCCAGTTCAGCTTCCCTGATTTCAGTATGATCGCCAGTCCGGATCTGTGGATCATTGCGGCTACCCTGGCCATTGTAGCCAGTTTAGAAACCCTGCTTTGCCTGGAAGCTACCGATAAACTGGACCCGGATAAACGCATTAGTCCGGCCAACCGCGAATTAACGGCGCAGGGCGTAGGAAATATTGTTTCCGGCCTTATTGGTGGTTTACCTATTACGCAGGTTATTGTTAGAAGCTCGGCCAACATCCAGTCGGGTGGTAAGACCAAGTTGTCTGCCCTTGTGCATGGAATCCTGATTTTGGTTTGCGTGATCCTGATCCCGTTCGTGCTAAACCTGATCCCGTTGGCCAGCCTTGCGGCAATCTTATTGATGGTAGGTTACAAGCTGGCCAAGCCTTCGCTCTTTACTGCCATTTACCGCACCGGCTGGAACCAGTTCCTGCCCTTTATTGCCACCATTGTGGCCATTGTATTAACCGACCTGCTGAAAGGCATTGGAATAGGAATGGTGGTTGCGATTTTCTTCATCCTGAAAAACAATCTGAAGCATTCGCACTACCTGTTGAAAGAAAGACCCGAAGACAAGCGTCATAAATACGTTATGAAACTTGCCGAAGAAGTAACCTTCCTGAACAAAGGCAACATTCTGCAGGAACTAAAGAATATTCCGAACGGCTCAGACCTTACCATCGATTGTTCCGATTCGAAATTTATAGACCACGACATCAAAGAAATTATCGAAGATTATAAAGAAACGGCCAAAAGCAAGAACATCGACTTAACCCTGATCCGGGACAAAAAAGCCGTAAACCAGACGCTGGTTAGCTTACACTAATTATTCACTTAAAAAATATTTACCATGAGAACCCACACCAAAGAAACCCAGTCGAACCTGACCCCGCAAATGGCCATCCAATTCCTGAAAGAGGGAAACCAGCGCTTTGTAAGCAACCTGAAAATGAACCGCAACCTGCTGCAGCAGGTAAACGAAACCAGCCAGGGCCAGCACCCTTTTGCCATTATCCTGAGCTGCATCGATTCCCGCACTTCCGCCGAACTGATCTTTGACCAGGGCCTGGGCGATATTTTCAGTGCCCGCATTGCCGGCAACATTGTAAACGAAGACATTTTGGGCAGCATGGAATTTGCTACCAAACTTGCCGGTGCCAAGCTGATCGTGGTTTTGGGTCATACCAACTGCGGTGCCGTTAAAGGTGCCTGCGACCATGCCAAAATGGGCCATTTGACTACTTTACTGAACAAGATCCAGCCTTCGGTAGATGAGATCCGTTATAATGGCGACCGCTCCTCCAAGAACATGGAATTTGTGGAACTGGTTGCCGAAGAAAATGTAAAACGTACCACCAAACATATTACCGAAAGAAGCACCATTCTGAACGAACTGGTGAAAAGCGGTCAGGTAGGCATTATTGGCGGCATGTATAACGTAGAAACCGGTATTGTTGAATTTTATGAGGAAGATGCCGAAACCAACGCCGTAGCGCATGAAGAGTCTGTTCGCCAACATTAAAATTCAGGTAGAAGAAAAGGTTTATCTGCGCGACCCGGATGCTACCGAAACCGGCCGGAAGATCGTAAGCCACGCCATTCTGCTCATCGATGAATTGGGCCTGGAAGCGTTTACGTTTAAAAAACTGGCCGACCGGATAGAATCTACCGAAGCTACCATTTACCGGTACTTCGAAAGCAAGCACAAACTCCTTATCTACCTGATTGCCTGGTACTGGAACTGGCTCGAATACAAACTGGTGTTTGCTACAAACAACATTGCGTCCCCCAAAGACCGGCTGGGAATAGCCATTCATATCCTGGCCGATGAAATAGAGAACGACGATAATTTCGGCCACATCGATGAGGTTACCCTGCAACGGATCGTTATTTCCGAATCAGCCAAAGCTTATCTTACCAAAGAAGTAGACGCCGATAACCGGGAAGGATTTTTTCGCAGCTATAAACGGTTCTGCCACCGCATTGTAGAGATCATTATGGAGATAGATCCGGAATATAAATACCCGGCATCGCTGGTTTCTACCATTGTGGAAGCTGCGCATTACCAGAAGTTTTTTGCGTTGCATTTGCCGTCGCTTACCAATGTGGAGAATAAAAAAGAAAACAACCTGGTAGAATTTTTAATCCAATTGGCCTTTAATGCCCTGCAAGTAGCAGGACGTTAAACCCAGTAACGGCGACTTTATTCCGAAAATATAATACTGTCCTTTTTGGGTGAGAGAATAGTAGCAATATATAGTCCGGAGTAAAGTTGCCTTCACAAGAAAGCCCTTAACCGAAACCGGTTAAGGGCTTTTCTTTTAGGTTTTTTCTGAATTGTATACTATTTTGAAATTAAGCAGCCTTACCGAAAAAACGAACTTATAGACCAAAAGGGTAGTGTTTCAGGCCGAAAAATCAGGAATTATTCTTCTCCAGGGTCGCTTTATTCTAGGGAATATCCCCTTGAGGGGATTAAAGGAGTGTTTTGCGTTTTCTGATATATGATGCAATAGTAAACACCCCTCCGGCTCCCCTTAAGGGGAGAGTCCGTTAAAATGTAACAACCCTAATTTTTTGGGAAAATTTTAATTCTCTTCCGATTTCAAGAGCCGCAAAACCTCCTTAATCCCAGCCAGGCCCCCGGAAATATTTTCCATTTGTTCCAGCACCTGCCCTACCTGGTTGTTATCGCCGAAGCCTTTCCGTGTCAGGTTCTTTACGTAGGTAACTTTAATATCTTCCCACCGCTGACTTTCTACCTCCGAAAGCATACCGTTTAAGGCTTTGAATTTCAGCATATTTGCTTCGGCTCCGGAAGTTAATGTTTGCGCCTCACTTTCATAATGAGACAGGATCAACGTTTGCAGTTCTTCGTCGTTCATGATCGGCATTACTTTTTCGGTTAGCTTGTTCATGTTGCGGTAAGAGCCCTGCAACTTGAATGGCGGTTCGGTGCGGTATTCTTCAGCCTGGGCCGCGGAACGGATGTACTCTAAATTCACCTGCAGAATAATGTCCCGGATTCGAAGTAATTTTTTCAGCACCAAACTATATTCGTTCAGCTCTTCCGGCGAATGATTTCCTTCAAACGTAAGGCCTTCCTGGCTGCCGGTTTCTGTAAGTTTAAGAAGCGCATACACATCCTGCTGACTTTTGGAAGCCAGGTTTGCCAGCACGTTGTTGGAAGTCAGCGCATTTTCCAGGTAGCTCAGTTTGAAAACGTCTTCGGTATTGCCGATGATATCGCCCAGGTTGTAAATATCGGCGCGGTTAGCCAGCATATCCGGGATGCGGAATTTTTCGCCGGTTTCAGTGTATGGGTTTCCTGCCATTACCACGCATACTTTCTTACCCCGGAAATCGTAGGTTTTGCTTTTGCCTTTGTACACCCCTTCGATCTTCCGCTGGGCATCGCAAAGCGAAATAAATTTCTGCAAAAGCTCCGGGTTACAATGCTGGATATCGTCCAGGTAGATCATTACATTATCCCCCATTTCGAAAGCCAGGTTCAGCTTTTCCAGCTCTTCCCGCGCGGCAGCATTCGGCGCCTCTTTCGGGTCTAAATCCGTAACCTGGTGCCCCAGTGCCGGACCGTTGATCTTCATGAAAATAATTCCCAAACGGTTAGCCAGGTATTCCATAATAGTGGTTTTACCGTAGCCTGGTGGTGAAATTAACAGCAGCATACCCATCAGGTCGGTGCGTTTGTTTTCGCCGGCGGTTCCTATCTGCTTGGCTAAGTTAGCACCGATCAAAGGCAAATACACCTGATCAAGCAGTTTATTTCTTACGAAAGAAGACAGCACCCGGGGCTTAAATTCGTTCAGGCGCAGCTCTTCTTCGAACTGGTGCGTGAGTTGCTTTTTAAGTTCTATAAAACGGTTAAATGCAGGTACAACTGAAGCTTCATAAGTCCGCAACCGGTTCACAAACGAATTAAAATGCAGCTGATAGTTTTGCTCCTGAATTAAATTATGCGAACCCCGGAAACCAGCCAGCTTTTCCCGCAACGAAATGGAAATAACGTGCAGCGGATCATAGCCGTGGGTAAATAAAATAACCGAAGTTTCGGTAATGTAATCTTCCTTATCCGCATATTCTGATTGGCTCACAAACGCCCGCACCCAATTCTGCACCAAGGCAAATTGCAAGGCCGGATTTTGCTCTAAGGCCTTAACCGAAGCCTCATAAGTACTCTGCACTTTGTGGCTTTTCAGGTAATCCAGAAAGGCGTGATACAGCGTGGCCGCTTCCAGGTCGATGATAAAATGGTCGCCGCGGGTCAGTTCGTAAAACAGGTAGGTTGCCGCATCGGAAGTGTTCGCATTTTCGCAAAGCTTCGTTTCAGTTACAAAAGCCTGTAACTCTTTTTCCAAATCCGAAATAATGGCGTCGAACTGGTGCGTATCCGGGAAAACCTGCAGAATGGAACCGATGCCTTTCAGCTGGTGGTGTAGTTCCGCTTTGCGGCCGGCTGGGGCAAACGCTTTCCAGTAGAGCGCTGCGCAGGCCCGGGCATTGGCGTCGAAACGCAGCAGATCGGCCGTTTTGGTTAAACGCACCATCGCCTGCAGGATTAGCGCCGCATCGTGGTCGTGCACGCCTTTCACGTAGCCTTCGTTGAAGCGCGTAGCCATAAACTGCTGCACGTAATCGGTAAGTTCCGCTAACGTAAAGCGGTATAATTCGTCAACCGATAAAATGGTAAAACCCGGAACTTCGGCGGCCGTTTTTGCCTGCTTCGCGTTGGCGGCTTCCAGCACTTTATAAGCTAAATATTCGCCCCGGTAAACGGTATCATTTTCGGCTACTAAAGTCTGTTCCCAAACCGGTTTGTAGCCAAGGAATTCAGGATCGGTAATTTTCTCGAAGAAGTTGGTGCCGGCCAGGTGGAAGAACATTGCTCCTTCTTTATGCACAATGCTAAGCGCCAGCGGCTGGGTATTTACGGTAAAATGGTGGTTGCCAAGTTTCAGAATGTCCTGCCCGTTCACGAATAATTCCTGCCGGTCCTTCAGCTGCCGAATGGCATCTTCGCGCACGGTTTTCAGGCGGCTCTGAATGGTATCGGCTTTAACGGTATCGCCAAAACTGAGCAATTCTTCCGTAATGTTCCGCACCTTTTCGATCATCAGATCGGAGGCAAAATAACCGTTAATTTCGTTTACCGAAGTAAGTTTGGCTACCCGGCTTTGTACCGCTTTCAGAATGCGGTCGGCGGATTGCTGCAGGCTGCTTGCCCGTTTGTTCCGACTTTCCTGCAGGCTTACTTTTCTGGTTTCGAAGGTATTGTAGATCTCTTCGCGCTTTACGCTCAGCAGGTCAATAAACTCTTCGAAGTCCGGAAATTTTCCTTCCAGTTCTTCCAGCTGCACCATTAATTTGGCCAGGTACTCTTCGCACTTCTGCGGCGTGTCGCACAAATCCAGGTAATTGATTACACCTTGGCTTATGAGCTTCAACTGAGAACTGAATTCGGCTTTGCCTTCTACGCTCAAGAGCTCCTTTTTCTTCCGTTTAAGGGCCGCTTTGGTTTGGTTGAAAGCCGAATAAATCGTAGAGATGCCATCGATAATGCGGGTGGTTTGGGTAGCATCTTCGATCTTCAGGTTGCTCACCACTTCGATCAGCATTTCCAGCTCCGCGGAGATCGTGTTGATTTCTTTTTCGGAAGCATCGGCCTCCACCACTTTTTGCGTGCTTTCGATAGCGTTTTCCAGGGCTTTTACCCGCACTTCATATGGGTGCAACGCATCCGGCTTCAGCAGGAATTCCACGCAGTTATTCGAAACTTCCTGGGTGGTTTCTTCCAGTTTTACTTCGCAAAGCGCTACTTTTTCCAGGTCGGCATAACGCAGTTCTTTGAGGGAAATAACTTCGCCGCGCAATGCCCGCAATTCCGCTAAATACTTCACAAAAGTATTGATCTCCGCTGCTTTCTGGATCTTGATGGACTGCACCAGCGCTTCGGCTTTGTCCAGCACCAGATTGATCTGCTTTTCGGTATTCTTCCGGATGCTGACTACCTTTTCAAACTCATCTACCGCGGCCGTAGCCGTCTGCCGGATCGCCACCAGCGGTTGCGCCAGGTTGAAAATCTCTTCCTTCGTAAGCCAGTGGTAGCCGTCCAGAATGTCGGTGGTGCGCTTGATCAGGTCGAGGTACAAATTGCTGTAAGAATCGTCTTTGTTTAACAGCGTGAGCAGCTCTGTGCTTTCGGCCATAGCCCGCACAATATCCTTGTTGCCTATCTTGTACACGTACGAATCCTGAGAAACCGGCAGGGTAAAATCCGGGCTCACGTATGGCGTCTGCCACACCTGAATGGCGTGGTTTTTCTTCGACTCGTTATCGGCCCGGAAAAAGCAAAGTTCGCCGTTCTCGAAAATGGCATAGCCGTGGCAGATAATCGGGTTTTCGATCTTCTGGCTGATCAGGTTGTACGACAGCAGCAGATAGGTTCCGGCTTCCTTGTTGTAAAACACGTACAGAAAATCCTCCCCGTTCGGCGAAGCGATCCGCTTCTCGAAGATCATATCCCGGAGGTTGTTCTCGAACTGCTTGAAATCGCCGGTCTGCAGGTAGTAGCCGTAGGCGTAAATAATGCCTTGGTTGTCGGGCAGCATTATGCAGCAATCTTCCAGCGCATCAATGCGGCGGGCCGTGTGCAGCTTAGAATTGTAAACAATGTAGCGGTACTTGTTTTCGCGGTATGGCCGGATCTTCAGGATAATAATATTGCCGATAACGGCGTAATAAATTTCTGAATCATCCAGCGTCTGATCCTTATCTTCCACCGCTTCGGAGTAAATTCCCTGACCGGTTTCGGTATTATCTTCCACCTTAATGGTCAAGTCGCCACCCAGGGTTTCTACGAAAACTTTATCTTCGATGGAAACGTGCGGGAATTTACCTTTCCGGTGGGCTTCACGGGTAGGCCTTTTCCAGGAAAAATCGTGCTGGTTCGGGTACAGGAATTCGTGGTCGCTGCGGTTATCCAGGTACGTTAACGTGTTGCCGCTGATTGCCCACTTAAACGTTTTAATATCGTTCACGCCTTTGCCGATCCGGAAAACCATAAACAAACTGGTTCCGATAACCGCAAATTTTACAAACTGGGTATTTTTGTAATACTTGTAGAGTTTCTTAAAATCATCAACAAAAACAGTATCGTTCAGCAGTTCTAAACCCAACGGGTGGAAGGTCCGGTTTTCGTAACTATACACGCTGAAAACATCGCTTAATTCGATCTCACTTTTCAACCCGATCACCACGTTGTAACCAAACAAAAACGACGAACCAACCGGTACCATATCCCAGGGAATGCAGTTGTTCTCCGTCGTGATACGTTCGGTAGCTAACAGTGAAGTTTCAATGGCCCCAAAAACCTGCTTCCGTTCATGGTTCAGCTGCTCAATGCGCTGCTGCAGTTCCCGGCTGTTTTCCTGCAAACGGCCCCGCAGAATTTCGTAGGTCCCGCTTTCCAGTTGTACGGTTGCAGCAGTAGGTTCGGTGGCTGTTGGGTTGGTATTCATGGTGTAAAAAGGCTAGGGTATTGGGGTAAAAAGTGGTTTGGGGAGTGATGGCTTTATAACTTGGTGAAGCACCTGAAAACAACCACCCCCTAACCCCTCCTTTGAAAGGAGGGGAGCTGTTTACTGCCAGATTTTAATAGCTGTATTTTATAGTTGGCAACTACAAACGGTATGCTTTTAAGCTGAAAAAGTCATCTAAAAGCACAGGCCCGAAAGCTCCCCTCCTTTCAAAGGAGGGGCTGGGGGTGGTTGTTTACGTTATCTGATAAAAGTCCTCCCCTGTTTTTAAGGGAGGATTTAGGTGGGGTAAAACGCTACCTTAATTCAACCCAAAACTATGCACCGCCTTATCCGCAATTCCCATCGCGGTAGCTGTTGTGGTTAATTGCTTCAGGGCATCTTTGGTAGAATCATCGGCGTTCGTCATCATCTTTAAAAGCAGCGCCGAAACGCTCAGGTTGCGTACATCGTCGGAGTTCATACCAAACTGGTTGATGAAGCGCTGCAGGTTCATTTTGAAGTCTACTTCGCCGTTACCGTTCACGTGGAAGAAAGTATCTTTCACGGAGCCTAACACTTCGGAATTGCTTACCAGCCGATCTACCTGCTTGCCTTTGGTGATGGAACCTACTATCTGATCGAAGAACATGGTTTCGCCACCCACGATGTCTATTTTGGCTGACTTCAGGGCTTCGGAAATTACGCCGGCCTGGGCTGCAGCAATGTCTTTCTGAATGTTGATCTGCGCCAGTTCGATCGACTTGTCTTTATCCAGACGCAGCTTGAACTCCTCGTGCTCTTTGCCAACGCCATCCAGCTTTTTCATGGCTTCGGCTTTCTGCTCGATACCCTGGGCATCTACGGTGAATTTCTCGCCAATTACACGGGCTTCGGCCAGACCTTTTTTCTCAGTGGCAGCGGCCAGGTTTTCTACTACGGTAGCATCGGCAAGGCCTTGCTCTTTCGTGATCTTCGCGGCAACCAAGCCAATTTTTTCGTCGGCCTCGGCCTGGGCTTCGGCTTTCACTTTGGTGGCTTTGGCTGCGGCAATGGCCTGCATCTCAATTACTACGGCTTCGGCTTCGCCTTCTTTCTGGTGCGCTTCGGCTTTGGCTTCCATTACGCGGGCTTCCGATAAACCAAGGGCCGCCGCCTGGGCGGCTTCCGCTTCCGCCATGGTTTTGATGGCTTGGGCGCGGTTGTTGGCAGAAGCTTGTTCGGCTTCAGAATCGATAAGTAATTGCTTGGCTCGGAATTCAGCGGCATTACGGGCAGCTTCGGCACCTTTGATCTCTTTCACCAAAGCTTCTTCGGCTTCCATTTCGGCGTGCTTAATGGCAACCGATTTGTTACGATCTGCCTCAGCAAACGCGCGGGTATCCTTGATCTTTTCTTCCTCTTCCACGGTAGCCTTTTCTACCACCACCCGCTCCCGGATAATGGTCTGGATATTCTTGCGTTCTTCCTCCAGTGCTTTTTCTTTTTCGATCTGCGCCAGGGCCACAATGCGTTCCCGTTCGTTTACTTCCAGCTCACGGGCTTGCTCTACACGTTCGGTTTCTACCGCATCGGTGCGTTGCTTGCTTCTTTCGGCTACCAATATCTGGCGGTCTTTATTCTGCTCAGCGATCTTAATTTCTTCGTCGGCGGCAATGCGGGCTTTCTCGGCCTTCAGGCGTTCTTCGTAGCGCACCTTTTCCATTTCAGCCATTTCGCGCGACTTAATATTGGCAATTTCGCGCTTCTGCTTTTCTTCGTTCTGAGCCAGCTGACGCTCTAGTTCCAGAATGGTTTCCTGGGCTTCCACGTCCTGCTTTTTGATTGTTTTCTGCTTTTCGCGCTCAATTAAATTGGCCTGTACTTTCTGCTGAGCCGTCAGGTCAATGATCTTCTTGATACCTTCCGCATCCAGAATGTTGTTCTCGTTCAGCGAAGAAAGCGGCGTTTGCTCCAGGTAATCGATGGCGCAGTCATCCAGCACGTAACCGTTCAGATCGGTGCCGATAGATTGTAAGATCTGGCGTTTGAATTCGTCGCGGCTCTGGTACAGGTCTACAAAATTGAAATGCTTGCCAACCGTTTTCAAAGCTTCGGAAAATTTAGCGTCGAACAAACCTTCCAGGGCATGCTGATCGGAAGCGCGGCGGCAGCCAATGGACTGGGCAACCTGCATTACATCTTCCGGAGTTTTGTTTACGCGCAAAAAGAAATTCACTTTTATATCGGCGCGGAGGTTGTCTTTGCAGATCAAACCTTCGGCGCCGGTGCGGGCAATTACAATGGTCTTTAAGGTTGTGTCCATGATCTCCAGTTTATGAATAACCGGAACCACAAAAATGCCGGAAAAGGAAACCGTGGTATCGCCGAAACCGGTGCGTACCAATGCTTCGCCCTGAATGGCTTTCTGGTACATTTTAACAACAATGGCGATGAGGCCAAAGAGGAATACCGCCAGAATGCCGACGATGGTCAGAGATAATTGTGCAATCATGATTTAAAGGGTTTCGAAAGGTTCAATTAAGTAAATTTTTTGTTCAGCATTGTAATCGATTACCAATCCGGTTTCGCCTTTCTTGAGCGATGCGCCGCGGGTGGTTTTCACGTTGAGAATAAGTGGGGCAGCATCGGTCTTCACCGAAGCCTGGCCTAATTCGGAAGAAGTTGCCGGTAGCAAAATCGTGCACATTTTCCCGATGATGGTAACCGAGCTATCGTGTTCTTTTTCCAGGGCCGCAAACATTTTCACAAAAGGGGTTGTAAGAATCTTAGCAATGAAAAGACTAAGAAAAAGGTTCGGAATGAGCATCAGAAAAGCCAGCCAGCCATTTAAATACGGCAGGTAGTGAATGGTTAAAATAGCCAGTACCCAGAATGGAAGCGCCAGGAAACTCATAAAAACCATGAACGGCACCCGGCCTAAGTTAAAAAAAGCCAGAATGTTGTTCAGCCACGCCACCGAAAAATCTTTATTGATATCGGAATGGGTATCTACGTGAATATCCTTTTCAATTTCAAAACTGAAAGCGTGCAGATCCAGTAGCCCAATGATAACCGAAACCCAGTACATCATTACCAATACCATTAAGGTGGTAGGAATAATGTTGGCCGGTGTGAATGCAGCTTGTAAAAGTTCGGTCATGGGCAAAAGTGATTTAATGTTTTTATTCTGAGTTCCGCTTCAATAGCCGGTTAATAGCGTGCAATTTTGGGCCTTCGCTCTTCCGGATTTGCAATCCGGGAGGACTTACCCGCGGATTTGTAATCCGCCTTGCACCGCCGTTTAATACAAAAACGGCATCCTGTTCGGCAGAAAAGTCGGATTACAAATCCTTATAGTATGTGCTTTCGGATTACAAATCCGAAAGAGCAGCTTTAGATTATTTAAGAGCAAAATCGAAATAGCGAAGCCCGCAAAAAAACGGTAGGAAAAACTGCCAAAAAAGTCAGTAGTCCTTAAGCAGCTTACTCCGCCGGTTCCGTTAAGCCAAGCTTCGATTTTAAAGCGGCAACGGTTTCGGCGGCAGTTTTGGTCTGGCTTTTTTCCAAGGCTTTTTCTATTTCCTGATCGATGGTGCGGCTTTCGTTGGCAATTTCGCCGTACGATTCAGCTAAGGCTTCTTCCACGGCTACTTTTTCTTTCATGCGCTCCAACAGAGCAACGGTACCGGAGGAATCGATCTGGGCCAGCTGCTTGTTAATGGTTTGCGTGGCTTTGCTCACCGTTACGCGGCTTCTCAGGGTTTTCAATTCGTTCTCCCACTTGCTCAAGGTTGAGCGTAAGGTTTTGATATTCTGATCCAATTGCTGCACCGATTTTTCGAATCTTTCTTTATCGGTATTCGCTTGTTCCGCCAGCTTCAGGTTCTCCTCTTTCTTTACCAGCGCTTCGCCAGCCAAGCGGTCAGCTTCCAGCGTTGCCAGGTCGCCTTTGTGGGCGCGCTGCAGCAATTGAATTGCTTTGTGTTCGTAGTCGTCGGATTTGGCGCGGCACGCTTCGGCTTCGTTGCGGGCGCGGATGGCCATGGCTTTTACTTCGGCTAAAGCGCGCAGGCTTTTTTCCAGGTCTTCCTTCATGTCGCGGATGCCCTGCTCCGTCATTTTGATCGGATCTTCCAACTGGTCGATGGCGGAATGCGTTTCGGCCTGGCCGATCTTAAATATGCGTCTGAATATGTTCATAGCTGTAATTTTTAATTTTTGAAAACTGAATTAATTGATCTGAATACTCACTCAGCAATAGCGCCAGTGAGTTAAAAGTGGCTTCAATTTCGCACCGGTCCAGACTTTCCATCTGCAGCGTATCGCGGAAGATCAGCTTACGGCCGGTTTCGTCCAGCACGAACGCCCCATGGATCATGTCGCGGTTTTTCTGCAGCAGGCTTTGCAACACTTCTACCGTTGGTTCCGGCAGATCAAGAATATGCTGCTCCATAATTAAGAGCGGATCGGCACAGCCAATTACCAGGTTCTGAATACCCATCGACGGTTTTTCGACCACGAAAATGCCGTCTTTTTCGCTTTCGTGCGAAATATGGAAATGCAGGTCCTGTAAATAAGCCTTCACCTTGGCAAAGTAAGCATTGTTCATGTTTGAAATTTTTTAACGTTGCAAAACCGAAATTCCCACCGAAGCCATTTTCCGGCAGCTTCCTTTAAAGATTTATTTTCTTTCGCCGATACTCTCCCCTTGAGGACAACCTGAAACGCGAGTTTCAGAGTTGCGAGCGTAGCTCTCGGAGGGGTGTTTACATCTGAGAATAATTATCAGATAAAGTTGACACCCCTCTAACTCCCCTCAAGGGGAGAATCCCAACGTTGAAAATTTCCTCCTAAAAGATAGCGCCGTTAGGCGAAGTCAGTTCTATGAGCATTTTCGTATCCTAAGGTAAGAAAGAAAATGCAATTGGTTGTTATATATGGGTAAATAAATTGTTAAAAACTGCTTTTTGAATGGTGGCCGGGCCCGTGGCTCAAATAAATAGCAGCTTCCATAGGTTGTGTGTTTTTATTTTCTACATTTACATTGCAAGTATACTACAAAAAATAGATACGCTCAAATTATTAGCAGGTTTTATTTTTTATGTCTTTTATAGGAAAAAATATTAAGAAGATCCGGACGGTCAAAAATCTGAGCCAGGCCGGCTTTGCCCAGCTCTTCAACCTGGCGCGGCCCAGCGTGGGTGCCTACGAAGAAGGCCGTTCAGAGCCCAAAATGGAAACTGTAGTGCAGATTGCGCGGCAATTCGGGCTTTCCATTGACCTGTTGCTTACCAAAGAACTGACCATAAACGAGCTTTACGGTTTCGACATTTTTAAGCAGGAACTGAAGCCGGCGCCAGCGCTCATAAAAGTAGCACCTTCAACCACTGCTCCGGAAACCGTATTGGTAAAAGCCAGCCAAACGCTGGAATACATTGTACAACGCCACGAAAAATCTTTCCTGGAACAGCTGCCTGCGGTGTACTTTCCGGTAGAATTAAAAAATACAGGTCGGGCTTTTGAGCAGGCAGGCTCAGAAATGCAATATCGCGAAACCGGCATCTCCCCCGGAGACGTTTTATTAGGGGAATTGGTGCCTTCCGAAAAATACGAGAGCCTTTCTCCCGGCCAGGTTTACGTTGTGGTTTTGCAAAGTAGCATGCTGGTGCGCCGGCTCCAGGAAGCACCGGTAAATGACATATTAAAATTAAAAGCCGATAACCCAGATTATAAGCAGATAGAATTACCGTTAAAAGAAGTGTTGGAGATCTGGGAAGTAAAAGGCGTATTCAGTTCCCGGTTAAAAGCGCCGGCTCAGACCGAAGAACGGTTGAGCACTCTGGAGCAAACCGTGCAGCAATTACAGGATCGTTTAAAAGCCTTAGAGAAATAAGCCATGCTTTCAATATTCAAATCTTCCGATAAAGTGATCAGTAAGGCTTATTTCAGCCCGGGAACCGAATGCCAACAGGCCATTATTTCAGCAATCGATAATGCCAAAAGCTCCATTAAGATCTGCGTGTTCACCATCTCCGACGACCAGATTACCCGAGCCATTCTGGATGCGCACCGCCGCAACATTGCAATTAAACTCTTAACCGATAATGAGAAGCTTTTCGACCAAGGCTCGGATATCAGGGAACTGGCGCAGGCCCGGGTAGAGATCCGCACGGATAATACCCGCAACCACATGCACCACAAATTCGCGATCATCGATCACCAGGTTCTGCTTACCGGCAGTTACAACTGGACCCGCAGCGCAGCTTTGTATAACCACGAAAATCTGATCGTTACCAATGGCAAAGAACTGGTACAGGATTTCCTGGTGGAATTTGATAAGTTGTGGCAGGAGATGACGGTTTATAGATAATGCTGAGACAGTTAAAAAAATTGCTCTTCCGGACATCTTTGTCTGGAAGAATTCAGCCAGGGGATATTCGTGTCCCCGTGTCTGTTCACGCGGACACAGATGTCCGGAGCAGCATAAGTTTCGGACACAGATGTCCGAAACAGCAAAAGGTTTCGGACACAGATGTCCGAAACAGCAAAAAAAGCAGCAAAAAGCAGCAAAAGCTTTGGCTACATTATTTCCCCTTTAAATAACAGATCGAACAAAGAGAATTTCCGTTTTATTTTTCCGGAAAAACCGGAAACGTAATAATCATTTTGGGTAGTGTCTATGATCAGGTCCGGAAAATATCCAGGTCGTAAAACCCGTAACGGATATCTACCGGATCTTCCCCAAAAAAATCACCATAATTATATGTGGCGTAAATTTCCCGAAGCGGTTTATGGTTGCAGCTTACCTGGAGTTTGGCCGTATTCATGTGGTTCAGCATCCCGTGGCCGGATTTTCCCATCTCCTTTTCTGCCGCCTGGTAATCCTGAATGTCAGTTGAAAGGGTAATTCCGATGGTTCGGAAATTATGAAAGAACTGGTACTCTTTCTTTTCATAAAAAGCAACTTTCAACGATTCGCTTAAAACCAGACCGATAAAATTAAAGCCAAATACCAGAACTGCCACTACTTTCAGGTCTCTTTTAAAGCCTGTTTTTTTACTTCTTAAAATTGAATTAAGCCTGCTGCTATTCCAGTTCATGATGCTCGTTAACCAGTTCCGCTTTTTGATTTTTAAAAATTAAAAATGCATACAGCAAAAGCGAAATTGTAAATCCTGGAAAAGCAATCAGCAGGACGGTAATGGATAAAAAGAAGGTTATTGTTCCGGCAGGTAATTCCTGAACCCGGCGCCAAAACAAATCAAAATCCGGACGTTGCATAAATTTGGATGGTGGTCTAAAAAGTCGGCCGTTTGCACAATTTTTCCGGCGTGTCGGAATGGAAGCTAAAAATGTAATCTGGCACGCAAACTTCCCTTTTACAGAGGGCCGAACATTAATTTTTAACAACCCAATATTCATTTGCGGTGAAGCTTTAATCCCAGTTTTCGTCCCACCTGTTCCATTTAAAAAGAAAATCGAACAGGGACAATTTTTGCTTTACTTCGCCGGTCAGGCCCGAAACATAATAATCTCTATGCGTGGTATCTAAGATCAAATCGGGAAAGAAATCGAAATCGTAAAACGCATACCGGACATATACCGGGTCATCGCTGGTAAATTTATCGTACTCATAGGTAGCATAGATCTCTTTCAGAACTTTATAACCGGCACTAACTTCTATTAAGGCAGTATCTCTCCGGTAGTTCCCCAATTCCTTTTCCATTGCCTCCAGGTCTTTGACCCGATCGGTAGCTCTTATTTGTATTGTCCGGAAGTTTAAAAAGAAGAAGTCGCGGTCATCGGTGCTTTCCAGATTAGCGGCCTGTAAAGATTTGCCCAGAAAAAGCAACAAAAAATTTACGGCTATCGCAGCGGCAAAAATCCTTTTCAGGACTTTCTTAATTAAGCTTCTTTTCATTTCCAGCAATTCCTTTAACCGTTCGATATTTCCGGCCATTATGCATTGTTTTATTTCTTCCCGTTCCTGCTGAAAAATAAACCACAAAAGGAAGAAAGCCGAAATTGAAAACCCCGGAAAAATGCAGACCATCCAGAAGAAGGCGATAAGGAGGGCTTTTGCATTATGGTTTAAAGCCTTAAACTTATTAAAATAAAAAGCAGCATCTGATCGATTCATAAAATTCTGCATCTTCCCCATCTGCCATTCCCCCATTCTGACCCGATAACTGATTACCGAAAAAACTACTTTCCTATTTTAGCCTGCTTTAGAGATTTCCGGAGTTTTACCAGCATGAAAAGGGCAAACCATAAGCGGATTACGCCGGGCTTCCAGAGGTACATTTTGAGCCTCTATATTTTCTAATTTCCGCACCAGTTCCCGGCAATAATTCAGCAACAGGAAACTGAAAACGCCGAAGGCACAATCGATAAGCTGCCAGTAAAACGGAATGCCGCGGATGCTCCCGGCAATAAACGCCAGCGGGAAAATGCCTACAGAAATGATCATTCCAGCTCTTATTATCCACACGTTCTTTACCGGATCCTGCAGCGGGCCAATAAAGAAAACGGCAATGGCCAGGTGCGCGAAGGCCAGCCAGTCGGTGCCGTAAGCCAGGAAAGGATAGCGGTCGTTGGTGGTTTCCAGGGCGCCGTAAACTTTTTCTATCCAAAGGGCTACCCTTTCTGGCAGGAAATCCATACCGTTTAGCCAGGCCAGTTCGGTTTCCAGCGGGAAAGCCGTCAGGCCGCTTAAAATGAGGAGGGAAATAAAAAGGATGAGTAACCTTTTTATCCGGAGGCGGAGGTCTTGTTCGGTTTTCATGGGTTTAAAATAATGTGGTGGAAAGCAGTTCTTTGGTCTTAATTTTCAGGGCGTCCGGTGTAGCTGCACTCACGTTAATGAGGTTAAAGGTCTGATTCGTTTTAGCGGCCTGCCATCGCCACTCCCATTGGCTGATGGTTTTGCAAACGCCCCGGTCGAACCACCAGGCGGTGTAAATTTTATCTTTCCCTTTTTGCAATACCCCGGTGTAAATTTCCCGGCCGTTTATTTTCTCCTGGTTAATGGACCGAAAGCTGTAACCACTGCCGGTCCAGCAAACCATGGGGCTGTGTTCGGCGGCGTAAAAATTGACCGGCTTCACGTAAATCAGATGTTCGGCGTTTTCGAATTTGGTAATGCCATCGGTTAAAACCTGTTTTTGGTAACCCGATAAGGCCAGGTTATTTTCCTGCGTAATGCGGGCGGCTTTAATTTTTTCGGTTTGCAGCCCACCTAAAACGGTACCTAAAAGCACGCAAAAACTCAGGGCCAAACTGATCGGTTTTGGCGGTAGCAGGTCCTGACTTTTTTGGGGTAATTCGGTAGCGTTTTTAAACAGTTTTTCGGTAATAAATAGTAAAGGCAAAACCACATAAACCAACAGACAGGCTACGCCCACCAAGTCGTGGAAATAGTTGGTTGGCGGGATCTTAAACAAGACCAACAATACGATCCGGATCAGGTTGGAACCAATGTTTAAAAGCAGCGTCAGGAACAGTAAACTTGCTACCAGTTTGAAACCCATTTCGCGGTTGGTTTTGCGCTGGTAAAAGGCCAGCACAAACATGGCCAGGATAAAAGAAGTAGCCATCATCCGCAAGCCGGCGCAGGCCGGATCTACGGAAAAAGCGGCGCCGTTCAGGTTTATCAGGTTACCCGAAACTTCTACCTGCTGCCCGGCCAGCAACAGCATTTCACCGGCAATTTTACTCAGCCACAACCGGATGGGAAACCCGATAAAATTGCTGAAATAATTAAAAACGGTGGAAAGAATAAGCAGCAGGACCGGAATGAAATAACTCACTTTGCCGATGGTACTTTCCACCAGCAAAAGCAAACCGAAAACCAGGGTTAAATACACCAGGCTGGTTAGCGGAATAAATACCGAAAACCCCAGGCAAAACAACGTAGGCAGCAAATACCGGGAGGAATAATTTCCTTTCCGGATCAGCATTAAGTAAGGCGCAAGCACCAGACCCATAAGCAGATTCGCATCCGGAATAAAATAATTTTTCAGGTAATATCCGGCAAAAGCCAGATACCCGGCCACCAGCACCAGCGGTAAAAACCGCCGGCTGGTCTTTTCTTTCAGGGCTAAAGCTATCATCTTAAAGGCGCGTTTTAGCGATCAGGTTCGGGCGGAAGTACAGGTAAACCGCCACAGAAGCAACCATGATGATCAGGAACCATTCGTGCGGTTCGGGAACGGAACCGGAGCCGTGCATAGAGGCATTCCGGAGGCTGGCATTCTTCGAATCTTTGATATTGAAGCGGTCGTAATCTTTCTGCGTTTCCAAAACCACCAGGCTCGACAATGGGGAGATCACGTAGGCTTTCTGCGCTTCGGCCAGCAGGGGAGCGGAAATAAAATTATTGGTGAAATAATTACTGCAGATCTGCTGCATTAAATGGTTGTAAGCAAATAAGCGTAGCAAATGATCGGGCGCACCGCTTTCGGTTTTTTCTCCAAAAGTTTCTACCAGTTTCAGGCCGGCATTGTTTATTACCACGGTCTGGCTGTTTTCCTGCGGCAGCACAAATTTCTGTTCTTTCAACAGCGCTGTCAGTTCGTCTACGGAGCCTTGGTCGTAAGTGAAAACGCGGAGCTCTTTCAGGGTTTTCAGGTAAGGCGAAAGCTCTTCGCCCAGGTTATAAAGCCGGATCTTTTGCGGCTGCCGCAGCACATTGGTAAGCTGAGAAGAAAACACGCTGCCCTGCAGGTCTTTCAGGTTCGGCGACAGGGCATTGCTTTTGGAAATTACCAACGCGTTTTGCGGATCTTTGATCTGGTGAAGCGGAAATAAGCTGAAGTTCTGTTGCTGCTGGGCTGCAAAAACTTCGGCCAGATTTTCGCCGGTTAACCTTTCCATTTTATCCTGGAAGGTATACACCGGCTGGTCTTTTATTTCGTCCCACAGGTCCATCAGCTCATCTTTCTCCCAGGAATTGTTAAGGTCTAAATAAATAGTTTGTGGTTTGAAGTGGGTTAGCTTTTTCCGGTAATCCTGCACCTGGTAACTCCGGCCATCGAAGACAAAAGCCCGCTCCGAAAGCGCCGGCGCCGCAAAAGAAACTTCCCAATAATTCCGGAAATAACTATCGCTTATAAAACCGTTGCCATCTTTTTTAAAGCTGAACGGCAGTTCCAGTTTTTCCGGCTCCTGCGTAAATTGCAGCCGCACACTTTCGGTACCTTTGGTGGCGGCCGGACCATCGAAATAAATGTTCTGGTAGGTAAGCGTATTGCCTTCTTTGCGCAGCGGCGCCGTAACCCCGATCTTAAATTTCCGGTTCTCTTCCGGCGTACACGGAAACACCCGCACCGAAACCGTGTTGCCTTCCTGCCAGTGCACCACCGACGGGTCGCGGCTTTCTACGCCCACAATGGTTTTGTAAGCCGAATCGGCCTGCGCTTTGGTGGTTAAAATGCCTTTTTCTTCGTAACCGTTGATCCATAAAGAAAGCGACGTAACCACCCCGCCTTCCGGCAAATGAAAAGTATAAATAGCTTCCTGCTGGTTCCGGTCCCAGCTTGCATTGTTCTTTATACTCAGGATCTTTTCGGTGTAAGCCATCCGGTAATCGGGGTAAATTCTTACGTTGCTCACCACGTTGGCCGTTTGCAGATCATTGCCCGACCATAACCTTTCCAGCGCCTGGTGCCGCGAATCGTACATGGCTTCCAGAATTTTGATTCGCTCCGTTTCGGTTAATTCCGGTTTTCCCAGCAGCAGACAGGAGATCATTACCAGCGGGTCGTGCCGCCGGGTTTCGGTGAAAGAACGGCTGGGCAGATCGAAGGCGCTCCAGCCGTGCTCACGGGGCGTGCTGTACACCAGGTCGGTTTTCACCAGCTTTTCGGCGATTGGTGTTTTAGGAAGCTGGCGGCTGATGGTGATCCAATTCGGTAGCGGGTGCTCTTCCATGGTGGCCGCATTCAGGGCATAATTCAGTTTACTTTTAACTACCTGCCAGTTGATCAGGAAAAAGCCCAGAACCACCAGTGGGGCCGCTATTCCGGCCAGGCCGGCGTAAGCAATTTGTTTATCGGAACGGGCGGCCCGCAGCAAATGCACGCCCACAAATAACAGCGAAATTAACGGGATAAAAACGTGCAGCGAAATTCCAAGGGCAATACCGGCAATTAGCCCGATGGGGTAAAAAGGCAGCAGGTAAAAGCTGAAATACAGGTACAAAACCAAGCCAGCTCCCAGTAAAAAATAAAGGCAGGTTACTACAGGTCTCGGGAAATGGCGGCGGAAGCAAACCGCAATAAGCGTAGCGCCTAAACCGACCAGGCTAACGGTTAGCCAAGTGGCCGATTCTTCAAAAATGGGAATGCTGCGGTTCAGCGAAAACGAGCTGATAAGCGACAGGATGAGGAAAAGGAAAATGTTCTCCGTGTAGTTTTTGGTGAGGGTCCATCTAAAGCGCAAAAGCCCCGAACAGAGTAATACGAAAAAGTAACAGACCGCCAGGGCATAATTGAAAAAGAAAACCCCGAAAAAATCGTCGCCCTGAAATTTTTCCTGCGCAAAATCCGGAAACAAAAATATTATCCCCGACAGAAACGTTAAGACCAGACCAGTTATAAATATCCCGTCGGTCCAGATGGGTTTGCGGCCAAAAATTAGGGCCTCCAGGTCTGCTACCTGGTTTTCATGAATTACGCTTTTGGTCTTTTCCATAGTTTTATATTTTTAAAAGTACTTTGAATTACAAAGTGAAAACGCAAAAAAAATTGAAATCTTATTTTCTTCCCAATAATTTTTCTAAAGCGTTCAAATGTTCGCTAAAAGCCTGCCGCCCCAGCTTGGTAACGCTGTAAGTTGTATTCGGCTTTTTCCCCACGAATTTCTTTTCTACCAGCACGTATTCCGCTTTTTCGAGGGCCGTAATATGGCTGGCCAGGTTGCCGTCGCTTACATCCAGCATTTCTTTCAGGGTATTAAAATCTACGGCATCGGAAACCAGCAGCACCGACATAATGCCCAGCCGGACGCGGTTTTCGAACGCCTTATTTAAACCTGCGAGGAAATCCTTCATTATTTGCGGTCATATTTAAAGTACATGGCCGTGCCATATATAATATGCAGCAACCCAAACCCTAAAGACCAGAACAATAATCCGTAACCGATATAAAACGAAGCGATCAGGCCCAGAGCAATTTCGCACAAGCCCAGATACCGGATGTCTTCGAAGGTGTATTTACTGCCATTAAGTAAAGCCAGCCCGTAGAAAACAAGCATGGCCGGGGCAATTAATCCGGGCTCCGCCTGGTAAAGTAAAGCCAGACAGAAAATCCCCCCCGCAATCAGCGGAATAGCCAGGTTGATCACCAGCCGTTTAGCAGTTTTGTCGAAAATCTTCTGACCCGTTTTGCGGGCCTGCCGGGTGGTGAAATAAACGCCGGCTGCTAAAGCTGAAATCAGCACCAGCCCCGCTACTACAAAGCAGAACTGCACAAAGTTATCGTCGAATTTAGCCAAACTGCGGGCCGGGTATTCTTTGTACTTCGTAAACTGGCCGTAATGCAACTGGTAATGCACCACTCCCGCCCCGATCAAACCAATGAGGCCGGCCGAAACCCCGGATAAACCACTCAAAGAAATAAACCGGCTGCTCCGCTCCATCATGGAACGGATCTGGGTGAGGTCTTTTGCGTAATCTGCTTCGTGCGCCATAAAAGTACTTTGTGTAGCAAAGTAAATTTATTAACGCGAGGCTTCCAAATTTTGTTTGAGGTTTTTTGAAAAGAAATTTATGCTACCAAGGGAATTTACTATTGAAGAACGGTATTAATTCAGGCCGGAAAAGTCTTAATACTAGGAGGCCTACGGATAACCTCACGGTATTTTGAACTTGAAAATAAACAAAAGAGCCGTCCTAAAGAAATAGGAACGGCTCTTTCTGGTTTAATCACTTAAAATAAATATCTGGCGTTTATAACCAGACAAATTCTCAATTTAGCTTCTGACCGGCACCGGAATTAATGCTGGCTCCGGGGGCGTGATAAGTCCTTTTAACAAATCTAACAAATCCTGTAACATCGTAGTTAATTCCTTTCCTGATGATGAAACCTGTAGCTATTCTTTTTCAAACGGCAGGTTAAATTTCCCTTAGTTTAAACGCGGCAAACAGGTTATTATTTTAAAGCTGAATAGATTTAGCGTAAAGTTAATCCAACAATTCAAGAATCAATGAAAATGAATTTGCCTGATCCTTTTCACAACCTCTAAACTAAGCTCCATAAAAACAAAGACCGGCCCTATTTAGTTGCTTTCCGTCCTGCCAGATATCATACGCATAAAAAGGAAAACCAGCGGGAATTTCTTTTCAACCGGAAATAAATAGCAGGTGCCGAAAGAAAACAAAAACGCTATTCTTTGGACCGGAAAAACTGCTAAAACCGCAACCGGAAACTGGTGCCCTCCCCGATCTTAGAATTAACCGAGATGGTACCTTTGTGCAGCCGCATAATCTGCCGCGACCAGCTTAAGCCAATGCCGGAACCGGTAGCTTTAGTGGTGTAGAACGGAATAAAGATCTTCGCCTGCGCTTCCGGCGTCATGCCATTGCCGGTATCGGTCACTTCAATATTAATGCGGCTGCGGTCGTCGTGATAAGCTTTTAGAACAATGCGTTTCTCTGTTTGAGCGGCTACGGCTTCCATCGCATTTTTAACCAGGTTAATGAGAACCTGTTCGATCATGCTTTTATCGGCGGAAAGCAGCAGCGAATCGGCTTGCAGTTCCAGTTGCAGTTCGGTTTGCTGGGCGGCTAATTGTTCCCGGAAAAGGGTTTTCATTTCCTGCAGCAATTCAGCGGCGTTGAACAAAGTCAGCTGCGGATTCTTATTGATGGTGAGGCTGCGGAAATCGTTCAGGAATTTGATAAGGCCATCACTGCGGCGGCTGATGGTTTGCAGGCACCTGCCGATCTCCGTTAATTCTTCTTTCAGCACGGTTACTTCTTCAGCTTCGGTATCAGCCAGCTGGTTCACTTCTTCTCCGGCACTGGCCGACAGCGACGCAATGGGCGTAACCGAATTCATAATTTCGTGGGTAAGCACTTTTACCAGGTTATGCCAGGCTTCCATTTCTTTTTCTTCCAGCTCCGGCTGAATGTTCTGAATGGAGGCGATCCTGATTGGTTCACGCAGCAAAACCAACTCAATTACGTGCACCGAAAGCTGTACCAGCGTACCATTTTGCCGGAACTGTACCAGTGCTTTTTCGTTGTGTTCGGTTTGCATTAAACTTTCGGCCAGCTCCGGACTTACTTGCGCCAGTTCGGTTAAATTTTTGGTTTGGCCGGCCTGCAAAAGCTTCTTCGCAGAGTTATTCAAAAGCAGGATTTCGCCGGAAGGTTTGTAGGTAATAATGCCGATTCCGATGTGCTGCACAATGGCTTCGAAGTAATGCAGCTGCGCTTCTTTTTCGGTGCGCACTTCCCGGAATTTGACCATCACTTCGTTTAAACGCGCGGCTAATTCCCGTTGAAAACCCCCTTCCTTTTCGGCCTGGAATTGTTCAGTAAAATCGTCGTAGCTGATGGAATTCAGGAAGCGGTTTATTTGCTTTAAGGTGTTTTCGTGGAAGCGGATGAGCATAAAAAGCTGAAGCAAAATGAAAGCGCCCAAACCTAAATACGTGCCCCGGTAAGCCGGATCGAAATTCAGTTTCGCGAAAAAATAAATGGTAACGGACAGCGCCACCAGGCGCAAAACCACCTGCAGCCGGTAACGGTTAAAGCGCATATTTCTCCATTCTGCGGTACAACGCCCCTCTGGACAAACCTAATTCCTTGGCCGCTTTGCTAACGTTGCCGTCGTGTTTTTGTAGCACTCTGGTTACTGTTTCCTTTTCAATTTCATCCAGGTTTAGTTCGTCGTTTTGAGTGGCAGAAAATATTGGTTCGGTTTCCTGAATAAAGAAAAAATCTTCGGCTTTTAATTCGCGGTTGTCGCTCATAATGCAGGCCCTCTCCAATGCGTGCTGCAGTTCCCTTACGTTTCCAGGCCAATTATATTTTACCAGTTTTTGAACCCCGCTTTCGGCTAACCGCTTTACCGGCTGGCGGTACTTTTGCCCATAGATCTGCAGGAAGTGTTCAGCTAAAACCGGAATGTCTTCAGCACGTTGGCGCAACGGCGGAATATTCAATTCTACGGTGTTGATGCGGTACAAAAGATCCTGCCGGAATTCACGGTTCTGCACCATTTCTTTCAGGGGCATATTCGTGGCGCAGATCAGCCGCACGTTTATAGGAATAGGTTTGTTGGTACCTACTCTGATAATTTCGCGGCGCTGCAGAACGGTAAGCAATTTGGCCTGCAAACCCGGGCTCAGGTTGCCAATTTCATCCAGGAAAAGGGTACCGCCGTTCGCGGCTTCCATTCTACCAATGCGGTCTTCTTTAGCATCGGTAAAGGCGCCTTTTTTGTGGCCGAAAAGTTCGCTTTCGAAAAGCGTCTCGGTTACGGCGCCCATATCTACACTCACAAAAACCTTATCGGCCCGGTTCGAACGCTGGTGAATGGCGCGGGCCAGCACTTCTTTCCCGGTCCCATTCTCACCTAAGAGTAAAACATCGGCATCGGTTTTGGCTACGCGGTCCAGAATGGTAAAAAGCTGTTGCATCGCCGGGCTCTTGCCTTGAATAACCGGTTGCGCATCGTTCAGTTCGGAGGTCAGAAATTTATTTTCCTGCTTGAGCTGGTTTACTTCTTTGAGCGAATTTTTAAGTTTGGCAGCCGCCGAAAGCGTGGCGATCAATTTTTCGTTCTGCCAGGGTTTCAGCACAAAATCGGTGGCACCTTCTTTCAGAGCCTGAACCGCCATTTCTACGTCGCCGTAAGCCGTGATCATAATTACTACTGCTCCGGGATCGTATTTCTGAATTTCTTTCAGCCAGAAAAAACCTTCTTTGCCGCTGGTTATGTCTTCGGTAAAATTCATATCAAGCAGGATCAGGTCGAAGTTTTCGTTCGAAACCAGGAAAGGAATTTTCTTCGGGTTCTTTTCCATAATAACTTCCCGGGCATAATTTTTCAGCAGCATTTTGGCCGAAAAAAGCACGTCTTCGTTATCGTCGATGATCAGAATTTTGCCCAGATTTTTTTCCATGGGAATGTTATTGCTTTAAAGTAGTTTCCGGAACCAGTAAACAAAAGTGTGCCAACCTTAAAACCAGCTAAATTTAATCTATTTTCCCAAATCCTGAACATCCATTGTCCATACATGGACATTTTTTGGCCATGCATGGACAATTAACTTTTAAATGGTAGGCAAAACGACCTAAAAAGTGACTTTTCTGAAATGGCACGGCGCTTGAATCTGACAATTCCAAAGGCCGGAAAAACACTTTTTAAATTTTCCGGCGCTTTAAATCAAACGGACTAAAATCAAAACCATGATCAAAACTTACCTGCTCACCGCCTACCGCACTTTGATCCGGAATAAAAGTTACAGCTTTCTGAATATATTTGGTTTAACCCTGGGCATTACCTGTAGCATTTTGCTTTTCCTGGTGATCAAATACGAGCTTAACTTCGATAAATTCCACGCCAAAGCCGACCGCATTTACCGCGTTGGTTTAAATGTCAAGATAGAGGGCACGCCCCAACAGCAGGTTGCCATTCCGGTACCAGCCACTGCTTTACTGCGCGAAAACAATCCGGGCCTGGAAGGCATTACGCAAATTTTTGGCGAAGAAGGCGGACAAATAACCGTACCCGGAAAAAATGGCGCTACCCCAAAACATTTCGTGGAAGAAGGCTTAATCGCATTTGCCGAACCCGATATTTTTGAAACCTTTTCGTTTGCAAATGTCAGCCCGGCTTTGGCCAAAACCCTGGCTGAACCAAACACCGTGATCCTGACCGAATCGGTAGCGAAAAAATACTTTCCTGAAACCGAAGCCATTGGTCAGATCATAAAGTTCAACAACAAACTTACCATGAAGGTTACGGGCGTAATTCCGGACCTGCCGGTAGCCACCGATTTCCCGTTCATTCTTTTTATTTCCCGGCCAACGTTAAAGGATTTTTTCTTTTACAACCTCGATAACTGGAACACCACCGTAAGCAGCCAGAATTTATTTGTGGTGCTACGCGAAGGCGTGAGCCAGGCAGAAATGGAGCAGAAGATCAACGCCACCATTTTACCGCTGGCTCCCAAATTGAAAGAAACCACCATTTTCCTGCAACCGCTCCATGATATACATCATAATGCTGAACTGGCGAACTTTACCTCCCGGCGAACTACCAAAGAAGTGATCTGGACCATGGCGCTGATCGGAATTTTTCTGATCATTACAGCCTGTATCAATTTCGTAAATCTGGCTACCGCGCAAGCTATTAAACGCTCCAAAGAAGTTGGTATGCGCAAAGTACTGGGCAGCAGTTACTGGCACCTGATCCTGCAATTTCTGGGCGAAACGTTTTTAATTACCCTTTCGGCCATTCTGGGTTCCATCATTCTTACCGAATTGACCTTACCGCTCCTGAATAAGTTAATGGAACTGAAGATCACCTTCAGCCTTATTCACGATCCGGGCATCTTTTTATTTCTGGTCCTGGAACTGGTTTTGGTTACGCTTTTCTCCGGGCTTTATCCTGCCTTCGTGCTAGCCCGCTTTCAGCCTTTGGCGGCGCTAAAAAGCAAAATGTCTACGCAGCAAGTGGGAGGAATTTCGTTGCGCCGGGCATTGGTAGTAGTACAATTTACTATTTGCCAGGTTCTGATTATTTGTACGCTGGTGGTAAGCGAACAAATGGCATATTTCCGAAGTAAACCGCTGGGCTTTACCAAAGATGCTGTGCTCATGCTACGCTTACCCATGGGCGAAGCAGCAAAGCTGATGCCGTTCCGCCAGGAAATAGCCAAAAATCCGGCCATAAAAGAAACGAGCTTTGCTCTGGCAGCACCTACTTCGGATATTACTTCGCAGTCGAGTTTTTCTTATGGCCCTACTAAAGAAAATATGCCTTTTTCAGCCAGTATGAAATACGCAGACGAGCATTATTTTGAACTCTTTGACCTGAAATTTCTGGCGGGAAAACCATACGAGAAAAACGATACGGTTCATGAACTGGTTATCAACGAAACGATGCGCCGGAAACTGGGCTTAAAATCGCCGGAAGAAGCCATCGGTAAAAAGATCGTGCTCCATTCACCGGTACCAAAAAACATTGTGGGAGTTGTAGAAGATTTCCACCAGAATTCCCTGCACGACCCCATCGACCCGGCCATCATAACCACCACCAGCCGGGGATATTACCACCTGGCCGTAAAAATAGACCCAACCCAGACCGAAGCAGCCATTCAACACCTGGAAAGCGTGTGGCCTAAAGCGTATCCGGACGATGTTTTCAACTACGAATTCCTGGATGAAAGCATTGAAGAATTCTACAAAAAAGAAAAGCGCCAGTTTGCTTTGTTCCGCATTTTCTCTGGCATCGCCATTTTAATCGGCTGTTTAGGTTTGTATGGACTGGTTGCTTTTATGGCGGCGCAACGCACCAAAGAAGTAGGTATCCGCAAAGTTTTGGGCGCTACATTATTCGATATTACTTACTTGTTCTCAAAGGAATTTATAAAGCTGGTTATTATTGCCTTTTTAATTGCTGCGCCGCTGGCCTATTACCTTATGAACAAATGGCTTGAAGACTTTACGTACCGCATAAATTTAGGCGTTGGCGCCTTTTTACTGGCTGGAATTATCACGCTGAGCATAGCTTTACTAACCATGAGTGTGCAGGCAATTAAAGCCGCCAGGAAGAATCCGGTATTGGCCTTAAAAACTGAATAGTTCTTTTGAAAAACGGTATCCATTTAAAGCAAAAAAATCGCCTGAAAGCAGGCGATTTTTTTGCTTATTTATACTTAAAGGATAGCCCTTTTGTAATTTAAAAATTAAAGCGGTTTCGCGTAAAAATCTGCCATTGAATTGGTGTAAATGCAATTTGCGATCGGCCATTTCTGTTGGAAAACCGCAGGATTTTTCGCGCCAGTTGGCACCAGCATTAAACTTGCTTTGCCGTCTACTTTTAGCTGGTCTTTTACCTCACCTTCCCGGTTATCGAATTTATAATCGAAGTAATACAAATATGGCATAATCCAGTTGGCATACGTTCGTTTGTTTACCCCGCTCCCACTTTTAATTTCCAGCTTATCGAAATTGTTAGCAATGGCATTCTGGAATTCTACGGCATTTAACGGTTTTCCATTCAGCATTGGCATCGCATCGAACTGGCTGTCCAGCATTACCCATTTGCCCGCATCATTTAAATACGTTTCCAAGAACAACGTGGCCCGCACCCGATTGGGTAGTTTCCACGTCTTTGGTTTTCAAAGCTAATACTCTGGATTTTAAGCCAATTGCATTCAGCGCCGAAGCGGTTACAATTCCATATTCCACACACCGGAACATTTTACCTTCTTTTGCTTCCTGCAAAATTGTTAAAGCGTCGCCTTTCGTTGGTTGGTTATTGCCGTTATGCTTCCACTGATTATGCACCCAGTTCATTACTTTCAGGGCTTTTTCGGTGTCGTTCTTTGCACCTTTAATTTCTTCATCAAGATTATATTCAGAGCGAAGCCGCTTCAAAAACGCATTGTTTTCCGGTTGGTCTTCGTAGCGAAATCCATAAGCCACTTTCCGGTTTTTTTCATCGAATTTTATGGCTGGAAAAGTTACGCCTTTAAACTCTGTAAGCGCATAATCTTTGTCGTTGAGCAGCACATAAAATTGTTTGCTTTCGCCCGGTTTAATAGTGTAAGAAATAGAATCCTGGTCGGTTTTCAAGGTTACTTTTTCTTTGCCCGAAAAGCAGTAAACAGTTAACACATCAGGACTTAGTTGCGGGGAAATATTCCAGCCGGAGTTTGATTTTTCATTCCCGATCCGGTAACTGGCTTTTTCATTTCCGGCTTTAATTACCGGCAGGTTTTTGTGGGTAGTTTGCGCAAAAGCGAACGCAGGAAAAGTTAACAGGATTAGCGTTAAGCACTTTTTCATAAGCGGAGAAATAGTTTTTAGTTTTCAGGCAGAATTACTTACCATTTTCCATTAACTGCTGAACGTGTTTTACCGGGTCTTTCAGGTCTTCCGGTAACCGCACATCGGGCGCAATGCCAATATTATCTATCGGGTAATGGGGCAGGCGTTTGGACCGGGAAGTGGCGTAATAAATACCGAAGGTCGGGCAGGGCATTTTCAGGTTCTGCACGTTGGCATAATCCAGCACTCCGGCGGTATTGTTGCCGTAGGTGGTAACTTTTTTGCTTTCTTTGGCGGCCAGCACAAATTGTTCGCCGCTGCTGGCGCAACCTTTATCTATCAGTACCGCCACGCGTTTGGGGTTGGCATAGACCGAATCACGGGTGTAAGTATAATCGGGCCGGTCTATAAAAGTACCTTTGGCAGCTTTCATTTTTTCTATTAAAGCCCGGGTTTCTTTCTTGCTGCTTTCCGGGTAAGCCTTATCATCCACAACCGCCTGAAACTTGGCAATATTATCGTCGGAGGACCAGATAGCGGAACTAACGGCTTTCATCGGGTTGGTGTAGAGATAAGGCAGAATTTCCATATAACTGATATCGGAGCCGCCGCCGTTATTACGCACATCAATGATCAGATTTGGGGTGTTCAACAGTTTCTGGCGGTTTGTTTTGATAAGGCTATCGATCACAGGTTTCATCCGGTGGTCGAAGTGCGGTAGGGTAAGCAGCATGGTATTGGGGCTCAATGAAACCAGCGAAAATCCACCGGGTTGAACTGCTGGTTCCGTACCAGTTTCTTTGCTTTCCGGATATACTTTTACATAACTGCTCAGTGCTCCGATCTTCAATTCATTTTCTGTGAGTTTGCTTAAATGCTCCTGCCGGGAATGATCACGCATATAGAAGGCAGTCTGGTAGCCTTCAGGCGCTTTTTTAAACTCCATTTTTATCTGACCCGGCATCCACCAGATGCTATCGGCTTTCAGAATAACAGCGGCAAAATTGCGGGTTTTGGTTTCGTTGCGGATAATGGCTACGCGGTAATTCCCGTCTTTGGGGCGGTAGATTCCTTCAATCGGGTCCAGTTTTTTGCGTTTCTTATCCAGGTATTTGCGGGCTTCTTTTTCGCTGAGCTTTATTTTTTCGGAACCGGCAAACATTGCCCTGATCTTTACCGGATCGGTTTCGGTTATGGCCGATGGGGTTTGAAAGCTGACGCCGGTATGCCGGTCTTTAAAGAAATCAGTCCAGCCCCGCAGCACTTTAAAACATTCATCGTCGGTTTTTGCCTGGGCGGCTTTGGTTCGCTGTTCGGCGGTTAGTTTTTCGAATGCAGCTTTTGTATTTGTATTTACTTTATCCTGGTAACCGGCGTAATTGATCCGGATCTTTTCGGTTAAATAATCGAAGTTCTCCGGACAGTTGCAGGTTGTCTGAGCAATAGCTTGGTTGCCGGAAATCAGCAGGTAAAAAAAGAAAATAGCCGTAAAAATGGTTTTCATAATTCAGTAGTGTTTCAGAAAGGGGAAAGCGTATGATTTCAGCCCGCAGGGATTTCACCTGCAGGTATTCAGATAATTTAGCAGTGCGGCTGCATTCTGGATTTTGACTATCCCCTTGAGGGGATTATAGGGGTGTTTACATTATCTGATTTTTAATTGCAGGTGTAAACGCCCCTCCTTGAGCTTCGCTCGCATCCCTGAAACTCTCGTTTCAGGTTGTCCTAAAGGGGAGAGTCCCCAAAATGAAATCGCAAGGCCTAACGGACCGTTTAACTTATTAATTTTTCGGAAAAATAAGGGCTTTAATCCTGCCAGATCACGTTCACTATTTTCCACTGACCATCCAGTTTAGCCAGGTGAAAATAATCGGTGCCCCACATTGCCCGGAGCTTTGCTGTGGCAATTTTTTCTTGGATCTCAAAAATGGTGATCTCTTTGGGTGCATTGGCCGGAACAGTCGTAGTTTTATTCCATTTGGAGGAAAGATTAACCATTTGCCTGAAATTCATTTTACCTTCCCGGTAATTACCTTCCCGTTTATAATAACCCCGCTTTGCCAGTTCCGGATGCACGCTGGCATATACCTTGGAAGTATCGGCATTATAAAAGCTATCTACATAATTCAGAATTGCCGCCCGGATCAGTTTTTCGTCGGATTTATCCTGAGCAAAAACTGTAAAACTTAAGCAAAACAGCACACTTGAAAGCAGGAGTTTTTTCATACTATTTATGGTCTACTTTTTTAACGAAATTGGATAGCGTTTTCTATTAAAAATTATTCGCTGCGCAGGGAAAACACCGGGTTGGCAATGGCCGTTTTAATGGCCTGGAAACTTACTGTAAACAAGGCAATAAGTAAGGTAGCCATCCCGGCCACGGCAAAGATCCACCAGGTCAGGTCCATGCGGTAAGCGTAATCTTCGAGCCACTTTTGCATGAAGTACCAGCTCAGCGGCCAGGCAATTAAATTGGCGATCAAAACCAGCTTCAGAAAATCTTTGCTCAGCATAAACACAATGCCCGAAACCGAAGCGCCCAAGCACTTTCCGGATGCCAATCTCTTTGGTGCGCTGTTCAGCGGTGAAAAGGGCCAGCCCGAACAAGCCTAAGCAGGAAATAAAAATGGCGATGGCGGCGAAATAATTGCTGAGTTTTACAATAATGGCTTCGCTGGTATACATCTTGTCAAACTCCTCATCCAGAAAGGTAAACTGGAACGGATAAGCCGGGTTATGTTTGGTTAAGCTTTTCTCCACCGCGGTTAAAGCTTCGGCGGTTTTGCCCGGGGCAATGCGAACGAACAAGTGCTGAAAATAGCCTTTATTATGCCGCAGGGCTATAATAAGCGGCTTCAGGCCTTCCTTCATTCTCCGGGAATGGAAATCGTGAATCACCCCGATGATCTGCCCTTTTTGCTTGTTCATGGTTAGCCAGTTACCCACCGGATTTTTCAGTTGCATCAACCGCAGCGCCTCTTCGTTAACCAGGTAATTCATGGTATCGGCGCCAAAGTCTTTCGAAAAATCGCGGCCTTCTTTTAGTCTGATGCCCAAGGCTTCCAGCGCCTGGTAATCCGTATGCAGAATGTCGATCAGGATGTCTGCGCCCGGCTCTTTTCCTTCCCACTGCACATCCGGGGTATTGTTGCCCATATCTATGGGGCTTTGACTGGCGCCGGAAACGGAAGTGATGGCGGGTGTCTTGAGCAACTCCTGCTTTATGACGTTGTAGTTCTTATACATATCGCCCTCCATGGGCACACTCAGCACATTGTTCCGGTTCAGGCCGATGTCTTTGGTCCGGATAAAGTGCAGCTGCAGGTAAACCACCAGCGTGCTCACAATTAAAATGGCAGATAAAACGAACTGAAAAACTACCAGCCCTTTCCGGAAAAAGGCCGCGCTTTTGCTGTGCTTCACGGTGCCTTTCAGCACGGTAACCGGGTTAAACGAAGACAGGAAAAAAGCCGGATAACTGCCCGCCAGAATGCCGGTAAACAAGGCCACGCCAAGCAGCAAAAAGATCAGGTTCAGGTTGGTCAGGTCCAGCTGCACTGCTTTTTCGGTAAGCTTATTAAAGCCCGGCAGCAGCAAACCGATCAGGTTTACGGCCACGATCAAGGCCAGGAAAGCGATAAGAATAGATTCGGCCAGAAATTGCGTTACGATCTGGTTTTTGCCGGCGCCAATGGCTTTGCGTACGCCAACTTCTTTGGCTCTTTTAGCAGAACGGGCCGTAGATAAATTCATGAAGTTAATGCAGGCAATAAGCAGAATAAAAACGCCCACCGCCGAAAATAACCGTACGTACATGATGCCGCCGCTTTCGGTTTTGCCGGGCCGGAAATCGGAATAAAGGTGGGCTTTTACCAGCGGCTGCACAAACACGTCGATGTCGCGGTCACCCCGGCCAGGCTGGTTCGGATATTCCAGGATCTTTTCGTTGAATGCGGCCAGATCGGTGCCGGGTTTCAGTTGCAGAAAGTTTCGCATGCCGTAATTATCCCAGGTGTTCAGCCAGGTATTCTCTTTTAAATAATCTTCGAATGGCTTTACAAAATCGAATTGCAGGGAAGAATTTTTGGGCGGTTTCCGGGTAACGCCGGTTACTTTATAACTCTTTGAATTATCGGTTTTAAAAACTTTCCCTACTGCATTGGTGGTGCCGAAAAACTTCATGGCCAGGCTATCGGTAATTACCACGGAACCCGGTTGGGTTAACGCATTTTTAGCTTCGCCGTGAATGAGCGGAAAGGTAAAGGCGGTTAAGAAAGTAGTATCGGCGTAAAACCCCTGCGCTTTCAGCGACTTTTCGCCGTGGTTAAAAAGCTCTTCCTGGTCCCAGCTTAACCGGATAGCCCGGGCCACTTCCGGCAGTTCTTTTGCCATACTGGGCCCGATCACCCCGGGTCCCGATTGCGTGATCAGGTCGTCGGCGCCGGGGTAATGCTGCACGCTGATGATGCGCACCAGGTCATCGGCATTTCTATGAAAACGGTCGAAACTTAATTCATCTTTAACCCAAAGCATAATGAGAATGCAGCAGGTCATGCCCAGGGCCAGACCAAAAATATTGATAAGCGAAAACACCTTATGGCGCATTAAATTCCGGAGCGCGATCTTCAGATAATTGTAGAGCATAAAGCCAGTGGTTGAAGAATTGAAAAAATATTTTTTCTACACCTGCCATTCTGCAAGAAACAAAAATGCCAGAATAGTTATTTATTGATTTTCAGGTAATTATAAAAAACGGTAGCAAAATCGGCCAAAAAAGTGTTCGCTATCGGTACACCTTTTTTTTCGCAAAGTGTTCGCTTCCGAAACACAATTTTTTTGCTTAAAAAAGACGCTTTTGCAAATTAAAAATCATGTTTAACTTAGGTTGATTTTTAGGCTTTTAACCTTGTTTTTATGAACGTAAAGAACGCCCGGGTGCTGGTAGTGGATGACGAAGCGGATCTACTTTTCGCCGTAAAAATGCTATTAAAAACCGAAGTAAAAGAAGTGGTAACGGAGAAAAATCCGGAGAACCTGCTTTCGCTTATCAGCCGCCAGCCCTTCGATGTCATTTTCCTGGATATGAATTTCAAGAGCGCCCTGAATACCGGCAACGAAGGTTTTTTCTGGCTGAATAAGATCCGCGAAAAAGATAAAGACGTAGCCGTAATCATGATCACGGCTTACGGCGACGTGGAGTTGGCCGTGCGGGCTTTAAAAGACGGCGCCACCGATTTTATTCTGAAACCCTGGCGCAACGAAAAACTGCTGGAAGCCTTAACTAAAGCCTGCGAAAAGAAAAGCCAGAAAGGCAAAGAACCCGCTGCCCGGCAAAGCACTCCGGGTACGCTGAACGATATGGCAATGCTGGGGCAGAGTGAGGCAATGCAGGACGTTTTTTACAAAATTGAAAAGATCGCCCCTACCGAAGCCAACGTGTTGATCTTAGGCGAAAACGGCACGGGCAAAGAACTGGTAGCGCAGGCGCTGCACAACAAATCTTTCCGGGCAGGCAAACCTTTTATTCCGGTAGACGTGGGCGCCCTCAGCGAAAATCTATTTGAAAGCGAATTGTTCGGGGCCAAAAAAGGCGCCTATACCGATGCCAAAGAAGATCGTACCGGCCGCTTTGTGGCTGCCAACGGCGGCACCCTTTTTCTGGATGAGATCGGCAATATTTCGCTACCCATGCAGGCCAAATTATTAACCGTTTTGCAGAACCGCCAGGTAATTCCGCTGGGCAGCAATACGTCTATTCCGGTAGATATCCGGCTGGTTTCCGCTACGAACGCGCCGCTTTACGAAATGGCCGCTAAAAACCAGTTCCGGAAAGACCTGGTGTACCGCATCAATACCGTAGAAATTAAGTTACCACCTTTACGCGAACGCGGCGACGATGTGCTTTTATTAGCCCGTCACTTTGCCAAACATTACGCTGAAAAGAACCGCAAACCGGTACCGGAATTTGAGGAAGCTACCCTTAGAAAACTAAAGCAGCATAAATGGCCGGGCAACATCCGGGAGTTACAGCACGCCCTTGAACGGGCCATTATTTTATCGGAAGGAAACGTATTGCGGCCGCAGGATTTTAGTTTTTCGGGCTTCGAAGATACCGTTTTTCCGGAGCAAATTTCCCTGGCTGAAACAGAAGGACCTATGGCCCTGAGCGAAATAGAACGCAATACTATTATTAAAGTAATCGAAAAAAATAAAGGCAATATTTCCAAAGCGGCCCGGGAGTTAGGCATTACCCGCGCCGCCCTTTACCGCCGACTTTCCAAACATGATATTTAAGCAACTCTGGTTAGGTTTACTGCTGCGGATATTGCTGCTTTTTGCCATGCTCAACGTGGTGGTTTATGCACTGTACCAGTTATTTCTGCCGCAGATTTTAACCGCTATTATTATTGTGCTGGTGCAGCTCTGGGAACTGGTGCGCTACCTCTCCCGAAGCCAGCAGGAACTTGCGCGCTTTTTACTTTCCATTAAAAATCGCGACTTTTCCCTGCAGTTCACCGAAAAAAATACCCGTTCCGATCTGCCCAAACTGCACCATGCTTTTAACCAGATAAACCAGAGCTTCACACAGCTGCGCATCGAAAAAGAAGCGCAGTTCCAGTTGTTGCAAAGCATTCTGCAGATTATCGATACTGGCATTATTGCCTACGACGAAAGCGGCGAAGTGCATTGGGTAAACGAAGCTTTTAAACAAACCATTCACCTGCCTCATTTGAGGAATATTGCAGCGTTGGAAAAACGCCAGGAAGGGCTATACCAGGCATTAAAAAAACTGCAGCCCAACGATTCGCAACTGGTAAAATTAAGGATAAACCAGAATCCGGTACAATTACTGATTTCGGCGCGAAGCTTTAAAATGCAGCACCTTAATTTAACCCTGGTAGCGCTTAAAAACATTGGGAATACCATTGATCAAACCGAAACCGAAGCCTGGCAGAAATTATTGCGGGTTATGACGCATGAGATCATGAATTCGGTAGCGCCCATTTCTTCGCTGGCCGATACTATGCTACACCACTTAAAGCTAAACCGGGAAGAATTTGCCGAAAAGCAGGAAGCCCAGCCGAACCAGGAACTATTGCAGGATGTAGAGGAAGTAATTACGGTAATTCAGAACCGCAGCGAAGGTTTGCTGAAGTTTGCGCAGATTTACCGGAACCTGAGTAAAATTACCGAATTGTATTTAACCACCGTTTACGTGGAGGAATTATTCCGTTCCATTTCCGGCCTTTTAAAGCCCCGCCTGGAGCAGGAAAATATTACGTTGCTGGTAGAGCTGCCTAACCCCAATTTAACGTTGCAGGCCGACCCGCATCTACTGGAACAGGTCCTGATCAATTTAATTGTAAACGCGGAACGGGCCGTAAAAGCAAAGCCACAGCCGGTAATTATTCTTTCCGGCAGGCTGCTTGAAAACGGGCAGGTAGTTATTGAAGTTACCGATAATGGCACCGGTATTCCGGAAGAACTGCTCGACAATATTTTTATTCCGTTTTTCACCAGCCACAAAGATGGTTCCGGCATTGGCTTAAGTCTGGCCAAGCAGATCATGGCGCTGCATAAAGGCAATATCCAGGTAAAATCGGAAGTGGGGGAAGGAACGGTGTTTAGTCTAAACTTTTAGGTTGCCAGCAGCTGTTATTTTACAGCTACTGCCAGACCTGCCTCTTCCGAAAGTGGTGCCGCTACGATCTCAATTTCATCCAAATTGATAACCATCATTTCCCGGGCCTGCTCGGTTGCGGGTTGGTAAGTAATTCCTTTCAAAGCGTTCTGCAAGGCGAAAGAAAAAAAGAACATCATTGCGCAGATAAGGGTTAAGATTTTCATAGTAGTAAATTTTAAATTGTTGAACTTTAGTTTTTGAATTGTTTCTAATACCACTTTTGCAACGCTTGTGCCATAAATTCCAACGCATTATAAATCAACATTTTACCATAATAAATCTCAATCGAAGATTAAAAATATGTCCGGTAATGGAACAACCGGTTGTACCATTGCTATACATACTGGCACAAGCCGACAATTATTAGCAGGGTTTGTTATTTTTTAAGTAAATTGCTCTAAGTAACTTTTTAGCTTCCAACCTTGATCTGCCGTATTGCTTTCTATATTTTCTTTGCAGCCAGCATGTGCCTGTTCCTGAAAAGGCCGGTATTGGGTCAGGGGCCAGATGCAAAGAAAAGCCTTTCCCTGAAGCTGCCTGCCCTGATCCCTTACCGGGCCGGCGACCTTTGGGGTTATGCCGATAGTACCGGTAAGATCAGGATAGAACCAAAATACACGGTTGTTGAATTGTTTAGCGAAGCCGGTTTTGCTAAAGTTGCGAATGGAAAGCAGTGGGGCTTGATCGATAAAAAAGGAAATGAAATTGTTAAAACGCAATATAATTATCCTACCGAAATAACTTCAACCTATACCTTCTGGTCAAATCTGGAGGCCCGCCAATCCCAGATCACCGATAAAGGTAAAATTGTTAAGGTCTTTCCTATTTCGAACCCTGACATTATTTATCTCAGCGATCTGGAAACGGCAATGTTCAAGTCTTCTGCCTCCGTACAAAGATCCGGAAGTTTATGCGGGCAGCGCTATTATAACACTTTTTACGGACTTCACGATAGTACCGGCAAAGAGATCCTGCCCAGAAATTTTAATGCTATAAGTTATTTGGGTTATGGTTTGTTTATAGCCTGTCATGAGGAAGATTGTTCCATTATTCGGGCGGACGGTTCCGTTTTATACGCGCCAACTACTTATTCTATGTTGCCTTTTTTGGATGGCCTTCTTAGGATCAGCAATGGAACAAAATACGGCTTCATAAACCCCAAAGGCGAATTGTTTATTCCTTTGGAGTTTGATTATGCTGTGCCGTTTTTTGAGGGGTTAGCTGCGGTTACGAAAGATGGAAAATCCGGTTTTATAAACCCGGAAGGTAAAGTGGCCATACCGTTACAGTTTGAAAAGGTAAACTTCTTTAGAAATGGGTTAGCGGTAGTAAAACAGAACGGCAACTGGGGCATTATCAATAAAAGTGGCGAAGTGGTAGTTCCGTTCAATCATCAGGAGATCAATTATATTAAGGAAAACAATTCCTTTGCCTTACTGGGCCGGGATAATAAAAATTTCGGCATGTATGAGCCCGAAACCGGCGCTCTCCGGTATTTAAAGGGCTTTTTCTGGAAGACTACCTACGACCGAAAAGATGGGAACTGGGTGTTGGTCTCCGGAAATGGAACCGTACCTGGAGCACCAAATGATCCTGATGTCGTAATTATTCCGTTTAAAGAAAAAGAGTTTTCGCCCTTTTATTATGGCCTTGCAGCCGGCCGCAAAAACGGGAAATGGGGCGTAATAGACCTGGAAGGAAATCAGATCCTCCCCTTCGCTTATGATAAAATTGAAGTTATTAATGCTGACCTTTTTAAAGTTGGGGTAAATGCTGAAATTAGTTGGCACGGGGCGCAGGGCTTGATCAACAGGAATAACGAAGAAGTTTTTCCTATTAAATTTCCCAGCATTGGTCCCTTCAAAAATGGTTTGGCAGAGGTTTACCAGAACAAATCAATTGGGGCTGTTGGTTTAAATGGACAGCTCTTAATTCCGTTAACCACGCTACCCAAAGGGTACGCAAAACAACAGTCAGATTACCTGCCCTATACCACCTGGGAAAGCGGCTTACTAAAGGTAATTAATTTTGAAACCGGCAAAACCGGTTATATAGACCGTTACGGTAAAAGTTATTTCCGCGATTAAGGTCTTTTTAGTAATCAAACAATGAAGGCAATTTTCATTTTTATCCTGTTCCTTCTGGCTGGCTACATTTTTACCGGATTCCCCGCCCTGGCCCAGAAAGCCGGGTCAGGCCAGGCAAAAAAAGTGTATGTAATTGCCGACCAGATGCCTATTTTTCCCGGCGGACAAGAAGCGTTAGAAATTTACTTTTTAGATTCTTTAGCTGCCAGCCATATTAGTTTTGAGAGGAACTTCAGCGCGGGTTTAACAATGATCATCAGCCAATCCGGCCAGCCGCAGGATATTGAATTAGTGCATGGGATCAGCCCCGCAGTAGATAAAGTATTGTTAAGAATTGCCCGGAATATGCCCAACTGGCAACCCGGAATATTAAATAATAAAACAGTGAATGCCCGTAAGATCGTATCGGTTCTGTTCCCCATTTCAGGGCTGCCCGAAACTGCCGAAGAAAGAAACCGCATTTTTACCGTTACCGATAAGGAGCCCGAATTTCCGGGCGGCCGGATGGCCCTTATGGATTCCCTGCGCCGGCACATCGATTTTCCGAAGGCAATGGAAAGAAAACAAATCAAGGGAGAAGTTACGGTTCAGTTCGTTATCCAGAAAAATGGCCGCATAAAAGATCCCAAAATAGTTAAAGGATTATCGCCTGCGCTGGATGCGGAAGTTATGCGGGCTTTGCCCCTGATGCCGGCCTGGAAACCCGCCAAAAACAAGGACCGCCCAGTTAATTTCAGCCAGGAGCTTACTATTCATATTGATCTGCCAAAGCAAAAAAACAAACCTCCCAAACCTGATAAAATTAAATTTTACTGAATCTACTTTACCGGAGGCGCGCCATTCACAGCTTCTCAACTAAGCCTTTTCAGGAGCAGAACAGTGGCATAAACCTGTAGCCAGCATTTTCCAGATTTTACCAGCTGCAAAAATAATTCCGGCATTGGCTTAAGCCTGGCCATGCAGATCATAGCGTTGCACAAAGGCGATCTCCAGGCAAAATCAGAAGTGAGCAAAGGAATAGTTCTCAGCCTTAACTTCACCTGAAACCAACCGCTATTTTAGCAACCTGCCGGCTGCCAGGGCGTTGCCGTGAAAACCGCAGTATTGGCAGCAATCTTAGAAGCGTAAATCTCAACTACCGGTAACTGAATGCCTGAAGAAGGGTAGTGAATGGAAGAAAGTGCGCTCTTAAAAGCTAATGAAATAAAAAACAGGACTGCGGCAACCAGAATGAGCATTTTCATAACTGTAAAATTTAAAGTGAAACATATCGCCGACACCAAATGCAACGCTTGTGCCACTAAATACTACTGTTTAACTATCAATTAGTTACAATTTTCAAGCTAATCATCCTATTAAAAAAGTGTACGCTTATTGAACACCTACTGTCCGGCGGCGTACCAGTTTTTCTGACCCTGGCCCTACCGTTTTTCCTTTAAATCTTTTCCCGCTACCGGCAGATCGGGTATTTTCCCCGCAAAAGGAAACCCTTAAGGTAGCAGGTGAAAAGGGAATCACCTGCTTTAATCCCTGGTTAATAACCACAAAATAATTCCGGGAAGATCCGCCTAACTTTCCGGCCGCGCAGTAGTATACCCTCCGGAAATAAATCCGGAAATGGCAAAGATCTTTGTGGGAACATCAGGCTGGCATTACAAATACTGGGTTGGTAACTTCTACCCCGCCGGCATGCAATCCAAAGATTTTACAAAGTATTACCTGCAGTTTTTCCGGACGGTAGAGATCAATAATTCCTTTTACAAACTGCCTTCCGCCGAAACGTTTGCTTCCTGGCGCGCTTCTGTTCCCGACGATTTCGTGTTTGCCGTAAAAGCCAGCCGCTACATTACCCACATGAAAAAGCTGAAAGACCCGCAGGAAAGTACCATCCGCTTTTTCGAAAATCTTATTCCCCTGGCCGAAAAAACGGGACCAATTTTATTTCAATTACCGCCCGCCTGGAAAGTGAATGCCGAACGGTTAGAGAATTTGCTGCGCGTTATTCCTCCGCATTTCCGGTACACCTTTGAATTCCGCGACCACACCTGGTATACCCCGGAAATTTACGAACTGCTCCGGCAGTACAACGCCGCCTTTTGCATTTACGAACTGGCCAACCATATGTCGCCGCTGGAAGTTACCGCCGATTTTGTTTATATCCGGCTGCACGGTCCTACTGCTTTTAAATACCAGGGCAGTTATTCCGACGAAACGCTAACTTTTTGGGCCGATAAATGTTTGGAATGGCAGGCCCAGCACAAAGACGTGTATATCTATTTCGACAACGATCAACTGGGTTACGCCGGCTTTAACGCCCTGCGCCTGCAGGAACTTATCCGGGAAAAAAATCCGACCGTGCTGCACGGCAACATTTAAATTTTTAATCTTTTTAAACTGAATGACCCACAAACTCAACCCTGATCTGAATACCATTGACTGGAGCCGCCTGACTGAACTTTATGACAGCGTAGGCTGGATGGAACGCGATCCGGAAGACATTAAAACTTCGTTTGAACGCAGCACTTACAAAGTATTTGTATTCGATGATGCCGGAAAAATAATTGCCTTCGGAAGGACCGTAGACGACGGAAAATTCTACGCCCAGCTGGCCGATATTATTGTAGACCCCGATCATCAGGGCGAAAGCTTAGGCGAACTTGTCGTTAAAACCCTTACCGATCAGCTCCTGGATTACCACTTCATAACCCTTACTTCCGCCACCGAAAAAGCCGATATGTTTTACCGGCACCTGGGTTGGAAAAAGCAAAGTACCGCCTTTATTTATCCGCTCTCCGAAAAACAAATACGGTTACACGTAGAGCCCGGCGAATAAAAAACGGTAGGGTTTGAGCCCAAAAAAGTCAGGCACTTTCAGCATATATATGGCAATACGTGGTTTGTGTCCTCCCCGAGGGCTGTCCCCTGACAGCCCTCATCATTTTAAAAGAGCTTACTGAAAGTTTTACGAAAGGCCTGTCAGGGGACAGGCCTTGGTGGAGATTGCAGGTAGAATCCGGCAGACAAAAATGGTAGGGTTTGAGCACAAAAAAGTCCGGCCTTTACAGAGCCCGGACTTTTTAAGTTGGAGATGGTGGTGTAGCTTAGTTAGCCAATGCTAAATGGCGTAAGTGCATCACGTGCGAATAAATAGCGGTGCGCAGTTTCGGGAATTCGATATATTCCACACCGTAATCCTGGCAGGCTTTTTTAATTATTTTGCTGATCTCCGGGTAATGCACGTGCGATATCTTCGGAAATAAATGGTGCTCTATCTGGAAATTCAACCCGCCAGAGAACCACGAAACAATTTTATTATTGGTTGCAAAATTGGCGGTAGTTTTTAACTGGTGAATCGCCCAGGCTTCGTCCATTTTATTGGTAGTAGCTTCCGGCACCGGGAAATGCGTTTCGCCCACGGTGTGCGCCAGCTGGAATACCACGCTCATTACCAAACCGGTAGACATGGTAAAGGCCATAAAACCAACCAGCCAAGGCAGGAAACCTACCATAAAGATCGGCAGCGCTACGAACAGGGCCACAAAACCTACTTTAAAGCTCCAGAACGAAATATGCTCCGAACGCTTCATTTTAGCAATTTTAAAATCGCCGATCTTACCGGAGAAATACTTATGGAAATCGGAATACCCGATCCAGTAAATGTAAAGGAACGCGTAAACGGCCCAGAAATAAAAATGCTGGTATTTGTGCAGCGCCAAACGTTTCTGCGATTCGCAAAGGCGTAAGAACGGACGCGCATCCAGATCATCGTCTACTTCGTCTATGTTGGTATAGGTGTGGTGAATAACGTTGTGTTTGGTATTCCACATAAACACGTTACCGCCTAAGATATTTAGAGAAAGACCCGCCAGGTTGTTCAGCCATTTATAATCGCTGAAGCTGCCGTGGGCGCCGTCGTGCATAATATTGAAACCAATGGAAGCTCCGGCCACTCCAAAAAGCGCACATTCTAAAATAGCCAGCCAGGCCGGCGGCGTAAAGAATACCAGGTGCACATACAAACCAATTACGCTCACCACCAGAATTATGGCTTTGGTAAAAAGTTTGGCATTGCCGGTCTGGGTGGTGCCTTTGCGTTCAAAATGATCGTTTATGCGGGTTTTTAATTCCGAAAAGAAATCGTTGGTAGGAGCTTTAAATCTTGGTGCTGCCATTAATAATCAATTAAAAAATTATGAAATTCCGGATTTAAGGTTTCCATACTCAAGCCGGAGTATTTTGGTTTCGGTAAAGGTACTGTTTAAAAATGAAATAAGCGGATTTAACAAAATCGTAAAAACCCTGACTGTCAGCGCATTCTGAAACCCGTACTTATTCGAAATCTGTAGGTATTAGTTACAAGCAATTTCAGGCCAATAAAGTTGCACCCGGCGCAATATGTCTTTCCGCAAAAGCCAGAAACCAGGCATACTTTTCTGGCTTTCAGTTTCTTAAGAATTATAATTTTAAACGGCAGGCTTTAGCTTTAAAAACTGCCAGCAACCGGAAATGTTTAAAAATTATACTACGCTTTCAAATTGCCTTAAGAAACGCACGTCGTTTTCGGTAAACAGGCGCAGGTCTTTTATCTGGTAACGCAGCATGGTAATCCGCTCAATGCCCATCCCGAAAGCAAATCCCGAATATTTCTCCGGATCTATTTTCGAGCTTTCCATAACCGCCGGGTCTATCATGCCGCAGCCGCCAATTTCTACCCAACCGGTTTTCTTACAGATGTTGCAGCCTTCGCCTTTACAGATCAGGCAGGTAATATCAATTTCGGCGCTGGGCTCCGTGAACGGGAAAAACGATGGCCGGAAACGGATCTGCGTATTGGCGCCGAACATTTCTTTGGCAAAATGATAAATGGTTTGTTTCAGATCAGCAAAGCTTACGTTCTCATCGATAAAAATACCTTCTACCTGGTGGAACATGCAGTGCGCTCTGGCTGAAATAGCTTCGTTCCGGAAAACGCGGCCCGGCATAATGGTGCGGATGGGCGGTTGGTTATTTTCCATAATGCGCACCTGCACCGTAGACGTATGGGTTCTCAACAAATAATCCGGGTTGCGCTGCACAAAAAAAGTATCCTGCATTTCGCGGGCCGGATGGTTTTCCGGGAAATTCAGCGCTGTAAAGTTGTGCCAGTCGTCTTCAATTTCCGGCCCTTCCGATACGTTAAAGCCAATTCTGCCAAAGATGCGGATAATCTCTTCGCGCACCAAAGAAAGCGGGTGCCGGGTGCCTAAGGTATTGGGTACCGGCGGCAAGGTAAAATCCAAGTTTAGTTTATCTGCCGACGGCTGGCCAGCGGATAGTTGCTCCTGGGCTTCGTCGAAGCGCTGCTGCGCCAGTTGCTTTAAGCCGTTCAGGCTCTGGCCCATGGCTTTTTTCTCTTCATTCGGTACCGTTTTCAGGTCGTCGAACAGATCCGCCAGGCGGCCTTTGCGGCCCATATAGGCGATCCGGAATTCTTCAAGTTGCCCGGGATTTTCTATTACAAAAGCGCGAATATCCTGCGCTACCTGTTCAATCTTCTCTTTCATAAGCTGCAAAGATACTGATTTGATGATTTGAAAATTTGGAAATTTGAAAATTTGAAGATTTAGAAATTTGGAAATGGATCTGGCCTTTCCCCTATTGCGTTGGCAGTGGCTATTTCCTTTAAGCCATTTTATTTATTGCGTCATCCTGAACGATACCTTAGGTTTGTGCAGTGTGAAATATGGATGAAATGGTTTAAAATTGAAGTCCTGTCAGCGACCCACTGAACGCCTTAGATGGAAGGATCTAATTCGCTATTCGGGACTGACAGGATTTAAGAACCAAGGCCTGTATAAGAAATCAGACAAACCTGTTAAGGTTATTAGGCAAGGGTTCTTTTCTTCAACTTTCTAACCGTAAAAGTATGCATTTTGAAACAATTATCGGAATTGATGTAAGCAAACTGACCCTGGATATAGCGCTTCTGCGCCCGGGTGCTGCCCCCGAAAGCTTCCGCATTGATAACAAGCCCGCTGCCATAAAGCAGTTTTTTGAAAAGCTGTTTAAAACCATTCAACCCGGCAACACACTTGTCTGTGCCGAACATACGGGCCATTACGGCTATCCTTTGCGCCAGGTATGCCTGCAAAAAGGGTATTCGCTCTGGCTGCAGGGCGGGGCCGAGATCAGGCAGCGCTCCGGGGTTATACGCTATAAAAACGACCAGGCGGATGCCTGCCGGATTGCCGACTATGCCAAAAGGCATCAGGACAAGGCCCTTATTCAAAAGCAGGAAGACCAGATCCTGGAATCGGTCAGGGCCTTGTCGGCTGAACGGGAGCTTTATGTAAAAGAGCGGGCCAAATACAAAACCCAGCTCCGGGACCTGAAGGGGTTTATGGACGATGCCCTTTACCAAGCCCGCAGCAAGCGCCTTAAAAAGCAGATGACCGCTCTAAGCAGCCTGATCGGGGAAATAGAGCGGCAGATCAAACAGCTGCTGGCCTCGAGCGACAAGCTCACTGCCCAAAAACAGGTGCTCACCTCGGTGGACGGGGTTGGGGAGCAGGTTGCCATCCAGACCATAATTGCAACCTCGGCCTTTAGCAAGTTCAGCTCTGGCAGAAAGTTTGCCTGCCACGTGGGAGTTGCCCCGTTCTGCTTTGAGTCAGGCACCAGCCAGCGCTCCAGGCGCAAGGTCTCTTTCAGGGCAAATGCGCAGCTCAAAAAGCTCTACCATATGGCCGCTTTGTCAGCCATTAAAATGAAAGGCGAGTTCAGGGATTATTTTGTGCGCAAAGTAGCCGAGGGAAAAAATAAAATGACCGTGATCAATGCAGTCAGGGCCAAAATTATAAACAGGATTTTTGCCTTGATTAGAAACAACCGAAAATACGAAAAAAACTATGCCCCAAATCTTGCCTAATCCATAAGAATAGTGAAGGAACTTGTCGGCGGGCAGCAGTTTTTTGGCTATAATGGATACCGTTTTTACCCCACCTAAATCCTCCCCTAATTCAGGGGAGGACTTTTATCGGGTATGCGTGATTTTGGTTTGTGTGTAATGGAAAAGGCAATCGATAAATAAAAAGGAAAACAAAATTAGAAAAGGGCGGCCGAAAAAGAATAGGGTACCCTTGTGGGTGCCCCTTCAGGAAAATCCAATAATCTTCTAATCCTAAAAATCCTAGTTCAGACAATTAACAAGCAGCAATGCCTGATCAGATAACGTGCGGACAGGTCAAGCCCTGTCCCTACAAAAATTCTGTAATCCTCAAATCCTACCAATCCTGGTTCAGACAAAAAGCTCCCTCCCCTGATCTAGGGCCGGGCCGGCGTGGGGTCACCCTCCTTTTGTCGCATTTCATCCGGCCAATTCTGCCATTCATCGGATTAAGTTTGAAATGAACCGTTTCTGTGAGGAAGTTTGCAGCGTTGAAAAATGTCGCTGCAGATGACCAACCCTACCTTTAAAATAGCACTTTCCGGGCCAATGCAGGCTTTTTTCAGGATTTTTTTCCGTTCACCAAATAATTGGCAAAATAAAGCTTTGGAAACTTTGGGAACCAAAAACGTTTCCATAGTTTTGTACCGGAAAGAAAAATCACGGATGGAATTAAAAGATAAAATACTGGTTGTGGCCTTCGAAATGTTCCGGAAACGCGGTATCCGCAGCGTTTCTATGGACGACATTGCGCAGGAAATGGCCGTTTCAAAAAAAACAATCTACAAATGGTTTGAAAACAAAGACGCTATTGTGTACGCTGCTATGGACAGCCACCTGCAACAGATGCAGTTTGATTGCGACATTTGCGCCAGCCGCGGCGCCAACGCCATAGACGAGCTTTTTAAAACAATGCGGATGATCCGGGAAATGCTTACCAACATCCACCCCTCCATTTTTTACGATTTGCAGAAATTTCACCCGGCCGCCTGGCAACTTTTTCAGGAACACAAAAACGGCTACATCCTGAACATGATCGTGCAAAATATTCATCGGGGTGTGGAAGAAGGACTTTATCGGGCCGACCTGGACCTGCCGGTTTTAAGCCGCCTGCGCCTTTACCAGATAGACCTGGCTTTTAACCACGACATTTACCCACCCGATAAATTCGACCCGCAACGGGTACAGCAAGCCTGTTTAGAGCACTTTATGGTAGGCATTGCCACCCTGAAAGGGCACAAACTGATAAATAAATACAAACACGTTACCGAAGAAGAATAAATAATAACCGCACAATTATGAAAATAAATCTTAAACTCTTCCTGCTGGTTTTGCTGAGCGCGTTCGGCAGTTCGGCAAGCCAGGCTCAGAATACGCCAAAAGCATTCAGCCTGAAACAGGCCATAGATTATGCCCTGCAAAACCAGGAACAATTAAAAATAGCCCGCAACGAAACCGAAAGCGCCAAAGCCAAAATAGGTGAGATCCGGGCCATTGGTTTACCGCAGGTTAGCCTGGGCGCCGACCTGGGCAATAACTTTATTCAGCAAAAAACCCTGATCGATCCATCCAGCTTTGGTCCGCAAATAGAAGGGTATAAACTTACGCAGGGCGATATTCAGAAGGCCAACGACGGCACCAATGAGGTTATCTTAACGCCGAAATTGCGGGAAGTTAGCGGGGTAAAAGTGCCGCTTACCTTCGTGCAGCCCTGGACCGGTACTGCCGCAATTTCTGCCAGCCAGTTATTATTCGATGGTTCTTACCTTATTGGTTTGAAAGCAGCTTCTACCTTTTCGCAGTTGTCGCAAAAACAACTTAAGCAATCCGAAATCGAGATTACCGAACAGGTTTCCAAGGCTTATTACGGCGTATTGGTTAGCCATGCCCGCCAGGAACTGTTAATTGCCAACCTGAGCCGCCTGGATACTTTGCTTAAACAAACCAACCAGATGTACAAAAACGGTTTCGCCGAGAAACTGGACGTGGACCGGTTAACCGTTTCTTACAACAACCTGAACATTGAAAAGCAAAAAACCGACCGCCTGATAGAATTAAGCGAAATTCTGCTAAAATTTCAGATGGGCATGAACCAGCAGGAGCCCATTGCGCTTACCGATAAACTGGCCGATGTGGAAGTGGACATGAGTAAAGTAAATACCAAAGATTTTAACTACGCTTCCCGCATCGAATATTCGGTTCTGGAAACCCAGCGCGACCTGGCGGCCCTCGATATAAAAAATATAAATGCGGGTTATTATCCGCGGCTGGCTTTAAATGCCCGGTACGGCTACAACGGCGTCGGCGATTCTATGGGCGATCTTTTAGATATCCGTGGGGGTGCCAATAATAACTTCGACCGCAACTGGTTCGACTTTGGTTTTGTAGGTTTAGGCATTCAGGTACCAATTTTCGACGGTTTAAGCAAGCATTACCGAGGCCAGCAGGCAAAACTCCGGCTGGAAAATGCCAAGCACGGTTTAAAATTAACCGAACAAAGCATCGATCTGCAACTGAATTCTTCTTCTATTAACCTTACCAATGCGTTGCAGCAGTTAGAATCGCAGAAGCAGAATATGGCTTTAGCCGAAGACATTGCCCGGGTTTCTAAAATTAAATACCAGGAAGGCGTAGGCACTAACCTGGAAGTAATTAATGCCGAAACCGACTTACGCACAGCCCAAACCAACTATTACGCTGCCTTATTCGATGCCCTGGTAGCCAAGGTAGACCTGGATAAAGCCACCGGAACCCTGGTGCAGAAATAAATCTTTCGATTGTTCGATATTCGATTATTCGATTTTTTGAACGGTATCCAACGCTTAAAAAAAGTCGAATAATCGAACAATCGAATATCGAACCTACGAACATTCGAACCTACGAACATCTAAACAGTAATCTCCCAATTTCCCATAAAATGAAAAACCCAATTACCATACTTTCGCTGGCCCTATTAGTAAGCGTTTCTGCCTGCAACAAAGGCGGCGAAACCAAAGAAGCCGAACTGGCCCGCCTGAAAAAAGAACAAACCGATATTCAGGGCAAAATTGCCAGCCTGGAAAAAGACCTGAAAAAATCCGGCAAAGGCGGGGCCGATGGCCAGAAAACGGCTTCGGTAAGCGTAATTAAAGTAAAGCCCGAAACCTTTAACCATTACCTGGAAGTGCAGGGCAAAGTTGATTTTGAGCAAAACGTAATGGTGAGCGCCAAGGTACCGGGGGTGTTAACCAGCCTGCGCGTAAACCGCGGCGACCGCGTTTCCAAAGGCCAGACCATGGCCACTATAGATGCTTCGGTTTTAGACCTGAGCATTGCTGAACTGAAATCGAGCCTGGAACTGGCCCAAACGGTATTCCAGAAGCAGAAAAATCTCTGGGATCAGAAAATCGGCACCGAAATTCAGTATTTAACGGCTAAAAACAACAAAGAAAGCCTGGAAAACAAAATGGCCACCCTGCGCCAGCAGCGCGACCAGTATAACATTAAAGCCCCAACCAGCGGCATTGTTGATGAGGTATTGCCAAAGAGCGGTGAAGCTGTAGCACCGGGAGTTGGCATTATCCGGGTGGTAAACCCAAGCGGCACCAAAATAGTAGCCGACCTTTCCGAAGCCTATGCTACCAAGATCCGAAAAGGCGACAAAGCCCTGGTTTTCTTCCCCGATTTGAATAAGGAAATTCCGGCTACGGTAAAGGTAACCGGCCAGGCCATTAACCAAACCAACCGCACCTTTGCCATTGAATTAGGAATCGATCCGGCAGCAGCGAAACAAGTAAACCTGCGCCCGAATATGGTAGCCGTGGTTAAGATAAACGATTACCGCCAGGAAAATGCCATTGTAATACCGGTTAACCTGGTGCAGAAAGACGAAAAAAGCAGCTTTGTAACGGTAGTAAAAGAAGAGAACGGCAAAAATATTGCCCAACGCGTTCCGGTAACTACCGGCCAGACCTACAAAGATAAGATCGAAATTCTGAGCGGCCTTTCCCCGAACGACGTGATCATCAGTGCCGGCTACCAGAACCTGAACGAAGGCCAGCCGGTGGTTTTTGAGGAGTCAGGAGCCAGGAGCCAGGAGTAAGGAGTTGGGAGAAAGATAAATCTTCTATGGAAAACAGGAAGCAGCCAGCGAAGTCTTTTAGGGATCTTTTGGTGTGGCAGAAAGCCCACCAGCTGGTACTTGAAATTTATAAGACAACTGAAGCTTTCCCCAAATCCGAACTTTTTGGCCTGACCAGCCAGCTCCGGAGAGCCGCCGTTTCTATTGCTGCTAACATTGCCGAAGGTTTTGGGCGAAGCAGCGATAAAGACAAAATTCGGTTCTTTAATATGGCCCAAACTTCTTTAGACGAATGCTCCTATTACTTTATCCTAATCCAGGACTTACAATACACAAATACTTCCTTCCTAAACATGCAGGCAGAAGAAGTAGCCCGAATGCTAAGCGCTTACATCAGAGTAATTAAAAATAAAAAAGAAGGAAAACCGGAGTAAAAAGGAAGTCAAAGAAAAGAGAAAATGATATTCTCCTGGCTCCTAACTCCTGACTCCTAAATCCTCAAAAGAATATGAAAGAATTCAAACCAACCAGCTGGTCGATCGACAATAAAACCAGCATTTACATCATCACGCTGATCATTACCATTTGGGGGATCATGTCGTACGTGCTGCTGCAGAAAGAGAAATTTCCGGATATCGTAATTCCTACGGTATTTGTGGGTACGGTATATCCCGGCACCTCCCCTTCGGATATGGAAAACCTGGTTACCCGCCCTATCGAAAAACAGATAAAATCTATTTCGGGGGTTAAAAAGGTTACTTCCAATTCGGTGCAGGATTTCTCTATGATTACGGTAGAGTTCAACACCGATGTGGACGTGCCGGAAGCCAAGCAGAAAGTTAAAGATGCGGTAGATAAAGCCCGCACCGACCTGCCTTCGGACCTGGACCAGGACCCGAACGTGCAGGAAATAAACTTCTCGGAAATGCCGATCATGTACGTGAACGTGTCCGGTAATTACAGCCTGGATAAACTGAAGAAGTATGCCGAAGACCTGCAAGACCGCATGGAAGGTCTGCCGGAAATTACCCGGGTAGATATGGTAGGCGCCCTAGACAAAGAAGTGCAGATAAACGTGGACATGTATAAAATGCAGGCCGCCAAAGTTACCTTCACCGATATTGAGCGGGCCATTGCATCCGAAAACATGACCATTTCCGGTGGTACCATTCGGGTGGGTGATATGAAACGCGCGGTGCGGGTGGTTGGCCAGTACGTAGATCCAAATCGCATCGGCGACATTGTGGTAAAATCGGTAGCCGGGGCCAACGTGCCAGCTGCGCGATATTGCTGAAGTAAAAGAAGGTTTTGAGGAGCAGGAAAGCTTTGCCCGCTTAGAGAACAAACCGGTAATTACGCTCAACATCATTAAGCGCAGCGGCGAAAACCTGATCGAAGCTTCGGATAAGATCCAGGCCACGGTAGATGAAATGTCAGGGAACGGTATTGCCGAAAGACCTGAAACTTACCATTACCGGCGACCAGGGTACCCAGACCCGCCACACCCTGAATGACCTGATCAACACCATTATTATCGGGTTTATCCTGGTAACGCTGATCCTGATGTTCTTTATGGGCACCACCAACGCAATTTTTGTGGGTCTTTCGGTGCCGATTTCCATGTTCCTGGCCTTCATTATTATGCCAATCATCGGCTTCTCGCTGAACATGATCGTGCTGTTTGCTTTCCTGCTGGCTCTGGGAATTGTGGTAGACGATGCCATTGTGGTAATCGAAAACACGCACCGTATCTTCCACCACTCATCCATGAGCATTATGCAATCGGCAAAATTGGCGGCTAAGGAAGTTTTTGTGCCGGTTTTGGCGGGTACCCTTACCACGGTGGCTCCTTTCTTACCGCTGGCTTTCTGGCCGGGAATTGTGGGTAAGTTCATGTTCTTCCTGCCCGATTACGCTTATTATAACCCTGCTGTCTTCGTTGCTGGTGGCCTTCATCATTAACCCGGTTTTTGCGGCTTCCTTTATGAAACGGGAGCACGAAATAATACCAGAAAAAAGCTACGCAAAACGTTCCGGATCACCATGCTGGTAATGGGTGCACTTGCGGTGCTTGCTTACGTGCTGGGCTGGTTTGGTACCGGTAACCTGATTGTAGCTACTGGCGCTGCTGATTGCCCTGAACAAATACGTTTTCACGGGCATGATCAACAAATTCCAGCACAATGTTTTACCAAGGTTCATGAACGGCTTACGAACGGCTGTTGCGCTGGATGCTGTTCCGGCGCAAACCTGCCCTTATGCTGGCTTCGGTTTTCGGGCTCCTGATCCTATCGTTTATTATTACGGGTATCCGGTCGCCGAAAGTGGTTTTCTTCCCGCAAAGCGATCCGAACTTTATTTACACGTACATTAACATGCCAATCGGTACCGACCAGACCGTTACCGATTCCGTTACCCGCGAAGTAGAAAAACGCATTTATAAAATTATCGGCACTAATAATAAAGATGTAGAATCGGTAATTTCGAACGTGGCCATTGGCGCCGGCGATCAGAACGAACGCTGCTACCACGGCCCAGTCGCACAAAGGCAAAGTAACCATTGCGTTCGTGGAGTTCCAGTACCGGGAAGGCGACGTTACCACCGGCGAATACTTGCAGAAGATCCGGGAAGCTATAAAAGGCATTCCGGGCGCCGAAATTACGGTAAGCAGGAACAGAACGGTCCGCCGGTAGGTAAACCCATCAGCATTGAGATTTCCGGCGAAGATTTCGGCGAACTGATCAAGCTTTCCAAGAACATTAGAACGGTACCTGGAGCAGCAGCAGATCGGCGGCATTGAAGACCTGCGTTCCGACCTGGAAGACAGCAACCCGGAAATTATGGTTAACATGAACCGCGAACGCGCCAACCGGGAAGGCATCAGCACGGCCCAGATCGGTTCGGAACTCCGGACGGCCATTTTCGGAAAAGAAGCTTCCAAATTCAAACGCGACGAAGACGAATACCCGATCCAGGTGCGTTATGCGGAACCTTACCGCAAAAACATAAACGCCCTGATGGGTATGAGCATTACCTACCGCGACATGAACTCCGGTATTATCCGCCAGATCCCGCTTTCTTCGGTGGCCGATGTTTCTTATTCTACTACTTACGGCGGTATCAAGCGCAAAAACCTGAAACGCATGGTTACGCTTTCATCCAACGTGTTGCAGGGCTACAATGCTAACGAAGTAGTTCAGCAACATCCAGACCTCCTTACAGAATTTCCAGACGCCGGAAGGCTACGAAATTAAAATGGGCGGTGAGCAGGAAGAGCAACAGGAAACCGGTCAGTTCTTACTAATTGCCCTGGTAGGTGCCTTCTGCCTTATCTTCCTGATCCTGGTTACGCAGTTTAACTCCGTTTCCAAACCGTTCATTATTCTGTCGGAAATCTTGTTCTCTATTATCGGGGTGCTTTTAGGCTTCTCTATCTTTGGGATGGATATTTCTATTGTAATGACGGGGGTTGGTATTATTGCTCTGGCCGGTATAGTGGTTAAAAACGGGATCCTGATCGTGGAATTTACCGATATTCTGCGGGCCGAAGGAATGGAAACCCGCGAAGCCATTGTGCAGGCCGGTAAAACCCGTCTGAACCCGGTATTGCTCACCGCGCTTTCTACCACGCTGGGTTTAATTCCGCTGGCCTTAGGCATGAACCTGAACTTCTTTACCCTCTTTACCGAACTGGACCCGCACTTCTTTATGGGGGGCGAAAGTGCCGCATTCTGGGGGCCGCTGGCCTGGACCATTATCTTTGGCCTCGTTTTTGCAACCTTCATTACATTGTTAATTGTGCCGGTAATGTACCTGCTGAATGAGCGGGTTAAGGTCAAAGTTTTTGGCAATAAGCCTGAAACGAAACCCATTGAAAATACAGATATTACGCAGGTTAGAGAAAGAGAAATAGTTGTCCATTAATTATGAGAACGGATATAAACAGACAGGTTGCCTACGAGGTAATTAAGATCATAAGCAAAACCAAAGCCCTGAAACCTTCCCGGTTACGGCCCACTTCCAACCTAAGCCGCGACTTCGGTTTCGACACCCTGGACGTAGTAGATATTATTATTGAAGTAGAAAAGAATTTCCACATAACCATTCCGGACGAAGTTCCGGTAAACACGGTCGGCGACCTGGTACAATACGTGACCACGCACACCGGCCGCCGGTTTAGCTGGATCTAAGATTTCGCTTTCTATAAATGAAAAAGCCTCCGGAAATTTCGGGGGCTTTTTTTGTGCTGTGAGTTTTTGAGGGAAAAGGATAGCGTTTTTTAGGTAGACAAGATAATGAAAGGCAGTAAACCCGTAGAGACATTGCAATGCAATGTCTCTACAATTTCCACAATCAACCATAAAATTTATCTCTTTCCCAATTTGCTGGGTTGTTGGCAATATAATTCTGAATGGTTTCAAAAGATTGCGCATCCCGGATAATATGGTCATAAAAACGGGTTTGCCAGCCAAAACCGGCGTGGATCAACCGGGCATTTTTAGATACCACCGATTTATACGACCGGACCACGGTGGAAACAGAACCTGGTTTAGGCGATATTTTGGCCATTTTTTCGTTTTTGCATTTATCGGCATTTGTAGAGACGTTGCATTGCAACGTCTCTACGGGCAATCCGGGATGGGTTAATTTATCAATAATTAATATACCGTGGATGTGGTTTGGCATTACTACAAAATTGCCTAATGCTACAAATGGAAAACGGCAAGGTATTTCGGCCCAATATTCATGGGCCAGCAAGCCCAGTTCATTTAATTTCATAACCCCACCGAAAATTTCTCCAAAAAAATGATCACGGTTTTCGGTACATATGGTAATAAAATATGCCCCGTTGGCGCCATAATCCCAGTTCTGCAAACGGGCCGAAGGAATACGGTATCTATTTTGATATTTATCCATTTGAAAGATTGGTGCCGGTTGCAATTTTACGCAATGGGTATTTGCAATGTTAATTTGCCATAAATTCGGAATGCGTGTAGAGACGTTGCATTGCAACGTCTCTACGGTATCGGATTATACATTAATAATTTATTTCCTGTTATTCGGCACCAGGGTTTCAAAAAAACAAAAAAGCCTGCCCCGGTTTCCCGGAGCAGGCTTTACTTTTTAGACTTTAAATCCTACCGTTTTATTTCTGCAGGATCAGTTTGCGGGTTACGGTGGCATTACCATCGGCAATGCGCAGGAAGTAAACGCCGGCGGATACGTTCTGCACATCCAATTCGGTGTTTAACTGGCTGGCGGCGGTAGCGGTTTTGCGCAGCATTACCTGGCCTAAGGTATTTACCAGGGTAATGGTTACCGACTTTTTACCTTCAAAACCATACTGAATGTTTACTTTATCGGTAGCCGGGTTCGGGTACACGTTCAGTTTGTTCAATTCGGCCAGGTCTTTGGAAATACCGGTCGGGCCGCTTACATTAATGTAATTTGCTCTGGTCAGGGTATCGGTGCCCAAGGCATTGGTGGTAACTAAACGCACCGCATACGTGCCCGGAGAAGCATATACAATGCCGGTTGGGTTTTGCTGGGTGCTGGTGCTTGGCGTACCGCCCGGGAAGCTCCACTGCCAGCTGGTTGGCTGGAAATTAGAAAGATCGGTAAAGCTAATGGCGGTGTTAAAAAAGATGTGTTCCTGGCTTGCCCGGAAATCGGCGGCTGGTTTGGCGGTTTGCGAAACAAACTGAACGGTATAATCTTCGTACTGGCCTTTCAGCAGAGCACCACATGGCGTAATATTACCATTGGCCGGATTATCGGTAGCAATCCGCATCCGCAATTGGGTATTCAGCATGGCGGTAGCGGAAGTACGAACCGGCACCGTGATCGAAGAGATAAAGTTGTTGGTAGAGGCTACCAGTTCGGTAACCGGATCGAAAACGCCATCGTGGTTGTAATCGATCCAGGCTTTTATCTTCTGAGCGGAAGTACCGGTAAATACCGAAAGGTCGTAAACGTTGCCGGCAATAAGCGTAGTTATCTGGTTACAGGCAAAATCTTTGTTACCTTCCAGGGCGTCGCCGCTGGATTTATTTATGGTATTGAAAACAACTTTCGTTATCCCGATTCCGGCCTGGGGGCCAACAGTGGTAGTCGGCTGGCAGGCCGCCAGGGTTGGCAAACCGTTCATAACGCGCACCACCGAAACCTGTACCACAGAGTCTATCATGGTACCGCAGATCGGCGTAGGCGACATGGCTTTTAACTTTACAGTATACGTGCCCGGAGTGGTATAAACGTGGGCCGGGTTAGCGCTGGTGCTGGTAGTACCGTCGCCGAAATCCCAGATGTAAGAAGTGGCGTTAAAGCTTTTATTAATGAAGTTTACAGTAGCCGGGGTAGCGCAATAGTAATCGTTTTCAGGCGCAAAACCGGCACTTAAACCGTATGGCAGACCAACGCCAACCGCATACCAGGCTTCTGCTGTAGCGCGGGCTTCCAGGGAACAAACACCGTAAAGATCTTCGGCGGCCTGAATGGCATTAGCGGCAGCATCGGTGTAGTTAGAGCTGTTGGTTAAATAAACCGTTAAGTTCCGGAAAGCAATATTTTCCGCTTTGGTCAGGCCAATACCGGTAATGTTGTAAGATGCGCCGTTATCGTTGGTACCCTGTCCGCCGTTGGCCAGCAGGTAAAACCAGAAGTTCTGCACGCCGCTGTTAGAATGTACGCCGCCGTTATCCGGCCCGTTGGCTGGTTTCCAGTGCTTTCCATTGTAAGTATCAGGGTCGTTGAACTGGTTTGGGTTCTGCATGTTGCGGAAAGCGCCGCCGCCCACCATCACAGCTTCCCCGATCAGGTAATTGGCCTGGCTGCCCCGGTTTTGAAAATCGATGGCTGCCCCGAAAATATCGCTGAAAGATTCGTTTAACGCTCCTGACTGGTTCATGTAAATCAAACCGGACGATGTACCCGTTACGCCGTGCGTGAATTCATGGCCTACAATATCAAGCGACGTAAGCGGGCTCATAAACGCGCCATCGCCGTCGCCGTAAGTCATTGCAAAACCGTTCCAGAAGGCATTATTATAATTCACACTGTGGTGAATGTAAGAATACATGGGGCTTCCGTTATTATTAAAGCTGTTGCGGTTGAAACGGTTTTTGAAATAATCGTAGGTTACTTCGGCGCCCCAATGCGCATCGGTAGCTACATCGTCGCCGGAAGGAAGGCGGTTGTTCCAGAAATTATCGCTATCGGTAAAGTTTATGGCATTGCCGTAAAGGGTCTGGCGGTTGTTGTTCCGGGTATGGATCAGCACGCCCCGGTCGTTGGTTTCCAGACGGTAAATGCCGTTGGTTTGTTTGGTCTTAATGGAACGGGTTCCACTGTAACGGGTTACGGCATTGCCGGTGCTGTCTATGGTGTGGATCAGGTCTTCTTTAAAAAGGAACTGGCCGGTTACGGCGCTCAGGTAAATATTGGCCCGCGACATTGGTTCGCTGGCATAAATATCCAGTTTGTAAGCCGGCACGTAATCATCGCCGTCAAAATTGCCGGTTACCGGAACATAAACCAGTTTGGGTTGCGGGTAATAAGAAGCCGCCGAATTATTGGTCATCTGCTTCAGCATCTGCTCTTCGGCAGGGCTTTGCCACATGTAGGCTTTGGCGCCAACCAGTTGCAGGGCTTCGTGGAAAGCGGTCTGTTTGTTCAAGCTAACTTGGGGGGCAGCCGCCGGCAACACTTTGGCTTCGCCGTTGCAGGAAACTACCAGGCCATTCTGGATATGGGCAATAAAAACTTTTCCTTCTACCGCCATATTATGGTGGAACTGCTGGTACCGGATGTGCTCAAAACCGAGCTGGTCGTTCGTAACCGCAATCTCCCGCCATTCTGTAGCCGTAGGTTGCTGTAAGGTCTCTTTTAACCAGGCCGGGAAAGCTGCTTTGGAAATGCGCATGGCCGGCTTAAACCGGAACGATTGCAGCGTATTTGTTTCCGGGTCCATCCGCACTTTTTCGGCTTGTTTGTATAAAGCCGTTGCCTGATCGCCGGAAAAAACCTGACTGAATGCACTAAAACAAGTTAAAAAGAGGCCTGCCAGCAGGGTAGATTTCTTATGCATAAATGAGTTTAAATATTTAACGCCTTGAATATACGAATAATAACAGCATTCACCAAAATATTACAAGCGAAGGGCTTATATTCTCCGCAAACCGGATTCCTTCCATTTTGTAGTATTGTTACATCAAAAACACACAGAAAAGTTCGAATCGGCCTCAATCCAAAGAAAGAATTACCAATAAAGTGCTGCTATTCCGCACAATTTCGCTTTAACCCGGAAGGCAGAAAATGAACCGAAAAATGGTATGGTTAAGAAGCAAAAAAGTCAGGCTGGGCGGCCTGACTTTTAAAAACAGTTTAGCTGCGGTATTAACGCACCAGGGTTACGGGCATTTTTCTATTGAGCAACTCTCCCGATGGAAGAACGGCTTTCAGGTGCATAAAATAAACCCCGTCGGCGGCATTCTTTCCGTCCCAGTTTTTGTTTTGATCTTTACTTTCGAAAACCAGCCCGCCCCAACGGTTATAAATTTTCATTTCATAGTTGGTTGTAACCGGTAATTGCGGGGCGTAAGTGTCGTTCCGGCCGTCCCGGTTAGGGGTAAAGATGTTCGGGATAATTATCTCTACCGGTATGGCCACAACCGGATCTTCGGGAATGACCAGCACCCGGCGCAACGTATCGGAAGGACAACCTACCAGGTTCACAGAAGCTACTTTCACTTCGAAGGTCCCTGATTTTTTATAAACGTGTTTTGACTGGCCTCTTTTATTTTCGGTTGGGGAACCGTCGCCGTAATTAAAATTGCCGGCCAGAAAAATGTTGCCTGACTGCGATAAAAGCGTAAAGGTTACCGTATCGCCGATCTTCGGGTTAGGCGGCGAAACGGTTAACCCGGCCGGAATTAAAGTAGAATCACCGTTGGTAAAAATCACTTCATCAAAAACCGAGCTTCCGCAGCTGGAAAGGGTAACTCTGAATTTTATGCGATAAGGATCCTGCGGACTTGGGGTGTAAAAAGTGAATGCGTCGGTAGGATTGCTGAAAGTGCCTTTGCCGCCGCTCCACTGCAGGGTATGATTATAGCCGCCGCCGGCAATAGCGGTAAGTTCAAATTGCTGCATCGATCTGCAGGGCCGGCCTTTATCCGGTTCGGCCACCACAAATACGCCGACTGGGCTCAGGTTCCAGGAATTGGTTATGCAGGCGCTGTTCGAAACGATCCAGCCGGTTACGTTGGTGGTGCTGTTATTCGGCCAGATGTTCGCACTATTGCTAATACCTGCGTTGTAGGTTCCGGAAGTAAGGGAATAACGGGCTAAATTGGTAGGTGTTCTTTCCAGTTTACGCTGGTACAGGGCATCATTCACGTTGGCCACTTTCTGGCTGTTATTATTTCCCGGGTCGAAACCTATCCGGCCAACGGCATCTATTAATTGTCCGGTTTTAAGCGCGATGGCCACCACATCGTTGCCGTTTACCCCATTACTGAAAGGCGCAAAATTATTGATGCTGGCCGTATTGGGGCAATTGTCATTAATGTATTCGGTATTGGCAATTAGAATGGTGCCGCAGGGCTGCAACGTACCCGATAAAGCCGAAGTGGTAGTAGGCACAGTACTGCCGTTACCGTAGATCCGGAACTCATAATTATTCAGGTTAACAGGGTTGCGGGTTGGGTTTACCACTACTATGGCCACGCCGGAACCGCTATCCCAGTCCACATATTTTACGATCATTAAATTATCGGCCTGGGCCTGCGCAGAAAGGTTCATTCCTAAAAAGGCAACTAACAGGCACAGCACTTTTCCTGCAAACAAACTGAACGTACTTATTTTACCGGGGAGACATAGTAAGTGATAGAAAGGGAGTAGTGGGTAATTAGATTTGCCGGCCAACGCCTGATTAGATAAAATGGGTAGTTAAGGCAAAAGCGGCTCTATAATTAATTGGATTAAACGTGGCCGTAAAGGTAACGGAAAAGTTCTAGAACAAACCAATGCGGTATGTTTTCATTTCGTTATCTAATTGTTTGGATCCCGGGCACATCTTGTCCAGCAAAGACCAGAACCCCGGACCGTGATTTTTCTGGGTAATATGGGCCAGTTCATGCAGGATAACGTAATCGCGCAGGCGCTCCGGCAGGCGCATTAAATGCAGGTTCAGGTTAATATTGTTGGTATGCGAACAACTCCCCCACCGGGTGCTGGCTTTTTTAATGGTAACCTTACCGTACTGCAGCCCGAATTTCGCGGCAAAAAACGCTACCCTTTTGGGCAGAAAAACCCTGGCTTCGTGGCGGTAGGTTTCTTCAATGGCATACCGGATCGCCTCCTGGATATCCGGATCGGAAACGGGGCGGAATGCGGGGTATTTAACTTCCAGGATCTCTTTGCGGAGGGTGGCTTTAATTTCCGGCAAAGCGTGCGGCACAATTTTCAGTTCGTGGGCAAAGGTCCGGAAAGTGGTTTCTTCGGAAAAGGTGGTCTGGCGGGTTTCCTGCTCATTGATCTTAAGCTGGTGGTGTTTGATCCAGTCCATTTTTTCATGCACGAAAGCCTCGGCTTTATCAAAGCTGCCCCGTAACGGCAACGATACCCGGATCCCCTTTTCGGGCCGGATACTGATGCGCATATATTTGGCTTTGGCGCTCTTTTCCAGCAACACCGGCCCAATGCCTTCAATGTGTAATTGTATAGATTTTAAGGTAGTAGAAACAGGCACAGCAATACAAATTTTAATCCTACAAAGGTACGCATTTCCACGGAGATTTCCTCATTCTCATGTGCCTATTTTCCTGCTTATAACCCCTCTGAACGGCCTTTTTGTAAAATTTATCCCTATATTCCGGAACATGAATATTGCTGTCTTTTGCGCTATACTTAAGGCGTCCCCTACATCTTCAAACAATAGCCGCAAGGCACCGGAGGGCCATAAAAAAAACCGGCACTTAGGTAAGTGCCGGTTTTTTAATTATACATTGTTAAAACTTACCGCACGTTGCCGCCGGCCGTTGAATCATCGTGGCCTTTGCTTGGAATGCGGGTGCTATCGGTGGTAGAAGCTCTTACGTTCGGTTCGCCGGAGCCGGAAGAAGAAGCTCTTTTAGTAGAATGTTCTTCGGTTGGATGTTCTTCTATGGGGTTCTTTTTGGCCGGAATGTGTTTTACTTCGTGCTGGCTGCCTTTATCGGACTTCGTACGTTTTGGGCCAGCGCATTTCCGGCGGTGGTTCTGCGGGATGAAGCGGTAGGTGTTACCCGGTCTATATTATGCGACACGCTGCCATTGGCTTCCCATTCCGGGAATTTCTCCATTTCGCCTTTTATGCTGGTCATGAACCAGGCCAGCAAACTTATATCGTCCAGTAAACCAATTACCGGAATAAAATCGGGCACAAAATCTATCGGGGTCAGGAAGTACAGGAAAACGGCTACCCCGCCCACCAACGTAGAAGTTGGCACGCCATGATAATCGCCGGAAACGGAGGCTTTGATCATGCGCGAAAGGGTTTGCAGGTTTTCCCATACTTCATGGGCTATGGTGCCGAAATCTTTTTTCTCGGCTGGCTTTTTTGTAAGTATCGTTCAGCAATTGCTTGATGCGGAGCGGCTGCTTGATATATTCTTCGGCCCGCTTTAAAATTCCTTTAAACAGAGGGGTTGAGGCAACGGTTTTGCCTTGCTGGTGGTTTGGTTGGTTTTCCATGATTTGTACGTTATGCTTTTAGATGGCTGCGAAAAAAGGAGCTATTTGCGTTGCTGCTGGTTTCAGATTGGCCGGTTTACCGCAGGCTTCACACCCTTAAATATTCGCGCTCTCCCATATACTGTTTTCAAGTAAATGGTTTTAGAAATAACTGGTATTTCCAAAAGCAGATTATCCCGGCAAAGATATTGCAAAGCTTCCTGAAGCAAAAAGCGCAGACAGTTCTTTTTTCACTTGCATCTCTGTAGCTATTCAAATAACTTTAAACGGCATTGAAAACAAAAAACCCGGACCAGTTTCTAAACAAGCCCGGGTTTTTTACCGGAAAATGATACCGTTTTGATATTTAGTTTACGCGGCCGGCCGCATAAAAATTGCGCTGATAATAAGCCTGCTTTAAAGAACTAACCATTACGCCGCCATTGGTAGCAGAATGCACAAATTTGCCGTTCTTCAGGTAAATGCCAACGTGGTAAATGGGCTGCTTAGGTGAGCGACGGAAGAAAACCAGGTCGCCGGTGCGGATGCTGTCTTTTTTAATGCGTTTTACGTCCTGGAACATGGAACGGGAACTGCGGCTCAGGTTAATGCCGTAAACTTCGCGGTAAACCGAAGTAACAAAACCGGAACAATCGGTTCCTTTTTTGGAAGCGCAACCGCTGCGGTAAGGAGTACCGATCCAGTCGTTAACGGTTTCCAGCAGTTCTTTGTCTTCGTTGTATTCTAACTTAACGGCCAGGTTCTGGGCGTAGTATTTGTAAAAAAGGGAATCTTTGTAAGTAAGGGGCTGGGCGGCTTTTTCGAAGGCGTTGGCCGGTTTGTCGTTCGCCATCGGGGGCAAAGGGAACTAAAGAAGCGGTTTCAAAAACTGAATTTTGGAGGTTGTTTGGCTGGTCTTCGGGTTTAACTTCGTAGAAATAAGAAAGGCTAAGCGCAGACGACGGCAAAACAACACAAAATTATATTTTTCATTCCTGGTTTTTTAGGTGAAACATATTGCGTTTGGGGTTTAAGCCTTCCGCAACTTTTAAAATCTTTATTATTTTTCCGGGGTTTAAAACCTTCGAAAAAAGCTTACAGATGCAATTTTTGGTATGGTTATATCTTTCAGCTTGGGTAAAATTAGCCATTAAAAATTAAACAACCAAATTTCTGGCCTGTCGTAAGGCCCTTTTTCTGAATAAACTTCTATAAATGTATCTTAAATCCAAAACCAAGCGTCAGAAAAACAGTACCATTAAAAACAGGATTTAACCAATTCCATAAAGCCATGCAACACCGTATTCAGGCAGCCGGAGCCCGCATTATAGAACATTCGCCGCTGGCCCGCATTGCCCGCTTTTTCCTGAAAAGTACAAATGTGGCCATGGTAATTGGCAAACAGATCCACCTGAGCGGGGTTAACAAAGAGGCGTTTTTAAAAGACCGCTATTGGGTAGAACATGAGCTTTGCCACGTGCAGCAATATAAAGATCACGGCTTCTTCGGTTTTCTGCGTAAGTACCTGATTGAAAGTTGCCGCAGCGGGTATTATGCCAATAAGTTTGAAGAAGAAGCCCGGCAGGTGGGCCGCCAGATGGCTGGTTTGCCCGCCGATGCCCCCGGCCGGGATAAAATAAACGGTCCAAAAATGGCAATGCGTAGAGACGTTGCAATGCAACGTTTCCATTTCGGTAAATACGTATAATTGCGGAAGAGACAATATTACAGTTGCAATACCTGGAGGAGACGTTGCAGTGCAACGTCTCTACAGAAAATAACCGGAATGTGCCGTTACCCCCTTACCTTTGCAAAACACTTTCACCTTGAACATGGAAAATAATACCGCCCTGGTACAAAACCCGGAAAGCAGCTACGTAATTAAGTTCCAGGATTGCGACCCACTGGGCCACCTCAATAATGCCCGCTACCTGGACGTTTTTCTGAATGCCCGCGAAGAGCATACCCTGCAGCATTACGCCCTGAACCTGATGGACATGCTGAAGCAGCACCGCACGGCCTGGGTGGTTACCAATCACCAGATTGCCTACATCCGGCCCGCCGACCACGGCAAAACCGTAAGGCTGCAAACCCGCATCATTCATTTCGATAATTCTACCATTGTGGTGGAAAGCCTGATGCTGAACCAGGACCGCACCAAATTAAAATCGCTGCTCTGGACCACTTACCGCTACATCAGCTTGGAAACCGGCAAACCTACCGACCACTCCGACGATCTGATGGATTTACTGGAGCAACTCGACGATGATCATGATTCTTACGACGAAGATGGTTTCCAGGACCGGATCAAAAAGATAAGCCGGGCGTTAAAAGGGGAGGCTGCTTAGTTCGTTTTCAGAACATACGTTAATAAACAAAAACCTCATCGGCGGCTTTGCAGATGAGGTTTTTGCTTTTATTGGGAAGAGTTCAAAACGGTATGGTTTCAGCCCCAAAAAGTGGTTACTTCATTACCGCCAGCTTCCGGGTAGCAATATGCTTTCCGTCTGCTACCAGCGTATACAGGTAAAGCCCGTTCGGCAACCGGCTTACGCTTATAGTTTGGCGGTCTTGCATTTTTTGCTTTAAGGTATAGTTGCCTACTTCACGGCCGGTTATATCCGTTAGCTTTAAAACTGCATTATGGGTTCCTTTCGGCAAATTATAAGGAATAAACACCTGTTCGGCAGCCGGGTTGGGATAAGCTGCGCCTAAAGCCGTAGAAGCGGTAACCAACTCTTCTCCTTTGCCCAGCAACTGGATCAAAGAAGGCCGGCCGGCAGGCAGGTTTGGAATTTTTACCTTGGCAATATAGAAACCGGTATGGGCGTTCCCTGCCGTGCGGCACTGCCCCCCGATCAGAAAACTGCTATCAGGCAAGGTTTCCAAAGTATTTAGTCGAATAGAAGGATAAAGGCTGCTGGTAAAAGGATAAGTAGCCAATAAGTTACCATTTGATGATAACCGGTAAATTTGAAAGCTATTAGTCTGGAAGGACTGCCCTAATAAAATTATAGTGCCGTCCTTAAGCTCTTTAGCTCTTCGGAAACTGACATTATTTGCCATAGAAGCCCCTGGGCGGAAAATATATTTCCATACCAATTGCAGATTAGCATCAACTTTTGCAACAAGTCCCAAAGCAGAATTTATGCCTGCACTCGCATTTACCGTATCAACTAATCCGGTTATTAGAAAACCACCATCAGACAGACTAACTAAACCGTGCTCAGTGCCGGGTGAGAACATATATTCACTGCGAGAAGGGACCGTAAGGTTCAGAGTATTCGCCCGGAGGGAATCCCCATTTGCATTTACTAAAAGAAGTTTTAACCTGAAAGGAGTTATGCCCGGATTTACTCCTGGGTAGGTCCCGGCCAGGATTACTTTACCGTTCTTGGCATGTTCCATGTAATCTAAACCCCAAGCTGAAACCGTACTATGATTCCGTTGCCAGAGTACGGTTCCGGCGCTGTCGGTTCGGGTAAGAGAAAGGGTAGCAGAGGGAGAACCGGGAACCCCGCCCCAGCCATTAATCAGATAGCCTTTATCAGGCATTGTCAAAAAGGAAGTAATTCCATTATTGTCAATAGCCGGGTTAAAAGATTTATTCATCAATAAGCTGCCAGTAGAGCTAAGCTTTTGTAATACGCCATCCCAGTTATCCAACGGCGGAGGTGTAGGAGGTATTGGGTTAGATTTTTTACTGGAGGTGGCAAAGGCAAAGCCGCCGTTAGCGCGGAATTTCACCCCAGGGTAAGTACCAAAGTTAGGAACATCTGGTCCCCGCAGAGTCCAGATGGTATCAGTATTTGGTTCAATAAGCAGTACTATACTGTTGTGCAAATCGTCTGAGGTGGGGCGGATCAGGCCTCCTATGATTACATTTCCTTGCCGGTCTATATCTGAAGTCTTAATAAATTTATACTTGCTATCGAGCCAGTAAGCCCGCTCCTGGAAGGTAACCTGTCCCTGAGCGCTCAGTCCGGCAATAGCCAGGCTGAAGGTTAGCATTATAAGTATAACAGCTCTCATACTTAAATGTACTGAAATAAAGTTGCTACCCAAGATTTAATCCCTAAAATGTTTTTTCAACCCTACCTCATTCCCTCCCGTTAATAAAAACCCAATCACCAAAACGCTATTAAAAATGACCAAAAAACTCGAAGGAAAGAAAATTGCCATTCTGGCTACCAACGGCTTTGAACAGGAAGAGCTGACCAAACCCAGACAAGCCCTGGAAGAAGCCGGCGCCATAACCCACGTAATCTCCATAGAAAGCGGCACCATTAAAGGCTGGGACCATACCGATTGGGGCGATACCGTAAAAGTAGACGTAAAACTCTCCGATGCTCAGCCCCAGGATTACGACGGTTTATTGTTGCCGGGCGGCGTAATGAACCCCGATAAATTGCGGGCCAACCCCGATGCCGTAGATTTTGCCGCCGCCTTTCTGCGCGAAGGCAAACCGGTAGCCGCTATCTGCCACGGCCCCTGGACCCTGATAGAAACCGGTATGCTGAAAGGCCGCAAAATGACCAGCTATAACTCTATTAAAACTGACCTTAAAAATGCCGGCGTAAACTGGGTAGACGAAGAAGTAGTAACCGACAATGGTTTGGTTACCAGCCGCAAACCCGATGATATTCCGGCCTTCAATAAAAAGATGATCGAAGAATTTGCGGAAGGCCGGCATAACCGGTAAACTTAAAATTTAAGGCAAAAAAAAGGAAGCCCGTTCAGGCTTCCTTTTTTGTTTTTCATGGTTTTATCTGACTAGAATCCTACGCCCAGGTAAACCTGGAACACGCCGTTTTTAACGTCGTTAATAACTTTATTTTGAGCCGCATCTATGACTTTATCTTCTTTAAAAACATCGTTCAGGCCTAAACCGTAACGGGCTCCTATCCGGGCAATGCTTACCTTGGCTTCCAGGCCGCCGGCAACCCCGTACATAAAGCTATTCAATTTCTTCTTTTCCGCTTCTGGCGCTTCGCGGCCGTTTTCATTGGCCGATATTAAAAGTCCGGCATATGGTCCAACCTGCAGGGCTACGTTATCAAAGAAATCATAAACAAAAAGGAACGGCACTTCTACCGAATTCAGCTTCAGATCAAGTTCGTCAGAATTGAACTCTCTGCTGTTGTACAAGGCTTCAAGCTGCACGGAAAAAGACCGGGAGGCTCTGATCGGGAATTGTAGATAAGCGCCGGCGTGCCAGGTGGTCTGGTTTTTGAAATTTGCCATAACATCTTTGCCATCGCCGCGCAGCATGTTAAAGTTTGCGCCGCCCTTAATACCAAAACCGGAATTATCGTCGGTAATATCGCCGCCTTCCAGGTTGTGGTTTTGCTGCGCTTTGGTGGTTACGTTCGTATTCTGCGCCATTGCGCTAACGCTGAGAGAGAGGCCAAGGAACAAAAGGAGAATTTTTTTCATAGTTTTTGCAAGTGTTGTTCTGTTATTATTTAAAAACCGGGTATAGTTGCCGGGCTTTGCCTCTTATACTAACCACTCCCGATAATGTTTCAACAATAAGAAAACCCGGTTGTTTAAAAAGGGGCAAATAACGGAGAATTACGTATTTTGCGGCCCGAAAAGGAAAGGCATTTTTCTGCCAGCCCACGTTTCAAGCCGGTGTTCCGGTAACCCTAATGCGTTTCTGAATGTTTGCACCGGCTACCCGTTCTACTTCTACTTTTTCGTCTTCGGGCCCGCAAACAAAGGTATTCCCGGCGCTCCTCTATTTACTTTATGCGATCCTGGTTTTTGCTTCGCTGCAGAATGGCTTTTTCTGGGACAGTATTCTGCTGGGTTCGCGCTACGGGCAATGGTATTACCACACCAACTTCAGTTACCTGTTCGTACCAGATGATATTGCGGGTTATCCGCCGCTTTTTGGCCTGCTGGTAGCGCTGGCCTGGAAGATCTTCGGAAAAACCTTAGCCGTTAGCCACCTGCTCATTTTACCGTTTGCCCTGGCCATTGTGTGGCAGATACTGGCCTTATGCCGGAAATTCGTTTCGCCAAAACTGGCTCCGTTCGCCGCTCTTCTGTTATTGCTGGACCCTACACTCATGGCCCAATGCACGCAGGTTGCCCCCGATGTGTTGCTGGTTTTCCTGTACCTTTTCAGCCTGAACAAAATACTGGGAAATAACCGCGGCCCACTGATCATAAGCCTGCTTTTTTTGGGTATGCTTAGCCCGCGGGGTACCATTGCCGTGTTCCTGCTCTTTGCAACGGAAATTACGCTGTATTTGGCAACCGCAAAGGAAAACCGGCCGGCGTTGTGGCGAATATTCTTAAGTTATGTTCCCGCCGGCCTGGTGGTTTTGGCCTGGCAGTTTCTGCATTACCGGCATTTCGGGTGGATCGGGTATAACCCGGATTCTAACTGGGGGGAGTATTCCCGGTTTGCCGGGTTAGGCGGTATGCTCCGGAACGCGGTAATTATTGGGTGGCGGCTGCTGGATTTCGGCAGGATCTTTATCTGGTTTACTTTGCTGGCAGCCGCTATTTACCTTTACCGGAAAAAGATAAGTTTGCCGGCTAAGGCCAGGAAGCTCCTTATCCTGGTCCTGGTGCCGTTCGTGGGCTTTAGTTTTATTTTTCTGCCTTACACCAACCCCATCGGGCACCGGTATTATCTGATGGTTTTCCTGCTTTTTGCCTTACTGGTATTTTACCTGCTTACACTGGTCCCTAACCGGAATTTCCGCAGGGGGCTTTACCTGATAATGGTCCTGGGATTACTTAGCGGCCACTTCTGGGTTTACCCCGATACGGTGGCTAAAGGCTGGGATGCCAGCCTGGCGCACCTCCCCTATTTTAAGCTGCGCCGCGAAGCAATTCAATACCTGGATTCAAAAAATATTCCGCTGGAAAAGGCAGGCAGCGATTACCCGAACGTAGCGCCCTTAACCCAAACCGATCTGTTACCCGATAACCGGACTTTCAAACCAAAAAACCTGGAAACGGATGCTTATGTGCTGTATTCGAATGTTTTTAACGGTTTTTCCGACGAAGAAATAGCCGAACTGAAAACCAATTGGCAGCCGGTAGAATCCTGGAAACGCGGGCAGGTTTTCCTGATCTTATACAAACGGCCGGAGTAAAGTTGTGGTTAAAAACGGTAGCAAATTCCGGTTAAAAACTACTATTTCAGGGTAAAAACTAAGAAGAAAGCCAAAATCAGGTTACGCACTGCCCAAGCCTTTATCCCCGGTCTGTGGCGCACAGACCGGAGCACTGCCGGTAGCAAAAGCAGAAACACCAACGGCAGTAAGGTGATCTGTGCGCCACAGACCACGGGATAGGTGCTACTGGCCGCCGATAAGGTCTTTCAAGGCAACATAGAGATCGATTTGGTACTTGCTTCGCTCTACCTTTTCTAAGCGCCCCAATGAGGTCCTATCACCTCGGTCTGTGCCCTCACAGACCGAAGCACTAGCTTTAAAGGCAAAAAAATGCTCGTCTTTTAGGGTATTATAAGCGCTTTACCCAAAATGGCGAAATTTTCAACTTATTTTATAGCCCGGAAATACCCATTTCTTATTTCTAATCCCCTGCTTCGGTCTGTGGGGACATAGACCGAGGCGAAGAAACCAACTTAAAAATTAACGTCATGTTGAGCGCCAGCGAAACAACTTTTTGGCGTTTAGTAGAAAACAAACTACTGACCGCCGATGAGGTCCTTCGCTAAGGCTCAGGATGACAGAATTTTATAAAAACCTTCTTACTTCAGTAAAATCAACTGCCACCGGAATGCCCAATACCATTTCAGCTGATAATTGCTTAGCCCTGCATTTTTTAAAATAGCCTCCAGTTCGGCTCTATGGAAAGCTCTTAGAACAGAAAGCGGCGCATCGTTTTTAACCAGGTACGATCTGGAAAAAAGCTGCGTAATTGCTTTAATGCTGTAATAAGCCAGCGGGTGCCGGTGCAGGTCGTTAATAATTACGGCGGTGGTGGCCTGGCTGTAAAGTTGCTTTAAAAGCCGGCCTAATTCCGGATCCGGGAAATGGTGGCAGAATAAGCTGCAGGTCAGAATATCGAACTTCTGCTGTTTAAAATCTTCGGAAAAAATGTTGTTCTGCTGAAAAGTAATATTGGGGAATTCGTGGCATTTGGGGGCTGCATAATCCAGCATGAACTGGTTCGCATCTACGCCGGTAAGCGCCGTTTCCAGTTTTTGTTTCCGGGCCCATTTGGCAATTTCCCGAAGCATGTCGCCGCCGCCGCAGCCTACGTCGGCTACTGTAATGGGGCGGTTTAATTTCCGGAGTTCGGGTAATAGTTTTTGCAGGGCATTCAAAACTACTTTGTGCCCGCCGAGCCAGTAATTGATGGTTTCCAGTTCGTCCAGGTTGCGCCGGAGGTCGTCGTTAGACAATTCCAGATCGTCCATTAACTCTGTTTCTTCGGAACGCTTTTTAAACATGGCGGATCTTTAACAGCATCGATTCCATGGTAAGGCCCGGTCCGAAGGCAAAGCTCAGTACGCGTTCGTCTTCGTTTTCGGGTTGCAGGGCTGCTATGAGTTTTTGAAGCACAAACAATACCGTTACCGAACTCATGTTCCCGAATTCGCGCAGCACGCCATAGGCAAACCGGTTATCGGTTTTGGTAAGGCCCAGTTCCTGTTCAATGGCTTCCAGGATCTTCCGGCCGCCCGGGTGAATGGCAAACCACTTTATAGCTTCCAGGTCTAATTTTAACCGCGACAACAAACTGGTGGAAAGCTGCTTAATACCCTTTTTGATCAATTCCGGAATATAGGCCGAAAGGGTCATTTCAAACCCAAAATCGCCGATGTGCCAGGCCATATCCGATTTTCCGGAAGGCAGGAGTTCGCAGTGAAAAGCTTCGAGTTCCAGGTTCATACCCGGCTGCGGCCGGCTGCTTACCAGTACGGCGGCGGCCCCGTCGGCAAAAAGCGCATTCGAAACCAAATGATCGTGCTCTGCTGACTTCTGAAAATGAAGGGTGCACAGTTCGGTACAAACTACCAGCACGTTGGCTTCCGGGTGGGCTTTGCAGATGGTATTGGCAACTTTCAAGGCATTAAAAGCGGCATAGCAACCCATAAAATTTATGGCGGTACGCTCTATATTGGTAGACAACTCCAGCGCTCCTATAATTTCTATATCCAGGCCGGGAGCATACATACCCGTGCAGCTAACCGTAACCAGGTGGGTAATTTCCTGCGGGTTAAAAGCCGGAAGTTGGGCAAAACAGTTTTCGATGGCGGCTAAAGAAAGCGGCAACGCGTATTCCCGGAAGGCGGCCATGCGCTGCGATACAGCCGGGAAAGGTTCCAGCCCCGGAGTGTTGGGAAAGAAAGAAAAATCGCCGTTCTGTTTTTCGTAATCGCTTAGCACGGTGTGCCGGGAATCGATGCCGGAAACGCGGTATAAGGCAGAAAGCTTGCGGGTATCGGCGGCATCGAACTGCAACGCTTCGGCCATAAAACCGGCAATTTGCATCTGGGGAATTTTGTGGGCAGGATTGGCGGTACCAACGGCACAGATGTAGCTTTTCATTGTTCCAGTATAAGAATTTTCCGCCGTATTTGTTTTAGAATGGTCAAAAAAAGTGAATTGGTTCGGAAGTTACAACCCGTTTTCCGGCTAATTTTATGAACGCCGGAAACTGAAAACCTGCTTTAAAATGGTTTTCCGTGGGTTTGTTTCATGATAAACTGTAGGACCGGCGGCAGGTGTTGCAAAGAACCTACGGCAATTTCCGATAAAATTTTGCGGCCAAACAAGCCCTGCACCAGCCGGCCGGTTTGCAGCCGGGTTTTAAACTGGTTGTTCCAGGCCTGGCTATAGGTTTGCTCCAACATTTCGCGGTTACGATGCCCTGTAAAATACTCCGAAATATGTTGGGTAAGCATTTTACCGGCCTGAATGGCCATGGCCATGCCGTTGCCGCACAGCGGGGTGATCAGCCCGGCCGCATCGCCGCCGCACAGAATATGATCGGTTACCGCTGTTTTAGGCGCAAACGAAATTTCGTTAATAACTTCCGGTTGCGGGTAGAGGAATTCGCTTTCGTTTAAAATGCGCCTTATATGCGGATTCCGGCTCAGCACTTTTTTCTCCATTTTAGCTACCGTTCCGGCACTTTTCAGATTCTGCTGGGTGGTTAAATAACAGAAACAATGCATCCCGTTTTCTATGGCCGAAATTCCGGCATAGCCATTTTCGAAATTATGGAGGGCAATGGTATCCTGGGGGAAATCGGTTTTAAGGTGGTATTTCACGGCCAGATACGGCGAACGGGCTTTAAAAAAAGGCCGGTTCAGTTTTCGGTCCAGGTTGGCCCGTTTCCCGAAAGCTCCGATGGCTACTTCGCTTTGCATAAGGCTGCCATCCGATAATTGCGCCGTAAATTTTTCCCCGTTAAACTTTATTGCTTCTACGCTGGTTTGCAGCCGGAATTTTACCCCGTTATTTAAGGCAACCTGGTATAAATAATGGTCCAGGGTAAAACGGCTGATGCCAAAACCACCCAGATCTAAGGGAGCCGTAAGGGTGCGGCCCCCGGGCGCGGAAAGCAGGAATTGGGAGATACGGGCTGGCTGCAGCGAATCGATGTTCAGGCCCAACTGCCGGAAATAAGGCAGCACTTCGTTGGAAATGTATTCGCCGCAAACCCGGTGAAAAGGATAGTTTTTTTTCTCTATTACCGTTACGCTGGTCCCGGCTGCGGCCAGCCCGATGGCGCTAACCAGCCCCGCTAAACCACCCCCAATTACCAGAACCTGCTCCATTTAAACAGCAAAAGAATTCATATTAATAAAGTACAATTAAAATAACCATAAAATACCCGATTAAAAGTTACAATACAGTTAAATGCAAAAACAATACCTGTGGCCGCCCGTTAAGTTAATTGTTAGGCCATTGGCAAATCTTGTATTAATATTAACTAAAATTCTATGAAAAAAAACTTACTATTATTGATTTCTTTTTTTGTGATTACTTCTGGTTGGTCGCAGGTTAAAAGCGGCAACGAACCAGCAGCTGTTAAATTAAAAAGAAACGGAGAGATAACCCGGGAGCCGGAAACAACAGAGAAAAACATTTCTGTGTATCCGAACCCTAGCACCGGGTTGGTAAATCTTTCGCTTTCTGGCTTCAATGGAAAAAAGACGAACCTGACAGTGGTAAACGTGATTGGTACCGTGGTGTACCAGGAAGTGCTGCCAACTGCCGACGGGCGGATCAACAAAACCATTGACATGAGCAAATCAGCGCACGGCCTTTATTACATTAAACTGGAGGCCGACGATTACACTGAGATCAGAAAGATCGTACTGAAATAATCCCTAAAACTATGGAAATTAAAAAAGGCAAACCAGATGGTCTGCCTTTTTTTACGCGTAAAGGAATTGAAAAAAGGGTGAGATAAATTAAATACCTGAAAAATAACCAAATTCCAGATCGGTATTAGAAGCGGAACCTACAAAGAAGCCCCCAATCATAACACCTTTTCCGGTTTGCAGGGCTTTTTCCATTGCGCCCATGCTAATAATATCGCCGTCTATGGTAGAAACCGCTGCTTTCGGTTCTGCCGTTTTAGGGCGGTTAATACAATCGTTTAAATAAGCAAGAAAGGCATTACCAGGCCGATACATTTCCAAGCTTTCCATCATTTTTTTCCGTTGGGTGAGAGATTTTTATTTGGTCAAACCAGGGCATCTGTCTTTGTGCACGAATTTAACTCTACAATATTAATCACTCTTAAACCTGAAAAACAGGAAATAACGCCCTTCAACGTAACTTGCATTTTTCTTTTTAAAAGTTTTATTCTAATAGCATCGGGATATAACTTTTCCCGGCAAAATTTAGGGCTAAACAGCCTAAAACAAAAGAATATTAGACTATTTTAAGCTTTTATTTTTCTAATTTCAGAATTGCACCTAAATAGCCATTTTACGCTTTTTTACAAAATTTCAGGCAAACGTAACATTAACACAGGTTATTTAGAATTACTATTAGTACTCTTTTGCAGATAATTTCCGCAGGCCTGAATGGAAAGAATGGTTAAGCACAGGGCAATAGCCGGAAAAAGTATCAGCCACCAGGCATCGGCATTAGCCCGGGCTCCGGCCAGCATCCGTCCCCAACTAGGCATTTCGGGAGGCAGGCCAATTCCTAAAAAAGAAAGCGTGGCTTCCAAACCCAACAGGCTGCTTAAACCAAAACTAAAAGCTACCCAAAGCGGCCCGGCCGCATTCGGCAGAATATGACGCATTAGGATCCGGCGGTCTGAAAGCCCGCTCACCCTGGCTGCTTCTATATAAGGCAACTGCTTTATTTTCAATACTTCGGCCCTGATCAGGCGCGCCGGCCCGGCCCAGTAAGTCAGACTTAACAGCAGCAATACCTTGCTTACCCCGGGAGCTGCAACCGCCGAAAAACTAAGAATTAGCACCAGGCGGGGCACCGAAGAAAGCACTTCCATACTTTTTAAAACCAGTTCATCTACCGGAAGGGCTACTTTTTTACCGCCAATGCCAACCTTTCTCAGCAAGCAGGCTACCCCGAAAATACTTATTGTCAGGCCGATAAAGATCAGGAACGGCAGGAAAATTCCGGAAGACCCATTATTAAAATTATTCCGGGCCTGGTAGAAAGGCTGGAGGTAGAAAACATAGAAAAACACGGCCGGTAACCAGATCAGAAACCCAATAAGCGCAGTTTTTGCTATTCTGAACTGCCGGTTCCCCCAAAAACCGGCGGCACTGCCCAGCATTGTTCCCAGCAATAAAGCAATAATTATAACCGGAAGGGCAATCAGAAAGCCGGTCCGGAAGCCATAAAGCAGGTTTGCCAATACATCCCGGCCCAGCTGATCGGTACCCAGCCAATGGCCGGTTGCCTTTGCTTCCTCCGAAAAAGGCGATAAATAGGGGTTTGCCAGATCTAAGAATGCCGGTGGAAACGTTAAGGGCAAAACCGGTAAAAGCAAAATCAAAAACAGAATGGCAACCAGGTAAAAAACCGCCAGTTTAAAGCCGGTGTATTGCTTAAACGCTTGGGTGAGCCGGAAGTAAAAAGATCGGTCCATACGTTAGCGGCTTATGCGGGGGTCGGTTATGGCGTAAAGCAGGTCGGCAAACAGGTGCGAAGCCATTTTCAGAAACCCGACCAGCAGCACAATGGCCGTGATCACTTCATAATCGCGGGCCAGCACGGAACTTACCAGCAACCTGCCTACCCCCGGAACCGAAAAAATAACTTCCAGAATTACGGTACCCGCCAGCAACGCCGGAAAAAAATCCGAAAGCAGGGTAATAACCGGCAGCAAGCTATTCCGGAGAACGTGCCGGCGCAATACCTGTTTATCCGGCAGGCCTTTGGCCCGGGCCGTTAAGATAAAATTTTCGCGCAGTACTTTTTGCATGGCTCCGTAGGCCTGCCCGGTTAAATAGGGCAAATTCACCAGCACCAGGCAGAAAACCACCAGCAGTTTAGAAACTTCCTCCGGAAAATCGTACAGCAAACCGAAATAACTGCTCAGGGCTAACACCGAAAGCGCAATTAAAAACAGCGGAACACTTTCCAGGCCATAAAGCAGGTTTAAAATAAAACCCCGCCATTTTCCCGCACTTTTTAGGCTTAAAACCATACCAAGTTCCGGTGCCAGCAAGCCAACCAGTAAAAATGCCGCTAAGGCCAGCCAGAAAGTTACCGCAAAAGCTTCCCCTAAAATTTCGCTTACCGGCCTGGAATCGCGGCTGGAAAATCCCAGGTTGCCTTTCAGCAGATTTTTGAACCACCGGTGGTATTGATTTTCGAAACCGTACCATTTAAAGGATGGCACGTAATTAAGCCTGGGAGTGGCTCCGTTAATAACCTGGTCAAAATTACGATCTGCGGCCAAAACTGCCTTTCTGAAAACCATATTCGCAGATAGCTCTTTAACCGACCTTAATTTTGCCAGCGCTTTTTTTACGTTCGCTGGTTCGGTGGCCTGCAACGCGTCTTGGGTTAACTGCAAGTCTTCCTGAAAATTCTGGTTTCCAAGGGTTTGCCGCCGGATAATTTCTTTTAAATGCTGAAGGCTTTTATAATAAGCGGAGATCTGTTCCCAGTTGCCATAAGTAAAGATCAGCCGGTTTAAAGCGGCCTGATCCGTGGCAGAAGTGATCTTATAAAGCGTATCCGGGGCAGCGGCCGTACCAAAACCAACGTAAAAAAGCGGCAGATCCTGGCCGGTTTTGTGCAGCATTTGTTTATAAGCCCGCTGATAGGCCTCCGCTTTAGCCCGGCTGTTGGCGTTCTGCACCGTTGCCTCCATTTCCATTTCGGAAGCGGAGCCCGGCACACTTTTACTCAGTAAAAAAACCACGGAAGCGATCAGCCAGATAGCCGGCAACAGAATTAAAACCCTTATGGCCGCATGTTTGAGCATTTATTTCTGCTGCGCTTTAAAAGCACTTACGTCGTAGCCTGGTTTTATACCCGAAATTTTCAGGTTGGTAAAACCTTCCCGAACGGCAATGCGGTCCTGCAGGAAATACAGAAATACCAGATTGCTTTCTTCGTGCAGGATTTCCTGCAGCCGCTTTAAAAGCTTTACTTTTTCCGGTTCCGAATTTACATCGTATAAAGCCGCAATGATCTTATCGCTTTCCGGCGTTCCGAAAGCAGTATAGTTCAGGCCATCGGGCCCGGCGCTGCTGGTATGTAATATGGGCTGAAAATTATAGGTGAACGGGTTGCCGGTCATGGAACGGAAGAAAACTTCAAAATTGCCTTGCTTCAGGGCTTTCGACATAACCCCGCCTTCCAGCGGCTGCAGGGTTACCGGAATCCCGATCTTCTGCGCTTCCTGCTGTAAGATCAATGCGGCCCCTTCCATTTCGGCGGCACTGCCATTATAGGTTATTTGTAAAGAAAGCGGCTCGGCGGCATTGCCGGTTTTTCGGGTCCAGCCCCTATCGTTTTTTTGCCAGCCGGCTTTTTGCAGCAGGGTTTGAGTTTGCTCCAGGTTGTAGGTAAACGGTTCTATTGCGCGGTTATAGTAGTTTTTGGCCGCCGGACTTACGGGACCAATGGTTTTAACGGCAAAATTGTGTTGGGTAACTTTCAGAATAGCATCCAGATCCAGTAAATGCGCAATAGCCTGCCGCGTATACTTATCGGCGAACTTTGGCAGCCGGGCATTAAAACCTAAATAGGTAAAGGTATAGGTTTGCGGCGTAAAGAACTGGAATTCAGGAGCAAGCTGCTGGTCGTTTTTTAGTTGCTCAAAGGTTGGGGCCGGCACATTCTGCCAGACATCGAGCTGCCGGTTCTTCAGCGCAAATAGGGCCGCGGCATTATCCGGGATTATCCGGAACGTAATTTTTTCCGGGCTGGCAGTTAGGTGAGAAACGGGTTCGGAGATGTTGTTGCCCCACCAATCGGGTTTGCGGGTAAACTGAAGGGTTTGGCCGGTTTGCCATTGGGTCAGCTGGTAGCCGGCGCTTCCCTGTAAAAACTTGGGGTTGCGGGTAAAATCGGCGCTGTTAAAGGAATCGGCAAACTTCCGGATCTTTGCGTTTTGCGTTAAGGCTTCAAAATCGCGGGTTAGCTGGGGTAGGGTAAAATCCTTCAATAGGTTTTGAGGATCGTACAGGTAGGCCGGTAAAATAAAAAAGTCGCCGGTTATAAGCAGGTGTTCCGGGGTGGCGCCTTCGCAAACCAGCGTAAATTTCTTAGCGTTGGCCGCATCAAACCGGATATCGGAAATGAATTCGAAATTCGGCCTTACCTTTTCGTTGTTAACCAAGGGGCTTTTGAGCACCTTTAACGTAAAGGCCACATCTGCTGCCGTTACCGGCGAACCGTTTGCCCAGGTTGCTTCGGGCCGGATGGTATACGTAAAGAAGGAAAGAGAATCCTGTTGGGTTACCTGCGGCATTTGGGATGCCAGCAGGGGCTTTAGCTGGCCATCGGCCAGGTCTACGGTAAGCAGGCTTTGGTAAAGCAAATTAACCAGTTGCATGGCATCTTTGCTGGTGTAGCTCACCGGGTTCAACGATTCCGGGTCTTGCGCCAATCTTACCTGTACCTGGTTGCCGGCGGTTTGGGAGCGCCGGCAGGCAGCAATGTTAAAAAGTAAAAGTAATACTAATAGTAAACGAACCGTTTTCATAAGCTTTGCTGATCCCGGGAGGGCTTCGCAGGCAAAGTAAGGAAAATTAACGGTATGTTTCAGGAGAAAACCATTGGCAAAATTACCAGATGGCCTCAAAACGCTTATTAGTTATTATCGTCCCAGTTGCCTGTTCCGCCTGGCTCAGTAGTAACAGTAGTTTTGATCTCAGTGTTGTTGGTATTGGTATCTGTAACCTCAGAAGTTGTAATGGTAGTTACATCGCCGGTAAGGGCAGAAACCTGGATAATGATGGCGATTATTACTTCAATCATGGCTGTATTTTATAAACTATTAAGTTAAATCAATTTTAGGAGGCTTTGCAATTCTGAAACAAAATAATTTAGCAAAGCAAAAAAGCGTTAAGAAGTTCAGAAAAGCGAAGCTAAACAGCAACTCTATGAACTGCTTTGCTTCTTAGTTATTATCGTCCCAGTTACCTGTTCCGCCAACTACTGTAGAAGTGGTAGTAGTAGTTCTGATCTCTGTTGTGTTGGTATCAAGATCAGTAACCTGAGAAGTTTTAATGGTAGTTACGTCACCGGTAAGAGCAGAAACCTGAATAATGATGGCGATTACTATTTCAATCATGGCTGTTGGTTGTTTAAATGTTTATGCAAATCTGGGGCTTTCATGGCCTGCATAAAAGGAAAAATCAACCAAGAATGTAACAATAATATTTCCAACCCTTATTTGTATTATTTCAATATTTTTCTTAAAAATATCAATTTATTGGCTCTGGTCAGAGGGGCGGATTTTGATTTCTGTTGAATAATGGTGTTTTTTGTAACAAAGACGCAATTATTCCTTTACAAATAAAAAGAGAATCCTGCGTAGGCAAAAAGAAATAATGGGCTGTTTTGCAACAGCCGTTTCCCTGGACCTAATAAGGACAGTTCAGTAAAAAAAATAGCTTCCCGGCCAATTAACAAACATTTCAGCATGAATGATTTAACAAAATTGGTGCAAATCGTAACAAACCGGCATTTAAAAAATTTGCCTCTGCTGAATTTTAACGAAAAAAAATTAAGCAAAGAGCTCAAACTTTTTTATGACATCCAGAAAGGCGACGTAAAACCTGTTCCCCGCCGCCAAAAAAAATCGCCCGATACGGCGGAAGTCCGGATGGTGCGGGCCCGTTTGCGTAAAAAACTGCTAAATCATCTTTATTTCCTGAATCTGAACGATGGCTACCTGAAAGTTTCCTACCGGGCCGAACAGGAATGTCTTAATTTAATCCACCAGGCCCGCGTTCTTATAAAGGAAGCTAATTACCAGATTTCGGAAAAATTATTACATAGTGCATTAAAGATTGCTCAAGAAACAGAATTCACTGCACATATTCTAACGATCATCGATTTATTACGTCACACGTACGTAGCAATGGGTGACCAGCAGCAATTTCTGAAGGTAAGCAAAGACCTGCCGCACTACAAAACTATTTTTGCCAAAGAGCAGGAAGCCGAAGATCTGTATTTCACGGTAAAGCTGGAAGTAAACCGGTCGGTGCATGCCAAAAAGAATTTCCTGCCCCGGCTCGAAACCATTGTTTTGCAACTCAAAGACCTCTGGACCGCCCACCGCTCTTTCTATTTGTATGAGCTTTACTATAAAACCAATATCTGGTACCAGGAATTAACCAATAACTTCCGCAACATTATTGCCATTTCTTCCGAAACGGAGCACCTGTTAGAGAAGAACATTATAAACGCCAAACGCTTCGACGACCGGTACAACAAATACATTAAAGTGTACGCCTACCTGCGCGACCGGCAGTTTGCTGAAGGCCTGAAAGCGGCCGAAAATTATACCGACTCCTTCAGCCGGTCTTCGGCCAACTGGTTTGCCTTCATGGAAAACTATTTCCTTTTGGCCATGCATGCCGGGCAGTACGGCACGGCAACCAAAATTTTTAACGATGCCAACAATAATCCGTTCTATCCTAAAATTAACAAAACCGCCCGCGAACGCTGGCAGCTTTACCGCTCCTACCTTTACTTTATTAAGCCTAACCCGGACCTTTTAAAGCAATTCAATTACCAGGAACTCATGGCTTCGGTGCCCGAACACAGCAAAGACAAAGAAGGCTTTAACGTGGCTATCCTAATCCTGCAATTCCTGTACTTCCTTCAGGCCAACGAAGTGGAAGCCCTGCTTTACCGGATCGAAAACTTAAAGAAATATTCCGGCCGCCACTTTAAAGACAGTTTCAGCATCCGGAGCCAGTTGTTTTTCAAATTGCTGAACGTTGTGATCAGGGAAGATCTGGATGCCGACCGGTGCCGTCGCAAAGGCCGGGCCATCGCCGACAAATTAGAAGTTACCCCAGCCCCCGGCGATGCGTATGCCGAGATCGAAATAATTCCGTACGAACACCTTTGGGAAGAGATCCTGCAAATGCTGCCCAAGAAGTAAAACTGGGAAATAGTTTTTTCGGCCCGGAAAAACGGTAGGTAAAACGGCCTGAAAAGTCAAACCAGGTTAAATGTTATTTTTAGGGTCTTCTTCCTCAGGCAATTCTTCCGGTTCAGGCTGGCGGGGCTTAAAACTATAGCGCACTACCAGTTGGGGCTGGCCGGTAAAAGAAGCATTAATGTGGGGCGGGTTGGCGGTAATAAGCGGTTCTTCAAAATAATCCGGCATTTCCACCACGGGCTTATCCGGCGGCAGATCGGCATTCCGGAATACAAAACCGAATAAAAAACCAACAATGCCGCCGGCCAGGTGCGACTCCCAGGAAATGCGCCCTTCCGAAGGGAAAATACCGTAAAGCATGCCGCCGTACAGAAAAATGATTACCACCGAAAAAACCACGGCGCTCCGGTCGCGGCGGAACATGCCGCTGAAAAACACGAAACTGGCCAGGCTGTAAACCACCCCGCTGGCGCCAATATGATAAGCCGGCCGCGCCATGAACCAGGCCAGCAAGCCCGAAAATAAATATAAAAGCACCACAATGCGGCCGGAACTTAAGGGATAATTATAGAACACAATGGCCGAAAGCAGGATAAGCGGAAAGGTATTGGAAAGCAAATGCGCCCAGTCGGCGTGTAAGAGCGGCGACGTTAGAATACCCGTAAGGCCCGAAAGCTGGCGCGGGTAAAGCCCGTAATGCCCCAGCTTCAGATCCAGGAAAAAGGCCGGCACAAAAACCAGCCACATAAGTGCGGCAAAAAGCAGGCCGGGCAAAAAACTGCGGCGCAGCCGGTGCCCTTCTTCGTGCACAGAACCCGGTACGAACCGCGGAAATCCTAAAGCCAAAACAGATCTGTTTAAAGGTAAAACGCTATGCTTTCTCACCTTAAAACCCAGGAGCAATTTCAGTTTTTTAAGGCGTTTATTCCGGAAGCATTAATTGTACCCTTTTACCCCGTAGCACTAATTCGTCAATTTGTCCGACTTTAGATGCCGTTGTTGTCATGAAACTCATTACAATATTGGAACCCGGCTCGGTAAAAATGCCCTGGTGGTTTTTAGAAAAGAACCCAATAATTATCACGTCGGCATCCTGCAGGGTGCGAAAATGCTCAGGCAGCGGTTTTTTGGATTTCGAATTCTTTTTTGGCAGGTAAGAAATGTGGTACGTCAGTTCTTTAAATTCTCCCTTCAGCATAAACGGAAAGGGTTTATTAACATCGATGCCCTGCTTTTTAGCCAGCAATTCCAGGTGCTTCCCCAGGTTCTGGTTATTCAGAATGCTGTCTCTGGGCAGATCGGCTTCCTGCCAGCCCCGCACGTGGGTATACACAAAGTAAGGCGATTTTACATCGAACGTCATCCTTATCCGGTTCCTGTTGGAGCGGTTCACTTTAGAAGCATACGGCCGGCCGTCTATGATCAGGATCTCTCCCGACATGCCCGAAAGCGGCCCCAGCCCATACAGGCGGCGGTGCGGGTTAATAGTATCCAGGTAAATGGTATTGGAAGTATCCTGTAGTTCGGTAACTGTTTTTAAAGCACCGGAATATTTTACCACCGGAAAGGTAGTCGGCTCCCGGCTGCTGCAGGACCATACCGAAAGTAAAAGGATCAGAAAAAGCGGATATTTCATAAAAATTTAAGGGAGACAATAAATTACCTACAGAACTGTAAAAACTCCTGCAGGGTTGTGCACCTGGTCAATTTGTTCGGCCAGGTTTCTGAATTATGCGTTGGAATAGTTTCTAACCCGCCGTTTGCTTCGGTTTTACCAGTTCGGTTACCCCCAGGTAATTGTTGCCATCGTGGCGCACGATCTGCCAGCCCCGTCTTTTGAGCCCCTGCCGGATAAAGGCATTCAGGAATCCGTGCGCTACCAAAACCACTTTGTTTTCAGTTTCGGCAAACCCGGCCAGGGTTTCGGCACACCGGAAAGCCCTTTCGCGGGCCTGGCGGAAACTTTCAATTCCGCGGCTGTTCAGGCCTGCCAGCCACAGGAGCCGCGCCCCCACCAGCCAGACCTCTATAGGAAACCGGAATAAAGGTAACCGGAAAATGCGGCGCTGGAATTCGTTAAAATCGGCATTTTCTATCAGTTCGGTGTCTTCGCCAAAAAGCAGGCGGGCCGTTTGTTTGGCACGGGGCAAAGCACTGCAATACACCCTTTCCGGATTTTCGGGCAGACCGGTAGGCAGGTTGGCCGCCGCGGAGATAATGCCGGCTTCGTCGTAGGCCGAAATAAACGATGAAGCTTCGCGGGCGCTGAAAAATCCGCTCCGCTCTACGTCGGGCTCATAATGGCGCACCAGAAAAATATGCCGCAGTTCGGTTGAAGCTTCCACGTATTTGACCTGTTTTTTTCAGGTTTAAAACGGCAAATCAGACCGCAGGTTTACCTGGCTTTTTTATTTCCACCGTATGCAGCATGCTGATGTATTTCCTGCCTGTTACCTGAACAGATGCGGCCTTTTAATTTTCAGATTTCCGGATCTCTTCGCTCATAAAATAAAATCAGCCTTTTACGGCTTAACCGCGGACTTTCAAATCTTCAAATTTCCAAATCTTCAAATTTCCAAATTTTAAAAATTACTTCCGTACTTTTACCGGCACGTTACTTTTTGCGTTAAAACCCTACCGTTTTTGCTATGATCTCTTTCGACCAGATACAAACCATTGGCGTGGTTGGCGCCGGCACCATGGGCCAGGGCATTGCCCAGATCTGCGCCCAGGCCGGTTACCAGACCATTCTTTTCGATATAAAAGCGCCGGTGCTGGATAAAGCCCGGGAGGTAACCGAAACCAACCTGAGCAAAGCCGTAGAACGCGGAAAAATTACCGAAGATCAGAAAAATGAAACTCTGAAACGCTTATGCTTTTCGCGGAACATGACCGATGTGCAGGCCGACTTTATAATAGAAGCGGTGGTGGAACGTTTGGAAATAAAGCACAGCATTTTCCAGGAACTGGCCATGCTCAACGGACCCGATACGATTTTAGCTTCCAACACTTCTTCTATTCCCATAACCCGTATTGCGGCTAAAATAAGCAATCCGGGCCGGGTAGTGGGCATGCACTTTTTTAACCCGGCGCATATCATGAAACTGGTGGAAGTTATTTCGGGGGTGGCTACGGATCCGGAAGTTGCTGAAACGGTAGCCAAACTGGCCGAAAAACTGGATAAAGTTGCCGTACATGCCGCCGATGCTCCGGGCTTTATTGTAAACCGGGTAGCGCGCCACTTTTACGTAGAAGGCCTGAAGCTGCTGGAAGAAAATGTTGCGGACCACGAAACCATCGACAAATTAATGCAAAGCAGCGGTTTTAAAATGGGCCCTTTCCAGCTAATGGATCTGATCGGGGTAGATACCAATTTTTCGGTTACATCTTCCATGTTCGAAGCCTTCCATTACGACCCTAAGTTCCGGCCCAACCGTATACAACAGCAAAAAGTGGAAGCCGGCCACCACGGCCGCAAAACCGGCAAAGGATTTTATGATTACACTGCGTAACCTTTTTATTACTGCTTTCAGCGCCCTGTTCCTGCTGGCCTGCTCCGACAAAAATGAGCGGGTAGATTACATTCCTAACGTGCATGTAAATGAGCAAATAAATCTTACCAACATTCAGTATACGGCACTCCGCCAGGACCGGGGTTTTGTGTATTTAAGTGGAGGGGTGCGCGGCATTATAATTATCCGGCAGAGCAGCAACCGTTACCTGGCTTTTGAGCAGAACTGCACCTACCAGCCTTTTGATAGTTGCGCTACCGTTAAAGTAGATGCCTCCAGTTTGTTTTTACAGGATGATTGTTGCGGTTCCCAGTTCGATTTTACCGGAGCCGTTATTGCTGGTCCCGCCCGGTTCCCCCTAAAGCAGTATAGCACCTCCCTTAGCGGAAACCTGCTTTACATAACCAATTGATCTTTTTATTTTGATTCTCAGGAATTTATAAAAAACTTAAAAATATTTATTCCCGGAACTTGCATTAAATTCTAAAACGCCGTAATATTGCATCACCATTCAGCACAGCTACGGCAGACTGCATGGTTTTTTCCTCCTTAGCTCAGTCGGTTAGAGCACATGACTGTTAATCATGGGGTCCTTGGTTCGAGCCCAAGAGGGGGAGCAACAAAAGCCACTTAGAGCAATCTGAGTGGCTTTTTTGTTTGCATGCAAATTGCATACAAACACCAGAACTCCATAATTTATTTATAAATCTTCCTTAACTTATCTATTTAAAAGGTTATTGCTCCTTATTCGATATAACTTAAGCTTTTTGGGATAAGCCGATTTAATTAAAAGAGCCATTTCACTTTGATATTCAACCTATTGGCCACTTTACTTCGCTTATTTTTATAGTTAACCGTAAAACAATTGCTGCAGCCTTCATTATAGATGTGCTAACCTAAGATTGAAGAAATCTCCATAACCATATGTTTTGGACCTTTCTTTAAAGATGGTATGAAAACTTGCTACCGAGGCATTATAAAATTAGTATATCAAGAAATAAACTCTTGTATTAAAACTTATACCAGCTTTCCTTTTGCTTCGAAAAAACATACCGTTTTTTCTGGCTAGAAGCTTCTTCCGAAGACATTCCAGCAAGGTTTTATTTTAAGATGCCTTTTCCGGTTTCATCTCATTCGCCTTAAGTAAAACCATATTCAAAAGTTTTGTCGGTTCTTATTAAAAATTGGTAGGTGGTTTCCTTTTTGCCTTTCTCCTAAAGGATAACTGCATGCTTTAAATATTCAATACCACCTTTTGAATGAATAGCCTTTACCAGCGTTTTTACTGATTCGAATTCCATTAAAAACAGGAAAGGGATTTCGATTACCTTTTTGTGGTCTGTAAACTCCGTATTAACGGAAAGCAATATTGGTTGGAAGGGAGGCAGGTCATAAAACAGGCTTTTAAGAGTATCTCCTTTTTTTGAAACGATATTTTCCGGGGTTAGCCCGAAAACTGGCAAATCGAGTAAATTCGTGAACTGCGTTAAAATAGAGGCGGTAATTATATTGCTTATCTCCATTAAAAGCGGCACCTGGAAGGTGCCAGCCTCAAATCTTCTTTTCTCTTTTTCTGAAAGGCAATGCTTAATAATCCATTCAATTTCAGGTTCAAAGAAAATCATAACGGTAATGCCGTTAAGTGAACCGCTAATAGCAGATTTAATTGCTAAAGAAGTTTCTGTAAAGCGAACAAGCTCCTTTGGAAATTCATCGGGCGGAATCACTCCTATTTCCGGAACATTAAGCGCAACTTTTTGCTGGTTATGCATAAGTCGAGAGAGAGAATCGGCAGCTCTGCCTACGCCAATATTAAAAATTTCCAGGACAGCATCTCTATCTTGATCACTAAGGGGGTAGGCCATTATAATTGTATATTTTTTAAGAGAAATTTATGGCCACTTTAAGCTCTGGAATTGTAATTCAGCTTCTTTTCAGGTGAGCAACACCTTATCCAGTTGGCCCTCTCCTATACGGAAGTATTTCACTTTCAAATGGAATTGTCAGTAAAATACTTAAAGCGTGGAATACCGAATTGGGGTTGTAAAACGATACTCCACTTTAAAACTTTAGAAGTTGATTTTACTGTTACTAAGCGTATTGGTGGGCAATTGATAAATTGAAAAAGAACATTGTAAAACTCTCGGTTTACTTTTACTAATCAAAAATATATCGTTTTAATTTTGAAGAAAAACCGTTACAAACTATTCAGGAAATCTATAATTTCTTCCAATTCCATAACTTTGTCTACTTTACCGGTTTTAATGGCTGCTAAAGGCATTGTAGCAATTTCAGCAGTTTCCGGGTTTTGAGCGATGGTTAAGCCACCTAGTTGCGCAATTTCGGCCATCCCTTTGGCACCGTCGTGGTTGGCGCCGGTAAGCAAGATCCCGATCATTTTTTTACCGTATTTTTCTGCAGCGCTTTCAAACGTTACATCAATACTGGGCCGGCTAAAAAGAATTTTCTCTGACGCATCCAAACTGAAAGACAGGTCATTTTCGATTAGTAAATGATAATCGGCGGGGGCAATGTAAACGGTGGCGGGAGCAATAATTTCTTTTTCTTCGGCTTCTTTTATGTGCAGTTTCGATTTGTGCTGCAAAATTTCGGAAATGAAACCTTCTTTTGAACTGGCCCCGCGATGCAGGACCATTACGATCGGAATTTTGAATTCAGCCGATAAACTGGGAATGATCTTTACTACCGCACTTACGCTTCCTGAAGAACCGCCAATAACAATTAACTCGTAAGCCTGGTTTTGCATTTAGTTTATACGCTTTTCTTCTGCCAGATCTTTTCTTCCCGGTTGAAATAGGTATAACTGTCTTTATACGCTGAAAGTTGTAAGGTTTCTTTGGCGCCCAACCCCAGAAATCCGGGTTCCGAAAGGCTTTCGGTAAACAACTTAAAAACGCGTTCCTGCAAATCCCGATTAAAGTAAATAAGTACGTTACGGCAAAGGATGAGGTGAAATTCATTAAAAGATTGATCCGTAACCAAATTGTGCACCGAATACACCATACGCTTTCGTAAGTCTTCGTTGAAAAGGGCTTGGTTGTACCGCACCGAAAAATATTCGGATAAACTGGTCTGGCCCCCGCTGCGAATATAATTTTCGGAATAAGCTTTCATATTGGAAAGGTGGAAGATGCCGGATTTAGCTTTTTCCAGCACATTGGGGTTCAGATCGGTACCGTATAGAATGGTGCGATCTAAAAGTTTGGCTTCCTTGAGCAGAATGGCCAGCGTGTAAACTTCTTCGCCGGTAGAACAGCCGGCGTGCCAAATCCTGATAAATTTCTGTTGGGCTAATACCGGGAAAACTTCGTTTGAAAGCGCTTTAAAGAAGCCCGGGTTGCGGAACATTTCGGTTACGTTTACGGTGAGCTCTTCTACAAAATAGGCAAAGAATGCGGCATCGCCGGAAAGCCGGTAATGCAATTCAGCAATACTGGGGAGTTTTTCAAGTCCTAAAAAACGGTTTACGCGACGCTTCAGCGACTCCCGGGAATAAGCCAGGAAATCGTATTTATAGATCCTGGCAATTTCGCGCAGCAGGTTCTCCAGCTCAAGGTCAGTAATTTTTAATTCCAGCTCCGGCATTAATTATTCAGGTATTGGTTCAGGAGCAGCATTAGTTTTTCATCGTCGATGGGTTTAGCCAGGTAATCGGTGGCGCCGGCGGCCAGGCACCGTTCTTTGTCGCCGGTCATCGCCTGGGCGGTAACGGCAATTATGGGTAATTCCCTGAATTGCGATAAGGTTCTTAATTCGCCAATAGCCTCGTAACCATCCATTTCCGGCATCATCATATCCATTAATACAATGTCTACGTCGTCGCGGCCCTGAAGCACGGTTATGCATTCGCGGCCGTCGGCGGCGGTAATTACCTGGTAGCCTCTTATCTGGAGCACGGCTTTTAAGGCAAAGATATTCCGGTAATCATCGTCGGCAATCAGGATAAGTGGTTTGGTTCGCATAAGGAATTTAAGGATTAAAACATAGCTACCAGCAAATCCACATCTATAGGTTTATTCAGGTAGCCATCGGCGCCGGATGCCTGGCTGCGTAATTTTATAGCCGGGGTATCGTCGGCGGTGGTAACAATAATTTTGGTGCTCCGGTATTCGGGCATATCCCTGATCAGTTTTATGGTTTCGATACCATCCATAAACGGCATCATAATATCCATTAAAATAATATCGAGCTCCGGCCTTTCGTTCAGGATCTTCATACACTGTTCGCCGTTTAATGCCGACTTGCAGGAAAACCCGCGCGGAATAAGTACAGCCGAAAGGGCGAAAATATTGGTACTCTCATCGTCTACGATAAGAATGGTTTTTTTATGGGTTAACATAGCGTTTTGGCTTTCAGGATTAATAGAGCCATACTTTCAAGAGAGACAATAACTGGTCCATATCTACCGGTTTCGAAATATAATCCGAAGCACCGGCTTCAATACACTTGTTCCGATCGTTAGGCATTGTTTTGGCCGTTACGGCAATAATTGGCAAGGTTTTATATTTCTGCTGCTGCCTGATGGCCCGGATCGTTTCGTACCCATCCATTTCCGGCATCATTATATCGATCAGAAGGCCATCAATTTCCGGATTGGCAATAAGAAGTTCCAGCGCCTGCTTTCCATTTACGGCGGTAATTACGTTGGCTTGCTGCAATTCCAGCACTTTTGTTAATGAATAAATATTGCGTTCGTCGTCGTCGGCGATCAGGATAGTTTTGCCTTCCAGGCCACGGTCTAAAAGCTTGTTCTTCCTTTTTCTCTGGCTGTCGTTATTTTTAGGTTCGTCTACCAAATGCAGGAAAATACTGATCTCATCTAAGACCTTTTCGTAGGTATTGGCTTTTTTAATAATGCTGGTGGTGGCGTATTTACTGATCCGGTTTTCGTCTTCGGAAGTAATGGTATTACCGGTGTAAATAATTACCGGAAGCTTTTCAAGATTCTTGTTCTGTTTTATCTGATCGAGCATTGTAAAAGCTGTGTGTTCGGTATCAGTAATATCCAGGATCACCCCGTCGAATTTTGACGTTTTAAGGCGGTTCAGGCCTTCTTCTTTTGAAAGCGCAATCTCCGTATCGATCTTATTCTGGGTGAAATAATCGGATAGGGCGGCGGCGTGTTTTATATTTTCTTCAATTATGAGCAGCTGCCGAGACGATTTATTACTGACCGCTTCCATTTTATGCAAGACCTGGTTCAGATCTTTTTCCACCATTGGTTTGCTGATAAAGTCGATGGCGCCGTGTTCTAAACTTTTGTGCCGGGCTTCGTCGGAAGACATTATGTGAACCGGAATGTGGCGGGTGGTATAATCCTGTTTTAAATGTTCGATCACGCTCCACCCATCCATTACGGGGAGGTTTACGTCGAGCAGAATGCCAGCGGGTTGGTATTTGCGGGCCAAGGCTAATGCATCGTTGCCGCGGGTGGCCACCAGCACTTTGTAGCCATTAGCTTTTACAAACGGCGAAAGGGCTTTTACAAACGTTACATCATCTTCTACGATCAAAATAGTTTTATCTCCGGGAACCAGAATACTGCGGTCGTCGGGAACCTGAATGAAGACGCCGGTGTGTTTGGCCGCTACTTTAGGCGTTACCGGAGGTGCGACTTTATTAGGCTCAAGGGCTACCGTTTTTTCTGTTTCCTGAATTTCAGTTTCCTGTTCGCCGACATAGGTTAAAGGCAAATAAACCGTAAACGTACTTCCCTGGTCGGATACACTTTCCAGGTGAATTTCGCCGCCTAATAACCGGCTAATTTCGCGACTGATAGACAAACCTAAACCGGTACCACCATACTTTCTGCGACTGGTGCCGTCTACCTGTTTAAAGGCTTCAAACACCAGATCCTGTTGTTCTTCCGGAATGCCAATACCCGTATCTTTTACAAAAAAGGCTACTACTGGAACCTGTTGCAATTTGTCGTTAGAGAAGTTAAGAGTATCTCCATTGGCTTTTTTAACTTCCAGGCTTACGGTACCTTTTTCAGTGAATTTGATAGCGTTTGAAAGCAGGTTTTTCAGGATCTGTTCCAGACGTTGCTTATCGGATTGAATAAAGCTGGGAAGGTCTGCATTAAAATTCAGTTGGAGATCCAGTTTTCGTTCGTTGGCCAGCGGTTTAAACAGCTGCTCCATATCTTTTTTAATTTCTTCGAACGGCACATCTTCCACGGTGATCTGCATCTGCCCGGCTTCGATCTTGGAAAGGTCCAGAATTTCGTTTATAAGTTCGAGCAAACCCAGACCGGAACCGTGAATTACTTTGGCGTATTCGTAGCGGTCGTCGCCCAGATCGAGTTCTTTGCTTTCGGAAAGGAGTTTGGCTAAAAGTAAAATCGAATTTAATGGCGTACGCAATTCGTGACTCATATTGGCCAGGAATTCTGATTTGTATTTGCTCGCCAATTCCAGTTCCTTGTTCTTAATTTCTACTTCTTCGTTTAAAATATTCAGCTCGCGGCTTTTCTGTTCAATAAATTGGTTATTTTCTTCCAGCAGCTGCGCTTTTTCTTCCAGATCCTGGTTCGATTGCAATAATTCTTCCTGCTGCACCCGCAGTTCTTCTTCCGATGCCTGCAATTTTTGCGATTGCATTTCCAGTTCGGCATTGCTCCGTTGCAGTTCGTCTTGCTGCACGTGCAATTCTTCGCTTTGCGCCTGGGTTTCCTGTAATAATTCCTGCAATCTTAAGCGGTTGTTGGCTGCATAAATGGCAATGGCCGCATTGGAAGCAATACTGGCCAGGTACTCATTTCCCATTGCCGGCATTTCCTCCAGCAGGCCAATTTCCATAACTCCCTGCAACACGTTATTGTAAACCAGCGGGTAAATAATTACCGTAGCCGGCGAACCATCCAAAAGTCCGGATTTAATACGGAACAGATCGGCGGGTACGTTTTTTAAAATGCGGGGCATTTTATCGCTGGCTACCTGGCCCACCAGGCCTTCGCCGAAAGAAATACGTTGGTTGGTAGCAGTGCTGCCGGCATAAGCGGCAGCAGGACGCAGAAAGGCACTATCTTCTGCCAGGTATAAAACCCCTACCGACGCTTCCAGATGTTGTACAACCACGGCAAGCAAATCGTTGGTGAGTTCCACCGGGTTCTTTTCGCCTTGTAACTGGTCGTTCAGGTCGGCTACGCCTTTTTGTAACCAGGCCTGGCTATCAAGTTTGCCGAAGTTTTCTTCCAGGTCGGAAGCCATTTTATTCAGCGCACCGGAAAGATCGCCTAATTCACCATTATCCTGCCCATCGATCCGGATGGTATAATTTCCGTCTGATATTTTTTCGGCCACATCTGAAATAACCGCAACGCGTTCCTGGATATAATTGGCCGAAGTTTCCAGCTCCAGTTTCATTGCTTCCCGCTTTAACAGGTCGGCTCGAATACGGGCAAAGGCAAAAACCATTATCAGAAAGGAAAGAATTGCGGCGCCAATTACCAGTACCGGCGTAATGGAAGTATATTTTTGGAGCACCAAATTCTGCTTTGCCAGTTGGGCTTCCTGTTCGCCTTTCATTTTATCGATCAGTGCGCGCACCTGATCCATAATTAATTTGCCTTCCGCTAACGTACTGCTGTCCTTTTTCTTATCGAGCCCTTCGGCCAAACCCCTTTCGAGTGAACTGAAGCGGCGGGCAATTAAAGGGAGCAATTGTTTTAAATATTGTTCCTGCACCGGATTGCCGGCACTCAGATCTACCACTTTATCATAATTGCGCTTGGCCCGGTCATAAGCACCGTAATACGGACCTAAGAATCTGGTTTCGCCGCTAATGATGTAACCCCGGTAGCCGGTTTCGGCATCTTTGATATTGGAAATAATACCTTCCAGGTTCAGAGTGATCGCATTTTCTTTATTAAATAAAGCAGCGCTGTCTACCAGGCGGTTAATGCTAATATATGAGGCAACTGAACTTACCAGAATGAGCAGCAGCGAAAAGCCAAAGCCAATAAGCAAGAACCGAATAGTATTATTTTTCATAGGATACAATCTGAGACAAGGCTATATGATTGTAACCCTCCTGTATAAAGGTACGCTTAATAAACCGTAATTAATTTTAAATCAGCACTTTCAGGGATTAAAATACAAAGTACAGCTACTTTTATTACAATCGCTTAGGTAATTCTTTGTACCCCCCTGCAACCAGACCTTATTTCTTCTCCGCGATCGGCCTTTCTATAGAAATAGAAAAAGCTTCTACCTTATATCTAATAGTTGTTCTAGTTAAATTAGGGAGGTAATTAAATATCCATTGCCAACAATTCTGATATTCATAAACTCTATTAACCAAACGCTACACAGCCTTAATCTTAACGTATGGCTCTAATTCATAGATTTTCTTCAAATCCTCAAGCAATTGGTTCGAGCCCAAGAGGGGAGCAACAAAAGCCACTTAGAGCAATCTGAGTGGCTTTTTTGTTTGCATGCAAATTGCACACCTATAAGCCAATTCGAATCTCACTTCCGCCTTTAAATCATCTTACCGCCTAAAGCTCAAAAAAATATTTTTTTGAATAAATCTACGGCAAAAGGGCATTTTTAAGGTTGAAGGCCTTTATTATTTCAACATTTTATTCGAAAACTAAGTAACTTTGCTGAGAATGAAGTGGTTCAACTACATACTAAGCATATACCTGCTTGTAATATCCTGCATACCCTGCATGGATGAAGAACCTGTATATTCATTTCCCTCACTTACAATAGCAAGTTCACATTTCGAAGCGGATACTCCCATTCATGCTGAAGATGCCTGTTCACCGCTTTGCATTTGTAATTGTTGCAGCGGTGTTACCCTTTTACCCAACACCTCTGAAGTACTCCAAACTATCTCTATAGTTTTCCAGGAGCAATTTTCCATTTATAAGCAAATTAACCGCTTAGACCTCTCCTATTCCATCTGGCAGCCGCCTAAATTAAGCTAATTAGATTTCTTGTGGTTAGCAGACCTCTGCTAATTTATTGCCCTGGCATCTTTCCGGTGTTCCGGTGCAATCTCCTATCTATTTACTTAATTTATTATAATGCTCGATAAAGTAATTCATTTTTCGATCCATAATAAGCTGATCGTAGGGCTTTTCACGTTTGCCCTGATCGCCTGGGGAGCCTATTCCGTTACCCAACTCCCCATAGATGCCGTGCCTGACATAACCAATAACCAGGTACAGGTAATTACTTCCAGTCCTTCCCTGGCCACGCAGGAAGTTGAACGCCTTATCACCTTTCCGATTGAAGTAACCATGGCCACCATTCCGGATGTGGAAGAAATCCGGTCATTTTCCAGGTTTGGGCTTTCAGTAGTTACTATTGTTTTTAAGGATAAGGTAGATGTTTACTGGGCCAGGCAGCTGGTAAATGAGCGGTTATCTGAAGCCGAAAGACAAATACCTGCGGGTGTAGGTACTCCTGAACTTGCACCTGTTACCACGGGTTTAGGCGAAATTTATCAATACCTGATCCATCCGAAAAAAGGCTATGAGAAAAAGTACGATGTTACGGAGCTACGCACCATACAAGACTGGATCGTGCGAAGGCAACTCCTTGGAACGCCAGGTGTGGCAGATGTCAGTAGTTTCGGGGGCTTCCTAAAACAATATGAAATCGCCGTTGATCCGCAGCACCTGAAAAGTATGGGTGTGAGCATAAGCGAAATTTTTACTGCACTTGAAAGAAACAACCAGAATACCGGTGGGGCTTATATTGACAAGCGGCCCAATGCCTACTTTATCCGAACGCAGGGTTTAATAACCGATCTAAATGAAGTTGGTCAGATTGTGGTTAAAAACCGTGAATCGGGCCTGCCGGTATTGATCCGGGATATAGCGCAGGTTCAGTTTGGCCACGCGATCCGGTACGGCGCTATGACAAGAAATGCAGAAGGCGAAGTGGTAGGCGGTATTGTGATGATGCTGAAGGATGCCAATGCCTCTAAAGTGATTGGTGAGGTAAAAGAGAGAATCGAAACCATCAATAAAAGTTTGCCGGAAGGAGTTGAAATTGAGCCTTTCCTTGATCGTACCAAATTGGTAAACAATTCCATTAATACCGTTACCAAAAACCTGGCTGAAGGGGCACTAATTGTAATCTTTGTATTGGTGCTGTTTTTAGGTAATCTGCGGGCAGGTTTGGTAGTAGCCTCGGTAATTCCGTTATCTATGCTATTTGCCATCAGTATGATGAATCTCTTTGGCATTTCAGGCAATCTGATGAGTCTGGGTGCTATAGATTTCGGGCTGATAGTAGATGGTGCCGTAATAATTGTTGAGAGCATTGTGCACCGGATAACCTCCCTTACAAACCAATCCCGATTAAACCAGGAACAAATGGATGAAGAGGTCTATGGGGCAGCATCCAGGATCAGAAATTCCGCCGCATTTGGTGAGATCATTATTCTTATTGTTTATCTGCCAATTCTGGCTTTGGTTGGCACTGAAGGTAAAATGTTTGGCCCAATGGCTCAAACCGTAGCATTTGCCATTTTAGGTGCATTTCTGCTTTCGCTTACCTATGTACCGATGATGTCAGCCTTGTTCCTTAGCAAAAAGACAACCCATAAGCGAAATATCTCCGATAAAATGATGGAATTCTTTCAGCGGGCTTATGACCCCCTGATCCATTTTGCCTTACGCAGCAAAGCCTTGATTGTGCTTATCGCTATCGGATTATTTGCAATCAGTTATTTTGTTTTCAGCCGGATGGGCGGTGAGTTTATTCCTACCTTAAGCGAAGGGGACTTTGCTGTAGAAACAAGGGTGCTTACCGGAAGTTCGATGATGGAAACGGTTGATGCTACCCAAAAAGCAGCCGGCATTCTGTTAAAAGAGTTTCCTGAGGTAAAGGAAGTAGTAAGTAAAATCGGTTCCAGCGAAATTCCTACCGATCCGATGCCGGTAGAGGCCGCTGATATGATGGTGATCCTGAAAGATCAGGATGAATGGACTACAGCTGATAACCGGGATGAACTGGCCAATGCGATGGCAGAAGCCTTAGAAGTTATTCCTGGAGTAACATTCGGGTTTCAGCAGCCTATCCAAATGCGTTTCAACGAACTAATGACCGGTGCCAAACAGGATGTGGTGGTAAAAGTTTATGGCGAAGACCTTGAAACGCTATCCCGGGAGGCAGAAAAAGTCGGAAAGCTGGTACAAACCGTTGAGGGTGCCGAGGACTTATACGTGGAGACCGTTACCGGCTTGCCTCAGATTCAGGTAAATTATAACCGGAGCCAGTTGGCAAAATTCGGGTTAGCGGTAGAAGATGTAAACCAGGTAGTGCAAACGGCTTTTGCTGGTCAGGTAGCGGGCCAGATTTATGAAGGTGAAAAGAAATTTGACCTGGTAGTAAGGCTTAATCAGGAAAACCGGCAAGGCATTGAGGATGTACAGCAGTTATTTATTTCTACTGCGGACGGGCATCAAATTCCGCTTACACAGGTAGCAGAAGTAAGTTTCCAGCCTGGCCCTTACCAGATTCAGCGGGATGATACCAAACGGCGGATCACTGTAGCTTTTAACGTCCGGAACCGGGATGTGGAGAGCGTAGTAAATGAACTTCGTACCAAAGTCGAAAGCCAGATTAAACTGCCTGCCGGGTATTATGTTAGTTATGGCGGCCAGTTTGAAAATCTGATCGAGGCCCGACAACGGTTAGGAATTGCGGTTCCGGTTGCCTTAGGCCTGATCTTTATCCTTTTGTTTTTTACATTCGGTTCGGTTAAACAGTCGCTACTGATTTTCACAGCGATTCCACTTTCTGCCATCGGTGGCATATTTGCCCTTTCCTTACGGGCAATGCCGTTCAGTATTTCAGCAGGCATCGGTTTCATTGCTTTGTTTGGGGTAGCGGTATTAAACGGAATTGTTCTGATCGGGGAATTTAACAGCCTGAAAGCTGCAGGGGTAACCGATATTTACCAACGGGTTTATGAAGGAACCAAGCACCGTTTACGACCGGTATTAATGACTGCCAGTGTAGCCTCTTTAGGCTTTCTTCCAATGGCTTTATCCGGATCGGCTGGTGCTGAGGTGCAACGACCATTGGCAACAGTGGTGATCGGCGGTTTGATCTCTGCTACGCTGCTTACCCTTTTGGTATTGCCGGTGCTTTACGTTTATTTCGAAAAAGGGCTGAAAAAGCAAAATGGAAATTCCGGGGTTGGTTTGGCTACAATCATTTTCATCCTGCTTAGTGTTTGCCCATTTATGGCGAATGCGCAAGGCAATGCGGTGAAACAGATCACTCTGGATCAGGCCATTCAGCAGGCACTCCAAAATAACGGCTCGATCCGGTCAGCTAATTATGAAATAGAACTGCAGCAGGCGCTTAGAAGAACTTCGCCGGCCATAAATAAAACGGATATTAATTTGATGTATGGTCAGTATAATAGCAGCCAAAAGGATAATAATATCTCGATAAGCCAAACAATTCCCTTTCCAACCGTTTGGGGAGCACGAGCCAGATTAGCAGATGCCACCATCAAAGGCAGCGAAATTCAAAAGAATATCACGGCAAATGAGTTGGTCCGGCAGGTAAAAGAAACCTATTACCAACTGGTATTTCTGGAAGCCCGGAAACAGATTTTACAATACCAGGACAGCTTGATTAGCACTTTTGTAAAAGCTGCTCAGGTTCGTTATAAAACCGGCGAAACAACTTATCTGGAGCAGGTAACAGCGGAATCTGAGGCTGCAAGGTCAAAATCAGTATTGCTCCGGAATGAATCGGAATTAAAGCTGAACCAGGTAAATCTTCAGGTACTCCTAAACAGCAAGGAACCGGTAACGGCAGCTGACAATACGCTCACACTAAAAAACCTGGAAATTAATGCCGATACCGGTGCCATAAGCAATAATCCGAACCTGAACTACCTGAGGCAGCAAATAGAAATTGCCAGACAAACTACTTCACTTCAGAAAGCTGAGATGCTACCTGATCTGCGCTTAGGCTACTTTAATCAAACCCTGATCGGCAGCATTGAAGACCAAGGCGGTACAGTTAAACGGTTTGGCCCAGGCGACAGATTTCAGGGTATGGAAGTTGGAGTTTCCATACCACTATGGTTAGGGCCAGCAAAAGCGAACGTGAAGGCAGCCGAAATCCGGGAAAAGATCGCCCAATCCAACCTGGACTATAACCAAAAAACTATCCAGGGGCAGTATGCCCAGCTGGTACAGCAATACCTGCAATACCAGGCCAGCTTGCAGTTTTATCAGCAAAACGCATTACCTCAGGCTAACCTAATAACCAGCAATGCTACGGTTGCTTTTCGCACCGGTGAGATTGGCTATCTGGAATTTATACAGGCGCTGAACCGGGCACAAACGATTCGGACAGAGCACCTTGAACTGCTGAACCAGTACAACCAGGCAGTAATTGCAGTGGAGTTTTTCACGGGGAATCAATACTAATTTTCAGATCAGAAATTAAATCGATATGATATTTCATAAAATATATACCAAGTACCGGAAAGCCGCTATTGGCGGTTTGGCGGTACTACTTTTAAGTTTTTCTATTCCCGCTTGCAACCAGAAAAACGAATCCGAAACACAAGAGCCTACTGAAGATACCCATCAGATTGAGGAGGATCATAAAGCGGAGGGTTCAGAAAGTCAGGTTGAATTTACGGCCAGACAGTACGAAGTTGCCGGGATCGAATTAGGCAAACCGGAAATGAAGAACCTGAGCCAGGTGCTGAAAGTATCGGGCCTTTTAGATGTTCCGCCTCAGAATCTGGTAAGCATTAGTGCGCCGTTGGGTGGATTTCTTAAAAGTACCAGCTTGCTTCAGGGCCAGCTTATTAAAAAGGGTTCTATAATTGCTACCATCGAAAATCAGGAATTCATCCAGCTGCAGCAGGATTACCTTGAAAATAAAAGCCGCCTGGATTACCTGAGCCTGGAATTGTACCGGCAGAAAGAATTGCGGGAAGCCAACGTTAATGCGGCGAAAACGCTCCAGCAAATAGAAGCAGAATATAAAAGTGTAAGGGCCAGAGTTAGCGGGTTGAAGGAAAAACTGGCAATGATCGGTATTTCAACCAGCAGAATTCAGGCAGGAAATATTTCCCGGACAGCTCCTATTGTTTCTCCTATTACCGGTTACGTTACGGAGGTAAATGTAAACATCGGCAAGTTTGTCAACCCCACCGATGTATTATTTACAATTGCCGACACGGATCATCTACACGCCGAATTGACCATATTCGAAAAGGATGCTCCCAAAATTGCCAAAGGTCAGCGAGTCCGGTTTGCCTTACCCGGCGAAAATCAGGAACGTACCGCCACCATTTATCTCATTGGTAAAGCCGTAACCGAAGATCGGACCATCAGGGTGCACGCGCACCTCGATAAAGAAGATCATACCTTGCTTCCTGGCACCTACATCAATGGCAATATAGAATTAAAAGGAACTGCGGTGAAAGCCTTGCCTCAGGAAGCTGTTGTAGAAGCTGAGGGAAAGAAGTACATCTTTTTAGCGAAAGGCCAACGGAAAGAAAATAATGAAGTGATGCACGACTTTGAAATGCTGCAAATAATGATCGGGGTTTCAGAAGATGGATTTGTGGAAATATTTTTACCGGAAAGTATTTCTGATACCGCTCAGATAGTTACTAAAGGAGCCTATTCGGTACTATCCAAAATAAAGAATACGGAAGAGGAAGGCGAGGACCACGGTCATTAATGAAAACGCTATGCTAAAGAACCTCGAAACTGATCTGCTTACCAAAGGCATCCGGCCAACGGCTATGCGGCTGTTGGTTTTGGATTTCTTGTTGCACCAAAAGTCTGCGGTTAGTTTAAACGATCTGGAAGCCAATTTTGAGAAATCGGACAGAATTACGCTTTACCGGACGTTAAAAACGTTTGAAGAGAAAGGCCTGGTTCATCAGATCGAAGATGGCACAACTTCGGTAAAGTATGCGCTCTGTGCCGATAGTTGCTCAGCCCAGGCGCATCACGATCTTCATTTACATTTCTATTGCAACCAATGCAAAGAAACCATCTGCTTACCCAAAACCCGTATACCGGAAATCCAGTTGCCGGAGCGCTATGAATCCGATGAAATAAACCTGATGGTAAAAGGGACTTGTGGCAATTGCCGAAGCTGAAAATGCAATGCAGTTGCAGGCAGAGCAGTAATAGATTTGTAAATGCAATGCTGAAAACGCTATGAAATTTAACCTGAAAATGCCTGCAACCCTTACGCCATTCTATAAAAAAGAATTGGATACGTATCTGGAAAATTGGCGGAACGGGCAGATAAATAGTGCCTGGGCGCATCTGGAACGTGCTCACATTTTAGGCCAAGCTTACCCTGCTGAACATACCGCCGTTCACTGGAAAATGCTTGTATTCGGTTTCCGTATAAAAAGCGGGAAAGAGGTAATCGGCCAGCTTCCCAGACTACTGGTAGGCGGCGTTAAATCTTTCATTGGTAAAATTCCGGTAGGAAATACGGGCGGATCAAATGTGCCGCCGCTTTTACCGATGGCAATACCGGCAGATTTAAAATCAATATTAGAACTGAATTCTTAATCCTGAAACAATGACCGATTCTGCAAAAAATAAGGACCAACTTCCTAAACCGATGGAAATAACCTCGCCAAGGACTGCTGAGCATCCTGGGCCGGATAAACCAAAAACCGGGATTAAATATGAGGTTCCAGCGGATGACTGCTGCAGTATCGAAACAAAACCGCCAAAAGCTGAAGGCGATGATGGTCACGAACACGAAGAAGGAACGACCTCCTATATACCAACAATAATTAGTCTGGTACTGCTGTTAGGTGGCATTGCGCTCGATTACTTTGATGTAGATTGGTTTCAGGGTTATTTAAGGTTAGCTGTTTTCGGTGCTGCTTATTTATTTGTAGGCTGGAAGGTGCTTTGGCACGCCATTACCAACATCCGGAAAGGAAATATTTTCAATGAATTTTTCCTGATGGGCATTGCTACGCTTGGTGCGTTTTACATTGGCGAGTATGCGGAAGGCGTAGCGGTAATGCTTTTCTACGTAATCGGGGAACATTTTCAGGAGGCAGCAGTAGCCAAATCCCGGAAATCCATAAAAGACCTGATTGATAACCGCCCTGAAATTGTTAGCGTGATCAGGAACGGCCAGGTTGCAGAAGTGAATCCCATACAGGTTCAGATCGGCGAAACGATCCAGGTAAAAGCCGGGGAAAAAGTTGCGCTTGATGGAGAAATGCTCAGCGAAAGTTCGTCGTTCAATACCGCAGCTTTAACCGGAGAATCTAAACCCGATACCAAAAGGCAGGGCGAAAAGGTCCTTGCTGGAATGATAAATCTGGATAAAGTAATCGAACTTAAAGTGGTTTCTGCTTATGAAGATAGTGCCCTTTCTAAAATCCTGCAACTGGTAGAAGAAGCCGGAACCCGCAAAGCGAAAACGCAGCAATTCATAACCCGTTTTGCCAAGGTTTACACGCCAATCGTAGTTTTCCTGGCTTTGGGTCTGGCTTTACTTCCTTACTTTTTTGTAGCAAATTACGAGTTTAACGAATGGCTTTATCGGGCATTAATCTTCCTGGTTATTTCCTGCCCTTGTGCTCTGGTGATCTCAATTCCGCTGGGTTATTTCGGGGGAATCGGTGCGGCTTCTAAAAACGGTATTCTTTTTAAAGGCTCTAATTACCTCGACCTGGTTACCACGGTTAACACCGTTGTAATGGATAAAACTGGTACGCTTACAGAAGGCATTTTCAAAGTTCAGGAAATTAAAACGGCAGGCATTGATCAGGCTGAATTTATCGCCTTAACGGCGGCTCTGGAAAGCAAATCTACCCACCCTATTGCCCAGGCAATTGTACAGTATGCCGGTGAATCGTTCAAGCAGAAAACAGTATCGGAAACGGAAGAAATCTCCGGCCACGGCCTGAAAGGAAAAGTTGATGGGAAAGATGTTCTGGTTGGTAACGGCAAGCTGATGCGCAAGTTCAATGTTGCCTACGATCAGCGAATAGATGCCATTGTAGATACCATTGTTCTGGTGGCCATAAACGGAAGTTTTGCTGGATACATTACCATTGCCGATCAGATAAAAGAAGATGCTGTTCAGGCCATAAAAACGCTACACAGTTTAGGCATAAAAGACATCGTTATGCTGTCAGGCGATAAAGATTCTATCGTGCAGAAAATTGCGAAAGAACTCGGTATAGACCTGGCTTTTGGCGGATTGCTTCCGGAAGATAAAGTAAACAAGGTTGAAGAACTTAAAAAGCAAGGCAAAACGGTAGCCTTTATTGGCGATGGAATTAACGACGCCCCGGTAATTACCCTGGCAGACGTAGGTATGGCAATGGGCGGTTTAGGATCAGATGCTGCCATCGAGACAGCTGATGTGGTAATCCAAACGGACCAGCCTTCTAAAATTGCTACGGCCATAAATATTGGAAAGAAAACGAAGCAGATCGTGTGGCAGAATATCGGCCTGGCTTTTGGCGTGAAAGCCTTGGTATTGATCTTTGGGGCATTCGGGGTAGCCAGTATGTGGGAAGCAGTTTTTGCCGATGTTGGGGTAGCATTTTTGGCTATTCTTAATGCTATTCGGATTCAAAGAATGAAGTTTTAGAACTGGCGCTGCCTAAGGTTGCCTTGCCATTCTCTACTTAATTCCATATTCTATTTCTTATTCAAACAGTAGTTCCAGTTAAATAAGGGAGGAATAGACTTTACATTTACTAAAGAAAATAACCCGTCATGTTTTCGCAAAATGCTCTTATACAGGTTGAATCTTAATATATGGCTGCAATTCATAGATTTTCTTCAAATCCTCAAGCAATTGGTTCGAGCCCAAGAGGGGGAGCAAAAAAAGCCACTTCGTTTCCGGAGTGGCTTTTTTGTTTGCATGCAAATTGTAAACAAGACCCTGAATTTGTTTCAGTTTTCTTCACAATTCAGGGCAGGACCCCGTTCTCAGTAAGAACACCCGAATAAGTTAGAAAAAAAATACTTTAATTTCCTGAAATCCAATTCCTAAGTAACCACCGTACGTCTGGCTTCAACTTATTTTTAACCTTTTGAAGATCCAGTCCTATGAAAAAATCAAATCATTATCTTGCTTTAACAGCCTGCCTCCTAATTTCTGGTTTAGGCTTATCTTCCTGTTCCAAAGATGAGCTAACTCCGGAAGCTGCTTCCAGCGCTACCAGTATCCAGAAAAATGCTTCCTCCGAATTCTACGCCTTAACCAACGATAACAATTTAGTTAAGTATAGCAGCAATGGGAATGAAATGAGTGCCGTTGCGCTGAGCGGTCTTGCTTCCGCCGAAATGATGCTGGCAATTGATTTTCGTCCGGCAACCGGACAACTGTACGGAGTGAGCAATATGAGCCGGATCTACGTGATCAACCAAAATACTGGGGTAACGAATGCAATTGGAGCACCTTTTTCACCTGCCATTATGGGTACCGAAGTAGGTTTTGACTTTAACCCTACCGTAGACCGGATCCGATTGGTAACTAATACCACGCAAAACCTGCGGCTCAACCCCGAAACCGGCCAGGTTGTGGCTATAGATGGAAACTTAAACCTAAATCCCGGAATGCCGGAAGTAACTGCTGTAGCTTATACCAATAGTATGGCAGGCGCCACCACAACGACGCTTTACGACATCGATGTTAAAACCGACAAGCTGTATATGCAAGTTCCTCCTAATGCCGGGGGACTGGTGGAAGTGGGCCGGCTGAACGTACAAGCAGTTGGCGAAGCTGGTTTCGATATTTCCCCGGATAATTCTATGGCAATTGCTGTTTTATTTGGGCGCGGCGGCGGAACTGAAAATCAGCAGCAGGCTTCCCCGGGCAACAGCTACCGTTTTTACTCCATCAATCTGACCACCGGGAAAGCGACTAATATCGGGAAAGCGAATCGTAATATAATTGGTGTGGCAATCCCTACCAATCCGGTTGCTTATGCTACCAATGCTGCCAACAATTTGTTGATCTTTAATCCGGAAATGGCGGGTACCGTTATTATGAAACCCATTACCGGCCTGGCTTCCGGCGAAAAAGTTTTGGGAATTGATATGCGTCCGAAAACGTCACAGCTTTTCGCTTTGGGCAGTTCAAACCAGATATATTCGGTAAATATGGCTTCCGGCACTTTTACCGCTGTTGGTGCCCCATTTTCGCCAGCTTTATCCGGTACGCACTTTGGTTTCGATTTTAACCCGACGGTAGACCGCATCCGGGTGGTAAGCAATACCGGGCAGAACCTTCGGTTAAATCCGGAAAATGGTCAGCTGGCTATGGAAGACGGAAAACTGAACCCGGGAACTCCAATGATTGATGCTTGCGCTTATACCAACAATATGGCCAATGCTGCCACTACGGCGCTGTATACCATTGATTTTGGTACTAATGCGCTTTATCTGCAAAATCCGCCGAATGATGGCACGCAGGTCTTGGTTGGCGGCCTTGGAATTTCGGTTGATGCGAATAACGGTTTCGATATTGGCGGAATTTCCGGCAATGCGGTAGCGCTTTTACAGGCGGCCGGACAAAGTGGTATTTACCGGATCAATTTAAGTACGGGCCAGGCCACAATGGTTTCGACTTTAAGCGGTTCGCCGGAAAGTTTTGCCATTGGGTTAGGTTTTTAACTTGATAAAATACTGAAAGCAGCCCGTGATTTTTAGATTTAAAAGGATCGGGCTGTTTTCAGAAAATTTTTTGAAGCGTATGGGTAACCTAAGGTTTAATGCTATTGCAAGGCGTTTTTACAAGAACCTCCTTTAAGAAGAGGCTTAGAAAAGAGAACTTAAAACCAAATTTTCAGGATTTTTAAACACTTAAGCAAAATAATAGTTTAAGTATTTTAAAGTTTCTCCCTTTTGACCTCTCTTTTATAATGATTTCAAACCTGCAGTTAAAACCTGGCCTGGCTCCTCCAGATCAGGAAACAACGCTAATAACGCAATTACGTGCCCGCGATGAAAAAGCGCTGAGCCAGCTTTACGATAATTATTCGGCAGCACTTTTTGGCGTTGCCCTCAAAATTGTGAAGCGCGAAGAACTGGCCGAAGATGTACTGCAGGAAACTTTCATAAAGATCTGGACCTCTTTTTCGCAATACGATAGCGCCAAAGGCCGTTTGTTTACCTGGATGTTAAATATTTGTCGGAATCTGGCCATTGATAAAATCCGATCTGGTGCCTACCGCGTAGGTTTGAAAACGCAGGATATAGCAGAAACCAACACGGCTAATTTAGCCGGCAGTATGCAAACCCAACCCGATCATATTGGCATAAAAGAAATAACCGAAAAACTGAACGCCGACCAAAAACTCATTATCGATAAACTTTACTTTGAGGGTTTTACCCAAAGCGAAGTGGCTGAAGAACTTCGCATCCCGCTGGGAACCGTTAAAACCCGGGCCCGCACCGCCCTGAAAATTTTAAGTAAATTAATTAAGTAAGCCTCCTTTGACAACCGACGAATATATTGCATCCGGAATTTTAGAGATGTACGCCAGCGGTGGCTTACCGGCAGCAGAACGCCAGGAAGTGGAATTAATGCTTAAGCAACATCCGGAACTCCTGGCTGAGCTGAACAGCATTGAAGAAACCCTGGAACGCTACGCGCAATTACACGCCACCCAACCGCAGGCAGCTTTAAAAAACCGCATCCTAACCGCTATCCAAAATTCCGAAAAAAGTACGCCTGTGGCCGAACCAAAATTGGATGAACCAGACCGGGGAGATTTAGAGCCTAAAGTAATACCGTTTTCATCAACCCCAGTACCTGAAATTGTTAGAGAAAAATCCTTTAACTGGCTTACCGCGGCTGCTGTAATTTTACTTTTGATCAGTGCCGGCCTGAATTTTTATTTTTATAATAACTGGAGAAATTCCGAAAGTACGTTACAACTGACCTTAAACCAGCAGCAGGAACTTGCCCAGAATTACCAGCAGGCTAAATTCGAATTGGTACAAACCGAAAAAGCGCTGCACGTTCTGGAAGATTTAGACACGAAACATATTGCGCTAACAGGCTTACCAAAGTCCCCGGATTCCAGAGCCGTAATTCACTGGGATCCGAAATCGAAAATGGTATTGCTGGAAGTGAAAAAACTGCCTATTGCGGCTGCCGGAAAACAATACCAGCTCTGGGCTTTAAAAAACGGAAAACCAATTAATGCCGGACTTTTTAACCCCGCTGATACGTTAATGGGAATTCAGCACATGAAAACTATTCAGGATGCAGAAGCCTTTGCTATGACCTTAGAACCAATTGGCGGCAGCGAAAACCCAACCATGGATGAAATGTATATTATGGGCAAAATGTAAATTACCTCTCAATTACGAACAGTATAAAAAGCCACTTAACTTAAAATTGAGTGGCTTTTTCATGTTCATCCTTTCCTAAAAATTCACTCTATTCCGGAGCCTGTCCCCTGACAGCCCCAATTTCGTGATTCCATGAAAGTCCTGTCGGGGGACAGGCCTTGGTAAAGGAATAGGGTTTACATTATTTGGTATAAAACAAATTAAAAAAATGTGCTTTCGCTGAAATCCGGTTAGCTGTTTAACTCCGTATGTCTGGCTCCTATCCAAAACTGGGCAACAGCAAACTGACGAATTCACCCTAAAAGAACATTTTATGAGAAAATTCTTCCCCAAGATTTTATATCTGGCAATTTTCGGAATCGCGGCGTTTGCCATTTCCGTTTGGAGCTCCCAAAAAGTGTACCTGGAGGCCTCCAGCCACCGCGAAGCTCCATTGATCTCCAAAGATCCATTAGCCGATAACACTGACCTTTACGCTTTCCGGAGCCCGGCCGACCCAACAAAAATTATGATCATCGCCAATTACATTCCCGGAGAAAGACCGCAGGATGGCCCTAATTATTACAATTTCGGGGAAAACGTTCGGTACGAAATTCACATCAAAAACAACGCGGCAACAACTACCGATGATATTACCTACCGGTTCACTTTCACCAAAACCAACCAGGATCCTACAACTTTCTTTAATATCCGGTTAGGTCAGCAAAACCAAAAGGCTACTTATACAGCCGAAAAAAGTGTAGCCGGCGGCGCGTTTACCACCATCGTAAGTAACGGAATTGTTCCGCCAAACAACATTGGTCCGCGCTCTATTGAAGGTGCCGTAGGTATGAACACCCCCTACAACACGTTGATGACAAACGCCATTGCTACGGCAACCGGTGCGGGTGGCGAAACCATTTTCTGCGGTCCGGTAGATGATCCATTCTTTGCCGACTTAGGCGGAATTTTCGATCTGGCGAACATCCGGGCTACCAGCGCCCGTGATGGTTTAGCTAAGAAAAATGTACACACCATTGCCTTATCAATTCCAATTGCCACCTTACAGAAAACCGGAAAAGATGTAACCCAGGCAACCAGCATTCTGGATCCTGATTTCGTTATCGGCGTTTGGGCATCGGCCAGCCGTCCGGCGGTAAAAACCTTGAGCACCACCCCAGGAACTGCTCCGGCAAACACCGGCGCTTACGTACAGGTTTCCCGCTTAGGAATGCCGTTAACCAATGAAGTAGTTATCCCGATCGGCAACAAAGACAAATTCAACGCGGGTATGCCAGGTGCGGAAGATCCGGCCCACGAAGCATTCTTTACCAACCCCGAACTTGCTTTGTATATGGATGATCGACCGGCTCCCGTTGCTTACGGAACCGCGGTACCAGGCTTAGCGCCACTTCGTATTCAGGCAAATTCTTTACAATCTTTCGATTTTAGAAACGGCCAGGCTGGTTTATCTGCTTTGAAAAATACCGCAGCGGTAACAGGTACTGCTTTAGCCCCCGGACCATCTGGCGGCGGCGCAGGTTTCGGCGATATCTTATTACAAGCTGGAGAACCACGTTCGGTAGATATTCTGCCAATCTTTTATACCGGTGTTCCAAACTTAAGACCATACCAGTTAGCTACCGGCAAACCAGCGCGTCAGCCTTTAGCAGCTGGCAAACCTTTCATTCACAACTTCCTGCCAGTTCTTGGTGATATGCTCCGCTTAAATATGGCCGTTCCGGTTACCGACAGAACTTCCCCTGATTTCAGTTCAGAAGGTTTATTAGCAGCCGCGGTTTTAGGTTTAACTGATCCAAGATTTAACGCCAACGCAACGCTTCAGGCAATCCCGAATATGGATGGTTTCCCGAACGGCAGACGCTTAGAAGATGATGTGGTAAGAATTGAATTACAAGCGGTAAGTGGTGTGGTATTAGCGGCTATTGGTTTGTGGTACGACGATTATACAGCTACGGCAACCAGCCCGGTAACGCCGCAACTGAACAATGTGCTGACCTTCCGCACGGGGGTTGAAAGAAACGATACTACTTTCAAAACCGCTTTCCCATACCTGCAAACGCCTTGGAGAGGATTTAACGCGCGTTCCGAAAATCAATAAGCACCTTCTGAAATTGGTATTCAAAAGTTAAGAAACAGATATTATGACAAAAAAATACAGCAAAAAAATATTTTACGGGGCGTTTATTGCAGTTGCTGCAACGGTAGGTTCCATCTGGACCGCCCAGCAAACGTTCCTGGAGGCATCGAGCCACCGGGAAGCCCCTTTGATCACGGAAGACCCGCTGGCCGACATTACTGACCTTTATGCCTTCCGCAGCCCGGCCGACCCGACCAAAATTACGCTGATCGCGAATTTTATTCCGGGTGAATTGCCGCAGGCCGGCCCTAACTATTACAACTTCGGCGAAAATATCCGGTATGAGTTCCACATTAAAAACAATGCGGCCACTACCACCGATGATATTACTTACCGGTTTACGTTCACGCAGACCAACCAGGATCCAACAACTTTCTTTAATATCCGGTTAGGCCAGCAGAATTTAAAGACTACCTATACTGCCGAAAAAAGTGTAGCCGGTGGTGCTTTCACGACCATCGTTACCAACGGAATTGTTCCGCCAAATAATATTGGTCCGCGGTCTATTAACAGCCCGGTTGGTTTAAATACGCCAAACTATAATACCTTAATGACCAGCGCCATTTCTACGGCAACCGGTTCTGGTGGCGAAACCATTTTCTGCGGTCCGGTTGATGATCCTTTCTTTGTGGATTTAGGCGGAATTTTTGACCTGGCGAATATGCGTTCGGGAACTGCAGCGCGGGATGGGTTAGCGCGGAAAAATGTGCATACCATTGCGATGCATATTCCAATTGCCACCTTACAAAAAACCGGTAAAACGGTAGCCCAAGCAGTAAATATCCTGGATCCTGATTTCGTAATCGGCGTTTGGGCTTCAACCAGCCGTCCGCAGATCAGAACGTTAAATACCAACGGTACCGAAACGACTTCCGGCAGCTTTGTACAGGTTTCGCGTTTAGGTATGCCTTTGACCAACGAAGTTATTATTCCGATCGGTAACAAAGACAAATACAACGCTTTAACGCCTTACACCGAAGACCCTGCGTTTGAAGCGTATTACACCAATCCGGAACTGGCTTTGTATATGGACGACCGTCCGGCGCCAACTGCTTTTGGAACTGCGGTTCCAGGTTTAGCTCCGCTTCGGATTCAAACCAATTCCCTACAATCTTTTGACTTTAGAAATGGCCAGGCTGGTTTATCTGCTTTGAAAAATACAGCAGCCGTAACCGGAACTGCTTTAGCTCCCGGACCATCCGGTGGCGGTGCAGGTTTTGGCGATATCTTATTGCAAGCCGGTGAACCACGTTCGGTTGATATTTTACCAATCTTCTATACCGGGGTTCCGAACTTAAGACCTTACCAGTTAGCTACCGGAAAACCTGCCCGTCAGCCACTGGCAGCCGGCAAGCCTTTCATTCATAACTTCCTGCCGGTTCTTGGCGATATGCTGCGTTTGAATATGGCCGTTCCGGTAACTGACAGAACATCTCCTGATTTCAGTTCCGAAGGTTTATTAGCTGCAGCCGTTTTAGGTTTAACCGATCCAAGATTCAATGCAAATGCTAATCTTCAGGCGATTCCGAATATGGATGGTTTCCCGAACGGCAGACGCTTAGAAGATGACGTGGTAAGAATCGAATTGCAAGCGGTAAGTGGGGTAGTTTTAGCGGCTATTGGTTTGTGGTACGACGATTACACGGCGACTGCTACCAACCCGGTAACGCCGCAGTTAGGCAACGTGTTAACATTCACCGCTGGCCCAACGGCTAACGATACGACGTTAAAAACCGCGTTCCCTTATTTGCAGACCCCTTGGAGAGGATTTGATCGTGGTGAAAGAGTAACTGGCGGCGGCCCAACTGGTATAGCCGAAGGCCTTAATTTAAGCACGCCGGCATTCTTCTTCGCGCAGAACTATCCTAACCCGATCATCAATTCAACCACTTTCGGGTACCGGATCGTGAAAGGCGAAACGGTTAGTCTGAACATCTATGACCTGACCGGTAAAAAAGTTGCAACGGTCATAAATGCCAAAGATCAGAAACCTGGTTCTTACGAATTGAAGTGGAAACCTACCCGGATGAAGCCTGGCATTTACATTGCCAATTTCACTACCAATTCCGGTCTGATGAAATCGATACGGATCAGTTACCAGCCTGATTAATTTAAATTGGTGTTTGAGTGAAAAATGGCCGGGTTAGTTTAGCCCGGCTATTTTCTCATACCACTTAGGCAGTTTTTAGCTTTAAAATAATACCGTTTTTATGAGAAAATATTTATACCCAGGTTTAGTACTCACTTTTATCGGTTTTGCGGTAGCTATTATCTTTTTCAAGAAAGATATGCCAGTTCCCGGTTTAAAAGATCGAAAAGGCGAAATTGCGTTGGGTGCCGAATGGCTGAATACCAAAAAAGCCATTGAAAGTTTGCAAACCGAACTTCGGCAGGACCCGGATAATGTAAAAGCCAAATTGGCTTTAGCGCAGGGTTACATTCAGGAAGCCCGCGTAACCGGAGACCATAATTATTACGACAAAGCGTCGCTGGAATTACTGGAAGACGTTCTGAAAAAAGAACCGGAAAACTACGAAGCGCTTTGCTGCCAGGCCACCGTTTTATTGTCGCAGCATCACTTTGCCGAAGGTCTGGAAGTAGCCCAGAAAGCTTTAAAAATTAACCCCGACAATTCGTTTATCTACGGTCTTTTATGCGATGCGCACCTGGAGTTAGGTAACTACCCGAAAGCCGTTGAAATGGCCGATAAAATGGTTAGTGTCCGTCCGGATCTGCGTTCATATTCCCGCGTTTCTTACCTCCGCGAAATTCACGGCGACAATGCCGGCGCCATTGAAGCGATGAAATTAGCTTTATCAGCGGGCGTTCCGGGAATGGAGCAAACCGAATGGATCCGGATTAATTTAGGCCAGCTTTACGAACACGTAGGCGACTTAAAAAGCGCCGAATTCCAATACCAAATGGCGTTAATTGAGCGTCCGCATTATGCGTTTGCAGAAGCTGGTTTAGGTCGCATTGCCAGAGCAAATAAAAAATATCCGGAAGCGATCAAGCACTTCGAAAAAGCCGAAAAACTAATTAAAGAATATTCCTTTTCAGATGAACTTACCGATCTGTACCGCCTGAATAACCAACCGGAAAAAGCTGCGGCTTCAGCGAAAAAAGTTATTGTTATGCTGGGCGATGGCGCCGGCGACGAAAGCGAAGAAGGCCACGGCCACTACGCCGACCGGGAACTGGCTTACGCTTACCTTAAAATGAACAATACCGATGCTGCCCTAAAACACGCCTTAACCGAACTGGAAAGACGCCCCGATAATATTGATGTTTGCGAAACGGTGGCCTGGGTTTACTACAAACGGGGCGAATTTGCCAAGGCGGAAAAGATGATGCAGAAAGCCCGCCGGACCAATTCACAAAACCCAACTTTACTAGCCCGTGCCGGCCTGATCAAAATGAAAACTGGTAAGAAAAACGAAGGAATTGCCTTGCTTAAAAAAGCGCAATACCTGAACCCTTACCTGGAAATTGGCCTGAAAAACGAAAGCCAAAAATTCGTAGCGCTAAAATAAATTCTATGATCGGGTTTTCTAAAATTGCGCCTGCACCCAAACGGAAGTTCTTACTTTTCGGGCTGTTTTTTATAGCATTTTCCGGCACCGTTTCGGCGCACGCTTTAACGGGAGTAGATGTAAGCAAACTCTCGCAAACCGAAACGATCTGGGTTTATATTCAGCTGGGCTTTGAGCACATTTTACCGCTGGGGCTGGACCATATTTTGTTTATCCTGAGCATTTTTTTCCTACAACCAAAACTAAGACCCGTAGCCTTACAAGCCACGGTTTTTACCATTGCGCATTCTATTACCCTGGGTCTGGCTATGTATGGTTTTATTTCGCCACCCAGCAGTATTATCGAGCCCATCATTGCGCTTTCAATCGTTTTTGTAGCGCTTGAAAACCTGATTGCCAGAAATATAAATCCGGTTCGTTTGGCGGTAGTTTTTGTTTTCGGTTTAATTCACGGCTTAGGTTTTGCCGGCGTTTTAGGCGATCTGGGTTTACCGCAACAGGCATTTTTCACCTCGCTTATCAGCTTTAATGTGGGCGTAGAATTAGGCCAGATTTCAGTGATTCTAATTGCTTATTTATTAGTGGGAAAATGGTTTTCCGAAAAGCCCTGGTACCGGCAACGGATTGTTGTTCCGGCCTGCGTCATTATTGCCTGCATTGCCGGTTACTGGACCATTGAACGCTTATTTTTTACGGCTTAGTTTTTAGGTTCCGTTTAACCCGTTTTACAAAATTTTCAATACAAAAAATAATGCGTCAACTGTTGATTTTGCTGGTTTTGATCAATTACCTGACGGTACTTTTGTCGGTTAACTGGTTATTGAACAAGCCGGTTTTATCGGCAGCTAATCCATATGTCCACGCAGAAAATTGTCAGGAACATAATTACCTGGCTTTAGATTGTTTCGATAAATGCAACGGCGATAATTCCTGGAAACAATCCGGGAAAGATGTTCCGCAAAAAGAAACGATCGTTTTGTTAGCCGCCCATATCCAGCCACCGGTGTTTCACTTCGAAACCTTACCTTTTTGCATTAATTCCGATTTAGAATTTCCGGCTTTTAAAGTCCCGTATTATTCCGGCATCTCAACGTCTAATTTCCCTCCTCCCAAAATTGGTTAAGTTTTTCTGATCAAATTCAAGCAGTTAAAACCCTTCTTACTGCCAGATTTCCAACTGAAACCGGTTCGAAACAGCGCAAGCTTTGCCCGATTTCTTCGAACCAAACTAACCAATTAGATGAAAAATATTTACCTCCTTTTTACCTTTTTTCTATTGTCATTAACCTGTACATTCCCTGCCCAGGCGCACGAACACGCTACCTTAAAAGGCACCATTACCGATGTGGTTTCCGGACAAAGACTTGGCAACGTAAGCGTGGTTTTAATGCCTTCCGGCCAGGGAACGGCAACCGATGCTTTCGGTAATTTTAAACTAACTAAGATCACACCGGGCGAATATTCCGTTTCAGTTTCTTCTTTGAGTTTTTCTTCCCAAACTATTACCGTTTCGCTGCAGGGCGCAGAAACCAAAGAACTGGATTTCAAAATGGCTACTAATTATCTGATGCTTTCGGAGGTGTCAATCTCCCAGAATAATGCCGATCAAAATTATACGATGCAGCAAATAAACCAGGTAGATAAAGAGTTGCGGCCAACCAATTCCGGTCAGGATCTTTTGCGGTTGGTACCGGGTTTATTTATTGCGCAACACGCCGGCGGCGGAAAAGCAGAACAGATTTTCTTACGCGGTTTCGACATCGATCACGGCACCGATTTTGCCGTTTCGATTGATGGTATGCCGGTGAATATGGTATCGCACGCGCACGGGCAGGGCTACGCCGATTTTCACTTTGTAATTCCGGAAACGGTTGATGCGCTGCAGGTTTTTAAAGGTCCGTACAATGCCCGATTTGGCAATTTTGCTACCGCCGGTGCGGGCGCATTTACTACTAAAAATACCTTGCGCCAAAGTATAGTTAAACTGGAAGCCGGCCGCTTTAATACCTACCGGGGCTTAGCTATGATCGATCTGCTGGGTGATCGTCATTTATTTTCCAATTCCCTTCCGGAGAACGCTTATATTGCCGCGGAATACGTTTATTCCGATGCTTATTTTGAAAGTCCGCAGCATTTAAAAAGGCTCAATCTTTTTGGAAAGTACACCGGTATGTTAAGCGATCGTACTTCGCTCTCATTTAGTGGTTCAACGTTCCGGTCTTCCTGGGATGCCTCCGGCCAGATCCCGCAGCGGGCCGTAGAAAGTGGTTTAATAACCCGTTTTGGAAGCATCGACGATACGGAAGGTGGCAGCACCGACCGGACAAATGCCAATGTAATGCTAACTACTGCTTTAAACAACGAAGCCATAATTACAAACCAGGTTTACTACAGCAATTATCATTTCGATCTTTATTCCAATTTCACTTTTTTCCTGAACGACAGCATAAACGGCGACGGTATCCGGCAGAAAGAGAACGGCAGAAATATTTACGGCTACAACGGTACCATTGAAAAACGGTATGATTTAGGGGGCAAAAAGTTAACCTCCGTTTTCGGCATGGGCACCCGTTTAGACCGGGCTGAACTTGGTTTATTGCGGGTCGCCCAACGCCAGATTTTGGATACCATCGTAACCGGCAACCTTCACGAACAAAACGCTTTTATTTATACCGACCAAACGTTAGAAATTACCGAAAACTTAGACCTAAACGCCGGCCTTCGCTACGATTATTTCCACTTTAATTTCCAGGATACTTCCAACGATTCGCTTTCCGGCAAGGCCAATAAAAACCGGGTGAGCCCGAAGCTGAGTTTATTCTACACCGTAAATGAAGACGTAAAACTTTTTGCCCGTTCCGGCATTGGTTTTCACTCGAACGATGCCCGCGGCGTGGTAGCAAATAAAACGGCAAATGTATTACCTAAAGCCATTGGCTATGAAATTGGAAGTACATTTAAACTGGGCAGCAACATCTTAATTAACGCCGCAGTCTGGAGTTTGAATCTGGAAAACGAATTGGTTTACGTGGGTGACGAAGCAGTGGTAGAAATTAACGGCCCAACCCGCCGCTTAGGAACCGACCTGGCAATACGATACCAGCTAACCAAACTGCTTTACGCCGATGCTGATCTCAACTACAATTACGGCCGCCTGGTACAATTAGCTGAAGGTGAAAATTTTATTCCGCTGGCGCCCCGGTTTACCAGTGTTGGCGGCTTAACTTTAAAACAGGATCGCGGTTTAAATGCCAGTTTACGGTACCGCTACATTGATTCGCGGCCGGCTAATGAAGACAATTCCGTGCAGGCCAAAGGTTACTTTTTATTAGATGCGGTGGCTAATTATACCTGGCCGAAAATTCAGATCGGGATTTCCGCAGAAAACCTGTTAAATACCAAATGGAACGAAGCCCAGTTTGATACCGAAAGCCGCTTAAGAAATGAAACCGAAGCCGTTTCGGAATTACATTTCACGCCGGGCACACCGTTCTTTGTAAAAGCCAGCCTGAGCTATATGTTCTAAAAACGGTATGCTTTTCGGCGGAAAAACTCAGAAACTAACTGACTTAATACAATTTCAAGAAAAGTCCCCTTTTGGAGGGGAATAGAGGAGATTTTTCACGTTTGCTGATACTCTCCCCTTGAGGGGAGCCGGAGGGGTGTTTTTTTTGATGCCGTAATACACCCCTCTTTGAGCTACGCCCGCAAGCTCAAACTCGCGTTTGGCTTGTCCTCAAGGGGAGAATCTCTAATAATTCTCCTGTCCTCCTTCTACTCCCTCCAAAGGGGACAAAAAAAAATCTTGTGAAACTTCAGTGATCTATAAAACAAAAAGCCTGCTTAATACAGGCTTTTTGTTTTATGAAGCATATAAAATTTAAGCTGCTACGCGTTGCACAATGGCTTTGCACGGAATATTTGGACGTAACGTTGGCAATGTGCGGCGTGTGCAGCGGAATGGTCAGAAAATCGCCGGGTTTCAGGGAATGTACTTCGTTGCCGATGGTAAAATCGCAGGTACCTTCCAGGATCAGGAAACTCTCCAGTTCTTTGTCGTGCACTTCGTTATCTACCATTTCGCTAAACCAGATCACGGCCGTGGTAGCTTTTAATGAAACTCCAATTATTTTGGCATACATTCCGTCATAATCGGCAGGCATCACCATATCCGGGCGGTTCAGCCATTCCGCAAAATCCGCTGCTTTTGATTCCGGAGTAAGCATTGGCGGCACCGAATATTCTTCGCCGTTCTGCATCCGTTCTATCAGGTCTACGGTAGCCATCAGGTTCATTTTTACCGAACGTTTTGGTTGCACCGCCTGGGCCATAGCGTATTCCTCCAGGCCCGCTTCTATCCGGTCAATTTCCTGGCGAATTTCCGGATACAGTTCCAGCATGCGCTCTACTTCTGTTGTTTCTTCGGCGCTGGTAATACCCATTACGTACAGCTCCAAAATACCCGATTCTATAAATTCAGAAAACTGGTTCATGATGCTGTTTCGGTTCCTAAGTGTTTAATGGCCATTTTCAGGCTTTTAAGTAATTTTTCTTCCGTTATTCCCAACGCAACAGCTGCTTCGGCGCAACTATACCCTTTCAGGTAGATAAGATCCAAGGAAGCTTTTTCTTCCGGTTTCAGGTTGCAGAACTGGTTTCCGTCGCCCGGGGCTATCTGGTCATCCGGAACCGCAAAGGTACCAATTTCCTGGCCATTCGGAACAGAATTAAACTGTTTGCCTTTTAACGATTGAAGCGCAGTTTCTTTTGCCAGCATGATCATCCAGGTTAAAAGACCCATTTTAGAAGCATTGTAAGTAGCTTTCTGCTGCCAGACCATTAGAAAAGTTTGCATTAAAACAGACTCTGCAATTTCTTTATCCTTTACGATGCGGGAAATCAGCCCTAACAAAACAGGTGCATACGTATCATATAACAAACCCATAATTTCCTGATCGCCCTGCTGCAAGGCCTGCGCCCAGCGTTTTTCCTTCTCCTGCCTTTCTGAATTGTGGATCATTAGTGGGTTTAAATGCTTTGTGGTATTTACAATCCTGGATGGAATATTTCCGGTTATGTTTCTCAAATATAACTGAACAACAGGAATTTAACAACCGAATACCAGAAATGAAAAATAAAAAAGCGGACCCGTTGTAAGCAAGGCCGCTTTTTAACTATAAAATAGTACCGTTATTTCAAAGCCTCGTTGTAATAAGAAAAGTCTGCCAAATAAACCGAGCTACCCAGAAAATTGATTTTAAAGAAAAAAGTTTCCCCGAAATTTCCGGAGAGACTTAAATTAACTAAAACAACCCTCAATTCTTTAATTAAGCTTCTTAAGTTACTTATTGAATAATTAACTTTTTAGTGATTATCTGGCCTTCGCTCAACAGATTCAACTGGTAAATACCTTTGGCGTAGCCTGTCAGATCAAGCTGCGTTTCGGTGGCTTTAACCGTTTGGGTTTTCAGCACTTTTCCAGTCAGATCCAATACCGTTACTTCGAACGCTTTCGCCTGCTTTACCTCAATATTGAAAACGCCATTGGCTGGGTTAGGATAAATCTGTACCCGATTAGCTTCCAATTTATCTTTCAAACCATTAGGCCCGGCAATTCTCCGGATCTGGATGTTATCGATTAAGTTGGCAGTTCCTGTTCCATTTGCGAAACCTTCCTTAACGCTGGATTCAAAGCCAATTTGGATAGAAGGCTGGTTTAAATAAGCGCTCAGATTTACCTTTACTTTTTGCCAAACCGGCGCACCGCCGGTAAATGGCGGGCGATACGTAGGTCCTACCTGGTTACCATTAACCATTACCCGGAAATTAGTATTTGCATTAGCGGTTTTAAATAATTGTTTCAGGTCAAATTCAAGGCGCAGGGTATCGGTAGGGTTCGTATTAGCCGTAGATAAGCAAAGATAAGCGCCCGCAAAATTATCCTGGTTCATGCTCCAGGGGTTTGCCGTTCCGCCCGGTACCGCCCAGTTAGGCTGATCGATCCCATCCATTATCAGACCTTTGGTAGAGATAGTGCCATTGCTTGCGCCACTACCTTCAGCAATTGCAGAAAATGAGTTGTTAACAGTAACCATAACGGGTAATCCTGAGGCTGGCGTTTCAAAATCCATCATTACCGGTAAGGTGGCCTGTGCATAGTTTACCACTTTCACAGATAAGGTATCGTTGGAAGCATCGGTATCACCAGGCAATAAGGCAGTAGCCAGAATTCTGTAGGCCCCCTGCGTGGCCAGGTTGGCTTTAGCTGTAAAGGTATAAGTGGCGGTGCCATTAAAAGGCAGAGAGCCCGTAAATGTTTCAGTTACCGCCGGACCATTATTTACTTTAAAGCTTACCGGAATAGAAGTCCCGGTTACGGAAGCCTGGTTTTGCAGGGTAATCGTAACCGGTTGCGTAGCGCCTAATCCGCAACCGCTCTCCGGCGCGGTAACTGAAAGGATTGCAACTTCTGCCGTACTTGGCGTGAACTCATATGCACCCGGATCCGGAGTTGCAGCATTCCTGGGGTTATTTAAAATATCGGTGGTTACCGGGAGTGCTTTACCAATATTATTTACGGCCGGATTAGAAGGAATAAGATTGCCGCCGCTATTATTTTTGAACGATGGATTAGCATCTACGCTTTGCTGATCGAAGGCATTACTGTTAGCGGCCTTCCATGCCGTTAGAGTGCTGTAAGTGGTACCGGCAAAGAAACCAAAATTCGTATTTGGCACCGTAGGATTAATGTAGATCGCATTGTTATTCGTTTCTATTGCCGTTCCCAGGTAAAGCCCGAACACATCCAGCGTACCTCCGGCAGTACCATAAGAGATCAGGTTATTGTTAAATTTAACATTCTGAACCACTGTGGTTGTCTGGTAATATCCATAAAAGCCGCCACTATTGTTAATGGCAATGGTATTGTGGTAAAAGAAAATACCGCTTGCGCCATTGTTGTAAATTCCATAGGTATTATTTGGGGTGTACACATCCCGGAACAGGTTATTTACAACCAGATTTTCTTCGCCGGCGGGTGCACCTGGCCCACTGAAATGGAAACCGTAACTATGTCCCTGTAAATTGCCTGGCCAAAGGGAATGGATCCGGTTTTTGCCGATAATATTGTTTTTACTTGATCCTTCCAGACTTATGCCGTAGAAAGTACCTGGGTTGATGTGGGCAGGTCTTTTGATTTCGTTATTTTCTACCAAATTCCCATTTGCGTTATTTAAAGCTATACCGAATGCATACGCATCTTCCAGGATATTGCCGCTAACTTTATTATTAAGGGCACTGGTACCGCTGGCATTGCCATTCAGTTTAATACCCATTAAACCACCCCGAATGGTATTGTTCAGGAAAGCAGCATTGCTGGAATAATCTCCTGGTACACTCAGGTCCGCTCCCGAAGGACTGGCTCCCGCTACTCCCGCAAATATCCCAACTACAAACGCGTTGCTGGCACCAGTATGTGGCATGGTAAGGGTACAGTTCGAAATGGTATCGTTATCAGAATTATTTACCAGCTGAATGGCAGAGAAAGTAGGATTACCAACAGTACCAGGCGTATTTACCGTAATGTTCAGGTCGTTGATCCGGATAAAATCAGCATTATCGAATTTCACCACGGCCGGTCTTTGCCCGGTAGGCGTTCCGGTTAGGGTGTTGTTGTTCCCCTGGAAGATCACGCTGTTAACCGCACTGGCCCCCGGAATTTGCAACAGGTCCATTTGTTCGGTATAAGGGCCGCTGCCTGCCACAACAGAGATTCTAACCCGACCGGAAACACCGCAGTTATGCAGTCTTTCGGCGGCGGCGCTGAACGACGTAAAATTGGTAGCCGAAGCAGCTGCGTTCTTATCGATGGTATAATTTCCGGCCATCGGCGCGCAAACATTAATAGTAGTGCAAATAGAATCGTTGGCTGCGTTAGCATCGGGCTGGCCATTCGGTAATTTGGTCCAGGCGCAAACGGTATGGGTTCCGGCCGAAAAAGTAAAATTGCCAATGGTAACCGGCGAAACGGAATTTGCCGCTAACGTTCCGGTCCAGTTAAAATCCGGTTGCATTACACCATTCACTTTCCAGCCAATAGTTGCCGAATTTAAAATAGCTGTTCCCAGGTTTTTAACTTCCACCTGAACCGGTAAAGCGGTGCCAGGCAAAGCCGGAGAAGTTGGCGAAACCAAAGCCGTAATACCGGCATCGTTAGAACCCAGGTCAAATTCATAGGCGCCCGGGTCCGGGGTTGTGGCATTTCTGGTAGCCCCGGTAAAGTCGTCGGTTACGGCGGTTAAGGCCTGTCCAATATTGTTTACATCCGGCGAAGTAGGTTTTAAATTTCCGGTTGCCAGATCCGCAAAAGTTGGGTTAAATGCTACGCTGTTCGCATCGAAAGGGGCTGAAGGGTTTGCGCCCTGCCAGTCGGTTAACGAAGTTCTGGTACTGGTTAAAAAACCGGTAAAAGCATTGGTTTGGCCCGGAGAAACATATAGAACATTTCGGTTACTTTGGAAGGTGGCGGCGGGCGCTGCCGAAAGGTAGATCAATGCTTTGGTACCCGTACCAGGCATATTCAACGTAAAAATATTATTGATGAGCTTTATGTTTGTACCTGCTCCCGAAAGGAAAACGCCCCGGATGTTGCTGGTATTGCTAACCGGCCGGTTCGGATTTTCCATGGAAACGGTATTGTGGTAATAATACACCCCGCCAGCCCCGAAATTATTATTGAAAACTGTTACTGCCCCGTTATTATTGATATTGTAAACCAGGTTATTTTTAATGATGTTTTCCTGCCCGGCCGGCGCGGTAGGTTCTACAATAATTACGTTCACGTTACCGGTTGGATTGGCAATGGCTCCGTGGGTATTATGAAACCGGTTTTTATGAACAATGGTGTTAACGGTATTCGTGCTGATCTGAATTCCGAAGAAGTTTGTACCTGCGGTGCGGGTAGGGCGGGTAAACGTATTCCCTTCAATTTGGGTACCGTCGGCATTGCTGATGTACATGCCGTAATTGCCAAAATCTTTAAATTGGTTGCCAATAAACCGGTTATTTACCGCACCGGTAGGGTTTGCGCCCGTTGTACCTTCCAAACCATTGATCCGCACCGCATAATCGCCGCCGTTTATAATGTTGTTTTGAAAAAGCGAATTGCTGGAATGGTTACCCATCGCATTATGCGTACTGCCAATTAACAAACCAATAATATTCTGCCCTGCCACAAATGGCATGTTAAAGGTACAGTTCGAAATAGTAGCGTTGTTGGAGGGCCCCATCAGCTGAATGCCGAAACAGGTAGTTGCTGTATTGGTAGACGTAACCACCAGGTTATTGAATTTTACATAATTGGCCCGGTCCAGCTTTATTACTACCGGATTATCCGAAGTTAAAGTATTGCCGTTGCCTTCAAACGTAATTGTATTGGTAGCACTGGTTCCGGAAACATTGGTTAAAGTAATTGCTTCGGTATAAGTTCCGCTGCCCGGAGCAACCGTGAACGTAACCGGGGCACTCACCCCGCAGGAATTTAGAAGCTGAGCAACCGTGCTAAAAGAAGTGAAATTGGTAGCCGAAGGGGCCGCATTTTTATTGATAGTATAATTCCCGGCCAAAGGCGTGCATGCCACCACCTGAAAAGTAGCGGTGTCGTTTACTGCAAAACCATCCGGCACGCCGTTTACCGTTTTCGGATAAACTTTAATAGTGTGGGCGCCTACCGGAAAACTCTGGCTGCCAATGGTAATGCCGGTTGCATGCTGGCCGGTTGTCAGGTTTCCGTTCCAGGTATGATCTGGCTGGGCTACGTTATTTATTTTCCAGCCAATTGAGGCGGTGGTCATTGGGTTAAAACCGAAGTTGGCCAGGTTAACCTGCACCGGAACGGCATTATTAGGCGTAACCTGGGCGGTTGGAGAAGTTATAGCCGTAATGCCGGCGTCGTTATTAAAAACGGTAAACGATAATTGCGTATTTGGCCGGTTAGGGCTTTTTGGCAAATTTGGTACCGGTCCGGTAGTGGTTGCTGATTTTGTGCCGGTAAAGGCTGAATAGCGCCAGTTTGTAGCTTGTAAAGAGTATCCCAGGCCAAACCAATCAACCAACACTTCCAAGTTGCTGGTGCCATCCCATATAAACGGAACAGGTAAGGTAAATTCCTTCCAGCCGGCACCACTGGCAATAATTGGCATCTGCACGGAATAAACTTCGGTTGCTCCCATTAATTCGCCCGCCCAGTTTACCCCTAAAGTACCCGGTAAATTAGCAGCGGTGGTATGCTTCAGGTAAATTTTTATGGAACTGTTGGCGGTACCTACAAACCGGGCCGTATCTTCTTTGTACCAGGCAATTTTGGTTATGGCCCGGCCCGGAAACGGCGTTGCCTGGATCTCAGCCGCCGTGTACAAAGCAATATGCCGCGATGGGGTTCCCTGAGTAGGAGTCTGGCCGCCCAGGATCGTAACCGGGCCCTGCTGGAAGGATGCGGTTATATCGGTACCCAGCGTAACCACGGTATTTTGTGCCCGGCCGCTGGTAGCCAGCAGCATGGTCAACAGCAATAGTAAAAAATGTTTCTTCATGCGAAATAAAGTAAAAATTAGTTAGTTGAAACGATTTGGCTTGCCGGGACTGATTTAAAATCAGATGGCAGAACAAACCGGCAAACATTCGCCTGCCAGTTTGTTAGATCTCCCCTTAAAGTTTGTGTAAGATGGTTTCACGCTTTGGGCTAAAGCGCGCACCAAAACATTGTTTAAATTTATTTGCCAAAAATTCGTACTTCAACTTAGTCAGGATAAAGAGCCTTTTTGTTTGGACAAATAGCTCCCGGCCCTGCTAAGGATTTTGAGATCAGCAGGCTAAAAGAAATATATTAAAAGAAGGAAACAGAATGGTTTAGGAATTTTTCCATGCCTGAACAGCCTGGGCATAGCTATCGCCAACCGGCAGGGTGAGGCCAGTGGTGAGCAGCACTTTCCGGTTCTGAATGGATTTTACTTTGGCAACCGGCACCACATAACTTCTATGGATGCGCAAAAACTGACCTGGTGGTAATTTCTCCAGGATCTTCTTCAGCGACATGACCGTAGTTACTTTTTCGTTATTTTCCAGGTGGATCTGCAGGTAGTTTTTCAGGCTTTCCACGTAGCATATTTCTGCCGGATTTATCTGAACGGCCTGGTATTCGGAATAAACAAAAAAGCTTTCAGCAATTTCTTCCTGAACTTTATTCCGAAGTTTAAAAAGGTCTACCGCCTTCTGCACCGCTTTGGCAAAACGCTCAAATTCGATGGGCTTTAAAAGGTAATCCAGGGCTTCCAGTTCAAACCCATCGATAGCATAATCTTTATAAGCAGTGGTAAAAACGATAAGCGGTTTTATTTTAAGCGAACGCACCAGATCAAGGCCGGAAATATCGGGCATGTTAATATCGATAAAAAGCAGATCTACCGGGTGCTGATTTAAAAATTCCGCCCCCGAAATAGCATCGTCGAAAGTCTGTACCAGCTGTAGGTCCGGAAGCCGGCCTGCATACAACCGGATCAGGTCCAGCGCATAAGGTATATCATCTATAGCAACGCATTTCAGCTTCATAAAACGGTAGGTTTGCAACTCAAAAAACTAGGCCGGTAAAGTTAACGAAACACTATAAAGATCATCTTTACTGGTAATGCTCAGGGTATGCTTATCCGGGTAAAGAAATTCAAGTCTTTTTTGTGTATTCAGCAAGCCAATGCCGGTGCGTTCAACCATGCGGGGTTTGGAAAAAATTTTGTTCCGGCAAAAGAATTTAATGCTATCCTCTTCAATGTCCAGCAAAATGGTAATAGGCGCTATTTCGTGGTTGCTGGCACCAAACTTAAAGGCATTTTCGATGTAGGTTAATAACAGCAAAGGCGCAATTTTTTTATTGGCCGGATCGCCGGAAACTGAAAATGCGATCTTTACCTTTTTATTATGCTGCAACTGTTGCAATTCTATAAAATCAGTTATCGAAGCCACCTCTTTTTCCAAAGAAACAAAGTCGGCGGTAGCATCGTCGGTTACATAGCGCATGATATTGGAAAGTTTCAATACGGCATTACCGGCTAACGGATTATTGGTTAGAATTAACGTGTAAATGGTATTGAGCGTATTGAATAAAAAATGCGGGTTGATCTGCGCTTTCAGGAAAGATAATTCGGCATTTTTTTTATCAGTTTCGGCCTGGAATGCCCGCCTTTCCGATTCCCGCCATTGTTTTACGATCTGAATGGCAAAACCAAGCGCCGTAAGCATTAAAAAAATTAAAAACCCGATAAAATCCAGGGCGAAAGGATTGAATACCGGCGCCTTCATACTTTTCAAGGGCAGTAACACGAAAGCAAAAAATAACTCTGCCGGCTTAATGAAATAAAATAGCAGAAAGATCAGAAGAAATATGCTCCAGAACTTTCCGTACTGCTTTTTCAGAAAATACTTTGGAATGAAGTAGTAGGTAAATCCATAAAAAAACCCAACAAAAGAAATTACAAAAAGCCAGTAGAATGGCGAAAGTAACGGACTATCGTATGCCTGAATTTTGTTCTTGGTCTGGTAAAAAAGCGCCAGCGGAAAGAGCACAAAAAAAAGCACCAGGCACGTATGGCCCAGCTTGCTACCTATCTGGATTATTCTTTTAAATCGTATGTGCTCCATCCCCGAAAATCCAAGATAAGAATTCTAATTATTATTGTGTTGGAGTCAGTAAAAAAGAACCATTTTCATGCACCAATCAAATTTAAAAACGGTAGTAGTTTGACAACAAAAACCCGGAAATGGAATCAAGGGACTTTACCAGGAATTCAACGTCTCTAAAATACGCGCTAAATAACCCAAACTAAACCAAAGAGCACCTTTCTCCAAGAATGTTTATACCAACAGGCATTTTGTAAGGACGAATATTTCTTACTTCATTTGAAATTGAAACCAGAAACGCTATTCTTTTGAAGGCAGACAGCATTGAAGATATATATAATTATAGCGAAGCCTGTAATTTTGAATTAGCGTGTTCGGGGTTAAACCGGAAGATAAATCTCAGCCAGAATTAGTTCGTGATAGCTTTTCTTTGAAAACCTTGCTATTTATTTAACCTGAATTCTTTTTGATATAACAAAGCAATATTTTAGCTTTGACCCAGGACTTTTCTTTCACTATACCGCTACCTGGGCTTCATTTATAAGTTTCTAAAATAAACATAAGAATTAAAATTGTTTTGTTGCAACGAAAAGAAGAATCCAGGCATCAGTTAATTTCAAACCCTTTTTACCTTTAAAATTCCGGCTATGCGCTTTAAAAATTTTCTTACCTTTTTGGGTCTTTTTTCGGCTTTTCTCTTGCTCCATAAGCCAGTTCAGGCTACGCACTTATACGGTGGCGAAATGGCTTATGAGTATCTGGGCCAATTAGGAACTGCTCCAAATCAATACCGTTACCGGATCACAATGAAGCATTATGTAACCTGCGTTGGCAACTCCATTTCGCCTACCGCCAGCTTTAACTACTATAATTTTAACGGCACTAATTCCGGCACTTTCATAAAAAGCCAGATGCAAACCAGCACGGTTTCACCGCCGTTGCCTATTACAGTGCCCGGGAGTTGCCCCGTAGCGCTTCCGTGCATGCAAATCAGAACGTTCGTTCAGCAGATAGATCTTCCTTTATCATTTAACGGGTATTACGTAGCTGTTGCAGTAAGTGCCCGAAATACCGACATCGATAATATACAGGGGGGAAATATGTCTTTGTACATGCAGATTCCGCCACCGGTTTTAACCAACCCGGGTTCATCTCCCGTGTTTACCGATACCGCAGTTGTAGTAATGTTTGCCGGCGATACGGCTTCTGTAATCAACAGCGCTTTCGATGCCGACGGCGACAGACTAAACTATTCATTTAGCGTTCCTTACGCTTTCAGCACCAGTTCTGGTCCCTTTGCCACGCCTCCGCAGGCAGTTACGTATAATCCAGGTTTCAGCATCAATCAGCCATTCGGGGCCGGCGGGTATGCGGCAATTGATCCGAATACCGGGCTTGCCAAATACTTCGTGCCAACCATACCAGGAAGTATGGCAGACCGAAAATTCGTGGTTTCTATTCAGGTAAAGGAATTCCGAAATATTAATGGCGTAGATGTGCTTATTGGTTCTACCATGCGCGATATCCAGCTTATAGTAAAGAATCCACCTTTGGTAGCCAATGCCCTGCCGGTTATCTCCTACACCGGCCCAAAAACCATTACCGTTACGGAAGGACAGGCAATCACCCCGATCAGCTTTACCTTTACCGACTCCAATCCCGGGCAAATGCTGAAGGTAACCGCCACCAGTCCGTTATTAGATGGTCCGGGTAACCGGAATGCTGCTTTTAATGCCCTTACTACCAGTCCGGCCCAACTTACCAATGTGGCAAGCGGTACTACAGCCACCTTTAGTTTTACCGCAACCTGCGGCGATCTTAATTCCTTTCCCTTAAATATTACCGTTACCGATAATGCCTGTCCTCCCGGCCAACGGATAGAATCCTTTCAAATTCAGGTAATTCCGGCACCCAGAGTTGCAGCGCCAACCAACATTATATTACCGGTTTCAGCCATAAACGAAAATGTGCCAGCCAACACCGTCGTGGCCCAATTCCAGGTTACCGACCCTGACCTTTGTGACACCCATGCTTTATCGCTGGTTGCCGGCACCGGCAGCACCGATAATGGGGACTTCACCATAAGCCCAACCGGTTTCATCAGCATAAATACCGTTCCGGATTTTGAAACCAAACCGAACTACACTATCCGGGTTAAGGCGATGGATGAAGGTGGTTTATTTTATGAAAAAACGCTCAGCATTTCCGTAAACGATATTGATGAAATTGCCCCTACCCTTCTGATAACTTCCTCTGCGGCAAATCCAACGGCAGTAAATCCTATTCCGGTAACAATTACTTTTACCGAAAACGTTACCGGCTTTACCGCATCCGATGTGGTAATTTCGGGTGGCACTATCAGTAATTTCACCGGAAGCGGCCTTAGCTATTCCTTCGAAATAATCCCAACTGCCAGCGGCCTGATCACGGTTAATATTCCTGCCGGCGTTGCCATGGATGCAGCCGGAAACGGGAATACCGCAGCTGCCCTGTTTTCAATTACTTATAATGGTCCAACGGGGATTCATGACAATGATGCAGAGTTCCGGTTCGGGCTGAAGGTTTACCCAAACCCGGCCAGCGGCAATTTTACCGTGGCCTTACAAAATACTAATAAAGCCGGCCTTACCATTTTGGATCTAACTGGCAGAAAAGTACTGAGTAAAGAATTGAAAAGCGTAAATGGCAACGTTAATGAAACCCTGGAAATAAAAGAAAGTCCGGGCATTTATTTCCTTCAGATAAATGCTGACGGGAAGCAACTTACCAGAAAGCTGATCCTGCAAAATTAAAAAAGGTACGTTTCAGAAAGCGCCCGGCCTTTCAAGGCTAAAGAATTCTTTTAATGAAAAAGCCACCCAAAAAATTTTGGGTGGCTTTTTCATTATTTAGCTAAAATTTTACTTTTTGCTTTTGGGTTTCCCTATCGCAATTAATGAATTCAACTGGTCACCCAAGGCAATGTAAGCCTCTAATTGGTCGGCATTAAGAAAGGCCCGCATCCGGAGTTCCTGATTATAATTCATTTCAGCTAGCTTCAACTCAAGCAGGTCAGGGTTATAAGTATAATTATCCAGAATAAACGCCGTTTGATCAGCCTTTTCTACATAAAGCTTTTTTAGCTGAATGTATCGGAATTCATTTAGTTTTAATTGCAAAGCCATTTCCTGGGCCTGGCTTGTTAACCGATCATGAGCGTGAGCGGTCTGAGCCTTACTAATTCCGGAGCATAAGGTAAGGATAAAAGCAATTGTAAGTAGTTTTGTTTTCACGTCAGAAAGGTTTAGAGATGGTAATTAATACTATTTTTTTTATATTAATTATAACTACGATACAAACCCCTACTTTTTTTGGTTCAAGATTTTATTAATAAAATATTATTTGATATAACAAAAACCCAATTGCGTAGACATGCATACCAATTCATAGATTTAAAACTAGCAGAAAATAAACTATAACTAATTGATTATCAGACGAAAATAAAATTACAAAATAATCATCTCCTTATTACTTAGCAAATTAAATAGCGGCCACGAAATAGAAATAACCGTAAAATTTCAAATTGTGATTCCGGAATAAATTGACTTTTAGAGATACTAAAGTTCTCTTATTTATAGTTTCCCCTTATATGATTTACTTTACGGTTTAGCTCCCTAAACCTCTTTGCTAAAAACACTTCCAGCTATTCAAAAGTTAGTTTTAATATCAGGATTCCGCCTTTTCCCGGCTGCGTAATAATTCTTCTTATAGTCCATTCAGAATCCTGCTAACTTTGGGTTTTCAAATTCACGTTACCTATGGAAATATTCGGGTATTTTTCGGCCCTGCTTATCGGTTTATCATTGGGCCTGATCGGAGGCGGAGGTTCTATTCTTACCGTTCCGGTGCTGGTTTACCTGATAGGCCTGAACCCGGTTATTTCTACGGCTTATTCCTTATTTATTGTGGGGCTTACCAGCCTGGTTGGCAGCTACAATTTTTACCGGAAGGGCCTGGTAAGTTTAAAAACGGCTTTGGTTTTTGGTTTGCCCTCCATTGTGGCTGTTTATATAACCCGCCGTTATATTGTTCCGGCTATTCCGGAAAACGTTTTTACCGTGGGAGATCTTGCCGTTACCAAAGGTGTTCTGCTGATGCTTTTGTTTGCGGTGCTCATGGTCTTTGCCTCGCTAAGCATGATCCGGCACAAAAAAAACGGTCCGCCTTTGGATGAGAACGCCGATAAGGAAGTAGACATTGAGCACGTAGATCCGCATGCCCCCCACCCGAAACCCAGGTTTAATTACGCAGCCATTTTAGCCGAAGGAGTGGTGGTTGGTTTGCTAACCGGCCTGGTAGGCGCCGGCGGTGGTTTCCTGATAATTCCGGCGCTGGTATTGTTCAGTAAGCTGGATATGAAAATGGCCGTGGGCACTTCCCTGCTTATTATTGCCTCAAAATCGCTGCTTGGTTTTATCGGCGATATTGTAAACTACAACATTGACTGGAGCTTTCTCATGGTTTTTTCTTCTATTTCCATCACCGGCATTTTCGTGGGCACTTTCCTTTCAACGAAAATTCACGCCGACAAACTGAAAGTTGCTTTTGGCTGGTTTGTGCTGGTAATGGGAATCTATATTATTCTGAAAGAGATCTTTATGTAGCCTGGTTTCCAGATGATTTAGTTGCTTTGCTTACTACTGCTTTCAGATTATGCCGGAAAGCTTTTAACCAATGATCTCCCGGAAAAAGCCGATCTGGTTTTAAATTAAACTAATTCCGCTTAATTTTCCTTCTTATACCAAAAGGCCCCAACATGAAAGCACTTAACTTCCTTATAGTCGGCACCCTGGCTCTTACTGCCTGTACTTCCACCGCTAATTCCGCTGAAAATACCACGCCGGCAACCGTAGCAGCGCAGCAAAACGGTAGGCCTGAAGGCTTAAAAACTGTTAACGCCGAAGAAGCCCGAATCCTGCTGGAAAAACAAAAGAACGTGGTGATCCTGGATGTGCGTACGCCCCAGGAATATGCCGCCGGCCACCTGAAAAATGCTACCCTGCTAAACAAATATGAGCCTGATTTCGAAGCAAAGATCCAGGCGCTGGACCGGACGCAACCTTATCTGGTGTATTGCGCGGCTGGCGGCCGGAGCGGCGAAACTTTTCAACTGATGAAGCAACTGGGCTTTGAGCAGGTTTATGATGCCAAAGGATTTGAAAGCCTGAAAAAAGCCGGAATCCCGGTCCAAAAGTAATATAACCAAAAGCTGTTGTCTGAATTTAACTTACCAGCCATGGAAAAATACTGGAACATTTTTACTTCATCCTTCTCCGGTTACGGGGGCTACCTGTGGCGGGAAATTTTGAACCCTGGCTGGGGAAACTATTTTTACTGGCTCATTGGCTTATCGCTGTTTTTCTGGCTGCTGGAAATTGCCGCGCCGTGGCGCCAACACCAGGCCCGCATCCGTCAGGATTTCTGGCTCGATGGTTTCTATATGTTCTTCAACTTTTTCCTGTTTTCGCTGATCGGTTTCAATGCCGTTTCCAACGTGGGCGTTCAAGCTTTTAACGATTTTCTGGCGCTTTTCGGTATTCAGAATTTGGTGGCGTTTGAAGTAAAATCGTGGCCGGTCTGGGCGCAGTTGCTTACCTTATTTATTATCCGGGATTTTCTTCAATGGAATATCCACCGGTTGCTTCACCATTCGGACTTTCTCTGGAAATTCCATAAGGTGCATCACTCTGTACAGCAGATGGGTTTTGCCGCCCACCTTCGTTTTCACTGGGGCGAAACCATTGTGTACCGGGTGCTGGAATACATTCCGCTGGCCATGATCGGTTTCGGTATTCAGGACTTTTTTCTGGTGCATATTTTTGCCACCAGTATCGGGCACTTCAACCATTCCAATTTTAAGTTGCCGCTGGGTCCCTTCAAATATATCTTCAATAACCCGCAAATGCATATCTGGCATCACGCCAAACACCTGCCGCAACCCTACGGCGCTAATTATGGTATCAGTTTAAGTATCTGGGATTACCTTTTCGGAACCGCCTACCTGCCCGAAGATGGCCGCGACATAGAACTGGGTTTTGAGGAAGTGGAACAATATCCGGATTCTTTTTTAGCGCAGCAATGGTATCCTTTTCAGGATAAAAACTCCGTAGAAAATAATATGGAAGCAACAGCGTTAACGGAGGAGATAGCAGGCGAAACTACCTTAACCCAGGAACCCAATTAAAATAGTATTATGGCTCAGAATAAGATCTCTTTTCGTACCGTACCGGGCTGGGTTTACACGCTGGCTGTATTCGGATTTTTATACCTGAGCGGCCTGCATACCGAAGCCATCGGTCAGGTACAGCGGGTTATCCTGGCAACCGGCCTCATCACCCCAAACCTTCCCGAAACTCCGAAGACGGAAGAAGCGGCAGCCCAAACTATTTCAGAACCGGAACTGCTTTCAGAAGCTACAATTGCCAGTGATTTCCTGTTGCAGGACCTGAAAGGCAATACGGTAAAATTCAGCAGCCTGAAAAACAAAGTGATCTTTATGAATATCTGGGCTACCTGGTGCCCGCCCTGCGTAGCCGAAATGCCCGGCATTCAGAGCCTCTACGATAAAGTGAAAGACGATAAAAAAATTGCTTTCGTGATGCTTTCCGTAGACCAGAACGGGGCAGAAAAGGTAAAGCGGTTTATTGAAAAGAAAGGCTATACCTTCCCGGTCTATATGCCGGCCGGCAGCGTTCCCGCAGAATTCCAGACTTCCTCTATTCCGGCTACCTTTATTCTGGGCCGCGACGGCAAAATTGCCACCAGCCACAACGGCATGGCCGATTACGATACCCCGGAAATGAAAGATTACCTGAAAAAGCTGGCGAAATAACAAACCGTTTCAGGTTAAGTTTACCTTAAACAAAAAGCCACTTTCTTATGGAAGTGGCTTTTTGTTTACCAGAATATTTTCAAGTTGTTCTCAACCTGCACTTAAAACCGGAAAGCTATTTAGAAAGCAAAATTCCCATTAATTTCCCGGCCTTAAACCTTTACCTGACAATGGTAACATGGCCTTTGTATTTCTTTTTGTTGTAGCGGATCACGTAGTAGTAAATACCATCGCTTACGTTTTTCCCGTTCCAGGCAAACTGCCGGCTCGCCGACTTAAACACTTCCATGCCCCAGCGGTTAAAGATCCGGATTTCCTGAAAGGTATCGGAACAATTATCTCTTGGTAAGGTTGGCATCACAAAAAAATCGTTCCGGTTGTCTTCGTTCGGGGTAAAGATGTTGGGCGGTAAAAATTCGACGGTATCTTTTGGTTCCGGTAAAATCCGGAGGCTCACCATTACCGAATCGGTGGTACTGCCATAGCAGCTGGCATCTTTAACTCTGAAGACCAGATCGTAACCGTTTGGCAGAATTTCCTGCCCGCAGTTTAATTGCCAGCTGAAATCTGACGTTACCTGGCCCTGCCCGGTTACGGGAGTTAATTTCATTCCCAGCGCCACCGGATCGAAGTTTCGACCTGTCATTTGTACCGTTAGCGGATCATTATTAACATCGGTACTGATCAGTTTGAAATTATAGGCCTGGCCAAAGGTAATCGGCGCCGTTGAGCCCTGTACAACGATCTTTGGCGGGATATTTTGCGGCCTTACCACTTTAACCGTTATGCGCAGGGTATCGGTAGCTATTCCGCCGCAGGCATTATCCATCACGATCAGGTTTACGTTAAAGACTCCGCCCGCCGATGCCGGGTTGCAGGGCTGCCAGCAAAGCTGGCCGGTAAGCACCTGCCCATTAGTGGAAATTATGCCGGATGCCGGCGTGACCTGGGGCTTATCAACTGTATTGGCGGTTTCTATTTTCAGGCTCACCAATTGCCCAATATTCGGATCGGCGAAGTTAAACTGGTAGCAATAATTAGTGGCAGCCGAAACGATGAGGGTATCGCCTTCTTTGTAAGGTTGGGTGGTATTAGGCAGGTTAACTTTTACGGTTGGCGGATTATTTACCAGGCAGTTATTCACCTTAACCTGAATATCGCGCTGCACCTCCCCTATCTTTACGCCATTCCGGAATTCTTCGCATTTAACCGCAAAAACAAACAAACCAGCCAGCGATGGCCGGACGGAGATCAGTCCGGTCCGGGGGTGTACCGTTAAAGCCGGCGTGCCCTGGATCATGGCGTTAAGGCTGTAACCGGGCAACCAGTCCACCGGAGGGTAAGGACCAGGCAGCCCCGGGGACGTTACCACGGCAGTAGATGTATTACCCTTTAAAGGAAGCGTTAACGAATAGGCCAGGCTGTCGCCGTCGGCATCGGTTGCCTGCATGGAGTATTGGTAAAGCTCTCCTACGCATAAAAAATCGGGAGGCATGGGGGGCAGCTCCGGCAGGCTGTTTACAAAAGGCTGGCCGTTCTTTATCACTGCCGGAAACTCCGCATAATACACCAATCCAACGGTCTGGGGCGCCACGATGTTTCCAACCGCAACGTTCCGGCAACAGCGTTCCCACACCACGTAATACCCGCCGGGGCTGTTATAGACCGATGGCAAAAACTCCCGCTGGATCTGGTAAAACAGGATCTTGGTTTGTACCGAACCGGTCTGGCAGGCCGTATTGTTATAAGGCACGAAATCCGTGGAAATGATCGGCATCACGATAGTTTCCATCAGCTGGTTTGTTTGCTTGCTAAAGATGGAAACTTCTACCAACTGGTCTTCATTACCCTGCGGACCGCTAAGGCCGGCTACATCGCCGTACACATGAAGATTTAATTCATAGAAATAATTTCCCAAATGCTTTAACTGAAATTCGCCGCCCACCAGGTGATTGGCCCGGGCCGGTTTTGCCAGCAACAGCAACAGGCCCGCCAGCAAGATATAAATCCATTTCATAATATAAGGTTATGCTTTGATTGCGGCGGCCTAACGATGCTACCACAAACCAGCTTGAATGTAAAAACAAAAATTCCCCTAAGAAGCGGCTACCAAAACGGTATGGATTGCCCGCAAAAAAGTAAAGACCGGTAAAAGTTACCACTAAAAACTGAGCAGTCCAAAAAATAATCGGTCCGCACCAAATTCTCTGGCCGGACCGGTCTAAGCTGTTTTCGTTTTGGGTAACAGATCACGCTTTCCCTGGTGAGAAAGGCGCAGCAATAGTATTAAGAAAAATGAACCACAGGCGCACCTGGAGCAGCAACCACATTTCGGTTTCGTCCTGCCCAAATAATAAGCTCTATTGAATTACTACAAAATACCTGCGGCAAATGCGGTTTCTAAAACGGTGTATGGCGGTTTACAAATAGGACCGGCGGGCGGTGGTGTTGCTAATTTCCCGGTTCAGGTGGGCCATTGCTTCGTTGCGCGAAATCAGTTCATACACATTGAGCATGGTTTCGGCAGTACCGGTATTGTAACCTTTCAGAAAAAAGCCTTTGGTGGTGCGGTAAACCATGAAATTATGTTTCCCATAAGGCGCTGCCGCATTACTGGCAATTGGCGCCGATTTCAAAAGATCAAACGTTTTACCGCAGGAAGTCCGGATAAGATTGGAGCGAAGTTCTTTCATGCTCAAAAGTAGTACCGCCATATTAACGCAGCGTTAAAGAAAGGTTAAGGCATCTTCAAGCTTCCTCAAAAACGGTAGGGTTTTAACCCGAAAAACTGACGCCCGCAGCCGCAAAAGTTGAGTTGTAATACTCCGGGAAAAAACTGTAAAGTTAAGCCAATTAAAACCTTCCCGGCCCTTTGGGGTAAAAGAAGCCATTAACTTCGGCTTCGCGCTATAATCCGTTTTTAAATGCCGGTACCTAACTCCGATCTTAATGCTTTACTTACCGCCCGGAATATCAAAGCCCTGATTTTCGACCTGGACGGCGTGGTAACTAAAACGGCCACCGTACATGCCCGCGCCTGGAAAAAAATGTTCGACGAATACCTGCAGCAACGAAGCCAGAAAGAAAATAAAACCTACCAGCCGCTGGAAATTGCCACGGATTACCCCCAATTCATCGACGGCATTCCGCGCTACGACGGTGTCCGGAATTTCCTGCGTTCCCGGCAGCTCACTTTACCGGAAGGCACTCCCGAAGACGCTCCCGGCACCGAAACCGTGGCCGGCCTGGGCAATTTAAAAAACACCTATTTTCATAAAGTATTAGAAGAGGAAGGAGTTGAGGCTTTTCCGGATACCGTAGCCTTTATTCAGCAGCAATTACAGGCCGGCCGGCAAACGGCCATCATTTCGGCCAGTAAAAATTGCCGGGAAATTCTGCGGGTTGCCGGGCTCGAAAATCTGTTTGAAGTGCGGGTAGACGGCGAAGTTTCCGCGGAGTTAAACCTGAAAGGAAAGCCGGCGCCCGATATTTTTCTGGAAGCTGCCCGGCAGTTACAGGTAATTCCGAAAGAAGCCGCTATTTTTGAAGATGCCCGGGCCGGGGTAGCGGCCGGAAAAGCCGGTAATTTTGGCCTGGTAGTAGGCATAAACCGAACGGTAGAAAAAGAAACGGAAGCGCTGCTGCAAAACGGCGCCGATATTGTTGCAACAAACCTGAACCCCCAAATAAATGGCTGATCAATCTCAAAACACAAACCTTAAAGCCGACGCCAACACCTTACCTTCCGCCATCCGGAAACTATCGGACTGGAAGGCCCTTTACCAGGGAAAAAAGCCCGCCGTTTTCCTGGATTACGATGGCTGCCTTACTCCAATTGTAAAGAATCCGGAAGATGCCGTTTTAAGCCCCGAAATGCGCGAAGTGCTCCACCAGTTGGCCGAAGTTTGCCGCGTGGCCGTGGTCAGCGGCCGCGACCGGGCGAACGTAGCCAACCTGGTTAAACTCGACAATGTATATTTTGCCGGTTCCCACGGTTTCGATATAACCGGGCCGGATAATTTAAAGACCGAACCCGGCGGCGCAGCTGCTGCTTTGCCCGCTTTAGATGAAGCCGAAAAAACGCTATTGGAAAGGCTTCAAAAAGTGCCCGGGGCGCTGGTAGAACGAAAAAAATACGCCATTGCCGTGCATTACCGCAACGTAGCCGAAGACCAGGTAGCCTTTGTAAAACAAACCGTAGATAACGTTATCGGCCAGCATTCCGCGTTAAAAATTGGGCTGGGCAAAAAAGTATTCGAACTCAAACCGAACCTGGACTGGCACAAAGGCAAAGCCGTGCTCTGGCTCCTGCAGGAATTAAAGCTCGACCGCCCCGATATCATCCCGGTTTACATCGGCGATGACATAACCGACGAAGATGCTTTTGTTTCTTTGCGGGATCGCGGCATAACCATTCTGGTTGGCGAACACGACGAACAAACTGCCGCTCAATACCGCCTGGAAAGTGTAGAGGAAGTAAAGGATTTCCTGAAGGAGCTGAAGACTTTTTTAGATTAAAAGCCATTTTTGTAGCCAAGGGAAATTCTCCTTTTAGAGGCAGGTCGTTTCATTCGCTAATTGCTGGTTCAAGTTTTCAAACTTGGACCTATTTATGTTCTGAAGTTTGTAAAGCACTGAGGCACAGCCTCAAATAAACGGTTTCTGGGGGGCGAACTGGTGCCAAACACCCCTCCGGCTCCCCTCAAGGGGAGAGTTCGCTTTAATTAAAACTTCCCGGCTTCAAAGATGATTTCCGCCATTGGTGCTATTCTTACCAAAAACCACGTCCACCGAAGTCAAATCATCCTACCACGAAGCAACTTTATCGGGCCTTCGGAGTTCTTTAAAGATAAAACGTTTCCAAAAACCCTTAAAAACCATCTCCCATGGACAACTGGAAATTCGTTTACGACAAATGGGTGCCCGAAGAAGAACCCTTGCGGGAAGCGCTCTGCACCATTGGCAACGGTTATTTTGCAACCCGGGGCGCAGCCGAAGAAATGACTGCCGGTGGGGTGCATTACCCGGGCACTTACCTGGCCGGCGGCTACAACCGCCTCATTTCGGAAATTGCCGGCCGCGAAATAGAGAACGAAGACCTTGTAAACTGGCCCAATTGGCTCCCGCTTTCGTTCCGGCCCGAAGGCGGCGAATGGCTCGATCTGGATAAAGTAGACCTGTTGCACTTCCGGCAGGAACTTGATATGCAGCACGGTTTGCTGGTGCGCCAGCTGCGCTTCCGCGACAAAGACCAGCGGGAAACATCATTAACCACCCGGCGTCTGGTAAGCATGGCCAACCCGCACGTGGCAGCCATAGACTGGGAAATTATTCCGGAAAACTGGTCGGGCGTAATTGAGATCCGTTCAGCTTTGGATGGCCGGGTAAAAAACGATGGCGTACCCCGCTACCGGGCCTTGAGCAGCCAGCACCTGGAAATTATAGAAACCGGCGAATCAGATGCCGATTCCGTTTTTCTGGTGGCAGAAACAAATCAAAGTAAAGTAAGAATGGCGCAGGCCATGCGCACCCGGATCTTCGCCGAATACCACATTGGGGAACCAACGCGGGAACTGCTCCAGGAAAAAAATTACGTAGGCCACCTTATTAAACTCAACTGCGAAAAACGCCACGCCATTCAGGTAGAAAAGGTCGTTATCATCTATACCTCCCGCGATTTTGCTATTTCCGATGCCTGCTGCGATGCCCGCAATAACTTAAAGCGCGCCCCTAATTTCCTGGAGATCTACGACAAACAGAAGCGGGCCTGGAGCCACCTGTGGGAGCGCTGCGATCTGATTGCTGCCAGTAACCACCGCACTCAGGAAATTCTTCGCCTCCATATTTTCCACTTACTGCAAACGGTTTCCATGCATACCACGGACCTGGACGTGGGTGTGCCGGCCCGGGGGCTGCACGGCGAAGCGTATCGCGGTCATATTTTCTGGGACGAACTTTTCATTTTCCCCTTCCTGAATTTACGCATGCCCGAAGTAACCCGGTCGCTGTTAATGTACCGTTACCGCAGGTTACCGGAAGCCCGCTGGGCCGCCCGGGAAGCCGGTTACCGGGGCGCCATGTTTCCGTGGCAAAGCGGCAGCAACGGCCGCGAAGAAACCCAGGTCATTCATCTGAACCCGAAATCGGGCAACTGGCTGCCCGACAATACGCACCTGCAACGGCACCTCAATGCGGCCATTGCCTACAACGTGTGGCAGTATTACCAGGCTACGGAAGACATCGAATTCATGGCCATTTTCGGGGCCGAAATGATCCTGGATATTGCCTTGTTCTGGTCGAATATTGCTACCTGGAGCGAAGAAAAAGAACGCTTTGTGATCTGCGAAGTAGTGGGTCCGGATGAATACCATACGCATTATCCCGGCTCCGAAAAACCCGGCCTGAATAATAATGCCTATACCAACATTATGGCCGTTTGGGTACTGAAATGCGCCCTGCAATTGCTGGATATTATTGACGATTCGCGCCTGAAAGAACTTTATGAAACCTTACAGATTACCGAAGATGAATTAGAACGCTGGCGGAACATCACAACTAAAATGTACATTCCGTTCATCGAAAACAATACCATCATCAGCCAGTTCGAAGGCTACGATAAACTAAAAGAATTCAACTGGAAAAAGTATCGGCAGCAACACGGCGAAGCCATGCGGCTGGACCGCATCCTGGAAAGCGAAGGCGACGACCCGAACAATTACAAAGCCAGCAAACAGGCCGACGTAACCATGCTGTTTTACCTTTTCCCGGCACCGGAACTGATCCGGCTTTTCAAAGAGTTGGGCTACCATTTCAAATCAGAATACATTCCGCTCAACATCGATTATTACGATTCCCGCACGTCCCATGGTTCTACGTTAAGCAAAATCGTACACTCCTGGGTCCTGGCCCGCGGCGACCGGCTGCGTTCCTGGAACAACTTCCAGGTAGCTTTGCTTTCCGATATCGAAGACGTACAGGGCGGCACCACCCCGGAAGGCATACACCTGGGCGCTATGGCCGGCACGGTAGACCTGGTGCAGCGGTGCTTTGCCGGCCTGGAGATCCGCGACGAAGTAATGTGGCTGGACCCGGTTTTGCCCGATGAGATCTTTTACATGAACCTGCAGATCCGGTACCGCGGCCACTGGGTTTCGGTGCGGATAAATCAGCAAAAGCTCAGCATTTCCCTGGACCGGGGCCTTTCCAATAAAATTCAGATCGGCGTAAGAGGGCAGGTTTACTGTTTCGAAACCGGCCAGGCCCAGGAATTCGACCTGCAAATGCTGCCGCCAACAAAAGCAATTAAATTACCGAAACCGAAAAAACCGAAAGCCGTTCCAAATTCAAAACCTTTAACCAAACCCAAAAAATCCGGCAAATAAAGAACTGGCTTTTAAGGTATGAATTGACTTAAAAAAAATATCATCCTGAGCACAATTGAGCGCGGGAGTGCGAAGGTTGTGAGCGTAGCTCTGAAGGACCTCATCGGCGGTCAGTAGAAATTTAGAAACAACGCAATAATGAAAAACCAAGGACAAAATTCATTAATACTTCACAGGCAAACCTTTAAATAACCAGCAGTTTTTTCTGCAAATCTGCTACCGTTTTTTAGTTAACCCTGTTACTTTTCCGTAATAAATTTCCGACACTAAAGTACTTGGAACTTCCATTGCAGTTATGAAAATACTTACCATTACCATCAACCCGGCCTTAGATAAAAGCTCCAGCGTAAACCGCCTTATTCCTGAAAAAAAATTACGCTGCGACGTACCGGTTTACGAACCCGGCGGCGGCGGCATTAACGTTTCGCGGGCCATCAAAAAACTGGGCGGCGAATCCTGTGCCTGGTTCTTATCGGGCGGGCCTTCCGGCGAAAAAATCGGGGAATTATTAAAGGAAGAAGGGCTCAGTTTCCGGGAATTCAAATGCAAAGAATGGACCCGCGAAAACCTGGTGGTAAAAGAAACTTCCACGAACCAACTTTACCGTTTTGGCATGCCCGGCCCAACCATTGCCGAAGCCGAATGGCAGCAGGTTTTAACGGCCTTGGAAAACCTGAATGAAAAACCCGAATACGTTATTGCCAGCGGCAGCAATGCGCCCGGCGTGCCCGACGATTTTTATGCCCGCATTGCTGCCATTGCTTCCCGAAAAAACTTCCGCTTAATTGTAGACACTTCCGGCGAACCGCTGAAACAAGCTGCCGGCGAAGGCATTTTCTTGATGAAACCCAGCTTAAGCGAACTTACAGCCCTGGCCGGAAAGAAAAAAATCACTGCTATGGAACAGGAAGCCATGGCAAAAAAAGTGCTTCAGGAGGGAAAAAGCCAGGTACTGGTAGTTTCCATGGGTGCCCGGGGCGCGATGCTGGCCACCAAAGATGGCTTTGAATACATTATGCCGCCAACGGTAGGCCAGGAAAGTGCCGTGGGCGCCGGCGACAGCATGGTAGGCGGCATGGTGTTAAAATTACTGGAAGGCTGGCCTATTTCTGAAGTGGCACGCTACGGAGTTGCCGCCGGAACCGCTGCCACCATGACCCCTGGCTCCGAACTTTGTCGCAGGGAAGATGCCGAAGAGATATACGCCTGGCTCCAAAAACACCGGTAATTCTACCTCAAATCCGGAAGGAAAAGAACCCAGATAAAATACTATTATTCAGAAAACGGTAGGGTTTTGCCTGAAAAACCCGGATTAGAAATTATAGCTTTCCGGGTTCAGATAATTAACTTTCAGGCCTTTTTCCTTTCCCGGAACCATTGTTTGACTTTTTGAACCAGCCTGGAATCATCTACATCGTTAGCCAGTAAAAAGCTCAGAGGGTTTAAGGCCGGAATATGTTCGCAAACGATCCGGATAATGGCAAAAAGAGGCACAAAAAGCACCATACCGGCAACTCCCCAAAGCAAATTACCCAACACCAGGGCAATAATGGTAACAATCGGGCTAATGTTCAGGCTTTCGCCTTCAGCCAGGGGTTCGATCACATTGTTATCGAAGGTTTGGGCTACCATCAGCAATACTATTACCGGTACCACTGTGCCTCCAGAGCCGGTTACCAGCGCCATCAAAATTGGGAAAAGCCCGCCAATGTAAGCTCCGATATAGGGAATAATGGTAGGCAATACGGCAATAAAACTCACCAGAACGGCATTCTTTATTCCAATAATGGAAAATCCTATGGCATAAACCGTAACCAGAAAGATCATGGAAACCAACCGCCCCAGCAGGTATTGCGAAGCAACCCGGGTAATTTCCTGCAGCTCTTTTTTCGCGTCGCCCTGGCGTTCGGCGGAGGTCAGCATCAGGAAAAAGGTTTCGTATTTTTCCCGTTTCCACATAAGGAAAAAGAAGTAAAGCAGCATTAAAACAAATCCGCTCAGAAAACTGGCCGTACCACCCAAAAAAGAAGTAGCCAGCACATTCGCAGATTCCGAAAAACGTACTACCTGCCTTTTTATGAAGGCCAGTTGCCTTTCGGGAGAAACCCCGAACTGGGTTTCGATCCAGTGCTGCATCTGATCGATCAGTTCCTGGATCCTGAGCTGGATCTGGGGCAGGTCTTTGGAAAAGCTGGTTGCCTGAGCCGTAATTAACCCGACCACGGCAGCTACAAAAAGCAGGATTATAAACAGACAGACAAATGTAGCCGGGATTCGGCCTAAACCCCACCTCTCCAGCCGTCGGCTAACCGGCGCCAGCAGCATGGCAAATAAGATCCCGAACATCAGGGGCACCAGAAATGCCCGACCGTAATACAGAATGATAACGGATAAAACCCCAAGCAAAAGTATTCCATTCAGGCGGGCAAGCGAAAGACTTTTCATAGGCGCTTTTTAATCCGGAAAGAAACTGACCTCCAAAATTTTGTGCTAAATTAACAATTACCGCCAAAAAGTAACCTATCCAAATAAGTTATCGTCCGGAATTCAATTCAAAAGCAATCAAAAATGTACTTCCCTGCTAAATTTATTTTTTTTTGTTTTTACCGGATTCCTTTTTACCTTGCGCTTCTTATCAAGAAAGACCGAGGGATTGGGCCCTGCGACGTCTTAGCAACCTTGTTCCGGCTTGGTGCTACCTCCCTCCTTACATTTGGTAAGGGAAGATAAGGATTGCAGCCTCTCCATTGCGGTTGTCTTTCTTGATAGGTTTTTTATTAACACCTGAAGAAAGAAACCAATGAAAAATCACCCGATCTATAAATTATTACAGCAGCGCGTTTTGGTGCTCGACGGTGCCATGGGCACCATGATTCAGCGTTACAAGCTTGCAGAAGCCGATTTCCGGGGCGAACGTTTTAAAGATCACCCCACAGACCTGAAGGGCAACAACGACCTGCTTTCCATTACCCGGCCGGATATTATTCAAGAACATTCACCGCGAATATTTTGAAGCCGGCGCCGATATTATTGAAACCAACACCTTCAGCGGAACCACCATTGCGATGGCCGATTATGGCTTGGAAAATGTGGCTTATGAACTGAATTACGAATCGGCCAGAATTGCGAGAGAAGTTGCCGATCGAAATTGACGGCACAAAAATCCGCATAAACCCCGTTTTGTAGCCGGCGCCATCGGCCCGACCAACCGCACCGCTTCCCTTTCGCCGGATGTGAACCGCCCCGGTTATCGCGCCATTACCTTCGATGAACTGGTTACGGCCTACTACGAACAGATAAAAGGTTTGACGGATGGCGGCTCCGATCTGCTTTTGGTAGAAACCGTTTTCGATACCCTTAACTGCAAAGCGGCCTTATTTGCCATTCAGCAATTTGTGGAAGACGGCGGCAAACAACTGCCGCTCATGGTCTCCGGCACCATTACCGATGCCAGCGGCCGCACCCTTTCCGGCCAGACCGTAGAAGCTTTCTGGAATTCGGTTTCGCATGTGCCGGTGTTGAGCGTTGGTTTTAACTGCGCTTTGGGTGCCCGCCAGCTCAAAACCCACATCCAGGAATTATCGCGCCTTTCCGGTTCTTTTATCAGCGCTTACCCCAATGCCGGTTTGCCCAACGCTTTTGGCGGCTACGACGAATCGGCCGAAGAAATGGCAGCCATTGTGGAAGAATATTTTCAGGAAGGCATCGTAAATATTCTGGGTGGTTGCTGCGGCACCACGCCGCCGCACATTAAACACATTGCCGAACTGGTAGCAAAATACCAGCCCCGCCCGTTGCCGGAAATTGAACCGTTGCCGCGTTACAGCGGGCTGGAGCCGCTTACCATTTTCCCGGGAAGCTTATTCGTGAATGTTGGCGAACGTACCAACGTAACCGGTTCCAAAAAATTCGCCCGACTTATTCTGAACGAACAGTTTGAAGAAGCGCTTTCGGTTGCCCGCCAGCAGGTAGAAGCCGGTGCGCAGATCATTGACGTGAACATGGACGAAGGCATGCTGAATTCCGAAGCAGGCCATGACCAATTTCCTGCACCTCATCGCTTCCGAACCCGATATTTCCAAACGCCCCATCATGATCGATTCTTCGAAATGGAGCGTGATCGAAGCTGGTCTTAAATGTGTACAGGGCAAATCTATCGTAAACTCCATCAGCTTAAAAGAAGGCGAAGAAAGCTTTAAGGAAAGTAGCCCGCAAAGTACGTCAGTACGGCGCGGCCGTGGTAGTTATGGCTTTCGATGAAACAAGGCCAGGCCGATAAGTTTGAGCGCAGAAAAGAGATCTGCGAACGCGCTTACCACATTCTGATAGAAGAAGTAGGTTTCCCGCCGCAGGACATCATTTTCGACCCGAATATTTTAGCCATTGCCACCGGTATTGAAGAACATAATAATTACGCTGTAGATTTCCTGAATGCCGTAACCTGGATCAAAGAAAACCTGCCGCATGCCTTGGTAAGCGGTGGCGTAAGTAACCTTTCTTTCTCTTTCCGGGGCAACGATGCCGTGCGCGAAGCCATGCACACCGTTTTCCTGTACCACGCCGTGAAAGCCGGGATGGATATGGGCATTGTAAACGCCGGCATGCTGGGTAGTGTACGACGAAATTCAGCCGGACCTGAAAGATCTGGTAGAAGATGTAATCTTCAACCGGAATCCGGAGAGCACCGAAAAACTGGTAGTATACGCCGATACCATTAAAGGCAAAGGTAAAGGCCAGTGCCAAAGAAGATGAACCTGGCGCGAAAGCACCGTGGAAGAACGGCTGAAACACGCCCTGGTAAAAGGTATTGTAGAATTTATTGAAGAAGACACTGAAGAAGCCCGGCTACAAGCCACCAAAACCTTAGACGTAATTGAAGGTCCGCTAATGGCCGGCATGAAGGTGGTTGGCGATCTTGTTTGGCGCCGGTAAAATGTTCCTGCCGCAGGTGGTAAAAAGTGCCCGCGTTATGAAAAAATCGGTGGCTTATTTGCTGCCCTTTATGGAAAAAGAAAAAGCCGGCAGCGGATCGTAACGCTGCCGGAAAGATCCTGATGGCCACGGTAAAAGGCGACGTGCACGACATCGGAAAAAATATTGTGGGTGTAGTTTTGGCCTGTAACAACTACGAAGTGATCGACCTGGGCGTAATGGTTCCTTTCGATAAAATTCTGGCCGAAGCCGAAGCCCAAAAAGTGAGATGCTATTGGCTTAAGCGGCCTGATCACGCCTTCGCTGGATGAAATGGTTTACGTGGCGCAGGAAATGGAACGCCGCGGTCTGAAAATTCCGCTGTTGATTGGTGGCGCTACTACTTCCCGCATGCACACGGCCGTAAAAATTGCGCCGCAATACAGCGGCCCGGTGGTGCACGTGCACGATGCTTCCCGCAGTGTAACGGTGGTAAGCAGTTTACTGGGCAGCAACCGCGAAACCTATATACAAAGAAATAAAAGCCGAATATGAAGAGCTGCGCGAAGAACATTTAAGCCGTACCAAAGACCGTCAGTTCTTCACCATTGAGGAGGCCCGCGCCAATAAATTCCCAATCGACTGGAAGCATTCCGACATAAAGAAACCAAATTTATCTGGGCCTGAAAACCTTCCGGAATTACCCGATCTCCGAACTGATCCCTTACATCGACTGGACGCCGTTCTTCCATGCCTGGGAACTGAAAGCGCCAGTTCCCGAAAATCTTAACCGACCCGGAATATGGCGCAGAAGCCACCAAACTTTACAACGATGCGCAGGAAATGCTGCAGCAAATTGTAGACGAAAATTTGCTGGAAGCCCGCGCCGTAATTGGTTTCTTCCCGGCCAATACCGAAGCCGACGATACCATTGATAGTTTATAAAGACGAAACCAGAACCGAAGAACTGACCCGTTTCCACACGCTGCGGCAGCAAGGCAAAAAAGGCGCGAACGTACCAAACCTGGCCTTCTCCGATTTTGTTGCGCCAAAAGAAACCGGCCTGACCGATTACGTCGGAGGTTTTGCGGTATCGGTAGGGTTTGGCATCGAAAAACTGCTGGATAAATTCGAAGCCGACCACGACGATTATCATGCATTATGCTTAAAGCCCTGGCCGACCGCTTAGCCGAAGCTTTTGCCGAACACCTGCACGAACAGAGTACGGAAAGAATTCTGGGGCTATGCGCCGGAAGAAAACCTGGCCAACGAAGACCTGATCAAAGAAAAATACCAGGGCATCCGGCCGGCGCCGGGTTACCCGGGTTGCCCGGACCATACCGAAAAAACTACTTTGTTCAACCTGCTGGACGTAGAAAAAGAAACCGGCATTACCCTCACCGAAAACCTGGCCATGTATCCGGCCTCATCGGTAAGCGGCCTGTATTTTGCGCACCCGGAATCCCGTTATTTCGGCCTAGGTAAAATTGGCGAAGACCAGGTTGCCGATATTGCCGAACGCAAAAATATGCCGAAGGAAACCCTGGAACGCTGGCTTTCTCCGAACCTCAATTATGACCCGCAGCCGGTGAGGGTGTTGGTGTAAGACGGTAGGATTTGAGGCTAAAAACGTCTGATTTGTCATTCCGAGCGAAGCCGAGGAAACTTATGAGGCCACTTTTTGATAAATGCTTTATAAGGTCCCTCGGCTTCGCTCGGGATGACGACGAAACGCGAGGTAAGACGCCTTAAAAACGGTACCCCAATCGCCCCAAAAAGTCAAACTTCAGAATCGAACAACGAACAACGAATAACAAAATTCATGAAAGTAACCGAGCATTTTAAAAATGCCAAAAATACCCTTTTCTCTTTCGAAATATTGCCGCCTTTAAAAGGCCAGACCCTGAAAGGGCTTTTCGACCACATCGATCCGCTGATGGAATTTAAGCCGCCTTTTATTGATGTAACCTACCACCGCGAAGAATATGTGTACAAACAACGCGAAAACGGCCTTTTAGAAAAACGAACTACCCGCAAACGGCCCGGCACGGTGGGTATCTGCGCCGCCATTCAGAACCACTACCAGGTAGATACGGTGCCCCATTTGATCTGCGGTGGCTTTACCAAGGAAGAAACCGAAAACGCCTTGATCGATATGCATTTCCTGGGCATCGATAACATGCTGGCCCTGCGCGGCGACAGCGTGAAAAGCGAATCACGGTTCGTACCGGAACCCGACGGCCACCATTTTGCTTCGGAGCTGGTAAAGCAAATTGTGGATATGAATAACGGGTGCTACCAGGACGACGAACAGGCCGACTCCAGCTGTACCAATTTCTGCGTAGGCGTGGCCGGCTATCCGGAGAAACATTTTGAAGCGCCTAACGCCAAAGCGGATCTGCGCTGGCTTAAAAAGAAAATAGACCTGGGGGCCGAATACATTGTAACCCAGATGTTCTTCGACAATAAAAAGTACTTCGATTTTGTGGCCAGCTGCCGGGAGATGGGGATCACCGTGCCTATTATTCCGGGACTGAAACCCATTACTACCAAATCTCAGGTAACCATTTTGCCCAGCTTTTTTCACCTCGAAATTCCGGATGAGCTGGCCGTGGGGCTGGAAGCCTGCAAAGACAATAAAGCGGCTACGGAACTGGGCATTGAATGGGCTGTGCAGCAATCTAAAGAACTGATGCTGGCTGGCGTGCCTTGCCTCCATTACTATTCTATGGGAAAATCGGATTCGGTAAGAAGAATAGCGAAACAATTATTTTAGAAGGTTTTTAACTGAACTTAAATTGCACCCGTTTTACCAGAAAGACCTTTAAGCAAAGAAATTAGCCGACAAGAAAAATGACCGGCGTAGCGTCTGAAACCGGCAAATTGGAAAGAATCGGGCTGGCGCTATATTAACCTTTTTAGATAAAGTATAGTATAGGTTCATATTAAAAGTAAAAACACCGGTTTTTACCTTAACCCAAACCTGATAAAACTATGAAGAACCTAAGAGCCTATTTTAGCGCAATACTTATTATGCTCATGTTCACCTTGTCGAGCTGCGAAGTGATCGGAGATATTTTTAAAGCCGGCATGTGGACAGCCGTAATCATGATCGTAATTGTAGTGCTGATCATTATGTGGATCCTACGCATGATCAGAGGCCGCGGCCCGAGAGTATAATCCTGCTTTCGAAGCCACTTAACCGCTAACTAAAAAGTCAGCCCCGGAAAACCTCCGGGGCTGACTTTTTTGCTTGAATTAACTACCGTTTCAGTTAATAACCTTCAGTTAATAACCGGCAGTTTATTTACTTTTCACCGGCATGGTACCAAAAACCCAATCCCAGAGCGGCGACGAAACGCCATAGGCTCTTTCCGGATCTTTGTAATGGTGAATGCTGTGGTGGATCCAGAGAATTTTAAGAAAGTTCTTTGGCGGCGCAAACGCATGAACCGCGTAATGTACCGTTAAGTAAAGCGCATAACCAAACAACAAGCCGGCTACCAAACCAAATACCATCTGCCCGAAGATCAGTTTAAAAGTAAAGAATAAAAACGAAGCGATCAGCACGCTTACAATTGGCGGCATGGCCAGGCGGTCTTTATCTTTCGGGTAATCATGGTGGTTGCCGTGGAATTTGTACTGAATGCTTTTCTTGAATTCAGTAGTAGGTTCCATGTGAAAAATATGGCGGTGCGCCATGTATTCAATAAAGGTAAAGATCAGCCAGCCCGAAACGAACAGGCCAATGGCAGAAAGTACGTTTAATATTCCGTTAGAAAACCCGTAATAAATAGATGCTGCCGAAAACGCTAAAAAAATAGAGATCGGAATGGCGATGTGGGTTTTAGTAAGGCGCTCCAATAAGGGATTCTCGAATAACTGCGCACTACCTTTATGACTCGGTTTCATAGGCAACGTGATAAGGTTAGAATTGTGAAGGCAAAATTAATGAATTTAATTAACAGTGGCAGGCTGGTTCCGGTAGCATCTTTGCTTCAGGACAAACTTCTGGCCGCAGTTGCCACCACTTCAGCCACCGGAGCGGACTCAATAATGATACCAGCCTTTTCGTAGAACGGTGCCCGGGCCCGTAAAGTTTGTTCCAGGTACGTTAAAAGTTGCGATTTTGATTTTTCTTTTAGCAAAGGCCGGCTATTTAAGGGCAAAAGTTTGCAGCCGTTCTGTCAGCATCTCCGGACTGGCTTTCAGGTATAAAACCTTACCTTTCAGCTGCATGAATTGGAGGTTATCGGCAAAGCAGGGGGTTCCGCCGCCGGTAGCAATAATAAGTTTTTCTTCCGAAGAAGATATTTCTATCAGGGCCTTAGTTTCCAGATTCCTGAAATAAACTTCACCAAGCTTTTCAAAAATTTCCGGAATGGTCTGGCCTGCCATTTTTTCAATTTCCGCATCCAGATCCAGAAAAGGTCGGTTCAATTTGGCAGCCAGCGCTTTCCCTACGGTAGATTTCCCGGCGCCCGGCATTCCTATCAGGTACACGTGCATGGCTAATCGAGCTTTACCCTTGGATCCAGCACGGTGTACAGCCAGTCTACCAGGATGTTAATGAGAATAAAAAGAAAAGCAATAAATAAAGTAGCGCCCATTACAACCGGAAAATCCAGGTTTTCTACGGCCCGCAGCGTTACCGATCCCAAACCTTTCCAGTTAAAAATATATTCGATAAAAAACGCTCCTGCCATTAAAGAAGCCAGCCAGCCCGAAACCGCTGTAATTACCGGGTTCAACGCATTTTTTAAAGCATGTTTCTGAATGATCTTCCGGCGCGAAAGGCCTTTGGCGCGGGCCGTGCGGATATAATCCTGGCTCAAAACATCTACCATGGAACTGCGGGTAAGCTGCGTAATAATGGCCAGCGGTCTTATTCCCAATGCAATAGCGGGCAGGATCAGGTTTTTCAGTTCCAGCTTGCGGCCTTCAAACGGATCTATTTCAAAAAGCTGCCCGGTTAAATTTAACCCAGTAATATGGCTCCAGTAGAAACCGAACGTCATGGCAATTAAAATGGCCGCCACAAAAGAAGGCACCGAAATTCCCAGAATAGACGTGGTAATTAAGGTATGATCGAGCCAGCTATGCGGTTTTAAAGCCGCTAAAATTCCGAATAAAATCCCGATAACCGAAGCGATCAGCATGGCGGCCGCTGCCAGCCAAAGCGTTCCGGTTAAATGATCCAGCAGAATATCGGTTACGTTTTTATTGCTCTGAAAAGAACGGCGCAAATACGGTGTTTTCCAGACCAGCGCCTTGTCCGCAGAAACCGGTACAATCGTATGATACCCGTATTTGGCCTGCGAAACCGAATCTGATGGATGAATGGCCAGGGGCGAAATATCGTTTACGTAAAAAGCCAGTTGCAGCGGCAGCGGTTTATCCAGGCCCAGTTCTTTGGTAATGGCTTCGCGGGTAGAAAGATCGGAGCGCTGACCGGCCAGCATGGCTACCGGATCGCCGGGCAGCACGTTGAATAAAAAGAAAACGGTTACCACCACGCCCAGCAAAATCAATAAGCCGTGCGCCAGTCTTTTAAGTAAAAAGGATACCGTTTTCAATTTGGTTGTTGGTTGGTAGTTGTTGGTTGCTGGTTGGTAGTTGTTGGTAAGATAAATTAAAAATATTGCGTCATCCTGAGCGTTAGCGAAGGAACTTGTCGGCGGGCAGTAGTAAAATTAATTCGTAGCAGACTCATTTGTTTTAAACCCTACATTAGTGTCTTTGTGGCTAGCTGACCTGCTAACCGCCAACAAGTTCCTTCGCTAACGCTCAGGATGACACTACTTTAATAGTTTCCCGCCGTTGTTGGTGTTTCCCGCCGTTGTTGGTGTTTTCACCAACAACTTACCGACTTTATTTTAACTTACTCTTTACTTCTTCCGCAGTAGGCACATCATTCCGGCTCCACTTACCAACCACTATCCCATCTTTCAAAAGCATCAAGCCCGGGTTAGAACGCATCATGGTTTTGAGCACGGTAGCATCGGTAAAGTAGAACGGCACAGCTAAATTATGTTCGTGGCGGAAAACATCGAAATTCTGACCGCTGCTGGAAGTTAGGGCCCAGGTTTTAACCGGTGCATTCTGGAGTTTTTCTACCAGTTTGTTAATTTCGGCAAAGGCATTTTTATCGGTTTTCTCTACGGTGTGTACTAAAATTAAAAGCTTGTTGCCGGTAAATACTTCTTCCGTGAAAGTGCCTTCGTTGTTGTACACACTAAAATCCAGGATCTTCGGACCAGCCTCCGGGTTAAGCGCTACCATTTCTTTGTAAATCCAGGTAGTATCAGTAGGGTAAACTTCAAATTCCTTCTTTTCGCCATTCCGCTCCATAATGTATTTGTAGCGCAGCGGTTCCGAAGGTTTCATAAGCGCCGGGATGTTGTTGCCCACTTTGTAAGCCCGGAAATCCAGGATAGGTTCGTGCAGGATGGCGTAAAGTCCAATGGCCAGCGAAATAAGCGTGGCAATGGCTACGACAATGCCGGCCGTGCGGCGGTTTCCCGGCGCCGGAATATACCGCCTGGTAAACAGCAGGATCACGATCATTACCAATAGCACAATGTCTTTGGTAAAAGATTCCCACGGGGTAAGTTTAATGGCGTCGCCGAAGCAGCCGCAATCGGTAACTTTGTTGAAGTAGGCCGAATAAAAGGTCAGGAACGTAAAGAAAATAATAAGCACCAGCAGCAGGTTCAGCACCGTTCTCAAATGCCACCGCATGAGCAGCGCTACGCCCAGTACAATTTCCAGCACGTTCAGCAAAATAGCCAGGTATAAACTCAGCGGTTTGAAAACCAGGAAAAACGAACCAAAGTCGTGGGCAAATACTTCGAAATACTCTTCCAGTTTAATGGCCGTTCCGGCCGGGTCGTTGATCTTAATTAAGCCGGAAAAAATAAAGAGGACTCCTACAAATATCCAGCAAAAGCGCGTTATCAATTTCATAATATTCAGGTTACCCCACCTAAATCCTCCCCTAAAAACAGGGGAGGACTTTTCGGCAGTAGATTAAATTTTAGTTTCTTTCTTTGTAGCTTAAAACGCTATGGTTTCAGGCTTAAAAAGTCGCAATAATCTATCTTAATAATTTATCGCAATGATCCATCGCAATATATGTGCGGACAGGTCAAGCCCTGTCCCTACATATTATTTTAAAAATCGTGTAATTCCTTTAATCCTTAAAATCGTGTTCATAATATTTCCGCAATACGCGTGCGGACAGGTCGCGACCTGTCCCTACATAACGAAAAATACCCCCCTCCCCTGAATCAGGGGAGGGGCCGGGGGTGGGGTCACTGCCCAAATCCGATTTTTATCAGAACGAAAACTGCATAGTTTATCATATCTCTATAATTCGCTTCCACGCCTTCCGAAATTAAGGTCTGGCCCTGATTGTCTTCGATCTGCTTGGTGCGGTAAAGTTTCATCAGGATAATATCCGTAATGGAATTTACCCGCATGTCGCGCCAGGCTTCGTCGTAGTCGTGGTTCTTGTTTTCCAGCAATGCCAGCGTTTCGGCAATTTCGGCATTATACATATCTTCCACCCTATCGGCCGAAAGCGTTAGTTCCGTTTCGTTCTGCAGCTTACTTTGCATCAGCGCGATCACGCAGTAATTTATAATGGCCACAAATTCCGACGTAATATCTTCGTCTACTTTTTGCACGCCTTTTTCCTGGATAGAACGGATGCGCTGCGCTTTAATAAAGATCTGATCGGTAATGGAAGGCAGCCGGAGCACCCGCCAGGCCGTGCCGTAATCCTGCGTTTTTTTTACAAACGTATCGCGGCAAAGCGCAATTACCTTATTATATTCCTGTAGCGTTTGATTTATCAAGTTTTTAATCTTACTTTTAAAACAACTAAGAGCTTATTTGAATTTTAATTTCGGAAGCGAAAAGCAAATTTCGGAAGCGAAAAGCAAACGAATAAGGTTCTGACAAAATGATTTTTGAGCCGCATAGCAGCGCTATGGGGTAAAAAATCATGATTCAGGTTCTTGTTCGCATGTTTTGCAGCCCGAAAGGGAAATTTAAACATGCTCAATACCTAAAAACCGGTTTTGAACGCGAAAGATACGTTTTTTTCCCAGAAAACTACACTTAACTGTGGCGGAAAGCTCCTGGATTTAGAGCATCCCGTAGTTATGGGAATTCTGAACGTAACGCCCGATTCTTTCTTTGCCGGCAGCCGTACCTTCTCTGAAAAAACGGTACTGGAACGGGCCGAAAAACTGCTTTCGGAAGGTGCTGCCATGCTGGATATTGGCGGCTATTCAAGCCGGCCCGGCGCTACCGATATTCCGGAAGAAGAAGAAGAAAACCGGATCGTTCCGGCCATAAAAAGTGTGTTGCGCCATTTCCCGGAAGCCGTAATTTCCGTAGATACCTTTAGGGCCAACATAGCAGAACGTGCAGTAGACGCCGGGGCTTTAATTATAAACGATATTTCGGGCGGGAGCTTAGATGGCAGGATGTTTGCTGTGGTGGCCGCTTTGCAGGTGCCTTATATAATAATGCACATGCGCGGTACGCCGCAAACCATGCAAACGCAAACCAATTATAAAAACCTGATGCCGGAAATGCTGACATACTTTGCTGCCAAAACCGCTGCGCTGCGCCAATTGGGGGTAAACGATATCATCATCGATCCGGGCTTTGGATTTGCGAAAACCGTAGATCAGAGTTACGAAGTGCTGCAAAACCTGGAGGCTTTACAAATGCTGGAGCTCCCGGTGTTAGCCGGCATGTCGCGGAAATCGATGACCTATAAAGTTTTGGGAATAGCGCCCGAAGAAGCTCTGAACGGGACAACAGCCTTAAACATGCTGGCCTTAACCAAGGGAGCCAAAATGTTACGGGTACACGACGTAAAAGAAGCTGTACAAACAATTAAATTATATTTAAAAACAACGCAACGTGATTAACCTGTTTACGCTGGGCTTTATGGAAATTGGCTGGATCGACGTCCTGGACGTTTTTCTGGTTACTGTTCTGTTATACCAGCTTTACAAGTTAATGACGGGCAGCGTAGCCCTGAAGATCTTTATCGGCTTTCTTTCTATTTACCTTACCTATTTAATAGTAAAAGCGGCCGGCATGGAATTGCTTACCGCCATCCTGGGCCAGTTCATGGGTGTGGGAGTTCTGGCCGGTATCATTTTATTTCAGCAGGAGATCCGGAAATTTTTATTGCTTATTGGGAAAACTACCGCCTTTAATAACGACAAATTATTCCGGGGCTTTCCGTGGCGCAGAGAAGAAAGTTCGGAACGCATGAACCTCACGCCTTTTATAGAAGCGGCCAAATCGCTGGCCGGGAAAAATACCGGCGCCTTAATTGTATTTGCCAAAACCTCCGAACTTCAGTTCTACGCCGATTCCGGGGACTTTCTGGATGCTGCTATTTCCAAACGCTTACTGCTTTCTATATTTAATAAGACCAGCCCGTTGCACGATGGCGCCGTAATTGTTACCGGAAACCGCATTAAAGCGGCCCGCTGCATTTTACCCGTTACCGAAAGCGATGATGTGCCGGCCTCTCTGGGTTTGCGCCACCGGGCCGCCATTGGCTTAAGCGAAGTAACCGACAGCGTAATTCTGGTAGTAAGTGAAGAAACCGGCCAGATCAGCCTGGTGAGCGAAGGCGTGGTTTACCGCAACCTGTCTACTTCCGACCTGCGCTCTAAATTAAATCAATACCTCTTCGATTTCCGCAACAAGCCCACCACCGATAAAGTGGTGCAGCCGGCGCTATAATAGTATTATCAAATCACCTTTATAATAGTTGGGGATTGATAAAGATCCATCAATGAGCACGAATCCCCTATAATCAGCCAATAAACTACCATTTTACTGGTTAATTGCTCAAAACCTATCGTTTTTATCATAAACTCTCATCAATTTCTCCAGTATATCTGATTCAAATTTAACTTTACCATTATTTTATTATACCTAATCAAATTTTTATTAAAATTTTACCGGGTATAATATTCCATTCACCCATATTTTCAATCCACTCACCCGAATAATGCAAAAGGTTATTTATTTAGTTATTTCCCATGAACTAATAGGTATATCTTTGATGTATGCTTATTATACGAATAAAGCAACGAAATCTTACAACAATACTAAAACCATCTACCCTTTTGAATTTATCGAATTAAAAATGGCACTGCTTTAAAGCAAACAAAATTTAAAGCACAGATGGCCAAACTTTAATTTAAGATCGAAAAAATGATCCCCTGGCCGGTTACAAATCCGGATAATAATTTACTCTATTAAAAACTTCCGACTTATTAATTAAATTTTTAAAATTTAAAATCACATGAAATCATTATTACAAACCTCATTATCAAAAGTAACTTTAGTAGCCGCTGTAGTTTTAGGCTTAAATAGTGTAGAAGCTAATGCTGCTAAATTCAGAACATTATCCTCTGGTAACTGGGGTACTCCAGCTATCTGGGAAAAACAGGACTTAGCCAATCCCCTTGTTTGGGCATCAGGCGCTGGTACACCTGGCATTAATGATGATGTTCAAATATATAATGGCCATCAGGTAACCATTACTAATCCTGTAATTTTTGTCAATTCCATAAACATAGATGCTCCTGGCTCTGGCGGAGCAGTTCCTAATGGTACTTCTTTATTAAATGTTGGCGCTAACTCTTTAAGAGTATACGATTTTATAACATTAGCCGGCACAAGTGGATCAAAACTTGCTGAATTACGTGTTGCGCCAAACGGCACAGTGTTAGTTAGAAACGCCATCTCTCCTACTTACGCTGCAGCGCAAGCAGGAGGCTCTAAAGAATTGATCACAGGCACAGCAACCCAGTTCTTAATTAGCCAAACTATTGCTGCCTTACCAGTAGAATTAGTAAGCTTCAAAGCAGTTAAAAACACTTCAGGCGTTTCTTTAACCTGGGAAACTGCTTCTGAAAAGAACAACACCGGCTTCGAAGTACAGTCTTCTACAGACGGTAAGAACTATGAGCGCATTGGTTTTGTAGCTTCGGTTAACGGCACTTCTTCTTCCCTGCAGCGCTATGCTTTCACCGACAAAGCTTCCAACAAAGAAGGTTTAGCTTACTACCGCTTAAAGCAGATCGACCTGGATGGCACTTTTGAATTCTTCACTGCTAAAGTTGTTGACTTAGGCCGCACCGGTTCTGCCGTTTCTGCTTATCCTAACCCGTTCCAGAACCAGTTCGCAGTAAACCTTACTTCTGCTGTTGCGGAAGCTGCCGTGATCACCGTTACTGACATGACCGGCAAAACTGTTTATACTACTACTGCCCAACTGCAGAAAGGAACCAACACCCTGAACGTAACTTTAAAAGATCAGCCGGCTGGTATTTACATGCTTAACGCTACTGCCGGCAACCAGACATATATCAACCGTCTTGTGAAACAATAATCGGAAGTTTCACCAACTTGCAAAAAAGGGAGGTTTTTAACCTCCCTTTTTTGTGAAAAGATCTTTACAAATTAAAACTTTTCAATTAGAATTACTCCCGTAGAGCAGCATAGTAAATTATGGCGCCAAAAAATCTTCTCAGATCTTGTCAAGGGAAATTTGCAGCGCAGAAAGTAAAATCTTAAACTTATCCTAAAGGCTTATTCCTTTCATAAGCATAAGTGAAAAGAATTAAAGCCTTAAGTAACAGCCTGAACTATCGCGGCTTAATACCCGGGTAGTATTTCTGAGCTCAGCCTTCGCCCTTTTGTTTCCTGCCTTTTTACCGGAACGGCCGTTATAACTTTTAATTACTGGTCTAAAAGTTACCCTTGCCTTAAACCACTCCGAATTTATACTAATAAATTCCGTAGTTAAGCTCCCTTCTTACTAATACTCACCTCCTGTTACATCTTATTAAACCCTTCTGAGATTTTCATGGGTTTTATATCATTTTATTCTGATCTACCTTTGTTAAAAATCCAGATTATTCAATAATTATTAGCTTTAGTCATATTTACGCCATTCTTTTAGCAATTTAACCAGATACAACCAGAATTAAACTTCAAAGTATCTCTTCCTCCAGCCTGTCTATAACCAGGTTTTAAAACATCTCCCTTTAGTTTCAGAAAACCATCTGAAACCAGCTTTTTACCAAACATCCGAAAGCATTCCGATTAACCCATTCACAAAAAATCTAATGATTTGTAAATCTTTATTATTCGCTTTAAAAAACGCATCCCGCCAGAGCAAGACCTTAAAAGTTAAAAAAACAGTAACCGTGTTATCGCTGGCTTTGGCAGCCATATTTAGTGCCGCCGCAGATACGAATGCTGCTGATTTCATCGCTAAAGTTTCCGGCAATTGGGACAATCCAACTGTCTGGAATTCTCCTGCCACCACCGGCCCCATTCCCGGAGCTTCCGACCGGGTGTTTATAAACCCGGGAATTGTGTTAACGGTAAATTCAAATGTATTCAAATGCCAGGACCTTATTTTTAAAAGCCAGACTTCCGGCACACCTACCAGCAAACTGGTAGTAGATTCAAACTTGGGAAGCACCTTTAAATTTATTGTTAGTGGTACCATCACTGTTGAAAGCGCGGTTTCTGGTAATGATTCTTATAATACCGCTATTCTGGAAGGAAATATCCAGGCTGCAAATCTGGATGTAAAAGGCAACAAAAGTGGACCAGATAAATTCGAAGCCAAGTTAATGGTTAATCCAGGTGGCAAATTATCTGTTTCAGGAAATATTACCTTTACCGGCAATGGCTCTACCAGCGATCCCGGCAGGGCTTTCCTGGACATAAAAGGAAACGCAGAATTAGAAATTGCCGGCACTCTGGGCGGTTCCTCCGCCAACCTGAACTTCAACGAAACCAGCATCCCAACAAGCAAGGTAACTTTTACCGGCGGAGCATCGCAGGCAATTCCAAGTGGCCCAATTAAATACGGAACCATAAATATTTCAAATTCTAAAAGCTTCACGAACCTGGACGACACAAATTTTGACGCTAAACAGGTTATAATTGGCGCAAACACCGAATCTACTGTATCAGGCGCCATTAAAATAAATAAAATAAATCTGCTGGTGGAAGGCACTTTACGCCTGACTGGTGCTAATTCCGAAATTAATGGGGAAAGCAATACCAGCTTTGTGAAACTGGGGGAGAATGGTGCATTAATAATTGAAAATATTGGTGCAGGCACTGGAAACAGAGGCGCTACAACAGCAGTACTTTTCCCGGTTGGCAGTGCTACCTCCAATTCTTATACCCCGGCCGTAATTGTAAACTCAGGAACTGCCCGTAATTTCACCTTAACGCTTTCCGATGTTGTAACCAAACCCGGCGCCACGGTAACCAATAATATTGTAAATAAAACCTGGAATATAACCCCATCAGGCAACGGCGTAATTGCGGCCTTAACCCTGCAATGGAACATTTCCGATGAAGCAAAGTTTTTATCAGATCCTTCTAAAAGCTTTAACCGCGGAAATTGCGCTATCAGCCACTGGGATGCTGCCGGAGATCGGTGGGAACAAAATGGCGTAACGATGGGAGCAGCAGTACAAGTAACTGCCGGTACCACCTGGAAATCGACCCGTACCAACGTTACTTCCTTTTCGCCTTTTGCTGTAGCCGATGCCACCGGCCCGCTACCGGTAGAATTAGTAAGCTTCAAGGCAGTAAAGAAAAATGCTGAAGTATTATTAACCTGGGAAACTGCTTCTGAAAAGAACAATATCGGCTTTGAAGTACAGTCTTCTACAGACGGCAAGAACTACGAAAGAATTGGTTTTGTAGCTTCTGCTAACGGTACTTCTTCTTCCCTGCAGCGTTATGCCTTCACCGATAAAGCTTCCAATAAAGAAGGTTTAGCTTACTACCGCTTAAAGCAGATCGATCTGGATGGCACGTTTGAATTCTTCGCTTCTAAAGTTGTTGACTTAGGCCGCACCGGTTCTGCCGTTTCTGCTTATCCTAACCCGTTCCAGAACCAGTTCGCCGTAAGCCTTACTTCTGCTGTTGCGGAAGCTGCCGTGATCACCGTTACCGATATGACCGGCAAAACTGTTTATACTACTACTGCCCAACTGCAGAAAGGAACCAACACCCTGAACGTAACTTTAAAAGATCAGCCGGCTGGCATTTACATGCTCAACGCTACGGCCGGTAACCAGACTTATATCAACCGTCTTGTGAAACAATAATCGGAAGTTTCACCAACTTGCAAAAAAGGGAGGTTTTTACCTCCCTTTTTTGTTTTTAAATAAGCTCTCCCAGGCCTACCCCGGTTTAAGTTTTTGAATTACGCCATAAGTTTCCATACTTATAAATGCTTTTTGGAATCTGCGACTATTTAATTTAATAAATTGTTGCGGCTGCATTACCTATAAATCTGCCAGAGCAACCATTTACCAATCCGTTGCTTTGAGATTTTTTCGATTCTGACCATTATTTGGCTAAAGATCTTAATTTTCAACCTCTTACATACTGCTGAATATACCAAAGGTTGCTATACCCTTATAAATCATCTGTATTCCGGTTATCCATTATCTAATAATATTTATATTATTTATAATTTATTACTCATTATAAGGGTCTATTCATGAGTTTATAAATAAAAAATATAATTTATCAAATCAAAACTACGAATTTCATTCACTTGGCTTTAATAGCTTTTTACCCTTAGTTTTCATTCACTCACGGACTAAAAGTCCATTTTATTATTCTTTTTGTCATGTTATTACTAACAGCGTACATTTTGTTCGTAAGTTTGCATCAACAAAATAACCCAAGAACTTATTCTTACAATTCTAAATAAATCTACTTTTTTAAACCTTCTAAAGAAATTATAGAACTATCTGTAAATTTTCTTTTTAACGAATTCTAAAAAGCAAACACAAATCAGTGAACAACTTTTAAGAATATTTTACCCTAACGTTGCAGGCTAAAACCTGAAAAAACCGCCCTAGCTAATTTAACTTCCGAATTATTATTAAGAATCAAAACCTTAAATCATGAGATCATTTTTTCAAAACTCCCTTTCAAAAGTAACCTTTGTAGCAGTTGCCGTTTTAGGTTTAAGCTTAACTGCTACCGCTGATAACTTCAGAGCAATAAACCCTAACGCTAATCAAGCCAACTGGAATTCTCCTCAATCATGGGAGAAGCAGGACCCGCTTACCTTGAATTGGGCAACCGGAGCAGATGTTCCTAACTGGGATGATAATGTCCTTATAGATGGGGGTAATATTATTTTTATTACCAATCCGGTAATTTCCTGCAATAGTTTGACGATAACCGCACCTGCTAATAGCTCGGGTATAGCTACCTCCCGTTTAGATGTTGGTTCAAATAATTTCAGAGTATATAGCAACCTAACTATTCAGGGTGGCGCTTCACAAGGCGGAGGCCGTAATGCTGAATTATTATTGAGCACCGGGTTAGTAGAAATTAAGGGTAACCTGGTTATTACACCGAACGATTATAATAGAACAACTATTACTGATCCCGCAGGCCTAATCCAAGCTAACAAGACTTCAATTAATCCATTACCGGTAGAATTAATAAGCTTCAAAGCAGTTAAAAACACTTCAGGCGTATCTTTAACCTGGGAAACGGCTTCAGAGAAGAACAACACCGGCTTTGAAGTACAGTCTTCTACAGACGGCAAGAACTACGAAAGAATTGGTTTTGTAGCTTCTGCTAACGGCACTTCTTCTTCCCTGCAACGTTATGCCTTCACCGACAAAGCTTCCAACAAAGAAGGCTTAGCTTACTACCGCTTAAAGCAGATCGACCTGGATGGCACGTTTGAATTCTTCGCTGCTAAAGTTGTTGACTTAGGCCGCACCGGTTCTGCTGTTTCTGCTTATCCTAACCCGTTCCAGAACCAGTTCGCCGTAAACCTTACTTCAACTGTTGCTGAAGCTGCCGTGATCACCGTTACCGATATGACCGGCAAAACGGTTTATACTACTACTGCCCAACTGCAGAAAGGAAGCAACACCCTGAACGTAACTTTAAAAGATCAGCCGGCTGGTATTTACATGCTGAACGCAACTGCTGGCAACCAGACATATATCAACCGTCTTGTGAAACAATAATCGGAAGTTTCACCAACTTGCAAAAAAGGGAGGCTACAGCCTCCCTTTTTTGTTTACTACCCTTAGCAGATGTAATCCATTATTCTACATTTTAGGCTAAATAATATATTAATAGAACTGTTAAATAAAAGCTTACAGCCTCATACATCCATGGGTTTACCTTTGGATCCCTACTTTTTCTATGCATTTTAACATATATTATATCCCGAAATCATAATATATAATTTTTAAATTATTAATTTTAATTTTCTATAAACTTAATCCTAAACCAAGAGCTTCCAAGCAGTTTACCCCAGACTAATTTTCCCGAATCTCTGGTAAAATACTCCAAATTTTTCTTTAATCTGTGTTATTCCAACACCGGGAACAGGTCCTTTAACCATCTATTTATAACCGTTCCCTCAAAATAAACCCTAATTTTTCTTTTTTTAGCACAATTTCGCCAACTTTACGTTATCAAAGTACAAATAAAAAGTACCTTAATCTTAAAAACAGCCTTAACAATTCAATCTAACCAAACTTAAAGCCTATTACCTTAAAAAAATCCATTTAATTGACTTATAACAATTTAAAGTATGTAAGCCTTTTGAATCCAAATTCCCGCAAAGATTACCCTTCGTTCTAAAGTTTATGCTTTAGAAAACCTGCCAACTCTCACCACTACTTCCGAACAACTCAATAGTAAACTTCAACGCTGATGAAAAACTTATTACAACCGATCAAAAATACCATAGCCGGATTAAGCCTGGCTGCAACTTTTCTTTTATTATCCACCGGACAAGCTTCTGCCGCTGAAGCTACTTATGTTGGTCCGGATAACGGTTTCTGGACAACACCTGGAAATTGGAGCACTGGCTCAGTACCTACTTCTATTGATGATGTTACTATCACCAATAGTTTAACAGTAGTTGTACCAAATACCATTGATGTTATTTACATTAAAAGCTTAACCATAACGGCTACTACCTTTGGAAACCAGGTTTCCGGATTGGATCTTAACGGCAAGGAGCTAAATATTTATGGTGCCCTTACCCTAAATGGCGGAACCGGTAATTCTCCTAAAGAAGTTCGGATATTATTAGGAACCAATGGCCTTATATTTTATTCTTCTACCTTTACGCAAGGCGGAAAAGTAACTATAGATCTCCCTAACTCAATTGTACATAATCCGGCATTAAATCCATTACCAGTAGAATTAGTAAGTTTCAAGGCAGTAAAGAAAAATGCTGAAGTAGCCTTAACCTGGGAAACGGCTTCAGAGAAGAACAACACCGGCTTTGAGGTACAGTCTTCTACAGACGGCAAGAACTACGAAAGAATTGGCTTTGTAGCTTCTGCTAACGGCACTTCTTCTTCCCTGCAGCGTTATGCCTTCACCGACAAAGCTTCCAATAAAGAAGGTTTAGCTTACTACCGCTTAAAGCAGATCGACCTGGATGGCACTTTTGAATTCTTTGCTGCTAAAGTTGTTGACTTAGGCCGCACCGGTTCTGCCGTTTCTGCTTACCCGAACCCGTTCCAGAACCAGTTCGCAGTAAACCTTACTTCTACTGTTGCGGAAGCTGCCGTAATTACCGTTACCGATATGACCGGCAAAACTGTTTATGCTACTACTGCCCAACTGCAGAAAGGAAGCAACACCCTGAACGTAACTTTAAAAGATCAGCCGGCTGGTATTTACATGCTCAACGCTACGGCCGGCAACCAGACATATATCAACCGTCTTGTGAAACAATAATCGGAAGTTTCACCAACTTGCAAAAAGGGAGGCTAATAGCCTCCCTTTTTTGTTTTGTCCAAGGGTAACAGCTTACCCGATTCCAATAAACCTGAAGAAGTCAAATTAAAGTGTTCATACAAAGAAGAAGCTTTAAAACTTTAAATTATTCCTAATAGTCACCTCACAACTTAATTACCGCCCTGGGCACAATTGAGTCCGGTTGCGTTAAGATGGTTAGCATTGGATTTAAAACCCTATTCAGGTCCCGGAAGAAAAGCTGCAAACGGAGATATTCGCCGAATGCCAATTGGTCGCTCCGGCGGTACTTTACAAATCCTAAGGTTCTTAACCCGCTTTTACTTTTCCTAAGCTTAAATAGGGTGTTTCTAATATTTATCCGGTTCAGTTTTCGGCGGGATCCAGAAATGGTATGGTAAGAAGCCTTAAAAGCTATTTAAATCAATTAAACCGTTTTTCAGGAGCCCGGAAATAGGATTACCGCGATCCTTTTCATGATTTTTTTCTACAAATTACCAGTAAAACGACCCCGAAAAGATCTAAAGCCAATCATTTTATAATTTTTTCAATTTTAAATAGCTTTATTTTTAATTATTTCCCTTCTAATGCAAGCTCCTTACCCGCAAAATAGGGCCGCTCACTTTTAATTAAATACTATTCATTATTTTTAAACTACCATTTTGCGGGCAACACGTATAGATTATTAATTCAGGCCTCTGAGTTTTTGAATCCCCAGCACCCCTTTTACCAACCTATTATTCTTATTACAAATTTTAATGGCAATCTCTGTTTGCTAAGGTTTAAAATTTGAATCAGCATTCTTTAAAAGTACCCGCTGCCCCCGTTCTAAGCACTCTTCAAAAACAAACTTAGAAGACTCTCTCATACTCTACCCTGCTTATCCTCTAAATGTTAACAACTTAAATTATGAAACCTTCTGATCTAAAATCAATTAACGGCCTCCTGCCTATTTTAATCTTTACCCTATTTATTTCTCCTTTTGCAAACGCCGTGGCAAGCACTTTTACATCTGCTGGTTCCGGTAGCTGGTCAACTCCTGCCACCTGGACCGTTTCGGGCGGAAACGCAGGCAGTGATATACCTACTGCTAGCGACGATGTTATTATCCTTTCAGGACATACCATAGATATAACGGCGCCTGGAACAATTGCATCTTTAAGAGTAACCGGAACGCTGAACGTAAACATTCCGAATGGGATTTTAAAAACAAATAATGTAGTAGCGAATAATGGAGCAACTACCGGGAACATTAATATTACGTCCGGGAATCTGCGGGTTGAAAAGCTAATCAATCTTACAAACCTGCTTGTTACTATAGACGGTGCCAGCTCTTCTGTTACTTATGGCGAAGACAAAGATTTCATTAGAACAAATGAATACATCCGTGTTAAAAATTCTGGTAAATTGATTCTGGAAAACATTGGAAAAGGCTCTGGCTCAGTTAAAAGGGATTACAACCTAGGTAACATTACTTTCCCAATAGGTACTTCCGATGGCACCACTTTTTCTTATACGCCGGTTTTAATTAACAACCGGGATAGCCGCCCTGCTACTATAAGAGCAACCATTGCGGTAACTGTTTCTAATGGAGTATTAAGAAACGGCTACGACGGTGCCCCAATAGCCACCAATGCAGTAAACAGAACCTGGTCTGTTAATGTACTTTATGGCGATGCTGATCTTGAGGCCTATTTTTATTGGAATCAACCAAACGAGTTACCATCCTTCAATCCTGTTAACAGCATGGTTGCCCTGTATAGCCAAGGCGTTTGGGATATGAATGTTCCTACATCGCTCAATCCAACTGCCAGGGTAGCTTCCATTGCCGGTTTAACCAATATAGTAACCGGACAGGTTTCGCTTCCTACAACCTTTCCTTTAATGTCGATCGTGGGTGGTGGCATAAACCCGCTGCCGGTAGAACTGGTTAATTTTAATGCAGTGAAAAAGAATTCGGAAGTAGCTTTAACCTGGGAAACCGCCTCTGAAAAGAATAATACCGGCTTTGAGGTACAGTCCTCTATGGATGGTAAGAACTTTGAAAAGATAGGTTTTGTAGCTTCCCAGAATAATACTTCTTCTTCTCTGCAGCGTTATGCCTTTACTGATAAAGTTTCAAATAAAGAAGGCATGGTTTACTACCGCTTAAAACAAATCGATCTGGATGGAACGGTAGCCTTTTACAACGCAAAAGTAGTAGACCTGGGCCGTTTCAGTTACGTTGCTACTGCTTATCCGAACCCCTTCCAGAATGCCTTTAAACTGAGCCTGGAAGCCCCGGCCAGCGGACACGCGAACCTGGTGGTTACTGATCTGACGGGAAAAGTGGTTTATGCAGGTAATCAGGAACTATTAAAGGGACAGAATACCCTGGAAATTAATTTAAAAGATGTTCCGACCGGTTTATACCTGCTCAAGGCTGCAACCGGCTCACAAACCTATATGAAGACTCTATTGAAACAATGATCGGAAGTTTCAATAACTTTAAAAAAGGGAAGCTGTGCTTCCCTTTTTTATGTCTAAACCCTACCGTTTTACTTAATTTTATTTAAGCCTGGTTATAAATACTTGCTTTGAATGAAAACGGATTTAAAAATATATAATTTTTCCTATATCACCCTATCCATTCATCTTCTACTTTCCGGTTCAAGTTACTTCAAATAGAAAGCTATTTACCCTAATTTTTTGTCTACTCACGGCTTAATTTTACAATTTTTTATTTTTTTAACACCATTTAACGCGAATTGCGTAATTAAAATACAAATTATTGGTAATAAAGTATAATAATCCTCAAGCTCATCCTCATAATAAAATTACTTAAAACACTATTTCACTTAAAGTGTACTAAGTTTCAATTAAAGCCTGGATCCAGATCCGCCAAACAACTCCAACGCTGCTCTAAATAGCCTTTTTTCAGCCATTTAGCGAAAAGAAAAACGCTCAACTTACTTCCAATCAGTTATCTCTGTAAAACCTACCAGTTATGAACGCTAACTTCTCAACTTCGACCAGAATCTTTTTACCCCTCATCCTTTTCCTGCTTATTTTCTCTTCAACCTTCGCAGTGGCCAGTACCTTTACTTCTAAAGCACCACTGTTAGTAAACGAATGGTCTGCTTCTACTTCCTGGGATAAATCGAATATTACTCCGGGCACCACTAACCTGGTACCAACCGTGGGCGATGATGTAATTATCCTGGATGGGCACATTATCCGGGCAGATATGACCATTTCCATTGCCAACTTACAAATCCAGGGTACTTTGCGGTTTAAGCAGCCTAACCAGATAACGGTAGCCGGCGATGTGGTATTATCGGGCCGCTTAGCTGCCAATAACTTAATCCTGCAGCCTACCAGTACGTTTACTTTTAAAGACGGCGGGGTTATGCCCGTACTGGCTTATGGCAACGTAATAGTGGAAATTCCCAGTAACTCCACACTTATAACAGACAACATAAACGCTACCAGCTCCAGCGCTTTTCCAGGCATCCGGGGGAGTTTAAAAGTAAAATCAGGGAACCTGCTGATCAACAGCATTTTTGACCTAACCGGCTTACCGGTAAGCATAGAAGGCTCTGCTGCTTCTATTACTTTTGGCGGCGAAAACGAAATTGTTCGGGTTAATGAATTCATTACGCTAACCCATGGTGGCAAACTCATAATTGAGAATATTGGTAAAGGGGTTTCTCCAAAACGTCAGGGAAACATTACGTTCCCGGTAGGTACCCCGGATAATTCTATTCCGGCCATTACCACCTTTACCCCGGTTATTATTAATAATAAAGATTCTAATACAGCTACTTTTAAAGGTAATTTTGCAGTTACCGTGAATCACGGCATTTTTAAAGAAGGTACCGAAGGCACACCCTTAACTACCAATGCAATAAATAAAACCTGGCAGGTTTCTTTGTTAAGCGGCGAATCGAACGCCACGATCAGGTTCGGTTGGAATGCCGGCGACGAACTTCCTGGCTTTAACATCAATAACAGCACCGTAGCGCAGTTTGTAAACAATAGATGGGACCTGTTACCGGTAGAAATTTTAAACACCACTAATCGCCGGATAGGCATTGCTGAAGTTACCGGGGCTGTTTCGGCCAATCCGCCTGCAGGCGTAGACCCGACCGTTTATTTCCCCCGCTATTCGATTTTAGATGGCCCGCTTACCACGCTACCGGTGGAGCTGTTAAGCTTTAAAGCAGTAAAGAAAAATGCTGAAGTAGCCTTAACCTGGGAAACAGCTTCTGAAAAGAACAATACCGGCTTTGAAGTGCAGTCATCTACAGATGGCAAGAACTACGAAAGAATTGGTTTTGTAGCTTCTGCAAACGGTACTTCTTCTTCCCTGCAACGCTATGCCTATACCGATAAAATCTCCAACAAAGAAGGCCTGGTGTACTACCGCTTAAAGCAGATCGACCTGGATGGCACCTTTGAATTCTTCACCGCCAAAGTTGTTGACTTAGGCCGCCTTGGCACTGCTATTACCGCCTACCCAAACCCGTTCCGGAACCAGTTTGAGCTGCTGCTGGAAACAGCTTCTACCGAACCGGCGCAGATCTCCGTAACCGACATAACCGGCAAAACGGTTTATGCAGCCACCCTTCCGGTGCAGCGGGGCGCTAACAAACTGAAAGTTGCTTTAGATAACCAGCCGGCCGGCTTGTACATGTTAAAGGCCAGCACCGGCAACCAGACTTTTACCAGTAAACTATTGAAACATTGATCGGAAGTTTCAATCCAGACAAAAAAGGGAAGCATTGCTTCCCTTTTTTGTTTAAGAACTTTAAGCTTTCAGTTTTTCAGGCTAAAAGCATACCGTTTTCAGGTTAATGAATTTACTTTTTAGCCCTATTTATCCGGTTGGGGAGTTGTCCGGTAATACGGTTTAATTTCGCGGTAGCCTTTGGGAAAACGGGTGGCCAGCTCTGCTGCACCTATAGAAGGATTTACAATGCAATCGTTACCAGGCTCCCAGCCGGCCGGAGTGCCTACCCCGTAATTGGCCGTTAACTGAAGCGAATCAATTGCCCGGAGGATCTCATGAAAATTGCGGCCCAGGGTAGTAGGATAAATGTGAATTAACTTGATCTTTTTGTCGGGCCCGATCACGTAAAGTGCCCTCACCGTAAACGTTTGAGAGGCATTGGGATGGATCATGCCGTAAAGGCAGGCCACTTTCCGTTCTTCATCGGCAATCATCGGAAAATTTATGGTTACGTTGCCAATATCCCGGATATCTTTAAACCAGGTCTTATAAGATTCTACCGAATCGATGCTCAGGCTGATGACTTTTACCCCGCGTTTTTCAAATTCGGGTTTTAGCCTGGAAACCATTACCATTTCGGTGGTGCAAACAGCGGTAAAAGCGGAAGGATGCGAAAAAAGAAGGCACCAGCTTTCGCCCAGCCATTTATGAAATTCAATAATACCTTCGGTAGAATTTGCGGTAAAATCCGGGGCAAGATCGCCTAATTGAAGTGCCATAATTTCAGAAAATTGAACTTGTTATATTTAACTGGCTTCTTTTTTTTAAGTTGTAAAATCAGCTAAAAATAAAGGCGTAACCCGGGAAGGATTACGCCTTTATTTTTTTGGCATTTACCGCCACTGATTATTGTTATTGGGCGCGGTCGGTTTCCTGCTTTTCGGCATTCTTAAAAAAAGCATCCATCTGTTTTTCATCCATGCGCATAATTTTCAGCAAACCCTGGGCATCGTCGGCAAATGCATGCTCCGGATATTCGCGGCGGAACTGGTTCAGGGTTAGCGCTGCCCGGGCGGTATCCTGCATTTCTATATAAGCGTTGCCTTCGTGAAAAAGCATCATGGGGCGTTTCTTATACTCCGGATATTCTTTATAAACTTTGCTGTAAAGTTTGGCGGCACTGCTGAAATCGCGCAATACGCCTTCGTAGATCTGGCCGGCCCGGAAAAGGTAAGTGGGACTGAGCGTATCTTTCGGGAAATCGGCGGCAAAATACGTGTAGCGTTTAATAGCGTTCATGGCCAGGCTTACATCCGGATTCTCCTGTTTCTGGATAGATACTCTTATCCGGTTTTCCAGGCTGTCTATCCGCTGCACAGCAGCCATGCGGGGCGTTAGATTTGCCTTATCGGCGCCTTTGTTGCAGGCTGCAAAAAACAAGATGGGCAATAGGTAAAAAAGTATTCGTTTCATTCTTTTCAATTAGAAAATGAGGAAATGAGGAAATGTGAAAATTAGAGAATGAGGAAATTAGCTTTTTAAAACTCCCAGTTCGCGGCCAACTTCGGTAAAGGCCTGAATGGCTTTATCTAAATGGGCCGGCGTATGGGCAGCCGAAAGTTGTACCCGGATGCGGGCCTGCCCTTTGGCTACTACCGGGTAATAGAACCCGATTACGTAAATACCTTTAGTCTAACAGTTTTGCGGCAAAGTCCTGAGCCAGCTTGGCATCGTAAAGCATGATGGGCACGATGGGGTGTACGCCCGGCTTGATATCGAATCCGGCAGCAGTCATTTTTTCCCGGAAATACATGGTATTCTTTTCCAAACGGTCGCGCAATTCGGTGGTATCAGAAAGGAAATCCAAAACGGCAATGGAAGCACCTACAATGGCCGGCATCAGGGAGTTCGAAAACAGATAGGGGCGGGAACGCTGGCGCAGCATTTCAATGATCTCTTTGCGGCCCGACGTGAAACCGCCCATGGCGCCGCCCAGGGCTTTACCTAAGGTTCCGGTAATAATATCTACCCGGCCCATTACATTGCAATGCTCATGCGTGCCGCGGCCGGTCTTCCCGATAAACCCGGAAGAATGCGATTCGTCTACCATTACCAACGCCTTGTACTTATCGGCCAGATCGCAGATCAGATCTAACTGGGCAATGGTACCGTCCATAGAGAAAGAACCATCGGTTACGATCATGCGGTTTTTCAGGTGCTGCGATTGCTGCAGTTTGGCTTCCAGATCGGCCATGTTGTTGTGTTCGTAGCGGAAGCGCTGGGCTTTGCACAAACGTACGCCGTCTATAATAGAAGCATGGTTCAGGGCATCGGAAATAATAGCAGAATCTTCGCCCAGAAGCGGTTCAAAAACGCCGCCGTTCGCATCGAAAGCAGCCGCGTACAAAATGGTATCTTCGGTGCCTAAAAATTCAGCAAGTTTCCGTTCCAGTTCTTTGTGAATATCCTGGGTACCGCAGATAAACCGCACCGAACTCATGCCATAACCGTGCGAATCGATGGCTTTTTTTGCTGCAGCCGTAACGCGCGGATCAGAAGACAAACCCAGGTAATTGTTGGCGCAGAAATTTATTACGTCGCCGGCTTCATCGGTACGGATTTCGGCACCCTGCGGAGTAGTAATAATGCGTTCTCTTTTAAATAAACCGGCTTCGGTAATTTCGGTTAATTGCTGGATCAGGTCGGGCTTTAAGGTATCGTACATATTTTAATTGCTTAATTGTTGATTGCTGATTGTTTTCTTATTGAATTGTCCCTGGCTGAAGCTAGGGGTTGCAAGTTTCTAAATTTCCGGCTTTAGCCAAAATGCTTTATTGCTCATTGCCCTGTGGCGCGGGGTTTATGGATTATCATTTTCCGGTTTAGCCGGACGTTTAAAAACGGGCCGGGGCCGAGGGGGTTTTGCCGGCGGGTTTTCCCCGGGTTTTTCTGCCGGATTTCCTGCTGTATTTTCAACTTGTTTTTCAGTTGAATTCCCAGCCATTTCTGCCGGCTTTTCCGGTTCGGCTGCCGTGAGATTTATTTCGGGTTTTGGAGCCGTTTCCGGTACCGTTTTTTCCGGCTCAGGTTCCGGGTTTGCCGGCGGTACGACAGTTCCCGGACGTTTGAAAACCGGTCGGGGTCGCGGCGGCTTTGGCACATGGCCGGCTTCGGCAGCAACTTCTTCGGCGGCTTTTGCGGCTTCCGGACTATTCTGAATTTCTTCCGAAACTGCTTTTGCTTCTGACGCTCCTTCCTGGCCAGGCGTTGCAACCGGGCTGAGCGTTGGAGAATCTGCTACTGCGTTTTCTTCGGGTTTTTGAGCTGTTTCCCCTACCGTTTTTTCAGGTACTGCCGCCGGCGCCGGGCGTTTGAAAACCGGTCTTGGGCGGGGTGGCGACGGAGTTTCTGATGCAGATCCGGGTTTTGCTTTTTCGGCTGGTTTAACTACCGTTTCTGAAGTTGGACCGGCGGGCTCTTCCGGATTTTCTGTTGCCTGGACATCCGGTTTGCTTAGGGCTGCCGGGCGCTTAATTACGGCTCGGGGCCGGACTGGTTTAGCCGGCGGGGTTTCTGAAGTTGGAGAAATTTCTGAAGGTTCAGCAACTGGTTTTACTTCTTCCGGCTTTGCTTCCTGGGGTTTTTCCGGTTCCGGATTTTCGGGTGCGCCACTATTCTCTGCCGAAGTTCCGGTTGGTTTCTTAATGATGGCCCGGGGCTTGAAGACCGGCCGGGCGGGTTTTGCCGCGGTTTCTTCCGGAGCCGTTCCTGTGATTTTTATTTCCGGGTTTTCAGCTTCCGGCTTTATAGCTTCAGAAGGAATTTCTGGTTTAGCAGTATCCGGGATTGGAGCAGCGGCCGGCCGGGCAATGGCGGCTCTTCTGCCGGCAGGGCGGGCGGGAGCAACGGTTTCAGAAGCGGAAGCAACAGCGGCAACTGGTTTCGGAACTTCGGCAAGCCAGAAATTTCGGCGTACATCGTTCAGGATCATTTTCACCATCAGGTAGAAACTTTCGGGATGCATCTGGCTGTACCAATCCTGCCATTCGGCAAAACGCAACGGCTCGCCGGCGGCGAAAGCAGGTACATTAATGCGTCGTTTGGTCAGGTATTCTTCGAAAGTCATGGATAAAATCAAGCCACGGGTTAAAGCAAAGATATTAAAAGGGGCGCATCTTTTAGTTATAATTTTTCGGTTTAAGCCATAATTGGTTACTTTGCAGAAATTCCCGAACCCGAAATGACGAATACAAACGATACGATTTTAGTTATTGGCGCCGGCGGCCAGTTAGGCTCTGAGCTGACCATGGAACTCCGCAAAATGTACGGCGATGCAAACGTGATTGCTTCCGATATTCAAACCCCTAAAAGCCAGGAACTGCGCGAATCCGGCCCTTTCGAAACGCTGGACGTGCTGGATAAAAACCGCCTGGGAGAGCTTTACACCAGATATAAATTCAAACAGGTTTACCACCTGGCGGCCGTGCTTTCGGCTACCGGCGAAAAAAATCCGAAGTTTGCCTGGCGCCTGAACATGGATGGTTTGTTCCACGTGCTGGATGCCGCTTTCGAACACAAGGTTCAGAAAGTTTACTGGCCCAGCTCTATTGCCGTTTTCGGCCCGAATACGCCCCGCGAAAACACCCCGCAGCACACCATTATGGACCCGAATACGGTTTACGGCATCAGCAAACAGGCTGGAGAACGCTGGTGCGAATATTATTTCGAAAAGCTGGGTTTGGATGTACGCAGCCTGCGCTACCCGGGCCTGATCGGGTACAAAGCCCTGCCAGGCGGCGGCACCACCGATTATGCAGTTGATATTTACCACCAGGCCCTGGCGCAGAAAACGTACGAATGCTTTCTTTCTGAAAATACCTACCTGCCTATGATGTACATGCCGGATGCCTTAAAAGCAACGTTAGATCTGATGCACGCGCCCTCCGAACAGGTTAAGATCCGGTCGAGCTACAACCTGAGCGCCATGAGCTTTTCGCCGAAGGAAATTGCGGAATCCATTCAGAAACATATCCCGGACTTTACCATAACCTACAAACCGGATTCGCGCCAGCAGATAGCCGATTCGTGGCCGCAAAGCATAGACGATTCGGCCGCCCGCGAAGACTGGAACTGGAAACCGCAATACGACCTGGACCAAATGACGAAAGACATGCTGGAGAACCTGCGCAAAATGAATGCTTAAAGCAGTTTTCAGCGCAGTTTTGCTACCAATGCTACAAAACCTTCCGGCAAACCGGAAGGTTTTTTTTATGGATATTCCTTTATTTTAAATTCCGGGCTAAGGGTATTGCCTTTGCGTTTTGTCTTCCCCCTCAGAGCCAGGGTTGTGGCCGGAAACCTTTGGTTTGAAAAAAAAATTAAATATAAATTTTCGGCTATATTCTAAAAACACAATTAATCTGTTACCTACCAAAAACTATGTTAAAAAAATTGATTCCGGCTGCGCTGTTCTGCAGCCTGGCTTTGGGTGCGTCTGCCCAGGCTAAAAAAACTACTGTTCAAACCAAAACCACTACTGCAACGGCCCCTAAACCTACGGTTACGCACCAAACTTCCCCGGAGCCTGCCCCTGTGCCGCAGCAAACTGTTCAGCCGGCGCAAACGGAAGAAATTCGCGTTTCAGCAACCAATGCTTCCGGCGGAAATGAGACCGGCGAAATTAAGGCTGCCGGCGGCGATGTTACCTTAGAAGCCAATGTAAACCTGCTGGGCGGTACGGTTAACCTGAGCAATTCGCTGCAGCAGGTGCGGGCGCGTTACTTTCTTTCCGAAGACATGGCGCTTCGCCTGGGCGGCCACTTAAGCTTTAATACCAATACTCCGGCCCCTGATGCCAAAACCCGGGCCATTGAATTCAGCATTGCTCCTGGTATAGAAAAGCATTTTGCGGGCACCAACCGGTTATCGCCTTACCTGGGGGCAGAATTGCTGTTAGGCCTGCGATCGGCTCATTACGAACTTGACGGACCGGGCAGCACAGGCGTAGAAATTAAGGGCGGTTTTACGCCCACCGGCACCGCCGACCGGGGATATTTTCTGGTTGGCCTGGGAGCGGTAGGGGGCTTCGATTTTTACGTTGCCCGCCATTTATACGTGGGTTATGAACTGGGCATGGAACTTACCAACCGCTCTTATTCAGAAGTAGAAGCCATAACTACCAACGAAGCCGGCACAATAGAAACCAGGAAAAATGAAGGCACCAGTGCGCTCAGTTTCGGCCCCAACGTGCGTAATGGCATTCGCCTGGGATTTGTTTTTTAAGCCCTGCTTTTTGATCAGTAAAAAGCCTGCGGAGAAATTCTGCAGGCTTTTTTTAATTTGGTTTGATCCCGGTTAAATAAGGAGAAAAATTTTGCATTTACCTGTTTGATCCCGGTTAAATTCAGATGTATTTTCCGCATAATCAAATGCCGGCTATTAAAGGAAAAACTTTTCTTTCAGAAGACTGTTAGCATTTAACCGGCCACCTTTTTATAATTATTTTAAGGCTTTTGCATACCGGAACCCAGGTAACAGGCAGCGAATGGAATTTTCACGGTGGAAAAGCCCAGCTAAATGGTGAACCTTACCGTATAACGAGCCCGGTATATAATTTCAATTTGCCTTATTCCTGCTAACCAAAACCTATGCCCGTACGCGATACCAACGATGCCGAACTTCGCACCCTGATCTACGATCATGCTAAAGTGATTGTAAAATTCACCAAAGAACAATGTGTTGTTTGCGAACGCATGGCCCGCATTTTCACCCAATTATCAGATTCCGGTGAGTACCAGGAAATTACTTTTCTGAAAATGGATGCCAACGAAAACCCGGTTTCGAGCCAGGAAGTTAAAATGACCGGCACGCCTTTCTTTGCCACCTACCATAACGGCATGTTAACCCAGTGCAGCCTGCTTTCTGATAAAGAAACCCTGGTAGAAATGCTGAGCGAACTGAAACGGGCGGAAGCGGATTAGCAATTATTTCTTTTCGGATAACGTTAACCGGAATGCCTTTTAGTTTGCGATCTACCAGAAATGCTTTTAAACCAAATGCAAACTGGTTGCTGATGGAGCTGCTCCGGAAGATTTTTTAAACGAACTTCTTTTCAATTACCAGAACAAAAACCTTTCGCCTTACGCCACCTGAAAAAATTGTAACTTGCGCCGTTTTTTAAACCCAGATGCAAGTGAATCTGCAAAATTTCGTTTCCTGTTTTTTCATCGTTTCCGGTACCGTTTTAGCCTTAAATGCCTGCCAGAGCACTACCCGCTTAGACCAGGCCGCGCCAACCGCCCAGGCTGTTGCCGCCCGGCCATTCGAACAAAAACTTTCTACCATTAATATCCCGGTTTCTTTTAAAGTAGCTACCCTTCAAACCAAACTAAACCAGGAATTCAAAGGCCTGCTTTACAACGATCAGAACCTGGACGACGATAACGTGGCCATTAAGATCTGGAAGAAAGGTGAGGTTGGGATCAAAGCCGAAAACAACAAGCTTTATTTTACCATTCCGTTGCACATCTGGGTGAAAGGTCGCTTTAAATGGGAAGCCTGTAAAATGTGCCCCACCATAGACAGATCCGAAGAAACCGAATTCGATCTGATCGCCAAAAGCGAAAGCGCCCTTTCTTTAACCGAAGACTACAAAATAAAGACCTTAACCACCGGCGATTTTGAATGGGGCGATACCAAACCCTATATTGAATTAGGACCGATGAAAATAGGGCTGGCCCGCTTTGTGGAAGGCCCCATGCGCGACCAACTGGGTACCCTTACCAAACAACTCGATGCCGAAATTCAGAACCGGGTACAGATAAAACAATACATCCAGGAGGCCTGGGTTATGGTGCAGCAACCCATTAAGATAGACGATACCTATAATGCCTGGCTCAAAATTACGCCTACGGCCATAAGGGTTTCGCCGCTGGTGGCCCGCAACGGCGAAGTAAACCTGCGCATTGGTTTAAGCTCATTTATCGAAACTTTTACCAATGGCAAACCGGCCGTAAAAATAAACCCAAACCTGCCCAGGCTGCTTACCGATAATCGGATAAATGAAGATGTACAGATCGGCCTGAGCGGAGAAATAACCTACGATTATGCTACCAAACTGCTAAAAGAACAAATAGGCGGGAAAACATTCACGTTTGAAGGCGGCAAAGATAAGGTTACCATAAAAGATGCAGCCATAACCCCCAGCGGCGATAAGCTCATGCTCATGCTGGACGTAGACGGCACTACCAAAGCCGGCATTTTCACCAAAAAAATTGTGGGCAAAGTTTTTCTGAAAGCCGTACCATATTACGACCAGGAAAGCGGAACCATTAAAATAAGAGACGTAGATTACGACCTGGAAACCAAAGACAAGCTGCTTTCCACGGCAAGCTGGCTGGCCAAAAACAAATTCCGCGAAAACATTGAAAACCAGGTTAGTTTCCCGGTTAAAGGCCAGCTCGAAGAAGCTAAAAAACAACTGCAGCAAACCCTTAACAATTCGGGCCGGGTACATGAATCGGTAATGCTGAAGGGCAAAATTACGGAGGTGGTACCAGACAATATTTACCTTACCCCAACGGCCATAAAAGCATTGGTAAATGCCAAAGGAAACCTGACTGTAACCATAGATAAGCTTTAAAAACGGTAGCGTTTAACCCCGGAAAACTGCCTTCCTTAAAAACCAAAAAAGCCTGCCTCATTTATCTGAGGCAGGCTTTTAGTTTTACCGGTTAAAAGAGTACCGTTTATTTCTGGATTTTTTTCTCCAAAGGTTTTGGGCTCAGGAAGATCTCTTTCGGCACATGATCCGTTACCACAATATGCGAAATCGAAAGCGTATCGGTGTAGGAATTGCGGTTGGTGGCTAACTTCAGGCCATTAAAATCTTTGTAATCGGCCCATTTGCGCACAAATGACGGCGTCTTGTCTTCGGCCTGCGAATAGAAACCCCACTGGGTAACCAGGTTGGTTTCTTTGTCTATCCAGACGTCGTGCATGTTGCCCGGGCTTATGCCTACGTCTTTAAAGGTCATCCGGATTATATCGGCGGGTTTGCCTTCCATGGTTTTGCCTTCGCCCTGGTATTTTAAGGTAACGCCCGTATCTTTCATTTTATAAGGCAGGAACAGGAAATAGGTATTGGCCAGGTAAAGCGTATAGGCCTGGCTCAGGTAACCGTAGGTTTTTACGCTATCGGTAACGGGGGCGCCGTTAAAATAAACCTGCCCGGCGCGTTTGTTGAGGCTCATAATAGAAACCTGGTTGCCTTTTTCGTGGCGGAACAAGCCTTCTTTTTTATCCCAGATCTGGTACTGGCCAAAATAGCTCCAGGCAATGAACCGGGCATCCTGCCAGGCGTCGTAGCCGCCCATTTTTTCCATCATGCGGTCTACAATTTCAATGGCCTTTTTATCGGAGCCTTTTTCGTTGAAACCTTCGGCAGCGGGGTAAACCGGGCCTTTGCTGGTGCAGCCGGCAAAAACAAAAAATAAAATAAAACTGAAAACCTGGGCAAAACGCAGAAAACGGTGGCCGGAATAAATTTTTGTCATAGTTGGTTTGGGTAACGGGTAATTGGTAATTGTTGGTTAATTGCAAAGTCGGAAAAAAAGGCCAAAGGGATGCCTGAAGGTTTAAAGAAAAAGCATTTTTTTTTATTTTCCGAAAACTATCCGTTTTTACCCGTACCAACTAATTTGCTTAACAGGCCGTATCAGGGTTTTTATTATAGATTGGCAAACTCTTACTTCCTATGAGCAACATTACGCCCAAAGCCCTTTTCAATATTGCAAAAAATTCGGTTACAGAATTTTTAAAAAACAATTCGTTACGGCTGGCTGCGGCATTGGCATACAATACTATTTTTTCGCTGCCGCCCATCCTGTTCATAATTTTAATGGCAGTTGGGGCGTTTTGGGGCGAAGAAGCCTTATCGGGCCAGTTGTATGCGCAAAGCAAAGATGCCCTGGGAGCCGATGCCGCCGCCGAGATCCAGACCATGATCAACAACCTGAATAAGCAGGAAAGCAAAGGCGTTGCCAAATGGATCGGGTTTGGTACGCTTATTTTTGCTGCCACTACCTTTTTTATAACCCTGCAGGAATCGTTAAACACCATCTGGAACATTAAAGCCAAGCCCGAAAACGGTATCATGATGATGATAAAAACCCGTTTTTTATCGTTTGGCCTTATTCTGAGCGTGGGCTTTTTGTTGCTGGCCTCTTTCGTAGTAAGTGCCGCGCTTTCCATTTTAAGCGATTATTTGCGGGAGATCTTTGCCGGGGTGGCCGTATATATATTCAAGCTGCTGGACTTTGTACTTTCGGTTGGGGTAATTACCGTTTTATTTGCCCTGATCTATAAATACCTGCCCGATGCCATCATCCGCTGGAAAGATACCTGGGTGGGGGCATTCGTTACGGCCCTGCTTTTTGTGGCCGGTAAATTCCTGATCGGCTGGTACCTGAGCACTTCCGATGTGGGTTCTGCCTACGGCGTGGCCGGCTCCATCATCATTATCCTGGTCTGGATCTATTATTCTTCGTTAATTGTGTTTTATGGCGCCGAATTTACCCAGCAGTTTGCAAGACGTTTTGGCGAAAAAATAAAGCCCAATGATTACGCCGTCCGGTTTGTAATGAAAGAAGAACCCTTTGTTGACCCCGACGAAGAAAAAGCCGGTCGCCCCAAAGCCGAAGGCCGGTTCCGGAAATAAGAAATTTAACGATCGGCTTAACAATCCGGCCGCAATTTAATACCTTCGGGTAATTATTTTGCCTTACATGCGTGCCGTATTCGTTGCTCTTAAAACGTTCTTTTTCCTGAACCTGTTGTTCTGGTACCATTGTCCCGGGGCCCGGGCGCAAACCAAGACAATTCTGGTGGTAAGCCCGCACGTTGGCGAAATTATTGACCAGGAAGAAAAAGCGCGTTTCAATCTATTTCCGTTCATAGAAACCGCAGATTTCCAGATAGGCCGGTTTTTCCAACTGCCTGATAATGCAATAGTTTTAGAGGTAATTAAAAAGAACGGCGACTCCGAAACCAGAAACTATACCCAGCCGGAATTTGACCTGACCGGCCAGTTAATAGCCGCCAAAGCTGTCAACCTGCAATCTTCAAGGCCCGTTGCGCCGCCCCCAACCCCAACGCCAAGCCTGCCGTACCCACCCGCCCGGCAACAGGTATATACAGCCAGCAAAAAACTAACCGGCAAGGTTTATTACGTGATCCTTACCGATGGCATGAAGTTCTTTGGCAATATTGTTGAAAAACGCCCGGAAGAATACGTGTTTGCTACCCAATACTACGGCGAAATTACCGCTCCATTCCGCGATATCCGGTATTTAAAAGAAGTAGAGAACCGGCTGCACGGCGATGCTTACTGGATCCCGAACCCGCACGACAGCCGCCTTTTCTTTGGCCCCACCGGCCGGGGCATTCCGGCCGGCGAAGGTTACCTCCAGTCCATTTACGGCTACATAAACGCCGTTAATTACGGTGTAACCGATAACCTTTCTATTGGCGCTACTTTTCTGCTGATACCCGGCATGCCTACAGATCGTTCTATCTACGCGTTAACGCCCAAGATCAGCCTGCCGGTTTCCAGAATTGCCAGCCTTTCGGCGGGGGTACTGTATGCCAAAGTTTTAAGCACAGAATTCGGGATCGTTTATGGGGCCGGAACCATTGGCAGTAAAAACGACCACCTTACAATAGGGCTGGGCTACGGCTTCCATAACCGGGAACTCACCAATAAACCGGTTATAATGATTGGCGGCACCACCCGGGTTTCGAACCGCCTGGCGCTGATGAGCGAAAATTATGTGGTTACCTTAAACCCCAAACCAGACGCCTTTACGGAGCAACAGCGGTACGGCGGCGGCTTGTACGGGCTGCGCTTTATCTGGCCCCGCACCAACCTGGATCTGGCCAGCTTCTACTACTTTTACCCTCCCGAATTTGAAGGCGATCCGGCGTTTATTTCTTATTATGTGCTGCCGGCTTATATCAGCTTTACCTATAAAATTGGCCACCGCAAGCAGGTTGGAAAGGTGTTTTAACTGGCTCCAGAACTTATTTTCCCATCATTCCCGGTTTCAAAACGCTAGGTTTCACGGCTGAAAAACTAAAAAAGTTTTAAGCCATATTTTTTTCAGGAAAGCTAGTTATCTCATTACCTCTACCCAGCCTTTCCAGCTTTTACCGTTTGCGGTAAAGAAGTAATAATAAACCCCGGCGCTCAACTTTTCGGCCTGCCAGTTGTTCTGGTAATTGCTGTTTTGGTAAACTTCCTGACCCCAGCGGTTGTAGATCTTAAGTTCGTTTTCCGGGTACCAGTTTAAGTTACCTATCACAAAAGCATCATTCCGGTTATCGTTGTTGGGCGTGATCACATTATAGAAAATTGGTAGAGGTTCCCCAGAAATTTCTACGGCCAAATTCTTTCTTTCACCTGGGCAACCGCCCGCATTGATTTCAGCAACGCTTATGGTTCCGGCGCCTGCAGTGCCCCAGTTTATCTGAACGCTGTTGCTTCCCTGGCCTGCAGTAATATTTCCGCCTGTAACCTGCCAGGTAAACTTACTTCCCGTTACCGAAGGCTGGACAATATAAACCTGCTTTTCAGCAAAGGTATGTACTTTAACCGGCCCGGTTGCGGCAATTGAAGCGGGCCTTGGCAGCACCGTTATTTTTACATAAGCGGTATCGGTGTTACAAGTACTCATACCAATAACCCGGTAAGTAGTGGTAATAGTTGGGTTTACAAAAGGATCAGCCAACGTATCGGAAGGTGCTGCTAGGCCATTGGCCAGTTGCCACCTAAATTGCTCCGCCCCAGCCCCGTATGCCGAAAGCTGTACCGAATCCCCTTCACATATAATATTCCTGACAGCCTGGGCCTGCAACTTATTCGCATTTCGGAATAGGGTTTGGTTTAAGGAAGGCAAAGCTGCTCCGGGATTTACCTGTTTCAGACCTATCCCCTGCAATTGAAAACGACAGGCGGCGCCATAATAATTGGGGCAATTAATTTTAGCTAAATATTGGTTATTGGGATAATAATACCCATTTATAAAAAAGTGCCGGTCTATTATCAGGTAAAGCTTGCCATCTATGGCCAGTTGAATATCAAATACAGTATAATAATCTGTGGTTTGATAAATAACATTTCTGGACTGTTGTATCTGAGCAGCATTGCCGGCAGCCAGATTGTACTGATATAAAATAGCTTTTCTGGCCGCACCAAAGAGGGCTGCTGTTCCGGCATACAACTTGGTATTATCAGGTGAAAAAGCAAAACTTGACATGATGTACGTCAAATCCTGGTCTGGTAAAGAATACTTAAGACTTGATACCCCTGTGCTGCGGTTAAAATCAAATATTTCAAGCCCATTTTGGGTTCCAGCCGAACCTCTGCTACCCAGCGCAAACATTTCGCTGTTCGGGGATGCTTTCATTCTGCCATTGGTACCCAACTGTTTTGGAATTGGGGTTATAACTGCCGGCATTATGCCCGTTGGCGTTACCAGATTAGCTACTATGCTATCGTTGCTGTTAGAAGAATAGGTCTGGCTCAACACCCAGGTATCACGGTTATTGCTGTGCAGCAAAGCGGTGAGTTTACTATTGCTTACATTTTTCTTTATTACCTGCAATGAATTAGGTATTACATCGCCATAGCCGTTATTCAGCCGCATATCGATCTGCACACTAAATAACCACACGTAATCTGGATAAAGCTGCTCTATGGCCAAATCCAGTAAAGAAAAGATAATAAATATTGGAGTCAGCAGGGCTTTGCACGATCATTTCTGCATAGGTAGTTTTGTTGTAAAGTAAGGGCCCGGTGATATTTCCGTTTGGCATTTCCTGATAAACTCCGTTTACTTTTAAACGGGTAGCCACCCGGCCTCCCGAACTGAAAAACAGCAGGTTCCCGTTTTTATCGCTGATAGTAGCCACACCATTTGCTATGGTATCTGCAAAGGAAAAGTTGCTGACGGTTGGTTTCGGGGTATTAAAATTCAAAAAAAATTTAGTCCCGAACATCCAGTTAGCGCCTTGTTTTTCCTGGGCAGCAACTTCGTAGCCGGAAAAAATCAGCCAGCTTATTCCGAACATCAACAGGATAAGTTTGCGTAATACCATTTATTCTTGGTTTAAAAAGTGAGACAACCAACCATCTGGCAGTAATGTAACAAAATTCGCTTTAGAATGAAACACTTTCCGGAAAACAAAAAAGCGCAGCCAGCCTTCCGGCAAACTGCGCTTCTTTAAAAACGGTAGGGTTTAAGGCCCAAAAAGTCGTATGCCGGTTTTTTTAAGCTGAATTTACTTTATCACTTCCACCCAGCCTTTCCAGCTTTTGCCGTTGGCCGTAAAGCGGTAATAATAAACCCCGGCGCTCAGCTTTTCGGCCTGCCAGTTGTTTTGGTAGTTGCTGCTCTGGTAAACCTGCTGCCCCCAGCGGTTGTAAATCTTTAATTCGTTTTCTTGATGCCATTTCAGGTTTCCGATCACGAAAGCATCGTTTTTTCCGTCGTTATTGGGGGTAATGATGTTGTAGAAAACAGGCAAAGGCTCTCCGGAAACTTCTACTAATAATTGCTTTCTTGCCCCTATGCAGCCGGCTTCATTAGTTTCCGTAACGCTTACCGTGCCGGAGTCGGCAGTTCCCCAAGTTACCAGAATGCTAGCTGTACTCTGCCCCGATGTTATGACCCCGCCATTAACTTCCCAGGTATATTTATTTCCAATGATTGGAGTTTGAACTACATATTGTTGCTTCTCAGCAAAGGTATGCACCTTAAGCGGGCCGGAAACTGAAATAGCTTTTGGTTTGGGCACCACCGTTACTTTTACAAAGGCCGTATCGGTATGGCAAACGCTGCTGCCAATTACCCGGTAGGTGGTCGTAACCGTTGGCTTTACCAAAGGGTTGTTCAGCGTATCGGAAGGGGCCGCTAAGCCGTTGGCAAGACTCCATTTAAATTGCTCCGCACCAGCGCCGTAAGCCGATAACTGGATTGTATCGCCTTCACAAATCACATTCCGGTTTGCCTGCGCCTGCAGTTTACCGGCATTCCGGAAGATGGTTTGGTTTAAGGCTGGCAGCGCTCCTCCATTAATTCTCTTTTTCAGTTCTAAGCTGTTAAGCTGAAAACGACAGGCAGAACCAATATAGTTTGGGCAATTGATCTGACTTAAATGCGTATCAGAAATATAGAGGTAAATTTTACCATCAATCGCTAATTGCATATCACCTACTGCGTAATAATTTGAACTATTGAACACTATATTTCTGGATTGCTGCACCAATGCTTCACTACCTGCAGTTAAGTCATATTGGTAAACTGTTGCATTCTTAGGGTAATTGGTAGGCCCATTTGTCCCGGTGTAAAGCCTGGTATTATCCGGGGAGAAGGCGAAAGAGAAAAAATGATATCTGTTATCGGGATTAGGGAGCGAATATTTATGGGTGGGCACTCCGGTGGCCCGGTTAAATTCAAAAAGCTCCAGAGAATGAACCTGCCCCATTTTCCTCCCTCCAGCCACGAAAATTTCACTGTTCGGCGAGCCTTTCATTCGGCTAAAACCTTCAAGCGGTTTTATTATTCTGGTTACAACCGGAGACATTATCCCATTCGGGTTTAATAAAAAAGCAACAATACTATCGCTTGCGGTCGTTGAAATAGAGGAGGTTGAAGTCACGATCCAGGAATCGCGGTTGTTGCTATGTAAGAAGGCGGAAAGCTTAAAGGAACTTATATTTCGCCTTAATATTGTACGGGAATTAAGCACAACATCACCCAGACCGTTGTTCAGCCGCATATCTATCTCCACACTTACTATTTCAGACCTTTCAGTTTGACTGCCAAATTTAGGTTCTGTGAAAATCAAATAATAGATATTTGAATCGGCCGGGCTTTGTACGATCATCTCTGAAGTCGACGTGCTATTTGGATTGCCTGAAAAAAGGTTGCCATTCGGCATTTCCTGATAAACCCCATTTATATGACGCCGGGTAGAAACGCGCCCGCCAGAGCTAAAAAATAGCAGGTTGCCGTTTTTATCGCTGATAGTTGCTACGCCATAAGCCAGCGTATCTTTAAAGGAATAATTTTTTACTGAAGGCCTGGCTTTGTTAAAATCCAGATGCACTTTTCCGCCGAATAACCAGTTAGCGCCCTGTTTTTCCTGAGCAGTAACTTCGGAACCCGAAAGAAAAAACCAGCTAATTCCAAGAAGTACCAGAATGAATTTATGGATAGCCATTTGTCTGCGGATTAAAGGGTGAGGGAAGCAAAACCTACCGGTAATAATAACAAAATTTGCTTTAAGATGAAACGGTTTTCCCGAAAAAGCAAAAAGCGCAGCCTGCCAACTGGCAAACTGCGCTTTAAACGGTAGGATTTAAGCCCTAAAAACTGCTGTTACTTTTCTTTAATGGCCAGCTGCCCACACGCTGCATCAATATCTTTACCCCGGCTGCGGCGCACGTTAACCTGTACGCCTCTATCGGCTAAGTACCGCAGGAAAGGCTCCAGCGTTTCGTCTTCGGCTTTGGTAAAGCTGGCGCTTTCAATCGGGTTATATTCCAGGATGTTAATCTTACACGGAATGATCTTCGAAAAGGCCAGGAGTTCTTTGGCATCTTCCAGGGTATCGTTAAAGCCGTTCAGCAAAATGTATTCGTAGGTTACTTTGCGGCCGGTTAGTTCGTGGTAATATTTAAGCGCCTCGATCAGGGCCGTTAACGAATTGGTTTCGTTTATCGGCATAATTTCGTTGCGTTTGGTATCGTTGGCGGCGTGCAGGCTCAAAGCTAAATTGGCTTTAATACCGTCATCGGCCATTTTTTTGATCATTTTGGCAATGCCGGCGGTGCTTACCGTAATGCGGCGCGGCGCCATGTTCAGCCCATCGGCGAAGTGATCATTTCAATGCTTTTCATCACATTGGCGTAGTTCAGCATCGGTTCGCCCATACCCATGTACACAATATTGGTAAGCGGCGTGCCGTACTGGCTCTGGCATTGTTCGTTTATGCGTACTACCTGGTCGTAAATTTCGGCGGCATCTAAATTTCGTTATGCGATCCATGTAGCCGGTGGCGCAGAACTTACAGGTAAGCGAACAACCCACCTGGCTCGATACGCAGGCCGTCATGCGTTCCTCGTGCGGAATAAGCACGCCTTCTACAATATTATTATCGAAAAGCTGAAAGGCCGATTTAATGGTACCGTCATTGCTTAGCTGTTTGGTAGCAACCTGCACGCTGTTAATGGCAAAGTGGGCATCCAGTTTTTCGCGGAGCGGCAGGGCAATATTGTTCATTTCGGCAAAAGATTGGGCCGAGTTTTTCCAGAGCCATTCGTACACCTGTTTGGCGCGGAACGGTTTTTCGCCGTTTTCCGTCATCCAGGTTTTCAGGTTATCCAAAGTAAGTTTCCGGATATCTTTTTTATTTAAAATCGCTATGTCCGCTATCAATTCCATACCGCAAAGATACAAAATTTACCGCGCTTTAGTTTCCCAAAGTGGCTTTCTGCTTATTCCGTAAGCTAAAGCAGACGGCAATGATCTTTTTCCGGCAGTTTAAAATACTAATTTCTCCCCGGTCTGTGGCGCACACACCGGAGCACAGACATTAAAAATTGGCAGCAACCCGAAGCGGCTGCAAGGTTTCTGGTGGGGGCACCGACCACGGTTAAAACAACAGTAATTGGCTGTTTCGGACATCTGTGTCCGAAACCAATCTGCTGCGGACGTCTACGTCCGCGGGTGCAGGAACGGGGACACGGATGTCCCCTGGCAGGCAACATCCGGACACAGATGTCCGGATGAGCGACTATTGCGAGATCAAACTTTCAAAACGCATTTTTTTGGCCGTTTTCCCTACCGTTTCTGCTTATCCCTTGCCTTTGACTTTAGTCAACGAACCCCGGGCTTTCTCCGGCAATGCCGCCAGTTTGCGGGTACTGTAATTAAAACACAGCATCCCGGTTTTGGCCTGCGCAATGGTTTTGCCGTTCTGGTTCAGGAACAAGTAATAAAGATCGAAACCATACTTATTTAGATCGGCGGCAGCTACCTTAACGGTGAGCACATCGCCATAAAAACCTTCGCCTTTATATATAATAGCGGTATCGGCCATGATCAGCCCCACTCCTTCCAGATCAAGTTCCGAATAGCCCAGGCTTTGCAGAAACCGGACCCGGGCTTCGTGCATCATGCTTAATATAGCATCGTTGCCCAAGTGGTTGCCGTAGTTAATATCAGTTATGCGAACCGGGATTTCGGTCTGAAAAGAAAAGGAATCGGGAAGCTGGAGCTGGATTCTCATTTTGAATTGTTAATTGCTGATTGTTGATTGCTAATTGTTTTTAATGGAATTGATTCATCAACTTTGTCTGATTGAAGAACACTCAGAAATTACCTGAATCGAATTTAAATTACCATCTTATTTTCCAATCAACAATTAACAATCAGCAACCAACATTTTTTTTCAATCAGCAATTAACAATCAGCAATCACCAATTAAAATAAAATGAAGGTAGAAGTAAAGCAAACCAACGATGGTTCTAATACGCTGTTTGTGCCCGAACTGAATGAACATTACCATTCTGTTCACGGGGCTTTGCAGGAAGCATTACATGTATTTATAAAGCTTGGCCTGCAGCCGGTATTGGAAAAAGCCGGCGGTCCGGTCCGGATCCTGGAAGTTGGCTTTGGCACAGGGCTTAATGCGGTATTAACCCTGCAGGCCTCATTAGCTGCTAAACAGACTGTTTATTATGATTCGTTAGAAAAATATCCGTTGGGCCCGGAAGTAATAGCGGCCTTACATTTTGAGAACTTTATACTGAACCCGGAATTATTTGCCCGGTTTAACCAGCTGCATGAAACGCCCTGGAACTTAGAAACCCCGGTAACGCCGGATTTTTATTTAAAAAAGCTGCACGCCGATCTGGAAACCTGCCTGCTGCCCCCTTCCACCTACGACCTTATTTATTTCGATGCCTTTGCCCCGGAAAAACAACCAACGCTCTGGGCTGCAACGATATTCGAAAAATTAGCGTCTTCTTTAAAAACAAATGGCGTTCTGGTTAGTTATTGTGCAAAAGGCAGTTTTAAAAGAACGCTGAAAGCTGCTGGATTTAAGGTAGATGCCTTACCGGGACCGCCCGGAAAACGGGAAATGACCAAAGCCACTATAACTAAGTAAAATCTGCCATTCACTAAAATAGTGTAGTTTAATAAATTTTTTAATTGATTGCATTTTAATTTAAAATTTCATAAATTTGAAATCGACAAAACATTCTTCAAAACCAAAACAATACATGATGAAAAATTTACTTTTACTGGGCCTCGCGTTCACAGCTACTGTGGGAACGGCGGATGCTCAAAAAGCAAAAGCAAATCTAAGAGGTAAAAACCTGGTGGCGGTACCTTACGCTCCCCAGTTAGATGGCGATGCTTATTATACCGGAACCCGTTCAACTAAAGCTTCGGCTAGCAAAGCCAATAATAAAGTAATGGCAGGTTCATGGGGAACCCAGATCGGCCGTACTTATTACGATCTTCCTTCTAATGCCGCAGTTGCTAACCGTCTGGTTCGTAATGCGGATGGTACCCTTTCTGCTGCCTGGACAGAAACCTGCGATGCCAACCAATCTGGTGCTGGTTTCCCTAACCGTGGCTCTGGCTATAACTATTTTGACGGCAACAGCTGGATCTATGGTATTACCGGAACCTGCTCAACCCCGGAAAAAAACTTTGGCGTTAACGATAAGCGTACCGGCTGGCCGGAAGTTGTAGTATTGCCAACCGGTAAAGAAATGTTGTTTACGCACAATTCTACCAACGGTATTAACGTAACCAGCCGTCCGGCTAAAGGAACAGGCGGTATGACTTCCTGGTCTCCTACTACTGACCTTACTTTCTCTTCCAATATTGGAACGCCTCCGGTAACCGGTAATAACGGTACCTGGCCTCGTGCTGTAAGCAGCGGCAATACCATTCACCTGATCTATGCTATCAACAATACCCCGGTTCCGGAAATTAATGGTGTTTCTGGTCCTATGGTTTACAACCGTTCTTTAGACGGTGGCCTTACCTGGGATAAGACAAACGTATTCCTGCCAGGTATGGTAGGTATGACAACTGGTACTCCGGCAACTATTAACGATGAAGGATTTGCCCGTATTGGCGGTGATGGTTATGCCATTGCAACCAGAGGTAATAACGTGGCAATTGTAGCCGGTTACTTCGGTTACGCCTGGACCCTTTGGAAATCTACTGACAACGGTAACACTTTCACCCGCCGCGTGATCAGCAAAATTACTGCTGCCGACACCCTTATCATCAACAGCGGTGCTGATACTGTTGCGTTCACAAACGACAACTCACACGCCGTTATCATCGATAACGCTGGCGTAGTTCACGTTTCTGCTGGTGCTATCCTGACCAAAGTTTCTAGGAAAGGTACCGGTGCTAACGCTAAGTTCATCCCTACTACACCTAACAGCTGGTTCCCGAACTCCGGCCGTGACCTATGGTACTGGAACGATGCTATGCCAGCCGGTGCTAAGCCAATGGATATTGCTACAATTGAAGACAGCCAACCTGCTACCAGCCAAACAGACTGGGTTGCTACCGGTGGAACCAACCGTACGCCTTACGGCACTATGGGCTTAGTTTCTATGCCAAACATGGCAGTAGACGCCAGCAATAACGTTTATATTTCTTATACCGGTGCTGTAGAAGGTACTTCTAACGATGGTACGCAAACCGGCCAGCCTTTCCGTGATATCTATATCACCAAGCGTTTTGCCAGCAACGGTAAATTCTCTAACCGTTTAAACATTTCCCGTTCTCTGAACGCCGGTCAGGCTCCGGGCAAAAGTACTGCTGAGAACTTCGAAGAAAGCGTATTCCCTTCTTTAGCCCACGAAGTTGGTGCTGACAATAAAGTACACATGACTTTCATGGTTGACTATGAGCCAGGTATGCACTTAGGTTCTGATGCTGATGCTGAATTAGAGAACTTTATTATGTACTACGCTTTCCCAGGCATGTCTCTGGTAGGTATGAAAGAAGATATCAGTGCTTTTGTAAACAATATCTCTGCTTTCCCTAACCCAACCAACGATAACGTAACAATTAACGTTGACCTGAAGAAAAACGCAAACGTATCTGTTAAAGTAACCAACATCATGGGCCAGGAAGTAGCTAACGTAGCTTCCAAACAGATGGCAGCCGGCAAAACTCCGGTTAAGATCGACATGAATGGTTTAGCTAACGGCGTTTATCTGTACACTGTAACTTCAGATAACTTCACTGTAACGAATCGTATCGTTAAGCAGTAAGCTTTCCAGATCACGTAATAAAAAAACCTCCGGAGAGATCCGGAGGTTTTTTTATGGCTAATTTTAACGATATTGTTTCTTGTTAAAAAAGTGTACCTTTTGAAAAGGAAGGAGCTTAAACAGGAAAATTCTATCAGCAATTCCCATCACCTCGGTCTGTGCCCTCACAGACCGAAGTATTAAGGTTAAAAGATAGAGACCTACCTGTTTAATAATGTGTTTTAAGCTTTTTACCCGAAAGTGGCAGAGGTTCTAACGTCTTTAATAGTGCAGGAGCCAAAACCCGTTGCTAATTTCTAAGGCCTCTGCTTCGGTCTGTGGGGGCACAGACCGAGGTGAGGGACTTCAATGAGGTGTTGAATTAAGGTGATGTCGGATGTTTCCATCCGACTTTACAATGTGGATTGATGCCTCCCGACTTTTTGCTATGGAAAGCAATTTTTAAGATTTGGTATAAATTCCTTAGGTTACTTTAAAACGAGCTGAATGCATAAGAAACTTTTACTTTTGATTTTGGTGGCTTTAATTACCTCTAACGCTGCCAAGGCGCAAAGAGAAAAGCTGCGCGGTCACAGATTAGTGGCAATTTCTGTAAGCCAGCAGCCGGAAAAAGTAAGCTCTAAAAGCCAGCAAACCTTACCCGCTACCCAGATCAGTAACAACGCTAATAAAAATAGTGCACCAGGTTCATTGGGTACGCAGATCGGAAAAACGTATTACGATCTGCCAACCAACGGCGCCATGGGCAACCGGATTCTGCGCCACCCTGATGGCACCGTATCGGCGGTGTGGAACGAAGAATGCAACCCGAATACCGGAAGTACGGGATATTTGAACCGCGGTGCCGGCTACAATTATTTTAACGGCACCACCTGGATCCACGGATCAACTCCTTCCGGCGCTTTCAACGGCACCTGCAACGAACCTGCCGGTACCAACGGCCCAGAATTTGGAGTTGCTTCTCAACGCGTAGGCTGGCCGGAAATAACAGGCTTACGGAACGGGAAAGAACTAATATTTACGCACGGTGGAAATGGCATAAATATTACATCGCGCCCTGCCAAAGGAACTGGCGGCATGGCGGCCTGGAGTAGTACCACTGATATACCTTTTACCCAGTATGTACTTGGCTTTGGAAATAATGGCAGCTGGCCGCGCGTTGCAAACGCCGGCGATACCATTCACCTGGTTTATGCTTTAAATAAGAATGTAGGAACTACAGGCCTGCCGCCTCAACCCGTAATTAATGGCGTAACGCACCCAATGGTATACAGCCGGTCGGTAGATGGCGGCTTAACCTGGGATAAACAAAATATCTTTCTGCCAGGAATGACCGGCATTATTAATCCTGCTAATCCCGGAGTAATTAACCCGGAAGGCTTCCAGAAGATTGGCACTGATAATTATGCGATAGCTGTAAATGGGGCAACGGTAGCCATTGTAACCGGCGATTTTGGCCAGGCCTGGACCTTATGGAAATCTACCGATAACGGAACAACCTTCACCCGCCGGGTAATAAGCAGAATTACTAATGCCGATACCATATTAATAAACGCCTTAGCCGATACCGTAGCTTTTGTAAACGACAAGAACCACGCAATAACTATTGATAATAATGGGGTAGTACACGTTCTTGCCGGCGAAATATTAATTAAAGTAGCTACCCGAAACAATGGCTCCACTTTTTTAACTGGATCTGACTGGTATCCGAATTCCGGCCGGGCTTTGCTTTACTGGAATGACGCCCTGCCAACTGGTGCGAAACCTGTCACAATTGCCGGTATTGAGGATAGTCAGCCACTCACCGGCCTTGACTGGATTGCTGATGGTTTTTCCGGGTTAAAAGGTAACCCTTATGGAACTACCGGCCTGGTTTCTATTCCTACGGTGGCAATAGATAATTCAAACAATATTTATGTAGTTTATGCGGCTGCGGTAGAAGGCACCAGCAATAACGGCTCGCCAAACGGTCAGCCTTATCGTGACCTTTACGTACTGAATCGTTTTGCCGGCGGCACGTGGTCAAATTCGAGAAATATTTCCCGGGCGCATCACCTGTTTCCAAACCAGCCGGGAAAAAGCACCGCCGAAAATAACGAAGAAAGCGTTTTCCCTTCCCTGGCTCCCCGGATTGGCGCTGACGGCTATCTTCATTTAATTTTTCAAAAGGATAATGAACCCGGAACAAGTATAGGCCCTGACCTGGATCCGGAAACTGAAAACGCTATTATGTACCTTAAATGGAATCCCAGCCCAACCCTGGCAGGTATTTCTGAAAATCACCTGGCCATTCTGAATGACATTCAAACCTATCCGAACCCAACCACCGGGAAGACAACGTTAAGGATAAATTTAAAGCGGCCAGCAAGCATTTCGGTAAGCATAAAAGACCTGCAGGGCAAAGAAATAACCAGTTTTTCAAAAAACAACCTATTGGCCGGTAAAAACCAGCTTCCTTTAGACCTCAGCCGGTTCCCGAAAGGGATGTATCTTTACACAGTAACTTCCGAAGATTTCTCCGTTACCAAAAAGATCATTCTGCACTAATTCTAATTACTACAAAGCAAGGAAAGGGCCAGGCATCTTTGCAGCTTTTTGTGCAGGGCTCAGAAAAAACCCAAAAAATTAACCTGGATTTTCAAGGTTGAATTGATACCGTTTATCAGGCGTCAGGCAGTGATCTAAGGGTACATCGGCCTCATGCACATCGGTTATCAGATCTACCGGATCTAATAAAGACAACCCTACTTTTAAAACTTCGGGGCGGCATTGCTGTAAAAACCTATCATAATAACCTTTGCCGTAGCCAACCCGGTTGCCTTTCAGATCGAACGCGATCAGGGGCATCAGCACCATGTCAATTTCCGGTTCTGGTACCGGTACCCGGTCTACCGGCTCCGGAATTCCCCAGTTACTTTCTTTGATTTCGGTTTGGGACGTTAGCAGGTAATGCTCCAGTTCTTCGGTCTGGAAATTAGTTACCGGCACCACGATCCGCACTTCCGGAAAATCGGCCCAAAGTTTATGGATAATGAGCCAGGTATTTATTTCGCAATGCTTTAGAATTGGCAGGAAGACGTGCAGGGTTTGCGGCTTCCCGGGAGAAAAATGCTCAAAGAAAAGGCGGCAGATCTTTTCGCTGGCCAGGGCTCCTTCTTCCAGGGTGCAGGCTTTACGTTTGGCCAGGAATTGCTTTCGTAATACGGCTTTGTGCATCAGGCTTCCTCCTCTAAAATTACAAACTCCTTCCCGAACGGCTCAAAAGCAGCTACCAGGTCCGCAATAAAATCGGGGTTATTGGTCTGGAAGGAAAGCAGGTTATCGGTTCGCTCCTGCAAACCATCGCCGGGAAAGAGTTTTTCTTTTACGGTGGCCAGTTGTTTGAAAACGGTTTCGTGTTTGGTTTCCTGCGCTTTGCCTATCTTTTTTTCCAGCATTTGCAAAACGTTCTGCACTTTTTGGGCCTCTGCCCCTACCGTTTTTTCCAAGGTTGGCTCAATGGTTTTAGCAAGTTTTTCAATCTCCGCAAAGGCTTCGGCAATATGTTGTTTCGGAGCTTCCAGGTTAATGGCCGGCAAATTCAGGTTTTCGCTTACCTGCTTTTTAAGGCTGTTCAGATCCTGGAAAAGTGCTTCGGGCTTTAAGCCTAATTTCTGCATTCTGCCGGCCGTTGCTTTGTTTATGTACAGGGCAGAATTACGCAGCATCAGGATGGGGAAAGGCACCTGGTATTTTTCAAAAATAAGCTTCAGCTGCAACCAGTAAGCCACTTCGGCGCCACCGCCCACGTAGGCCAGGTTTGGTAGAAGTAATTCCTGGTAAAGCGGCCGTAAAATAACGTTGGGACTGAATTTTTCGGGTTGCTCCTGCGCCAGCTTCTGAATTTCTTCCGCCGTAAAACGCAGGTCGGTATTCAGGACTTTGAAAAGATCCTCTTCCTGCACCAGCCGTTCGCGCAGCCCGTTATCCAGGTAAAAAAGGTTGATCTCCCGGGCCAGCACCTGGGGTTTGTAAAAAGCAGCCAGGGTTTCGTTAGTTCTGTTTACCAGTTGGTAAGCCGTATTCTCAGCTAATTCGTTCTGAATAACCGGGATCAGGGCTTTCTTTAGTTCGGGTTCATCGGCATCCAGCACCACTAACCCGTATCCGCCAAAAAGTTCGTTTACAATTTTGCGGGTTGCTTCGGCCAGGGTTTTGCTTTCGCGGTAAGCTTTCTCAAAAACCGGGAATTTTTCGGGTAACTCTTCCAGCAATTTTTCCAGGCCAATTAAATTCATCCGGCCTACGGCGCCCTTTTGGTCGGTTTGCCATTCGTAGCGTTTCCCGAACAGGTTGAAGTGATTTATTTCGGCAAAATCGTGATCTTCGGTGGCCATCCAGTAAACCGGCACGAACTCATTTTCCGGATAAGCAGCTTTTAATTCCTGGCAGGTTTTTATGGCCGTTACGATCTTATAAACAAAGTAAAGCGGTCCGGTAAAAATATTTAATTGATGGCCAGTAGTTACAGTAAACGTTTTTTCCTGCTGCAGCAAAGCCAGGTTCAGTTCTACCGTTGGGTTTTTTGGTACATTCTCATACTGTTTTTGCAGTACTTTCACCAGGGCTTGCCGCTGGGCAGCGGGAAAATTCTGCCTCTCCTGCATTTGAGCGCTGAAATTTTCAATGGCCGGGAACCGGTGCAGAAAATTGTTTAAATGGGGTTTCTGGTCCAGAAAATCGGAAACTAATTCAGAAAAGGCGTTGGTAGCCCGGTACGGGAGAGTGGTTATGCGCATAATTGAGATTGCCTTGTACGGCGTGCCGAATTTACGAAAATTCCGGGAAGCGTTGGAAAGCAAAAATTTTTGAGGAAACCTGCTATTCAAAATTCATCCTTGTAGCGTAGGATTTAAACCCTACGCCTTATCCCTGGCCTGTCCCCTGACAGGCTGGTTCACTGCTTCCGGCCTGTCAGGGGACAGGCCAGGGCTTGGGGGCACAAGCCGGAGATTGGAAACTCTGTAAGAGTTGAATTGCCCCTGGCTTTAGCCAGGGGTTTCTTAGAGCAGTAAATTAGGCTTTAGCTAAAAAGCTTTTAAGGTAAATGATTATATGTACTAAACCCTTCTCCCTGGCCTGTCAGGGGACAGGCCAGGGAGAAGGACCAGGAACCTGATAATTGAGAAATGCAATTTGAAAAAGATGGGGTTGTAATTTCAGAAAAGCCAAATTTAGAAAGCGCATTGTCTCATCCCGACATCAGGAAAGAAGCCCTGAGGAAGGTAGGAGGCCAGAATAAAAGCTACTGTTATCATGAAAAGATCCCTTATAACGTTGAGATGACGGCTCTTTTAGTTTTGTACCATAAGGGTAAACTCTGCAAAATGGACTATGAAAATCATTAACCACACTGAACCTTATAAGGCCGCAATAGTAAACAAGGTTTTACAACGCAAAACGATTACAAATTACCCAGACAGCCCTATCTCTTCCATCGCAACCGGAAACCTTTTTACTTCATGGATCCAAAGAAACATTATATTATTGACTTCGACAGCACCTTTACGCAGGTAGAAGCCCTGGATGAGCTGGGCGAAATTTCGCTGCAGAACCACGAAAACAAACAGGATTTGCTGAAAGAAATTTCGCAGCTTACCAACAGCGCCATGGGCGGGAATCTCTCTTTTTCCGAAAGCTTAACCCGCCGGCTGGCGCTGGTGCAGGGCCACCGAAAACACCTGCCGGAACTGGTTGCCCGCCTGAAAACCAAAGTTTCGGATTCGGTGCACCGGAACCGGAAGTTCTTCGAAGATTATGCCGACCAGATCTACATTGTTTCCAGCGGTTTTAAGGAATTTATTACGCCCATTGTAACCGAATTCGGGCTAAAGGAAGACCATATTTTTGCCAATACTTTTGTTTACGATGAGGCCGGCAACATTATTGGGTTCGATAAGCAGAACGTACTTTGCCAGGATAAAGGCAAGATCGAACAGTTACGCACCCTGGATCTGCAGGGCCAGGTTTACGTGATCGGTGATGGCTATACCGATTATGAAATAAAAGAAGCCGGCCTGGCCAATAAATTCTACGCCTTTACCGAAAACGTGAGCCGCGATAAGGTCCTGGAAAAAGCCGACCACATTACGCCCAACTTCGACGAATTTCTATACAAGCAGAACCTGCCCCGGGCCATCTCTTACCCCAAAAGCCGGATAAATGTGCTGCTTCTGGAAAATATTCATCCGGAGGCGGTTGCACAATTCCGGTAGGAAGGCTACCAGGTAGAATCCATAGCCGGCGGCTTAGATGAAGCGGAACTGGCCGAAAAAATCAGGGATGTTTCTATTTTAGGTATCCGGTCGAAAACGCAGCTTACTGCCAACGTTTTGCAACACGCCAACAAATTAATTGCCGTAGGCGCCTTCTGCATTGGCACGAACCAGATAGACCTGAGCTCCTGCCTGAGCAAAGGCGTTGCGGCTTTTAACGCGCCTTTCAGCAACACCCGGAGCGTGGTAGAACTGGCTTTAGGCGAAATTATTATGCTTTCCCGCAACATCTTCCCTAAAAACCAGAAAATGCACCAGGGCCAGTGGGATAAATCGGCCAGCGGCAGCGTGGAAGTAAGGGGCAAAAAACTCGGCATTGTTGGTTACGGCAATATCGGCGCGCAGCTTTCAGTGCTGGCAGAAGCCGTGGGCATGGAAGTGTATTACTACGATATTGTGGAGAAACTACAGTTAGGGAACGCCAAGAAATGCCGCACCTTAAAAGAATTGCTTTCCCTGGCGGACATAGTTTCGCTGCACGTAGACGGCCGGGCGGCTAACAACAACCTGATCGGGGCGGAAGAGCTGGCCTTAATGAAAGACGGCGGCATTTTACTCAACCTGAGCCGGGGCCACATTGTAGACCTGCCTGCCTTAACCGAAAGCCTGAAAACCGGTAAAATTGCCGGGGCGGCGGTAGACGTTTTCCCTTACGAACCAAAAGACAACCACGAAGAATTTGTAAGCGAATTGCGCGGCCTGCCGAACGTAATTCTTACGCCCCACATTGGCGGCAGCACCGCCGAAGCGCAGGCGAATATTGCTTCCTTTGTACCTTCCCGGATCATTGAATATATAAACACCGGCAATACGTTCCAGAGCGTAAACTTCCCGAATATCCAGTTGCCTGAACTCCGGAATGCTCACCGCCTGATCCACCTCCATGAGAACGTACCCGGAATCCTGGCGCAGATCAACATCATGCTGGCGGAGCAGAACATAAACATTCTGGGACAATACTTAAAGACGAACGAACAGGTAGGTTACGTAATTACGGACATAAATAAGGAATACAATGCGCAACTGATAAACGAATTGAAAAATATTCCGCATACTATTAAATTCCGGGTGCTGTATTAATTGAGGAAAAGGTTAGCTGGAAAAAGTCATCTCCTGTAAAGGTAGGGATTTTCAATACCTTCCTGCTGGTTCAGGTTTTCAAACCTGGACCAGTAAATAATATGAAGTTTGTAACTTCAGTGAGGCGCAGCCTCAAAAGTGGGTGGCTCTCCAAGGGCAAACAGGAGTTAACACCTTATCCCCGGCCTGTCCCCCGACAGGCCGGAACTTCTGACCGTCCTGTCAGGGGAGGTCCGGGGGCAAAGGGGAAAGTATCGGATAACGTAAAATCCTCCCCCTACCCCCTCCAAAGTGGGACTAAAAAGTACAATGTTAATTCATTACGGATCATTTATTTAAAACGAATATGCTTTACTTCACCCCCGGCCCTTCGGAGCTTTACCCAACCGTTCCGGCGCATTTACAGGAAGCCATTAACTTAAAGATCGGCGCTATTTCGCATCGCGGCAAAACATTTCAGGAATTTTACGGGAAGGCAGTTTCGGGTTTAAAAACGCTGCTGCAATTGCCGGAAAGTTATGAAGTGCTGTTCCTTTCTTCGGCTACAGAGATCTGGGAAAGGGCTTTGCAGAATTGCGTTTCCGATTGCAGCTTTCATTTGGTTAATGGGGCTTTTTCGCAGAAATTTTATGAATTCTCTTCGCAGCTTGGTTTGAAAGCGTTGCAGCAAAAAGTACCAGACGGCTCCGGATTTACTGCCGAAGAAATTGAAATTCCGGCAGCAGCCGAACTGGTAGCCATAACCCACAACGAAACCAGCACCGGGGTAAGCACCACTTCGGAAACTATTGCGAAACTCCGGAAACAAGCGCCGGAAGCCTTATTTTTTGTGGATGCTGTTTCTTCATTGCCTTACCCGGGGTTTGATTACAACCTGATCGATTCGGTATATTTTTCGGTACAGAAATGTTTTGGTTTGCCGGCGGGTTTAGGGGTTTGGCTGGTAAACAAACGGGTTATTGCCAAAGCCGAAGCCTTACAAAAATCCGGAAAAAATATTGGCACCTATCATGCGCTGCCGGCTATGCTGAAAATGGCCCGGCAAAACCAAACCCCGGAAACGCCGAATGTGTTAGGTATCTATTTATTTAGCAAAGTGGTAGCGGATTTCCTGGAAAAAAGTATTGCTACTATCCGAAAAGAAACCGATGAAAAAGCTGCTTCCATCTATAGTTTTTTGGAAGAAAGTCCGAACTTTTCGCCGGCAGTAACCGATCAGGTTTTCCGGTCGCAGACTACCATTGTGGCGAATACCAAAATCCCGGCTTCGGAAATAAATAAGCGGTTAGAGCAATACTACATGCAGGTTGGCACGGGTTACGGCGATGCCAAAGATTCGCAGATCCGCATCGCAAACTTCCCGGCCCATTCTCCGGAGCAAATGGCCGAATTACTTACGGCCCTCAGAAAAGTGACAAGCTGAGTTTCAGAGATCCGGAAGCAATTACCTGACACTTTTTTCGACTTGGGTTTGCAACGAAAAACCATCGCCTCGGTCTGTGCCCCCACAAATCGAAGCAGCGGTTTTCATCACCTCGGTCTGTGCCCCCACAGACCGAAGCAGCGGTTTTAGAAATTAGCAATAGTTTTGTTAGCTGGACTATAAAACAAGTCTGACGTTCCGTCACTTCGGGGCAAAGCGCTTTTAATACATTAGTAGACAGGTAATTTATTAACCTTTAACGGTAGTGCTTCGGTCTGTGAGGGCACAGACCGAGGTGTAAGTGGATAGATCTGGCACTTACCTTCGCTCAGGCATTTCTGCAAACCGCCGACAAGTTCCTTCGCTAACGCTCAGGATGACAGGTGTATTTAAAGTCTGCGTTTAATCACGATCCATTAATCATTAATCATTAATCATTAATCATTAATCATTAATTAAAAAACGGTAGCATTTTAAACGAAAAAACCCGCAGGTCTGAGCTGCGGGTTTCTAAAAACGGTATCGTTTTGAGTTATAAAACTACTTCGCCGTACAAGATCAAAATCAGTAGATGTCGGTAATTTTTACGTTGGCAAAATCGCCGAGGCGCACGTAAGCGTTTGTAGCCGGCACCAGCACTTCGTTGTCTACTTCCGGCGAGTCGTACTGGGTGCGGCCTACGAAATAGCCGCTTTCTTTGCGGTCGAACAGCACTTTGTAGGTCTGGCCCACTTTGGCTTCGTTCAGCTCCAGCGAAATGCCCTGCTGCAGCTCCATGATGGCATCGGCGCGCTCCTGCTTTACTTCGGCCGGCACGTTGTCGTCCAAGGTATAGGCGTGGGTGTTTTCTTCGTGCGAATAGGTAAAAATGCCCAGGCGGTCGAAGCGGGTCTGCTCCACGAAATCGTACAGCTCCTCAAAATCCTGTTGCGGTTTCGCCGGGGTGGCCGGCAATGAGCGTGGTGCGCAAAGCAATGTCCGGCACGCGCTGGCGGATGGTATCTACCAGCTCAATGGTGCGGCGCTTGCTGATGCCGCGGCGCATGGTTTTGAGCATGTTGTCGGAGATGTGCTGCAGCGGCATATCCAGGTACTTGCAGATGTTTTCGCGCTCGGCCATTACCTCCAGCACTTCCATCGGGAACTGCGACGGGTAGGCGTACTGCATCCGAATCCACTCGATGCCGTTCACGTCCGATAGGTTGCGGAGCAGGTCGGCCAGCTTGCGCTCGCCGTATTTTTGCAGGCCGTAATAGGTCAAGTCCTGGGCAATCAAAATCAGTTCTTTGGTGCCCATGCCGGCCAGGCGCTTTGCTTCTTTCACCAGATCTTCGATGGGCCGGTCTACGTGCTTGCCGCGCATCAGCGGGATGGCGCAGAACGAGCAGGGGCGGTTGCAGCCTTCGGCAATTTTAAAGTAAGCGTAATGCTTGGGCGTGGTGAGCAGGCGCTCGCCAATCAGTTCGTGCTTGTAATCGGCTTCCAGGGTTTTCAGCAGCTGCGGCAACTCCAGGGTACCGAAATAGGCATCTACCTGCGGAATTTCGGCTTCCAGCGAATCTTTGTAGCGCTGCGACAAGGCAACCGGTTACGTATAGTTTATCGATCTGGCCGGCTTCTTTCGCGTCGGCGTACTGCAGAATGGTATCGATGGATTCCTGCTTGGCATTGTCGATAAAGCCGCAGGTATTGATAATGATGATGTTGGCATCGTCTTTTTCCGACTCGTGCGCCACGTCGAACTCGTTGGCGCGCAGCTGGCCCATCAGCACTTCCGAATCTACCAGGTTTTTGGAACAACCCAGGGTGATAACGTTTATTTGTCTTTCTTTGAGCTTCTTACTTTCACTTCTTGCTTTTATTTACTGCCGAAAAATCCTGCAAAGGTAACACTTTTATGGCGCATTTCCGGAACCGGGCCGGCGCTTACGTTTGCGGGTAACAACCAGGAGGCTATAAAAATTCAGAAGTAATGGGTTTTAAAGCCGGAGCTCCTACCGTTTTATGGGCCAGGGTAAGCAGGATCAATAAAAAAATTTATGGTTAATTTTCAATCGCCCGGCTGAACAGGCACCAGAAGCTTTTGAGAAATAATTTTGCCTTCTTTGGTAATACCTTCTACTTCCACTATTAAATCGCCTGGTTCATCGGTAGTGTTAAATATGAAAGCAGCTTTCCCCTCTTTATTTGTTTTAAGATCTGGATTCCAGTAAACAGTAGAACGGAAATCGGGGAGATTAGCCGGGTAAGGCCTTGGCTTAAAATCAAGGTCGACTTGTTGTTCAGGTACATTTAAAATGTATTCCGTATTGAGGTCTGGGTCCTGGTAATTTCCGTTTTTGGAAAAGACAGCAATTACCCCCTGGCTTCCCATAAAACCGAAAGGCTCCAGATTTTTTGAAGAGTAATATATATTAACCTGCCGTAATTGCGTTGCATCCAGCCTGAGAAATAAATCGCTGTTCCAGGTTGGTTTTCCATCAATAATATAGAGAGGTGCCTGACGATAGAAATCGCGGCGTTCAACGTTATACATGTTGGCAACAGTCTGGCCCTTTCTTTTAACAATCCGGACGCTGGGTATCATTTCCCGGAATACTTCTTCCATGGTATGCATTTCGTTGTATTCCTCTAATGGATAGTACTTATCGGCCGGGTATTTTGGCCAATCTTCTGCTCTGCGCCTGGTACCGGTTGGGGAATTAACTTTAACCGTATAGTAAGTATTGATATGTTGCTTTAGCTTAAGCTTTCTGACTGCCGCCGAATCAGGAATGAAAGGTTGTTTCCAGTTTGGATCTGTCAAAATTATTTCAGGTTGCTGCACCTTCAGGATTGCGCTTTTCTGAAAAACCCCATTTTGCCAAACCTGATAAAAATAGCGGTTAGTATTACTGGCAGGAAGAAAAAATATACCCTGAGGATTGGTGGTTACTAATTCGGTTCTGCCATTTTTGGGATCCATTAAATATATTACGGCGTTTTTTAAGGTTACAGAATCCAGCATGGCAATCCCCTGAATTCGCCCTCCTCCCGCAGATAGGGTAGCGGTAGTATTTGGTTGATCTAAATTCTCAGATATTGGTCCGGAACCTGATTTTTGAGTTAAAAGCAGGTTGTCTAAAGCGGTCACATTGTTAAAATAAGATTCTGGGTCAGGAACTGAATTTTCTAATGCTGCTGTAAACTGTAAATTATTCCTGAGCGAATGGGAGAATTTATCTTCCGCTCTGCTTACACTGGCAGATAGAGAAACTTCCAAAGGATTACCGTTTTCATCTTTTACCTGGATATTTACCGAAACCGGTTCACGCCGGCCATATTGAGGTTTCAGGCTGGATACTTCCGCCCTGGTGGTTTGCAACGCTGGCTGAAAAAAAAGCCTTTCGCTTTCTATTGCCTGAAGATTATTGAATAATGAAGCTTTTACAATTCCTTCCGGCCAGGTTTGGGTAAGATATGATTTCTCCCTTAAACCGTTCTGGTTTAACCTGATGGTGTCTGAACTCAAAAGCTGGCCATTCCGCTGAAGGAAAAGGGCCAAAGGAGAATTAACTTCTCCCGATCCTTTTACCAGAACCCTGGTTAAACCTGGCCCCGGTAAAACCTTAATTGTATAACCTGGCTGAACACCCGGTAACTGAAAAACCTGGTTACCGGCAGAAGTTTGAATCTGAGCTTTATAGGACTCATTGACTTCAGGCCGTAGGGCAAAACTGCCTACACCATAAATATCGCTTTTAAAGTTGGTGATAATTTTACCGGCCTCATCTAAAATAACCCCTTCAATTTCCTTTTCGTAGCCATTTTCTCTTAATATCTTAAAGGCTATTTTACTTTCAAATCCATTTATCAGCCTACCTCCTTCCGGAAAAAATAACAAGTCAGCTGCCGGCCTTTTAGACAGATCTGAGGTTGACTGTGCTTTCCCAGGATAGGTATTTATATAGATCACGCGTTTTTCAAAGGTTTGCTGCCCTATTTCACCCTGACCATCTGTATACGCCTGAAGTAAATACTGACCTTTTTTAAGTGAATCTGGTAAAATAATAGCACCGGAAGCAACTCCGCGGTTAACGTTAAATCGTTTTTTAATTCTGGTAATATTATCTTCCGAAATTAAATTAATGTGTAAGGCCGTAGGAGACTGAAACAAAGCATTGCCCTGTGGGTTAGTTACATAGGCTTTTAACCAAATAGTATCCGGAGAGTTGAAAATATCCCGATCTAAGTGCAACGAAACTTTTTCAATCTGATTGGAACGCGTTGAAGTTTGTAATTTTTGCTTTATCTGATCCAACCAATCGCCTTCTGATAGCAAAAGCCTTTAAAGGAATGAGAACAATTAAAAAAAATACTGAAACGAAGTTTTTCATAGCAGAAATATTCCCGGCTTTATTCCCAGAAATCGGGCTTAATGGTAGTAGAAACTGGTAAATTCTGGCAATCATCAGGATACTCAAACCGCATGGCAAAAAAAGGCAGCTCGGAATTTCTGACGAAAATATTCTTTTCCTTCACGGCTGAAGCTCCAAAAAAACCTAATACTTTTTTATCAGGATTTGTTATGCTTTTCATATTTCCGACCACCTCTGCCGGAGCAGGGTCCTGCACAGCGCCTGTACCGCTGGCCTGGGTATCTAATACCCGCCAGAAATTATAAATCTTTTCAGAAATAGAATATTGTTTTAAAGCAACATGGTATTTAATACCTACATATTGGGGCACTACCGGAATGGTGGTAACTACCTGGCCAAATTTATTATTGCCGTTGAACTGCTGGTCAGAAAGCGTATAAATTGTATTGTCGATCCGGGTAATCCAGCACTGTTTACAGCAAGGTTTTGGCATTGGTATTACATTACCATACCGGTCCGTTACAGTATAGTTTTCCGGTTGCGTTTCTACCTCATACGTACCTACTGAGGTCCATTTATAAAAATTCCGTTCAACGGCCGGATCTTTTAAATCAACCTTAATCTCAATATCATATTTCTTAATTTCATTTTTATCTTTATCCAAAGCTATCCCTTCTTTAACCCCAAAGTACAGGCGGTCTATATCAGCAACGGGGTTTAACGTTTCAGGCTCTGAGGTATATTCCTGCCCGTCTTGGAGCCGGATGTAAAGAGTATAAATTCCGCCTATCCGGCCCTGAATCCCATTCGCCCTGGTTTGGTATTCCCCTTCTTTTACCATTGCCAGCTTTTCACTATTGCCCTGTTCGTCAGAAATAATTACCGTAGCGTTATTTACCGTGGGATCTACCGCACCAAAATAGGTAGCCGCAGGGGCAGATTTGTTTAGCTTTATTTTGTACGGCCCTTTTTCATTTGTTATTAAGCCGTTTACCACCAGCATTTTTTCAGCCTCCGTAGTGTTTATATCGAAGGGTTCGATACAGCCGGTTAAACCAATTAAGAATAAGAATATGATTATATTTTTCATTTGTCTTAAGATCAGAATTTAAAATTATAAGTAAGGGACGGTACTGCCGTACCAATTACAGATAAACTATAAGCCTGCGGCTTTGACCCATAGATGTAGCGGTAGAAAACCGAATAAATATTCTTTCGGGCATATACATTGTAGATACTTAAATTCCAGCTGCTTTCCCATTTTTTAACTTTTCTATGATTTGTTAACATGGTAAGAGAAATATCCATACGGTGATAATCCGGGATCCGGTAGGCGTTACGGGCACTATAAAAAGGCACAATATTATTATCTATTTCGTAATGCGAAACTGCAGCAGTTATGGGCCGGCCAGTATTGTAAATAAAATTAGTTGAGAAGGTAAACCGCCGGTTTATATTATAAGACAATGCAACAGTGAGGTTATGGGGTTTATCATAGCTGGCCGCATATTGCTGATTATTATTGATCTTTTCAGCGTCAAAATTGCCGTTGGTTTGAAGGAACGTGCGGGAGTAGGAATAACTGACCAGACCGGTTATATCGCCGCTTTTCTTATTGGCCATGAATTCAAAACCATAGGCTTCCCCTTTAACCGGCAAAACTTCAGTTTCTAAAGTAGCGCTCATAAATAATTCTGCCCCATCTTTATAATCCAGCTGGTTTTCAATGGTCTTATAATAAACTTCTACAGAGGTTTCAATAACATTTTGCTTCCAGTTTCTGAAAAGGCCCATTGCCCATTGCTTTCCAATTTGGGGCTTTATGTATTCATTGCTAGGTTTCCAGACATCTATTGGGGAAATGGTAAGCGTATTTGAAACTACGTGCAAATATTGCCGGGTTCCGGAATAAGAGGCTTTAAAAGACGTTTTTTCATTAAAACTATACCGAAGCGCTAACCGCGGCTCAAACCCCTGATAAGGTTTCACCAACGTATTATTGGCATAAAAAACGGTATCGATCAGGGTGTTTAAACTCCGGGGCTTATTAGATTCGTATTGGTAAACGGCACCGGGACCTAAATTCTGATAAAATGAAAAGCGCAACCCAAGGTTTAAAGTAAACCGGGTATTTACCTCAATTTCATCGTTAACATAAATGGCAGATTCTACTGCCTTTTCTGCCGGCAACGATCGGGGCAGAACTAATGACCGGGAAGAGGAAGGCTTCAAAACTCCCGGGTTAAAGGTATAGTAGGTGCTGCTTCCGCCAAACCTGATAACATGCTTAGAATATTGATAAAGAAAATCAGCTTTTAAGCCTTTCTGCAGAATTCCATTTGAATAATTCGTTTCGGTGAAAGGCGAAAGATAATCGAGCTGCAGATCATAGTCGCCATAAATACCAACTAAATTCACCTGCAGCTTTTCGGAAAAGATATGGTTAAACGTTACGCTTAAATTATTGGTGTTCCAGGAATAAACGGTATCAGGATCGAATTGAAAACTATCATGACTCCGGTAAAGGGATAACCCAAGTTTGCTTCTTTCAGAAACCAGACCCGAGAACTTTATGGTAGCATCGTAAAAGGAAGCTTTGTCATCGCGCAGGTGGGCTTTAGGCATACTTTTAAATAACCAATTGGAATAACTGCTGCGGCCAGCCGCTAATACCGATCCCTTGCCGTTCATGACCGGACCTTCAACAGCAAATCGGCCGCTTACAATTCCTAAACCACCGGTACCCTGCCATTTTTGCAAATTGCCTTCCTTTTGTTTTACATCGAGAATGGAAGATAACCTACCGCCGATCTGGGCAGGAATTGCTCCGCGGTAAAACGTTGCGTCTCTTACCGCATCCGGATTAAATATGGAGAAAAAGCCAAATAAATGGGTTGGGTTAAAAACGGGTACATCATCCAGCAAAATTAAATTCTGATCGGTATTGCCACCCCTCACATTAAACCCAGCAGCAGCTTCGCCAACGGACGTTACCCCCGGGAGCATTTGCACACTTTTAATAACGTCGGTTTCGCCCAATAGCGCAGGCATTTTCTTCATTTCTTTAATGTCCATCCTGGTCATACCCATCTGAGCCCCTGACACATTCTGGTCTCTCCGCTCTGCCTCAATCTGAACTTCATTTAATGCCACTGCCTTTTCGCGCATGTTAACATCTAACGTTCCGCTGCCATTCAACTGCACTAAGATTACCACCGGGTCAAGCCCTACCCCTTTAACAGAGATTTCGTATTTACCGGCTTCCAGTATTAATTTGTAATTTCCGGTTACATCTGTAGTAACGCCAATGCCTAACCGGTTTACAGATACACTGGCGCCTATTACTGGTTCGTTTCTCTTTAAATTAGTAACTACCCCATTCAAAGTGAGTTTCTGTCCTCTGGGCGCCAGGCGCATGCCGCCTATTACCTTTGCCCGTGCATCGAACTGATTTTTTGCACCTTTAGCTATGGAATTTGTTTCCTGACCAGTTATTGAATCGCCTTTGGGTAACATTACAAAATTTACCGGATCAACTTTTACAAATGCATATTCTGTATCTGTAAGTAAAAGACTTAGAACTTCATTTAAAGATTTATTCGCAATTTCTAAGGTTACCGTTTCTTCCTTTATCCAATCTTCCCTGAAAAAGATCTTCACCTGAAAATGCTTTTCCAAATCATTGACTACTTTCTGAAGAGGCGTATGTTCGTACCGGGCGGTAATGGTTTTAGAAGAGATTTGCTGAGCACAAAGCGCTTCCGAATAAAAGCTTAACGCTACAGCCAAAAGTAAAATAAAAAGTTTTTTCATAGGAACCGGCAAATTGCCGCAGGAGGTTTCAGGGTGTTTATTTATTTAAGTTGGGGCAACAAGTTAACAAATCCTCAGCACATAACATTTTTCATAACCAGAATTTACCCGGTTTAGTATAGCTAAGTGCTCTTCTGGTAATGCAACAATTTTTTGTTACAAACCCTGTTTTTACAGGACGTATAAAACCGCACCATCCGTTGCCTACTCCACAAAAAAAACCGTAGCCTTCCGCCCTCCAAAACGGAAGACAAAAACGCTACGGTTTAACCCTGAAAAACCCGGGCTTATTTTTTCTTGCTGAAAAGCGAATCTACAAATTCGTGTTTGTTGAAAACCTGCAGATCGTCTATTTTCTCGCCTACGCCAATGTATTTTACCGGAATTTTAAATTCATCAGAAATACCAATTACTACGCCACCTTTGGCAGTACCATCCAGTTTGGTAATGGCCAGGGCGGTTACATCGGTAGCTTTGGTAAATTCACGTGGCCTGCATCACGGCATTCTGGCCGGTACTGCCATCCAGCACCAACAGTACTTCGTGCGGCGCATCTTCGATAAACTTTCTGCATCACCCGCTTAATCTTGGAAAGCTCGTTCATCAAGCCTACTTTGTTGTGCAGGCGGCCGGCCGTATCAATAATCACCACATCGGCATCCATCTCTACGCCTTTTTTTACGGCATCGAAAGCTACGGAAGCGGGGTCGGTGTTCATGCCGTGCGAAATAACCGGCACGCCTACCCGTTCGCCCCAGATAATGAGCTGGTCTACGGCAGCGGCCCGGAAAGTATCGGCAGCGCCCAGCACTACTTTTTTACCGGCTTTCTGAAACTGCGCGGCCAGTTTGCCAATGGTAGTGGTTTTACCTACGCCATTTACGCCTACTACCATAATTACGTAAGGCTTAATGCCTGCAGGCAAGATAAAGTCTCGGTAGCCTTTGCCGGAATTGTTTTCTTCCAGCAGGGCGGCAATTTCTTCGCGCAGAATTTGATCCAGTTCGGCGGTGCTCACGTATTTATCGCGGGCCACGCGGTCTTCAATGCGCCTGATTATCTTGATAGTAGTTTCTACGCCCACATCGGAATGCACCAGCATTTCTTCCAGGTCATCGAGTACTTCTTCATCTACCTTAGATTTTCCTACTACGGCTTTGCTGAGTTGGTCGAAAAACTGGTTTTGGTTTTTTCAAGGCCTTTATCCAGCGATTCTTTTTTTTCTTTACTGAAGAAATCAAAAATTCCCATAGGTGGCTAGTGCTGTAAGTGCGAATTAAAACCGGTATAATACCGGAAAATAATTATAAACCAAAAAAGTCCCGATACACGGGACTTGCTGAGGTATTTTTCTAAGAATAGAATAGGTGTAATTATTTGCGGCCAGAAATTCCTGTACTTTGTCTACAGGCACCATTTCTTCTTTAAAGGTGTAAGCACCAGTTTTCGGAGACTTAACTGCTTTAATAACTTTTGCCCAATCTTTACCGGTAGCGGTTTTCAGGGTTGCAACTACTTTCTTAGCCATGGTTATTTAATTTCTTTGTGTACAGTTACTTTTCTCAGGTTTGGGTTATATTTCTTCATTTCCAAACGCTCAGGCGTGTTTTTTCTGTTTTTGGTAGTGATGTATCTGGAAGTACCCGGAACACCGGAATTTTTCTGCTCTGTGCATTCCATTATTACCTGTACGCGATTTCCTTTTTTAGCCATCTCAACTATCTTTTAAAAATCTTTGCAAATTTACTATTCACCTTTCGGAATAACAACTAAAACGCCTGAAAATTAAACTTTTACTTAAAGGCATTTCTGCCGGCAGCGGTAAATTTTATTTTTCAACCCACCTTAAATACCGTTTTTTACAACGTTATTGCGGCAGGCGGGAGTTTATTAGTAGCTGATAAAACCTTCGCGGTGTGCTTTTTTCAATACCGCAGCAATACCATTCTTGTTGATGGCGCGCAAAGCAGTAGTAGAAACTTTAAGCGTGATCCAGGCATCTTCTTCCGGGATGTAGAAACGCTTTTTCTGCAGGTTCGGGTAGAACTTACGCTTGGTTTTATTGTTGGCGTGGGAAACATTATTTCCTACCTGAGGTCTTTTGCCGGTTAAATCACAAACTCGTGCCATTTCGTTTTATCAGTTTATTCTTAAGGGGTGCAAATATCGGAAGAAAGAACTTAAAAGTCAACCGGATATTTAAATTTATTTATGATCTGCCCGCTAAACCGCTTCAGGACCGTTTCAGGTGCCGTTTTTATTTTCCGGTTTAGCGTTCTTTTTAAAGCCATAAGGGCAATGCAGGCAACCGCTCTTACAACAATACCCTCTTTTCAGGTGATATTTTTCGGTAAAAACCATAAAGCCCTGCGCATTAAAATAAAAATCTTCCGGACCTAAAGGCGGTAGTTCGTTACTTTTTCCCACTATTCTGGATTTGCAGCTGCAAAGGTAAGAAAACAAACCGATTAAGAACTTTAAACTGCGTAAAAAGCGCCTTGGCTAAAAAAATAGGTTTATTAATATTACCATAATCAAATATAGCAAACAAAGATATTGCAGCGTCGTAGACTAATTCTTACACATCAGAAACGCTAAAAACCAATTCGCTATGGATTTATCTGACGACCCGATTGCTCCCGTGGTACAAGACCTGCGCAGCCGCGGCTTTATTCATACTTTCATTATTCAGGATAGCGCAATTTATTGCCCGGATCTGGAAAAAGAAATGCCCGCCGAATCGCTGACTATTGTAGAAAAACACGAAGTTTCCGGTCCGGAAGCCGATGCCGCCAATACGCACCAGATCTTTGCTATAACCACTCCGGATGAAAATGTTAAAGGCATTATGCTTGGCACTTACGCCGAATATAACGTCAAAGAAAACGAAGAAATAATGAGTAAAATTCGCAAAAACGTTTAAACGCAGCTTTTAACCCGAATACTTCCAGTTTTTAAGCCAGAAACAATAGCGTTTTGGGTTGCTAGTTCGCGGCGCCCGGAACGCTATTTTTTTCCGGCAAAACCCGGAAACTAACTTTAATGAAGGCCGGTTTTTTTCTCCGAAGGCAATCTTTAACTTTACCGCGGCGTAATTATTCCTCCTAAAATCAAAACGGTACCTTTTTCGTACTGAAATTAATTTCTCCCCGGGCAGGCATTGCCCCGGCATCAGACAAAATTCTAACTGAACACTATGAACACGGCAACCATCATTTCCAGCCAGCAGGCTATCGAACTCGAAGATAAATACGGTGCGCACAATTACCATCCGCTGCCGGTAGTTTTAACCCGCGGCGAAGGCGTGCATCTCTGGGATGTGGAAGGCAACCGTTACTACGATTTCCTTTCCGCTTACAGTGCCGTAAACCAGGGCCATTGCCACCCTAAAATTATTGGCGCTTTGGTAGAACAGGCGCAGCAGCTCACCTTAACTTCGCGCGCTTTTTACAACGATAAATTAGGCATTGCCGAAAAGTACATATGCCGAATATTTTGGTTACGACAAAGTGCTGATGATGAATTCCGGAGCCGAAGCCGTGGAAACCGCCTTAAAGCTGGCCCGCAAATGGGGTTACAAACAAAAAGGCATTGCTCCGCAACGAAGCCGAAATAATTGTGGTAGAGCATAACTTCCACGGCCGCACTACGGGTATTATTTCCTTCTCTACCGATCCTGATTCCACCAAAGGTTTCGGTCCGTTTATGCCAGGCTACAAAGTTATTCCTTACAACGATACCGGAAGCCCTGGAAGAAGCCTTGCAGAACCCGCACGTATGCGGTTTTCTGGTAGAACCCATCCAGGGCGAAGCCGGGGTTTTTGTGCCGGATGCCGGTTACCTTTAGCCAAAGCCAAAGCGCTCTGCGAACAGCATAACGTGCTGATGATCATCGATGAGATCCAGACCGGCATTGCCCGTACCGGCCAGTTCTGGCTTCGTGCTACGATGGCGTAAAAGCCGATATCCTGATCCTGGGAAAAGCTTTATCCGGAGGGGTATTTCCGGTTTCGGCGGCGCTTTGCCGCGACGAAATCATGCTTTGCATCAAGCCCGGCGAACACGGTTCTACTTTTGGCGGCAACCCGTTGGCCTGCGCCGTAGCGGTAGCCGCCCTGCAGGTAATCGACGACGAAAACCTGACCGAAAATGCCCGCCTGATGGGTGAGATCTTCCGCGAACGGATGACGCGCGTTATGAAAAACCATCCGGAACTGATCACCACCGTGCGGGGTAAAGGTTTGCTGAATGCCGTAATTATTAAACCCACCGCCGACGGCCGCACCGCCTGGGATGTTTGCGTAGCCCTAAAAGAAAACGGCCTGTTAGCCAAACCAACTCACGGCGACATTATCCGGTTTGCGCCACCGTTGGTAATTACCGAAGAACAACTGCACGAATGCTGCGATATTATTGAAAAAACCATGCTGCAGTTCTCCAGCCCGGTAGAAGCCCCGGAAGAACTGGATTAAGGTTTTAACTTTCTTTTTAAAGGCAACTGTTTCTGATTTTTCAGCGGCGGTTGCCTTTTATTTTTACAACCTGTTCACCAACAATTTTCAATGCACACAATAAACCCTTCCCTGAAGCCTTTTTTGCGGTTGCTTGAATTGGTATTGGTAGTTTTTGTGATTTATAAACTTGCAGATTACAGCATAGAGGCCGAACAGGCTGCCATGGCCGAACATACTGGCTGGCGCGAACAATTAGGAATTGGCATTGCCCAAACATTTCTGGCAGCCTTTGTAATTCTAATTTATTTCCTTTTCTGGAATGCCCGGATCATAGATGCCATCAGAGAAGAAAAACACCAGGCTGCCAGGTTCCTCAACATTGGGTTGCTGGGTCTGCTTCCCGGCTTAATAGTGCTATCCCTGCTCTACTGGAAAATAGAAAAGGAAGTAGTAAAAAGTAAAGCCAAAACCTATCTGGTTCCGGTTGCTTACCGCGAAATTTTCCGTACGCCCAATAATCTAACCATCATAAGAGGTTTCCGGCCAACCCCCGATTCCCTGCTTATTTTAACCAGCAAATTAGAGTTAATAGACCCGAACCGGAGATACCGGAATGAGGAAGATGAAGTGTACCAACAGAATGCCAACCAGAAGCCTGTAGAAAACGGGGAAGAGCTTTTTTCCCTGAAGAACGGTCAGCTGAGCCGGGAAGACGTGCAACGTGGTTATTACCAATTCCACAAATATTATTTTTTAGACCGGGCCAGATGTTTGCAGGCTTTTATGGACCCGGAGAATAACCGGGATGTTTATCGTTTCGATAACTGTTGGCACAAACCCCTGCCGGAGCCGCATTTAATCGGATATTCCCCGGTTTTCCGGAACAATATTATTAATTCTGAGCTGGACCGGGATTTGTTTTTCGCAACCGGGCCGCTGCACCCCGATTCCCTTACCAACAGCTATTTTTATATTGGCCGCATCAACGATACAACAGCGAAAGTGTACCGCCTGAACCTTGCCAAAGACCGGGAGCTGGTAAAAGAATTCAAAACCGGCGCGGCTAACGTTAAAATATCCGCCACCACCCAAAAGATCTACCTCATCAGCCGTTTCCGGATCCTGGAAATAAAAATTTAAAGCCCGGCTATCTTCAGGTTTGTTTTTACCTGGCATTTTAATGATAGCGGTAGCAACTGCTTTAAGCTTCAGCTTAACGTAATCTTTACCCGAAGGAAACCGCTTCCAATTCCGGGAGTTGTTGCCTTTTGTTTTAAATAGTACCTTTAGGCAGCAGACCAACAATTATTAAAAAAAGAAGCCTGCGCCAACAGCACCCGAACAATTTATGATCACCGGCATTTATCGTATTTTTAATTCCCCGTTTTTAAGGCTAATCCCCTTGAAATTCCGGAGCCGGCTGTTTGTATATTCCTTCCCGAAAATGTTTTTGTGCTGGCTCCTGTTTCTGTTTTGCAGCACCGGCTGCCGCACCGTAAAACCCGTTTATAGCTTCGGGAAAAGCCCGGCCGAATTTACTGCCCCAAATAACTTTTCTGCACCGCCGGAGCAGGAAGGAGCGCCCGATAAAGCGGCCCGGAAAAAACCGGAAAAGGTATTAAAGTCCGGTAAAAAAGTAAAAAAAGCAATTCACCCGGCTATCCTGGGAAAAACGCAAAAACTTATTTCCGGTGCCCACAGTTTTCAGCCTAAAATCCGCCTTAAACCACCCTTATCCGGAAAGACCCCAGCGCCATTATTCTCCCCGGCCCGGGCTAATACCAGCTCCGTTCACAAATCCGGCAATAATTTTCCTGCCGATGGCGCCCTGCCGGACCTTACTGATCTGCTGGTGGTACTGCTATTTGTAATTGGCCTGATCCTGGCTTTTTACCTGGCCGTAAAACTTATTATCCTTTTCGGGAATTTGCTGGTGCTTGGCGGGCCAGTGGCAGTAGGCGGACTGTTATTGGGTATATTTCTAACGGTGGTCTTTTTCTATTACCGCCGGAAAGCAAAAAATAGCTAACCTGGCAAAAACCGTTAATCTTCGTTTGGAACTTCCGGCCCCGGAACAGCTTAATTTCTGTTAAAGTCGGTGAGTTTTCTTATTTTCGGGTAAATCCTGCCCCGGCACTATGAAATTCAATTCTCTGATCTTTTTACTGGCGCTGTTTGGGTTTTTCGGTACAGGTTTGTCGGGCTGTAAACCTTCCCGGCAGGCTTACTATTTTAAAAATAGCGCTTCTGCGTATACTTCCGCTTTCAGGGCACCGGATTCTACCGTAAAAAAGGAAATCCCCAAACTGAATTTTAAACCCAAAACCGTAGTTGCGGCAATCCAAAAAGGAAAGGAACAAGCCCCTGAGTTTTCAGGAATAATAACCGCTTTAAAAAGCCCTGAAAGGTTAAAACCTTTAATGCCTGGCGCTTTAAATGGTCAACCTGCTTTAGCAAATAAAATCATGGCGCCTTCCGTAAAGCAGGCTACCCTTCAGCCAATAAATGGCCCAACTGATTCAACGCTGGGAGATGATATTATACTTTTAATAGCCGCGCTGCTGCTGATCTTCTCTATTATTCTGCTGATCCTGGCAATAATCAACGGCGGATTAATGGCCTATTTAATGGCGTTGGCCAGTTTCTTATTCACGGGTATTATACCCAATATGATTTTGGAGCGGGAAAGCGCCTTTCATATTATTTTAGCCATCCTGGGAATTGCCTTTTTCGTTACAGCCCTGGGATTTGGAATCCATTATTTACTTATTTCGCCGGCTATTTATTCCGTTTTAACTTTAGCCGGTATTATCCTGCTTATTTTTACCTGGAAAATCATTAAGCATTATCGCAAAAAAGCCCATGCTGCTAAACAGTAGAATTTTTATTTTGACTAATCTTCACCTTCGGTTCCAGGTTATATGCTTTGCGTTCTTAGTGCTGACGCTGGCTGGCTGCCAAAGCGCCAAACCTGCTTTCAACCAGGCTTCCCAACCAGCAGCAACCAATGCATCAACCCAACCTCCGGTTACTGCCCAGCCCGGTAAACCGGAAACAAAACCAGCCGGAAAAATTTCCGCAGATTCTGCTCAAATACTTTTAAAAGCGGCGGCCAAAAGAGCCCAGATGCAGCTGTTGAATACCCCGGTAAATTTAGACGATGACGATGATGATGAGGAAGCATTAACCAAAGGATCTCCCAAACCCATTCAAACGCAGAAATACATCCGGCGCGAAAAGGAAAAAGGCAACTGGCTTTCCGGCGGGTTTTTAGCTTCGGGAATGGCTTTATTACTGGTAGCACTGATATTGGCTTTGATAGGTAGCGGGCCGGCCGGTTTACTGGCAATTATTGGCGGCGCATTATTTATAGCCGGAGTTATTTTTACCATGGTGGCTTTGCTGAGCCGATAAGAAAGCCCAGCGTGTAACGGCGCATTAGCTTTAGTTGAGCAATTCGGGTGATGGCGGCCATGGATATTTCAGTAAATTAACACCGGCCTGGTGCCTATGAAAAATCTGCCACTTTTAATCGTTTTGTTCCTGCTGCTGTTTTCCGGCTGCCAGAAAAACGTTTATTATTTCTTTCCGCCAATCTCAGAAAGTTCGGCAACCAGGTCTACCCAAGCTGAAGAATTTGCAATAATTGCTAAAAACCAGGCCGCTGAAGAGGCAATCGAAATGGTAGGGTTTCCGGCCCAAAAAGTGGAAAGCCAACCATCGGTTTTACTACCGGCAATGCCGGTAACTTCCCATACAAAAGCGTGGCCTGCGGCAAAATTCTTTCCTGTTAAAATTTCCCGGCCGGCTACAGCTAAAGCAACAGTTCAGAAAAAGCAAAGACACCAATTAACCAGTATCGTTTCGAAGGCTTTTCCAACGGTCTGGTTTATTATTTTAAGCATCTTATTGGGCCTTCTTCTGATCTATTACATGATCCTAAGTTCCGAAAGCCAGGGACCCGCGGTGGAGGTGGGCATCCTTATTCTTATGGTTCCGGTTTTAATTCCCTGGCTCATTATTGCAGCAAAACCCGTGGCGCTCATGCTGGGCTGGGCGGGTTTCTGGACGTTCCTGGCCATGCTGGGGGCTATTATCCTGTTTTTCCTGTTTGTTGGCTGGCTGTCAGGCGTACAGGAGAAAGCCCAAAGCGAACGGTATTTGCGGGAACAGGAAAAGAAGAAATTAGAACGTGATCTGGTGCCTTAGTAACAGACATCAAAAAACGCTCCTATCAGATGTATAATTTTAAAACAAACCTCCGGGCCATGTCTACCCTTACTCTACAAAACTGTCCGAACCATGGGCTGCAAAATTAACTTTTCTCTGTTTTCGCTTCTGCTATTGCTGCTGCTTTCCGGCTGCCGGAAAAGCCTGTATAATTTTGCGCCGTCTTCAGCATATACAGGTCCGGCACATGGCTTTTCCGGAACCAGCGAATCTAACCCGGCGGCCTTAGGTCCTGTTTGTGAAATTCCGGAACAGATGGTAGGGTTTAAGCTCCAAAAAGTAGATAGCCGGGTACCCGATTTGCGTTCCAGGGCGCAAGGTAATCCCGATAAGAAAACTCCGGTAATGGCCAGGCTGCTGCCGGCAAAAATCTCACGACCGGCAGTTACCAGGGCCCCGGTTCACAAAGCCCTGAGCCAGGAAAAAAAGCAAAAATCACATTTCGTTAAAAAGGCTTTCCCGGTGGTTTGGTTTATTATTCTCAGCGCGCTGTTAGTCGGGTTATTCATTTTATATAAAGTTTTAACTTCCGGCAAAAGCTATGGCATGGAAATAATCGTGTTTATACTATTAATTCCGGTGGGGATCCCCTGGCTGTTAATACTAGCCAAAGCGCTGGCGCCGGGGTATGGTTTCTTTCTATTCCTGGCCATGGTTTTGGCAATTATTCTGCTTACCTTATTCATTTATTGGTTAACTGAAGTTCAGGAGAAAGCCCGGCGGGAAAAGCATTTACGGGAACATAAAAAGAAACAACTGGAACGGGAACAGGCGCCTTAGGATCAAATAAAAAACCACTCCCCGCTCAGATTTTTTAAGGAAATAACTATGATAAACCGCCAGATCGTGCCTGCCCGCAAACCGAAAAACTGATTTACCGATGGCCTGCAAAACAACTTTTTCTCTGTTTTCGCTCCTGCTTCTGCTGCTTTGCGGCTGCCGTCAAAGCTTATACTATTTTGCATCGTCTACTGCATCGAAAGGTCCGGTACACAGCTTTCCCGGAACCAGCGAATCTAACCCGACTGCCGTAGATTCAATTTATAAAATCTCAGACCAAACGGTAGGGTTTTCAGCCCAAAAAATCAAAAACCGGAAGCCAGGTTTACTAACAGCAAAACCCGCCAATTTTAGACCAAAGGAGCCGGGCGCAGCAAAGTTACTGGCCCATAAAATTTCCCGGCAGGCAGCGACAAAAGCCGCAGTTCAAAAAAGCCGGAGCCAGCCCAGAAAACAACTAACCGGCAGCGTTTCGAAGGCTTTTCCTTTGGTCTGGTTTATTATTTTAAGTGCCACTTTAGTTACCCTGTTTATTCTTTTTCTGGCAGGGTTAAATAAACCTATGCCTTCCTTTGGTGAACTTTATCTTTTCCTTATGTTTCCGATTTCCATCCCCTGGCTGTTAATTATAGCCAAAGCGTTGGCGCCGGGGTACGGTTTTCTGGTATTCCTGGCCATGGTCCTGACAATTATCCTAATGATTGTATTCATTGATTGGCTAATAAGATTACGAGAAAAGGCCCGGGAGGCTCAGCGTGGAAAAGCTTTAAGAGAAATGAAGGAATATGACCCCAATAGATATTACCAGATATACAAATTACCAGATGTATAAACTTTAACCGGCCCGATTCATCATTTTTCCGAACCCATTTTTATGAAACTAACCTGGCCCTGCAAAGTAATTACCCTCCTGCTATTGCTGCTTCTTTCGGGCTGCCAGAAAAGCTTATACTTTTTCAGGCCCTCTGCAACATCCATAAATCCTACGCATAGTTTTCCCGAAACCAGCAAAAAACCAGCAACCAGAGATTCAGTTGGTGAGATCTCAGATCAAACGGTAGGATTTCTGCCTGAAAAAGTCCAAAGCCGAATGCCTGGTTTACCTCTTGCTCACTTCCCAAACCAACGCATAAAATTTCAAGCTTCAACGCAACTCCTGCCGGTAAAGACCGCCAGGTTGGCCGCCACTGCTACGCCCTTTTTGAAAGCTGAAAAACAGGATAAAAAGCTGGCGGTAAAAGCCAGGCTGAAAGCCTTTCCGATTGCCTGGTTCATTATTTTAACCCTGCTTATTGCCGGACTGATAGCGCTATTTGTAAAGTTCACTGAATCGCAGAGCCCTCCGGTTGGCGTGATCTTTCTTTTACCCCTGATTCCGCTGGCAATAATCTGGCTCATAATTGTAATTAAAGCCCTGGCCCTTTGGCTTGCTCCCATGCTGGGCTGGCCCGTTTTCTGGACTGTCCTGGCCTTGATCCTGGCTTTTTATATACTGGCAAATTTGCTGACCCTCGGCATTTCCGCCCTGGTAGACCTGATCCGGAATATTAGCTATAAACACAGAGTTAAGCGCTACATGAAAAAGAAAAAAGCCGCTGAATCAGGAAATTAAAGGTCAATGGTAAACCTGACCGAATGCGGATCAGGATAGCATTTATCTTATTACCAGAAAATTCCTGGTTTCCCCGAAAACTTTCTAACTTACATTACCTGGCCAGTTAATGCCTTTATGAAAAGATATCTTTCAACTATTTGTTTCGGCGTTTTTGCTTTGTTTTTCCTGATGAACCAGGCTTCCGGGCAGGGCACGGAAAACGCTTACGGCCGCCAGCAAAGCGATGTTTTCCGGGAGAAAAAGGTGAAAGAGATCCGGGTAGAAAGAGCGCCCTTTAAAGATGGTATGAGAAACCTGGAACAGCGCCTGCTCATCGATGAAAACGGCCGGGTTATCCGCCGCGAAACGGCTTCCAACAGCATCCACGAACTTTCCCACCGGCACGACATGACCTACGACGAACAGGGCAATACGCTCACCTTCACGTCTTTTCTGCGCCGGAGCGAAGCCAACGGGAATGCCCAGGCCATTATTACCGGCCCAGAAACCGAATGGGTGCCTTCCAACCGGAGCCAGTACCGCAAAGAAGGCTTTAAAAAGGCCGGCTCCTACCGCTTTAACCCCGTAAACGGCAAATGGGTCCGCGAAACCACCATCCGGACTTACGTAAAAAACGATACCGCTTACACCATCACCAAAAACATTTCTTATTCCTTTAAAAATAAAAAAATAAGCCGCAGCTATCCCTTAGAAGGCAACAAAAACGTTCACCGCCTCGATTACCTTTCTTATTCGCCAAAAGGCTTAAGTGAGCCCGATTACTATTATCATAAATTTGAGAACGGCCGAAAAATTGAAAGCGGCGAAGTAGACTTTGAAGTAGAATTGTTTCTGTATTTCGAAAAGCATCCGGAAAAGCGCCGGTACATTTTAGGCTCCAAACATGGCTTTTATACAATCTACGACGAAATGGCCCGGCATACGCCCGGCACCCTGAAACCGAACAGGACGCTAACTTATAATGCGAATGGTTACCTGATAGCAGAAACCAGCTACGGAACCCGCACTACCTATGAACGGGAGCCCGACGGCCGCTTACTTTCAGAAAAAGTAGTCCACAGCGACAATAGCAGCCGCCTTACCACCTACTTTTACAATGAACAGGGCCTGGTTGAAAAGATCCTGACCCTGAACCATGGCGGCATTCCCGGAGAGGCCCGTTTTTACCAGTATACTTTTTATTAAATGGCAGCAAAAGACCAGTTGATCTGATTTTTTGCACCAGAAATTTGCGTTATGATCCGGCAGCTATGAGAAACAAGTGGGCAGTACTTTTAGGGTGGTTAATTCTGTTTCTCAGCAGTGGCTGCGCTAAAACCTATTACCCTTTCCAAACGGCTCCGGCTATTTCAGAACCGGTTAATGTAGTCGCCGAAAAAAACTGCGATCCGAATATTGTTCCTGTCCGGAAATTACCCGCCGTTTTGCTGCCGGTTGTAGCTCCAACCTTTGCCGGAAATTCTCTTAAAGCCCTAAAACCGGTTAGGGCTTTTTCACCAGAACCTGAGCTCCGGATTTTACCCAAAGCACCTTTACCTGCCCTGAAAAAAATACCTGAAGGAGAATCCAGGAAAATTCTAACCTCCGCCAAAGATCCGGATTGGGGGCCCCTTCTTTTAATGCTTCTTGGTCTCTTTCTGCTGATGATTCTATTGGCGGTCGGGTTTGTAGCCTTACTGATCTACATCGTAAATACCTTCGGGATATGGGCTTATTTTGCCAGCCTCTTTGCGGTGGTGCTGGTTTATATAACCAGCTATTCCATTCTGAGAGAGCCCGATACCTATTGGAAAGAGAACACCACGCCCAAATTTTTCACCTTTTTATTTGCCCAACTCTTTATTCTGGGTATTTTACTTTTGGTGGCCGGACTGGCCTTTTTAATAACCCTGCTCTTCGGCACGCCCTTTTTCTGGACCAGCATTATTGTAGCGGCGGCCATGTTTCCCATCTGGAAAGTGGTTCAGTTTATCGACCGTAAGATCAAACGCCGGGAGTATGAAAAACGAAAGCGGAAAGAATACGAAGAAGCCAGGTAGCCGGAAATTTGGTCATTATAGAACGTAGCACTTAAGAGAATCAGTTATTGAAATGTTGAACAAAACGACCAGGAGAAAATAAACTTCCGGAATTTTTTAACCTAAGTATACAAGTTCCGTTAAAAACATTAACTTTGAAACGCAAAGTACTTTTAACTAAACTAAACTTTAAGAATATAGCATTGAAGATCAGGCAGCAATGTTTTTTAGAAGTTATTATCTAAAGAACTTCTAATTAAGCGGCTAACCCAAACCATATTTTTTTTGCATTTACACTTTGAATTACAAAGTTCTTTCTAAACATTAAAAAATAATTTTCTATCCTGGAAAGTGTTCATAACCGGCAAAGCCGATAAAAACCTAAAACCATTTAAACCTTAAATTATCATGACTCAATCAAACAATCCAACCTCACAACCGCACCAGATCTCATGGATCATACCAGTTTTGGTGGGCGCAGGTATCGCATTCCTGGCGATCTCTTTTTTTGTATTCGGGGTAGATGCGCCGAACCCGGCCTGGGGAAAGTTCTGGATGATCAGGCCCTTGATCATTACGCCTTTGGCAGGGGCAATGGGCGGGGCCTTTTATGCTTTCATGGACTATCAGAGTTCCCGCGGTTTTAACCGGACAGTGGCCATCCTTTTAAGTTTGGTTGTTTACGCGATCGGGCTTTGGATGGGCACCGTTTTAGGTCTGGCCGGCACCATGTGGAACTAACGTATCCGGCCCGACCAGCATTTCATATTCCAACTACAAAGTTTAAAGTATAAACCATGAAAGAGGAAATTCGCGCCCACCTGAACAACCCCGGCCAACTCGAAAAACTCTACCGCACAAACAAAGCGACTTTTAAACGGGAATTCAATACCATTTATCCGGAACTGAAAGGAAGCCAGCTGGCGGAGTTCTGGCAGGAGCGGCTGCATTACGAAAGCGATGAGATCAGCTGGGGTACCGGGCGGGAATTATTATTTGTAATTATTGCTTCGGTAGTGGCCGGTTTAATTGCCAAAATCCCGAACTTTTCAGGCATAGACGAAGAATTTTTCTACCCCCGCAACATTGGCTTTATCATTTTTCCGGCTTTAACGGCTTTCTTTGCCTGGAAGAATAAATTAGCACCAGTTAAGATAGCTTTAATAGCCGCCTTAACCCTGGCCGGGTTGATCTTCATCAATTCCCTTCCTAACGTTAATACCAGCGATACCTTAACTTTATCGTGTCTGCATTTACTCTTATTCCTCTGGAGCATATTAGGCTTTGCTTTTGTTGGTGATAATCCAAATAACCCGGAAAAACGGCTGGGCTTTCTAAAGTATAACGGCGACCTGGTAGTTATGACCGCCCTCATCCTGATTGCCGGCGGCATCATGACCGCCATCACCATCGGGCTTTTTCAGCTGATCGGCTTTCACATCGAAGAATTTTACTTCCGGAATATTGTAGTTTTTGGGCTGCCGGCGGCTCCCATTTTAGGCACCTATTTAACTCAAACCAATCCGCATTTGGTAGGCAAAGTGTCGCCGGTAATTGCCCGCATATTCAGTCCGCTGGTATTGGTAATGCTGGTAATTTATTTGGTTGCTATGGTCTACTCCGGCAAAGATCCTTACAACGACCGGGAGTTTTTACTCATCTTTAATGCCTTGCTGATCGGCGTAATGGCCATTATTTTCTTTTCCGTAGCCGAAACAAAATCAACAAAAAGCCGGCTTGAAATATGGGTTTTATTCCTGTTGTCGGCGGTAACCATTATTGTAAATGGTATTGCGCTGTCTGCTATTTTGTTCCGGATCTCAGAATGGGGAATTACGCCTAACCGGGCGGCGGTATTGGGAGGCAATGTTTTGATCTTAGTAAACCTTTTGCTGGTAACCGCGCAACTTTTCCGTGTGCTTACCAGGAAATCTGACCTAAGCGGCGTAGGAAAAGTGATTGCCTATTACCTGCCCGTGTACGCCTTCTGGACAATTATCGTGACCTTTCTGTTTCCGGTGCTTTTTGGGTTTAGATAAATCTATAAAGCAATTAATTTGAACTTATGAGCATTTCTTCTACCCTTAACCGGTTTCATGAACAGGCAAAACAAAATACCTGGCTCTGGCTTTTTTCCATTTTTAACCGGCTTGCTTTGGCTGCCGGATTTTTCCCGGCGGGCATGGTAAAAATTATGGATGAACGGTTTGCCAGCGGCCTGCATGAAAACCACCCCATGGGACATTATTTGGTAGCGCTGCACTTAACGGGTTATTACTACACGTTTATCGGGGTGCTGCAGGTAGCAGCGGCCATTATGCTGCTTATTCCGCGCACCGTAACGCTTGGCGCCTTTATCTATTTCCCCATCATCCTAAATATTACCATTCTTACGTTTGCCACGCGTTTTGAAGGCTCTCTTCTTACTGCCCCTTTAATGACCCTGGCTAACTTGTATCTGCTCTGCTGGAATTACCAAAAATGGAAATACATTCTTCCTTTTAACCGGCTGCCCGTTGCCGATGCATTGCCGGAGAAGAAAAAACGCAGCAATAAATTCCCGGTTTTCTTTTTTGCATGCGTTTTTGCAACCATTGTCTTTTTTATAGCGGTCTTTCCAAGCCTCTACAGCATTAAGCCTCGCAATTCCTTAAAAGATTGTATTACCCAATTTAAAGGCAGTAAAAGGGCCGAAGCCGGCTGCGATTTCTGCAATTGTATTCACACCAGCGGAGAGCCGCTAAACAAATGCCTGGATGCCTACACCAAATCTCCGGATGATATTAAGCCTGAAAAAAATAAATAAGGACCTGAATTTTAAAGAAAAAAATGATGCCGAAAGAATCGAATATTGGAAAAGGGATCAGCTATTTATTTGGCATCATGGTTTTTATGATCGGTTTGGCAAACCTGGTTCTGGTGCACCCCGTTCCGGGAATTGTCTTCCTGCTGCTTTCCTTACTCTACCTGCCGCTCACCAACGTAATTCTAAAGCAAAGCCTTGGCTTCGCCATTCCACCCGTGGTAAAGATCCTGCTGGCCATTTTCATTATCTGGTTTACCTTAGGCGTAAGCGATGGGCGATATGATCGATTGAGCAGAGCCTGAGATTTTCTGAGTTGAAGGCATTAAACCGGAGCGGATAACTTCGTATTACAGATCAGGTACAATTGCTCCCATGACAGAGAATTCTAAGCTTATACTTATTAAAGTGATCCATACCCTGATATGGATGTTTTTCAACGTGGTTATATTCTATTTACTGTATGCCGTTATCGTAGATAAAATAGACAAATGGGTGTGGATCTGCATCGCGCTGATTCTGCTGGAAGGGCTGGTGCTGCTGGTATTTAAAAACATCTGCCCGGTAACCTTAATCGCCCGCAAATATTCCGGTTCGCAGAAAGATAATTTCGATATTTACCTGCCCAACTGGCTGGCCCGTTACAACAAAGAGATCTATACCACCATCGTTATCATCGCGATCATTATTTTACTTTTCCGGCTGTTCAGGTAGCGGTTCTGCCAGGAGTTTTTTCAGGAAAAAGGATAGCGCTTATCTGGTAATCCCTGGTACACTTTTGTTATATTTGTCTAAACATACATCCGTTTATCTTACCGTCGGTGGTTAGATAACCAGAATTATTCGGTATATAAACTAGTTGGCAGAAATTTTAAAGACAATGCTCTTGTTATCTTTAATGTTTTTTTAAATCCTCTTACGACTAAAATTTTGTCCAAAAATTAAACATGAAAAGTTTTAATTCGAAATGCTGTTCTAACTTTAAATTTAATTTAAACCTTCAAATATGAAAAAAAGTCTTAAAACCATTGTGCTCTGCTTCTTAGTGCTTTTAAAGGCTCATGTTATTATTGCTCAGGACAAATCATTATTGAAATCAACCATCGTTGATATCACAACATTGCTTCCAGAAACAAACCAGTTAAATTGGATAAAGACAAATATGGATTTCGCTCAGGAGGCATTAACTGTTGAACAAATAGACATTAGAATAGATTCTATAATTTATTCACAACGAAATAAGAATGTAGAAGATATAATTACACCTATCAATCGCAAAAAGCTAAAATATTATGGATTTATAGATTTTAAGAAACTGGGACTTATTGGAGATAATTCTCTTATTACTCCTACCTCGACTGAATATGGAGAAGTGAGTTCTCCTGGAAATGTATTTCAATATGATAATTTTACATTTCTATCTACTTTCAATGCCTATGAGGATCAATTGCACGTTTATGCACTGTTACGTGCAGTTTTGATCTTAAAAGTAAAGTATCCGGATATTTATAAATCCCTCTTCGCAAATACAGAAATCACCCCTTTGGCTAATTCATCATTAAATAAAGACATTACTCCAGTTATGAATGTTAATGTTAACAGGCATTATGTATTTAGCATACACCAAAATAACCAAAAGCAGGCGAATGCGACAACCTCAAATTATAGCATGTCTTATCGGAGAGCAACAGAAGATTTTAGAACTAGTGATAAAAATGTCCATCTGATTCTGCTTAATAAAACAACCCTTAGAAATGGAGGAGCCTATTCACTTACAACTCCCTTGTATCCCGGTATTGATGTAAAGGATGCAAGAATAAGATTTCTCTTTGATGGGATATTGCAAATGATTGTCCACGAACGGATGCACGACTACATAAGCAATAATATGACGGTCAATAAATTTTTGAAATATATTAGGGAAGATTCCTCATTGATAGTTGGGAAGCCCAAAAAAGATTCCAATGGAAACGATGTTAAAGATAGTAATGGTAATATTGTTTTTGATAAGAGTACATACACATTTTATGAGGAACCGATAGTGACTAACACCGCCAATATACTCCTCTCACAATATGGCGGCATTAGTAAGGAAATTATGACCTACTATGAAAACTTATTTAAGAACAATCAATTATCCGATTTAAAAAAATTTACTAAATATAATGATGTTAAGAAAAAATTTAAAGAGCTAAACACCAAGTCCACAACAAATGATGACGCTAGTATTTTAAGATTATACTTTTGATATATCCAAACAGTATGAACAAGGGATTAAGCCTTAAACAAAATTGCTGGTAACAATACGTTTATGAAATAGTGGCTGGCCATTAAGCATTCGACTTTAAATCGCTATTTTGCTTTTGTGGTTGATTGAATATGATGATTTTCAAATGCCGCAACTTCATAAACACTTTAACGGTAGCTGCCATATTAATTAAGAAAGTGAATAATAAAGAAGAAAGGCAAGAGCGGATAAAGCTTTTGAGGCGAAAACAAGAAAGAAAAAATCAACTTCCTAACCTGCTGGAACAAATTTCAATTATAGCAGAAAAAGAAATAAGTGAAGAAGATGTTCTAACACTTGAGGAAATTGATAACCACAAAATTTCAATCAATCGCTTCGACTTCGCCTTTAATTATCTAAACATTAGCTTTCCCAGAGAAAAGGCAGCCGAATTATACGAGTTATTACAATTGCTATCGAAAAATTTTGAAGAAATAAATTACTTAATACTTCCAGAATGGGCTGATATCGCGGTTTTAAAAGTAAGAACTGATTTTGTGCTTGTAGCCTTTGAAAAATTAATCGACTTAGATACAAACAGCATTTACCTTTATAGCCTTGATTACAAGAACGGAATTTACATAGATCAATACAGTGAGTGGTGGTATTTAGAAGGAAAGGCAGCACTTAGGCCAATTCTGGAGTTAAGGGTATTTGGAAAAGAATGGATTAAGAAAATTGCAGCAGCACTGTAAAATCACAGCAGCTAACAAAAAAATAAACGCCAAGCTACGGCCGGCGGCCTTGCCGGTCGTTTAGCCTAGCCGTTACCCATAATATGAGTCATTAAAAGTTTACATATAAAGAAACTTTTCTTTATCTTTGGCAGTATCTAAAGATAAGTATTTAATGCAACAAAAATTTGAAGTTGACTTGCTGGAGGAGGCTTTCAAGTATTTGGAAATGCTTGAGCTGAAGCACCGGGAGAAAATACTTCAGAATATACGGAGAGCGCAGTTCCACACCGACCCGAAGCTATTCAAAAAGTTAACGAACGAAATATGGGAGTTCAGGACTCTATATGCAGGGCTTCAGTACAGACTTCTTGCCTTTTGGGATAAAACAGACAAGAAGGAAACACTTGTACTCGCCACTCATGGTTTCATCAAGAAAACCAGCAAAGTAGATAAAAAAGAAATTGACAAGGCCGAACGTATTCGGGAAATCTATTTTAAAGAAAGGTAATCATGAAAAGATATTCATTAAGCGAAGCAGAAGACAGGCTTATAGGATTGAAAGGAACGCCGGAGCGTGATAATTACGAGTTTGAACTCAAGCTGGAGCTGATTGGGGACATGATTCAGGCAGCAAGAAAAGAAAGAAACCTTACGCAGGAGCAACTTGGGCAACTTGTAGGGGTAAAAAAAGCCCAAATATCCAGGCTTGAGAATAATGCCACTAACGTGACAATAGATACTATTCTGAAAGTATTCAATGCACTTGAAGCAAAGGTTAATTTCAAGGTTGAACTACTCAACAGGCAAGTGAAAGTAGCCTGAAAGAATTCCGCGGGGTAACCAGGCATAGCCTCAGCCCTAGCTTTGCTTCAGGCTTAGGCTATACTAACCGTTACCGGTAACTGCAAACCACTCCTGTTCAAAATGAAAATCATTATACGAACATTTCTAACAATCTTAATTCTAACCTTAGTTGGACTTTTGTTTCGTGGTTGGTTTTACCGGAATTTAGTAACATATAAGTCAGTTGGGCTTCGAACGAATTATGCAGCAACGGATAAAGAACTTACCAACTATATTAACGAAAGCAACGGCAAACAAACCGAACCTGATGTAAAGCAAATAGCCAAACTAAGTCTCTCCATAACTTCAAATAAATTAAATTTCGCAGCAGACAAAAACCACAACGACCCAAATAAACTAATACGCACCAAAACGGCCCATTGTATTGGTTATGCTACTTTTTTTGCCACAACCTGTAACTATCTGCTAAAGAAGTATAGCCTTGATGACAGTTGGACCGCAAAACCACAAATCGGACAACTTTATTTTTTAGGAACAAATGTTCACAAATATTTCAGTTCCCCTTTCTTTAAAGACCACGACTTTGTGACTATTGAAAATAAAAAAACCGGGCAAATTCTGGCAGTTGACCCAACAGTAACCGACTACTTACACGTTGATTTTATAAAATATTCCAAATGATCTTCACCCCGTTGTTGGTGTTTTCACCAACAACGGCAAAATGGAAGTAATAAAAATATTCAAAATTATATTCTTCCCGGGTAAAAACTGAAACCCTGAAACCCTCTCCCATCCACCCCAAAAACTCATAGCTACCAATTTTCATTCCCCACCCAATACCCGTACCTTTGCGGCAGCAATTCATTTAAACCTGTAAGCTTATGAATTTAACCCGCCGGCCCCGCCGCAACCGCAAATCCGAAGTGATCCGGAATATGGTGCAGGAAAACGCCGTAACCGTAAACGACCTTATCTTCCCGATATTTGTTTTAGAAGGCCAGAACCAGGCAATTCCCATTAACTTCCATGCCGGGCATTTCCCGGTTCAGCACCGACCGGATGCTGGACGAAATTGCCGCCATGCGTAGATCTGGGCGTGAAAGCCTTTGCCCCTTTCCCGGTTATCTCCGAAGATAAAAAAGACCGCTTCGCCACCGAAAGCTACAACCAAGAAGGCCTGTTCCCGCAAGTTTATTGCCGAAGTAAAAAAGAACTTCCCCGATGTGGTTCTAATGACCGACGTAGCCATGGACCCCTACTCTTCCGACGGCCACGACGGCATTGTAGACAACGGCGAAATCCTGAACGATGCCACTCTGGATATCCTGGCAAAAATGGCCCTGGAACAGGCCCGCGCCGGCGCCGACATTATCGGCCCTTCCGATATGATGGACGGCCGCGTAGGTTACATCCGGGAACATTTAGATAAGAACGGTTTCAGAACGTGGCCATTATGAGCTACACCGCCAAATACGCCAGCGCTTTCTACGGTCCGTTCCGCGATGCCCTGGATTCGGCCCCGAAATTCGGCGATAAGAAAACCTACCAGATGAACCCCGCCAACGCCCGCGAAGCTTTATTAGAAGCCGAACTGGACACCATGGAAGGCGCAGATTACTTAATGGTAAAACCCGGCTTACCTTATCTGGACATCATTAAAAGCCTGCGCGATAATTCGCATTTACCCATTGCCGCTTACAACATTTCAGGCGAATATGCCATGGTAAAAGCAGCGGCGCAAAACGGCTGGATCGACGGCGAACGCGCCATGGCCGAAGTGCTGCTAAGCTTTAAACGCGCCGGCGCCGACATTATTCTAACGTATTTCGCGAAGGAATTTGCGCAGTACCTGAAAAAGATAAACGGCTAAGAAAAACGGTATTGTTTTGCCCTTAAAAAGTCAGTTCCGCCGGAGCTGGCTTTTTTTGTTTTCCATCCAAACGAATATCGGCTTAACAGTTATCTAAAAAAGCACGTACCTTAGCCTTAAATCATCAGCTTCTTTTTTACCGCTCCCTTACTACTTCATTATGGAAATAAAAAAAGAACCAGTCCGGATATTGCGCGTTCTTATGGCTGCCCTTATGGCCGAATTCATCCCGTTAATAATCCTGGTTGCTGTGCTTACGGTTTGGGGTGTGTCTGCCGCACCGGGCCAGGGACAGGCCGTTTATGAAGCATTTGCCCGCCAAGCCGGCGAATACATTAACCCCATTGTGGGGCCGCTGGCAGCGTTGGCCTTTGGCTTCTGGGCGGCCCGGAAACCCTGGCACAACCACGTGCTTCACGGCTTTTTAACCGGTTTACTGGTGGCCATTTTAGATATCATAATCATGGTTTTAACTTCCGCCGAATTCGATGCCATCGATATTATAACCCTGCTGGCTAAAATAGCGGCCGGTACCATAGGCGGTTACCTGGCAAAACGCCGTTACGAAAACCTGCCCGCCGATCAGCGGGAAAGCCACCGGCTGATCTAAGTTAATTTATTTTAAGGTTGAAAGATTACTACCAGATATTAGGCATTCCCGGCAACGCCACGCCAACCCAGATCCGGAAAGCTTATTACCAACTGGCCCACCAATACCACCCCGATAAAAACCCCGACGCGGCCCACCACCAGAAATTCCTGGACATAAAAGAAGCCTACGAAACGCTGGGCAATAAAGAGAAAAGGCAACAATACCACTACCGCTGGGTAAACTTCAAAAATAACCCGAACCCGGTTGTACGCCCAGCCGCCAGCCCCAGAGCAACTCCAGGCCATGGCCCCCGCCGGCCTTATGCTGCCCAAAAACGACGGCCTGCTCCCCGGAACGATTACCGCACCTATGAGCCTTTCTTCCGGAAGATCTGCCGGGCAAGCCTCTTACTCACGGCTATTTTATTGCTGGACCTGGTATTTGCCAGAGAATTAAAACACGAAACGGCGCTGCTGGTTTCTGAGATCGTTATTCCCGCCGGCCGGGTTTCTGAAAGGGCTATCCAGGTTTTTACGCCGAATACACAGTTCCGGGTAGCGCCTAAAATTGCTGCTAAACTTTTTCTGAAACCTGGCTTCAGCGTAGATGTATGGCAAACGCCCCTTTTAAAGCAGGAATATAAGATCCGGTTTCTGGAACAGATCTACCCGGTGAACGGCGCCAGCATTTACCGGAATTTCGCTTTTCTGCTGGTGCTCCAAACCCTGGCTTCCATTATTGGTTTAACGCGCCGTATTTCCTGGGCATTTCGCCTCAATGCCGGCATTCTGGCGGGCGTAATCAGTTTGTTAACGCTGCTGGTGGTACTGATCAGCAGCTTTTCCTAAATTACTACTTGGTCATCCCGAGCGTTAGCCGAGGGAACTTATAAGGCCGCTTTTCTGAGTTTTTTTGCCTTAAAGGGTACGGTTTTTATAGTTGCCTTTTTTACAACCGGATGCAACAACCACCCCCTACCCCCTCCTTTGAAAGGAGGGGAGCTTTTGCCTACCTTCATTTTGATGGTTGCGTTTTATTAGGAGAGGCTTCAAAAATGGTAGGCTTTTAGGCTAAAAAAGTAAAAGATAGAAAAAGTCAAAAAAAAGCCTACAACCTGAAATTGAGCAGGAAGAGAAAAAAGCTGCCCATCCTCAATGCTGTCAACTTAAGGAATATCAATTTATTTTTTTTTTGCAATGCTCTTCCGGACATCTTCTGTCCGGAAGTTTTCTGCCCGGGACATCCTTGTCCCAGTATCCATACACGCGGACAAAGATGTCCGCAGCAGACTTAGTTTCGGACACAGATGTCCGAAACAGCAGCAATGACGCAAAACGCTTCAGTTGACAGCATTGCCCCCCAGCCCCTCCTTTGAAAGGAGGGGAGCTTTTTAAACCTTCGTTTCTGACTTGGTTAGGGTTAATTTTAAAATTATCTTCCTGGAAAGGCAGGGTTATAACGCAAAAAAGTCTTTCCCGAAGCTGCCGCAAAGCATTTCCGGAAAAGACTTTTCATTACCCAAAACCCGCTTTACAGGTTTTGGTTTACCTATTTGATCGGGCTGGCCGTAACTTTAAAGGTCATGTTAGCCGTAATGTTCAGATCGCTGGATACCGTATCGCGTAGCCGCACATTCACTAAATTCAAATTGTATTTTCCGGCTTTTACGTATTTATCCATAGTGTTTTCGGTAGGAGTAAAAACTAACCGGCGGCCAATAGTTGCCGGAATGTTTCGGTTATAAGCCATTAATACCGGGTCAGAGCCGTCTTCCATAGCAATTTCCACATCCATTCTTTCCAGGAATTTAAACGTTGCCGGACTGTTGTCTGGCATGGTTAAGATCAATTCCTGCGCTTTAATATTCTTTACTAGGTTAGTGGTTGTCCCATTTCGCTGAAAATCGGCTTCGGCGCTGGAAGAAACCCCACTTACGGGCAAGGGAGGCATGTTTACAAAAGCCTGGTACTGGTGAACAGCATTTACGGTATCTTTCGAAATCTTGATCGACTTGGAATTGGAAATATCGAAGGTGAAGATCTTTTCTACTTCCTCCACCTCTTTTTTACAGCCTGAAACAAGGGCCAAAACCAACAATAATAAAAATGGAATCTTTTTCATAAAATAATTTCAATAATGGCTAAGCCGACTTTCTTTTCAAGACAAGCTTCAGGCAATTTTCGTTGCCTTTCGCAGATCAAATTTTTAATCCATCATATCGGCGGCCCGCGGCGGGTCGGGGTGGTTTTCCTGCCAGCTCATCGGGTAATTTTTGTCCAGGTACTGCATCGCTTCTTCGGTTAAATACAGCGGCTTGAACGTATCGATCATTACGGCCAGTTCGTGGGTTTCCTTTTTGCCAATGCTGGCCTCTACCGTGCCCGGGTGCGGACCGTGCGGCAGGCCGCTTGGGTGCAGCGTAAACGATGCCAGATCCACCCCTTTGCGGCTCATAAAATCACCGGCAACGTAATACAAGCACCTCATCGGAATCTACGTTGGAGTGGTTGTATGGCGCCGGAATGGAAAGCGGATGGTAATCGAACAAACGCGGCACGAAAGAACAGATCACGAAATTATGCGCCTCGAAGGTCTGGTGTACGGGAGGCGGCTGGTGAATCCGGCCGGTTATGGGCTCAAAATCGTGAATGGAGAAGGCATACGGGAAAAAGAAGCCATCCCAACCTACCACATCGAACGGACTGAAATTGTAGTAGAACTGGTGTAAAAAACCTTCTCGCTTTATCTGCACCAGGTATTCGCCTTCTTCCTCTTCAATAGATCAGCTCCGTTGGCGGCCGCATGTCGCGCTCACAGAACGGCGAATGCTCCAGCAACTGCCCGAAGTGGTTGCGGTAGCGGCGCGGCGTTTCTATAGGGCTGAACGATTCTACGATCAGCAACCGTACCGGGCCTTCGTTAAATTTGAACTGGTGAATGATGGTGCGCGGAATAACCACGTAATCGCCTTCGCGGAATTCCAATTTGCCCATCTGGCTCAGCAATTCGCCGCAGCCTTCGTGCACAAAAACCACCTCATCGGCAATGGCATTTTTGTAATAGGATTTCATGGTTCTTTCCGACGGGTTGCAAATGCTGATGGCACAATCGTTATTGGCCATCATGGTTTTGCGGGCGCTCAGGTAATCTTTGCCGGTGGTTTTTTCGCCTAACGTGCGCAAATGGCTTGGGGCGAATTTGGCATCTTTAGCCAGCTTATAGCTGTACGGGATCGGGTCGCCAATGCGCTCAATACGGGTAGGCGGATTTTTGTGGTACAACAGCGAAGAAACCCCGCTGAAACCCAGCGTGCCCACCAGTTGCTCCGAATAAAGCGAGCCATCGGCCTGCCGGAACTGGGTATGGCGCTTTAGCGGGAAAGTACCTAATTTATGATAAAAAGGCATAGTTTAAGATTTAAGCACAAAAATAATTCAGAAAACGGTAGGGTTTTCGGTAGAAAAATCCCTTCTGCCCGTTTGGTAATAATAACTTACAAGTCTAAAAATACGGCGAAATTCCTGAAAACGGTAGGTTTTTTCACTAAAAAACCGAAAACAGTTTAATATCTGATTTTGCCCCCGGACTAATAAAGAATACATCCGTCATCCTGAGCCATAGCGAAGGACCTTGTCAGCGGCCAGCAGAAAAGTTCCTGCTAAGCGCATGACCATGGTCTGTGACTCACAAAGTACCATGCCCTGCTAAAGATCCGGCCCATGTTCCAGTAGTGCTCCGGTCTGTGCGCCACAGACCAGGGATTAGGGTGCAATCCGGCGATAGGGCTTTGGCAGAAGCTAGTAGCAAGGTTGCTCCAAACCGCCAACAAGGTCCTTCAGAGCTACGCTCGCAATCTTCGCACTCCCGCGCTCAATTGTGCTCAGGATGACATTACTTTTTAGGTTTAGGTCCAGGTCCTGAAACATTAATCATTAATCATTAATCAATTCTTAACGCCCAGACCCCGGGTATTCTGGCCTTTGTATATCTTATCAGCTTCGTCGAACAGCTTAATGGCGTGCTGGAATTCTACGTCTTTTTCGTGGTAGATCGGGAAGAAACCAACGGGGCCGTAAATGCTGCGGGCTATAGAGGCCTTCAGGTTATTCTTGATCAGGTTACGCGACCGCCGGAATCCGCGTTCGTCTACCGCAATTTTGGCCTGCTGCGCTTTTTTCACCAGATCTTCTACCATTTTATCGGTTACTACAAACTCATCGCGGAATTTATGAAAAGGCATTTTTTTGAAATCCTTCTGGTGGTCGTGGTAATAATTTAAAGCGAATTCGCGGATAATATTCTTGCCGTAAAGTTCGGTCAGGAACCGGGAATTTTCTGACGTATCGGGCGCTACAAATACGTCGGGCATAATGCCGCCGCCACCGTACACGATCCGCCCTTTCCGGGTTTTGAACTTCAGCGAATCGTCAAAGTGAATGCTGTCCGGGTGAAAGATCTCTCCGTGCTGGAACCGTTTCACCAGGTCCGATTCGTAATCTTCAACGCCGTTCTTATAAGATTTTTGAATAGAGCGGCCGCTTGGGGTGTAATACCTGGAAATGGTTAAACGCAGTTCCGAACCATCGTTCAGCGCAATTGGCATTTGCACCAGTCCTTTGCCAAAGGTGCGCCGACCTACCAACAGGGCCCGGTCGTTATCCTGCAAGGCCCCGGCAAGAATTTCTGCCGCCGAAGCGCTGCCTTCGTTAATAAGTACAATCAGAGAGCCCTCCTCAAAATCGCCGCGGGTCTGGGCATAAGTTTCAGAATCGTAGCGGATACTTTTGCCTTCGGTGTAAACTATTTTTTTATTGCCGCTTATAAACTCATCGGCAATTTTGGTGGCTTTATCCATATAGCCGCCGGGATTTTCGCGCAGATCAAGCACCAGGCGGGTCATGCCCTGGGCCCGGAGTTTTACCAGCGCTTCCTTAAATTCGTCGTAAGTATTAGCCGAAAAACGGTTTATTTTAATGTACCCGGTTTGCGGATCTATCAGGTAGCTTACGTCTACTGAGGTGGTAGGAATTTTATTGCGGGTAATAACGTAGGTAAGCGGCTTTTTAGATTCTTTGCGCAGAATGGTAAGCGATACCCGGGTACCTTTGGGGCCGCGCAGTTTTTCAAAAACTTCCTGGTTCGAAATTTTTACACCGGCCACGTTCTGCCCATTAACCCTAATAATCCGGTCGGAAGGCTTCAGACCAGCCGATTCGGAAGGGCCGCCGCTGATTGGCGCAATTACAAAAATGGTATCCTGAAAAATATTGAATTCTACGCCAATTCCGTCGAAATCGCCTTCCAGATATGAGTTAGCCACGATCATTTCATTAGCCGGAATATAGGCCGTATGCGGATCGAGCTTTTCCAGCATTCTGGTTATGGCATAATCCGAAAGGTCTTCGGTATTCACCGAATCTACGTAATCGCGGTCTATGTAACTTAAGATATCACGAAACTTAAGATACGCCTTTGAAATGGATTGGGCATTGGTACCTGGCGAAGCCTGGAACATATTAGCCCCGATCAGCATGCCAAAGGCCATTGCCGCCGCAACCAACAAAGGCAGGCGCACCTGAAACTTCGAATTTTTAATTTCTTCACTCATAGGAGTAGAAGCGGGTTAAATTTACAAAGCCCGGCAACAGGCCGTGCTTCAAAACAAATATACAGAAAATATAAGCAAAGATGCCATCATTTCCAAATATGCACCTGGCGGAATTCTTATAATAGTACCAGTTTTATATTTCAGATCACTTTCCAGTCAGCCGGTTCGGCCTAATAACTTTCATAAATTTTTATTTAGAATTAGTTTAAATAACCTTTGGAAATAAATTTTCGGATAGTACCTTTGCCTCACTATTTGAATTCAATCTAAATAAAAACAACTATATGATCTCCCACTTTTCTTTGTTGCGACGTAGCGCATTGCTGCTGACTTTAGCCGGTACTTTTGTTCTGACTTCCTGCGATAACGACGACGACGACATTGTTGATCCGGCAAAGCCAGCTTACGAAGTTCCTTCTACTTACAACTTTGCCAACGTAAACTACAGCGGCCAGACCCAGCGCATCGATATGCTAACCGCAATTTCCGACTATATAAGAGCTGGTAATGTAAAAGGAACAGTGCTGGACGCTCAGAAAATGCGCGCGATGTATGCCAACCAGAACAATCCGTTTACTAATGTAGGTAGCATTACCAATGCCACTGAGCTGAATGCATCTGGCAAGCAGTTAAAAGATAAAACTTACGCAGATCATCGCCTTACTTTTGAGACCTATTTCGATAGCGTTGCGGTAGCCAGCTCCAAAAATGCTACTGCCATGCCCGGAAAAGCCGGAGTTCTGGTCAGCGCTACCGAGCCTTCCAAATCCTGGCTGGTAAATGCCGACGGCATTGAATACGGCCAGTTAATTGCCAAACGGATGATGGGTGCCGTTTTCTATTACCAGGCCATGGAAGTGTACCTGACCGAAAGCAAAATTGGCAATGGTATTGACAATACCACCGTGAAAGCCGGCGACGGAACCCCAATGGAACACCACTTCGACGAAGCCTTTGGTTACTTTGGCGCCCCGAAAGATTTCCCTACCAACCTGACCGGTTTAAAATTCTGGGCAAACTACAGCAACCAGGTAAATAAAGCCTATACCAGTAACCAGAACATGATGAATGGTTTCCTGAAAGGCCGGGCTGCTATCACTAATAAAGACATGGCTGGCAAAGATGCCGCCGCCGCAACCATCCGCAACGAATGGGAACGCGTAATTGCAGCTTCGACTATCCTGGAAATGAAAGCTGCCAAACCGTTTATGGGCACGCCAAACACCGACCAGGCCAAAGTAAGCCATTACCTTTCCGAAGCTATTGGTTTTATGTATGCGCTCCAATATAAAACCGACCGCAAAATAACCGATGCCCAAATGAATTCTATTCTGAACAAACTGGGCACCAACCTTTATACAACAATAAAATGTGGCAATACACTTCCAAAACACACACACGTATTGCTGATCCGCTCGACGGCCCGTAGCCCGTCGCACGCCCGCGGCCGACCGGTCGCGGGCGTGTCCGCATCCGGACATCCTGCTGGTTAGCATGGGGCCCGTCCACGCTGCCCTGAAAGGAGTCCAGCCGACTATGGCCCAGGAGGGACCGCCCGCCTCGGACGAGATGCACGGCATCGATCCCGCGGAACGCCTGCCGACAGCTGAGTTGGTAGGCGCGGGCCCCGGGCTCGGAACCGAAACCCAGACCGAGCTCCTGCCGACGCGCGAGCCGTTGCGGACCATCTTTCGGTACATCGGTCGGGCCGAGCAAGCCATCGCCGATCGGCTGCATGATCGCGATCCTGACCCTGGTCCTCCTGCAGGTCCTGCAACGCTATCTGCCGGATGGGGGCTGGGCGTGGACCGGCGAGGTCGCCGTCTGGCCATGGTCTGGCGGCCTTCATCCTGTCTGGCCACCCGCTCGCCCTCGACCGGCACATCACGATCCAGCTGGTCGACTACGTCCTGCCGCCTCGCGCCCTGGGCATGATGAAGGTCGTCGTTCACCTCATCGTGGGAGCGACCTGCCTCGGTGATGGCGTACTCGATCTACTCCCTGATCGCCGACGACATCGGTCAGCGAACACCGGCGGCCGAGATCCCCCTCGTCTGGATCTACGTGGTGCCGCTCGTCGGGTTCCTGCTCACCGCGCTGCGCGCGGCCCTCTGGATCGTCGTGGCCGACATCCCTCAGATCCGCGGGCGCGCCGCGGGGCCGCCGCGTGAACCTCGCCCGTGCTGTTGCTCCTGATCCTCGGCCTGTTCCTGCTCCGGGTGCCGATGGCCTTCGCGATCTTTGGCCCATGCCGCTGTACCTGATCGGTGAGGGGTACTCGGTCGGCCTCGCGTTCCGGCTGGCCATGGCCGGCATCAACAGCTGGCCCCTGCTGGCAGTCCCGCTGTTCATCCTCGTCGGCATCATCGCCACCAGGACCGAGATCGCCGATCGACTCTATGACGCTGCGGTCCTGCTCCTCGGCCCGCTGCGCGCCGGTCTGGCGTACGTGAACGTCGGCGTCAGCCTTGGCTTCTCGTGGATGAGCGGCGCGGCCCTGGCCGACGCGGCCGGCATCGGGTCGATCGAGGTCGACCACATGCGCCGGAAGGGCTACCCAGCCGAGTTCGCTGTGGGCCTGAGCGCCAGCTCGGCTTGATCAGCCCGATCATGCCGCCGAGCATCCCAGCCGTGGTCTTCGCCTCGGTGGCCGCCGTCTCGACCGGCGCCCTGTTCGCCGCCGCGGTCATCCCGCGATCCTCGATGACGCTCGCGCTGTGCATCACGATCTGGGTCTGGGCCGGAACAAGACGCAGTTCCACGGCGAGCCCTATGACTGGGCAGCGGCTCGCCATGCCGTCGCCGGGCCCTGCCGGCGATGGGCGCTCCCGTCCTCATCCTCGGCGGCATCCTCGGCGGGTTCTTCACGCCGACCGAGGCGGCCGGGATCGGGGCGCTCTACATGCTCGCGCTTGCCGTGAGCTACCGGACGGTCTCGTGGCGCGACATGGTCCTGATCATGCGCGACACGTCGGTCGTGACCGCCCAGATCATGATCATCATCGGTGCGTCGTCACTGCTGAGCTGGATCCTCGCCAAGGAGCAGGTGCCGCAGGCCGTCGCCGCGGGCCTGCTGGGCCTGACCGACAACCCGGTCGTCTTCCTGCTGATCATCAACGTCCTGCTGATCGGTCTCGGGATGATCCTGGAGCCGACCTCGGCGCTCCTGATCATCACGCCGATCCTGCTCCCGGTCGCGGTCGAGTTCGGCGTCGACCCGCTGCAGTTCGGCTCGATCGTCATCTTCAACCTGATGATCGGCCTGCTCACGCCGCCGATGGGCGGCGTCGCGTTCGTGCTCAGCTCCGTCACCGGGATCCCGCTCGAACGCGTGTTCCGCGGCGCCTTGTACTACTTCCCGGCGCTGCTGATCACGCTCCTGATCATCACCTACGTGCCGGCCGTGACCCTATGGCTGCCAGAGGCCCTCGGCCTGACCTGAGCGTCAGCCTCGTCGCAAGAGCCTGGTGACCTCCGCGGCGCAGGCCTGGACCGGCGCGCGCATCTCTTCGAGGCGCTCGGCCGTGAGGCGCGTCGTTGGTCCCGAGATGCACAGCGCCGCCACGACCCGACCGGTCGAGTTGGTCACCGGCGCCGCGACGGCCGCCACGCCGTTCTCCCGTTCGCCGATGGACGTCGCCCATCGCTCGGCGCGGACGACATCGAGCTGTCGAGCCAGGTCGGGGCCCGGGGCGTTCGGCAGGCGCTCGACGTCAGCTTTGGCGCGTTCGAGCTCCTGCCGCTGGATGTCGTCCTCAGCGAAGGCCAGCAGGACCTTCCCGGCTGCGCCGGCCCGAAGCGGCAATGGTCGACCGAGCTGGATGAACGGCCGGAGCTCGTGGCGCGCCTCGACGGCTGCGATGCAGATCCGGGCGTCCTCGTCGCGGACGTAGAGGTGGACGCTCTCGCCGAGCTGTCGCGAAGCCGACGCATGGTCGGTTCGGCGATCGCTCGCAGGTCGAACGTCTCGGCGGCGGCCTCACCCCAGTAGAGCAGGCGCGGTCCGAGCGAGTAGCGGCCATCCTCGGTCCGGCGCACGATGCCGAGCGCGGCCACTCGCTGAGCAGCCGATGGGTCGAGGACTTGGGCATCGCGAGCGCCGATCGGACATGCGCCAGGGTGACCGGTTCGCCCGCCTGGCCGAGGCAGTCGATGAGGTCCTGCTTGTCTTCTCCAGGACCGACATGGGTTGGCCTCTCGACGCGGGATCCGTGCAAAGCCTAGTCGACGGACGTGCCGTAGAACTCGCCGAACAACTCCTGTTCGGTCGGGCGATCAGCCGGGATGGGCCGACTCACCCACGTCGTGTTCATGTAGTGCTTGAGGTGGACGTTCTCGGACGTGATGTTGCCGCCCCAGGTCCCTGCAGCCGAGGCTGGAGGTCATGGGCATGCCGTTGTCGGAGCGCTGGAGCAATAATGTAACTGAAGTTGTAAAAAAAAAAACAGCCCCCCCCCCCCCCCCCCCCCCCCCCCCCCCCCCCCCCCCCCAATTGCTCGCT